>NZ_BBRL01000014.1 GCF_002090135.1 Demequina sp. NBRC 110055 | reverse complement strand
AATGATGTCCCGCAGCGTCCTACTCTCCCACACCCTGGCGGGTGCAGTACCATCGGCGCTGGCAGGCTTAGCTTCCGGGTTCGGGATGGGACCGGGCGTTTCCCTGCCGCTATGGCTGCGGTAACTCTATGGAGATATTGGTGTGGTTCACCCGTTTCTCGGGAACCGCATAGTGGACGCGATGCAACAGTAAATGTGTTGTGGTGAAGTTGTTGGCCTATTAGTACCGGTCAGCTTCGACAGTCGTTAGTCCTGTCTTCCACATCCGGCCTATCAACCCCATGGTCTGTAGGGGGCCTTCACAGAATAAATTCTGATGGAAATCTCATCTTGAGACCGGCTTCCCGCTTAGATGCTTTCAGCGGTTATCCGTTCCGAACGTAGCCAACCAGCCGTGCTCCTGGCGGAACAACTGGCACACCAGAGGTTCGTCCATCCCGGTCCTCTCGTACTAGGGACAGATTCTCTCAAATTTCCTGCGCGCGCAGCGGATAGGGACCGAACTGTCTCACGACGTTCTAAACCCAGCTCGCGTACCGCTTTAATGGGCGAACAGCCCAACCCTTGGGACCAACTCCAGCCCCAGGATGCGACGAGCCGACATCGAGGTGCCAAACCATGCCGTCGATATGGACTCTTGGGCAGGATCAGCCTGTTATCCCCGGGGTACCTTTTATCCGTTGAGCGCTGGCGCTTCCACATGCCACCAGCGGGTCACTAGTCCCGACTTTCGTCCCTGCTCGACCTGTCAGTCTCACAGTCAAGCTCCCTTGTACACTTGCACTCGCCACCTGATTGCCAACCAGGCTGAGGGAACCTTTGGGCGCCTCCGTTACTTTTTGGGAGGCAACCGCCCCAGTTAAACTACCCACCAGGCACTGTCCCTGATCCGGATTACGGACCGAGGTTAGATATCCAGAGTGATCAGAGTGGTATTTCAACAATGACTCCACCATGACTGGCGTCACGGCTTCAAAGTCTCCCACCTATCCTACACAAACCACACCGAATACCAATACCAAGCTATAGTAAAGGTCCCGGGGTCTTTCCGTCCTGCTGCGCGTAACGAGCATCTTTACTCGTAGTGCAATTTCGCCGAGTTCGCGGTTGAGACAGCGGAGAAGTCGTTACGCCATTCGTGCAGGTCGGAACTTACCCGACAAGGAATTTCGCTACCTTAGGATGGTTATAGTTACCACCGCCGTTTACTGGGGCTTAAATTCAGAGCTTCGCCTTGCGGCTAACCCTTCCTCTTAACCTTCCAGCACCGGGCAGGCGTCAGTCCGTATACATCGTCTTGCGACTTCGCACGGACCTGTGTTTTTAGTAAACAGTCGCTTCTCCCTGGTCTCTGCGGCCCTCAAACGCTCACAGCCGCTAGTGCTGATCACGCCTCAGGCCCCCCTTCTCCCGAAGTTACGGGGGCATTTTGCCGAGTTCCTTAACCACGATTCTCTCGATCGCCTTAGTATTCTCTACCTGACCACCTGAGTCGGTTTGGGGTACGGGCGGCTAGAACCTCGCGCCGAGGTTTTTCTTGACAGCATAGGATCACCGGATTCCCACTAATGTGGTCACCATCAGGTCTCAAGCATGTGAACGGCGGATTTGCCTACCGTTCGCCCTACACCCTTAGACGTGGACTACCATCGCCACGCTCGGCTACCTTCCTGTGTCACCCCTGTTAATACGCTTGACTACTACAGACTCGGGTCGCGCGCTACGCCACCGATAGATCCCGAAGGATCAGGAGGTGGTTTCGGGCGCTTAGCATCGTCTGATTCGTCAGGGACGGTTCTTCGCCGGTACGGGAATATCAACCCGTTGTCCATCGACTACGCCTGTCGGCCTCGCCTTAGGTCCCGACTTACCCAGGGCGGATTAACCTGGCCCTGGAACCCTTGGTCATTCGGCGGACGGGTTTCTCACCCGTCTTTCGCTACTCATGCCTGCATTCTCACTCGTGTGGCGTCCACAGCTGGGTTCCCCCGCTGCTTCACCCGCCACACGACGCTCCCCTACCCATCCACACGCTTGGACCCCATCCACGAAAGATGGAGCCGGGCAGTGTGTGAATGACACAACTTCGGCGGTGTACTTGAGCCCCGCTACATTGTCGGCGCGGAATCACTTGACCAGTGAGCTATTACGCACTCTTTCAAGGGTGGCTGCTTCTAAGCCAACCTCCTGGTTGTCTGTGCAACTCCACATCCTTTCCCACTTAGCACACGCTTAGGGGCCTTAGTTGGTGTTCTGGGCTGTTTCCCTCTCGACTATGAAGCTTATCCCCCACAGTCTCACTGCTGCGCTCTGACTTACCGGCATTCGGAGTTTGGTTGACGTCAGTAACCTGGTAGGGCCCATCGGCCATCCAGTAGCTCTACCTCCGGCAAGAAACACGCAACGCTGCACCTAAATGCATTTCGGGGAGAACCAGCTATCACGAAGTTTGATTGGCCTTTCACCCCTATCCACAGCTCATCCCCTCGGTTTTCAACCCAAGTGGGTTCGGTCCTCCACGCGGTCTTACCCGCGCTTCAACCTGGCCATGGATAGATCACTTCGCTTCGGGTCTAGACCCGGCGACTCAAACGCCCTATTCGGACTCGCTTTCGCTACGGCTGCCCCTCACGGGTTAACCTCGCCACCGAGCACTAACTCGCAGGCTCATTCTTCAAAAGGCACGCCGTCACCCCTGCTAGGGAGGCTCCGACGGATTGTAAGCACACGGTTTCAGGTACTATTTCACTCCCCTCTCGGGGTACTTTTCACCATTCCCTCACGGTACTGTTCCGCTATCGGTCAGTAGGGAGTATTTAGGCTTATAGAGTGGTCTCTACAGATTCACACGGGATTTCTCGGGCCCCGTGCTACTTGGGATGACTCTTCAGAGTCCACGCAATTTCGTCTACGGGGGTCGCACCCTCTATGCCGGGCCTTTCAATGCCCTTCGACTATCACGCGGATTTCTTACTCTGCTCACAAGCGGCAGCTTGTGACAAGAGGTCCCACAACCCCACACACGCAACCCCTGCCGGGTATCACACGTGCATGGTTTGGCCTGATCCGCTTTCGCTCGCCACTACTCACGGAATATCTCTTCCTGTCGGTACTGAGATGTTTCACTTCCCGACGTTCCCTCCACACACCCTATATATTCAGGTGCAGGTCACTGGACATGACTCCAGCGGGGTTTCCCCATTCGGACATCCTCGGATCACAGCTTGTTTGCCAGCTCCCCGAGGCTTATCGCAGGCTACAACGTCCTTCATCGGCTCCTACTGCCAAGGCATCCACCATGTGCTCTTAAAAACTTGACCACAGATTACAAAGATGCTCGCGTCCACTATGCAGTTCTCAAGCAACGGACGATCCATACCCTCCACCCACAGCTCCGTATCGATCACAACGATCAACGAAACTTCCTTGGGGCTTCGGGCAGGTCCACCAGAAAGAATCTGGACCTGTCCTTGCGTGTCGGTCCCGATCTTTCAGGACCCAACAGTGTGCCTCGCTACCCACTCCAACCAGCACCCTTGCGTTCCAGTAACCCGAAGGTCACGTACTAGCGAGCGCCGGCCACAATAAGTAGCCATGTCGATGTTCCATCCATGAGCCCCACCCCGACAACGAACGTGTCGAGCGTGGGTCCTGACACCACCAAACCAAAGCTTGGGGTGTAGGTGCTCCTTAGAAAGGAGGTGATCCAGCCGCACCTTCCGGTACGGCTACCTTGTTACGACTTAGTCCCAATCGCCAATCCCACCTTAGACGTCTCCCTCTCAAAGAGTTAGGCCGACGGCTTCGGGTGTTACCGACTTTCGTGACTTGACGGGCGGTGTGTACAAGGCCCGGGAACGTATTCACCGCAGCGTTGCTGATCTGCGATTACTAGCGACTCCAACTTCATGAGGTCGAGTTGCAGACCTCAATCCGAACTGAGACCGGCTTTTTGGGATTCGCTCCACCTTACGGTATCGCAGCCCTTTGTACCGGCCATTGTAGCATGCGTGAAGCCCAAGACATAAGGGGCATGATGATTTGACGTCATCCCCACCTTCCTCCGAGTTGACCCCGGCAGTCTCCTATGAGTCCCCACCATTATGTGCTGGCAACATAGGACGAGGGTTGCGCTCGTTGCGGGACTTAACCCAACATCTCACGACACGAGCTGACGACAACCATGCACCACCTGTATACGGCGAAAAAATCACTCCCTATCTCTAGGGATAGACCGTATATGTCAAGCCTTGGTAAGGTTCTTCGCGTTGCATCGAATTAATCCGCATGCTCCGCCGCTTGTGCGGGCCCCCGTCAATTCCTTTGAGTTTTAGCCTTGCGGCCGTACTCCCCAGGCGGGGCACTTAATGCGTTAGCTGCGACGCGGAACTCATGGAATAAGCCCCACATCTAGTGCCCACCGTTTACGGCGTGGACTACCAGGGTATCTAATCCTGTTCGCTCCCCACGCTTTCGCTCCTCAGCGTCAGTAGTGGCCCAGAGACCTGCCTTCGCCATCGGTGTTCCTCCTGATATCTGCGCATTCCACCGCTACACCAGGAATTCCAGTCTCCCCTACCACACTCTAGCCTGCCCGTACCCACTGCAGACACGAGGTTGAGCCTCGTGCTTTCACAGCAGACGCGACAAGCCGCCTACGAGCTCTTTACGCCCAATAATTCCGGACAACGCTTGCGCCCTACGTATTACCGCGGCTGCTGGCACGTAGTTAGCCGGCGCTTCTTCTGCAGGTACCGTCACTTTCGCTTCTTCCCTGCTGAAAGGGGTTTACAACCCGAAGGCCTTCATCCCCCACGCGGCGTCGCTGCATCAGGCTTTCGCCCATTGTGCAATATTCCCCACTGCTGCCTCCCGTAGGAGTCTGGACCGTGTCTCAGTTCCAGTGTGGCCGGTCGCCCTCTCAGGCCGGCTACCCGTCGTCGCCTTGGTGAGCCATTACCTCACCAACAAGCTGATAGGCCGCGAGTCCATCCCAGACCAAAAAATCTTTCCCAACACTCACCATGCGGTGGTGCCGCTTATCCGGTATTAGACCTCGTTTCCAAGGCTTATCCCAGAGTCTGGGGCAGGTTACTCACGTGTTACTCACCCGTTCGCCACTGATCCACAAGAGCAAGCTCTCGCTTCACCGTTCGACTTGCATGTGTTAAGCACGCCGCCAGCGTTCGTCCTGAGCCAGGATCAAACTCTCCGTAAATGCTTTACAACAAACCCCCGAAGAGGCTCATCAACAAACGAAGTGAATCCGAAGATTCGGTTTAATCTCTAGCAAAGAGAACAAATGTCACTGACATTCATTTCATTACCAAAGGAATCCTACATCCAACCCCTATTTAAGGGCAGATGCCGGAGATTTTGGCATCGACTATGTGGCACACTGTTGAGTTCTCAAAGATCGGAAGCTCACCT
>NZ_BBRL01000013.1 GCF_002090135.1 Demequina sp. NBRC 110055 | reverse complement strand
GACAGTGTGAACCGGACCGCGGGCGACGCACCGGAACAGACTCCTGGGCACGGATACCGGGAATTAGGGGGTGGCGTGAACCCCAATAGGACGCGAACATGCGTTACTTGCCGCGCGTGGTTCGGGCGAGATGTGGCAACAGTTTTATTGGGTCCGCCTGGGAACAAACCTTCCGCGTGCTGCAAGCCGACGGTTTGCCCAGCTGGTGTCAGTATGGTCGAAGTCTTCAATGGCGGCTTCTTCGAACCACTCCTTGTCGGCAATCCCGACCAGTGCCGTGAACTGCTGGGTTTCGATATCGCGCACGCTCAACTCCCAACGGGCCCCAGGCGCCAGCAGGCTCGTCATGGGGACAAACCTCGCGGCGACGTCCTCTACAGTGAATTTGCCGCTCGCAACCTCAGACTGTATTTGCCGGGCTAATTCGTCTTGATCACCGTATTCCGTCGCGAACGAAAGGGCCACGCGAAACTGCATGTCGAGTGGCGCTGCGTCGCGTGCACGTAAGTGCTCGAGAACGGTGGTTGTCGCGCGTACCGACAGTTGAGACGCGAATTCAGCCCACCAGGCAGGCGCATGATCACTAGATGGTCCCATTTCATTCCGAGACCAGAATGCGACCGAAGAGGAGAAACCGCTGGGGTCGAGGGTCCTCAACGCTTCGGACAGGTGATGTGGCGCAGTGTCTGAGGGCGCTTGGCTTAGCACTTCAGCGCACAGATGTGCGAGTCGGCGCGTCGGTGACGAGTCGTTGCCATGGTCTTTGCGGCAGGCTTCTGCCGCCTCGGCGAGGGCCTCAAGCAGGGATGAACCGGGACTTTGAACTGGGCCGGGCGCAACCAAAGCGCGAATCTTGTTGACGACCCGGTTCACGGTGCGTTCATCGAGCCCGCCAACAACCGACGCGAGGGCCTTGCTCGATCCGTGGCGTGCTTCGGAAACAGCGGCCGCGACGTGACTGTCGCGCACATCGTCTCCGGGGAGGCCAAACGCAAAATACCGATCGAAATAGTCAGCATCCGCGACGCGCTTAGTGCCACCCGAGTGTTGACCCGAAATCGTGCTATCTAGTTTGAGCTTTGGGAAAAGAAGGGTCAAGGATTCGCGGACGTCAGCCTGTTCGTCCTTTGGGACCCCGGCGACTAGTTCGTCCATCGAGTACGTCGCCCGCCCGATCTTTCCATCGGTCATTTGTAGCGGACCCGTGTTGCCGCTTAACAATTGCTCGCGAACACGAGGCAGGCGCTCATATACGCTCGGATGACGCGAACGGAGCAGCGTGAGCAGTTCAAGATCGCGTCGATTGATTTCGTCATGGGGGAGGAGCGATGCGGCGAAACGTTGCTGCTCGACATAGCGGGCGAGCGACCTCGGTGTGCTAAGCGACCTGACGAACAGCGCCTCTGCGTCTTCCCACGCGTGTGCGGCGCTGGTGCTCGGATCTACTTCAACTACATCGCGCAGATCAGTGTTGAGCTTTGAGAGAATCTGTTCCTGTCTCAGTGGCGGAACGTGAAATGGGTACTGCACGATCTTTTCCAGAAACCGGAGTGAGAACGCATCGTCGGTAGGGCTCGTCGGTCCACTCGACTGGATCAACGAAGCCGTGGATCGATGGTCGTACGCGATCAGGTAATCGATAGACGGGAAGCGTCCGAGGAGTCGGATTATTCGAAGTAGTGTCAGTAGTTCGGTCGGCTGCAACCGATCCACGTCGTCAACGATAATGAGGACGGGTTCCCCGACCTCTCTGAGCGCTTTTGAGGCACGCTCAAACGCGGTGCTCCAATCCTCCCTCGATTCGAGTTGGCTCCCGAGCAGCCTTGATGACTGCTCGATGCTTGTACCGATCACAGGAATCGCTGCCGCTGTCGGCGCTGCGAGCTGCAACGCTTGCGATATCGCCGACTTAGCCTTTCGCGCCGCGCGAGTCTTTCTCGGTAGTGCTGCCGATAGGGCCGCGAAGAACTCTTGAAACAACCCCGTCGAGTCGGAGGCGGACCATGGCGTGAACATCGCGACGTGCCAGTGCGACCTAGACCCACGAAGTTCGTGTGACACGTAATTCGCGAGAGTGGTTTTGCCGCTTCCCCAGCTTCCTTCTAGTCCAAATACCGTGCTGGACTCCTGAGAATGGGCGTTGTCAATGGTCCTGGCAACCTGGCGCGCGAATGCAACTCGCTCAAGTCGATCGTCTTCCAGATCTACGAGCGCGTCGTCGCTCCACCCCGAACTCACCACAGAGCCCCAAGCCTCCGAACTGTGTGCTACTTCCGGTTCGCCCGGTAGTACGCGATGAGCGCCTGCGTCGAAGCGTCCTGCGCCTCGAGCGCCGCGTCGTCGCCCTCGATCGCCGGAGCGATCTCGAGCGCGAGCTTCTTGCCCAACTCCACGCCCCACTGGTCGAACGAGTTGATGCCCCAGACCACGCCCTGCACGAACGTGATGTGCTCGTACAGCGCGATCAGCTGACCCAGCACGGCCGGAGTGAGCGAAGGCGCGAAGATCGACGTGGTCGGCTTGTTGCCCGCGAAGGTGCGCGCCGCGACGAGCGGGCCGGTGGTGCCCTCCGCCTCGACCTCCTCGGCGGTCTTGCCGAACGCGAGTGCCTTGGTCTGCGCGAGGAAGTTCGCGAGGAACAGGCTATGCACGTCCTGCTCACCGTCCGTGAGCGGGTAGGCGGGATTCACGACGGAGATGAAGTCGGCCGGGATCAGCTTGGTGCCCTGGTGAATGAGCTGGTAGAACGCGTGCTGGCCGTTGGTGCCGGGCTCGCCCCAGAAGATCTCGCCGGTCTCGGTGGTGACGGGGCTGCCGTTCCAACGCACCGACTTGCCGTTGGACTCCATGGTGAGCTGCTGCAGGTACGCGGGGAAGCGGTGCAGCTGCTGCGCGTACGGCAGGACGGCGTGCGACTGCGCGCCCAGGAAGTTGACGTACCAGACGTTGAGCAGGCCCATGAGGACGGGCACGTTCTGGGCCAGCGGAGTCTCGGCGACGTGGCGGTCCACGGCATGGAAGCCCTCGAGCAGCTCGCCGAACACGTCGGGGCCTAGGGCGATCGCGAGCGACAGGCCGATCGCGGAGTCCACCGAGTAGCGTCCGCCCACCCAGTCCCAGAAGCCGAACGCGTTGGTGGGGTCGATGCCGAAGTCGGCGACCTTGTCCAGCGCGGTCGAGACGGCGACGAAGTGGTGAGCGACGGCATCGGCCTTCTTGTCCTCGTCGGACAGGTCCACGCCGGCCTCGGCGAGCGTGGTCCACAGCCAGTCGCGCGCCATGCGCGCGTTGGTAAGGGTCTCGAGCGTGGTGAAGGTCTTGGACGCGACGATGAACAGGGTGGTCTCGGGGTCGAGGCCCTTGACCTTCTGACCCATGTCGGTGGGGTCGATGTTGGACACGAAGCGGGCGGTGATGCCGGCGTTCGCGTAGGGCTCGAGCGCCTCGTACACCATGACGGGACCCAGGTCCGAGCCGCCGATGCCGATGTTCACGACCGTCTCGACGCGCTTGCCCGTGATGCCGGTCCACTCGCCCGAGCGGACGCGGTCGGCAAACTCCGACAGGCGACCCAGGACCTCTTGGACGTCCTCGTCGACGTTCTGGCCGTCGACCACGAGGGCGGGCTCGGCGCCGGCGGGGCGGCGCAGCGCGGTGTGCAGGACTGCGCGGTCCTCGGTGGTGTTGATGTGCTCGCCTGCGAGCATCGCGGCGTAGCGCTCGGCGACGCCCGTCTCCTCGGCGAGCTTGATCAGCGACGCGAGAATCTCGTCGGTGACGAGGTTCTTCGACAGATCGACGTGGAGGTCGGCCAGCGGGAACGAGAAGCGCTCCACGCGGCCGGCGTCGGCGGCAAACCAGGCGCGCAGATCGGGGGCGAAGCCGTCCTTGGCGGACGTGAGCTCGGCCCAGGCGGACGTGGTCGTGGCATCGATGGGTGCGTTCACGGCTCCCAGGCTAGTCGCGTCCGGCGCGCGCGTCTCTGGGACCTTGGGGTCGGCCGATGCTGTGTCTGGGCTCGGCGCGGACCTCGCGCTAGGTTGGCGGCTATGACCGCACCCACGCGCCGAGTACCGCTGCCGGTCAGCGCGCGCGGACGCGACGCGGTGGGGGCAGTAGCGGTTGCCGCGGTCATCATCGTGGTGTCCTTCGCGGGCGGGATCGCCGATGCGGGGGCGTGGGTCGATCTCTGTGCGTCGCTGCTCGCATGCGCGGCGCTCACCTGGCGGCGGGAGTGGCCGATCGTCGTGCTCGTGGTCACCGGCGGGGTGTTCGCGATCTCGACCACCGCGCTCGACGGAGTCTCGACCGCCCTGATTCCTGCCGTGATCGCGTTGTACACCGCCGTGACTCGTGCGGCCAAGGTCGTCGTTGCCATCTCTATCGGGGCGCTCGCGGTCGTCGCGGTCGGCACCGTACTGGTCGCCGACGGTTCGCGGGGTCCGACAGATGCGGTGGTTGTCTCGGCGGAGATCTGGATGGCGCTCATCACCGCCGTCGGCATCGCCGTGAGCCTGTACCGCCGATCGGTTGGACAGGAGCGTGAACGCGCGCGGCAAGCGGAGGAGACGCGGGACGCACTGGCGCGATCGCGCGTGGCGGAGGAGCGTCTGCGCATCGCTCGGGAGCTGCATGACGCCGTGGGTCACCACGTCGCTGTCATGAACGTGCAGGCGGGTGTCGCCGAGGCGCTGCTCGAGAGCGATCCGCGGCGCGCGGCCGATGCCCTAGCTCTCGTGCAGGACTCCGGTGCGCGCGTCCTCGAGGAGTTGCCGGTGATGTTGCGTGTGTTGCGACAGGACGAGGAGGACGTGCGGCCCACCCAAGGAATCGGCGATGTTGACGATCTGGTCGACGACGCGCGTGCTGCGGGTCTTGAGGTCAGCGTGACGGTGGGCGAACTCGCCTCTGACCTCCCCGCGGCCGCCGATCACGGCGCTTATCGCATCGTGCAGGAGGCGCTGACGAATGCGCGCAAGTACGGGGATGGCCATGCTGCTCTCGACTTACGCGGAGCGGGTGGAAGCCTGCAGATCGAGGTGCGCAACCGCATCGGCCAACACGACGTCCTCGCCCCCTCGGGGTTCGGGCTCCTTGGCATGCAGGAGCGTGCGGCGGTGGCCGGCGGGACGGTGACCGCCGAGCGCGAGGGCAACGAGTTCGTCGTGCGTGCGTCGCTGCCGCTGCGAGAGAGGAGAGGCTGATGGTGCTGCGCGTGGCGGTCGTTGATGACCAGGATCTGATCCGCGGCGGATTCGTGGCAATCCTCGGAACCGCCGATGACATCGAGGTGGCGGGCGAGGCCGCCGATGGCGCGAGCGCGCTCGATCTCGTGAAAACGGTCCGGCCCGACGTGGTGCTGATGGACATCCGCATGCCTGGCATGGATGGGCTGGAGGCAACCGAGCGGATCGCGGCCGACCCCTCACTCGCCGATGTGCGAGTGATCGTGCTGACGACGTTTGAAGAGGACGAGTACGTGCTCCGAGCGCTTCGCGCAGGGGCAAGCGGCTTCCTTGGCAAGGGCGTGCGGCCTGCGGCCCTCATCGACGCTGTCCGGACGGTGGCTGCGGGCGAGGAGCTCCTCTCGCCGGCCGCGACGAAGGCGGTCATCGCTCACGTGGCGCAGGACCGCGCGCAGCCATCCGTGGCCTCCGATGTTTTTGCACACCTCACCGATCGCGAGCGCGAGGTGGTCCTGCTGGTGGCGCGGGGCCTCAGCAATGATGAGATCGCCACGGAGTTGTTCGTGAGCCCGCTCACCGCCAAGACCCACGTCAATCGCGCGATGATGAAGATCGGTGCGCGCGACCGAGCCCAGCTGGTAGTAGCGGCTTACCAGGCAGGACTCGCAGGAACTGGCGACTAGGCGCGACGTCCTACTGCGATCGCAGTACGCGCAAGTGTCTGCGGATGCACGATGTGCGAGGGCGCTCCGCTGAGAAGACTGGAGTCATCACCAAACAAGGAGATGACATGAGCGCTAACCCCGTGGCCAAGCCCGTTACCACTACCGACCCTCGTGCTGCCAAGCCCGACCTCCCCTTCTACGACGGACCCGGAGCCATCTCCGGTGGACGTTGGCTTGTGGTGGTCGCCGCGTGCGCAGTGTCCTTCGCGCAGCTCACCCTCCTGCCCATTCCCGGCGGAGACACGGTGTCGCAATGGGTGCATTCGATCCTCTTCCCCCTCATCCCGCTTCTCGCGCTCGCCTGGGCCGCACCGCGCGGATGGACTCGGCTCTTCCGCACCGTGCGCTTGCGCCAGATTGCGCAGATGTTCGGGTTCGCACTTCTGTCCCTAAGCGTCAGCCTTGGCGCCGCGATGGCCCTCAGTAGCGTCATCGGCGCGAATCCGAACCCTGCAGCGCGACTGCTGGCCGACGCCAGCGCGGGCGAACGGGTGCTGTTCCTTCTGGGAACCATCCCTCAGCTCCTCGGCGAGGAACTCATCACCATCCTTCCCATGCTGGCCCTGCTGTCGGTCCTGGTCCGTCGGCTCCACTGGAACCGGACCACCGCGCTCGCCGTGGCATGGACTGCGACGGCCGTGATCTTCGGCCTGCTGCACCTGCCCACCTACGGATGGAACGTGCTCCAGTGCCTGGTGTTCATCGCCCTGGCACGCGTCTTCCTCACCCTCGCCTACGTCGTCACCCGCAACCTGTGGGTCTCGACCGGGACTCACATCCTCAACGACTGGGCCATGTTCTCGGTCGGGATGGCGATCCCCGCCTTCCTGTAGGCGCTCGCCACGACGTGAGGGTCGCCGCAACGGCGGGGCGGCCCTCGCCTCCGCCTCTTTCGGAGGCGTTCGCCTCCTACGCATCGAAAGGAACCCTCATGTTCGCCCGCCGCTCCATCCGCCGCGCCGCCACCGGCATTGCCGCTACCGGAATCGCACTCGGCTTCGTTCTCGCTCCTCACGCGGCCTTCGCTAGCGGCGGCCACCCCGGACACGGGTACGGTGTGTGCGCCCACGGCCTCGGCAAGGACAAAGCCGCTGAGGGCAGTCGCCCGGCAGATTGCGAGACCGAGCCGACCGTCGAGACGACTCACGCGCCTGGAGGTGCGACCACGGCCCCAGCCATCGCCGAGACCCCCGATCCCGTCCCTAGCGCGGGTCCCGACCTGGCCGCCGTGCCGGACGTCGCAGCTCAAACCGAGGTCGCAACAGTTCCTGTACAGCGACCGCAGGCGGTGCCGACCATGTCCAGCCTCGTGAGCCCATCGTTCCTGTCGGAGACCCGCGTGCCAGCGGATCCGGCCTTGGTCACCACGGTGGCTGTGCCGACGCCCAGCCCGCAGGCTGTGCCGAGTGATGCGCCGCTGGCGCGCCCGGAGGTCGGGTCGGTCGTGACGCACCCCGTGGGGCCGCTCGATGCTCCAGTGTTTGTCGACCAACGTGAGCCTGGAGCTCTCTCGTTTGAGAGCACGGGCGGTCCCGATGAGCCGTTGTTCGTGCAGCGTGTGGAGGTGCCGTCAGTACGCGCGCAAGGCGTGCCGAGTGTTGTACCGCTGGCGCGCGCGGAGGTGGGGGCGTCGGTCACGCAGCCTCTCGAGCCGCAGGACCTGCCGCCGCTCCAAACACGAGGTGTACCCGAACCTCACGCCCCGACTTCCGTCGTCCCGGTCCACATTGTCGATCCGTCAGTGACATCCGCGGCGAAGGCCGACCCACAGGGGCCCCTCGTTGAGGTCGCGGCGCTGCCTGACGGTGCCTCTGCGACGCCGAGTTCCACAGTCCCGGTTGCTGAACGTGACCGAGCCGTTGCATCGGCCTTCACCCCACCTCCCGCCCCACGTCACCATGGCCACCCCAGTTCGCCACCTGCCGGCGCGACACGTCTCGCCCACACGGGCGTCGGCACGTGGACCTGGGAACTCCTTGGCATCGGGATGGTGGGCATCGGACTTGGCTCGCTCGCGATCGGCGCCACGCGCTTCACCTCGCGGGCCTCGAGGCGGTCGTGAGGCCGACTCGGGAGAGCGCCTGCGGCGATCGGCGTCATCAACGGACATCATCCGCTGCATGCCCCGTTCTACCGTGACATAGAGCGGTGTCTCGTGACGGCCGATGCCGTGGCTGGTTCAGTAGTAGTACGGCGCCTTGGTGGCGGGGTCGTGCGGGTCGAGGTCCCAGGCATTGCACCACGCGCGGTCTCGTGGCCAGACAAACGACGGGGAGTCGTAGGCGTCGAGTCTCAGCGTGTGATGCCAGGTCGCGATGTCGCCAAGTGGACCTTCTGCGAGGTAGGACGGGTCACGGTCCCTGACGCCGACGCGGTGCCCGATCCGGGGAAGCGTCTTGCTCACGCCGCGGTTTCAGACCACGTCATACGCGTCATCGGGCGTCGAGGTGTGCGGGGCGAGCGCCGTCACGGCGTCTGCGAGCAGCGCAGCATGGGCTATGCGGGACCGAACCGGTCGGTGACGGCCTCGCGCCACGTGCTGTCGGCCAGGCCCGCGCGGTCAAGGAGGTCTCGCCAGTCGTCCTGAGCGTGCTCGACGGCGTCGGCGAACAGGCCGCGATTGGCGCGCGACACCATCAGCACCGCGGCGTGGACGCGTTCGGGATCGACGACGCTCGGGAGCGTGATCTTCTCGAGGGCGCTCATGACGGCGGGCGAGTCGACGCCGAAGTCGTCGACTGCGCGCTCGCGGACCCGGTCGCTCACTACTGCCATGGCGGGAATCCTCTCACGGTCGAGAATCCGGGCGGGTCCCTAGGCTGAGGGGATGCGTGCAGACCCATCCTCGGCTCGCTTGCGGCGTGCCGTCGGCATTGTCGCCGCGCTGAACTTTGGCTATTTCTTTGTCGAGTTCTCGGTGGCGCTCGCGGCGGGGTCGGTCGCCCTGCTCGCGGACAGCGTCGACTTCCTCGAAGACGCTGCCGTAAATGCGCTGCTCCTGGTGGCGCTGGGCATGACGCTGGCGCGCCGTGCGCTTGCGGCCAAGGTGATGGCGGGAATCATCCTCATCCCTGCGCTCGTCGCAGCGTTCCAGGTGGTGCGCCGGCTGTGGGAGCCCACCGTGCCCCACGTGCTTCCTGTTGTGTTGGCGGCCTCGGGCGCGATCGTCGTCAATGGAGTGAGCGCCTGGTTGCTCGTACGCGTGCACCACCACGGGGGTTCGCTCGGGCGCGCCGCGTTCCTGTCCGCGCGCAATGACGTCCTGGTCAACGCGGCGATCATCGCCATGGCGCTCCTCACCGCATGGACCGGGTCGGGCTGGCCGGACGTCGTCCTGGGCGTCATCATCACGGGTCTCGCCGTCCATGCCGCATTCGAGGTGTGGGAATTGAGCGAGGCGGAGCGCCTCGATGCCGCGGCTCGCGAGCTGGGTGCGGTCGGCGGCGCCCAGTAGCGAGGGCTATAGCGGCGGTGCGACCGCACGCTTGCCCTGGACGAACACGCCTCTGATGGCGGGCTGACGGAGCCCCACAAGGAGGGTGAAGAGCTCCTCCAGTGTCGCCTCGTCCTCGTCGTCCGAGCGAATTCCCATGCTCAGCATGCCGTCGAGCGGCTCCCACAGCTTCTTGTCGATGAGGAGGAAGTCGGCGTCCTTTCCCTCGTCGAAATTGCCGAAGGCATGCTCCATGTCGAGCGCCCGTGCGCCAGCGAGGGTCGCCGCGAACAGGAGCTCCGCGGGGTGTAGGGCGGTGCCAGCGTCGCCCTCTTCCGAGATGTGCACCTTGTAGCAGTCTCCGGCCACACGCGAGATGAGCCACTCGTCTCCGGCGCCGATGTCAGACCCCAGAGATACGTTGACTCCAGCGGCAATCGTCGCCCGCCACGGCATCGTCCCTGAGCCGAGAAAGAGTTGGGAGGTGGGGCAATGAGCGATCGACGTTCCGGTCTCCGCCATCCGGGCCAGCTCGCCCGCTTGCGAGTGCACCGCGTGCGCCAGGGTGGACCGGCGACCCAGGAGCGTGGACCCTCCCTGCTTGGATCCGGGCAGGAAGTGTCCGTCGTAGGTGTCGAGGTAGGAGTTGACGCCGTACGAGCCGAGCACCGCAGCGATCTCGCCGTCGCCCTTGCGGTTGTTCTCGTTCAAGTGCGAGTGGAAGTAGACGCCGCGCCCGCGCACGGAGTCGTACAACTCGCCCATGGCGGCGAGCGTGGTGGGTGTCACGGAGAGCGAGAAGCGGGGCACGATGCCCACCTGGACCTTCGCGGTGCGAGCATCGCCGGTATCGACGGCATGCCAGCGGTCGATCTCGTCGGCGACCATGTCGATCGCGGCGGCCTCGCTCGTCATGAGTGCCGCTGCGGTGTCGGGGCCCACCGTCTGCACGCCGCGTCCGGACACCACGCGCAGGCCGGCCGCGAGCGTCTCTCGGTACAAGGCGTCCTGAGCGACGGGGAAGGCCGAGCCGAACACCATGGCCGCCGTGGTGCCTGCCGCAATGCGACGCCGCGTGAAGTAGCGCGCGCCCTGTGCCGCGAACTCGGGGTCGGCGTAGCGAGCCTCGGTGGGGAAGATGCAGTGGTCGAGCCACTCGAGCAGTTGCCCGCCGCCGTGCGCGGCGGTGGCGTAGGCCTGGGGGAAGTGCACGTGGCTGTCGACAAAGCCCGGGAGGAGATAGTCCGCCCGGGTGACCGGCGCATCGACCCACTGTGCGGGAAGCGACGCGACGTCGCCGCACCACGCGACGGTGCCGGCCTCATCCACCACCAGGGCGCCGTCGGGGAGCGAGACCAGGTGGCGCGTGACGTCCGCCTGGTCGGGGTGACCGGCGATGTGGAAGATGTGCGCGCGGTAGACGGTGGGGGACACGTCGGGGCCTTCCTCAAGGACTCGGGGATGACCCGAGGGGCGGGTCGGTATCGCCCGCTGACTGCTCTGCCTCGACACGCTAGCCGTCCTCGGTTTCTGCCACATTTCGGCGGCGAAATATCGGTGGACAACGGCGTGTCGGCGTGTCGCTTCGGCGTGTCCGCACACCGTCCCGGCGTGTCGCCAACACTGTCCACCGCCGTACACAGGATGCCCACAGGGCCTGTGCAAAAAATTGTGGACGAAACACACCATCTTGTGGTGGTTGCGGCGCCCACCCCCATATATAGTGATGGCCAGCCAGCACGGCCCACACCCTTCGAAAGGAAGTCCTCATGACGATCGCGGTCTACTCGAAGCCCAGCTGCGTGCAGTGCACGGCCACCAAGAAGGCTCTCGAGCGCGCTGAGCTCGAGTTCACGATGTTTGACGTCACCGAGGACCAGGACGCATACGACACGGTCATGAAGCTCGGCTACCTGCAGGCGCCCGTCGTGGTCGCCGGCGACGAGCACTGGTCCGGCTTCCAGCCCGACCGCATCGCCGCGCTGGCCGAGCGGGCCGCCTCCTAAGCGAGCCTCCCGTGGCTTCGCTCGTCTACTTCAGCTCGGCATCCGGGAACACTCACCGGTTCGTCGAAAAGCTGGGGGTGCCTGCCGAGCGAATCCCGTTACTGCCCACCGAGGCTCCCCTCAAGGTCGACGAACCTTACGTGCTCGTCCTTCCCACCTACGGCGGGGGCAACGGCAAGGGCGCGGTACCCAAGCAGGTCATCAAGTTCCTGAACGACGAGCACAATCGCTCATACATCAGGGGAGTGATATCCGCGGGAAACACGAACTTCGGTGCGGCCTACTGCATCGCCGGCGACATCGTGGCGCAGAAGTGCCACGTGCCGCACCTGTACAGATTTGAACTCTTCGGAACGCAGGACGACGTCACTGCGGTACGCGACGGATTGGAAGAGCTGTGGAAGCAACAGTGATCGAGAAGCCCCGCACGGGCATGGACTACCACTCGCTGAACGCGATGCTGAACCTCTACGACACCGAGGGCAACATCCAGTTCGACAAGGACCGCGAGGCTGCTCGCGAGTACTTCCTCCAGCACGTGAATCAGAACACGGTGTTCTTCCACTCGCTCAAGGAGCGTCTGGACTACCTCGTGGAGAAGAACTACTACGAGCCCGAGGTGCTCGCGCAGTACGACTTCGCCTTCATCCAGCAGCTCCACGACCGCGCTTACGGCAAGAAGTTCCGTTTCCCCACGTTCCTGGGTGCGTTCAAGTACTACACCTCGTACACGCTGAAGACCTTCGACGGTCAGCGCTACCTTGAGCGCTACGAGGACCGCGTGGTCATGGTGTCGCTCGCGCTCGCCGCCGGTGACGAGGCCCTCGCCACCTCGCTGGTGGACGAGATCATCGCGGGCCGTTTCCAGCCCGCGACCCCCACCTTCCTCAACGCGGGCAAGGCCCAGCGCGGCGAGTTCGTCTCCTGCTTCCTGCTGCGCATCGAGGACAACATGGAGTCCATCGGCCGCTCCATCAACTCCGCGCTGCAGTTGTCCAAGCGTGGCGGTGGTGTGGCGCTGTCGCTGTCGAACATCCGCGAGTCGGGTGCACCCATCAAGCACATCGAGAACCAGTCCTCGGGCATCATCCCCGTGATGAAGCTCCTGGAGGACTCCTTCACCTACGCGAACCAGCTGGGCGCGCGTCAGGGTGCGGGTGCGGTGTACCTCTCGGCGCACCACCCCGACATCATGAAGTTCATGGACACCAAGCGTGAGAACGCGGACGAGAAGATCCGCATCAAGACGCTGTCCCTCGGCATCGTGGTGCCGGACATCACCTTCGACCTCGCTCGCAAGAACGAGGAGATGTACCTCTTCAGCCCCTACGACGTCGAGCGCGTCTATGGCGTGCCGTTCGGCGACATCTCCATCACCGAGAAGTACTACGAGATGGTCGACGACTCGCGGATCCGCAAGACAAAGATCTCCGCGCGTTCGTTCTTCCAGACGGTCGCCGAGCTGCAGTTCGAGTCGGGCTACCCGTACATCGTGTTCGAGGATACGGTGAACCGCGCGAACCCCGTCAAGGGCCGCATCAACATGTCCAACCTGTGCTCGGAGATCCTCCAGGTCAACACCCCGTCGGTGTTCAACGAGGACCTCACCTACGAGGAGACCGGCAAGGACATCTCCTGCAACCTCGGCTCGATGAACATCGCCCTGGCGATGGACGGTGGCGACCTGAGCAAGACCGTCGAGATCGCGGTGCGCGGCCTCACTGCCGTATCCACGCAGTCGTCGATCGACTCGGTGCCGTCCATCAAGTACGGCAACGACCGCGCCCACGCCATCGGCCTGGGCCAGATGAACCTCCACGGCTACCTGGGCCGTGAGCGGATCCACTACGGGTCCGAAGAGGGCATCGACTTCACCAACATCTACTTCTACACGGTGCTGTTCCACGCGATCGCGGCCTCCAACCGCATCGCCAAGGAGCAGGGCACGGCGTTCGAGGGCTTCGAGGACTCGAAGTACGCGAGCGGCGAGTTCTTCGACAAGTACACCGAGCAGGAGTGGGTCCCGGCCACGTCGCGCGTGGAGCAGCTGTTTGCCGATGCGGGCATCACCATCCCCACGCAGGAGGACTGGCGCGAGCTCAAGGCCGAGGTCCAGGCGTACGGCATCTTCAACCAGAACCTGCAGGCTGTGCCGCCGACCGGATCGATCTCGTACATCAACAACTCGACGTCGTCGATTCACCCGATCGCGTCGAAGATCGAGATCCGCAAGGAAGGCAAGCTGGGCCGCGTCTACTACCCCGCGCCCTTCATGGACAACGACAACCTTGAGTACTTCAAGGACGCCTATGAGATTGGCCCCGAGAAGGTCATCGACACCTACGCTGCGGCCACGCAGCACGTCGACCAGGGCCTGTCGCTGACCCTGTTCTTCCCGGACACCGCCACCACGCGCGACATCAACAAGGCGCAGATCTACGCGTGGCGCAAGGGCATCAAGACCATCTACTACATCCGCATTCGCCAGCTGGCGCTCGAGGGCACCGAGGTCGACGGCTGCGTCAGCTGCATGCTGTAGCGTCCGCCCCAGATCTCATTCGTCACGTAAAGGAACCGACATGACCGAGAAGCTGACGCTCGTCAGCCACGTCGACGCCATCAACTGGAACCGCATCCAGGATGAGAAGGACGTCGAGGTGTGGAACCGCCTGACCTCGAACTTCTGGCTACCTGAGAAGGTGCCGATCTCGGGCGACATCCAGTCGTGGAACACGCTCACGCCCCAGGAGCAGACGCTCACCATGCGCGTCTTCACGGGTCTGACGCTGCTCGACACGATCCAGGGCACCGTCGGCGCCGTGTCGCTGATCCCCGATGCGCTCACCCCGCACGAGGAGGCCGTCTACACGAACATCGCGTTCATGGAGTCGGTGCACGCGAAGAGCTACTCGTCGATCTTCTCGACGCTGTGCTCGACCAAGGAGATCGACGAGGCGTTCCGCTGGTCCACCGAGAACCAGAACCTGCAGCGCAAGGCGCAGATCGTCCTGGACTACTACCACGGTGACGACCCGCTGAAGAGGAAGGTGGCCTCGACCCTGCTCGAGTCCTTCCTCTTCTACTCGGGCTTCTACCTGCCCATGCACTGGTCGAGCCGCGCCAAGCTCACGAACACGGCGGACATGATTCGCCTCATCATTCGTGACGAGGCCGTGCACGGCTACTACATCGGCTACAAGTACCAGAAGGGGCTCGAGAAGGAGACCCCGGAGCGTCGCGAGGAGCTGAAGGAGTACACCTTCAACCTGCTGTACGACCTGTACGAGAACGAGGTCCAGTACACGCACGACCTGTACGACGGTCTCGGCATGGCCGAGGACGTCAAGAAGTTCCTGCATTACAACGCCAATAAGGCCCTGATGAACCTGGGCTACGAGGCGCTGTTCCCGTCGACCGTGACGGACGTCAGCCCGGCGATCCTGTCGGCCCTGTCGCCCAACGCGGACGAGAACCACGACTTCTTCTCCGGGTCTGGATCGTCCTACGTGATCGGCAAGCACGAGGAGACCACGGACGACGACTGGGACTTCTAAACTCCCGCGTCACACGCAGCGAGGCCCCCGCACCATCATCGGTGCGGGGGCCTCGCTGCGTGGGGGTGGACCTCACTCACTGTCCATCAGGACGCATGCACGTGCGTGAGGGCACGGTGAGTGCCCACTGGGGCGCACGGTGGAGACCGGGGCTGCGTCGTCTGCGGAGCAAGCGCGTGGCTACACCAGCCCGGAGTACTGCTTCCAGGCCAGGGGAGCGGCCGGCTCTTCGTCGCGCACCACGGAGGCCTGGATCAGGCCGTAGGGGCGGTCGTCCGCGTGGAAGACCTCGCCCTGGCTCTCGATGCCGAACCGTCCCAGGTCGTACTCGAAGTGGTGCTTGTTGGGGGCGGACATGCGGATCTCGACCAGCTCGGGCACCGCCTCCAGCGCCGCCTTGCCCATCTCGAACAGCGTCTGCTGCAGCGCGAGCGAGTGGTGGGTCGCGAACACCGAGGTCAGGACGCCCTTGACCGTCGCGTACACCGCATTCCAGTCCGCCGACGTGCCGGGCGCGAACCGCCACTGCGCCACCAGTGACGTGGCCATGATGCGGTCGTCGGTGGGCTGCAGCACCGTGAACTCGTCCTTGAGGAACCCGTGGAACTCGGACCCGGTGGACTTGAGGATCGTGAGGTCCTTCAGTCCCTGGATGACGTGCTCGACACGCGAGTCGCCTGCGCCATCGACCGTGATGGCGGCCGTGCGCACCTCCTGGCCCGAGCGCACCCACGTGTGGTCGTGCTCGGCGCCGTCGACGAGGACCCGCTGCCACGCGAACTCCTCGACCTCGATGCGCGCACCGCGCACGGGCTCCACGTCATCCACGAAGTGGCGCGCCAGCGCGAGCGCATAGTCCTCGACCGGGTTGAGCCCCACCGTCTTCGCATACGCGTAGGCGGTCTGCTTCTGCGTATCGGTCGGCAGCACGGTGCCCTGGTCGCCGGTGAGGTGGGCGTCGTCGAAGTCGCCGCGCAGGCACGTCGAGACGTTGACGTCGGTGATCTCGTGTCGGGGCGTGTCGCGCACGATGCGCACGACGCGGTTCTCCGCCTTGCCGTACTGGTGAGGTCCGAGGGTGATGGCCATGGCGGCCCCTTTCTCAGCGGGACGCGCACGGCGCGCGTCGGATGGAATCACGGTAGCGATGCGGCATTTCGCAGGCGTTTCTTACGGCTTTCGGACGGCCGATGCCGTGGCCGGCTCGGCAGCGTCAGTGCCGCTCCAGCAGCCGTCCGGTGTTCTCGGCATTGGCGCGCACGGGGAAGATCTGCGCGCCGGCAAGCCACGTGCGCTGCACGCGTCCGGTGAGCTCGTGGCCGTCGAAGGCTGACACGGGATTGCGGTGCGACAGATCGGACGCGACGACCGTCCACCGCTCAGTCGGGTCGAACGCGACCAGGTCGCCGCGCGCGCCGAGGCGGATGGCGCCCTTGTCGGCGAGGCCAGCGAAGGCCGCGGGCCGGGACGTGACCCACGCCACGGCATCGGCGAGCGGGATGTCCCGGGCCGTGGCGCCCGAGGCGACCGCGGACAGCATGACCTGCACACCCGAGATTCCGCCCCACGCGCGCGCCCAGTCGCCGCCGGCTCCGACCTTGAGCTCGGCCGTGGCGGGGGAGTGGTCGGACGCCACCAGGTCGATCGTGCCGTCCAGCAGCGCCTCCCACAGCGCCTCGCGGTTGGCCGCGTCGCGTACGGGCGGGCAGCACTTGTACTGCGTCGCGCCGTCGGGGATCGAGGCGGCGTCGAAGGTCAGATAGTGCGGGCAGGTCTCCACGGTGATGCGCACGCCGTCGGCCTTCGCCGCACGGATCGCGGGGAGCGCCCGGGCAGCGGACAGGTGCAGGATGTGCACCCTGCATCCGGTCTCGCGCGAGGCGGAGATGACCGCGTCGATGGCCGCCATCTCGGACGCCTCGGGGCGCGAGCCCACAAAGTCCGAGTAGTCGGCGCCGCCCGCATGATCGAGCAGCGTGTCGGGGTCCTCAGCATGCACGATGAGCAGGCCGTCGAAGGCGGCGATTTCGGCCGCGGCCTCGACCAGCTGCGCGCGTGAGAGGTGCGGGAACTCGTCCACGCCCGAGGGCGACAGGAAGCACTTGAAGCCGAACACACCGGCCTCGTGCAGCTCGCGCAGGTGCCCCAGCGACGAGGGGATGGCGCCGCCCCAGAAGCCCACGTCCATCGACACCTGGGGTGCGGCCGCGGTGCGCTTGAGGACCAGCGCCTCGAGCGTCGTGGTGGGCGGGATGGAGTTCAGCGGCATGTCGAGCAGCGTGGTGGTGCCGCCGGCTCCCGCGGCGAGGGTAGCCGACGTGAAGCCCTCCCACTCGGTGCGCCCGGGCTCGTTCACGTGGACGTGGGTGTCGACCACGCCGGGAAGCAGCACCTGGGAGTTGGGCAGCGTCACGTCCTCGGCGGCGTCGTACTCGGCACCGATCTCTCCGATCGCCCGGATCACCCCGTGCCTCACGGCCACCGACGCCGGCTGCCATTCGTCGCCCACCAGCACGCGGCGCGAGCGCACCACCAGATCAAAGTCCTTCATGCCCCGACACTAGGCAACCAATATTGCGCGCGCGTGTCCGGGCCATGGCCACGCGGGCAACACGCGCGAAACGCCGCGGCCGTACAGTCGGCTCATGTGGGAGATCGCGCACCAGCTTGAGGCCTCGCTCGCCGCGGGCCGCCGCGTGGGCGTCGTGACCGTGGCGGTGGTCCACGGCTCGGCGCCGCGCACCGTCGGATCGTCGATGGCCGTGACGGAGGCTGGCGAGGTCATCGGCGCCATCTCTGGCGGGTGTGTGGAGTCCGAGGCATACGAGCTGGCCCTCGCCGCGCTCGACGGAGACCTGGGCGTCGCCTCGACCGAGCTGGGTCTGTCCGACGACGATGCGCTCGCGGCCGGACTGTCGTGTGGCGGCCACCTGAGCGTCGTCGCCTCTGTCCTCGAGCCCGGCGCCCACGCCGTGCGCGAGCAGCTCCGTCTCGCCTCTCGCGGGCGGTCCGCCCGGCTGGACATCGACCTCGCCACGGGTGCGGTAACGACGGCCGATGCGGTGGCGGCCCCCGTGGGCACCTTGCGGATCGCTCGGGACGACTCGTCGCGGCTCATCATCGTGGGCGCCGTCGACTTCTCGGCCGCGCTGGCGACCGCCGCGCGCCCCCTGGGCTACCGGATCACCGTGGTGGACGCCCGCCCGGCGTTCGCGACCGCGGCGCGCCACCCGGACGCGCACGAGGTGATCCGCGCCTGGCCGGGCGACTACCTGACCGCCACGAGCATCGGCCCCCGCGACGCCATCTGTGTGCTCACCCACGAGGAGCGCTTCGACATCCCTGCGCTCGTCGCCGCCTTGGCGTCTCCCGCGAGCTTCGTCGGCGCGATGGGTTCGCGCCGCACGGACGCGCGCCGGCGCGGGCTCCTCGCGGAGGCCGGCGTCGGCCCCGACGCACTCGCGCGCCTGCGCAGCCCCATCGGCGTCGACCTGGGCGGCGTGACGGCGGCCGAAACGGCCGTCTCGATCGTCGCGCAGATCATTGCGGACGCGCGCGGGCGCGAGGGAGGCCACCTCGCCGACCGCACGGCCGCCATCCACGCCCGCGGCTAGGCCTGCAGCATCCTCCACACGCGGTCGCGCGACATCGGGATCGACATGGGACGCACGCCCACTGCGCGCCGGATCGCGTTCGCGAGAGCAGGGGCCACGGGGTTGTAGGGCGACTCCGACATGGACTTCGCGCCGTAGGGGCCGAGCTCGTCCGCGGTGGTCGCGAAGCGCACGTGGGTCAGCGGCACATCCGCCATCTGCGGCACGCGGTACTGGCGGAACGCGGGATTGGCGACAGCGCCGCGCTCGTCGATCATGACCTCCTCGTACAGCGCCGAGCCGATGCCCTGCGCCACACCGCCCTCGATCTGGCCGCGGCACTGCTGGGGGTTCATCACCACGCCCGCGTCCGCGGTCTGGACCGAGCGCAGGATGCGCACCTCACCGGTGTCGGGCCGCACCGCGACGCGGAAGGCTTGCACGTTGAACGCGACGGAACGTTCGCGCTGATCCAGGAAGGCCTCGGCCCACGCCTCGTCGCCGCGGCGATGCGCCGGGTCCACGCCGGCGACGAGGGCGCCCCAGTCGGGGGTTCCGTCGGACGCATCCGCGCCCGCCAGCAGCGCCTCGCGAAGCTCCACGCACGCCGCGTGCAGGGCCTTGCCCGCGACCACGATGCCGGTGGAGCCGAACGCGCCGGTGTCGTGCTTCACGGCATCCGTGTCGGCGTGGGTGAGGCGCACGCGCGAGCGAGGCACTCCGAACACCTCGGCGACAATCTGGGTGTGCACGGTGGTGGTGCCGTTGCCGAACTCCGCCGTGCCCGAGCGCGCGTGGAACCGGCCGTCCGCACCCACGGAGATCGAGGCGACCGCGACGTGTCCGCGGGGCGGGAGGGTCGCGATCATCGAAGCCGCCATGCCCTCCCCGACGGCCCAGCCCTCGGGGGCGGGGACGTCGTCCGGGCCGGCGAGCTCCTCGCGTGCCAGGTCGAGACATTCGTCGAGACCGAACGAGCCGAACTTCAGGTCCTCGTCGGGCGCGCCCGCGACGATGAAGGGGTCCCCGGGGCGCACGGCATTGAGGCGGCGCATCTCGAACGGGTCGAGTCCCAGGTCGTGCGCGAGCTCGTCCATCGCGGACTCGATCGCGAAGATCACCTGGCCCAGCCCGTAGCCGCGGAACGCGCCCGAGGGGACGTTGTTCGTGTACACGGCTTCGGCGTCGAGCCGCTTGACGGGTGCGCGATAGACGGCGATGGACTCGTGGCAGCCGTGGAACATCACGCCCACGGCGTGGTTGCCGTAGGCGCCGGTGTCGCTCAGCACGTCGACGTGCAACGCGGTGAGGGTGCCGCCGATGTTCGCTCCGGCACGCACGCGCACCCGCATGGGGTGACGCACCGAGGTGCGGGTGAACTCCTCCTCGCGCGTCATCTCGTACGCGACGGGACGGCCGACGGCGAGCGTCGCGAGTGCGGCGATGTCTTCGCAGAACATCTCCTGCTTGCCGCCGAATCCGCCTCCCACCCGAGCGGTGAACACGCGCACTCGCTCGGCGTCCCAGCCGAGCACCCGGGCCAACTCGTCGCGTACCAGGAACGGCACCTGGGAACTGGTGCGGACGGTGAGGCGGCCGTCGTCGGCGACCCAGGCGATCGCGCCGTGCGTCTCGAGTTGCGCGTGGGAGACGCGCGACGTGGACCAGACGCCGTCGGTGACGACGGCCGATGCCGCGAGCGCCTCCTCGACGTCCCCCGTCTCTTCGTGCACGGTCGCCACGACGTTGCGCGCGGCATCGGCCACCCTGTCGGCGGGCGTGCGGTCGGGGTGGAGGAGGGGCGCGCCGGGCGCGCGGGCGGCCTCGGGGTCGAGGACGTGGGGGAGCACCTCGTACTCGACCATGACCGCGCTCGCGGCCAGGTCGGCCTGGCGCTTCGTGTCGGCGATCACGACCGCGACGCGTTGGCCGATGTAGCGCACCACCGTGTCGAGCATCCGGGTGTCGTCGGGGTCGTCGGTGCGGTGCTGGTGGCGGCCCGTGGAATACAGGACGTCAGGAGCGTCCTCATGAGTCAGGACCGCGAGGACCCCATCCATCGCGAGGGCCGCCGACGCGTCGATCGCCACGATCCGTGCGTGCGCGTGCGGCGAACCCACCACCGACAGGTGGGCCGTGTCTGCGGGCATCTCGTCGAATGTGAACGGTTCGCGCCCTGCGACGATGCGGTCCTTAGCGGAGTGCACCACGGAGGCGCCCACGCCGGTGTGCTCGCCCGTTGGTGCGGCGTCGAGGCGCCCGAGAGTCCGCGCACACCCCCCGCAGCCTTCGCCCGATCCGCAGAGGCCGTGCGTCAACGCCTCGCGGATGGGTCGGTAACCCGTGCAGCGGCAGAGGTTGCCGCGCATGCGCTGGGCGAGGGCCTCGGGATTCGCGACGTCCTCGGAGGTGAGCGTCGACGCGGTCACGGCCATGCCCGGCGTGCAGAAACCGCACTGGAACCCGGCGTGGTCGGCGAGCGCCTCCTGCACCTCCGTGAGGCCGTCGCCGCCCCCGAGCCCCGCGGCCGTCGTCACGTCGCGGCCCTCGGCCCGCTGCGCCGGGGTCAGACACGCGTGCACCGCCTGGCCGTCAAGCAGCACCGAGCACGCGCCGCAGTCGCCCGAGTCGCAACCCTTCTTGACCTCCACGTGGCCCGCGTCGCGCAGGAACGTCCGCAGGCTTTGGCCCGGCGCGGGCGCGGCGTCGACCGGCGTGCCGTTGACCGAATACGTCATGCGAGCTCCTCCGCCACCTCGGCCAGCAGCGTCGCGGAGACGCCGCGGCGCCAGTCCGCCGTGCCGAGCGGGTCGGTGTAATACCCCGGCGCCGCGAGTGCGTCGGCGACCACGGCATCGGCCGTTGGAACCTGCGTGTAGCGCAGGACCACCGGGACACGAGTGGCGGCGGTGATGACGAGGACGCACGAGCCGTCCGTGTCGCGTCGCCCCGTGAGCAGCGCGCCGGAGCGGCCGTGCTGGGCCAGCGCGATCCGCCGGTGTGCGGTGCGGGCGGCGAGCGCGGCGGATGGCAGGGTGATCGCACGGATCGCGTCGCCGTGGCCCAGGTGCGACACTCCGTTGTCGGCGGGGATGTCGGCGACAGGCACCTCGTCCACGCTTCCGTCGGCACGCCACACGTCGGCCACGCCGTCGAGGGTGGCGGCCATCGCGACCATCGCCCCCGCTGCGTAGGACTTCGCGACATTGCCGCCGACCGTGGCCGCGGCCTGCACCTTGAAGGAGGCCAGCAGGGACTCCGCGCACTGATGCATGAGTGGCGCCGCGGGAAGGTCCGAGCGGTGGGCCCAGGCGGCCAGGTCGCCGATGGTGGTCATGGCGCCGACGCGCAGGTCGCCCGGCATGGTCAGCTCCAGTTCGTCCCATCCCAGACCGGCGAGGTCGACCAGCCCGGTGAGGCCCGGCTGAGGCTCGGAGTACAGCCAGGTGGCGCCGGCCATGAAGGTCTCACCCGGCGCTAGCGCCAGATCCTCGCGCCCGCTCGCCGTACGCATGGTGCGTACCCCGGCCAGGTCCATCGCCGCCTCCCTCTCCCCAGGTCACCGGGGTAGCCCGCGCGGCCACGGCATCGGCCCCGCCCTCGACAATCTGCCACGGGGTTCGCGCGTCGCCTGACCAAACGCGGCGAAATTTACGGAGCGGTAACACCCAGGGCACCGCGGGCGAAACGCCGCGCGCCTACGGTGAGCATCGGCGGCGCTCCGGAGGGGGGAGCGTCGCCCTTCTTGTGCCTCAGTGGCCGTTGACGGAGAAGTGCATCCAGTCCTCGCGGCCCGTCCAATGCCCGCCCCAACTCCATCCGATGTCGGTGAACGCGGCGTACACCGCGGACGCCTCGTCGATCATTCCGGTGCGCATGTCCTCACGGTCGAGGTAGGCCTCCGACAACTCGGGGAAGAGCTCCTCGTCACGACGGAAGGGGTTGTGGAACGGATTGATGTCGACGGCCTTGCCGTAGGCGTGCTGAGACCAACGCGTCACCGCGCCCACGATCTGGCGACAGGTGAAGGCGCTCGTGACGTTGTGGTCGCCGGTCGCGGGCGAATCGCGCTCCTCGCGCGAGATCACCCGCATCTCCTCGATGGGGTACTGGGCCGCGAAGATGTCCTCGAACGCGGAGGCGACGTCGTCGACGTTGTCCTCATGGACGATCATCTCGCCGGTGTGCACCTCGCCATCGAAGCCCCAATATGGCATCACCACGTAGGCGAGGTCGTCGATGTGGACGGGGCACCCGGCCTCCCAGGACGAGCGCACTGCGACGTCGTCCGGCACCTCGCGCGAGATCTCCTGGAACCACTCCTCATTGGGGGGATCGGGAAGCCACTCGCGCGGCGCCAGCTGGCGGTCCTCGAGCTCGGCAGGCGTGTCGCTGGGCACACCCAGGTTGTTGTCGCCCATTTCGAGTGGCACCTGGCCCAACCACAGGGGGCGCGCGTATTGATCGTCGTCGATCGGCTGTGCAGTGACGGTCACTGCGGGAAGCGGCGCGGGAGTGGCGGTCGCAGTGGTGGTCACGGTGGACGTGACCGTCAGGGGCGCTGGCGCGTCGCGGTCGAGGAGGGAGCACCCTGCGACCAGTCCGCCGGCCACGGCCGTCGTGAGGATGAGAGAGATCGAACGTACCGACATGCGGCCAGGGTAGTGATCCGTGTGCCCGTCGTGAAGATGGCCGATGCTGGGGTCGCCCGAACGTCGGTGGTTCATGGTGGGATAGGTGGCGTGAGTGATGTGAACGATCCCCGCGCCCGTCACCAGGATCTGGTCCAGCAGGTGGAGGAGCACCGCGCCCGCTACTACGGCGACGATGCCCCCACCATTTCCGACGCCGCCTATGACGCGCTCGAGCGGGAACTGCGTGACCTCGAGGCGGCCCATCCGGAGCTCGCTGAGCCCGACTCGCCGACGCAGGTGGTCGGCGCCGCGCGCGGCGACACCGGCTTCGCGTCCGTGCAGCACCGCGAGCGGATGATGAGCCTCGACAACGCCTTCTCGGTGGAGGACGTGGCGGCGTGGCTCGCGCGCGTGGGCAAGGAGGCCGGCGATCAGGAGATCGTGTGCGAGCCCAAGATCGACGGGCTCTCGATCTCGCTCACCTATGAGGACGGGGAACTGGTGCGCGGCGTCACGCGCGGCGACGGCACCACCGGCGAGGACGTCACCGCCAATGTGCTCACCATCGCCTCCATCCCACGAAGGCTCGGCGGCGACCATGTGCCCGCTGTCGTCGAGGTTCGCGGTGAAGTGTTCCTTCCCGTCGCCGCGTTCGAGGAACTGAACGACCGCCTGCGTGAGGATGGGAAGCCCACGTACGCGAACCCCCGCAACACGGCGGCCGGTTCGTTGCGGCAGAAGGACGCGGCCGTGACCGCCGGGCGTCCGCTGGACCTCACGTGCTACGCGCTGGGCGCGCTGGAATGGGGCGGGGCCGATGCCGATCCGAGACTCGCGGCGCAAGACGGCATCTACGCGGTGCTGGCCGATTGGGGATTCCCCGTGACGGCGCACGCGCGCACCCTGCGCGGGATCGATGCCATCGCCGATTACCTTGCCGAGCTCGAAGGCAAGCGTCATTCGCTGGTGCATGAGATCGACGGCGCCGTGCTCAAGGTCAATGACCGCGCGGTTCAAGGGGCGCTCGGCTCCACCAGCCGTGCGCCGCGGTGGGCGATCGCCTACAAGTTCCCGCCCGAGGAGGTGCACACCACTCTCGAGGACATTCGTGTGGACGTGGGCCGCACGGGCCGTGTCACCCCTTATGGAGTGATGACGCCCGTCACTGTCGCCGGCTCGACGGTGACCTATGCGACGCTGCACAACCGTCATGAGGTCAAGCGCAAGGGCGTCCGCATCGGCGACACCGTCGTGTTGCGCAAGGCCGGGGACGTCATCCCCGAGATCGTCGGGCCGGTGGAGGCGGCTCGCACCGGGGACGAGCGCGAGTGGGTGATGCCCGAGAACTGTCCTTCCTGCGGTACCGCCTTGGTCGAGCAGAAAGAGGGAGATAAGGATCTGCGCTGCCCCAATGCCCAGGGCTGTCCCGCACAAATCGTCGACCGCATCGCCTTCATCGGCTCGCGTGGCGCATTCGACATCGAGGTACTGGGGGAGAAGGCAGCGGCAGGGTTGGTCGAGTCCGGGGTCCTCGTCAACGAGGCTGGGCTGTTCGACCTCACCGAGGATGACCTCCGCGCCGTGCCCATGTTTGTCTACGACGTGGACGAGAAGCTCACCCGCAAGCAGGCCGACGCCGGCCTCAGCGGACGCAAGGCCGGCGACGTGGCGGAGAACGGTCGCAAACTCATCGCCAACCTGCGTGACGCTCGCGCCCAGCCGCTGTGGCGTGTGGTGGTGTCGCTGTCGATTCGACACGTGGGGCCCACCGCCTCACGCGCGATCGCGACGGAGCTGGGCTCGATGAAAGCGATCCGGGGCGCCAGTGAGGAACGGCTCGCCGCGATCGACGGCGTGGGCCCGGTCATTGCCCAGTCCGTCGTGCAGTGGTTTGGCGTCGACTGGCATGTGGAGATCGTCGAGCGGTGGGCCGCGGCGGGCGTGCGCATGGAGGACGAGCGGGACGAGACGGTGACGCGCACACTCGAGGGCCTGACGATTGTCGCCACGGGGTCGCTCGACGGCTTCACTCGCGATTCGGTCAAGGAGGCGATCATCTCCCGGGGGGGGAAAGCCGCCGGGTCGGTGTCGAAGAACACCTCGTACGTGGTCGCAGGCGCGAATGCGGGTTCGAAGGCGGAGAAGGCACAGCAACTCGGTGTCCCGATCCTCGACGAAGCGACCTTCGTGAGGCTGCTCGACGGTGGGGTAGACGCACTCCCCTCGTAACCGCGGCCCCCGGGGCCCTGCACGGGCGGGAGAATCCAAAAAAACTTCAGAGAATTTTGGCCCATGTTTCGGGCAGATGACGTGCCCGCGGGGACCTAACTCGGCATTTAGCAGGGACTATCCAAGCGACACGCCCGGACTGAGGCCGATTTGACGATGGGGTTCACATCCCCGTAATGTTCTTCTCGCTGCCGACGAGGGAAGCGTTCGAAAGGTCCTGAGGGGCCTCACTGAGCACCACGAGACAGCAACTCCAACCTCTGAATCACGGTCGTTAGCGCGCCCAAGAGGATGTAGGATGGAGAGCCCGTTCCGGGCAAGCCAACACGCCAAGAAAAACGGCGAGTTGACACGGCCGGAAACATCGGGTAAGTTTTTACGAGTTGCCCCAAACGCCGGCCGGAAGGTCCGCGGG
>NZ_BBRL01000012.1 GCF_002090135.1 Demequina sp. NBRC 110055 | reverse complement strand
CATCTTTGCCTTTCGGCTCGGATTTGGGGCAACCCTTCTAACTTACACTGTTCGATCCGCGGTGTCAAATCGGCGTTGTCGGCCGGTTTCAACCGTGTTTCGTCCAGGGCTCTCAACCTTACACCCTCGAGCACGCTTCAGCGACCCGGGTTTCTCAGTGGAGATTGGCTGTCTGGCGGGGCGGGCCTCAAGCTTTTCGCTTTCGTCCCGCGCTCCCTTCCTTGGCAGCGAGGAAGACATTACGGGCTTGAGCGGGCACCCGTCAAATCGCGTGAATCTCGGGCGTGTCGCGCCTCCGGGAGCAACAAAGCCCCTGGCAAACGCAGTAGTGGCGGCTGCCAGGGGCTCTGAGGTGGGCGACTACGCCCGCACAAGTCCCACAGATTTTTTTCCGCGCCGGAGGACAAACCAGCCCCCGGCAAGCGGGGCATGAGCGGTGACGACCGCGTCGAGGCCGTCAACCTTGACGTTGTTCACGTAGGCCCCGCCGTCCTGGATGGCCCTACGAGCGTCCGACTTCGACTGCACGATGCCGGCCTCCACCAGCGCATCGACCACGAGGGTCTCTTCCGCGATCTCGGCCGAGCCCAGTTCCGCAGCACACCCAGAGAGGGTCTCGGCATCGAGATCGGCCAGCTCGGCCCGCCCGAACAACGCCTGCGATGCGGTAACCACAGCAGCGGCCGTCGCATGCCCGTGCACCAGTGCGGTCACGTCGTACGCCAGGGTGCGCTGCGCCTCACGCTTGAAGGGCTCCTCCGCCGTCAGCCGTTCCAGCTCGGCGATCTCCGCACGCGTGCGGAAGGTGAACACCTTGAGGTAGTTGGCCACGTCGGCATCGGCCTGGTTGAGCCAGAACTGGTAGAAGGCGTACGGGCTCGTCATCTGGGGATCGAGCCACACGGTGCCGGACTCGGTCTTGCCGAACTTGGTGCCGTCCGCCTTGGTGATCAGCGGCGTCGACAGCGCATGCACGCTGACGCCTTCGGCCTTGCGGATGAGTTCGGTTCCCGACGTGAGGTTGCCCCACTGGTCGGAGCCACCCGTCTGGAGGCTGCACCCGTGACGGCGGTACAGCTCGAGGTAGTCCATGCCCTGCAGCACCTGGTAGCTGAACTCGGTGTACGAGATGCCGTCGTCCGAGTTCAGCCGGCGCGCCACCGTGTCCTTCGCGAGCATGGTGCCCATCCGGAAGTACTTGCCCACGTCGCGCAGCAACTCGATGGCGGACATGTCCTTGGTCCAGTCAAAGTTGTTCACCATGGTGGCGGCATGCTCACCCTCGAAGTCGAGGAAAGGCTCGATCTGGCCACGGATGCGCTCCACCCATTGATGGACGACCTCAACCGGGTTCAGTGTGCGCTCCCCCGCCATCTTGGGGTCGCCGATCAATCCCGTCGCACCACCCACGAGGAGCAACGGGTTGTTGCCGGCCTGCTGGAAGCGCTTGACCGTGAGGATCTGGACCAGGTTGCCAATGTGAAGGCTGGGCGCCGTCGGGTCGAAGCCGCAATACAGAGTGATCGGGCCCTCGTCGAGAGCCGCACGCAGCTCGTCTTCACCGGTGGTCTGGGAGATTAGCCCGCGCCAGGCGAGCTCGTCGAGGATGTGATCGTTCATGGTGTGGCCATTGTGCCAGGCCCATACGCCGAGAAGGTGAAGCGCCCGCATCGCCATTGACACGGGCAACATTTGGGCGAGGGACATCCGCCAGACAAGATTTGTCGCTGGGTACGCGCCCAGAAGCCTCGAATCGGCGCTGAGGGGTGGACATCCATGAGGGTCCAACCGACTCGGGTCGTCGCGTACCCAGCGACTAGTTCAAAGGTAGGACCCCGGACCTGAGAGGTCTCTCAGATACTGCAACGGGTCACATGGTCCCGCGTGAGAAGTGACATGGTCCCCGCGCCGGCCCACATCCCCACGCTAGGCTCCGGTCCACTCCACGGCCCCGCCGTCCACGATGAGGTCGGCGGCTCCCCGCGTGCCGTCCGCCGCAAAGTGTTCGCGCTCACCGCGCGCCCAGGCACGCCAGTGTCCCTCGCTGTCGGCGCCCTCGCGGTGCAGCCACCTCTCATGGCGCACATCGACCGGCGCCTCGACCCAGATGAGGAGGCTCGCGTGGCTGCGAGCGTCGCGCTGGCCCACGCCGACGCCCTCGATCAGCACAACAGGTGCGGGGGCCAGCGTCAGTTCCTCGCCCCGCATTCCCTGGTGCCAGTCCCACCGCGCGAACGTCGCCGGCGCTCCGGACGTGAGCGGCTTCACCACCTGGCCGACGAGCAGCGGTGTGAGAGTCGCGAGCCCGCCCCATCCCTCATACATGTCGTCGGCGTGCAGCACTGGCGCGTCATGGAGGATGCCGGCGAGGCGGCAGGCGAGGGTGGTCTTGCCCGCTCCCGCGGGACCGTCGATCAGGACGATGCGGCTGCCACCCGAGGTGGGTGGGGCCGCCGCGACACGCGCGGCGAGGTCGTCGAGCGGCGACTGGGGCATCGGCCCAGGGTACGGGCTGCCTACGCGACGCTCACGACACGGGCCGCGTCGCCGAAGCGTGCGAGGGCGTCGGCGTGAGGCTCCTCGCACAGCCCGGGGAAGGTGGGCACGGCGATGTGGCCGTCGTCGATCACGTACGGCGTAGTGAGGTCTTCGGCGTAGAAGCGGGAGGACGCGGAGATGTCGCCCGGCAGCGTGAACCCCGGCAGCGCCGCGAGGGCGGCGTTGGCTCCCCTGGCCAGTCCCGTCTCGAGCATCCCGCCACACCACACCGCAATGCCGCTGGCGCGTGCGACGTCGTGGATGCGGCGAGCCTCGAGATAGCCGCCCACGCGCGAGGGCTTGATGTTGATGACGGCGGCCGCGCCCAGGTGGATGGCGTCGGCAGCGGAGGCGGCCGAAACCACCGACTCGTCGAGGCACATGGGAGTGGTCATGACGCGCGCAAGCTCGGCGTGCTGACGCAGGTCGTCCTCGGCGAGCGGTTGCTCGATCAGCAGCAGGTCGAAGGCGTCGAGGCGGCGCAGATGCGCGGCGTCGACGAGGGTGTAGGCCGCGTTCGCATCGACCTGCAAGGGCACGTCGGGGTGCGCCTCGCGCACCGCACGCACCGGCTCCACGTCCCATCCGGGCTGGATCTTGAGTTTGATGCGCTGATATCCCTCGTCGACGTAGCCCGCCACGGTGTCGAGCAGCCGCGGGATAGAGTCCTGGATGCCCACGGACACGCCCGAAGGGACGCGCGTACGGGTGGCGCCGAGGTAGGCGGCAAACGACAGTCCGGACGCCTTCAGCTGAGCATCGAGCACGGCGGCCTCGAGTGCGGCCTTCGCCATGCGATGCCCCACGATCGGCTCGAGGACCTCGCCGACGGTCTCGGCCGTCAGTCGGTCGTCGCGCGAGGCCGCCGCGAGCCGTGGCAGCAGGAACCGTTCGATGACATCGGCCGCGCCGGCGGCGTACTCCTCGGAGTACACGGGCTCGGCAAGGGCTCCACACTCCCCCCAGCCCGTCGTCTCGACGCCGTTCACCCGCGCGTCCACGCGCACGGTGAGGACCGTCCTCGCCGTCTGGGTGGAGAAGGAGGTGGTGAACGGGGTGACGAGCGGCACGCGCAAGGTCTGCAGGGTCACGGTGTCGAGGATCATGGGGTCTGCTCCAAGAGGTAGGAATGGTCGTCGAAGCCCGTGACGGACCAGCCGCGGCCGATGCGTCCGTTCAGTTCCGTACGTAACCGCGCCCGCCAGTCGGCCGCCTGGGCGGGGTCACTGCGGCGCAATGACTCGATGTCGGCGGGGACGGGCACACGCAGGGCGGAGGGAGTGGCGGGCAGGGCGCCACCGTGCACGCCGACCGGACGTGTGAGGTCCCAGGCGACGAGCAGCCGGTCGCTGCCCTGCCCGACGTTGACGGCATCGGCCATCTCGCCGTAGAAGTCCACGAGGTACTCCTCGACGCTGACGCCCAGTCGGCCGATGTTGAAGGCCGCGTTGCGCGCCACCAGCGGGTCGAAGGTCCAGGTCACCCGGGTCAGTCCGCGCTCGAGGCACCAGGCACGCTGATCGAGTTTGAGCGCGAGGCCGATGCCGCGGCGCGCCGCCTCGGGCGCGACGCCGGCGACGTGGGAGTGCAAAGCATCGCCCAGTGGCACGGCGAAGTAGCCGACACAGGCGGCCACGAGTCGCGCGTCCGTGTACGCACCCGCGACGTACGCGCCGCTATGTCGCAGCGCCGCCATGAGCGGCGCCTCGATCACGGCGTTGCCCCACAGCTGTTGCAGCAGGACGGCGGCGTCCCAGGTCTCGGTGGCGCCGAGGGGGCGGATGACGACACCGGCGGCGCTCGCCGCAGCGTCGGCCTCCACGCGCGCTTCGGCGGCCTCACTCATGCCGGGTTCCTCAGCACGTCGTCGATGATGGCGGCCAACAACGCGGTACGGGGTTCGACATGGGCGACGAGGACGTGTTCGTCGTCGGCGTGCGCTCCCCCGCCCACACCGCCGAGCCCGTCGAGGGTGGGCACGCCAAGCCCCGCGGTGAAGTTGCCGTCAGAGGCGCCCCCGACGGCGCAGTCGGACAGGTCCGCGATGCCAACCTCGGGGGCGATGCGGGAGGCGCGCGCGTACAGCCCCGCGGCCCGCTCGCGTTCGAGAGGGGGGCGATTAATACCGCCGTCGATGCTGAGGCTCGCCCCGGACACGGTGGGCGCGAGGCTGCGGATGGAGGCATCGACGCGCTCCAGCTCGGCGGCGGACGAGGCGCGCACGTCGACATCGATCGAGGCGGTCGCCGGCACCGTGTTGAGCGTGCTGCCGATGCGCCCGGAGGTGGGCGTCACGGTCGTACCGAGCGATGCGTCCCCGAGGTCCGCGATGGCATGAATGAGGTGGGCGAGCTCGACGCCGGCGTTGATACCCGCTTCGGGTTCGAGGCCGGCGTGCGCGGCGCGTCCGTGAGCATGCACCGTGTACATCGACGTGCCCTTGCGCGCCGTCTTGAGGGCGCCGCCGGGACCGGAGGCCTCGAGAACCAGGACGGCGTCGGCGCCGGATGCCTCGTCCTCGAGCAGGGCGCGCGAGGTGACGGAGCCGACCTCTTCATCCCCGGTGACAAGGAGCGTGACCCCCGCCACGGCATCGGCGCCCCGAGAGGCCAGGGACGCGACGGCGTGGGCGGCCTGCACGAGACCGATGACCATGTCGAAGCAGCCCGGCCCCGTGAGGACCCCGTCGCTCACCTGGACGGGGTGCGTCGCGAGCGATCCGTGCGGCCAGACGGTGTCGTGATGGCCGAGGAGCAGCACGCGGGTGGGCACGCCGAAGCGCCAGCGCAGGTGCGTGACGCCGTCGATGACGATGCGTTCGGGTGTCGCGGGCAGCCCCGCGGCGGCGAAACGGGCGCCCAGCACCTCCGCAGTGAGGTCGGCGCTGCGCGCGACGGCTTCGAGGTCCGAGGATGGCGACTCGCACGCCAGCAGGCGTAGCGCATCGTTCAGCATGTCGTCGAGGCTCATCGTGTGCATCCTGCCAGGGACGACGCTAACGCGAAAGGGCCGTCAGCTCGCGGCGGCCGCCCAGGGCCGGAAGTGGGCGACCCTCGCACGGGCCGCCTTGCCCTGTTCCACCACGCGCGCCGGGGCGGTGCCGCCGATGCCGTCGCGGGCCGCGAGCGAGCCCTCAACGGTGAGGACCGACAGGACGTCGACGGTGAGATCGGGGTGGATCGCCTGCAGCTCGTCCTCGGTGAGCTCGTGCAGTTCCTTGCCGCGCTTCTCGCACAGTCGCACGCAGGCGCCGGCGACCTCGTGGGCCACACGGAAGGGGGTGCCCTGCTTGACCATCCACTCGGCGATGTCCGTCGCGAGCGAGAAGCCCGCAGGGGCGAGCTCCGCCATGCGCTCCTCGCGGAACACCAGCGTGCGGATCATGCCGGCGAACGCGGGCAGGAGCACCTCGAGCGTCTCGACCGCGTCGAGGGCGGGCTCGTGAACCTCCTGAATGTCGCGGTTGTACGCGAGCGGCAGGCCCTTGAGGGTCGCCAACAAGCCGGTGAGGTCGCCGATGAGGCGCCCTGCTTTGCCGCGGGCCAACTCGGCGATATCCGGGTTCTTCTTCTGCGGCATGATCGACGAGCCGGTCGAATAGGCGTCGTCCAGGCCGGCGAAGCCGAACTCGACGGTCGCCCAGGCGATGACCTCCTCGGCGATGCGCGACAGATCGACGCCCATCATCGCCGTCACCCACGTGAACTCGGCGATCACGTCGCGCGAGGCGGTCGCGTCGATCGAGTTCTCGCACGGGGCGAGGAAACCCAGTTCGTCGGCGACACCCTGCGGGTCGAGACCCAGGGTCGAGCCGGCCAGCGCACCCGCTCCGTACGGGGAGAACGCGGCGCGTGCGTCCCAGTCGGTGAGGCGCTCGACGTCCCGCAGCAGCGGCCACGCGTGGGCCATGAGGTGGTGGCCCAGCGTCACGGGTTGTGCGTGCTGGAAGTGGGTGCGCCCCGGCATGGGGGCGTCGAGGTGGCGGTCGGCCTGCTCCAGTAGGGCGTCCACGACGTCCAGCACCCCGACGGCGATGATGCGGGCGTGGCGGCGCAGGTACATGCGCGGGAGGGTCGCGATCTGGTCGTTACGCGAACGGCCCGCGCGCAGCTTGCCGCCGACCTCGGGGCCGATGCGCTCGATCAGCAGGCGCTCGAGGGCGCCGTGGACGTCCTCGTCGGACTCGGCCGGGCCGACGGCCCCGGACGCCACGTCGGTGCGCAGCGCCTCGAGGCCGTCGACCATGGTCGAGGTCTCGTCATCGGTGAGCAGCCCGGCACGCTGCAGGGCGTGCGCGTGAGCGATGGATCCGCGCAGGTCGTCGTCGGCGTAGCGCCAGTCGAAGTGCGTGGACTTGCTCAGGCGCGCGAGGGCTTCGGCGGGGCCGTCGGCGAAGCGGCCGCCCCACAGGTGTCCCTCGTTCGTACCGTGCTGCTCAGTCATGATGACAGTGTCCCTCTCAGCCGTTCAGGCGCTCGGCGCGCGCCGCGGCCTGCTTGGCGGCCAAGCCGTAGATCTCGATGAAGCCGCGGGCGGCGGACTGGTCGAACGCGTCGCCCTCGTCGTACGTGGCGAGAGCGAAGTCGTACAGGCCGGTGTCCGAGCGGCGGCCGGTCACGGTGGCGCGGCCGCCGTGCAGGACCATTCGGATATCGCCGTTCACATACTTCTGGGTGTCGTAGATGAACGTGTCGAGGTTGTCCTTCAGCGGCGAGGACCACATGCCCTCGTAGACCAGCTCCGACCACTTCTGCTCGACGTGGCGCTTGAAGCGGCCCTGCTCGCGCTCGAGGGTAACGTTCTCGAGCTCGCGGTGCGCCTCGATGAGGGCGATCGCGCCGGGAGCCTCATAGACCTCGCGAGACTTGATGCCGACCAGGCGGTCTTCGACGATGTCGATGCGGCCGATGCCATGGGCACCCGCGCGCTTGTTCATGATCTCGATCGCCTGCAGCGGCGTGACCTTCTCGCCGTCGATCGCGACGGGGATGCCGTGCTCGAACGTGATGACGACCTCGTCGGGCACCGGCGGGAAGGCCGGGTCATCCGTGTAGTTGTAGATGTCCTTGGTGGGCGCGTTCCAGATGTCCTCAAGGAAGCCGGTCTCGATGGCGCGACCCCAGACGTTCTGGTCGATCGAGAACGGGTTGGACTTGGTGGTCTCGATGGGCAGCTCGTGGCGGGCGGCGTACTCGATGGCCTTGTCGCGGGTCAGCGCGAGGTCACGCACCGGGGCGATGCACTTGAGCTCGGGGGCGATCGAGGTGATGCCCACCTCGAAGCGAACCTGGTCATTGCCCTTGCCGGTGCAGCCATGGGCCACGGTGGTGCCGCCGAAGTCGCGGGCGGCCTTAACGAGGTGCTTCACGATGACGGGGCGCGACAGGCTCGAGACCAGCGGGTACTTCTCCTGGTACAGGCCGTTGGCCTGGAGCGCGGGCATGCAGTACTCCTCGGCGAACTCGTCGCGCGCGTCGGCGACGTAGGCCTCCACCGCGCCGCAGTCGAGCGCGCGCTGGCGGATGACCTCGAGGTCCTCGCCGCCCTGGCCGACGTCAACCGCCACCGCGATGACCTCGGCGCCCGTGGCATCGGCGATCCAGCCGATCGCTACCGAGGTGTCGAGTCCGCCCGAATAGGCCAGTACGACTCTGTCCGTCATGTCTGTCTCCTTGCATTGCTCTGAATGGTGGTGCCGGCGTGAGGCCGGAAACTGCTGCTGGGGCGAGGGGCGAACGGCCTGCTAGTGGCCGCCGCCCGCGGCTCGCTCCAGGAAGCGCTGCGCGAGGCGCAGGCCGCCGTCCGGGTCGCGAGAGATCACCATGATGGTGTCGTCGCCGCCCACACAGCCGAGGATCTCGATGTCGTCGTGCTGGTCGATGGCGCTCGCAAGGTATTGGGCCGCGCCCGACGGGGTACGGATGACCGCCAGGTTGGCGGAGCCGTCCGCCGCGAGCAGGAGCTCGCCGCACAGCCGGGTGAGGCGCTGGTCGGTGTCCTCGGACGCGGTCAGCGAGTCCGAGGTGGCGTAGACGTGGGCGCCGCCGAGGCCGCGCACCTTGATGGCACCGATGTCGACGAGGTCGCGTGACAGCGTCGCCTGGGTGACGTGGATCCCCTGCTGCTCGAGCCGCAGCGCGAGCTCGCCCTGCGAGCGCACCGCCTCGGTCTCGATGATGCGACGGATGAGCGCCTGGCGCGCCGCCTTCGTCGCGGGGATGGTCTGGGTCATGACGTTCAGTGCTCCACCAGCCACGTCAGCAGCGCCTTCTGGGCGTGCAGGCGGTACTCGGCCTCGAGCCACACGAGCGACTGCTCGCCGTCGATGACGTCGGCGGTGATCTCCTGCCCGCGGTAGGCGGGCAGGCAGTGCAGCACGTGGGTGCCGGGCGCGGCGAGCTCGAGCGTGTGCGCGTTCACCTGGTACGGCGTGAAGACCTGTGCACGCTCGGCCTTCTGAGCCTCGTCGCCCATGGACACCCAGGTGTCGGTGGCGATCACGTCGGCGCCGGTGACGGCCTCGTCGTGGCTCGTGGTGACGAGGACCGAACCGCCGGTCTCGTCGGCGATCTGTTCGGCGCGCGCGACCACATCGGCGTCCGGCAGGTAGCCAGCCGGGGTGCCGATGCGCACGTGCATGCCGGCCAGCGCCCCACCCAGCAGGTAGGAGTGCGCCATGTTGTTCGCGCCGTCGCCCACGTACGCGAGGTCCAGGCCGGACAACGCGCCGACACCGCCGCGCGCATCAGCCACCGCGGCAAGGTCCGCGAGGATCTGGCACGGGTGGAAGGAGTCGGTCAGCGCGTTGACGACGGGCACCGAAGTGCCCTCGGCCATCTGCTCAAGGAGCTCCTGGCCGAAGGTGCGCCACACGATCGCGCTCGTCATGGACTCGAGCACGCGCGCGGTGTCCGCGATCGGCTCTCCGCGGCCCATCTGCGAGCTCTGCGAGTCGATCACGAGCGGGTAGCCACCCAGCTCGGCGACGCCGGCGGAGAACGACACGCGCGTGCGCGTCGAGTGCTTGTCGAAGATGATGGCCACGGCCTGCGGGCCCTCAAACGGCCGGCGCGAGAAGCGGTCGCCCCGCATGGCGAGCGCGAGCTCGAGGACCTCGCGTTGCTCGGCAGGCGTGAGGTCGTCGTCGCGCAGGAAGTGACGGGTCATCACTGGTCTCCTGAGGTGAGGGGATGCGCGGCCAGGTGGCCCTCGATCCACGTGAGGAAGGTGTCCGCCTCGGCGGTCGTGAGGGTCAGCGCGGGCACCAGGCGAAGCGTGTCAGGGCTGGGCGGGTTCACGATGAATCCCGCAGCCACGGCCGCCTGGGCGATCTCGGCGCTCGCCGGAGCGGCCAGGCCGATGCCCAGCAGCAACCCCTCGCCGCGCACCTCGAGCACACCCGCCATCGCCTCGAGGCGCTCGCGCAGGTGCGCGCTGACGGCCTTGACGTTGGCGATCAGGTCCTCGTCCTCGATGACACGTAGCGTGGCCAAAGCGGCGGCCGCGGCGAGCGGGTTGCCACCAAATGTGGTGCCGTGTTCGCCCTTGCCGAGCATGGTCCCGCAGCGCTCGCCGAAGGCGATGACGGCTCCGATGGGGAACCCGCCGCCGAGGCCTTTGGCGAGCGTCATGACGTCGGGCTGGATGCCGTGCAGCTGGTGGGCGAACCACGCACCCGTGCGGGCCACGCCGGTCTGGACCTCGTCGAATACCAGCAGCGCGTCGTGGCGGCGAGTGAGCTCGCGGGCCTTCGTCAGGTACGCGTGGGTCAGCGGGATGACGCCGGCCTCACCCTGGATGGGCTCGAGCACGATCGCGGACAGGTCGTCCGCATGGGCGGCCACCGCATCGGCCAGCGCCTGTTCATCGTTGACGGGCACGAACACCACGTCGCCGATGAGCGGAGCGAAGGGGGCGCGGTAGGCCTCCTTGTGGGTCAGCGCGAGGGCGCCGGTCGAGCGGCCGTGGAAGCCGCCCTCGAGCGCGATGATGGTGCTCTTGCCGGTCTTGCGGGCCATCTTGATGGCGGCCTCGTTGGCCTCGGTGCCGGAGTTCGCAAAGAAGACACGCGAGCCGGTCGGCGCCTGCGCGAGGTCCAGCAGCTTTTCCGCCAGGGCGATCTGGGGCTCGGTCGCGAAGAAGTTCGACGTGTGCGACAGGGTCGCCGCCTGCGTGGCGATGGCCTCGACCCACGCGGGGTGGCCGTGGCCCAGCGCGTTGACCGCGATGCCGCCCAGCAGGTCCAGGTAGCGGTTGCCGTCGGCATCCCAGACGTAGGAGCCCTCGCCGCGCTTCAGCACCCGCATGGGCACGCCAAAGGTGCCCATCAGGGAGTGCTGGTAGCGCTGCAGGTCGACGGCGCCGCGCTCGAGGCCGGCCTCACCGTGGGTGCTGAGGGGCTGCTGCGCGCTCATGCCCACAGGTCCGTGTCGTCGGGGCGCACCATGGTGCCGATACCGGAGGTGGTGAAGATCTCGGTGAGCACCGAGTGGGGCTCGCGGCCATCGATGATGTGCGCCTGGGGCACGCCGCCGCGCACGGCGCGCAGGCATGCCTCCATCTTGGGCACCATGCCGGAGGCGAGCGAGGGCAGCAGCTTTTCCACGTCGCTCGCGTGGATGCGGCGCACCAACGAGCTGCGGTCGGGCCAATTGGCGTACAGACCCTCGACATCAGTGAGCATGACGAGCTTGCGGGCGCGCAGCGCCACCGCAATGGCGGCGGCGGCGGTATCCGCGTTCACGTTGAGCACAGTGGTGGGATCGTCCATGTCGGGCGCGACGGTGCTGACCACGGGGATGCGGCCCGCGTGGATGATGTCCTCGATCGCCGCGGGGTTGACCTTGACGACGTCGCCGACCTGGCCCACGTCGACGGGCTGGCCGTCGATCTCGGCGGTGCGGCGCTTGGCCTGCAGCAGGCCGGCGTCCTCGCCCGACAGGCCCACGGCGAGCGGGCCATGGTCGTTGATGAGTCCCACGAGCTCACGCGACACGGAGCCGGTGAGGACCATGCGGACCACATCCATGGCCTCGGGGGTCGTGACCCGCAGGCCGCCGCGGAACTCGGACTCGATGCCCAGGCGGCCGAGCATGTCGTTGATCTGCGGGCCGCCGCCGTGGACGACGACGGGGTGCAGGCCCAGGAGGCGCAGATGCACCACGTCCTGGGCGAAGGCGGCCTTGAGGTCGTCGTCGATCATGGCGTTGCCGCCGTACTTGATGACGACGGTGGCGCCCGTGAAGGACTCGATCCAGGGCATGGCGTCGATGAGGACGCCCACCTTCTGCTGGGGCGTGAGGTCGGGGTACTCGATGTCGGTGCTCATGAGGAGTAGGCGCTGTTCTCGTGGACGTAATCGTGGGTGAGGTCGTTGGTCCAGACGGTGGCAGAGGCGTCGCCGGCATGCAGCTCGACGATGACCTCCACCTCGCGCCCGGTGAGGTCGACGAGGTCGCGGTCCTCCCCCACGCCGGCGGCGCGGCAGACCTGGATGCCGTTGACCCACACGTCGAGGGTGCGGGCGTCGAACGGGGCCACCTCCGCGGGCACGGTGCCTGCGGCCGAGATGATGCGGCCCCAGTTGGGGTCGTTGCCGAAGATCGCGGTCTTGAAGAGGTTGGAGCGGGTAATGGCGCGGGCGACCGCCTCGGCGGCGGCCTCGGTGGTCGCTCCGCGCACGGTGACGGCGATGTCGTGGGCGGCGCCTTCGGCATCGGCCACCAACTGGCGGGCCAGGCTCGCGAGGACCTTGGTGAGGGCCTGTTCGAACGCCGCGGCGTCTGGGGTCTCGCCGCTCGCGCCGGACGCCATCAGCAACACCGTGTCGTTGGTCGACATGCAGCCGTCCGAGTCGACGCGGTTGAGGGTCGAGGCGACGGCCGATGCGAGGGCCGCCTGGGCGGTCGCGGCATCGACCTGGGCGTCGGTGGTCACCACGCACAGCATGGTGGCCATGCCGGGGGCGAGCATGCCCGCTCCCTTGGCCATGCCGCCCACGGTCCAGCCGTCGCGGGTCGCGACGGCCGTCTTGGAGACGGAATCGGTGGTCATGATGCCTTCGGCGGCATCCTGGCCGCCGTCGGCGCTCAGGCCCGCGATGGCGGCATCGGCCCCAGCGAGAAGGTTGTCCATCGGCAGGCGCACGCCGATGAGCCCGGTGGAGCACACGGCGACGTCGCCAGCGCCGGTCTCGCGGCCGGAGGCTGTGAGCGCCTGCGCGACATGCTCGGCCGTGGCGTGGGTGTCGGCGAACCCTTCGGGTCCGGTGCACGCGTTGGCGCCGCCGGAGTTGAGGATGACGGCGTCGATGCGGCCATCGGAGGCGGCCTCACGCGACCACGTCACGGGTGCCGCCTCGACGCGGTTGGTCGTGAAGACCCCGGCGGCAACCTTGGACGGCCCGTCGTTGACGACGACGGTGACGTCCTTGGCGCCGGTGGACTTGATGCCGGCCGCGACGCCTGCCGCGACGAAGCCCTGTGCTGCGGTCACGCTCACGGCGCTACCCCCTGAAGCTGCAGGCCGGTGGTCTCGGGATACCCCAGCGCGATGTTCATGGACTGGAGGGCCGCTCCCGCGGTGCCCTTGACGAGGTTGTCGATCGCGCTCACCACGACCACCCGGCCCGCCTTCTTGTCGACGGCGACCTGCACCAGGCAAGTATTGGCGCCGAGCGTGGCGGCGGTGGTGGGCCACTGTCCCTCGGGGAGGACGTGGACGAACGGCTCGTCGGCGTACGCGTTCTCCCACGCGGCGCGCACCTCATCGGCGCTCACACCCGCGGCCAGCGGCGCGGTGATGGTCGCGAGGATGCCGCGGGCCATGGGCACGAGGGTGGGCGTGAAACTGATCTTGACGTCCTCGGCGCCGGCGACCTCGAGGTTCTGCACGATCTCGGGGATGTGACGGTGAGTGCCGCCCACGGCATAGGGGCTCGCCGCGCCCAGGCCCTCGGAGGCCAGCAGGTTGGTCGCGAGCTTCTTGCCCGCGCCGGAGTAGCCGACCGCGAGGACGGCCGTGATGTCGGTCGGGTCGACCACTCCCGCCGCGACGCCGGGCTGCAGGCCCAGGGTGACGGCGGTGACGTTGCAGCCGGGCACGGCGACGCGCTTCGCGCCCGCGAGAGCGTCGCGCTGGTGGCCGCTCCCGGTGATGAGCTCGGGCATGCCGTAGGGCCAGGCGCCGGAGTGGTCGCCGCCGTAGTACTCGGCCCAGGCCGCGGAGGAGGCGAGGCGATGGTCGGCGCCGCAGTCGAGCACGAGGGTGTCGGGCGGCAACTGCGCCGCGATCTCACCGCTGGTCCCGTGCGGCAGGGCGAGGACGACGACGTCGTGGCCCGCGAGCGTGTCGACGCTCGTCTCGACGATCTCGCGAGCCGCGAGGGTTCGCAGGTGTGGCTGATGCACCCCCAATCGATCGCCGGCGGAGGAGTGCGCGGTGAGCGAGCCGAATTCGACGTCCGGGTGCTCGCTGAAGACGCGCAGGACCTCGCCGCCGACGTATCCGGAGGCTCCAGAGACTGCGACCTTGAGTGCCATGTGCATAACTATACAGATCTTTGCATGACACGACGACGGCGCGCGGGGCCGTGTCACGATGGTGCCATGCGCGCCGTCATCGCACCCGTCGCCGGTCCCGCCAGCACGATGGAGATGCGAGACGTGCCCGCTCCCGAGCCCGACCCCGGCCAGGTCGTGGTCGACGTCGCCGCCGCCGGCGTCAATTTCATCGACACCTACCGGCGCTCGGGCGTCTACCAGGTGGACTACCCGCACCGCGTGGGCGCGGAGGGCGCGGGACACGTCGTTGATGTGGGCCCCGGCGTCACGGGGGTGGCCGTGGGCGACCGCGTCGCCTGGTGTGCGGCTCCCGGCTCGTACGCCGAGCGCGTCGCCGTGGACGCTGCCGACCTGTACGCCGTGCCGGCCGACGTCGACCTCACCGTCGCCGCCGCCGCGATGCTGCAGGGGCTTACCGCTCACTACCTGTGCACGTCGAGTTATGCAGTGGCGGACGGGCACACCGTGCTCGTGCATGCCGGCGCCGGCGGCGTGGGGCTGCTGCTCACGCAGATGGCGGTGAACCGCGGCGCGCGCGTCATCACCACCGTGTCCACCGCAGAGAAGGAGGCCCTGTCGCGAGGGGCGGGCGCGGCCGAGGTGATCCGCTACGACCGCTTCGCCGACATGGCGTCCGAGCTTCCCACGCGCGTGCGTGAACTCACGGACGGCGAGGGCGTGGACGTCGTGTACGACGGCGTGGGTGCCGCCACCTTCGACGGCTCACTCGCTTCGCTCGCCGTGCGAGGCACCCTGGTGCTGTTCGGCGGCGCGTCGGGACAGGTCACACCGTTCGACCTGCAGCGCCTCAATGCGGGCGGCTCGCTCACGGTGACGCGTCCGACGCTCGAACACTTCCTGCGGACACCTGAGGAGCGCGCATGGCGGTCGCAAGAACTCTTCGCGGGGATCGCGGACGGCTCGCTCGACGTGCGCATCGGCGCGACCTATCAGCTCGGTGAAGCCCGCGCCGCACACGAGGCTCTCGAGGGTCGCACCACGACGGGAAAGGTCCTGCTCCTGCCGTAAAGCCGGGACGCACCTCGCAACTCCGGTGACGCGGATTCGTCACGCGTTCGTGACACGCACACGGCACAATGTGGCCATGCAGTTCCTCCGCCTGCGCGTGATGCGCGAGTCCGACCTCGACGCGGTGCTGCGCCTGAACAACGACGCCTCCCCCACGATCCGTCCCCTCGACGCCGCGGCGTTGGCCGAGTTGCGCGGTATGTGCGACGTGGCCCTCGTGGCGACCAGCCGCGTGGGCGACATCACCGCGTTCCTGCTCAGCCTGGGCGGCGGCCAGCCATATGCCTCACCCAACTATCGCTGGTTCGAGGAGCGCCACACGCGCCACCAGTACATCGACCGCATCGTGGTGTCCTCGGCGGCGCGCGGCACCGGCATCGGCCGGGCGCTATACGAGTCCGTCTTCGAGCGGGCCCGCGAGCGCGGCGCGAACGAGGTCACCACGGAGGTCGCGCTCGAACCGCTCGATCAGCGCTCCCTGTCGTTTCACGAGGCGCTGGGATTCCGCCGGCTCGGCGAGCATGCCCTCACCGACGGCCCCGCGCGGGTGGCACTCCTGGCCCGCACCGTCGACGGCCTGCCGTAGGGGGTCGTCAGAGTTCGGGCGTATCTCCCGGCGCGTCATTCGCCGTGATGATGGTCCACAGCGCATGCTGGAGTACGCGACGCTGCACACTCATGCGCCGTGCGGCCTCCGTGAGCGCGCCCGACGCCCCGTCGACGCCCAGCGTGACCGCGTCCTCTCCCACGCTGTCCGCGATGAAGGCCACCATGCGCGTGTCCGGACGCAGGTCGGCCTGCATGTGCACCGCGATCGAGTCGGCCGTCACGGGGCCGATACCGCGCACACTCATGAGGACGCGCTCGACGGCCCTCGAGGCATCGGTGGCCGCCTCACGAAAGCGCACCGCTGAGGTGATGCCCTGCTCCGCCAGCAGGCCGGCGGCCTCGAGGACCACCTCGACGCGCCTGCGTGGCACCCCGAGCACCGTGGAGCCGCCCCACTCGTCGCCGAGGTAAGCGGCGAGGTCATCGGGTGCAATCGCCGCGAGGTCGGCGAGGTTGTCGAGCATGCGACCGGGACGGGCCACCATGTAACGGGAGGCGAGCGAGTCCACGACGCGGCCCTGGACCTGCGCGGCGAACACGCCACCGATGAGCGCGAGCTCGGCCTGGGCCGGAAACCCCCACGGCGCGGCGTCTCGCCATCCACGCGGCAGCTCGGTGGACACGGCGCGCTGGAGCGCGACCCCCCAGTCGTCGATCATGGCGTCAGAGTACTCCCGCGAATGAGGCCCGAGGCGCCTGACAGTAGCCTGAGGGCATGCGCATCCTCATTGTCGGAGGGACCGGCCTCATTTCGTCCGAGGTGGCCCAGGCGGCCGTCGCCGCCGGCCACGAGCTCACCCTCGTCAACCGCGGCCGCTCGGCCACCGCCCAGCCTCCCCACGGCGCCCGGAGCGTCGTCGTCGACGCGACCGACGCATCGGCCCTTCGTAGTGCCCTCGCAGGCGAACGGTACGACACCGTGCTGCAGTCGATCGCCTTCACGCCCGAGCATGTCGCCGCCGACGTCGAGACCTTTGCGGCGCTGACGGATCAGTACGTGTTGATCGCCACCTCGGCGAGTTATCAGACGTTCGATCGGCTCCACCTCACCCGCGAGGACGACCCGCAGGAGAACCTGTTCTGGGAGTACGCACGCCTCAAGGCGCAGGCGGAGCAGGTGCTCCGCGAGCACGCGACCGCGGCCGGGCTGGGTTACACGATCATCCGGCCCGCGCACACGTATGGCCCCAGCAAGATCCCGGCGTTCACCGGCAACAGCCGCCACCCGTGGACCATCGTGGAGCGCATGCGGCGCGGCGCGGACGTCGTCATTCCCGGTGACGGGACAGGACTGTGGACTCTCACCCATGCGCGCGACCTCGCGGCGGCGGCCGTGGGCCTGTTCGGCAACGACCGCGCACTGGGCGAGGCGGTCCACATCACGTCGGACGAGGCGCTGACGTGGAACGCCATCTATGGCGCGATCGCCGACGCCGCCGGGCTCAGCGCCGAGCAATTCGGAGCCCAGCGCGTCTGTGTCCCCTCCGACGCCATGGTGACGGCCGCGCCCGATCAGGCTGGCTCGATCTACGGCGACAAGATGCACCCCGCCGCCTATGACACGTCGAAGATCAAGGATCTGGTGCCCGGCTGGGAGGCCAAGATTTCGTTCGCCGAGGGCATCCGCGAGTGTGTGGAGTGGTTCGAGGCCGATCCCGCACGCCAGAGCGTGGACGACGCCGCCAACACCATGCTCGATCGGCTCGCCGCTATCTATCGTCACGCCCTCGCCGAGGCGGGCGCATGACGCTGTTTCGCCGGGGGCGCGCGCAGGCGATGGCAGGCGAGGACGCGTCCGCGCGCGAGCGCATGCTCGAGGCCACCGTCGAGGTGCTCGGGCGCGACCCGGGTGCGCCGCTGGGGGCGGTCGCGCGGCGCGCCCGCGTCGACGAGGACACGGCGCGGCGGCTCTTTCCCACCAGGGCCGCGCTCGTGGAAGCCACGGTGGTGCGCGGCGCCGCACGCCTCGCCGGGGCGGTGTTCCTCGACGACGGTGAGCCGCTGACGCAGATCGCCATGCTGATCGGACGTGTCTGGCAGGACCAGGCCCCCGTCCTGCCTCTCGCCCGCATGGCGGCGCGCGGCCCGTACCGCCGGGCGGTCGAGAAGGCGCTCACCCCCCTGCGTGCCACGCTGCGCGAGGCGGTGGCCGACGCCTCCGTCCGGCTCGAGATTCGTGACGACCTCTCCCCCGCCGCCATCGCGTGGCTCATCGAGCAGGCAACCGTCGACGTCATCGAAGCGGCCGACGCGAAGGCGCTCGGGGACGTCGACGGCCTGCAGCTCGTCATGACACACGCGCTGTGTGCCGCGGGCCTGGGGTGGGCCGCCGCCACCGAGGTAGCGACCGAAGCGCGGGTGAGGCTCGCCGGCCCCGACGCCACCACGCCCCCTGCCCTGCCGCCGCACGACGCGCCCGACCACCCCGCCGACGACGCCTCCCCGGAACAGGTCGACCCGCCCCAGGGTTGACGCCCCAGACAAGCACTCCGGCAGGCATCGGGCCTGTCGCGACAGGAGGACCTCATGCATGCCATCGCCGCGCTCGACTCGCGACCCGTCGAGGACCCGCTCGCCCTCCAGGACATCGAGGTCTCCGACCCCACCGTCCGCGATCGCGACCTCCTCATCCGTGTCGAGGCGGTCTCGGTCAACCCCACGGACGTGAAGCGCCGGATGAAGGTCAAGGCCGATGGCCCGCCGCGCATCCTCGGCTTCGACGGCGCGGGCACCGTGGTAGCCCTCGGCTCCGCCGTCGAGGGCTTCGCGGTGGGTGACGAGGTGTGGTGGTCGGGTGACGCGTTCCGCGACGGATCGAACGCGGACCTGCAGGCCGTGGACTACCGGATCGTCTCCCGCAAGCCCGAGTCGGTCTCCTTTGCCGATGCCGCCTCGCTGCCGCTGACGGCCATCACCGCGTGGGAGGGCATGTTCGAGCGAATGCGGATCAACCGCGAGGACACCGGCACGATTCTCATGGTGGGCGGCGCCGGCGGCGTGGGCTCCATCCTGATCCAGCTCGCCAAGCGGCTGACGGGCCTGCGCGTCATCGCGACGGCGTCGCGCGAGGAATCCGCGGCATGGTGCCGGCGGATGGGGGCCGATGCGGTGGCCGACCACCGCGATCTGGCCGCCTCGGTCCTGGAGCTCGCGCCCGATGGCCTCGAGTACGTGTTCTCGTCGTACACGCCCGGCAACATCGAGGCCTACGGTCAGGTGCTGCGACCGTTCGGGCAGATCGTGTCGATCGACGGCGGGAAGCTCGACCTGTTGCCCCTGTTCGCAAAGTCCATCGGCTTCCACTGGGAGTACATGTTCGCGCGCTCGCGGTACGAGACATGGGACATGGCCGAACAGGGTCGGATGCTCGCGGAGACGGCGGCGCTCGTGGACGCCGGCGAGGTGGTCCCCACCGCCACCGCACGCATCGGCGATTTCTCCGCCGCCGGCATCCGTGAGGCTCACCGGCTCGTCGAGTCGGGCCGGCTCATCGGCAAGGCGGTCGTCCACCGCTAATCACTCGCGCGCGCCGCCCGCGTCTGGCACGCTCGAGTCATGCGCTCCTCGATCGCGGTGACCGCCACGTCCGTGGGTCTGGTCCTTGCGCTCGCGGGGTGCGCGGGCGGCGACGCCGACCCCGCGTCGTCGGGCGCGCCGTCCCCCCGGGCGGGCGACGCCGAGGCGGCGCCCACGGCATCCGCCACCGCATCGGCGAGCGCAACGAGCGGGACCTCGCAGACGTCGCCGGACGCCATCGCCGGCGGCATCGACCCCTACTGTGAGGCGGCGCGCGACGGCTACGCCGCGCAGATCGCGTTGCTCGAGGCGACGGACGCCAAGAGCATCGAGACGGGCATCGAGGACGACGCGGGCAGCATCGACGTCGTCAACGCCGCGGGCGCCCGCATGCTCGAGGCCATCGCCACCCTCGAGGAGGAATGGGGCGCCGCGCACGACAGGATCGACTCGGTCGCCTGGGACGACGCCGCCGCCTCGGTCACGACGGCTCAGGCGGACCAGGCCTTTGTCGACTTGTTCGCGTACATCGACGTGTACGCGCGCCCCGAGGCCGAGATCGTGGCCTCCGTCGGCTCGATCGCCGAGTACGACGAGGCCATGGTGACGTTGTTGGCGCAGCCTGGCGCCGCGGAGTCCATCGGATCGGGGGCCGCCGCAGTGAGCCACATCGTCGCGTACACGCGGGCCCGCTGCGGCGACCTGTCCGAGTAGGAGCCGTGAGAGCGCGACCTCACGCGCGCGACCTGCCTATCGAGCCAGCTGCTCGGCGACGCGGGCGAGGAGTTCCTCCCACGCGTCCGCGAACTTGGCGATGCCCTTGTCCTCCAACTGCGCCGTGACATCGGCCATATCGACGCCGGCGGACGTGAGTGCGCCGAACGTCGCCCGCGCCTCGTCGCCGGTGCCATGCACCGTGTCCCACCCGTCGGTCGACGCCGGCACGGGGCCGTGATCGGCGAAGGCATCGATCGTCGACTCGGGCATGGTGTTGACGGTGCCGGCCGTCACGAGCTCGTCGACGTACATCGTGTCGGGATAGGCGTCGTTCTTCACCGACGTCGACGCCCAGAGCGGACGCTGCGGGTGGGCTCCCGCCGCGGCGAGTGCGGCCCACCGGGGCGAGGCGAGGACGTCTTCATGGTGTTCGAACGCGAGACGCGCGTTCGCGATCGCGGCCGTGCCGGCAAGCGGTGATCCCTCACCCAGGGCCGACAGCCGCTTGTCCACCTCGGAGTCCACGCGGGAGATGAAGAACGAGGCGACCGACTCGATGCCGGCGAGGTCGTGGCCGGCCTCGAGGGCTTCCTCAAGCCCCGACAGGTAGGCGTCAACCACGTCGCGGTAGCGCTCGAGCGAGAAGATCAGCGTGACGTTGACCGAGATGCCCTCGGCGATCGCGGCACGAATGGCGGGAAGGCCCTCGACGGTCGCGGGAATCTTGATCATGACGTTGGGCCGGTCCACCAGCCACCACAGTTGGCGCGCCTCCGCGATGGTGGCCTCGCTGTTGCGGGCGAAGCGCGGGTCGACCTCGATGGAGACGCGGCCGTCCACGCCGTCGGTCGCGTCGTAGACGGGGCGCAGCACGTCGCATGCCTCGCGCACGTCAGCGGTGGTAATCATCCGCACCGACTCCTCGACGTCCACGCCGCGGGCGGCGAGCTGAGCGATCTGGTCGTCGTACTGATCGGAGCCGGACACGGCGGCGGCGAAAATCGAGGGGTTGGTGGTGACGCCCACGATGGACTTTTCTGCGACGTCGCGGGCCAGCGAACCGCTTGCGAGACGCTCGCGGCTGAGGTCGTCGAGCCAGATGGACACGCCGGCGGCGGACAGCGCGGCGAGCGGGGTCGTGGTCGAGGTGGTCGTCATCGGGGTTCTCCTTGCGTCGTTGCGTTGCGCGGGCATGCTCGCGTCAACGAGGCCACCCGCGCCGGGATTCCGTCGGCCAGCATAGGAGGGGGCCGATGCGGCGGCCAGGAAACCCGGCGATCGTCACCGAGGGTTCACCTCGGTCGCGTCACGAGGGGGTTGCCATGGTGCGTTCCGCCGCACAGGCAACTAGGCTCGCCAACGCGACCCACCTGCACGTATCGATGTCTGGAGTGTCATGCCTGGAGCCGCCCCCGGTACCCCATCCGATGCGCTCGTGTTCTTTGGCGCGAGCGGAGACCTGGCCCGCAAGTCGATCTTCCCGTCCCTGTATCGGATGGTGAAGGCGGGCACCTTGGACGTCCCCGTCATCGGCGTCGCGTTCTCCCAGTGGAGCGTCGATGACCTGGCCGAGCGTGCCCGCGAGGCGGTGCGCGCCAAGCACGGCGATGCGGTGGACGCCGAGGCGCTTGAGCGCCTGGTGGGGCTGCTGCGCTACGTCGACGGCGACTACCAGGACGCGGCGACTTTCCAGGCGCTGCGGGATGCTCTCGCCGAGTGTGCCCGCCCCACCCATTACCTGGCGATTCCGCCGTCGCTCTTCGGCACCGTCGTCCAGGGACTGAAGGCCGTGGGGCTGCACGGGGACGCGCGGGTGGTGGTGGAGAAGCCGTTCGGCCGTGACCTCGCCAGCGCGCGCGACCTCAATGCCGTGATCCGCGACGCGTTCGACGAGGAGTCGATCTTCCGCATCGATCACTTCCTGGGCAAGGAAGAGATCATGAACCTGCTGTACTTCCGGTTCGCGAACGCCATGTTCGAGCCGATCTGGAACCGCAACTACATCCAGTCCGTGCAGGTAACCCTGGCCGAGGACTTCGGGGTGCGCGACCGCGGGTCGTTCTATGAGTCCGCCGGGGCGCTGCGCGACGTCGTGGAGAATCACCTGTTCCAGATCGTCGCCCTGCTCACGATGGAGGCGCCCACGTACCAGGGCTACGGCGCTGTGCAAGCGGCGAAGGTCAACGTCTTCAAGGCGATGCGGCCGCTGAGGCGCCAGGACTACGTCCGCGGCCAGTTCGTGGGTTACCGCGACGAGCACGGCGTGGACCCCCACTCCGATGTCGAGACCTACGCGGCCGTGAAACTCCACATCGACTCGTGGCGGTGGGCGGGAGTGCCGTTCTATCTGCGCACCGGCAAATGCCTCGCGGTCTCCGCCGGCGAGGTCGTGGTGAACTTCACGCGGCCGCCGCAGGCCCTGTTCGACGATGCTCAGGACCCCGATCAGCATCCCAATCGGCTGCGCTTCCGCCTGTCTCCCGAGGGCGAGATCGGGCTGTCCGTACGCGTCAAGCGTCCCGGCGAAGAGTTCGTGGGTCACGAACAGGAACTGAAGCTACCCACCGAAAGCCCACTCGAGCGCGAACCCTACGAGCGACTCCTCGCCGATGCCCTGCGCGGCGACAGCGCCCTGTTCACCCACGAAGACTCGGTCGAGGCGGCCTGGCGTGTGGTCGACGACGTCCTCACCGACCACGCTCCCGCCATCGCGTACCAGCCGGGCTCGTGGGGCCCGGAGGAGGCCGCCGGCCGCCTCATCGGCGACGACGGCCCCTGGCACAATCCCGCAGTCCTGCCCGGACACGGCGGCCACTAGGCCCGCCCACGGCATCGGCCCCCCTACGACGACAAGGAGACGGATATGACGACGACACCCCTGCAGCTGGGCATGATCGGCCTGGGGCGGATGGGCGCGGGCCTCAGCCGCCGGCTCATGCGCGACGGCCACACGGTGGCGGTGCACGACGTGTCCCCCGAGGCGATCGACGCCCTCGCGGCCGAGGGTGCCGTCGCGGTCCGCGAGGTCGCCGACTTCGTGACGGCGCTCGAGGCGCCTCGCGCGATCTGGGTGATGGTGCCGGCGGGGCGCATCACGCAGTCCGTGATCGAGTCGCTCGCCGCCGTCCTGGAGCCCGGCGACACCATCATCGACGGTGGCAACAGCTACTACCGCGACGACCTCGCGCACGCGGCGACGCTCGCCGAGAAGGGCATCCACCTGGTGGACTGCGGGACCTCGGGCGGCGTGTGGGGCCTCGAGCGCGGCTTCTGCCTCATGGTCGGCGGTGAAACCGAGGTGGTGCAGCGGCTCGCGCCGATTTGGGACACCATCTCCCCCGGTGTCGAGGCCGCCGAGCGGACCCCGGGGCGCGACGGCGACCCGACGCCCGCCGAACGCGGCTGGCTGCACTGCGGCCCCAACGGCGCGGGCCACTTCGTGAAGATGGTCCACAACGGCATCGAATACGGGCTCATGGCCGCCTACGCCGAGGGGCTCAACGTGCTGCGCAACGCGAACATCGGCTCCCGCGACACAGCCGCGGACGCCGAGACGGCGCCGATGGCTCACCCCGAGTACTACCAGTACGACATCCCTGTCGACGAGGTGGCCGAGGTGTGGCGCCGCGGCTCCGTGGTGGGCTCGTGGCTGCTCGACCTCACCGCGGAGGCGCTGCACCGTGACCCCGACCTGGACGGCTTCTCGGGGCACGTGTCCGACTCCGGCGAGGGCCGTTGGACATCGATCGCAGCGATCGACGAGGGCGTGCCGACCCCGGTGCTCACGACGGCGCTGTACTCACGCTTCGCCTCGCGCGACCTGGACATCTATGCCGAGAAGGTGCTCTCCGCGATGCGCAAGGGCTTCGGTGGGCACGAGGAGAAGCCCACGGGCGAATAACTACGCCTCGGTTCGTAGACGCAGGGTGTCCATTAGGCCGGGCTCGTCGGCCACTCCCAGGTAGACCTCCTGGCCATCACGCAGCGTCAGGACCACGGCCGACGTGCCGGTGGTGCTGTAGGCGCGGGCGTGGCGATGGGTGATGCCCCACCTGAGGCCCCAGCCGCCGAATTCCCGCAGCGGCTTGTAGTCGCGACGCTCGACGGCCACGACGTCCTCGAGCGCGATGGTGCGTACGGTCAGGCCCGCGAGGCGAACGCGGATGCCTTCCGTGCCGACCTCGATGACCATCGGGATGAACAGGGGCGCGACGAGCACGGCGATCGTGATCCAGGCGAGCCAGGGCGCCTCGCTCCAGCCGTCGGCGACGAAAAAGAGCACCACGACCGCGATCAGGGAGACGATCAGGGCTGTCGCGGCAAGGGTGTTCTGGTACGACCACTGGACGGAACGGTAGGTCGGCATGGCATCCAGCCTGGCACGCGGGCCCCGGCCACGGCATCGGCCATCCGAAGGAACATCGCGGGGCACCGCGCGGTTGACGCCCAGGACACTGACGCCAACAGCAGGGAGGACCTCGTGGCCTTCGATCAGTTGACCTTTGACAACCCCGCCGAGCGCTTCGCCCACATCAAGCCCGAGGCACAGCACCAGCAGTTCCCCGGCTCGGATGCGGACCTCACTCCCGGCGCCGACCATGGAGAGACCTCGTACCGCGGCACCGGGAGACTCACGGGGCGCAAGGCCCTCATCACCGGTGGCGACTCGGGCATCGGCGCTGCGGTCGCGATCGCGTTCGCTCGCGAGGGTGCCGACGTCGCCTTGAGCTTCCTCGAGTCCGAGCGGGCCGACGCCGAACGCATCGGCGGCCTCATCGAGTCCGAGGGCCGCAAGGCGGTGCTCATCCCCGGCGACCTTCGCCAGCGCGAATACTCTCGCCAACTGGTCGCCGCCACCGTCGAGGCGCTCGGCGGGCTCGACATCCTGGTCAACAACGCGGGCAACCAGGTCTATCAGAAGGACTTCCGGTCCTTCGACGAAGAGGAGCTCGACAAGACCCTGCGCACCAATATCGACGCGATGTTTTGGCTGACCAAGGACGCCCTGGCGCACATGGGACCGGGGTCGACCATCATCAACACGACGTCGGTGCAGGCGTACAAGCCGTCGCCCATCCTCATCGACTACGCGACCACGAAGTACGCGATTAACGGCTTCACCAAGGGCTTGGCCACCCAACTCGCGGCCGAGGGCATCCGCGTCAATGCGGTCGCCCCCTGCCCCATCTGGACGCCGCTGCAGGTGACAGAGGGTCAGCCGCCCGAGAAGGTCGAGCAGTTTGGCGAGAACACGGCGCTTGGCCGCATGGGACAGCCCGTCGAGCTCGCGCCCGCGTACGTGTTCCTGGCCTCCCCCGAGTCGAGCTACGTGGTGGGCGAGACCATCAACGTCAACGGTGGGCTCCCCACGCCGTAGAGCACACCTCAAGCGTGCGGCGGTTGTCTCACACGGCCGATGCCGCGGTCGCGCAGGCGCGGTCGCGCCGCCCATCAGGCGGCGCGACCGGCCATCGCGAGGCCCGCGCGGGCGGCGCGGGTGCGCCGCACCGCGCGGTAGTAGGCGCGGCGTGCGCGCCTGGCGAGGTGCTCCCTCGCGCTGAGGCGCGGCCGGTGGTCGCGTTCGGCGACGCGGTCCGCGTGCAGCAATTCGGGGTGGTTCGCCAGGTGCTGCGCGAGCAGCGCCAGGGTCTCTACGGGGTACTGGTTCATGTCGATTCACCTCCCCTCACTGTTGTCGAGGGGTCTGTCGTCACGCGTCGCGAGGGTCGTCTCGGGACGCGACGGGAAGGGCGCCCCTGGACGCACGGATCGTGCTGAGGGGCGAGGAGGCGCTCACGTGTGCCCGGTCAAGGGGCGGCAGGCGGCGCGGCGCGGACGCACAGGTCCGCGGGCGTGGGGGCCGTGGGTCGCTAGCCGTTAAACGACTGCGTGCGCACTGCGGCGCGCCAGGGCGCGACAACACGGCGGGCGTCAAAGCCCTGCGAGATCTGGATATCCATCATCGTGTTGCCTCCCTTCGGGTGAATCGTGCCCGGCCCGCACCGAGCGGCCTCAAGGTAGCACCGTCGTACCTGAGCGCGCCAGGAAGTTTTGCCAAGTTGTGACACAACGGACGAATCGTGCCCGCGTCTGGCGAGGGAGGTTAGCGCTCGCGCGCCGTGATGATCCCCGCGTAGGGCCCGTCGAGCGGCCCCGGTTCCCCATCCCCGGCGACCCAGAGCGTGGAGATGTCGCCATCGAGGTAGAGCGCGTCCTCGACCCCTAGCTCCTCGGCAAACAGCCCGGCGAAGTCCCACAGGTTGGTGAGACTGAGCGAGATCGCGAGGTACACCGTCTCCCCATCGGGGCTCACCCCCACGCCGTTACGCACGGCGAGATTGGTCGAGCCTTCGGTGAACTCCGGGTGGACCTCGCCGTCGAGTAGCAGGGCCGGCCCCGACTGTGTGGCCTGCGTCAGCGCGGCGCCGGCGGCGGGATCGAACGCGTGCGACTCGGTCACCTCGGCCGTGCCGTCGTCGCGCACCGCGAACACGGCGTTGGGCATGAGGTGGAAATTACCGCCGCCGTCGCTGAGGTTGAGGGGCCTCCGTTCCTCCCCGTCGGCGACGAGCAGGCCGCCGGGAGTGAGGTCATCGCTGAAGATGCCGGCATTGGTCGCCACTTCGATGTCGGTCTCGACCTCGAGCAGGTCTCGCAGCATGGTGCCGTCGGCGTCGGGCCACTGAACCCGCAGGTCCCACTGCTCGAGCGGCAGGGTGACGACGCGGTAGCGGTTGCCCGCGTGCTCGATCACCCGAGCATCGGCGGCCGATGCCGTCGCCGGGGCCGCGCTCGCCGTCGCCTCGGAGCTCGCGGTCACGGTGACCGTGTCGCGCGACTCGTCGCCGCTCGCGCAGGCGGACAGGCTCACGAGGAGTGCCGCGCCCACGCTCATCGCCATGCGCCGGGAGATGTTCACCCCGGGAGTGTACGGCGCGAGGCGTGCGGGCCCACGCTGCGTCACATCTCGAGGCGGATCTGTTCGCTGTCGAGCCGCTCGAGCGTGTCGGACAACAGGGCCGACGAGAAGATGCCCAGCCGGCGGGCGTCGATGAGGGCGTCGCGCTGCACCTCGATGACCGCGACCCGGCTGCCGAGCGCGTCGGCGCCGCCCGCGTCGGCCACGGCCTGATCGAGGTGCTCGTCGAGTTCGGCGCGCTCGCGGGCAGCCTCCTCGGGACTCGCGCCGCGCGACGGCTTGAGCCAGGCCACCACCCATCGCACGGTGCCGCCTTGGATGACGAGCGAGCCGACGGCGACGAGATAGGCGATAAGGACCAGGAGGGCGCGGTCGGGGGTGTCGGTCGGCAGCGTCTGAGCGGCGGCCACGGTGACGACTCCGCGCATGCCGGCCCACACCATCACGGCGCCCTCGCGGGGGCCCAGCGGCGCGCGCACCAGATAGCCGGCGTCCGCCTGGGCGCGGGTGAGGTGGCGGTCCACGTGCTCGTGGGGAACGTCGCCGCGTAGGATGCGCCGGCCCGTGATGCCGCCGGCGGCGCGACCGACCTGCCGGATGGCCTCGGTCTGGGTGTCGGGATCGGCCAGGCGCGTGCGAATGTCATCGAGATGCGGGCGCAGCCGCTCGGCACGGCGAGCGCGCCTGGCCTGAGCGGCGAGGAGTGGCGTAATGAACGCGGCGCGCAAGAGCAGCACCAGCACGATGGTGACGAGCGCGAGCGCGACGGCGAAGCCGATGCCCTCGTGCTGCTCCTCGACCTCCTGGATGACGCCGACAATCTCGAGACCCACGATGAGGTAGACGACGCCCTCGAGGATGAGCTCGATCGCATGCCACGTCTGCTGATCGGACAGCCGCACCTGAGGCGAGAGCGCCTTCGCCGCACCGTTGCCCGTCACGAGGCCGCAGACCACCGCGGCCACCAGGCCGGAGGCGCCCACCATTTCGGCCGGCACCGACGCGATGAACGGCACGGCGAGGGTGAATACGGTGTTGGCGGTGGTGTCCTTGATGCGGTTGGAGACCCACAGGTTGAGGCGGCCGATGACGACGCCGATGATCACGGCCACCGTCATCGCGAGGATGAACTCGAGCGCGATATCCCACACGGTCACGGCCGCCGCCGCGGCCGCGACCGCACCACGTAGCAACACCAGCGCGCAGGCGTCGTTGAGCAGGCTCTCCCCCTCGAGTAGGCTCACCATGCGAGGGGACACACCGAGGCGCTTGATGATCGACGTCGCCACGGGATCCGAGGGGGACACGATCGCGCCCAACGCGAAGGACCACGCCCACGACAGGTCGTCGATCACCCAGTGGAAAAACACGCCGAGCACGGCGGTCGACAGGATGGTGAGCAGGATCGATAGCCCCGAGATCGACCTGAACTCGCGGCGGAAGTCGGTGGCGGGGATCGAGGCGCCGGCGGCGAACAGAAGCGGCGGCAGCACGCCGGCGAGGATGACCTCGGGGTCGATCTCCACCGTCGGAACACCGGGCAACAGGGACGCGCCGAAGCCAAGCGCCACGAGAATCAGCGGTGCCGCGACCCCGACCCGGGGGCTCACCGCCGTCGCGATGGCGATGGCGACGAGCGCAAAGACGCCGACGATCAGGATCTCCACGTACCCCGCTCCTCCCCTGGTGCCTGCGGATTCATCGTAGCCACGCCGCACGCGACCGGGACCCAGGGCGGTTCCGAGCGCGTCGCGCCGGGGCGTAGCATCGAGGAGCCGGAAGGAGACCCCATGACTACCGCACAGCAGTCCGCCGTGCGTGCTCACCTGCGCACGCGCACCCCCGTACCGACGTTTAAGTCGGCGATGGGCCGGGAGCGGGCGCCGATGCGAATGTGGGTCACGGGCTTCACCCAGCGCGGCATCATGGTCAGCGACGGCGAGGGCGCGGCGGTGTGGATCGTCGACGAGCGCTCACGCCACGCCGTGGAGCAAGCCCTCAACGTCGGCATCTCCGCGCTGGATCTGCACGACGACGGCACGGCCGTCATCGCCGGCACCGAGCTGAACATCGCGCCCTGGTAGAGAGCCGCACCGGAACCGACCGCTAGAAGAGCGCGTCCTGCAGTTCCGCGAGGTTGCTGTGGACCCCGCGTGCCGTAGCGGGCATCGCGACCGCGTCGCGCGCGGTGGTACGTCGCCACTCTCCGTCGCTGTCGCGCGCCTCGGCGCGCTTCACCGCCCCCGTGGTCGATCCCATCGAGCCGGTGTTCGGGTCCTCGACCGCACGCGCGAGGCCGTGGCGCTGAATCAGCGGCTTGATGCGCGCGGCGAGCCAGCGTCGGTACTCCTTCGGCGCATACGCACCGTCCCCATAGAGCTCGCGGTAGCGCGGGGTGAGGTCGGGCCGGTGCGTGTTGAGCCAACGCGCGTACCACTCCTTGACGCCGGGACGCAGGTGGAGGGCCGTGTAGGTCACCGAGGTGGCGCCGGCCGCCTTGATGCGCGCGAGCGCGGCGTCGAGGTGCTCCTCGGAGTCCGTGAGGAACGGCAGGATCGGCATCATGAAGACGGCGACGTCGAAGCCCGCCTCGGCCGCCGCGGTCACGGTCGCCAAGCGCGCCGCCGCGGTGGGCGTACCGGGCTCCATGGACTGCTGAATGTCGTCGTCGAGGATGGCGATCGACATGGCGAGGTCCACGGGCACCTGCGTGGCCGCAGCGCTCAGGCGCGGTAGGTCGCGGCGCAGCAGCGAGCCCTTGGTGAGGATCGAGAATGGCGTGCCCGAGTCCGCGAGCGCGTCGATGATGCCCGGCATCAGCCGGTAGCGGCCCTCGGCACGCTGGTAGGGATCGGTGTTGGTGCCGAGCGCGACGTGCTCGCGCTGCCATGACTTCTTGGCGAGGTCCTTACGCAGCGCCTCGACGACGTTGACCTTGACGATCACCTGGTTGTCGAAGTCACGCCCGGCGTCGAGCTCGAGGTACTGATGGCTGGGCCGGGCAAAGCAATAGACGCAGGCGTGGCTGCACCCGCGATACGGGTTGATGGTCCACGTGAACGGCACGGCGCTGGACTGGCCCACCTTGTTCAGCGCGGTCTTCGCGAGCACCTCGTGAAACGTGACCCCCGCGAACTCGGGAGTCGTCACGGAGCGCACCAGGTTGCTGATCTTCGCCAGGCCCGGCAGGGCATCGGCGCTTTCGGCGGCGATCGCCTGGCCTTCCCATCGCATGCGACGATTCGAACACATGTTCGATCCGGGCGCAAGCGACCCGCCCGCTCACCCCTCGAGATCGACCTGACGCAGCGCCAGCGTGAAGTCGGGCGCCTCCCCCTCGGGCACGGCAATATCGACCACCATCGCGGTGGCGTCACGCTCCTGCGGCGCAGGGACGCTCCACGAGACGTGGTCCAGCTCGGCCTCGGGCTGGCCGATCACGGTGGGCTCGCGCCCGCAGCCGAACTCCTCGTCGGCGGCCACCAACCCCTGGAGGACATAGATCTCGCTCTCCCCGCCCGTGGGGCAGGGGCCGAAGTCGACCCACTCGGTCATCCAGTAGTTGTCGTCGGTCGCGGGTTCCCACGCGAGTTCCACCCACACCTCGCCGCGGGGCTGACCTGCCGCCCGCCAGGGCCACTGCGTCTCGCGCACCTCGGTCGCCCACCGCGTGCTCGCGACCGCGCGGTAGTAGTCCTTCGCGGGGTCCTCGTCGGGCACGCGATAGGCGTCGACGCAGGCGGCGGCTTCACCTTCGAACATCACCGTGGCCAAGAACTCGGGCCGTAGGTCGGAGGCAACCCACGCCAGGGGTTCAACGCACGAGGTCTGCACCGGCCCCGCCAGGCCGCTCGCCGAATCCGAAACGACCACCGGAGCACCCTCGGGAACCCCCACCGCCTGCGGGGCGCCGTCGTCGAGGGTGGCGCGCGCCGCGATCCACACCACGAGGAGGACGAAGGCGACCGCCACGAGCGCTACGCGCACCCCTGCCCGGCGCGCTCGAGTCCCCTCGCGCTCGTCCGTCTCGGAAATCTCCGCCGTCTGTGCCATGACGCCCCCTCACGGCCGCGGGGCGCCCATGCGCCGCTCGCACCTGGCCAAAGCATATGGCCCGCCGGACCCGAGCGGAAGAACCGCGCGAGCGGGAGCCAGCCGTCGCATCGGCCGCCGGGACGTTCGTCCCTTGGAGATTTCTTTGCCGTCGCAATACTCGAAGGTGGGGCGCCCCGGCCCGCGACAGACCACCACGGCATCGGCCCTCTGGCCGCCGCACGCGAAGGAGCCAGCCCATGTCCATCATGCTCGATTCCCCGGTCCTCGCCCAGGTGTCGCTCGGCCCCGAGCTGACCGCCACGCTCGCGGCCGCACCCTCGGTCACGGTGCCCGCGACGCGCGCCGAGCTCTATGCGCTCGCGCTGGGCCCCGCTGGCGGACCTCACCACCGGGTGGACTACGACGTCGATGGCGAGGTCGTCACGGAGGCGACCGTGACACGGTGCCGCAACGGTGTGGCTGCCAACTATCCCGAGGACTACATGCGCCGGCGCGACCCGCAGTGCATGGTCATCGCCGACTCGCGCCCCACCGACAAGACGCGGTTCGCCGACCGCTTCGGACAGGCCTTCACCGGCACGCGCGCCGACACGTTTGCGTGGCTCGCCGACCAGGATCTCGTGGTGGTGCCCTTCAAGGCCGGCGGCCTCACCTACGGCTCACCCTCGCTCGCGGTGGTCCCGCTGAACGCCGCCTTCTTTGCGCTCGCCCTGGTCGACCTGCAGGGTTGGGTCACGTTCGACGAACTGGGAGCCTTTTCGCCGCGGTCGATCCTCTACGTGGCCCCGCCCATGCGTCACACCCACTTCGGCGGCAAGCAGGTGGTCGTCCACGATCGCACCGCGACCCTGCACGAGATCTTCGCCTACAACCTGTACCCGGGCCCCAGCGCCAAGAAGGGCGTGTTCTCGGTGCTGCTCGACATCGGCGAGACCGAGGGATGGATCACGGCGCACGCCTCGTCGGTACGGGTCACCACGCCGTACGACAACGAGACCGTGATCATGCACGAGGGCGCCTCGGGCGGCGGCAAGTCCGAGATGTGCCAGGACCTGCGCCGCGAGGACGACGGCCGGATCCTGTTGGGCCGCAACGTGGTCACCGGCGAGGACTATCACCTGACACTGTCCGAGACGTCGGACCTCTCCCCCGTCACCGACGACATGACGCTGTGTCACCCGGCCGTCCAGGACGGCAGCGGCAAGTTGGTGGTAGCCGATGCCGAGGACGGCTGGTTTGTCCGCGTCGACAACCTCACGTCGTACGGCCAGGACCCGCACTTCGAGCGCGCGGTGATCCACCCGGAGCAGCCGCTGGTGTTCTTCAGCATCGATGGGGTGGCCGATGCCACCGCCCTGCCGTGGGAACACACTCCCGACGCCGACGGCACCCCGTGCCCCAACCCCCGCGTGGTGATCCCCCGGCGCGGCATCGACGGCATCGTCCACGAGCCCGCCGCGGTCGACGTGCGCACGTTCGGCGTGCGGATGCCCGCCTGCACCCGCGACAACCCCACCTACGGAATCATGGGGATGACGCACTTCGTGCCGCCGGCAATCGCGTGGCTGTGGCGACTCATCGCGCCCCGCGGCGACAAGAATCCCTCGATTGGGGAGGCGGCCGATGCCGTGGCCACCTTGGCGCACGGCGGCATGGTCTCGGAGGGGGTCGGGTCGTACTGGCCGTTCTCGACGGGCACGAAGGTCGCCGCGGCGAACCTCCTTCTCGAGCAACTCACCACCTACGACCGGACCCGCTACGTCCTCACACCCAACCAGCACATCGGCGCCTACAAGGTGGGGTTTGCCGCCGAGTGGCTCACCCGCGAGTGGCTCGCACGCAAGGGCGGCGGCCGCATGCGCCACGACCAGCTCGAGCCGGCGCGGTGCGCACTGTTCGGCTACGCGCCGACCGAGATCACGCTGGACGGACAGTCGGTGAGGCGCACGCTGCTGCGCCCCGAGATGCAGTCGCAGGTCGGCACCGAGGTCTACGACCGCGGCTGCGCGATCCTCACCGGCTTCTTCAAGGCGGAACTGGCGCGATTCCTCACTCCTGACCTGTCGGACCTGGGCCGGCGGATCATCGAGACGTGCCTGGCCGACGGAGGCGTGGAGGACTACGAGGCACTGACTCCGATGTACCGATAGCGCCGTGCGGCCGCTTCACCGCGCGACGAGGCGGCCACACCCGTAATGTCAAACGTATGGACCCGGCAGCGTTGCCCCTCTCGGCGACTACCCGCACCGCGACTCCCCACGATGCGGCAGTACTCGCCGCCATGCTGTGCGACTTCAACCGCGAGTTCGCGGCGTCGGTCGACGACCGCGAGGTTGTCGAGGCGCGACTCAGCCGCCTGCTCGCGAGACGCGACTTCTTCGCCGTGTTGGTCGGAGAGCCGGTGATCGGCTTCGCGACGGTGGCGCTGAGGGCAACGTCCTACGGCGACGGAGACATTGCGGCGCTCGAGGACCTCTATGTGAGGCCGGCAGAACGCGGGCGCGGCGCGGGATCGGCGCTCATGACCGCGCTCGCGGCTCAGGCGAGGGCGCGCGGGATCGAGGCCGCGGAGGTCTTCGTGGACGAGCCCGATGCCGACGCGCTGCGCTTCTACCAGCGCCACGGCTTTGTGCACCGCGACCCCGCCACTGGCGACCGCGCCTTCTACCTGCACCACGAACTCGACAGTGGGCAGCGGCTGCCCCATCCGGAGCGTCACTTCGCGTAAGACCGGCGGAGGTCCTGGTGTCGGCTGAGTCAGGCCCCTTAGGTTGTGGGGAGTTACCCGCCGCCGCAAGGAGTCACTGTGACCGACCCAGCCCAGCAACGCGCCGACGACTACCGCGCCAAGATGGCCGAGCCGCCCGTCGAGGACGACAGCCGTAGCGAGTATCAGAAGCTCGCGGCAGACGAGTGGTTCCGCTACCGCGCGGGCCCCGAGCTCGCCGACATGCAACGGGCCACCTTGGCGCGCCTGCGTGAGCTGAGCACCCTGTACTACGACGAGCCGGGCGTCGCGACCCACCTGCTCGAGGAGATGCTTGGCGAGTGCGGCCCAGGGCTGGACTTCCGTCCCCCGATCTACTTCGAGTACAAGGAACGCGTCCGCATGGGTGCCCACGTGTTCATCAATGCCAACCTCATGATCCTCGGCTCGGGCATCGTCACGATCGGGGATCACGCCCTCATCGGGCCCGACGCGAGGTTCTACACGGTCAATCACGCCTTCGACGTCGAGACGCGTCGCGAGGGCTGGGAACGGGCCTTCCCCATCACCCTCGAGGAAGACGTGTGGCTGGGAGGCTCGGTGGTGATCTGCCCGGGCGTCACCATCGGCCGCGGCTCGGTCGTGGCGGCCGGCTCCGTCGTCACCAAGGATGTCCCGCCGGGGGTCGTCGTCGCCGGCAATCCGGCGCGAGTGGTGCGCCACCTCGACACCGAAACACCAGGTAACGAGGTTATTTCCTAAATTCTTGGGTGGCGTGTCAACCCGTTCGCCCTCCCGTGCATCACGTTCATGGAGCCGCTCCACGGCATGCAATGACGCACAGCACGGAAGGAGAATGCCATGTCCACTACGACACCACGCTCTCAGACCACCACGGTCGGCATCTCGTCGGCGGCGGTGGGGGCCGTCCTCGCCCTGGTCGGCTCATGGGCCATCGGCGGGGCGGCCTCAGCCGACGACCTCGTCACCGCTTCGACGGCCGATGCCGTCGCCCAGCAGGCAACGACCAGCAGCGAAGCGCTGCAGGTGGAAGGCGTCCGCTACGCCTCCGGCGTGTGCATGCCGGGCGAGGACACGACCTATACGGCTGCGGCCTCGGGCTCGGCCGGATCGGGCGACGACGCGAGTGCAGACGCCAGCGGCGGCGCTTCCCAAGGTACGGCGGGCGCCGACGGAGCAGGCGGCATGGATGGCACCAACGGCGCCGATGGCGTCGGCGGCGCTGGCGGTGCCGGAGGCGCTGGCGGTGCCGGAGGAGCTGGCGGTGCCGGAGGAGCTGGCGGCGCTGGCGGTGCCGGAGGAGCTGGCGGCACAGGCGGTTCCGGTGGAGATGGCGGCTCCGGCGGCAGCGGTGGCGACGGCGATTCCGGCGGTGATGATGGTGGCGCCGGAAGCGGTGACGACGGCGGCTCGCTCATCGACGCGGATGTCGACCTTGATGTCGGCGGGGACGACTCGCTCGTGGATGCGGACGTCGACCTGGGCGTCGGCACCGATGACTCACTCGTCGACGCTGACGTGGACCTCGACGTCGGCACCGACGGCTCGCTCATCGACGCCGATGCCGACCTCGACGTCCTGAACAGCACCTCGGGCGGCAACGGATTGCTCGATGCGAACGTGGTCGCAGATCTTGGCTCCCTGCTCGACGCGGACGTCGACGCGCAGGTGGGCGGAGACGACGACTCGCGGTCTCTCATTGAGCTCGATACGTCCGGCCTGCTCGCGCCTCAGCAGAGCAGCGGAGGTTCCTTGCTCGACGTCAACCTCGATTCCCTCCTGGGATCGCGGTGATCCACCGCTGCACCCGCGTCCCGCGCCGGCCACCTCAGCGGCCGGCGCGGGGCGTCGCGCGGCGACAGACGTGGACATCGTCACACTTGCCCGCAGCACACGGACACACCTGGTAGACCTGAAGCCAAGCGACTACTCCGGGGGGAGGGAAGCTCATGACCGCACCGACGCGGCTCAGGGAACGCATTGCCGAGTTCCTGGACGCCGACTACGGACGCGTCGTGGGCGCGGTGGCGCTGGCCACCGGGGACCGGGATCGTGCCGAGGACGCCGTCCAGGACGCCCTCGTGAAGACCCTCACTGGAGATACCGAGCCCGACAACCTCGCGGGCTGGGTCACCGTGGTCGCTATCAACTTTGTCCGCCAATCCTGGCGGCGGGCCGATGCCCAAGGCCGGGCCTACGTCCGAGCGGCCACCTGGGACGACCTGACGGACGCCGAGGCGCAACGCACCACGGACGCGATCGCGGTGTCCTCCGCGCTGGGTCGACTGCCCGAACGGCAGCGGATGGCGGTAGTGCTGCACTACTACGAAGGGCTGTCGGTTGCCGAGGTCGCACACACGCTCGGCATCAGCACCGGCACCGTCAAGACTCAACTCAGCAGAGGCCGCGAGAACCTCGGGAGCCACCTGCGGAAGGAGGCGTCGCGATGAGCATGTCAGACCGGGAACTGCGCGCATTGCTGCAGGATGCGGCACCGACGCCGCGCCTTCGCGATCGCGACGCGCTACTCGACTCCCTCGTCGCGCGCGTCGAGGCGGGCGGCGTGGATGTCGCCGACGCCCCGGCGCCCGCAGCCACTCTTACAGCGGTCCGCCCCGCCCTTGATGAGACAGAGACAGTGGAGGTAGCGGCGCCGGCTCAGCGACAGCGTCGCGGACGCCTGGGTGTCGCCGCGGCGAGCATCAGCGTGGCGGGATGGATCGCGATCGGTGTCGGTTCGGCCGCCGCGGCGGCGGCCGGTGCATGGATGATCACGCATGGGTTTGACGGGGGCGGCGATCGTGGACGGGACTCCGAGCCGACTGTCATCGAGTGGGCCGAGGAGGATTCGGCGACCGAACGGGATCAGACCGTTCTTGGCACGAGTGTGCTCCCCACCACGGCTCCGAAGGTGCTCTGGGACGAGGCCGACGGCCGATCAGTAGCGGCGCTAGGCGCCGAGGCCGGAGCCGCCCGTCCCACCTCCACCGCTCCCCCTGACTCGCCGTCGGAGCCGCAGCCGGCCGTACCGCCCGCATCCGAGGACGATGCGGCACCGGCCGGCGGTACGGGAGCGCAGCGCTCCAGCGACGGCTCCGGGCAGGAGTCCGCCCCGTCGCACGTCAATGACGACGCCCCCGACCCCGCCGAGGCCGTCGGTGACGCGCCCGCCCCGGCCGTCGAGGCGGAGGTGAGCGTCCCCGTCGTGGGCGGCGCCGTCGAGGACACCACCGATGCGGTCACCGACATCGTGGAGGGCGTCGGCGACGGGGTGACGGGCACGGTCGAGGACGTCGAGGACACCGTCGTCGACGTGGTTCCGGAAGGCCCCTTGCGCGACACGGTGCGACCCGTCATCGACGCCGTCGACGTGTCGGGCCTCGTCGCCTGGCTGCTCGACTCGCTGCTGTGCGCGGCGGATTCGGCCGTCGCGGTGACCGCCAGCGACAACGTCGGCGTGGAGGACGTCAGCCTCGCCGTTGGCGTGGCGGGCTCCACGCTCGTGGACGTCGACCTCGCACCTGCCGGCGGCGACACCTGGACGGGTGCGGTGTCGCCACTGTCCGCACTGGACCTGGGGATCCTCAACCGGGTCGTCTCGGTCGAGGTCACCGCCGTCGATGCCGCGGGCAACACCGCCACGGCGGTCACGGAGAAGACTGTCGAGATCCTCTCGTGCCTCGGCTAGAGGCTCGTGGCTACGAGTAGGTCGCGAGCCTGCCCGCATGACGGGCCATCTCGCTCAGCACGTCTAGGTCGATGTCCTCGGCGGACCGGAACGTGAGGACGGCCGCTCCCGCGGTGACCTTGCGTCCGGGAGCCGCCAGGCGTCCGGCGTACACGCGCGACAGATAGTCGCGCCCATCGGCGGCGTTGACGTACAGGCTCACATGTCGTTGTTGGCGCGCGAGGCCCACGAGAAACCATTCGACGCTCGCGCCGCGCGGCCGCTGCTGGACGATGTCTCCGTAGCCGATGATCGCCTGCTCGGTGCCGCCCCAGAAGACGCCGCGCCACAGTCGCCGGCTCGCGCCGGGCAGCGCCGCCGCGAGAGCCGCGTCGATGACGGCGAGAGAGGCATCGGCGGCAGCGGCATCGGCCACCAGAAAATCGTGGACGCTGTCGCTCGTGGGCCGTACAGGGTTGTCGGTCATGTCATTCGACGGCGGGCAGCGCTCGTGCGCCGAAGTGGGCATACGCGCGGCCCGCGTCGGTGCGATAGAACGTCACGGGCGACCAGGTCTCCCCGCCACGGAAGCGGATCGCATACACGAGCCGAGTGTCGTCGCCGTTGACGGCGGTGAGGTCGTACTCCTGGACGGGTTCGGGATCGAGGTCCGCGAGCGCGCCGAGCATGGTCAGCCGCATGCGGGGGTGTGTCCCGTCCATGAACGCGTCGAGTTGCAACGCAGCGCCCCGGTAGGTGCCCTGCCAGTCACCCAACGGCAGGTCGACGCTCTCCCCCGGCGGCCCGAAGGCAGGGGCGGCCTCGATCGCCGCGATGTCCGCGAACATCTCCCGAAAGAGGGTCTCGAAGAGGTCCTGGGACTGCCCGCCGTTGGTCAGCAGCGTCACCGCGAGCCCGGCGGACGGCAGGATGCGCAGGAATGCGTGTTGGCCGACGGTCGCGCCGTCGTGGCCCAGCAACCGTTCTCCGAGCCAGCTGAAGCGGATCCATCCGAGGCCCCACGAGTCGCCCAGCGATTCGCGATCGGGAAGGTCGACCTGGTGGGCCGCCATGGCATCGGCCGACTCCGGCGAGACGAGCCGCTCCCCCGACAGCCCCGTGCCGCGGTGCAGGTGCGCCTGGACGAAGGCGAGGAGGTCGGCCGCCGTCGAGTTGATCAGACCGGCGGGGCCGACGGAGCGCGGCATGGCCCACACCGGCGCGGGCACCGGGTGCGGCAGCCCCACGACGTGTCCGAGGGCGGTGTCCTGGAGGAGCGCGTCCTCGGGCAGGGTGCTGGTGCGCTCGAGGCCCAGCGGGGCGGCGATCCGGTCGCGGATGGCGGCGTCCCAGGTGGTACCGAAGACTCTCTCGATCACGCGGCCCAGCAGGATGAACCCGGTGTTCGAGTACGACCAGGTCTCCCCCACGGGTGAGACCTGCTGGGCGGAGTGCAGGGTCTCCACGTAGCGCTCGAGCGCGTCGTCCCCGCGGCCCGTGTCGGAAAACACGTCGCCATCGACCCCGTTGGTGTGGGTCAGCAGGTGCGACACCGTCAGCTGTTCACGGGCGGCCTTGTCCGCGAGGGTGAGCTCGGGCAGCACCTCGCACACGCGGGTGTCGAGCGTCAGCAGTCCCTCGTCGATGGCCTGCATCGCCAAGGTCGCGGTCCACACCTGAGTGATGGAACCGATCTGGAAGACGGTGGACTCCGTGACGGGTTGACCCGTCGCCACCCGGGACACGCCGTGAGTCAGGATGTCGACGTGGTCATCGGCGGCATCGGCCTCGGTCCGCAAGATCCCCACCTGCGCGCCGGGGACCCCGAAACGGTCCGCGAGCGCCTCGAGGCGCGTCTGCCAGTGGGCGGCGTCCACGACCAACTGCGTCATCGGTGTCTTCCCCTCACGCGCTTGTGGGCGGCTCCCCCGACCGCGCTCTGACTTCACCGTAACCGAGACTCCCGCGAGCGCCCAGGTTCACGTAGAATCCCCGCATGTCCGACGGCCATAGTCCGAAGCGCCGGCCCTTCGCGCACACGCGAGTCCCGGCGCCTGCCCTCGTCCACCTCAGCCACCGCGCTGACCTCGCCTTCGCGTACGCACCGTGCGTCGTGAGCGCGAGTTCTCACAGCATCGGCCGTGTCGCATGACCGAAGCGTGGCTCTTGCTTCTTCTGGCGGTGCTCCTCATCGCCGCGAACGCCCTGTTCGTGGCCGCCGAGTTCGCCTTCATGACGGTCGACCGGCCGAGCGTTGACCGCGAGGCCGCGAGCGGCGACAAGCGCGCCGCCTCGCTGAAGTCGGCGATCACGACCCTGTCGACGGAGCTCTCGGGCGCCCAGCTCGGCATCACGGTGACGTCGCTGCTCGTGGGTTTCATTGCGGAGCCGTCCCTCGCGACGCTGCTCGCGCCCGGGCTCGAGGCGTTCGGCCTGCCGTCGGGATCCGCCATGGCCATCGCGATCACGGCGGCCTTCATCATTGCGACCGCCACGCAGATGGTCTTCGGTGAGCTGGTGCCCAAGAACTGGGCCATTGCGGAGCCGATGCGGATCGGCCGCGCCGTCGCCGGCGCCAACCGCGGCTTCACGTGGTTCATGGGGCCGCTCATCCGCTTCCTCAACGGCTCAGCGAACTGGCTGGTGCGCCGCCTGGGCATCGAGCCGCGCGAGGAGCTCGCGTCGGCACGCTCGGCCGAGGAGTTCGAGGCGATCGCGTCGCGCTCGGCGGCGCAGGGCACCTTGGAGCCGCGCGTTGCGACGCGTCTGGCGCGCGCGGCGGAGATGCGGGAACGCACCGCGTCGGACGCGATGACCCCGCGCACACGCGTGGACTTTGTGGCGGCCGATGCGACCGTCGCCGAGGTACTCACCCTCGCCTCCCGTACGGGTCACGCCCGCTTCCCCGTCACCGGCGAGGATGTCGACGACATCGTGGGCGTGGCGCACTTCAAGCGAGCGCTTGCGGTGCCCGTGCGCCAACGGAAGTCGACCCCGGTGTCGGAGATCTGCATGCCCGTCGAGTCGGTGCCGTCGACCATGCCTCTCGCGGCGGTGCTCGAGGCCCTGCGCGCGGGTTCCCAGGTCGCGGTGGTCGTCGACGAGTACGGCGGCACGGACGGCATCGTCACCCTGGAGGACCTCGTCGAGGAGATCGTCGGCGAGATCGAGGACGAGCAGGACCGACCCGTCTCGCGCTACCGCAAGGTCGGCGACGACCGATGGTCGCTGTCGGGGCTGCTGCGTCCCGATGAGGCCGGCGACGCCATGAACCTGGACCTCCCCGAGGCGAAGGAGTCCGACACGCTGGGCGGCTTCCTCACGGAGCAACTGGAGCGCTTTCCCGTGCCCGGCGACACCATCGAGGTCGCGGCCATGAACGAGGCCGAGCTCGACGAGGACGACCTACCCACCCCGGTCCAGGTGCGGATGACGGTCACCCGCGTGGACGGCCACCGCGTGGACCGCATCATCATCGAGATCATCGAACCGGAAAACGAGGACGCCGTGCGCAAGGACTTCGCTCAGCAGGAGGGCAGCAATGTCTGACGGGCTCGCGATCGGACTGACCGTCCTGCTGCTGTTCGGCAACGCCTTCTTCGTGGGGTCCGAGTTTGCGCTCGTCTCGGCGCGGCGCAGCCAGATCGAGCCGCGCGCCGCGGCTGGCTCCTGGAGCGCGCGCATCACGGTGCGCGCGATGGAAAAGGTGTCGCTCATGATGGCGGGCGCGCAGTTGGGCATCACGGCGTGCTCGCTGGGCCTCGGTGCCCTGGGTGAGCCTGCGGTCGCGCACCAACTCGAGCGGCCGCTGGGCGCGCTGGGCATCGAGGGCGCGTGGTTGCACGGCATAGCATTCGCCATCGCGCTGCTCATCGTGGTATTCCTCCACATGGTGCTGGGCGAGATGGTGCCTAAGAACATCGCAATCGCGGGTCCCGAGCGCTCGGCGCTGCTGCTGGGACCGGCGCTGTACGGCATCGTGTGGATCCTGCGACCCGTGATCGTGGCGCTGAACTGGCTCGCGAACATCGTGCTCCGTGCCCTCCGGGTCTCCCCGCGCGATGAGGTCGAGTCCGCGTTCGACGCCGACCAGGTGGCCGCGTTCGTGGCCGAGTCGCGGGAGGAGGGCCTGATCGACGAGGACGAACACCTTGTGATGTCGGGTTCGCTCACCCTGTCGTTCGAGACGGTGCTCGATGTGCTCACGCCGTGTGACGAGCTCGAGGTGCTCCCCGTCGACGTCACGCCCCAAAAGGCGATCAAGGCGTCGCTGCGCACCGGGTTCTCCCGGTTCCCGCTGGTGGATGAGGACGGCCGCTACGTGGGCTACCTGCACCTCAAGGACTTCGTCGATCCGGAGCGCGGCACGGCCACCAAGCCGATCCCCGACTCCGCGGTGCGGCCCTTCACCTGGGTGACGGCCGATGCCTCACTCGAGCGGGCGCTAACCGCCATGCAGGCGCGCGGCACCCACATCGCCCTCGTCAAGGACACCGAGACCGACGAGGTCATCGGCGCGGCGATGCTCGAGGACGTCATCGAACGCCTGGTGGGCGAGGTCGTGGACGCCGGTCAGATGGTCGACGCGGACGCGTAGTCCAGGCGCGTCAGTGACGCTCGGGCCGGCGCGAGCGGCGGGCCACTGCCCGCACCGCGCGGCTACGAGGCGGCGGGATCGACGTGCTCGTCCTCGCCGCCGGGCGGGAGATCGTCGCGCTCGGGCCGGCGAGCGAGGAACCAGATGGCTCCGGCGAGGCCGCCCCAGATGACGATCATCGACACGAGCATCAGGGCGATGGCGGGGCCGCTCATGGCTGGCCCTCCTTGTCGTCTGCTTGCGGTGGTGGGGGCGGCGGCGTGGCGCGTCGAATTGGCGGCGGCGTGACGTCTAGCGGCTCGGGCGTGAGCATCGGGTCGGGCGCGAGGTCGAGCTGCGGCCGGGTGGGCCACGGATGGAACTCACCGTGGTCCTTGGCCCAGGCGAAGGCGGGCATCGCGATGGCGACGACGGCGATGAAGCCGAGCGTCCCCCACCCGAAGGCGGCGAGGTACCAGCCGGGGTAGCCCGGGTAGCCGTCTGCCAGGAGCGCGATGAACTTCGACACGAACATGTACAACAACAGCACGGCGACCAGGTTGATCACGATGGTCCACACGCGACCCACCCGGAAGGTCGAGATGGCGGACAGGTGCCGCGACAGTTCGGGCCCGCGGCGAGCGAGCCACAGCGCGGCCGCGATCATCAGCACCGCGCCGAATACCACGCCGAGCTGGTTGGACCACTGGTCCATGACGTCCAGCAGGTTGAGGCCGGTGGTGGTGCCGAAGCCGATGATCGACAGGATCGCGGACGGAATTCCGACCGTGAGCGCACCGCGCTGCGGCGACCAGCCGAACTTGTCCTGGAGCGCACTCGACACGGTTTGGAGGACCGACACGAGCGAGGTCAATCCCGCGACCACCAGAGAGCCGAAGAACAGGGCCCCGAACAGCTGACCTCCCGCCATCTGCGCGATGACCGTGGGGAACGTGACGAACGACAGCGAGATGCCGGTGAGGCCGTCGAGATCGGCGACCGCGACATTCTGTTGGGCGGCGAGGAAGCCGATGGTCGCGAACACTCCAAGGCCGGCGAGCAGCTCGAAGGAGCTGTTACCGAAGGCCACGACCAGGGCCGGGCTCGTAACGTTGGAGCGACGCCTGCGGTAGGACGCGTAGGTCATCATCACGCCGTAGCCGAGCGACAGTGAGAAGAAGATCTGGCCGTAGGCGGCGACCCACACCTCGGGATTGGAGAGCGCCGAGAAGTCGGGGGTGAAGAGCGCGTCAAGACCCTCGGCGGCGCCGTCGAGGAACAGCGCACGGACCACCAGGATCCCAAAGGTAACGACCAGCAGCGGAATGCCGATCACGTTGAGCCGCTCGACGCCCTTGGCCAGGCCACGCCACAGCACCACAATCGTCACGATCCAGATCGCCGCGAGCGGGATCAGCACCCCGGGCACGAAGTCGAGGGAGAAGCCCGGCGCCGCCGCCTGGAGGTACTCGCCGCTGAAGAAGCCCGCGGGGTCATCCGCGTAGGCCAGGTCAAAGCTGAAGACGAAATAGCTCAGCGCCCACGCGATGATCGCCGTGTAGTACAGCCCGATGATGAAGCAGATGGCCACGTGCCACCACCCGACCGCCTCGGCCCTGTGGTGCATGCGACGAAAGCTCAGAGGGGCTGAGCCGCGGAAGCGATGGCCGATGCCGTGCTCGAGCAACAGGATCGGAATGCCTGCCGTCAGCAGCGCGATCAGGTAGGGGATCATGAACGCTCCCCCGCCGTTGTCGTAGGCCTCGCCGGGGAAGCGCCAGATGTTCCCCAGGCCCACGGCGGAGCCGATGGCGGCGAGGATAAATGCGGTCTGCCCCGACCAGTGTTCGCGCTTGTCGCGCTGCTGGGGCGCGGTGGTGCCGGAACGCTTCGCCACGCTCGTCCTCCTTTGGTTGGCGCGCCTGGAGCGCGGCCGAGCCAGTTGCCTGGTAACTGGCACCACGGTAGCGCGGCGTGCCTGAGAGGGCAGGGCGTTCGTGCCCGACCCGCCGATGGGCAGAGTTCTCCCGTCAGACGCTGACGAAGTGATTGAGCTCGGCTTCTTCCTGAGGAGTGGGCCACCAGTAGTCGTCCACCTTGCGGTCACTCTCGAGGAGGTCGGCAATGAAGTGATCGTCGATGACGGGTTCGCCGCCGAGGGTGGGAGGCGCAGCGAGGTCAAGGTCGAAGGCGGCGTCGCCGCCGAGGAACCTCTGCGACTCGTCACCGCCGGGGGGCGTGAAGTAGACCTTGCCGTTGAAGATCTCGATGATCCAGCCGTAGCGGTGCACGTCATGGTGACATCGGGTGCAGAGCATGACTCCGTTGTCCACCGTGGTGAGGCCGCCGAACATCCACCACCGGATGTGATGAGCCTCGCAGTGTGCGGGCGGCGCATGGCACCGTGCGCAGCCGCCGTCGCGTTCCAGCATGGCGTCGGCGCTGCTTCTGAGTGAACTTACGGTGCTGGGGATTCTGGTGGAGCACGTTGCCGTAGGTGTCGACGAACTGCATCACGAATTCGGCGTCTCCGCAGCACATCCCGGCCGCCTCGAGCGACACCGGCGTCTCGATACCGTCGATGGTCGCCAGCCCCGTCTGGCGCTCCAGGTCGCGCTTGTCAACGCGCACCACCACGGACGTGCGCACGCCGGACTTGTGCATCTTGCCGCAGCCCAAGGCGTGGCGGGCCAGCTCATGGAGGGCATCAGCGCGGATCTGTCCGACGGTGCGCTTGTCGTCCCCTGGGGCTTGCTCGTCGCGAGATTGTTTGCGCACGTCACGCGTCGCCAGTTGCTCGATCACCGTGATGATGGGTGCCGCCGTGACAGCGTCGAGCTTGCCGTGGAACGTCACCATCCCTGAGACGTCCTGCTTCCACCAGAAGTACCGCTCCTCGTGATGGCGCCGCTCACGCTTGACGAGGTCCTTCTGGTCGACCTTCGCAATCGCTCGCGACACCACGCGCTTCATCTGGTGCACGCTCAACCCGGCGGACTTCTCTACAAAGGCGGCCTCGACCGAATCGAGATAGTCCGGCTCGACGCGGTCGCGCAGCAAGTTAAGCCCCTCGACGATCACCGCCGCGGTCTCGATGGACATCGCGCCCGCCGTCTGTGCCGCCGCGACCAACGGATACTTGGGCCGCGTGACCGGCGCAGGCGGCGGTGCGGGCGCAGGCACGGGGCCTCGATCCCCCGCAGCACCAGCCTTGGACAACAGCTCCGGCTCCACTACAGGCACCGGCACCGGCGTAAACGCGTCCCCCGCCTCCATGGCACTCATGGCGCGTGCCACCGAACCGCCGGTGAACGTCGAGATCATGTTCCCTGCATTGCCGTGACCCTCGCGACGTGCGAAGCCTCCGCCGGGCTCCTCCGGGGCGCTGCGGCGCTTCACGTCGGCGGCGTAGCGCGCGGAGAATGCCCCCGCGATCTTCTCCAGCGTGGCGGCCGCCTCCAACTGCTCGAGAAACTCGTCGCGAGACAGCGCGGACACGTCGACCCCCATCAGCTCCCGGATCTGGGAGCCGATGCGCTCGATCTGTGCCGCTGAAATGGCCATGACTCTATGACACCAGAGGGG
>NZ_BBRL01000011.1 GCF_002090135.1 Demequina sp. NBRC 110055 | reverse complement strand
GACCAACCCACACGGTGTTGCACTAGCAAACTGAATCCGCCGCGAGGACGCGCCGCAAATGTCCCCATTTGCGCCACGCGGGGGGAGGGGGGCTCAGCCGCCGATGGCGCTCATGGGCCGGTCGGGCTGCAGGAAACCGGGATCGTCGATGTCGTGCCCGGGTCGCTTGAGCCGCAGATTGGCGGCGATGGCGGTGGCGAGGTCCTCGTCCGAGCAGCCCGAGCGCAACAGCGCGCGCAGGTCGGACTCTTCGCGGGAGAACAGGCAGGCGCGTAGCTGGCCGTCGGCGGTGAGCCGCACGCGGTCACAGGTGCCGCAAAAAGGTGCGGTCACCGACGCGATGACACCCACCGAGGCCGCCGTACCCTCGATGTCCCATACCTGCGCGGGAGCGGCGCCCCGGTCGTCGCGCTCCACGAGCGTCCACTCGGACCTCAGCGCCGCGAGGATCTCCTCGCCGGTGACCATCTCCTTGCGGTCCCACGTGTGGCCGCCGTCGAGCGGCATCTGCTCGATGAAGCGCATCTGATAGCCGTGGTCCACGCAGAACCGCGTGAGGTCGACGACCTCGTCGTCGTTGACGCCGCGCATCGCGACCGCGTTGATCTTGATGGGGGCGAGCCCGGCGGCATCGGCGGCGGCGATCCCCGCCAGGGTCTCGATCAGCTTGTCGCGCCGGGTCAGTTCGGTAAAGCGGTCGCGCCGCAGGGTATCCAGCGAGATGTTGACTCGAGCGAGTCCGGCGTCGCGCAGGCGCGAGGCGAGCTGCGGCAGGCGCAGCGCATTGGTCGTCAGGGAGATCTCGGGGTTCCCCGCCGGCCCGGTGAGGTGTGCCAGACGGTCCACCACGTCGACCACGTCGGCGCGCAGCAGCGGCTCGCCGCCCGTGAGGCGAACCTCCTCGATGCCCATCTCGACGGCCACACGCGCCACGCGCACGATCTCGTCGGTGCTGAGCATGGTGTCGCGTTGCAGCCACGGTACGCCGTCGGCCGGCATGCAATAGGTGCATCGCAGCGAGCAGCGGTCCGTGAGCGAGATGCGCAAGTCGCGGTGCACGCGCCCAAACCGATCGATCAGCCCCTGATGCGTCATGACATCCCCACCCACGTGTGCGATCCATCCGCGAGGATCTCTCGCTTCCAGATGGGCGCCTCGGCCTTCACCCGCTCGACGAGCTCGCGGCACGCGTCGAAGGCCTCGGCGCGGTGGGCGGACGCGACGGCCGCGACGATCGCCGGCTCACCCACGGTCAGGCGGCCGATGCGGTGGCTGACCGCCGCTCGCACCTCGCCGCCCGCGGTGACGGCGGCCACGATGGCGCTGAGAATCTCGTCGGCGTCGGGGTGCGCCGAGTACTCGAGGTGGGTGACCTCGCCCTCGACCGACGGGTCGTGATCGCGTACGAGTCCCACGAACGTCGCGACGGCGCCGTCCGCGGGCGTCGCCACGGCGGCGATGTGTGCCGCCAGGTCGAGCGGGGCATCGGCGATGCGCGCGATCAATGGTCGCTTCCGTCGAGTTGGCCCACGACGTGGGCGAGGATCGGCAGCAGCGTGGCGATGCCATCGCGCGCCGCCCCCTCGGAGCCGGGCAGATTCACAACGAGCGCACGGTCCGGGCCTGCGGTGACGCCCGCGAGACCCCGGCTGACGGCCGCCATGGGTGTTGCCTGCGCGCCCTCGCGTCGCAGCAATTCCGGGATGCCCGGCAGCGGGCGTTCGATGAGCGGCGCCGTGGCCTCCGGGGTGAGGTCGCGTGGGGACACGCCGGTGCCGCCGGTGGTGATGATGACGCGGGCGCCATCGGAGCGCGCGTCAAGGACCGCGTCACGGACCGACTCGACCCCGTCAGGCACGATCGCGGTAAGCGTCGTGGCGCCCGCCTCACGGAGCGCGTCGGCGATTGCAGGGCCCGCGGTGTCGGGCGCGGCGCCGGCGCTGCGGCGGTCGGACACCGTGATCACGGCGACGGTCACGCCCGCGAGGTCATGAGGCATCGGCCCTCCTGAAATCGGGGTTTCCGTCAGTGTAGGTGGGCGTGGGCACGGCCATGTTGCGCCCGTCTGACAGGGGCCGGCGGAGCCGCGTGAGGTCAGGCGGTGGCCGGGGTGTCGTCCTCGCCGTCGAGGGAGTCGAACACCTCGTTGTACAGCAGCGAGTGGACCTTCTCCACGTTCGGGATGTCGTCGAATTCGAGCGGGTCGTCGGACGCCGACTCGATGATGAGCGTGCCCGTGCGGAACATCCGGTCGATCAGGCCGTGACGAAACTGCACCGTGTTGATGCGCTGGAGCGGGATGTCGATACCCGTCTTGGTGAAGACGCCGGTGCGGAAGATCACGCGCCGGTCGGTGATGACGAAGTGGGTGGTGCGCCACCGGATCCACGGGGCGACGGCGAGCCACCCGACGAAGACCGCGAACAGGACGCCCGCGACCACGCCAATCCAGGTCTGGGTCGTGTCGCTCCACGTGGTGCCCGACACCCACAGCCACAGCAGGATCACGGCCGCAATCGCGAGCACCGAGACGACGACGGGCCAGAAGAGCGCCTTCCAGTGCGGATGGCGGTCGACGACGATCTCTTCGTCGGGGGCAAGCAGCGCGCGTGGGTAACCCATGTCGACACTCTAGTGAGCGGTGGACAAGAGCGAAGGGAAAGTCAGCCGCGGCATCGGCCCTTCGCAATCGCCGCGACACACCCATGCCACGCGGCGGACATGATTCCTGGTTAACGTGGGGTCATGAGCGATGCGGCGACACCCTGGAGCGGCTACACGCCCGCCGCGGCGTGGGACGAGGCCATGGACGTGGACGGCAACGTCCGCGAACCGTACCGGCGGGTCTATGCCGAACTCGAACGCATGAGCGGCGACGACCTGTACTCGAAGGCGGAGGCGCTCGCGTCGACCTACCTCGCCCAGGGCGTCACCTTCGATCACGCGGGCGAGGAGCGGCCGTTCCCGCTGGACCTGGTGCCGCGCGTCGTCGGTTCGGACGAATGGGACATCATCTCGCCCGGCGTCGCCCAGCGCGTGCGCACCCTCGAGGCTTTCCTCGCAGACGTGTATGGCTCCCAGCGCTGCGTCACCGACGGTCTGGTGCCCCGGCGCCTCATCGCTTCTAGCCAGTACTACTACCGCCAGGTCGCCGGGGTCGAGCCGGCCAACGGCGTGCGCGTCCACGTGGGCGGCATCGACCTGGTGCGCGACCAGCACGGCATCTGGCGTGTCCTCGAGGACAACGTGCGCGTGCCGTCGGGCGTGAGCTACGTGCTGTCCAACCGGCGCGCGATGAGCCAAATGTTCCCCGAGATGTTCGGGGCGATGGGGATCCGCCCCGTGCTCGAGTATTCGCGCCGCCTGCGCTCGGCATTGGCGAAGTCCGCGCCCGAGGGCGTCGATGACCCGACCATCGTGGTGCTCACCCCTGGCGTGTACAACTCCGCCTACTACGAGCACTCGCTCCTGGCACGAACCATGGGAGTGGAACTCGTCGAGGGGCGTGACCTCGAGACGGTCAACGGTCGCGTCTACATGCGCACCACCGCCGGCCGGCGCCGTGTCGACGTGATCTACCGCCGTGTGGACGACGACTACCTGGACCCCGTCCAGTTCCGGCCCGATTCCGCACTGGGGTCGCCCGGCCTCGTCAACGCCGCGCGCCTCGGCAACGTGACGATTGCCAACGCCGTCGGCAACGGCGTGGCCGACGACAAGCTCATCTACACGTACATGCCCGAGCTCACGCGCTACTACCTGGAGGAGGACCCGATTCTTCCCAATGTGGACACGTGGCGGCTCGAGGAGGCGCACGCGCGAGAGGAGGTCCTCGACCGGCTAGACGAATTGGTCGTCAAGCCCGTGGACGGCGCGGGGGGCAAGGGCGTCCTCATCGGCCCCAAGGCATCGGCCGCGGAACTCGCGGAGGCGAAGGACCGCATCAGCGAGGACCCGCGCGGGTGGATCGCGCAGCCCGTGGTGCAGCTGTCGACGGTGCCGACGCTCACCGACGACGGCCTGGAGCCGCGCCACGTCGACCTGCGGCCCTTCGCGGTCAATGACGGCGACGACGTGTGGGTCTTGCCCGGCGGACTCACCCGCGTGGCGCTCCAGCGCGGCCAACTCATCGTCAACTCGTCTCAGGGTGGCGGCTCAAAGGACACGTGGGTGCTCGGAGGCGTCCGCGACCGTGCGCCGCGCCAGGCACCGGAGTCGAAGGTGGAGTTCGGTGGAATGACCGCCGTGCCGCAGTCGGCGCACCCCGAGGACGCGGTCGCGGGACAACAGGCGCAGCAGCAACAGCAACAGCAGCTCCGCCCGCCCCACGAGCATGACCGGCCGGCGGTCGAGGACGGGGGCACATCATGCTGAGCCGCATCGCCGAGTCACTGTTCTGGATCGGCCGCTACGTGGAGCGCGCCGACAACACGGCCCGCCTGCTCGACGTCCACCTGAACGTGCTGCTGGAGGACCCGTGGGTCGACGAACCCAGCGCCAACGCGTCCATCCTCACCGTGATGAGTGCCTCCAGCGACGGACCGGTCAGCCGTACCGATGTCCTGCAGCACCTCGCCTTCGACCGCGAGCGCACCTCCTCCATCGCGGGGTCGCTCACCGCTGCCCGGGAAAATGCTCGCCGGGCCCGCGAGGTGATCTCGACCGAGGTGTGGGAGTCGCTCAACACCACCCGCATGGAACTGTCGCGGTGGAGCCAGGCAGCCCGACCTCACGAATACTTCGTCTGGGTACGCGAGCGCACGGCCGTGGTGCGCGGCCTCGCCTCCGCCACCACGTCCCGCGACGACGCGTGGCACTTCCTGGAACTGGGCAGATCGCTCGAGCGTGCCGACATGATCGCGCGCCTGCTCATGACGCGTTCACTGGACGGCGTCACCGGACCCAACTGGACCACGCTGCTGCGCACCTGTTCGGCTCACGAGGCCTACCTGCGCACGGTCCGAGCCCTCGTGACCGAGGAGCGCGCCGGAGAGTTTCTCCTGGTCGATCGCCTCTTCCCGCGCTCCATCGCCTACAACCTGGCGATGGCGGAGTCGATCCTGGCCGACATCGAGGGATCCGAGCGCTCGCGGACGCTCGCAGGCCGTGCCCAACTCGCGCTGGGCCGCGCGCGCACCAACCTGGAGTACGCGCCCGTGCGCGAGATCCTTGACGACCTTCCCGCCCAGATGCAGGCGGTGCAGCGCGCCTGCGCGACGGCATCGGACATCATCCGCGACCGCTACTTCTTGCCCGACGCCACTGTCGTGTGGAATCAGGAGGCACTGTGACCACCCTGCGCATCGAGCACCGTACGCACTTTCGCTACGCCTCGGACGTCACCAGCTCCTACAACGAGGCGCGCGTGACGCCTGCGTGGCTGCCACGCCAACGCGTCCTCGACTCGACCGTCGACATCTCGCCCGTGACGTGGCGCTCGAGCTATCGCGACTACTGGGAATGTGACGTGACCACGTTCGAGGTGCTGCAGCCTCACCGTTCGCTCACGGTCGAGGCTCGCTCCGTCGTCGAGGTCTCCACGCAGTTGCCGCGCGGCGAGAAGGCGGGCTGGGAGGCGCTGCAGGGCCCGCGGTTCCAGGACCTCCTCTGTGAATACCTGGAGAACTCCGGGGCCACGGAACCGCCGGAGGACCTGGCCGCCTTCGCACATGAGGCCTCGCACAAATTGGGCCCGGAGGCGACGGCACGCGCGGTCTGCGAGTACCTGCATTCCGAGTTGAAGTACGTCCCGGGAGCCACCACTGTCCACACGGCCGCGGCCGAGGCCTGGGCAGCGCGCTCGGGTGTGTGCCAGGACTTTGCGCAGCTTGCGCTTGGCGCGTTGCGCTCGGTGGGAATCCCCGCGCGCTACGTGTCCGGCTACCTCCACCCCAAGCGTGACGCGCAGATCGGCGAGACCGTCGCGGGGGAGAGCCACGCGTGGGTGGAGTGGTGGACGGGGGAGTGGACCGGCTTCGACCCGACCAATGATCGCGAGGTGGGCGACCACCACGTCATCGTGGGGCGCGGACGCGAATACCGCGACGTGCCGCCGTTATCCGGCGTGGTCGCCGGCACCACCGAGAATCTGGACGTGAGCGTCAAGGTGACGCAAATCGCGTGACCTGCCTAGCCTTGGTGTTCGAAGTGCCAGGGCTCGGGCTTGGTCCCACCGGGTCGAGCCCACCCGGGCAGTTCCCATCCATATTCGGGGGCGTGCTGCACGAGCCAACGGTACGCCTCCCCGCGGAAACCCCTTGGTAGACCACCTGAGTTGAGGTCGATCGCGGCGCCCCACCCGTGCTGCGACGTGCCTGGGGTCGCAGCCATGTCGCCCTTCGCCACCTTCGCGTAGCGTTGACCCGAGAGGTCGCGGTACGAGTCGGTGATGGCGATGTGCGCGCCGAAGCGCTGTGCGAACGCGGCGTCGAGCGCCTCCAGGTCGGCGGCCGCATGGCACGAGAGGCGCTGATCGTGGTCCCACGGCACGGTGCACAGCACGGCCGAGGTCAGCGTGCCATTGCGGAACCCCGTGAGCGACGGGACGGCGTCGCCCGTGAAGTCGAGACGATCCGCGAGGGTGTCGTCGTGGGAGATGACGAGACCGGCCTCGGTGACGTCGTACACCAGTTGCGCGAGCTCGGCGCGCGTCAGGTGCTCGGCGGCAGCCTCGTCATCGGTGCCGGGGGCCGCGACCCCTAGTGCCTCAAGCCACGCGGTGGAGGTTTCGTGTTCCGTGGGGGCATCGACGGGCTCGAAGGACAGGCCCGGCACAAACACGATGCGGCGCTCGCCCGCAAGGCGGTGTAGCGCGAGGGCGACCTCGCCGCGCGTGGTGGCCTGTTCGGGGAGGAACGCGCTCTCGTCCTCGTCCAGTTCGACGCCGCGAGCCTCCAGCCAGGTGATCTCGGTGGCGGCGCTGGCGCTCATGTCCACGTCGGAGTAGACGGGGTCGTCGTCGAGCGGCTGCAGGGGCATGCCGGCCGCGCGGTAGAGGAAGGCCGCGAGGTCGGCACGCGTCGCGTCCTCGTGGGGGCCGAAGATGGTCAGGTCCTCGGCGAGCCCCCACCCGAAGCCGGCGCCGAGCGTGGCGAGCCACGTGATCGCCTCCGCGTGCTCCGTGAAGGCGGCACTTGCCTCCACGGTGGACACGTCACGGAACGTGGTGCGTACCGGGCTCGCCTTCCACACGGTCGTGGACGTGTACAGGGTTTTCAAGGAGGGGCGCGCCGGCTCGTCCTTGTCGCCCTTCGGATCTGCGGCCTCCGCGCTCGCGTCGGGCGTGGGCTCGGCCGATGGTGACGCGGTCGCCTCGGGATCGGGCGACGGCGTGGCGCTGGGGCTCGGTTTGGGCGTCATGCTCGGCTTGCTGGGAGACGTGGTCGCCTCGGGTTCCGTCGTCTTTGTGGGTGATGACGACGGTTCGGGCTCGGTGGTCGTGGTGGTGGTGGGTGTGGGCTCGCTCGTGGGGGTCGACTCCGGTGAGGGGGTCGTGGTCTGTGCGGGGGCCGGCTCGGCGCTCTGGGTTGTCGACTCCGGGGTGGGCGTAGTCTCGGCCGAAGCCGCTGTGCCGACGGCCACGAGGCATGCGCAGGCCAGCGTCGCGATGGCGGCGTGTGCCGTCCACCGGTGGTGGCCGTGTGGCGATGAGTGGTGCCACATCGCGTGTCTCCTTCTCCGGCGTCGGACCCTCAGCCACGCCAGTGTGGCCACCGTCGAGCGCCGGCCACCAGACAAGATTCGCACGCGGGTGCTCACTTGTCAGCCGGTACGGACAAAGCGAGAGCCCGCCGCAGCATCGGCCACCCCTACTATCGGCGTTCGCTGGGACTTCCCTGAGGGCAACCCCGGGCCGTTAGCCCGTGTATTCGAAGTGCCAGGCCTCTGGCTTGCTTCCCTCGGGCCGGGCCCAGGTGGGCAGGACCCAGTTGTAGGCCGTCAGCTGTTGGCGCAACCACAGGTAGGCGGCTCCCTGGTAGCCGCCAGGGAGAGACGCTCCGGCAATGTCGATCGCGGCCGCCCATCCATGGTTCGAGGTACCAGGGATCGCGGCCATGGTGCCGTACAGGGCGCGCGCACGCACCTGCTCGTCGTAATCGCGGTAGGAGTCGTTGACGGGGATGGTGCGTCCAAAGCGTGCGGTGAACGCGGCATTGAGCCTCTCGAGGTCCGCTGCGGCCTGGCACAACAACAGTTCACTGCTGTCCCACGACAAAGGACACAATCGGTCTCTCGGCAGCGCGCCGTTGGCGTACGTCGTGGTGACGCGGGTCACGGCGGCGCCGTCAAAGCCCCTGAGGTAGTAGCCCGACATCCACCCCCGTGCGCTACCGATGATCACTTCGATCCACCCGTCGGGAGACACGTCGCCGGTGGGTGTCACGGTGGTGCTGCGCGGGTAGTACGCGACGAGCGCAGAACTGGTGCCTGGTGCGGTGCGTAATGCGAGGCTCGTCGCGCCATAAACAGACAGCGTGGAGTGGCGCAGCACCGTGCCCGCACCATGGGCAGGGTTGTACAGCACCCCCGCGCGGTCGAGGCGATACAGGAACGCGGCCATCGCATCGCGCGTGATGGACGCGCGAGGGCGGTACTCCGCGCCGGCTGACGTCTTCCATCCAGTCGTGGCGCCCGTCTGTGACAGCCACACGATCGCCCGATAGAACGGATCGGTGGTCTTGACATCCACGAACGGCGATCGGCTCGGTAGGTTGACGCCCGGCGAACCCGCGAAGCGGTACAGGAACGCGGCCATGGCTTCACGCGAGATCGCGTCGGTGGCGCGGAACTCGGCTCCTCCGGAGACCCTCCACCCGGTGGATACCTGGGCGTCGGCTGCCCACGTGATCTCTCGGTAGAACGCGGTCGACTGCTTCACGTCAAGGAATGGTGAGCGTGTCGGGGCGTAGTGGGCGGGTTCGCCCGCGTAGCGGTACAGGAACGCCGCCATCGCATCACGCGCGATCGTGTCGAGCGGGCGGTACTCACGCGTGCCATTCGCGAGCGACCAGCCGCGGGTGATGCCCGTCTGTGCCAGCCACGTGATCTCGGTGGCGAACTTCGAATACGACGCGCTTCCCACCCGCGAGGACACGTCCGTAAAGGTGATGCCCGTGGCGGCAAGGACGCCGACCGACTGGGGCTCGATGGCATCCGCGGGGGTGAGATCGGCCGGCTCGGTGACGCGCGATTCCGTGGCGCGCGGCGGTGCTACGTCGTCGGTCTCCTCGTCGACATCGCCGGACGGGGAGGGCATGGGGGCGAGTGACGTGCTCGTGCTTGGTGTCGGCGACGGGCTCGCGGATGGCTCGGCGCTTGCGGATGGCTCGGCGCTTGCGGACGGCTCGGGTGAGGCCGTCGGCGCGGCCGTGGCGTCGGGCGCGGCCGAGGGGTCGGGCGAGACCGAGGGGATCGGGGTAGCGGTGAGCGCGGTCGTCGACGTCGTGGCGGCGGACGGCGTCGGGTCTGCGGGCTCCGTCTGCGCGACGGCGCTCGGCACGAGTCCCCCGCTTAGGCCGGCTGCCAACGCTGTCACGGCGACGACGCGCACCGCGCGCAGGCGGACGACGGTGGAGAGAGAAGAAATGGTGCACCCCTACGATCATGAGACGCCCTCGACCGAGCGTCGCCTGCCGAGATTATCGGCGAAAGGGGCGTGACCGTGAAGGCTTGTGTGACAACGGACACTCTCCGCAAATCCCTCGGGGACTGCCACCGTCCTCGCCGCCGTGCGCCCCCGATAGAATCGTGCGCGTGACTTCGACGCCCGAGACCGACGAGACCAGGTACGACTTCCGCGCCATCGAGGAGCGCTGGCTCCCCGTGTGGCGCGAGACCCAGCCGTTTAGGTCCAGCGACCCCAGCGACACGCGTCCTACCAAGTACGTGCTCGACATGTTCCCCTACCCCTCGGGCGACCTCCACATGGGTCACGCCGAGGCGTATGCGCTGGGAGACGTCATTGCGCGTTACTGGACCCAGCGCGGCTTCAACGTGATGCACCCGATCGGCTGGGACTCGTTTGGCCTGCCCGCGGAGAACGCGGCGATCAACCGCGGACTCGACCCGCGCGGCTGGACCGAGGACAACATCGCTCAGCAGCGTTCCTCGATGGAGCGCTACGCGTGCTCGTTCGACTGGGACCGCGTGCTCGCGACGCACCGCCCCGAGTACTACCACTGGAACCAGTGGTTCTTCACTCGCCTGCACGAGAGGGGCCTGGCCTACCGCAAGCACTCGAACGTCAACTGGTGCCCCAAGGACCAGACGGTGCTTGCCAACGAGCAGGTGGTCGGCGGCCTGTGCGAGCGCTGCGATACCCCCGTCACCAAGAAGAAGCTCAACCAGTGGTACTTCAAGGTCACGGACTACGCCGACCGGCTGCTCGATGACCTCGACACCCTCAAGGACTCGTGGCCGTCGAAGGTCATCGCCATGCAGCGCAACTGGATCGGCCGGTCCGTGGGAGCCGACGTGAAGTTCACGATCGAGGGCCGCGACGAGCCCATCGACATCTACACCACGCGCCCCGACACCCTGTTCGGCGCGACCTTCATGGTGGTCGCCGCGGATTCCGACCTCGCCGCCGAGCTCGTTCAGGGGGCCGATGCGTCCGTCACCGAGGCGTTCGAGGCGTACGTCGACGAGGTGAAGGCCGCCAGCGAGATCGACCGCCTCGCGACGGACCGGCCCAAGACCGGCGTGTTCCTCCACCGCTACGCGATCAACCCCGTCAACGGTGAGCGGCTCCCCATCTGGGTCTCCGACTATGTGCTCGCCGACTACGGCCACGGCGCGATCATGGCGGTTCCCGCGCACGACCAGCGCGACCTCGATTTTGCGCGCGCCATGGACCTGCCCGTGCGGGTCGTGCTCGACGTGCGCGGCGACGACGGTGAGCCCGTGGAGGACCCGGCGGTGTCGGGCATCGCCGCGGCAGGCGACGGCACCCTCATCAACTCCGGTGATCTGGACGGCAAGTCGAAGGCCGACGCCATCGCGGCGATCGTCGCGGACCTGGAGTCGAAGGGGCTGGGCGGCGCCTCCACCAACTATCGCCTGCGCGATTGGCTGATCTCGCGTCAGCGTTACTGGGGCACGCCGATCCCGATCGTCCACTGTGACGCCTGTGGTGAGGTCCGCGTGCCCGACGACCAGCTGCCCATCGAGCTGCCGCCGGCCGAGGGCCTCGACCTGAAGCCCAAGGGCACCTCTCCGCTCGGCGGCGCGACCGACTGGGTCAACATCACCTGCCCCGACTGCGGCGGTCCGGCGCTGCGCGACACCGACACCATGGACACCTTCGTGGACTCGTCCTGGTACTTCCTGCGTTTCCTGTCGCCCGGCAAGACCGACGGTCCCTTCGACCTCGACGAGGCCAAGAAGTGGGCGCCCGTGGACCAGTACGTCGGCGGCGTGACCCACGCGATCCTGCACCTGCTCTACGCGCGCTTCTTCACCAAGGCGCTGCACGACATGGGCATGATCGACTTCGAGGAGCCCTTCCGCGCACTGCTGAACCAGGGCATGGTGCAGATGGAGGGATCTGCGATGTCGAAGTCGCGCGGCAACATCGTGCGGCTGAGCGAGCAGCTCGATGAGTTCGGCGTGGACGCGGTGCGGCTCACCATGTCGTTCGCCGGCCCGCCCGAGGACGACATCGACTGGGCGGATGTCTCGCCCGGCGCCTCGCAGCGCTTCCTCGCGCGTGCGTGGCGCCTCGCACGCGACGTCACGAGCGAGCCCGGCGCGGACCCGACGACCGGAGACGCCGCCCTGCGCGCCGTCACACACAAGGCGATGCACGACAGCGCCCAGCTGGTGGAGGGCTTCCGCTTCAACGTCGTGGTCGCCCGCACCATGGAGCTGGTCAACGCGACGCGCAAGGCCATCGACAGCGGCGCCGGCCCCGCAGACCCCGCGGTGCGCGAGGCGACCGAGTCCGTTGCCATCCTGCTGAGCCTGTTCGCCCCGTACGTCGCCGAGGACATGTGGTCGATCCTGGGCCACGAGAACGTGTCGCGCGGAGGCTGGCTCGAGGTCGACGAGTCGTTGCTCGTCGAGGAGACGGTCACCTGCGTCGTGCAGGTCAAGGGCAAGGTCCGCGACCGCCTCGAGGTCGCGCCCGACATCTCCGAGGACGCGCTGCGCGAGCTCGCGCTGGCCACGCCCGGCGTCGTCCGCGCGATCGGCGACGCCGCCATCCGCACGGTCATCGTGCGAGCGCCCCGGCTCGTCAACATCGTCACGGCATGAGCGTGCACCCTGGGCCGCGGGAGGCCTCCCGCAGCCCAGGGGACGCTAGCGTGAAGCCATGACCGAGCGCGTCGCCGTCGTGACGGACTCGTCCGCTGCGTTGCCCGCCGCATGGGTGCGCCGGGCGGACATCACGGTGGTCCCGCTCCAGGTGATCGTCGATGACGAGGCGCGGGCCGAGGGCGTTCAGGTCGGCGCCGACGAGGTCCTCGCGGCACTCGTCGCCGGGCGTGCCGTGTCCACGTCGCGCCCCGCCGTCGACGCCTTCGCCGATGCCTTTCGCGCGCTGGAAGCCCGGGGGGTGACGGGCATCGTGGCAGTGCTGTTGTCCTCGCGTCTGTCGGGCACGGTTGATGCGGCGGTCTCAGCCGCCGATGCCGTGGGCATCCCCGTCGAGGTCGTCGACTCCCGTCAGGTCGCCCTCGGCGTCGGATTCGCCGCGCTCGGGGCGGCGGCGATAGCAGCCACCGGTGCGAGCGTCGCCCAGGTGGCGGCGGAGGCGGCTCGCGTCGCCGCGTCGGCCAGCTGCGTCTTCACGGTGGATACCCTCGAGTTTCTGCGCCGAGGCGGCAGGCTATCGTCCGCCGCTGCCGCGGTCGGGCGCATGCTGCAGGTGCGTCCCATCCTGGAAATCGTCGACGGCGAGGTCGCCCTCGCCGACAAGGTGCGCTCCACCGCGCGCGCACGCGAGGCGGTGCTCGAGCGTGCGCGGGCAGCTCTCGACGCTCTCGACGTGCCCGCGGTCGGCGTCCTCGGCGTGGGCAAGGGTGACTACCTCGACGACATCGCCGCACGCATCGACGGCGCCGCGATGATGGTGCGCGCCGACGTGGGAGCCGTGCTCGCGGTGCACTCCGGCCCCGGTGCGCTGGCGATCGTCACGGCCGATGTCCCCCCGTCGCTGGGTGGACTCGAGTAGCGCCTGCCTCCCCGGCATCGTCCCCAGGCCCACCCTCCCGGCCCACTCGCTCACGGCGACCCCGTCGCCCACCCCGCGGGGGCGTCACGCACCTACGGTCGAGCCATGACCGTCCCCCAGGACCCCCGCGATGACGACGCCCTTGCGCGCTGGCGGGAGAGCGCCGTCAGGGCCGCAGGCCACGCCTACGAGACAGCCCATGGGCGCGAGATCGATGACGAGTCGCGGGGCATGCGGTGGTCGCTCTCGCCGCGAGTGGCCCTGACCGCGGCGGGCCTCATCGCGCTGATCCTGCTCGTCGGGTGGGCCGTGACAAGGCAGCCCTCCGCGCCATCGCTTGCGGCGGTGCCGTCCCCAACCACGGCATCGTCCTCGACCCCAAGCGCGGATGTCGCACAACTCGCGGACGGGGAAGCGTCCGGCGCCGTCGGTGCCGACGCGATGGTCGTACACGTGTCGGGAGAGGTGGCCGCGCCGGGACTCGTCGAGCTGAGAGACGGCGAGCGAGTGGCGGACGCCATCGACCGGGCCGGCGGCGCCCTGCCGGACGCCGATCTCGCCTCCGTCAACCTGGCCCGGGTGCCGCAGGACGGTGAACAGATCGACGTGCCCGCAGTGGGGGACGAGGCGGCCGATGCCGACGGCGGACCGGTCCGCCTCAACTCGGCCTCGCTCGACCAACTCGAGACCCTGCCTGGGGTGGGGCCTGTCACCGCTCAGAATATTGTGAGCGACCGCGAGGCCAACGGCCCGTATGAGAGCCTGGAGGATCTGCAACGGGTCTCGGGCATTGGCCCCGCGCTTGTCGCCCGGCTCGACGGTCTCGTCACGATGTGAGGCCCGCCCACGATGCGCGCCTGATTCCCGCCGCGTCGGGAGCGTGGGCCGGCTGTGTCGCGGCGCAGATCGCCGGCTCCACGGAGATGCTTGTTGCGGTGGTGCTCGCGGCCGCGGTGGTGGCCGCCACCGTCCACCTGTGCGCGCAGCCCGGAAAACCCGCGCCCGGCGAGGGAGCGGCGCCGTCGGCCGGAGCGCTCGCGCGGAGCGGCGCCGCCGCCGCGGTGCTGGCGGCCGTGGCCTGCGCGATGGGTGCGGCATCGGCGAGCCTGGCGGAGACGGCGAGTGACGCCTCGGTGCCCATGGGAGCCGCGGCTACGCACGTGCGCGGCACCGTGGACGCCGCCCCGCGCGACGTGGCGCTGCGCGGCACCGATGTCGCGATGGTCGACCTCACGCTTGACGCTTGGCGTCCCTCGGACACCGATGCCTGGCAGGCGACCACCGGTCGCGTCACCGCCGTGTTGCAGCCCGGGACAGTGCGCCGCGACGAGGCGGTCGAGGTGGTCGGTGAGCTCGATGCCGGCGACGACGGCCCGGTCATGTGGGAGGCGACGCTCGTCGACCGGGCGGAGGCGCCGGGCTATATGGCGCGCGCACGCCGCTGGCTCGCCGACGTCACGGCACGGCTGCCAGACGACCGTGGCGGGCTCCTTCGCGGCATGCTCACGGGAGATACCTCCGCCATGCCTCAGGACCAGGTCGACGCCATGAGGACATCCGGACTGGCGCACCTCACCGCCGTCTCGGGTGCGCACTTCGCCGTCGTCACGATGCTCGTCCTCACCGTGACGCGGGCGGCCCGGGTGCCACGCGGGGTCACCGCCGCGACCGTGGCCGCGGCGGCGGGTGTGTTCTCCACCTTTGTCGGCCCCGCACCGTCCGTGGCTCGAGCAACCGTCATGGCGCTCGTGGTCGCGGCCGCCGTGGCACTCGGACGCAAGGCGCGGGGCCTGCCCGCCCTGGCCGGCGCGATCCTCGGGGTCGTGGCGACCGCTCCGATGCTCACCGTCGAGATCGGCTTCGTGATGTCGGTCGTGGCCGTGACAGCGATTGTGCTGTGGGCGCCCGTCCTGGCCCGCCGTCTGGGCCGTGTGCTCGCGCCGCGCGCCGCACGGGCGGTGTCCGTGCCGCTTGCCGCCCAGCTCGCGCTCACGCCGCTGCTCCTCACCTTGCAACCCGGGGTATCCGCCTTCGCGGTGCCGGCGAATCTCGCGGTGGTGCCGTTCCTCGTTCCCGTGATGGTGATGGGAGTGGCGGCGTCCGCTGTGGGGCCGGCGTTGCCCGGCGTCGGCGAAGCCCTGGTGGTCCTGGCCGACCTGGCCGTGCAACCCATCGCGGCGGTCGCGGCGACGGTTGCCGCCCTGCCGGGGGCGCGGCTGGCGTGGCCCGGTGGGGCCGGGGGCATCTCTCTCGCGATCGGCGTCGTCGTGGGTGCGGTGATCGCGTCCATGGCGTCGCTGCGGCGGGTCCGATGGCTCGCAACGGCAGCGACGGTGGTCGCCGTCGCGGCCGGCGTGGTGCCAGGGGTGCTGCCCGAGCCGGTGACGGACGAGTGGGACGTGGTGATGTGCGACGTGGGCCAGGGGGATATGACGCTGGTGCGCACGGGTCCGTCCTCCGCCGTCGTGATCGATACCGGGAAGGACGAGGACCGCGCGTCGTCATGCCTGAGACGCTACGGCGTCACGGACGTGCCGCTGCTCGTGTTGACCCATCCGCATGCCGACCACGACGGCGCGGTCGCGGCAGTCGTGAGGGAGACGAGAGTGACGCGGGTCTGGGTGTCCGCCGCCGGACGCGACGGGCGGGCGTACCGCGCCGTCGCGGAGCGGGGTATCGCGGCCGAGGTACCTGAGGTCGCGGCGAGCCTGATAGTCGAGGGCACGCACGTCGACATCCTCTCGGAGGACCACCTCGACGCGGACATCGGCAATCCCAATGACGCCTCCCTCGTCACCCTCGTGACGACGCCGCGCGTGAGCGTGCTGGGCTTGGGGGACCTGGAACCGGAGGCGCAGCGGCGCCTAGCGGCACGCCTCGGCCCGCTCCAGGTAGACGTCGTCAAGATCGCCCACCACGGTTCGGGGGCCCAGGATCCGGGGCTCGCGCGCCTGCTGCGCGCCGACCTTGGGCTCATCGGCGCGGGTGCCGACAACGACTATGGCCATCCCGCGCGCGCGGCGCTGGACCTCTATGGGCCGCGTGTGGACACCCTGGCCGTGACGGCGACATGCGGCGACGTGGTGGCCACAGCGAACGCCGACGCCGCGATGCGTGTGGGGTGTCGCACGGGCATGGCACCCTAGTGCCATGGCCGCCCGCACCCGTACCGCCGAGCCCACCTGGCATCGCGCCGCGCCCGCCCCCGTCGTGCTCGTGTCGGGTCCCGAGGCATTGTTGGGTCAGCGGGCCATCGAGCGGATCGTCGCCGCGCGCCATGGCGCGCCCGTGACGCGGCTCGACGCCGGCGCCTATACGCGCGGGGCGCTGCTCGCCGCCGCATCTCCGTCGCTGTTCGACGACGCGGGGATCGTGGTCGTGGAGGGTGCCGAGGCCATGAACGACGAGTTCCTCGCCGACGCCCTCGCGTACGTCGCCCAGCCCGATCCCGAGGTCGTCGTGGTCATCCGCCATGGCGGGGGAGTGCGGGGCAAGAAGCTGCTCGACACCGTGCGCAAGGCCGGAGCTCCCGAATACACGTGCCCGGCGGTAAAGAAGGACGCCGAGATCGTCGACTTCGCGCGCGGGGAGTTCGAGCGCGGCAAGCGCCCCGTCCAGGCCGCGGTCGTGCGTAGCCTCGTGGACGCCGTCGGGACCGACATCGCCGAGGTGGCGGCGGCATGTCAGCAGCTCATGAGCGACGTGGACGGCACCATCGACCAGGCCGCTGTCACGCGCTACTACGGCACTCGTGTGAACGCGACGGCCTTCGCGGTGGCCGATGCGGCCGTGGAGGGCGACGTGGCGAAGGCGCTGAGCCTGGTGCGCCACGCCCTCGCGACGGGCAATGACCCCGTGCCGCTCAATGCCGCCATGGCGGCAAAGCTGCGCATCCTCGCCAAGGTGGGGGCCGCGCGAGGGCGTCGGCTCGACCCCACCAAGGACCTGGGGATTTCCCCGTGGCAGGCGGACCGCGCACGCCGCGAACTGCAGCGCTGGAACGGCGAGACCCTCGCGAGCGCTATCGAGGCCGTGGCGCGTGCGGACGCCGAGATCAAGGGGGCGTCGCGCGCCCCTCAGTTCGCACTCGAGCGCTCCGTACGCACCGTCGCCGAACTCGCCAAGCGATAGCCCCGCGCCGCTGCCGGGGGCCGCACGCCTTCAGACGCACGAAACCCCGCCGCTCCAGGGGAGCGACGGGGTGTGACGTGTGACGTCGAGGCGCTTAGAGCGCGGCGACCTGCTTGGCCAGCGCCGACTTGCGGTTCGCGGCCTGGTTCTTGTGGATGACGCCCTTGGAGACGGCCTTGTCGAGCTTGACCTCGGCGACCTTGAGGGCGGACACGGCCTTGTCCTTGTCGCCCGCGGTGATGGCCTCGCGCACCTTGCGCACGTTGGTCTTCAGCTCGGACTTGACGGCGACGTTGCGCTGGCGGGCCTTCTCGTTGGTGCCGATGCGCTTGATCTTGGACTTGATGTTTGCCACAGCGATCCTTCTCGATGGTGGTGAAATCTGGAAAACTTAGAGGGCTGGAGCGCGAGCCGCGCTCACACACGAACGACTATGCTACCAGCCTTGGCGGGCTTTCGCCTCCCGGACGACGGCATCGAATCGCTGTCGGTCCAGAATAGCGCCCTCGCGACGCACCTCGGCCGGGTTCACCCGCACCACGCGGTCGAGCCTGACCTCGCTCGGGCGTCGCTGGCGATCCCAGGGCCCGGTGCCGATGTCTATCCATTGTCGCCCCCAGCGGGCCTGGCTGGACGCGTCGTGATCGTGGTCCTTGCTCGACAGCATGAGTCCCAGCAGCCACGAGCCGTCGCGGCCGATCAGCAGCACCGGACGGTCCTTGCCGCGGGAGTGATCCTCCTCGAACGGCACCCACGTCCACACGATCTCCCCAGGATCGGGCGCCCCGTCGAGCGACGGCGAGTACGAGATGGCGGGAGTGCCCACGAAGTCACCGGGATACGCGCCGGGCCGAGGGTGCCTGGCTGGGGGTGCGGCGCGACGACCCTTGGTCGCAATCGCCACCACCACGGCGATGACCGCGAGAACGCCGAAGACGATTTCCATGCGCTCAGGCTAAACGGAGGACCGCACTCACCACGCGGTGGCCTGCAGGGCGTCGTCGTGGTCGATGTCGACCGCGGAGCGTGGCGCGGGTAGCGCTCCGCCCAAGGCGTCGGCGGTGCTGGGGGTGGCCACGGCATCGGCCCCCCTCGGCGCCGTGAGCGCACCGGGGATGAGCTCGGCGGGCGTCGGCCGGCCGAAGAGGAAGCCTTGGGCAAGCTTCCAGCCTTGCGCGCGGGCCTGACGATACTGAGACTCGGTCTCGACGCCCTCAATGATGCCGTGCATGCCGAGGCTGTCGACGAGGCTCGCGACGGCCGTGGAAATCCGATCGCCCGTGGACCGGTCGCCCAAACGCAGCGTGAATTCGCGCGCGAGCTTCAGGCCCGTCACGGGGGACCGCAGCACGCTCGAGAGGGCCGAATAGCCGGTACCGAAGTCGTCGAGCAGGAGTTCCACCCCGAGGTCCGCGATGCCGCGTAGGTCGGTCAGTGCCGCCTGGGTCGCCACGAGCATTCCCGACTCGGTGATTTCTAGCGCGAGGCGTGAGGGCGCGACACCGTGGCGTGCGAGCGCTCGTGTGACGGTGCCGGTGAGGTCGGGGACGCCGATTTGGCGGGTGGACACATTGACGAGGACCTTGCCCGAGAATGACGGGCGCGAGGCGATGAAGTGGCAGGCCTCATCGAGCACGAACTCGCCCAACGGGATGATGAGATTGGCCTCCTCGCCGACCTCGATGAACGAGTCCGGCAGGAGCAGGCCGCGTTGAGGGTGGCGCCAGCGCACGAGGGCCTCGTAGGCGACCGGTTGACGCGAGTCCATGTCGACGACCGGTTGGTAGTGGACCTCGAGCTGACCTTCCCGCAGCGCCACGCGCAGTTCCGACTCGATCGAGAGGCGCACGAATGCGTCGTCCCGGTATTCCTCCGAGAACACCTCGACGCGATCGCGCCCCGCGGCCTTCGCGCGCGACATCGCGATGTCGGCATCACGCACGAGGGTTTCGGCGGTGGTGCGCGGCGTGCCGACGGAGACCCCTGCCGACACGGTGGGCACGACCTCGTGGGTCGCGATCATGACGGGCTCGCGCACCGCCGCGACGAGGGCGCGCATGGTGCTCGTCGCGCTTTCTTCGTCCATGTCCTCGAGGACCACCACGAATTCGTCGCCGCCGAGTCGCGCGACGATGTCGCCGGGGCGGACCGCCGCCTGGAGGCGCGTCGCGATCTCCACGAGCAGCAGGTCGCCCGCCTCATGGCCGAGCGAGTCGTTGATGATCTTGAAGTGGTCGAGGTCGAGGAAGATACAGGCCGTGGATGCGGCCGAGCGCTGGAGGGCGACGCTGAGGCGGTCGAGCAGCAGCGTGCGGTTGGCCAGTCCAGTGAGCAGGTCGTAATTGGAGTGATGCTCGACGAGTTCGCGGGCGCGGCGCACCTCGGTGAGATCCTCGACGTAGGTGATGAGGGAGCCCGTCGCATCGCCCAGGCGTGCCACCGTCATGCGCGTCCACAGGGTGTCACCGGACGCGTGGAGGCAGCGCACCTGCGCCTGGATGCGCTCGTCGGTGCCCCGCGAGACGTGCGCGACGATCTGTCGGTGCTGGTCGCGGTCGTCGGGGTGGGCGAGAGCGCCGAGCGCAGTGCCGACGAGAAAGCCAAGGGGGCGGCCCAGGAGGGTCGACAGGGCGGGATTGGCGTCGCGCAGGCGTCCATCGGCATCCAGCACTGCCATGGCGAGGGGTGAGTCGCGGAACGTTCCCGCAAACACCTCGGCGTCGTGGTTCACGATCGCATCTCCCCAGGTTGTGGGCGGGGCCCTGACGTGTCCCTGCCTCCACGGGGTCTATCGGCACGTTTATCCCACGCATGAGAATCGCGTCACTCGTGGGACAATGGCGTGTCCTGCCCTTCCCCCAGACGAGGAACACTCTTCACCGTGTCACCAGCTGCGTCATCCGCGACCCGCATCGAGCCTGCGGCGACCGCCCCCGAGCTGATCCGCAACTTCTGCATCATCGCTCACATCGACCACGGCAAGTCGACACTGGCCGACCGCATGCTGGGCATCACCGGAGTGCTTGAGGAGCGCCTGCAGAAGGCCCAGTATCTGGACCGCATGGACATCGAACGTGAGCGCGGCATCACCATCAAGTCGCAGGCGGTGCGTATGCCGTGGGAGGTCGACGGCACGCCTCACGCGCTCAACATGATCGACACCCCCGGCCACGTCGACTTCACCTACGAGGTGTCGCGCTCGCTCGCGGCGTGCGAGGGCGCGATCCTCCTCGTCGACGCCGCCCAGGGCATCGAGGCGCAGACGCTTGCGAATCTGTACCTCGCGATGGAGAACGACCTCACCATCATCCCGGTGCTCAACAAGATCGACCTGCCCTCCGCCGACCCCGAGCGTTACGCGGCGGAGCTCGCCCAGCTCATCGGTTGCGAGCCCGAGGACGTGCTGCGGGTCTCGGGCAAGACCGGCGTAGGCGTGCCCGAACTGCTCGACCGCGTGGTGCGCGACATTCCCGCGCCCGTGGGCGACGCCGCCGCCCCCACGCGGGCCATGATCTTCGACTCCGTCTACGACACGTATCGCGGAGTCGTGACCTACGTGCGCGTGGTCGACGGAGCGCTGAAGCCGCGCGAGAAGATCGCCATGATGTCGACGCTCGCGACCCACGACCTGCTCGAGATTGGCGTGATCAGCCCCGAACCGACGCCCACGAAGGGCCTGGGCGTGGGCGAGGTGGGCTACCTCATCACGGGCGTGAAGGACGTGCGCCTGTCGAAGGTGGGTGACACCGTCACGACCGCGGCGCGCCGCGCTGAGCAGTCGCTCGGCGGCTACCGCGACCCGAAGCCGATGGTCTACTCGGGCCTGTTCCCGCTCGACGGCGCGGACTTCCCGGTGCTGCGCGACGCGCTCGACAAGTTGCAGCTGAACGATGCCGCGCTCGTGTACGAGCCCGAAAGCTCGGTGGCGCTCGGCTTCGGTTTCCGCTGCGGCTACTTGGGCCTATTGCACCTCGAGATCGTCCGCGATCGCCTCGAGCGCGAGTTCGGCCTCGACCTCATCTCGACCGCCCCGAACGTGGTCTACGAGGTCCAGATGGAGGACGGCAAGATCCACACCGTCACCAACCCCTCGGAGTTCCCCGGCGGCAAGATCGCCGAGGTGCGCGAGCCGGTGGTGAAGGCATCGATCCTGGTACCCAGCGAGTTCATCGGCACCGTGATGGAGCTGTGCCAGGAGCGCCGCGGCGTGATGGGCACCATGAACTACCTGTCCGAGACGCGCGTGGAGATGCACTACACGCTGCCTCTCGCCGAGGTCGTCTTCGACTTCTTCGACCAGCTCAAGTCCCGCACCCGCGGCTACGGCTCGCTCGACTACGAGCCCGATGGCGACCAGGCCGCTGACCTCGTGAAGGTCGACATCCTGCTCCAGGGAGAGACCGTCGACGCGTTCTCTGCGGTCGTCCACAAGGACGCCGCCTACAAGTACGGCGTCGGTATGGTCGGCAAGCTCAAGGATCTGATTGATCGTCAGCAGTTCGAGATTCCGGTCCAGGCCGCCATCGGCGCCAGGATCATCGCGCGCGAGACCATCCGTGCCATCCGCAAGGACGTCCTCGCCAAGTGCTACGGCGGCGACATCTCGCGTAAGCGCAAGCTGCTCGAGAAGCAGAAGGCCGGTAAGAAGCGCATGAAGAACATCGGTTCGGTCGAGGTGCCGCCCGAGGCGTTCATCGCCGCTCTCAGCACCTCCGACGACGGCTCGGACAAGGGTAAGAAGAAGTAACGGTGGCGGACGCGGCGCACCCCGTGGCAGCGCCAGAGCGTGACTTCGGCGTCTACATCCACGTGCCGTTCTGCGCCGTGCGCTGCGGCTACTGCGACTTCAACACGTATGCGCCGGGCGAGGGAGAGTTCTCCTCGCGCGACGACTACGTGGGGGCCGCCCTCGCGGAGATGGGGACGGCCCGTCGGGCGATGGCGGGCGACCCGCGTCCGGCCCGCACCGTGTTCTTCGGCGGCGGCACGCCCACCATGCTAGACCCCGCGGCCCTGGTCGCCATGCTCGACGGCGTCCGTGACACGTGGGGGCTGACGGCCGATGCCGAAGTCACCACCGAGGCCAACCCCGACTCCGTGACGCGCGAGTCGCTCACCATGCTCGCGCAGGCCGGCTTCACCAGGGTGTCATTCGGGATGCAGTCGGCGGTCCCTCACGTGCTCGCCACCCTCGAACGCACGCACCGGCCCGAGAACGTGGGCCGCGCTGTGACGTGGGCGCGCGAGGCGGGCCTCGCGGTCAGCCTTGACCTCATCTACGGCACGCCGGGGGAGTCTCTCGCGGATTGGCATGCGAGCCTCGACGCCGCCATCGCGCTCGAGCCCGACCACATCAGCGCCTACGCGCTCGTCATCGAGCCCGGCACACGTATGGGACGTCAACTGAAGCGCGGAGAGATCGAGGCCGTCGACCTCGACACGCAGGCGGACATGTACGAGGCCGCCGACGAGCGCCTGGCCGCCGCCGGTTTCGCCTGGTACGAGGTGTCGAACTGGGCGCGCGAGCCCGGCCAGCGCTGCCGCCACAACGTCGCGTACTGGACGAGCCAGGACTGGTGGGGGGTCGGCCCGGGCGCGCACAGCTACCTCGGGCCGCGCACCGACGCCGACGGCACGGAGCACGGCGCCGAGCGGTGGTGGAACGTGAAGCTTCCTCGTGCCTACGCCGCCAGGCTGGCGGCCGGAGAGGACCCGGCCGCGGAGCGTGAACCGCTGACCGCTTCCGACCTCGCGCTCGAGTCCGTGATGCTGCGCCTGCGCCTAGTGGACGGGATGCCGGTCGCGGACCTCCCGGAACCGCGGCCCGGCCAGATCGCCTCGCTCGTGGCCGACGGCGTGCTCGACGGCCGCGCCGCGATCGCCGGGGTCCTCCGTCTCACGCTGCGCGGCCGCCTGCTGGCCGATGCTGCGGTGCGGCTGCTTACTTGAGGAACGGGATCGCGAAGCGGATCGGGTAGTACAGGCCGCTATTGGCCTTGCTTGCCGCGATGAACGAGATCACGATCGAGTAGACCCAGTACGCGAAGTACAGCGGCAGGGTGACGAAGATCCCCACGCCGAACAGCGCGAGTCCGACGAGCATCGCCGCGAGCCCGCCGAGCAACACCGTGATCTGCAGGTTGAGCTGCTGCTTGCCGTGGAAGTCGACCAGCGCGCTGCGCTGACGGAACATCAGCCAGATCACCAGCGGCGCAACAAAGCCGAGGAACCCGGCCGAGAGCACCACCGCGATGGCGGCGATGAGATGGATCAGCAACGAATACTGGCGAGCCTCGGACTCGAGCATCGGCTCGACCGCGGGCTGGCCGTAGGAAGGAACACTGTTGTCGCTCATGAGGCAAGCCTGGCACGCGCGGGGCCGCCGGCGCATCGGCCCCCTGATCGATTGGTGTCCCTGACACCCTCAGGGTGAGGAGTCAGGGAGTGCTCCGGGGCTACTTGATGAGGTCGATCGTGACGGGGTAGCGGTACGCGGCGCCGCGGTTCGCGGTGACCGCGCCCTGAACGCCGAAGATCACCGCGATGACGAACACCGCGGCGGACACGATGCCCGACAGCCATCCGATGAACGGGATGGCGCCCAGCACGCTCGCGGCGACGTATCCGAGGGTGACGAGAATGCCGAAGTTCACCGCCTTCTTACCCTCGGCGTCCGCGAAGGATGACTGGTCCTTGCCGATGAGCCAGAAGATCAGGGGAAAGAGGAAGCCCGTGAAGACGGTGGCGTGTGCGAGCACCGCCATGAGGTTCTGGTTGCCGGAGGCGTTGTCGGTCATAGCGATAAGCCTGGCATATGCACGTGGCCCCTCGCCTCGAGTGAGGCGAGGGGCCACGTGCTAGCGGTGGCCTACTTCACGAGGTCAAGCGTGAAGGGGTAGCGGTACGACTGGCCCTTCTGCGCCGCCTGGAAGCCCTGGAGGCCGAAGATGAGCGCGACCACGAAGATCGCGAGGTTGATCAGCAGGGACAGCAGCCCGATGATCGGGATGAAGCCGATCACGGCCGAGATCACGTAGCCGATGGTGACAACGATGCCGAAGTTCAGCGCGGCCTTGCCCTCGGAATCGGCAAACGAGGATTGGTCCTTGCCCACGAGCCAGAAGATCAGCGGCAACAGGAAGCCCAGCGGCGTGGTGAGGTGGGCGAGGGCGGGCATCAGGTTGGCATTCGAGCCCCCGGATGCGCCCCCTGCGGGTTGGCTTGGCGGCGGGGGAGGTGTGGTGCTGTCAGTCATGGCGTCTCACAACCTTGATGTCGTAGGGATACGTCGCCGGCAAACCCCCGCGTACCGCTCGAAAGCCCTGGATCCCCAGCGAAAGCGACACCACGACGACCGCCAACTGTGCCAATGTACCGACAAACCCGACCAGCGGCACGAAAACTCTGACAAGACTCGCCGCAACGAATACGACGAGGACGAGCATGCCGAAGTTGGTCGCCGCGGCCGCCTGACGCGCGGCCCAGACCGACCGGCGCCGTTGCGACAGCCAGATCGCCCACGGCACCACCGGCCCGATCGCCGCTCCGAGCTGCGCCCACGCGGCGGCAGCCATCTCGCTGCGTCGTGTCCCCTCACTCATGCCCCACCTCCCGTGCTCACGCTACCTGTCGCACCCGCGCGTTAGGATTAGCACTCGAACCCTGCGAGTGCCAGAAGACCTACGGGAGGGATTGCATGAGCGAGGACCGTCGCCGCGCCGTCCTGCACGCGATCGTGGAGGGCTACGTGTCCACCTCGGAGCCGGTGGGCTCGAGGGCGCTTGCCGATGCAAGCCACCTAGGAGTCAGCCCCGCCACGATTCGCAATGACATGGCGATTCTCGAGGAGGAGGGGCTCATTGCGCAGCCCCACACCTCGGCCGGTCGCATTCCCACGGACGCCGGCTACCGCTCCTTCGTGGACCACGTCGCGGGCCAGGCGCTCCAGGATCCGCACCGGCGCGCGATTCGTACCTTCCTGTCGGACGCCGTCGACCTCAATGACGTGGTGGAGCGCTCCGTGCGCCTGCTCAGCCAGCTCACGCGTCAGGTCGCCGTCGTCCAGTACCCGAGCCTGCGCGAGTCTGCCGTGCGCCGCGTCGAGCTGGTGCGCATCGGCACCGACCGCGCGCTCGTCGTGGTGGTGTCGGCCGATGCCCGGGTGGAGCAGTCCACCGTCGCGCTCGGGATGGAGCCGGGCGACGACGAGTTCGAGATCGTCGCGCGCGACCTCAATGAGGCGGCCGTGGGTCTCACTCCCGCGCCGCTGATCGAGTCGCTCGCGCGATGGGTGGCCCGACCGGGCCAGCCCATCTGGGCGGCGGCGGTGGCCGATGCAGTGGTGGCCGCCGCGAAGGGCGGCACCGTCCGTAGGGTCGTGTTCGCCGGCACATCCAACCTGGCGCGGGCCGGCGCCGACTTCGAGTCCGACGCGATCGGCTCGATCCTCGACGCGCTCGAGGAACAAGTCGTGCTGCTGAGACTGTTGCACGAGATGACCGGTGCGGGCCAGGACGTGGCCGTACGCATCGGCGCCGAGACCAACTCCGAGGCGCTCGCGCGCACGTCGATCGTCGCGGCGGGCTACGGCCCGACCGGGGAGACGTCGTCACTGCTGGGCGCCCTCGGTCCCACCCGTATGGATTATCCAGGGACGATGGCCGCCGTGCGTGCCGTCGCCCGTTACTTGTCGAGAGTCGTGGAGAACGAGTGAACGATTACTACGCCACCCTGGGGCTCACCAGGGACGCCTCCGAGGCGGACATCAAGAAGGCCTACCGCAAGCTCGCCCGTGAGCTGCACCCCGACGTCGCCGAGACCGGTAACGAGGAGCGTTTCAAGGAAGTCGCTGCCGCGTACGAGGTGCTCGGCAACGCCGACAAGCGCGCCCAGTACGACCGCGGCGTGGACCCGCGCGGCGGCCACGCCGGAGCCCAGGGCGGCCCGCAGGGCTTCGGCTTCGAGGACATCTTCGAGCAGTTCTTCGGCGGCGGGGGCAGCCCGTTCGGCGGTCAGCAGCAGCGTGGCCCGGCCTCGCGCACTCAGCGCGGCGGCGACACCCTGGTCCAAGCCACCATCAGCCTCAAGGAGGCCGTGTTCGGCGTCAGCCGTGAGGTGCAGGTAGACCTGGCGGACGTGTGCACCACGTGTCACGGCTCGTGCTGCGCACCGGGCACCGAGCCTCAGCAGTGCCGCCAGTGCAACGGCCAGGGCGTGGTGCAGCGCATGGCTCGCTCGCTGCTAGGCAACGTCATGACCACCTCACCGTGCCCCGCCTGCGGCGGTTACGGCACCACCATCCCCTCCCCGTGCGGCGACTGCTCGGGCCAGGGCCGGACCCACTCGCGCCACACGGTCAAGGTGGACATCCCCGCCGGTGTCGAGACCGGGACCCGCATCCGCCTCGCCGGCCGCGGTGACGCCGGAGTCGCGGGCGGCCAGAAGGGCGACCTCTACGTCGAGATCCGCGAGAAGCGCGACGAGGTGTTCGAGCGTCGCGGCGACGACCTGCACTGCACCCTCGAGGTGCCGATGACCGCGGCCGCGCTGGGCGCCACGATGATGGTCGACACGTTCGACGGCGAGCAGCCCGTCGAGGTCCGCCCGGGCACCCACGCGGGCTCGTCCGTTAAGCTCAAGGGCTTGGGCGTGGGACGCCTGCAGCGCGCGGGACGCGGCGACCTCATCGTGCAACTCGACGTCCACACGCCCACCGATCTCACCGACGAGCAGGCCGACCTGATGCGTCAGCTCGCGGCACTGCGCGGCGAGGAACTGCCCGAGGCCAACCTCGCGCCGGTGGGTGGCGGCGTGTTCCACCGCCTGCGCGACGCCTTCAAGGGACGCTGAGTCGGTGAGCGCCCCCGTGTTCGTCGATCCCCAGGTGGCCGATGCCGCCGTGGGCGACTCCGTCACGGTCACCGGGGCAGAGGCTCGCCACGCGGTGACGGTGCAACGCCGCGCGGTGGGCGAGGTCGTCGACCTCGTCGACGGTGCGGGCCGGAGGGCGCGCGGCGAGATCGTGGCGGCCGCGCCGGCAGCGATGACGGTGCGCATCGGTGCCGTCGGGCGCGACGAGGACCCCGAGATCATGCTGGTCCAGGCGCTCGCCAAGGGTGGCCGCGACGAGCAGGCGGTCGAGGCCGCGGTGGAGCTCGGCATCACCGGCGTGACGCCGTGGGCCTCACAGCGCGCCATCGTGCAGTGGCGCGGCCCCAAGGCCGACAAGGCGCGTCAGAAGTGGGTGGACCTGGTGCTGGCCGCGACCAAGCAGTCGCGGCGCGCCCGCGTACCCGACGTCGAGGGCGTCGTCACGACCAAAGAACTCACCTGGCAGGTGCACCGTGCCGTCGCCGCCGGCACCCGCGTGCTCATCCTTCACGAGGACGCCTCGACGCCGCTGACAGCACTCACCTGGGACGCCCCGGACCAGCCGGTGTGGCTCATCGTGGGTCCCGAGGGCGGCATCGCCGACGAAGAGATCGGTCTCCTCACGGGCGCGGGCGCGGAGCCCGTGCTGCTCGGCCCGCATGTGTTGCGTGCCTCGAGCGCGGGGCCGGCGGCGATCGCCGCGCTCGCGGCCTCCCGTGGCACCTGGGCCGATGCCTCCTTGCGCGGGGGCCTACGCTAGCCGTATGAGTGACGACTGCCTGTTCTGCCGGATCGTCGCGGGCGACATCCCCGCCGACAAGGTCCTCGAGAACGACCACCTGATCGCCTTTCGCGACATCGCCCCCAAGGCGCCCACGCACGTCCTCGTGGTGCCGCGCCTGCACGTGCCGAACGTCGCCGAACTCGCCGCGACCGACGCGACGCTGCTCGCGCACATGGCCGCCGCCGCGCAGCAGATCGCGGACACCGAATGCGACGGTGAGTTCCGGTGGATCTTCAACACGGGTGCCAAGGCTGGGCAGAGCGTGTTCCACGTGCACGGTCACGTCCTCGGTGGCGGCGAACTCGGATGGGAGCCTGCGTGAGCACACGACAGGTGGTGATCGTCGAGGACGCCGATCGAATGCAGGAGCTCATGGGTTCCGGGGACGCCGTCATGCGCGAGATCGAACGCGCGTTCCCCGCCGTCCAGATCCTCGTGCGCGGCAACGAGATCACGTTCACCGGTGACGAGGCACAGGTGGCCGCGGCTTCGGGAGCGGTGGATGAGCTGCGCTCGGTGATGGCGGCCGGGGTGCCGCTGACCCCTCAGGTGGCCCGCGAGAGCGTGCGGATGCTTGCCGGCGCCCGCGGTGTGGTGACCGCAGCGGCAGGCGCCGCGGGCGGGGAGCCGGCCGATGCATCGGCCGCCCGACCCGTCTCCGTCCTGAGCCGCTCGATCCTGTCTACACGAGGCCGCACCATTCGGCCTAAGACCGAGGGCCAGGCCGCCTACGTACAGGCGATCGAAAGCCACACGATCACCTTCGGCATCGGCCCCGCGGGAACCGGCAAGACCTATCTCGCGATGGCGCAGGCCGTCGCCGCCCTGCAAGCCAAGAAGGTCAACCGCATCGTGCTCACCCGCCCCGCGGTCGAGGCGGGCGAGCGGCTCGGCTTCCTTCCCGGCGGACTCAACGAGAAGATCGACCCGTACCTGCGTCCGCTGTACGACGCGCTGCACGACATGGTGGACCCCGAGTCGATCCCGCGCCTCATGGAGGCCGGCACCATCGAGGTGGCGCCGCTCGCGTACATGCGCGGCCGCACCCTCAATGACGCGTTCATCATCCTCGACGAGGCGCAGAACACCACCCAGGAACAGATGAAGATGTTCCTCACGCGTCTGGGATTCGGCTCCACCATGGTTGTCACCGGCGACGTGACACAGGTGGACCTCCCGGGCGGCACCCGCTCGGGCCTCAGAGCCTCTCGCGAGATCCTCGACGGGATCGATGACATCGCCATCTGCGAGCTGTCCGCCCAGGACGTGGTGCGCCACCGCCTGGTGTCCGACATCATCACCGCCTACGCCAAGGCCGACGAGTCGCGCGGACCGCGCGGCGGCGGCCAGCAGCGCCGCTTCAAGGAGGAGCGCTCATGATCGACGTCAACAACGAGACCGACATCGACGTCGACGAGATCGAGTTCTCCGAGCTCGCCACCTACGTGTTGCGCGAGATGCACGTCGCCGACGGCGCCGAACTGTCGATCATCTTCGTCGACGAGCCCGCCATGGAGCAGCTGCACATCCAGTGGATGGACGAGCCCGGCCCGACCGACGTGCTGAGCTTCCCCATGGACGAGCTGCGCCCCGGCACCGCCGACGAACCCACGCCGGCGGGCCTGCTCGGAGACATCGTGGTGTGCCCCACGGTGGCGGCCCGCCAGGCCAAGACCGCCGGCCACACCGCCGAGGAGGAGATGCTGCTCCTCACGACCCACGGCATCCTCCACCTGCTCGGATACGACCACGCCGAGCCCGAAGAGGAGAAGGAGATGTTCGCGCTGCAGCGCAAGCTCCTGCTGACGTTCCTCGCCGGCCGCGGATAGGGGGCTCGTGTCCGGGACACAGCTGCTCACATTGGCGCTGATAGCCGGGGTGAGCCTCGTGGGTGCGGCGGTGTTGCACGCCGTCGTCGCGGCGTTCGAGCAGTTGCCGCACGCCCAGGAGCGTGAGCTCGCCCAGGGGCGCCGCCCCGACGGGCGGCCCACGGCATCGGCCCGCCTCGCGGCCGCCGCCTCCCAAACGGACGCCGCGACCTCCGTGGCCTACGCGACGTTCGAGGCCGTCGGACTCGTGTGCGTCACGCTGATCGTCGCGGACCTCGTTGAACCCCTGCACTGGTCGATCTACCTGGTTGCTCTCGTGGCCGCGGCGGTGGCAGCATTCCTGTCGCTCGTCGCGGTGCGTGCGGTGCCGCGCCAGATCGGGCGCGGCCAGCCGTTGGGCACCGTGCGCGTGCTCGCGCCGCTTGCCTGGATCTCGATCCGCCTCACCACACCCGTCCGTTACGTGGTGCCGGCGCTGCAGGCGCCGCCGCTGGCCGAGCCCGAGGACCTCGTGGAACAGGCCCAGGACGCGCTCGAGGAGGAAGACGCCGAGCTGCTGCGCTCCGTGGTGTCGCTCGGTGACACCCTCACACGCGAGGTCATGGTGCCGCGCACCGACATGATCACCATCGCGTCCGGCACCCCTGCGCGCAAGGCGATGGTGCTGTTCCTGCGCTCGGGGTTCTCGCGCGTGCCCGTCATCGGCGACGGGGTGGACGACACCGTGGGCGTGATCTATCTCAAGGACGTCGTGGAGCGCACCTGGGACGACGCGCGCGGACTCGACGTGCCGGTGGACGACTTCATGCGCGAGCCGGAGTTCGTGCCCGAGTCCGTGCCCGTCGACGACCTGCTGCGTCGCATGCAATCCGAGGTATTCCACATGGCGATCGTGGTCGACGAGTTCGGCGGCGTCGCCGGCCTCGTCACCATCGAGGACGCACTCGAGGAGATCGTGGGCGAGGTGGTCGACGAGCACGACCGGCTCGCACCGGACGTCGAGGACCTGGGAGGCGGCCAGTACCGCGTTCCCGCCCGCTTTCCGCTCGACGAGCTGGGAGAGCTGTTTGAGTTCGAGATTGACGATGATGACGTGGAGACGGCCGCGGGACTGCTGGCCAAGGCGATCGGCAAGGTGCCGATTCGCGGTGCACGGGGCACCATTCATGGAGTGACGCTCACGGCCGACAGGGTCGAGGGCAGGCGGCGACGGCTCACGTCGGTGATCGTCGAGGCCGCACCAAAGGAGGACGAGGATGACTGACAGCCAGGCGCACCGCAGCGGGTTTGCGTGCTTTGTGGGCCGACCCAATGTGGGCAAGTCGACGCTCATGAACGCCTTGGTGGGAGAGAAGGTGGCGATCATGTCGTCGCGCCCCCAGACCACGCGTCGCGCGATTCGTGGCGTGCTCACCCGCGAGGATGCGCAGCTGGTCGTGGTCGACACGCCCGGGCTTCACCGCCCCCGCACCCTCTTGGGTGAGCGCCTCAACGACCTGGTGCGCGAGACCTTCGCGGAAGTCGACGTGATCGGCTTTTGCCTGCCCGCGGACGAGAAGGTGGGACCGGGCGACAAGTGGATCGCCCGCGAGCTGGCCGATGCCAAGGCTCCCGTCGTCGCGATCGTCACCAAGGTCGACGCGGTGTCGCGCGAGCGCGTTGCGGAGCACCTGCTTGCCGTGTCTCAGCTGGGGGAGTGGGCGGACATCGTGCCCGTCTCCTCGGTCAAGGACATCCAGGTCGACACTCTCGTGGACGTGCTCGTGCAGCACCTGCCGGCCGGGCCGGCGCTGTATCCCGCGGGTCACGTCACGGACGAGCCCGAGGACGTGCGCATCGCGGAGCTCATTCGTGAGGCCGCCCTCGAGGGTGTGCGCGACGAGCTGCCTCACTCGATCGCGGTGGTGATCGAGGAGCTCGTGGAGCCCGACTCGGAGGACGCGCACCGCGACGTGCTCGAGATTCGCGCGCACCTCTTCGTCGAGCGCGAGTCCCAAAAGGGCATCATCATCGGCCGCGGGGGCTCGCGCCTCAAGGAGGTCGGAGCGACCGCACGCGCGGGCATCGAGCGTCTGCTGGGTCGACGGGTCTACCTCGACCTCCACGTCAAGGTCGCGAAGGACTGGCAGCGCGACCCCAAGCAACTGGGCCGCCTGGGGTTCTAGCCGCGCTCCTCCCCGCGTATGCCGCAAATGGCCCCATTTGCGGCGTGTCGCGCGAGGACGCGCCGCAATTGTCCCCATCTGCGGCGGGACGTACGGCGGTGGTGACCGACGCATCGGCCTTCCGCTATGGTGAATCTATGCGTGCACGCTCGCTGCTCCTTCGCCGCCGCGACGAGGCCTAGACCCAGGCCGGATCCTCGTCGCGGAGTTTCGTGCGCCGGCTGAGTGAAAGCCCCCGAGACCCGAAGGATTGACCACAGCATGAGCGAGCACTACACCGGCGGAGCGCAGAACGCCTCCTCGATGCCCATCCAGAAGTACCGCCCCTTCCACGAGATCATCACGGTCGACCTGCCCGACCGCACCTGGCCGTCGCAGACCATCACCGAGGCCCCCCGCTGGTGCGCCGTGGACCTGCGCGACGGCAACCAGGCCCTCATCGAGCCCATGAACGTCGAGCGCAAGATGCGCATGTTCGACCTGCTGGTGCGCATGGGCTACAAGGAGATCGAGGTCGGCTTCCCGTCGGCCAGCCAGATCGACTTCGACTTCGTCCGTGCCCTCATCGAGGAGGACCGGATCCCCGACGACGTCACCATTCAGGTCCTGACGCAGGCGCGCGAACACCTGATCGAGCGCACCTACGAGTCGCTCAAAGGTGCCAAGCAGGCCATCGTCCACCTGTACAACTCGACGTCCGTGCTGCAGCGCGAGGTCGTGTTCCGTGCCAATGAGGACGAGATCATGGACATCGCCACGCACGGGGCGATGCTGTGCCAGAAGTTCGAGGAGACCATCCCGGACACCCAGGTGTTCTACGAGTACAGCCCCGAGTCCTACACCGGCACCGAGCTCGAGTACGCCGTGAAGGTGTGCAACGCGGTCCTGGACGTGTGGAAGCCCACGCCGGACCGTAAGGTCATCATCAACCTGCCCGCGACCGTTGAGATGGCGACGCCCAACGTCTACGCCGACTCGATCGAGTGGATGAACCGCCACCTCGACTACCGCGACTCCGTAGTGCTGAGCCTGCACCCCCACAACGACCGCGGCACCGCCGTCGCCGCCGCCGAGCTGGGCTACATGGCCGGTGCGGACCGCATCGAGGGCTGCCTGTTCGGCAACGGCGAGCGCACGGGCAACGTGGACCTGGTGACGCTGGGCATGAACCTGTTTAGCCAGGGCATCGACCCCCAGATCGACTTCTCCGACATCGACGGCATCCGCCGCACCGTCGAGTACTGCAACCAGATCGACGTGCACCCGCGCCACCCGTGGGGCGGCGACCTGGTCTACACCGCCTTCTCCGGTTCGCACCAGGACGCCATCAAGAAGGGCCTGGACGCGATGGATCGCAAGGCCGAGGCCGCCGGGGCCACGGTCGACGACGTCGAGTGGGGTGTGCCCTACCTGCCCATCGACCCGCGTGACGTGGGCCGTTCGTACGAGGCCGTGATCCGCGTCAACGCGCAGTCCGGCAAGGGCGGCGTCGCGTACCTGCTGAAGACGGAGCGCAATCTCGACCTGCCGCGCCGGCTCCAGATCGAGTTCTCGCGCGTGATCCAGGTCGCGGCCGATGCGACGGGTAAGGAGCAGACGGCCGAGGACATCTGGACCACGTTCCGCGACGAGTACCTGCCGTCGCCGACGGCCGAAGGCCAATGGGGACGCTTCTCGCTGCGCGGCACCCGCACCACCAGCACGGACGCGGGCGAGGACACCCTCGCGGCGGACATCACCGACAACGGCGCACCGGTCACCATCGAGGCCTCGGGTAACGGCCCGGTCGCGGCGTTCGTCGCCGCCCTCGGCACGCGCGGCGTCAAGGTCGAGGTGCTCGACTATCACGAGCACGCCATGACCACGGGCGGCGACGCCCAGGCGGCCGCCTACGTCGAGTGCCAGATCGGCGACGAGATCTACTGGGGCGTCGGCATCGACCCGTCGATCACGACCGCGACGCTCAAGGCGATCATCTCGGCGGTGAACCGAGCGGCTCGTTGATGGCTGGCGTGCTCGGCCGTGCGATGGCTGGTGGCCGATGCCGTGGTCGCCTGGCCGTGGCTCTCGCCACGGCTGTGGTCGTCACGGCAGGCTGCTCCGGGCCGTCGCAGGCCGAGCGCGCCGCCGATCAGCTTCCGGACCTGAGTGCGGACGGGTTCACGGCGGTGGGGTGCGACGCACTCCAGCAGGACGCCCTCGCAGACATCGAGGACCCGTACGTGCGCGAATGCTGGACCGGTTCGCCGGATGCGGCGTTCGATGCGGTGGCCAATGACGTGATCGGCTCGATCACGGCCGCCACCGACGCCGAGGACGTCACCGCCTTTATCTGCCCCGACGACGTCATCATCGACGAGGTGGCCTTCGCGTGCCGCGCGGCCTACGACGACGAGGTGATGTACCGCGTCGTGGCATCGCTGCCGGACCCGGCCGCCGTGATGGACCAGCTCTCCGAGGACCCCACCGACGACGAGATCGAGCAAGCCGCCGCAGGCCAGCCCGTCGAGGTCGTCGTCCAGACCGAGAAGACCCCGGAGGAGTAGCATGCCCGCCCGCGTGAGACGCTTCGCTCCCCGCGACACCGATGCGGTGGTCGCGTTGTGGGAGACGTGCTTTCCCGACGACCCCGCGCGCAACGAGCCGCGCGGAGTGATCCAGCGCAAGCTGGCGCGTGACCCCGACCTGTTCTGGGTGGCGACGGATGGCGACGCGGTGGTCGGCGCACTCCTGGGCGGCTACGACGGGTACCGCGGGTGGCTGTATCACCTCGCGGTCGACCCCGGCCGGCGCCGTGAGGGCATCGCACGAATGCTCGTCGAGCGTGCCGTGGCAGAGCTGGAGATTCTCGGGTGCGTCAAGGTCAACCTGCAGGTGCGTCGCTCGAACGAGGCCGTCCTCGCGGTCTATGACGCCGTGGGCTTCGAGGAATTTGACGCCTTCAACCTGGGGCGCGTCATCGGCGAGTAGCCGGGGATGCTGTCACTGGCCGCTCGGCGCCGGGGAGGGCTCGCACCGCTCGGGGCGCACGCACGAGCAGCCAGACGGTGAACCACACCTCGGTGACGATCGACGCGGTGGCGACCACCGCGAGGAACACACCCGCGACATTGGCGTAGTTGGCCAGCAGCAGATGAGCGAACGTATCGGCGACGTACGCGAGCCCCGCGATGGCCAGGCCGATGCCCAACGTGCGCGGCGCGATCCGTGTCGCCACGATGATGCGGCCCAGAACCATGAGGTGCAGGCCAAAGGCCACCAACGCGAGCAGCCAGGTGACGTCGAACGCCTCCATGGCCAGGCCCGTCAGGGCGGCGCGCTGGCCGTCGTCGAGGCCTGCGACGAGCTCGCCGCCTGCGGACAGCTCGAGGGCGACGAACATGAAGGTGATAGCGGGGATGAACGCCACGGTGTAGGCGAGGCGGAGCCACGCCGCGAGGAGCGAGCGGCGCTCACCGGTGGCGTGCAGCAGGACGTGGAGCGCCCACGCGATGGCGATGTCGATCATGGCGATGGCGGCGAAGCCCGCGATTCCCAGGCGGAACGTGGTCTCGTGCTCGGCGATATTGTGCATAGTGGCCGCAGGGTCGTCGACCACGACGAGTGCGTTGCGGACCAGGAAGTTCGCGCCCATCGCGAGTATCACGATGGCGATGTAGCCGATGCCGGCGATGCGCGCAGCGCTGGGCACCGACAGTTCAGTGCGGAGGGTCATGGCCGTCTCTTTTCGTCTGGTGTGTAGTGGGGTCGGGTCAGGACACGCGGGCGCGGACGGTGACGACGGCCTTGCCGGCGATGCGGCCCTGGGCGAGGTCGGTGACGGCCTCGCTCGCCTGATCGAGCGGATAGCGGTGGCTGATGGCGGCGCGGACGGCGCCGGATTCGACCAACGCAGCGACGCGGCGCAGGCGAGCCGCGCTGGTGGCGGACATCAGTCCGCGCAGGCGCTGCTTCGTGAACAGCGACACGAGAGGTGCTACCAGCGCGCGGCCCGCGCCGCCGATGAGGAAGCCCCCACCCTCTCCGCCCACGATGACCAGCGTGCCGGTGGGGGAGAGGATCCGGCGCAGGCGGCGTAGGGGAGTGAGGCTTCCCGCGTCGATGATGACATCAAAGGTCTCGCCGAGCGCCGTGACGTCGGTGGTGCGGTAGTCGATGACGCGCTCCGCGCCCATCTTGGTGACCAGGGTGGCCTTCGCCGCGCTCGCGACGCCGGTGACGTGCGCACCGGCGGCCACGGCGATCTGGACGGCGAAGGATCCGACGCCACCGGAGGCGCCCAAGACGAGGACGCGCTGACCGGCGCGGACGTTGGCGGCGTCTTCCACCGCCTGGAGGGCGGCGACGGCGGAAACGGGCATGGCCCCGGCATCGGCCATCGAGACCTCAGCGGGCTTCGAGGCGAGGCGGTCCTCCTTGGCAAGGGCGAACGAGGCGAATGACCCGTCGGCTGTGCCGAAGACCTCGTCGCCCACGGCAAGGCGCGTGACGCCGGCACCGATCGCGGTGACGACACCCGCGACATCCGTGCCCATGATGGGCTGCTTGGGGTGGCGCAGGCCAAACCCGATGAAGCGCATGACGAAGGGGTGTCCGGTGGCGAGGTGCCAGACACCGCGGTCGACGCCGGCGGCGTGCACCTCGAGCAGCACCTCGCCCGTGCCCGGTTGCGGCACGGCCATGGTGTCGACGTGGATCTCTTCCGGTCCGGAGTAATGGCGCTGGATTGCGGCAGTCATGGTGGCGGTGTCGTGTTGCGTGGACGTTGCGGTGGTGCTGGTGTTCATGGTTCCCTCCCCGGGGATTTCGCGGTTCGTACTTAGTACGCTTGCTACCGAGAACGTTAGGCGTACTTTGTACGACGTGCAACCGCAAAGGGAAGAAAGACATATTTACCTGCGCTGTTGGCGACGTACTAAGTACGGTATAATGTCGTAGGCGTACTAAGTACGAACCTACCGAGGAGAAGCTCATGTCCCGCAACGAACAGGACGTCACGACCGCCCCGCAGTCCCAAAAGAAGGAGTACCCCTGGTACGCCATCCCCGCGATCCTGTGCATGTTCATGCTGAGTTCCGGCGCCATGGTGGCGCTCCTGGGGTACGGCATCGCCCAGATGTCCTCGGCAACGTACTGACGGTTGTTGGGGGAGGGGAGACACGCGCGGTCCCGGATGGGCCGTGGGCGTACCCGCATCTGTGACACTTGATCAGCCCCACAGCTCATTCGCCTCGACAAAGGACATTGCACATGCCCACCGCACCGCGCGCCAAGCTGTCGCAGGATCGCATCGTCGACGCGGCCATGACGCTCGCGGATCGCGATGGTGTGGAGTCGCTCACCATGCGTGCTCTCGCCGCGGAGCTCGACACCAAGCCCATGACGCTGTACACGCACGTCGCCGGTAAGGAAGACCTGCTCGACCTCATGGTGGAGCGTGTGTTCGGTGAGATGGACCTGCCGCCCGAGGAACTCGAGTGGCGCGACGCCATTCGCACGCGTTGTCGCTCGGCCCGCACCGTGCTGGTGCGCCACTCGTGGGCGGTGCCGTTGCTCGAGTCGAGGAGGTCGCCGGGGCCCCAACTGCTCCGGCACCATGAGGCGATGCTCGCCACTCTCGACCGGGGCGGACTGCCGTTGTCGCTGATGGCACACGGCTACGCGATCCTGGATAGCTACGTCTATGGGTTTGCGATCGAGGAAGCCAACCTGCCGGACCAGGGGGGTGAGGGCCTAGCCGATGTCGCCGAGCAGATGGCGGAGGTCTTCACGTCGGGGCTTTACCCCCATATGACGCGCCTGGCGATGGAGCATGTGGTCCAACCCGGATACTCGTTCGGGGCATCCTTCGACGTCGGGCTCGACATGATCCTCGACGGTCTGGCCGCGGCTGTCGCCTGATCGGGGCCGCCTCCCGACGCGATGCGCCCGACGGGAGACAATAGGGCGTGCCCCTGTACCGAGACGACGCCATCATCCTGCGCACCCACAAGCTGGGTGAGGCGGACCGCATCGTCACGATGCTCACGCGCCGCTACGGAAAGGTGCGCGCCGTCGCCAAGGGAGTGCGCCGCACGACGAGCCGCATCGGCTCGCGCATGGAGCCCTTCATGCTCGTCGACGTGCAGCTCTACGAGGGGCGCAGCCTCGACATCGTGAGCCAGGTCGAGACCAAGGAGCCCTACGCGCGCCGCATCGCCGAGGACTACGCGCTCTACACCGCCGCCACGGCCATGGTCGAGACCGCCGACAAGTTGGTCGACCACGAGAAGGAGCCGTCCTACGAGCACTACCGGTTGCTCCACGGCGGGCTCGGTGCGCTTAGCCGACGCGCGCACGACCCGGGCCTGGTGCTCGACTCCTTCCTGCTGCGCTCACTCGCGCTCGCGGGCTACGAGCCCAGCTTTGACGACTGCGCGTCCTGCGGACGCCCTGGTCCGCACCGGGCCTTCGCGGTCGCGGGGGGAGGGGCGGTCTGCGAGACGTGCCGACCGCCAGGCGCCGCGGCTCCCGCGCCCGAGACCTTCTCGTTGCTCGAGGCATTGCTGGCTGGCAACTGGACGGCTGCCGATGCTTCCGCCGACCGCCCCCGCAAGGACGCGGCCGGGCTCATTGCCGCGTACGCGCAGTTCCACCTCGAGCGCAAGGTGCGCTCGCTGTCCCACGTGGACCGCACCGGCGCCTGACCGCGCCCCGCGCGTCCCACGCTTCGCACGTCCCGCCTCGCGCAGTCCTCACCTCGCGCCTCCCCGACCCGCGGTGTCACGAAGTGAGGGTGATCCAGACGACACGCCGTGGGATCGGGCGCGTTCTCCGGGTGTCGTGCACGATCGCCGTCACTTCGGAACGGGCTGGGCCGGGAGAGGTCGGAACGGGGCGGGCCGGGAGAGGTCGGAACGGGACTGGCCGGGAGGGGTGGGCGCGTACGCGGCTGGCGCCGTGAAGATTTCACACACTCGTAACCGAATCGTGGCCAATCCGTCCACATTGAGCCGCTAGCGTGGACGCAACGTCCACCGGAGGGGAGTCGCGCGGACAGCGCGCCCCCAGGCACCACGAGGAGCACCATGCGGCCCACCGTCATCTTCGACTTCGACGGCACGCTTGCCCTGGGTGACGGCCCCGTCCGCGCGTACGCCGCGTGCGTGGCGCGGGAGGCGGGGGACAGCCGCATCGTCGACGACGCCGAAGATGCGTTTGCCCGGCTCGCGGCCGGCGGCTCCCCCTTCCGCGACGGGTACCACGCGGTGGCGGCGGCCGCGCTTACGCGCGGCGTGGAGCAGGAGGTCCTCGACGCCGCCTACTTGGAAAGCCGCTCCTTGCTCGCGACCGGGGGCGCGCCCATCGAGGCGCCCGCGGGCCTCGCGGACTTCCTCGATGCGCTCGGCGAACACGCCGACCGCATGGTCGTGACCAACTCTCCGAACATCCGCATTACCGAGGCGCTCGACACGCTCGGCGCCGCAGGCCGCATCGACGCCGTCGTCACCTCCGCGAAGAAGCCCGCCGGCATCGAGGCCATCGTCACCGACGCCCTCTCCCGCGGCCCTGTGCTGTCGATCGGCGACATCCACGAGTACGACCTGGCTCCCGCGGTCGCGCTCGGAGCCGCCACGGCGCTCGTGGGTCCCGCCGCCAGCGCGCCCCCGGCCGACGTCACCATGGCCGCCGCCACCCTGCCGGAGCTGTATCCGGCCATTCAGACGTGGGCGGCACAGTCCGTCCTCCTCGGCTAGCCGCCCGGCACCGAGACAAGACACGAAAGGTCCCACCCCATGCGCACCACGCTCACCGCCGCCGGTGTCGCCGCCACGGCCCTGATCGCACTCGCGGGCTGCAGCGCCGACTCCGACGCGGACGCCACTGACGAGTCCACCGCCGGCGCGACCACCGAGGCATCGGCGGACGCTGGCGCCGCGGCCGGCGCCGACTGGCCCGAGGAGATCACCCTCGCGCTGATCCCCAACGAGAACGTCACCGACCTCGTCACCACCGTCGAGCCGCTGACCAGCTACCTGTCCGACGAGCTCGGCATCACCGTCGAGGGTGTCGTGACGCAGGACTACCAGGCCGCCGTCGAGGCCATCGGCTCCGGCCAGGCCCAGATCGCCATTGCTGACGCCGGCTCGCTCGCCGCTGCCGAGGACATGTACGGCGCCCACGCGGTGCTCCAGGATGTCCGCTTCGGCGCCTCGCAGTACGCGTCGATGTTCTTCACCAACAACCCCGACAAGTACTGCGACGACGAGCCCGTGCCCGCCACCTACGGTGCCACCGGCCAGGAGTTCCTGTACTGCAACGGCACCGCCAGCGGTGAGGACAACTCCGGTGTGGGCCCCGTGGCCGTGGACGCGCTGTCCAAGATCGAGCCCGGCACCACCGTCGCCTTCGGCAACACCACGTCGCCCGCCGGCTACCAGCTGCCCGTCCTCGCTCTCGAGGAGCAGGGCGTCACCATCGACGACCTCCAGCAGGTGCCCGTCACCGGTAACGACACCCTCCTCATGGCCGTGTACAACGGCGACGCCGAGGTCGGCTTCGCCTACTGGGACGCCCGTTCGTCGATCGACGCCACCGAGGTCCCCGACTTGGGCGAGAAGGCTGTTGTTTTCGGCCTGTCGGAGATGTACCCCAACGGCGGCGTGGTCCTCTCGGACGAGCTGCCCGAGGACCTGCGCACCGAGATCACGACCCTCATGGACGACTTCTCCGAGGTCGACCCGGAGACGCTGCAGGAGATCTTCGACCAGACCGACTGGGTCCCCGCTGACGCCGCCGCGATCGACCTGGCCCGCGAGGTCAACGCCCGCTTCTCGGGACAGTAAGCACGTGGACAACACCGCTGCTGCGCAGCGACCGGAGGCCGGGGACCACGCGTCCCCGGCCTCCGGGCCGTGGCCCATCACCCTCGACGACGTCACCGTGCGCTATCCCAACGGGGTGGTCGCGATGAAGAATGTCAGCCTCGAGATCGCCGCGGGCGAGATGGTGGCCGTCGTCGGCCTGTCCGGCTCGGGCAAGTCGACCATGATTCGCACCATCAACGGCCTGGTGAAGCCCTCGTCGGGCACCGTGACGGTCGGCCCCCACGACATCACCCGGCTGAAGGGCGCCGCCCTGCGCCACGCGCGCGGCGACATCGGCATGATCTTCCAGTCGTTCAACCTCGCCGACCGCACGAGCGTGTACCGCAACGCCATGGTGGGCCGCTTCTCGCACACTCCCACGTGGCGCACCCTGCTGGGCATCCACACCGCCCAGGACCGCGACATCGTCATGCGAGCCCTCGACTCGGTGGGCATGCTCGAGAAGGTCTGGGGCCGCGCCGGGGCGCTGTCGGGCGGCCAGAAGCAGCGCGTCGCGATCGCCCGCGCCCTCGCGCAGCAGCCTGCGGTCATGCTCGCCGACGAGCCCGTCGCGAGCCTCGACCCGCCCACCGCGCACTCGGTCATGGCCGACCTTGCGGACATCAACGCCGACCGCGGCCTCACGGTGCTCGTGAACCTCCACCTCATGGACCTTGCGCGCCAGTACACGACCCGCATGATCGGCCTGCGCGCCGGCGAGGTGGTCTACGACGGCCCCGCGGGGTCGGCCACCGACGCCGACTTCGAACAGATCTATGGCCGGCCCGTACAGTCGCGCGACAGGCTGGGTGAGCAGTGACGACGGCCGATGCCGTGGCTGGCCGCCGCCCGGATCTCGCCATTCCGCCGCGGCCACGCACGTGGCCGCGCGTGGCAGGCATCGCTGCCGCCCTCGCGGCCTTCACGATCCTCACGACGATCCCCGCCATCGGCGGTGTCGAACTGGACTTCGCGTCCATCGCGCGCAACTGGACCAACGGTGCCGACCGCATCGTGCAGATGCTCACGCCGGACTGGTCGATCCTGCCGCGGACCTGGCAGCCGCTGCTCGAGACGCTCGAGATGGCGCTCGTGGGTGCGGCCATCTCGGCCGTGCTGGCCGTGCCGCTGTCGCTGTGGGCCGCGCGCCCCACGAACCCCAACGGTGTGACGCGGCGCGCGGTGCGCTTCGTGCTCAACGTCGTGCGCGCCGTGCCCGACCTCGTGTACGCGACCGTCCTCGTCGCGATGGTCGGCGTCGGCACGTTGCCCGGCATCATCACGCTCGTGTTGTTCGACATCGGCATCGTCGTGAAGCTCGTGAGCGAGGCCATCGACTCTGCGGATGCGCACTACATGGAGGCCGGCCGTGCCGCGGGCGGCACCCAAACCCAGATCAACCGCGCCACCGCGCTGCCTCAGTCCTGGCCCGCCATCGCGAGCCAGGTGCTGTACTCGCTCGAGCTCAACGTGCGCATCTCCGCGATCCTCGGACTCGTCGGCGCGGGAGGCATCGGCCGCCTCATCGACGAGATGCGTGGCTTCTACCGCTACGACGCGCTCGGCACCATCGTGCTCGAGATCCTCGTGGTCGTCATTGCGATCGAGATCGCGTCCAACCTGCTGCGAAAGAGGCTGCGATGACCGCCACCGCCACCCAGCCCACCCAGCCGACCCCGGCATCGGCCCTCACCATTCCGCCGCGACCGCGGCGCCTGGCCACCCGCGCGGCGGGCCTCGTGGTCTCGCTCGTCATCGTCCTCGCCTTTTGGGACATCGACATCGAGTGGGACAAGGTCGCCCAGCTGCCGACCGACCTGGTGCACTACGGCGCCCTGATGTTCTCCGACCCCGACTGGTCCATGCTCGGCGAGGCCGCTTTGCAGACGTGGCGCTCGGTGTCCATGGCGTGGATCGGCGCGATCCTGGGCGTGGTGCTGTCGACCCTGCTGGGCATCCCCGCCGCGCAGGGCGTGGGCCCCGTGTGGGTGCGCCTGCCGCTGAGGTGGATCTTCGCGGTCATCCGCGCCATGCCCGAGGTGCTGATCGCGATCATCATCCTCACCGTCACGGGCCTCACCCCTTTCACGGGCGCCCTCGCACTGGCGATCGGCGGCATCGGCACCCACGCGAAGTGGACCTACGAGACCATCGAGGCCGTTCCCCCTGGTACTGCGGAGGCCGTGCGCGCCTCTGGCGGCTCGCTCACCGAGGTCATCCGGTGGGGGCTGTGGCCCGTCGCGGCGCCCGAACTCATGAGCCTGGCCCTGTACCGCTTCGAGATCAACGTGCGCACCTCCGCGATCCTGGGCCTCATCGGCGTGGGCGGCATCGGCGCGATGCTGACCAACTACACGCAGTTCCGCCAGTGGGATACCGTGGGCGTCCTCATCATCGTCGTGATCGTGGTCACGATGATCATCGACGCCATCTCCGGGGCCATCCGGCGGCGGATCATGGAAGGGGCCAAGGTTCGTGGCGTGGAACGGATCCACTGACGCGCCTCCCACGGTGCGTATCGCGGCCCTCGCGCCGTCACTGCAGCCCAGCGAGCGGCGCGTCGCGGAGGCCATCGCGGCCGACGTTGCCGCCGCCGTCGACATGACGGCGCAGCAGATCGCCGAGACCGTCGGCGTGGGCCGCGCCTCCGTGGTGCGCACCGCCCAGACGCTCGGCTACGACGGCTACCCGCAGCTCAGGGTCGCGCTCGCGCGAGAGCGCGCCTTTGCGGGTCCGGCGGTGGCCGATGCACCGGGTGCGCTTGGCATCGTGCGCGCGGCCATGGAGCGCTTCGGCCGGGCGCTGCCGCATGCGGCGGCCGCGATCACCGAGGAGGGCCTCGAGCCGTTTCTCGCCGCGCTCGACGGTGCCCCGCGCGTCCTTATCGCCGCCAACGGCCTGTCCGCCCCGCTCGGGTATGACGCGGCGCTGAGGCTGTCGAGCATCGGCCGACCCGCCGAGTTCATTCCCGACACCCTGGGCCAACGCATCCTCGCCGCTCAGATGCCGGCCGATGCGGTGCTGTTGGTGCTGTCCGGATCGGGCGCGAACCAGTCCACGCTCGACGTGGTGGACGCGGCACTCGGCACGGGAGCGTCGGTGTTGGCCGTCACGAGCTTCACCCGCTCCGCCCTCGTGGACCGCGCGACTCATACGCTCGTCGTGCCGCCCGTGAGCGAGTCCTTCCAGGACGAGCTGCTGTTGACCTCGCGCGTGGCACTCACGCTCGTGATCGAGGCGCTCGTCGAGGCGCTGGCCGCCCGCCGCGGCACGTCGGCACGTGAGGCCCGCGCCGCCGCCCTGTCCGTCCTGTCTCGATCCCTGGGGGAGTGACATGCCCACCGTCATTTTCGACTTCGACGGAACCCTCGCGTTGGGCTCCGGCCCCATCGACGCGTATGCGGCCAGCCTGGCGGAGGTCGCCGGTATCGACGGTGTGTCCGATGCCGTGGCCGCCTCCCGCGCCCGGTTCGCCGACGGCGACCCGGCCATCCGCGACGAGTATCACGCGGTGCGCGTCGCAGCGGACTTGCTGGGCCTCGACGAGGACACCCTGGGTCGCGGCTACCGGCTGTCACGCACGCTGCTCGCGACCGACCGCGGCCCCATCGATCCCGTTCCCGGCCTAGGGGACTTCATGGACCGGCTGGCGTCCGTGGCCACCCTCGTGCTCGTGACGAACGCCCCCGACACCCGCCTGGCGGAGGCGCTGGACTTCCTCGGCGTCGGCGACGTCTTCGCCGACGTGGTCCACTCCGCGCGCAAGCCCGTGGGCATCGAGGCGACGGTGCGCGAGGCGCTGACCCGCGGGGCGGTGCTGTCCGTGGGCGACATGTACGTCAACGACCTGGCGCCCGCCGCGGCGCTCGGCGCGGACACCGCGCTCGTGGGGGCTACCGCCTCTGCGCCTCCCGGACCGGTCACGATGGCCGGTGCGTCGATCGTCGACCTGTACGGCGAGATCGAGGAGTGGGCGGCGACCCACCCCTAGGGAAGTGGGGTGCGCAGCCCGGCCATCGCATCGGCCGCCGATAGGCTGAGCCGGTGACCTACGCTCGCCCCTTTGCGCACCCCGGCGGCGCCACGCCGCCCGATCTGCCCCCCGAGGCGATCCCCGCCCACGTGGCCGTCGTTATGGACGGCAACGGCCGCTGGGCCAAGGACAGGGGTCTGCCGCGCACCGCGGGCCACGAGCGCGGCGAGGCGTCGCTGCTCGACGTGGTGGCCGGCGCCGTCGAGATCGGTGTGACGCATCTCAGCGCCTACGCCTTCAGCACCGAGAACTGGAAGCGCAGCCCCGAGGAGGTGCGCTTCCTGATGGGCTTCAACCGCGACGTGATCCGCCGCCGGCGCGACGAGATGCACGACTGGGGCGTGCGCGTGCGCTGGGCAGGGCGGCGCCCCAAGCTGTGGACGTCGGTCATCAAGGAGCTCGAGAAGGCCGAGGAGCTCACGCAGCACAACACCGGCCTCACGCTGACGATGTGCGTCAACTACGGCGGGCGTGCGGAGATCGCCGATGCCGCGCGCGAGATCGCGCGCAAGGTGGCGGCGGGCGAGTTGCATCCGTCCAAGGTGACAGAGAAGACCCTCGCGGCGCACCTCGACGAGCCCGACATGCCCGACGTCGATCTTTTTTGGCGCTCCAGCGGCGAGCAGCGCTCGAGCAACTTCCTGCCCTGGCAGGCGGCCTACGCGGAGTACGTGTTCTCGAACACGCTGTGGCCCGACGTGGACCGCACGCACCTGTGGGCGGCTATTGAGGAATACGCGCGACGGAATCGACGCTTCGGCGCCGCCTGACCTCGCGCACCACGCGCGTCGCGATCCACGCGACGATGACCACGCCCAGGATCGTGCCGATGGCGAGCGTGGGGGAGTGGCGCCACAGATGCACGATGGATGCGCCCACCACGGTGTAGGTCACGGTCCACAACACACAGCCGGGCAGCATGACGAGCGTGTACAGCGGCCACGACATGCGCACATAGCCGGCCGTCGCGTTCACCACGGTCTTCACGCCGATGGTGAGGAACGACAACGGGATGGCGACGTAGCCCCAGCGGTCGAGGATCGCCTGGCCGCGCGCCATCATGGGGCCGTCCAGGCGGCGTGAGACGCGCGCGAGGAAGCGTTCGCTCGGGCTGTCGGCGAGGCGGCGGGCGCCGGTGCGGACCCAGCGGCCCATCCAGTACGTCGCCTGGGACCGGGTGAAGACGACGCCGAACAGGAACAGCGCGAGGGCCCACCAGCCGAGGTCGATCACGGCCTCGGGCACTCCCGGCATCAGTGACCCTTCGCCGTGCAGGCGGCGCACACGCCGGTGATCTCCACCGTGTGGTCCATGCGCGCGAACCCGTGCTCGGACGCGATGCGCTCGGCCCACTCCTCGAACTGCGGCACCTCGATGTCCTCCGCAGTGCCGCACACGCGGCAGCGCAAGTGATGGTGGTGCTCGTCGACCGCGCCGCAGCGCCGGTACAGCGTCTCGCCGGACTCGGTGACCACGGCATCGACCTCGCCGGCCTCGGCAAGCGCCTGCAGCGAGCGATACACCGTCGCGAGGCCCACGGAGGACCCGTCGTGACGCAGGGTGTCGTGCCACGACTGGGCCGAGCGGAACTCGTCGGTGCCGGACAATGCGTCCAGGACGGCCGCGCGCTGCTTGGTCATGCGGGGGGCCGATGCCCCACTCGTCGGGCTCATGCGGGTGCTCCTAGCGTGGGGTGCTCGTGTTCGCGGTGGGCGTCGTCGTGGCCGCCGTGGCCCGCCTCGTCCCGGAGGCGACGGCGGCGCTTACGTAGCCCCGCCCCCGACGCGACGACCGTGTAGACGATGACGCCGAGCACCACGATCAGGGCGCCGGGCTGCAGGTTGTAGAACAGCGTGATGCCGACGCCGGTGAGGCACAGCACCACGCCGGTGACCATGGCGATCATCATGGTGCGCGTGAACGAGCGTGTGATGAGCTGGGCGATCGCGACCGGCAAGATCATCAGCCCGCTGACCAGCAGCACCCCGACCACGCGCATGGCGGCGGTGACCGTGATGGCCGCAAGGACGGCGACCACCATGTTGAGTGCCGCCACCGGCAGGCCGGTGGAGTACGCGAATTCCTGGTCGTGGGTGACGGCGAAGAGCGCGGAACGCAGTCCGAGGCCGATGATCAGGATGACCGCCGCGAGCCCCACGGTCACCCACACATCGGTCCAGCTAGCGGTCGAGATGGAACCGAACAGGTAGCCCATGAGGTTCGCGTTCGAGCCGCCCGCGGCGGAGATCAGCAGCACGCCGGAGGCGATGCCGCCGTAGAACATGATCGCCATGATCACGTCGGCGGCCGCGACGCCGCGTGCTCGCATGCGTTCGATGACGACGGCGCCGGCGACGGCGAACACGATCGCGCCGGGGATGGCGAGCGCATCGACCTGCGCGAGGTCCGCGGCGGAGCCGGCGAGCCAGCCGGCGGCGACGCCGGCGAGGGCCACGTGTCCGATGCCGTCGCCCAGCAGCGACATGCGGCGGTGGACGAGGTAGGTGCCGACGATGGGTGCGGTGGCGCCGACCATGACGGACACGAGCAGCATGCGCTGCACGAGCGGGTCGGTGAGGAGGTCGATCACTGGCGCACCTCCCAGGCGAAGGTCGACGCGACCGCCTCGGGCACGTCGGGGTGGGCATGGTCGTGGTCGTGCCCGGGAAGGGCGTGCACGCCCAGCGCCCGCGGGGGAGCGCCGATGTGGGTGACGCAGCCCTGCTCGAGCACGACGGCGTGGTGGACGAGCGGGGCGAGAGCGCCGAGCTCGTGGAGGACCACGATGATGGCGGCTCCCGCATCGCGACGCTTGGTCAGCGCCGCCGCGAGGGCCTCCTGGCTGGGCACGTCGACGCCGGCCATGGGCTCATCGAGGATGAGCAGGTCGGGTTCGCGCACGAGCGCGCGCGCGATGAGCACGCGCTGTTGCTGGCCGCCCGAGAGTGCCGTCACGTCCCTGTCGGCGAGGTCGGCCACACCGAGGTCGTCGAGCGCCGCGAGCGCGCGTGCCTTGGCGTCGCGCGGGGTGCGTAGGGCGTTCACCCCGAGCAGCCCCGACGTCACGACCTCGCGCGCGGTGGCGGACACGCCGCCGCCGGCCGAGGCGCGCTGGGGCACGTAGCCGATGCGCCGCGAGGTCAGTCGCGTGCGCGGCTCGCCGAACACGGTGATGTCGCCCGCCGTCGTCGGGATCGCGCCCACGAGGGAGCGCACCAGGGTGGACTTGCCCGAGCCGTTGCCGCCCATGATGGCGACGGCCTCGCCCGGGTGCGAGTCGAGGTCGACGCCGTGAAGAATCTCGTGTCCCCCGAGGCGCACGCGCACCCCGCGCGCCGTCAGGGCGGGCGGGGTGTCGTGGGTGAGGCAGTCAGCGTCAGCTGCAGTCAAGGCCGGTCCTCAGCGCTTCCAGGTTGCGGGTCATGATGTCAATGTAGTCATCGCCGTTCGTGGCGGTCTCGACCGGGTCGAGGACGGCGGTCGTGACCCCCGCGTCGCTCGCGAGCGACTCCGCGACGGCCGCGCTCACCTTCGACTCCGTGAAGATCGTCGTGGCGCCCGAGTCCTCGATGAGATCGCGGATCTCGCGAAGGCGGGCCGGCGACGGCTCGGCCTCGGGGTCGAGCCCCGACATGCCCTCCTGCTCGAGGTCGTAGCGCAGCCCCAGGTAGCCGTAGGCCTCGTGGCTGACGAAGATCTCGCGTCGCTCGCACACCGCGAGGCCCTCGGTGAAGTCCTCGTCGAGGGCGCTCAGGCTCGCGACGAGCGCCGCACCGCGCTCCTCGTAGGCCTCCGCGTGGTCGGGGTCGAGCTCCGAGAACTCCGCGACGACGTCCTCGGCGTATTCGGCGAGCAGGGTGGGGTCGAGCCAGAAATGGGGATCGGCGACGCCGTGATCGTGGCCGTCGTCTGCCGCGTGCTCCTCACCGTCGTGGGTTGCGGCCTCGTGCGCGGCGACGTCCTCGCCGTGCTCGTCGACGATGTGGTGGGCGTCGAGGGCACGGGCACCGGTGGTGTCGATGGCGTCGTCGACGGCCGCCGAGAAGTCCGAGAGATACAGGACCGTGTCCATGTTCTGCATCTCGCGCACGGTGGCGGGGGAGAGTTCGGCGTCGTGCGGCTCCACGCCGCCGGCGATCAGCGGCGTCACCGCGACGTCGTCGCCGCCGATCTGCTCCGCAACGAACTGCACGGGATAGAAGGCGGCGCCGACGGACAGCGAGGCATCGCTCGGCGCGTCGTCGGTGGAGTCGGTGGAGGGATCGGCGGAGCAGCCGGCGAGAAGGAGGGTGCCGACCGCTCCGCCGACGATCAGGGGGCGGGAGAAGCTCATGGCCGCCACCGTACGCCGAAATGAGAATCATTGTCAAACTGGGATGAGCGAGGTGAGCCGGCCCGCCCGGCCCGCCGCGGCATCGGCCGCCGATAGACTGTCCGACAGTCAAGTCTCACCCCACCCAAGGAGTTCTCCGTGGCCCAGCCCTCCCGCCTCGACAACGTGATCTCGCTCGCCAAGCGACGCGGCTTCGTGTTCCCCTGCGGAGAGATCTACGGAGGTACGCGCTCCGCGTGGGATTACGGGCCGCTCGGTGTGGAGCTGAAGGAAAACATCAAGCGTCAGTGGTGGCGCGCAATGGTGTCGAGCCGCGACGACATCGTGGGTCTCGACTCGTCGGTGATCCTTCCCCCCAAGGTGTGGGAGGCCTCGGGCCACCTCAAGGCCTTCGTCGACCCGCTCGTCGAGTGCCTCAGCTGCCACAAGCGCTTCCGCGAGGATCACCTCATCGAGGAGTTCGAGGAGAAGGGCCGTGCCCCCGAGGGCGGCCTGGCCGGCATTGCATGTCCCAACTGCGGCACCCGCGGCCAGTGGACCGAGCCCAAGATGTTCAACGGCCTTCTCAAGACCTACCTCGGCGTCAACCAGGACGAGTCCGGCCTGCATTATTTGCGCCCCGAGACCGCGCAGGGCATCTTCGTGAACTTCGAGAACGTGCAGCGCACCTCGCGCATGAAGGTGCCGTTCGGCATCGGCCAGATCGGCAAGTCCTTCCGCAACGAGATCACGCCCGGCAACTTCATCTTCCGCACGCGCGAGTTCGAGCAGATGGAGATGGAGTTCTTCGTCAAGCCCGGCAGCGACGAGGAGTGGCACCAGTACTGGATTGACACGCGTCTGGCCTGGTACAAGGACCTCGGTATCTCCGAGGACAACCTGCGCCTGTACGCGCACCCGCAGGAGAAGCTGTCGCACTACTCCAAGGGCACCACGGACATTGAGTACCGCTTCGGCTTCACTGGCTCGGAGTGGGGCGAGCTCGAGGGCATCGCGAATCGCACCGACTTTGACCTGTCGACGCACTCCGAGCACTCGGGCAAGGATCTGTCGTACCTCGACCCCGCGACCAACGAGCGCTACACGCCGTACGTGATCGAGCCCGCGGCGGGCCTCACCCGCTCGCTCATGGCCTTCCTGGTGGAGGCCTACGACGAGGACGAGGCCCCCAACGCCAAGGGCGGCGTCGACAAGCGCACCGTGCTGCACCTCGACCACCGCATCGCGCCCGTGAAGGCCGCGGTGCTGCCGCTGTCCAAGTCCGAAGAGCTGCTGCCCACCGCCGAGGCGCTCGCCAAGGAGCTGCGCGGCGCCTGGAACGTGGACCTCGACGTCACTCAGGCCATCGGCAAGCGCTACCGCCGTCAGGACGAGATCGGCACCCCGTACTGCATCACGGTCGACTTCGACACCAAGGACGACCAGGCCGTCACCATCCGCGACCGCGACACCATGCAGCAGGAGCGGGTGGCGCTGTCGCAGGTGCAGGCCTACCTCGCCACGCGCCTGATCGGCGCGTAAAGATTTTCGGGCGGCCGATGCCGGCGCTGGGTTCTCGCTGATGGGCGCCGGTCACTCGCACGGGCTGGGCTTGGGCGGCGCCGACGGCGCGCTCGAGCAGGCCCCGCGCGCGTCCGAACGCACCACCACGGTGCTCACCGTCCTGGTGGGCGTCGTGGTGTTCCTGGCCGTCGCCGGCGCGGTCGCGGTGTGGCCGTCGGACTGGTCGTTCATGCGGTCGGTGCCGACGTCCTACGAGGGGGCGTCGTGGGTGACGGTGACGGTCGAGTCCGTCGACGCCGAGTCGGGGTCCGCGACCGTCTCTCTTGATGGTGACGAGCTCGAACTCGCCGATCCTGGTTTGACGACCTTTGAGTACCAGGTGGGCGACGAGGTGCGCGCCCTGCAGCTCGACACCGGCGAGGTGGTGTTCGGCGACTTCGAGCGTGGGTCGCCGATGTTGCTGCTGCTCGTCGTCTACGTCCTCCTGGTCGTCGCGATCGCGCGCTGGCGGGGCCTGGGTGCGTTGCTGGGGTTGCTCGCCGCGTTCGGCGTCGTGATCTTCTTCACGGTGCCGGCGCTGTTCGACGGCGCCAACCCGCTGGTCGTGGCGCTCGTGACGGGCGCCGGGGCGCTGTTCGTGCTGCTGTATCTGGCGCACGGAGTGAACGCGCGCACCACGACGGCCTACCTGGGCACGCTCGCCGGGCTGCTGATCACCGCACTGCTCGCGTGGTGGGCCGTGGGCGCCTCCAGGCTGACGGGGATCTGGTCCGAAGACGGTACTCACCTGGAGCTGGCCGGCCGCGCCGTCGACCTCCAAGGCTTGGTCTTGTGCGGCATCATCATCGCGGGCCTGGGTGTGCTCAATGACGTGACGGTGACGCAGTCGTCGGCCGTGTGGGAACTGCGTGCCGCGCGGCCCGACATCTCGCGCTGGTCGCTGTTCGCGCGCGGCATGCGCATCGGCCGCGACCACATCGCCTCGACCGTCTACACGATCGCCTTCGCCTACGTGGGCGCCGCGCTTCCCACGCTCATGCTCGTCACGCTCTACGACAACTCTCTCGCCACCACACTCACCAGCGCCGAGATCGCCGAGGAGGTGGTGCGCACCCTCGTGACGTCGATCGGCCTCGTGCTGGCGGTGCCGCTGACCACCGGCATCGCCGCGCTCGTGGTGGGGTACGACGGCGCGATCGCCGATGATGAGGCCGTCGCCGCTCCCGATGCGGACCCCGTGCCAGCTGCGGACAGCGACCCCGCGTCGCCAAGCCAGCCCGGCGCATCGGCGACAATGGAGGAATGACCACCACCGCATCGGCCGCTACCCGTGTCTTGCCGCCCCTGCAGATCGGCCCCCTCACCGTCGACACTCCCGTGGTGCTGGCCCCCATGGCCGGCATCACCAATGCCGCCTTCAGGCGCCTGTGCCGCGAGCACGGTGGCGGGATCTACGTCGCCGAGATGGTGACGTCGCGGGCCCTGGTGGAGCGCACCAAGGAGTCCATGCGGATCATTCACCACGACCCCGACGAGACGCCGCGCTCGGTGCAGCTCTACGGCGTGGACCCGTCGACGATTGGCGCGGCCGTGAAGATGCTGGTCGAGGAGGATCGCGCCGACCACATCGATATGAACTTCGGCTGCCCGGTGCCCAAGGTCACCAAGAAGGGCGGCGGCGCGGTGCTGCCGTGGAAGAAGGACCTGTTCCGCGACATCGTGCGCGCGGCGGTGCGCGAGGCCTCGCCCTACGACATCCCCGTCACGGTGAAGATGCGCAAGGGCGTCGACGACGACCACCTCACCTACCTCGACGCCGGGCGCATGGCGGAGGCCGAGGGAGCCGCCGCCGTCGCGTTGCACGGGCGCACGGCCGCCGACTACTACTCGGGAACGGCCGACTGGGAGGCGATCGCGCGGCTCAAGGAGGCGGTGACATCGATCCCGGTGCTCGGCAACGGGGACATCTGGTCGGCCGAGGACGCGCTGGACATGGTTGCTCGCACGGGTGTCGACGGCGTGGTCGTGGGTCGCGGATGCCAGGGGCGCCCGTGGCTGTTCGCCGACCTCCAGGCCGCGTTTGAGGGGCGCGCGGACCGCGTGCGCCCTGGCCTGCGCGTCGTAGCGGACACCATCTACCGCCACGGCGAGCTGATGATCCCATTCTTCGGCGACGACGAGCTCAAGGCAATGCGCGAGATTCGCAAGCATGTCGCCTGGTATCTCAAGGGTTATCCCGTCGGGGGAGAGGTGCGCAAGAACCTCGGGCTCGTGGAGACTCTCGCGGATCTGCGGGCACTGCTCGATGGACTGCCGCTCGACCAGCCGTACCCGGGCGCCGATGCCGAGGGCCCGCGCGGGCGCCAGGGCACCCCCAAGTCGCCGTCGTGCCCCGAGGGTTGGCTCGACACCCAGGACATCACGCCCGACCTCGAGCTGCGCCTACGCGAGGCTGAACTGAGCGTCTCGGGCGGCTAACTTTCGCCCCTCTTCTGGCCCACCCCTCCTCGGGCCGCACCCCTCCTCGGGCCGCAAATGGCCGCATTTGCGGCACTTCAAGCCGCGACACGCCGCACGACAGGCCACCAGGAGCGACCCGGCGAGCGTTAGGCGTGGCCGAGCGCGGCGGCGTCCGTCGCATCGGCCCCCGCCGGGCCTCCGTCGGTCGGCACCCGTGAGTGGTCGACGGGCTTGCGTGCGGGGTGCATGACGAGCTGCACCAGCCCGTCGCCGAAGTTACGCACCTCACTGACGGTGATCATGTGACGTTGTTCCGCGCCTGCGAAAAGCGGGTGTCCCGCGCCCAGGATGGTGGGGTGGATGGTCACGATCATCTCGTCGATGAGATCGGCGTCGAGCGCCTGCCGGATCAATGAGCCGCCGTCGAGATACACGTCACGCTCGCCTGCCGCATCAAGAGCTTCGGCAACCAGGTTCGCGATGGGGGCCGAAGCGGTGGTCACGCTCGCGGGCACGCCAGGGTCGGGAGGAAGGGGCCTTCCGGTTGCGACGATCACGGGAGTGTCGCCGTAGAACCACTCGCCCATTCCGTGCACGACATCGAAGGTGCGCCGGCCCATCAGCATGGCGCCGATGCCCGCGAAGAAGTCGTCGTACTCGACGCCCTCCGACACGCCAGCCTCTGCCCACGGTCCACTTGCGGTGGGTGCCCATGACGGCCGCGGCGCCTCGAGCCAGGCGATGTCGTCGCCCGGCCCGGCGATGAATCCGTCGATGGACACGGCGCAATAGACGAGTACTCGTGGCATGACTCCACGGTACGTCCGACGGGGCCGCGCTGCCCTGCCGAGCGCCCGTTGCGATGTGACGGTGATCTGACCGACACGCTGGGGCATGTGGGCGACACGCCGGGACCCGTTCAGGATCACCGTCACATCGTCACGCGCGGGCGTGGGGAGCCCACCCTGCGGCCCGCCTGCAACGCGCGTTCACCAGGCATGACTAAGTTGGACCTGTGAACGCGAACTCGCACGGCTACACCGAGGCCGACGTCGAACGCTTTATTTCCGAGCCCGCGAAGGCCGCTCACCGCTCACCCTTCGAGCGCGATCGAGCGCGCATCCTGCACTCGAGTGCGCTCCGCAGGCTCGGCGCCAAGACCCAGGTGTTGGGCCTCGGCAGCGGCGACTTTGTCCGCACGCGCCTCACCCACTCACTCGAGGTCGCGCAGGTGGGCCGTGAGCTCGGCAAGGCGCTGGGCTGCTCGCCCGACATCGTGGACGCCGCGTGCCTCGCTCACGACCTGGGCCACCCGCCCTTTGGCCACAACGGCGAACGGGCACTGGACAAGGTGGCGCGAGACATTGGCGGCTTTGAGGGCAACGCGCAGACGCTGCGCCTGCTGACCCGCCTCGAGCCCAAGACCTTCGACCCCGCGACCGGCCGCAGCGTGGGCCTGAACCTCACGCGCGCAAGCCTCGACGCCGCCGTGAAATACCCGTGGCGCGAACCCGCCGCCCCCATGCGTCCGGACGGCACACCCACGCGCAAGTTCGGGGTCTACGAGGACGATCTTCCGGTGTTCGACTGGCTGCGCCAGGGCGCGCCCGGCACTCAGCAGTCACTCGAGGCCCAGGTGATGGACGTCGCCGACGACATCGCGTACTCGGTCCACGACGTCGAGGACTCCATCGTCTACAGGGCCGTGCAACTGTCGACCCTGCGCGACCCGGGCCAGGTCGCAGCCGTCATCGAACACACGCGCCAGTGGTACGGCGGTGGAGATGAGGAGGCGCTGAGTGCCGCGCTCGGCCGCCTGCAGGCCTTCCCGTGGTGGTCCGAGCGCTACGACGGCACGCGTGCCTCGCTGGCGGCGCTAAAGGACATGACGAGCCAGATCATCGGCCGCTTCGCCCAGGCGATCATCTCGGCCACCCAGGCCGAGCACGGCGACGCGCCACTGACTCGCCACCGCGCCAGCATTGTCGTGCCGCAGGACACCCTCGACGAGATCCTCATCCTCAAGGGCATCGCCGTGCACTTCCTGATGGCCCCGCGCGAGACCAGCCCCACCTACGCGAAGCAGAGACGAGTACTCAAGGAACTCGTGATCGCCCTCGCGGATCGTGGTCCCGATGCGATGGAGGCGCAGTTCGCCGCCGATTACCGCGAGGCGTCAGACGACGCCGCGCGCCTGCGTGTGGCCGTGGATCAGGTCGCGTCGCTTACCGATACTTCCGCCTACAACTGGCACCACAAGTACTGCGTCCAGGTGTAGGGGCGGCCCAGGCGACCCCGCGTCCGTGGCGGGACATGAGGGTCGAAACACGCCCGATTCCGACCCCCATGTCCCGCCAGGACCATGGCGTGGGCCCAGGTCCGGCCTAGTCGACGGTGGTGTTCTCGTCGGCGTCGATCTGGGCCTGCTGACCCGCGAGAATGCGCGACTCGACCGCGAGCAGGACGATCACCACGACGAAGCCGGCGACGAACGCGACGAGCGGCGCGATCAGGTCTCCGTAGGGTGCGAGCTTCGTTCCGTCCTCCGCCTGCCAGGGCCATAGGGCGACAAGCGAGCCGGCCATGACGCCGGTCAGGACCACGAGCGTATTGCGGCGGTGGTGCTCCAGGAGGAATTGCAGCGCCTTGACGACGGACACCAGGCCGATCACGCAGCCGAGTGCGAACCAGACCAGGTATCCCAGGTCGCGGTCGTTGACGGCGGCGAGTGTCGGCTCGTAGAGGCCCATGGTGAGCAGGAGGAACGATCCCGACAGCCCGGGAAGTGCCAGGGCGGACACGGCGATGGCTCCTGCAGGCACGAGGACGAGGGGAGAGGGCTCGAGGTGGCCGCCCGGCAACGACACGATGACGGCCGCGGCAACCGTGCCGGCCAGCGCGAGCGCCCAGTCCTTGCCGCCCCAGCGGCCGTCGGGCCGGCCCCGCATCGGAGCGTGGGCGGCAAGCCTGAACGGCACCGAGAGCGACGCAAGGACCAGCCCAAAAAACAGGGCGCGCATGGTCTCGGGGTGCTCTTCTACGAGCGTCTCCATGACCGACGCCATGGCGAGTAGCGCGACGACCATGCCGATTCCCAGGGGAATGATGACGCGCCACGACACGCGCGAGTAGTCCTCGCGCGCCCGCGCCACGCCACGCCCGCGCACCACGTCGACGACGGCGATGCGCGCGCCCGTAATGAAGTGACCTGCGGAGGTCAGCAGCGTCTCGTAGACGCCCGTCATCAGGGCGATGGTGCCGCCGGAGACCCCGGGCACGGATTCGGCGGCGCCGATCAGTGCGCCACGCACGGCATTCAGGGCCGTGCGCCCGGCGTCAACCTTCATGAGGCGACCTCGTCAGGGGAACCGGCCACGGCATCGGCCGACGTTGACGAACGGCGACGCAACAACACCCACAGTGCCGCCAGCGGGAGGATGAGCGGCACCCAGCCGTAGGCGGAGCCGTAGCCGGTCCACACGGTCTCGTCGGCCCACCAGTCGGACTCGATGTAGCCGAGCGTTCCGACGATCAGGACGCCGGCGAGCTCGAGCGACGTGCCCCACAGCGCCACGCGTCGCCAGCCGCGCCACAACGCGATCGCGATGACCACGTAGAGCACGGCGGAGACGCCGGAGATGAGGTAGGGCAGGGGTGCCTCGGCCAGCTTGGTCGAGATTTGGTACGAGGACCGGCCCACCGCCGCGAGGCCGAGCACGGCATACGCGGCGATGAGGACGATGCGTCCGACGGGGTTCACTCAGCCTCCCAGCAGAATGACGACGCGCCACGCGAGCACGGCGCCCGCGATGCCGATGATGACGGCCGCGCCGCCGTCGACGCGCGCGATCTGGTCGGGCGCGAGGACGGGGCGGTTGGGGTCGGGGTCCGCGGCGGCGGCATCGGGCTCGCCGAGGCGGCCGATGCCGAGCAGCGGCACCAGGATGACCGAGGCCAAGAGGTAGCCCAGGGTCAGCACGATGGGGGCGCTGTGACCGCCGATGAGGATCGCCAGCACTGTGAGGAGGTGCACGGCGGTGACAATCCACATGGCGGTGACGATCCACTTGAGCACGCGGTGCACCGGCACCCAGATCATGGTGACGATGCCGCCGATGACCAGCAACGCGCACACGGCCAGATAGGCCGGCAGGACCAGCCCTTCGTACAGACCCATGCGTGGGGGTTAGTTCTGCTGCTGCGACTGCTGCACGCGCATGGGAAGGCGCGCGAGCTCTTCGCCGTCGACCGAGACGACCCAGGAGAACATGCCGGCCTGCACAAAGCGGATGCCGTCGATGGTGAAGGCGAAGCAGGCGACCTGCTCGTCGCCGTCCACGAGGTGGGCGGGACGGCCCAGCGTGAACTCGCCGCCCATGCCGCGCACGGGCTGGGCCTTGCCCTCGGCATCGGCACGGATGCCGATGGGGTACTCCTTACCGTCCTCGGTCAGCAGCTTGAGCTCGAGCTGGTGCGACATGTTGGTCGCGGTGAAGGGCACGTGGACCGTGGCCGCGACGGCGAGGCGACGGTGTGCGGCGGGGAACTGGCGCACGTAGATCGTGTTCCAGCCGGCGCCAAGCGCGTAGATCTTGCCCTGGACAACCTCGGCCGAGTCGGCGAGGAAGGCGTCGATTCTCACTGATATTCCTTTCATGGAAGGCAACTCGAACCAGGGTACCCGTGACCGACGCGCGTTCCGCTCGTGGCGCAACCCCACCCGTCGTGGCGCAAATGAGGACATCTGCGCCACGGGGGAGGGGAGCCGCGAGTAGCATGCAGCCGTGGCTGGGACGATCAATAGGGACGACATCGCGCAGGTGCGCGAGCGCGCGCCCATCGAGGACATCATCGGCCAGCACGTCGCCTTGAAGCCCGCCGGCGTGGGCTCCGTCAAGGGCCTGTGCCCCTTCCACGACGAGCGCACCCCGTCGTTCCACGTCCGCCCGGGCGCCGGGCGCTGGCACTGCTTTGGCTGCGGCGAGGGCGGCGACGTCATCGAGTTCGTGATGCGCATGGACGGGCTGCCGTTCGCGGAGGCGGTCGAATACCTGGCCGAACGCGCCGGCGTGACCTTGCGCTACGAGGCCGGAGGCGGGCCGCGCCGCGAGGGCACCGCCGGCCAGCGCAAGAGGTTACTCGAGGCTCACCGGGTCGCGCAGGAGTACTTCCGCGAGCAACTGAACACCCCCGAGGCGCGCATCGGGCGCGACTTCCTGCGCGACCGCGGTTTCGACCGCGCCGCGGCCGACCACTTTGGCGTGGGCTACGCGCCGCAGGGCTGGAACCACCTCACCGACCACCTGCAGTCCAAAGGCTTCACGCAGGAGGAACTGCGCGCCTCGGGCCTGGTGTCCGAGGGTGCGCGCGGCATCTACGACCGCTTCCGCGGACGGCTGTTGTGGCCCATCCGCGACGTGACGGGCGAGGTGATCGGCTTCGGCGCGCGCCGCCTGCACGAGGACGACCAAGGCCCGAAGTACCTCAACACCCCCGAAACGCCGCTGTACAAGAAGAACCAGGTCCTGTACGGCATCGACCTCGCCAAGGGCGCCATCCGCTCCGAGCGCACCACCGTCGTGGTCGAGGGCTACACGGATGTGATGGCCTGCCACCTCGCGGGCATCACGAACGCCGTCGCGACCTGCGGCACGGCCTTCGGTGAGGAGCACGTCAAGGTGGTGCGCCGCCTCATGGGCGACACCGGCGGCTCCCAACTGAAGATCGGCTCCACCGGCGCCAAGGTCATCTTCACCTTCGACGGCGATGAGGCCGGCCAGAACGCCGCTCTCAAGTCTTTCCAGCTGGACCAGCAGTTCCTCGCGCAGACCTTCGTCGCCGTGGACCCCGAGGGCAAGGACCCGTGCGACCTGCGCATGGGCGGGGGAGACGCGGCCGTGCAGGCGCTCCTGGAGCACCGCCAGCCGCTGTTCGAGTTCGTGATCCGCGCCTCCTTGGCTCAGTTCGACCTCGATACTCCCGAGGGCCGCGCCGGGGCCCTGCGCGCCGCCGCGCCGGTCGTCGCGGGCATCCGCGACCGCGCCATCCAGCCCGAATACACCAGGCTGCTCGCCGGCTGGCTGGGCATGGAGATGGACGTGGTGCGCCGACAGGTGTCCGATGCGTCACGTGGCCGCGCGGGCGGCCGCGACTCTCGAGGGGGCTCGGGTCAGGCGGCCGATGCGTGGGGAGGGCCCGTGGGCGGCGCCGGTGGGGACGGGGTCAGATCCGCGGCCGGGCCTGCGCGCCCCGACCGGCGCGATCCCGTGGTGCGCGCCGAGGCGCTTTCCTTGGGGACGCTCCTGCAGGCGCCCACAGAGATCTCGCACGACCCGGTTGCCGCCGCCATCGTGAAGGAACTGACCCCTGAGTCCTACACGGTGCCGCAGTACCGCGCGGTCTACGAGGCGATCCTCGCCGCGGGCGGTCCGGGCAACGCGGGCCCCGACTGGGCTAACGATGTCGCCGAACAGGCCGGTGAGACCCTCGTGGCGACCATCTCCGAGCTCGCCGTGTCGCCCCTGCCACACGACAAGCCGGAGACCTTGGGGCACTACGCGGGGACGGTGTTGGCGCGGGTGCTCGACCTGAGCCTCACTCGCCAGGTTGCGGCGCTGCGCGGGCGCATGCAGCGCGCGGGCACGGGGACTCCCGAGGCGCAGGAGGCCTTCGCGGAGATGATCCGACTCGAGACGCGCCGGCGCGAGCTGCGCGAGTCCTGACCCGAGGTAGGGGTCTAAGCCGGAGGCACGCCGTGAACGGATTGTCCAGCGTTCAAAGGTCACAAGAACGTCTCGTCCAGGGAACGTCTGAGTGAAATCCCTGTTACAGGCACGATAAATCTCCTCGTTCCCGCGCCACGCGCCCGCGCGGGCGGGTACGGTCCTAGGAAGCCGCGTTGATGCGGCGACGCGACCAGCGCCGCCGGCAGGGGGCGGCTGGCTATACCGACCGGAAGGTAGACGAGACTGTGAAGATCAAGTTCAACCCCATGGCGGCGGCCGCGCTCACGGGCGCGCTCGCGCTGACCGTGGCGGGCTGCTCGAGCGATGGCACCGACGAGGAGGCGACCACGGGCGCCACCACCGGGGCCACGACAGAGGCAACCGCCGAGGCGACCGACGACGCGATGGAGTCCGAGGGCTTGCCCGAGGAGCTCATCTTGGGCCTGGTGCCCTCCGACGAGGTTGACCAGCTCGTCACCGACGGCGACACGCTCGCTGCGCTGCTGGGCGAGGAGCTGGGTGTCGAGGTCACGACCTTCATCCCCGACTCGTACGCCGCCGTGGTCGTCGCGCTGCAGACCGACCAGGCCGACATTGGCTTCCTCGGCCCCATCGCCATGGTCCAGGCCGTCGACGAGGCCGGCGCCGTGCCGGTCCTCCAGTCGGTGCGCTACGGCTCGTCGAGCTACGTCACCCAGTGGATGACCAACGACCCCGACACGTTCTGCTTGGACGAGGTCACCACGGAGGCCGACGACGAGGGCGTCAACTACTCGTACTGCAACGGTGCGACCGGCTACGACGGCCCCCAGGGTGAGGACGCTCTCGCGCTGCTCGACCCGGGTGCCGACATCGCCTTCGTGGACGAGTCGTCGGCCTCGGGCTACTACTACCCGGCCACGCAGCTCCAGAACATCCTGGGCATCGACCCGCTGACCGACCTGCCGGCATCGTTCTTCGCCGGCGGCCACCCGCAGGCCGTGCAGTCGGTCTACGACGGTGACGCCGTCGTGGGCACGTCGTTCAACGACGCCCGCTCCGAGCTGGCCGAGGAACTCCCGGACGTCGGCGAGAAGGTCGTCGTGTTCGCGTACTCGTCGAACATCCCCAACGACGGCGTGGTGCTCTCCTCCGACCTGTCCGAGGACGCTCAGACCCAGATCACCGACGCCCTGATGGCGCTGGCCGAGACCGAGGAGGGCCTCGCCGCCCTCGACGCGGTCTACAACATCGAGGGCCTCGAGCCCGCCGACGTGGCCGCGCTCGACGAGGCCCGTCAGGTCGCCGCCAACTTCGGCGAGAGCTAAACAGCCCGACCACACGCGGTGGTCGCGTCCCGCTCGGCGGGGCGCGGCCACCGCGTCGGCATTCCAACGAGATAGTGACTTCATGATCGAGCTCAAGGACGTCACGGTGCGCTACCCCAACGGGGTCGTGGGCCTGGACGGCGTCAATCTGACCATCCCCGACGGTGAATTCGTGGTCGTCGTCGGCCTTTCCGGTGCGGGAAAGTCCACCCTCATCCGCACCATCAACGGCCTGGTGCCCGTGACCTCGGGATCCCTGTTGGTCGACGGCATGGACGTGGCCAGCGCCTCCAAGAAGGAGATGCGCGCCATCCGCTCGAAGATCGGCATGATCTTCCAGTCCTTCAACCTCGTGAAGCGTACGTCCGTGATGAACAACGTCATCATGGGCCAGCTGCACGACATCCCCTCGTGGCGCGCCATGCTCGGTGCGTGGTCCAAGGAGGAGAAGGAGAAGGGCTACCAGGCGCTTGAGCGCGTGGGCATCGTCGAGAAGACGTGGACCCGCGCCTCTGAGCTTTCAGGCGGCCAGCAGCAGCGCGTGGCCATCGCCCGCGCGCTCGCGCAGGACCCCTCCGTGATGCTCGCCGACGAGCCCGTCGCAAGCCTCGACCCGCCTACCGCGCAGATGGTCATGAAGGACCTGCAGCGCATCAACCGCGAGCTGAACATCACCACGCTGGTCAACCTGCACTTCCTCGACCTTGCGCGCCAGTTCGGCGACCGCGTGATCGGCATGCGCGCCGGCCAGGTCGTGTTCGACGGCACGGGCGCCGAGGCGGACGATGCCGTGTTCGAAAAGATCTACGGGCGGTCGCTGACGGCAGACGACACGCTCGCCGAGCCGGCATGACCTCCCAAGTCACCACGGCATCGGCCCCCGTCACGCCGCGGCCCAAGAAGCCGGCCCCCTCGATCCCCGTGATCGTGGGCCTCGTGCTGGCCGCGGTCTTCACGTGGTGGGCCGGGCACTCGATGGGCTTCTCGCTGCGCCCCCTCATCGAGAACTGGTCCAACGGCTGGGTGGTCATCGAACAGTTCCTCAGCCCGAACTGGCCCTTCATCTGGCGCGTGTGGGACGCATGGGTCGAGACCATCGCGATCGCGATCGTCGCCACGTTCATCGGCGCCGGGCTGGGCCTGCTGTTCTCGTTCATGGCCTCGCGCGTCACGAACCGCTCCGGCTGGCTGTACCGCGCCACCCGCTGGTTCCTGTCGGTGCTGCGTTCGCTGCCCGACATCGCGTACGTGCTGATCTTCGTCGCGCTCGTGGGAGTCGGCTCGCTCGCCGGAATCCTGGCGCTGATCCTGTTCAACATCGGCATCGCGGCCAAGCTCACCAGCGAGACCATCGACGCGATCGACCGCGGCCCGCTCGAGGCGGTCGACGCCGCGGGCTCCGGCACCTGGTCGCGTGCCCGGTGGGCGGTGTTGCCGCAGATCCTGCCCAACTACCTGTCCTATTTTCTTTATGTCTTTGAGCTCAACATCCGCTCGTCCGTCGTGATTGGTATTGCGGGCGGTGGCGGTATCGGCCAGGTCATCAACGTGCAGTTCTCGCGCTTTGCATACGAGAACGTGTCCGCGATCGTGGTCGCGCTGTTCGTGGTGGTGCTGCTGATCGACCAGCTGAGCCAGTACCTGCGCCGGAGGTTCGTGTGAGCGCCGTGACCAAGCCGGCCGCGGCATCGGCCGCCCCCACCCGCCCCGCCGAGCCCTCGAAGGCCAAGGCGACGCTCACGTGGATCGCGCTCGTCGTCATCTTCGGCGGCGCGGCATGGCTGTCCAACGCCAAGTGGAGCGAGATCACCGACGTCTTCACCGAGGGCTGGCGCTACCTGGGCCTGATGGGCGAGGGGCTGTTTCAGAACCCGTTCACCGAGCCGTGGTCGGGCTACTGGACGCTCGCCTTCGAGCGCATGATGGAGTCGGTCTACATGGCGTGGGTCGGCACCATGATCGGTGCCGTGATCTCGATCCCGTTCGGGTTCCTCGCCGCACGCAACGTCGCGCGCCCCGTGACGGTGCAGATCACGCGCGCGTTCCTCAACCTCATCCGCGCCATCCCCGAACTGGTCTTTGCGATCATCATCATGCTGCCGGTGTTCGGCTTCGGTCCCGTCGCGGGCACCGTGGCGCTCGGCGTGGGCGCGGTCGGCACGCTCGGCAAGCTCACGGCCGAGGCGCTCGAGGGCATCGACCCTGGCCCCGTCGAGGCTGCCAGGGCATCCGGCGCCAAGGGCCTGCCGGTGCTCCGCTGGGCGTACTGGTCGCAGGTGCTGCCCGAGGTGGTCGCGTTCTGGCTGTACCGCTTCGAGGTCAACATCCGCGCCTCGGCGGTGCTGGGCATCATCGGCGCCGGTGGTGTGGGACAGCTGCTCGGCCAGCTGTTCGGCCAGCGCGAATGGGAGCAGATCGGCATCACGCTCGCCGTCGTCATCGTGGTGACCCTGATCGTGGATGCCATCTCCGGAGCGATCCGCCACCGCATCATCGCGGGCTCCGGCCAGCACGTGTCATCGAAGGAGAAGGCCGAGGCCAGCCTCTAGGTCCTGTCCGCTGTTGCTCGCCCCGGGCGCGTGTCGGCGCCCGGGGCTAGCCTCGTTTCATGACCGTGCAACGTGTGTCCATGGTGACCCTCGGCGTCGCCGACCTCGAGCGCTCGCGCGCCTTCTACGAGGCGTGGGGCTGGACCGCTCGCCAAGCCACCGAGGAGATCGTGTTCTATCAACTCGGCACGCTCGTGTTGGCGCTCTTTCCGTTGTCTGCCTTCGCCGAGGACCAGGGGAGGGCCGATGCCGTGGCCGGCTTGGGCGTAGGAGGCTCCGCCCTGGCGCAGAATTACGTATCGGAGGCCGAGGTCGACGAGCGCTACCAGGCGGCGCTTGCCGCGGGTGCGACCGACCTGAAGAAGCCGGTAGCGGTGGGATGGGGCGGGTACAGCGGCTACATCGCGGATCCCGACGGCCACGTGTGGGAGCTCGCGGTGAACCCGTTCTGGGTGACGGCGGAGGATGGCGCCACGCGGATACCGGATGATCTTCCCGAGGGTTGAGTGGGGCATCGGCCCTGGTCGAGCCCGGAAAATACGAAAGCCGGCCCCGTGGGACCGGCTCTCTGTGCGCTCCTCCAGTTGGACTCGAACCAACAACCTGCCGATTAACAGTCGGCTGCTCTGCCAATTGAGCTATGGAGGATCAGCAGTCAGAAATACTACAGGACAATCCGGGGTGGTGATGACGCCGGAAGGTGCTGACTAGACTGATCGGCGGTCGCTCGTCCTCGGGTCCCGCGTGGCGCGGTGGGGCGGCCACGGGCCAGTAGCTCAGCCGGTTAGAGCAGCGGACTCATAATCCGTCGGTCGTGGGTTCAAGCCCCACCTGGCCCACCTTTGGGGTGCACTCGCTTTTGGCGGGTTCATGCACTCGGTATTGCGCGAGAAGCCGCAGATCGCGGTTTTTGGGCGTCGGGCCAGGCGCGTGGGCGTGTTCTTTGCGCCTACACGGGGTGCCGGCAGCGTGAGCGGAAGCGGTGGGGGTCCTGAACCGCGCTGGATGCCCTCGTTTTTGGTGTGTAGGGCATGCTTCGCGGCCGACTCGGGGTCGGCTGCGGGGCTAGGCGACTTCGGGGATGTCGGGCACGATCGACGGCGGTGGAGGTGGCTCGTTGATCGGTTCTGCCACCGTTCGTCCAGTCACACGGTGTGGCGTGTGGTCCTTATCGTCGGAGCGTCGCCATGCGTGCCCGAAGGGGGACAGGGGAGTGAAGCCTGGGTCGCTGACGGGCGCGTCTGCCTTCTTGAGGAATCGCAGCAGCGAGTGGACGTTGGTGGCGATGGTGCGCGCGAGGATGGCGATGACCTGCTTGCCCATGCCGACATGGCGTCGGTCGCCGGCTTGGGCGAGGCTGCCCAAGAGACTGTTCTTTGCTTCGCCGTTCTTGCCCTCGATCTGGTTGCGCTCGGGGCCGTACACCGCGATCCACTTGTCGCTCTTGTAGGAAAGTTTCTGGAGCCAGCGTGCGCCCTCGCTCTTCGGGATCGAGATCGACGCCTTGTTGCTGCAGGAGGGCAGATCCTTGTCTGGGTGGTTAACGACGACAGCGAGCGTCTTCCTGCCGGCTTCAACGAGCGCGGCGTCGTTGCGTGTGACTTTGCGGTAGTCGCACGTGGCCGTTGCGCCGTCTCCGTGGCCAGGGCATCGGAAAACGTACGAGGTTTCATTTTGTGTGTCGCTCTTAGGGCGTAGCGCGTATGCCTCGCGTGCCTTGATGCGTGTGCGCCAGGTTTGGTAGTCGATCTTGCCGTTGTCGTAGTCGCTGTTAGCGTCGACAAGTTTCTGGGGGAGGCACGGGCCGTACCAGGTACCTTCGACGAGTTTGCAGCCCTTGTACGTGTGCTGGACTCCGAGCTGGTTGCCCTTGTACATCATGACGAGGTCGTAGCCCATGCCTTTGACCAGGCCTGCGTAGGACTCTGGGGACTGCTGGCTGTAGCCGAGGTCGGTGGTGACGTGGCCAAGGGGAAGTCCTGCGAGCTTGATGCAGGCGAGCGAGTCTGCGAGGTTCTTTCCGGGGGCGTGCGCGGGTCGGTCGACTCTGCCTGACAAGATGATGGCGGGGAACAGCGTGCCTACCCCGGGGCCGGTCGTCAGGTTGTAGTGGTAGTCGTAGCCGTGGGTGTACTCGGTGTCGGCGTCATTGCCGTCTCGCTCGGCGTAGGGCCGGTTGTCTTCCTGCTTGGCGTGCCATCCTGCATTCGCGTCGATTGCCTCTGAGGTCCAGTGGCCGCACTCGCCATTCTTCTTGCACTTGCAGCGCTTGTGTCCACGGCCCCAGATCGGGACCACGGTGGCGTCCGAGGTGACGTCGCCTCGCCACTCTCGGCGGTGCTCCTCGGGAACAAGGAGCCATGATGGCAGGAGCATGGCACTTGTCACGTCATCCATGCGCTTCTGGCGTACGGGGATCATGTCTCGATCCCATTGGCTACGCTGCCGGTCGTACTCTTCCAGCTCTGCGTGGGAGTAGTGGCGGTCAGCGGGGTAGATCTTGGGGCTGATCGCTTCGTTGATCTTGGCAGCCAGGCGCTGGACCGATGAGTCGTCGATGCGCTTGCTCGTGATCTGCCTCGCTCGGCGGATCTGCTCGAGCCGAATCGGGTCATTGGGCTCGAAGCGGGCGCGGACCTTCTTTGACTTGTGCTGGTTGATGACGTGCACGATCTGATCGAGCGAAGCGGGAATCCTGTTAATGGCGCACGCGATAGATGCGACCAAGTATTCGCGCACGCTGACTTTGCCGTGTCGGCCGGCCTTGCGCTTTTCCTGACTGACACGGTCGTCCTCGAACCATTGCTCGATCATTGTGTCGACGCCGGTCACGTCCACGTAGTCGGCCGCGAGTCGGATCCAGATCGGGGCGACGTCGGGAAGGGTGACGTGCGTTGCGCCCGTGCCAGGCGGGCTCTGATTGGACGCTAGCGCTTGCCACACGCGTTCGAGCACGGCTGAATTGCCCGTCTGTGTGGGTGCAGCGGGCGACTCGGGGCGGAGGGGGCGTTTGATCAGTGCGCCTGGGGAGGTGTGGTGGGTGAGGTTTGGGCATTGCGCATCCACAGGCGCACTGTCAGCTCGTCGGGTTGCGCAACGAACTTGGAGATGCGCTCCAGGCCCCCGATGGTGCTGATTCCTGCCGCGGCGATGACCACTTTGGGTGGCACGCCGGCAGTCAGGTGCGCGGCAAGCCATGTGGCTCTCATGCGCTGCGTGTTGAGCAGCGCGACGTCCTTTGTGCAGTCCTCGACGAAGGCTGCGACCATGCGAGGGTTGGCGCGGGTGCGCCGACCGGGGCAAAACACGAAGTCGTTGCGCAGGCTGGCGGTCGCAGCTGTGTCCCGTAGGCGCTGCTCCCATCCTGCGGAGACCTGCACCTGGCGTGCGCGCCTGCCCTCCACGTTGAGCAGGACACCGTAATCGTCAACCTTGATGTCGTGATGCGTGAGGGCGATGATCTCGGACGTCGTAAGGCCGGCACCGAAGCCCAGCGAGAGCAGGATGGTCGCTTGTTCACGCCGGTGCTGAGAAGGCTGGCTTCGTGCCCATACTCGGAACGCCGCGACCTCTGCGTCCGAGTAGGGGCGCGAGGCGTTGTCGTCTCGCTTGAAGGTCCTCATGGGTACTGCGCGACGGGGGCCTTCGAGGAGGCATTGCTCGATGCGGAACAGCCTCCCGCGGTAGGTGGTCCGCGTTGCCTGCTTGAGGTCGACTTCGGGTGAACTCGCCCATTGTTCGATCACGTCTCGTCGGAGTAGGACCTGCGCATCGAGTTCCATGCCGCGCAGCCACGCCCAGCGCGTGAGGCTCGTGACGGCGGCGAAATCGTTGCGCGCTGCGTTGACGTCGGCGGGCATGCTTGCGCGGATGACGTCCTTGACGAATGGCTCGATCGCAGCCCAATGCTCTTCAGGCATTGTGGAGCCATAGCTTGTGATGTATTGAGTCACGGCGTCTCCTTGAGGATCAAGAGATCGTTGGAACTCAAAATCGTGCGCTTGGGTAGTCGCGATGTCGCGTTCAGGGGCTACCCCACTTTTGGCACTCTCGCCGCTCTCGTCGACGACGGGGGTACTCGACACCAGTCGGATCGAGCTGCTGCGATCCGCGTTTCCGGCACGTGTACGACGGCGCTCGGCACTGTCGCCTCGCCGGGCGGATGAGCTGCTAACTCTTGCCGCAGATACGCCTGGCATCGCTGGCTTGTCGTCCATGTTTCGCATAGGGCGCCATTGAAGACCACGGTCTCCGCGATCCCGAGAAAATCTCGCGCAGTCCATCTACCAGGGACTTTGGTCCGGCTGCGATCCGGTGGTCGGCGTGGGCGTGTGATCGGTGTGGGTGGCACGTTGCTCGTGAGAGAGTCCCTCGCGTGGGCGGTCACGCCGCACTATGCGCGTAGAGGGTGATCCCTAGTGCGAGATGGAGCGGCTAATCTGTGGCCTCGTGGCAGGAAAAACCCGAGAACCTCGTGACTGGATCATCGACGAAGCGAAGCGAGACGAGTTTGGCTCGCCGTTGGCGAGCTTCGACGAGCACGGCTGGGTCGAACCCACGTCCGCCGAGGAGCAGGTCAACGTCCTCGCCGCACAGGAGCAGCACCTCATCGTTAGTGAGCTTCGACGGGTGGCGATCGAGTTCCACTACGAACTGAGCGAGCGCGAAGCCGAGGTGACCTCTGAGAAAAATGACCACAAGCGCGCCCGCCGATTCCTCGATCTCGAGCAGGACGTGCGCGTCAAGACGGACGTCTTGCTGTGGTGGTTTACGGTGATGGGCACGCCAGATCAGCTCAAGAAGGTGTTTAAGGGCGAGACGGCCCTGAAGAATGCCCAGCGCATCGACCTTCTCGCAGCGCATGAGGCGATGAGACGTCAAGCGCCCCGCCGTCAGACGTCGAAGGCGCCCACCGAGCTGCCCGAGTCGGCGCGCGCCGGGGTGGGTGCCTCGATGCCGTTTAGTCCCCACGCCAGGCTGACGGATCTTTCGGTCCAAGGCGCCCCGGTCGTCCACTGGTAGGGCTCTCCCCGCGCGCGTACCGCACGTCGAGCGGGCGGGTTGTTGGCGTGCTGGTTCTCCGAGTCCACCTTTGAGTGCGCCGCCTGCACGCGCCTTACCAGCGTGACAGGCTTTGCGCCAAGCGCTCGACCTTCTCGGGGTCTCGACCGTCGAGCAGCCAGGCCCGGACGCTCATTCCTTCGAGGTCCTCTCGGGGCTCGTGCACAAACGCCTCTGTTGCTCTGAGGTCGACGTGCTGGAGGTGCGTTGCTATCAGCCGCCACTGGGGCAATGTGCCCGTGGGGGTGAACTGCCAATGCGGCAGACGGAACACGCGCGTCCCGCGGTGTGCGAGGAGTTCGCCGCGATCCACTCGGCGGCGCACTGTGCTCGGTGCAACCTGGAGGTGCGCCGCGACTTGTGTGGTCGTCAGTGCACCCGCTGTGGTGTCCGTGACGTGTATCGCCGCGTCAATGGCGGGTGTGAAGTCTGGGCTGTAGTTCTCGATGGCGCTCCGAGCGCGTGACGCATTCTCATCGTCGAGCCCTGAGATGTCGAGGAGCGTCGTGACAGCCGAGTGCGAAGCGATCGAATGGCGTGGGTGGCGGCGCAGAGCGTCGATGAGGGCGCTCTCGAATGTCTTGCGTTCCGCGGGAGCGACCAGCTCCTCGGGGATGCGCAATTCGAATGGCATCTGGCCAGATTACGTCAGCAGATGAGATGCGGCGCAGGTCGCGAGGCGGCGCTTGCGCATGTGCGCCGACCGCTCGCATGGCACCGGATGCGCGTGCGCGTGATCGGTGGCCGACGTGTGTGCAGCGCTATTCCCTCGCGCCCCAGTGTTCCCCGTGACGCTCCGAACTGCGCGACTAATGTTCGTCTGTCGGTGGCAGCCTCGCGGACCAGGAAGAATATTTTCCGTGAACATTAAAGGGAGTTAGCAGGGCGAATTCCATGCCTTCATTCGTCATGAGATGTGGTGGTCTACCAGGCTACTCTGGCAGATCATGGCATCCAGTGGCAGGATTGCTGTGGTCGTGAAGGCGTGGTTCACGGTGTCTAGTCAATGGGGTGAATTGTGATTCTTGATGTGATTCCTGTCGCAGTCGCGACGGCGCAAGATGCGGTGCTACGCGGAAGCTGGCTGCGGCCCTGGCGTGCGCGTCGCGCGGAACCCCAGCTCGAATGCTTGCTACGCCTCGACGTTTTCGGCAATCACGATGACGCGTAGCGCCGGCGCAGAGGTGTTCGTCGATATCGACGGCGTGATCAACGCGCAGCCCGACGGGCCTGACGACCTGGAGCACTGGCCCGCCGACACGTGGCGAAGCCGCTACGTGGACTTCGGAGCGCCGATGGGCGCAGGGACTCTCACCTGGAATCTCGCCGCCGTCGACGCTCTGCGTGTCATGGGGGCCATGCCCGGCGTGCAGATGCGCTGGTGCACGACGTGGGGCGACCATGCGGTCGACCTCCTGGCTCCCATTGTCGGTCTCGGGCACGACTGGCCGGTCGCTCCATGGGTGGTGAAGAACACCCCGACCAGCTTTTCCTGGTGGAAAGCCCAGAACGTCAACCGCGCCGTCGCGGCTCGTGGCGTGCGTGCGGTGTGGATCGACGACGACATCGACACATGGCGGCGCGAAGTTGCTTTGCAGCAGCGCGACCACGAACTGGGGTGGCTGCACGAATCTGTACTCGCAGTGTGCCCCGATCGTCGCCGTGGCATCACGAGCGACCACATTCAACACATCGAGCAGTTCTTGGAGGGCGCGTGATGATGAGATGCGCCGCCCCCCGTCCCGGGTCGTGGATCGAGAATCGGCGACCGCCGAGTGTCCTCGCCAACGAACGGACTGATGCATACGCGGTCCGCGGCCAACTCGCGCCGGCTGGCGCCGTGCCCGGGCCGAAGTCTGCGATCCGAGGGCGCCTCCGCTACGGCATCGCCGACCTTGGTAACCCATCGAAGAGCGCACTGTCGTGAGCGCACCCCGTGAGTCAAACCCTGGCGCAACCAGCGGCATCGGTGATGACCACCCGCTCCTGGGTGAGTCCGTCCCCTCGGTCGACCTCAGTGTCGACAAACTTCTCATCGTCGTCGTCACCGAATCCAGCACGAAGTACTACATCGACTCACGCGGAGAAGGCCCACGCATGATGCGCGCACGCGGCGTTGGCCCCACCCATCACTCGCCCTACGACAACCAGTGGCTCCCTCTTCGGGGTGTCATCTCATACCCGCCGGAGACGGACGTCGACGGCTTAGGGCAAGGCCGCGACGGTGACTACTCCCACACCCTCATCCGCCGCGGCTCGCGACACCAGTACTACTGGAGCGCGACAACCGCCGACCCCTCCCAGCCGCTCAGCAGCTTTCGGCCGCGCATGTCAGACCACGAGTGGTTTCTCCAGCGCACGGCCAGCGACATCTACGTGCTCGATGCTCTGTAGTTTGTTTAGAGGTATGGCTTCTCGGGACGATTCGCGGGTGCGTTGCGTAGCGGCCGGGTCTGCCCCAAGATCGGTTGACCGGGGTGGTCAGGCCACGAGAGCGACCTGTTGGGTAGCGTAAACGGTCTCAAACTCTATGGGCGTCATCCGGCCCAGGCGTGCTTGCCGGCGGCGTCGATCGTAAGTCTTCTCGATCCACGTGATGATCGCCAGACGGGGCTCCTCGCGGGACTCCCACCGCTTGCGGTTGAGAATGTTCTTTTGCAGCAGCGAGAAGAACGACTCCATCGCGGCATTGTCGCCAGCAGCACCGACGCGGCCCATCGAGCCGCGGATGCCATGGGCGTTCAGGGCCCCGACGAAGCGCCTGGAGCGGAACTGGCTTCCTCTGTCCGAATGGCACGTCAGATCGCTCAGATCAGCACCCACGAGTGTCCGTCGGGCAACGGCTTGCTCAAGGGCGGCGGCCGCCAGCGAGGACTTCATCCGGCTGTCGATCGCGTAGCCCACGATGCGGTTCGAGAACACGTCCTTGATGGCACACAGGTAGAGCTTGCCGTCGCCGGTCCAGAGACACGGTGATGTCGGTCAGCCACACCCGGTGGGGGGCGTCGGCGGTGAACGCGCGCTCGACGTGGTCGTCGAGGACAGGCGGACCGGCTTTCTTGCCCGAGCCTGTGCGCTTGTGCACGGCGGCGATAATGCCTGCTTCCTTGCACAGCGAGTGGACCTTGTTGCGCGACACCTCGAGGCCGAGTGCCTGGAGTTCGTCGGAAATGAACCGGTAGCCGAACTCGGGATCGTCGGAGTGGACGTCGAGCGCGGCGTTGATCAGGTAGGCACGATCATGGTCGGCGTCCGTGATGGGGTTGGCCTCCCACTTGTAAATCGCCTGCTTGGAAGAGCCGTGTCCCTCGGCAGGTCACCGCGACGGGGATGCCGTCGGCGGCAAGATCAAGGACCCGCGGGTACGTCATTTTGGGGAGATCGACTTGGCGAAGTACGCCGCAGCCCTCCCGAGGATCTCGTCCTCTTCCTCGAGCTGAAGATTGCGCGTCTTCAACTCACGCATCTGGGCCGATCCCTCAGCAGCGACGCCGGGACGGACACCGTCCTCGACGTCGGCCTTCTTCAACCAGTTGCGCAGGCACGACTCAGTGATGCCGAAGTCCTTCGCGATCTGCGCGATCGAGCCGCCCTGACGGGCGACCGCGACGACATCTCGACGGAACTCGGTGGGATAGGGCTTGGGCACGGGAAACATCCTTCCAGCACGGACCGAGATCCGTGGCGGTCAGAGTCAATCGATCTTGGGCCAGACCCTTGCGCGACAGTCGCGCTCCAGTGCCGTTGAATCCTCAGTGGGCGCCTACAAGCCGTCTATGCCGACAGTACTCAGGCAATCAAAGCCGCCCTCCGGTGCGCTTGAGAACTCCAGGGCGAGTTCCGCCAGTTCCCATCCGTCTGCGTCGTCGTCGGCTTCGACGCCGTTGTCCTGCAAGCATTCGCGCAGTTCAGTCTCTTTGGATCGCACGTACTGGGATAGCTGTTCGCGAGCGCTTGGCTGCTGCTGATAGGCAGCGCTCAGCCAGTAAGTTTCGCTTGTCTCGCACGCACGGATCATCTCCCATCCTGTGTCTGGGTCGATCTCCTCGCCGTGTGAAGCTCGGTACATCGGCACCTCGAGTCCGGAAGCTTGCGTCACGTCCGCGATTGACGCGTCTAGTCCCGCATTGCTCATGCAGTCGACGGCCCGTTGGGTTGCCCCGCGCATTGTCTCGTAGGGGACCTCTCCTGTAGCTAGAGCCTCGCGAAGCTCGTCGATCTGTGTCTCGCTCGCTCCCTCGGAGGTCGCTTCCTCAAGATACGACTGCACCCGCTCTGAGTATGGCTTCTGTTCGCTCGACGCCGAATCCTCGCTCGTGTTCTCCGCTGAGCACCCGGCGATAGTTGGTAGTACGCACATTGCTGCCAGTGCCGGAGTCAAGAGGCGACGAATTGAATTACTCACCGTTGTTCCTCTCGATCCACGTGATGACGGGTCGCACAGGTAACTGAGATCCTCGAGATTCCATCCTTAGTCTGCAGCCTCCAATTATCAATGCGGAAGTCTCGCGTCCAGTGATGAGTACCTTGGGTGCGGAAAATTTTAAACATCGCGCTAACGCCAGCTTGTGTGGTCGTGTCGAAGCGAAATATGGCGAGCGACGTACCAAGAGATGTAGTGCACCCTACTCCCACGCTGAAACATTTTGTGTAACAAGATAAGCTATAAATGCATTGAAGCGCATGTGCGACGTCGCGACGATTCGCTATAGACTTGCAAATAACGCCTCCATGGGCCCAAGCGATCGTCCCCCAGGCCTGTTTATCGAATTTATCGCTTGGGTTGGCTCTCGTCAAGAGTCGCTCGCGTCGATGATTGCCGGGCGTGTGCCTATTGGTATGAGACCTTTTCGATCCGCGTGTGTATCGCAGTTGCATGCGCGGGATCGTGGCGGATGGTCGGCGCCCAGGATTCTCAAGTTTGCATCAGCGCAATGGGCACGCAGGCTTTTGGGACTGGTTAAGTGACGTGCGCTAAAGCGGGCCGCGGGATACGTGATGCATCGGCGCGCTTGAAAGAACTCCACGTTGTTGGAGTCCCCGAGCTTCAAATCCAGCGGGCCCGTCCATTATCTGAGCGAGGTTCGTCTGGCCACGGTCGAGTCTGAGCCGCATTGCCAGACGACGCTTGGTCCGGCTGGCGGGCTCGCCTGATCCCACGTGTCTTCGACGCCCGTGTCCTCCGGCGACAAGGGGGTTGATGGGCCGCGACGGCGATTTTCGCCCGTGTTCGTGTCCACACGCAATTCGGTTGATCGATCGCGGCGTTCAATGCGGCCAAATGCTCGAACCTGGACGCTTGCACTGCTACGTCTCAGCAGTTGAAGTCAATACTGTCGTCTGAGGTGTTGCCTGACGAGACAGTAGCCGCTACCCAGTAGACCGGGTTCACGAGGCGCGCGCCTTCTTGCGTGCTAATCGCGATCGTCTCGAAAACAACTCCGCCTGCGTCGCTTTGTGTTGAGACACGGACGAGTCGGCCGCGTGTCATCGCACCTTCACCGGCATATTTCGCTGTACAGGTAACGTTTGGAACCGCTGGAGGCGGAGTGCCTGCGCCCTGGAGCGTGGCGATACATGTACTACGAGAAGTGGCGACGCTGCACAGTGCGTCTTGATCGAGCCTGCCATGGTATGCAGAGTCAATTAAGGCGACGACCTGAACTTCTGTTGGGTACTCGTCGGCGATATTGGATGTGCATCCGGAAACGCAACATGCCAACGTAATGCCCGCGGCGACGCGGAAGGTGGACGATACGTATCGCTTCTTCCGTGGCGTCTTAATGGCTCCTACGTGTTCCTTGGTTCTCGTGGGCATCTTCCTCTTCCCCTCGACAGACAGCTTCGACTTAGGACACTCGGAGCGGTGATTGCAGCGTGGGCGGAGGCGGGAAGACTTACCTAGAAGTCTTCACCGCCCATCTCAATGAGGCGGCGCCATCGCGTCACACGCGCGGGTCACTAGAACTCTGTGATGTCCGCTGCAGCGACGCAGTCACGTCCGGCCGAGGTGTGAACCAACTCGAGCAGCCACGCGCGCACAGGCAACTGATTGTCCGCAGTGATCCCGGCGCCTTCGGCGCATATTCGCACGGACTCTCGCTTGGATTCCAGTGAGTCGGAAAGTAGTTGCTGCACTCTAGGCTGATCCGAATACGCCATCTCGACGTACCAGCTGTGTTGCCGTATGCATGCATCGGGAACCGGGGTACTGGCACTGCCGTCTTCGCCGGTCCCTGCCGCGAATCCGTAACTGAGCCGTGGATATCCGGAATTGTCTTTGCGCTTTGGGCCGTATATTGCGACGCCGGCATCCGTGATGCACCCCAACGCCGCGTCAATCGCTTGTGAGTACTCCTCGAATGAGAGATTCCCGGTGCTGGCAGCGCGCGAGAGGCGGTCGCGCTGAGCGTCGCTAACTGAGGGATCGTTCTTGGCCAAGTACTCGAAGTAGTCGATAGTGCCCTCGGGTGGGATTTCACCGACAGGCATCTGTGAGGCGGAGGATTGACTAGGTGCAGGCTGCGGTACCTCGGTTTCCGAGGAAGAGGTCGGGTCTGCCGTCGAACCAGCCGGCTGCTGGTCACTCGGCGACGCCGCCACAACGGTATAGCTGGGATCAGGGCCTGGAACGCAGCCGCTCAACGCGACCAATGCTACGAAGGCGAAAACCAGTTGAGTTAGCGGCTTGTTTCGTGTCACTGTCGCCCCCCGGGACAATCGAAGATGGCGTCTATATGCTAGACGTTTTCGGACATGTTTGCCAGGAGTCGTGCCGCCGCCCTTGTCTCTCCGTGGGAGTTCAGTTGCGAAGCGCGATGTGACGCTGAAGCGCGTTGGCGCAGGCTTCCAGTTCCTAGAGTTATGGGAATGGTGTGTCTCCTGACACGTGACATCTTGCTGCGTCTGATCACTCGCCCGCTCCCGGGGGCGTGACGGTCGCCGAGCCTTGCGAGGCCCTCGGACATGCGCTAGCGTCGACGGAAGAATTCCGCACTCAATATTCTGAATCTCACAGGCTTGTGTGGGATATTTCGTGTCGATCCTTGACGCCTGGAAGTGGTGATGAGTCGACGGGTAGTTGGGGGATCGCCGAGTTGTTTGCTGAGAGTAATGGCTTTTTCGAGGGGCCTCAGAACTTGCTGGCGGCACATCTGAATGATGTTGGTCTTCTGCAACATTCCGGAGTTTGCTCTCGGTGCGGAGACTCGCGCGTTGGAGACGGATACGCGTGTACGCCGTTCGCTCTACGCGGCGACTACTGCGTAGATGGGCTCGCCAACGACGTCGCGGTCGCCTGATGCGTGCGGTGTGGATGAGTGTGGGTGTCGCGTCCGCCGTCTTGGCGTCGTCTTGCGCTGTGGCAGAGAACAGCGCAGATGGCGTCGCCTTCAAATCGCAGGTCAACGACGCATTACAACTCGCAAGAGGCATTGGGGCCAGTGACGCTCAGCTACAGGTCCTTGAAGACGCGCGCGAACGGGGAGAACTGACACTCGACGCCGCACGGGAAGCGGCCAGGCTGCCTGTTCAATGTCTAATCGACGCAGGGCTTGACGCTCAGTACGAAGTGGATTCATACGACGGGGGCATGGCATTCCCGAGATACGCCGTTGCGGCAGAAACGGTGGATGCGTCTGACGGCCAGATGCCTATCGTCGACGAACGTGATCGCCAGAACCTCCAGGCAGTCCAGTGGCGATACGCGGTGCAGCCAAGTTGGGAGGCGCAGCGCGATGCGTGCGTGCAATCCGAGCAGCGTGCTTTGTGCACATGCCTCGAGAACGAAGATATTTCGCCAGACGTCGATGCCGATGGTCTCGAGCTCGCTGAACGCGCGGTTGAATTAATGAATTCGACGTCCTATCAGGGAGACGACTGCTTGCTAGAAGTAGATATCGATGCCTACTGAGATTGACGACGCAGTCTCCGACCGTTCGATGAATGTTACGAAGCGGTCGTATCTGAGCGCGAGTGCGACTGTCGTTCTTGTCACGGTTTTGGTTGCGCCGCTTATGGCGCTAGGAACGTGGGTCGTTGTAGTAGCAAGCCAGTCGCCGCTGGAGTCGTCGGCGCGGGCCGAGCCCCTGATCGGCGCCGTTGAAGCCGCAAACCGAAGCGGCGACACGAATGTCGCAGTCACTATTGAGTACGCCAACGCAATCGTACCCACCGCTCACGCCAGCGGCACGATCACGGCCCTCAACGCCAAGGTCGGCGATGAGGTTGCGCAAGGGATGCAACTCATCGAGATTGACGCCAGAAGCGTGGTCGCGTACGTTGCGCAGGCGCCGCTGTACCGAGACATATCTCGCGGCGATGAGGGTGATGACGTCCGTACGGCCCAGCAGCTCCTGAAGGACTTGGGTTACCTTGAAAGCCAAGCTGACGGCGAAGCCGGAGTCTCCACAGCGCGCGCAATTATGGCTTTCAATGAGGATTCCGGCTACGGCAAGAACAACACGACGCTGTCACGTGGGGCGTTGGTCTGGGTCGGTCCTGAGCCTGCAACGGTTAGTGACATGGTGGTGGCGCTTGGTGACGCGGTTGTACCTGGCAGCGAGGTTTTCACAACGACTGCCTCGCTAGCGGCTATCGGAGTCACCGAGACAGGAGCGCTCCCACGAGACGGTGCCGTCGAGTTGGAAGTCTTGGGCGTGACTACTCCCTACCAGGTCGGCACCGGAGCGGTGACAGAGCCCGAATCGGTCTCTGCCATCGCGGAAGCGATGGGCACTCTTGAGGAGAGCGTGGGGACTATTCGACTGGCGACACCGCGAACGGTAGCGACGGTTCCTGCCTCAGCATTGGTAGCCGACGGCGCCGGTCGCACATGCTTCTTTCCCGGCGTGCAAGAAGCGGCGATCGTCGTGGAGCCCGCAGGTGGATCCCTCGGCACCGTCGAACTCGAGCCGTCGCTGCTGGGTCAGACGGTGTTACTCAATCCGCGCGAGGTTCGAAGTGATTTGTCGTGCGACTAGTTGCCAGCCAAGTTACCTACAGGTACCCGCATGGCGATCATGAAGTCCTGACAGGGGTCGACTTTACTGTGGCTTCCGGAGCAGCAGCCGCGATCGTGGGGCCGTCCGGCTCGGGGAAAACTACGCTCTTGTCGCTGATGGGCAGGCTGTTGCCAATGCAGCACGGAGCGATCCATGCTCTTGACAGCACGGGTCGCCGTCGTTCGCTTTCAGAGACGGCATCGTGGGTATTGCAGACGGTTTCTCTGCTTCCCGACCGCACGGTCCTCGACAACATTGCGCTAGGCGCATACTCAGCGGGCGCTTCCCGTTCGGAAGCTCGGACGCGCTCGATAGAGTGCCTCTCGGCTGTCGGGCTTTTCGGCCGTGAGAACGACCCAGCTCGGATACTGTCTGGCGGTGAGGCGCAGCGGGTCGCGATTGCTCGCGCATTGGCATCGGACACGCCGATTATTCTTGCCGACGAACCGACCGGCCAGCTCGATGCGCAAACCTCCAGGAAGGTTCTCGATGCGCTAATAGGGGCGCACGGCGAGCGAACGGTCGTGATCGTGACGCATGATCCGGAAGTGGCTGCGCGGTGCGACACCGTACTTGAACTCCGCGACGGTGAGATCTTCGAACACCTTGGTGGCCGCGCTTGAGGCCGGGGCGGCGCGCGTGGCCATGGAGGCTCTCGGCAAGCGAAGGTGTCGCGACTGCGCGCTCCGGGCGGTGGACATCCGTACTGATCGTTGTAGCGGTCGCCTGGGCGATCGCAGCGCCTGGGGTCGCTGATGCTGTCGGAGTAACGCGCCTGATCGAAGCCGAACGCTCATGGATCGACGCGGGAGGTCACGTATTCGTAGTTGCTGGCATGCAACAGGATTCCAACTCGGCGCTCCCGATCCCCGCGGTAAAATGCGAACGATTGTCGCAGATCGACGGGATTGAGGCTTCGTTTGCCCTCAAGCGCACCAACGCCGACGGTTCGGTTATCCAGATTCCCGGAGGCCGTGCGTCTGTCTACAGTGTCTCGCCCGGAGCTATGGAGTTTCTCGACGTCGAGCCGAGTAGCCACGGCGTGGTCATAGCTACTGCCGCCTTCGCCGAACGCACAGGGGTCAGCGATGGCGAAGTCGCTACCGTCATAGTCCGTTCAGGCGAAACCAGCGCACTTGATAGCTCCGTTCCGCTTGAGGTAAGAGTCGCAGAAAGCGCCTCGATAGGCGACGAATTTGACGGATCGTTGCTGATGCCTGCCCACCTTGTGGACGAGGCCGACACTTGTTTTGTCCGAACCGATGCAGCCCACCACAGCGCAGTAGAGTCTGCTCTCCCCGCACAGCTGTCGTATGACGGCACGCCCGCAGTAGTCAGCCCCAGACTCTTCGAGTCGGAGTTCACAATTGACTACACGACTGCCTACGAGGATCGACCATTGCGGTGGTTGTGGCTGCCTGCGGCTGCGCTACTCGGCTTACTGTGGGCGCTGCTGCAATGGTTCCGGCGGGCGCATATCGCTATCTACGCAACCTTCGGGATGAGGGCGTCATCTCGACTCGTCATGACCGTGGCCGAATGGGCAACGCTCGCGTGCGTGGGAGCGTCCTTTGGTTGGTCGATCGGCCTCGTGGGAAGTCTCGCATTTGGTGCGGCACCGAGCCAAGCATTGGCGCTCGTCTCTGTGCACACCGCACTCACGCTCATAGGCGCTACCATCGCGGTAATCGTGCTGGGCGCACGTCCTACAGGAACCCTATTGAGCGCACTGAAGGATCGCTAGCCCGGGCGAGAACGGGCGTGGTGAACGGATTGGCGACATCTGATCTGTAGTGCCGTGTGGCGCTGTTGGCAGTGTGTACCCATGCCCGCGCCCTATCGGGAAGATTTCCGAGACGACGTGATCGCGGTCGCTCGTTGCCGTGAGGACGGCGTGAGGACCAAGCAGATTGCACGGGACTTCGGGATCTGTGAGGCCTGCTTGCAGAAGTGGCTGCGTGCCGATGACGTCGAGTCCGGCCGGACTGGTCGGCGTTACCGCGGCCGATGCTGCCGAGACGAGTGAGCTGAAGTGGCGCATCCGTTTGCGCAAGCAGGAGAACGAGGTCTTAGGTCATGCGGCCGCCTACTTGTCCCAGGCGCAGTTACCGGGAAAAGGTTGTGCCCGCTCGTAAGTGAACTCGCTGGTGACGGTATCCCCGTCGCGGTGCGGTGCCGGGTCCTCAAGCTCTCGCGTCAGACGTACTGTCGGTGGCGGGCCGATCCCGTGACCGTTACCGAGTGGGTGCAGGCGCACCGTGTCAACGTCCTGTGGGACGCCCATACGGACGACCCGACGTTCGGCTACCGGTTCCTCGAGGGCAAGCGCTCCGACCCGCCGGTGTTCGAGGATTTCGTCGAGCGAGTCTTCACCGCAGACGCTCTCGACGGGGTGTGGCTGACTGACATCACGGAGCGTCGGACGGACGAAGGCAAACTGTGCTGCTGCGCGATCAAGGACGTCTACTCGGGCCGCATCGTGGGCTACTCAATCGTCGATCGGATGCCTGCCGGGCATGCCGTCGACGGCCTCAAATTCGCCGTCGCCCGCCGCGGTGATGTCGCTGGCTGCATCCTGCATGCGATCAGGGTAGCCAGTTCCGTTCTCGCAAGATGGCGCGAGCACTGTACCGTCACGGAATGGTCGGCTCGATGGGACCCGTCGGCGCTGCAGGGGATAACGCCGCGATGGAGTCGTTCTGGTCGCTGCTGGAGACCAACGTATTCAACCAGCGACGCTGGCACACTCGCCGGGAACTACGCCCGGCGATCGTGACCTGGATCGAGCGGACGTACCACCACTGCCGACCGCAAGACTGTCTCGGAGGTTTGACCCCCCCCGTCGAGTTCGCGGCTGTCATGAGACCCGTCGCAAAACTCGCGGCTTAAGCCACGCTTGTCACGTTCTCGTTCACCACGCCCATCCGGGTGATGCGCCGTATGTGTGGTCGCGGTAAGCGAGTATCGAGGAAGCGCGGGCCTCCGAGCGCCTCAGCACGGGATGTATCCCGGGTCGTCCAAGACGCGGACTTCAGTCGTCGTCGCGACCTGCATTGCCGTCCGTCACCGTGTGGCGTCGGATTTCGCGAGGTGGCTCAAGGCGGCGTACAGGCTCGGCCCCAGGTCCGTGCAGGTTACTCTCCGTCGGAGATCTCTCGGCTGGGACTTCGGAGTTGAAGGTCAAGTCTGTCGCGTACAGACGCGTTGCGACCGGCAGCTCGATAGTGCGTACCTCTGGGTCGCCGGCAACGAAGAGCGTGTGTGCCATGCCCGCTCGCAGGACCGCGGGCGCCTCCTGGGCGTCATCATCGGGCCCCGACATCACCCACAGCAGCCGTGCCCGTACCCCCTCGAGTCCGCGGGCCGCGTCGTCGGGTGAGACCACGTTGACGTGGTCGCGGCCTATTGATGACAGTTCGAACTCCACTCGCTGCCCGCCGTCGCACTCCATCGTGAAACTCCCGTGCGCCGAAAGCACCTGCACGCTCGACACGACGTACTGACTCATCACTCGTCTCTCTTTCGAATCCACGCGGTAGCCGGTGCAATTGACAGGTCTCGGACCTGCGGTGCGCAGTCCCGCTGGCGACTCACGATGACGCCGCGTCGGACGCCGCCACCCTTGGATGGAACGCGCCTCGCCGCGCTCAAGGAAAACTCCGGGGACAAGTCGATGCGACGGGCCGCTGAAGCGAATCCTCCGACCCTCGTCGTCTGAGCGGTCTGCGCGCCGCGCAGGTCGCTGTGACAAACCTCGCCGCCAGCCATTGCCCACCACCCTCAATCTCGACGAGCCCACACCGTCGGCGCGGCGCGAGCAAACGAACCTCATCGGCAGTGTGCACCCATGTGGTCCTTCTAGACCAGCCTCTAGAACTCTCGCTAGAACCCGATTAGCAGGCGTTTTATGTGGTAGTCGATGCGCGCGGCCTCGTGCCCGACGCCGCACCCGTCGTGTCCTAGCGAGCGTGATGGCCTGGTTCCAGCGGATGCCTGTGGTGAGGTAGGTTGGGTCGATCCGACGCGACGAGCGTCGCGGAAGAAATCTTGATGGCACGACACGCAGTAATGGCGCGCAGTGCGGAACCGGTCTACGGGCGCGCGGTCTGGCTACGTCGCCCCATGCGCGCCAATTCGTGTCACGGTGAGATGCGAAGTAGCTGCCCAGGTAACCTCACGGCGGCTGGTGACACCTGGGGGAGTGGGCGCGGGATGCCGAGACCACATGTGGGCCGGTGGGGCTCGTCTGCTTCGCGCACAGGCTTGGACCACGTCGTGCGGTGGCCGGCGCGTCGCGTTTACCGATCAGTAGATATGACGAACGAGGGGCTCGCTCCTGTGGTCGATGTGGGTGTCGAGGTTTACCCTCCGAACATGGAGAACGATGGAGTCGGTGATGCGCGCGAGGGCGCGACAGGCGGCGCCCGGGGTTCAATGCCTCTGACCGAGCAGGACTTGGACGCGATTGCGTTGATGGTCGTGCTGATCGATGGGCCCATGCAGGAGCCGAGTGCGGCCACTCTCGCATACTTCAAAGGGCAGCTCTGATCGGCAGGTCGACGTAGGAGTGGAGCCTGGCGGCGCTATGGCGGTTTACTTCGAGCGCAGTGCCTGAGCCTCGCCCTCGAGTCGAGCTATCTGCAATTCCGCCGTGTCGGCGCGCTTTCGCTGCGCGTCTGCGTCGTCCTGCACGGTCGCCATCTCCTCGCGCACGCTGTCGAGCTCCCACTTGAGGTTGGCGGCAACTTCCTGGGCGGCGCGCATCTCCGACTCGGCGGCGGTCAGGCGAGCCTTGTCCTCCTCGCGGGCGGCCAGCGCGGCCTCGAGACGCTCACGCAGTCGTGCGGCTTCGACGAGAGCATCCTGCGTGCGCAGCGTCTGACCCTCGAGCTGCGTCCGAACTGCCTTGAGATCGCGCTCCGCCTGTGCCGACTCTTCGAGGGCAGCATCGCGCATCGCCTCAGCGGAGTCCACCCGTGCGCGCATGCCTGCGTCGGCAACATCCATCGCGGCTGTGCGGATCTCGAGGGCCCGCGCGGCAATCGCGTTCCTGTCGGGCGTGAGTGCTGTGACGAGCGCATCGATGCTCGCAACGAACGCGGGGTCGGTGGACTCCTGCAGGAGCCGGGCGTCGACATCGGCCTGCACCTCCTGGCGAATCGCAGCCGCGGTCGCGGTACGCAGCGCCCACTGGCTGCTGATCTCACGCACCGTGGGCACCTTGCCTCGCGAGCGCGCCTGAACGGCGGCCCACGCGCGGGCGTCGGTGATCTTCGAACGTGTGCGCTCTTCGCTACCCATAGCCCGACCATACCGCGAGGAAGTGGGTAATATTGCCCGGCAACGTTTCCCGGTTCCGACGAGGTGGGTTAACTGGGGTGTTCGCGCGTGGGGATGCGGGCACTGTGGCGTGGGCCGTGCCTCAACTCGGAGTCGGCCAACTTTGCGTTGTGTGCGAGCGCGCGTCCGGCATCCGGCGACAGCCGGGCACAGCGGCATGGCTAAGGGTGCTGTCGCAGCCCTTCCTCGTATTGAGCCTGGAGGTTCGTCCAGAACTGCGCAGTCGTTCCCAGTGCGTCAGCGAGCCGGTCAGCATCGTCGACTGAGATGCCCTGGGTGCCATGGAGGATGCGCGTGAGTTGCTCTGGCGCCATGCCGGTGGCGTTGGCCAGTTCAGTCGCGGATGTGTGCGAGGGCTCAAGGAATTCGCTGGCGAGGATCTGCCCTGGATGGACGCGCTCGAGCCACGACGGGACACCTGTGTCGATCTCTCGATCGCCCGTGCGTTCTGCGGGGTCGTCGCCCTTGCCCATGCTTGCGAGCGTACGTCAGCGGTCGTGAGTGGCCGCGTCGACCATCACGCGCAGTTGAATGAATCCCTGGGTGCGTTCGAGTGCTTGTGTGGCGCGGCATAGTGCCGTGGGCGGGAGGCGCATCGACGTACTGCTGCGGTGCGTGTGGGTGCGCCGTCGGCGATCGGTGTTGCCTCTCGCCGTGAAGCTCCGGTGGGCGATCGGGAAAACGTCCCGGAGAGCGTCTGCGGTCGCAGGTCGGACTATCCACGGGCCCCTCTCTTGGGGTGCGCCAACGGTATCGGCCGACGCGCAAGGGTGTGCGCCGCCCCGTACGGGTGATTCCTAAGACAATGGCGCCTTCGGGGCCCGTGATCGACTACCGCACCCCAAACTCGGATTCGCGTCGCAGAGCTGAACTCAAGCGCTCGTTTCCGGGCCGCTTTGGCGGGTGGGGGAGGGGCTAATGGCCTACCACATGTGAGCGCATAGTTCCTGGTAAAAGCCGAGTTCTAGACCTTCCCTAACGCGGTGCTGGTGTGCATGATGGGCCCTATGACTGAGGACATCGAAGTGGCCAGCATTCTGGTTGACCCGGGCATCTACGAGCTGCAGTCCGTGCAATCCAGCAGCCGCTATTTCGTGTCGACCACCTTGGGTGAGTCGCCGCGGTATGTACGCCTCGCGGGTGACGATTCACGCTCGCTCCGGCTCGACACCGCCTGGCATGCACTCATCGCACTGATCTCGCACCCGGTGGAGTGGGCCGAAGGTGAGATGCTCCCGCGATCGATGCGAGACGCGGCAGCCACGAAAGCCTGGACGCTGCGGCTTGGCAGTTCTCACACCTACCTCACGCCAGATCGCACCCCGGGTCGGGGACCGGTCTACTGGGTTCAGTCCAGTGCCTGCAGGCGGCTCATCCGTCACGACACCATGCCGGATTTCCTTGCTGAGATTCCCCTGGACGATGTGCTCCTCGAGCAGGCAAGCGCCCCGTGATTCTCGGCCTGCTCGGAGACGTCCACGGCAACCTTCCGTGGCTGCGCCACGCGATCGGACATTTCCAGGACCGCGGGATCGCCACCATCGTGCAGGTGGGTGACCTCGGTGTGGGTATGAACCCGCGCGTCAGCACAGACTGGGACTACATCGGCCAGTTCATGTCCGACAACGGGATGCAGATGCTGGTCGCGCCCGGCAATCATGAGAACTACGACCTGATCGCCAGCCTCAAACCGCGCGCGGACGGTTGGCTGCCGTTCCGTGATTCGATCCTGCTGGCGCCGCGCGGACACCGCACCGAGCACGATGGACGATCATTCGTATGGCTTGGCGGAGCCGCCAGCATCGACCGCCTGTGGCGCACCAAACACCACCGCGAATGGGGCGCACCAATGTCCTGGTGGCCGGGCGAAGCGATCACTGACCCCGACGTTGACACCACCATCGCAGGCGGCCGCGCGGACGTCATGATCTCCCACGAAGCCCCGTACCCCGTCGAGTCGATCGAGCGCCGACTCTCACCCGGCGTCTTCCCCGCGCTGGACGAGGCATACGCGAGGGAGGTGCGGGAGCGCTTCACGCGTGCGGTGGCCGCGGTGAAGCCGTCACTGTTGATCCATGGCCACTACCACCACGTCGTCACCGACGTGTGGGAAGACCCCCACACGGGTCACACCGTCAACATTGCCGGCCTCGGGATGGACATGGACATCCTCGGCGCTGCAGCCACGCTCGACACCGACACTCTCAACGTCGAGTACCTCACCCTCACCATCTGATCCACGCACACCAGACCGCCATCGGAGAGGCTCATGGAACGGACGCACGACCGCATCCACGTCATCGACAACCCGGCGCTGTACCGGCTCGAATCTTCGAGCTCTTCCGTCTACTACATCGACACCCGCACCCACCCCAGGGTCATGCGCGCACGTGGGACAGGCGCCACGGGTGTGGGCCCGTTCGACGACACGTGGGTCGAACTGCGTCTCCTGACGGCATTCGCGCCGCCGGAACCAGGAGCCGACCGCGCCGAGGAGAACTTCGCCGTGCAGCGTCTTGCCCCGTGGGTAATTGCTGTGGGGCATCGTCACGACATGGACTATCGCGTCGGCGGGTCTGGCTACTGGATGATTGGCCGCGAGGTGACCCGCATCGTGGAACTCGACGAGATGCCGCCCGAGGGCGAGCGCACCATCGAGGAGAGTGAGCGACTCGAGGGTGAGCCGTATGACTTCCGGCGCGACCCTGGCCATGAGAACCGCGGTCTTTGGCGAGACCAATGAGCCCGGTTGACTCGTCGACCGGCGCCTCGTCGCGGTAGTCGAGTCCTCCTGCGCGGCGACTTCGGCGCTGGGGTCCGTGTGGGTCGTCGTTGCGAGGCTGGGCCGGGTATACCCCTCGTGCGGTAGCCGAATTATGGGCGTGGTTGGACCGTGCGCGGTCAGGGTCCTCGTCAGAATATGGTCATGCGTGACGACGAACTCTTTCGGGACACGGGAGGGGCACTGGATCCCTGGACGCAGGAACCCACCCGCAAAGTTGTACTCGATCTCGAACTTCTCGAGCGGTTTTGCGCTGGACCAATTCCCGGCGACGACGCACTCCAAACGGCTCTCGCCCTCACTCGGGTCCTACGTGATGAGTTTGAGCAGTACGGTACCGATGGCAGTCACACGCTCTCCGATCGCGACTCTCGTACCGCGCTCCGAACACTAGGCATCGTTGTCCGTCGCCAAGGATTCGAGTTCGACCCGAACTGGCACGACTTCCCGTCATTCCGGGTCTACTGGAACCGGAACCACGGGCACGGCAGTTGGCAAGCCCGCCGGGAGATGGTCCAGGACGTCTTTGGTCCCCTTATGGGTGCGCTTGAAGCTGCTGAAGAACGCGGGTTCCTTGCTGGCCTGGCGCAAGGAGTCACGCCGCTGGACTCGCTTGGATGGCCCGACGTTGATAGTCACATCGAGCAACTGCGACAACGATTCCGGTCTGCAGCAACGACGATCGACTACAAGGACGTTGGTAATCGCTGCGTCGGAGTCCTTGAGTCGTTGAGCTCGGTGGTCTACGACGCTGAGAAGCACTGTCCGGAAGGAATGCCCGTGCCTCCAGTCGACAAGACCGACGTGCGGATTGGTGCGTACATCGACTCTCGTTTGCCCGGCCGGTCAAACGAGGAACTACGTGGTTTAGCGAAGAAGGCCTCCGCGCTATCGCACAAGGTTAAGCATTCCCCTACGGCAGACCGCACTTCCGCAGGCATCGCAGCCGATGCGGTGATCTTGATCGCAAACATGCTTCGGCGTCTTGAGGACGCATAACCTGGATTGGCGCGCCATCCCCGGTGAATAAGAACTCCAGCCAGCCCGACTACGCGGAACCCGGGACACGCCGGAGCCTCCAAAAAAACCAGGGCGCTTCACTAATCCGCCAGAAAGGCCTGTGGCGCACCGTCGAGCAGGTCGAGGTCGCCACCCTCGAATTCGAGTGGCGGTGGAACCACCTTCGCCTCCACGCCGAACTCGCTATGTCCACCCCTGAAGAGGTTGAAGACGCGTACTACGCTGACGTCGCAGCCGCCTAAACGGTGTCTGTCAGACCCAGAAACTGAGCGGAACGAAACTCAGGCCGATTCACTCCGTCTCGTCGGGAGCTACGTAGCTCAATGGGGCCGACGACGGCGCGATCGGGGCGCCACGCGTGTCCATGAGCGCGGGTCACGCTCCCCTCTACAACCACGACCGGCAACACTCCGCCATCGGCAAGGTCCCACCCACCACGACGTTGAGCAGCCTCCCTGGGCACTACAGGTAGGAATCGAGATCGGGTCCTGTGTTCACAAGTGTCTTCGCCTCGTAACTCAGGATGTCGTTGCGATTGTCTCGAGTCATGGCTTCGGGGAGTTCGGGAAGGACGGTGACCCGGTTCTCCGCGACGTCGACTATGACGAGGTCTTCGTACTCACCTTGAGTGAGTCGCGCGAGCTCGGGTGAGAACCCGTTGCGCAGGAGACAGATCAGATATGAGTCGCTCGTGCCGTACTTGATTCTGAAGTACATGCTCTCCGACACGCGGCCGAGACTGAACAGGACTTCTACGTATTTGAGGAGTCGAAAGTCGACGAAGTCCTGTTCCTCCTTGATCTTGACGACGGCGAGATTCACAAGTTCGGCGCGCGTCTTGGACTTCATCTGCACGAATAGTTTTCTGAACCCTTCGCCGTACTGAACTTCACCCCATCGCTGGCCGACGTACACATACTCGTCGGTAAGGTTTGCCCAGTAGCGGACGAAGTGGGCGATCATTCGTTTGAAAGGCTCGTTCCTGCTGCGCCAATCGAGGAACATTGCGTAGAAGTTCCGCGCTCCAGCGGTGTCGCGGATGCGTTCGAGCTCACCGGCGTCGTTGAGCTCCACGCCGTCGAGGAACACATCGACGATCGCATCGAGAAGTGAAGCGACGTCGTCGATCGGAGCGTCCGTCGCGCGCGCGTCCAGGCGCTCTTGGAGTAGCGACTCCGCCCCGAAGATGTCGAAGTCATGTACGCCATGGCGGAAGCACAGGCGTCCGACTTCCGTCGTAGCGATCCTTGCGCCCACCACAGTGGTTACGCCAGGCTCAATGTTCTCAAGGTACTCAAGCGCGGTGTGGCGATCGGACACGTCTTCGGCGTGCTCGAGTAGAGGGTTGTTGACTACGTCGTCTATTGGAGCGCTGATGTTCGCAGACTTCTGCAGGAAGGAGTCCACGTTCCAATTCTTGCGTGAGTAACTACTGGGAATGAGGTAGATGCGAGGCTGGAGTAGCGCGAGGTCGTGCCGCTTCGGCGAGAACAACTCACGGAACCGTCCGACTCGCCCGACTAGATTCCTGAACGCGGAGCGTGACAGGTTCGCCCGCCCCTTCGCTGCCGTCATCATGACGAGACAGTCTGCGGGCGTGTTCACGCCCTCGAGGAGCGTGGACGTTGTCACCAGGAAGCGTGCGTCGGCAGAGTCATCTTCTCGGAACAACTCTTCGATGTACAGACGCAGCGAATCGGGCACCTGGCCGTGGTGAAACATGACGCCGTGTTTGATGGCGTCTATTAGGGCGTAGCGCGGATCAATCAGGTCACCGATCGCGGCGATCGCTCGAGCCGCACGGGGTGAGAGGGAGTCTGTCGGGCGTCTTGTTGCAAGCTGTGCGGCAAGCTCCTGCGCGTCGCGCGGCCGGTTCACGTAGACGAGAGTGCGGTGGCCAGCCGCCTCGAGGACGGCGTCTATCTCGTCCTTGGGCGTCTCGTTCTCCAACTCGAACGTCTCGTTCAGGAACTGGTCGTACAACCGATGCCGTTCGCCGGGCGGTGCGATGACGTAGTGTTCGACCTTGACGTGTTCATTGACGGTCTTGGCGTGAGTCGCCTGATCCGCTCCACCAATGTGGTGCAGATTTCCGGGGGCGCCGATGAAGGGCGTGTAGTAGGTGATCGCCATGCGTGCGCTTCGAGACCTCGCGATAAGGATCGCCTGGGAGAGATCGACTCCCCGAGTGTCGCCTGCGAGGAGGTTGTGCGCTTCGTCGACTAGCAGTTGGTCAATCGAGAGCGCTGGGTTCTCGATGAGGAGCCGCTGCAGGCGCTCCTGAGTCAGGATGGCGATGAATCGCTCGTCATTGTTGAATGCGTCGGGATGCGTGATCACCCGAACGCGTGAGGCGCGCACGCGATAGTCTGCGACGATGCTCGCCCGAGTCTGGGCAATGAGCGCTCGCGACGGTACCAGGACGCACGTGCGTCGGCGAAGGTCCGCAGCGACCTTGTCTATCAGCATTTCGGATTTTCCGTAGGACGTCGGCGCGACCACGATGGCCGCCGACTCGCGCGCGTTGAACTCGCGGAGCTCCATTTGGCCCCTCGTGCGGTGAATCGGCTGGGCGCCTGCCTGCTCCTCGAAGTTTGTAGCGTGCGCGGCGAACAACGTCTCCGAAAGTGAGGACTCGTCGGCGAGGCTTGGGTGCAAACGTTCGATTGCGACGACGAGGGGTATGAGGTCGCGCGACTGGGCAATCTCTCGCAGGGGTTCGTAGTCGCCGGTCAGTTCGGCGTATTGGAGGAAGATTCGATACCCCAGGCGCTGAACATGGGGGTCCTGCGCGCGTGACATGAAGATGCCGAACCGAAGAATGTCGATGTACTCGGCGTCAGCCATTCTTGCGCCGGTCATGAGCTTCGCGTAGAGGTCAGCGAAGGTCGACCCGTCGAGGTTGCGCGCGTTGCGGACACGGCCGATTGTGAGCTCGACTTCGCTAGGCATCCGCCACCTCCCGCAAGTACGCGATGACCGCCTCCAGGGAGTCCTGCTGGATGACCAGGATCTTCGCTTCTGTGAACCGGTCGCTGGAAGCGATCGCGGCGACGATTGCCTCGACTCCGACACTCGTCACGACGCAATGGCCAAGTTCGTGAACGACCGTGCCGGCGAGGACGACCCGTTTCTGGAGGGTCCCGCCTTGCCGCACCGCTTCACTGTCGCTCCGCAACAGAACCCGCGCAGTATCGGCCATACCCGCTTCAAGAGTGAGGCGGGTATCGACAAGTGCGGCGTCCCACCGTGACAACTGGTCCCGGTCCGCCAACATCGTGTCGACCGAGGTCGCCGCAGTGTTCACAAGCGCTGCTGCCTTCTTGTCAGCACTATCGGGCTCTGCCACTTCTCCTGTCTTGACTTCTCCGTACCAAATCGCGAGATCTGTTGAGTTGACGAAGGTTAGATCGAAGCCCTTCTTGATGCTCCGTTCCTCCTTGTTGAAGTAGACCGCGGCTGAAGTGAGGTCACTCTGCAGGAGCGGCATCAGGACGTGCACGACCAACTCGCCGGCCATGCCCAGCCGCGTCTTCCGTGGCTTGAGGTCATAGCGCCGGAGGAACTCTGCAACGGTCTTCTCGAACGAGTAGAAGCTGGAATCTTCGCTCACCGTCGTTGCGCCGTAGCAGAACTCAGCGAGCCGCGCCCGAATATGCGCGCAGAACTCGGCCGATATTTCGCCCAGTATGACGAGGCGTGCGCCGCTGACCGCCACTATCTCTACGCCATCCACCCTGCCACGGTAGTGCCGACGTGGGGTGCTGCCGACTATTTACGAGGGGCGTTGGCGATATGGCGTGAAAACTCGCAGGGTTTGGAGCGGCGAGTCGACCCTTGCGCGTGGGCAAATATTTACAAACATTGCGTGTGCGAGGGGTCGATCGACGTGCCGCATCGAGTGAGCCGGCTACTACCGGGTCGTCCCGAGTGTGGATGACCGCAGAAGGCTGATTGACTACTTGATGCCAAAGTGTTCGCGGACCGTCCGTTCCAACTCACGTCGCTTGTCGTCTAGCTCGTTGACTATGGGCGCCATTGCGTTCTGCCCTGACGCTGGATGTGCCGACAGTTGGACGCTTCTGACGTTTGCTGCTGCCTTACGCACCGTCGTTGGAGCGATCAATTCGAGGCTCGCGCAGGCCTCTGCTACCTCCACGAAAGCCTGACCCACTTGCGCAAACGAGTACATCTCTCGGAATGGAGCCGTTGCGTCATCTTCAGCGATCAGCCCGTCCTTCTGGAGGACCCGGCATCCGTCGGCTGCGCTGCCTTCATGAAGCGCGACCAAGTTGAAGGCATGCACCTTGGCAATAACTCCCGTAGTGAGTTCGAGGATCCGGTGGTCCCACCTCTGCACATCTTCACGCTCAGCTCGGCGCGAGTCCTGGAGCCGGTTGAACCAGTAGCCGAGTGCAGCGCCCAGGACGAGGAAGCCTCCCGCTATGACCGGGACGCCCCACCACGGCGCGGCGTCTCCGGTCCCCACCAACTGAACTAACGTCGGCGTGGGGCTCGGGGTAGGTGACATGTCGCCAAAGTAGCAGCGGAACATTCGCCGTCGGCGGGCCTACTGTGAATCGGCCTGAGGTTGTTCCGGTTGGGGTGCTTCCCAGAAAGAACTTCGGGTGGATCTTTCCGTTGCGATTCAATCCGTGGCGACGGCGGGTCCGCCCCAGCGTTGATTGACGTCAACCAACTGCGGGGCAGACCCGGTACGGGCGGGCGCGGCGACGAGTGTCGGCCCTCACCGTCGGGCGAACGCTGGAGACACATTCTCAACTGCGAGGCACGGTGCGCGCTCGTCTGTACTGCGGCGACCATGCCGCCGGATGAGGACCCCACGCCACTCCTGGCGCCGAAGTCGTTCGGGACGCCACGGGTCATGATCGACTCTGCCAACAGGTATGGCGACGAGACGGCCTTCGTGGCCAGTGAGTTCGTCGAGCACCTGCGGGCGTACTTTGTCGGCTCCGAATCGGCTCGCCGCTACGCTGGCGCGGCGTTCGAGACACTCGGCCACTCGTGGTGCGACGACCGGTGGATCAACACGATCAGGCCTAGCGTCCTATTGGCTCGCGGGACTTTTTCGACGCCACTCGCGAAATGCGCGTCGGAGCACCTGCTCGACGAGCGCTTCCAGGCCCGAGCGACCCGTCTACTCAGTGCCATCCCGCCGGACGCCGACATCCGCGCCGATGGCGCGGTGCACCTTCATGACGACGTAACAGCCGGAGAACTCTACCGTCTGATCAGGGCTGTGTCCGGGATGGGGCCAACGCGGACGTCCAAGCTCCTCGCGCGGAAGGGTCCCGGGCTGGTCCCCATTAGAGACCGCAATGATGAGTCCGCGTTCCACGCGTCGTCGGCGCGGGACTGGTGGAGGCAGTACCGGGAGATGGTCGTCTCCGGGAAGCCGTCGACGTACACGTTGGCGGTCACGACGCATCGGCTGCTCGACCTGTCGCCGTTGGCGACGCCGCTGAGGGTCGTCGACGCGGTGCTTTGGCGCAGCGAGGAGGTCGGGAGCGGCCGCGCGCAGGAAAGCGCTGACGTGGACCTGTGATCGGAGCCTGACCGACCCGAGGGGGACGCACGAAGCGTGCGTGCACCGCGAACACTGGCCGCGAGGGGCGCCTTCGTGGCGCGCGCGGGCAATGCGACTCCGGGGCGTTCCAGGTCGAAGGTGCTGGTAGGCGCTCGACGAGACCGATGGGCTGTGTCGCGGTCGCCGGTGGCGGCTCACGAGGCGTGCGTAGCGCGTCTCGTTGGGCGGGTGCATCGCCGCTGGTAGATATGCCACTCGTTGGGTGCTCCCTGGCTAGGATGGACTGTACGCGGAACGGCCATGGACTGGGGGAGTGCGCCACATGGCGTACCCCCTGGTCAGTTAATTCCGAGTGTTGCCCACCTTTTGAGACGCCGCTGCGACGGTTGCCGTCGCCCAAGACCGGGGCGCACCGCGTCACGATCGCTACCGTTCCGCAGGCCATCCCGCGCGGGCTTTCGCTGCTCACGGTGTCGGGCCCCAGTGAGACCATTCCTTGACGAGCGTGTGGTGAAGGGAGGTGTGAGATGCGCGGCGAAGCGACGGTGCTCCACGCCGACCTGGACGCGTTCTACGCCTCGGTCGAGCAGCGGGACGATCCCGCACTGCGCGGGCGGCCCGTCATCGTGGGTGGCGGAGTGGTGGCCGCCGCGAGCTATGAAGCGAAGGCGCGGGGCGTGCGCACGGCCATGGCGGTGCAGCGGGCGCGGGCGCTGTGTCCCGAGGCCATCGTCGTCCCTCCTCGGATGGAGGCCTACTCGGCAGCGAGCCGCGCAGTCTTCGCGATCTTCCACGACACCACGCCGTACGTGGAGGGGCTCTCGATCGACGAGGCCTTCCTCGAGGTCGGGGGACTTCGCCGCCTTGCGGGGACACCCGAGGAGATCGCGGTGCGCCTGCGGGAGCGCGTTCGCGCCGAAGTAGGGCTACCGATCTCCGTGGGTGTCGCGAGGACCAAGTTCCTTGCCAAGGTGGCGAGCGCGGCCAGCAAACCCGATGGGCTCCTCGTGGTGGAGCCGGACCGCGAGGAGGAGTTCCTGCATCCACTCCCCGTCGAGCGGCTCTGGGGGGTGGGCGCGGTGACCGCGAAGAAGCTGCACAGCAACGGCGTCTACACGGTGGGGCAGTTGGCCGAGCTCGAAGCGGCGACCGCCGAACGCTGGCTCGGGAAGGCGGCCGGGGCGCGCCTTCACGCGCTGGCACGCCTCCAGGACCCACGGCCGGTGGAGACGACTAAGCGCCACGGCTCCATTGGATCGCAGCGCGCGCTCGGCGACCGGCCGTACACCGGCGATGAGCTCGGGCGAATCCTCACCCAGATTGTGGACGGTCTCGCCAAGCGCCTGCGCGACCGCGGATCAACGTGTGCAACCGTGACCCTGAGGCTTCGCTACGGGGACTTCACGAAGGCGACCCGATCGCACACTCTCGCTGCGCCGACCGATCGCACCGAGGTGGTGCTCGGGGTCGCCCAGCGCTTGCTCGCTGCGGTGAGTTCCGAGATCTCCCGTCGGGGCGTCACCCTCATCGGAGTGTCGCTCGCGAAACTCACCAGCGCCGGCATGGTGCAGCTTGAGCTTCCGATCGATGGGAAGGACGGGGCGCGCATCGACACCGCCCTCGATGCGGTCCGCGATCGGTTCGGATCCGCGGCTGTGACGCGGGCCGCGCTCATCGGTCGCGACCCTGGTGTGTCGGCGCCGCGGCTCCCTGAACACGAGTAAATGCGAGTAGGGCCCACGACCCCCGCACTTCCTAGATCGGATCGCGAGCGTCACGTGGGGGCTGGGTAGGGTGATCATGGTTGGCCAAGCAGCACGCAGATATGGGGGAAGACTTCATGTTTCGGACCCGGTGGGCCGTGTGGGCGGAGCGCTTCCTGGTCGTCGTGGTGCTCGCCGTCCTCGCGAACATCGTCTCCCGCGCTACCGGTTGGCCGCTCTTGTACGTACTCATCGTGGTCGTCTGGGGCGGTGCAGCGGTGCACGCGGCTGTCCGTTCCCGCCACCCGCACAGGAGTGATGCTGTCGCGCAACACGCGGGCGAACAGGGCTCTATCGACGCTGAGCGCGACTAGCGCAACCGCGGATTCACCGCAGCGTTACTCCGGGTGCCCTTACGCTCGCGCGCGGCACCGTCCGCCGGGCCTCCAACAACAAGGCCCGCGCCGTCCCCGCGTCCATGACCAGTTCGGTGATGGTCCCGGCCCTCAGCGCCGCCAGTAGCGCCACAGATTTTGCCGGAGCCGCCACCACCGCCACGCGACGCGGAATCCGCCGCAACTCCAGTGGCGTGGGTCCGCTCGCGCGGGTGTTGATGGCGATGTCGCGCCACGAGCCGTCGGCACGCAAGAACACGGTGCAGACGTCGCCGACCACATCCTGCGCCGCTAGGGTGCGGCGATCGGGCTCGTCGAGGTAGCCGGACGCATAGACGTGCGACGGCACGGGGGAGTGGATGGCGCCTACCCCAAAGACCGCGAGGTCGGCGTCACCCTGGCGTTCCAACACCTGCTGGACGGAGCGTTCCTGCCACATCATCTGCCGGGTGCGTGGAAAGTCGAAGAAGGCGGGCACGGGGAAGGGGATCATCGTCGCGTTGAACGCCTCGGCGATGGCGCCGATCTGCTCGGCGCCCAGCGCGCGTCCCGACATGGTGGGGGTGACGGACCCGTTCAGCTGGACTACCGTCGCATCGGTCAGCGGGTGATCGCCCAGGTGAGTGATGATCGCGGAGACGGTGGTGCCCCACGCCACGCCCAGCGTCATGCCGTCGCCGAACCAGTCGGCCAGGGCGCGCGCGGCGAAGCGTGCCACGGCATCGAGGCGCTCCGCATCCGTGAGGGGTTCGCGCACGTGCACCACGCGCGCCTTGACGTCGAAGGCTTCCTCGACCTGCGACTCGAGGGTCGCGACGGTGGACAGGTCGCGCACCTCGATGCGCACGATCCCCGCCTCGCGTGCCGCCTTGAGGAGCCGGGAGACGCCGGAGCGCGACTGCCCCAGGCGCCGCGCCACCGCCTCCATCGTGAGATCGTCCAGGTAGTACAGCGCGGCCGCCTCACGCATGAGCGCCTCGCGCCCGGGTATTCCCAGGCCGCGTGTTTCGTCACGGGTTCTCACTGCCGGCCCCTGTCGCTGCACATATGTGCACCTTAGTTGATCATCCGTTCACCGTGGGTTTGGATGGCGGCAACGTAAGGAGGCGTCCCCAGCCATGCGAAGCACCCTGACCCCGGACAGTAGGACCGCGGACCTTGCCGCGATGAGTGACGACCAAGGACTCGATGTCCTGGTCATTGGCGGCGGTGTGACCGGCGCCGGCGTCGCCCTCGACGCCGCGACACGCGGACTGCGCACGGGCATCGTCGAGGCGCAAGACTGGGCCTCTGGCACCTCCTCGCGCTCCTCCAAGCTGGTCCACGGCGGCCTGCGCTACCTGCAGATGCTCGACTTCCGCCTGGTCCACGAGGCCCTCACGGAACGCGATCTGCTCGTCACTGAGCTCGCCCCGCACCTCGTCGAGCCGGTGTCGTTCCTGTACCCGCTTGAGAACCGCGTGTGGGAGCGCGCCTACGTGGGCGCCGGCGTGGCGCTGTACGACACGCTCGCATCCGTCAATGGGCGACGTCGCCGCGCGATGCCCATCCACCGCCACCTGACCCGTGCCGGCATGGAGAAGAAATTCCCCGACCTACGCCACGACGCCGCCATCGGGGCCATCCGCTACTGGGACGCCGCGGTGGACGACGCGCGCCTGGTCCTCACCCTGGTGCGCACGGCCGCCCAGTACGGAGCCATGGCCGCGAACCGCACCCAGGTGGTCGAACTCACTCACTCGCCGGCCGGCACCGTCACGGGAGCCGTGGTCGAGGACCTCGAGACGGGTGAGCGCCACTCCATCAAGGCCAAGCGCGTCATCAACGCGACTGGAGTGTGGACCGAGCAGACCGAGGCGCTCGCCGAAGGTGAGGGTGGCCTCAGGGTCCTCGCCTCGAAGGGCGTCCACCTGGTGGTGCCGCGCGAGGCCATCCGCGGCGACGTGGGCCTGATCCTCCAGACGGAGAAGTCCGTGCTGTTCGTCATCCCGTGGTCGCGCTATTGGATCATCGGCACCACGGACACCCCGTTCGAGCACGACCCCACGCACCCCGTCGCGACCGCTCAGGACATCGACTACATCCTCGAGCACGCCAACGCCGTGCTCGCCGAACCGCTCACGCATGACGACATCATCGGCACGTACGCGGGCCTTCGCCCTCTGCTTCAGCCGGGCACCAAGGAGGGCACGTCGTCCGCCAAGGTCTCGCGTGAGCACACGGTCGCCTCGCCCGCACCGGGCCTCACCGTGGTCGCCGGCGGCAAGCTCACCACGTACCGCGTGATGGCCAAGGATGCCGTGGACTTCGCGCTCGGCCCCCGCGCCACGGCGCTCCCGTCCATCACCGACCGCATCCCGCTGTGGGGCGCCGAGGGACTGCGCGCGGTCAAGCGCCGCGGGCGCGCCCTCAGCGAGAAGTACGGGTGGACGCGGGCCATGTTTGATCACCTCATCCACCGCTACGGCTCCGGCATCACGGAGCTGCTCGAGGCGATTGAAGCGCAACCGGACCTCGCGCGACCGCTCGAGCACGCATCGGCCTACCTCAGGGCCGAGATCCATTTCGCCGCCACCCACGAGCAGGTGATACACCTCGAGGACGTGATGCTGCATCGCACGCGCCTGGTCTACGAGGTGTCCGATGCCGGCGTCGCCGCGGCGGACGAGATCGCCCAGATCGTGGGCGACGTCCTGGGATGGAGCGACGAGCGTACGGCTGAGGAGATCGCGTCCTACCGGGCCAGGGTGGAGGCCGATGCCGCCGCCGCGGCCGCCCAGTCCGAGCCGGCCGCCATCGAGGCCCGCGCGGCCGCAAAGGACATCGCACCCATGGTGCCGCTGACCGGAGCCGACCCGGCGCCGTAGCGCCATCACTCAACGCGTAGCCCGACGAGGGCCGCGCGCCCCCCGCATGCCCTCCGACCCCGGCCTCGGCATGCCGCGACGTCCCCGTCGCACCCCGTCACAACGACGTGTACGAAAGGAAAGTCCCCATGTCCGACATCTTCGTCCCCGAACTCCTGGGCACGGCCATGCTGCTGCTGCTCGGTGGCGGTGTGGTCGCCAACGTGCTCCTTGCCAAGTCGAAGGGCTTGAACGGCGGATGGCTGCTGATTAACTTCGGATGGGGCCTCGGTGTCTTCTCCGGTGTGTATGTCGCCTTCTCCACCGGCGCGCACCTGAACCCCGCCGTCACCTTCGGCATCTGGGCCTCTGGCGCAACGGAGTTCGCGCCCGGAATTGCCGTGAACGCAGCCAACTTCGCCATCTATTTGGTCGCTCAACTCATCGGAGCCTTCATCGGTGCGGTCCTCGTCTACCTCGTCTACAAGAAGCACTTCGACGAGACGGAGGACGCGGGTCTCAAGCTTGGCGTGTTTTCGACGGGCCCGGAGATCCGTTCGTATGGGTGGAACCTGGTGACCGAGATCATCGCGACCTTCGTCCTCGTCTTCGTGGTCCTCAGCTTCGGCAACTCGCCGGTTGACCTCGGTCCGCTCGCCGTCGCGCTCCTCGTTGTCGGTATCGGTGCGAGCCTCGGTGGCCCCACCGGCTACGCGATCAACCCTGCGCGTGACCTCGGCCCCCGCATCGCCCACGCCTTGCTGCCCATCAAGGGCAAGGGCTCCTCCGACTGGTCGTACGCCTGGGTGCCGATCGTGGGCCCCATCGTCGGCGGCGTGGCCGCCGGCCTGCTGTCGACCGTCGTCTGACCGCCGTTCATCTGACACGCTAGGGACGTCCCCGTCCCGACACACAATGAAGTGAAAGGGAAACCCTCATGACTGACTACGTTCTCTCCATCGATCAGGGCACCACCAGCTCGCGTGCCATCGTGTTCGACTCCAAGGGCACCATCGTGTCCACCGGCCAGAAGGAACACGAGCAGATCTTCCCCAAGGCCGGCTGGGTCGAGCACGACCCGCACGAGATCTGGACCAACGTCCGCGAGGTCGTGGGCCAGGCCCTCACCAAGGCCGACCTGACGCACGAGAACATCGCGGCGGTGGGCATCACCAACCAGCGCGAGACCGCCGTGGTGTGGGACAAGAACACCGGCGAGGCCGTCTACAACGCGATCGTCTGGCAGGACACCCGCACGCAGAAGATCATCGAGAAGCTCGCGGGCGACGACGGCATGGACAAGTACAAGGACACCGTGGGCCTGCCGCTCGCGACCTACTTTGCCGGCCCCAAGGTGATGTGGATCCTCGAGAATGTCGAGGGTGCACGCGAGAAGGCGGAGGCGGGCGACCTCCTCATGGGCACTATCGACACGTGGGTGCTGTGGAACATGACCGGAGGCAAGAACGGTGGCGTGCACGTCACTGACGTCACCAACGCCTCTCGCACCCTCTTGATGGACCTCAAGACCCTGTCATGGGATGAGTCCATCGCGTCCGACATGGGCATTCCGATGTCGATGCTTCCCGAGATCCGTTCGTCGGCCGAGGTCTACGGCAAGGGTCGTAAGGGCGGCATGCTGCCCGAGGTGCCGATCGCGGGCATCCTGGGTGACCAGCAGGCCGCGACGTTCGGCCAGGCGTGCTTCGAGGTCGGTATGGCCAAGAACACGTACGGCACGGGCAACTTCATGCTCATGAACACGGGCACCGAGGCCGTGCCCTCGAAGAACGGGCTGCTCACCACCGTCGCGTACAAGATCGGTGACCAGCCCACGGTGTACGCGCTCGAGGGCTCGATCGCCGTCACCGGGTCGCTCGTGCAGTGGCTGCGCGACAACCTGGGCCTGATTAAGGACGCGCCTGAGATTGAGAAGCTCGCCGCAACCGTGGACGACAACGGCGGCGCGTACTTTGTGCCCGCGTTCTCGGGCCTGTTCGCGCCGCACTGGCGGGCCGATGCCCGCGGCGCCCTCGTGGGTCTTACCCGCTACGTCAAGGCGGGCCACATCGCGCGCGCCGTGCTCGAGGCAACCGCGTTCCAGACCGCCGAGGTGCTCGAGGCCATGCGTGCCGATTCCGGTGTCGAGCTCTCGGAGCTCAAGGTGGACGGCGGTATGGTCGCGAACGAGGTGCTCATGCAGTTCCAGGCCGACATCCTCGACGTCGACGTGGTCCGGCCGCAGGTCGCGGAGACCACCGCGCTCGGCGCGGCGTATGCGGCCGGCATCGCCGTGGGCTACTGGTCCGGCGAACAGGACGTCATCGACAACTGGGCCGAGGACAAGCGTTGGGAGTCGCAGATGGACGCCGACGAGCGCGGCCGCCTGATGCGCAACTGGAAGAAGGCCGTCACCAAGACCCTCGACTGGGTCGACGACGACGTCGAATAACAACCGACATACGGCCGATGCGCCGGTCGCCCCTCGTGGGCGACCGGCGCTTCGCGTATAGGTTGGCTCGATGAGCATTGCCGACGGTGGCGAGGTGGTCCTCGCCCTGACAGACGTGACCTACCGACGCGGCACGACCGAGATCCTCCACGGCGTGAGTCTCCAGGTCAGGCGCGGCGAACACTGGGCGATGCTCGGCCCCAACGGGGCTGGTAAGTCGACCATCCTGGGATTTTGCGGCGCCGAGATGCACCCAACCTCGGGCATCGTCGAGGTGCTCGGAGGAAGGCTGGGGCGCGTCGAACTCCAGAAGCTGCGCCGGCGCATCGGCCACGTGGACCCGCGCCATCGCCTGGCCTCGGCGCTCACTGTGACCGATGTCGTGCTGACCGGCATCACGGGAACCATCGAGCGGCCGATGCGGTGGTCGCCGTCCGCGGCCGACCTCGACCGGACGCGAGACCTGATCGCCCTGCTGGGCCTGGAGCGGCACGCGGAGGGCCGGTGGCCGACGCTGTCGCAAGGAGAGCGCGGCCGCACACTGATCGCCCGCGCGCTCATCGCAGAACCCGAGCTCTTGCTGCTCGACGAACCCACGACGGGCCTCGATGTCGCCGCACGTGAGCAACTTCTGGACACGGTCGACCTGTTGTCGACGACTCATCCGGACCTCGCGAGCGTGCTCGTCACCCATCACCTTGAGGAACTGCCGTCCACCACGAGCCATGCATTACTCCTGCGCGATGGCGCAGTCGTGAGCGCCGGCCCGGTTGACACGGTGCTGACGACCGAGCTGGTGACGACATGCTTTGACTATCCCATCGAGGTCGAGCATCGGGGTGGACGCTGGGCGGCGCGCACGCGACGAGGGCAGCACAAGCAGGCCGGGACGCGCCCTACTCCGTAGTCTCGCCCTTGGGGTCGGTGTCGTCGCTTTCGATTCCAGGGTCGTGACGAAGCGCGTGCCACGCGCACCAGCCCACCGCGACGATGGTCGCCGTGGCGATAAGTCCTTGACCGATCCGGTCTTGGATGGTGAACCAGCACTCCTCGCCGGAAGTGCAACTGAGCTGCGAGGCGTTGGTGAAGGTGACAAAGCCGATCACCAGGCAGATCACTGCAGCGAGCGCCCATGACCACCGCACACGCCGTATCGTCCTCAGCCACTCCACGCGGACAGGTTATCCCGGGGGCGGAGGCGTCGCCGGGCGTATGCGGCCCGCGAGTCCTAGCGTGAGACACATGAGCGAGCAGCGGCGCACGGATCAGGCCGGCCCCCCACATCGTTGCGCGTTGTGCCGCACGCCGGTGGGGGAGTGTGGCGACGCCATCGAGTTCGTGCCGCGTGCGGTAGACCTCGAGTGGCATGACGTCACGGCAGGCATCCCGCATAGCGACGACGACGACATGGACCGCCTGCGGACCGCCGTCGACGCCGCAGGCGCTGGCGATGCGCCCGACGTCGCATGGCTGTGCGCGAGACACGTCGCCGCTGGCCGTGTAGCGGCCACGCGCTTCGACATCGACGAGGGACTGCACTTCGTCGCGCTCGCGGACCAGGGCGTGGACGTGACCGGACGTCTTCCTGCGGCCGTCCGCGTCGATCAGTGGGGGCGGCTGCTACGCCGCGCCATGGTCGACCTCGCGATCGAACTGGGAAATCTTGACCTTGAACGCGACGACGGCGCCCAGGAGACGTACTACCCGATGGCTGGATCGCCGGACACGATCAACCCGTTCACGTGGACCGAGTCATGGGTCGTGGCGGGCGACGCAGGCACGGTGTGCGTCTATACCGAGCGAGCGGATTGGTATAGCGGGCCCGTCGCGCGGCTTGAGGCCGTCGTGATGGTGACACCCGGCTACGACGATGCGCGTCGGTGGGAGATCGGCATCCTCTCCGACGTCGGCACGATGGAAGTCAGACCCGGCATGCTTCGCATCGAGGGAGAGCCGTCGCCGTACATGCGTGACATGCTTGCCCGCTACGGGCTCGCCTCGACCGCTGTCGGTACCCCGTCGTAGCGTGGGGCTCATGGTGGACATCGAGATCACGCCCGACTGCGGCAACGCGCCCAAGCAGGCGCAGGTGAGGGATCTCATCGTGGCGGCAGCAACGGGCCAGCGCGACGCCTTCGAGGCGGCGGTAGAGCCGGGTTTCGTCGCCCGGCACGCCGGCGGAACGAGCGTCGAGGGAGCGAAAGCTGTCGACAGCGTGATCGGGATGCTGGGGCCGGACGGACTGACGGGGCTGCGCCTCGACCTGGTGTTCAGCCACGGCACGTTCGTCGCTGCCACGGGGGTGCTGATCCGCGGAGACAAGGCCGAGGAGTTCTGTCACCTCGTCACCTATGGCGGCCATGGCAAGACTGCACGCGTCGCCTCCATCACGATGTTCGGCGCGCCGTGAGCGACTACGAGTTCGCCGGCGAGCTGTGGGCGTGGAAGGCCCGCGCGCAGACCTGGGCGTTCGTGACGCTTCCCGAGGACATCGCGGACGAGGTCGAGGAACGCCAAAGCGGCCTCAGGCGTGGTTTCGGTGCCGTGAAGGTGAGGGTCACTGTGGGCTCGACCACGTGGGACACGTCGATGTTTCCCTCGCAGGACCAGGGCTCGTACATCCTCCCCGTCAAGGCCGCGGTGCGAAAGGCCGAGGGCCTCACCTTCTCGCGGTCCGCGCGCTTCGCGATCACCCTGATCGATCCGTAGCCCAGACGACAGGAGGGGCGCGAGACCACTGTGGATCTCGCGCCCCTCCTGTCGTGAGGCGACGCGTTAGGCGTCGTTTTCGTTCCTGTCGGTGAGGTCGTTGTACTTCTCGGCGACCGCGTCCTTGCCGTCCTCGACCTTGTCCTTGAGGTCGGCCTTGGCCTGGTCTGCCTTGCCCTCGGCCTCCATCTGCTCGTTGTCGGTGGCCTTACCGAAGCCCTCCTTGAGCTTGCCCTTGGCGTCCTCGGCGGCGTTGCTCAGACGGTCAGTTCCACTCATGATGTTCTCCTTCGTGATCGGACTTGCGGACGCGAAGGAGAACGCCACCAAGCCGGACAGGTATTCCTCAGGATTCTGACCACAGCGCAGCGATCGCCCGCGGCACCGCGAGGGCGATATCGAGCGCCACGAGTGGCCCGCCGTCGCCCACGAGGTGCGCTGCTCGGCCGTGGAGCCACGCGGCGCATGCCCCGGCATCGGCCGCCGTCATCCCGCTCGCCAACGCCGTGCCGGCGATACCGGCCAGCACGTCACCCGATCCCGCGGTGGCGAGCCACGCGGGCGCCTCGGGCAGTACGGTCACGGTGCCGCCGGGGGAGGCGACGACGGTGCGCGAACCCTTGAGCAGTACGGTGGCGCGGGCCGTCTCGGCGAGCAGCCGTGCATGGCCCTCGCGGTCGGCACGCACGTCGCCGATCGAGACGTCGTGACGCAGGGCGTTGAGGGTGCGCATGAGTTCCTCGGCGTGCGGGGTGAGGAGGACCCGGTCCGCGGCCGCCTCGCGCGAGCCGGCGGCGCGGGCCTTGGCCACGGCCTCGAGCGCGCCCGCATCGACCACGAGGGGGACGCCCGCCGCCATCGCGGCACCGATCGCGGCGTCCTGCTCCGGGTAGTCGGCAACCCCAGGTCCCACGACCCACGCCTGGGCGCGCGGGAGCCGCTCGGCGGCATCCCCCGGATCATGGACGACGGTTTCCGGCCGGTGGGTGAGAACGAGGTTCTGGGCGCGCATCGGTCCTACGTAGCGCACCATGCCGGCACCGGCCCGGGCCGCGCCGGAGACGACGAGAGCCGCGGCTCCCGGATAGGCCTCCGACCCCGCGATGACGCCCACCACACCCCGAGAGTATTTATCGTCGTCTGTGCCGGGCACAGCCCAGCGCTCGCGGACCTGGTCCGCGCCCCAGCCGCGCGTGTCGCTCATGCTCCCAGCGTGGCACAGCGTGCGCGGGAATCAAGGCGACACCAGCACGAATGCTCGCCAGCCCATCGGCCGTGAGACAATCCCATACCATGGCCATGCGTGACATTCGAGTGACCGGCGACCCCGTGCTGCGCACGGTGTGCGACCCCATCACCACCATCGACGACCGGGTTCGCACCCTCGTCGACGACCTTCTCGAGACCGTCGACTACGAGGGCCGCGCGGGCCTCGCCGCCAACCAGATCGGTGTTTCGCTGCGCGCATTCTCGTGGAACATCGACGGGGACATCGGCTACATCCTGAACCCCGAGATCGTGGAGAAGTCCACCGAGTACCAGGAACTGGGTGAGGAAGGCTGCCTCTCCGTGCCGGGCCTGTGGTACCCGTGCGAGCGGCCTTCCTACTCGAAGGCCGTCGGCACCGATCTCGAGGGCAACGAGGTTGTGGTCGAGGGCGAGGAGATCTGGGCGCGCCTCATCAACCACGAGGTCGACCACCTCGACGGCCACCTGTACCTGGACCGCCTCGCGAAGGACGTGCGCAAGCGTGCGATGCGCGAACTGCGCGAGTCGCTCGAGCAGGACTGATCGGGCCTAACGCCTCGGCACTCCCACGTCGGCCACGATGACTCGTCCGGTCGATGCCCGCGCGGGCTCTTCGACTAGGCAAGCCTTGAGCGCCGTGAAGGTCACGGTCGCGTCCGCCCGCACATGGGTGGCGTCCGCCGCGCCCGAGTCGGCATCGAGGCCGCTCGGAATGTCGACCGCAAGCACAGGGGTGTCCGCTCCGACGCTCGCCACGAGCGCGTCGGCGGGGGAGCGTAGGCCGGGCGACGAACCGATCCCCACGATCCCATCGATGACGAGGTCCGCTCGCTCCACGGCCATCTGCGCGATGTGGGGATAGTCGGTCGCGTCGACGGTCGTTACCCCGGCGTCGAGCGCCTCAAGCCGGGAACGCTCATGCGAGCGGTCCGCGACCATGACGGCGGTCACCCGGCAACCACGATGCTGCAGACGGGCGGCCGCGAGCAACGCATCACCACCGTTGTTGCCCGCCCCCACCATCACGGCGACCCTGGCGCCTGCCAGGCGACCCCGTGCATCGGCGAGCATCATCTCGGCTTCGGCAGCCACGGCATCGGCCGCCCTGGCCATCAAGGTGTCTTCGCTCACGGACGCCATCGCGACCCCTTCCGCCTCGCGGATCTGTGCGACGGTCATGACATGCGCGGACATGTCACCAGCGTCGCACATGGATGTGCGCTGGGGGCGTGGCGGGACTGGCAATTTGGTTCCCCGTCAGGCACGATAGGAGCACACCGGGGCTGACGCTGACTGTTTCTTCGGATGAGGTCGTAGGGGAAGACGCACCTCAAGAGGAAGGAAGGGTCATGGCTACCATCACCCGCGGTGTGCTTTTCGTGCATTCGGCGACCCGTGCGATGTGCCCTCACATCGAGTGGGCCGCCCAGTCCGTGCTGGGTTCGCGCGCCTCCTTTGAATGGACCGACCAGCCCGCCGGCACGTCGCTCTTCCGCGCCGAGGTCGCGTGGCAGGGCCAGCCCGGCACCGGTGCGCGCCTCGCCTCGGCCCTGCGCGGTTGGGAGCACGTGCGCTACGAGGTCACGGAGGACCCGTCCTTCGGCGCCGATGGTGCACGGTGGTCGCACACCCCCTCGCTGGGAATCTTCCACGCCGTCACCGACGTCCACGGCAACGTCGTGGTGCCCGAGGACCGTATTCGCGCCGCGCTCGACAACGCCGGCACGGTCACCGAGTTCCGTCGCGCCATGGACCTTGCGCTCGGCACCGCCTGGGACGAGGAGCTGGAGCCGTTCCGCTACGCGGGTGCCGGCGCCCCCGTGCGATGGCTACACCGCGTGGGGTAAAGTCCCGCCGCATGACCTTCCGCACGACCGCGCGACTCGCATGATGGAACTTGCGCACGACGAAGCCCTCACCCTCCAAGCCATGGAGGAGGCGATGTGGCGACCCGAAACTCGGTTCGACCGCCGCTACATGGAGGCCATCCTCGCCGAGAACTTCCACGAGGTGGGCCAGTCCGGCCGCACGTACACGCGTGAGGACACGCTCGACCTGCGCCCCATCGAGATCGACATCCAGTTCCCGCTGCGCGGATTCTCCGCCGTGGCGATCTGTGAGGACGTGGCCCTCGTGACGTACACCTCGGTGCCGGAGCGCGCCCCCCGCGGCGCCGCCCACCGCACCTCCGTGTGGACGAACGACGGGCGCTGGAAGCTGCGCTTCCACCAGGCCACGCCCGCGGAGGTCTGACCCGCCCCCCATCGGTTTGGCCCACAGTTGGGACGCACGTGACGCATGTGCGCCCTGTGCACAGCTTCTGAGTCACATGGGGCCACCTGTGTCCCACGTGTGGGCCAAACCGATGGCGGCCTGGAGAGCAGAAGGCCCGGCGGCCCCTGAACGGGACGGCCGGGCCTCGTGCTGCGGCTGTGCCGGGTGTCAGGCGGTGCCGAACACTAGGGCGACGTTGTGGCCGCCGAAGCCGAACGAGTTGTTGATCGCGGCGAGCTGACCCTCGGCGGGCAGCGCGCGCGGGGTGTCGCGCACCAGGTCGACCTCGAGTTCGGGGTCGGGCGAGGTGACGTTGATGGTCGGGGGAGCGACGCGCTCCTGGAGGGCCTTGATCGTGAAGACCGATTCGAGCGCGCCCGCGCCGCCGAGGAGGTGGCCGGTCATGGACTTGGTGGCGCTCAGCAGCACCTGGTCCGAGTGCGAGCCCAGCAGGCCGCGGATGGCGCGCGCCTCGATCATGTCGCCCACCGGGGTGGAGGTCGCGTGCGCGTTGACGTGCGCGATGTCGGTGACGGCGAGGCCCGCCATCTCCAGCGCCTGCTGCATCGCGCGGGTCTGCCCCTTGCCCTCGGGCTCGGGGGCGGCGATGTGGTGCCCGTCAGCGGTGCGGCCCAAACCGAGGAGCTTGGCGTAGACCCGGGCGCCGCGGGCGGCGGCGTGCTCGGCGGACTCGAGCACCACGATGCCGGAGCCCTCACCCAGCACAAAGCCATCGCGCTCGGTGTCGTACGGGCGCGAGGCGCCCTGGGGGTCGTCGTTGCGCTTGGACAGCGCTGCCATCGCGGCGAAGGAGGAGATGGGCAGCGGGTGAATCGCCGCCTCGGTTCCTCCACACACCACGACGTCGGCGCGGCCCTGCTGGATCATCTCGTAGCCCATCGCGATGGCCTCTGCGCCGGAGGCGCAGGCCGAGACGGGGGCGTGAGCGCCGGCCCGAGCGGTGAGCTCGAGCGAGACGTACGCGGCGGGGGAGTTGGGCATGAGCATCGGCACCGTCATGGGAAGCACGCGCGAGGCGCCCTTCTCCTTCATGGTGTCCCACGCGCTCAGCAGCGTCCACACGCCGCCGATGCCCGAGGAGACCACGGCGCCCAGGCGCTCGGGGTCGACCTCGGGCGAACCGGCGTCGGCCCACGCCTCACGCGTCGCCACGATCGCCATCTGGGCGGACGGGTCCATGCGCTTGGTCTCGGGCCGGCTGAGGACCTCACTGGGCTGCACAGCGAGCTGGCCGGCGAAGTTCACGGCCATGCCGTAGGTCTCGGCCCAGTCGTTGTCGAGGGTCGACACGCCCGACCGTCCGGCCAGCGCGCCCTCCCAGGTCGTGGCGACGTCCCCGCCCAGCGGCGAGGTCGTCCCGAGTCCGGTGACGACGACTTCAGTCATGTGCAGCTCCAGTGATGGTCGATCAGGGAAAAGAGGGGGTTACTTCTGCGCGCCCTCGATGAAGGTGACGGCGTCGCCGACGGTGGTCAGGTTCTTGACCTCCTCGTCGGGGATACGCACGTCGAACTTCTCCTCGGCGAGGGTGACGATGGTCATCATCGACAGCGAGTCGATGTCGAGGTCGTCGGTGAAGGACTTCTCCGCGGTCACCTCGGCGGCGTCGAGGCCGGTCTCCTCGGCGACGATCTCGGCGAGGCCGGCGAGGATCTCGTTGGTGTCAGCCATGCTGGTTCTCCTTGTGTTGGGGGATGGGTAGTTCGTTTGGAACGACTGTGACTCTATGACGGCCCGCCCGCTTACGGCAGGACCACCACCTGCGCGGCGTAGACCAGGCCGGCGCCGAAGCCAATCTGCAGGGCGAGGTCGCCCGACTGGACCAGGCCGTCGCGCTTGAGGCGCTCGGTGGCCAGCGGGATGGAGGCGGCGGACGTGTTGCCAGAGTCCACGATGTCCTTGCCGACCACGACCGTGTCGGGCAGCCCGATCTGCTTCACCATCTGGTCGATGATGCGCACGTTGGCCTGGTGGGGGATGAACGCCTTGATGTCGCCCGGGGTGACGCCCGCGGCCTCGATCGCCTCGAGCGCGACCGGTGCCATCTTGAACGACGCCCACTTGAAGACGCTCGGGCCCTCCTGGAACAGGGTCGGGAACGCGGTCTCGGGGTTGTCGCGCACGTCGAGCCACGACGAGGTCTGACGGATCAGCTGGGCGCCCGAGCCGTCCGAACCCCACACGGTAGGGCCGATGCCCGGCGTGTCTGAGGCGCCGATGACGACCGCGCCGGCGGCGTCGCCGAGCAGGTAGGAAATCGAGCGGTCGGCGGGGTCGACGAAGTCGCTCATCTTCTCCGCGCCGATGACCAGCACATTGCGGGCGGTGCCCGCGCGCACAAAGGCGTCCGCCTGCGCGATGCCGTAGCAGTACCCCGCGCACGCGGCCGAGATGTCATACGCGGCGGCGGTAAGCCCCAAGCGGTCGGCGACGATGGGCGCGCCACCAGGGGTCATATGCGGATACGTGATCGTCGACAGGATGACCGTGTCGATCTCGTCGGCGCTGATGCCCGCGTGGGCGATGGCGTCGCGGGCGGCCTTCTCGGACAGGTCCAGCACGGACGTGTCCTTGTCGGCGCGCACGCGCGTCGCGATCCCGGTCATCTTGCGGATCCACTCGTCGGACGAGTTGATGGGCTCGATGAGGTCCTCGTTGGGCACGGCGTTCTCGCCGCGGGCCACGCCCAGGCCGAGGATGCGCGTGAACTCTGCTCCGCGCTTGATGTTCAGGGAGGTCACGCGTGCTCCTTCAGCAGTTCACGGGCGGCGTCGAGGTCGTCGGGGGACTTGAGGGCGACGGCGGGGATGCCCTTAAGTGAGCGCTTGGCCAATCCGGTCAGCACGCCGCCGGGGGCAACCTCGATGATGCCGGTCACGCCCGCCTCGAGCATACGGGCCTGGCACAGGTCCCACCGGACGGGGTTGGCGACCTGACGGACGATCCGCGTGAGCGCGTCGGTGCCGTCGGCGACAGCCTCGCCGTCCGCGTTGGACAGCAACGTGGCCGTGGGCGTCGCGGGAGTGATGGCAGTTGCCGCCGCCTCGAGCGCCGCGACGGCGGGCTCCATATACGAGGTGTGGAACGCGCCGGCGACCTGCAGTTCGATCACTCGCGTGCGGGCGGGGGCGTCGGCAAGCAGGGCATCGATACCCGCCTTGGCGCCCGCGGCGACGATTTGGCCGCCGCCGTTCATGTTCGCGGGGGTGAGGCCCAGGTCCGTCAGGCGCGCGAGAACGTCCTCCTCGACGCCGCCGAGCACGGCAGCCATCGAGGTGGGCTCGGCGCTGGCGGCGGCCTCGGCCATCGCGTTGCCGCGTACGGTGACGAGGCGCACCGCCTCGGCGTCCGTCATGACACCGGCGAGCGCCGCCGCTCCAAGTTCGCCCACCGAGTGGCCCGCGACCAACCCGGGGGTGACGTCGCCGAGCACCGCGCGGCCGGTGGCGAGAGCCGTCGCGACCAGCAGCGGCTGTGCGATCGCGGTGTCACGGATGGTGTCGGCGTCAGAGGTGGTGCCGTGGGCGATGAGGTCGACGGCTGTGGCTTCCGACAACGCGGCGAGGGACTCGGCGACCGCATCGATCTCGAGCCAGGGGGTGAGCATTCCGGGGGTTTGCGCACCCTGACCGGGACAAAGAACGGCAATCATGCTCCCTAGCATCCCCCACGCGGACGCCCACGTGCGCCCGCCGCGCCACGGATTCGCCTGGCCAGATTTGTAGGTGTCCTACAACGACGGGCGTCGGGCGTCCCGCAGCCTGCCCAGTTTGAACGCCGTTTCGAGCACGTGCGCGTCGCGGTGGGCGAGCACGTCCCACCCGGTCATCTCGGCGACCTTGCGGAGCCGGTAGCGGACGGTGTTGGCGTGCACGAACATGCTCCGAGCCGCCACCTCGAGGGAGCGCCCGCAGTCGAGATAGGTCGCCACGGTCTCCTGCAATGAGCCGCCGGCACGCTGAATCGGGTCGTACGCAATCGCGATGAGGCGCTCTCGAGCGGCCGCGTCTCCCACCAGCACGCGTTCGGGAAGGAGTTCATCGGCACCCACCGGGCGCGGGGCGAGCGACCAGGCGGGAGCGGCCGCGACGCCCGCGACGGCGGCGCGGGTGGCTCGTGCCACCTCCACCAGGGTGATGGCAGGTGAGCCCAGCACGACGGGGCCGGGCCCAAAGCTCGTCAGTAATTGGCGCGTGAGTGCGCCGTGATCGTCGTCGGAGCGCGCGATCACGATGAGGTCCTCTCCGTGGATGCCGACCAGCGCACCAGGAGCGATGCGGCGCAGGGTGCGCCGCAGCTCCGCGGACTGCACCTCGCCGAGCGCCCCGTCAGTGGTGCCCACCATCACGAGGGTGGGCCCCGGGTTCCAGCCGAGCGCCGCGGCGCGCGACGGCACGTCATCGTCCACCTCGCCGCGTACCAGCGCGTCGACCACGAGGGCCTCGAGCCGCGCATCCCACGCACCACGCGATTCCGCGGCGCGCGCGTAGACCTCGGCAGCGGAGAACGCGATCTCTCGCGAGTACAGCAGGATCGCCTGGCGCACCTCGACCTCGTTGCCGGGCGAGGCGAACTCGTCTGAGTGGCTCTCGACGACCTCGACCACCGTGCGCACAATCGACAGGGTGTGCTGAAGAGAGACCGATCGCGTCAGCTCGGGCGGCGCGGCGGCGAACACCTCGGTGGCGCTGCGGTGGCTGTGTTGCGGGTCGGCATACCAGGCGACGAAGGATGAGATACCGGCCTGCGCCACCGTGCCCACCCACGAACGCTCCTGAGCCGGCAATGCCCTAAACCACGGGTACTCGGCGTCCAGGCGGCGCAGCGCGGCAGTCGCGAGCCGCCCCGTCGCGGCCCTCAGTCGCCGCAGCGTCTCGACGCGGGCCGGTGTCTGGGACATGTGGAGATCATACGGTTCATTTGTCGGTTCCCTACAACGTGCGCTGCGGTAGGCCGATGCCGTGGTCGCCTTCTTCCAGGCGTTTCGTTCGCGTTCGGGTTAGCGTGAGGCATGACGACGACGGTGACGACGCCACGACCTAAGCCTCTGCTCGGTGTCCTGTTGGGCCTGCTCCTCGGGGTGGTGGTGTCCGCCCTGCTGTGGATTTTGGGCGTGACGCCGCCAGACCGGCTCCCTCTGTTCGGCATCGTTGCCGTGTCGATAGCGCTCACCTCGTGGCTGACGACCCTCGCGCCGCGTCACGCCACCGGGCGCTTCGCCACGGCCATGGTGATCGCCGCCTTGTGTGCAGGCGTGGCGCTCACGGGTATCCCGGAGTACACGGGGACGGGATCGCTCAGTTCCGGCTGCTACGCCCAGGCGACCTCGTCGCTCGAGCCCGACCCGCGCGGCCCCGGGCAGACCTCGGCGACCGACCCCTTTGACGTCACCCAGGACGACACCGTGGCCTGGAGCGCGAGCACCGATGCGGAGCTGACCGATGCGCGCCCCTCTGCGGCGCTGATGCTCGGTGGTTTCGCCATCCCACTGTGGAACGGCCAGGACCCATACTCGGGGCAGCTCGACCTCACCGGCGAGGACTCGGTGGCCGCGCGCGAGCAGGTGGTGCGGGACGCGGTGGGTTTCCCGCTGACGGGTCCGTATCACTTTGCGGGTGACCTCGAGGGCTCGACGGGAGGGTGCGAGGCCGATGCCTACGTGCGTGTCGCGCACGCGGGAGCCTTCGTAGGCACGCTCGCGATCACGCTGTGGGCTCTGCTGGGTCTCACCGTGGTGCTCATCGCGTGGGCGATGGTGCACACCGCGCGCTCGCTCGTCGTCTCGCGCCGGCACGCGTCGAACCCCACCACCGATCGCCTCACCACGACGGGCGGCACCTCGCGGGCGACGTTCCGCTCGGGTTCGATGGCGGAGCAGCCCGAGCAGGTCACGGGGGACCCCGAGGCCGCACGTCGCGACCCGCGCACCACGGCCGATGCCGCTGCCGCCACGGCGGCCGCCTCGCCGCGTGAGCGGGACGAGCGTAAAGAGGGGCGCACGGGCACCGAGCCGGACGGGAGCACGCGGGAGGGCTCGGGGCGCTCGTCCAGTTCCTCCGGTTCGAGCACCGCTGGTTCACGAAGCTCGGGCTCGGGCGACACGAGCTCACGGGACACGAGCACGCGCGATACCGGCACGAGCGCTCCGTCGACGGGCGCGCCGGACTCCGCACCCGACGCCACGCACGCCGAGCTCGCGGGCGAGTCCGAAGCTGACCCCGAGGTGATGGCCGCAGGGGAGGAGGCTTTCCCCGTCGCCGAGCCGGCTGACGATCGTGGTACGCCCGAAGACGCCGATGCGCTCGACGCTGGTGACGGCGACGCGTCGGACGGCGACATCGACGACGACGCCAACGGCACGAGCGAGCCCGACACCGATGCAGGCGACGACTCGGGGGAGCCGCGCCGGGGCTGAGAGCCAGCCACGGCATCGGCCGCCCCCACGACGAAGCCCGCCCTCGCCGAGGCGAGAGCGGGCTTCGTCGTGAGGCAGGTGACGCTTAGGCGTCGCCGCCGGCGTTACCGGACGTGCCCTTGCGGACGTCGTGCAGTTCGTAGCGGTTGATCGCGTCCTGGACGAGGTGGCGTTCCACCTGGCCCGCTGCGGCGAGACGCTGGAGCACCTTGACCGCCGTCGAGGGGCCGTCGATCTTGAAGTAGCGACGAGCCGCTGCTCGGGTGTCCGAGAAGCCGAAGCCGTCGGCGCCGAGCGTCGCGTAGTCGCCGGGCACCCAGGCGCGGATCTGGTCGGCGACGAGGTGGTCGTAGTCGCTGGTCGCGACGAACGGGCCGGCCGCACCCTGCAACTTGGTGGTGAGGTACGCGGTGCGGGGCTCCTCGCCGGGGTGGAGGAAGTTGTGCTCCTCCGCCTCAAGGGCCTCGCGACGCAGCTCGTTCCAGCTGGTGACGGACCAGACCGCGGCGCGCACGCCGTAGTCACGCTGCAGCAACTCCTGAGCCTCGAGGGCCCACGGCACCGCCACACCCGACGCGAGGATCTGGGCCTCGGGCCCGTCACCGTCCGGAGCGTCGGCGTACTTGTAAATGCCCTTGAGGATGCCCTCGACGTCCACGTTCTCGGGCTCGGCGGGCTGCTGGATGGGCTCGTTGTACACCGTGAGGTAGTACATGACGTTCGGGTCGCGACCGTCGTTGCCGTACATGCGCTGCAGGCCGTCCCGCACGATGTGGCGGATCTCGTAACCGAACGCCGGGTCGTACTGCACCACAGACGTGTTCGTGCCGGCGATGAGCGGCGAGTGGCCATCGGCGTGCTGGAGGCCCTCACCCGTGAGGGTGGTGCGGCCCGCGGTGGCGCCGATGATGAAGCCACGCGTCATCTGGTCACCGGCGGCCCAGAACTGGTCGCCGGTGCGTTGGAAGCCGAACATCGAGTAGAAGATGTAGAACGGCACCAGGGGCTCGTCGTGCGTCGCGTACGCGGTGCCAACGGCCTGGAACGCGGCCGCGGATCCGGCCTCGTTGATGCCGGTGTGCATGATCTGGCCGGCCTCGGACTCCTTGTAGGACAGCATGAGTTCGCGGTCCACGGGGAGGTAGTTCTGGCCGTTGGTGTTGAAGATCTTCGCCGAGGGGAAGATCGCGTCGAGACCGAACGTGCGGGCCTCGTCGGGGATGATTGGCACCACGCGGTGGCCGAACTCCTTGTCGCGCACCAGGTCCTTGAACAGGCGGACGAACGCCATCGTGGTGGCGACCTCCTGCTTGCCCGATCCCTTGGCCAGGAGCTCGTAGGCCTTGTCGCCCGGCAGCGCAATGTCCTTGCGGGAGTCGCGGCGCTCGGGCACGAAGCCGCCGAGGGCCTGGCGGCGCTCCAGCATGTACTTGACCGAGGGGTCCTCGAACCCGGGGTGGTAGTACGGCGGGTTGTACGGGTCGGCCTCGAGCTGCTCGTCCGTGAACGGGATGTCGAAGGTGTCGCGCAGGACCTTGAGGTCCGCCGCCGCGAGCTTCTTCATCTGGTGCGTCGAGTTGCGCGCCGCGAAGTTCGAACCCAGGCCGTAGCCCTTAATGGTCTTCGCCAGAATGACGGTGGGCTTGCCGTTGGCCTCCGTGGTGGCCTTCGCGTACGCCGCATACAGCTTGCGGTAGTCGTGGCCGCCTCGCTTGAGGGCCCAGATCTCGTCGTCCGTCATGTCCTTGACGAGTTCCTTGGCGCGCGGGTCGCCGCCGAAAAACTGGTCACGGATGAAGGCGCCGGACTCGGCGCGGTAGGTCTGGAAGTCGCCGTCGGGGACGGTGTTCATGAGGTTGACGAGCGCGCCATCCTCGTCGCGCTTGAGCAGCGGGTCCCAGTTGCGGCCCCACACGACCTTGATGACGTTCCAGCCGGCACCGCGGAAGAATGCCTCGAGCTCCTGGATGATCTTGCCGTTACCGCGCACGGGGCCGTCGAGGCGCTGCAGGTTGCAGTTGACGACGAACGTGAGGTTGTCGAGGCCCTGGTGGGCTGCGAGCTGCAGCATGCCGCGGCTCTCGGGCTCGTCCATCTCGCCGTCGCCGAGGAACGCCCACACGTGCTGCTGCGACGTGTCCTTGATGCCGCGCAGGTGCATGTAGCGGTTGGTCCACGCCTGGTAGATGGCCGAGGCGGGGCCCAGGCCCATCGACACGGTGGGGAACTCCCACACGTCGGGCATGAGGCGCGGGTGGGGGTAGGAGGACATGCCGCGACCGGGGCCGGACTTCTCCTGACGGAACGAGTCGAGGTCGTCCTCGCTGAAGCGGCCCTCGACGTAGCCGCGGGCGTAGACGCCGGGGGCGGCGTGGCCCTGGAAGTACACCTGGTCGCCGCCGCCGGGGTGGTCCTTGCCGCGGAAGAAGTGGTTGAGGCCCACCTCGTACAGCGTCGCGACGGACGCGTAGGAGGAGATGTGGCCGCCCACGCCCTTGCCGGCCGCCTGCGCGCGCGTGACCATGACGGCCGCGTTCCAGCGGATCCAGCCGCGGTAGCGGCGCTCCATTTCCTCGTCGCCGGGGAACTCGGGCTCGTCGTCAGCGTGGATGGTGTTGACGTACGGGGTGTTGAGGCTCAGCGGGACCGAGAGCTGCTTCGAGGCGGCGTGCTCCACCATGCGGTCGAGCACATACTCGGCGCGGGATTCGCCCCCTTCCTCGATCAGCCCATCGAGCGATTCGAGCCATTCGTTGGTCTCGCTCGGGTCCTTGTCGATGTCGCCGTGTGAAGCCACCAGTGAACTTCCTCTCAGGCGCAGGGGTGCAGCGCCCTATCAGTTGGAGGGTGGGGGAGCGGCCGTGACCGCCTCGTCCGCCTCATTCTGTCGATAGACCAGTCTATTGTCACGCTGGGGTCCGCGCTGACGCGCCCGGTGTGGCGCCGTTGCCACCGTCACGCGCGGGGCTCTACTGTGGACTCCAACGCGCGAACCCGCGTGTGATCGTCAACGAGAGGAGCGGCGCCGCTGTGGCGACACAGGAGGGCACGGACGCGACCAGCGTCATCGCCCGGTTTGACCTGACCAAGGGAATGGTCCTGCAGGAGTTCGGCTACGACAACGACGTGGACGAGCCCCTACGCGCCGCTCTCGCGGATGCCACGGGCGAAGAACTCGTCGACGAGGACTACGGAGACGTCACCGATGGTGTCGTCGTGTGGTTCCGCGACGGCGATGACGACCTCGCGGACCTGCTGATGGACGTCCAATCGCTCCTCGATGACGGTGGCAAGGTGTGGCTGCTCACACCCAAGGCCGGCACCAAGGGCCACGTGCTTCCCGGCGATGTCCAGGAGGCGTCGTCGCTCGCGGGCCTCCACGGCACCTCGACCTTCGTCGTCGGAGACGGCTGGTCCTGCACCCGCCTGGTGGACAAGGGTTGGCAGAAGTGACGCACCCCGCGGTGGGAGACGCCGCGCCGGGATTCTCGCTCATCGACCAGCACGGTCGCCACGTGTCACTCACCGACTTCCGCGGCAAGCCGCTGCTGCTGGTATTCGTGCCGTTCGCCTTTTCCGACACCTGCACGAACGAGCTCATCGACCTGCGCGACGCGGGTGTCCTGTCCGAGGACAAGGACGTGGCCGTTGCGGTCGTGTCGTGCGACTCGCTATACACGATGAAGGCGTGGGGAGATGTGCACGCCTTTAACGAGTCGCTGCTCAGCGACTTCTGGCCGCACGGCGAGGCGGCGCGTGCCTATGACGTGTTCTCGGACGATAAGGGCCTAGCCACGCGTGGCACGTTCCTTATCGACGCCGAGGGCATTGTCCGATGGTTGGTGCGCAACCCCACCGGTGAGGCGCGCAGCATCGACGACTACCGCGAGGCCATCGCGGCGCTCGACTGACGCGTCACGGTCACACGCGCCACTCCCACAGGGCGCGGGCGGCCTCCGCCCCACGGCGGAAACGCTGCGATGCGCCCTCGCGTTCGACGACCCACCCGCCCGGCACGCGGCGCACCTCATAGGCGCCGCCCGGGCGGGTGACGGTCGCCCCACTGCCGGGCATGGCGAGCCGTGCGACGCGCATGGCCATGTCCTGCTCGGTAGCGACGGGGTGCGGCGCGTCACCTGGGGTGCTCCAGCGCGGGCGTATCGCGGTAGTCGGTGTCGTCGCGGTGGCTGTCATCACGGCTCCTTTCATCTGACAGCACTGTCGCACTGGGGTGTGACATCGTCCGCGCCGTGATGCGCCACAATGGTCACTCCAGGGCCCTTAGCTCAGTTGGTTAGAGCACTGCGTTTACACCGCAGGTGTCGTCGGTTCGAGTCCGGCAGGGCCCACTCCCGTCACCCCGCCCCGCTCCCAAGCGAGCGGCGAGCGCTCCCCAGTCACAGCATCGGCCGTCAGTACGATGGCGTGAGGCACCTGTCCGCGACCGAAGGGAAACGCCGCGATGGCCGAGCCGATGGGCGACAAGTACGACGCCTACGCCCAGAAGACCGATGCCCCCATGGCGGCCCTCGCCCTGATCTTCCTGTGCGTGTGGTCCGGTCGCATCATCTTCTTCCACTCGCTGCCCGGCGCCGTGCGCGCCACGATGCTGACGGTCCAGGGCGTCATCTGGGCCATTTTCCTGGCCGACCTCATCATCCGCACCATCATCTCGAAGAAGTCGTGGCGGTTCCTGTGGACCCACCCCATCGACGTCATCGCCGTCCTCGTTCCCGCGGCACGCCCCCTGAAGGTGCTCACCGCCTTCACGCAGGCCACGGCGTTCGCGACGGCACGAGGCCGCATGAAGACCATGCAGGCCGTCGTGCTGTCGGTGGTGCTCCTGCTGTGGATCGGCTCGGTCGCCGTGCTCGCGGCGGAGCGCGAGGTGACCGACTCCGCGATCAATACGTTTGGCGACGCCCTGTGGTGGGCCTTCGTCACGGTCACGACCGTGGGCTACGGCGACTACTCGCCCGTGTCCGTCGAGGGCCGCGTGATCGCCGTCATGATGATGCTCGTCGGCATCGCCCTCATCGGTGTCGTGACGGCCTCGGTGGCGGCGTGGTTCGTGGCCCTGACGAGCGGCGCCGACGAGCGGGAGGACGAGGCTCGCGAGGTCACGCGGCACGAGGAGGTCCAGGCTCGGATCTCCGAACTCGAAGGCAAGATCGACCGACTCACGGCCGCGCTCGAGAAGTCTGAGCATTCACCTGGCGTCAAACCCCAGTAGCGTGAGGGCCATGCCCACCGTCGCAGATATCGTCGAGATCCTCGACGCCAGGTTTCCCCCGTCGCTCGCCGAGGAATGGGACGTCAACGGCCTCACGGTCGGCGACCCGACGGCGCGCGTGCGACGCATCCTCTTCGCTGTCGATCCCACGCTCGCCGTGGTGCAGGAGGCGATCGACGTCGATGCGGACCTGATCGTGACGCACCACCCGCTCTTGCTGCGCGGCGCGAAGCAGTTGCCGGTGACGACCTCGAAGGGGGCGGTGGTGCACCAACTCATCGCCCACGGCATCGGCCTGTTCAATGCGCACACCAACGCCGACCACGCCTCGGGCGGGGTCGCCGAGGCGCTCGCGGAGGCGCTTGGGGTGCGCTCGACTGTGCCCCTCATCCCGTCGTCGGCCGATGCCACCCAGGGCACCGGACGCATCGGCATCCTGGGCGGGCCGCTCACCTTGGGGGAGTTCGCACAGATCGTCGCGAAGAAGCTGCCCGCCACGGCGCACGGCGTGCGCGTGGCCGGCGACCTCGATGCGCTCGTCACGTCGGTGGCCGTCTGCGGAGGATCGGGCGACGCATTCCTGGCCGATGCCAAGGCCGCCAGGGCAGACGTCTACGTCACGGCTGACCTGCGCCACCACCCCGCGTCGGACGCGCGCGAGCTCGCCGACCTAGGCGACGGCCGGCCGTTCCTCGTGGACGTGGCACACTACGCCTCAGAGTGGGCGTGGCTGACCGCCGCCGCCGAGCACGTCGCCGACGCCGCGGGCGTCGACACGATCGTGTCCACCCTCAACACCGACCCCTGGACCGCGCACTTCGCCTCACCGGCGAGTGACGCGTCCGCGTGACAAGGAGCCTCACCCGTGCCTACCGCACCCGCCGCCGACCAGCTGCGACTGCTTGACGTCCAGGACGCGGACCTGCGCCTGCAGCAGGCTCGCCACCGTCGCGACACCCTGCCCGTCACCGAACAGATTCGCGAGCTCTCGGGCCGCGCCGCCGACCTCGAGGAGGACGCCGTCGCGCGCGGCACCGAAGTCTCGGACCTGCGCCGCGAGGTGACGAAGGCGGAGGACGACGTGCAGGCGGTGCGCCTCAGGGCCGACCGCGACCGCGGCCGCCTCGAGTCCGGCCAAGGCTCCGCGAAGGACCTCCAGGCACTGCAAAGCGAGCTCGAGGTGCTGGCGCGCCGCCAAAGTGCCCTCGAGGACGTGGAAATTGAGGCCATGGAGCGGCTCGAGGCAGCCGAGAAGCTGCACGACGAGGCGCGTGCCCAGCGCGACGCCATTGCCGCGGACATCACGCGCCTGAGCGCCGAGCGCGACGAGCAGATCGCGGCGATCGACGCCGAGATCGGCGATATCGAGGCCGAGCGCGCGCTCGCAGCCGAGGGACTCGACGAGACGCTGATGGCGCTGTACGAGAAGCTCCGCGCGCACCACGGCGGCGTGGGCGCGGCGGGGCTGCGCGGCTCGACATGCCTGGGCTGCCATATGACGCTCAACCCCGCGGATCTGCGTGCCATCGAGTCGGCCGCCCCCGACGCCATCGTGCGTTGCGAGGAATGCGGAAGGATCCTGGTGCGGAAGGCGGACGCCTAGGCATGACCTCTCCGTCCGCCGCATCGGGAGACACCCACGAGACGGGTTCAGACGTCGCGCCCGAGCCCGCTCGCGGCGCCTCGCTGTACGACCTCGGTCAGGAGGGCTTCGTCAGCCCGCTGACCTTGGTGCTCGTGCGCCACGGCGTCACCGACATGACCGTCACTCACGCGCTGTCCGGCTCGGGCGAGGTCGGGCCGTCGCTTAACTCCGCCGGCCGTGTCCAGGCGGCGAAGGCGGCCGATGCCGTCTACCGCATCGGCCGCAAGGACTGGGACCGCGTGCCGCACGTCAGCCGCGTGTTCGCCTCGCCGATGACGCGTACCCAGGAGACCGGTGGCGCGATCGGCCGGCGCGTGGGCGCGCACGTCGAGACCGAGGAGCGCGTGCGCGAGGTGCACTTCGGCGACTGGGAGGGACTCACGGGCGCGGAGATCACGCGACGAGAGCCCGAGAACATGCGCCTGTGGGGACTGGGCGACCACCGCGCCCCCGGAGGCGAGTCGCTGCATGACGTGGGCCTGAGAATGAATGCCTTCATCGAGGACGCCGCGCGTCAGCACGCGTCCCTGTGCGCCGAGGGGAGCGACGACGCCCGCGCGTGGGCCGTGGCCTCGCATGCGGTCGCGATCAAGACGGCCGTGGCGATCTCACTGGGCATGCCCGTGCATGGCTGGGCGCGCATGTGGCCCCAGCCGGCGTCACTGACGCTGCTCCAGCTGCGGGTACGCGAGGACGGCACGATCGCCGAGCGTCACCTGCTGGCCTTCGGGGTGCCGACGCACTAGCGGCGTCTCAGCTCGCGATCACGATGGTGAGCTCGGCATCGGTCAGCGCGATGTCGATGCAGCCGGGCAGGGCGCGAGCCACGTCGGCGAGGTCGGCGCCGGACTCGGGAGCCTCGTCCGTCGTGGCGAGCACTCCGGCGAGCAGGCCGCGCGTGTGCTTCGCCATGTGGCTCACGACCGTCCGCTTCCCATGCATCTCTCGCTCGACGCGAACCATGACGGACGCATGGCCGGTCGGCCGCCACGCGGCCACATAGGACGACGAGCGGCAGTCGACGATGAGTCCCTCGCCGGCGAGGTGAGACAACTCGGTCGCGAGGTGCTGGCGCCAGAACGACGCGAGGGCGCCGATGCGGCCCAGGCTGGTCGACATCGACAGCCGGTACGCGGGGATGCGGTCGGCGGGGGAGACGGCGCCCCAGAGCGCCGACACAATCCGGATCCGCTCGGCGGCCAGCGCAAGGTCCGCGCCGCCCCACGCCGAGGCACCCGCGGCCTCGTACAGCACCCCCGTGTAGACCCGTGCGGCGATGTCGGCGGGGTTGTCCCACAGAGTGCGGTTGCGCTCGACCTCGGCGCCCAGACTGGGGCCGACGTCGAGGACGTCGAACGCGTTGCGCTGTCCGCTGACCTTGGCCAAAGCGTTGCCGACCCGCTCACGCGCGGGGGCCAGGGCGGGATGGCTCAGGGCGGCGACGTCGACGGGAGACCCGTCGGTGGGGGCGGTCTTGCCTTCGGACGGAGGGAGCAGGATCAGCACGTCCACCAGGGTAGGCGCTGTGTGGGTGAGCCCCATGCCGCACAGGTGCGCACGTCAATGCTGCCCACAGCAGGGCAGTCGCGGTAAGGTGGGTGCGCGGATGAGTTGGCCAGGCGGCCGCGTGACCCGTCAGGGTTCCGAGGAACGTCCGGGCTCCGCAGGGCAGGGTGATGGCTAACGGCCACCCGGGGTGACCCGCGGGACAGTGCCACAGAGAGTAGACCGCCTTCGGCCTCGGCCGGAGGTAAGGGTGAAAGGGTGAGGTAAGAGCTCACCGCGCGACCGGCGACGGAAGCGGCATGGTAAACCCCACCCGGAGCAAGGCCAGACAGAGAGCGCTTGAGGGCTGCCCGCCCGATGCTCTCGGGTAGGTCGCTGGAGCCCTGGAGCAATCCAGGGCCTAGATGGATGGTCGCCCGGTGCGAGGCGGTAACGCGCGCACCCGACAGAACCCGGCGTACCGGCCAACTCATCCGCACCCCGGGCGGACCCACGGTGGACGCCCGGACAGGTGAAGACATCGTCGAGGAGGCGAGATGGCACGACCCGAGCAGCAGCGCCGGTCCGGCCGAGCGCGCGGGGGCGCCGGCAGTCGGCGTACAACGACGCGAGGCCGGTCCACCGGACCCGCGACACCGAAGGATCTGCTCGAGGTCCTCGCGAGCGTTGCGCGCGAGATCGACCGCGCCGTCCAGCGCCCGCCCACCCGCGCCTCCCTGCGCACCAAGTTTCAGGTGGCAGCGCTGCTGATCCGTGAGGAGCGCGCCGCGGTCAACGCCGACGCCACCCTGACGCCGGCACAGCGGGAGCAGGCCATCAAGCGCTTGGACGGCCTCGCGACCATCCTCGCGAAGGTCGCCGTGCGCGACACCTCGCTGCTCATTTTGTTGGCCGAGGACACCCGGGTGAGCTCGACGGCTCGCGAATACAAGGAGAACCTGCTCGCCAAGGCGGGCCGCGAGGCGTCCGACGAGCCCGTGGCACGGGAGGCGTCCGCACCCAAGGCCGACACGTCGAAGCAGGTCATGCCGCAGTCGGCGCTGTCACGCCAGCTCGCCAACCCCTTCCTCGCGCCCGATTTCACCGCCGCGCGCGAACGCGCCCAGGCACGTCCGCGCCGGCTCGCCGGCTGGGAACTGCTCGACCCCCTGTTCCATGCATTCGAGCGCGACGCACCGGGTGCGCGCGCCTGTATGGAACTTCCCGACGGCGACACCCTGCCCGCGCCGCTGCGCGCACCGGGTGGCCGCGCCCTCATGCCGCACCAGGAACAGCTCGTTGCCGCGGCCGCGGCCGGTCACCGCACATTCCTGTTGGCCGACGAGCCCGGCCTGGGCAAGACAGCGCAGGCGCTCATGGCGGCCGAGGCAGCCGACGCGTACCCCCTGCTCGTGGTCGCCCCCAACGTCGTCAAGATGAACTGGGCGCGCGAGGTCTCGCTGTGGACCCCGCACCGCACGGCCACGGTCGTCCACGGCGACGGTGACGAGGTCGACGCCTTCGCCGACGTCATCATCGTCAACTATGCGGTGCTCGACCGTCACGTCGGCTGGTTTGCCGACCACGGCTTCCGCGGCATGGTGGTCGACGAGGCGCACTTCATCAAGAACAAGACCTCGCAGCGTTCCCAGCACGTCCTTGGCCTGGCCGACCGCATCCGCAAGCGCACCCCCCGCCCCCTCCTCATGGCCCTCACCGGCACACCGCTCATCAACGATGTCGACGACTTCCGTGCCATCTGGGAGTTCCTCGGGTGGATCGACGCGGACAAGCCGCTGGGCTCGCTTATCAACGCGCTCGAAGAGACGGGGCTGATCCCCACGGACCGCGGCTTCTACGCGGCGGCCCGCGCCGCGGTGGTGTCCCAGGGCATCGTGCGCCGCCGAAAGGTCGACGTGGCGGCGGACATTCCTGCGCGCCGCGTCGCCGACCTCGCGGTCGAACTCGACGGCCCGGAGGGGCGCTCCATTCGCGCCGCCGAGACCGCCCTCGCTGCGCGTATGGTCGAGCAATACCGCCGCGCGCTCGCGGCCCGACCCGAGTCGACCGGCACTCACACAGACCTCACCGACGGCATCGACCTCGATCTCGCGCGGCGCATCGCGGCCGCGGAACTCAAGGACTCGAGCGACAAGAAGCTCGGCGAGAACGTGTTCTCGATGGTGCGGCGCATTGGCCAGGCGAAGGCGTCTCTCGCCGCGGACTACACGGCCCAATTGGTGCACCACGCGGGCAAGGTGGTGTTCTTCGCCAAGCACATCGACGTCATGGACGAGGCACAGCAGGTCTTCACCGAGCGTGGCATCCGGTTCGTGACGCTGCGCGGCGACCAGAGCGCCAAGGCGCGAGAGGCGAGCATCAAGGCGTTCACCGAGGACCCCGAGGTCTCCGTCATCGTCTGCTCGCTGATGTCGGCGGGCGTGGGCGTGAACCTTCAGGTCGCCTCCAACCTGGTCCTCGCGGAGCTGTCCTGGACCGATGCGGAACAGACGCAGGCGATCGACCGCATCCACCGCATCGGCCAATCCGAGCCGGTCACGGCGTGGCGCATTCTTGCCGCTCAGACCATCGACTCGCGCATCGCCGAACTCATCGACAGCAAGTCTGGACTTGCCGCGCGAGCCCTGGACGGCGCCGCGGAGGACGAGGTGACCAGCCAGGTCGACGTCCAGATGGAGGCCCTTGTCGGCCTGCTGGTCGACGCCCTCCAAGCGGACGAGGCCACCACTCTGAGCCACTTCTGAGCATTCTCCCTGCCGCCTCCCGGCTGGGCGTCCTGAACTAGAGACCAGGACACCAGCCAGGAGGATGCCATGGACGACCACGTCGACGACCGACCCACCACCTCACCCGCACCACGGCGTCGCGGGCGCGCCCGGAAGGCCCTCGCGGCATCGGCGGTCGCGGCCTTGGCCGTCGGCGCGGTCGCCACCGGCGTGATCGTGCGGGCGCCCAGACAAACGCCGGCCGATGCCGCGGCGGCTCACGCTGCGGGTGTCGCTTCCGCGCAGGGATCCACCTCGGCTGCGGCCCGGGTCGCCGGTCGCGACCAGGCGAGCCCCGACTGGGAGGAGCTCTACCAGGAGTGGTACCAGGCGTGGCTGGCACAAGGACAGCAGGGCGTCACCGCCGTGCCCGGCGACGCGCAGACCTGGACGGGCGTCGCGTCGACGCAGGCCGAGGCGACGGCCGCAAGCGACGCCGAGGCCACCGGGCTCGTGATGATCGACACCGTCCTGGGCTATGAAGCAGCCGAGGCGGCGGGCACAGGCATGGTCCTCACCAGCGACGGACTGATCCTGACCAACAATCACGTCGTCGAGGGCGCGACCGACATCACCGTCACCGTGGGCTCCACCGGGGAGACGTACACGGCGAACCTGGTCGGCACCGACGCGACCGAGGACGTGGCGCTCCTGCAACTCGATGACGCGAGCGGGCTGAGCACCGTCACGATCGACGACGACGACGCCAGCGTGGGCGAGGTGGTCACCGCGGTCGGCAACGCCGAGGGCGGCGGCGTCCTGATGGCGGCCGACGGCGCGATCACCGACCTCGACGCGTCCGTCACCACCTCGTCCGAGTACGCGGTGGCGGGGGAGACCCTCGACTCCATGATCGAGTTCGAGGCCGATGTCGTCGGCGGTGACTCCGGCGGAGCCCTGCTCGACGACGAGGGCGAGGTGGTCGGGATGACGACCGCGGCCTCGAGCGGATTGGCGACCACCATCGCCTATGCGGTACCCATCGACGAGGCCCTCGCCATCGCCGCTCAGATCCAGGCGGGGGACGAGTCCGGCACCGTCACGATCGGCTACCCCGCCATGCTGGGCGTCGCCATCGGCGCTACGGCGCAGTACGGTCAGACCGCGACGGGTGGCGCCACGGTGCTAGGCGTCTACGCGGACACGCCGGCTGCGGCCATCGGGCTGGAGCGCGGCGCCACCATCACCGCTCTCGACGGTGCGGACATCACCGGTGCCGACGACCTGACGGCGGCGCTCACTACCAGGGAGCCGGGGGACAGCGTCGATGTCTCGTGGACGGACGCGGCAGGCCAGCAGCACAGCGCGACGGCGACCCTCACCCAGGGTCCGATCGCCTGACTTGTCCCCGGTTACGCTGATCCCATGAGCCAGCGCATGTACTCGATGACCTTCTCCTCGATCTATCCGATGTACATCCAGAAGGTCGAGCGCAAGGGGCGCACCCAGGCGGAGCTTGACGAGGTCATCAGCTGGCTGACGGGCTTCGACAAGGCGCAGATCGACGCCTACGCGGCGGACGAGTCGACGTTTCCCGAGTTCTTTGACGCGGCCACGCTCCACCCGAACGCCGGGCTCATCACCGGGGTGATCTGCGGCTACCGGGTCGAGGACATCGAGGACCAGCTCGTCCAGAAGGTGCGCTACCTCGACAAGATCGTCGACGAGCTCGCCAAGGGCAAGGCCATCGAGAAGATCAAGAGGGCCTAACAGAGCGGCCGATGCCGTGGCTGGGTATCGGCCCTAGGCCGAGCCGCGTGCGCGACGGCTGAGGTGGCGACGGTCGTCGTTGGCGTAGGCGTAATACCAGCCGATGAGCAGGCCGCCGCCGACCAGATTGCCGACCAGCACGATGGCGAGGTTGCCCAGCGCGAGGCCCCAGTCGAGGCCCCCCTGGAACGCGGCGATGGTGAACAACACCGTGTTGGCAACGGAGTGTTCGAAGCCGACGAAGGCGAACACGAACACCGTGGAGATCATCGCGACGGCCTTCATCAGGTCGTTCTTGATCATGCCGTTGTAGATCATCAGCATGCCGAGGTTGATCATCAGGTTGCACAAGATCGCGCGCACGAACAGGTCCGACCACCCCGCGGCGCCGTCGGCGACATACGCGAGCTTGGTGTCGACCGTGGTGGAGATCGACTCACCGACGTCACCCGCGCCCAGCGTCGACGCCGCGACCGCCAGCGCGATCACCAGGCCGCCCAGGAAGTTGCCGGCGTAGCACAGGGCGAGCAGGCGCAGGCCCCGGAGGAAACTGACCGCCTTGTAATAGCGCCCGATGGACACGATCATCATGTTCGAGGTGAGCAGCTCGGACTTGCTGAAGTAGATGAACACAAGCGCGAAGCCGAACGTGGCGGCGCCGACGAGGTGCCCGATTCCCTCGAGTTCTCCGTGGCCGAAGGCGGCAAACACCGCGAACTCGGTGAGGTACATGATGCCGATGATTGCTCCTGCCATGGCGGCACGCATGAGGTACACGCGGGCAAGACTCCCGCTCATGGTGGTCTTCTTTTCCAGGGTTTCGAGCACGGTCGAGATGAACTGCGCGCCTGGAAAGAGGCTGGACGAGTCGGCCATGGGACTACCCTGGCACGCCCCGTGACCCGAGGCGAGGGGTCGACGGTCCCAGGCACACGTGGTCACGTCGTCGCCGCCGCCTCCCCGACCTGTGAGCGAGGGGCGGGTACCCTCAGGGACGTGACCCACGACGACGAGCGAGAGACGCCGCGCAGCACGAGCCGTCCGATGCCACCCTCGGTGCCGCCGCGGCCCCAGCGCGTGTCGACACGTATACCCGTCTCCCCGGATCGCCGTTCCCGCAGCGCGGTGGAGCCTCCCGTGGATCCCACGCGTGCCATGGCGACTGCGCACCAGCCCTCACCTCAGCAGCCCGCGCCGTACCCGCAACAGCGCCCGCAGCAGCCTCACTCCGGTCAGTCCTACGGAGCGTACGGCGGCGACGGCCAGCCGGCCACGGCATCGGCCGCCGGCGGTCTGCCGTCCAAGCCTCGACGCAAGCACCGGTGTTGCCGGTGGGCGTGGATCCTGCTCGCGATTCTGGTGGGCCTCGTGCTTGTGTTCGCGATCTGGGTCAATGGACAGATCAACCACGTGGATGCGCTCTCGGGTGCGCAGAACACGCCGGGGACCACCACCCTGATCGTGGGGTCGGACTCCCGCGAAGGGTGGGACGGCGACGACGGCACGGAGGGCGCGCGCACGGACACCATCATGGTGCTGCACAAGCCCGAGTCGGGGCCGGTCGCGCTGATCTCGATCCCGCGCGACTCGTACGTGGCGATCCCGGGCTACAACTCGAACAAGATCAACGCGGCGTTCGCTTTTGGCGGCCCGCAACTACTCGTCGAGACCGTCGAGGACCTGACGGGCCTCACGATGGACCACTACATGGAGATCGGGCTCACCGGTGTCGAGGACATGGTGAACGCGGTCGGCGGTGTGGAGCTGTGCTACGACGAGGACGTCAGCGACGAGAAGTCGGGGCTCGAGTGGGAGGCCGGCTGCCACGTCGCCGACGGCGAGACGGCGCTGGCCTTCTCGCGCATGCGGTACTCGGACCCGCTCGGCGACATCGGCCGTGCCGAGCGCCAGCGCCAGGTGGTCGCTGCCGTCGCGGAGGAGATCCTGAACCCCGCCACGCTCCTGAACCCCACGAAGCTCCTCCCGGTGACCAGCGCCACGCTGGGCGCCTTCCGTGTGGATGAGGGCACGAGCTTCCTCGGCCTCGCGTCCATCGCCCTCGACCTGCGCGCGGGGCTGGGCGGCGAGGCCGTGACGGGTACGCCGCCCATCACGTCGCTGGGCTACAGCGTCGACGGCGTCGGCTCGACCGTGCTGCTGACCGAGGAGGAGCTTCCGCAGTTCTGGGAGGACGTCGCCGAGGGCAACTTTGAACCCGGCGAGGAGGTCGGCGGGGTCGAGTGACCGGGTCCGCTACAGGTAGCGGCTGAGTCGCGCGCTGAGGGCCGCGCGCGCGGCGGGCCACTCGGGAGCGATGATCGAGAACACCACGGTGTCACGCAGCGTGCCGTCCGGCATCACCTTGTGGGCGCGCAGCACGCCATCCTGCTTGGCTCCCAGCCGCGCGATGGCGGCGCGCGACTGATGATTGTGCCAATGAGTGCGGAACTCGACGGCATGGCATCCCAGATCCTCGAACGCGCGGGTGAGGAGCAGCACCTTCGCGGCGGGATTGACCCCGGTGCCTTGTGCCTCCCGCCCGATCCACGTCGATCCAATCTCGAGCCGCCGGTTGTCCTCGTCGAGGTTGAGATAGGTGGTCATCCCCACGGCGCGGTCGCGGCGGGGGTCGATGATGGCCCAGGCGGCGATCGAGCCCGCCGTCTGAAGCGCCACGCGCCGGTCGATCTCGTCACGCATGTCGTCGGGAGACGGCACTGACGTCACCCAGGTGCGCCACAGGTCTTCGACGGCCACGGCAGCGGCTAAATCCTCGGTGTGGGCAGGAGACAGCGGCTCGAGTCGTGCGAGGGCGTGGCTCAACCTGGGGCTGGCGGCGAAACTCATAGCGGCACTCTAGAGGGGCGATCGCCTGACCGGCCGTAGACATGAGACGACCCCGGCGTCGCAAGGGGGGCTAGCGACACCGGGGTCGGATGCCATCGAGGCGCTGCACGCATCGGGGGGGAAGCGGCGCGCCATTCACGCATCGGATTCATGATGCCATGAAAACGACACAAATGTCACGCGACGGCGCACGACTCGCCGGGAAACATCTGCCGCTTGCCGTGCGTTGACGAGACAGGTGTGACGGTGTCTACCGCGTGCTCCCGCGCGCTCTCAGGCTCGCCCGGCTACACTGCGAGAAAGGTCTCACCAGGGCGGGCCGTGCTGCCGCCTGGTGATCGCGCGTCCAATGTCGCCTGCGCTGACCGCCAGACACCCGTGGTGAGATGCCTAGAGGAGGACGCGAGATGGAGACGGCTACGGCCCGCGAGAGAGCCCTGCGCTGGCTCGCGTCCACGCACGGTCGCGAGGCCGTCGCCGTGTGGTCCGTGGTCTTTCTCGTGTCCGGTCAAGGCTTCCGCTACCTCCTCGGCATGGCGCTGTACTCGGTGCTTGCCGTAGTGACCGTCACCGCCGTCGCGATTGCTTTTCGTACCTCGGCCGCCCGCGTCAAGCTCTCCGTCGTGGTGCTCGCGTTTGTCGCGCTGACCGGGCTGAGCGTGATCTGGTCGGTCACTCCCGCGGTCACGGCGCTCGCGGCACTGGTCACGGTCGCCACGACCTATGTCGCGATCGTGACGGTCCAAAACTTCGGTACCTCGCGCTTCCTCGAACTGCTCTACCGCGGCCTGCAGTGGTCACTGCTGTTGGGTGTGTCGTTCGAACTGATCGTGGCGGCCTTCATCCGCGACGAGGTACGGCCCCTGGTGTCCGATCTCACGGGACTGGCGGGGCTCACCGAGAAGACCTCACCGTTCATGTGGTCGGAGAACCACCTGCTTGAGGGCGGCCCCATCCAGGGCTTCGTGGGCAATCGCAACCCGTTCGCCGCCATCGCCTTGCTCACCGCCATCCTCGCGCTGATGCTGTACCTCGAGCGCCGGGTGAGCCGACGTAACGCCTTCATTACCCTCGCCGTCTCGGCGGCCGTGCTGCTCCTCACCCAGTCGGCGACGGTGGCCGTGATGGCGCTGGTGGTCGCGGTCCTCTTCGGCGTCGCCGTGGTCGTCCGCCACGCCGACACCCACGCCCGCACCACGGTATCGCTGTACCTGCTGGGTACAGCCGCGGTCGTGGGATGGATGTCGTACCGGTACAAGGACGCCGTGCTCGCCATGCTCGACCGCGACTCCGACCTCACCAACCGCACCGAGATCTGGGAGCGCGTGATCTCGGTCGCGAGTGACCGGGTCGAAGGCTGGGGATTCGTGGGGTACTGGCCCGTGTGGTCAGACCCGTACGCCAGCATCGTTGACCAGACCACCGAACGCGCGACTCACGCGCACAACGCGTTCCTCGACTCATGGCTGCAGTTGGGCGTCGTCGGGCTGATCTTGCTTGTGGTGCTCGTGGGATCGGTGTTCTTCCGGTCATGGCGCGTGGTGCAGCGCGGCGAACGTCACTCGTCGTGGATACCGGTCGCATGGGCGCTGCTGATCGCGGCGCTCGGGGTGCAAGCCCTGTCGGAGTCGCGCCTCCTCGTCGAGGGCGGGTGGTACATGCTCGTGGCGCTGACCGCAATGGTGCCCGGCATGGTTGCCGTCACGCCGAGGGCTCCGCATCTCGCACGTACTGGCGCGGGTCAGCCCGTGCCGCGGCGCACCGTGGGTCCCGTCCGACCCCTGCCGGGCCAGGGCCGCAGGTGGCGCGCCGCCCGCAAGGGCGGTACGGACGAGGGGCGCGTCGACTAAGACCCGTCGCTGCGTTTAGTCGTTGGCCTTCTCGGCCTTCTTCTGCTCCGCCTTCTTTTCCGCCTTGTCGGCGGCCTTCTTCCTCTCCTGGTCGCGCTGGAACGCCTCATGGGCGAACGCCGCAGCGCCCACGATGCCGGCGCCGTTGCGCAGCTCGGCGGGGACGATGGGGGAGCGTAGCTTGAGGTGCGGCAGGAACATGTGGTGCGACTTTGATACGCCGCCACCGACGATGATGAGGTCGGGCCACAGCAGCCGCTCCATCTCCGAGTAGTACTTCTGGAGATTCGCGGTCCAGCCCTCCCAGTCCAGGCCAAAACGATCACGGGCGGACTCTGCCGCCATGATCTCGGCATCCTCGCCGTCGATCAGGATGTGGCCCATCTCGAGATTGGGCACGAGAGTGCCGTTCACGATCAACGCAGTGCCGATGCCGGTGCCGAGCGTCGTCATCAACACGGATCCGTCGCGGCCGTGCGCGGCGCCGAAGTGGTGCTCGCCGAAGCCCGCGGCGTCCGCGTCGTTGAGCACGTACACATCGTGACCGGAGTAGTCACGAATGATCTGGCGAAGATCGGTGCCGATCCACGATTCGTCGACGTTGGCGGCGGTCTTGACGACGCCGTCCTGCACCACACCGGGGAACGCCACGCCCACCGCGGTCTTGCGCCCGGGTTCGAAGCGCGCGATGCACTTGGCGACGGTCTTTGCCACGGCCTCTGGGGTCGCAGGGTCCGGGGTCGGCACGCGGTAGCGCTCCTGGGTGAACTCCCCGGTCTTGAGATTGACGGGGGCGGCCTTGATGCCGGTGCCGCCGATGTCGACGCCGAGTGCGATGTGCTTGCTCATGGCAGTGTCAGGACCTCCGGGCCTTCCTCGGTGATGACGATCGTGTGTTCAAACTGAGCCACCCACGAGCCGTCGTTGGTGACGACAGTCCAGCCGTCGTCCCACTCGTCGGACTCCTCCGACCCCATGCACAGCATCGGCTCGACGGTAAAAACCATGCCGGGCTCAATGACGTCGTCGTGGTAGGGCGCGGCGTCGTAGTGGGGTATGACGAGGCCCGTGTGGAAGGCGGGCCCCACCCCGTGACCGGTGTAGTTGCGTACGGACTCGTAACCAAACCGGGCCGCGTACTTCTCGATGACCCGGCCGATGACGTTGACCTCGCGGCCCACGCGGGCAGCCTTGATGCCGCGCATCATTGCCTCGTGGGTCACCTCCACGAGCTGGTGCGCCTCCGACGATCCCTCGCCGGCAATGAACGATCCGCAGTTGTCGCCATGGACACCGTTCTTGAAGGCCGTAATGTCGACCTTCACGATGTCGCCCTCCTGGACGACGGTCGAGTCGGGGATGCCGTGACAGATGACCTCGTTCACGGACGTGCAGAGGGCCTTCGGGAACGGAGGGCGCCCGGCGGCGCCCGGATATCCGAGGGTCGACGGGTAGGCGCCGTGGTCGAGGACAAACTCGTGTCCGATGCGGTCCAGCTCGTCAGTGGTCACGCCCGGCTGCACGTGGCGGCCAACTTCCGCGAGCGCCTGCGCGGCGATCTTGGCGGAGATGCGGATCTTCTCGATGGTCTCGGGGGAGTGCACGTCGCCGCCGTCCCATGACGCGGCGCGCTTGCGGCCCACGTACTCGGGGCGGGCAATGTCCTTGGGGACATCCCTCCACGGCGACACGACGCCCTTGCTGATGTTCTCGCGCACGGGGCTCATGCCTGGCAGTCTATTCATGGAGGCAGCAGACATGACAAGCGAAACCGAGTTCTGGTTCAACACGAAGACGCGCGAGGTCGAAGAGGGCAAGCGCAGCTCATGGGAGAACCTGATGGGCCCCTATCCCACCCGCGCGGAGGCCGAGCAGGCGCTCGAGAAGGCCGCGCAGCGCACCAAGGATTGGGACGAGGACGACAAAGAGTGGCGCGAGGGGTCGTAGCGCGACTGGCGAGCGCCCTGCGAGGCATTGAGTGCTCGGTTTCGCGAAGAAGCGGGCATTGAGTGGCTCGCAGGGAGCACCCGGCGGACGCCCAGGCCGCCTGGACGCCTGAACGCTCTACTCGCGCCCGTCCTCGAGCGGGATGAGCATGTCGCGGAACTCGCCGGGCACGGCGTGCAGCTGCCAGATGCGCTCCGCGACGTCGTCGATACCGTTGTCGAGCTGCAGCTTGGGGATCGCGCCGGGGATGACCAGCTGGCGCACGCGTATGCCCTCGTCGGTGAGCGCCTCGTGCAGCATCTCGCCGTAGGCGGTCTCGGCGGGGAACGCGATCGACGTGCCCGCGAAGCCCGCGCGCGACTTCACCGAGGTGCCGCCGTTGATCAGGATGATCGAGCCGTCGCCGGCCTCGCGCATGGCCGGCAACACCGCACGAGCGGCGTGCATGAGGCCTAGTGCGGAAAACCGCAGCGCCTCAAGGGCAAGTGCGGGATCCGTGTCGAGCACCGGCTTGAGGTAGTCGCGCGACGGCAGGGGGCTGTATTGCAGCGCGGTGATGGGGCCGAGCTCCTGCGCTGCCGCAGCCAACGCGGCCTCGAGCTGACGGCCATTACGCACATCGGCCAGATACGGACGGGCCTGGACGCCGTCGCGGCCCAGCTCGGCGACCAGCTCGTCCAGCTTGGCCTCGTCGCGGGCGATGAGGGCGACGGAGAAGCCCTCGCGGCCAAAGCGGCGAGCGACGGCGGCGCCGAGCCCGGGGCCGGCTCCGATGATGGCGAGAGTGGGCATGATTCCTCCTTGTCGGTCGCGCGTCGGTGCGCGATCAGCGTGGTCGGGGACTACGAGTCGAACGTGTGCTCGGCGGCGGGAAATTCCTCGCCCTTGACGGCCGCGACGTAGCGTGCGGCGCCGTCGGTCATGGCCTGGCCCACCGCCGCGAACTGGCGCGAGAACTTCGGATGCCAGTCGCCCACGCCGAGGGCGTCGAGCCACACGAGCACCTGGCCGTCCGTGCCGGAGCCGGCGCCGATGCCGATCGTGGGGATGTCGAGTGCCTCGGTGACGGCGCGCGCGGCACCGTCGACGACCATCTCGAGGACGACGGCGAACGCGCCGGCCTCCTGCAGGGCGAGGGCGTCGGCGATGAGGTCCTGCAGCCCCTGCTCGCCGCGGCCCTGGACGCGGTGGCCGCCGAGGGCATTCTCGGACTGCGGCGTGAAGCCCAGATGGCCGCAAAAGGGGATGCCGGCATCGGTCACGGCCTTGACCTGCGCGGCGATGCGCCGGCCGCCCTCGAATTTGATGGCCTGCGCGCCGGAGAGTTTCATCATGCGAATCGAGGACGCGACGGCCTGCTCGGCGGAGACCTCGTAGGTGCCGAACGGGAGGTCGGCGACCACGAAGGCGCGGTCGGCGCCGCGCGCGACCGCACGGGCGAACGGAATCATCTCGTCGAGCTCGAGCGGCACGGTGGAGTCCATGCCGAGGACGTTGTCGCCCATCGAGTCGCCCACCAGGAGCATGTCCACGCCCGCGGCGTCGAAGGCCTTCGCGGTCGCGTAGTCGTAGGCGGTGAGCATGGTGATTTTCTCGCCGCGCGCCTTCATCTCGGCGAAGTGGTGGATCCTGACCTTCTTCATGGTCTCCACTCTAGGCCGCCCACCACGGGTGCAAATGGCCACATCTGCGGCTCGTCGCGCCGGCGGATTCAGTTTGCTAGTGCAACACCGTGTGGGTTGGTCGGG
>NZ_BBRL01000010.1:197833-198862 GCF_002090135.1 Demequina sp. NBRC 110055 | reverse complement strand
GGGTCTGACAGTAGTTCTCGTAGTCGTTCTTTGGGGGTCTTCCAGCCCAGGCGTTTGCGAGGTCGGTCGTTGAGTTGGTTTGCGACGTATTCGAGGTAGTCGGGGTGGTAGCCCGACAGGTCGGTGCCTTTGGGGAAGTACTGGCGTAGAAGTCCGTTGGTGTTCTCGTTGGAGCCTCGCTGCCAGGGTGAGGCGGGGTCGCAAAAGTAGATCGGCACGTCGGTGGCGAGCGTGATGGCGGCGTGGCCGGCCATCTCGATGCCTTGGTCCCAGGTGACGGTCTTGCGTAGCTGGTGGGGCAGGCTCATCATCGCGTCGATCATGGCGTCTTGAACGGCCAGGGCGCCGTGGTCGTCGGGCAGGTGTAGCAGCATCACGAACCCGGTCGAGCGTTCCACGAGGGTGCCGATCGCGGACTGGTTGGCTTTGCCGGTGATGAGGTCACCTTCCCAGTGGCCTGGCACGGCTCGGTCCTCGGCCTCGGCTGGACGCTCGCTGATGAGCACCATGTCCTTGATGCGGCCTTGACGCTTGGGACCACTGCGATGGGGTTTACGCAACGCTCGACCGGTGCGTAGACACGCCGCCAGTTCACGACGCAGTTCGCCTCGTCCCTGGACGTAGATCGCTTGATAGATGGTCTCGTGTGACACCCACATCTCCGGATCGTTGGGGAAGTCTTCACGCAGCCTGTCGCTGATCTGCTCGGGGCTGTGCTTGAGGAACAGTCTGGCTTGGACCTCGTCACGCAGACACTCATTGGCAACCAGCTTGGGTATGCGACGGCGTCTGGCCGCACGCTTATCGGCACGGATCTGAGCGCGATGCGGAGAGTAGTTCCATGGCGTTGTGCGTGCCTTGCCACGCGTCTTTCGTGGCCGATAGCGCTGATGTTTGAGGTTGGCGCGGATCTCACGCAACACCGTCGAGGGCGAGCGGCCTATCGCGCGAGCGATCTGTCGGATCGACTCGCCACGCTCCATCCCAGCATGAATACGTTCACGCTCGACAACGCTGAGACGACGATAA
>NZ_BBRL01000010.1:0-197437 GCF_002090135.1 Demequina sp. NBRC 110055 | reverse complement strand
CGGCGAGGCTTGTTCGAGACTGAAGGCTTCACGCCGCCACAGTCTCGCCACCATTTCTCGACCGTCTTGAACGGCACGCCGACTTCGACGGCCACATCACGGACACGACGCCCTGCACCCATCAGCACCAGAGCTTGAACACGAACAGCACGCGGATACGTCATCCGCCACCTCCGAAAACAGAGGTGTTGCACTGGAAACTAGAACCCAAGGCCCGGTGGAGCCGCAGATGTGGCCATTTGCGGCATCGGAGGGCGGAGGCAGACGGCCGATGCCGTGGCCGGGCTGGCTACACCTCTCGCCAGCGGCTCGTGATGGGGAGGCGACGGTCGCGGCCGAACGCCAGCGCGGTGACCTTGGGGCCCGGCGGGTACTGTCGGCGCTTCCACTCGGCACGATCCACCAGCTGGAGGACGCGGTCGACCACGGCCTCGTCGAAACCGCGCGCCAGCAGTTCCTCACGGCCCTCGGCGTGCTCGACGTACGCATCGAGCACCTCGTCGAGCAAGTCATAGGCTGGCAGGGAGTCCTGGTCGGTCTGACCGGGACGCAGCTCGGCGCTCGGCGGCTTCTCGATCGAGTTGACCGGAATGGGCTCGACCTCGCCGCGCTCGGCGGCGAGGGCATTGCGCCAGCGCGCCAGCTCCCATACTCGCGACTTGTCCACGTCCTTGAGGGGAGCGAAGCCGCCGATCGAGCCCGCGTCGTAGATGGTCGCGTAGCCCGTCGCCAGCTCCGACTTGTTGCCCGGCGCGATCACCAGGTGGCCCTCGCGGTTGGAGATTCCCATGAGGATGACGCCACGCACGCGGGCCTGCAGGTTCTCCTCCGCCACCCCGGTGAGCGCCAGCTGGGTCTGGTAGGCATCGACGATGGCCGCGATGGGCTCGACGCGGTAGTCGGCACCCAGGCGCTTGGCGAGGTCGGCGGCGTCGTCCTTGGAGTGCTCGGACGAGAACGACGAGGGCATGGACACGCCCACCACGTTGTCGCCCCCGATGGCGTCGGCGGCGATTGCCGCGGTCAGGGCCGAGTCGATGCCGCCGGACATCCCCAGGATGACCGAGCGGAAGCCGTTCTTGACGACGTAGTCGCGCAGCCCCGTGACGCAGGCCCAATACACCTGCTCGGTGTCCGACGCGAAGTCCACGACCGAGCCTGGCGCAGCCACGGCATCGGCCGCAGGAAGATCCCAGGTGAGCAGCGCGTCCTCGAAGCCGGGCGCGTTGGCCAGCCAGGCGCCGTCGGCGCCGACGATGAAGGAGTGACCGTCGAAGACGAGGTCGTCCTGACCGCCCCACAGGTTCACGTAGGCCAGGGGGGCGGCGACTTCGGCCGCGCGACGGCGTGCCAGGTCGGTGCGCACGCGCCCCTTGCCCTCCTCGAAGGGGGAGCCGTTGAGGACCACCATGAGGTCGACGCCCTCGCCGGCAACCTGGTCGACGGGCCCGCCATCGACCCAGATGTCCTCGCAAATCACCACGCCGACGCGGCGCCCCTCCACCTCGACCACGCAGGGATCCTCGCCCGCGGCGAAGATGCGACGCTCGTCAAAGACGCCGTAGTTGGGAAGGTGGTGCTTGTTGTAGCGCGCCACGACCGCACCGCCCGTGAGGACCGCCGCCTGATTGAACGGGCGGCCCGAGTGCGCGACGCCGAGCGTGCCGACGATCACCGTGAGGTCGCCCAGGCCAGCGGCGTCGAGGTCGGCTGCCAGCGACTCGACGGCGCCTGCCGCGGCACGTTGAAAGCTCTCGCGCAATGCGAGGTCCTCGATGGGGTAGCCCGTCATCACCATCTCGGGGAACACCACCAGGCGGGCGCCGGCGGCCTCGGCGGCGCGGCACCGGTCGAGCACAAGTGCGGCATTACCAGCGATATCGCCCACGCAGGGGTTGACCTGGGCGAGCGCGATGCGGAGGTCTGACATGCGGCCAGCCTAATAGGCGGGCCCCGGGCGCCACGCGCGTGCCAGGCGTTACGCGGATGTCACATGGATAGGGCAGGATGGGCGCATGGACAAGCAGCAGGAATACGTGCTCCGCAGTGTCGAGGAGCGGGACATCCGGTTCATCCGGCTGTGGTTCACCGACGTGTTGGGTGTACTGAAGTCGGTGGCGATCGCTCCCGCGGAGCTCGAGAACGCCTTCAGCGAGGGCATCGGCTTCGACGGCTCGGCCGTCGAGGGCCTGACGCGCGTGTACGAGGCGGACATGCTCGCCATCCCGGACCCGTCGACGTTCCAGATCCTGCCGTGGCGCGGCGCCCGTCAGGGGGCCGCTCGCATGTTCTGCGACATCCAGACGCCCGACGGCGAGGCCGCGCTGTCCGACCCTCGTCAGGTGCTCAAGCGCACCCTGGACAAGGCGTCGGAGCAGGGCTTCACGTTCTACACGCACCCCGAGATCGAGTTCTACCTGCTGGAAAAGCCGCAGCCCGGCGAGGCGCCCAAGCCCGTCGACAAGGCCGGCTACTTCGACAACGTGCCTCGCGGCACCGCGCACAACTTCCGCCGCGAGGCCATCACCATGCTCGAGTCCATGGGTATCTCGGTCGAGTTCTCGCACCACGAGGCAGGCCCGGGCCAAAACGAGATCGACCTGCGCTACGCCGACGCGCTGTCCATGGCGGACAACATCATGACGTTCCGCACCGTCATCAAGGAGGTCGCGCTCGAGCAGGGCATCTTCGCCTCCTTCATGCCCAAGCCGCTGTTCGACGGCCCAGGCTCCGGCATGCACACCCACTTGAGCCTGTTCGAGGGCGATCGCAACGCGTTCTACGAGGCCGGCGCCGACCACAACCTGTCGCCGGTGGCACGTCAGTTCATCGCGGGTCTGCTCAAGTACGCCCCCGAGATCACCGCGATCACCAACCAGTACGTCAACTCGTACAAGCGCCTGTGGGGCGGGGCCGAGGCGCCGTCGTATGTCTGCTGGGGCTCCAACAACCGGTCAGCCCTGGTGCGTATCCCCATCCACAAGCCGGGCAAGAGCCAGTCGACGCGCGTGGAGTATCGCGCCATGGACTCGGCAGCCAACCCCTACCTCGCGTTCTCGGTCCTGCTCGCCGCGGGCCTCAAGGGCATCGAGGACGGACTTGAACTGCCCGAGGGCGCCGAGGACGACGTGTGGGAGCTGTCCAACGCCGAACGCAAGGCCATGGGTTACGAGCCGCTGCCGTCGTCGCTGTCGGAGGCGATTTGGGCCATGGAGCGCTCCGAGCTCGTCGCCGAGACCCTCGGCGAGCGCGTCTTCGACTTCGTGCTGCGCAACAAGCGCGCGGAGTGGGAGCAGTACCGCGCGCAGGTGACGCCGTTCGAGCTCGAGCAGTACCTGCCCGTCCTGTAAGGCAACCGTGCCCGGTTCTCGCGAGGCCTCCCCGTCCGCTCTTCTGCGCCGGGCGGGGGTGGCCGATGCGACGCGCGCCCTTGACCTGATCGCCCAGATCGAGGCGATCACCGGGGTGACGATCGACAACCCCGCGCACGCGCTGTCATACCTCGCCGATCCCGACTCCGGCCTGCTCCAGCTCCTGCGGCTGGCCGAGTCCGCCCGCGACGCCGGTCACCTCGACACGCTCACCGCCCTGCGCGACACGGAGGCGGGCGCGCGGCTGGGCGTCCTCCTGGGCGGCTCCCTCGCGTTGGGCGACTTCCTCATCCGCCATCCCGAGTACCTCGCCGACCTCGCGGCGTGGCCCGAGGGCCAGTCATTCACCGCGGTGGATGTCCGCGCGGCGTTGTTGGAGGCCGTCGGCGCCGACTCCGCCGCCGAGGTGCCCGTCGCGACGGTCACCGGCGACGCCGGCGTGGGAGCGATGAGAGTGGCCTACCGGCGCCAGCTCCTGCGGGTGGCGGCCGAGGACCTCTACCACGCAACGCCGCCGGCGATCTTCCCGGAGGTGGGCCGTGCCCTCGCTGACCTCGCGGGCGCCGCGTTGGAGGCAGGCCTCGCGGTGGCACGCGCCGACCTTCCCACGCATGTGAACACCCGCCTAGTGATCATCGGCATGGGCAAGTGTGGCGGTCGGGAGCTCAACTACGTCTCCGACGTCGACGTCATCTTCGCGGCCGAGCCTGCCGACGGTGCGAGCGAGGAGGCGTCGATCAAGGCCGCGACTCGGCTTGCCGCCGCCGCCTCACGCGCCTGCGACAAGCCCGGCGCCGAGCCGCCGCTGTGGCAGGTGGACGCCAACCTGCGCCCCGAAGGCAAAGACGGGGCGCTGGTGCGCAACCTCGCGTCCCACCGGGCGTACTACGAGCGGTGGGCGGAGTCGTGGGAGTTCCAGGCGCTCCTGAAGGCCCGCCCCATCGCTGGGGACCGTGAGATCGGCGAGCGCTACGTGGACCTCGTGCAACCCATGGTGTGGTCCGCGGTCGAACGCGAGGGCTTCGTGCAGGGGGCCCAGGCGATGCGCCGGCGGGTGGAGGAGCACGTGCCCGCCGAGGTCGCCGACCGCCAGATCAAGCTGGGCGCCGGAGGACTGCGCGACGTCGAGTTCACGGTGCAGCTCTTGCAGCTCGTCCATGGCCGTCATGACGAGACCCTGCGTTCACGCACCACGCTGACGGCGCTGCGCGCCCTGCGTGATGGGGGCTATGTGGGCAGGGCCGATGCCGCCAAGATGGAGCGCTCGTACCGCCAGCTGCGAGTCTGGGAACACCGGCTCCAGCTGCGCAAGCTTCAGCGGACGCATCTCATGCCCGACGACGAGGAGGGCCGCCGCGCGCTCGCGCGCGCCTCCGGCTTCGCCACCCTCGAGTACATGGACGAGGTGTGGCACGACATCCGGCGTGATGTGCGGGCCATGCACCTGGAGATGTTCTACCGGCCCATCTTGCCGATGGTGGCCTCGCTCAGCGCCGACGAGGCCCGGCTCGACGACTCCGCCGCGCGCGCCCGCCTCGCCGCCGTCGGCTTTGACGACGCTCAGGCCGCCCAGCGTCACATCGCGGCCCTCACCGACGGCGTGAGCCGCCGCGCCGCCATCCAGCGTCAACTCTTGCCCGCGATGATTGGGTGGTTCGCCCAGGGCGCTGAGCCCGACGCGGGGCTGCTGGCCTTCCGCAAACTGTCGGAAAAGCTCGCGGACTCGCAGTGGTACCTCAAGCTGTTGCGAGACTCCGCTGCGGCCGCCCAGCGCCTGGCACGGCTGTTGTCAAACTCCGCGTACGTCACCGACGCCCTGCTCGGGTCGGCCGAGTCGATCACGTGGCTCGACAACGACGCCGACCTCGCGCCTCGCCCGCGCGAGCGCCTGTGGTCCGAGGCCGACGCGATCCTGCGCCGCAGCGACGACGCTGATCAATGCATCACCTCGCTGCGAGGGCTGCGCCGGCGGGAACTCGCTCGGGTGGCATCGGCCGACGTCCTGGGTCTCATCACGCCCGTCGAGGCTGCCGCCTCGGTCACCGATACCGCTGACGTCCTCATCGAGGGTGCCCTGCGGATCGCGACCGCGGAGGTGGCGCGAGAGGCCGGCCTCGACGCGTTGCCGGTGCGGATGCTCGTGGTGGCGATGGGCCGCTATGGCGGCTCGGAGATGGGCTACACCTCGGATGCCGATGTGCAGTTCGTGTGGGACGGCGAGGCCGAGGAGGGGCAGAAACTCGCGGTGAAGGTCGCGCAGCGGGTCCGCAAACTCCTGCAGGCGGTCTCGAGCCAGCCGAGCCTCGAGATCGACGCGGACCTCAGGCCCGAGGGGAGGGGCGGTCCGCTGGCGCGCTCGCTCGCCTCGTGCACCGAGTATTACGGGCGCTGGTCTGATCCGTGGGAGGCGCAGGCGCTGCTACGGGCACGGCCCTGTGCCGGCGACGAGGACCTGGCGGCCGCGTTCGTCACGATGATCGACACGGTCCGCTACCCGCCTGAACTGCCCGCCGGCGCGCTGCGACAGATGCGGACGCTCAAGGCGCGCATGGAGTCCGAGAGGCTGCCGCGCGGACTCGACCCCCGCCGGCACCTGAAACTCGGGCCCGGGGGCCTCAGCGACGTCGAGTGGTCCGTGCAGCGGCTCCAACTCGAACACGCCCACGCGCATCCCGCCCTGCGCACCACCCGCACCCTGGAGGCGCTCGAGGCGGCGACCGATGCGGGCCTCATCGACGCTGCCGACGCCGCCATCCTCGCCGAGGCCTGGCGCCTCGCTACCGACCTGCGTGGCGCCATTGCGCTGCGTGGTCGCACCAAGGACCGTGACGTGCTGCCGGGTGACTCGCGCGAGCTCGGCGTCCTGGCAGGGATCCTGTCGCTGCGTCTGACCGGCGCACAATTGGTCGACCGCTACGGCCGTGTGACGCGGCGAGCGCGCGCGGTCACCGAACGCGTGTTCTTCGGTTGGACGGAGACCGAGTGAGGGCGCTCCGCACGCTCGTCTCCGCGCTGTGCATCCTCGCGGGCGCCCTCATGGTGGTCGCGTGGGCCGCCTCGAGCGCCGCGGTGCGTGCGGTCGAAGACGGTTCGGCCCTCAGCGGCCTCACACGCGCCGCGTTTTCCGTGCCCAGCGTGGTCGAGAGCATCTCTACCCGCGCGAAGGAGCAGGTCATCGGCACCATCGAGGACAGCGGCGTCAACCCTGCCGCGGTGGGCATCGAGGACACCGTGCGCACGGCCGTGGACGATGCGGTCCGGTCGGATGAGTTCGAGCAGGCGGTGGCCGCCGCGGCCGAGGACGCCGACGACCAGTTTGTGGTGGCCCTCACCGACCCCGACCGCGAGGCCGCGCCGCTGGTGCTCGCCGTCAACGTCTCCGGCGTCGTCAATGCGCGCATCGACGAGATCCCCGCCGTCGGGGCGGTGGCGCCTGACCTGAGCCTGCCTCCCGCGGAGTTCGAGGTCGTGGACGCCGCGACCTTCGAGACCGTGCGCTCGACCTATGGAGTGATGACGTGGCTCGCCGCATGGGGACTCTGGGTGGGACTCGCGTTGTTGGCGATCGGCATGCTTGTGACGCACCGGCGCCGCTGGTTCGTCGCCAAGGCCCTCCTCGCGATCGGTGTGCTGACCTTCGGCTTCGGGATCGTCGTGCGTTTCGTCGATCCGGACGCGGTCCTCGCCGTGCTGCCCGGGGGTGACGAGGGCACCCTCGGCGCGCTGTGGGCATCCGTCGTCACCGAGGAGGCCGCGCCCGCCATCGCGCAACGCTCCCTCCTCATCGGCGCGGTCGCGCTCGTGGGCGCGGCCATCGCTGCGGCGCTCGGCAAGGCGGCTCGACGCCGCTAGCCTGAGACCACCAACCGGAGGGGACCATCCCGTGAAGTACCTGCGCATCATCGCTTCTGCGTTCCTTGTGCTGCTCGGATCCATGCTGATCGTGGTGTGGGCGCTGTCCCTCCAAGCGGTCACGTCCATCGAGAACGGCACCGCGGCGGAGAAGCTCGTCACCACGACGCTCGAGGCGCCCGAGACGGCCGAACTTGTCGCCGACCAGGTCCAGGCGGCGCTCGCCGAACAGGTGCAGAGCCAGGCGGGCGACATCGCGCTCGTGCTCCTCGACGATCAAATCCACAACGGACTGGTCACCTTCCTTCAGTCCGATGTGTTCCTCTCCACCGTGAAGACCGCGGGCAACGCGGCGCAGGACCGGTTGCTCGCCGCGATCTCCGACCCCGACCGTGAGCCCGGCCCGCTCGCCATCGACATCGACCTCGGCACGCGGGTGAACGACGCGATCGACGAGATCCCGGTCGTGGGCGGCTTCATCCCCGACATCACGTTCCCCGCGTACTCCGTGGAGATCGTGGACGCGGACACGTTCGAGGACGTGCGCAGCGGCTATGCGGCGATGGAGTGGGTAGCGACGTGGTTCATATGGATCGGCGTCGCCTTCATCGCGATCGGCGTGGCCATCGCGCCCCGATGGCGCCGCTTCCTTCCGCGCGCGCTCATTGCCGCGGGCCTGTTCGGCATGGCCATCGCCTTCGTGCTGGGCGCGATGGGTCCGCGCACCATCGCTGCCTTCATGCCCGGCGGGCGTGACGGCGGCCTCGGCACCCTCATCGAGGACGTCATCGGCGACACCGCGCTGGCTCCCGTCACGAACATCCTGTTGACCCTCGGCATCGTGGCGCTCGTCTTGGCGGGCATGTGGGCGTTGGCGATGCGCTTCGTGCCCGGGATGGCCGGGCGTGACGATGAGGCCGATGGCGCGGACGGGGCCGAGGTCGACGAGCCTGCAGCAGCGAACCTCGCGGCTCCCGGCGCGGAGGCCGGCGTGGTGACCGACGAGGTGACCGAGACGGCAGAGCTGACCGCGGTGGGCGATGACGAGGACACGCCGACTATGCCGTCGGCCGCTGCCGCGGCCGCCCAGCCGCCGTCGATCCCGCCCACCGAGGATCGCCGCCCCTCGTAATGGCAAGCTGATGTGCGCGGGGCGAGCTACACCGTGCTGACCCTCGGGGTGCGCGCTACGCGGCGCTAACCCGAGCGGTCGAGCGGCGTACGACGAGTTCGTACGGCAGCTCTTCGTCGAGGGCCTCGGGGGAGTTGCCGGTGAGTTCGTCGACCACCATTTGCGCCACCTGACGGCCCTGCGCTTCGGGGAACTGATCGATGGTGGTGAGGCCGAAGAAGTCCGCCAGGTCGTGTCCGTCAATGCCGATGACCGACAGATCCACCGGGACGGAACGGCCCAGGTCGCGCGCGGCGAGCAACGCGCCAATGGCCATCTCGTCGGAGGCGGCAAAGATTGCCGTCGGGTGCACGCGCGGGTCACCCAAGAGTTGCAGCGTGGCGTCGTAGCCGCCCTCGATGGTGAAGTCCGCCCCGCGAACGAGCAGGGGATCGGGCTCGATGCCCGCATCGGCCAAGGCCGCGTCGTAGCCGGCGCGCCTGGTCGCAGGCATCTGGAAGTCGCGCTCGAAGTCGGGGTCGCCGGTGATGTGCGCGATGTGGCGGTGGCCCAGCGACAGGAGGTGGTCGGTGGCGAGGCGTGCAACGCTGGTGTCGTCGAGGCTGAGGGTGTGCAGCCCCGGGATGGGTCCACCGAGACCCACGACGGGGCGGGCGAGATCCCGCAACGCCGAGCGTTCGTGGTCGTCGAGTTCGAGGTTGACCGCGATCAGCGCATCGACGCGTTGGCGGCGAAGAAACTCGTCGAAGAGTTGCGAGCGACGGTGGGCGACGTCGGATTCCATTTCGAGTCCGTCAGCGGGCGCCAGGTGATACAGCGTCACGTCGTACCCGGCATCCGTGAGGGTGCGTTGGGCTCCCTTCAGGACGGCCATGAAGAACCAGCTGTCGAGATAGGGCAGCACCACGCCCACATTCCGGGTGCGGCCGGAGGCCAGCGACGACGCGGTCGCGGAGACGACGTAGCCCAACTGCTTGGCGGCGGCCTCGACGCGGGCCCGGGTGGCGGGGGAGACCGACGCCTTGCCCGACAACGCGCGAGACACCGTCGCCGTGGACACGCCCGCGAGTTCGGCGACCTTCTGGATCTTAGCCATCGTGGCGCCTCCTTCGCGGGCGGTCCGTGGGTGGGTTAGCGGCGCACCCAGACCGTGGTGTCCGGAGGAATCGTAGCGGTGACGTCACTCGACGCGAGCAGCACCTCGCCGTCCGGAAGCGCGACCTCCACGCCGGGGTCGATGGTGGACCACACCTCGATGTCACCCGAGCGGAACGCGAGGACGCCGGCCGGGGCATCGGCGATCCACTCGAGCGTCGCGCTCGCGAGACCAAGCTCGCGTCGCAGGCTCAGCGCGGAGCGGTACAGGCTCAGCGTGGAGGACGGCGAGTCCTCCTGCACATCGCGGGCCAGCAGGGCCCACTCGGACGGCTGGGGCAGCCACGTCTGGCCCGTGGGGGAGAAGCCGTACGCCGGCGCGTCCGTCCTCCACGGCAGCGGCACGCGACAGCCATCGCGTCCGTAGCGCTCGCCCTCGGTGCGGAACCAGGTGGGGTCTTGGCGGGCCTCATCCGGGATGTCGATCGCCTCGGGAAGGCCCAACTCCTCGCCCTGGTAGACATAGGCGGAGCCCGGCAGCGCCAGCATCAGGGCGGAGGCGGCACGGCCGCGACGCAGACCCACCACCGGGTCGGGTAGGCCCTCGGTACGGGGGCCGATCCCGTGACCCTGCGGGTTGTCCGCCGTCAGCGCCAGGCGGCTCGCGTGGCGCACCACATCGTGGTTCGACAACACCCACGTCGAGGGAGCACCCACGGCGGCGAACTCCTCGATGGACTCGTCGATGACGGCGCGCAGGTCCGCGGCCTTCCAGTCGGTCTCGAGGTAGGCGAAGTTGAACGCCTGGTGCATCTCGTCCGAGCGCACCCACTTGGCCATCTTGGACAGTGGCACCACCCAGGCCTCGGCCGCGAGGATACGGTCACCTTCGTACTCGTCGACCACGCTGCGCCAGCGTCGCCAGACCTCGTGCACGCCCTCCTGGGCCCAGTACGGCGACTGGGGTCCCTCGTCACCGCCCATCGAGTTGGCGTCGTCGGCCACCGCGAAGTCGGGCAAGCCGTCGGCCTTGATGAGGCCGTGCGCGACATCGACACGGAAGCCGTCGGCGCCGCGGTCGAGCCAGAAGCGCAGCACGCGGTCGAACTCGTCGAGCACCTCGGGGTTGGACCAGTCGAAGTCGGGCTGGCTCGAGTCGAACAGGTGCAGGTACCACTGGCCCGGCGTGCCGTCTGCGTGGACCGTGCGGGTCCACGCGGGACCGCCGAAGACCGACTCCCAGTTGTTCGGCGGCAGTTCGCCGGCTTCACCCTTGCCGTCGCGGAAGATGTAGCGCGCACGCTCCGGGGAGCCCGCGGGGGCGGCGAGCGCCGCCTGGAACCACGCGTGCTGATCGGAACTGTGGTTCGGGACGATGTCGACGATGACGCGCAGGCCCAGCTCGTGGGCGCGCCCCACCATGGCGTCGAAGTCGGCGAGCGTACCGAACAGCGGGTCGACGTCGGTGAAGTCCGCCACGTCGTAGCCGGCGTCCTTTTGGGGAGAGGTGTAGAAGGGTGACAGCCAGATCGCGTCGACACCCAGCGCCGCGAGGTCGCCGAGGCGGGCGGTAATGCCGCCCATGTCGCCGATGCCGTCGCCGGAAGAGTCCGCGAACGAGCGGGGGTAGATCTGGTAGATGACGGCGGTACGCCACCATTCGTCGGCTGCGGTGCTCATCGTGGTCCTCTCGGCAGGGGAAGGACGACGCGCAGCGGCTGCGGTGCCGTCCGGGAGACGTGGGGTCTGCGCCCCGGGCATGCCCACCAATGTAAACGCTTGCAGGCCCCGGGTGCAAACGCGCCCCGAGGGACGTTCGTCCCGTCTTCGGCGCGACGCACGGGCCTAGCCTGAAATCAGTCGGACGGCGCGGACGGGACATACGCGCCGCCCGACTTTCTTCTTCGGGAGGTGCGCCATGATCGAGCCCGCGAACCGCATGCTCGACGACATCGATCTGATCGCGCGCGGGCACGTGCCGGGAGGCGCAGCCCGCGCCCATGCCGCACCCGTACGCGACCTCGACCTCTCCGGTGTTCCGGCGCCGGGGTGGGGTGGCCTCGCGTGTGCGCAGGTGGCGCGCCTCGTGCCCGGCGAGAGCATCGTCGTCGTCACCGATGCGCCGCCCTACGCGATGCTCGACGCCGTGTACGCCGTCACCGGTGACCGCGTCATGGTGGAGTACCTGGCCACGGGGCCTGTCGCCTGGGTCAGTGCGCTGACGCGCATCGACTGATCGCCGGGGCGCTACATCTAGGCGAGGGGCGTCGTCGCGGTGCACCGCGGGAAGGTGCTGCAACCGAGGAAATCTCCGTAGCGCCCGCGGCGTCGCACCAGCGTGCCCTCGCCGCAACTCTCGCAGCGCCTCACCTGGTCGCGTTCGCCCGACGCCGCCACGACCGTCACGTCGGGATCGTCGAGGAGTTCGAGCACGAAGGGAGACTCGCGGCCCGCGACCGTGACCACGGTGACGGTGCGCCGGGCGCGCGTGAGGGCGACGTACAGCAGGCGGCGTTCCTCGGCGTAGGGGAAGTCGTCGGGCTCGGCCATCGCGAGCGCGAGGAGAGGGTCGTCCTCGATGGTGCTGGGGAAGCCGCGCCGTCCCGCCACGAGGTGTGGCACCACAATGTGGTCGGCCTCCAGCCCCTTCGAGGCGTGGATGGTGCGAAACGCCGTCCTGAGGCCCCGCGGCACCTCGCGAGGCAGCAGATCGCGGTCCGCGCGGTAGCGGCCGAGGACGTCGACGCTCGCCTGCGGATGCTTCCGCGCGATGTCGCGCAGCCTGGCCCCGATGGCACCTGGGATGTCCTCTTCGCGTGCGACCCGCACCACGACCACGGGCGCGCCGCCCGTCCCGGCCGCGGACCTCACCGACTTGGCCAGTTGCGCGGGATTGCGCGAGACGAACCTGCCGGCGACATCGGCCGTCGCCTGCGTGCACCGGAACGTCGTCTCGAGCCTGCGGGTCAGCGACGGCCCAAAGAAGCCCGCGAAGTGCGTCATCACGTCGAGGTCGGCGCCCGCGAAGCGATTGATCGCCTGCCAGTCGTCGCCGACGGCGAGGAGGTGGCGGCGTCCCGGGGCGAGCAGGGCCCTCACGACCCGCGCTCGCGTGCGCGACGTGTCCTGGAACTCGTCGACCATGACCAGGTCCCAGCGTGCGAGCGCAGGGTCCGCCTCGAGTGCCCCGGCCGCGCGCGCCAGCATGTCGTCGAAGTCCACGGCGTCGGCGGCGCGCAGGTCCGCCTCCCACACGTCGTGGATGCGCCAGTACAGGTCGAGAAACAGGCGCGTGCGGGCCGTGTCGAACGTGGGCCTGGCCGTGAGGCGGTCCTCGAGGTCGGCGCGAGTGAGGGAGCCCGACTTCACGTGCGCCATGAAGGTGCGGATGAGCCGCGCCAAACGCTCGTGGGCGAGGGGCTCTGCGCCGGGCAGGGGGCGGTCGGGGTTCCAGTCGAGCACGATGCCCAGTGACTCGAGGGTGCGCGCCAGCTCCTCGAAACCCGAATGGTCCAGGATCGAATGCCAGGCGGTCTCGACCAACGTGGTGCCGTGACGTCGGTGCAGGTCGCGTTTGAACCGCATGGACTCGGCGTAGCCGACGAACTCGTCCGGCACGGTGCCGTCCGCGCGCAGCGCCCAGTGCTCGTGCCACGCGTCGACGGTGGGGTAGTAGAAGTCGGGGCGGTACTGGCCGTGCGTGGCGTCGGAGACATCATGGACGTACGGATGCTCGTAGCGATACTCGACACCGTGCAGGTACAGCCAGTCGGCGATGAGGCGCTCGCCCTCGCTCTTGACCGTGTCGCCCCGGTAGGTCGCGAAGCCCGAGGTGCCGGTGGCACGGTCGTAGCTGTCGGGCTGCGCCGAGGCGAGCGATGCCCCCGCCTTGCCGTGCAGCAGGCGGAACAGGTCCCACCGGAACCGGAACGCGAAGTCGCCGTCGCGCAGACGGTCGACGATCTCCTCGACCTTCGCGACGTCCCTGTTCTGTTCGATCCACGGTGCGATGCGGGGCTTGCGTCCCGTGGCCTCGCCGATGACGCGCAGGCCAAAGGCATGGAAGGTGCTGACCTCGACGCCTGACGCATCCAACCCCAGGGCGGCCAGTCGCGCGTCGACGCGGGCGCGTAGCTCACGCGCGGCGTCGGCGTTAAAGGCCAGCATCAGGATGCGGCCGGGCGCGACCAGGCGGCGGTGGAGGACGTAGGCGGCGCGCGCGACCATCACGGACGTCTTGCCTGAGCCGGCGGCAGCGATGACGCGCACGCGGCTGTCATGGGAGATGACGGCCTTCGCCTGTTCAGTGGTCAGCGGCGAGCGCTCGACGCCATCGAGGAAGGCGCGCTCGTGCTCGAGTTCGCTCGCGAGGATGCGCGCGTTGGCTCGCGCCACGTCGGGCCAGGGATCGCGCTGCAGGAACTCCAGGGCCGCACTCTCGCGGGAGGTCAGCAGGTGGGTCAAGGCGGCCCGTTCCGCGGCGCTGAACGGCGCGAGGGCCTCGTCGGCGGTGGGTAAGCCGGCCACGATCGCGGCGACGTCGTCATAGGCCACCCAGTGACGACGGCCGATGCTGTCGTCGAGGTGGCGCGCGAGCGCCGCCTCCGCGGCGCTCGCGCGCGCCAGGGCGTCGCCCAGGTGCCCGCGCGCCGCGACGCGCGCAAGCGTCGCCCGTACGGCCCTGGCGTCGCGACGGCCGAGACCGGTGAAACGGCGGGTGCCGCCCGCATCGGCCACCGTCAGGGTGCGACGAAAGAACCACCACCGGACGTTCAGGCGCGCGGCCTCGGCGCCGCGAAACTCCTCGGTGGAGCCGCGGTGGTGGAGCGCCACGAGGGCGCCGTCGTGGGTGAGGGTCCATCCGCCACGTCCGGTCCAGGTGGTCGCCATCCGGATATCTTGCCCGACCCCGCGATGCCCCGAAACACTCACGGTCACGATACGTTTACCCCGGTGTTCGAAGGCCTGATGGAGGGAAGCGGATGAAGATCCTGGTGCTGATGAAGGTGGTGCCTGACACGTATGTGGACCGCACGCTGTCGCTTGAGACGGGTCTGGTGACGCGCACGTCTGAGGAAGCGGTCCTGGACGAGGTCGACGAACGCGCGCTTGAGGTCGCGTTGGCGTACGCCGACGCGCATGAGGACACCGAAGTCGTCACGCTGGCGATGGCTCCCGAACTGGGCCAGACGAGTCTGCGCAAGGCGCTCGCGATGGGCGCGCACCACACCGTTCAGGTGGTCGATGAAGCGCTCGTTGGCGCGGACCTCGTGCTCACGGCACAGGTGCTCGCTGCCGCGGCCACGCACGTGGGCTTCGATCTCATCCTTGCCGGCGACACCTCGACCGACGGTGGCGGCGGTGCCGTCCCCGCGGCGATGTCGGAACTGCTGCGTCTGCCGTGCGCGAGCGCGCTGTCCGAGGTCACGCTCGCCGACGACGGCATCTCGGGCGTGCGCGCCTCCGACGGTGCCGTCATGAAGGTGTCCGCGCCGCTACCCGCGATTGCGTCCGTCACCGAGGCGCTCGGCGCGCCCCGGATGCCGAACTTTAAGGGCATTCTCGCCGCGAAGAAGAAGGAGATCGAGGTGCTGACGCTCGCTGACCTCGGCGTCGACGCCGACGACCCCGATGCGGCTCGCACCATCATGCTCACGGCCGCCGCACGCCCGCCGCGCGCGCCGGGCGTGAAGATCGTTGACGACGGCACGGCGGGGGAGCAGTTGGCTGCGTTCCTCGTCGACAACCGCCTGGCCTAAGGGAGAGCCCCATGTCGCAGCCCATCCTTGTTCTGCTCGACCGTGAGCCCGATGGCGCCCTCGCCTCATCGGCAGCCGGCCTCATCGGCGCCGCCTCGCTCGTGGGAACAGCCGTCACCCTCATCGTCGGTGACGACGCCGCCAGCCTGGCGCCCGCCGCGGGCGCCCTCGGAGCGACCCGTGTGCTCACGGCTCCTGGGGGCACCGCCGTCGTTGACCGTGTCGACGCCCTCGCGGCGGCGGCGGCACTCGTGCGTCCCGCGGCGGTGCTCGCCTCGCATTCCGTGGAGGGACGCGAGGCCGCGGCCCGTTTTGCGACCCGCACGCGCGCCGGACTGTCGGTCGACGCGGTCGGAGTTTCGCGCGACGACGAGGGCGTCATCGCCCAGCACAGCGTGTACGGCGGCGGCTTCTTGGTCGAGTCCGCGCCCACCTTCGGCGCGCCGGTTGTCACACTGCGCGAAGGCGCCGTCGACGCGCGCGCCGAGGCGGTCGAGGCACCCGCCTTGGAGGCGCTCGACGTCGAGCCCTCGGGCATGCCGGGCGTCACCGTCGAGTCGGTCACGCCCGTGGTCGAGACGTCGTCACGGCCGGACCTGCGCACTGCGTCGACCGTGGTCGCAGGAGGCCGTGGCCTCGGGTCCGCCGAGCAGTTCGCGCTCGTCGAACAGCTCGCGGACGTGTTCGGTGGCGCCGTCGGCGCATCCCGCGTGGCCGTCGACGAGGGCTTCGTCGCGTCGTCACACCAGGTCGGCCAGACCGGCGTGTCGGTGTCGCCCGACCTGTACATCGGCCTGGGCATCTCGGGTGCGATCCAGCACCGCTCCGGCATGCAGACCGCCAAGACCATCGTGGTGATCAACTCCGATGCCGAGGCCCCGCTGTTCGAGATCGCCGACTTCGGAGTGGTGGGCGACCTCTTCGAGGTCGTACCCCAGCTCATCGCCGCACTCGAAGCGAGGAAGCAGGCGTGAGCGGCGTCAGGCGCGGCCTGCCACGAGTCCCCGGAGGCGAGCCCTGGCCTCCCGCGCGTGAGGTTCCCGCCTGGGTAGCCGATGCCGTGGCCGCCGAGGAGCCGACCCTTGACGAGTCCGCGAGCGTTGCACACGCCGTGGTCGAGCCCGCCGGCTCGCCGCGTGGCACGGTGCCGCTGAGGCGGGGCCTGCCTCGTGTGGCAGGGGGGCAGCCGTGGCCGGATGAGGGCTTCGCGCCCGCGTGGGTGGAGGCGCCGAGCGACGATGACGCGGCCGGTGTCACGGGCACGACGCCTGAGCCGCCGGCCGACGCTGCCGCACCCACCGATGCGCCCCTCGGCGCCGAGTCCGCGACGGTGGCGCCCGAGGCGGCGCCCCCGTCCCGTACCGCTCGGCGCAGTCTTCACCCGCATGCGCGCCGTGCGATGCTCGCGGCCGTCATGCTCGCGATCGTGGGCGCCGTGCTGGTGGTCCTCGCCCGCTGGTACGTCGGTTCCGAGGGCGGCGCGGACTTCATCGCGCGCTATCCGGGCAGGGCCCCGCAGCCCGAGGAGACCCCGGTCGGCATCCCCACCTGGTTGTCGTGGCAGCACTTCTTCAATGTCTTCCTCATGGTGCTCGTCGTGCGCACGGGACTGCAGGTGCGCCGGCAAAGCCGGCCCCCCGCCTACTGGACGTCGCGCGGCCCGGCCGCCACGCGCATCGGCCTCCCGTCATGGACCCACCAGGCGCTCGACGTGCTGTGGGTGGTCAACGGCGTCGTCTATGTGGTGATGCTGTTTGCGACGGGGCAGTGGATGCGGATCGTGCCCACCAGTTGGGACGTGATCCCGGGCGTGGTGTCCACCACGCTGCAGTACCTGTCGCTGGAGTGGCCCGCCGAAGATGGTTGGGTCTACTACAACTCGTTGCAGCAGATCGTCTACTTCCTGACGGTGTTTGTCGCGGCGCCGCTTGCCATCGCGAGCGGCGTGCGGATGAGCATGTATTGGCGCGGCTCGCAGCGGTGGGATCGGCTGTATCCCGCATCCGTCGCCCGCGCGATCCACTTCCCCGTGATGATCTACTTCGTCGCCTTCGTCGTGGGCCACGTGGGGCTCGTGCTCGCCACGGGCGCACGCCAGAACCTCAACCACATGTACGCGGGCCGCGACGATGCGAGCTGGCTCGGCGTCGTGATCTTTGCACTGTCGCTGGTCGTCATCGTCGGCGCTGTCGTTGCCCTGCGGCCCATGTTCGTGGCGCCCGTCGCGAGCAAGTTCGGCACTGTCTCGAGCCGCTGAGGTTCGTTTCGCGCGGTGTGCAGTCCGTCGCGTGGGGCGACGCTGCGCGCAGGTGATCTCCCATCGCCCACGACACAGCGCTGCAGGCTGAGCCCGCATACGACGGACGACGCGTACGACGAAGGCCCGCCACCCCTGACGGGGCGACGGGCCTTCGGTGACGCTACAGAAACGACTTAGCAGTCGTAGTAGAGCTCGAACTCGTGCGGGTGGGGACGGAAACGCAGCGGGTCAATCTCGTTGGCGCGCTTGTAGTCGATCCACTCGGCGATGAGGTCCTCGGTGAACACGCCGCCCTCGGTGAGGTAGCCGTGGTCGCGCTCGAGCTCGTCGAGCACCTTGGACAGCGAGTCCGGGACGGTCGGGATCTGGGCGTGCTCCTCGGGGGGCAGCTCGTACAGGTCCTTGTCGATCGGGGCCGGCGGCTCGATCTTGTTCTTGATGCCGTCGAGGCCCGCCATCAGCAGCGCCGCGAAGGCGAGGTAGGGGTTACCGGACGAGTCGGGGGCGCGGAACTCGATGCGCTTGGCCTTGGGGTTCGAGCCGGTGACCGGGATGCGGACGGCGGCCGAACGGTTACGGGCCGAGTACACCAGGTTGACCGGAGCCTCGTAGCCGGGCACCAGGCGGTGGTACGAGTTAACGGTCGGGTTCGTGAAGGCGAGCAGCGACGGCGCGTGCTTCAGGATGCCGCCGATGTACCAGCGGGCGATGTCCGACAGGCCACCGTAGCCGGCCTCGTCGTAGAACAGCGGCGAGCCGTCCTTCCACACCGACTGGTGCACGTGCATGCCCGAGCCGTTGTCACCGAAGATGGGCTTCGGCATGAAGGTGGCGGTCTTGCCGTTCTTCCACGCGACGTTCTTGACGACGTACTTGAACTTCATCAGGTCGTCGGCGGCGTGCAGCAGCGTGTTGAAGCGGTAGTTGACCTCCTGCTGACCGGCGGTGCCCACCTCGTGGTGTGCGCGCTCGAGCTCGAGGCCCACCTCGCCCAAGACGGTGCACATCTCGTCGCGCAGGTCGGCGTTCTGGTCGCCGGGGGAGACGGGGAAGTAGCCACCCTTGACGCGGGTCTTGTAGCCGAGGTTGGGGGAGCCGTCGAGCTCCTTCTCCACACCGGTGTTCCACCAGCCCTCGGAGGAGTCGATGTGGTAGTAGCCCTCGTGCATGTTGGTGTCGTAACGCACCGAGTCGAAGATGAAGAACTCGGCCTCGGGGGCGAAGAACGCGGTGTCGCCGATGCCGGTCGACTTGAGGTACTCCTGGGCCTTCATCGCGACGTTGCGCGGGTCACGGGAGTAGGGCTCGTCGGTGAAGGGGTCCACGACCGAGAAGTTCACGACAAGGGTCTTCGCCTTGCGGAAGGGGTCGATGTAGGCGGTCTGAAGGTCAGCGATGAGCTTCATGTCGGACTCGTTGATGGCCTGGAAGCCGCGGATCGACGAACCGTCGAATGCCGCGCCGTCCTCCAGGACGGTCTCGAACTGGGCCGCGGGGACATTGACGTGCTGCATCGCGCCAGGGAGGTCGCAGAAGCGGATGTCGATGTACTCGACCGCCTCATCCTTCACATACGCGAGTGCCTCTTCGGCAGTCTTGAACATCCGTGTGCTCCTTGATTTGGTCGTGCCTGTAGCTGGCGTTGGCCAGCCTAGGGTCGGACGGTTTCCCCCAGGTTCGCCGAATGTTACAAACGCGTTTCCTGGGTCCACCGGGCGCACCCCCTCAGACGGGGCGTCGACATCGGCGTCGCTCCCGACCCTATACCCACGCGATTACGATGGACGGGTGAGCGACTCGACCACCATGCCTCAGTCCACCGGCGCGCTCGTGGGACGTCGCCTCCTGGGCTTCGCGGTCGATTGGCTGCTGTGCCTGGTGATCTCTTCGGCCTTCTTCGTCGACGCGGCCTACGCGGACGCGACGGGCCTCGCCCGCATCGTGTCCGCGGGTGACCCGCTCGCCACGGTGCTGATCTGGGCTGGGCAGCACGCGATCCTGGTCGCGTCACTCGGCACCACCATCGGACACCGCGTGGCGGGCGTCCGGGTCGTGCGGCTCGACGGCGCGACCATCGTGGGTGTCGCGAAGGCGCTGACACGGACGGTGTTGCTCGCGCTGGTCATCCCCGCTGTGGTGTGGGGCCCCGACGGGCGCGGCCTCCACGACCGTGCGGCCGGGACGGCCGTCGTCCAGACCAGGGGAGCGGCGGCGTGAGCGGGGCCGATGCCGCGGCTGGCTCCGGCCCGACCCCGCACCCGGGCGAGCAACTCAACGTCGCGGGCGTGCTCTTCGATATGGACGGCACCCTGGTCGACTCCAATGCCCTTGTCGACCTCATCTGGAATGAGTTCTCCGACGCCCACGGGTTCGACGGCGTCGAGGTGCGCGCCTTCGCCCACGGGCGCCCGTCCCGCGCGACCGTCGCGAGCTACCTCGACGACGAGGATCAGATCGCCCACTGGATCGACCACATTCACCACCTGGAGGCCACCGCCTTCGACGCGGTCGTCGAGATCCCCGGTGCGAAGGCGCTGGTGCACGCGCTGCCGCGTGAGCGCTGGGCCGTGGTGACCTCCGCGATCCGTGAGCCTGCCAGGGCGCGCATCGCTGCGGTGGGCATCGACGTGCCGGACGTGCTGATCGGCGCCGACGATGTCGCGCACGGCAAGCCCGATCCCGAGGGCTTCGCCGCCGCCGCCGCAGCGCTCGGACTCGACCCCGCCGAGTGTGTGGTGTTCGAGGACACCGACGCGGGCGCGCGGGCCGGCCTGGCCGCGGGCTGCCGCGTGGTCGTCGTCGGCCACGGTCGCTCCGAGGTGCTTGACGCGCTGCCGCATGTGGACGACCTCACCCAGGTGAGTGTCGGTACGGCGCCCGACGGGCGTATCGGCCTCACGATCGACTGAACCCAGCCGCGGCATCGGCCCCACAGGGCGGGACAAACGACGAACGCCGCTCCTCCCGAGTGGGAGGAGCGGCGTTCGTGACGTTCGTGCGAGTTAGCGACCGCGCATGGCCTTGCGATCGGGGCGCGCGCGCATGGGATCCACACCCTTGGGCAGCGGCAGCTTGGCGCCGCCGATGGCGTTCAGGCGGGCCGCCACCTGCGAGCGCTGCGCCTTGGTCAGCGCCTTCTTGTGCTTCTTGATGGCCTTGACAAGGCTCTTGAGCGGGACCTGGCCCTCGCCGGTGCCTTCATAGATCACGTGTACGGGCACGCCGGGCACCAGCTTGGTGATGCGGCGCTGGGTCGCCTCGACCGGCTTGCGCGCACCGTTGCCGCCCTCGGCGAGCAAGATCACGCCGCCCTTGCCGACACCTTGAAAGACGATGCCCTTGCCGCGCGGGTCGACGGAGACGGGCTCTTCGTTGAACTGCCAGCCCGAACGGATCGACTGGGCGATCGAGATCGAGGCGCCGGGCTGACCCTCCATACGGATGTAGGCGTTGCGCTCGAAGCGGCGCGTCAGCACATACATGGCCGCGAGTGCGGCGACCAGCACCGCGAAGATGATCGAGTAGACCAGGATCCAGGTGGAGCCCGACAGCAGGCCGATGAGCACGCCGATGCCGATCACGACCACGGGGATCGCGATCATCAGCGGCAGCAGCCACTTGTCGTAGGGGGCCGTGGACTTATAGGCCTGCGCTACGAGCTTGTACCAACGCGGCCGCTTCTCGGGTTCTTTCGCCATGATGCGCCACAGTCTAGTCGCCGCGCGGACGCGTGGGGCGCGCCGTTCGCCCTCAGCAGGACGGACGCTGGGGAGCCGCCCACGTGAGCAGTGCGGCGGCCTCCTGGCGTGCCTCCATCGGCTCACCCAGGTGAGCGAGCGACTCGGGGATGGGGCGGCCCTTGCTGGTCATGGCCTGACCCCACAGCCGGCCGGCACGGTAGCTCGAGCGCACCAGGGGACCGGACATGACGCCCAGGAAGCCGATCTCCTCGGCCGCCTCGGAGAGGTCCACGAACTCCTCGGGCTTCACCCAGCGCTCCACCGGGTGGTGGCGGGGGGAGGGGCGCAGGTACTGGGTGATGGTGATGAGGTCGGTGCCGGCGTCGTGCAGGTCCTGCAGCGCCTGGAGCACCTCCTCCATGGTCTCGCCCATGCCGAGAATGAGGTTGGACTTCGTGACGAAGCCGTCGGCCTGCGCCCTGCTGATGACCTCGAGCGAGCGCTCGTAGCGGAAGGCGGGGCGGATGCGCTTGAAGATGCGCGGCACGGTCTCGACGTTGTGGGCCAGCACCTCGGGGCGCGAGGAGAACACCTCGGCCAGCTGATCGGGGTCGGCGTTGAAGTCGGGGATGAGGAGTTCCACGCCCGTACCGGGGTTGAGCTCGTGGATCTGGCGCACCGTCTCGGCGTACAGCCACGCGCCGCCGTCGTCGAGGTCGTCACGGGCCACGCCGGTGACGGTCGAGTACTTGAGGCCCATCTGCTGAACGGACTTGGCGACCTTGAGAGGCTCCATGCGGTCCAGGGCACTGGGCTTACCGGTGTCGATCTGGCAGAAGTCGCATCGCCTGGTGCACTGGGCGCCGCCGATGAGGAACGTCGCCTCGCGGTCCTCCCAGCACTCGAAGATGTTGGGGCAGCCCGCCTCCTCACACACGGTGTGCAGGCCGCCGCCCTTCACGAGCGACTTGAGCTCGGTGTACTCGGGACCCATGGTCGCCTTGGTGCGGATCCATTCGGGCTTGCGCTCGATGGGGGTCTCGGCATTGCGGGCCTCGATGCGTAGCATGCGACGGCCTTCGGGGGCGAGGGTCACGCGAGCTCCTTGTGGGGGTCGGGGACGAAGCTGTCCGGGGCGGGGGTGCGCTCCTGTGTCTCCCAGCGTACGGGGGCGAGCGCGTCCTCGAGGAACGTGGTGAGCGGCGCGACCACCTCGGCGATGCTCACGTCGCGCCCCAATTCACGCGACAGTGACGTCACATCGGCGTCGGAAATGCCGCATGGCACGATCGCGTCGAAGCGGTCCAGGGCCGGGTTGCAGTTCAAGGCGAAGCCGTGCATCGTGACGCCCTTGGCGACGCGCACGCCGATGGCGCAGATCTTGCGCTCGCGTCGCGTGGCAGTAGCGGGAAGCCACACACCGGAGCGGTCCGCGACGCGCATGGTCTCGAGTCCGTACGAGGCGCACAGGTCCATGACCGCCTGCTCGAGCTGGCGCACGTAACGCACCACGTCGACGGGCTCGGCGAGGCGGACGATGGGATAGCCCACGAGCTGGCCGGGGCCGTGCCAGGTGATCCGACCGCCGCGATCGACGTCGACCACAGGGGTGCCGTCGGTGGGGCGGTCCCATGTCGCCGTGCGCTTGCCGGCCGTATAGACGTCCTCGTGTTCGACGAGAACGACGGCGTCGGACGCCTCGTCGGCGACCCTAGAGGCGTGCAAGCGCCGCTGCAGGTCCCACGCCTCGTGATATGGCACGAGGCGCTCACCGAGTCCAACTGGGAGGATCTCCATAAGGTCCTCAGGCTAACGCGTTGACCGGCGGTCGAAGAACTCATCCCTCAGGCGGATCACAATCCCACAACTGTGGGAATACGGTGGCGCCACCCTTGTTAGGAGGAGCATGTCAACGTCGCAGCGCACCTGGTGGCGCCCCCTGGTTCTCGTCGTCGTGATCGTCGCGTGGCTTGCCATCGGAGGCGCCGGCGGCCAGACATTCGGCAAGCTGTCCGATGTCCAAGAGAATGACTCGGCAGCCTTCCTGCCGTCCTCGGCCGAGTCCACCCTCGCCGCCGAACAGCACCGCGAGTTCTCGCCCGTCACGAGCCTGCCGGGCATCTTCGTCGTCGATGGCGTCACAGGTGAGGAGGACCTCGCCCAGGTCGAGTCCTTCGTCGACGACGTCGTCGCCATGCCCATCGAGGGCGATGCCGAGGGCCGCACGGTCGGCGAGGTGCTGTCCCCTCCGGCCGGCCAGCAGGCTCCTCAGGTGGTGCCGAGCGAGGACGGCGAGGCCGCGCTGGTCGCGTTCTCCATCGACTCTGGCGTCGCTGAGGAAGCCGTGGGCGAGGGCACGCTCGGCGAATCCGTCGCGCAGACCATCCGCGCCGTGTGGGCCGAGCAGGACACGGACCTTGAGGGACACCTCACCGGCGCGCTCGGCATTCTTGCTGACCTGCTCGAGGCCTTCGCGGGTATCGACGGCATCCTGCTTCTCGTCGCGCTCGCCGTCGTCCTCGTGATCCTCTTGATCGTCTACCGCAGCCCCGTCCTGCCGCTGCTGGTGCTCAGCACCGCCATGATCGCGCTCACGGGCGCCATCCTCGCGGTCTACGCCATGGCCGACGCCGACATGATCACCCTCAACGGCCAGGCTCAGGGCATCATGTTCATCCTCGTCGTGGGCGCCACGACCGACTACGCGCTCCTGATGGTTGCCCGCTATCGCGAGGAGCTCCTGCGCACCCCGTCGCCGTACACCGCCATGGCAAAGGCGTGGAGGCGGTCCGTCGAGCCCATCGCGGCCTCCGCCATCACCGTCATCCTCGGCCTGTTGGTGCTCCTCTTGAGCGACCTTAAGTCGAATGCAGCGCTCGGCCCGGCCGGCGCTCTGGGCATCGTCTCGGCACTGATCGCGGCGCTGACGTTGCTGCCCGCCCTGTTGCTCATCGGCGGCAAGCACGCGCGCGGCGTGTTCTGGCCCGCGATGCCTCGCTATCGCGAGGACGCGGCCGATGCCGTGGTCGCCGACCCCTCGCAGGGCAAGGGATTCTGGGCTCGGGTCGCGCGCGGCGTCGACGCCCACCCGCGTCGCACCTGGATCGCAGCCGGCGCGGGGTTGTTGGTTTTCGCGGCCTTTGTGCCCACGTTCCAGGCCTCGGGCCTGGGCCAGCAGGAGGTCTTCACCCGCGACACGGACTCCGTGAAGGGCACCGCGGTCCTGGAGGACCACTTCGATGCCGGCGCCTCGTCGCCCATCCGCATCATCGTTCCCGAGGATCAGGCCGAGGCCACCGTGGAGGCCACCGCTGGCGTCGACGGCATCGAGGACGCCTACCTGTTGACGCCGTCCGTGGCCCAGGGCGCCCCCGCGGGCGTCGCCGGGCCCGAGGACCCGATTGTCGTCGACGGCCGGGTGGAGGTCGTCGCCATCACGCAGGTCTCGTCGAGCTCGAACGAGGCTGCGGACATCGTCCAGGACGTGCGCGACGTCGTGCACCCCTTGGCCGACGACGCCCTCGTCGGCGGCACGGCCGCCGAGCAGCTCGACACGCGTCTGACGACGCAGCGGGACACGGCGATCATCCTGCCGACGATCCTTGCCGTGATTTTCGTCGTCTTGGTGCTGCTCCTGCGCGCGGTCGTGGCGCCCCTGCTGATCGTCGTCGCCAATATCGTGTCCTACGGCGCGACCATTGGCCTGTCCGCGCTGCTGTTCAACCACGTGTTCGGCTTCCCTGGCTCCGATCCCTCGGTGCCGCTGCTCGGCTTCGTGTTCCTCGTGGCGCTGGGAGTCGACTATTCGATCTTCCTGATGTCGCGGGCGCGAGAGGAGTCGCTCGCGCATGGCAACCGCGCCGGCATCCGCCGGGCGCTGGCCGTGACCGGCGGCGTGATCACCTCGGCGGGCATCGTCCTTGCCGCGACGTTCGCGGCGCTCGGCGTGATCCCGCTGATCTTCCTCGCGCAGATCGCGGTGATCGTGGGCCTCGGCGTGCTGATCGACACCTTCGTGGTGCGCTCCCTCCTGGTGCCCGGGCTGGTGGCGGACGTCGGCAAGCGCTCGTGGTGGCCGTGGAGCTCGCGCATCACCGATTAATCCCTGTGGAAAACGTTCAGCCTGCCGCCCCCTGCGGCAGGCTGAACGCATGTCCGTCTCCTTAGCGCCCGCTGCGACAGCGCCCGCCTGGCTCCGCCGCACGCTCGGCCAGGGGCCGGCGCTGAGGGAGCGCGCACGACGCCGCGCCGTCCGCCTCGCGTCGCTCGCTCGCGACGATGTGCTCGCCCCCGACGGGATCGAGGATGGACCAGCCGGTGACGTCGTGGCGCGCGTCCCGATCGTCGAGGGCATGGACCTCACCCAGGTGGCCGCGCACCGGCCGCCGCTGACGGCGCCAGAGGTGCGATGGCTCGGCAGGAGCGTGGCCGATGCCCTCGCGGCCATGCACGCGGCCGGGCTCGTGCACGGGGACGTCTCTCCGGCAAACGTGCTGGTGCGCGCGGGCGGGATCACCCTCGTGGATACCCTCGCCGCTGTCCGGGACGATGAGCGTGGGACACCCGGGTTCCGTGCGCCCGAGCGTGTCGCCGGGGCGCACACCGAGCGCGCCGACGTCTACGCCCTGGGGCGCCTGATGCGCTGGGCGGTGCGCGCCGAGGACGAGACGGAGGTGCGCCGACTCACCGCCGCCCTCGTCGTCGCCAACGCCGCCGCACGCCCGACGGCCATTCAGGTGAGCGCCCTGATCGCACGGGCCGGTCCGGCGGTCCCGGTAGCCGTTCCTACGCGGGACGTCGCCGCAGCGGTGCGCTCCCGGGCGGTCGAGCGGACCGAGCGCATCCGTGAAGGACGGTGGTGGCGCGCACGCAGATTCGCCGCACGAGCGACGGTCGTCGCGGCGGCCGTCGCCGCAGCATGCTGGCTCACGATTGCCGTGCCCCCGCTGCTCGACGGGGTCGTCGAGACGGCATCGGCCGGCACGGCGGATAGCGCGACGGTGACGGAGCCCGGCGCGCCGAGCGATCCCGCCATCGCGGCCGTCGACCTCACCGAACGCCGCGTTGCCGCACTGGCGGCCAGTGACGGTGCCGCGCTGCGTGCCACCGTCGCCGGCGATGGCGCCGTCGTGGACGACGTGGAAAGCACCGCGGCGCTGTTGGCCGCGGGCACCCTGGCCTATGAGGGGCTGACCGTGGACGTCGCGGAGGCGACGCTGGTGTCACGCACCGATGCGTCCGCCACGGTGGACCTGACCTACACGCTCAGCGCCCACCGTCGACGTGACGCCACCGCGACGCAGGCGGTTGCGGCGCGCGACGAGAGCGTGAGGATCGACCTGGCATGGAACGGCGACGCGTGGCGCGTGGTCGCGGCGCGGGCGCCCTAGCAGGAGCGGTGCTAGGCGGCCGTGGCGATGACGTGGTGCGCCGCCGCGGTGATTTCCGGGTAGAGCCACTCGAAGCCCAGCCGCGTCAACACGCCGGGAGTGGCGAGCTGGCTGGACAGCAGGTCCTCGATGGCGGGGCCGATGGCCAGGCGTAGCGCCGTCGCGGGCACGGGCAGGCCAGGGGACTTCCCGGCGGCGTTGCTCATCACCCGGATGAGTTCACGGTCGCGCACGGCGATGGGCGCGATGATGTTGGCCGGACCGGCGTGGTCCGAGTCGAGCAGGAAGCGTTGGGCGCGCACCTGGTCCTCGAGGGCGATCCATGAGTGCCACGCATCGCCGGAGCCCAGCGACCGCAGGAGCCCCCGCTTGACGAGGGGGAGCAAGCGTTCGGCGAAGCCGCCATGGCCGGCCAGGACGAGGCCGGTGCGGCAAAAGACCGTGCGGATGCCGGCATCGACGGCGGGCCGAGCGGCGGCCTCCCACTGCGTGACGATGCGCGCCAACAGCGTGTCGCCGGGGCCGGAGCGTTCGGACAGCCGCTCCTCGCCGCGGGCACCGTAGTAACCCATGGCCGAGCCCTGCAGGAGGACGCCGGAGAAGTCGGCCTTGATCAGGCCGTTCACGAGCGTGGAGGTCGCATCGAGCCGCGACTGCAGCACCACGTCCGCATAGGAAGAGGTGAGGCGTTTGCCACCGATGGACGCGCCCGCCAGGTTGACCACGGCATCGGCCGTCTGGATGAGGTCGATGTCGACCTGGCCGCGCTGGGGATCCCACGAGGATTCCCGCGGGCCGCGCGCCTCGCGGCGCACGAGCGAGACGACATCGTGGCCGTCCGACCTCAACGACTGCTGCAGGGCAGTGCCGATGAGGCCGGACGAGCCAGCGATGACGACGCGCATGGGGTGCTACAGGCCCAACTCGGACTCGAACTCGCCAGCCTCGATGATGCGCTTGACCGTCTGCAGGAAGCGGGCGGCGTCGGCACCGTCGACGATGCGGTGGTCGTAGCTGAGGGGCAGGTAGGCCATGGGACGCACCGAGATGACGTCCTCACCGTCCGGCCCCTTCACGACGACCGGCTTCTTGACGATCGCGCAGGTGGCGAGAATGCCGACCTGGGGGGAGGGGACGATGGGGGTGTCGAACAGGGTGCCGCCCGAGCCGGTGTTGGTCACCGAGAACGTGCCGCCCGAGATCTCGTCGGACTTGAGACCGCCGTTGCGGGCCTTGCCGGCGAGGTCGACGATCCCCTGAGCGTGCTCGACGATGGTCTTCGAGTCGGCGTCACGCAGCGTCGGCAGCATGAGGCCCTTTTCGGTGTCGACCGCGAGGGACAGGTTCACTGACGGGTGGTAGACGATCGAGTCGCCGTCCACCGAGGCGTTGAGGAACGCGTGCTCCTGCAGCGCGATCGCGACCGCGCGGGTGAAGAACGGCAGGAACGTGAGGTTCACGCCGTGCTTCTCGGAGAACGCGGCCTTGCTCTTCGCGCGCAGCGCCCAGATCTTGGTGCAGTCGACCTCGACGACGGAGGTGAGCTGCGCCATGCCGTGCAGCGACTCCATCATCTTGTCCGCGGTGATCTTGCGGATGCGGGTCATCTTGACCGTCTGGCCGCGCAGCTCCGAGACCTCGACCTCGTTGGCCGATGCCTGGGGGGCGGGGGCCGATGCGGCGGCGGGCGCCGCCGACGGGGCTGCGGGGGCCTTCTCAGCGGCGGCGAGCACGTCCTCCTTGCGGATGCGTCCGCCCACGCCGGTGCCGGTCACGGACGCGAGGTCCACGCCGCGCTCCTTGGCGAGCTTGCGCACGATCGGCGTGACGTAGCCCGAACCCTCACCCTGCGAAGCGGCCGGGGCCGATGCGGCCACGGGAGCCTCGGTCTGAGGCTGGGGAGCGGCCGGAGCGGCAGGAGCCGGGGTCGGCTCGGGAGCCGATGCCACGGCCGCGGGCTGGATGGCCGGAGCCGACTCCGCTGCAGGGGCAGACGACTGGGCCGGGGCCGACTCTTGAGCGGGAGCCGACTCCTGTGCGGGAGCGGATTCCTGCGCATGGGCGGACGCCGCCGCGGGAGCCGACTGCTCCGCGGGCGCGGCGCCCGCCTCGCCGATGCGGGCGAGGACAGCACCGACCTCGGCGTCCTCGTCCTCGTTCACGAGGATCTCGAGGAGGGTGCCGGCGATGGGCGACGGGATCTCGGTGTCGACCTTGTCGGTCGAGACCTCGAGGAGGGGCTCGTCGACCTCGACGGCCTCACCCACGGACTTGAGCCAGCGCGTGACGGTGCCCTCGGTGACGGACTCGCCCAGGGCGGGGAGCGTCACGTCCTGGCCCGCACCACCAGGGGCGGCGGGAGCCGAGGGCTCGGCAGGCGCGGCCTGCTCCTGCTGCGCGGGCGCGGCGGCCTCGGCGGCAGGGGTGGCGGCGGGCTCGGCCTGCGCAGGCGCCGGCGCGGACTCCTGCGCGGGAGCAGACTCCTGCGCGGGAGCAGACTCGGCGGCGGGGGCCGAGCCGCCCGAGGGGGCTTCACCGGCCTCGCCGATGCGGGCCAGCACCGCGCCCACCTCGGCGTCCTCGTCCTCGTTCACGAGGATCTCGAGGAGGGTGCCGGCGACGGGCGAGGGGATCTCGGTGTCGACCTTGTCGGTCGAGACCTCGAGGAGGGGCTCGTCGACCTCGACGGTGTCGCCGATGTTCTTCAGCCAGCGGGTGACGGTGCCCTCGGTGACGGACTCGCCAAGGGCGGGAAGAGTGACGTCGTTGCTCATATGAGTGATCTTCTCCGTTGAATCAGTCGTGTGCGTGCAGCGGCTTGCCAGCGAGCGCGAGATGCGCCTCGCCGAGGGCCTCGTTCTGGGTGGGGTGGGCGTGGATCAGCGGAGCCACGTCCTCGGGGTGGGCATCCCAGTTCACGATGAGCTGCGCCTCGCCGATCTGCTCGCCGACACGAGCACCAAGCATGTGGACACCGACGACCGGGCCGTCCTTCACACGCACGAGCTTCACAAAGCCCTGCGTGGCAAGAATCTGGCTCTTGCCGTTGCCGCCAAGGTTGTACTCGAGCGTCTCAATCGCGCCCTCGCCGTGCGTCTCCTTGGCCTTGGCCTCGGTGAGACCCACAGAGGCCACCTCGGGCTCGCAGTAGGTGACGCGCGGGATCCCGGACTCGACGATCGGCTGGGGGTTGAGGCCCGCGATGGTCTCGGCCACGAAGATGCCCTGGCCGAAGCCACGGTGGGCGAGCTGGAGGCCGGGGACGATGTCGCCGACGGCGTAGATGTTGCCCACACCGGTGTGCAGCTTCTCGTCGGTGAGGACGAAGCCGCGGTCCATGCGGATGCCCTGCTCCTCGTAGCCCAGGCCGGTGGTGCGCGGGCCGCGGCCCACAGCAACCAGCAGCAGCTCGGCCTCGAGCTCGGTGCCGTCGGCCAGCTTGACCTTAACGCCGGAGTCGGTCTGCTCGACGCTCTCGAAGAACACGCCCAGCTTGAAGTTGATCTTGCGCTTACGGAAGGCGCGCTCCAGACCCTTCGACAGCGCCTCGTCCTCGTTCGGCACCAGGTGGGGCAGGCCCTCGACGATGGTGACGTCCGAGCCGAAGGAGTTCCACACCGAGGCGAACTCGACGCCGATGACGCCGCCGCCGAGGATGATCGCCGAGGCGGGCACCACGTCGAGCTCCAGCGCCTGGTCCGAGGTCATGACACGGCCGCCGATCTCGAGACCGGGGAGGCTACGCGAGTACGAGCCCGTGCCCAGCACGATCGACTTGCCGGTGTAGCGCTCGCCGCGCACCTCGATCGCGTCGGGACCCACGAGCGTGCCGTGGCCCTCGATGACGGTGACCTTGCGCGACTTGATGAGGCCCTGGAGTCCCTTGTACAGGCGGTCGATGACGCCCTGCTTGTACTGGTTCACCACGGTCATGTCGATCGACTCGAGCGTGGTGTTGACGCCAAACTTCGCGCCCTCACGCGCGTTGTCCGCGAGCTCCGCGGCGTGGAGGAGGGCCTTGGTGGGGATGCAGCCGTTGTGCAGGCAGGTGCCGCCGACCTTGGACTCTTCGATGAGTCCCACGGTCAGGCCGAGCTGCGCGGCGCGCAACGCAGCGGCGTAGCCACCGGAGCCGCCGCCAAGAATGAGTAGGTCGTACGAGCGTGGGGTGGACTCGGTCACTATGTGTACTCCTTGTGGGTGTCGGTCCCTCCCATCTTGCCACTCGTGGCCGTTCCCGCGAACCGCGACGCGTGACTAACCTGGGCTCATGGGGATGTTCTCGCGCATGTTCGGGTCCAAGAAGTCGCCGCAGGGTGGCGGCACGTCGTCGAGTCAGGCGCGGGCGGAGACGCTCGCCCACCTCAAGGACTTCGTGCAGTCGCGTCCCGGCTGTGAGGCGTTCATCGAACCGCCCACACGCGTGACGCAGACCACCATGGTGGTGGTCGCCGAGTCGGGGGAGTGGACGCGTAGGCGCGTGCCGGACCAGGACACCGCGAAGAAGGTGGCGAGCCAGCTGGGGATCGCGGCGTTCGACGTGAACCTGTCGGGCTACCCGTCACGCATGCGCGAGTGGAACGAAAAGCAGCGCAAGAGGCACTAGCCGGCCACGGCATCGGCCGTCGTTCGCCCCACCCTTCCGGGCGCACATGACCTCACGCGCGCCACGAACGCGCGACCGGGACGCAGCAAAGCGGGACACCAGGGGCTCTGACGCTCCTGGTGTCCCGCTTTCCGTCACGAAACCGCGTGTGGTGCCGCACATGTCCACATGTGCGGCACGAGGCGGGGGAGGTTAGACGCCCGCGCGCTTCTCGAGGAAGCGGAACAGCGTGCGCACACCCGCACCGGTGGCGCCGGCGGGGGTGTAACCCCACGGCGCGCCCTCGTTGAAGGCGGGGCGCGCGACGTCGAGGTGAGCCCACGGCGTCTCGCCCACGAACTCCTGCAAGAAGGCGCCGGCGGACAGCATGCCGCCGCCCTGCGGGTCGCCGATGTTCTGCAGGTCGGCAATCTTCGACTTGACCGACTCGCGCAGGTGGTCAGGAAGTGGCATGGGCCAGAACAGCTCGTTGGCCTCGCCGGCGGCGTCGACGATCTCGGTACGGATCGCGTCGTCGCCCATGACGCCCGAGGTGCGGGTGCCGAGCGCGACGCCTTGGGCGCCGGTCAGCGTGGCGATGTCGAGAACCACGTCGGGGTTGTCCTCGACGGCGCGGGCGAGGCCATCGGCCATCACCAGGCGGCCCTCGGCGTCGGTGTTGAGCACCTCGACGGTCTTGCCGCCGTAAATGCGGATGACGTCGGAGGGGCGCTGAGCGGTGCCGGAGGGCATGTTCTCGGCGAGGCACAGCCAGCCGGTGACCTTGACGGGCAGCTTCGCCTGCGCGGCGGCGATGACCGTGTGGAGCACGGCTGCGGAGCCCGACATGTCCGACTTCATGGTCTCCATCGACTTCGACGGCTTGAGCGAGATGCCGCCGGTGTCGAACGTGATGCCCTTACCGATGATCGCGACGTGCTGAGCGGCGGCCTCGGGCGCCCACTCGACCTTGACGAGGCGGGGCAGGCGCGACGAGCCCATGCCCACCGCGAGCAGACCGCCGAAGCCCTCCTCGGCCAGGCGCTGCGGCTCCCACACCTCGACGGTGATGCCGTGCGATTCGCCGTACTGCTGGGCGACGTCGGCGACCGCGGCGGGGAACATGTCCAACGGCGGGGTGTTGACGAGGTCACGCGCGCCGGCGACGGCGCCGGCGATGATGCGTGCACGGTCGATGGCGGCGTCGGACGCGCCCGCGATCAGCCAGTCGGGGCCGTGGTAACCGGCGAGCTCGTCGTCGGACTTGTAGGCGTTGAAGGTGTAGGCGCCCAGCACGGCACCCTCGGCGATCGCCGCGTACTCGCCGTCGGTCGTGGCGGGCAGTGCCACCACCACGGTCGCGGGGCGCGTGCCGATCGCGCGGGCAGCGGCGCCAGCGGCCTCGCGCAGGTTGCCCTCGGAGCCGTCGCCGATGCCGACGATGACGACGCGCTTGGCCTCCACCGAGGTGCCAGGCAGGACGGTCGTGGAGCCGAGCTTCTTCGAGGCCTCCAGCGAGGCGGCCGCCTCACCGAGTGACGCGCGCACGGAGTCGTCGAGAAGGTCGTGGGCGGTGATCTCGCCGTCGTAGCCCAGGATGAGGGCATCGGCGGCGAGCGTGGACACAGCAGTGCTCGTAGCATTCATAGAGGTCATGCCTCGAGCCTACGCCGCGCTACCGTGGTCGCGTGTACAGGGCCTTTTACGACCATCTGTTGTCGCGCGTGGATGCGGAACGCGCTCACCGCATCGGCGTCCTCGGATTCCGCTATGGCGCGTGGGCCTTCCGAGCGAGCCGCTCCTTGGGGCGCATCCCCGCCGCGAAGACCCAGGTCGAGGCCCTGGGGCTGATCTTCCCCGGCCGCGTGGGTCTGGCCGCCGGCATGGACAAGAACGCCGAGGCGGCGCAGGGGTTGGCCGATGCTGGCTTCGCTTTCGTCGAGATCGGCACCGTGACCGCTCAGGGACAGCCGGGTAACGACAAGCCCCGGTCGTGGCGCGAGAAGGACATTCGCGGTCTGCGCAACCGGATGGGTTTCAACAACGAGGGGGCCGATGCCGTGGCCGAGCGCCTGCGCCGGCTGCGGTCCTCCACGCGCGGCCGGGACATCGTGCTGGGTGTCAATATCGGCAAGACCAAGGCCACGCCACCTCAGGATGCGGCGGCGGATTACGCCTACTCGGCGACGCGCCTCGCGCCCCACGCGTCGTACCTCGTCGTCAACGTGTCCTCGCCCAACACCCCGGGCCTGCGCGACCTCCAGTCGACTGAGTCGCTGCGACCCATCCTGGTCGCCGTGCGCGAGGCGGCCGATGCTGCGGTCGTCGACCACCGCGTGCCCCTGCTGGTCAAGATTGCGCCGGACCTTGCCGACGAGGACGTCGACGCGGTCGCCGACCTGGCGCTCGAACTGGGCCTCGATGGCATCATCGCGACGAACACCACCATTAATCACGACCGCGGGCCCGGCGGGCTGTCGGGAGCGCCGGTGCGTATGCGGGCCGTGGAGGTCGTCGGACGGCTGAAGGCTCGCGCGGGTGACGCGGTCACCATCATCGGCGTGGGAGGCATCGAGTCGGTGGCCGATGCCCAGGCGATGCTCAATGCGGGCGCCACGTTGCTGCAGGTCTATACGGCGTTCGTGTACCAGGGCCCGGGCTGGGTGGCCCGGCTCAACGCGGCGCTCAACTGACGCGTTCGCGGATCCCCTGCGCGATCTCGGCCTCGGCGCGGGCAAAGTCGAGTTCGCGGCCGGCCGCCGCGCCGCCCGACAGGTCCACGCCGACCACGCCGGGAATGTCGAGCATGCGCAGCGAGAGATCGATGGCGGCGCGGATGCCCGCCGCGCGCACGTCCTTGGCCGCGAGGATGACATCCAGGTAGCCCTCGGGAAGCGCGAGCGACGTGAAGCCACGAATGAGGGCGGCGCTGCCGGCGTCGACGATGACGGGCACGCACGGGATGAATCCCAGGCTCACGCCGAGCGCACGGGCCTGGCCCACAAAGGTGGCGACGTTCGCCGCCCCTCCCGCATGGTTCACGAAGCACACCTCGGCCCCCGCCTGCTGTTTGACGAGCAGGCGCCCCGGCCGTGCGTCGACGGGCGGCGACAGGGGAGCCTCGGCCACCGAGACGAGGTGGCCGGCACCGGCCATCAACGCGGCGAGCTCGGTGGAGTCGAGGTCGAAGACCGGCGCGGCATCGGGCCGGGATCCGATGCGGGTGTGGTCGCCCGTAATACAGTGCACGCCCGCGGCGTCGGCATGCGCCAACGCCGCGGCCTCGCCCTCGAGCGCGACGCGGTTGCGGTCGCGCGCGTTGACGCCCATCCACGGTTCGACACCCGCGTGGCGCAGCAGTGTCGCGCGGTAGGCGGGAGGAAACTGCACACGCGCGGTGCCGGCGTCGCCCGCGAGGACCGCGTCCACGCTGCCCGCAACGGCGGCCGCACACTCCGCGAGAGACGCGCCGTCGAGGGCGCGCGCCGGGAAGTCGGCGACGACGATGGGATGCTCTCGCATGAGGTCCCGCAGGCGCTGTGCCGCACGGGGCGGGGAGGGCGCACCAGCCGGGTCTGCCTCCATGCGGGCGTGCTCGTCAGACGCGGCGGGGGAGCCGTGCCAGGCGACGGGCGCGAGCGTGAGGAACGAGCACGCGTGATCCGCCACCTCGCAGCGGCCCGTGGACCCGACTCCGCCGCACGGCCCGTACTCCATGTGTTTGGGGCAGCCGGCTGTGCCGGGCGCCGGGGGCGCGGGGAGTTCACCCAGCACGAAGGCTCGTCTCCCAGCCCCCGGGCCCGCGGCGATACTCAAGCCTGCGCGACGCCGTGTCGGGCGCACCGGACCAGAACGACACGCGCGTGGGGGTGACACGGAAGCCGATCCACCCGGGGGCGGGAGTGAGGTCGTCACCGTGTTCGGCGGCGAACGCCGCCCATCGTTCCTGACGCTCGTCCTCGGGCAACATCGCAAACTCGTGCGTGTTCAGCCACGCCAACTGCTTGAGGTAGGGCGAGCGGTCGGCGTAGGCCTGGGCGGCCTCGTCGCTCGTCACCTGCGCGGCGGTGCCCTGCACCACGACCTGGCGTGACTGCTCGGCCAACAGGATTGTGAGGGCAACATGCGGGTCGGCGGCGATGTGCGTGACCTTGCGCGAGGCGGCGTCGGTGTGGAAGTGGAAGCCCTCGGCATCGATCAGCGAGAGCACCACGGTGCGGGAGTCGGGGGTGCCCTCGTCGAGCGTCGACAGCGTCATCACACAGGGATTGGGTCCCCCGGGCAGCCACTGGGCGGCCATCTCCATCGGGCCGGCGGCAACGCCGTCGAGGCTCGTCATGCGACCCCGCCCGCGGGGTCGAACGTGGAGATCTCGCGCAGTGCCGCTACCCCGCTGGAGACCAGGTCGGACGCGATACGGGAGCCCGCGGCGGCATCGGCCCCCGTCGGGTCACCCAGCACCCCACCAAAACCGAAGTCGTCGCTGAGCCACCCAAACTGGACCGGGGCACCGGCGAAGCCGATCTGCTCGCGCTCAACGAGCCCTGGCGGGATGGCGCGCGTGAAGTGCTCCTCGTGCACCAGTTCGGGGCGCAGATGCATCAGCAGAGAGGTCTCGCCCCAGCCGCCGTGGATCCCGAGGCCGTGCTCGTCGGGTCCGCCCGCGCCGTCAGGGTCGCCGTCGCCTGCCGGCACCGCGACATTCATCGCGAAGGTCCTCAGGCCGAACCTGCGGCGCAGGTCACGCAGCGCAATCCCCATGGGTGCGACGTTGCCGCCGTGACCGTTGTACAGCACGATCGTGCGCGCGGGCGTGGCGGCGAGGGACCGCCCGATGCTGCGGAAGGTGGCGAGCAACTCCTCACCTTCGATCCAGAAGGTTCCGGGGGCCCACGCGTGCTCGTCGGACTTGGTGTAGGCGAGCGGGGGGAGCCTCCAGACGTCGAGCCCGTCGGCGGCGGCACCTTCGACCACGCGCCGCGACATCTCGTCGGCCATGATGAGGTCGGTGGCCAGCGGCAGGTAGTCGCCGTGATGCTCGATCGATCCCACGGGCAACACGACGATCGAGTTGGCGGTGAGTGTGGCGGCGGCCTGCGGTCCTGTGAGTTCCGCGAGTTCACGCGTCGCTGGAGCGCTCACATCTGCGTCCCGGTGTGAGCGTGAACGGTGGCTCCCAGCTTGCCGGGGTTGAGCAGGCCCTGCGGGTCGGTGACGGCCGCGAGGGCCGCGGTGCGCTCGGGTTCGAAGTCCACGGCCCACTGGTGTGGATTGTGGGTCGAGACGCCCAGGGCGGCCAGGCGGTCGAAGCCGGCCAGCACGTCGGCGGCGCTCTCGTAGGGCGCGGCCAGCATGCCGATGGGGCGCCCGCGCTGCGCCTCGATGTGCAACATGCCGCCAGGGTAAACCGCCTGGACCTCGTCGAGGCGGTCGACCAGGGCGTCGCCCAACACCTCGACGTGGAAGTAGGGCACGGGCGCGGTCTTCTGGAGCCACTCGATCGGGTGGTTATACGAGTTCATCGACAACTTGACGGTGTGCTGAGCGCCCTCGCGGACGTCGTCGACGCGTCCGCCGGCCGCCTCGATCATGCGGGTGGCCTCCTCCACGGTGGACTCATCGAGGATCGCGCGCAGCGAGGCTCGCCCCGCGGGGATGCCCAGTTCGGCCGGAAGGCACGCGGCGATCTCGGCACGGTCGCCGGACACGAGGCGGGGCGTGGGAGTAAGAGACGCGAGTGGCTTCATGAGCTGGACGACGTCCTCGTACGCATCGAACGACGCGAGCACCGCGCGCCATGGCTGCAGGGGCTCGAGGGCCACGCGGACCGTGGTGATGATCCCGGCGGTGCCGTAGTTGTGCAGGTAGGGCACGGCGTCGTCACCCTCGACACGGACGGCGGCAGCCTCACCAGTGGCGTGCACGACCTCGACGGCCTTCACGAAGCCCTGGTGGATCATGCCGTTGGCGATCGACCCCGTACCTCCCGAGCCGCCCGAGACGAAGCCGCCCACGGTCGACTGCGCGGTCGACGGGTACATCCACAGCTGCTGACCGGCCTTGTTGGCAGTCTGCTCGAGCATCCACATGACGGCGCCGGCCTCGGCCTCGATCCAGCCGTCGCCCACCTCGATGACCCGGCGAGCCTTGCTGGTGTCGAGCACCAGGCCGCCGTTCATGGGGATGCCCTGGCCGTAGTTGCCGGTGCCCTTGCCGCGAGGCGTGACGGGCACGCCGTGGCGGACCGCCGCGGCGACGGTGGCGACGATCTGTTCGGCCGAGGAGGGCATGGCGAGGATCTGCGCGCGCCCCAACGGCAGCAGCTCTTTGATCAGCGGAGACATGCCGGACCCGTCGACGGACGCGCGCTCGAGGCGGGCGTCGTCGGTCGCGACGGCGGCCTCGCCGAGGATGTCGACAAGCTCGACCCTGAGGGCGTCGATGCGGGTGGTGTCGATGGCGCCGAGAGCGGACATGGTGGCCTCCTTGAGGGGGAAGGGCGGCATTAGTGCATCACCATGCCGCCGGTGAGGTTGACTGCCTGGCCGGTCATATACGAGGACTCGTCGCTGGCCAGGAAGGCGACGAGGTCCGCCACGTCTGAGGGGCGTGCAAGGCGGCCCAGGGGCGACATCTGCGACCATCCGGCGACCTGCTCGGCCGAGCGGGTGTCCGCGCCCATCTCCGTCAGGACGTAGCCGGGGCAGACCGCGTTGGCGCGGATCGCGTGCGCGCCCCACTCCTCGGCGGCGGCACGGGTCAGGGCGACGACGGCCGCCTTGGACGCCGCGTAGTGGCCCTCGAGGCCACCGCCCTTCTTTGCGGCCATGGAGGCCATGTTGATGATGGTGCCGCCGCCGGCGGCGATCATGGCCGCTGCGGCGCGCTGCATCGTGATGAGGGTGGCCCGCGCGTTGATGTCGAGCATCGCGTCCCAGCTCTCGCTGGTGATGTCGAGCAGGGGAGTCTTGGCGAAGATGCCCGCGCAGTTGACCAGGATGTCGACGCCGCCGGCCGCCGCAATCGCCTCGTCCATCGCGAGGGCGGTATCCATGGCATCGGCCAGATTGACGGTGACCGCGCGTCCGCCGCAGGCGGCCGCTGTCGCTGCCGACTCGGACTCGAGGCGGTCGAGGATGACGACCTTTGCGCCCTCGGCGGCCAGGCGGGAGGCGATCGCGGCGCCGATGCCACGCGCCCCTCCGGTGACGATGGCCTTCCTGCCTGTCAGGCGGGAGATGGTCGTCACCGGAGGGGTCGTCATGGGTTACTCCTTGGAGGTGGTGCTTAGAAGCCGAGCGAGATCGACTCGTCGATGAACTCGTTGGTGTAGAGGTCCTCGGGGGTGAGGCCCTCGGCGATGTCGATGCCCTGCTCGCCGTAGATCGGCTCGACGATCTCGAAGAGCTCCGCGACGCGGTCGGCGTCGAACGTGCCCAGCACGCCGTCGGGGCCGTCCGAGGCGATGCCGTCGGCGATCATCGTGTCGAACGAGTAGTCGGCGACCTCGGCCGAGTAGACCCAGCCGGTGTCGTAAGCGTCGACCAGTTCGAGGACGAGGTCCTTCACCGAGTCCTTGAGCGTGCCGTCGTAGTAGTCGACCTCGGCCTGCTGCATGACGGGCACCAGCAGCTCGAGGCAGTCGGCGTACTCGGTGACGTCATCGGGACGCAGCGACATCGACGCCGCGTACTTGGGGAAGCCCGCGTCGTTGATGAGCTCGTAGCCCACGGGCTTGCCCCAGGCGTCGACCTCGTTCTCGTAGATGAATGGCTCGGCCGAGGCGAAGCCCTGCTGAGCGATCGCGCCGGACTCGGAGACGAACACCGCGGGGGTGCCGTCGTAGGTGGTGTCGATTTGGTCGGCCGAGAGGATGCCCGCACCCACGAAGTAGTCGATGTAGACGCCGCCGGGGAAGACGCGCACGGTGGTGCCGTCGGTGCCGAGGTCCGCGATGCCGGTGACGTCGGGGTAGGTCTCGGGATCCCACATGATCATCTGGGGGTCCTTCTCGAGCGGCTGGAAGACGCTCACCGTGGGCAGGTCGGTCGAGTGTGCAATCGCTTCGTCCGTGCCGACGTACGCCATGAAGATCGACGTGTCGGAATACAGCTGCGCGTTGGGCTGGGCGAAGCCGACGGCGGGGCCACCGGAGAGAATGGTGACGTCCACGCCGGTGGGCTCGCCGGATGCCATCAGGGGGCCGGTAACGGACTTGTTGTCCGAGTCGACCTCGTACTCGTCGCCGAGCAAGGCGTACAGGTGGCCGTGCTCCATCTCGGGGTTCCAGTCGGTCTGGATCTTGATGTCCGCGGGGCACACGGCCGACAGGTCGAGGCCGCCGGCGGAGGCCGACGCGGTGGCGGAGGAGGTGGCCGAGGACTCGGGTGCGTCGCTCGACTCGGGCTCCGCGTCAGACGAACATGCCGACAGCGTGACGGCGGTCGCCGCCAGCCCCGCGATGACCGAGGCGGACTTGAAGTGGACTCGCATACTGCGCTCCTTCATGGATAGGTGAGGACATGCCCCTCAGGGCGGAGGCGACTGCGGCGAATCAGCCGAAGTCGTACCACTTGCCGACCGCTCGCTTACCGAGCCAGCCGAAGAACAGGAAGATCGCGACGCCCAGCAGGGACGCGACCAGGACCGAGGCGAAGAGTTCCTCGGACAGCAGGCGGGCGCTGTACTTGTTGATGAGCGATCCCAGGCCCGGCGTGCCGCGCTGGAAGAAGAACTCGCCCACGATGGCGCCGACGACGGACAGTCCCGCGGAGATGCGCATGCCGGCGAAGATCGCTGGCAGCGCCGCGGGGAGTTCCAGCTTGCGCAGCACCGTGCCGCGGGAGGCTCCCTGAAGCTGGAACAGCTCACGCATGCCGCGCTCGACCGACTGCAGGCCGAACAGGGTGTTGGAGACCATCGGGAAGAGCGCGATGATCACGCACACCACGACGCGGGCCGTGAAGTCGTAACCAAACCAGAAGCCGATCAGCGGGGTAATGGCCAGGATCGGGATGGCCTGCAGCATCACCGCATAGGGAAAGAGTGCCCGTTCCATCCACTTGGTCTGGTTCATGATGATCGCCCACGTGACGCCGATGGCGATGGCGATCGCGAGCCCCGTGAGGGACACGACGGTGGTGCGCCACGCCGCTGTCCACATGTCCGGCGCGGTCGTGGGGTCCCACAGCTTCGCGAGGACCGCGTGCGGCGCGGGCAGCAGAAATGACCGGTCGCCGAGCGCTGCGTTCGCGATGTAGGCGGCGGCGATGATGAGCGCGGCGATCCCGAGCGGCGGTCCCCAGGTCAGCCAGCGCGACTGCCCCTTCTTGCGGGAGGGCTTGGTGGGGGCCGATGCAGCGGGTGTGGTCGCGGTCGGGCCGGCCGATGCGGTGGCGGGCTCAGCCGTCGTGGCCGGTGCGGTCGTCGTCGGATCTGTGGCCATCAGTGGGCCTCCCTCAGTGCGTGGGATACCTCGCCGACGAGTTCGGCGAATTCCGGGGTGAAGCGGACCTCCGGGTCGCGCGGCATGTCGAAGGGCACCTCGAACTCGGCGACGAACGTGCCGGGCCGGCCCGACATGACGATGACGCGGGTCGACAGGTAGACCGCCTCGGACACGGAGTGCGTGATGAACAGGCCCGCGAACTTCTTCTCGCTGAACAGGCGCAGTACCTCATCGTTGAGTCGCTCGCGGGTGATCTCGTCGAGCGCGCCGAAGGGCTCGTCGAAGAGGAACACCTCGGGGTCGAGGGTGAGCGACCGTGCGAGCGAGGCGCGCATGCGCATGCCGCCGGACAGCTGGCGCGGCAGGTGGTCCTCGAAGCCGCTGAGGCCCACGAGGTCGATGGTCTCCTGCGCTGCTGCCGCACGCCGGTCCTTGGCCTCGCCGTGCAGTTCGGCAAGCAACTCGACGTTGCGGCGGGTGGTGCGCCAGGGGAGCAAGGTGGCGTCCTGGAATACGTAGCCGATGCGGTCCGTGGCGAGGGCGACCTCGCCGTGCGAGGGCGTCTCAAGGTCGGAGGCGATGCGCAGCAGCGTGGACTTGCCGCAGCCCGAGGGGCCGACGACGGTGACGAACTCGCCGCGCTTCAGGTCGAGGTTCACCGAGTGAAGGGCGACCGTGCCGTCGGGAAACGTCATCTCGACGTCCTCGAAAGACAGCAAAGATGCGGCGCGCGTGTGCACGCTCGTGGTGTCGGTGGTGGTCATGACCTCGCCTTCACGGGTTCGGGGACCTGGGTGGGAAAGTGGACGGCGGAGGTGGTGCGTGCCACGATCCGTCCGCGGTGGAGCACGATGCGGTCGCCGGGAGCTTCCGCGATGGCCTGGGTGAGGTGCTGCGCACGGATGGCCACGAGGTCGGCCTGAGCGCCTGGAGTGGGCCCGGCCGGCGCGAGCCCCATGACGTCACGGGCGCCGGCTGACACGGCATGGAACGCCTCGTCGGCCGTCACGTGTCCCGCGACCACGAGCAGCATCGCGGTCTCGAGGGCATCCGAGCGCCCCATGGGGTTAAAGGGGTCGCGCACGTTGTCGGCGCCGGCGGCGAAGCGTGCCCCTGCATCGATCAGCGCGCGTGCAGCGGTGAGGCCGCGCGGTGTGGCCACCTCGTGCTCCCACCCCTGCAGGTACAGGTTGGTGATGGGATTGGCGATCATGCCGATACGGGCGGCGACGGCCTTCGCGATGAGGTCGTCTCGTTCGGCGACGGGGAGGGTACCCAGGCGGACGCAGTGCCCGGCCGAGACGTTCTGACGCCAGCCGTGGGTGCGCTCGGCCAAGGCGCCAAGCGTGACCACCTCGTCGAGGGACTCGTCGGTGTGCATGTCGACTACACAGCCGCGCCGTTCGGCGATGTCGAGCAGGCGGGACAATTCCGCGAACGGGTCCGGCGCGAGGTGCGGGGCCGCGCCCACGCCGTCGGCGCCCGCATCGAGGGCCGCCTCGATCACCGACGATGGAATGTCGTCGGGGCTGAGGGTGATGATTTCGATGTCCGCGACGTCGCGCAGGTCCTCGCGAACGGCGACGAGCGCGCGGATGCCGCGCAACGGGTCAGAGCCGCGCAGGACGTCGACGTGGGTGCGGATGGCGGTGGTGCCGTGAGCGACGTTGCGCAGCACCTGGGCACGGGCGCGCTCGAAGACGTCCGTCTCCGTCATCGTGTCGGCGTAGTCGCGCCAACTCACGATCGCGGCGCGCAGGTCGCCCATGGGCGGGTGGATCTTGTCCCATGACCCCGCCTTGTCGAGGTGGGCGTGCGGCTCGGCCATCGCACCCACCAGGAGGTAGCCGTCCAGGTCGAGTACGGCGGCGGGGTCCGAGGGGATCGGTGCGGTACCTGAGGGCATCACCTCGCGGACCTTGCCGTCCTCCAGTTGGACGTCCACCGCGCCCACGCCGGGCACGCTCGCGCCCCGCAGAAGTGCCGGTGTCCCGCCGTCGATTCCCATCCCTGGTGGCCTCCCTGACCTCGGTGCGAATGTTGATAGCATCAACATCCGTCACAGTAGGGAGCGTTCGTTTCCGGCTCGTGACGCGCCGATTTCTTACCGTAAATTCGCGGTCACGGTTCGGGACCAACGTCCCGTCGCGGCCCGCATCGAGGCCCTGGGGAGGGGACGCGCGTGAGTGATTCTGTGACCGATGCGCCTGGTACCTCGGTGCGTGCCTCGGCATCCTTGGGTGCGCGAGTGAGGGATCTGCGCCGCGCTCGCGGACTGACACTGGTCGAGCTTGCCGAGCGCAGCGGCCTGTCCCATCCGTTCCTGTCCCAGGTCGAGAGGGACCTCGCAAATCCCAGCATCCGCTCGCTGGGGAGCATTGCACACGCTCTCGGCACGTCGCGTATCGAACTGCTTGCACCTGCCGACGAGACCCCCGCGACCGCAGTCTCGGTGGTGCCACGCGGCACCGCAGCGCGCGGTGACTTCGGGAACGAAGAGGCGCAACTGCTGATCAGCCGCCCAGACGCGAGGTTCAGGCCGTTGAGCATTCGAGGATTCACCCGCGAGTTTGGCGACGTCTACTTTCACGACGAGCACGAGTTCCTCCACGTGGTCGCGGGACGCGTGGAGGTCGAACTCGACGGTCAATGCCAGACGCTCGAACCGGGCGACTCCGTGTACTACGGCGGCGGCGTGCCTCACCGCTGGCGTGCGCTCGACGCCGCTGGCTATCACGTGCTGGTCGTGAAGGAACGCCCCCATGTCGCCCCTCAACAGGATGGAGTGCTCGCGTGAGCCATGAGGCCGCTCAGCTCAAGGTGGAAGTGGTGGAGGTTTCTCGGGTGGGGGACGTCGCCCTCATCGAACTGGCGCCGTATGGCGGGGGCGAGCTTCCCGCGTGGCGCGCGGGAGCCCACATCGACCTGCGTCTTCCCGGCGATGTGGTGAGGCAGTACTCCCTGTGCGGTCCGGCCGGCGCGGATCGATGGCGTGTGGGAGTGCTGCGAGAGGTCGACGGTCGGGGTGGCTCGCAGTGGCTTGTCGACCACGCCGAGCCGGGGTTGGTACTGGGGGCCTCGCAGCCGCGCCGGCACTTTGCGTACGAGCCGTCCGGTGCGACCACGGTCTTCTTGGCGGGCGGGATTGGCGTCACGCCGATTGCCGCGATGGCGGCCGAGGCGAAGGCCGCAGGGGCCGACTACAGTGTCGCGTACTCAGGTCGCACCCGCGCCTCGATGGCGCTCGCCGATGAGCTCCTCGAGGTCCACGGCGAACGCGTCGCCCTTTACGTGGGGGACGAGGGAACGCGGGCCGATCTTGACGCCATCATGGTCGCGGCCGGCTCTGGCGCCGTCGCTTACGCCTGTGGTCCGGCCGCCTACTTGGACGCTGCCGCGGCGGCTGCTTCGCGCCATGGGGTCGACCTGCGCGTGGAGCACTTCACCCCCGTCGAACTCGCCCAGCCCGCGCGCGACGAGGCCTTCGAGGTGGAGCTCGCGATGACGGGCGTGACGGTCGAGGTGCAGCCCGGCACGAGCATCCTGCAAGCGGTCGAGGAGGCCGGTGCGTTGGTGCTCTCGAGCTGTACGGAGGGGACGTGTGGCACGTGTGAGACCCCCGTGCTGGAGGGCGAGGTAGACCACCGCGACTCGATCCTCACTCCCGACGAGCGCGCACGTAACGACGTGATGTACGTGTGCGTGTCGCGAGCGGCGTGCCCGCGCCTGGTCCTCGACCTGTAGGGCGCTCCCGGCCAGTCAGCCCAGGCGTGCGGCGAGGGCGGCCACGATCGCCCGCTCATCTCCGGAGACGAGCACGTAGTCGCGCACCACCACCTCGCCGCCCACGATGACGTGGCGTGGACGGCGTCCCGGTGACGCCCACAGGAGCCCGGCCACGGGGTCGGCGACCCCCGCGTCGGCCACGCCGCTGACGTCCCACACGCACGCATCGGCCCTCGACCCTGGCGTCAGGCGGCCCAGGTCCGGCCTGCCCAGGCCGTCGGCCGATCCTGTCGTCGCCATCGCGAGGACGGTGCGGGCCTCGAGCTGCTGACCGACCAGGCCCGACACCTGCATGGCGAGTCGTGCATCGGCCAGCAGGTGTCCGGCGTCATTCGAACCGCCGCCGGAGGTGCCGAGCCCCACCGTGAGGCCCGCCTCGAGCAGGCGGCGGACGGGGGCCACGCCCCATCCCATCGGCACGTCGCAGCCGGGCGCGTGCGTGGCGGTGACGCCCGCGTGGGCGAGGCGCGCGATCTCGGCGTCGGTCACGTCGCACAGGTGAGCGATCGTGACACCGGGCTCGAGCCAGCCCCAGTCCTCGAGGAGGTCGAGCGGGCGGCGGCCGTAGCGCTCGAGCGCGATCTCCGTGTCGACCTGCTCGTTGGCTTGCGTGCGCCGGCGCAGCCCCCACTCGCGCGCGATGCCGCCGAGCAGACGGAACGTGGCCTCGGCATCGGAGTGGACCCCGGCGGGGCCGACCGCGAACTGCAGCATGCCGTCGTCCGTGACGCCGCCGCGGTGACCCCCGGCCAGGAGGTGCGCCGCAATGGCGTGGGCACTGGCGGCTGCCGCGTCGGGGTCGTCGCGGGCGGAGCCGCGCACATAGACGAGGCGTCCGCCCAACGCGCGTGCCGCGCTCGCAATCGCGTCGGCGATGGCGACCGTGTCCTCGGGCGTGGCGCCGGCGGGCCAGTTCAGATGGTGGTCGGCGACGGTCGTGACGCCGCTGAGCAGGCCCTCCGCCACGCCGGCGGCCGTGGTCGCCGCGACGAGCGAGGGATCGATTCCCGCGGCGCCATACGCGGCCGCCATGGCGGGCAGCCAGTCCCGCATCGCGACGCCACGGGTGCCGGGGAGAGTGCGGAACCCCGTCTGGAGAAGGTGATGGTGGGCATTCACGAGGCCCGGCGTGACCACGCAGCCGGAGACGTCGAGTGCGTCGCCGTCGTCCGGGGTCGCCGGTCCGTCGTGGACCAGCCCGTCCCGAAAGACCAGGGGGGACGTGTGATCGAGGGTGGGGTCGTGTGGATCGGCGACGACGACGGTGGCTCCGGTCAGCTGCATGACGCGAGTGTGCCAGGGCAGTGTTTCGTGGCTGTGGCATTGCGATGACGGGGGAGCGCGAGGTCGTCTGGCGGCGCGAGTGCGGAGGGCCTCCCACCCGCGCGCCAGTTGGATCCATTTTCATGCTCTAAGCGCCTAGGGCATGAAAATGGATCCAACTGGCGCGAGAGGGGTACCCGCTGATGACCATCGTGCCCGTGGCGACCCGCGACCGGTAGGGTGACGTCCGTGGGTATCCACAAGCAGAGATTGTGGGAGGTGCCGTGTCTGAACCATCGCTTGACGAGCTGCGCGTGCTCCTCGCGGTGCAGGACGCAGGCTCGCTGACCGCCGCCGCCGAGCGTTTGCTCGTCACCCAGCAGGCGGTGTCTCAACGTATGCGGGCCCTGGAGCGCCGCTTGGGTCTGTCCCTCGTCGAGCGCCGGGCGCGGGGCACCACCCTGACCACGGAGGGCGCCGTCATCGCGCATGCGGCCCGCGCCGTCTTCGACCACCTCGAGGTGCTGACGCAGACGGCCGAGGAGCTGCGCGAGGAGCGCGACGCCCACCTCGCCGTCGCCGCGTCGATGACCATCGCCGAATACCTCATGCCTCAGTGGCTCATCGCAGACCGTCAGCGCGCCACGCGCACACGGATCGAGCTGACGGCCGTGAACTCCGCCGCCGTCATTGAGCGCGTGCGGGGCGGGCAGGCGGAGGTGGGGTTCATCGAGTCGCCCGAGATTCCAGCTCGCCTGGCATCGCGCACCATCGCTACGGACCACGTCATCATCGTGGTCGCCCCCGACCACCCGTGGGCGGTCCGGCGCATGGTGGGATTGGAGGAGGTGGCGCGCACCGCGCTGGTGTTGCGCGAACCCGGTTCCGGTACTCGCGAAACTCTGGAGCTCGCCCTCGAGGCGCGCGCGTTGCGCCTCGCGCCACCGGCGGCCGAACTGTCGACGACCGCCGCGATCCGTGCGGTGGTGATGGCGGGCACCGGCGCCGCGGCCGTGAGTGAACTGGCCGTGCGTGACGACCTTGCGCAGGGGACGCTCGTGCGCGTCGCGCTCGACGCCCCACCGATGTCGCGTCCCCTCACCGCTCTGTGGGACGGGGCGCGGGCGCTGTCTCCCGCGGCGGCGGCGTTCCTCGCCCTCGCAAGCGACCACGGCATCGGCCACTGAACATCACGAGCGGCACCCGTTCACCGCGGTGTACCCACCCCGGTGCCGGGTGAGTGCACGCCCGCCCGCGTGGCGCAGATGTCCTATCGGCGCCACACGGGCGGGCGTCGAGTCCTCGTTAGCGGTGCACCGTGACTGAGGGCGCGGGGTGAGAGTCCACGGCCGATGCCGACGCGCTGTGACCCTGACCGCTCACCTCGAACGTCACGCGGCGCCCGTCAACCGTGACCACGTCGACGGAGGCGTGAATGGCCTCGTCGGTGGGGTACACGTCGAGCGTGAGCCCGTCGAGGTAGTCGTAGTCCGGTCGGTCCGAGCGCGAGCCCCGGGGGATGATGGCGCCGGGGCGGACGTACAGCGGCAGCGAGTCGAAGCCGTGGCTTTCGCGCACCCAGCGACCGCCCTCGACGCGTTCACCCGTCAGCAGCGACGTCCACGTGCCCGTGGGCAGGTAGAAATCGACCACGCCGTCCGCGCTCATGACGGGCGCGACCAACAGGTCGGAGCCCAGCATGTACTGGCGATCCAGGTACGTGACCGCCGGGTCGTCGGGGAACTCGAAGAACATGGGGCGGGCGACGGAGACGCCCGTCGCGGCCGCATCGGCCCCCGCCGTCAGCAGGTACGGCATGAGCGTGTTCTTGAGGTGGGCGAACTGGCGTGTGATCGCGACGGCCTCGTCGTCGAAGGCCCACGGCACGCGGTACGAGTCCGAGCCGTGCAGGCGCGAGTGCGACGACAGCAGGCCGAACGCGACCCAGCGCTTGAAGACGCCCGGATCGGGCGTGCCCTCGAAGCCGCCGATGTCGTGGCTCCAGTACCCGAACCCGCTCGCCGCGAGCGACAGGCCGCCGCGCAGCGTCTCCGCCATCGACGGGTAGGTCGACGTGTTGTCGCCGCCCCAGTGGACGGGGAACTGCTGGCCGCCGGCGGTGGCCGAGCGGGCGAACAGCACCGCCTCGCCCTCGCCGCGCTCCTGCTTCAGGACCTCGAACACCGCGTCGTTGTATAGCTGCGTATAGAGGTTGTGCATGACCTGCGGGTCGGAGCCGTCGAAGTAGACGACGTCGGTGGGGATGCGCTCACCGAAGTCGGTCTTCAGTGCATCCACGCCCTGCTGAAGCAGGCCGCGCAGACGCTCCTGGAACCACTCGCGCGCGGCGGGGTTGGTGAAGTCGACGAGCGCCATGCCCGCGACCCACAGGTCCCACTGCCACACGGAACCGTCGCGGTTCTTCACGAAGTAGTCGTTCGCGAGGCCCTCCTCGAACAGGTCGGAGGCCTGCGCGATGTAGGGGTTGATCCACGCACAGACCTTGAGGTCCTTGTCGTGGAGGCGCTGCAGCATGCCGGCAGGGTCGGGGAACGTGCGCTCGTCCCAGGTCAGATTGGTCCACTCGAACTCGCGCATCCAGAAGCAGTCGAAGTGGAACACGGATAGCGGAATGTCGCGTTCGCGCATGCCGTCGACGAACGAGTTCACCGTGGCCTCGTCGTAGTCCGTGGTGAACGAGGTGGACAGCCACAGGCCGTACGACCACGCCGGCACGGAGGCGGGGCGGCCCAGCAGCGCCGTGTAGCGATCGATGACCTCGCGCGGCGTGGGGCCTGCGAACACCAGGTACTCGAGGGACTGGCCCGGCACCGAGAACTGCACGCGCTCCACCGTCTCGGAGCCGACCTCGAACGAGACGTGCTCGGGGTGGTTCACCAGCACGCCGTAGCCGCGATTGGTGAGGTAGAACGGGATGTTCTTGTACGCCTGCTCGGAGCTGGTGCCGCCGTCGGCGTTCCAGATGTCGACACTCTGGCCGTTCTTCACGAGGGGGCCGAAGCGCTCGCCCAGGCCGTAGACGACCTCGCCGACGCCGAGGTCGAGCTGTTCGTGCGTGTAGGCGCGTGCGGGCGCCCGCCCATCGGGCGCGACGCCGGTCTCGCCTGCGGGTTCGGCGGTGACAGCGGCATCGGCCCCCAGCATCATGTGGCCGGGGCCCTTCTCGCCGGAGCCGGTGAGGCGCGTGTCGCCGTCAAAGAACTCGAGGCTCCACGGGGCGCCGGCCGTGACGACGGCGCGAAGGCGACCGGCGGTGACCGTGCCCGCCTCCTCGGCGATGTCGACCTGCCCCGTGAAGTCGGCATCGGCCGCCAAGGCGAACCCAGGGGAGCGGCGAGCGCCTCGGTGGTGGTCGATGCGCACCCGGATGACGCCCTCGGCGACGGGCGCGACCGTGACCTCGAGCGCGGCCAGGTTGAGGACGTTGCCGCGCGCCTGGATCTCCCGCGTGGGCGCCAGGACGTGGAGGGCGCCGTCGCGCTCGGTCAGGCGGTAGGCCTCGCGGGCGTACAGGGCCTCGACGCCGGGGCGACGCTGCCAGAATCCGTCGGTGAACTTCACTTCACTGCTCCTGCCGTGATGCCTCGGGTCAGCGTGCGCTGGAAGATGAGGAAGAAGATGATCGTGGGAATGATGGAGATGAGCGTGCCCGCCACGAGCGTCGTCGTGTCCGTCTGACGCTCGCCGTTCAGCTGCTCGAGGATGAGCGGCACGGTGAGGGAGTCGGGGGAGTTAAGGAACGCCAGCGGCAGCAAGAACTCGTTCCAGGTCCAGATGAAGAAGAACACCATCAGGACGCTCAGGGTGGGCTTGATGACGGGCACGATGACCGAGCGCAGCGAGCGCCAGCGCGTGGCGCCGTCCATCGCCGCCGCCTCGAGGATCTCCTTCGGGAAGGTGCCCAGCAGGCTCGACAACAAATACGTGCCGAAGGCCGCCTGGATCACCGTGAAGGTGATGATGACGGACCACGGGTTCGACAGCAGGCCCAGGTCGTCGTAGAGCTGGAACAGCGGGTCGAACAGCATCTCCTGCGGTACCAGGTTGGCCATCAGGAACAGCAGCACGATCCAGGTGCGGCCCTTCACACGGCCGATGCCGATCGCGAACGAGTTCAGCACCGACAGGATCACTGCGAAGACCGCGACGAGGGTGGAGATGAAGATCGAGTTCCACAGCGCGCGCGGGAAGTTCTGCTGCTCCCAGAAGGTCTGGATGCCGGTGAAGTCGAGGGCCTCGGGGAAGTCCAGCGGCGACGAGTTGGCGTAGTCCGTCGGGGACTTAAACGCGTTCATCAGCAGCAGCAGGACGGGGAAGATGATCACGAGTGCGCCGAGCACGGCGAGCACCATGAGGATCCATTCGGCCGCCGTGCGCGGGCGAGCCTTGTTGCGGCTGGTGGGGTCGTCCTTCGCCTTGCGGCGCTTCGGGGCGGCCGATGCCTGGGTCACGTCGGTCATGTCAGGCGTCCTTTCGTTCGGCGCGGTTTTGCACGCGGATGAAGATGACGGCGACGATGAACACGACGACGGTCACGGCCGTGGCGATCGTGGCGGCGTAGCCTTTGTCCTGGCCATTGATGAACTCTTTGTAGGCGTAGAACGAGGGCACATAAGTGGACTTGTTGGGGCCACCCTGGGTGAGGATGAAGACGGGCGCAAACACCTTGAGGGCCGCGATGGTGGTGGTGAGTGACACCACGAAGACCTCGGGCCTGATCATCGGCAGCGTGATCGCGCGGAAGCGCTCGAACCAGTTCGCGCCATCGAGCTCGCTGGCCTCGTACAGCTCGGGGTCGACGCGTTGGAGGGCGGCCATGAAGATGACGATGGGGTAGCCGATCTGGATCCAGATCATCAGCACCATCACGGAGGCCATGGCGGTGCCGTACGAGCCGCCCAGCCAGTTGATGGTGACCTCGTCGCCCGTGATGGCGGTGAGGAACTGGTTCACGACGCCGTCGGAGTTGGGCTTGAGGAGCCACCCGAAGAGCACGCCGGCGACGGCGATGGGGAGGATCTGCGGGATGTAGTAGGTCGCGCGCAGGAAGCTCGACAGCTTGCCGCCAAAGCGGCGGCCGACGACGTCGAACAGGAGCGCGGCGATGACGAGGCCCAGCAGCGTGGGGACGATCACCATGGCGACGATGACCAGGAAGATGTTCTGGAATGACTGCAGGAACTCGTGGTCCTGGAACAGGGCTGTCCAGTTCTCCAGGCCCGCGAACTGCTCCTCGGCGCGGCCGCCGCGCCAGTGGAAGAAGCTCAATCGCACGTTGCGCACGATCGGGTAGAAGATGATCGCGGCCATCAGCAGCAGGCCGGGGATGAAGTAGAGCCAGTAGCCCCACTTGTGGCCGCCGCGCTGGGGGATGCGCGCGGCATCGGCCGGACTCACGGTCCGTCGCCGGGTGGGTGTCGTCGTCATGGTGTTCTTCCTCTCGGGTGCGGCCCAGGTGTGAACCCGGGCCGCACCGGTGAGATCAGTCCGTTATCGCAGGTCCGCGACGTAGGACTCGTAGTACTCCTCGAGCTGCGCCTGAGCCTCGGCTGCGTTGTAGTCGCCGTTGACCAGGCCCTGCAGCACCGCGTTGAGGTCGCCGTAGAAGTCGGGCGTGGGCCAGTCGGGGTAGAACGCGAGGCCGTCGCGCTCGTTGACCTCGTTGAACAGGCCGATGAGCTGCTGCGCGTCCTCGTCGGTGATGTCCTCGGTGTTGGCCGCGACGGGTAGGCCGCCGGACTCGCCCAGCAGCGCCTGCACCTCGGGACGCATGGTCACGTCGATGAAGATGCGGGCGAGTTCGGGCTGCTGCGACTCGACGGGAACGACCCACATGTTGCCGCCCGATCCGGGGGTCAGCGTGGTGTCGGGCCAGTTGGTGGTGCCCAGCTCGAAGCCGGTGATGTCGCTCAGGAAGCGGCCATACCACCACGAGCCCGAGTAGAACATCGGGGTCTCGCCGTTGATGAACTGCAGGCCCGCGTCCTCGGCGGTCATACCGGTGATGGCCGTGTCGAGATAGCCCGACTCGACCCAGTCGGCGATCGTCTCGGTGGCGTACGAGATCTGCTCGCCGGTCCAGTCGACGGGCTCCGTGTAGAGCTGGTAGGCATCGACGAAGTCGCGGTCAGCCTTGCTCAGGGCGAGCTGGTACCAGAGTTGGCCGAGCGGGTATTCCTGGGCCGACTCGGCGAACGGGGTCACGCCCTGCTCGGCGAACGCCGCCGCGGCGGCCTCGACGTCGGCGAGCGTGGTGGGCTCGGCGAGGCCGGCCTCCTCGAACATGTCCTTGTTGTAGTAGAGGAAAACGAACTCGCCGTAGTTGGGAACGCCGTAGTACGAGCCGGAGCCCATGACGCCGTCCTCGTTGTACTGGGCGGTGGTAGCGACCGAGTCCGAGAGCTTCTCGGACCAGCCGTACTCCTCGTACGCGTCGTCGAGGTTCTGGATGACGCCGATGGCCGCGAGCTGGCCGGCCGTCGCGTTGCCCTTGTTGTACTCGGACACGTCAGGGGCGTCGCCCGAGTCGAAGAGCTGCTCGGCCGAGGTGCGCAGGTCCTCGAACGCGGTCGTCTCGAGGTTGACGGTCGCGCCGGTCTCCTCCTCGAAGATCTCGATCGCCTTATCCCAGGCAATGCCCATCGCGGAGTCCTCGCCCTCGTAGTGCAGGACGTTGAGGGTCTCGCCCGACCAGTCGCCGTCGGCGGGAGCGGCGGACTCGTCGCCGCCGTCGGATGAGCACGCGGTCAGTGCGATCAGGGCGCCGGCTGCGCCGAGCGCTCCGGCGTAGCGGATGCGGGTGTTCATGCGGGTTCTACCTCCTTGTAGGGGCCGGTGAGGGCCGAGGGGTGGGCCTTGTTCCGCGACTTTCGAAGCGCTTCGACGACGGTGCTGCCGACGGGCGTTCGAATCGTGCGACGTCAGGTCCCGGTGGTGACAGCGGCGCCGGTGGGGGACACCGAGCCGCGGGTGATGTAGGTCGGGGGGATCAGGGTCGTCTCGGGCGCCGTGAGATTGTCGTCCACGATGCGCGCGAGGATGTCGACCGCCACCGAGCATGAGGCCCGGGCGTCGAGGGGGATGGTGTCGAACGGCACCGCGAAGCGCTCGGTCGAGAAGGTGACGCCTGCGGCGATGACCGCGACGTCCTGTGGCACCGAGCGTCCATGCTCGGCCAGCGCCGCGGTGACCGACGAGGCCACGTCGACGGACGTGTTGAGAACCAGGCCGTCGAGGTCTGGTTGGGCGGCGAGCAGCTGCGCGACCGCCTCGTGAGCACGATGCTCGACGGGGTACGCCACGGGTGCCTCGAGACCGAGTTCTGCCGCGTGCGCGGCGAAGCCGTCGCGAAAGCGCAGGGGGAAGTTCGACTCGCGCTGCATCGTCTCGAGGGGGTGCGAGACCAGGCCGATCCGCTGGCGTCCGGCGGACACCAAGGTATCGATGGCGAGACGAGCGGCCGCCTCGAAGTCGAGGTCGACGCACACCAGCCCCGTCGTGTCGGCGGGGATGCCGATGAAGACGGTGGGGTAGGTCATGCTCCGCGCAAGGTCGGCGCGCGGGTCGTGGGCGTCGACGTCGAGGACCACGATCCCGTCGGCGAGCGAGCTGGCGGCCGAGCGACGCATGCCCTCCGAGACGTCGTCATCGACCAGCAGCAACGTGTCGTAGCCGTGGGTGCGGGCGGCCTTGGTGACCTCCATGGCGAACACCATGTGCGCCGAGTGGTCCGTGTCGGTGTGCAGCGGCGCGGTGACCGCGAAGATCTGTGAGCGGTTCGCAGCCAGCATCCGGGCGGAGGCGTGAGGGAGATATCCCAGGCGCGATGCGGCGTCGAGGACGCGGTCGCGGGTCGAGGGCTTGATGGAGCGCTTGCCGGACAGGGCATAGGACACGGTCGAGATGCTGACGCCCGCCTCGCGGGCGACATCCTGAATCGTGGCCATCGGGACTCCGTTGTCGTCGTGCAGTGCTCCGGCTTTGTCGAAGCGCTTCGAACCTTGGTGCGTCACCGACGATATGTTGCGCGCCGCAACTTAGCAAGTCCGGATTCGGCGTCTTTACCGAGTTGTGACCTCACCGACCCCGCCCCGGCGTGACGCAGATGGGGACATCTGCGGCGTGTCTGCGCGCGAGGTGCCGCAATTGGGGCCATCTGCGGCAGGGCGGGAGGGGCAGCTAGGACGAGGCGCGGGTCAGCCACCGCTCGTACGCCTCGAGGTGCTCGAGGTCCTTAGGGCGCGCGAGCCGTCGCTTGTATGCCACGACAGCGTCCACCGACCCCACCCGAACGCCGTCGACCCAGGTCGAGGAGGCGACGACGGCATCGGCCGGCTGACCGTGCCACCCCGAGAACACCTGGATGCCGCCTGGAAGGTCGACCATCGCGTCACCCAGCGCGCCCGAGACCACCGAGCCGCGCGCCGCCAACTGCGCCCAGGCCTCGCCGCGCGCGACGACGTCGACATCGCCCACGGAGGACAGGGCGCCACACGCCAGCAGGGGAGCGGAGCCCATCACGACGAGGTCGTCGAGAGGCACGCCCAGGCCGACGACGGCGGCGCGCACGTCCGCCCAGGCGAGCGCCACGGGTTTAGCGGCCCGGCTTGGGGTTGGTCTCGACGGTCTTGTGGGGGTCGCGCTCGACGATGTCGCCCAACGCGTCGTCAATCTTGGCCATCAGCTCTGCAGGAATCTCCACCCCCGAGGCCTTGGCGTTGTCCGTGACCTGCTCGGGCCGCGAGGCGCCGATGATGGCCGCGGACACGTTGGAGTTCTGCAGCACCCACGCGATCGCGAGCTGCGCCATGGTGAGACCCAGTTCGTCGGCGATGGGCTGGAGGTTTTGCACTCGCGTGAGGACGTCGTCGTTCATGAAGCGGGCGATCATGTTCGCGCCGCCCTTCTCGTCGGTGGCGCGCGAGCCGGCCGGCGGCTCCTGGCCGGGCTTGTACTTGCCCGTGAGGACGCCCTGCGCGACGGGGGACCAGACGATCTGGCCCAGGCCGGCCTCGACAGAGGCGGGCACCACCTCGTCCTCGATGACGCGCCACAGCATCGAGTACTGCGGCTGGGAGGAGATGAACTGGATGTTGAGGTCCTTCGCCAGCGCGGCACCGGCCCGGATCTGGTCGGCGGTCCACTCGGAGACGCCGATGTAGTGCGCCTTGCCCGCGCGCACCACGTCCGCGAACGCGATCATCGTCTCTTCCAGCGGAGTGTCGTGATCGAAGCGGTGCGCCTGGTAGACGTCCACATAGTCGGTCTTGAGGCGCGTCAGTGAGCCGTTGATGGACTCGAGGATGTGCTTGCGCGACAGCCCCATGTCGTTGGCGCCCTTGGGGCCGGTGGGCCAGTAGACCTTGGTGAAGATCTCGAGGCTCTCGCGGTGCTCGCCGGCAAGGATGTCGCCCAGCACCGTCTCGGCGGCGGTGTTCGCGTAGACATCCGCGGTGTCGAACGAGGTGATGCCCACGTCGAGCGCGGCCTTGACGCAGGCGGCGGCCTGCTCGTTTTCGACCTGCGAACCGTGGGTGAGCCAGTTGCCGTAGACCAGCTCGGTGATCTTCATGCCGGAGTTGCCCAGGTATCGATAGTTGACCATGTCGCCACCCTAACGCGACGGAGCCGGCCCTCCCGGGTGGGAGGGCCGGCTCCGTGGAACGACACAGACGGCCGATGCCGGTGCTGGCTAGACGGGGAACTCCCCGCGCTTGACCTTCGGCCGGGGCACGCGGAAGCGCCGCATGTTCAGGGCGCGCGAGATGACGTAGAACGTCCAACCGCGGGGCAGGCGGGAGACACCGAACTTCTCGATGAAGCGCTTCTTCATGCGGCGGATGAGCACGAAGACCTCGACGGCGGCGGCGAGCACCAGCACGTAGAACACCAGCACGAGCAGGCCGCCGATGGCGCCGAACTGGCCCATGAACAGCGACAGCACCACGAAGACGATGGCGGTGGGCAGGAGGAACTCGCCCATGGACCAGCGGGCGTCCACGTAGTCGCGCAGCCACCGGCGCTCGGGACCGCGGTGCTCGTAGGGCATGTTGCGCTCGTCGCCCTCGCGCATGGCCTGGTATTCGCGCTCGCGCTGGAGGCGCGCCTTCTCGCGGTCCGCCTTCTTCGCGGCCTTGGGGTCGTCGAACAGCGTGCGGCGGTTCGCGGCCTCCTGGTCCTTGCGCTTGGGGGTGGGGCGCCCCTTCTTGTCCGAGGTGGAAGTGGGGAGCGTCGAGTCCTCGTCGGGGACCTCGACGGTCGAGTCGTTGCTGGGGGTGTTGTCAGTCATGGATTCCTTGGGGCCGTCTGCTGCGATCGGCTCAATTGCGGGGTGCGGTGATGCCGGGCAGGGCCAGCATCTGGTCGAGGGCCACCTTGGCCTCGGCCTGGGTCTGGGGGTCGACGACGATGCGGTTGGGCACCTCGCCGGCCACGAGAGTTTCGAGCGCCCACACCAGGTGGGGCAGGTCGATGCGGTTCATGGTCGAGCAGAAGCACACCGTGTCCTCAAGGAAGTGGATTTCCTTGTCGGGGTGCTGGTTGGCGAGGCGGCGCACCAGGTTGAGCTCGGTGCCGATGACCCACTTCGAGCCCGGTTCGGCCTCGTCGAGGGCCTTGATGATGTACTCGGTGGAGCCCACGTAGTCGGCCGCGCGCACCACGTCGTTGGTGCACTCGGGGTGCACGATGACATTGATGCCGGGCACCTTGGCGCGAGCATTGTCGACGTTTTCCTTGCGGAAGCGGCCGTGCACGGAGCAGTGTCCGCGCCACAGGATGATGCGGGCCGCCTCCAGCTGCTCACGGGTGTTGCCGCCCAGGGGCTTGCGCGGGTCGTACACGACGGCGTCGTCCAGCGACATGCCGAGCTTCTCGACGGCGGTGTTGCGACCCAGGTGCTGGTCGGGGAGGAACAACACCTTGCCATCGCCCTCGACGCCGCCGACCTGGTCGTAGGCCCAGCGCAGAGCCACCTCGGCGTTGGAGGACGTGCACACCACGCCGGAGTTGCGGCCGCAGAACGCCTTGATGGCTGCCGTCGAATTCATGTACGTGACGGGCACGGTGCGCTCGGCGATGCCGATCTCCGCGAGCTGCTCCCACGCGTCCTCGACCTGGTTGATGTTGGCCATGTCCGCCATCGAGCACCCGGCGGCCATGTCCGGCAACACCACCTGCTGGTCGTCCGATGTGAGGATGTCGGCCGACTCCGCCATGAAGTGCACGCCGCAGAAGACGATGTATTCCGCCTCGGGGCGAGCCGCCGCCTCGCGCGCGAGTTTGAAGGAGTCGCCCGTGACGTCGGCGAATTGGATGACCTCGTCACGTTGGTAGTGGTGGCCCAGGATGAACACGCGCTCGCCCAACGCCTCCTTGGCCGCGCGGGCGCGCTCCACGAGATCGGGGTCCGATGCGGCGGGCAGGTCTCCGGGACAGTCCACCCCGCGCTCGGACAGCGGGTCGCGACGATTTCCCAGGAGAAGCAGCGCCGGTGACGAGGTGGGCTCGGTGAACGTCGTGCTCATGCGCACATTGTCGCACGCTCGTCACGGCACACTAGAGGCCATGCGCATCCTCGTGCTGACCGAAGACTGGCCCGGCGTGCCGGCCACCCAGGTGGCGGGCATCGCCGCCGCCGCGTGGGCCGCGACCGCGCCGGAGGCGGACGTGACATGCCTGGCACTCGGCGATGGGGGACCACGGACGGCCGATGCCTGGGCGGGCTCTCGCACGTCCCTGGCCGGGGTCGAGCTGGTCGCCACGCGCGGCGCTGTCATCGCTACGCCCGCGGAGGGTGCCACGCGGTGGAACCCGGCGGCCCTCGGCACGGCGCTGAGGGATCTCGCCGCTCAGGGTCACCCCGGACCGGTGCTGATCCCGCTGGCCGACACCGACCCGGCCGGCGATGCCACACAACTGTGGGGCGGCGACGTCGATGGCATGCGCGCCGCGCTGCGCGACCTCGATCTCCAGGCCCTGATCGCCGCAGACCGGCCGCTCGTGGGCTTCCACGGCATGTCCAACGCGGTGCGCGACGGCCGCGAGGGCGACCAGGCCCTCGCCGTGGCCGCGCAGCAACAGGAGGAGCGGTGGAGCGCCATTGCCCGCGCGACAGATCCGGGGGCGCGCAGGTCCCTCGTGGGCCCCGCACGTCTTTCCGACGCCCCCGGGACGGGCGCCGCCGGGGGACTGGCGTATTGCCTGGCAGCCGTGGGGGCGCACCTGACGCCCGCGTCGGCCCGTCTGGCGGACCTTGCCCAGGCGGGACAGACGGAGGCCGATGTCGTGGTCGCCGTCACCGGCGCCCTCACCCCGCGCAGGCTCGACCACGGCCTGGTGCCCGCCGCGGCGGCCCTCGCCGGGCAGCGAGCCGTGCCGTGCGTGGTGGTCGCACCGGAGGTGCATGTGGGTCGACGCGACCTCATGGCAGCCGGCGTGGTGGGTAGCCACGAGGGGGAGCCGGGCGAGGCGGCGCTGGCCGACCAACTCGCCCGGGTCGCCCAAACCTGGACTCCGTCGCTGTAGCCGGCGCCGGCATCGGCCACGGATAGTGGCGCTTTCAACGAATCGGCGTACATTAGTAGGCACGAACGAGAGAGAGGAGGCGGCGTATGACTGACACCGCTGTTGAGGTTCCGACCCACGGAGTGGTCATTTCCGAGGCCGCTGCTGGCAAGGTGAAGAGCCTGCTCGAGCAGGAGGGTCGCGACGACCTCCGTCTGCGCCTCGCGGTGCAGCCCGGTGGTTGCTCCGGCCTCATCTACCAGCTGTACTTCGACGAGCGCATGCTCGATGGCGACGCGGTGAAGTCCTTTGACGGTGTCGAGGTGGTGGTGGACAAGATGTCCGTGCCGTACCTCGACGGTGCGTCGATCGACTTCGCGGACACGATCGAGAAGCAGGGCTTCACGATCGACAACCCGAACGCGTCCAGCTCGTGCGCTTGCGGAGACTCCTTCAGCTGAGTCGACAACCACGACTGCGCGAACGGGCGGTGCGGGCCTCCTGGCCCCGCCGCCCGTTCTGCTGTCTCAGGACGTCATCGACTGGCGCACCTGCTCGATGACGCGCGGCAGGATCGCAAGGAAGCGGTCCACGTCCTCCTCGGTCACCCCGGGGTGGAGGCCGATGCGCAGGTTGCCGTGCGTGAGGGCACCCATGGCCGCCAGCACGTGGCTGGGCTCGAAGGTGGCCTTGCCGCACGCCGAACCCGACCCCACCGCAATGCCCTCGCGATCCAGTTTGGTCACGAGTGGCTCGCCGTCCAAGTAGAGGAACGCGGCGGTCAGCAGATGAGGCGCCCGCTCGACGGCGTCGCCCACCAGGTGCACGCCCTCGACTCCCGCAAGCCCCGCCCGCATGCGGTCGATCAGGGCGTGCTGGCGTCGCGACTCGCGCTCAAGATCCTCGAGGCGCTCTTGGAGCGCGACCGCGGCGGCGAGCGCCAACGGGACGGAGACTCCGCCCGGTGCCCAGGGATCGGATCCCTCGGGCCAGTGGGGGAGCCATCGCGTCTGAGGGCGCAGGGCGACGACGCCCAGCCCCGCGGGCGCACCCCAATCGGCGGGGTCGGCGATGAGGGCATCCCAGTGCTCGGGGGCTTCGAGGTGGCCGATGGACGCCGTCGCATCGACGACGAGCGGCACACCGGCGGCATGGGTGATGTCGGCGATGGCGTCGAGACGCTGCACCGTGCCGATCTCGTGATTGACGTGGTGGATGGCCATGAGGGCGGTCGCCGGATGGGTCGCGACCTCGCGAAGTCCGTCGACGTCGACGTGGCCGTCGGCGTCCACGTCAATGCGGTCCACGGCGCCCGGTGCGAGGAAGTCGGCCGTATCGAGGACGAGGTCCCGTTCGATGACCGACACGCCGATGCGGTCGCGGCCTCGCCGCGCCGTGAACACGCCGGTGAGGACCCGCTCGATGGCGACGGGAACGGACGACGTGAAGTGCACGTTGTCCCGGTGGACACCCAAGGCCTCGCCGATGGCCTCGCGGGCGCCGTCGATAAGTGCCCTGGAACGGCGCGACTCGGCGGTAAGGCGAGCCGGATCGGCCCAACCGTCGGCAAGTCCGGCGCGTAACGCATCGGCCGTTCTGGGGGTCACGGGAGCCCGGCCCCCGGCGTCAAAGAAGAGGCGGCGCGCTGGCATGCCCTCACGGTATCGCGCGCTAGACTGCCCGTGTGTCCCACGAACTACGTTCCCGCATGCCCAGAAAAGCCGTCATGGGTGCCGGCGCGGCGGCCGCAGTTCTCCTGCTCTCGGGCTGTTCCCAGGGCATTGAGAATGGTGCGCTGCCGTCGACTCCGGAGATCACCAATCAGACCGGTCGAGTCATCCAGCTGTGGAACGGCTCCTGGATCGCCGCGCTCGTCGTCGGCGTCATCACCTGGGGTCTGATCCTGTGGTGCGTCGCCGTGTACCGCAAGCGCAAGGGCGACAACAAGCTGCCTGTGCAGACGCGCGTGCACCTGCCGCTCGAGCTGATGTACACGATCGTCCCGATTATCGCGGTCGGTGTGCTGTTCAAGTACACCGCCGAGGACATCGCGTTCCTGACCGACACCTCGGCCGAGCCCGATGTCGAGATCCAGGTGGTCGGCAAGCAGTGGAGCTGGGACTTCAACTACCTCACTGACGAGGTCTTCGACCCGGGCGTCCAGGCTCAGCTCACCGGTGAGGAGGGCGTCGAGGAGACCCTCCCGACCCTGTACCTCCCGGTCAACGAGACTGTCCTGTTCCAGCTGAACTCACGCGACGTGATCCACTCCTTCTGGATCCCCGCGTTCCTCTACAAGGAGGACACGGTTCCCGGCCGCGACAACTACTGGCAGGTCACGCCCACGCAGACGGGCACCTACCAGGGCAAGTGCGCCGAGCTGTGCGGCGAGTACCACGCATCCATGCTGTTCAACGTCAAGGTCGTGGAGCGCGACGAGTACGACGCTCACATGCAGGAGCTGCGCGACAAGGGTTACGAGGGCGCCCTGGGGCTGGAGTACAGCCGCGACCAGGTCGTCGAGTTCGCCATGGACCACGGGGAGACTGAGTAATGGCCACCGCCGCGTACGAAAACGACGGCAGCCTCGAGCAGGCGCCCGCGCTGACCAAGGCGCCGGCACGATCGGGCTCGATCGTTGTGAAGTGGATCACCTCCACCGACCACAAAACCATCGGGTACATGTACCTGATCACGTCGTTCATCTTCTTCATCATCGGCGGCGTGCTGGCCCTGCTGATCCGTGCCGAGTTGTTCGCGCCCGGCATGCAGGTGGTGCAGTCGGCCGAGCAGTACAACCAGCTGTTCACCATGCACGGCACGATCATGCTGCTGCTGTTCGCGACGCCGCTGTTCGCGGGCTTTGCCAACGTCATCACGCCGCTGCAAATCGGCGCGCCCGACGTCGCCTTCCCGCGCCTGAACATGTTCGCCTACTGGCTGTACCTGTTCGGCGGCCTCATCGCCGTGGCCGGCTTCTTCACGCCGCAGGGTGCGGCCTCGTTCGGCTGGTTCGCCTACGCGCCGCTGTCGAACGCGGTGTACTCGCCCGGCGTGGGCGGCAACCTGTGGGTCTTCGGCCTCGCGCTCGGTGGCTTCGGCACCATCCTCGGTGCGGTCAACTTCATCACCACCATCGTCACGATGCGTGCGCCGGGTATGACGATGTTCCGCATGCCGATCTTCACGTGGAACACCCTCGTGACGTCGATGCTGGTTCTGCTGGCCTTCCCGCCGCTGGCCTCGGCCTTGTTCGCGCTCGGCTCCGACCGCGTGCTGCACTCGCAGGTGTTCAACCCCGAAAACGGCGGCGCCATCCTCTGGCAGCACCTGTTCTGGTTCTTCGGCCACCCCGAGGTGTACATCATCGCGCTGCCGTTCTTCGGCATCGTGTCCGAGATCTTCCCGGTGTTTAGCCGCAAGCCGCTGTTCGGCTACCACGGCCTCGTGTACGCCACCATCGCTATCGCCGCCTTGTCGGTGACGGTGTGGGCGCACCACATGTACGTCACCGGCGCGGTGCTGCTGCCGTTCTTCTCGTTCATGACGATGCTGATCGCAGTGCCGACGGGTGTGAAGTTCTTCAACTGGATCGGCACGATGTGGCGAGGCAAACTCTCGTTCGAGACGCCGATGCTGTGGTCGGTCGGCTTCCTCATCACCTTCCTCTTCGGTGGCCTCACCGGTGTCATCCTGTCGGCGCCCCCGCTCGACTTCCCGGTGTCCGACTCGTACTTCGTCGTGGCGCACTTCCACTACGTGGTGTTCGGCACCGTGGTGTTCGCGATGTTCGCGGGCTTCTACTTCTGGTGGCCCAAGTTCACCGGCAAGATGCTCAACGAGCGCTGGGGCAAGATCCACTTCTGGATGCTGTTCGTCGGCTTCCACACCACGTTCCTCATCCAGCACTGGCTGGGTGCCTCCGGTATGGCACGTCGCTACGTCGACTACATGCCCGAGGACGGCTTTACGCTGATGAACCAGATCTCGACCGTCGGCTCGGTCATCCTCGCGCTGTCGACGCTGCCGTTCTTCTGGAACGTCTACATCACGTCGAAGAACGCACCGAAGGTCACGGTCGACGACCCGTGGGGCTACGGCAACTCGCTCGAGTGGGCGACCAGCTGCCCGCCGCCGCGCCACAACTTCGTTTCCATCCCGCGCATCCGTTCGGAGCGCCCCGCATTCGACCTGCACCACCCCGAGGCGGCCGCTCGCGACCATGCCTCGGCCCACGCGCAGCTCGTGGACGCCGCACCCGTGTCGAAGGAGGGCTAAACCATGCGACTCGAAGCCAACATCTTCACGATCCCGTCGCTGTTCTTCCTCGTGGCGGGCACGGCCTACGGCATCTTCACCCGATGGTCGGAGTGGGTCGGCATCACGGCCATCCTGCTGACCTTCGGCATGTTCATCATGGTCGGCGTCTACTTCAAGATGCTCGAGAAGCGCCACGGCATGCGTGCCGAGGACGACGAGAACGGCGAGATCTCGCAGCTGTCCGGTGAGCAGGGCGTCTACGCGCCGTGGTCGTGGTGGCCGCTCCCGCTCGCGCTCGGCGCCGCACTGTCCTTCGTCGCGCTTGCTGTGGGCTGGTGGATCTTGGTCCCGGCCTCGGTGATCGGTGTCGTGGGCCTGTGCGGATGGGTGATGGAGTTCTCGACGGGACGCCACGCGCACTAGCGCGGCTCATCTCTCGACTCCATTCGGCCCCGTCGTCCGCTCTGAGGATGGCGGGGCCGAACTGCGTCCCCTCAACGCGTGCTCACGGGGCTTGTCGAGACGCTCGATGAGCGATCCTCACGCAACGTCCCGGGCGCGGCGCTGTCGGGCTGATGCTCTTAGCGCGACGCGCCCTGCTGGTCCCTCGTGGCGAAGCCGGCGACGCCGACGAGGCGCGCGATGACGATCGCCAAGAACAGCGTGCCGACCACGCCCTCGAACGACCACAGGGCACGCGGCCACGGCGTGACCGGGACGACGTCGCCGAAGCCCAACGTGGCGAGGGAGACGTAGCTGCCGTAGAAGAGCGTCTGCCAGGTGACCGGGCCTGCGCCGGCGGCGTTGTCGACGAAGCTTCCGGGGTTGGCCATCTCGATCAGGCTCGCGACGACGGCAAACACGCCACCCATCAGGAGGTAGGCGCTGACGGCGACCAAGAGCAGGTCGACGGTGTGGGCGTCGCGTGGTGGATGGATGAGGCGGCCGACCAGTGTGACAAGCAGCGCCAACTGCAAGAGGCCGACCCCTAACAGCATCGCGATGGTGGCGACCTCGCTGTCTTGCTGGAACGCGAACCACGAGCCGCCGACCAGCAGCACGAGCGCCGCCGCGCCGATGGGCCAGTTGCGGCGCGGGTCGGGGCGCACGGTGCGCACGCCGAACGCGATGACACCGCCGTATGCGAGCAGGTACACCACGGTCCACACGGTGCCGTATTGGGTGACGGGATAGCCGAACTGCAAGATCACCAGCGAACTGAGCAACATCCACAGGGACGGCCGCTGGTCCGCCGCGAGGGCGCTGTGGTCGGCGGACGGCGTGCCGGTGGCGTCGACGGACATGGCCCCAACCTACCGCGCCGCCCCGCGTGAACGGCGGGCCCCGAGCGCCCGCCGGGACACACGAAGGGCGGGTCCTCCCGGAGGAGAACCCGCCCGTCGACGTGCGGTGCGACGTTACTGGACGATGAGGCCCTGGGTCGCGGTCGCGGTGATGAAGCGCTGCTGGACGTTGGCCCAGTCCACGACGTTCCACCAGGCCTTGACGTAGTCGGCCTTGACGTTCTTGTACTGCAGGTAGAAGGCGTGCTCCCACATGTCGAGCATGAGCAGCGGGATGAGACCCACGGGGACGTTGCCCTGCTGGTCGTACAGCTGCACGATGATGAGCTTCTGACCGATGGTGTCCCAGGCGAGGATCGACCAACCGGAACCCATGATCGTCATGGCGTTGTTGGTGAAGTGCGCCTGGAAGCCGTCGAACGAGCCGAAGTGCTCGTCGATGGCCGCCGCGAGCTCACCGGTGGGCTTGTCGCCACCCTCGGGGGAGAGGTTGGTCCAGAAGATCGAGTGGTTGGTGTGACCACCCAGGTTGAAGGCGAGGGCCTTCTCAAGGCCGGCGATGGCGCCGAAGTCACCCGATTCGCGGGCGGCGGCCATCTTCTCCAAGGCGGTGTTCGCGCCTGCGACGTAGGCGGCGTGGTGCTTGCTGTGGTGCAGCTCCATGATCTCGCCTGCGATGTGCGGGTCGAGTGCGCCGTAGTCGTAGGTCAGATCCGGCAGCGTGTAGTCAGCCATGCTTCCTCCTGATCGGGGCGCGGCCTACAGCCGCGCTGGTTTTCCGGGGTACGGGTCGAGCCTATCGCCGTGAGGCGCTCTTGTGGCAACGGTGCCCACCGTGTCCAACACCCGAGGTGACACAGCCATTCCAGGCAAGACGGCACCGGCTGTCATGGCGGCGTGGGGCGTGTCTGTGCCGGGCATGACGAAGGGCGGCACCCGTCGCGGATGCCGCCCTTCGTTGAGGAGGGGGTCTTACTTGGCCTGGTCCTCGACCTTGTTCCACTCGTCGGTCAGACGCTGGTCGGCGTCCTTCGCGTCGGCGGCCTGGAGGTCCGCCTCGGCGTTGCCGTGACCGTGGTGGTGCTGGGCCTCGTCGAACTCCGCCTTGGTGACGGGGGAGACGCGGTCCTCGTAGTAGAAGCGCGACAGCGACTGCTTGAAGCGGTCCCAGCGGTAGCCCTTGCGGCGCACGCCGTGCTCGTTGTACTCGGGATCGATCTCGAGCGGGGCGATGTCCTCGTGCTGAACACGCAGCCACAGTTCCTGCTCGCTGAGCGGGCTGTGGACCTCGATGTACTCGCCGTTCTCGTGACGGACGATGGTGCCCGTCTCGTGGCCGTGGAGCACCAGTTCGCGGTCCTTGCGCTGCAGACCCATGCAGATGCGCCGGGTGACCCAGAACATGATGGGGGGCAGGATGAAGATCGCCCACTGGAAGAAGATGGTGAGGTCGTTTAGCGACAGGTGGAAGAGGTTCGCCACGATGTCGTTGGAGCCTTCGAGCACCAGGATCACGTAGAACGTGATGGTGGCGACGCCGATGCCCGTACGGACCGGAACGTTGCGCGGGCGGTCGAGCACGTGCTTCTCGCCGCGGTCGCCGGTCGCCCACTTCTCGATCCAGGGGTACAGCGCGATGAAGCCGAAGAACAGGCCCGGCAGGATCAGCGCTGGGGTGAGGATGTTCATCGACAGCGTGTAGCCGAAGATCTCCCACTCCATGGGGATACCGAAGACCCAACCCGGCATGAGGCGCAGGGCGCCGTCGACGAACAGGATGTACCAGTCGGGCTGGGTACCTGCGGACACCGGCGACGGGTCGTAGGGACCGTAGTTCCACACCGGGTTGATGGTGAACACGGCCGCGACCAGCGCGATGACGCCGAAGACGACGAAGAAGAAACCGCCGGCCTTCGCGGTGTACACCGGGAACAGGGGCAGGCCCACCACGTTGCGGTCGGTCTTGCCGCCACCCGGGTACTGCGTGTGCTTGTGCAGGAACACCAGGAACAGGTGCACGGCGATGAGCGCGAGGATCAGGCCAGGCACCAGCAGGATGTGCGCCGTGAACAGGCGGGGGATCAGTGCTGTACCGGGGAACTCCCCACCAAACAGCCAGTACGAGGTGTACGAGCCGATGAGCGGGATGGACTTCACCACGCCGTCGATGATGCGCAGACCGTTGCCGGACAACACGTCATCGGGAAGCGAGTAGCCGGTGAAGCCGGCCGCAAGACCCAGGACCATGAGCGTGAAGCCCACGAGCCAGTTGAGCTCACGAGGCTTGCGGAAGGCGCCCGTGAAGAATACGCGGCACATGTGCGTCATGATCGCCGCGAGGAACAGCAGCGCCGACCAGTGGTGGATCTGACGAATGAGCAGACCACCCGGCACCTCGAACGAGGTGTGCAGCGTCGACTCGAAGGCCTTCGTCATCTCGACGCCGTGCATGGTCTCGAACGCGCCCTCGTACTCGACCGTCTCCATGGACGGCACGAAGAACGCGGTGAGGAACACACCCGAGAGCAGCAGGACGATGAACGCGTACAGCGCGATTTCGCCCAGCATGAAGGACCAGTGGTCCGGGAACAGCTTGCGGGCGAAGAACTTGACGAACCCGCCGATCGACGTGCGGTCGTCGACGAAGTTCGCGGTGCCAGCAGCGGCGGTGTTGACCTTGGCGCCCATCAGTGGCTCTCCTCCTCGACGGTGGCCGTGCCGGCGTCACCCTTCAGTCGCTCCCAGTACGACGGGCCCACGGGCTCGTCGAAGTCGTTCTGGGCGACGATGTAGCCGTCGTCGTCCACGGCGATGGGGAGCTGGGGCAGCGGGCGCTTCGCGGGACCGAAGACGACCTTGGCGCCGTCGGACACGTCGAAGGTGGACTGGTGGCACGGGCACAGCAGGTGATGCGTCTGCTGCTCGTACAGCGCCACGGGGCATCCCACGTGGGTGCAGATCTTCGAGTACGCGACGATGCCGTCGAACGACCAGTCCTCGCGGCCCTCACGGATCTTCAGGTCCTTGGGGTCGAGGCGCACCAGGAGGACCACGGCCTTGGCCTTCTGGTCCATCTTGTGGTGGTGGTCGAGGTCATTCAGCCCATCGGGGATGACGTGAAAGACCGAGCCGATGGTGACGTCCGCCGCCTTGATGGGCGTGCCGTCGGGGTCGCGCGTGAGGCGCACGCCGGGAGCCCACATGGTGTGACGGAACTTGCCGACGTTCCAGTCGGCGCCCATGTTGCCGATCTGGGGCACGAGCACCGCGAGGGGAGCGATCGCCATGGCGGTGATCAGCGAGCCCTTGAGGACGCTGCGGCGCTTGACGCCGGTACCCGACTCGTCCGGCGTGGCAAGACCGGAGTCGGCCGCGCCGTCCTTGAGATTCTGGATCGCACCCTCGCGCGCCTCGTCCGAGCTGCGCAGCTCGTGGCGCTCCTCGACCATCTCGTGGTCGCGCATGAGGGTCTTGGCCCAGTGGATCGCACCAAAACCGATGCCCAGCATCGCCAGCGCGATGCCGAGGCCGATCCACATGTTGGTCGACTGGATGTCCGCGACGTCGCCCGGCTCCATGTCGTTCTTGGTGAAGTAGGCCCACAGGGCGATCACGGTGCCGATGATGGACACGGTGAACAGCGCGGCCACCTGGCGCTCGGCGCGCTTGTCGGCCTTGGGCTCGACGTCCGCGCGACGGGGGCGGTGATCCGCGAGACCCGGGTCGGTGAAGCCGTTCTTCACCTGGGGCTCTTCGTGGTGTTCGGGGGTACTCATGAGGAACGTGCTCCAACCCAGACGGTAGCGCCGATGATCAGGCCAAGGAGGACCAGCCAGGCCCACAGACCCTCGGACACGGGGCCGATGGCGCCGAGCGAGAGACCGCCGGGCGAGCCCGCGTCCTGCGCCTCGAGGTAAGCGATGACGTTGCGCTTGTTCTCGGGGGTGATGTTGGCGTCGTTGAAGACCGGCATCGACTGCGGACCGGTCAGCATGGCCTCGTAGATGTGGGTGGGGGTCGTCTCGAGCAGTGACGGGGCGAACTTGCCCTGCGTCAGCGCGCCGCCGCCACCGATCGAACCGTGGCACATGGCGCAGTTGGTACGGAAGACCTCCATACCGGCAGCCGCGTCGCCGAGCGAGCCGTCAACCTGCTCCGCGGTGGGGATGGCCGGGCCGGCGCCCAATGACGCGACCCAGGCCGCGAGCTGGTTGATCTCGTCCTGGTCGAACTGGGCGGGCTTGGCCATCGCCTGCGGGCCCGAGGCCTGCATCGGCATGCGGCCGGTACCGACCTGGAAGTCGACGGCGGCGGCGCCGACGCCGACGAGGGACGGCGCGACGCCGTCCTGTCCCTGGGCATCGAGGCCGTGGCATGAGGCGCAGTTCGCGGCGAAGAGCGCCTCGCCTGCGGCAACGTCATCGGCAGAGGCGGCATCGGCCGCGGTGGCGGAGGGAGCGGCCATGGCCGCGATCCCGGTGATCAGGGCGAGCAGGACGAGCACCAGCAGCATCGGAGCTGCCTTGTGGTGGCGCCTGCGGGCGAGTGCATGCATCGGGATTCCCTTACTGAACCAGGTAGATCACGGCGAACAGGGCGATCCAGACCACGTCGACGAAGTGCCAGTAGTACGACACGACGATGGTGGTGGTCGCCTCGTGCGTGCCGAACTTCTTGGCGGCGAACGAGCGCGCGAGGACAAAAAGCATGGCGATCAGTCCACCGATCACGTGCAGGCCGTGGAAGCCGGTCGTGAGGTAGAAGACCGAGCCATAGGGCGACGACGAAATCGTCAGGCCCTCGGAGACGAGCATCGCGTACTCGTACACCTGGCCGGCTACGAAGATCGAGCCCATGATGAACGTCAGCACGAACCACTCGTGCATGCCCCACGACTTCACCTTGAAGAAGGAGCCGGTGCGGCGGCGCTGGTAGCGCTCGGCCGCCCAGACGCCTGCCTGTGCGGTGAAGGAGGACAGCACCAGGATGGTGGTGTTGGCCAGCGCGAACGGAACGTTGAGCAGTTCCGTCTTCTCAGCCCAGATCTCGGGGACCTGGGCTCGCAGCGTGAAGTACATCGCGAAGAGACCCGCGAAGAACATCAACTCAGAGCTGAGCCAGACGATCGTGCCGACGGCTACCTGGTTAGGGCGCGTGGCATGGATGGGTGACGGCATAGTCGTCGCATGGGACATGGGTCCCATTATTGCGTAAGAATCCGTGTGAAGGCGCCAGCGAATCGCGGTCCTCCGTGGCTCGCAACCCATCAACGAATGAGCGCGCAAGTTCGTGCCAGAATGGGCGCCATGAGTGACGTCGCAAAGCACGACAAGTCCGAGGTGACGGCGCGCAAGGCGCGCATTCTGGTTTACAGCGATGACCGCAATGTGCGCGAGAAGGTGCGCTTCGCCGTCGGGTCGACGGTGGGCGGCCGGAGCGTCGAGTGGCTCGAGACCGCGACGCATGCCGCCGTCATCGAGGCCGTCGAGAATGAGCACTTTGACCTGCTGGTGCTCGATGGCGAGGCCGCCAAGGTCGGTGGCATGGGAATTTGCCGCCAGATCAAGCACGAGATCTACGCCGCTCCGCCGGTGCTGCTGCTCGTGGGGCGCCCGGCCGACGCATGGCTCGCGACGTGGTCGGAGGCCGAGGCCGCGGTGGCGCACCCCCTCGACCCGTTCGTGGTGCGCGACGCGGTCGAAGGCTTCTTCACCCCCGCGACCCAGTCGTCCTGACGCCCGGCGCGGCCGTGAGCCGCGCATCCGAGTTCATCTCCGACCGACCCGGAGGCACCGTGGCCACCCTGCAGGAACTGTTATCCCGCCTCGTCGAGCACGAGGACCTCACCGCCGAAGAGACTGCGGCCGTGATGGACGACATCCTCACGGATGCGGCGTCCCCGGTGGCGATGGGTGCGTTCCTCGCGGCGCTGCGCGTCAAGCGCGAGACGCCCACCGAGGTTGCCGGCCTCGCCGCCGCCATGCTCAAGCACTCGCTGCGCTTCGAGGTGCCCGGCCGCACCGTCGACATCGTCGGCACCGGCGGGGACGGCTTCGCCACGGTCAACATCTCTACCATGTCGTCGCTCGTGATGGCGGGCGCCGGCCTGACCGTGGTCAAGCACGGCAACCGAGCCGCGACGTCCAAGTCGGGCAGCGCCGATGTCTTGGGCGAGCTGGGCGTACGGCTCGACCTGCCCGTGGAGCGCGTCAAGGAGCTCGCGACCGAGGTGGGCATTACCTTCTGCTTCGCTCAGGTTTTCCATCCGGCGATGCGGTTCGCGATGCCCATCCGCAAGGAGTTGGGCGTCCCGACGACCTTCAACATCCTGGGCCCGCTGACCAACCCTGCACAACCGGCGGCGACCGCCATCGGATCGTCCAGCCTGCGCGTCTCACCGGTCCTCGCCGGCGTGATCGCCGACCAGGGACGCGAGGCTCTCGTGTTCTACAGCGACAACGGTCTCGACGAGCTCGCTGGCGTCTGCCCCGCGACCGTGTGGGAGGTACGTGGCGGGGGAGTGACGGAAATACGCCTCGACCCGGTCGCGGACCTGGGCCTCACACCCATCACGATCGAGGACATCCGTGGAGGCACGGCGGTCGAGAACGCCACCGTCGCGCGCGCGGTCCTCGCCGGTGAGCGCGGCGCGGTGCGCGAGACTGTGCTGCTCAACGCGGCCGCGGGCATCGTGTCCGACGCCACCCTGCCCGGCACGTCCTCGGGCACCCTCGTGGAGCGCATGCGGGCCGGCATCGGTCACGCGGAGCGTGCCATCGACTCGGGCGCGGCCGCCGACGTGCTCGACCGGTGGGTGGCGGCAACCCAGGCCTAGCGCCGACGCGATCGACTCGCCGCGTCTCCCCATGGGTGGTGCGTGCGGTGTTATCTGACGGTGTCCGCGAGGCGGCCGCGGTCGAGCCTGCGGGCGTCGACCCACTTGTGGTGGCGTCCGGGCGCCGTCAGCGGCGAGGACCACTCGCCATCAACGTGCAGCAGCCGAGTGCCGGGCCGGTCGAGCCACCGCAGAATCATCTCTTGTTCCTCGATGAGGGGCTCCGCAAGCTCGAACGTGTTCCACGCCTCCTGCAGCGGACCCGCAGCGGCCCAGACGCCGCTGCGCACGCGCGCCGAGCCCACGAGCGTCCCGCGCGAGGTGGAGATCAACTCCCATGCGTCCCCGTCGCGGCGTACGGCGACGATGCTGCACGCGCGCAGCGACGCCAGCCGCGCCGCCCGCTCGGCGGCGTCGACGATCGCGCTGATGGAGTCACGCAGTTCCGCGGCCCGCTCGAAACTCTCCGTGTTGGCATGTTCGGCAACCTCCGCCGCCAAGGCGTCGACGACGGGGGAGATGTCGTCGCGCAGCGCCGCGCGCGCGGCCTGCACAGTGGCCGCGTACCCCGACTCGTCTCCCCGCAGGCAGGGGGCGGCGCACCGGCCGAGGTCGAGCAAAATGCACGCGCGGGCATCGGCCCGGGGCGTGCGGGTGAGGCGCGTGCGGCAGGTGCGCACTCCGAGCGCTTGTTCGAGCGCCTCGACGGCGCGGCGGGCATCCGCCGCGGAGCGTAGGGGACCCAGGTCGGCACCGTCGGCCGCCGCCGAGCGGCTTACCACCAGGCGGGGGAACGGCTCATCCGTGAGACGCACCCACGGCGTGCGCTCGGGGCGAGCCGAACGCCGGTTGTAGTGCGGGCGATACCGGTCGATCATGCGCACCTCGAGCACATTCGCCTCGAGTTCGGTGGGCACGACCACCGTGTCCACTCCCACCGCGAGATCGACCATCTCGCGGATGGGTCGGCGTGTCTCGGCCTTCGTGAAGTAGGACTTCACTCGGGAGCGCAGGTTCTTGGAGGTGCCGACATAGAGGCGCTCACCGCGCGGCCCACGGAACGTGTAGACGCCCGGTTTGGCCGGCACCGCATCGGCCATCGTGGCCTTGCGGCGCACCTTCTCGGACACCGGGTCGCGCAACGTCGCGAGGTCGGCGCGGTGGGTGATGCCAAAGGCCGCGAGGCGCTCCAGCATGCCATGCAAGATCTCGCCGGTGGCACGCGCATCTTCGAGCGCGCGGTGGTTGGGGGTGACGCGCGTGCCGAAAACCCGCGCGAGGGTGCCGAGCTTGCGGTTGGGTGCCTCCTCCTTCGTCACCACCCGGCGGGCGAGGGCGAGGGTGTCGACGACCTCGGGGCGGGGCCAGTCGTACCCGTGGATCCGGCACGCCGCCTTCAAGAACCCCACGTCGAAGCGCGCATTGTGAGCCACGAGCACGGCGTCGCCCAGGAACTCCAAGAAGGACGGGAGGACCTGCTCGATGCGGGGCGCGGCCACCACCATGGCGTCGGTGATGCCGGTCAGCGCGACGATCATGGGCGGGATGGGAGCGCCCGGGTCCACGAGTGTCTGGAACTCGCCGACCACCTCGCCGCCGCGCGTCTTCACGGCACCGATCTCCGTGATGCCGCACTCGGCGGGTGACGCGCCGGTCGTCTCAAGGTCGACCACGACGAAGGTTGTCGCCGAGAGCGGCTCGCCGATCGCGTCGAGCGTGCCTTGGAGGTCCGTGGTCATGCCCTTACGGTAAGTCGACCCACCGACATCGACGCACAGCGGGGCGCCGTGACGCGTCGCCATGCGCCGATGTCAGACCCCCGTCGTAGCGTCGCCGGCATGAAGATCGATTGCGATACCTGCGAAGTGCGTGGCAAGGCGTGCGGTGACTGCGTCGTGTCATTCCTGACGATTCCCGTGCGCGCTGCGGCGCCACCGGCGATGGACGCGGACCAGAGCCGCGCCGTCGACCTGCTCGTGGCCGGTGGACTGGTTCCGCCGTCGCGACGGGTCGAACCGCGCGCCGTCCATCGGCGGGCGGGCTAACGACTCGCGTGGAACCCCACCCCGGGGCGAGGGCGCACCGGCGCACTACTTCGCCGCGTGCTTGCCCTGGTAGATCTGGTCGATCACCGGGGCGAAGTCCTCGAGCACGCGGGCGCGCTTCACCTTGAGCGACGGCGTGAGGTAGCCGTTGTCGACGGTGAGATCCTCGTCGAGGATGCGGTACGTGCGCACCGACTCCGCGCGCGACACGGCGCGGTTGGCGCGGTCCACCGCCTTCTGAATGCGCTCGAGGATGCGCGGATCCTGCGCCGCCTCCGCGACGGTCATCGGCTCCCATCCCTTGCCCTTGAGCCAGCCCGGCAGGGCCTCGGCGTCCAGGGTGATGAGCGCCGCGATGAACGGCTGGGAGTCGCCCACCACCACGCACTGACTGATGAGTGAGTAGCCGCGGATGCGGTCCTCGAGTTCGGCGGGAGCCACATTCTTGCCGCCCGCGGTGACGATGATTTCCTTCTTGCGGCCAGTGATCGTGAGGTAGCCGTCGGCGTCCTCGGAGCCGATGTCGCCGGTGCGCAGCCAGCCATCCTCCATCGCCTCGGCCGTGGCCTCGGGGTTGCGGTGATAACCGCGGAAGATCTGCTCACCGCGCATGAGAATCTCGCCGTCCTCGGCGATCTTGACCTCGAGGCCGGGCAGCGGCGGTCCGACGGTGCCGATCTTGGACAGGTCGGTGCGGTTCACGTGTGAGGCCGCGTTGGTCTCGGTCAGCCCGTAGCCCTCGAGCACCACGAGCCCCAGGCCACGGTAGAAGTGGCCCAGGCGGTCGCCGAGCGGGGCGGAACCGGACACCGCCCAGTGCGCCCGGCCACCCAGCAGTGCGCGAATCTTCTTCAGCACCAGCACGTCGGCGATCTTGTGGGTCAGGCGCAGCATGAACGAGGGGCCCGCCTCAGTGTCGAGCGCGCGCGAGTAACCGATCGACTGCTTCGCGGCCCAGCGGAAGATCTTCACCTTGCCGTCCGCCGCGGCCTTCTGCTCGGCGCCGTTGTAGACCTTCTCGAACACGCGCGGCACCGCGAGCAGCAGGGTGGGCTTCATGGTGCCGATGAGGGGCACCAGCCGCTTGGCGTCGGGGCAGTAGCCAATGACTACGCCGTTGGAGATGAGGATGTGCTGCACCAGGCGCGCAAGCGAGTGGGCGAGCGTGAGGAACAGCACCGTGGAGGCGCCCTCCTCGAAGATGATCTCGTGCATCTCGTCGGTCATGCCCTTGATGTGGCGCACGTAGGAGAACTGGGTCAGCTCCACGCCCTTGGGGCGACCGGTGGTGCCGGACGTGTACATGATGGTCGCGAGCGTGTCGTGGTTCACGGTCGCGAGGGCCGCCTCGAGCTCCGCGTCGCTGACCGTCGCTCCGCGCTCGGCGAGCGCTTCGAACGCGCCGTCGTCGATGACGAGGATGTCGCGCAGCGGCGTCGAACCCGCGTCGAGCACCTCCCGGGCGCGCGAGGCGTGTGTCGCGGTCTCGGCGATGACGACGCCCACCTGGGCGTCCTCGCAGATCCACTGAATCTGGTCGACGGAGGAGGTGTCGTAGATCGGCACGGGCACCGCGCCGGCGGTCATGATCGCGAGGTCGGCCACCGTCCACTCCCAGCGCGTGCGCGACAGGATCGCGACCGTGTCGCCCGGCTTCACCCCGAGAGCGATGAGTCCCTTGGCGGTGGCGTCGACCTGCTGACGTGCCTCGGCACCCGTGACGTCGGTCCAGCTGTCGTCGGGGAGAGGATTCTTCACGATCGTCTTTGATGCGTGGGACTCCCAGGTCTTGCGGACCAGGGAGACGATGTGGGGCGCGTACGTCGCGTCCTGAGGTGCCATGAGTTCGGTCTCCGTCGCTACAGCAGGGTTGGCTCACGATACCCTCTAGTGAGTCCCACCACCCAACAGAGGGAGCCCTGGCACATGCATGCGATCGGCGTAGATATTGGCGGCACGAAGATTGCCGTCGGTGTCGTCGATGAACAAGGTCGGATCGTCGCGAAGACTCGTCGGAAGACGCAGCCGGAGGACGCCGCGAGCATCGACGCCGCGATCGCCGATGCCGTGGCTGAGTTGGCCGCCGATCACGAGTTCGAGGCGATCGGCCTGGCAGCAGCGGGCTTTGTGTCGGCCGACCGGGAACGTGTGCTTTTCGCGCCGAACATCGCGTGGCGCGAGTACCCGCTCGCCGAGAAGGTCACCGCGGCCATCGGCCGCGACGACGTGCGTGTCGTGGTGGAGAACGACGGCAACGCCGCCGGGTGGGCCGAGTTCGCGTTTGGCCCTGCCCGCGAGGCCTCGTCCATGATCATGCTCACGATCGGCACCGGCCTGGGCGCCGCGATCATCTCCGACGGGCAGCTCATCCGCGGCTCCGCGGGATTCGCCGCGGAGCTCGGCCACGTCCGCGTTCAGCCCGGCGGGCACCCCTGCGGCTGCGGCCTCAAGGGCTGCTGGGAGCAGTACGCCTCGGGCTCCGCTCTCGTCCGGGAGGCGCGCCGCGCCGCGCGAGAGCGCTCGGTGCGGGCCGCGGGCCTGCTGCGCCTCGCGGGTGGGGACCCCGAGAACATCACCGGGCCGCTGGTGACGCAGATCGCGGAGGAGGGTGACGATCTGGGCATCGAGCTGCTGACCGACCTCGGCCGCTGGATCGGTGCGGGCGCCGCGTCGCTCGCCGCGGTGCTGGACCCGGAGATGTACGTTGTGGGTGGCGGCGTCATCGCCGCGGGCGACCTCATCCTCGAGCCGGCCCGTGAGTCGTACCTGAAGCACCTGCCCGCCGCGGGACACCGACCGGTGGCACCGATCGTTGCGGCCTCGATGGGCAACGATGCGGGTATCGTCGGAGCGGCGGAGCTTGCGCGCCTCGCCGTCGCCGAGGACGCGGCCACCCCGGGTCAGTCCGCCTAGTTACTGGAGGCACAGCGCCGTGTACTACGGGCTTTTCAAGCACGTCCTCATCGGACCCCCGGTGAAGACGTACTACCGGCCCTGGGCGGAGGGGACGGAAAACGTCCCCACGTCGGGCGGCGCGATCCTCGCCTCGAACCACCTGTCCTTTTCTGACTCGATCTTCCTGCCGCTCGTGTTGAAGCGAAAGGTGCTGTTCCTCGGCAAGTCCGAGTACTTCACCGGGAAGGGGCCGAAGGGGTGGGCGACGCGCGCCTTCATGGAAGGCTCGGGTGTCATTCCGGTCCACCGCGGAGGGGGCCGCGCCTCGGAGGCGGCCCTGCGCACGGGGCTCGAGGCTCTGCAGGCGGGCGAACTTCTCGGCATCTATCCCGAGGGCACCCGCAGCCCCGACGGACGCCTGTACCGCGGAAAGACGGGTGTGGCACGCATGGCCATCGAGGCGCGCGTGCCGATCATTCCCGTGGCCATGATCGACACCCACATCGCCCAGCCCATTGGGCAGAAGGTCCCCAGCCGCCACCCCATCGGGGTGCGCATCGGCGAGCCGATTCACATTTCCGCCTACGCGGGCCGTCAGGATGACCGCGAGGCGCTCAGGGAACTCACCGATTCGGTGATGACCGCCATCCAGGAGTTGTCGGGTCAGGAGTACGTGGACCGCGACGCCGCGCAGTACAAGCATCAGCTCGAGCGGGAGGCGAGGAGCCGCGGCTCCGAGCCCGACGCATCGGCCCCCTAGAATATTCACGCAACCCACACATCCCACGAAAGGTCTGCCATGTCGGTCCGCCGTGTCGCCCTGCTCACCGCGGGTGGTTTCGCCCCCTGCCTGTCCTCCGCCGTCGGAGGCCTGATCGAGCGCTATACCGAGATCTCACCCGAGGTGGAGATCATCGCCTACCAGCACGGCTACTGGGGCCTTTTGCAGGGCAAGTATGTGGAGATCACGGACACCGTTCGCCAGAAGGCGGGCCTGCTCCACGAGTTTGGTGGCTCGCCCATCGGTAACTCGCGCGTCAAGCTCACCAACTACGAAGACTGCTTCAAGCGTGGCCTTGTGGGCGAGGGTGAGGACCCCCTGAAGGTCGCCGCCGAGCAGTTGAAGGCCGACGGCGTGGACGTGCTGCACACCATCGGTGGCGACGACACCAACACGACCGCCGCCGACCTGGCCGCGTACCTGCACCAGAACGACTATGAGCTCACGGTGGTGGGCCTTCCCAAGACCATCGACAACGACGTGGTGCCCATCAAGCAGTCGCTCGGTGCCTGGTCGGCCGCGGAGCAGGCCAGCGAGTTTGCGCAGAACATCATCGGCGAGCACCGCTCGGGCCCGCGCATGCTCATCATTCACGAGGTCATGGGTCGCGCTTGTGGCTGGCTCACCGCCGCCGCCGGCATGAAGTACCGCCAGTGGCTCGACACCCAGGAGTGGCTGCCCGAGATCGGCCTGTCCAAGGAGCGTTGGGACATCCACGCCCTGTATGTGCCGGAGCAGAAGCTCGACATCGACGCCGAGGCGACCCGTCTCAAGGCGATCATGGACGAGGTTGGCAACGTCAACATCTTCCTGTCGGAGGGCGCTGGTGTGCCCGAGATCATCGCGGAGATCGAGGCCTCCGGCGGCACCGTGGAGAAGGACCCCTTCGGCCACGTGAAGCTGGACACCATCAACCCCGGCCAGTGGTTCGCCAAGCAGTTCGCGGAGAAGTTGGGCGCCGAGAAGGTCATGGTCCAGAAGTCGGGCTACTTCTCGCGCGCCGCGAAGGCCAACCCCGAGGACCTGCGCCTCATCAAGTCGATGACCGACCTCGCCGTCGAGTGCGCCCTGCGTGGCGAGCCCGGCGTCATCGGTCACGACGAGGAGGACGGTGGCCGCCTCAAGGCCATCGAGTTCCCGCGCATCGCCGGTCACAAGCCGTTCGACACCACGACCGAGTGGTACACCGAGCTGCTGACCGACATCGGCCAGGGGTGAGCGCATGAGTGAGGCAGCCCTCGCGGCCGCCGGCGTCGACTCGTACCGCGCCCTCGAGGCGAAGCAGCAGCCCACGTGGCCCGACCGTGACGCGCTCGACGCCGTCACGGGGCGGCTCAGTGAGTTGCCCCCGCTGGTGTTCGCCGGTGAGGCCGATGTGCTGCGTGAGCAGCTGGCCGCCGCGAGCAGGGGAGAGGCCTTCGTCCTCATGGGTGGCGACTGCGCCGAGATCTTCTCGGAGGCGACCGCCGACCGGATTCGCAACAAGATCAAGACCATCCTGCAGATGGCCGTCATCCTCACGTACGGCGCCTCGACGCCGGTGGTGAAGATTGGCCGCATGGCGGGCCAGTACGCGAAGCCGCGTTCCTCGGACTCCGAGACGCGCGACGGCGTCACGCTTCCCGCGTACCGCGGCGACATCGTCAACAGCCACGCGTTCACCGAGGAGTCGCGGGTGCCCAACCCGCAGCGCCTCCTCGACGCGTATCACGTGTCCGCCTCGACGCTGAATCTGATCCGCGCGTTCACGCACGGCGGCTTTGCCGACCTGCGCTCGGTGCACGCATGGAACAAGGGCTTCGCGGCCAACCCGGCATACGCCAAGTACGACCAGATGGCCGCGCAGATCGACCGTGCGGTGCGCTTCATGGGGGCCGCCGGCGGCGACTTTGATGCGCTGAAGACGGTTGACCTGTTCGCGAGCCACGAAGCGCTGCTGCTCGACTACGAGCGGGCACTGACGCGCATCGACTCGCGCTCGGGCGACGCGTACGACTGCTCGGGACACTTCCTGTGGATCGGCGAGCGCACGCGGGAGCTTGATGGGGCTCACGTCGAGTTCATGTCGAAGATCAACAACCCCATCGGCGTGAAGCTGGGCCCCACGGCCACGGGTGCCGATGCGATCGCGTTGGCCGAGCGTCTGAACCCGGACAACACCCCCGGTCGCCTGACCTTCGTCGCCCGCATGGGTGCTCAGCACGTGCGCGAGGCGCTGCCCCCCATTGTGGAGGCGGTGCGCGACGCCGGCATCAACGTGACGTGGCTCACGGATCCGATGCACGGCAACACGTTCACGTCGGACTCGGGCTACAAGACCCGTAAGTTCGACACGATCCTGGACGAGGTCACCGGGTTCTTCGAGGTGCACCGCGCCCTCGGCACCGTTCCCGGCGGGCTTCACGTGGAGCTCACCGGCGACGACGTGACCGAGGTCATGGGCGGCACCGAGGAGATCGACGACGAGGGTCTCGCGGCCCGGTACGAGACCAAGGTCGACCCGCGCCTGAACCACCAGCAGTCGCTCGAGATGGCCTTCCTCGTCTCGGAGTTGCTCAGCCAGGCGTAATCCCAGACGACAGCACAACGGCCGATGCCACGGTCACCGTGGCATCGGCCGTTGTGTGTGTCTGGGTGTCAGTACTCGAGGTAGATCTCGGTGCCGCGCTCAACCTGCGCGTTGGGGGCCGGATCCATGTTGAACACGACCGTGGAGAAGTTCCACGGGTTATCGTCGCCGGTCACGGTGAGGTACTGGCTCTCCAGCAACGCCTTCGCGTCCTCGAAGTTCATGCCGCGGACGTCCTCGACGGTGACGAGAGGCAGGCCCTCGGAGACGGTGATGCTCATCTCCTGTGTGCGGAAGCCGTCCGAGTTCGGCTCGGCGGACTGGGCGTAGACCTCGCCTGTCTCGACGTCCTCGGTGCGGCCGTACTCGATGGTCGGCTCGATCGCGTACTCCTTGAGCGCCGCCACTGCTTCGTCCTCCGTCATGCCCGTGAGGTCCGGGATCGTGATGGGGGCGGGACCCTCGGAGACCGTCAGAGTCACCGTGGAGTCATGCCGGATGGTCTCGCCGGCACCGGGAGTCATGCTGAGCACCTCGCCGGCGGGGACGGTGTCGTCGTTCTCCGTGCGCGTCTCACCGAGCGTGAAGCCGGCGTCGGTCAGCGTCTCCTCGGCATCGGCCTGGGCATCACCGACGACGTCGGGCACCTCTGTCATGCGTGGGCCTTGCGACACAGTGATGACGACCTCGGCGCCATTAAGGGCACGCGCGTTGGCGCTGGGCTCGGATTCGATGACGATGCCCTCGGCGACCACGTCGTCGTTCGTGTATTCGGTCTCGACGGTGAAGCCCTGGCTTTCCAGGGCTGTCTCCGCCTGTGCCTCGCTCAGCGTCGTCACGTCCGTGACCGTCGTGTAGGCGCCGGGGCCGATGGCCTGATACCACCACAGCCCGAGCGCGCCGAGGACGAGCGCCGCGGCCACGACTGCGCCCACCCACCAGCCCGCACGGTGACGCTGGCGGGTCGGCTCGGAGGCCTCGGGGTCGTCGTCGGGAAGGTCGTGGGCCACCGTGAGAGCGCGGGCCTCGCCATCGAGGCCGATGGGGAGCGCGATGGTCGCGCCCGCGGGGGATTCCTCGAGCACCGTGGTGTGGTCGCCATCGGTCGCGATCTCGTCGTCGCCCGAGGGGCGGGCGGCGCGCTTGTCGAGGGTGGGGTCGTCGATGGTCGCGCGTGTCTCACGCACCGCGACCAACGCCTCGGAGCCGTCCGTGGGGCGCACGGCGGCCTCGCGGGCGGACAGCACCGCCACCAAGTCGTCGATCTCCGTCGGCAACCACGGGACGAGCGCGGAGGGAGCGGGCACGTCCTCGTGGACGTGCCGCGAGGCCACGGCCAACGCGGTTTCGGCCGTGAAGGGCTGGTGGCCGGTGAGCATTTCGTAGAGCAGGATGCCCACCGAGTAGACATCGGCCCGGGCATCGGCCGAGGCCTCGGTGATGACCTCGGGCGCCAGGTAGGCGACCGTGCCGAGCAGGGTGCCGGTCGCGGTGGACGTGACCTCGGTGACGGCGCGGGCCAGGCCGAAGTCGGTGAGCTTGGGGCCGCCCTCCTCGTCGATGAGGACGTTTTCCGGCTTCACGTCGCGGTGCACCAGGCCGGCCCGGTGTGCTGCGGAGAGGGCATCGAGGACCCGTTCGGCGATGCCGAGCGCCTCGCCCACGCTCAGGGGACCCTCGTGCTGCATGCGCTGGCGGAGATTCTCGCCGCCCACGTATTCCATGGTCAGATAGGAGACCGAGCCGTCGACGCCCTGGTCGTAGACGCGCACCATGCCCGGGTGGGTGAGGCGTGCGGCGGCCTTGGCCTCGCGACGGAAGCGGGCGACGAAGTCGGCCTCGGTGGCATCGGCCGCCAAGTGAGGGTGCATCACCTTGAGGGCGACGTCTCGTTCGAGTCGGCGGTCGAAGGCAACGTACACGGTCGCCATGCCGCCCGCGGCCACGCGCTCACGCACCTCGTACCGGCCGTCGATAACGCGGCCGATCAGCGGGTCGGTGAGGGTCTCTGACACGGTCACATTGTAGGCAACGCGCAGGCGAGGCAGGTGGTGCCCGCGCCGTGTGCCGCGAGGGTCAACCGAACCGCTTCATGTGGGCCTTGACGGACGCCACATACTGCTTGGTGTCGGAATACATGCCGTACTTCGCCACCCCGGTTTCGCCCTGGTAATACCCGGCGATGGCGATGTCCAGGTCGCGTCCACCGCGCGTCAGGTGCTTCAAGATCGCGACGCCGGCCTCGACATTGTCGACCGGGTTCAAGAGGTTCAGGTCGCGCCCGACGAGGTCGGAGGCCCACTGGCCGGAGGTGGGGATGACCTGCATGACGCCGATGGCGTTGGCAGGGGAGACGGCACGCATGTTGAAGCCCGACTCCTGGTAGGCGACGGCCTGGGCGAGCGCGGGGTCGACCCCGTAGCGCTTCGCGGCGGCCACGACCATGGATTGCATGTCGGCGCGGCTCGGCACGCTGATGGAATTCAAGGTGGCCTTGTTTTGGTTGGCGGCACCCACGACGCCGGCGGCGTAGGTGCGGCCCGCGAACGAGTCACCCACCAGACCGCTGGCCAGCGTCGCGAATTCGTCGAGGTTGTTTTCGGTCGCCAGCGTCACCGTGTTCGACGTCGGCGTCGCGCCGCCCGTCGCGCCGGTGCTCACGCCGGGGATGGTGAGGGCTTGGCCGATGCGGATCATCGCGTTGCTGCCCAGGCTGTTGGCCTTGACGATCGCGGAGATCGTGGTGCCGTACTTCACGGCGAGGCCCGAGACGGTGTCGCCGGAGGAGACGCGGTGGGTGGCCGATGCGGTGGTGGTCGGGGCCGACGTGGTGGGGGCGGCGGTGACCGTCCCACCCTTCCCGGGGATGGTGAGGGTCTGGCCGATGCGGATCATTGCCGACGAGCCCAGCGAGTTCGCCTTCACGATCGACGCCACCGAGGTCCCGTAGCGCTGGGCGAGCGCCCACACGGTGTCGCCACTGGCGACCTTGTGGGTACCCGAGGTCGTCACCGCCGCCGTCGACTGCGAGGTCTTTGCGGAGCTCGACGCCGTGAGCGACGGGATCGTGAGGGTCTGGCCGGCGTAGATGCGGGCGCGCGAGTCGAGGTGGTTGGCGTCGACGATGCGCTTGACGGATGTGCCGTACTTGACGGCGAGGGCCGAGACCGTGTCGCCCGGCGAGACGCGGTGCTCGTCGGCGGCGACCGCGGGGATGGCACCGGTGGCGGTGATGGCAAAGGCCGTGCCGGCGGCGACGGCCGCTCCGGCCGCGCGCTTCAGATGGTCTTGGCGTCCCACGATCGCTCCTCCTGAGGCAGATGTGCCCCATGTGACTGTTGTGACAAAAGTGACTGTAGTTGACGGTGGGACCATCGGCAAGGAGTTCGCGCATCCGAGCGGCGCGGCGTTCTATACGCTGTAGGGGTGAGTGACGAGACGACCTGGCTGCCCGTTCCCGACTTCGCCGACGCCCTGGGCGTCAGCGCCTCGGATGTGCGAGACATGATTCGCTCCGGCGGCCTCGTGGCGGTGCGCCGAGGCGACAACGACGCGTGGCACCTGTTGGGCGACTTCATTGAAGAGTCCGACGGGCGGGCGCGCGTGCTGCCCACACTGGCGGGAACGCTCACGCTGCTGCGCGACAACGGCTTCACGGATGAAGAGATCGTGGAATGGCTCACGACGTTCCACGAGGAACTCAGCGCAACCCCGTTGAACGCACTGCGCGAGGGCAAGCGAGCACCCGTACGCCGCGTCGCTCAGACCCTGCTGTAGCGGCCCCTACGCGGCGCGGTCGACCAGCGCCGTCACGAGGTCGTTCAGAACGGCGGCGCCGGCATCGTCGAGGTCGCAGTCGGACAGCAAGCGGCGGGCCTCATCGGTGAGCGCGGCGATGCGCGCCTCGACCGCGGTCGTCGCGCCGGTCGCGACGACCGCGGCGACCCCCCGCTCCACCGCGGCGTCACTGGCATCTCGGTCGCCCATGACGGCGGCGATCGCGGCGCGCGTGTCCTCGTCGCCATGGCGCCAGGCGTGCCACACCAGGATGGTGCGCTTGCCCTCCCTGAGGTCATCGCCGGCGGGCTTGCCAGTCGTGGCGGGCGCGCCCACCAGGCCCAGCACGTCATCGCGCAACTGGAATGCGACGCCCAAGCGGCGTCCGATGGCACGCATGGCCTCGACCGCGTCGGGGTTGGCACCCGCGACGGCCGCGCCGAGTGCCAGGGGATACTCGGCCGAATAGGAGGCGGTCTTGGCGCGCATCACGGCCACGATCTCGTCCTCTTGATCCGCGAGGTGCTCGAGCGGCTGTGCCGCGGCACGCATGTCGGCGTACTGGCCCGCCGTGACAAGGTCGGCCATGTCGGAGAAGAGTCCCGAGAGCAGTGCGGGGTCGACGTCTGCCTGGGCGCACGCTGCACCGACGGCACGCTGGCATGCCATGAGAGCGAGATCGCCGGACAGCACTGCACCCGCAGCGCCGAAGTCGTCGGCAGGGCCTGCCCAACCGCGTGAGCGGTGAAGAGACTCAATCATGCGGTGCGCGGCCGGGCCGCCGCGCCTCGTGTCGGAGTCGTCGAGGACGTCGTCGTGAAGGAGAGCCGCCGTCTGGAACAGCTCGAGAGCGGCCGCGAGGGCGACGGCAGCGTCGCCCGCCTCGCCGCCGTGGGCACGATGAGAGGCGAGCAGCAGGAGCGCGCGCAGTCGCTTGCCCCCGGCGGCGTAGCGCTCGAGCGGTTCCAGAATCTCCGTGGCGCTGGGCACGGCCTCCACCACTGGGCGGGACACGGCGGCGAGGGTAGCGGCGATCTGAGCATCGGTGCGGTGACGCCAGAGGTCAAGAGAGGAACTCACCGGGTCAGCCTACGGCCCCGTCCCCACCGCTCCCTCAGCCGGCGTCCTGTCCACAGCCGGTGGTGCGCCGCGGCGCCGAAGCGTCACCTCGGCACAGCCTGGGCGCATGAACTCCACCACCATTCACGGCCCCGGCGAACTGATCGCCTCCCTCCCGGTCCTCCTCGGAGCGGCACCGCGCGACGCCGTCATCGTCATCGGTACCGGGCACGCCGACGAGCTCCTCACCGCGGTCAGCATCCCCCGCGTCGATCTATGCGTCCCCGAGCTGTCGCCCGAGACCGCGCCCACGCTCGCGCGTGACCTCGTCGATGCGGGCGTGCTGCGAGCGGCCGTGGTCAGCTGGAGTGACCTCGAGCCGGGCTCGGCCTGCCCGGCCCTTAGTGAACTGCTGCCGGTCCTCGAATGCGCGGGGGTCGACGTCATGGCCTGGGTCACGGATGGCGCCACCTATTGGGGCGAGGAGTGCGGCGATGTGGGGTGCTGCCCACCACACGGGCGTCCCGTGCCGACGCGGCCCGTTGTCGTCGAGCGGCGCGCGCGGGCCCTCGCTCGTCACACGCCGACCTCGCGACCAGCGGTGCCGTCGGAGACCAAGAAACGCGCCGCGCGCGCCGCTGACAGGTGGCGTCGCCACCAGGAGATGGAACGCGACGAGTGGTGTCAGCGGGCATGGGGCTTTGTGCAGGCCAGCATGGCCACCGATGTCTCCGCACCGCAATGGGGCAAGGCCATCGCATCGCTGGACGATGTCCGTGTGCGCGACGCGCTGATCGTGCGGTGGCTGGGTGCCTCGCCCACTGTGGTGCGCGACGTCCTCCAGGGGCGCCAGAGCCGCGCCGTGCACCGCGTCATGGACGGCGCGCTACGGCCAGGCTCGACCGCGGTCCCGGACGACGACGTGATCGATGCGGCACGCCAGTGGTGCGTCGAGGCCACCGCTCACGCCCGCCGGCGCGACAGGGCGCCGCTGTATGCGCTCGCGGCGGTCCTCGCATGGTGGCAGGCGGACCTCGTCACGTCCCGCGAGTGCGCGCACGAGGCTCTCGCATGCGATCCTGGTTACACCTTGGCGATGTTGCTGAGAGAGATGTGCGAGATGGGACTGGGGCCGGGCTGGCAGCGCGAGCTCCCCGATGACTGGTGAACGGCGCGCGAGGAGCGTCAAAATCGCGGGTGTCAGGGGAACGTATCACCGTGGATCGTCGTTATAATTGAATGGATTTGCGCGAGGCGCTCACCGTCTTCGACAGTTCCCCGGTCCTATGCAGAGGAGCGCGATGACGTCCCTTCCCGCTGAAGGACCGGACGAGCAAGGCGCTCGCCCGCGCAAGCCCACCACGACGACCACGTCAGCATCTGCTGTTCGCACCGCGACATCGCAGACGCCCTCCCGACGTAAGGAGAAGGCCACGACTACCGCAGCCACGTCCACCGCCCGCAAGAACGCGAAGGCGTCGACAGCGAAGGCCAGCACCGAGGCCACCGGCACGGAGGAGACCGAGGAGGCCACGGCCACCAAGGCTCCCGCCAAGAAGGCACCCGCTCGCCGCACCGCCGCGAAGAAGGCTCCCGCCAAGAAGGCCGCGGCGAAGGACGAGCCCGAGGACGAGCCCACGGTCGACGCAGACGCCGAGGACGCCGACGGCGACGCCAAGGGCGACGCAGGCAAGGACGAGCCGGAGGACGAGTCACGCGGCTTCGTGCTCGGCAACGCCGAGGATGACGCCCCGGTCCAGCAGGTGATGACGGCCGGCGCCACCGCCGACCCCGTCAAGGACTACCTCAAGCAGATCGGAAAGGTCGCGCTCCTCAACGCCGAGCAGGAGGTCGACCTTGCCAAGCGCATCGAGGCCGGCCTGTTCGCCGAGGAGAAGCTCTCGAGCGGCGAGAAGATCGCCCCGAAGATGCGCACCGAGCTCGAGTGGATCGCGAACGACGGCCGTCACGCGAAGAACCACCTGCTCGAGGCGAACCTTCGTCTGGTCGTGTCGCTCGCCAAGCGCTACACCGGCCGCGGCATGCTCTTCCTCGACCTCATCCAGGAGGGAAACCTGGGCCTCATCCGTGCGGTCGAGAAGTTCGACTACACCAAGGGCTACAAGTTCTCCACCTACGCCACGTGGTGGATCCGTCAGGCCATCACCCGCGCCATGGCCGACCAGGCACGCACCATTCGTATCCCCGTGCACATGGTCGAGGTCATCAACAAGCTCGCCCGCGTACAGCGCCAGATGCTCCAGGACCTGGGCCGCGAGCCCACCCCCGAGGAGTTGGCCGCCGAGCTGGACATGACCCCCGAAAAGGTCGTGGAGGTCCAGAAGTACGGCCGCGAGCCCATCTCGCTTCACACCCCGCTCGGCGAGGACGGTGACAGCGAGTTCGGTGACCTCATCGAGGACTCCGAGGCCGTTGTCCCGGCCGACGCCGTGGGCTTCACGCTCCTCCAGGAGGAACTGAGCAAGGTCATGGACACCCTGTCCGAGCGCGAGGCCGGCGTGGTCGGCATGCGCTTCGGTCTCACCGACGGTCAGCCCAAGACGCTCGACGAGATCGGCCGCGTCTTCGGCGTGACCCGCGAGCGCATCCGCCAGATCGAGTCCAAGACGATGTCGAAGCTGCGTCACCCGTCGCGCTCCCAGGTGCTGCGCGACTACCTGGACTAAGCCCCAACCACGCACAACAGAGGCGCCTCACCCGCACGGGTGAGGCGCCTCTGTCGTCGTGTGCCGTGCCGGGCCGCGGTGAGGTCGCGATAGCATCGACGCCGAACCTTAGGGGAGGAACCCACGTCATGGACGTCCTGCGTTACGCACTGCTGATCCTGCACTTCATCGGACTCGCCGCCATCCTCGGCCCGTTCCTCGACCAGCTGCGAGCCTCCGCCAAGCGCATCACTCAGACCATGGTCTGGGGTGCACGCGCCCAGGTCCTCACCGGGATCTTGCTGGTGGGCGTGGCGGAGATGAACGACGTCGACGTCGACCACGCCAAGATCGGCGTGAAGCTGGCGGTCGCGCTCGCCATCGCTGGCCTCGCCGAGGTGGGTGGCAAGAAGACCCGCGCGGCACTCGCAGGCGACGGTGACCTCGCGCCGGTGCGCACCTTCTGGTGGCTGGTGGGAGCGCTGACGGTGGTGAACATCATCGTCGCCGTCTCCTGGCGCTGACATGGCGCTCACTCGGGAGGCCACCCCGGCTGATGCGGCCGAGATCGTCCACCTGGGCGCGCTCATGTATAAGGCGGTCGGCGCGAAGCCCACACCGACCTGGGCCGTCGATGCGACGCGGCTGGTCCGTGATCGCCTGGGCAAGGACCTCATCGGCATCGTGATCGACGCCCCCGAGGGCGGGCTGGCCTGCTGCGGCCTGGTCAACATTGCGCCCCGCCTGCCGAAGCCCGGCGCCAACGCCCACCACATGGGCTACATCCAGTGGGTGTCGACCGCGCCGCAACATCAGCGCAAGGGCTACGGGCGCGCCGTCATGGAGGCACTCCTGCGCGAGACCGACGCGCGCGGCATCGAGGTGGTCGAGTTGCACGCCACCCCCATGGGCAAGCCCTTGTACGAGGACCTCGAGTTCTGGGTGAAGTCCGACAACATCGCGATGATGACCGTGCGTGGCCGCGCCGACGTGCCCGACACCAGGGGCGAAGGACTCTAGGCGACGTCGTCCGTCATGGGGTCGTCGTCGAGGGGGCCGATGCGGTGGTCGCGCCGGAAGTCGTAGGCGGCGTACGGAGCGGCGAAGGCCACGGCCGCCGCAAGGCCAGCGGCCCACATCACCGCGAGGTCGTGGGGCTCGCCCTCCGCGCGTCCGGCCGCGATCCAGCCCAGTCCCCAGGCCATCGCGAGGCCGGTAGCGATGGCCAGCACGGGAGTCCAGCGCAGGCGCAACGCGATGACGACGGAGAGGACGCCCACTGCGGCAAGGGCGGCCACGGCCCACACGGTCCCCGCTGACGCATCGACACCCAGGCCCTGGCGTCCCGCGGCAGTCACATTCGCGACCGTGGCGACCGCCGACCACCCGAGGTAGAGCCCGACGGTGATCTCGGTGGCGGCGAGGTCGAGCGGGTTCGCGGCGGGAACCTCCGTCAGCCGTGCGGCGACGACCCCGAGGACCGCTACCAGCGCGGCGATCACCACGACCGACAGCCACAGCCATCCGGCCTGAACGACGGTGATCCAGACGGCATTGAGGACCATCGAGGCGAGCACCCACCAGGCGACGGCGCGCATGCGCGGGTCGCTCGCGCGCGTCGGCAGCAATTGGACCACGGCGAAGAGCAGCAACGCGGCGTAGATCGCCGACCAGACGGAGAAGGCGGGGGAGTCGGGGGCCACCAGGGTGGCATCGGCCGCAAGTGCACCGCCGGCGGCGTCCTGGATCGGTGTGCCGCCGAACGCGCCGGAACCCCAGGCGGCCCCGAGCATCGCGATGATGGCACCGACCGCGACGGTCCATTGGCGCACCCGGTCGGCGGCGGTGGTCGTGGGCGTCTCGGTGGTCGTCATGAGTCCTCCTTGGTGACCACAACGCGGGGCGCGCCGTGAGTAGTCCCGGCCACCGCATCGGCCCGGCGAACGGCATCGCGCGGTGCGCCTGTACGACCGTGTCGGCGGCGGCGTCTACCCTTGTCGCCGTGGCAGCATCCGACTATTCCGCACGACACCTATCCGTCCTCGAGGGTCTCGAGGCGGTGCGCAAGCGTCCCGGCATGTACATCGGCACCACCGACTCGCGGGGCCTCATGCACTGCCTGTGGGAGGTCATCGACAACTCGGTCGACGAGGCGCTGGGCGGGTTCGGTGACACCATCGAGGTCATCCTGTATCCCGATGACTCGGTCGAGGTGCGTGACCAGGGCCGCGGCATCCCCGTGGATGTGGAGCCCAAGACCGGTCTGACGGGCCTCGAGGTCGTGATGACCAAGCTGCACGCGGGCGGAAAGTTCGGCGGCTCGTCGTACGCCGCTTCCGGCGGCCTTCACGGCGTCGGTGCCTCCGTGGTTAATGCGCTCAGCGAGCGCCTCGACGTGTGGGTCGATCGCGGCGGTAAGACACACCACATGGCGTTCCGGCGGGGCGAGCCCGGCCAGTGGGCCGACGGCCCCGGCCACCCGACCCCGGATTCCGCGTTTTCGCCGTTCCTGACGGGCTCCGAGATCGACATCACCGGCAAGGTCGCCAAGGGCCGTACCGGCACCCGTACCCGCTACTGGGCGGACCGCCAGATCTTCAACAAGAACGCCACGTTCTCCTACGAGGACCTGCTGACCCGTGCGCGCCAGACCGCGTTCCTGGTGCCGGGACTCACGCTCACCATCCGCGATGAGCGCAACCCCGACGATCCCCACCAGGAGTCGTTCCGCTACGACGGCGGTGCGAAGGACTTCGTCGACTTCGTCGCGACCGATGCCGGCATCACCGACACATGGGAGCTGCAGGGGACCGGCTCATACAAGGAAACCGTCCCGGTGCTGAAGCCCGACGGTGCCCTGGTGTCCGAGGAGGTCGAACGCGAGTGCGTGGTCGACATCGCGCTGCGCTGGGGTGTGGGCTACGAGACCGAGGTGCGATCCTTCGTCAACATCATCTCGACGCCCAAGGGCGGCACCCACCAGGCAGGTTTCGAGGCCGGCCTGACCAAGGTCATGCGCAAGGTCATCGAAACCAACGCGCGTCGCCTGAAGCTCACGGGCAAGGACGGCGCCGAGCGCATCGAGAAGGACGACATCATGGCGGGCCTGACCGCCATCGTCACCGTGCGTATCCCCGAACCGCAGTTCGAGGGCCAGACCAAGGAGGTGCTGGGCACGACCCCCGTGCGCGCCATCGTCTCCAAGGTCGTCGAGACCGAACTGGGTGCGCTCCTCACCAGTCCCAAGCGAGACGCGAAGCAGCAGGCCAACTCGGTGCTCGAAAAGATCGTGGCGGAGATGCGCGCCCGTGTGGCCGCCCGTAAGCAAAAGGAGATCTCGCGACGCAAGAACGCGCTCGAGACGTCCTCGCTGCCGGCCAAGCTCGCGGATTGCCGCTCCAACGACATCGAACAGTCCGAACTGTTCATCGTCGAGGGTGACTCGGCGCTCGGCACGGCCAAGCTGGCGCGCCGCTCAGACTTCCAGGCGCTATTCCCCATCCGCGGCAAGATCCTCAATGTGCAGAAGGCGTCCGTGACGGACATGCTGCACAACGCCGAATGCGCTGCGATCATCCAGGTACTCGGAGCAGGATCGGGTCGCACGTTCGACCTCGAGGCCGCCCGTTACGGCAAGATCATTCTGATGACGGACGCCGACGTGGACGGCGCCCACATCCGCACCCTCCTCCTGACGCTGTTCTTCCGGTACATGCGCCCGCTCATTGACGCCGGCCGCGTGTATGCGGCCGTGCCACCGCTGCACCGCATCGAGGTCAAGGGCTCGCCGCGCCGCGAGAAGGAGTACATCTACACGTACTCCGAGAAAGAACTCGCGTCGACGCTCGCGGACCTGCGTCGCAAGGGCCGCAAGTACAACGAGGACATCCAGCGTTACAAGGGTCTGGGCGAAATGGACGCTGACCAGCTCGCGGAGACCACCATGGACCCCGAGCACCGCACCCTGCGCCGCGTGACGGCCGATGACGCGGAGGCCGCCGAGCGTGTGTTCGAGCTGCTCATGGGCAACGACGTGGGACCGCGCCGCGACTTCATCATCGCCGGAGCGGCCAAACTCGACCTCGCGCAGATCGACGCGTAGTTCGCGGCCGAGCCGTGCGGCGCTGTCGCCGATGCGGGTTGCGGCGGGGCATGCGAGGGTAGTGAGCATGACGTCACCGGCATACCTCGACCGCAATGCTGGACTGCCCGACATGGGTGCGTCGGGGCGCGGGCCGCGCCGCATGGGCGCCGCCGACGTCGACGCGGTGATGGCCTGCGAAGATGCCGAGGCCCTGGCCGAGATGAAGGCCTACGCGCGCTCGTACTTTGCGATGAGCGGCCTGATCGTGATGGCGACTGGTGGTGCGGTCGCCGCGTCACTCACCGGCCGGGCGCGGTGGGTCGGCGCGAGCACCGCCGTGGCGGTGCTCGCGGGACTGGGCGTCATCGAGGCGCGCCGGAGCGCCCGCCAGTGGGAGGCCGTCGTGGACGCGAGGCTGGCGACACTGCCCGCATAACGGCCGTTCATCAGGGACGTTATTGGCGGGCTCACCCATCCGCCTCCCAGATGCCGCCGAAGGACTTGGTGGAGAGACCTTGCGGCTCCGTCGACAGGGACGTTGGCGCGGGCTTTCCGTGAAGAGCAGGCAGAGTGCCTGGTCGCAACGGAAGGAGCACGACATGCGTATTCTTCGATCCACCCTGGTGGCGGCGGGTGCCGCCACGATGATGGGCCTCGGCGCCACGGGCGCCGCCGCCGCGGACGGCTACAACGCGACCCTGGACGAGATCAACGATTCGGGCGCCGAGTCCACCGCCATGGTGACGGTCGACGGCACCACGGTGCGCGTCGAAATCTCGGGCACGGGTTTTGCCCCCAATGCCCCGCACGCGCAGCACCTGCACGGCGCGAGTGACGCCGACTTTACGTGCCCGACGCCGGCGGACGTTGAGGAGCTCGACGAGGACGGCGACGGCATGCTCAACACCGCGGAGGCTGCCGTGATGTACGGCGGTGTCATGGTCGCCTTGACCACCGAGGGCGATACGTCGGGCGACTCGGCGCTCGCCGTCGACCGTTTCCCCGTCGCGGATGCCGACGGCAACCTCGAGTACAGCCGCACGTTCGAGGTGTCGCAGGAGGTCGCGGACTCGTTGAGCAACCTCCACCTTGTCCAGCACGGCATCGACCTCGACGGATCGGGCGAGTACGACGGTGACGCCGTGTCGTCCCTGGACGACTCGCTGCCGCTCGAGGCAACGATCCCGGCGACCTGTGGCGCGTTCGGCGAGTCGCAGTCTGCGGCCCCCATCGGCGGTGTGCAGACCGGTGACGCCGCGGCAGACACCACCACGGCCATCGCCGCCGGTGGCGCCGCCATCCTGGCGGGAGCCGTCGGCGCTGGCGTGCTGATCAGCGGCCGACGCCGCGCACAGCGCTAAGAACGCGTGCCGTGGTGGGGCGGGAGCGTCTCGCCCCACCACGGCCCCCGGACCGCCGTCACCGACAGAGAGGTCACGATGACTCCCCTCCGACTCCTCACGGGCACTGCCGTGCTCGCTATCGCAGCCTCCCTCGGCTGGGTGGCTGTCGACGCGTGGCGCGTCGACGTGCCGCCTCCGGTCAGCGCCGACGAGACCACGCCTGAGGCGCGCGCGGACGCGTCGGCCTCACCCGACACCGTGCCTTCAGTGGAGGTCACGAGGGCGCCAGAGGGGCCCTCGCCCACGCCAGACGTTCCGGGCGTCGAGGCCGTCCCCGGAGTGCCGGCTCGCCTCCTTGTGCCCGCGATTGGCGTCGACACGTCGCTCGAGCAGTTGGGGCTGCAGGAGGACGGGGCCTTGGCGACTCCCGTCGACACCGACCTGGCCGGGTGGTTCTCGGGAGGTCCGCGACCGGGTGCAGTCGGTCCTGCGGTGATCGCGGGACATGTGTCCTGGAGAGGCGACCCCTCCGTGTTCTTCCGGCTCGGTGACATCGCCCGCGGCGATCAGATCACCGTCGTCAGTGACGAGGGGCAGGACGTGACCTTCGAGGTCTCGCGCGTGGAGCAGCACCCCAAGGACGACTTTCCGACGGTGGCCGTCTACGCGAACACGGATCAGCCCGAACTACGCTTGATCACGTGCGGCGGAGATTTCGACCGCGCGACCGGGCACTTTGTCGACAACGTCATCGTCTTTGCTCGCATGGTCGACGCCGCCTGACCGACGCGAAGCATCCCGCACGCCCGCACGTCGTGCCCCCTGGGACTTCAACCCTGGGACCCGCGCGCGGCGCCTGCCACAATGGCTGGCGTGAGCCAGGAGCGAGAGCCCGTCGAGGAGACCCAGGTGCGCTCGGTCGATGAGATCGAGGAGTCCTTCGAGCCCGTCACGCTCATTGAACAGTCGCGCGTCACCCTGCGGGTCGGCCGCATGATGCTCGCGTCCGGCACCGCCAGCTACCGCGTTAAGCAGGCGATGGCCGCGGTCTCTGGTGCGCTCGGCGTGCATTCTCACACCAACCACGTCTCCCTCACAGAGATCTCGGCGACGTCGCACCGCGGACGCATCTTCCGTACCGAGGTCACGGAGAACCGCTCGTTTGCAGTCAACGTCGACAGACTCGCGCACCTCGACCGCCTGCGGCGCACCCTTCCCGAGCGCACCACGCCGGCGGAGGTGCACCGCGCGCTCGACGAGATCGAGGGCAGGGGAGCCCTGTATCCCGGCATCGTCAACGGCGCCGTCGCTGGCGTCGCGTGTGCGGCCTTCGCCGTCCTCAACGGCGCCGTGCCGTGGGAGGTGCTGGTCGTCTTCCTTGCCGCGCTGCTGGGCCAGACCACCCGGCGCCTGCTCGCGCACCGCCGCTTCAACGGCTTCGGGGTGACCATGGTCGCCGCCGCCGTCGCCACCGGACCGTACGCCGCCGGAGTGGCGCTGGCAGGAGCGATCGCCGGGGATGGTGCCGGCGTCACGCTGCACGCCGCGGGCTACATCTCGTCCGTGTTGTTCCTGTTGCCGGGCTTCGCGCTCGTCACGGGCGCGCTGGACATGGCAAAGAACGACCTCCAGTCCGGCATCCAACGCATCGCTTACGGGACCATGATCGTGCTTGCTGCCGGGGTGAGCGTGTGGGCCGTGTCGCAACTGACGGTCCTCGAGACCGCGCCGCGCTCGGTGGAGCACGGTTCGCTCGCGGTCTCTGTAGCACTGTGGGCCATTCCGTCATTCTTCGGTGTGCTGGGTTTCGCGCTGATGTTCAACAGCCCGTGGCGCCTTGCGGTGACGGCCGCGCTGATTGGCGCCCTGGCCAACACGGGGCGACTGTGGGCGATCGACGGGGGAGCAGAGACTCAGATCGCTACCGCCCTCGCATGCCTGCTGGTGGGCTGCCTCGCCGCCTGGATGGCGCGCGGGGGGAGGTTCCCCGTCATCACCCTGTCGGTGCCGGCGGTGCTCGTCATGATCCCCGGGGTCCCGGCCCACGAGGCCTTGGTGAATCTGAACTCGGGAGACTACGCGGCGGCCACGGCGGGCATCCTTGAGGTGAGCCTGGTGATGCTGTCGATCATGGTGGGGCTGGTGGGCGCCAAGTTGGTCACGGACCGCGAGTGGGCCTTCGGCGCGTAGCTCGCATGCGAAGGCACGCCCGGATGCCCCCCGCCACGGGCCTGGTAGAGACCAAGGTCTACCCACGAAATTGTAAAACCCGGGGTGGGTGGCGCTAGTCTCGCCCTTGTGACTGAGAACTCGTTGACCCCGGCAGAGCGCACTCATGCGCGCCACGACGTTCCCGATCCGCTTCGCGATGACGTCCGGCTCCTCGGCGGCCTCCTGGGCCGCGTGCTTCAGGAGTCCGGGGGTGAGGAACTCCTCGCCGACGTCGAGAAGCTGCGCGAACTGACCATCCGTGCCCACGATCTGGCGGGCGAGGACGGCCACGCCGCACTCGAGGAGGCGGAGGCGCTTGTCGCTAGCTTCTCGCTCGAGCGGGCCGAGCAGGTGGCGCGCGCGTTTACGTGCTACTTCCACCTCGCGAACCTTGCCGAGGAGCATCACCGCGTGCGCGTGGTGCGCCAGCGCCGCGCATCCGCACTGACCGAGGATGACACACTGTCGGCGGCGTTCGCGCAGTTGGCCGATGAGGTGGGCCGCGACGAGGCGTTGCGACGCGTTCAGGCGATGGAGTTCCGCCCCGTCCTCACCGCACACCCCACCGAGGCTCGTCGCCGTGCCGTGTCCGGCGCGATCCGCCGCATCTCCGCACTGCTCGACGGCCGCGACAGCGACGATGTGGGTGGCACCACGGGCGCCGAGAACGAGCGCGCCCTGCTCGCCGAGATCGACGGGCTGTGGCGCACGTCGCTCATCCGCGCCCAGAAACCCACGGTGCTCGACGAGGTGCGCTCGGCGCTCGCGGTGGTGGAGTCGACCATGTTCGACACCTTCCCGCGCGTGTACCGCCGCCTCGACGACTATCTGTTGGGCGAGGATGCGGGCCGCACCGAGCCGCTCGCTCGCCCGTTCGTGTCCCTCGGGTCCTGGATCGGCGGCGACCGCGACGGCAACCCGAACGTGACGTCCGAGATCACTCGCTCCGCCGCGGCGCTGGCAGCCGAGCACGCGCTGACGGCGCTGCAGAAGTCTTCGCTCACGGTGGCACGCACGCTCACCCTCGACGACTCGACGACGCCCGCGTCCGACGCGCTGCTGGCCCTGCGTCAGCGGCAGTCCCAGCTGGACGGCGCGCTCAGCGCCGAGGCGGACAACGAGTCGCCCCACGAGCCGCACCGGGCCGCCATGTTGTTCGTCGCCTCCCGCGTGGCCGCGACGCTGGCGCGTAACGCCGATCTCCAGTACGCGCACCCCGAGGCGCTCGTCGACGACCTCATCGTGGTGCAGGAGTCGCTCGTGGCCGCCGGCGCGAGCCGGGCCGCCTACGGCCAGCTTCAGCAGCTGATCTGGCAGGTAAAGACCTTCGGCTTCCACCTGGCCGAGCTTGAGGTGCGCCAGCACTCGCAGGTCCACGAGGCCGCATTGGCCGACATCGCCGCCAACGGCGTTCACGGCGACCTGGAGCCGCGCACCCGCGAGGTCCTCGACACGTTCCGCGCCATCGGCGCCGTCCAGCAGCGCTACGGCATCCGTGCCGCGCGCCGCTACATCGTGTCCTTTACCCAGGCGCCCGAGCACCTGGCCGCGGTCTACGAGCTCGCTGCGCACGCCTTCGGCGACGGCGACGCCCCCGTCATCGACGCCATTCCGCTGTTCGAGACCTTCGATGACCTCGAGAATTCGGTCGACATCCTCGAGGCGATCCTTGACAACCCCATCGTCCAGAAGCGCCTGCAGGAGAACGGCCGCAGGGTCGAGGTCATGCTGGGCTATTCGGACTCGTCCAAGGATGTGGGCCCCGTCTCCGCGACGCTCGCGCTGCACTCCGCGCAGCAGCGCATCGCGGAGTGGGCCGAGCGCCACGACATTGTCCTGACGCTGTTCCACGGCCGCGGCGGCGCGCTGGGCCGTGGCGGCGGCCCCGCCAACCGCGCGGTGATGGCGCAGCCCGCCGGCTCGGTGGATGGCCGCTTCAAGCTCACCGAGCAGGGCGAGGTCATCCTCGCCCGCTACGGGGATCCCACCATCGCCGAGCGCCACATCGAGGAGGTCGCGGCAGCCACGCTGCTGCAGGCCTCGCCGAGCGTGGAGAAGCGCAACACCGAGGCCACGGCGGCGTTCACCGAGCTCGCCTCGCGCCTGGACGAGACGTCGCGCCACCGCTTCCACGAGCTCGTTAAGGCCGAGGGCTTCCCGCAGTGGTTCGCTCAGGTCACTCCCCTCGAGGAGTTGGGCCTGCTGCCCATCGGATCCCGCCCCGCCAAGCGTGGCCTGTCGGTCAACTCGCTCGACGACCTGCGTGCGATCCCGTGGGTGTTCTCGTGGAGCCAGGCACGTATCAACCTTGCTGGGTGGTACGGCCTGGGCACCGCGTTGGCCGAGTACGGCGACCTCGCCGAGCTGCGCCGCGCGTATGCCGAATGGCCCCTGTTCACCACGCTGCTTGACAATATCGAGATGTCGCTAGCGAAGACCGACGAGTTGCTCGCTCGCCGCTACCTGGCGCTGGGAGACCGCGACGACCTCGCGCAGATGGTGCTCGACGAGATGGCACTCACACGCGAGTGGGTGCTCAACGTCACGGGCTCGGACCGCCCGCTGGCCAAGCGCCGCGTACTCGGCCGCGCCGTGCAGCTGCGTGCGCCGTACGTCGATGCGTTGTCGCTCATTCAGGTGCGCGCGCTCGGGGCGCTCCGCGGTGGGCTCGACGACGATGCGACGGTGGACGCCGTCCGCAAGGTGCTGCTGCTGACCGTCAACGGAGTATCCGCCGGAGTTCAGAACACCGGGTGAGCGTGCGCCCGGCGCGTCACCGCATCAGGGCCCGCTACCTGGGAAACCAGGTGGCGGGCCCTCGTGCGTGGTGCTGCGGTGGTGCGCCTAGCCGAGGCCGAGCACCGGCGTCGCGAGCGCGCTTCCGGAGCCGTCACGGCGTCCGTGCTCCTCGGGCAGCGCGACCTCCTGGCCCGCGCCCGACGTGGCGCGTGCGGGGGCGGCGCCCACCCAGGCGATCTGGAGCGAGTCCTCGCCCTTGAGGAAGCGGTGCGCGCGCACGCCGCCCGTGGCGCGTCCCTTGGCCGGGTACTCGCTGAACGGCGTGACCTTGGCCGAACCGGGGACGGTGCCCGGTAGCGCCGTCGAGGAGCCGGAGACGGTCACCACCACGGCGTCGTGCGCGTGGCGCACGACGCCGAAGAAGATCACCTTGACGCCCGCGTCGAGGTTGATGCCCGCCACACCGCCGCCGGTGCGGCCCTGTGCGCGTACCTTGTCGGCCGCGAAGCGCAGCAGCGCCGCCTGGTCGGACACGAACACCACCTCGGCGCTGTCGGGCGCAGAGGCGGCGCCCACCACGCGGTCGCCGTCCTTGAGGGAAATGACCTCCCAGGCGTCCTTGTTGGGGGCCGGCTCCGGCTTGACACGCTTGACGATCCCATCGGCCGTACCGAGAGCCAGCGGCACGTCGGAGTCGAGGGACACGAGGGCGAGCGGTTCCTCGCCCTTGTCGAGCATCAGGTGCTCGGACAGGGGAGAGCCGCCGCCAAGCGACGGCGGCTCGCTGGTGGGCGCGATCGCGGACAGCTCCATCATGGACAGGCGCAGGATGCGTCCGGCGGAGGTGACGACGCCGATGTCCGCGCGGGTGCTGGTGTGCAGCACGGAACGCAGCACGTCGTGGGCGCTGCGGCGACCCTCCCGTGCGGGAGCCTCATCATCCGTGGTGCGCGCCACCAGGCCGGTGGTCGACAGCAGCGCGTAGCATGGGGTGTCCTCGATCTCGAGGGACGGGGCGGCGGCGCGGCCAGCACGTCCTGCGCCCGCACCCGCCGCTCCCGGAGCCGCAGCCGCGGACGTGACCGCTCCGGCCTCGGCCAGCAAGATCGTGCGTCGCGGCGTGCCGTGCTCGGCCGCGGCGGCGTCCATCTCGGCGCCCACGACGGCCCGCAGGGCGCGGTCGGACGCGAGGATCTCTTCCAGCTCCGCGATCTCGGCGAGCAGCTGGGCCTTCTCGTTTTCGAGCTCGAGCCGCGAGAACTTGGTGAGGCGGCGCAGGCGCAGCTCGAGGATGTATTCGGCCTGGATCTCTGACAGGTCGAAGGCCGTCATGAGGCGTTCGCGGGCCTCGGCGGTGTCTTCGGAGGAACGAATGATCTGGATGACATCGTCGATGTCGAGGATCGCGATGAGCAGGCCATCGACGAGGTGCAGGCGGTCGCGCCGCGCTCCCAGCCGGTGCTCCGAACGGCGCCTGGTGACGTCCAGGCGGTGACCCACCCACACCTGCAGCATCTCCTTGAGGCCCATGGTGCGCGGCTGGCCCTCGACGAGCGCCACGTTGTTCATGGAGAAGGACTCCTCGAGCGGCGTGAGCTTGTACAGGCGCTCCAGCACGGCATCGGGGTTGAAGCCGTTCTTGATCTCGATGACGAGGCGCAGGCCGTGGTGGCGGTCCGTGAGGTCGGTGACGGCGGTCACCCCCTGCAACTTCTTCGCGGAGACGGCGTCCTTGATCTTCTCGATCACGCGCTCGGGGCCCACCAGGTAGGGCAGCTCGGTGACGACGATGCCCTGGCGGCGTGCGGTGACCTTCTCGATGCGCGTGGTGGCGCGCGTGATGAACTTTCCGCGGCCCGTCTCGTAGGCCTCACGGACGCCGTCGAGGCCCACGATCTTGCCGCCACCCGGAAGGTCAGGCCCGGGCACAAAACGCATCAGCTCGTCGAGCCCCGCGGAGGGGTTGTCGAGCAGGTGACGCGCGGCGGAAATCACCTCAATGAGATTGTGGGGCGCCATGTTGGTCGCCATGCCGACGGCGATGCCGGAGGCGCCATTGACCAGCAGGTTGGGCAGCGCGGCGGGCAACACCTCGGGTTGGGTGAGCTTGTTGTCGTAGTTGGGGACGCGGTCCACGACGTTCTCGTCGAGGTCGGCGATCATCGCCATCGACGCCTTCGCCAGGCGCGCCTCGGTGTAACGCGCCGCGGCGGGACCGTCGTCGAGCGAGCCGAAGTTGCCGTGGCCGTCGACCAGCGGAAGGCGCAGCGAGAAGGACTGGGCCATCCTCACCAGGGCGTCGTAGATGGCGCTGTCACCGTGCGGGTGGTACTTACCCATCACCTCGCCGACCACGCGCGACGACTTCACGTGCCCTCGGTCGGGGCGCAGGCCCATGTCGCCCATCGCGTAGATGATGCGCCGCTGCACGGGCTTCAGCCCGTCGCGCGCATCCGGGAGGGCGCGCGAATAGATCACCGAGTACGCGTACTCGAGGAACGAGGTCTCCATCTCAGAGCTGACGTCGATGTCGACAATCTGGCTCTCGGGCGCGATGGCCATGGGTCTCCTGATCTCACGGGGGCTGTGACTGCCGGATATTGTCTCGCACCCCACCGACGCCGGAGCACAGGGCACGCGGGCCGGTGGCCACACCCGCGCCCAAGGTGGAACAATGGCCCCCATGTCTCACACGCTCGACCAGGCCGTCGCCGTCGCCGGGTACTACCCGGCCCTCGCCACCTCCGTCCTTCGCCGGGCGATTGGCGACGAGACGGTGCAGGCGCACTTCGTGCACGCCGAGACCACGTTTGACGACCGCGAGGTGCGCCGCCACATGACGGTGTTGGTCCTCACGGACTCGCGGCTGCTGCGCATGCACATCGACGACGGCGCGGGACACTCCGCCGAGGGCGCGCACGAGGCGTCGGCCACCATCGAGACGGCCATGCTGACCGCCGTCACACACACCGCCATGACCCACGTGGTCCATCACCCGGAGCACTTTGCCGACGGCGACGCTCCCAGCGAGTTGGTGTTGGCGGTCGGCTGGGGCGTGCACTCGCGTGTGGAGCTCGAGCCCGCGTCGTGCGGCGACGAGAACTGCGACGCCGACCACGGGTACACCGGCGGCATCACGGGTGACGACACGCTGGTGCGTGCCAGCGCGATTGCGGACGGCGAGGAGACGGTCCGCGCGCTCGAGGACTTCGCCGACGCGCTACAGCGCGCGCTCGGCCGGCGCGGGTGAGCCTCGCCGCCCGTCTCGCCGCGGCGGGCCTTGGGCTGCCCGACTACGGGCGCCGTGACCTCGGCGCCGTCCTGTCCGGTGCGTTGGCGAGCGTGGGGGCGGCCGATGCCGTCGCCGGCAGGGACGCGAAGGCCGACCAGGCGCGGTTGGGCGTGGGCAACTACCGCCACGTCGTCGTGGTCCTCCTCGATGGGCTCGGGAAGCTCCAGTTCGCGCCGTGGCAGGGGCATACGCCGTTCCTCCGCTCGATCTCGCGCAAGGCCCTGACCTCGGGCTATCCCTCCACCACGGCATCGTCCCTCGCCCTGCTCGGCACGGGTCGCCCGGCGGGCCAGACCGGGATGCTGGGCTACACCGTGCGCAACCCGCGCACCGGAGGGCTCGCCAATCTCGTGTCGTGGCACGGTGCCTACGACGCCCACGAGTGGCAGCCGTATCCCAGCCTGCTCGAGGCCGGCGCGGCGGCGGGCATTCATGTGACGGCCATCGGCAAGCAACGGTTCGCGGGCTCCGGGTTGACGCTCGCCGCGCTGCGCGGCGGCACCTTCGTGGGGGCCGAGGGCATCGATGCACGCGTCGAGGCCGCACTACGCGCCGCGAAGCGCCCCGGCGTGACGTACCTGTACTGGGCGGAGATCGACAAGGCCGGCCACCACCACGGTTGGGGCTCCGACGCGTGGCTCGCCGAACTCGAGGAGGCCGAGCGAGGACTGCGCCGGCTTGCCCAGTCACTGCCACGCGGCACGGCGATGGTGGCCACGGCCGACCACGGGATGGTCAACGTGGCCGGCGCGCCTCGCTGGGACGTCGCCACGGACCGGGTCCTCGGCGCCGGGGTGGCGATGGTGGCGGGGGAGCCACGCGCTCTCCACGTCCACCTCAGCGATGCCGGTGAGGCCGATGCCGTGGCGGCCCGGTGGTCGGAGCACCTGGGTGAGGCGGCGGTGGTCGCCACCCGTGACGAGGCGCGCGCGGCGGGGTTGTTTGGCGCGATGGACCCGCACGTCGACGAGCGCGTGGGAGATCTCGTGGTGGCCATGGCTGGCCGGGCAACAGTCGTGGACTCCCGCACCCAATCCCCGGCCTCGCTCGAACTTCTCGGCGTTCACGGCTCCCTCACACCCGAGGAGCTCCAGGTGCCGCTGTTCGTCGCGGAGGGCGGCGCATGAGCGCGGTCACCTGGGGCCCCGCGACGGCTCAGGCATCACTGGTCATCGTCCCCGGCCTGGGCGACTCAGGCCCTGCCCATTGGCAGACGCTGTGGCAGGAGGCCCACCCGCGGGCCGTCCGCACGGCGCCCACGAGTTGGGACTCCCCCGAGGTCGATGACTGGATCGCTGCGGTCGAGGCCGCCGTGGCGGCGGGCGAGGCCTCCGCGGGCGCACCGGTGCGCCTCGTCGCGCACTCGCTGGGCACCTACGCCGCCGCATGGTGGCTTGCCGCGCACCCCGGCCGTGTGCACGGTGCGCTCCTCGTGGCACCGCCCGATCCCGGCCGCCCCGATGCTCCCGCCGCGATCCGGGCCTTCCATCGCGACGCGATGCCGCGCGTGGATGTGCCGGCGATCGCCGTCGCGAGCATCGACGACCCGTACGGATCCGTCGATCACGCGCGCTGGTACGCGGACCAGGTGGGCGCCGCGCTCGTGGTCGCGGGCGCCTTCGGGCACCTCAACGACCGCTCAGGCTTGGGCACGTGGGCGGCGGGCCGTGCGCTCCTCGAGGAGCTTGCGACTCCCGCCGCTGACTAGCGCGCCGTCTCAGTCGTTCTTCGCGCCGAAGACGATCTCGTCCCAACTGGGCACCGACGAACGGCCACGCTTGGTGGACTTGCGCTCGGGGGCAGGAGACTCCGACGCCTCGGGCGCACTTGTCGCGCTCGGAGCGGACTGTCCGGAGGATGCCCCGGCGCCGCGGCGAGCCGAGCCGGCCGGGTGCCCCATCGATCCCGCCGGGGGTGACGAGAAGCCCACATCGGCCTGGCGCTGACGCTGCACCGCGGGTCCGAAGCCCTCGAAACCGCCGTCGTCGTCGTGGTCGTCGAGGTCCTCGGGTTCGACCGAATCGCGGGTACCGCGGCGCGTGTCCAGGTCCTCAAGCAGGAGCTCGGTCTGGTTCGGCTCGGTCTCGAGCGGCGCGGGCATCGCGGGACGCACCTGATCCAGCGGCGCGGCGTCGTCCTTGACCTCCTTGACGGCACTCAGGTGGCGCTTGGGGATCGGCACGTCGAGCAGCTCGGTTTCGGTCAGCCAGCGGGACTCGTCGTCGAGGGCGGTCACGGCGCGCGCCGAGTGATCAAAAGACCACTGGGCGCGCACATTGCGGCCATCGACGCGGTAGTCGGCGGCGACCATCCACGGCTCGTCGACCTCGCGCCATGCATCCCACGCCACGCCCTCGGGGTCCACACCGCGACCCGCGAGACGGTCCGTGACAAGGTCACCGAGCACGGGGGAGTCGCTTTCGCGCCCAATGCGCGTGCCGCGCGCGAGATCGGCGATGTAGGAACGCTCGGCGAGCACCGGGCCCTCGTAGCGCTCGAGCAGGGCGTAGGGCTGTCCCGTCAACTCCGCGAGCTCGGCGGCGTTGAGGCCGCCGCGAATGCGCTGCTGAATCTGCTTGGGGCTCATCGGGGCGGGGCCCTCCGGAGCCTCATCCTCGGCACGCCGCGGGCGCACAGTCGCCACCGCTCGGCGCAGCTCGTCGGTGAGCTCAAGCTCGAACTGCTCGCCGGACTCCGTGGCGAGCACGAGGTGCTCGCCGTCGTCTCCCGGTCGCACGAAGGAAAGTCGCGTCATGCGATCAGGGTGCCACGCGGGCGGGACAAATGCCGCTCGCGCCACGCGCGTGGCGGCAATCGCCGCGGCCGGGCCCACGCGCGTGCGGCAGGATGGCTGGCATGACCTCTCCCCGTGACCTCATGGACGTCGCGCGCGACCTCGCCGAACAGGCCGGCACGCTCATTCGTGACGGCCGGGCACAGGCCCAGGTGGCCGCCACCAAATCCTCTGATGTCGACATCGTCACCCAGATGGATCTCGCCTCCGAGGACCTGCTGCGGGAACGGATCGCCCAGTGGCGTCCCGGCGACGGAATCTTGGGGGAGGAGGGGGACGATGTCGCGAGCGACACGGGCATCACCTGGGTGCTGGACCCCATCGACGGCACCGTCAACTACCTGTATGGCATCCCGTATTACGGCGTGTCCGTCGCGGCGGTGAGCGGAAATCCCACCACCCACGAGTGGCGACTCGAAGCGGCCGCGATTGCCGACGCGACCGGCGAGTTGTGGTCCGCAGCAAGGGGTGAGGGCGCCTTCCGAGGCGACGCACGCATCGGCCGCCGTCAGGCCACGACGCTCGACGGGACGCTGCTCGCCACCGGCTTTCAGTACGTGGCCGAGCGTCGCGCCCGCCAAGGCGACATCGTCGCCGCCATGCTGCCGCGGGTGCGAGACATCCGTCGCCAGGGCGCGGGCGCCATCGACCTGTGTCACGTGGCCGCCGGCACCGTGGACGCGTATTACGAGCACGGACTCAAGGCGTGGGACATCGCGGCGGGCACACTGATCGCCCAGGAAGCGGGCCTCACCGTCGCGGGTGTGGACGGCGCGCCGGCCGACGAGGGGCTCGTCATTGCCGCCCATCCCGACCTGTGGCCCACGCTCCACGACGCTCTCATGGAGGCCGGGGCGCGTGCGCTGGCCGCCGACTCGCGCGCCTAGGGTCGCGCTCGCTGCGTTTTTGGGGCACAATGCCTGCGCCCGAGGGAACAAAACGCCCCCGCGCAGCATTGTGTACACGCATGTTGCACACTCGAAGGGAAGAACTGCCTGATGGCAACTGATTACGACGCTCCCCGCAAGACCGATGACGAGATCTCGGCCGACTCGATCGAGGAGCTGAAGGCCCGCCGCAACGACAAGTCGTCCGGCGTGGTTGACGAGGACGAGACGGAGGCGGCCGAAGGCTTCGAGCTGCCCGGCGCCGACCTTTCCGGTGAGGAGCTCTCCGTGCGCGTCCTTCCTGCTCAGCAGGATGAATTCACGTGCATGTCGTGCTTCCTGGTCCACCACCGCAGCCAGCTGGCTGAGATGCGTGGCGACCAGCCGATCTGCTCGGAGTGCGCGGCCTAAGCGGCCGTTGACGATGGCTTCGCTCGACGTACTGGTCACCACGACCGGCCCCGACGTCCCGCTCCCGCGGTACTCGCATCCAGGCGATGCGGGTGCCGACATCATCACGCGAGTCGACGTGGATTTGGGCCCCGGCGAGCGAGCCACCGTCCCCACGGGCCTCGCGATTGCGTTGCCCGACGGCTACGCCGCGTTTGTGCACCCGCGCTCGGGCCTCGCCGCACGCCACGGCATCACCGTGGTCAACGCACCTGGCACGGTCGACGCGGGCTACCGCGGCGAGATCCAGGTGACACTGCTGAATACCGATGCGACCGAGCCGGTGTCGTTGAAGGCCGGCGACAGGATCGCGCAACTGGTGATCCAGCGCGTCGAGAAGGCCGCGTTTGTGCAGGTAGAGAAGCTCCCGGGCTCTCACCGCGGCGAAGGTGGCTTCGGATCGACGGGAGTGCGGGATGTCTGAGCCGACGCCCGACGCCACGCCCGACTCGACGCCAACACCCTTGGCCGACCCGCTCGCGGACCTGGACGTCCTCGACGGGCCCTGGTCCTTGGCCGATGCCCCCGCCGAGGCCCGCTTCGTCAACTTCGGTGCCCTGCGCATCGGCGCCATCGACGGCCTGCAGATGCGTCCCGAGTTCGACGCGAAGACCCGTCAGTGCGGTGCCGTGTCGGTGCGCTCCGGCGACGTCCAGGTACAGCTCCAGGTGATCGCCGCCCCGCGCGGTGCCAGCCGGTGGACGGACCTGCGCCCACGCATGGCCGAGCAGCTTCGCGCCCAGGGCTCGCAGGTCTCGGTCGACGAGGGACGCTACGGCCCGGAGCTCGCCGTCCTGCGCCCCCACAAGCGTCCCGACGGCGCCGTCATCGCCATCCCCATGCGCGTGCAGGGCGTGGACGGTGACAGGTGGCTACTGAAGGTCACCAGCATCGGCCCCAGCGTCCACCAGGAATCCACCAGGGCCCGCGTCGACGCGCTCATTTCCCGCTGTGCGGTGGCGCGCGGCGAGGGAGCCGCGGTCCCCGGCTCGGTGCTGATGCTGACCCCGCCTGCTGGCGCGCCCACGCCGGGCGCACCGGGCCAAGCGTCGCCGCGAGGCGGCGATACGGAAGGCGGCCAGTGAGCGTCGCCCCCGCCCATCAGCGGATCGCCGACGCGGCGGCCCGAGAGGTCGTCACCGTCGCCGGGCGCATCGCGTCGCTGCAGGTGGAGCCGCACGACGCGGCACCCAAACTGACCGCGAGACTCGACGACGGCAGCGGCCGCATCGACGCCGTGTTCATGGGCCGGCGCGCGATCCCCGGGATCGAGGCCGGCGCCCAGATCACCGTCAGCGGGCGCGTCTCGGACGCCGAGGCGACGCCGCGCATCTACAACCCCCAGTACTGGCTCGCATGAGCGACGACGGCGCACCCCACGAGCCCGCGCGGCCCGAGGACACCCCCGCCCGCACGGCCCCGACCGGCGGCCTTGGCAAGGTGCTCGACGCCGAGGACTTCTCCCTGGCCGATGCGGTGGGCGGCTGGCGCGGTTTCGCCGAGGCCGCCGCACCGGGCGTGGTGTTCGTCGCCGCCTACCTGATCGACGGCACCATGCGCGTGCCCGTCATCGCGGCCGTGGCCACCATGGTCGTGTTGGTCATCGTCCGGCTGATCCAACGCTCGTCGATCCAGCAGGCTCTGTCGGGCGCGGTCGGCGTCGGCATCGGCGCCATCTGGGCGTGGCGCACCGGGGAGCCGAGCGACTACTTCGCCGGCGGATTGCTGCTGAATGCCGCCTACCTGGTGGGACTCATCATCTCGATGGTGGTGCGCTGGCCCGTGGTCGGCATCGTCGCGGGGCTGCTGCGAGGCGAGGGCACCGGATGGCGTCAGGTCCCCCGTGAGATGAAGGCGATGCAGATCGCCACCGCCCTCTTGGCCGCCATGTTTGCGCTGCGCCTGGCGGTCCAGGCGCCGCTGTACTTCGCCGACCAGGTGGCCGCGCTCGGCACGGCCCGCTTGGTGATGGGTGTGCCGCTGTTCGCGCTTACTCTGTGGGCGGTGTGGCTCGTGGTGCAGAGCGCAAGACCGGCGTCAGAGACTCCGGATCCGCCTCAGCCGACACAATAAACAGCAGCTCGTCGTAGGCCTCGAGCGTGTCCGCGGGGCTGGGGGCGATGGTCCGGTCGCCGCGCACGATGCACGACAGCACGATCTCCTGCGGCCACTCGATGGAGCGCACGGTCGCGCCCACGACGGGGGAGTCCGCGGGCAGCGTCACCTCCATGATCGAGGCGCCCGACTGGTGGAACGTGAAGACCTTGACGAGGTCGCCCACGGCGACGGCTTCTTCGACCATGGCCGTCATGATCCGCGGGGTCGACACGGCGACGTCCACGCCCCACTGAGCGTCATACATCCACTCGTTGCGAGGATTGTTGACGCGAGCCACGGTACGAGGCACGCCGAACTCGGTTTTGGCGAGGAACGACACCACGAGGTTCGCCTTGTCGTCGCCGGTCGCGGCGACCACGACGTCCATGGTCTCGGTGCCGGCCTCGCGCAGCGCGGCCATCTCACAGGCGTCGGCGAGCATCCACTCGGCCTCGGCCACTTGCGCGACACGCATGGCGGCAGGGGAGGCGTCCATGAGGAGCACCTCGTGGCCGTGCTCGAGCAGGTCGCGCGCGATGGACCGGCCCACGGAACCCGCGCCGGCGATGAGTACCCTCACGACTGTCCTCCCGGTCCGCGCGACACCGTACGTTCGACAAAGTTCCGTTCGGACTCGGGGATGGCGAACCACACCTCGTCGTCCACCTGCACCACCGTGCTGGGCTCGGGTAGCACGGCCTTGCCGAAGCGCACCAGGTAGGCCACGCGGGCGTGTAGCGCGGACTGGAGCGCGTCGACCGTGGTGCCCACCCAGCCGTCGTGGAGCGACAGCCGGCGCACGGACACCCCGGCCGTCTCGTCGGTGTAGCCCTCGTCCGAGCCACCGGGCAGCAGTCGGGACACGATCTGCGCGCTGGTCCACGGCACGGGAGCCACGGTCGGGATGCCCAGGCGGCGGTAGACCTCCGCGCGCCCGGGGTCCGCGATGCGCGCCACGACGTTGTCCACCCCATAGGTTTCGCGTACCACGCGCGCGGCCAGGATGTTCGAGTTGTCGCCGGAGGACACGGCCGCGAATCCGTAGGCATCCTCGACGCCGGCGGAGACCAGGGTCTCGCGGTCGAAGCCGATGCCCGTGATGCGCTGGCCCTGGAAATCGGCGGGTAGTCGACGGAACGCGTCGCCGACGCGGTCGATCACTGCCACGGAGTGGCCTCGCGACTCGAACTGGCCGGCCAACGCCGCGCCGGTGCGCCCGCAGCCCATGATGACGATGTGCACGGGAACCCACGCTATACCCACCCGCCCCTAGGATGGTGCGACGTGACAGGAGTTGGGGATCGTCTGCGGCGCCTCGTGTTCGGGGCGCCCGTCGCGACCGATGCCGCGGTGCCGGTGACGCTGCGTTCGCGCCTGGCGCTTCCCGTGTTTGGTGCCGGCATCCTGTCCGCTGTTGCGTATGCGCCCGATGCGGTCGTGGATGCCTTGCGTCGCGGCAGCCAGCAAGGCGCGATTCCCTTCATGGCGGTCGGCGTCGTCGCGATCATGCTCTTGCTCGCCTTCGCGTACCGCTCGAACATCAGGGCCCGCCCGGACGACCTGGGCGACTACGGGCTGGTGCGTGACGTCCTCGGACGGGGCGCGGGTGTGGTCACCGGCGCGGCCGTGCTGGTCGACTATCTGTTCACGGTTGCCGTGTCCGTGGCGGCGATCACGCAGTTGATCGCGTTCATGATCCCCGAACTCCAGCCGTACGACTCGCTGCTGGGTGTCGTCTTGGTGGGGCTCATCACCATCGTCGCCCTCCGCGTGGTGCGTGAGCGCGCGCGAGTGCTGCTCGCCGTCTGGTTCGGCTTCCTCGTCGTCATCGCGGCCATGCTCGCCTTGGGCCTCGCGCGCCAGCACACCGTCGGCGCACCCATCGCCCCCAACGCCCCCGAGACGTGGTCGATCTGGTTTGCGTACGCCGGCGCCATCGCCTCGGGCGCTGTCATGGTGACCGGGATCGAGCACCTCGCCTCGTCGGCCCCCAACCATGAGCAGCCGCGCGCGAAGCGGGCGGGCCGCACGCTCCTGCTGGCGGTGATCGCCTCGGCCCTCGCGTTCCTGGTCGTCGCGATCCTGTCGTGGCTGTACCGGATCACGGGCTGGTCCAAGGGGCCCATCCTGCTACAGGTCGCGCAGGAGGTCTTCGGCAACCCCATCGCCGTGTGGATCATGGCCCTGTTCGCGGGCGGCATCCTCTACGTCGCGGTGATGTCCGTCTTCCGGCGCTTCTCGTCCCTGGGCGCCATCCTCGCGCGCGACGCCTATCTGCCGCGCCAGCTCTCCCAGCGCAACGACCGCCTGGTGCTGCGCGGCGGCATCCTCATCATTGCCGGGTTCTCCGCCGTCGGCGTGGTGCTGGCGGGCGCCGAGGTCGAGACCCTCATCCACATGTACGTGGTGGGCGTGTTCGCCGCGATCGTGATGAGCCAGGTCGCGATGGTGCGCTGGACTGGCGCCAAGCTGGGGCTCGCGACGGACCCCAACGAGCGCCTGCGCCTGCAGGGCCGGCGCGTGCTCCACGCCGTGGCGGCCGGCGTCGCCGCGCTCGTGTGGATCGTCGTGGCCGTCTTCAACTTCGTCAACGGCGCGTGGATCGCGATCGCGCTCATCGCCATCCTCATCGTGCTGATGCACTCGGTGAACAAGCACTATGCGGCGGTGCGGGCCGATGTGCGGCTGCAGCGCTCCGACCTGGACGTGGCGCTGCCGAGTGCCACCCATGGCGTCGTCCTGGTCAACCAACTGCACCGCCCGGCCATCCGCGCCCTCGCGTATGCGAAGGCGGCGCGGCACTCGTCGCTCGAGGCCGTGGCCGTGCAGACCGAGCGCGAGGGCACCCAGGAGCTCCAGCACATGTGGGGCAAGATCGACTCGGGCGTGCCGCTCGTGATTCTCGACTCGCCCTACCGGGACCTCGTCGCCCCCGTGCTCGACCACATCCAGGGCCTGCACCGCGCCAACCCCCGCGAGGTCGTCGTCGTCTACGTTCCCGAGTACATCGTGGGCCGCTGGTGGGAGCGCTTCCTTCACAACCGCGCGACCACGCGTCTGCGCCAGCAGCTGCTGGGAAAGAAGGGCGTGGTCGTCGCCGCGGTGCCGTGGCACCTCGAGTCCGCGCGCGAGGCGGTCGCGGTGGAAGAGCCGCCGGAGCCAGGGGAGCAGCTGCCGTGACCACTCTTGACCTCACCGTCGGCGCGCCCGCGCACGGCGGCCACTGCGTGGCCAGGCACGAGGGCCGCGTGGTCTTTGTGCGTCACGCCTTGCCCGGCGAGCGGGTGCGTGCACGCCTGACGGAATCGGGTGCCGACGCCAAGCTGTGGCGCGCCGATGCCGTCGAGATCCTCGAGGCGTCCGACGACCGCGTGGACTCGCCGTGGCCCGAGGCGGGACCGGGCGGCATCGGCGGTGCGGAGCTCGGCCACGTCGCCCTCGCGGCCCAACGCGAGTGGAAACTCGCCGTGTTGCGCGAGTCCTTCAAACGCTTCGCCGGGCGCCCCTTCGAGGGCGCGGTCCGCGCACTGGACGGCGACGACGAGGCCGGCGGCCTGCACTATCGGACCCGCGTGAGCGCTTCGGCCGATGCCGAGGGCAAGGCCGCGATGCACGCTCACCGGGGCGACACCCTCCACGCGCTGACGGCGATGCCGCTGGCCGTCCCGGACGTGGAGCACGCGCTCTTGAGCCACCGATTCCCCGCCGGCGCGCGGGTGAGCGTGGCCCAGGGGACGGACGGCACCGTTCGCATCGTCGTCGACGGCACGCCCTGGAAGGCTGGCAAGAAGGACACCCGTCCGCACGCGCCTCGCACCTTGCGCGAATCGGTGACGGTCGCGGGTCACACCTACGACTTCAAGGTCGACGCCGACGGCTTCTGGCAGGTCCACCGCGGCGCGCCCGCGACGCTCGTGGGCGAGGTCCTCGCTCGCGTCGGCGACGCCGCATCGGTGGCGGATCTCTACGCCGGTGCGGGTCTCTTCAGCCTGCCCCTGGCCGCGACCGGTCGTGCCGTCACGTCGGTCGAGACGGACCGAGGCGCCTCGCGCTCGGCCCGGCGCAACCTGCACGCCTACCCGCAGGCGAGCATCGTCCAAGGCGACGTGCGTCGCACGCTCGAGTCCGGCATCGGCCGTCCCGACGCCGCCGTGATCGACCCGCCGCGTTCGGGGGCGGGGCGGCGCACCCTCGACGCGCTGGTCGCGACCGGAACACCGCGCATCGTCTATGTCGCGTGTGACCCTGTGGCGCTCGCGCGAGACACGGCACTCTTGGCCGAGCGCGGCTACGACCTCGTCGATGCCCAGGCATTCGACCTGTTCCCCATGACGCATCACGTCGAAACGGTGGCGACCTTTACCTCCCGTTGACCGGCTCAAGGGTCGGGGATGTCCGTCGTGGCCGATAGGATGGCCGCGGACACGAACCATAGGAGGTTGCTGCATGAGCGAGAACACGCTGGGATCCAAGGCCACGCTGGACGTGGACGGAAAGTCCTACGAGATCTACCGGCTCGGGGCGGTCCCCGGTCTGGAGAAGCTTCCGTTCTCGCTCAAGGTCCTCGCAGAGGCGCTGCTGCGCACCGAGGACGGCGCCAACATCACCGCCGACCACGTGAACGCGCTGGCCGCGTGGGACCCGCAGGCCGAGCCCGACACGGAGATCCAGTTCACCCCCGCGCGCGTGGTGATGCAGGACTTCACCGGCGTCCCCTGCGTCGTCGACCTCGCCACCATGCGCGAGGCCGTCGCGGAGCTCGGCGGCGACCCCTCCGTCATCAACCCCCTCGCGCCCGCCGAGATGGTCATCGACCACTCCGTCGTCATCGACGTGTTCGGCCGCAAGGACGCGCTCGAGCGCAACACCGACCTCGAGTACGAGCGCAACCGTGAGCGCTACCAGTTCCTGCGCTGGGGCCAGACGGCCTTCGACAACTTCAAGGTGGTGCCCCCGGGCACCGGCATCGTGCACCAGGTCAACCTCGAGTACCTGGCCCGTGGCGTGATGACCAAGGACGTCGAGGGCGCCACGCAGGCGTACCCCGACTCGTGCGTCGGCACCGACTCGCACACCACCATGATCAACGGCCTGGGCGTGCTCGGCTGGGGCGTGGGCGGCATCGAGGCCGAGGCGGCCATGCTGGGCCAGCCCGTGTCCATGCTCATCCCGCGTGTGGTGGGCTTCAAGCTCACCGGCGCGATCCCCGCCGGCGCGACCGCCACCGACGTGGTGCTCACCATCACGCAGATGCTGCGCGAGCACGGCGTGGTCGGCAAGTTCGTCGAGTTCTACGGCGAGGGAGTGGGCGCGGTGCCGCTGGCCAACCGCGCCACCATCGGCAACATGTCGCCCGAGTTCGGCTCGACCGCCGCGATCTTCCCGATCGACGGCGTCACCATCGACTACCTGAAGCTCACCGGTCGCTCCGAGGACCAGGTCAAGCTGGTCGAGGCGTACTGCAAGGAGCAGGGCATGTGGCACGACCCCTCCGCCGAGGGCTACGTCGAGCCGGTGTTCTCCGAGTACCTTGAGCTGGACCTGTCGACGGTCGTGCCCTCGATCGCCGGTCCCAAGCGCCCCCAGGACCGCATCGAGCTGACCGACGCGAAGGCGTCGTTTGGGCAGTCGATCCTGAACTATGCCGAGCACGAGGAACTGCACGGCCTCGACGAGTCCGTGGAAGAGACCTTCCCCGCGTCGGACCCCATCGCGGCCGAGGCACACGCGGGCGACGCGCCTGCACCTCGCGAGTCCAGCGCCGACATTCGCAAGCGCCGCCCGCACAAGCACGTGCCGCTGACCCTCGCTGACGGCACCGAGACCGCCCTCGACCACGGCGCCGTGGTGATCGCGTCGATCACGTCGTGCACCAACACGTCGAACCCGTCAGTCATGCTCGCCGCCGCGCTGCTGGCGCGCAACGCGAACCAGAAGGGTCTGAACGTCAAGCCGTGGGTCAAGACCTCGATGGCGCCTGGCTCGCAGGTCGTCACCGACTACTACGAGAAGGCCGGCCTGTGGCCCGACCTCGAGGCGCTCGGCTACCACCTGGTGGGCTACGGCTGCACCACGTGCATCGGTAACTCGGGCCCGCTGCCCGAGGAGGTCTCGCAGGCGGTCAACGATAACGACCTCGCCGTCGTCTCGGTCCTGTCGGGTAACCGCAACTTCGAGGGTCGCATCAACCCGGACGTGAAGATGAACTACCTCGCGTCGCCGCCGCTCGTCATCGCCTACGCGTTGGCCGGCACCATGGACCACGACTTCGAGACCGACCCGCTGGGCCAGGACACCGACGGCAACGACGTGTTCCTGCGCGACATCTGGCCCTCGGCCGCCGAGGTCGAGGAGATCGTCGGCTCGTCGATCACCGAGGACATGTTCGCCAAGGACTACGCCGACGTGTTCGCCGGTGACGCGCGCTGGCAGCAGCTGCCCACGCCCGACGGCAAGACCTTCGAGTGGGCCGATGATTCGACCTACGTGCGCAAGCCCCCGTATTTCGAGGGCATGGGCGCCCAGCCCGAGCCCGTCGAGGACATCACGGGTGCGCGTGTGCTGGCGCTGCTGGGCGACTCGGTCACGACCGACCACATCTCGCCCGCAGGCGCGATCAAGCCCGACAGCCCCGCGGGCGTCTACCTCGCCGAGCACGGCGTCGAGCGCCGCGACTTCAACTCCTACGGCTCGCGCCGCGGCAACCACGAGGTGATGATCCGTGGCACGTTCGCGAACATCCGCCTGAAGAACCTGTTGCTCGACGGCGTCGAGGGCGGCTTCACGTACAACTTCATGAAGGGCGAGCAGGACACCATCTACGACGCCGCGCAGGACTATGCGGCCGGCGGCACGCCCCTGGTGGTCCTCGGTGGCAAGGAGTACGGCTCCGGCTCGTCGCGCGACTGGGCGGCCAAGGGCACGCGCCTGCTGGGTGTGCGCGCGGTCATCACCGAGAGCTTCGAGCGCATCCACCGCTCGAACCTCATCGGTATGGGCGTGCTACCGCTGCAGTTCCCGGCAGGTCAGTCCGCCGCGTCGCTGGGCCTCGACGGCACCGAGACCTTCGACATTCCCGGTGTGTCCGCGTTCTCGAACGGCGAGCACCCCAAGGCGCTGACGGTGACGGCCACCAAGGCGGACGGCTCGGTGGTCGAGTTCGACGCGGTCGTGCGCGTCGACACGCCCGGTGAGGCCGACTACTTCCGCAACGGCGGCATCCTGCAGTACGTGCTGCGTTCGCTCGTGAGCGCGTAAGCACGCCCGTGCGGGTCTCGCCCGCGTCGACCCGCGCGTCCGTTCACCCCATCAGGTGAGCGGGCGCGCGGTCGCATGTGGGCCGCGCGGCCCGGTGCCACGTACAGTGGTCGCTTATCGTCAACCGTTCCCGCCGCACGGCGGGTGAGTCAATGTCAGGAGAACCGCGTGCTGGAGCGCATCGAGTCACCCCGTGACCTCGACGGGCTGACCTCGGAGGAACTCACCGAGCTCGCCCAGGAGATTCGGGATTACCTCGTGGCGTCCGTGTCGCTCACCGGCGGCCACCTTGGCCCCAACCTGGGCGTCGTCGAGCTCACGTTGGGCCTGCACCGGGTCTTCGAGTCGCCGCACGACTCGATCGTGTTCGACACCGGCCACCAGTCGTACGTCCACAAGCTCCTCACGGGCCGGCGCGACTTCTCCGCGCTGCGCACCCGTGACGGGCTCGCGGGCTACCCCCAGCGCTCCGAGTCCGAACACGACATCGTCGAGAACTCGCATGCCTCGACCGCCGTGTCGTGGGCCGCGGGCATCGCGCGCGGCCACACCCTGCGCGGCGAGGATGACCGGACCACGGTCGCGGTGATCGGCGACGGCGCCCTCACCGGCGGCATGGCCTGGGAGGCGCTGAACTCCGTGGCCGCCTCGCGCGACAGGGTCGTCATCGTGGTCAACGACAACGGCCGCTCCTATGCGCCCACGATCGGCGGCCTCGCCCGCCGCCTCGACGGCATTCGCACCGATCCCCGTTACGAGCAGTTCCTCGGCTGGGGCAAGCGCACCTTCGAGGGCCGCGGTCCGTGGCGCAACTTCACCTACCAGACCGTCATGCACGGCAAGCGGGCCGTGAAGGGCCTGATCGCGGAGCCGGGGATGTTCGACGACCTCGGGCTCAAGTACGTGGGCCCCGTCGACGGTCACGACCTCGAGCAGGTCGAGGGAGCGCTGGCGCACGCGAAGGCGTTCGGCGGCCCCGTCATCGTGCATGTCCTCACCGAGAAGGGGCGCGGCTACACGCCCGCCGAGGAGGACGTGGCCGACCGCTTCCACGCGGTGGGGCGGATCCACCCCGAGACGGGTCTGCCCGTCAAGCCCTCGCGATTCGGGTGGACCAAGGTGTTCGCCGAGGAGATCCTCGATGTCGCGCGCGAGCGCGACGACGTGGTCGCGCTGACGGCCGCAATGCTTGCGCCCGTGGGCCTGCAGCCGCTCGCCGACGCCTTCCCTGACCGCGTGATCGACGTCGGCATCGCCGAACAACACGCGGTGACCTCTGCGGCAGGCCTCGCCTTCGCGGGCATGCACCCCGTGGTCGCCGTGTATGCGACGTTCCTCAACCGCGCCTTCGACCAGGTGCTCATGGACGTCGCACTGCACGGCGCAGGCGTGACGTTCATGCTGGACCGTGCCGGCATCACCGGTGACGACGGCCCCAGCCACAACGGCATGTGGGACATGGCGCTGCTCAGGCACGTGCCCGGGCTGCGCATCGCGGCGCCGCGCGACGCCGCCACGCTGCGCCGCGCCTTCCGCGACGCCATCGACGTCGATGACGCCCCCACCGTGGTGCGCTACCCCAAGGGTCCCGTGGGCGACGACCTGCCCGCGGTCCGCGCCGTGGAAGACATCGACGTGCTGTCGGAAGCGGGCGTGAGCGACGGCGCGGCACCGCGCGTGGTGGTGCTCGGGCTTGGCTCGATGGCGCCGACCGCAGTCGACACGGCCGCCAAGCTGGCCGCCGATGGCCTGTCGGTGATCGCCGCCACCGCGACGTGGGTGCATCCGGTGCCCGACGGGCTCGAGGAACTCACCGCGGGCGCCGAACTGATCGTGACGATCGAAGACGGCCTCGTCGATGCCGGCCTCGGCCAGGAATGGGCCGAGTACGCGCGCCTGACCGGCGGCACCGCCACCTGGATCCACCACGGCGTGCCCCGCGAGTTCCTCGCTCACGCGTCGCGCGATCAGATCGTGGAGCAGGTGGGCCTGGACGCCTCCGCCATCGCCGACGGAGTCATCGCGGCCCTCGACTGACCCGGCCCGTCAGACAGTCTGAACCGGAATGAGAGGCGGCGCGCCGCGGTGCCCATCGGTTTGGCCCACGCCTGAGGCTGGTGAGGCCTGTGTGACAGGTGGGACTCGCTCACCTGTCACACCCTGCACATCTGTCACACCCGTGGGCCACACCGATGGGGCGGCGGCTCGACCCACTGCGTCTCGTTGACACGGACCGTGGTGCGAGGTCGCTATTCGCCCGCGCGAGCCGCCTCCGCGAAGGCCTCCGCGAGCACGGGCGCCGTGAGGTCGATCTGCCATGGCCGTGCGTCGCGCGACGCCAGCAGAGCGCGGATCTCTTCCTCGCCGCCGCCGCGGTGCTCCCAGCACGCGCGACGCATGGCGTCGGGCTGTAGGAGGTTCTCGACGGGCATCTCGAGCTTCTCGGCGAGCGCGAGCAGGCGGGGGCGGGCGAGATCGAGCCGCGCGGCGGCCTCGGGGCGCTTGTCCTTCCAGATCCGCGGCTGCGGGGGACCGTCCCCGCGCGGCCCGCGCTTGGCGGGAAGTTCCGCCTCGGGAAGGGCCAGCGCCTTTTCGATGGCCGGGAACCACCGGGGTGCGGCGCGCTTGGTGCCGCGGGACTGCCACTCGCGCACCTGCAGCAATGCCGCGAGGGTCGTGGGCTTGGCCTGTGCGGCGGCCGTGATGGCGGCGTCGCGCAGTACGCGGCCCGGAGAGATGTCGCGTCGTTGTGCGACCTTGTCGCGCTCCTCCCACAGGGAGCGAACGATGGCGAGGCCGCGCTGGTCGCGGATCTGGTGCGAGCCGGAGGTGCGGCGCCACGGTTCCACGCGCGGCGGCGGCGGGGGAGCGAGGCGCACCGCCTCGAACTCCTGGCGCGCATACTCGAGCTTGCCGGCCTCCTCGAGGTGGGCGTACATGCCGTTGCGCAGGTCGATCAGCATCTCGACGTCGAGCGCGGCGTAGACCAGCCAGTCGTAGGGCAGCGGCCGGGTGGACCAGTCCTGCGCCGAGTGCTCCTTGGCCAGCGCCAACCCCAGCTCGCGCTCCACGACCGCGGCGAGGCCCACCTTGGGCCATCCCAGCAGTCGGGCGGCGAGCTCGGTGTCGAACACGGATGCGGGTGTGAGTCCCAGGTCGCGCATGCCCGGCAGGTCCTGGCTTGCGGCGTGGAAGATCCACTCGGCGTCGCCGAAGGCCTCATTGAGAATCGACAGGTCCGGCAGTGCGTCCGTGTCGATCAGGGCGATGCCGGCGCCTTCGCGCTTGAACTGTGCGAGGTAGGTCGCCTGCCCGTACCGAAAACCCGAGGCGCGTTCGGCATCGGCCGCAATCGGGCCGGTGCCCGCGGCAAAGGCCGCCGCCATCCGCTCCAGGCCCTCGACGGTCGCGATGACCTGGGGGACACCTCCGGCGGGTTCGGTCAGGGGGGTGGCCGATGCTGCGGTCGCCTCGGCGGCGGAAGCATCGGTAGGGGCGTCGCTCATGCGTGGCGTCCCGGCAGCATCGTGACTCCTTCAGGAAGATCAGGTACGCCCGCGCAGGAGGCGAGCAGGTCGGTCCAGGCTCTCAGGTGTGGCTCCATGTCGGTGTCCTCGGGGGTCCACGAGACGCGCACTTCGACGTGGACCTCGTCGTCGCGCTCGGCGAGATCGCCGAAGGACCGGTTGGTCACCTTGGTGACCGTGCCGCCGCTGGCGTGATGTGGGACGCCCTCGAGCGACTCCTGCAGCCACGACCACGCGACCTCCGCCCACATGTCGTCGGCGCCGATCTCCGGCTCCACCTCGGCCTTGACCATCGCGACGATGCGGTAGGTACCGTCCCAGGCGTCGTGCCCCGCGGGATCGTGCAGGAGCACGAACCGTCCTGTGGCGTGCAGCTCGTCGGAGTCGAGCTCCCCGGTGATCGCGACGGCGTACGGCGCGATGCGGGAGGGGGCGGGCGCCTCGGCGAGTGTCACGTCGGCACGGGTGTGGGCGGACGCGAGCGACGTCAACGCGGCACGGAAGTCCGGCGGCGCCTGCTCGAAGTCCTGGGCCATACGGTTGAGCCTAGGCGTGGCGCCTACCGTGGCCCCGGTTCGCCACGCGACGCGAGCGCACTAGGCTGGAGCGCGGTACAGACCACCTTCCCCGGACACGAACAGGACGGAACATGGCTCAGGCCCAGATCGGTGTGACAGGACTCGCGGTGATGGGGCGCAACCTTGCGCGCAACTTCGCCCGCAACGGCTTCACGGTGGCGGTGCACAACCGTTCGCCTCAGAAGATGCACTCGCTCATTGAGGAGCACGGCTCCGAGGGTGAGTTCATCGGCTGCGAGACGCTCGAGGACTTCGTCGAGGCCCTCGCGAAGCCCCGCACCGTCGTCATCATGGTGCAGGCCGGTGGCCCCACCGACGCCGTCATCGACGCGCTCACGCCGCTGCTCGAAGAGGGCGACATCATCGTCGACGCGGGCAACGCTCACTTCCCCGACACCCGCCGTCGCGAGGCAGCGCTCAAGGAGAAGGGCCTGCACTTCGTCGGCGCAGGCGTCTCCGGTGGTGAGGAGGGCGCGCTGCTGGGCCCCTCGATCATGCCCGGCGGACCCGCCGAGTCCTATGCGACCCTCGGCCCCATCCTCGAGAAGATCGCCGCGAAGGCCGAGGACGGCACCCCGTGCTGCGTGCACGTCGGTCCCGACGGCGCCGGCCACTTCGTCAAGATGGTGCACAACGGCATCGAGTACGCCGACATGCAGCTCATCGGCGAGGCGTACCACCTGCTGCGCGCGGGCCTGAACCTCACGCCCGCCGAGATCGGCGACATCTTCGCCGAGTGGAACACCGGTGACCTCGACTCGTTCCTGATCGACGTCACCGCAAACGTCCTCAAGCAGGTCGACGCCAAGACCGGCAAGCCGCTCGTGGATGTCATCGTGGACGAGGCGGGCCAGAAGGGCACCGGCCGCTGGACCGTGCAGTCCGCCCTGGACCTCGGCGCCCCGGTCACCGGCATTGCCGAGGCCACGTTCGCCCGTGCGATCTCCTCGCAGACCGCGCAGCGCGAGGCCGCCCGCGGCGTGCTCGTTGGCAACGCCGGCGACTTCCACATCAAGGACCGCAAGGGCTTCATCGAGGACGTGCGCCTCGCCCTGTACGCGTCCAAGGTGGTCGCCTACGCCCAGGGCTTCGACCAGATCCAGGCCGCCTCCGAGGAGTACGGCTGGGACATCAAGCGCGGCGAGATGGCCAAGATCTGGCGTGAGGGATGCATTATCCGCGCCCGCTTCCTCGACCGCATCACCGAGGCCTACGAGCGCAACGACTCGCTCGCGTCGCTGCTGGTGGATGACTACTTCGCCGGCGCCATCGCGAACGGGGTGGGCGCCTGGCGCCGCGTGGTCTCCCAGGCCGCGCTTGCCGGCGTGCCCGCGCCCGCCTTCGGCTCGTCGCTGTCGTACTACGACTCGCTGCGCGCCGAGCGCCTGCCTGCGGCCCTGATCCAGGGCCAGCGTGACTTCTTCGGCGCCCACACCTACAAGCGCGTGGATGCCGACGGCACCTTCCACACGCTGTGGGGCGGCGACCGCACCGAGGTCGAGGCCTAAGCCACGCCACTCACACGCCCCGGTCGCCCTCACGGGTGGCCGGGGCGTCGTGCTGTCTGCGCCGTGTGCGGCTCACTAGGGTGTGACCCATGACCGCCCGCCTCGTCGGACGGAGGCCCCATGTCGAGCCCGACGCTCTGATCGCCGCCCTCGTCCCCCCGCCACATTTCGCCGCCGCCACCTTCGACTCCTATCTACCCGACCCCGAGTACCCCAGCCAGCGCGAGGCCGTCGACGCCGCGCGTTCGTTCGCCAAGGGCATCGGCCGACGCGGGCTCCTTCGCCGCTCAAGCGCGGGCAAGGGCATCTACCTGGACGGCGGCTTCGGCGTCGGCAAGACCCACCTACTGGCGTCGCTCGCCCGCGAGGTGGGCGATCGGGCCGCGTTCGGCACCTTCGTCGAATACACCCAACTCGTGGGTGCCCTGGGCTTCCAGGGCACGCGCCGCGCGCTGCAGGAGTTTGCGCTCGTGTGTATCGACGAGTTCGAACTCGACGACCCCGGCGACACGGTCCTCATGGCCCGGCTCATGCGGGAGTTGGCCGATGCCGGGGTAGCGTTGGCTGCGACATCCAACACCCTGCCCGGCTCGCTCGGCCAGGGGCGCTTCGCCGCCGACGATTTCCAGCGGGAGATCCAGGCCGTCTCGAGCGTGTTCGAGGTCATCACCATTGACGGACCCGACTATCGCGGGCGCGGCGACCTCACCTTCCCTCCGCCGGCCAAGGTCGAGGACGTGATCGCTGCGGGAAGGCCGGACGGAGCCGCCTGCGAGGACTGGGCGGCGCTGATGGAGGACCTCACCCATGTGCACCCCAGCCGCTTCGGCGCATACGTGGACGGGCTCGAGGTGCTGGGCCTGCGCGGCGTCGCGCCGCTGACCGACCAGGCTCAGGCGCTGCGCCTCGTCGCGCTCGTCGACCGCCTGTACGACCGCGACGTGCGCATCGTCGCCTCCGGACACTCGCTCGGGGAGGTCTTTACCAAGGACATGCTGCGCGGCGGCTACCGCAAGAAGTACTACCGCGCCCTCAGCCGCATGCTCGCGATGGTCGCGGGGGAGTAGAGCCAGCGCGCGCCGACGCCCTCCGACTGCTACAACAGGCAGTAGCGACCATGAGGGGGACACCATGACCAGCACCAATAACGGCGGTGCCGCGGCCGGCGGCGGCTTCTACTTCCTCGGCATGATCGGTTCGGCCGTGTACTTCTGGAACGTCGCCGACGGGTTCTGGGAGCACGTGGGCGCGCTCCTGCAGGCGCTGGTGTGGCCAGCGTTCCTCATCTACGACGTGTTCGTCGCCCTGAACGCTTAACGCTGCGCCACAAGCGCGACGGCGTCGCCGGCGAGCTCGAACCCGCCGTCCAACGGCGTGACACTGCCGAAGGACCCCACCAGCTCTCCACCGTCGGTGACGACGGCCGATGCGTCGGTCAGGTTGGCATGGACCGTCACGGGGCCACTCAGCGTGAGGACTCGCGGGGAGGACTCGCTCGCCCCGGCGGGGTGCGCGGCCCACGCCTCGCGCGGTTCCACCCGTGCGCGCAGCGCCATCAGCGTCGCGACCCAGTCGCGCAGCGCGTGGTGGTGTGCGCTGTCGGCGCCCACGCCGTCACCCAACTTGGAGCGCAGGAAGGTGGTGCGGTCCTGAGGATCGGGGACGTGCACCTCACCGCCGTACAACTGCTCCCAGCCATGGCCACCGAATTCGCTCATGCGACCCTCGGACACCGCCGTACCCAGCGGCTCGTCATGGTCGGTGAAGAACATGAAGGGCCTGGTCTCGCCGTACTCCTCGCCCATAAACAGCATGGGCGTGAAGGGCGACAGTAGCACCGCCGCGAGCGACGCGGCCTGCGCGCCGGGCGTGAGGTGCGTGGACGGTCGGTCGCCGATGGCCCGGTTGCCCACCTGATCATGGTTCGACGCGAACGCGATGAAGCGGCGACGGTCCACGTCCGCAGCGACGGGCTTGCCCCACTCGCGCCCACGGAACGGAGAATGCGTGCCGTTGTGCCAGAACACCTCTCGATAGACCTTGTCGAGCGTCTCGAGCGACCCGAAGTCGACGTAGTAGCCGTGGCGCTCGCCGGTCAGGTAGGCGTGTAGCGCGTGGTGGATGTCGTCGTTCCACTGCGCCGTCATCCCGAACCCACCCTCCGCCGTAGGCGTCACCATGCGCGCGTCGTTGAGGTCGGACTCGGCGACGAGGGATAGCGGGCGGCCGAGGCGATCGCTGAGGGCGGCGGTCTCGTCGCTCAGCTGCGCGAGGACGTGTCGGTCGGAGTCGTCCGCCAGCTCGTGCACGGCATCCAGCCTGAGGCAATCGATGTGGAAGTCCTCGAACCAGCGCAGGGCGTTGTCGCAGATGTAGCGGCGCATGCCGTCGGCCTCGGGCTGATCGAGGTTGACGGCCCAGCCCCACGGGGTGTGGTGAGCGTCGGTAAAGTACGGGCCGAACTTGGACAGATAGTTGCCGTCGGGGCCGAGGTGGTTATAGACGACGTCGAGGCACACCGCGACTCCTGCGCGATGCGCGGCGTCGACGAAGCGTTGGAGCGCCGCGGGCCCGCCGTAAGCCTCGTGCACCGCGTACAGCGATACGCCGTCGTAACCCCAGCCGTGTCGCCCGGGGAAGGGCGCGAGCGGCATGAGTTCCACGACGTCGACGCCCACCGAACGCAGCGCCGGCAGCTGTGCGGCGGCCGCGTCGAGCGTGCCTTGAGGCGTGAAGGCGCCCACGTGGAGTTCGTAGAAGACCTTGCCGAGCACGTCGACGCCTGACCACTCGCCGTCGTTCCACGCAAAACGCGCGGTGTCATAGATGCGCGACAGGCCGTGGACGCCGCCGGGCTGGCGTGCCGAGCGCGGGTCGGGCCACGGGCCCTCGCCGTCCACGATGTAGCCGTAATCGGTGCCGGGAGGCAGGTCGGGACCCGACCACCAGCCATCGGCGCCCCTGGTCATTGCGGTGACCTCGGCATCGGCCGAGCCCACGACGAGCCCCACGGAGTCCACATGGGGTGCCCACACGCGCGCCATCATGCGTCCTCCCTGACGAGCAGCGCGACGGGACGCGCCCCGAGGAGAGCCTGCAACTCGACCGTGCCGCCGTCGAAGGCGTGGCGGCTCAGCACGTCGCGCCAGCGGCCCTCGGGCAGCGTCACGGTGTGCTCGCGCCAGCCGCCGAGTTTCTCGAGGTCCAGCCCGAGCCGAGTGGCCGCGGTGATGACCTGCGCGGACTCGCCGTCGGTGCGGGCGTAGACCACGGCGTGGCCCGAGGAGGACGGCAGGGGCACGTAGCCGCAGTCGTCCCCGGTGAAGGCCTCAGGATGTTCCCGCCTGGTCTGCAGGGCGCGCGCGGTCACCAGCAGCTTTTCCTCGGCCAGGGTGCGCGGCTTCGCGCCGGTCGTGACGCGCTCGAGCATCTCGGCCAGCGCGTCGTAGTCGACGGGGCGGCGGTTGTCGGGGTCGACGAGGGACGGCGCGAGGGTCTCGGTGCCCTGGTAGGTGTCCGGAACCCCGGGCATCGTGAGCTGGATGAGCTTCATCGACAGGATGTGTGCACGGACGCCCGCGGCGGCGGACTCGTGCCACTCGGTCAGGAGTGAGCGCACGGCGTGGTCGGCGTGTGTGGCCTGCGCGAACCACAACACGGAGCTTTCGTAGGACTCGTCGATCGAGGTCCACGTCGTGTGGGTCTTGGCCTCGCGCATCGCCTTGATGAGGTAGCCCTCGAGGCGGTCCCACTCCATGAACGAGTGCTCGTCGGACGTTCCGGCGAGGGTCTGCCACCACAGGTTCTCGGTGCGGCCATCGAGAAGGGAGGGACGCATCTCCTCGGTGGCGGCCTGCAGTCGGGTGACGAGCGCGTCCCACTCGTCGGCGGCCTCTGACAGCACCGACAGGCGTGCGCGGACGTCCTCGGAACGCTTGGTGTCGTGGGTGGTGAGGCCGGTCATGCCGTGCGGGTATTGGATCTGCTGCTCGTCGGCCCACGCGTGGAAGTTGGCCGGCGGGAGGGCGAAGCGGGAGGCGGGCGATCCCACCTCGCACAGCGGCAACAAGTGTGTCCAGCGGTAGTACGCGGTGTCCTCGATGCCCTTAGCCATGACGGCGCCGCAGGCTTGCTGGAAGCGGGTGATGAGCTCGCGTCGGTTGGCGTCGTCGGTGCGGCCGGCGGAGCCCACCTCGGCGCCCTTGAGAAGGTCGACGACGACCTCGAGCGTCTCGTGGCGCTCGGCGTCGAGCTGGGCGCGCGCGAGCTCCGCGGCATGGTCGATGGCCTCGAGCGACGCGGGCTTGGGTGGCACGCCCGCGACGACGTAGGCGCGGTAGCGGTCGAACGTGATCAGCAGCGTGCGCAGGCAGTCGTACAGCGCCCGCCAGGTGTGGTCGCGCAAGCGTACGTCCGTGGTGCAGATGGTGTGGGCGATGGTCGCGAGGCGGTGCACCTCGCTCGACAGCGACTCCTTGACGATCTCGCGCTTGGCCTCGTTGATCATGGCCGGCAGCGTCCCCATCGCGTCGCCCGTGAGGCGGTGCAGCGTGGCGGCCAGGGGAGAGGAGCCGGCGGGGTCGCGTAGCAGCGCCCCCACGCGCCATGCGCCGTCGTAGCCGGTGGTGCCCGCGGTCTTCCACGAGGTGGGCAGGCGCTCCTCATCCTCGAGGATCTTCTCGACGACCACCCAGGCGCCGTCGGTGGCGTCGGAGAGGCGTTGCAGGTAGCCGGCGGGGTCGGCGAGGCCGTCGGGGTGGTCGATGCGCAGGCCCTGCAGCGTGTTGTCCTTGATGAGGTCGACAATCACGCGGTGGGTCGCGTCGAACACGTCGGGGTCCTCGACCCGCACGGCCACGAGCGAACCGACGTCGAAGAAGCGCCGGTAGTTCAGCTCCTCGTTGGCGACGCGCCAGTAGGCGAGGCGGTAGTGCTGCTGGTCGACGAGCATCGCCATGGGTAGGTTCTCGGTGCCGGGGCGTACGGGGAACACGTGCTCGTAGTAGCGCAGCACGGGCACTTCGCCGGCGTCCTCGAAGCCCGGGACGACCATCGTGTCGAGCGTGAGTTCGCCGTTGGCGAGCACCGTGCCGATGCGCTGGCCGAGCACGGGCATCAGCACCGGGTCGCCGCCGGACCAGTCGACGTCGAACCAGTGGGCGTGGTCCGACTCCTCGCCCTCGGCGAGCACGGACCACAGCGCCTTGTTGAAGTACGCGGGGGTGGGGACGGCCATGTGGTTGGGCACCACGTCGGCGATGAGGCCGATGCCGTGTTCGCCGGCCTTCCACGCGAGGTCGCGCAGGCCCTCGATGCCGCCGAGAACCGGCGAGATGCGGGAGTGGTCCACCACGTCATAGAAATGCGTGGAGCCGGGCGCGGCGTCCAGGAGGGGGGAGAGGTAGAGGTGAGTGACGCCCAGGGCGGAGAAGTAGTCCAACCTGGCGGCGGCATCGGCGAACGTGAAGGACTCGCTTAATTGCAGGCGGTATGTGGAGATCGGTACCGCCGCCTCGGCCCTGTGTCCCAGGCGGCGGGTCGTTTCGTGACTGATCTCAGACATGCAACTGTGGCCCTTTCCAACGCTTGTGGTCATCCTCCCAGATAAGCGTGTCGGGGGTGTTTCTCATTCCTGAGGCACGCAGAAAGCCCGGCCGATGCCGTGGGGCAGCGGCCGGACCGGTCCGGATGTGAGGCGGCCCGGCGGGGCTACGCCGCGGTGACCTCGAGCGTGACCTCGATGTTGCCGCGGGTCGCGTTGGAGTAGGGGCAGACCTCGTGTGCGGCCTCGGCGAGCTGCCGCGCGGTCGCCTCGTCGAGACCTTCGGTGCGAATCTGCAGCGTCACGGCGAGGCCGAACCCACCCTTGAGGCCGACGGGGCCAATGCCCACCTTGGCTGTCACCTGAGAATCGGTCAGGGGCGCCTTGGCCTTCTTGGCGGTCATCTGGAACGCCGAGTTGAAGCACGCGGAGAAGCCGGCGGCAAAGAGCTGCTCGGGGTTGGTCTTGGTCTGCTTGCCGAAGGGCTTCGGCGTGGCGAGCTCGAACTCGACCAGGCCGTCGTCGGTCGCGACGTGGCCGTTGCGGCCGTCACCCGTCGCGGTGGCGGTGGCGGTGTAGAAGACCTTGGGCTTGTCCATGGAATGACTCCTTGTGCGGTGGCGTTCGAAAAGTAGAGGTACTAGTACGTCTACATGGACGACAACCCACCCATGCATGGGATGATTCCCCGCAATCGAAGTTTTCTTGGAGGAGCGATGGCGAGCACACGCGGACAGGCACGCGAGGCGATCCTTGCCGCGGCATCGGCCCTCTTTACCGCCCACGGGATCCGCGCCGTGAGCGCCGACCGGATCTTGGCTGAGGCGGGCGTCTCCAAGGTCACCTTCTATCGACACTTTCCCTCGAAGGACGAGCTGGTAGTGGCGTACCTCGAGGCGGAACTGGAGCGCGTCCAAGGCCTTGGTCGTTCCGCGACGGGGGAGCCGCGCGCGATCGCCGCGATCTTCGAGAATGAGATGTGTCGGCCCGGCTTTCGCGGGTGCCCCTTCATCAACGCCGCCGCCGAATACCCCGACCCCGATCACCCCGTGCGCGCGGTGGTGGCGCGCTTTCGCGGCTGGATGATCGACGCGATCGCCGCGTGGGCGCGTGACAGGGGAGCGCAGGCGCCCGACGAGGTGGCACGCCAGGTCATGATGCTGCGCGACGGTGCCCTCGTCGATGGCTACGTGACCGGCAACCCGCGTCGCGCCGCCGACGAGCTGGCTGCCGGCATCGAGGCGTTGGTCGCCGCGTAGGGGTCGCACCCGTGCATGCCGTGCGTCGCGTACGGTCGTGACATGGACTACTCCTGGCACATTCTCGATTGGCGCCGACAGGTGGCGGACATCTACGCCGAGGTGCGGGCCACCCCCGACCCCGTCGCGGCGCATGCGCGCTGGGCCGAGCGGCGTGCGGCCCTCCTCGCCACCCACCCCGCCACGCCGGTGCCCGAGGCGCACCGCGAGTCCTTCACTCCCGTCATGGCGGCGTACGACTCGGCATGGCGCTTTGAGGTCGCGGTCGAGCCGGCCGAGCCGGAACGGCGCGAGGTTCCCACCGCGACCGATGGCGTGGTGCCGTTCGAGCGCATCGGACGCGTCACGCTCGGCGACGTCGGCAGCCTCGACGTGTGGTGGCTTGACTCCTATGGCGGCGGCGTCTTCGTGCCGCTCAAGGATCCCGCACCCGACTCCTATGGCGGCGGCCGCTACCTGCTCGACACCGTGAAGGGCGCGGACCTGGGCGGCGGCACCGACGGACTCGTGATCGATCTGAATTTTACCTTCCAGCCGTCGTGCGCCTACTCGAGCGACTGGGTGTGCCCGCTGCCGGGGCCCGGCAATCGCCTCGACGTCCCGGTCGAGGTGGGGGAGCGCTACGTCGCGCTCGACTGACGCGCCTAGGAGGCCGATGCGTCGGCCGCCGTGGCGTCGCGTCGTCGTGGTCATGGGCTGGCTCGTACTGATGGGCGTGGGTGGCGTGTGGGTGGCACGGGCGCTGTCATGGGAGGCGGGCCCGCTCGCGGTCCTGATCGCGCTGACGCCATGGCTCGTGTCAGTTCTCCTGGTGCCGCTCGTGCTGGGCCTCGCGGCGCGTTCGTGGCCGCTGGTGGCAGGGGTGGTGGCGATGACGGTCTGGGGAGCCGTGACGCAGCTCCCGCTCGTGACCGCCGAGCCCGCGGCACTCACGGACGAGGCCGACGTCACGGTGGCGTCCGTTAACGCGACGTTCGGCGGTGTGTCGCCAGACGAGGTCGTCGCGTTGGTCCGCGAACGCGGCGTGGATATCTTGGCGGTGCAGGAACTGACGCAGGATGCGGTGGCGGCGCTCGAACGAGCAGGCCTTGGCGAGGCCCTCCCGCACGCATTCACCGCGTCCGCCGAGGGGTTCGCAGGTATCGGCCTCTGGAGCGCGTGGGCGCTCACCGACGCCGCGGAGGTCCCAGGTACGACCGCTCATACGGTGAGGGTGGGGCTCGAGGGTCCGTCGGGACCCCTCACCGTGGTCGCTGTGCATCCCGCGGCGCCAGGACTCTGGCAGCACAGGCTCTGGGACGAGGATATGGCCACACTCGAGGGCCTTCTCGGCACCATGACCGGGGACGTCATCGCGGTGGGCGACTTCAACGCGACGCGCGACCACGCCGCGCTGAGGCGCCTCGAAGGCTTGGGGTACGCGGGCGCCGCCGACCAGGCGGGGGCAGGGTGGACGTTCACGTTCCCTGAGGGCCGTGGCGGCTTCCCCATGGTCGCGATCGACCACGTGCTCACGCGAGCCGAGGGGTGGGCGGCATCGTCCGTCGATACCGTCGCGCTGACCGGGGCGGACCACCGCGCCCTGGTAGTGGACATCGTGGCGGGACCTGCGTCCCTGGCAACTGCAGGGAGCGGTTGAAACTATTCAGGTGAGCGGGGTCAACGTGGCCCCCACGACGCGAGGGCGCGTCCCTCGGAAGGAGTCTCACCATGGTCCAGCGCATGATCTGGAATCAGACGGCCTACTTCGGAGCCGGGGCGATCTCAGTCATCCCCGACGAGCTCACCCGCCGCGGATTTACGAAGGCGTTCGTCGTCACGGACGCGGTGCTGGTCGAGACAGCCGTGACCACCAAGGTGACCGCGCTGCTCGACGAGGCAGGCATCGCCTTCGAGGTCTATCAGGACGTGGTCCCCAACCCGCCCATCGAGAACGTCCAGGCGGGCGTGGCAGCGTTCCGCGACAGCGGCGCCGACGTCCTCATCGCCGTCGGCGGGGGCTCGCCACAGGACACGTGCAAGGCGATCGGCATCGTGGTCGCCAACCCCGAGTTTGCGGACGTGCGCTCGCTCGAGGGCGTGGCCGACACGACAAACCCCTCGGTGCCCATCATTGCCGTGCCCACGACCGCAGGCACCGCCTCGGAGACCACCATCAACTACGTCATCACCGACACCGAGCGCGGGCGCAAGTTCGTGTGCGTCGACCCGCATGACATCCCGATCATGGCCGTCGTGGACTCGGAGATGATGGCGACGGCGCCGCGGGCGCTCAAGGTAGCGACCGGGCTCGACGCGCTCACGCATGCGATCGAGGGCTACGTCACCCAAGGGGCATGGGAGCTCTCGGACCTGTTCCACCTGAAGGCGATCCAGGTCATTGCAGGCGCCCTGCGTGCCGCCGCCGATGGCGACCCCGAGGCGATGGACCGTATGGCCCTCGCCCAGTACATCGCCGGCATGGGCTACTCCAACGTGGGACTGGGCGCGGTCCACGCCATGGCTCACCCGCTGGGCGCGCTGTTCCACGCCCCGCACGGCGTCGCCAACGGCGTCCTGCTGGCGCCCGTGATGGCATTCAACGCCGAAGCCACGGGGGAGAAGTACCGCGACATTGCCGCGGCCTTCGGCGTCGAGGGTGCGGCCACCATGGAGCTGGCCGATGCGCGGCGCGCCGCGGTCGAGGCCGTCGCCTCGCTCACCCGCGACCTCGGCAACCCCACGACCATCTCGGGCCTGGGTGCCACGGCCGAGGATGTGCCCGTTCTCGCCCAGGCGGCGTTCGACGACGTGTGCGCCGGCGGCAACCCGCGCGAGGCGAGCGTCGAGGACTTCGTGGAGTTGTACGCAAGCCTGCTTGACTGACGCAGGGGCGACCGCCGTGCCCGCTCAGCGCAGGGGTGGTGCCTCGGGATAGAGGCGTTCCATCTCGCGCTGGGCGGGGCCTCTGCCGGCGACGAACCACACGACGGCGCCAATCCCCGGCAGGCACAGCACCAGGAGGAGCCACAGGGCAAGGGCGGCACCGCTAAGCACGCGCGTGTGGCGGGCGACCGAGATGGCCGCGCTCAGTGTGGCGACGAGGATCGCCGCTGCGATGACCGACCACACCACGTCGTATGCGGTGGGGATCAGAGGATTCGCGTCGAGCGGCATGCGCCCACCGTACCGTCAGCGGGAACGAGAAGAGCCGCCCCGGTGTCTCGGGGCGGCTCTCGTGTGGTGGGCGATACTGGGATCGAACCAGTGACCTCTTCCGTGTCAGGGAAGCGCGCTACCGCTGCGCCAATCGCCCGTGCGAGGTGGGTACGGGATTCGAACCCGTGTATACGGCTTTGCAGGCCGCTGCCTCGCCTCTCGGCCAACCCACCATGGTGCCGACCTCGATCTTGCGAGCGGACGACGGGACTCGAACCCGCGACCCTCACCTTGGCAAGGTGATGCTCTACCAACTGAGCCACGTCCGCGCGGACCGAAACTGAACGTTTCGGGCCGTGGAAAACTGTAGCGCATCCCGGGCGCTTCGGTGACCACCGCATCGGCCGCGTGTCGTGCCCCCAGACGGTGTGAACCGGATGAGGCACCGCCATGCCGACCCCCGTCGCGTGAAATGGACGGGTCACCGGCGTGTCGGCATCGAAACCGGTTCAAAGCGCCGGGGGGAGGGGCCGGGCATGAAGAAAGCCGCCCCCGAAGGGACGGCTTGTCTGGTGGGCGATACTGGGATCGAACCAGTGACCTCTTCCGTGTCAGGGAAGCGCGCTACCGCTGCGCCAATCGCCCGAGGTGGGTACGGGATTCGAACCCGTGTATACGGCTTTGCAGGCCGCTGCCTCGCCTCTCGGCCAACCCACCGTGGTCGCCGAAAACATCGGCTACGAACCTACGAGCGGACGACGGGACTCGAACCCGCGACCCTCACCTTGGCAAGGTGATGCTCTACCAACTGAGCCACGTCCGCGTTGTCAGGGCGTGCCCTGACAAGACGTAAACACTAGCCCATGGGTTGACCCGATGCCAAATCGCCTCCCGCGCCAGCCACTAGCGTTGATGCCGTGAACGAGGAGCACAGCGGCGGGCGCGGCGAGGCCGCATTTCGGGGCGTCCGGGCGCGCCATGTGCTCGAGCACATCGACGTCCTCAGTGACGGCCACCGCCTTGCCGAGGGCGGCTTCTGGGTGCTCGTCGGCACCTTCGAGGGCCGGATCTCTGCGTGGCGCATGGGGGACGTGACGTGGTCCGATGCGGCGCCCGAGCCCACGGGCCGAGCGTGGTTTGGACCGGCGGCCGATGCCTGGGTCACCTCACTCGACGAGGTCGCCTACCGATCGGCGGTCGAGCGCATTCGCGGCGACATCCGTGAGGGCGAGGTGTATCAAGCGAATCTCTGTCGCGTGCTCGCGACGCCCATGCCGGCGGGGCCTGACGGTCCGGACGCGGTGGCGCTAAGCGAGCGCCTGGCGCTCGGCAATCCGGCGAGGTTCGCGTCACGCATCACGATTCCCTGGTCGGCCGATGCGCCGGGTGCCTGGGTCGTGTCAGCCTCACCCGAGCTGTACCTCGCCATCGACGGCAACCGCGTGTCGAGCGCCCCGATCAAAGGCACCGCGGCGCCAGGGGAGCCGATGCTCGCCAAGGACGAGGCCGAGAACGTCATGATCACGGACCTGGTGCGCAACGACCTGTCGCACGTGGCCGTGCCCGGTTCCGTCGCGGTGACCGAGTTCCTGGGGCTTCACGAGCACCCTGGGTTGACTCACCTCGAGTCGACCGTGGCGGCGACGCTCGCGCCCGACTACGACTGGACCGCATCGCTGTGGCCCGCGCTGCTCGGCGGGACCTTCCCGCCCGGGTCGGTCTCGGGCGCGCCCAAGTCCAGCGCCCTGAGGATCATCGCACGCGAGGAGCGCGCACCGCGCGGGCCGTACTGCGGAGCGCTCGGCTGGGTGGACGCGGACTCGAGAAGAGCGGAACTCGCGGTGGGCATCCGCACCTTCTGGTGGGATCGGGCCGACGGCGGGACGTTGCGCTTCGGCACGGGGGCAGGCATCACGTGGGGCTCGGACCCCGGCGCCGAGTGGCGCGAAACGGAATTAAAGGCCAGGCGCTTGATTGCCCTGGCATCCACCGCAAGGATGGCGGGATGACAATCGTGGTGTGGGCTGGGGGGAGCCTTCGCGATCCCGACGAGGCCGTCGCGACGTCGCTCGATCACGGGCTGACCGTGGGCGACGGAATCTTCGAGACGATGACGGTGCGCGACGGGCGTGTGTTCGCGCCCACCCGCCACCTCGCCCGCCTCGCGTATGGCGCGGACCGGATGGGCCTGACCGGCGTCGACACGGACGTGTTGCGCGGCGCCATCGACGAGGTGATGGAGGCGGGCAGGGGAGCCGTGACCCGGTTGAGGATCACGGTGACGTCGGGACCGGGGCCGATGGGATCGGCCCGCGGCGACGGGCCCCTCACCACCGTGGTGGTGGGCATCGACGCCGCGAAGCCGCGTGTGTGTCACGCGGTGCGCGCGCCCTGGCGGCGCAACGAGCGTGGTGCCCTCACCGGGGTCAAGTCCACCTCGTACGCCGAGAACGCCGTCATGGTCGCGTATGCGCGGGACAAGGGCGGCGACGAGGCCATCGTCGCCAACACGCAGGGCCACCTCTGTGAGGGCACGGCGACCAACGTCTTCCTCGAGCGCGGCGGCGAAATCGTGACGCCGCCACTCGCGTCGGGCTGCCTCGCGGGCATCACCCGAGGCTTGGCGCTGGAGTGGGGCGCGATGGCCGGCCTGCCCGTACGTGCCACGGCGCCGGGCGAGCTCACGATGAGCGTGCTCGACGAGGTCATCGCGGGAGAGGCGCACCTCGCCGTGACGTCCTCGACGCGCGGGGTGCAGCACGTGTCCACGCTCGACGGTCACGAGCTCGCGTCGGGGCCGCTCCTGCGAAAACTCGCCTCACAATTCGAGTTGCGGGCCGAGGCCGAGCCCGATCCTGGTCTTCCGCGCCGCAAATAGGCGCTATATTGGTTCCTGCTCGCAGGGCGATTGGCGCAGGGGTAGCGCGCTTCCTTCACACGGAAGAGGTCACTGGTTCGATCCCAGTATCGCCCACCAGGGAAAGCCCTGGTATCACTCCTAGCGGAGAGGTGCCGGGGCTTTCGTCGTCTCCGACGAGGCCTCCGAGTTGTGCACCTGCTGTGCACGAGGGGTGCGAGGTACCAGGCTGGATGTCTTCGCGGCTGCCTCGCGGGACGCGTCGCCGATGAGGTGGGAGTATAGGTCCGACGTGATGCCGATGCTCGCGTGGCCCAGGCGCTTGGACACCGCGCCGATGGGTACATCGGGCTCCAACACTTGACTTGCGTGCTCGTGCCCGAGGCTGTGGAACGCGATCTGAGGCACCTTCGCCTTCACCTGCATCTTCCAGGACAGTCGGTACACGTAGTCAGGTGACAGCGCGCGGCCGTCCTCCATCGTGAACGCGCGCCCCGACTTGCGCCAGGCTTCAGCGGCCATCTCCCGCTCCTGCTCCTGCGACAGACGCCACGCCAAGAGTGCGGCCACCGTGGAGTCGTCCAGGTCGATGACTCGCAGGCCGGAGTCCGTCTTGGGAATGGACTCCACCACTTGCCCGTCCACCATCACCAGCGTGCGCCGGAAAGCTTCGGTGCGTCCCGTGAGGTCGATGTCCGATCACGTCAGGCCCGCGCCCTCCCCGCGACGTAGCCCGGTGAACATCGCCACCACGAACAGTTTCCCCAGGCGATGCCGGGAAGCCACGTCCAGGAATAGGCCCGCCTCCTCCGGGGATCAGAACTCCCGGCGCTTGCGCTTGGACTTGGGCAGCGCAAGCCGCTCCGCCGGGTTGACCACGATCAACTGGTCATCCGCGGCCGCCGCGAGGACCCCCGTGGAGCACCTGACCGATGCCCTTCAGCGTCTCCAGGCCCCGAGCCAGGCCATCCAGGAACCCCTTCACGTCCCGGCGTGTGAGGTCCGTGACGTTCATCGCTGCCAGACTTGGCGGCATCAGGTCCTTGTCGATGACGCGCTTGTACCTGGACACCGTTGACGGCTGGATCCAATCGCGCTTCACCTTCATGCCTAGCCACTCGCGTTTGGGGTCCGCGAGCTTCACGGCTGACGGCTGCACGAACGTGCCTGTGTCGTGGGACCCCTTGGCGGCCGCGTGGGCGCGCTGGGCCTCCCGCTTGGTCGGGAAGTTGCCCTTACGGACCTGGAGGCCTTTGCCGAACGCGTCGACCCCCCTAGACAGGTAGAAACCCCGCCTGCCTTGCTTGGGGTCCTTGAACACCCCCGGGCACGCCCGCGCGCTGGGCCACTGTGGGCCGGTCCGTCACAGGTTGCCGTATCGGTTCCCCTCAGGGTTGCGGCAACTGCATCCCTACGGACACAGGCGCCCGAACGGGCCATCCCCGGGACACGTCCCGCACGGCTCCTACACCTGGCGGGGCGTTGCGGTGACAACGCATGCGCACCGCCCTGAGTGCACAAGAGTCGCGCTGATAGCCTTCTCAGCAATGAGACGGGGGAGTCTCGATTGAGGGGATTGCTTTGAAGAAGATGACTTTGGCGATGCTGGTGCTCGCTTCGACTTTGCTGGTGGGTTGCGCGAGCGAGTCCACCAGCGGAGAGGAGTCTGCCGCACTCGCGAGTTTCCGGGCCGAGATGAGCGCCGAGGCTGAGGCTCAGGACGCCGAGATCGCGCAGTTGGAGCGTGCCGGGTTCACAAACCTGAATACCTCCGGGACCGTGTACTCGAAGTTCCTAGACCAGGGCGACGCCAACTACACCGACTGTGGGTATTCGCGCGGTGTGTGTTCGGTCATCGAGGTGGTCGCCATCAACGGCTGTTCAAGTCTGTACGTCGAGGCCAATATTGAGAACTCCAACGGCGTTGTCATCGACTGGGCCAACGACAGCGTTCAGAATCTCGGTGCCGGTGACCATGCCGTGATGCACTTCACGTCGTTTGAGAGCGGCGCTGCACGAATACAGATGTCCGAGGTGAATTGCCGCTAGCAGGCACGACGGAGTGTGATCGTGATTCCCGAGGCATCGCCGACGATTATTCAAACGCTGCTGTTCGTCCTCGGCGGGTTGTTGATCTTCGAAGCCGGAGAGCGTGCTCACCGCACTTCGGTGGCGTTCAAAGACGCTGCCGCAACACGGAAGCAATTACGGACCCAGCACACGCACGAATCGATGGACCAGTACAACGCGGACTACGACCGAGTGCAGGCAGGAGAACTTACGTCCGACGAGCGCTCAAGGCGGTTCAAGGAAGCGCGCGAAGCGGCGGACGCGAAATGGGCTGCGGCACTCTCGGAAGCGGGTCTGACAGATACTTACGACGACCATGCAGATGGCCCCATCGGTTTCTGGGAAGCCGTCGTGGACGACCGGCGGACTCGCTCGTATGCAACTCTTGGCCTTGTTGTGACCGTTGGGTCATCAGTGTGGGCGCTCGCATAGCGCGTAAGTGCGAGGGGTTTTGCACCTGGTTGTGCATTCTCCCTGGAATGTCACGGGATTGACTGGTGCCGACGGGGCGAAGGTTTCGGTAAATCACGCATACCATGCGACTCACCGGCACTCATTCGGGCCACTCGGAGCCTACCCCTTGGAATTTACTCGGAAGATGTCACTGGTTCGATCCCAGTATCGCCCACCAAGGCGTTCTGTGGTCAAGGCCCTCAATCGGGAAACTGACCTGGGCCCGTCGTATTTCGCCGGAACATTCGTGGAACCCCGGGCAGGTGGCGAAGTCCGTTCCGTCCCTGGGGCGGAGTTCGGACGGTGGAGTTGCGCCCCGATGGAATTTGGCCTCACATCTCGGTGGACAATCGCAGCAGCACACATGGCCGTATAGGTCGGCGATTATGACGGGTCGACTGCCGCGAACCTTCGCCCGGCGTCGGCGCGAGTGCTACCTAGTTCAGCCGATCATCGCTATTCTGCGTCGCATGCGTGCATCGTCGCTGGTCCGGGGGTAGTTGCATGGCAAAGAAGGAGCTGCGAGTCTTCGTCGCTAGTCCGGGCGGGCTAGACGACGCGCGCGGAGCCGTCGAGGATGTGGCTGGGCGTCTCAACTCCAGTCTGGGCGATCGTTTGAACGTGTTCATCGGAGTGCGGAAGTTTGAGCAGATGGTCGCGCGTGGCGGCAGGCCGCAGAGCCAAATTAACCCTTGGGTGGACGACTGCGATGTGCTAATTGCGATAGTTCACCGTCGGATGGGCTCGCCTAGTGGGCGCGAAGACCATTCGGGCTTTTCAGAGGAGTTTGATCGCGCCATCAGTCGCTTTGTGGAGACTGGGAGCCCGGTAGTTTCGCTCCACTTCAAGGACGTTGAGCCGGAGCACGTGGCTGACCCAGGCCCAGATCTCGCAAAGGTGCTTGAGTTCCGGAAGCACATAGAGCGTGAACATGTGGGCCTTCACCAGCGCTTCGGTTCGATCGATGCCTTCAAGGTAAATGTCCAACAGCTACTTGTTGAGGAGATGCACCGCGCTGCTGACGGGGCTTACAACGAGGCAACCAAGCCAACGGGTAACAGTGTTGCGACGACAAGCGCGCCTGCGGTAGCTGAACCGGGGCAAGAGCATGACGACTTCGGCATGGCGCGCTTGCTCCGCACCTTCGCCAACGTGATCTCGACGGGGCAAGTCGATGATCTTCTTGATGTCGATCGACTGGCCCTGTTCGCCATCGCGCTTGCACAAGAGCCATCGGCTCCGCAAACGCACGTGGTCAATCGCCTCTTTCTGCGTCCGAACGCCTCTGAGCTCTCACCGTGGGAGTTGGATGCGTGGTTCTGGGCCTATGTTGCCGATCACGGTCGCGCGAGCGACGCGAGCGATCGCGTCATTCCCTTCGTGCTTGCGGCTGGTGCCGAAGCCGTCGAAACTCGACTTCGCAACCGCTCGATCGATTTTCTGGAGTTCGACATCGAGGGACTCCAGCGCGGTTATCTTCGCCTGCTTGCTGCGCACGTAATTCGGCCCGACGTACTGTGGTCGGGTGAAACGACTTCCAGCAACTGGGCGATTCTGGCGAAGGCAGGTCTTTCAGGTGACCTAGTTATCTACTGGGCAGTTGTGAGTCGCGCTGGAGACCTCCCCATAGCTGCGGAGCTGTCAGCGAGTGCCGACCCGCAGATCGCGAAGCTTGGCGACGCGTTGTTGTCGATAAGCGACTCCGATCGAAGCCTTGACGGATTGCTAGCGCTGGATCCACGGCTCGCGGTCAGCCGTCGCGTGCTCGCAAGGTGTGGTAGCGACCTTTTGGAGCGAGTTTCGACAGAGGTTCTTGTCGACCTCGTTGGGCGGGGCTACCAGGCGGACGATGCTCGAACGGCAGCGGTGCGTGAGATTGCCGCGCGCAGCGCTTGGACCGAGGAGCTGGTCGCCAAGGTGCTAGACGGTGGTCAAACCTACGGCCGCATCGCAAGATCCTGGAAAGACGTCGCGCGCGAGCTGTTGTTCGAGTCCTCCGATGCTCACTCTGTCTCCCTCGTTCTCGAGGCGGCGGCAGCCAAGGAAGCACCGGAGCGCCGCGAAGTCCTCGTACAGTTCGCAAGCGTGAATCCGCTCGTTCGTGGCCCCCTCATGGAGGAGCTCGGTCTGGGCACGGACGCGAGTGAGCCAGGTGAGTACTTCGCGCTTCATGCTACTGACCCTGCGTACGTCGACGAGGCGATGGCGGTACTTGCGGGAACATTCGAGCCGGTCAACCTGCGTCTGGAGCGCTTGCGGAACGCGGGCGCGGAGGAGAAGGTGATCACGTTCGTCACGGAACGTGGAGTCTTAGGCGCCTTGCACTACCTGGTTAGCGTATTTCCCACACCGCCGAAAGTGGTCCTCATGCGATTGCGCGAGCTTGCGGCGTCCTCACGCCTACACAGTTACGACGCGCTGTTGCTGCTAGAGAAGGTTGCAGCAGACTCGGACATTCCCTTGTTTATCGATACAGCGATGTGGCGTTGGCGCGACGATCCAGAGAGATTGGCGGCGCTCGTATCGCGCGCGACACTTACTCGGCTCCGCGCGCTGCTTGACCACGAGTTCCCTGATCTAGTCCTCGCGGCGTTGGTCGAGCTCGGCAAACGCGACCGCCCACCGTCCCATCGTCGCCTCACGAACTTGTTGAGACATGACGACCATCGGGTGCGGCTTGCCGCCCTAGCAATACTTGGCCCGAAAATCCCAGACAAAGCGGCATTTGTTAACGAATACGTTCACGCTGAATCCTCGTACTACTACAACGTCGTCTGCGAACTAGATCGTTTGGCGACTGGAGCCCCGGAAGTGTTTTGAGTCGGGGTCGTCGTGACGTCGCAGTCCACAAGGACTTCGACGTGCTCGGTTTCTGGAGACCGCGGGCCCCATCGGCCGCTGTCCTGAATGGGTACGAGCGAACACCGCCCTAGCTCGTGACCCCAGGCCTGTCGGAGAGATCCCGCGGGACCTTTTCCATGCCGCCGTGGGCGAGGGCGAGCTGTCACGGAGTGATGCGGCACTAGGCTTCCGGCCAGGCCTCACTCGAACAGGGGAGTAACACCGGTGGCGAAGCTGTATTTCCGCTATGGCGCGATGAACTCGGGCAAGTCGACCATGCTGCTGCAAGCGGCCTACAACTACCGTGAGCGCGCGCAGCTGCCCCTGATCGTGAAGCCGGGCGTAGACACCAAGGCCGGGGAATCGGTGAGCTCGCGCATTGGCCTCGAGAAGCCCGTCGACGTGCTGCTGGGCGCCGGCGAGTCGCTGACGGAGGCCATCGAGAAGGTGCGTCCCCTCAGCGAGGTCGACGCGATCTTCATCGACGAGGCCCAGTTCCTCGAGCCCGCCCAGGTCGACGAGGCGTTCACGCTGGCGGTCACGACCCGTGTGCCCGTGCTCGCCTACGGCCTGCGCAGCGACTTCCGCTCCCGCGCGTTTCCCGGCTCGGCCCGCCTCATGGAGCTCGCGCACTCCATCGAGGAACTGAAGACCATCTGCCGCTGCGGCTCCAAGGCCATGCTTAACGCCCGCCGCATCAACGGCGAGTTCGTGGCGCACGGCGAGCAGGTCGCGATCGACGGCCAGCAGGCCGAGTACGAGTCGCTGTGCGGGCGCTGCTACCTCGAGAAGGTCGGCCCCATCAGGCACGACGCCTGAGCGAGACACACCGGGTGAGACGCCCATATCCGGCGCGTCGGCCCCGTGGCGTGGTTCGATGAATCATGGCTACGGGGGAAGAGGCAGCAGCGGTGCTGTCGAGTGAGGACGCGGGCGCCATGCTCGCGACCGCCCTTGCCACGTCCCAGCAGAGCCTGGATTCGTGGCGCCTCGACGCGGTGCATGCCCGCCCGGGCGCCGAAACATCGGCCACCTATGACGTCGTCGCCTCGGGGGAGCGCCAGTACCTCATCGCCTCCACCATTGATCTGACAGACGACGAACGCGCCGCCGTGAAGGCCGTCCGGCTGGAGTCCGAGCTGGGCAAGGTGCACGTCTGGCGTCACCCCGCCGACCCGCGCCTGCCGGGATTGGCCGATGCCTGCGTGCCCGCCGCTCTTGCGGCGCGCCTGGCCCGCGTCGGCATCGGCGACGCGGCGGTAGAACACCTTGAGATGCTGGTGCTGCGCCCCATGCGCCGTGCCGTTTTGCGCGCCAATGTCAGCAGCCATGGCCTGAGTGGACGCATCTACGTCAAGGTGCTGCGCCCCGACGCCGCCCGGCGAGTCCTCGACAGGCACGGGGCCTGCGCACTGGCACCGCGCGCCTACGACGCCGGCGACGGCATCGTGGTCATCGAAGGCGCCGCCGGGCTGCCGCTGACCGAATACTTCTACCGGGCCGACGCGCCGCGACATGTCGACCCCCGGATCCTCGTCGACGCGCTCGATTCCATCGGCGAGGCCGCCATGCGCATGGACCGGCGCCGCAGCGCCGCCGAGTTGATCGACACCTACGCGGATGCCGCCATCACTCAGGGCGCCGATGCCGTGCGCATCGACGAGGTCCGCCGCGCCGTCCGTACGGTGACGGCCGAGCCGCCGGGCCCGCTGGTGGCGACCCATGGCGACTTTCATGCCGCCAACGTCTTCGTCGAGGCCGGCGCGAGCCCGACGGTGGCCGCGTTGATCGACCTCGACACGCTGGGTCCGGGCTATCGCGTCGACGACCTCGCGTGCATGCTCGCCCACCTTCACACGCTCCCGACCTTCGATGCGGAGGGCTATCCGGACGTGCCACAGTTCATCGAGGACGCGACGACGACGTTTGCGGGTGACGTGTCTGGCACACAACTGCGGGTGCGCGCCGCCGCGGTGCTGGTCTCGCTTATCGCGGGCGCCAGCGATGACGAGCGACGCGAGCGGTGGACTGAGATGGCCGTGCGCCTCGCCTCCCACGATCCCGCGGTCGTGTAGCCGCCGGGCCGGCCACGGCATCGGCCGTCGTGACGCGTCGCGAAGGTGCCGTGAACCCACACGGGTCGGTAGCATCGTGGGGACCGACCGCGCGCACCCGCGCGCACGACCCCCCACAAGGAGACCCCTGGTGCCCAGCCTGCATGCGACCATCGACGGCGACGAGCGAGAGCTGACCGCCGGCACGACGGGCACCGACCTTTTTGGTGAGCGCCGCGAGGTGCTCGTGATGCGCGTGAATGGCGCGCTGTGGGACCTCGCCCGCGAAGTGCCCGCCGGGGCCACCGTGGAGGCCGTCACCATCGACGAGCCCGACGGCCTCATGGTGCTGCGCCACTCGACCGCCCACGTGCTGGCGCAGGCGGTGCAGCAGGTCAACCCCGACGCGAAGTTGGGCGTGGGCCCGCCCGTCGAGAACGGCTTCTATTACGACTTTGATGTCGAGACCCCGTTCACCCCCGAGGACCTCAAGAAGCTTGAGAAGGCGATGCAGCGCATCGTCAAGGAGGGTCAGTCGTTCGTGCGCCGCGAGGTCACCCGCGATGAGGCGCTCGCCGAGCTCGCCCACGAGCCCTACAAGTGCGAGCTGCTCACGCATGACGCCGACGGCGCCGAGGGTGCGTCCGTGGAGATCGGCGAGGGCGACATCACCATCTACGACAACGTCCGCCGTAACGGCGAGCGCGCGTGGGGCGACCTGTGCCGTGGCCCGCACGTGCCCAGCACCAAGGTTCTCGCCAACGGCTGGTCGCTGATGCGCTCGGCGGCCGCGTACTGGAAGGGCAACGAGAAGAACCCGCAGCTGCAGCGCGTGTACGGCACCGCGTGGCCCACCAAGGAGGAGCTCGTCGCCTACAAGGAGCGCCTGGCCGAGGCCGAGCGCCGCGACCACCGCCGCCTGGGCTCCGAGCTCGACCTGTTCTCCTTCCCCGACGAGATCGGCTCGGGATTGGCGGTGTTCCACCCCAAGGGCGGCATCATCCGTCACGAGCTCGAGGAGTACTCACGCCACCGTCACATCGAGGAGGGCTACCAGTTCGTCTACAGCCCCCACGCGACCAAGGGCAAGCTGTTCGAGACCTCTGGTCACCTCGACTGGTACGCGGACGGCATGTACCCGCCCATGCACCTCGATGAGGAGCGCGACGCGGACGGCAACGTCACCAAGCAGGGCCAGGACTACTACCTGAAGCCCATGAACTGCCCCATGCACAACCTGATCTTCGACTCGCGTGGCCGCTCCTACCGCGAGCTGCCGCTGCGCCTGTTCGAGTTCGGCACCGTGTACCGCTATGAGAAGTCCGGCGTGGTGCACGGCATGACCCGGGCCCGCGGCTTCACCCAGGACGACGCGCACATCTACTGCACGCGCGACCAGATGAAGGACGAGCTCACCAAGACCCTCGACTTCGTGTTGGGCCTGTTGAAGGACTACGGCCTCGAGGACTTCTACCTGGAGCTGTCGACCAAGAACCCCGAGAAGTTCGTGGGCGACGACGACATCTGGGAGGAGGCGACCGAGACCCTGCGCGAGGTCGCCGAGGGATCGGGCCTCGAGCTGGTGCCCGACCCGGGCGGCGCCGCGTTCTACGGCCCCAAGATCTCGGTGCAGACCCGCGATGCCATTGGCCGGTCGTGGCAGATGTCCACCATCCAGCTGGATTTCAACCTGCCCGAGCGCTTCGAGCTCGAGTACACCGCGCCCGACAACACTCGTCAGCGTCCGGTCATGATCCACCGTGCGCTGTTCGGCTCGATCGAGCGCTTCTTCGCGATCCTCACCGAGCACTACGCGGGCGCCTTCCCGGTGTGGCTGTCGCCCGTCCAGGTGCGCGCCATCCCCGTCGCGGAGGCGTTCAACGACTACATGGCCGATGTCGTGGCACAGCTGCGAACCGCGGGCATCCGGGTCGAGCTCGACGATTCCGACGAGCGCTTCCCCAAGAAGATCCGCACCGCGTCGAAGGACAAGATCCCGTTCACGCTCATCGCGGGCGGTGAGGACGCCGAGGCCGGCGCCGTGTCGTTCCGCTTCCGCGACGGTAGCCAGGACAACGGCGTGCCGGTGGCCGATGCCGTGGCGCGGATCGTCGAGGCCGTGCGCACCAAGGCGCAGGTGTAGCCCGTGCCCGACTTCGTCGACGGCGAGCTGATGGGTGGCCAGCCTGACGGCTTCGAGCGCCTGTGGACCCCGCACCGCATGGCGTATATCGAGGACGCCAAGGACCGCCCGGAGTATGAGGGCAAGCATGACTGCCCGCTGTGCGCCAAGCTCGAGATGCCCGATCGGGACGCTCTCGTGGTCTTCCGCGGCGAGCACTGCTACGTGGTGCTGAACCTGTATCCGTACAATCCCGGCCACCTGATGGTGTGCCCCTACCGTCACGTCGGCTGGTACACCGACGCCACGGACGCCGAGCGCGACGAGATGAGCGTGCTGACGCAGAAGGCCATGCGGGTGCTGGCGTCCGTGTCCGGCACGCAGGGCTTCAACATCGGCATGAATCAGGGCGCCGTGGGCGGTGCCGGCATCGCCGAGCACCTCCACCAGCACGTGGTGCCGCGCTGGATGGGCGACTCCAACTTCCTGCCGATCATCGGCAAGACCAAGGCGCTGCCCGAGATGCTGGACGACACGTGGGCGAAGGTCTCGTCCGCGTGGGGTGAGGTGGACTGATGCTCGGATGGCTGCGCCCGTTCATGGGCAAGCTGTGGGCCGCGCCCGCGAAGGGGCTGCTACGCCTGGGCGTCCACCCCAACGCGGTGACGATCATCGGCACCATCGGTGTCGTGTTCGGCGCGTGCTTCTTCTTCCCGCGCGGCGGCATCAACCTGTTCTGGGGAGTCTTGTTCATCACGTTTTTCGTGGTGACGGACATGCTCGACGGCACCATGGCGCGCCTGTCGGGCAAGGCCAGCCGCCTGGGCGCCTACCTGGACTCCACGCTGGACCGGGTGGCCGATGCCGCCATCTTCGGCGCGCTCGTGTGGACCTTCCGTGAGACCTCGCCGTCCACGTCGATGGCCGCGCTGCTGTGCCTCACCCTGGGCTCGTTCGTCCCGTACGCACGGGCGCGGGCCGAAGGGCTGGGCATCGACGCGAAGGGCGGCATCGCGGAGCGCTCGGACCGGCTCGTGATCGGCCTGGTAGCGACCGCGTTCGTGGGGCTGGGCCTGCCGCTGTGGGTGCTGACGTGGGTGCTGTACCTGCTGGCCGCGGCCGCCGCGATCACCGTGGTGCAGCGCACCATGGTCGTGGTGCGGGAGAACCGTAAGGACCACCGCCTGGACGCCGCCACTCGATGAACGCGCTGCTGACCGCCTGGCGGGCTTCGCGCGTCCTGCCGGTGGGCGCGGTCCGTTCGCTCGCCGCCGCAGGCGCGCGCCTCGCCTGGCGCCGGCCCGGCACCGCCGTGCGGCGGTTCGAGGACAACCTGCACCGTGTCACGGGTCTCGAGGGCGACAGCCTCCGCTCGCTGTCCCGTCGGGGCCTGGAATCCGTCTCGCGTTACTACGCTGAGGCGCTCACGCTGGACCGGTTCACCGCGTCACAGGTCGAGGCCCGCGTGCGCCTCGACGGGTACGACGGGGTGCGCGAGCTGCTCGAGACGACCCCGACCGGCGCCATCGCCGTGCTATCGCACAGCGGCAACTGGGACCTCGTCGGTGCCTATGCGTCGCCGCGCATCATTCCCGTCACGGCGGTCGCGGAGGTGCTGAAGCCGCGCGAGATGTTCGATCAATTTGTCGCGATGCGCGAGGGCGTCGGCATTCAGGTGCTCGGACATGAGGGCGGCTCGACCTTCCGCGAGCTGATCCGGATCACCAAGGCACAGCGCACACTCGTGTGCCTGCTGTCCGACCGGGACATGTCCGGCTCGGGCGTCGAGGTGCAGATGTGGGGCCGCGGCGTGAAGGTCGCGCCAGGACCCGCGGCCCTCGCCCTCGCCACCGGCGCACCCATCGTCCCGGTGCATGTGTACTACGAGCGCCTGAGCGGCGCGCGGCGGCGAGCCGCAGCCTCGCCGTGGGGGGTGGTGCTGCACTTCGGTCCGGTGATCGATCCGGCGAGTGTGGCATCGGCCCCCCGCGATGCCCAGGTGAGCGAGCTCAGCCAGCGCTGGGCCTCGTGGATGGCGGACCGCATCGCGGAGCACCCCGAGGACTGGCACATGCTGCAAAGGTTCGGGTGGACCGCATGAGGATCGGCATCGTCTGCCCCTACAGCTTCGACCGCCCCGGCGGCGTGCAGCTGCACATCATGGATCTGGCGGAGATCCTCATGGAGCGCGGCCACGACGTGTCCGTCATCGCACCAGGGTCGCCCGGTGTCGCCGTGCCCGACTACGTGTCGATCGCCGGCAAGTCCATCCCCGTGCACTACAACGGCTCGGTGGCGCGCGTGAAGTTCGGGCCCATCGCGGCCGCGCGCGTACGCATCTGGCTGCGAGACGGCGACTTCGACGTGGTGCATCTGCATGAGCCGGGCACGATGTCGCTGTCGGTGATTGCCATGTGGGCGCGGCTCGGTCCCACGGTCGCGACATTCCACACGTCGAACGACCACTCGCGCATGATGCGCATCGCGAAGCCGTTCATCAAGCCCGGGTACGAGGAGCTCGACGCGCGCATTGCGGTGTCTCCCTCGGCCGACCGCACCGTCAAGGAGCACCTGGGCGTCTCCGCGACCCACATCATCCCCAACGGCGTCGACACCGAGGAGTACGTGGCAGCGGAGCCGCGCGGCGAGTGGACGGGCACGCGTAATGCCCCGACCATCGGGATCCTGGGCCGCATGGACGAGCCACGCAAGGGCCTCGAGGAGTACCTCGCCGCGATCCCGTACGTGCGAAGGAAGTACCCACGGGCGCGATTCCTCGTCGCTGGCCGGTTCTCGGACCGCGTGGCCGCGCGCGCCGCGCGCGCGGGCGCCGAGGTGGTCGGCGAGCTCGACGAGGGCATGAAGGCACGCTTCATGGCCTCCGTCGACGTGTATTGCGCGCCCAACACCGGGGGAGAGAGCTTCGGCATCGTGCTCGTTGAGGCGATGGCGGCCGGCGCCGCCGTCGTGGCGAGCGACCTGCAGGCCTTCCGCGACGTGGCGACCGACGGCGACGGCGAGCTGGGCGCGGCGCTGCACACCGTGGGTGACTCGGTCGCGCTGGCCGCGCGCATCACGGCCCTGCTGGATGATCCGCGCGGCCGCGAGGCGCTCGCCGCACGCGGACAGGCCCGCGCGTTGACCTTCGACTGGCACCAGGTCGCCCCGCGCATCGAAGAGACGTACCGTGACGCCATTAGACTGGACGCGGAACTGTTCCCGCGATGAGCGGGCAACACACCTCCCCGAAACCACGACGCGAAGGAAGCATCAGGCATGAGCGACACCGCCCCTAGCACCACCCCCCAGGTCGGCACCGATCTGGTCAAGCGCGGCATGGCCGAGATGCTCAAGGGCGGCGTCATCATGGACGTCGTCACCCCCGAGCAGGCCAAGATCGCCGAGGACGCCGGAGCCGTCGCCGTCATGGCCCTCGAGCGTGTCCCCGCGGACATCCGCGCCCAGGGCGGCGTGGCCCGCATGTCGGACCCCGACCTGGTCTCCGGCATCATCGACGCCGTCTCGATCCCCGTCATGGCGAAGGCCCGCATCGGCCACTTCGTCGAGGCGCAGGTGCTGCAGTCGCTGGGCGTGGACTACATCGACGAGTCCGAGGTCCTGACGCCGGCCGATTACGCCCACCACATCGACAAGTGGCAGTTCACTGTGCCGTTCGTGTGCGGCGCGACCAACCTGGGTGAGGCGCTGCGCCGCATCTCCGAGGGCGCGGCCATGATCCGTTCCAAGGGCGAGGCCGGCACCGGTGACGTGTCGAACGCCACGACCCACATGCGCACGCTGCGCTCCGAGATCGCGCGCCTCACGTCGCTGCCCAAGGACGAGCTGTACGTCGCGGCCAAGGAGCTCCAGGCGCCGCTGCCGCTCGTGCAGGAGGTGGCCGAGACCGGCAAGCTGCCCGTCGTGACGTTCACCGCGGGCGGCATCGCCACCCCGGCCGACGCGGCGATGATGATGCAGTTGGGCGCCGAGGGCGTGTTCGTCGGCTCCGGCATCTTCAAGTCCGGTGACCCCGCCTCGCGCGCCAAGGCGATCGTCAAGGCCACGACCTTCTACGACGACCCCTCGGTCATCGCGGAGGTCTCGCGCGGACTGGGCGAGGCCATGGTCGGCATCAACGTCGACGACGTTCCCGAACCGCACCGCCTCGCCGAGCGCGGCTGGTGACTGAAGGCTTGAACGACCAGACGGCCGATGCGGGGGTGACCCCCGCATCGGCCGTACCTGTGTCTGGGGTACAGCTTGGACGTGAGGCGCAGCCGGGCGTGATTCAGCGGGAGGGTGCCCGCGTGCTCTTGCTCGACGGCGAGGGGCGCCTGCTGATGATGAGGGCGCACGACTCGCACCGCCCCGAGCGGTCCTGGTGGTTCACGCCCGGCGGCGGCCTCGAGGCGGGGGAGAGCGCGCGGGAGGCCGCGGCGCGCGAGCTGACCGAGGAGACGGGGCTCGTGGTGCCACCCGAGGCCCTGGTCGGTCCGGTGTGGGACCGCACGGCTCTGTTCGATTTTCAGTCGCGCCCGTACGTGCAGCACGAGGTGTTCTTCGTGGCACAGTTGGCCGATGCGACGCCCGCGTCCGGTCTCGCCTGGACCTCCACCGAGGAGGAGACCATTGACGACACGGTGTGGATGACGCAGGCGGAGCTGGCCGCCGCGGAGATTGAGGTGTTTCCCGCCCAACTACGGGAGGACTGGGCGCCGTTCCTCACTTGGGACGGCCAGACGGTGGATTTGGGAGAGGTCAGCGAGTGACGACGGTAGGAGTGTTGGCACTGCAGGGCGACGTGCGCGAGCATGCGGCGGCGGTGACGGCGTTGGGGGCCGAGGTGACGCTGGTGCGCCGCCCGCGCGAGCTCGACGAGGTCGACGCAATCATCCTGCCCGGCGGCGAGTCGACCACCATCGACAAGTTGCTCAGGGCCTTCGATCTGCGTGAGCCGCTCATCGCGCGGATCGAGGCGGGGCTGCCCGTGTTGGGCTCGTGTGCCGGCATGATCCTGCTCGCCACGGACCTGGTGGACGGCATCGAGGGCCAGCAGACCCTCGAGGCGATCCCCATGACGGTGCGGCGCAACGCGTTCGGGCGTCAGGTCGACTCGGCCGAGGCGTCGCTCACGTGGCTGCCCGACGGCTCGCCCATGCAGGCCACGTTCATCCGCGCGCCGTGGGTCGAGTCCTACGGCGAGGGTGTCGAGGTACTCGCCACGGCGGACGGCGCCGACGGCACCACCCACCCGGTGGCCGTGCAGTTCGGCGTGCGCATCGCGACCGCCTTTCACCCCGAGATCTCCGACGAGCCGCGCGTCCACCAGCGCCTGCTCGACCTCATCTAGACCGCCGTGGCGAACCGCAAGGACGACTGTGCCGACTGAGGCCGAGCGCTGGGAGCGCCAGGTGGCCGACCTCTGGGCCACCGCCGACCGCTCACGTCCGGGTGCCGTGCTCGCCCGCGCGAGGGCGCTCGTGGGCGCGCGCGAGGACGGCGACGCCGCCGCGCTGTTCGAGTTGGCCTCCGCCCACGACTTTGTCGGCGAGGAGGCCGTCGCGATCGGAGTCTACGAGCGCGCCCTCGACGCCGGCCTTGACCCGCGCCGCCACGACGAGGCGATCATCCAGCTCGCCAGTTCGTTACGCCACGTGGACCGCTCGGCCGATGCGGTCGCGTTGCTCGCGTCGTCGCCGGTCGCGCCGGACTTGGCTCCGGCGGCCGCGGCGTTCCGCGTGCTCGCGCTCTATGACCTCGGGCGTGCCTCGCAGGTCGAGGTGTCCGAGGCATCGGCCGCGGCTCAGGCAACCCCGTACGGGCGGGCGGTCGCCAGGTACGCGGCGGCGCTCCAGGGTTCGCCAACATCAAGACCATAACCTTGATTCTTGCGAAACAAGGTTCTAACCTTGACGCATGTTCGTTCTGACCGCCGATCAACGCGACAGCACCCGCACGGGTGAGCGCGTTGACGCCCTGCTGTCCTCCCTGGACGGCTGGCGGAAGCGGTGGAGCGATGCGATCGCCCTGCCCATCGAGCGCACGGTGGGCGACGAGTTTCAGGCGGTGCTGACTCAGGCCGATGCCGCCGTCGATCTCGCGCTGCGGCTGGTGCGCGAGGGGGATTGGTCGGTGGGCATCGGCGCCGGAGGGGTGAACCTGCCCCTCTCGGCCACCGCGCGTGCGAGTTCGGGTGCCGCCTTCGTGGCCGCCCGGGATGCCGTAGAGCGGGCGCGGGGCCGCCGCGAGCCTGTCCCGGTGGTCGTCGTCGGAGCCGACGAGGGTGCGGCCGGCGCGGCGACCGCCGTGCTGCAGCTCATCGGCGCGGTCCTCCAACGGCGCACGGAGGCGGGCTGGCAGGTGGCCGATGCCCTCGCCGATTCCGCGACCCAGCGCGACGTAGCGCAGGGGCTCGGCATTTCTCCGCAGGCGGTGAGCCAGCGTGCTTCGGCTGCGATGATCGAGGAAGAGCGGGCGGCCCGTCCGGTGGCCGCGATGCTGGTGGCTCGGGCGGCGGGCGACGATGCCCCGAGGAAGGACATCCATGAATGAGGACCTGCTGATCGCGATCGCCATCCCGGCCATCGCGCTCGCCACCCTGGCGCTCGCCACGGCGCTGGGAGCGCCGCTCGTGTCGTGGCTGCTTCGGCGCATCGAACCCGCCGCAGCCACGCCGGGTCTGCTGCGCGGCGGTATGTGGGTCGGCGTGCTCGAGCGCGTCATGGTCACCGGCGGCATCCTCATCGGCATGCCCGAGGTCGTCGCCGTCGTCATCGCCATCAAGGGCCTGGGCCGCTATCCGGAACTGCGCGACACCGCGGCGGACGCTCGCTCCGAGGCGGCCGAGCGGTTCATCATTGGTACCCTCGCGAGCCTCATCTGGGCCGGAGTGCTCGGCGTGCTGGGTCGCTGGGCCATCCTCGCGCTGCTGTGAAACGCGCTGATCGCCGGGCGGCACACCCTGAGTACACTGGTCGGCAGTCCTGACAGTCCGTCACCAAGGGAGCACACGTGTCCGGTCACTCCAAGTGGGCCACTACCAAGCACAAGAAGGCCGTCATCGATGCCAAGCGCGGCAAGCTGTTTGCCAAGCTGATCAAGAACATCGAGGTCGCGGCGCGCACCGGTGGTGGCGACCCCGCGGGTAACCCGACGCTCTTCGACGCGATCCAGAAGGCCAAGAAGTCCTCGGTCCCCAACGACAACATCGACCGCGCCGTCAAGCGTGGCTCGGGCCTCGAGGCCGGCGGCGCCCAGTACGAGAACATCATGTACGAGGCGTACGGGCCCAACGGCGTCGCGATGCTCATCGAGTGCCTGACGGACAACCGCAACCGCGCCGCCATGGAGGTGCGCACCGCGCTGACCCGCAACAACGGCACCCTTGCCGACCCCGGCTCGGTCGCGTACCTGTTCTCCCGCAAGGGACAGGTGATTGTCTCCAAGGAGGGCACCAGCGAGGATGCGCTCATGGAGGCGACGCTTGAGGCGGGCGCCGAGGAGATCGAGGACGGCGGCGACGTGTTCGAGATCACCTCGGAGGCCACCGACGTGATCGCCGTACGCACCGCTCTGCAGGAGGCGGGCATCGACTACGACTCGGCCGAGGCCGCCTGGGTGCCCTCGATGAGGGTCGACCTCGACGTCGACGGTGCGAAGAAGATGCTGCGCCTCATCGACGCCCTCGAGGACTGCGACGACGTGCAGAACGTGTTCGCCAACATGGACGCCTCCGACGAGGTGCTCGAGGCCGCGGCCGAGTAACTCCGGCCTCGCACGCGCCATGCGCATCCTCGGCGTCGACCCCGGGCTGACTCGGTGCGGCCTGGGCGTCATCGACGCGTCCGGGGGGCGCAAGGTGGCGTTGGTCCACGTCAGTGCCGCGACGAGCCCCTCGACGTCCAATACTCCTGCGCGCATCGCGCGGTTGGCCGACGCGCTCGACGCGGTCCTCGACGAGCACCTGCCCGAGGCGATCGCACTCGAGCGCGTCTTCGCGCAGTCCAATGTGTCGACGGTGATGGGCACGGCGCAGATCTCGGGCGTCGTGATGCTGACGGCCGCGCGCCGCGGCCTGCCGCTCGCGCTGTACACGCCGTCCGAGGTCAAGGCCGCCGTCACGGGCGACGGCCGCGCGGGCAAGGCGCAGGTGGGCTACATGGTCTCCAAGGTCTTGGGTCTCACCGAGGTGCCCAAGCCGGCCGATGCCGCCGACGCCCTGGCGATCGCCATCGCCCACGCGTGGCGTGGGGGAGCGGCGCCGCTGGGTAACACGGCCTCGACGGCCGCGCAGCGGCTGTGGGCCGATGCCGAGAAGTCAGCCCGTAAGCGCGGCTGAGCCCCAGTTTGTCGCGGACGGCCTGGGCGCGTCGCGTGCCGAGATGTCGGCTCCGTCCCGTACGGTGTTCGTACATACGTTCGAAGGAGGGGTGCGTGATCTCCACGCTCCACGGCGAGGTGCTGTCGGTCGGTGCGACGAGCGCCGTCATCGAGACCGGCGGCGTCGGCATGAAGGTGCTGTCGACGCCGACCACCCTGGCGGAGCTGCGCCACGGTGCGACCGTGCGCGTGCACACCCACCTGGTGGTGCGCGAGGACTCACTCACGCTGTTCGGCTTCGGCACGGAACATGAGCGCGACACCTTCGAGGCGCTCCAGTCCGTCCAGGGCGTGGGACCGCGCCTGGCCTTGGCGATGCTTGCGGTGCACACGCCCGACGCCCTCGCGCACGCCGTCGCGGCGGGGGACAGGAAGGCGCTCGAGCAGGTGCCGGGCATCGGCGCAAAGGTGGCCGCGCGCCTCCTGCTGGAGCTGGGAGGCAAGCTGTCGCTTCCCGAGCTCGACGTCGCCGGTACGCTCCAGAAGGCCCCGGCCGGCACGGCAGACGCGCGTGACCAGGTCGAGCAGGCGCTCATCGGCCTGGGGTGGAAGCCCGCGGCGGCGACCAAGGCCGTCGACGCCGTCACCGATGGCCCCGTGGCCGAGGCCGATGTCGCCGTGACCCTCCGTGCCGCACTGCGCACTATGGGGGCGGCGCGTGTTTGACGAGGACGCCGACCCGCGCCTGGTGTCGGCGGACGCCGACGCCATCGAACGCTCCGCAGAGGCCGCGCTGCGCCCGGGCAGCCTCGACGAGTTCGTGGGACAGCAGACCCTGCGCGACCAACTCAGCCTCGTGCTACGCGCCGCGTCCGCACGCGGCACCACCGCTGACCACGTGCTGCTGTCCGGCCCTCCCGGCCTGGGCAAAACCACGTTGGCCATGATCATCGCGACAGAGATGGGCGCCAACCTGCGCCTCACCTCGGGCCCCGCCATTCAGCATGCCGGCGACCTCGCGGCGATTCTGTCGTCCCTCGAGGAGGGCGACGTGCTGTTCCTCGACGAGATTCACCGCCTCGCGCGCCCCGCCGAGGAGATGCTCTACCTCGCCATGGAGGACTTCCGTGTCGACGTGGTGGTGGGTAAGGGCGCCGGCGCCACGTCGATCCCGCTGAGCCTGCCGCGCTTCACCGTGGTGGGCGCGACCACGCGCGCGGGTCTGTTGCCTGCACCGCTGAGGGACCGCTTCGGCTTCACGGGCCACCTCGAGTTCTACGAGCCCGCTGAGCTCCAGCGCATTCTCGGCCGCTCCGCGCGGCTGCTCGATTTCCCCATCGACGTCTCCGCCGCGCATGAGATTTCCGGTCGCTCGCGTGGCACGCCTCGCATCGCGAACCGGCTCCTGCGCCGCGTGCGGGACTTCTCCGAGGTGCACGGCAACGGCCGCGGCACGCTCGCCAATGCACGCGAGGCACTCACGGTCTACGAGGTCGACGAGCGCGGACTCGACCGCCTCGACCGCGCCGTACTGCGCGCCCTGTGCACCCGTTTTGGCGGTGGTCCCGTGGGCCTGTCGACGCTCGCGGTGTCCGTGGGCGAGGAGCCCGAGACCGTCGAGACGGTCGCCGAACCGTTCTTGGTGCGCGAGGGCCTCATGAGCCGCAGCCCACGCGGCCGGGTGGCGACGGCCGATGCCTGGGAGCACCTCGGCCTCACCGCCCCGGCCGATGCCGTCGCCGGCCACGTGGGCGGCCGCCTGTTCGACTGAGCGCGCACGCTCAATGGGCGGCACGCGGATGGCCTGGTCGACGCGGTTGCCCGATACCCCTAGAATCGGCTGGGCTCCTCTGGGGGCAATCACGCACGCAAGACCCGAAGGAATCCTGTGTCAAAAGCGACCAAGAGCGCACGCAAGGCGCTGATCTGGCTGGGCGTCATCCTCGTCCTCATCTTCGGTGGCCTCGCTGCCGGCGTGGCGACCGGATCGACCAACTGGACCCCGGGCCTCGCCCTCGACCTCGCCGGTGGACGTCAGATCATCCTGACCCCCGTGCTCGAGGAGGGAGCGACGCAGGAGATCGATCAGTCCGACCTCGACCAGGCGGTGCAGATCATCCGCCAGCGTGTCGACGCCTCCGGCGTCGCCGAGGCGGAGATTACGACGCAGGGCAACAACATCGTGGTCTCGCTGCCGGGCAACCCCGACCAGTCCACGGTGGACCTGGTCGCCCAGTCGGCGCAGCTCCAGTTCCGCCCCGTGCTTCAGGTGGGCGACCCCGGTGCCACGGCGGGCACGGACACCAGCGCGACGCCCGAGCCCAGCGCATCGGCCGAACCGTCCGCGGAGCCCAGCCCATCGGCCGAGCCCAGCTCCGCCGAGACCCTCGTTCCCGACGTCGACGCGTCCGAGACCGCGCACGTTGTCGGTGAGGCGAGCGTCTCCACCCAGGCCGCCGACGCATCGGCCTCGCCCGAGCCGAGCGCGTCCGCCGTCACGACGGACGCCCTGATCGGCGCCGAGGCCTCCGCCGAGCCCAGCGCCGAGCCGTCCGCGGAGCCTTCCGCGACCGCGACCGCGACCGACACCGCGAGCGGCCCGGTCTACGGCGAGACGGACCCGTCGTCCTTCGAGTGGCTGACTCCGGAACTCCAGCAGGAGTACGCCGAGCTCGACTGCCTCAGCATCGAGAACTACTCAGGGCGCTCCATGGGCGACCCCCAGGCCGGCTACACCGCGTGTGGCTCGGCGGACTTCCTCAAGTACGCCATGGGTCCCGTCGAGCTCACGGGTGACGACCTCGAGACCGCCACGTCGGGCCCGCAGCAGAACCAGGCCGGTTCCTACACCGGCTCCTACGAGGTTCGCTTGCAGTTCACCGACGAGGGCGCGCAGAAGTTCGACGAGATCACGCAACGCATCGCGCAGCTCGAGAGCCCGCGCAACCAGTTCGCGATGGTGCTCGACGGTGCCGTCATCTCGGCGCCGTCCGTGTCCGCGCGCATCTCGGGTGGCCAGGCGTCCATCACGGGTAACTTCACGCAGGACCAGGCAGAAAGCCTCGCGAACCAGCTGAAGTTCGGCGCGCTGCCGCTGAGCCTCGAGGTCCAGTCCAACCAGCAGATCTCCGCCACGCTCGGTGCTGAGCAGCTCGAGAAGGGCCTCATCGCCGGCGCCATCGGCCTGCTGCTCGTGGTCATCTACTCGGTGTTCCAGTACCGCGCGCTCGCTGTCGTGACGATGGGATCGCTGGTGCTCGCCGGCATCACCACCTACGGCGTGATCACCCTGCTGTCGTGGGGGCTCGATTACCGGCTCTCGCTCGCGGGCGTCGCCGGTCTGATTGTGGCGATCGGTATTACCGCGGACTCCTTCATCGTGTACTTCGAGCGCATCCGCGACGAGCTACGTGAGGGCAGGTCCCTCACGAGCGCCGTCGATCACGCGTGGGCCCGTGCCCGCCGCACGATTCTGGCGTCCGACGCGATTTCGCTGCTCGCGGCCATCACGCTGTACATGCTCGCCGTCGGCGGCGTGCGCGGCTTCGCGTTCACCCTGGGTCTCACGACCGTGATCGACGTGTTGATCGTGATGCTCTTCACCCACCCAGTGATGGTGCTGCTGGCCAAGACGAAGTTCTTCGGCGAGGGCCACAAGTGGTCGGGCCTCGACCCGCGCCAGCTGGGCCGCGACTCGATGTACAAGGGGCGCGGACGCGTCCGGTCGGCGTCGGCTGCACCCAAGGCCGCGACCATCGCCTCGGCCGAGTCTGACGGCGACGCCGGTGAGGGCCTCACCCTCGCCGAGCGCAAGGCGGCGCAGCGGAAGGCGGCTGCGGCGGCATCGGCCCCTGCGGCTACCACCGACGCTGCCGAGGCGCCCGACGTTTCCACGGACGCCACCGAGTCCTCTGCGGACGCGCCCGACGAACCCGACATCGCCGCAGGCGACGACACCAAGAAGTCGGAGGGCTGATCATGAGCCTCGCTACCTGGGGAAACAAGCTCCACTCGGGAGAGAAGACCTACCCGATCGTGGGTCAGCGCAAGCGCTGGTTCATCGTCTCGGGTGTCTTGATTGCGCTGTCGATCGCGCTGCTGTTGATCAAGGGCCTCACGCTCGGACTCGACTTCACCGGCGGCACGCAGTACATCGTGCCGGACGTGGAAGAGGTCTCCGCGGCACCGGCCGAGGAGGTTGTTGCCGAGATCGACCCCACGCAGGAGCCGCGCGTCAGCATCCTGGGTGACAACGACATCCGCGTGCAGCTGGGCGATCTGTCCGATGAGGACCAGCAGGCGCTCACCACGGCGTTGGCGGACGCGTACAACGTCGAGCAGGACACCATCAGCTTCGACCAGATCGGTCCCACGTGGGGCGCGTCGGTCGGCACGCAGGCCGTGCAGGCGCTCGTGATCTTCCTGCTGCTCGTCTTCGGCGTCATCGCCATCTACTTCCGCGCCTGGCGCATGGCTGCCGCCGCGATCATCGCCCTGATCCACGACCTGCTGTTCACGGTCGGCATCTACGCGCTGGTCGGCTTCGAGGTCACGCCCGCGGCCGTGATCGGCTTCCTGACCATCCTGGGCTACTCGCTTTACGACACGGTGGTGGTGTTCGACAAGGTCAAGGAGAACACCGCGCACCTGACCGAGCAAACGCGTTACACCTACGACGAGCTCGCGAACCTCGCGGTGAACCAGACGCTCGTGCGCTCGATCAACACGTCGATCGTCGCGCTCCTGCCGGTCTCGGCGATCCTGTTCATCGGTTCGTTCGTGCTGGGTGCGGGCACGCTGATGGACATTTCGCTCGCGCTGTTCGTCGGTATGGCGGTCGGCACCTACTCGTCGATCTTCGTCGCGACGCCGCTCGAGGTGGCGCTGCGCGACAACGAGCCGCGTATCAAGGAGCACACCGCCAAGGTGCTGGCCCTGCGAGCCGGCGGCTCCACCGACGTCGTCCGCGAGGACGGAACCGTGCGCGTGGGGGCACTCACCCCCGGTGAGCACCTGGGCCAGTCCGCCCAGCCCAAGCGCAAGAAGAAGTAGCGACCCGTTTCGGGTGAGGGCCGATGCCGTGGGTGACCACGGCGTCGGCCCTCGTGTGTTGTGGACGGGCCCGGGTAGCGCAGCCCTCGGCGGGAACGACGAGAGTACGAGGGACGTTGTCCTGACCCCTAGACTGGAGCCTCACCCAGGCTCACGGGAGGAGGCGTCATGACGGATACCAGGCCCACCTCGTCCGCGCTCGGACCGCTCGCGTTCCTGCGTCGCGCGCCCCGTGAGCCCTCGGCCATCGACGGCATCCTCGACACGTACCGACGGATGTATCCCAAGGGCAAGACCAGCCAGATCGAACGCGCCTATCAGGTGGCGGCCAAGGCGCACGAGGGTCAGACCCGCAAGAGTGGCGAGCCGTACATCATTCACCCCATTGCGGTGGCGCAGATCATCGCGGAGATGGGTCTGCCGGAGTCCGTGATCTGTGCGGCGCTGCTGCACGATGTGGTCGAGGACACCTCGTATCCGCTCGACACCCTGCGCGAGGAGTTTGGCGACGAGGTCGCTGAGTTCGTCGACGGTGTCACCAAGCTCGACAAGGTGAAGTTCGGCGACGCGGCGCAGGCCGAGACCGTGCGCAAGATGGTCGTGGCGATGGCCAAGGACATCCGCGTGCTGCTGCTGAAGCTCGCCGACCGGCTGCACAACGCGCGCACGTGGAAGCACGTGCCCGTCGAGTCGGCCCGGCGCAAGGCGCAGGAGACGCTCGAGATCTACGCGCCGCTCGCGCACCGTATGGGGCTCAACGCGATCAAGTGGGAGCTCGAGGACCTGTCGTTCAAGACGCTCTATCCGAAGATCTACGGCGAGATCGTGGACGTGGTGGCCGAGCGCGCGCCGGAGCGAGAGAAGTACCTGGCGGAGATTCGCGGCGAGATCGAGGCCGAGCTGCGCCAGATGAAGATCAAGGGTGAGATCACCGGGCGCCCCAAGCATTACTACTCGGTGTATCAGAAGATGATTGTGCGAGGGCGCGACCTTGCCGACATCTACGACCTGGTCGGGATCCGCATCCTGGTCTCGACGGTGCGCGACTGCTACGCCGTCCTGGGCGCCATGCATGCGCGGTATCAGCCGGTGCCTGGTCGCTTCAAGGACTACATCGCGATGCCCAAGTTCAACCTCTACCAGTCGCTGCATACGACGGTCATCGGGCCGTCGGGCAAGCCGGTGGAGCTGCAGATCCGCACGCACGAGATGCACCGTCGCGCCGAGTACGGCCTCGCGTCGCACTGGCGCTACAAGGAGACCGTCAAGGGTCAGGGCGGTCGCTCGGACGACATGGGGTGGCTGCGCCAGATCGCGGACTGGCAGCAGGAGACCGCGGACCCCACCGACTTCCTCGACTCGCTGCGAGGTGAGATTTCCCGCGCCGAGGTCTACGTGTTCACCCCGCGCGGTCGCCTGCTGGCGCTGCCTCAAGGCGCGACGCCCGTCGACTTTGCCTATGCGGTGCACACCGAGGTGGGCCACAAGACCATCGGCGCGAAGGTCAATGGGCGTCTGGTGCCGCTCGACTCGACGCTCGAGAACGGCGACACCGTCGAGGTGCTGACGACGTCGGACCAGAACGCGCATCCCAAGCGCGACTGGCTCGACTTCGTGCAGTCCACCCGTGCACGCAACAAGATCCGGCAGTGGTTCACGCGTGAGCGTCGCGAAGAGTCCATCGAGACCGGCCGCGACATGCTCGCGCGGGCCATCAGGCGCCAGCACCTGCCGATGCAGCGGCTCATGTCGAAGTCCACGCTCCTGGCGCTCGCCAAGGAGATGCACTACGAGGATGTCGACGGGCTCTACGCCGCCATTGGCGAGCACAAGGAGCAGGCGTCGGACGTCGTCACCCGCATGGTGGAGGCCGTGGGCGGCGCCGAGGGGGCCGACGAGGACGTCACCGAGATCACCCGCCCTGGCACGGCGGCACATCAGCGTGCGCGTCGCGGCGACGTGGGCGTGTCCGTGCACGGGTTGTCTGATGTGGTCGTGAAGCTCGCGAAGTGCTGCACCCCGGTGCCCGGCGACCCGATCCGCGGCTTCGTGACGCGTGGCAATGGTGTCTCGGTGCACCGCGCGGATTGCGCGAACCTCGCGTCGCTCGACTCGCAGGCCGAGCGTTTTATCGACGTGCAGTGGACGGGCCAGTCCGATGCCGCGTTCCTGGTGCAAATTGAGGTCGAGGCGCTCGATCGCAACCGACTCTTGTCCGATGTCGTCAAGGCGCTGTCGGACTACCACGTGAACATCCTGGGCGCCAACGTCTCCACCAACCGCGACCGGGTGGCGCTCAACACGTTCACGTTTGAGATGGCGGATCCGTCGCACTTGGGTGCGGTGCTCTCCGCGATCCGCCGCATCGACGGCGTGTATGACGCGCGCCGCATCACGGGATCTCGACGAGTCGAGTAGCGGCGCCCGTATCGCCGCGGTGCGGGCTGTCGGCATCGCGCGCCTCGTTGCCGCTGCGGCGCTCGTCGCCGCACCGCGCCGCCACGCGGATCGGCAAACCCTGTGCGTCGCGAAGTGCGCCCCATGCGGACCACGCTCGCTTCCACGAGCGGTCGTGCGACGAGATCCTGTCGAGCGCGCGCACCGCGAGCCCCGCGTCCACCGCGCCCGCGGCAACGAGTTGAAAAGCGCGGGGGAGGGCGATGCCGAGGTCGGCCCATCGCAAGGCGTCCACGAGGGCATCGGCCGGCCGGGCGACGGCGTCGCCGTAGTCGTATGTCGTCGCGTGGATGCGGCTGGGCATGGAAGGTGTCCACGACCTCAGGTGGCGGTGCTCATCGGCCACCAGGTCGAGAGTCTCTGGCGGTGTGCCCCCGAGGTGGACCCACAGGGCCGCGAGACCACTGGCGACAAGCCCAGGCCGGGAGTGCGTCGCCAACGCCGCCGCGCGGATGCCCCGGCAATCCTCGATATCGGGTGCTCGCGCCACGCCGGGCAGCATGGGCACGATGATGTCGTCCCGCAGCATCCGGCGATATGCCACGGTGCCCACTTGAGCTTCCCAGATCAACCACATACCCGCAGTCTCGCCCGGCAACACGCTGAGCGCCGGGGGAACGGCCGATCTGTGGAAAACCTCGGTTGTCAGCCTCGCCCGCGCGCGCACCAGCGCCCGTGCGCACACCAGCGCCCGTGCGCACACCAGCGCCCGTGCGCACACCAGCGCCCGTGCGCACACCAGCGCCCGTGCGCACACCAGCGCCCGCGCGCGAGAACGCTCAGCCGACCGGTACCGGGATCGGGTAACCCAACCTCTCGTAGTCGGACCGATAGAAGTCGATGACCATGTCCCGAGCGGCATCGGTGAGCACGACGTCCGTGGCGTCGATGCCGGTCATGGCGCTGCCCTTGAGACGGTGCGGCGCCGACAAGGGAATGTCGAGTCCCGTCGCGGCAGCGAGGCGGGCGAGGCCGGTCTCGATGCCGTCTTCGAAGCGGAAGGTGTGCGTGCCGGGCACGAGGAACTCGTGCTGCCGTCGCAGGTGGTTGTCGAACCAGTAGGGATTGGTCGCGACTTTGGCGAAGCTATCGCGTACCCACGCCTCGACAGCGGTGCCAGACACGTCGGGCTGGGCGGCCTTGCGTGCCCGCCAGACGTACTCCGAGACCACGCGGCGTGTGGGCTCTCGCACATACGTGAAGATTGCGTCGAAGCGATCCACATGCAACGTGGACTCGAGGATTGCCGCGTGCTGGTGCTGGGGTGAGCATCGCCGGAGCCTGTTGAGTGAGTCGCGACCGCCGCCACCGTCATGCAACGCGACCGACCATCCCGCGTCCCTGAACGCATCATCGACGGAGCTTCCGCCGGTCTTAGGGATGTGGACGAAGAGGATGGATACGCCGTCGCGCCGAAAAATGGGCATCGGTAGCCTTCTGGTCGCAGGTTCGATGAATCGGGCCACCGTAGCGATGACACCTTGCGAAAGGGTGAACGGACGGTGACCTGACGGCATCGGCCCCAGAAAACAGAAACCCCGGCCACACCGTGAGGTGCGACCGGGGTTCCGGGAAGCTGTCAGGTCAGGACACGACGCCCTGAATCTGCTCGAGCCAGGCGCGGCGTGCGCTCAGTGCCTCTTCGGCCTCCTTGATCTTGCGCTTGTCGCCAGACTCCTTGGCGGCCTCGAGGTCCTTCTCGAGGTCCGCGATAGCGGCCTCGAGCTGGGCGGCCGCACCGGTGGCACGGCGCTCGATCTCGGGGTTGCGCGAATTCCACTGCGCATCCTCGGCGTCCCGGACTGCCTTCTCGACGGCGCCCATGCGCTTGTTCAGGCGCGCGACGTCGGCGCGCGGCACGCGGCCGGCGTCCTCGAAGCGGTCCTGGATGGCGCGCAACTGACGCTTGGTGTTCTCGAGGTCCTTAATGGGCAGCAGTGCCTCGGCCTCGACGACCGCGGCTTCCTTGCCCTCCACGTTGCCTGCAAGGGCCTCATCCTCGGCCTCGGACTCGGCACGGCGGGCATCGAAGAACGAGTCCTGCGCTGTCTGGAAACGCTTCCACAGCGCGTCATCCACGCTACGGCGGCCACGACCGGCTCGCTTCCATTCGCCCATGAGGTCCTTGAAAGCGCGGGCGGTGCGGTCCCAGTCGGTGGACTGGGCGAGGCGCTCGGCCTGGGCGACCAGTTCCTCCTTGCGGCCCGCGACGTCGGCGTTGTCCTTGTCGAGCTGGGCGAAGTGGTGCTTGCGCGCCTTCTCGAACCCGGAACGCGCCGTCGTGAAGCGCTTCCACAGCTCGCGCTCGGCGTCCTTGGGGATGCGGGCGTTAGAGCGCTGCGCCTCCTTCCAGGTGTCGAGGAGCGAGCGCAGTTCCGCAGTGTCGTTCTTCCAGTGGACCTGCGCCTCGGGCTTGGCGGCGATGGCCTCGGCGGCCGCCACGATCTGCTCGCGGGCGGCGAGAGCCTCGACACGGGCGGCCTCGCGTTCGGCCTGGATCTTCTCGCGGGCCTCGAGCGCCTCCTTCTGGACCATCTCGAAACGCTCCCGCAGGGCGGCGATGTCGCCGACCACGGCCGGGGTTTCCAGCTGAGGGGCGATGGAGCCGAGCGAGTCGTCGATGTCCTTGGGGCTCAGCTCGGCCGACGACAGGCGCGCGTGGAAGCGCTCCACCGAGGCGGCCAGCTCATAGTACGCCTTCGCGAACGGGGTGAGCGGGTCGTCACCAGCGGCCTCGCCGACGGTCACCTTCTCCTCGCCGATCGTCACGACGACGGCGTCACCGTCGACAGAGCCGAACTTCTTCGCGGCTTCGATCTGTTCGTCCGAGACCTCGGCGACCACAGGCACCTTGACGGGGTGCGTGGCCTGCTTGGCAAGGACGGCGGGACTGGGGGCTCCGGGGCGCGGGCCGGGCTTGGGGGTGGGCTTGGGGGCGGTCACGATACTGACACCTCGTTCACGATGACGGACTGTGCCGGCTGTCCGTCGGGCTCGCCTGTAATGGTTCCGGCATTGGCAACGCCCTCAACAATACTCAAACCCTCAGTGACCTGCCCGAACACCGTGTAGCCGCCGGCCGCGTCAGACGGGATGGTGGAGTCCTCGTAGACAATGAAGAACTGGCTGCCCATCGACTCGGCGTCGCCGCCACGGCGCGCCATCGCGAGGGTGCCGGCGGGGTACACGTCGTCGGGCGCGTTCTCGATGGGACCGTACGAGTAGTTCGGGCCACCCGTGCCGGTCGCGGAGGGGTCGCCGCACTGCAGCACATAAATACCTTCGGTGACCAGGCGGTGGCACTCGGTGCGGTCGAAGTAGCCGTCCTCGGCGAGCGCCACGAAGCTCGCGGTGGCCTGCGGCGCGTCCACGCCGTCAAGCGTCACCGCGATGTCCCCGAGGTTGGTAGCGATCGTGACGTCCCACTCGCGGTCCTCCGCGAGGCTGGGGTCCGGGGGAGCGGGCGAGGTGGCCCAACCGGTCGCCAGCTCGGGCTCGCTCTCGGCCGATGCAGTGGCCGACGGCGTACTCGTGCTCGCTTCCGGTGTACTCGGGTCGTCGTCCTGGAGTGCCATCACGATGAGGGTCGACCCTGCGCCCACGACGAGAGCGATGGCCGTGATGGCAGCGACGATGCGGATGCGGTGTTCGCGCTTGGCGCGCTTCGCGGCCTGACGAGCTTCATATTTACGCTGCTCGCGCTGGGCGTGGGCGCGCGCCTGCTTCTTGGTGGTCATGGATCCTCAACGATCGACGATGGACGTGCGCGCCAGTCTAGGGCTCGCGCGCGTGCGCACACGTGACGCGAGCGCCCGCTCGCGAGCCACCCGTGCCCGCCCGACACCTGCGGTGATGGAACAATGGTCGTCATGGCCCGAGTGAGACCCCTGTCCGGATTCCCCGAGTGGACGCCCACTGACCGTGTCGTCGAGGCGCAGGTCATCGAGTCGCTCAAGGAGGTCTTCCGGCTCCACGGTTTTGCGGAGATCGAGACGCGCGTCGTCGAGACCCTCGACCGCCTCGCCGGCAAGTCGGAGGCCGCCAAGGAGATCTACACCCTCGGCCGGCTGAATGCCGAGCCCGATTCCGAGGCCAAGCTGGGTCTGCACTTCGACCTCACCGTGCCGTTTGCTCGCTACGTCGAGGAGTTTCAGAACGACCTCGCGTTCCCGTTCCGTCGCTTCCAGATCCAGAAGGTCTGGCGCGGCGAGCGACCGCAGGAAGGCCGCTACCGCGAGTTCTATCAGGCCGACATCGACGTGGTGGGGCGCGAGAACCTTCCCGCGCACCTCGAGGTCGAGGTCGCTGTCGTGATGGCGCGCGCCCTCGCAGCGCTACCGATCCCGGCCGTCAGCATGCACGTCAACAACCGCCAGCTGGTCGAGGGTTTCTACCGCGGCGTGGGCATCGACGACGTTGCCGGTGCCCTGCGCAGCGTCGACAAGCTCGACAAGATCGGTCCCGACGGCGTGCGCGCCGAGGTCACCGACAAGGGTGTGGCCGCTACGGCCGCGGACGCGATCTTGGAGCTCGCGCGCATCAGCGCCACCGACGGCTCGTTCGCCGCGGCCGTCGAGGACCTCTGGGCCACCACGCAGACCATCGACGACATCGCCGAGCCCGAGCAACTCCTCAAGGACGGTATCGCCGCCCTCGTGGCGCTCGTCGAGGGCGTCAATGCCGCGGTGCCCGGCACCGCTGTAGCCGACCTGCGCATCGCACGCGGCCTGGACTACTACACCGGCTCCGTCTACGAGACGTTCCTCGAGGGCCACGAGGACCTCGGGTCGATCTGTTCGGGCGGTCGCTATGACTCGCTCGTCGCGGGCGGCGGCTTCCCCGGCGTGGGCATGTCCATCGGCGTCTCGCGACTGATCAGCCGCGTGCTCGGCGCCGGCCTCGCGCACGCGAGCCGCGGCGTGCCCAGCGCGGTCCTTGTTGCCGTCACCGACGAGGACCACCGCGCCACCTCGGCCGTCATCGCCGACCGGCTGCGCGCGCGCGGCATCGCCTGCGAGGTCTCACCATCCGCCGCGAAGTTCGGCAAGCAGATCCAGTACGCGGACAAGCGCGGCATCCCGTTTGTGTGGTTCCCCGGAGCCGGGGGAGACGCCGACAACGCCATCGGCGACGGTGAGGTCAAGGACATCCGTAGCGGCGAGCAGGTGCCGGCCGATGCCGACTCCTGGCTCCCGCCCGAGGGCGACGCCCGCCCCATCATCGTCCGCGCCTGAGTCGCGCCGTACGGGACTGGGACTCTTCCCGGAACCTGGCTGCGGCATCGGCCCTAGACTGGACACGCAACCCCCAGCGAACAGGCACGCCCGTCTAGCGTGCCCAGAAAGGCAGTACACGTGCTTCGCACTCACCTTGCGGGAAACCTCCGCGCCACCGACGCCGGAACCACCGTCACTCTTGCTGGATGGGTCGGGCGTCGCCGCGACCACGGCGGCGTGGCCTTCATCGACCTGAGGGATGCCAGTGGCTTCGCCCAGGTCGTCATCCGCGAGGAGATCGCGCACAGCCTGCGCAACGAGTACGTCGTTCAGGTCACCGGCGAGGTGCGCGAGCGCCCCGAGGGCTCGGCGAACCCCAACCTGCCGTCCGGCGAGATCGAGGTCGTCGTCTCCGAGGTGACCATCCTCAACGAGGCCGCACCGCTGCCGATGCCGGTTGACGAGCACGTCACCGTCGGCGAGGAGGCGCGCCTCAAGTACCGCTATATCGACCTGCGCCGCCCACAGCCGCGCGCCAACATGGTGCTGCGCTCCAAGGCGAACCAGGCCGCCCGCCGTGTGCTGGACCGTCACGAGTTCCTCGAGATCGAGACGCCCACGCTGACCCGCTCGACCCCCGAGGGCGCCCGTGACTTCCTGGTTCCCGCGCGCCTGTCGCCCGGCTCCTGGTACGCCCTGCCGCAGTCGCCGCAGCTGTTTAAGCAGCTGCTCATGGTGGCCGGCATGGAGCGCTACTACCAGATCGCGCGCTGCTATCGCGATGAGGACTTCCGCGCCGACCGTCAGCCCGAGTTCACGCAGCTCGACATCGAGATGAGCTTCGTCGACCAGGACGACGTCATCGCGCTGGGCGAGGAGATCGTCAAGGAACTGTGGAGCCTCATCGGCGTCGAGATCTCGACCCCGATCCCGCGCATCACGTTCCACGACGCCATGGCACGCTTCGGCTCCGACAAGCCCGACCTGCGCTTCGGCCTCGAGCTCACCGAACTCACCGAGTACTTCAAGGACACCCCGTTCCGCGTGTTCCAGAACGAGTACGTGGGTGCGGTCGTCATGCCCGGTGGTGCCTCGCAGCCGCGCAAGACCCTCGACGCGTGGCAGGAGTGGGCCAAGCAGCGCGGTGCGCGCGGCCTCGCGTACGTGCTGGTTCAGGAGGACGGCACCCTCACCGGTCCCGTCGCGAAGAACCTGTCCGAGACCGAGCTCGCCGGCCTCGCCGAGGCCACCGGCGCCAACCCGGGCGACTGCGTGTTCTTCGCCGCGGGCAAGCCCGGCCAGTCGCGCGCGCTTCTCGGTGCCGCACGCCTCGAGATCGGCCGCCGTTTGGGTCTCATGGACCCCGAGCGCTTCGAGTTCTGCTGGGTCGTCGACGCACCCCTGTTCAAGGCCGTTGACGCCGACGACGGCGACGACGACGTGGTGCTGGGCTCGTCGAACTGGACGGCCGTCCACCACGCGTTCACGAGCCCCAAGCCCGAGTGGCTCGACTCGTTCGAGTCCGACCCCGGCAACGCGCTCGCCTACGCCTACGACATCGTCTGCAACGGCAACGAGATCGGCGGCGGCTCCATCCGTATCCACCGCCAGGACGTGCAGGAGCGCGTGTTCAAGGTGATGGGCATCGGCGAGGAGGAGGCGCAGGAGAAGTTCGGCTTCCTGCTCGAGGCGTTCTCCTTCGGCGCGCCCCCGCACGGTGGCATCGCGTTCGGCTGGGACCGGATCGTGGCGCTGCTCACGGGCGCGGACTCCATCCGCGACGTCATCGCGTTCCCCAAGTCGGGTGGAGGCTACGACCCGCTGACCGCGGCGCCGGCGCCCATCACCGACGAGCAGCGCGCCGAGGCTGGCGTGGACTTCGTTCCCGAGGACGACGAGGAGACCGCCACGGTCTGATCGACGCTACCGCTGTGATGGCGGGTCGCCCCTGCGGGGGCGGCCCGCCCTTAGCATTTTCTAAGGAGTGCCCGCGGCCGATGCGGTGGCCGGCTCTCCCCGGCGGTCTTCCTTGCGTGTGGCGGCGGCTTCAGGGGTGACCAGTTCTTCGGGAGCGCCCGGCACTTCACGAGTGCCCGGGGCCTCGCGAATGCCTCGGTCTTCGCGAGCGTCCGCTCGCGTCTGCGCAGCCCCGCGCGCTCGCGCGCTCCCACCAGCGCCCGCGCGCGAGGCCCATAGGACGCCGCCCACCACCAGCACGCCGCCGGCGAGTTCGAGCCAGGACGGACGTTCGCCCAACACGAGCCACGCAGTGGCGATCCCGACGACCGGCACCAGCATCGAGAATGGTGCGACAGCCCCGGCGGGGTGGCGAGCCATGAGCCAGACCCAGATGCCCGATCCCAGCAGGGTGCCCAGCACGATGGTGTAGGCGAGGCCCGCCCAGGCGGGGACGGCATCGGCCGACCACGATGTCGCAAGCGAGTGGCCGATCTCCGCCGGTCCCTCCACGACGAGCGACAGCGCCAGCATGGGCAGAGGCGGAACGACGGACATCCACAGCACCAGGTTGAGCGGCTTGTCGGCGCGTGCCTGGCGGGAGCTGAGGTTGCCCAGCGCCCATCCGAGCGCGCCAAGGAGCACCAGCAGGAACGGGCCCACCGGTGCGGTGCTGCCGTAGGCGAGCCCCACCGTGGTCAGTCCCGCAGTGGCGATCACGATTCCGACCACGTGGCGGCGTCCCAACCGCTCGCCCAGCAGCGCCGCTCCCAACACCACGGTGAAGGGGGCGGAAGCTTGCAGCACAAGTGAGGCGAGTCCGGTGGGGAACCCCGCCGCCATGCCCAGGTAGAGGAAGAGGAATTGCAGGGTGCCAAAGCCGAGGCCGTAGCCGATCAGCCACCGTGTGTGCACCCTCGGCCGCGGCACGAACAGGAGGGTCGGGACCGCAATGAGGGCGAACCTGAGAGCCACCAAGAACAGCGGGGGGAACTGTTCAAGCGAGGCGTGGATGGCGAGGAAGTTGACGCCCCAGAGCACGGCGACCAGGACAGCGAGTGCGATGTGACGGGCGGGCATGCGTTCACCTTGCCGGGATACGTGGTGTAGCGACAAGCAATAGTTAACGCGTTAAGCATGTAGGTTGCCTACATGGAGGTCCGCCATCTCGAATTGCTCCGCGATCTGCGCGATCGCGGAACCTTGGGCGCCGTCGCGGCTGCCACCTATCGCACGCCATCGGCGTTGTCGCAGCAGCTGCGGACTGCGGAGAAGGAACTCGGGGTGAAGCTGGTCGAGCCTGCGTCGCGCGGGCTACGGCTTACTTGGGCGGGCGAGATCCTCGCCGATGGTGCGGACGACGTCCTCACCGCACTGTCCCGCGTCCAGGCGCGGCTCGATGAGGGCACCGGTATGCCGGCCGGCACGGTGCGTATCGGCACGCTGCCCAGCGCTGGCGCCGCGCTCATCCCCGGACTGCTCACGCGCCTGCGCGAATCCCTGATCCGCATCGAGCTCGATGACTTCGACCTCGCGGAGTCCGACTACGCCGCCCGCACCGCGGACGCCGACATCGTGATCGCCCACAGCCTTATCGCAGACGTGCCTTTGGGCGCAGAGCATCTCGCGTCACGCGTGCTGCTGCGCGAGCCCATCGACGTCATCGTCCCCGCAGGGCACCGCCTCGCGAGCCGCGCAGAACTGACCCCTCAGGATGTCGTGGGTGAGCCATGGGTGACGGTGCCTCGCGGTTACCCCTTCGCAACCATTCACGAGCGCATTGAGGCGGCGACGGGTCGTCCGCTCGACCGTGTCGTGGAGGTACGCGACAACCGGCTGGTGGAGTCGCTCGTTGAGCAGGGCCATGGCATCGGTCTGTTACCGCGGTACTCCACTCCTGCGAGCGTCACGTATCGACTGGTTCCGCTCACCGGCGTGCAGGCGACGAGGGCAATCGTCGCGCTGGCACGTCCCGACCATGCAGCGCGACGCGCCGTTCAGGCCGTCGTCGAGGGCTTGGTCGATGTGGGCAGGGATTTGGGTCGGGCGCCGCGTTCTGAGAGCAATCTGAAGGCCAGCACCTTAGGGTGAAGCGCATGGCTTCGCTGAATGGGCTCACGAACGCGCAGAGAACGACTGCTCACCGGCTGGTGGCGTTGCTGGCCACCGCGCTGGCGGTCATCGTCGCGATCCCAGTCTCGGCCAGCAGCGCTGGCGCCGCGACCACGGGGTTTCGCGATGTGACGGACCGCCACCAGTTCTACCGAGAGATCTCGTGGCTGACGTCAAAGGGCATCACTACCGGGTACGCAGACCTCTCCTTCAGGCCCGAAGCTAAGGTCTCGCGCGAGGCGTTCGCGGCCTTCCTGTACCGGTTGGCTGGGCGCCCCGGCGTGTCGTTGCCGTCGTCGTCGCCCTTCCGTGACGTGTCCCGTAGCGACCAGTTCTACCGAGAGATCGTCTGGCTCGATCAACAGCGCATCTCGTATGGCTGGTCGGATGGCACGTTCCGCCCGGACGAATCGATCTCCCGGTCGGCGATGGCGGCGTTCCTGTACCGGTTCAAGGGGGAGCCGTCGTACTCACCGCCGTCCAGGTCGCGGTTCTCGGACATGCGCACCTCCTCGAAGTTCTACAAGGAGGTGTCATGGTTGGCCGAGACGGGCATGACCACGGGGTACGCCGACGGTACCTTCCGCCCGTACTGGGGAACCTCGCGGGCCGCGACGGCCGCATTCTTGTTCCGTGGCTTCGGGTCCTCGTCGTACAAGGCGCCCGCGTACAGCGCGCCAGAGGTGGAGTGGGATCCGAGCGAGATCTTCGCCGCCGCCAAGTCTCAGGTGGGCTACCGGGAACCGTCGTGGCGCGACAACAAGTTCAACGATTGGATTGGCGGCAGCAGCGCGTGGTGTCAGGTCTACGTCGCGTGGGTGTTTGAAGCGGCGGGGTATCCGCAGTATGTGCCGCGCGAAAAGTACTACGACGACCGCTACGGCTCGCCGTCTTACGAGCAGCGGCTGCGCTCCGAGGGTGTCCTCGACTGGAACCCGAGTCTGTCCGACCTCGACCCCGGCGACGTGGTCCTCATGAACTGGCACGACGGCAACGGGGCGAGCCACACCGGCATCGTGCACCGCGTCGATGGCTACGGCGTGTGGCTGTACGAGGGCAATACGTCAGACGGAACCGGGACCAATAGCGACCGCGGTGTCTTTCACCGGTGGCGCAATTTCACGTACGTCGACGCGGTGTTCGACCCGCGCGACTATTACGACGCGACCCACTAGGACTCCATTCGCTCACGAGACCGTGGCGGTTCCTTGGGCCGATGCCGCGGCCGGCTTCGCCGCCGGCCACCGCACGAGGGTGAGGGCTCCGGTGGCCAGGACGGCCGCAATGACGGTGAAGCCGACGAGCAGCGACGTCACGCCGGTGAGGACGCCGAGCGCCGCTGTCGCCACCACGGCGGCTGCCTGCAGGGCCATCGACTGGAGCGAGAGCACGGTGGCGCGTTCACGGCTCGTCGCCTCCCGGTGGAGCAGGACGTCAGTCAGTGGTGCGGCGATGCCGAGCATGAGGTAGAACGCGACAAAACACGCTGCGGCCACGCCGGCGATGGGCGCGGCCACGCCCACGAGCGCTAGCGCCGCACCGGCGATGCCTAGCGCGGCGGCGCGAGAGTCGCGACGCGCAAGCGTCGCCGCGAGGGGAGCGAGCGAAGAGCCGGCGGCGGACCCCAGGAAGCCGGCCGTCACCAGCACCGAATACGGGCCGGCGGCCGCCGATTCGCCGCCGAGCAGCGCGGCTGCATGGGCCGGCGCGAGGAGTTCGATGCCCGCGAGAGCCACGCCGAGGGCTCCCGAGAGGAGAAGTAGCCGGCGGATGGTCGCGCGTGAGCGTGCGAGGCGGAGGCCGCGCATGACCGTGGCCGGTACGTCGCGCGCGGACGCTCGCGCACGCGCGCCGACGCTCACGCGTGCGCTCGCATGCGCGGGCGCGTCAGCGCGCGAGATCGCGTCTGGTTGCGCCTCATCCCGCACCCACACGGCGACCGCCACGACCTGCGGAACGGTGAGGGCTGCCTTGATCAGGAATGGCACGGACAGCGCCACGACCAGACTGCCCGACGTGGGCAGGGGAGCGACCGCCACCACCGCACCTGCTGCCAGGGCGCCCACGGCCAGGGACGCCGACTCTGCGACCCCCGCGCGGGACATCCCCGTGGTGAGGTCGGCGTGAGCATCAACGGCATGGACGCCGTCGACGTACCAGGCCTGCAACGGACCTGAGTCGAGCGCGCGTGACGCTCCCATGAGCACCGCGCCCACCATGAGCAGCGCGGGGGTCGTGGCGAGCGCGAGCACTAGTGCCGACACGCCGCCCATCATGGCCGCAAGGAGCAGGACGGGCCGGCGGCCCACCACGTCGGACAGGCCGCCCGTGGGTAGTTCCAGGACGAACGTTGTCGCGGAGTGCACCGCCGTGAGAAGTCCAATAGTTGCTAGCGACAGTCCGCGCTGGCTCAGTAACAAGACCAGGACGGGCACGACGACGCCCGTGGGCAGCCATCGCAGGGCGGTGAGGACGACGAACCGGCGCCGGTGCGCCGTCAGGGTCGCGCTCATGCGTCGCCTTCCGAGGGAGCAGGGGAGTCCGCGCGCTCGGGCGACGCCGCACCCGGGTATGCGTATCCGAAGAACCGCACCGCGCGTGCCGCTTCGGGCCGCGCGGCAGCATCACTGTCGCGCGACACGAACGGAGCAAAGAGCGCGTGGAGTCCCTCCTTCACAGCGCGAAGTTCGTCGGGTGTCATCCATGCCACGACGTCGGTTGAGAGGTCCGCCTCGCGCCACTCGGGCGCCTCGTCTGCGCGCCGCCGCCGGTACTGCTGCCACGCGCTGAAGCGATACTCGTCGACCGCATCCGAGAGCGCCTCGCCGGCGCGCGCTTGGGCGGAGCTGGCGTTGGCATCCGCGGACCAGGAGATGCCCTCGTCGCGTGCCTCCCACGGCCGTTCGCGACCGATGCCGCCGGCTGCGCGGCGCACGTGTCCGTACTTCGCGAGCTGGCGCAAGTGATACGAGCAGTTCGCCGGGGTCTGGTCCAGCCTCTCGGCACATTGGCTCGCGGTAAGAGGGCCCTCCGCAAGGAGGTCGAGCAGTGCAAAGCGCACGGGGTGTGCCAGGGCGCGCAGCTCGCGTGCATCGGTGATCTGGCGTACGGGCCACGGGAAGTCATCGGCGGTGCTCATGTATTGAAAGTACTCTTTCAAAAGAAGTGTTGCAATTGATGGCGCATGTCAAGACGCCCACCGTGCGCGGGCTCGCCCGCCGTGACCGTATGCGCACTCCAGCAGGAGCCCTCGCGCGCTCGTGGACGCCCCCGCACGTCTGCGCGTGCGGGTCCGCGTACGTCTCCACGTACTTGTGCGCGCGTGTCGCCGCGAGCGCGCTCGTGCGCGCGGGGGAGTCACTGGGGACGCCTACAGTGGCAGCCATGGACTTGTTCGAATCCACCGAGCGCACCGGCAGTGGCGTTCCCGAGCCCGGCCCGAACGCACCGCTCGCGGTTCGCATGCGTCCGCGCGCCCTCGACGAAGTGGTGGGACAGTCGCACCTGCTGACCGAGGGAAGCCCCCTCCGCCGCCTCGTCGGGGAAAACGCGCCCGCGACCTCCGTCATCCTGTGGGGTCCGCCCGGCACGGGCAAGACCACGCTCGCGTACCTGGTCGCTGGATCCCGTCGCTTCGTAGAACTGTCTGCGGTCACGGCGGGAATCAAGGATGTGCGAGCCGTCATCGACGACTCCAAGCGTCGCATCGCCACCGGAGAGCGCGAGACGGTCCTGTTCGTAGACGAGATCCACCGCTTCACACGCACCCAGCAGGACGCGCTCCTGCCGGCGGTCGAGAACCGCTGGGTCACGCTCATTGGCGCCACGACCGAGAACCCGAGCTTCTCGGTTGTCGGACCGTTGCTATCCCGGTCACTGCTCCTGACGCTTCAGCCGCTCGCGAGCCAGGACCTAGGAGCGCTGATCGACCGCGCGCTCGCCGACGAGCGCGGACTCGGCGGACGGGTGACGCTCGCGCCCGAGGCGCGAGACCACATCCTGCGCGTGGCCGGCGCCGACGCCCGCAAGTCGCTCACGCTTCTCGAGGCGGTGGCCGATGCCGCACTCGCCAAGGGCTCCACCGCGCCTGACGCTTTGCCGGAGATCACGGCCGAGATCACCGAGCGCACCATGGACGCCGCTCTCGTCGCCTACGACAAGTCGGGCGACCAGCATTACGACGTCATCAGCGCGTTCATTAAGTCGGTACGGGGATCCGACGTCGATGCCGCGCTCCACTATTTGGCACGCATGGTGGTCGCGGGGGAGGATCCGCGCTTCATTGCGCGGCGCCTCGTAATCTTGGCGTCGGAGGACATCGGCATGGCCGATCCTCAGGGCCTGGTCATTGCGCAGGCAGCGGCCGATGCGGTGAGCTTCATCGGGATGCCCGAGGGGCGCATCCCACTCGCGGAGGCCACCACATACCTGGCGACGGCACCGAAGTCCAACCGTTCGTATCGCGCGATCGATGCCGCGATCGCCGATGTGCGCGCCGGCAAAGCCGGCGTGGTGCCCGAGCACCTGCGTGACGCGCACTACGCGGGCGCCGAACGCATCGGCCACGGAAAGGACTACGTGTACTCGCACGACGCACCCGGCGGTGTCGCCCACCAGGAGTACCTGCCCGACGCATTGCGAGGAGCGCAGTATTACCGGCCCACCGAGTTCGGCTTCGAACGCACGGTGACTGACCGCATGACGCGCATCCGAGACATGCTGGGGCGCACCGAGTCCTAAGGTGGCGACTATCTCCACTTGATCATGGCCCGAGCGTCTCAGTGGCCACTGACATCCGCGCCGGGTGACGGCACGGCTCGTGGGTACCCGGCGAGGTCCCGGCCGATGTCGAGCGCGAAGCGTCCGCCGGGTCGTGGACGTCGTGCGGGGTCGACGGATGTGGGTGGGATGAACCACACCTCGCGGCCATTGATCTCGATGCCCCATTCTTCCCGGTGGATGTCGTGATGGCAGCCCACGCATAGCGCGATGCCGTTGGCCAGATCGGTTTTCCCCTTGTCTCGGAACCACCACTTGATGTGGTGAATCTCGCAGTGTTCGGGTGGCAGATGGCACCGGGCGCATCCGCCGTCCCGCTCGACGATCGCGGTGATCTGTTCGGGAGTGAAGCCGCGTTCGGCTTCGCCGACGTCGAGGATGGCGGCGTCGCCACCGAGCACCAGTGGGAAGAACTGCGCGGAGCACGCCTGCTGGCGCATGGTGGCGACGGAGACCGGCGTGGTCATCCCGTCGATAGTCGCGACTCCGGCCCCTTCGATGACGTCGGAAAGGTCCATGCGGACATTTATCGTGGTGACGACGCCGTGGGCTGCCGTCTCCTTGCATGCGATGGCGTGCCGACATAGCCACGTGAGCGCGTCGGCACGGACCTGGACGGTGGTGCGCGTGTCGGGCTCGGTGCGGTCGCCGTCGCGGCGGTTGCGGAACTGTCGCCGGGCGATTTGCTCGATCGTGGTCTTCACGGCTGCCGCGGATGGAACGTCGAGGCGCGCCGTCAGCGTCCACATGCCGTCGTGTTCCTCGCGCCAGGTCACGGATCGGTTCTTGGTCGCGAGCCTTTCGCGCGCCTGGAGCTCGGGGGCCTTGAGGAGCGCCTCGGCCTGGTCGACCATCGCGTAGACCTCGCGAAGGTTGAGAGTACGAGCGCGGCTCACGAATCGTGACTCGTAGACGGGAAGGTCAGTGCGCTCGACCCGCTCAGCGATGCGGTCCAGTGCCTCCGTGATGACACCCGCGGCGGGGATGGACAGATCGCCGGTCGCTTGGGCCGATGTCACGAGCGGGTACCGCGGGCCCGGGGTCGGAGCCGGTTGGGAATTCGTCGGGTTCGCGTCGATCGCACCATCGCCAGCGCCGTTGCGGTCGTCACCGTTGCTCGTGACCTCGACAGGTCTCGGTGCGTCCTCGTGGGGACGCCAGGCGCCGCCGGCGTTGATGAGCTGGCGGGCGTGACCCATCGTGTCGCCGGTGATGGTGGCGATCATTCCCGCGGGGGAGCGGTGGCCGTGTTTGCGGGCGAGGTCCTCGCGGCCGATGGCGTGCGGACCCGAACGCCTCGCCAGCTCGGCCGCATAGCGGGCGAGCAATGCGTTCGACGCCTGAACCAGCTTCGCGACCGAAGCCTGGTCGCCCAGGAACTCGTCGTCGGCGAGTTTGCTCACATCGCCGATACTGCCCATGGCACGCACCTGGGCTGCCAGGGCGTCGACGTCGGATGAAAAGCTCATAGGAACAGCCCACCAAGAGCCGACTCGCGCCGCGAGCGTCTCGCGAAATCTTGGGATGGGCGAATGCTGCTCGCCGGGCTGGGAACGACGCCTCTCGCGCGTCACCTGCGCCAGCACGCGTCACCACCGCCCGCGCCCGTCACGAGCGCCCGCACACGCGCACCAGCGCCAGCGCCAGCGCCCGCGCCCGCGCCCGCGCGAGACCATCCGCTAGCCTGCCGCCCATGCTCGCGACCTTTGTCGCCGTCATTCTGCTGGCACTCCTCGCAGCCCTCGCGGTGTTTCAGATCGCCCTAGCGAGTGGTGCGCCGCTGGGGAGCTACGCGTTCGGCGGCCAACATGAGGGCACGCTGCCGTGGCAGTGGCGCATCGCATCGGCCGTCACCGTCGTGGTCTACGCGGTCATGGCGTGGATCACGCTGGAGGCCGCGGGTGTCACGGACCTCACCTGCGCCACCACGGATACCGCCGCCATCTGGATCCTCACCGCGATCCTGGCGCTCAACATCGTCCCCAACGCCATCTCCCGCTCGCGCCACGAGCGTGCGACCATGACTCCTGTCGTTGCCATCATGGCGGTCGCGGCCCTGGTTCTGGCCTTGAACCTTTGACGGCCGGCGCCACGCTCATCATCGGCGCGTCGCACCCGAGACATCCACCACGAGTCCTGCTAACATAGTTGAGCCCTCGCGGACGGTTGGCTGCTGTCGCCGCGACATCTCTCATGATCTGAGTGGGGACGACCGCGTCCTCATGTCAGAGGCAACAAGCAAGGAACATCCAAGAATGACTTCAGTACAGCGTGCGCGCCGCCAGGTGCGTCTTTCGCGTGCCCTGGGCCTCGCTCTGACGCCCAAGGCTGTCAAGCACTTCGAGAAGCGTCCCTACCCGCCCGGCGAGCACGGTCGTACCGCTCGCCGCAAGGAAAGCGACTACGCCGTTCGTCTGCGCGAGAAGCAGCGTCTTCGCGCCCAGTACGGCCTGCGTGAGAAGCAGATGACCCGTGTCTTCGAGGAGGCCCGTAAGGACTCACGCCGTACCGGTGACGCGTTCGTCGAGCTCCTCGAGATGCGTCTCGACGCGCTGGTGCTGCGTGCCGGTTTCGGCCGCACCATCCTCCAGGCCCGTCAGGCCGTTCTGCACCGCCACATCCTCGTGGACGGTCAGATCGTCGACCGCCCCTCGTTCCGCGTGAAGCCCGGCCAGACCATCCAGGTCAAGCCCAAGGCCGTCACCATGGAGCCCTACATGGCTGCCGCCGCCGGCGCGCACCGTGACGTGCTCCCCGAGGTTCCGGACTACCTCGACGTCACCCTCGAGAAGCTGACCGCCAAGCTGGTCCGCCGCCCCGAGCGTGCCGAGGTCCCCGTGACCTGCGAGGTGCAGCTGGTCGTCGAGTACTACGCCCGCTAAGCGAGCGCAGTACACCCAAGACACACTCAGCCGCTGGGTTCCGGTCCGTCCGGGCCCAGCGGCTTTGTCATACTTGACGGGGTCGGGTACGAAACCCGACCCCGGCATCGGCCGCCGTCCTATGGCCGATGCCACCCTCACCCGGGGAGCCGGGCCGTACGGCCCGTGAGCCCGCACCATCCGTAACGGAGGACAGGATGCGCACCGCTGACGTCAGGCAGCGCTGGATCGACTACTTCGAGTCGAAGGACCACCACATCGAGCCCAGCGCACCGCTGGTCTCGCCGGACCCCAGCCTCCTCTTCACCGTCGCCGGCATGGTGCCGTTCATCCCGTACATCATCGGCACCGAGACCTCGCCGCACCCGCGCATTGCCTCTGTCCAGAAGTGCATCCGCACCAAGGACATCGAGGAGGTCGGCAAGACCACCCGTCACGGCACGTTCTTCCAGATGCTGGGCAACTTCTCGTTCGGCGACTACTTCAAGGAAGGCGCCATCGACTTCGCCTGGGATCTCCTCACGGGTCCCGAGAGCGAAGGCAAGTACGGTTTCGACCCCGAGCGTTTCTGGGTGACCATCTGGAACGAGGACCAGGAAGCCTTCAGCGCCCTCACCAACGTCGGTGTGGACCCCGAGCACATCGTGAAGCTCACCCGCGAGGAGATCTTCTGGGACACGGGCCAGCCCGGCCCCGCCGGACCCTGCGCCGAGTGGCATTACGACCGCGGCCCCGAGTTTGGTCCCGATGCTGTCGGCGGCACGGTCGACCCCGGTGGCGACCGTTACCTCGAGATCTGGAACCTCGTCTTCGACCAGTTCCTGCGCGGAGCGGGCGACGGCAAGGACTACCCGCTCATCAAGGAGCTGGACCAGAAGGCCATCGACACCGGCGCGGGCCTGGAGCGCATCGCCTACCTCAAGCAGGGGGTGGGCAACATGTACGAGATCGACGAGGTGTTCCCCGTCATCGCGAAGGCGCAGGAGCTCTCCGGCCTCACGTACAAGACCGACGAGACCAACGACGTCCGCATGCGCGTGGTCGCGGATCACATCCGCTCGTCGATGATGCTCATCCACGACGGCGTCACGCCCGGCAACGAGGGCCGCGGCTACGTGCTGCGTCGCCTCATCCGCCGCACTGTGCGCGCCATGCGCCTCATGGGAGTCGAGGACCCCGCGATCGAGACCCTCGTGCGCACCTCGTACGAGTCCATGCGTCCCTCGTACCCCGAGCTCGACCTCACCATCGACAAGGTCGCGAACGTCGCCGCCACCGAGGAGGACGCGTTCCGTCGCACCCTCGTCAAGGGCACCACCGTCCTCGACACCGCGGTGGAGAAGGCCAAGCAGGGCGGCCGCACCAGCCTGCCCGGCTCCGCGGCGTTCGAGCTGCACGACACCCACGGCTTCCCCATTGACCTCACCCTCGAGATGGCGGCCGAACAGGGCCTTACGGTCGACGAGGCGGGCTTCCGCCAGCTCATGACCGAGCAGAAGGAGCGCGCCCGCGCCGACGCGAAGGCCAAGAAGGGCGGCCACGCGGACGTGGGTGTCTACCAGGCCCTCACGCCCACCGTCTTCCGTGGATACGACGAACTCAGCCTCGCGACCACCGTCGCGGCCGTGATCAAGGACGGCGTGTCCGTCCCCGTGGCGACCGCCGGCGACACCGTCGAGGTCATCCTCTCCGAGACCCCGTTCTACGCGGAGTCGGGCGGCCAGGACGCGGACACCGGCGAGATCCGGGGTGCTAACGCGACGCTCCACGTCATCGACGTGCAGAAGCCCGTCGCGGACGTCATCGTGCACACGGTGACCGTGACGGAGGGCGAGATCGCGGCGGGCGACCAGGTTTCCGCGGAGGTCGACGCCGTCAACCGTCACCATGCGTCGAAGGCGCACTCCGCGACGCACCTCATCCACGCCGCGATCCACGAGACGCTCGGCACCGACGCGAACCAGGCCGGCTCCTACAACAAGCCCGGCTATATGCGCCTCGACTTCTCGTGGCGCAATCCGGTCTCGGCCATGGCCCGCGAGGACATCGAGGGCATCGCCAACCGCGCCATCCGCGAGGAACTCCCGGTCGCAACCAACGTCATGAACCTCGACGAGGCCAAAAACCTCGGCGCCATGGCGCTGTTCGGCGAGAAGTACGGCGACCGCGTGCGCGTGGTGGAGATCGGCGGACCCTTCTCGCGCGAGCTGTGCGCAGGAACCCACGTCGCAAACTCGAGCCAGATCGGCCTCCTGACGGTGACGTCCGAGGGCTCCGTCGGCTCCGGCGCGCGCCGCATCGAGGCGCTCGTGGGCGCGGACGCGTTCAGCCACCTCGCCAAGGAGCGCTCGATCGTCGCCGAGCTCACCGGCACACTCAAGGCGCGCCCCGAGGAGCTCAGCGACCGCATCGGCGGCCTGCTGACGCGCCTCAGCGACGCCGAGAAGCAGCTCGCGCAGTACCGCGCGCAGGCCATGCAGCAGGTGGCCGGCGACCTCGTCGCCACGGCGACGGACGTCAACGGCGTCCAGCTCGTCGCCCACGAGTCGGCGACCGCGGCGGACTCCGACGACCTGCGCACGCTCGTCACGGACGTCCGCACCCGCCTGGGTGACGCGAACCCCGTGGTGGTGGCGGCATCGGCCGTCATCAACGGTCGCCCCCAGATCGTGATCGCCACCAACGGCCCCGCGCGCGACGCGGGCGTGCGCGCCGGCGACCTCGTGAAGGTCGCGGCGCAGACCCTCGGCGGGGGTGGCGGCGGCAAGCCCGACCTCGCCCAGGGCGGCGGTCAGGACCCGGCCAAGGTGGGCGAAGCGCTCACCGCCGTGCGCGACGCGATTCAGGCGCGCGGCTAAGGACTGCATGGAACGGGGAGTACGCCTGGGCGTCGATGTGGGCACGGTCCGCATCGGCGTCGCGGCATCGGACCCGGACGGCCTCATGGCCTTCCCGGTCACCACGGTGCAGCGCGTGAAGGGCAAGACGGCCGATGCTGTGGCTGAGTTGGCGGCGATCGTCGCCGACAAGGCGGCCACGCAGGTGTTCGTGGGCCTGCCCCGGAAGCTGTCGGGCGCCCAGGGCACCTCTGCCGAGGATGCCAGGGACGTCGCGACGCAACTGTCGGAACGATGCGGGGTGACCGTGCGTTTGGTGGACGAGCGTTTCTCGACGACCACGGCATCGGCCTCCATGAGGCAGGCCGGACGCAACGCGAAGCAGCAGCGTCAGGTGATCGACCAGGCAGCCGCCGTGGTGATCCTGGAAAGCGCGTTGGACATTGAACGTCGGGGAAATCTGGATAGGGTGACTGAGATGATCCCGCGTGAGGGTGGAGATGACTGATCTATTCGAGGCCGAGTCGACCACGACGACGTCGCTGGACCTGCGACGCCTGCAGCGTCAGAAGCGACGCGCGGCCAGGCGTAAGTGGACCGCCATCATCTCGGTGGTCGCGGTGGTGCTGCTCGCCATCGGCATGTCGGTGGCGTACAACTTCGTGAGCTCCTTCGGGGGCGGCGGAGGCGACGACTCCGTCGCCGACTTCGAGGGCGCCGGCCAGGGCGTTGTTCAGGTGGTCATCGAGCCCGGTGACTCCGGCTACGACATCGCGCAGACGCTGTACGAGGCCGGCGTGGTTGCCTCCACGGACGCGTTCATCCAAGAGGCGAACTCGCGTCCCGACGAGGCCCAGTCCATTACCCCCGGCTATTACTTCATGCAGAAGGAAATGAAGGCCGAGTATGCGATGGACGCGCTGCTCGACCCCGCGAACCGTGACGAGCTGAAGATCACGATTCCCGAGGGCTACCGCGTCGACTACTACCTGCAGTCGATCGCTAACCTCACCGAGTACTCGCTTGAGGACGTCGAGGCCATCGCCGAGGACACCGACGCGCTGGGCCTGCCCGAGGTTGCCGACGGCAACCTCGAGGGCTGGCTGTTCCCCTCGACCTACACCTTCACGCCGGACGTGCAGCCGGCCGAGGTGCTCTCGACGATGATCGCTCAGACGGTCAAGACGCTCGACAAGTACGACGTCGCCGAGGAGGACCGCCAGGAGATCGTCACCGTGGCGTCGCTCATCGAGAAGGAAGCGAAGCTCGACGAGGATCGCCCCATGATCGCCGGCGTCATCTACAACCGCCTCGAGATCGACATGCCGCTCCAGCTGGACGCGACCATCAAGTACCTCAGCCCGTCGGAGGGTGCGTTCACCACCACGGAGGAGCGCGAGATCGACTCGCCGTACAACACGTACATGTATGCCGGACTCCCGCCGGGTCCCATCGCGAACCCGGGCGAGGCGTCCATCGAGGCGGCCGTGAACCCCGCGGAGCACGACTACCTGTACTACGTAACGGTCAACCTCAACACCGGTGAGACGGTGTACGCCGAGACCTACGACGAGCACCTCAAGAACGTGGACCAGCTCCAGGCGTGGATCGCGGAGAACGACTCGTCGTCGTCCGACGAGGAGTAGGTCGGTGACGAGCGGCCCGCGCAAGGCGGGCGTGCTGGGCCACCCCATTTCGCACACGCTGTCGCCGTCGCTGCACGGCGCCGCCTATGCGGCGCTGGGTCTGGACTGGACCTACGACGCGTACGACGTGACCGAGGAGTCGCTACCGGCGTTCATCGACGCGCTCGACGGCACGTGGGGCGGGTTGTCGCTGACCATGCCGCTCAAGGTTGCGGCGCTGCCCCTGGTGGAGTTCGTCGAGCCCATGGCCAAGCTGGTGGGCGCCATCAACACCGTGGTGGTGCAGCCCGTGGGGCCGCGCGTGCAGTTGGTGGGGGCCAACACCGATGTGCACGGCGTGGTGGCGGCGCTGGCCGAGGGCGGGGTTTCGTCCGCTTCGGAAGGTGTGGTGATCGGCGGGGGAGCGACGGCGACCTCGGCCCTGGCCGCCCTAGGGCGCATTGGCGTCACCCGTCCCGTGGTGGCGGTGCGCAACCGCGCTCGCGCCGGCGGGCTCATGCGTGCGGCGACCAAGATGGGCGTCGAGCCGCGGTTCGTGCCGCTCGAGGACGCGCCAGCCTTCCTGGCCGATGCCGAGGCGGTCGTCTCCACGGTTCCGGCCGATGCCGGGGCCGCCTTGGGTGCCGCTCTGGGGTCCGTACGTCGTGGCGCCGTGCTGTTGGACGCCGTGTACTCGCCGCTCGAGACCCCGCTGGGGCTCGCATGGGCCGCGGCTGGAGGAGTCTTTGTGCCTGGTACACGGATGCTCCTGCACCAGGCGGGGGAGCAGGTGCGACTCATGACGGGCCACGAGGCTCCGCTCGAGGTGATGGCGGAACAGTTGCCGCGAGTCTGACCGCGTGTCGGAAGTATCACAGTAAGTCTGAGGTCCTTCTCATTCAAGGCGCGGTCGATATACCCTTCGTTCGAAACATTTCGCTGAGGGGTAATACGTGAAGCAGCTTGGTGCCATCCTCATGGAGGACGGCGTCCTCACTGAGGACCAGTTGATGGACGCCATCGATGAGCAGCGCTCTCGTGGTGCCTCGCTGGGCCGCACCCTCGTCGAGATGGGGATGATCTCCGAGGGTCAACTGGTTCGCGCGCTCGCCAACCAGGTGGGCATGGAGTTCGTCGAGCTGGGTGACTTCCCGGTGGACCGCGCCGCCGTCGCCTTGGTGCCGGACACGGTCTGTCGTCGTCACGCGGCGCTGCCCATCCAGATCGACGGCGACATCCTCAAGATCGCAATGTCGAACCCCGGCAACGTGGTGGCCGTCGACGACATCCGCACCATCACACGCATGCAGATCCTGCCGGTGGTGGCGTCGCACGACGACGTTCTGAACGCCATCGATCGCTACTGCCGGTCCGATGCCGAGCTCAGCGAACTCCAGGGCGCTATCAACGAAGAGGCCGACGCCGCCGACCTGTCCGACATGTCGACGGCGGTCGAGGACGACGCGCCCATCGTGCGCTTCGTCAACCTGCTCATCACGCAGGCCATCCAGGACCGCGCCTCGGATATCCACATCGAGCCCCAGGAACGCGACGTTCGTGTGCGCTACCGCATCGACGGCGTGCTGCACGAGATGCAGAACGCGCCCAAGGCAATCCAGGGCGGCGTCATCTCGCGCATCAAGATCATGGCGGACATCGATATTGCCGAGCGGCGCAAGCCGCAGGACGGCCGTCTGTCGGTCTCGCACAACGGCAAGAAGGTCGACCTCCGTGTCGCGACGCTGCCGACGGTGTGGGGCGAGAAGGTCGTCATGCGTATCCTCGACAACTCGACGGCGACGCTCGAGCTCGAGGATCTAGGCATTCGACAGAAGAACTACGAGGCGTACTCGAAGAACTTCACCAAGCCGTACGGCATGATTCTCGTCACAGGTCCGACTGGTTCGGGCAAGTCGACCACGCTGTATGCGACGCTCAACCAGATCGCTCGGCCCGAGATCAACGTGATCACGGTCGAGGACCCGGTCGAGTACCGCATCCCCGGCATCAACCAGGTGCAGGTGAACCCGAAGGCGGGACTGACGTTTGCGTCTGCGCTGCGGTCCATCCTGCGTGCCGACCCTGATGTGGTCCTCCTCGGTGAGGTGCGCGATGGCGAGACGGCACAGATTGCCATCGAGGCGGCGCTCACCGGTCACTTGGTACTGTCGACGCTGCACACCAACGACGCGCCCTCGGCACTGACGCGCTTGATCGAGATGGACATCGAGCCGTTCCTCGTGGGCTCCGCTGTCGACTGTGTGGTGGCCCAGCGTCTGGCGCGCCGACTGTGCTCTCACTGTGCCGTGCAGTACCAGATCGAGTCCGAGGCCGAGATCCCCGTCAACGTGGGGTGGGTGCCTGGCACACCGCTCCCGACGGTACTGCGCCCCGAGGGGTGCCAGCGCTGCTCCGGTACCGGATACCGAGGTCGCGTGGCGCTCCACGAGGTCATGAGTATCAACGAGGAGATCGAGCGACTTGCTGTGGCGCGTGCCTCGTCGGCCGAGATCGCTCGTGCCGCGCACGAGAACGGCATGGAGACGCTCCTGATGGACGGTTGGGCGAAGGTGCTCGATGGCACCACGTCGGTGGAGGAGCTGCTCCGTGTGGTCAAATAGCGCGTTTCGGTTAATGTGCCTGCAATCAGATGCCGATAGTGTCTGCGTCGGCGGTGCGAGGGGCTCCGTCGAGAAGTTGAGGGAAGTGCGATGACGTCTTTCATGCCCGAGGACCTGCCCGAGCGGCCGGAAGATTTTCCGACGCCCGCGGCCCGTCCCGCAGCGGCGCCATCACCCCAGCAAGCCACGCCATTGACGTCGGCGACGGGCGCAGGCCGCGTTTCAGGTCAGGCTGCCGGCGCACCCCATGGAGCTCCTAGTGGGGGCACGCAGCACCTACGGCCGCCGGTGGGCGTACCTACAGGCGGGGTGCGGCCTTCACCTGGCGGCGGCGCCCGATTAGGTGTCGCTCCCGGAGCTCAGGAAGGCGACCTGGACCTCCAGGGCGCCTTACGTGCGATGCTCGCAGCCGGCGCATCTGATTTGCACATCACATCGGGCGCCCCGCCGATGATGCGAGTCGATGGCGCGCTGCAGCCGATCGAAGGCATGCCCCGCCAAACGCCCGAGGGTATCCAACGCTCACTGTTTTCTGTCATCACCCAAAAACAGCGCGAGACGTTTGACGAGCAGCTCGAGCTGGACTTCTCGTATTCGTTGATCGGTGAGTCCCGGTTCCGCGTCAACCTCTACCGCCAGCGCAACGCCGTCGGCGCGGCGTTCCGTGTGATTCCTTACGAAATCAAGCCGCTCGAATCGCTCGGCGTACCGGAGGCGGTTTCAAAATTCGCTTACCTCGCCCGCGGCTTAGTTCTCGTCACGGGACCCACAGGTTCGGGCAAGTCCACCACCCTTGCCTCACTCATCGATCTCGCGAACCGCTCTCGCAGCGGACACATTATGACGGTCGAGGACCCCATCGAGTTTCTTCACCGGCACAAGAGGTCGCTGATCAACCAGCGTGAGGTGGGCGCCGACACGAAGTCATTCGCCACAGCGCTTAAGCATGTGTTGCGCCAGGACCCAGACGTCATCCTGATTGGTGAGTTGCGCGACCTCGAGACAATTCAGGTTGCCCTGACCGCTGCAGAGACGGGTCACCTAGTCTTCGCCACCCTGCACACTCAGGACGCAGCTCAGACCATCGACCGCGTGATCGACGTGTTCCCGGCGGAGCAGCAGGGTCAAGTACGCACTCAGCTAGCATCTGCGATCCAAGGCGTTGTGTGTCAAACGCTCTTGCCGCGCGGCGACGGTCCTGGGCGCGCGGTTGCGGTCGAATTAATGGTGGCCAACCCCGGCATTCGTAACCTCATTCGTGAGGGCAAGACCCACCAGATCCACACTGCGATGCAAGCAGGCGCTGCTCTGGGGATGCAGGCAATGGACCAACACCTGGCAGAACTGGTGAAGTCTGGCGTGGTGACCTATGACGATGCCGTCGATGTTTGCCATTCCTTCGAGGAGTTCACACGTCTTTGCGGCCGAGCCGGGCAAAGGGCCTGAGGAGAGAGTCGACGAGATGGCAACCGCGACGAAGGAATACGCGTTCACTGCGCGTGATCACGCAGGCAAGGTCCACAAGGCGTCGATGGAGGCACCTTCGCCCGACGTTGTAGCGACGCGTCTTCGCGAGCGCGGCCTCACCCCGCTTGCTGTAGATGAGGCTGGCGGAAAGGGCCTTAACGCCGAGATCACCATTCCTGGGTTGGGCGAACGCATCACGCTCAAGGACATCGCGATCATGGCTCGGCAACTATCGACCATGATCTCAGCAGGGCTCTCTCTGCTGCGAGCATTGAGCATTCTTGCTGATCAGACAGAGAACAAGGCTCTGCAAAGGGTTCTCGGCGAGGTTCGCAGTGATGTGGAGACCGGCAGCGCCTTTTCGCGGGCGATCGGTCGTCACCCCCAGACCTTCCCACCGATCATGATCAACATGGTGCGAGCGGGAGAGATCGGCGGATTTCTCGACGACGTCCTCGTGTCGATTGCCGAGAACTTCGAGAACGAAGTGAAGCTCCGAGGGAAGATCAAGTCCGCGATGACCTACCCCGTCGTCGTCTTCTGTATTGCCATTCTCGCGACCGCGGCCATGCTGATCTTCATCGTTCCGGTCTTCGCCACGATGTTTGAGAATCTCGGTGGTGAACTACCATTCCTCACCCAGTTGCTTGTGTACTTGTCGGACGCCATGGTGGTCGTCGCGCCCGTGTTGATCATCGCGATCATCGTCTTCACCGTCTGGTGGCGCAAGAACAAGCACAAGGAGTCGGTACGCCGGGCATACCAGCCGTGGACCTTGAGGGCTCCGGTATTCGGTTCGCTCGTCCAGAAGATTGCTGTCGCGCGCTTCGCTCGAAACTTCGGGGCGATGGTGCGAGCAGGAGTGCCAATCCTGCAGGCGCTAGACATCGTGGGAGAGGCGTCGGGAAACATTGTGGTCGAGGATGCTACCCGGGCAGTACAAGACTCCGTGCGGCGGGGAGAGTCGCTTGCCAAGCCGCTCGCGGGCCAAGGGGCTTTTCCCCCGATGGTCGTGCAGATGATCGCGGTTGGTGAGGATACCGGCGCTCTGGACACCATGCTCGACAAGATTGCGGACTTCTACGACCAAGAAGTCGAGTCGACTACGGAGCAGCTCACCAGCCTTATCGAGCCGATCATGATTGCCGTCCTTGGCGGGTTGATCGGCACCATGGTGATCGCGCTCTATCTACCGATCTTCAACGTTTTCGAGCTGATCGGTTAGCCACAGACTTCTCCATGGCTTCGCCGTGGTGGAGAGCCCCACTGGGGCATTGACACATAGCAATGAACAGGAATATGAGGGAACTCACATGATCAAGAAGATTCAGGAGCGCCTCCAGGAGCGCTTGGAAGAGAACGACAAGGGCTTCACGCTGGTCGAGCTTCTCGTAGTCATCATCATCATCGGCATCCTCGCCGCGATCGCCATTCCGCTGTACCTGAACCAGCAGGCGAGCGCGCGTGATTCGGCAGCGGAGGCGGACCTCGCGAACTACCGTGTCGCAGTAGCGAGCTGGATCACTGAAAACCCCACCGAGACGCTCGCTGCAGACTCTCCGATCGGGTTTGTCTCCAGCCCTGGCAACACGGCTGCTCTTTCGGTTGATGCTGCTGGCGACCCCTGCATGTCCATCACGTACGACGGCGGCAACCTGGACGCGGTCTCGACTGACGTCAATGGTGCTATCTACGACGACGGTACCTGCACGACGGCGCGTGCGAGCTAGCCAATAGCGAACTGGGTGTGGTGGCGGCAAGTGCCGCCACCACACCCTCTCGACTTGGATATGGATGGGGAGGGGTGAGAATGCCCGATGACAAGGACGAAGGCTTCGGCATCGCCGAGGCTTTAGTGTCGATTTTGCTCTTCGGCATACTGGCTGTCGCACTGGTTCCGGCGCTCATCCTCTCCCTGCAGGTCTCGGCGAACACGTCAACGACTGCGTCTGCATCCCAGGTGGCAGCCGGCCGCATCGAGGCTGCTCGCGATGCCTCTGGGAGCTGCGAGTCGTTTCGGGAATTCTTGGCGAGTGCTCCGACGTCAACGGTGGACGGTCGCGGCACGCCCTATACCGTTTCTCAGTCCCCGACCGAAGCGGAAGCCGACTCCTATCTTGTCGCACCCTCCGGTGGACCCGGCGACGACGATCTCGACGGTGTCCTCGATAGCTGGTGCGTTGATGGAACGCCCCAAGTCCTAAACTTCACGGTCTCTGTACGCTCGGACGGCGATGACGCGTCCGACATCGCGGATGTGACCACTTTGATCGCTGTGCCGGGACTGGGGTAATCGCATGACCCTGCCGCCGCGCGTATCCTCTGACGAGGGCTTCACACTGGTCGAGCTGCTCGTGTACATGTTTCTGTTTGCCATCGTGTTCACGATGGTTGCCATGCTCATGATCAACGGCTTCCGCACGCAGAGCGGGGTGACACAGACCACCACCCGCGCGGGCGACGCTCAAAATGCGTCTGCCGCCATCGCCTATGACGTGCGCTACGCCGCCGCGTTCAGAATTGAGACTGGAGGCGATGTGTTGCGCACTCGTACGTGGGAAGGTACGCCCTCATCGGGCCGGTACGTGTGTCGTGGCTGGTATTACGACGACGTAAGCGCAGTACTTCGGCACATCTCCTCCGATACAGCGGTCGCTAGCACTGCCGGCGGCGCGCAGTCGTGGCCCGTCTATGCGCGAGAAGTATCGGCGGATGTACCTTTTACGACGATCGACGGGCAACGAGTCGATGTCAACTTCGCGACCGTGACAACGCAATGGGGTGTCGACACCCGAATCGACACGTCGGTGACCAAGCGAGTTCAAAGTGAAACCGAGGGTTCGCCGTGCTTCTAACACGCATGAAGTCGTCAGATGAAGGACAAGCTCTGGTCATGGTGCTGGGGCTGATCGTTGTCATGGGTGTCGTCATTGTCACCATCGCCTCTTCCGCGGTCTTCGGAGCTGTTTTCTCCACGCAAAGTCGCGCTTCGGTTGAATCCCAGGCAGCCGCGGAAGCAGGCATTGATGCGCTTGCGGTCCAGATCGTCAACGATAGATGCGACGACGTTGTCGTGGCCGGTGCCGATGGGACCTTGACGTATTCGAGCCCCTCGGGCCGCCCAAGTTTTGAGGCCGTCGTGCAGAGCCGTGCGACTGCATCGGGCGCGTTCGTCAATCGGTGCCCGCTCCCCACCGATGTCGCCTATCGCATCGTCTCGACGGGTCATGCCGATCAGCCAGGCGCCGCCGGTTACTCGCAGGGAGATGTAGAAGTGCTCGAAGCGATGTGGACCCGCGCCGCAAATCCGCCGCGGTTCGAGCATGCAGTGCGCGGTGACGTCGCGATCGCGTCTGCAGGAATTGCGGGTATCTATTCCTCTGATGGCGATGCTGGCGTCTACACCGACGGCGATTTCACCTGCCCATCCGGTTTTCCCATTCAGGGTGACCTTATTGTCCACGGAAACGTACTGTGGACGGATAGTAACTGTCGTGTGACGCGCAATGCCTATGTTGCAGGGAACATTCAGTACAACATCGGTGCTGGATCGAACCCGAATGTGGGCGGTGACCTGGTGGTGGGCGGCAACATCGTGCACAACCTCAGTACGACGTATGGCAACTTCGATGCCGGGAGTAATACACAGCACATAGACGTCGCAGGAACAGTGCGAGCCGGTGGAAAAATCGAGGCGTACTGTGCTTATCCCCGCCACGCTCCGAATACCAACTGGAGCGGTTTCTCGCGCTACCCGGGCCGCAACGGCATCCCAGCATCGTGCGCAGATGGTAGCGGAGACGCCGTCACGATGAATGTCGCGGGGCTGTCGATACCTGAGGCGAGCCCGTTCGAGGTCCTCACGCCTGCATCGTCTCCTTTCACGACTTGGCGCCAAGTCGCTTGGGACACGATGTCGGGGGTCTCTCCTGGTTCGGTGAGCAATGGCCGTCGAATCGACGGCAATCAATGTCGCAACCATCCGTGGAATGGTTCTGCAGTTATCACCGTCACAGAGGACACCACCATCGACACGACGTCAGTCTGTTCATCCGGAATTCTTCTCGGAGATTACGGTGGCCTCACCATTAACCTCTCCGCGGACCTTGCTTTGCTGGGAAACTATTTCTATGGAAATGGCAACATTACAATCAACTCGGTCGACGGCGGGGATCACAACCTCTATCTGATCGACACAGCTCCTGTAACGTTCACGGGGTGTCCGGCGACGGTGCCAAATGCAAGCACGTCAAGTGGTGGCTTTCAGTTGAGTTCGGGCAGCTGGAATCAGAGTCCCCAGATCTCTGTTCTTGCTTACACCCCCGGAACATTCCAGGTGGGCAGGTCCAATTTCGTGCTCGGGGGCCAGGTTTACTCGTGCCGCTCACAGTTCTCGTCCGGTTTCTACCTGGATTTCCGGCGCGTAGATGACGACGCAGTCGAGCCCAGTATTGAGGATTTCAATCTGAATTATCTACGGGAACAGTAGGGTTGTCGTTGAACCTCCTAATTTTAAGCGGTGCAGGGATTTTCGGTCTTTTATTAGGGAGCTTTGCGAATGTCGTAATCGCGAGGATTCCGTCGGGCGGTTCTGTGGTGGCTCCTCCGAGCGCTTGTCCGCAGTGCGGGCATCGGATTCGTGCGCGGCATAACGTTCCCCTTGTGGGATGGCTCGTGCTCCGTGCCAGATGCTACGACTGCAGTGCGCCGATCAGCTACAGGTATCCGGTGATCGAGGCCATCATGGGGGTCGCATTCGCGCTGTGCGTCTGGGTCACAGGAGTCTCCCCAGAACTGCCTTTGCTGCTCTCGGTCGTTTTCTTCACCGTGGTGTTAAGTGCGATCGATCTCGAAGTGAGACGTCTCCCCAATACCCTGACGGCCGCCTTTGCCCTCGCCACATTGGTCTGCATTGCATTGGCGTCGTGGCTGCATGGCGACACGGGCGCACTTCTTCGAGCTTCGATCGGTGCCCTGGGCTTGGGCGCTTTCTACCTCATGGCATGGCTTGTAATACCGAAGGGGATGGGCTTGGGAGACGTCAAGCTCGCTCCTTCATTAGGTGCCGTACTTGCATGGTTTGGTTGGCCACAATTCTTTGTCGGTGCGATCGCGGCCTTCTTCTGGGGCTCGATCGTGGGACTGGTTGTGATGGCGACAACGCGTCGCCGGCACGGTGTGGCCATACCCTTCGGTCCCTGGATGTTCGCGGGCACCTGGACGGGCCTAGTTGCTGGAGTGCCCGTCACAAATTGGTACCTAGGTGTGGCTGGTCTTTCATGACCTTGAGGGAATGGCGACTGTTGCCGATAGGCACATTGCAAAGCAGAGCGGGAGGCGATTGCGTTGGCGACGACACATGTGGGCATTGACATCGGCGAGACGGCGTTACGGATCGCCGCGCTAGAGTTTCGTGGTGGGGCCGATCCCCGGTCCGGCGCGACGTTAAACGCGCTGATCGAGCGCCCCGTGCCTGCTGGCGTGATCCGTGCCGGAGAGATCGAAGAGCCCGCAACGTTTTCGGTGCTGCTCAAGGATGCCTACGGCGCGCTCAAACTCAAGCCGAGGTCAGTGGTCGCGGCGGTGGGACACCCGAGTGTGATGATGCGCGAGGTCACGGTGCCGAGCCAGCAGATGGATAAGGTCCGCAGTTCACTGGCATTCCACGTCAGCGACTCGCTCCCCATGGCGATCGAGGATGCTCAGTTGGATTTTTTCCCCACCGCGGAGTTCGAGAGTGACCAGGGGCCGATGCTCCGGGGAATGCTCGCTGCTGCACCTAGGGAAGTGGTGCGGGACCTCATCGCAGGCCTGGATGGGGCGCGGCTGCAGCCACAGATCATTGATCACAAGGCATTCGGTTTGTGGCGAACCGCTTGCACGGCGGAACTGATGAGCGAAGTGATCGCCATCGTCGACGTCGGCGCCGCGACTACGACCGTCATCATCTCTCAGGCTGGCAGCGTTCGCCTCGTCCGAGTCCTTGGAAGCGGTGGCGCACAGGCGACTGCCGCGGTCCAGTCCGCCTACAAAGGCTCGGCCGTTGACGCCGAGGACCTCAAGCGCAAGGCAGGAATGAGTCCGTCGCCGGTGCCAGAGTACAAGGCGGCGGCCGACGCGGTGAATCAAGCGATGACGCCTCTTATCGAATCTATACGCAACACATTGGTGTACTTTGCAAGCTCAAATCCAGGAGGCGCGGTGCAGCGCATGATTCTGTCCGGCGGCGCTGCCTATCTCCATGGTTTCGGTCAGACTCTCTCGAGTGCCACTCGACTGCCCATCGCGCTCTCGGACCCGTTCGCGGTCCTTACTCTTGGCAAGCGCGTGAACGCGGAATCAATCGCGGGACGTGAGGCGGAGTTCGCGACGGTCATCGGTCTAGCGATGGGTGGTGCCGCATGAACCCGGTTTCCGCAGGTGTGGGCGCTCCGCGCTACCCGCGGGTCAACCTAATCCCGCCCGAGATTGCCGCACGTGCCAAGATGCGCGCAGTTCGCGGCGCCGCATTGCTCGCCATCGGCGCCGCTATCGTCATCGTGGTCATTGGTTTTGTCCTCGCACTCGGCGCAACACAGCTTGCCGAGTCGGACCGGGACACGGCGTTAACTCTCCAAGACGAAACCTTGACTCAGCGTGACAGCCTCGAATCCGTATATGACGCGTACGCTGACTACGATTCGTCGATGTGGACGCTACGACAGATTGGCTACGGCGAGATTCCGCTCTCTGATTTCCTTTTCTCAATAGCGGCCGCAGCCGAGGACGAAGCGCGTTTCGAATCCATCACACTTCGCGGACCCTCCGCCCAAACTCTGGTGGTCGCCGGTGAGGTCGCTCGCGTGACAGGAGTCGGCATGCTCGATTTCAACGCCACGGTTGCCTCGCAGGAACAGGCCACCGCTCTAGTTTCTCGACTAGAGGCGTTGGCTGGGCTTGAGGATGTTGTGGCTGCCACTGAAGCGTATGGGTCGTCGACGGGCCCGACACGCTGGGAAGTCACAGGCTCGGGAGTCGTCACAGACACGGCCCTCAGCGCCCGCTTTCAAGCGTTCGAAGACGGTGTCGCTATCGACCCTCGAGTTCTGTTTGGTGACGCCGTTGTTGAGCCAAGCATTGAACCGTCTCCCGCGCCCTCGAGCAATGGTGAGGAAGAGTAATGCTGAGCTCCAAGTACGCACCCACCATCGCTCTTGCGGTACTGGGAATCGTCATAGTCTTCCTCCTAGGTTGGTTCCTGGCAATTAGTCCTCAACTTTCTGAGGCTTCTGACTTAAGGTCGGACACCACCACGTTGCGCACCAATACGGCGATGATCCAGACGGACATCGCAGCGCTTGCGCAGTACGAGGCCGAGCTCGACGAGCGCAGTGTTGTCGCCACTGCACGCGAGTTCAACGCGCCAGCCCGCCTCGATGTCGAGACCTTCCGGACGCGCATGAATGACGCCATCCAAACCAGCGGCGTTGAGCTTGCGGAGGCGTCCCAGGCTCCCGCAGCCCAGATCGTCGGGTGGGAGGTCGACGCATCGATGCTGACATCGACTGCGGTGGCGCAGCGCTTTCAAAGTGGCCCGGCTGCCACCACGACCGTCACGCCGCAGGAGTTCACCCCGGCGGTCGTAGCACCCAACGGAACAACTGTTCCCGCCGCCGACGTTGCCGAGGTTCCGTTTACGTTTAACGTGGTGGGAACACCCTCAGAAGTACGTGACTTCCTCGATCTCTTGCAAGACCCGGAAGCTCCACTCTTCCTTATGTCGAATGTGGGCTTCGAGGGTCTCGCCGAGGGCGACAACGTTGGCGAAGGGCTGTCTGCGCCTTCAAATGGCGACCTTCTGGTCACCATTGGAGGCACATTGTTCTTATCACACCTTGACACGTCACTGGTCGACGAGGGTCCGCTGGCAACGATCGACGCTGTTCCGTCCGACGCCTTCGCCGTTCCGAATTCCGAAGCCGGTGTCGACGAGGAGTAGACGCGTGTAGTCAGCCAGAGCGTCGCGTGGTCCGTCCGGGCGGCGCTCTGGCTATCGTCTGCCACAATGACACCTATGCTCAGATGGCTCACCGCAGGCGAATCTCACGGTCCAGCTCTAGTCGGCACCCTTGAGGGCCTTCCTGCAGGTGTGGAGGTGACGTCGGCTGACGTGCAGGCAGCTCTAGCCCGGCGCCGTCTCGGGTATGGGCGTGGTGCCCGCATGAACTTCGAGCAGGACGTCGTGACATTCCTTGGCGGATTGCGCCATGGCGTGAGCCAGGGCGGACCCATGGCTATTCAGGTGGGCAATACCGAGTGGCCTAAGTGGGAGACGGTGATGAGCGCCGATCCCGTCGATCCAGCCGAGCTCACCGGAGCCCGTGCCGCGGCTCTGACGCGCCCGCGTCCGGGTCATGCCGACTTGGTCGGCATGACCAAGTACGGCTTCGACGACGCACGCCCAGTGCTCGAGCGTGCCTCTGCCCGCGAGACCGCCGCGCGCGTGGCCCTGGGGACCGTGGCCGAGGCGTTCCTCGAGCAGGCAGCGGGCGTGAAGCTGGTCTCGCATACCACCCAGGTGGGCCCCGTGCGCGTCCCCGACGACGCGCCTCTACCCCCGGCAGATGCGACCGAGGCACTTGACTCGGACCCCATTCGTTGTTTCCACGCGGAGTCCTCAGCTGCGATGATCGCGGAGATCGACGCGTGCCAGAAGGACGGCGACACCCTCGGTGGTGTCGTGGAGGTCGTCACGTACGGGCTTCCGGTGGGTATCGGTAGCCACGTGCACTGGGACCGCCGTCTGGACGCGCGCCTCGCAGCGGCGCTCATGGGAATTCAGGCCATCAAGGGCGTGGAGGTCGGCGACGGCTTCCGTACCGCTGGCCGCCGTGGCTCGCAGGCGCACGACGAGATCGAGTACACCGACGGCGCCGTGACCCGCCGCACGAACCGGGCGGGCGGTGTCGAGGGTGGCATGACGAATGGCGAGCCCCTGCGTGTCTCGGCCGCGATGAAGCCCATCAGCACGGTGCCGCGTGCGCTCGACACGATCGACACCGCCACGGGTGAGGCGGCAAAGGCGATTCACCAGCGCTCGGACGTGTGTGCCGTGGCCCCCGCGGCGGTGGTCGCCCAGGCGATGGTCGCGCTGACGCTTGCTGACTCGTTGCTCGAGAAGTTCGGCGGCGACTCAGTAACCGAGGTGCGCCGCAACATCGAGTCCTACGTCGCTGCTATCCCGGATCACCTGCGCTGATGGTGCATCCCCGCATCGTCCTGATCGGCCCGCCCGGATCCGGCAAGTCCTCTGTGGGCCGCGCGCTGGGCCGGTCCCTGGGAGTTTTGTGGCGAGACACCGACGAGGACATCGCCACACGCGCGGGGAAGTCCATCCCCGACATCTTCCTGGCTGATGGCGAGGATGCCTTCCGCGAGCTTGAGGAGTCGGCCGTGGCCGATGCCCTCGCGATGCACGAGGGGGTGCTGTCTCTCGGAGGCGGTGCGATCCTGCGCGCGGCGACGCAGGATAGGGTGCGATCGGCGGCATCGGCCGGCAGCAAGATCGTCTTTCTCGACGTGTCGTTGCGAGCGGCATCGCCGCGCGTGGGCCTCAACAAGTCGCGTCCACTACTGATGGGTAACCCGCGCCAGCAGTGGCTTTCACTCATGGAGGCGCGCCGTCCCATCTACGAGGCACTGGCTACCGAGACGATTCTGACCGACGACCTCACCGCGGCGCAGGTGGCGCAGGTGATCGAGCAGGGGAGTGACGCGTGACGCGCACCATTACCGTGGCGACAGCGCAGCCATACGACGTGACCATCGGCGCTGGCCTGGTGCAGCCTGCGGTCGACGCCTTGCCCACGACGGCGACGCGCGTGCTCATCGTGCACTCGGCACCGCTGCGCCAGACGGCGGACATCCTTCGCGCTCGCGTCGAGGCCACTGGGCGCACACCGGTGCTCGCCGAGGTGCCCGATGCTGAGAACGGCAAGACCGCCGAGGTCGCCGCGTTCCTGTGGCAGGTGCTGGGCAAGTCGGACTTCACCCGGTCCGATGTCGTGGTGGGCCTGGGCGGGGGAGCAGTCACCGACCTCGCAGGGTTTGTCGCGGCAACGTGGCTGCGCGGCGTTGGCGTGATCCAGATGCCGACCACGGTGCTCGCGATGGTCGACGCCGCCGTGGGTGGCAAGACGGGCATCAACACCACTGAAGGCAAGAACCTGGTGGGTGCGTTCCACGAGCCGCTCGCGGTGTGGTGTGACATGGACATGCTCGCGACCTTGCCTGCTCATGACCGCGTGGCCGGGCTCGCCGAGGTCGTCAAGGGCGGCTTCATCGCCGACCAAGTGATCTTGGATCTCGTTGAGGAACATGCGGAGGCGCTCCGTGCGGAGAAGCTTTCCGATGCGGCCTTGTCAGTGCTCGAGGAGCTCATCGCTCGCAAGGTCCAGGTCAAGGCTGATGTGGTCGTGGCCGACCTCAAGGAGTCATTCCAGCGGGAGATTCTCAACTACGGCCACACCTTCGGGCATGCGATCGAGTACACGGAGCGCTATCAGTGGCGTCACGGGGCCGCAGTGTCGGTAGGGATGGTGTTTGCCGCTGAGCTCGCGCAATTGGCAGGTCGATTGGACGAGGCATCGGTAGATCGTCACCGCGCGATCCTGTCGTCCCTGGGCCTGCCGATCACGTACACGGGCGACAAGTGGGACGCCCTGTCGACCGCGATGCGCCGCGACAAGAAGACGCGAGGTGACCTGCTGCGCTTTGTGGTGTTGCAGGGCATCGGCCATCCCGTCCGTCTGGAGGGACCCGACCCCACATTGCTCCTGGGCGCCTATGACGCCGTGTCGCGCTAGTCTTTGACGAAGGTCACTGAGTCGAGGTCCGAAGGCCGCTCGCACGCCTCGCTGGCATCGTGCTCGAGGGACGGGTCACTCGTCACGATGAGCACTCCTTCTGGAGCAGCCGCGCCGATCTCGCATGCTCTATCCGCCCCGTCATCCCTGCGATTGCGCAACGCTGAGCGCAGGTACGTGTTCCAACTGCGGTCCTCCACCGCTGTATCCACACTGAGCATGCGCCGAACAGGATCGTCCCACGGGACGTCGAGATGTAGGGGGAGCTTCACGGTGGAAGCACCGGCATACTCGATGATGCGATCAGCGACAAGAGGGTCGGGCCCGAAGTAGTCACCAGCCACGATAAGCACCGGCACGGGACGCCACTTGTCGACGAGGGGATGTGTCGGGGCGGCAATCACCGCTACCGCCGTTGCGGCTCCGAGCCCGAGGACGAACAGGGATGAACGCACACGCCGCATGACGAGTGCGGCGGCCACTACCGCAATAGCGATCGGCGCGAGCATCACGGTGGACATCTGCACGTACCGCGACGGGTAGTACTCGAGTTCACCGCTGAAGCCGCCGCGGGCAACGAAGAGTGGAACTCCACCCAGCACAAGCCCGAGTGTCCACACCGCGACGTTAAGAGAGATCTCCCGTGCCCGGGAGAACCCGGCTGACGCACCTGAAACGACCACTGCTGCGATTGCCGCGGTGACCCACCAGTTGACGGGCGCATAGAGGTAGCTCTCGGTCGTGACGGCCGACTCGCGCCCCGCGGATGAACTGGAAGCAAGGCCGACAAACTGCTGCATCGCAAAGAGCCCCACGAACACCAGAAACACGGCGATTGCGGACACAGGCCAGAGCACCGCCGTTGACGGGCCTGCGCGCACCGCGCGACGCATCTGGCCAAAATGTGCCACCGCTAGGAGCCCTGGAACGGCCGCGAAAGGCGTCCAGGTCAGCATGATAAGTGTCATTGCGCTCACAAGCGCCGCCCACGCAACGAGAGGCGCACGGCGGAAGCTCAGGGCGATCGCGAGGCTTGCGAGGATGAGCGCGACCGTGAGATTCGCGTTCACTTGACCGCGATACATAAAAAATCCCGTGGCAGGACCCGCGAGCATGACGCAACTACTCATCGCAGCGGCAGTCGCCATAGCCCACGTGCGCGCGTGTGGTGCGCAGGAGCGGACAACGGTGGCTGCGAGGAGCCCCGCGAGTGTGCACCCGATCACAATCGTCAAGGTCCAGTGCGTTGCGTGCGCCGTCAGCTCTGCTGCCAGTTCTGTGCCACTCGCATCTGTCGGAGAACTCGTGGGCAATAGCGACGCCGTTGCTGCGTGTTCGAGCGGGCGCGGATTGCCCATCTCAACGGGCACCAGGCCGCCCGCTGCCTGGTAGCCCCGGATTTCCCATATATCGAGGCTCGAGTCGTCCCATACGGCCCACGACAGCCCAGAACCTCCTGGCAATAGATGGGCGAGAGCGAGTGCAGTGAGCCAGCTCGCTCCGCCGGCGAGGCTTGACCAGAGTGCCGCGGTAGGGATACGAGGCCTCAGCAAGCGAACCATCGGTCGTGGCGCAAGCACTGCCGAAGCCGTGCTCACGACACCAGAACCGGCCACCGTGTATGGGAAGTGCCACGGGAGTATGGGGGCGATGACCAGGGCGATGAGTGCCGCCAGCGTCCACCCGATGAGAACCAGTGCTAGGGAAGCGGCCGGACCCCATCGTGACCACAGTCGCCACAGCCACACGCCCATGCCATAGAGCACCAATAGCACCGGCGGTGCACCCAGCATGCTCGCTGCGAAGAACACCGCAGCGCCCACAAGTACCAGCGCGGTCGCGCGGTCCAGCTTCGTCATCGATCCCCCTCAGGATGTCTGGGGCGAGCGTAGCGGCCCCGCTACGCTTGGCCCATGAGCGCCACCGTCCTCGTCGCCAATGGCCCTAACCTGGGCCGCCTGGGCACCCGCGAGCCTGAGAAGTATGGCTCGACCACGTTCGACAAACTCGCCGCGCTGTGCATGCAGTGGGGGAGTGAGGTCGGTGTCGAGGCCGTAGTGCGGCAGACTGACGACGAGGCCGAGTTGGTGCACTGGATGCACGACGCCGTCGACAACGGCTGGCATGTGGTGCTGAACCCTGCCGCGTTCACGCACTACAGCTACGCGCTGCGCGACGCCTGTGCGCTGGTGACAGCTGCGGGCCTCACCCTGATGGAGATTCACCTGACGAACCCGCATACGCGCGAGGAGTTCCGCCACACGTCGGTGATCAGCGGTGTGGCAACCGGGATCATTGCTGGGCTCGGCACCGACTCCTACCGGCTGGCGCTCGACGCGATAGCCGCGCGGGCCTAGCGGGTCCGTGCGGCATCGGCCATTGGTCGCCCCGTACGGCGGTCTGGCCGGGTAGACTTTCCGACGGCTCTTTTACGAAACTTCACAAGGACAACACTCATGGCGACCTCGAACGACATCAAGAACGGCTCCGTGCTCAACCTCGACGGCAACCTCTGGTCCGTCATCGAGTTCCAACACGTGAAGCCCGGCAAGGGCGGCGCCTTTGTCCGCACCAAGATGAAGAACGTGCTCTCGGGCAAGGTCGTCGACAAGACCTTCAACGCCGGCACAAAGGTCGACTTCGAGACGGTTGACCGCCGCACCATGCAGTACCTCTACAACGACGGCACCTCGTACGTCTTCATGGACCCCGACACGTTCGACCAGGTCAACGTGTCGCCCGAGGTCATGGGCTCGGCCACCGACTACCTTCTCGAGAACGAGAATGCGACCATCGGCTCGCACAACGGCAACCCGATCTTCCTTGAGCTTCCCGCCTCCGTGGTCCTCGAGGTCACCTACACCGAGCCCGGTCTGCAGGGCGACCGCTCGTCCGGTGGCACCAAGCCGGCCACGCTCGAGACCGGTAAGGAGATCCAGGTGCCGCTGTTCCTCGAGCAGGGCACCAAGGTCAAGGTCAACACGGAGTCGGGCGACTACCTCGGTCGCGTGAACGACTAGTGGGAGCCCGCACCAAGGCACGCAAGCGCGCGCTCGACGTCCTCTTCGAGGCAGAGCAGCGCGGCATTAATGTGGCCGCCGTTCTCGAGGAGCGTCTCGCGCACCCCGGCCACCAGCACCCGCTGCCCGAGTACGCGCAGCAGATTGTGCGCGGCGTCGTGGACCGGTGGCTGGAGCTGAACTCGATCATCGAGGACGCCTCCACGTCGTGGAGCCTGGAGCGCATGCCGGCGGTGGACCGCAACCTCATCCGCATTGGTGCGTGGGAGATCCTGTGCAACGACGAGGTCGCCACGGCTGTCGCCATTGACGAGGCTTGCGATCTTGCGGCTGAGCTCTCGACGGACGAGTCGCCCACGTTCGTGAATGGTGTGCTGGGTCGGATTGCTCGGGACGCGCCGGCGATTGGCTCGACCACGGCATCGGCTACGGACGATCTGGCGGGCGACTAACTCAGCCTCATGACTTCTCGCGACGCCCACGACGACCTGACGTTCACGGTCGGTCACGAGGAAATTGATATCCGACACCGGTGGGAGACGGCTTCGATCGTCAACGACGTGCTGGTGGGTCTGTGGTTCCTCGCCGGATCGATCATGTTCCTGTTTGAGAACCTGATGACGGTAGGCACCTGGTTCTTCATCATCGGCTCCGCTGAACTGCTTGCGCGCCCTCTGATCAAGTTGGGCCGCAATATTCACGTGGGACGGGTACGGCGGCAAGGCGCGTAACGGGCCGCGTTTTTTTGGCCGATGCGACGGTTGGGTTGCGTACGCCACGTTTTGAAGAGGTTTCTCGCCAGGTCGGCGG
>NZ_BBRL01000009.1 GCF_002090135.1 Demequina sp. NBRC 110055 | reverse complement strand
CCGCAGTCGCACCCGGGGGATGAGCTCGCACCGGACTAAAGGCCCTGCTCAGGATGCTCGCGGACGCTTACCGTCGTAGACATGCTCTCGATCCCCGATGCCGTCGACGCCCAGGCCGAGGCGGCCGCTGTCAAGGTCGCTGCCACCCACAGGCCCCTGCGCTTCCTGGTCTCCGCCATGCTTGCCGGGCTGTGGGTCGGGGGCGGCGTTTACGTCATGTTCTCGGCCGCGGGCCCCTTCTTCATCGCTGGCGATCCCGCGACGCGCCTGGTCTCGGGCGCCGTCTTCGCGATCGCCCTCACCTTTGTCGTCTTCGCAGGCTCCGAGCTCGCCACGAGCGCCATGATGGTGCTGCCGATGGGAGCGATGCGCCGCACCATTTCGTGGCTGCAAGGCGCGGGCACGCTGGCCTTCATTCTGATCGGCAACTTCATCGGCTCGTTGGTGCTTGCCTGGGTGCTCATTCAGAGCGGTATTTTCAACGACGCGGCCACCGGCGGCATGCTCGACGGCATCCTGACGGCCAAGATGAGCCACTCCGCGAGCGAGCTCTTCTTCCGCGCCATCATGTGCAACATTCTGGTCTGCGTCGCGATCTGGGCCGCCGGACGCGTCAAGAGCGAAGCGGCGAAGGCCATCGTGATTTTCTGGGGCGTCTTCGGATTTATTGCCTCGGGATTCGAGCACGTCGTCGCCAACATGACCATCTTCGGCGCTGGTGTCCTGGGTGGCAGCACCGTCGAGGTGACGTGGGCCGATCTCGGCACCAACATGCTGTGGGTGGGACTGGGCAACCTCGTAGGAGGCATGGTCGTCCTGGCGATGGCTTACACCTTCATCGCTGGCCCTCGGAGGGCCGATGCCGTGGCCGCCTTGGCGGCCGACGTCTCCGATGTCTCGGTTGAGCGCACATCCGCCGATGCCGTGGCCACCTCAGGAATCGCGGAGTCCCTCGAGCGCGACGAACCCGTGGTGGTCGACGCCAGCCGCGCGGGCTGACACGATCCCCACCGCTACGCCTGCGGCACGGTCCACGCCAACGAACGACGCGAACCCTCCCGTACGGCCGTTGTGCCAGGTGACCCGACGGCCTCGTACGTCGGACGTCATCCATGCCGCCCCGATGCGCGATGCGGCGGGCCCGCGCTTGCCGACGGATGCCGTGGGCACGAGCGCTCCCGCCCACGGGCCCACACCAGGCGGCACCGCGAGCGGGTCGACGGGCAGACCGCCGGGGACGAGCCCGGCATCGGCCGTCCCCACGCGCGCGAGCGCGCTCACCAGCGCGCCCAGGTCAGGCGCTGTCATCCGGACCCCGCCCGCCGGTGCGATTCCTGCGCCTACCCAGGGGGAGTGCGCCCGCCCACCCCGTGACACGCCCCGTATCGCACCCGGTCGCAGGTCCTCCTCGGACCGCGCCACATACGCATCCCGAAGACCCAGCGGCGCCAGCACCCGCGCCCGCAGCGCCTCCGGATAGCCCACGTCGAGAGCCGCGGCCACGGCATGACCCAGCAGCGAGAATCCCAGGTTTGAGTAGCGGAACTTCGCCTTGCCGACGGACGCGGCACGCGCCTGATCGAGAAGCCCGTCGATGTCCTCGCCGTACGGATTGTCGCCGCGGCGCCACAGGGCCCACTGGCGCTTGAGCAGCGACGGGCCCTCGACGATGGGTCCTAGCCGCGGCAGCCCCGAGTGGTGCGTCGCGAGCGCCCCAAGCGTCACCTCGGCCACAGGTGACGGCGCCAGATCCAGCAGGTCGCCCAGGCGCGTGTCCGCGCGTACGTCCCGCGACGCGAGCGCGGAGGCGTACAGCATGCCGGTGAGGCCCTTCGAGACCGAGCCGATCTCGGCATCGGCCCCCTCGTCGACCCCCACCGCCCTCCACGCAGACCGCTCGCCGTCCGCGACGGCCACCCAGACTCGCTCGTGGCGACGGGGGAGCAGGGCGAGGGCGGCGTCGAGGGCGGCTTCCATGATCACCGACGGTATCGAGCGAAAGCCCGCCGTGGCATCGGCCACACGAACGACGACGGCCCCGGTCTCCGTGGAGACCGGGGCCGTCGGTGAGGATGACCTACGAAGCCGACTGAGCCGCAGTCGCCTCCTCGGGGGCGGGGTGCTCGCGCTCGAGGGCGGCGCCCTCGACGTCCACATTGGGGAGGATCTTGTCGAGCCACTTGGGCATCCACCAGGCGCTTTCGCCGATGAGGTGCATGAGCGAGGGCACCACCATCATGCGGATGACGAAGGCGTCGAACAGCACGCCGATCGCAAGGCCGAAGCCCATGGGTCGGATCATCGCGATGTGCGAGAACACGAAGCCACCGAAGACGGAGGCCATGATGATCGCCGCCGCGGTCACGACCGCGCGCCCGTGACGGAGACCCGCCGTGACGGACTCGCGAGCGGACGACCCGTGCACGAACGCCTCGCGCATGCCCGAGGTGATGAACAGCTGGTAGTCCATCGCCAGGCCGAACAGGATGCCGGTCAGCATGATCGGCAGGAACGACAGGATCGGACCCGGCGCAGTCACGCCGAACAGTCCGGACAGCCATCCCCACTGGTACACGGCGGTGACGGCGCCGAACGCGGCGAACAGGCTCAGCACGAACCCGAGCGTCGCGATCAGCGGCACCAGGATCGAGCGGAACACCACGATGAGGATGATGAGCGACAGGCCCACGACCACCGCGAGGTACACCGGCAGGGCGTCGGAGAGCTTCTCGGAGATGTCGATGTTGCCCGACGCGGTGCCGGCGACGCCCAGCTCGGTGCCGTCCTCGAGGGGCGACAGTGCGCGCATATCGTGCACGAGCTGCTCGGTGGACTCCGCGTTGGGACCCTCCGCGGGAACTACCTGGAACGCGAGGAACGAGTTGTCCTCGGACACGCCGGCGGGTGCGACCGCCGTGACGTTGTCGACCTCCATGAACTGGTTCTCGATCGCCACCTGAGTCGCGAGGAGGTCCTCGTCGGACACGGGCTCGGGGAGGTCGGCTGTGACGAGCAGGGTGGCGTTGAGTCCCTCGCCGAAGCTCTCGTCGATGGCCGTGTAAGCCTCGTAGGCGGTCGAGCCGGGGGGCTCCTGGTCGCCGCCGGGAAGGCCCAGGCGCATGGATGCCGAGGGGATCGCAACGATGCCCAGCAGCACCACCCCGCCGATCACGGCGAGCACGGCGCGACCGGTCTTCATGGGCGTGTAGGGGGCCTCTGGCTCGTGCGCCTGGCCGATCTTCGCGCGCGAGCGCTTGGAGATCGCCTTCACGCCCACCAGACCCAGCACCGCCGGGACCAGGGTGATGGCGACCAGCACCGCGATGGCGACGCAGAAGGCCGCGACGTTGCCCATCACGCCGATGAACGGGATGCCCGTCACGTTGAGGGCGAGCAACGCGATGAGCACCGTGGTGCCCGCGAAGACGACCGCGTTACCGGCGGTGCCGTTCGCGAGGCCGATGCTTTCGTTGACGTCCATACCGCGCTTCAGGTTGAGGCGGTGGCGGTTGATGATGAATAGGGCGTAGTCGATGCCGACCGCCAGGGCGAGCATGACGCCCAGCACGGGCGTGACCGAGGACATGTCGACCGAGCCCGAGAGCGCGAGCGAGGCCGCAACACCCACGCCCACGCCCACCACGGACGTGATGATCGGGGTCAGGGCGGGCCACACCACGCGCATCATGACGAACAGCACCACCAGGGCAAGCAGCACGCCGACGATCTCGCCGGCGCCGAGGATGCCGGACACCTCGGTCGCGATGTCCGCGCTGAAGAACACCTCGAGGCCGTCGAGCGGTGCGGACTCGATGGACTCCATCACGGCGTCCTTGTCCTCCTGGGACAGGGTGAGCGCGCCCTCGGTGAAGGTCACCGCTGCGAGCGCGGTAGAGCCGTCCTCGGAAACGGTGGACAACGACGAGGCGTTGTCGGCGAGCTGCTGACCGAGTTCGAGCTGCTCGCGCTGGGCGGTCAGTTCCTCGCGGCCGGCATCGATCTGCGTCTGCTGCTCGTCGAGCTGGGCAAGGCCCTCCTCGAGCTGGGCGCGCTGGGCGTCGAGCTCGGCCTGCTGGGCGTCAAACTGTGCCTGCGCGGCCTCGTACTGGCCCGCGTCCTTCGCCTGCTGGATCGCGGCGTCGAGCTGGGCCTGGCCCTCCTCGAGCTGCTCCTGGCCGGCCTCGGCCTCGGCGCGCGCCGCGTCGAGCTGCTCCTGGCCGGCCTCCAGCTCCGCCTCGGCCTCGTCGATCTGCGCCGCCCCGCCCTCAAGCTGCGCGAGCTGTTCCTCGGTCTCGGCCTGGGTGGCGAACGGGTCGATGGTGCCGGAGACGGCGTCGATCTCCTCGACGCCCGCCAGGGCATCGGCGATCTGCTGCTGCTGATCGGTGGAGATCTCCGAGCCATCCTCCGTCTGGAACACCACGCGGGCGGTGGTGCCGCCCGTGCTGGGCAGTTCCTCCTCCAGCTGGTCGGTGACCTGCTGCGTGGGGGTGCCGGGGATCGAGAAGGAGTCGGTCAGTGTGCCGCCGAAGGCGAGGAATGCGCCTGCGGCTGCTGCGAGCGCGACCACCCAGGCCACGATCGCGATGAAGGGCCGGCGCGCAGAGCCGCGTCCGAGCCTAAAGAGAAGATGGGCCACGTCAGAGCCTTTCGGGGATCTCGGGGGAGGGAAAGAGGCGACGATGCCTGTTCGCAATCCTAACCCCGCCGACCGACGTTAAGCGACACTTGTCGGTTAATGGTTGGCGACCACGGCATCGGCCCTGCACAATGGGGGCATGGATGCGCGGATCGTGAGGACCAAGCGGCGCCTGCAAGAGGCGCTCTTCGCCCTGGCACGCGAGCGCGGCATCGACCACGTCAGCGTCTCCGACATCGCCGAGCGGGCCGAGGTCAATCGGTCGACGTTCTACCAGCACTATTCCGATAAGGAGACGCTGCTGGCCGATGCCCTGGACCTCGTTGCGCAGGAGGCGGGCGCCAAGATCGAGGGCATCGATCCCGCGGCTCCGCTGGCTCCCGCCGTGCTCGTCGAGTTCCTGCAGCACCTCGAGACCCACGCCGACCTCTATGCGCGCGTCTTTTCGGAGCCCGGTTACGGGGTGGTGCTGGCTCGGCTGCGAGAGCAGCTCCACGTCGCGATCATGGCGGCCGCCGAGGGGCACGAGACGCATGCGGTCGACGTGCCGACCGACGTGGTGGCGGCGGGCGTGGCCGGTTCGATCATCGGCGTCATCGGAGCCTGGCTTTCCCGTGAAGAGCGACCGCCGGCGGCCGAGGCGGCCCAGTGGGTCTGGGTCGTGCTCTTGGGACTGGGCGGCGAACGCGAGTCCTGACACCCCCCTTGGAGCATGTCGGTGCGTCGCGTAGACTGGTACGCACAACTGCACAGGGGATGATCGGTTTCGACGTGTGTGCTTTCCTCAGGGGAAGCGGGCCGAGGACGTCACGTTATCTCGTTAACGCTCGTGGCAAACCAATAGGTGCCGATTCCAAGCGCACCGACTTCGCCCTCGCTGCCTAAGCGAGCCCCGAAGTCCGTCAGTCCAGGCTAGATCCCGACCTGGTCCCTGGCGTCATCTAGGGAACTGGCTCCACTCCTTCGCCAACGGGGAGTGGGGGACTCTTAGTTGGCTGGGGCCATCGCACAGCTTGTCTGAAGGTCGTGCGGGTCCGAGACACTGAGTATTCAGACTGCGCCCGGAGAAGACCTGTCGTCGTACACGCGGACCGGGGTTCGATTCCCCGCATCTCCACGTTTATCATCCCTGGTAGGTGACCGAGAGGCCGCCGGCTCCCGTCCTCTTTGAGGCGGTGAACGCCGGTGGCCTTTGGTCTGCCTGCGGTGAGTCGGGACGCGTGTCCTATTCGCTCGCGTCCTCCACGTCGGACTCGTCGGCGACAGCGCGGGCGCTACGGCGCAGCTGCAAGCCGTGGGTGTGAGCCAAGGCGACGACCGCGTCCAGATCCGCCGCGGCAATGCGCGCTGGGCGGCCGAGCCACAGCCAGTCCTGTCGGGGAGTACCCGGGGTGACCTTGTCGGCCATCGGGGCCAGGACCCGCAGCTCGACGGCCTCCTGCTCGGGAGCCAGGTCGCTGAGGTGCAGCCCTGCGAGGTCCTCCATGAACGCCAGGAGCGTGTCACGGTCGGCCAACTCGGCGAACACCACGAGCACCGGGTCGCGCGGGAAACACAGCGACTTGACCCGCGCAAGCACCTCGTCCCGGCCCGCGGCCGTCGCCTTGCTAGCCGTGCCCCAATACGAACTGTGGGGGTAGGCGCGGAGGAACTGCCCCAACGTTGCAGGTCGCTCACCCACCGGATGGTCCTCGACGCCCGCGCCGAACCGCGACGCCAACTCGCCGCCCACCAGATCGTGCGTGAAGAACATGTTCGTCCAGGAGGTCGCGGCAAACAGGGCGGATTGATGCAGGCGGGACGTGTCTGCGCCGGCAAGTCCGGTCCACACCCGGTATCGCAGCGGATGGCTCGCGCGGGCCGCGGCGGTCTGCTGCACCTGCGGCGGGCTCGTCGCGAGGAAACGGTCCTTCGTCGCCTCCGCCAGCGCGTCCTTGCCCGCGGTCACGAGGATCTCGGCATGAGTGAGGGGGCATGCGAGCGTGACGAGATCGGTCACGATCCACCTCGCAGCGGTGGTGGAGATGGCCGATGCCGTGGCCGGCTCCGACGTTTCCTCGCCACTCACGGGCCCGTCGACGCGCGCCGGCGCGCGCAGCGCCTCGCTGAGGCCGGCCCGGGCGCGGTGGATCGCCGCGTCATCCGCGCCGGCCTCATCGCCCGCCACCGCGTTGCGCTCCACCCGCCTGACCGCCCGCTCGAAAGGCGTGACCGCGGGGTCCTGGTCGCCCTCGTCGAGGTTCACGCGCGACAGCGGAATCTCCATCTGCGGTGCGACGGTGTTCCAGTACGCGTGAAGCGCATCGGCCGCGATCACCGTGCCCAGGCTGTGGCCCACCAGGACGATGCGGTCATAGGTGAAGCGTTGGCTCACCTCGTCGCGGTCGGCGGCGATGGCCGTGAGGAGGTCCACGAGCCCGCCGCGGATCTTCTCGCGCTCGCTGATGTTGTCGGGCTTGCTCGACAGGTAGCGTGCGGCGTCGCCCAGACCTGTCAGTGCGAAGCCGCCCACGAGCACGGTGACGATGGGGATGGCAGCACCGAGAAAACTCTGAGCGCCCGCGAGCGCGCCCCACATCGCGCCCGCATCCGGATCGCCCAGGTTTGTCGCCGCCACGGCGAGCGCCACTGTCGCGAGCGCGAGCGCCGCCGCGACCGGCAGTGGGAGCCGCCAGGCCACTATGCCCGCGATGGCGACCACCGCCACCACGCCCGCGGCCGCGCCGAGGGCGACCGCAACCATCGGCTGCCCGGCAAAGACGGCCCCCACCACATAGCCGACGGCTGAGGTGAGGCCCACCAAGAGCATCGTCCGTATGGTCGTGAGCACCCCCGCGAGCTGTGCGACGGCGACGGCGCCGAGCGCAACGACGACCGCCGCCGCGATGCCGGCCGCGAGCCAACCCGCGTGCCCGTCGGTCGTCGCCGTGACGGCGACCCACGCCGTCAGCACACCGGTGACGAGGGCGAGGATGATGGCCGCGGCGCGCGCGAGCCGGTCCGTGCGTGCCGAGACCGCATGCACGGGTGCGGGCCCGTAGCCCTTCATGAAGCCGTCGAGCAACCCACCGCGGTCGGCCGAGACCAGGCGCATCACGAACGACGGCAGGTGCCTCCAGGCGGTGTCCCGGAATCGATAGGCCCAGTAGTACTCGTAGAAGTGGGTGGTGCGCGACCAGCTGCGCGGCTCGGCGCCATCGACATCGGGGAGATCGCGGATGCGGTGGCGCATGTCGACAGACACGATGCGTCCGAACGATGTTCCGGCAAGCCGATCCGGCAACACAAAGCGACGGTCGCCCGCGGCGGCATCGACCACGCCGTCGCCCTCGTCGATCATGCCCGCGGACGGCACGGAGGTCGCGCGCAGGGGAGCGGGCGCATCGGTACGGGCGGCGGCGGGATCGGCGCCGCGGCCCACGAACGACAGCAACGTGTCGAGCGGTTCCTGCTCGCCGATGCCGTGCACGACGACCACCGCGGTGCGCGGAAGCATGGCCATGAGTCCCTCCCCAGGACGGCTACGCCCATTCCAGCACAGGCCACCGACACGCGCCGGGCCGGAGGCGCAGTAGCGTGGCAGGCATGGAACAGCGACGTCTCGGCCACGCCCCCTTCACCGTCTCCGCCGTGGGACTCGGGTGCAACAACTTTGGACGCTCGGGCACGGCGTCGGAGTCGCAGGACGGCACCAACGCGGTCATCCACGCCGCCATCGACGCGGGCGTCACCTTCTTCGACACCGCGGACCTGTACGGCGGGCAGTGGGGCCTGTCCGAGACGCTGATGGGCAACGCGTTCGCCGGCCGGCGCGACGAGGTGATCCTCGCCACCAAGTTCGGCTTCACCGAGGTCGAGACACCGCTCGATGAGCTCGGTGCGAAGGGATCTCCCGCGTACCTGCGCGCGGCCTGCGAGGCGTCGCTGGAGCGCCTGCAGACCGACCGCGTCGACCTCTTTCAACAGCACCAGCCCGACCCCTCGGTCCCGATCGAGGACACCCTCGGCGCCCTCGCGGAGCTCGTGGAGGAGGGCAAGATTCGCGCCTATGGCGTTTCCCAGTTCACTGCTGAGCAACTACGGGCGGCCGATGCCGCGGCTGGCGCCCGTAGCCTGCCCGCCCTGGCCTCTAGTCAGGATGAGCTGTCGCTCGTTGCGCGCGAGGTGGAACGGGATGGTCGGCTGTCCGAGGCCGACCGCATCGGTGCAGGTTTTCTGCCGTTCTTCCCGCTCGCCAATGGCTTGTTCACGGGAAAGTTCACGCGTACCGACCGGCCAGCCGACTCGCGCATCGCACGCCAGCGCCCGCACATCGCCGACAACGCCGACTGGGACGCGATGGAGGCCTACCAGGCGCTGTGTGACGACTGGGGCGTGACGATGCTTGAGGCGACGCTCGGATGGTTCCTGTCGCGCCCGGTGGTGGCGTCGGTCATTGCCGGCGCCACGCGCCCCGAGCAGGTCCGCCAGAACGCCGCCTCGGCACTCTGGCGGCCCACCCGGGAGCAGGTCACCGAGATCGAGGCCCTGTTTCCGGGTTAAAGGTGCCGAACGCCCGCCGCACGCGTCCTAGCGGGACATCAGAGTCGATTTCTGCCCGTTTTTGACTCTCATGTCCCGTCAGGAGGCGGGGGGAGGCGTGTGGGGACGACCCAGAGCGCCCACCGCCTCGCCAACCGACACGGGACCTTCCGACTGGCCCCGCGCATCGGCCAACTGTTAACGTTCACCTATGACGCTCGACGCTGGCGGCAATGCTGCCGCCACGGCCCCGACGACGACGCCTGGCCCCATGCCTCGCTCGCGCGGATGAGCGCCGTAGCACCCGGTTGAATCACCCGCTTAGAGAGGCAGATGTGAGCCAGTTCAGCACCGCGGTCCAGGAGACCATCGACAAGATTCGAGAGGACGTCGCGCGGCTGCACGGCGAACTCACGCGCTACGAGCTGGTCGTGTGGACCGGCGGCAACGTCTCGGGTCGCGTGCCCGGCGAGGACTTGTTCGTCATCAAGCCCTCGGGCGTGAGCTACGACGAGCTCGCCGCGGACAACATGATCCTGTGCACCCTCGACGGCGAGGTCGTTCCCGGCACGCCCGGCTCGGACCGCTCGCCCTCCTCAGACACCGCCGCGCACGCCTACGTCTACCGCAACATGGAGCACGTCGGGGGAGTGGTCCACACTCACTCCACCTACGCGACCGCCTGGGCCGCGCGCGGCCAGGAGATCCCGTGCCACATCACCGGCATGGCCGACGAATTCGGCGGCCCCATCCCCGTCGGTCCGTTCGCGATCATTGGTGACGACAGCATCGGCCGCGGCATCGTGGCGACGCTCGACGGCCACCGCTCGCGCGCGGTCCTCATGCAGAACCACGGCGTCTTCACCATCGGCAAGGACGCCAAGGACGCCGTCAAGGCGGCCGTCATGTGCGAAGACGTCGCCCGCACCACCCACATCGCCCTCCAGGGCGGCCCCCTGATCGACATCCCGCAGGACAAGATCGACGCCCTGTTCGATCGCTACCAGAACGTCTACGGACAGCCCGGCACCGGTGCCGGAGAAGGAGACAGCAAGTGAGCACCCGTTCCATCGTCCCGAACCTCGCCGACTACGAGGTCTGGTTCCTCACCGGGTCCCAGGACCTGTACGGCGAGGAGACCCTCAAGCAGGTCGCCGAACAGTCGCAGCAGGTCGCCGCGCTGCTCGACGGCGCCGACGCGGTGCCCGCGCGCATCGTGTGGAAGCCCGTCGTGAAGTCGCGCGACGGCATCCGCGCCGCGATGCTCGAGGCCAACGCGAACGACAAGGTCATCGGCGTCATCGCCTGGATGCACACCTTCAGCCCCGCCAAGATGTGGATCACGGGCCTCAACGTGCTGAGCAAGCCGCTGCTGCACCTGCACACGCAGGCGAACGTCGACCTGCCCTGGGGCGAGATCGACTTCGACTTCATGAACCTCAACCAGGCCGCGCACGGCGACCGCGAGTTCGGCTACATCGAGACCCGCATGGCCATCCCGCGCACCACCGTCTCGGGCCACGCCTCGCACGCCGCCACGCAGGAGCGCGTGGGCACCTGGGTGCGCGCCGCCGCCGGCCGCCACGCCACGCAGAACATGCGCGTCGCGCGCTTTGGCGACAACATGCGCTTCGTCGCCGTCACCGAGGGCGACAAGACCGAGGCCGAGATCAAGATGGGCGTCCAGATCAACACCTGGTCGGTCAACGAGCTCGCCGAGCGCGTCCACGCCCAGACCGATGCCGACATCGACGCCCTGGTTGCCGAGTACGTCGAGGAGTACGACGTCGACGCGGAGCTTCTGCCCGGCGCCGAGCGCGCCGAGTCGCTGCGCTACGGCGCCGCGGTCGAGCTAGGCCTGCGGTCGTTCCTTGAGGAGGGCGGCTTCACGGCCTTCACCGACTCGTTCGAGGACCTTGGCGAACTGCGCCAGCTGCCCGGTCTCGCCGTGCAGCGCCTCATGGCCGACGGCTACGGCTTCGGCGCCGAGGGTGACTGGAAGACCGCCGTCCTGGTGCGCGCGGCCGCCGTCATGGGTGCGGGCCTCCCCGGAGGCGCGAGCCTCATGGAGGACTACACGTACCACCTGGAGCCCGGCAACGAGCTGATTCTCGGCGCCCACATGCTCGAGGTGAACCCCGCGCTGTCCTCGAAGAAGGCGCGCCTCACGATCGCCGAACTGGGCATCGGCGGCAAGGAGGACCCGGTCCGCCTGGTCTTCACGGCCGACGCCGGCCCCGCCGTCGTCGTCGCCATGTCGGACATGCGCGAGCGCTTCCGCCTGGTCGCCAACGTGGTCGAGAATGTTGACCTGCCCGCGCCCATGCCCAAGCTGCCTGTCGGCCACGCCGTGTGGAAGCCCGCCCCGGACTTCACGACGTCGACCACTGCCTGGATCCAGGCCGGTGCCGCACACCACACGGTGATGTCGAACCAGATCGGCGTCGAGGTGTTCCGCGACTTCGCCACCATGAGCGAGGTGGAGCTGCTCGTCATCGACGAGGACACCACGCTGACCGGCTTCGCCGCCGAGATGCGCGCGAACGCCGCGTACTACCGCCTCGCGCAGAGCCTCTAAGGCTCAGACGCACTCAGGGCCCGGCGGTCCTGCCCCTCGATGGGGGCGGGGCCGCCGGGCCCTGTTGCGTGGGTAGCGGGTGCTCCTGGTGGCCTGATATGCGGCACGAACGATTGTTTCGAGCCGCAAATGTCCACACCTGCGCCACGGGGCGACGCGAGGGGGCGAGAGCGAGCGGGTGGTGTCAGCGCCCCATCGCCATGCGTTCGGGGCAGTCGAACGGGTCGCGGGCCGCGAGGCCTACGCGGTTGAGGTACTCGATGACGATCCCGTAGGACTCGATCAGCGACGTCTCGGTGTAGGGAACGTCATGCGCCTCGCAGTATTCGCGCACAATTTCGCGAGCCTTCGCGAGGTGCGGGCGGGCCATGTTGGGGAACAGGTGGTGCTCAATCTGATAGTTGAGTCCACCCATGAGGATCGACATGGCCCAGCCGCCGCGGATGTTGCGGCTGGTGAGCACCTGCTTGGAGAAGAAGTCCATCTTCATGTCGGCGGGCACGATCATCATGCCCTTGTGGTTGGGGGCGAAGGACGCCCCCATGTAGACGCCGAAGACGGCCATCTGCACCCCGATGAAGGCGAACGCGAGACCCAGCGGCAGGAACAGGAACACCGGCACCAGATAGAGCCCGAAGTGCAGGGCGATCATCGGCAGCTCGGTCCAACGCTGCTTGCGCGTCCCCTGGGTGACCAGCGAGGCCACGGAGCGGTAATGCAGATTCAGGCCCTCGAGGGTGAGCAGCGGGAAGAACAGCCAGCCCTGGCGCTGGTTGATCCAGCGCACGACGCCGCGCGTCTTCGCCGCATCCTCCTCGACGAACGTGATGGTGTCCGGCTCGATGTCGGGGTCGGAGCCGCGCTTGTTGGGGTTGCCGTGGTGGCGTGAGTGCTTCGTCATCCACCACTGGTGGCTGATGCCGACGACGAGCGCGGACAGCACGCGACCCAGGCGGTCGTTGGCGGGGCCGGACGAGAAGACCGTGCGGTGCGAGGCCTCGTGGCCGAGGAACGCGACCTGCGTGAACACCACGCCCAACGCGGCGGCGATCAGGAGCTGGAACCACGAGTCGCCCAGCAGGACGAATCCGGTCACCACGCCAGCGAACGCGAGCACGAGCGCCCCGCCAAACCACCCATAAAAGTGGTACGAGCGGCGGAGCAGACCCGTGTCGCGCACGGTGCGCGCGACCTCCGTGAAGGACAGGGTGAAGGGATTGACGTGGGACCGGGGTGCGGGGGAGGAAGAGATGAGCGGTCCTTTGTTAGCGGGCGGCGGCTCGGGTGGCGTCGGAGGGGCCGATGCCACACGTCCGTCGGACGTTTCGGGCAACCCTACGCGACCGTAGGTTAGATGTCACCACCCTTGCGGGGGAGATCTCACGGTTAGGCTCTGGCCATGCTCGTCCCCATCGTCGCCACCCTCGTCGGTCTCGTGGTCCTGGCGTGGAGCGCCGACCGCTTCGTGCTGGGCGCCTCGACCGTCGCCCGCTACCTCGGCATGGCGCCACTGCTGATCGGCATGGTCGTCATCGGATTTGGCACCTCGGCGCCGGAAATGGTCGTCTCGGCCTTTGCCGCTGCGGACGGCTCGCCCGAGATCGCGCTCGGTAATGCCTTCGGCTCCAACATCGCGAACATCGGCCTGATCCTCGCCGTCACGGCGATCATGCTGCCCATCGTGGTCAAGCGCGGTGTGCTGCGCAACGAGCTTCCGCTGCTCATCGTCGTCACCATCGTCGCGTGGCTTCTGATGAGCGACGGAGAACTGTCCAGCGGCGATGCGGCAGTCATGGTGCTCTTGCTCATCGTCCTGCTGACCTGGCAGATCATGCAGGCGCGCGGTCAGCAGGGAGACCAGCTCGAGGTCGACGTCGACCACCACGCGCACGACCACCCGCTGTCACGCAAGGCCGCGTGGATCTGGCTGATCGTCGGCCTCGTCATCCTGGTCCTCAGCTCCCGGCTGCTGGTCTGGGGCGCCGTCGAGATCGCCGAGGCGCTCGGCTGGTCCGACCTCGTCATCGGCCTCACGGTCGTCGCGATCGGCACGTCGGCGCCCGAACTCGCCTCCTCGATCGCCGCCGCGCGCAAGGGCGAGAACGACCTGGCGCTGGGTAACGTCATCGGCTCCAATCTCTTCAACACGCTGGGCGTCGTGGGTATCGCGGGCCTCATTCAGCCGGCCATGGTCAGCGACGACCTGCTCCACCGCGATCTGCCCTTCCTCATGCTGATGACGGTGATGCTCGTCGCCCTGGGCTATCACTGGAAGCGCGACGGTCGTATCAATCGCGTGGAGGGCGGCGTGTTCCTGGCCCTGTGGTTGGCGTACACGGTCTACCTCATCGCCGCCGGCTCGTAAGGTGAGGCGCGTACGCGGCTTGCGTATCGCATCGGCCCTGCAAACACGGCCGATGCCCGGGTTTAGGCTGGCGCCATGACGCAGCTGGGGGAGGGGCGCACACAGGCAATGGCCCTGCGCGCGCTGACGAAGCGCTTTGGCGCGACGCTCGCGGTGGACCGCATCGACCTGGACATTCCGACGCACTCGTTTTACGGGGTGGTGGGCCCGAACGGCGCTGGCAAGACCACCACGCTGTCGATGGCGACGGGGCTGCTGAGGCCCGACTCCGGCCAGGCACTCATTCACGGCGTCGACATGTGGCGCGAACCCTCGCGGGCAAAGGCCATGGTGGGCGTGCTGCCCGACGGCCTGCACAGCTTTGATCGCCTCACCGGCGGCGAGCTCATCTCCTATGCAGGCCTCATGCGTGGCTTGCCGAAGGAGACGGTACGGGAACGTCGCGACGACCTGCTGGCGGCGCTCGACCTCGATGCCGCGGGCTCGACGCTAGTGACGGACTACAGCGCGGGCATGACCAAGAAGATCGGGCTCGCGTGCGCGCTGGTGCATGCCCCGCGAGTGCTCGTCCTGGACGAGCCGTTCGAGGCCGTCGACCCCGTCTCGGCTGGCGCCATCCGACGCATCCTGCAGGAGTTCGTCGCCAGTGGCGGCACCGTCGTGATGTCCAGCCACGTCATGGCGCTGGTCGAGCGCCTGTGCGATCACGTCGCCGTCGTCGGGCACGGGCACGTGCTCGCGGCCGGCACGCTCGACGAGGTGCGCGCGGGTCAGGACCTCGAGGCGCGATTCGTGGGCCTCGTGGGCGACATCGCGGACCAGCGGGACCTGGCGTGGTTGCGACAGTCCTAAGGCTCAAGTACACGACCGTGCGCCACCAGTTGGTGCGCGAGTGGTGGCGGGCGCTGCTGCTCATCGGCGGCGCGGTGTGGTCGCTGTCGCTGGTGCCGGCGGTGGTGTGGGCGAGTGTGCAGCTGCTCGACGAGTCCGCCGAGGTGCGCGCGGACATCCTTCTCGTGGTGGCGGCGATCTGCATCGCGGGCTGGATCACTGTGCCGCTGCTCGTGACCGGACTCGAGGACACGCTCGATCCCGGCCGCTTCACGACCTTCGGCGTCTCCGCCAAGCAGATCGCGCCCGGCCTCACCCTCGCGGCATTTCTCACGGCGCCCGCGCTGTTCTTCACGGGCGCCTTCGTGGTGCTGATGCTCAGTTGGCGCGAGGAGAGCGCGGCTGCGCTCGCGGTCGCTCTCGTGGGCGCGGCGCTGACAGTCGCGGTGATGGTGCTGGGTGCGCGCGTCGCCGTCGCGTGGTCGGCGCGGGCCGTCAACGACAGGCGCACCCGCGGCGTGCTGCTGCTCGCGGTGGGCCTCGCGCTCGCCGTGCTGGGCTCGGTCGTGTGGATTGCGCTGAGGGACGGCATCGATTCGGCGCTGCAGTACGAGGCGCAGACGCTCATGGAATGGCTGGGGCGGACCCCTGTCGGCGCAGGCATGGCGGCTGCCGAGTCCGCGACGTACGGGCGGTGGTGGTCCGCGGGTTGGCGGCTCGCTCTCATGGCCGGCACCGTCGCGGTTCTCGCGCTGGCATGGCGGGACTCGATCGCGCATGCGCTGGTCAACCCCGTGCACCGTGGCGGCGGTCGCAGGCGCAGGGCCGACGCGATCCTCGCCTCCGCGAGTGACCTCCCCTCGGACGGCACGTCCGGTGCCTCGCGCTGGTCGCGCTTGGCCGGGCTGTGGCGAGCCGACGAGCCCACGCGCGCCGTGCGTGCCCGCATGCTCGTGTCATGGGGGACGGACGCCCGCTATCTCGTTGCCGCTGCCGGTGTCATCACCCTGCCCGTCATCTTCTTCGCGATCGCCATGCCGGTGCTGGGCCTCGATACCCGGTGGGCCTTCGTGGCGCCCGTCATGCTTGCGGCCTCCATCGGCTGGGGACGCCACAACGACGTCGCGTACGACCACACGGCGCTGTGGCTCGACATCGTCTCGGGCTCTCGTGGCCGGGCGGTGATGGCGGGACGGGCGCAGGCGGTCCTCGTCTGGGCGGTGCCCGCGACCCTGCTCGCCGCCGCGGGCATCCTCGCGTGGACGGGACGCTGGTATGCGGCGCCCGGCCTCGTCGGCGCCACCCTCGGCACCCTCGGCGCCACCCTGGGCGTCGCCTCCGTGACCTCGGTGCTGCTGCCGTACCGCGCGCCCGCGCCCGGGGAGAACCCCTTCGGGGCCGAGGTGGGGTCGCTGGGCGCATCCCTGGGTGCCCAGCTGCTGTCCTCGGCCGCGACCATGCTGGTGCTGCCGTTGGTGACGGTGCCGCTCGTGCTGGCGCTCACGGTGCACGCCGGCTGGGGCTGGGTGTCCCTCGGGACCGGCCTGGTGTTCGGAGCGGCGTTCCTCCTCGGCGGTCTCAGGCTGGCAGGGACGCTGTACGACCAGCGCGCGGGAAGCCTCCTCGCACGCGTCAGCTGATCGCAGATGGTGCGGCGAACGAGGGTCGTAGACTGGGCCGCATGAGCGAGCCGAGTGCACCGGAAACCCAGCAGCCGCAGGGCGGCACCGCCACCATCGAGCGCGTCGAGCAGCAGGAGCTTATCGAGCCCGGCGATGCCGAGCGCTTCGCGCACTACGTGCGCAAGGAGAAGATCATGGAGTCCGCCATGTCCGGCGAGCCCGTGATCGCCCTGTGCGGCAAGGTGTGGGTGCCAGGTCGTGACCCCAAGCGTTTCCCCGTGTGCCCCGCGTGCAAGGAGATCATTGATGGCCGCTTCGGTCCCGAGGACGGCGACGACTGACCTGCCTCCCGCCCCTCGGCGCCACCCGCGCTTAGGCTAAGAGCCGTGAGCACCGAGGAGCAGATCGAACGCGAGGGCGCCGTCGCGACCCGCCTCGACGACGCCTGGGTCACCATCGTGTGGAACGACCCCGTCAACCTCATGAGTTACGTCACCCACGTGTTCCAGACCTACTTTCAGTTCACCCGCGAGGAGGCCGAGGCGCGCATGCGTGAGGTCCACGAACGCGGACGCGCCGTCGTCAGCACCGGCGGTCGCGAGCGCATGGAGGTGGACGTCCAGGCCATGCACGGATATGGGCTGTGGGCCACACTGCAGCGGAGCGGCGCATGAGGGGCTTCACCGTCACCGACGGCGCCGCCGTCGCCTACCTCGACGACGAGGAAAGCACCGTCATCTCCCGCATCGTCGCCGACGTCGCGGAACTGCTGGGCGCCGATGCCTTCGGTGACACGGGCGCGGAAGGGCTCGGCGAGCCGACCGGCATGCGAGGCGAGGCCGACGCCCTCTTCCGTTCCATCGCGGGGCTCGACGACACCCCCACGGAGCCCTCCGACCCGGCCCTCAGGCGACTGCTACCGAGCGCCTCGCGCGAGGACGACGAGGTCGCCGCCGAGTTCCGCCGCCTCACCGAACCTGACCTGCGCGCCACCAAGGCCGGGCGTCTGCGCGCCATAGGGGAGCAACTGAACCAGCCGGGCGAGGCCTGGGAGGTGAGCCTCGCGGACGCGATGGCCACTGCAGCGGCCCTCACGGACGTGCGCCTCGTCCTCGCGGCACGCCTCGGTTTGGATACCGACGAGGATGCCGAGCGGCTCCATGCCGAGATCGAACTCGCGACCCATGCCATGGACACCGACGCCCATGATGACCTGGGCGTGGACCCCGAGCGCGTGTGGCTCGGGATGCTGTACCAGGCGCTGACGTGGCTCCAGGAGTCACTGCTGCAGTGCCTCATCGCACCAGAAGAGGAGCAGGATGTCTGACGCGCCCATCGGGGTGTTCGATTCCGGCGTGGGAGGCCTCACGGTCGCTCGCGCCATCATGGACATGCTTCCGCACGAGTCCATCCACTACGTGGGCGACACCGCCTACGGCCCCTACGGTCCGCTGCCGATCTCGGATGTGCGCCGCCACGCGCTCGACATCATGGATTCGCTGGTCGCCGAGGGCGTCAAGATGCTGGTGATCGCGTGCAACACCGCGTCGGCGGCGGTGCTGCGTGATGCGCGAGAGCGCTTCGCGACCGAGCGTGGCGTGCCCGTGGTCGAGGTGATCGTGCCCGCCGTGCGCCGTGCCGCGACGCTGACCAAGTCGGGGCGCGTCGGCGTGATCGGCACCACCGCGACCGTCACGAGCGGCGCGTACGATGACGCGCTCGCGGCCGCGCCCGGCGTCGAGGTGTTCTCACAGGCCTGCCCGCGCTTCGTTGAACTGGTCGAGGCCGGGATCACGTCCGGTCCCGAGGTGATCGAGGTGGCCCGCGAGTACCTCGCGCCGCTGCAGGCCGCCGACGTCGACACCCTCATTCTGGGCTGCACCCACTATCCGATGCTGCAGGGCGCCATCGGCTACGTCATGGGCCCCGACGTGACGCTTGTGGACTCCGCCACCGAGACCGCGATCGACGTCTTCCGCTCGCTGACGCGCCACGGCCTGGGCCGCGACACGGGCGCCATCCCCGAGCACCGCTTCTCCGCGACGGGCGAGACCGCGCGCTTCGAGGCCCTCGCGCAGCGCTTCCTCGGCCCCGTCGTGACAAGCGTCGAGACGATCGGCAAGGTGGGGGCATGAGGCTGACCGTCATCGGCTCGTCGGGCTCCGTGCCCGGCCCCGCGTCACCGTCGAGCAGCTACCTCCTTGAGGCCGACGACGCCGACGGCCGCACGTGGCGCGTCCTGCTCGACGCCGGCTCGGGTGCGCTGGGCGTGCTGCAGCGTTTCTGCGACCCGCGGGACCTGGACGCCGTGCTCATCAGCCACCTGCACCCCGACCACTGCGCGGACCTCGCGCACCTCGACACGTACCTCAGCTATCACCCCGACGGCCCCGCCGAGCCCGTGACGGTCTACGGCCCGTTTGGCACCGCGGGCCGCATCGCGCAGCTCAAGGGCACCGACGAGCACTCCGCCGCGTTGCCGTGCGTGGTCTGGCAGGCGTCGGGCCATACCCGGATCGGGCCGATGCTCGTGACGGTCGAGTCGGTCCGTCACCCCGTGCCCGCGTACGCCTTCCGTATCGAGGGGCCGAGCGAGGACCCCGCCACCGCATCGGCCATCCTCACGTACTCGGGTGACACGGACGAGTGTGACGGGCTCGAGGTCGCCGCGGCCGATGCCGACGTGCTGCTGTGCGAGGCGTCGTTCCTCGAGACCGACGATGCGCCCGAGGGGCTCCACCTCACGGGCCTCGCGGCGGGGCAGGTCGCCGAGCGCGCCCGCGCGGGCCGCCTCATCCTCACGCACATCCCGCCGTGGACGGACTGCCCGAGCGTGCACGCCGAGGCCGCGAGCGCCTATGACGGTCCCATTGACCTGGCTCACCCCGGCCTGCGCGTCGAGCTGTAGCGCTGCGGGCCGACGCGCGGCTGCAACCCGCTGCGCCGTTAGGCTCGTCGCATGAGCGACAACACCCGCGCCGATGGGCGCACGCCCGACCAGCTTCGCCCCGTCTCGTTTGATCGCGGCTTCCAGAAGAACGCCGAGGGGTCGTGCCTCGTGACATTCGGCGGCACCCGCGTGCTGTGCTCCGCTTCGTTCACCGCGGGCGTGCCGCGGTGGAAGAAGGGGTCCGGCGAGGGCTGGGTGACCGCCGAGTACGCGATGCTCCCGCGCGCCACTAACACTCGCAACGACCGCGAGTCGGTGCGCGGCAAGATCGGCGGGCGCACCATGGAGATCTCGCGCCTCATCGGTCGGTCGCTGCGCGCGATCGTCGACGTGAAGGCGCTGGGCGAGAACACCATCGTCCTCGACTGCGACGTGCTCGACGCCGACGGTGGCACGCGCACCGCGGCCATCACCGGCGCCTATGTGGCGCTCGCGGACGCCGTCGCATACGGCCGGGCCCAGGGCCTCATCGCCCCCGGCGCCGCGCCCCTGACCGGCTCGGTCTCGGCCATCTCGGTGGGCATCATCGACGGCACCCCCATGCTCGACCTGCCCTACGTCGAGGACGTGCGCGCCGAGACCGACATGAACGTGGTCATGACCGGCGACGGCGGCTTCGTCGAAGTGCAGGGCACCGCCGAGGGCAAGCCGTTCTCGAAGGCGGAGCTCGACGAGCTGCTCGCGCTCGCGACGGCCGGCAACGCCGAGCTGGCCCGCCTGCAGGTTGCCGCGCTCGACTCCCTGGAGGGTCCGGTCCGATGACCGCGCGCCTCGCGATCGCGACCCACAACGCCCACAAGGTGGGGGAGATCTGGGCGATCCTGGCTCCCTCGGTGCCCTCCCTCACGCGCGAGGACGTCGCCTCCGCGGGTGAGCTGGGCGCGCCGAGCCCCGTCGAGGACGGCACCAGCTTTGTCGAGAATGCCCTCATCAAGGCGCGCGCCCTGGCCGCCTCGAGCGGACTGCCCGCGATCGCGGACGACTCGGGCATCGCCGTGGACATCATGGGCGGCGCGCCGGGTATCTTCTCGGCGCTGTGGTCGGGCCAGCACGGCGCGGACCAGGCCAACCTTGACCTCTTGCTCGCGCAGATGGCCGACATCCCCGACGAGCACCGGGGCGCCGCCTTCGTGTGTGCGGCCGTTCTCGTGACGCCCGCCGGTGAGGAGATCGTGTGCGAGGGCCGCCAGCCCGGCACCTTGCTGCGCGAGCCGCGCGGCGAGCAAGGCTTCGGCTACGACCCGATTTTTGTGGGCGAGGGGCAGACGCTGTCCAACGCGGAGCTCGACGCCGCGACCAAGAACGCGGTGTCCCACCGAGGCGCCGCCTTCCGTGCGCTCGCGCCTCACGTGGCGGCGCTGCTCGCTCACTAACAATGGCCGTGGCCGGCCCGGTCCTGCCCGATCGCCTGGTTCCGGGGCTGAGGGTGGTCTTCTGCGGCACCGCTCCCGGCCTGGTCTCGGCGTCGCGAGGGCACTACTACGCGGGCCCGGGCAACCGCTTCTGGAGCCTGCTGTACGAGGCCGGATTCGTCCCCGAGCCGCTCACCCCGGGTGACGATGATCGGGTGGCCGAGTACGGCATCGGCCTCACGGACCTCGTCAAGACCATGGCTCAGTCCCATGACAAGGGCCTGCCGTACGACGCCGAAGGGCTGGAGGCGAAGGTGACGGTGCATCGGCCCGCCTGGATCGCCTTTACCTCCAAGGAGGCGGGCAAGGCCGCCGCGCGATACCTGGGTGAACGGCCGCCGGGGCTTGGCGTGCAAAATTGGACCTTTGCGGGCGCGAGGGTGGTCGTGCTGCCGAGCCCGTCCGGGCGCAATCAGGGACGCGCCTCCTACGACGGCCGCGCGAGCAGGCTCGAGTGGTGGGCTGAGGCCGCGCGGCTGATCGGCTGAATTACTGCAGCAGGCCGCAGTGTGCGAGCGCCTGACGCAGCAGCGTGTGCTGGCCGCCGAGCATGTCGGAGGCGACGTCCTCGCTCGCGGCCTCCTCGGGGGTGAGCCACACGATGTCGAGCGCATTCTGGCTGGGCTCGCAGTCGCCGTCCACCGGCACGATGTACGCCATCGCGACGGCATGCTGGCGGGTGTCGTGGAACGGCGTGATGCCCTTCGTAGGGAAGTACTCCGCCACCGCGAACGGCGTGGGGTTCGCGGGAAGCCGCGGGAGCGCGACACCGCCCAGGTCCTTCTCGATGTTGCGGATCAGCGCGTCGCGGATGCGCTCGTGGTACAGCACCCGGCCCGCGATGAGGGCGCGCGAGATCGCGTCGTCGTCGGCCCGCAGCAGCAGGCCCACCTCGGTGACCTCACCGCTCGCGTCGACCCGCACCGGGACCACGTTCACGTAGACCATCGGCAACTCGCCGCGCACGTGCTGAAGTTCACGATCGCTGAGCCATCCGGAGGGTTCGGGGGGCAGCTCCGCCATATCCGTCATGCCGTCCTTTGTACCCGCTCCGGCGGGGTCTGGTCCACGCGCGCGCCGACACATGGCAAGGTAGTGGAATAGCGCCAGGGGTGTATGTGTTCTCCCAGGCGATCCAGGGGAGCAACACAAGAAAGGAAGCCCCATGGCAACCGTTGATCTGACCACCGAGACCTTCGAGGAGACCGTGACGAAGGAGGGCATCGTCCTGGTCGACTTCTGGGCCGACTGGTGCGGACCTTGTAAGCGTTTCGCCCCCATCTACGAGGCGTCATCCGACGAGAACCCCGCCGTGGTGCACGGCAAGGTCGACACCGAGGCAGAGCAGGCGCTGGGTGCCCAGTTCGGCGTGACCGCGATCCCGACCCTCATGGCCTTCCGCGACGGCATCCTGGTGTTCCAGCAGGCCGGCGCGCTGCCCGCCCCGCAGCTCAAGCAGGTCGTCGACGCCGTCGCCGACCTCGACATGGACGAGGTTCGCCAGAAGCTCGCCGAGCAGCAGGCCTAAGCACAGCCTTCACACACACGGCCCCGGACGCCTCCCGCTTGATCGGGTAGGCGGCCGGGGCCGCGTGCTGTGTGGTGCGCGAGGGGGGACTTGAACCCCCACGTCCGAGGACACTGGAACCTAAATCCAGCGCGTCTGCCAATTCCGCCACTCGCGCGCGGCACCCAGGATACGGGGATTGTTGGGCAACCCCCGCATCGGCCGTCCGTCGTAATTAGGCGTCGACGCCCAGTTCGCGGCGCACGCGCGCCACGTGACCGGTGGCCTTGACGTTGTACAGCGCGAGTTCGACCTTGCCCTCGGGGTCGACGACGACGGTCGAACGGATGGAGCCCACGACGGTCTTGCCGTAGTTGAGCTTCTCGCCCCACGCGCCGTACGCCTCCTGGATCGCCTTGTCCCCGTCGGACACGAGGGTGAAGGTGAGGCCCTCGGACTCGCGGAACTCGGCGAGCTTCTCGGGGGTGTCCTTCGAGATGCCGACCACCTCGTAGCCCTTCGCCTGGAGCGCGTCGAGGGAGTCGCGGAAGTCGCACGCCTCGGTGGTGCACCCGGGCGTCATGGCCGCAGGGTAGAAGTACAGGATGACGTGCTTGCCGCGCTGGTCTGCCAGGGAGAAGGTGCCCTGGTCGGTGGTCGCGGTGAACTCGGGGGCAGTGTCGCCCGCAGTCAGACGGTTGTCGCTCATGAGTCCACGGTACCGGCGCCCCCTGACGTCGCGGAGTGGATTTCGCAACCGGGAGAACTCTTGCTATAGTTATTTCTCGCACCGCGCAGCGGCGTGCATGCACCTCTAGCTCAATTGGCAGAGCAACTGACTCTTAATCAGTGGGTTCTGGGTTCAAGTCCCAGGGGGTGTACGAGTGAAGGCCCGGGTCCGCAAGGATCCGGGCCTTTTCTGTTTCTGGGCCGGTCTGATTAGCGCTCCAGCACATCGATCGTGGCATCGACGGGCTGGAGCGCAGAAATCGGCAGTGCAGCCCGTCGATCGTCGAATCGACGGGCTGGGATGTAGGGGACGAGGTAGCGGCGGGGTGACGGGGGAGGCACGCCTGGGCTCCGGGTCCTCGTGGCCTAGGGTGTCGGAGGCGGTGGCGTGGGCATGGGCCCGCAGTCGCCGAGAGGAGTGACAGCACGCCATGAATCGGATGACTCGGCGCCAGACACTTCTGGCGAGCACGATCGTCATTGCTTGTGCGCTCCCGGCTGCCTGGATGCTCGCGCGGCCCGAGGGCGAGGCGCGGGAGGCATCGGTCATCGCCGATGACCAGATCAGCGCCCAGTTGTTCAACTTCTTCTACTACATCGGCTTCGGCGAGGACGCGGAGACTCGTGCCCGTCAGGACGAGGTCCTCGCCTCGTTGTCCGACGCGGGATACCGCTACGTCGAGGTCGTCGACTACGCGGGCTTCCACGGCCTCGACGACCAGGAGTATCGGGGTCTGCTGGACTCGCACGGACTCAAGGTCAGCGCGCTGCACACGTCCGTCACGGCGGCGACGTCCGACGTTCAGTGGGCCGACCAGATCGACACCGCCCTGACGCTCGGGACCGAGTTCGTCGGCGCGGGGGAGACCCCCCGCGACCTCGCCACGCGCGATGAGTGGGTCGCCTTTGCCGAGCGCATCGACCAGCTGGGAAAGTCCGCGCGCGACCAGGGGCTGACCTTCCTCGTCCACCTTCATGACTGGGAGTTCGCCGAGGTCGACGGCGACCAGACGGCGTTCGACATCCTCGTCGAGTACACGGAGCCTGACAACGTCGTGTTCGAGCTCGACCTGTATTGGGCTGCGGCCGCGGGAGTCGACCCCAGCGTTCTCGTCGCCGAGCACCGTGACCGGATCCCACTGCTCCATGTGAAGGACATGGCAGAAGACGGGTCGATCACGACGGTGGGAGAGGGCACGGTCGACTTCCCCGCGGTCTTCGCCGCGGCCGGCGACGACGTGGAGTTCTATGTGGTCGAGCGCGATCCGATCGACGATCGCGGATTCGACCCCTTCGGCCCCACGGTGGCAGGACTCTCATACCTGCAATCGGTGGATTTCTGACCGTCGCGGTGCCCGGGCCCGCCTCACGAGGCATCGAGGCTCATGCGAAGAACGGTCGCGTCGCGCCGGTAGAGCGCGGCATGGTCGGCGAGCTCGGCCCGCTCTAACTCAGCGGCCATCCGATCCGAGAACTCCGCCAGTGCCTCAAGTCGCTCGACGACGACCGCGAGGACTTCCGCCGCAGCAACGTCAGTGCCGTAGGCGTGGAGCAAGGCGGCAAGACGGCGGGAGCGGGCGGCGCTGTCGAGGCCGTCGCCCATGTCCTCGGTTGTCAGGGGAACGATGCGATACGCGAGGTACGCGAGATCCCAGACGCGCGGGCCCGGCACGGCAAAGTCCCAGTCGATGACCCCCACGGCCACACCGTCGCGGAACACGAGGTTGTACGGGGCGAAGTCCTGGTGGCAGATCACCTCGGCGGGCTCGCGGACGGGGGAGCGCCACGGGCCCTCCTGGTCCGCGCCCACCGTCGCGTCGTGAAGGCGGCGCAGCAGCGTCGCCGAGGACTCGAGGGCCTCCTCCGTCCAGATCCACCGTGGCATCGGATACGCAGGGACCTCGCCGTCAACGAAGGTCACGGTTTCCCGCTCGCCGTCGGTAGCCACCGGAAGGGGAATGTCCGCGATGCCCCGCGCCGAGAGGTGGCGCAACAGGCGGTGGACGGCGGGAGTCCACTCGCCCGCGGGCCGCTCGACGAGGTCGCCCATACGCCGCACGTCGCCCATGTTGCCGCCCATGAGAGGTTCGCCGTCGCGCACGCTACCCACGGTAGCCGGGGATGCGTCGGGCCCGGCCCTCTCAGTGAGGACCGGGCCCGACGTGTATCGCTTAGGCGACGGGCTGCGGGACGTGCTGGGCGGCGAAGGCGAGGGCGGCATCGGCGACCTCGACCCAACCTGAGTCGATGGTGAGGGAGTGGCCGCGACCCTCGATCTCGACAAACTCGGTGACCGCCGCGTTGCGCGACTGCAGGCGGTACGCGGCGTGGGCGATGGCGCGGGGGACGATGGTGTCCTTCTCGCCGGAGATCACCAGCAGCGGGCCGCGCTCGGGGTTCTTCACGTCGATCCGTGTGGCCGCCTTCGGGTTGAAGTTCGCCGTCGCCGCCTGGAACAGCGGGCGGCCGGGGGCGGCGATGTGGTGGGCCTCGTACAGGGCGCGAGCCTCGTCCTCGGTGGTCGCGTTGGCGAAGCCGTAGCGGAACTCGTCGAAGGTGAGGGTGACGGTGCGCGTGCGGTTGGCCGGGTTGCCCAGCACAGGGAACGACGCCTTCAGGGTCGTCAGCGGCAGGGGCAGCACGCCCTTGAACGGGGCCGGGTCGATCGCGACGGTGGCTGCCGCAAGGCCGCGGTCGGCGACGCGCTGGACCAGCAGGCCGCCGAAGGAGTGGCCGATGAGCAGCGGCTTCACGGCCAGGGCGGCGGCGACCTCGGCGAGGTGGTCGGTGACCTCGCCGACGCCGACGCCGGCGAAGAAGGACGGGTCGCGGCGGGCGGCCTCCACATCTGCGACCTCGGCGGGCCATTCGGCGACGACGACGGCGTAGCCGGCGTCCTCGAGGTGCTCGCGCCAGGCGTCCCAGCTTTCGGCGAGGAGCCACAGGCCGTGGACAAGGAGGGCAGTGGGGCGGCCGGAGGCGTTCGCGGCAGAGATCTGGCGGGCCTCGCGGGTGGTGATGGTGGTCATGGCGGTGATCCTTTGCTGTCGGGGGCCGGACGGTCCCGGGGTGGGCCTTTCTGGCCCCTGATGTCCGGATCGGTTGACCTGGACATGAGGGAGAACGTTCGTTCTCACCTTGTTCATTCCGCACTCTCCGCACTTTCTCGGTGTAGGTTCCGAGAATGGGTCTTTACCTGGCTAGACGGACGTGCACGACGACGCCGCGGCATACCTCGGAGAGAACGAACGTTCCACTAGCATGGCAACCATGACCCCGCCCAGCCCCAGCGAGAGCCCGCGTGAGCGGCTGCTCGCGACGGCATCGGCCCTGTTCTATGACGAGGGAATCCACGCGGTCGGTGTGGACCGCATTGTGACCGAGGCGCGCGTGCCCCGTGCCACCTTGTACCGCCACTTCGCGGGCAAGGAGGGGCTCGTGCTCGCGTACCTGAGAGGCGAGGACGCCGGGATTCGCTCACTCGCCGCGCAGGCCGCTGCGGCACCACCCGAGGAGCAGCTCGGTCTCGCGGTGCTCGCGATCGCCCAGGACATCGCGCAGCGTCACACGCGCGGATGCCCGTTCATCAACGCGGCTGCGGAGTACCCGGATCCGGCATCGGAGGTGAGGGAACTGATCGACGCCCACCGCGCGTGGTTCCGCCAGAGCCTCGAGCAGGCCGCTGAGGCTGCGGGCGTCCAGGACCCCGCGGGCGCCGCCGCACAGTTGGTGCTGCTGCGCGACGCCGCGCTCGTGGGCGGCTACCTTGACGGCGCCGACCGGGTGGTGGAGTCGTTCCTCGCCGCGGCATCGGCCGTCACCGGCCTGCCGCGCCACTAGCCCGGCGCGGCACCACGCGTGAGCCGCTCCAGACACGCGAAGACCCGACCACCTCTCAGCGGCGGTCGGGCCTTCGTGGGACGGTCTCTCGGGGAGCCGTCAGCTCGTGGCGAGCGCTCCGTCGGAGGAGAACACCAGGCCGAGCGCGATCTCGCCGGTGGTGATGGCGTTCTTCGTCAGCGGGCCGCCGGCGTCGAGCGAGCGGAACTCCGCGACCTCGATGCCATAGGTGTCTTCCAGACCGGGCTGGCAGAACGGGCGCTCGGGGCACTCCGGGGGACCGCCCAGGACGATGCCTCCGCAGGACTCGGCCAGCTGCGACAGGGTGGTCACGCCGTACTGGTCCACAAAGCCCTGGGTGACGGCGAAGGCGTTCTGGTCCTGAGCCTCGGCGGGCTCGCCGACCACCAGGCCACGCTCCTCGGCCAGCGGCTCGAGCGCCGCGACCGTCTCGGTGATGTCGCCGGACGCGACGGCGGTCTCCACGTCGCCCTCGAGGAACTCGGTGAACGTGGCGGCGTACTCGGGCACGATGTCGATCTCGCCGGACTCGAGCGCCGGGAGGTACGTCTCGCGGTTGCCGATCTCGCGCACCTCAGTGTCGTAGCCGGCCATGTCGAGGGCGTCGGCGTAAATCTCCGCGAGCGTGATGTTCTCGGAGAAGTTCGCGGCGCCGATGGTGAGGGAGCCGTCGCCGGACTCGGCGATGTCGAGGGCGGCCTGCTCGACCCACGCCTCGGCGACCTCCTCGGAGGTCTGGCGGTCGATGTCGACGGACTTGTTCAGCTCGATGAGCGTGGGGGTATCGAGGGCGCCGGAGACGGCGGCGAGCACGTCGAGGACGTCCTGGCTCGCGGCGTCGGCGTTCAGCGCGGGGATGATGTTGTCGGAGTTCTGCAGCATCATGTCGTCCTCGAGGACCACGAGCTGCTCGCCGGGCACGGGCAGGCACTCCTGCGCGGTGGCGCCGGTGCCTGCGGTCGCGGACTCCGACGTGGCGGGGGCGTCGGAGGTGCCCGCCGTGGGGCTTTCCTCGTCGGTTCCGCCCGAGCTACAGGCGGTCAGCGCCAGCGAGGCGACGGCCAGGGCGGCCAGCGTGTACGGACGCAAGGTGTACGGACGGGTGTGCATCGATGCTCCTCGTATTGGGGACGGACAACCTCACCAACCCAGGCGCCGCCGATTCTGTTCCCACCAGGACCTTTCCACCATAAGCGGGCGGCGCGCTCGGTGCGAGGCGGAGGGCCGATGCGGTGGCTGGCGCCGTATGTTCGTCGCGCCAGCGGCCGTGGATGGGTGGGGCTGACCGCGACCGGTTGGGTGTGTGGCTCTACGCCGCGGTCGCCGCCGCCTCGCGCAGGGGTGCGGGGGTGACGGCGCGCTGCAGCCGGCTCATGACGAAGTCGATAGTGAGCGCGAGCGCGGCGATGATGATGGCGCCAGCGAGCACCTGTCCGTAGCGCTGGGTCGCGAGTCCGGTGTTCACGATGACGCCCAGGCCGCCGCCGGCCACGAGCGCCGCGAGCGGCACCGTTGCCACCGTCTGCACGGTCGAGGTGCGCAGGCCCGCGGCGATGAGCGGGATCGCGAGCGGCAGTTCCACGCGTAGGGCCACCTGGCGAGGGGTGAGGCCCTGGCCCACGGCCGCCTCACGGATGTCGGGGTCGACATCGGCCATGCCGGTGTAGGCGTTGGTGAGGATGGGCGGGAAGGCGAAGATCGCCGCGGCGAGGATGACGGCCGTGTTGCCGTAGCCGATGGCCGAGGCCGCGAACAGCGTGAGCAGCGCCAGCGTGGGCATGGCCCGCGTCACGTTGGACACGACCACCGTGGTGGCGCCGCCGCGGCGCACGTGGCCCAGGAACAGCCCCAGCGGCAGCGCGACGAGGATCGCGAGCGAGACCGCGGCAAACGACATCCACAGGTGCTCGAGGGTGAGCGCGATGATCGAGTCCTGGGCGAAGCGCCAGCCGCCGTCGAACGTGGCGGTGGTCAGGCCGTTGGCGCCGGTCCAGTTCTCCCACGTGGTGAGGTAGTCCCACGCGTCGGTGATGAGGCTCATGACGCCCTCCTGCGCAGCCACGGGGTAGCCATCCGCCCCGCAAGCGCGAGCAGCAGGTCGAGGACCAGCGCGAGCGCCAGGCACAGCAGGGTGGCCGTCATGATCTGTGCGCGGTAGTCGGACTGCAGGCCGCGGAACATGAGCTGGCCCAGCCCGCCATAGCCGACCACCACACCGACCGTGACGAGTGCGACGGTGGAGACAGTCGCGATCCTCAGCCCCGCGATGATGGACGGCAGGGCGTTGGGAAGTTCCACCTGGAACAGCATGCGCGCCGGGGTGTAGCCCAGCCCGCGCGCCGCATCGACCACGTCGCGGTCCACGCCCTGGAGCCCCACCACGATGTTGCGCACGAGCACGAGCAGCGCGTAGGCCACGAGTCCGATCAGCACCGTGGTGCGGCCGATGCCCGTGAAGGGCGCCAGGAGGCCAAAGAGCGCGAACGACGGAATGGTGTAGAGCACGCCAGAGACGCCCATGATGGGGCCGGCGAGTCGCGGGATGCGCCGCGCGACGACGGCGAGGGGGAAGGCGATCACGAACGCGATGAGGATCGCCTGCAGCGTCAGCGTGGTGTGAATCACCAGCTGCTCGGAGACCTCGCTCCAGTTGCGCTCGACGTAGTCCCACGAGAACCACGGGTTGGGCACGGCGTCCATGCCACGACCGTACAGGGTCGACCTTCGTGGTCGGTGACGCGCGCTGACGAGGGCCGATGCCGTGGCTGGGTGACGCTTCGCGATAACGTGGCGGGATGGATCACGCCGGCATCGCCTTCGATCACGTGCGCAAGGAGTACCCCGACGGCACCGTCGCGGTGGGGGACCTGAGCCTGACCGTGACGCCGGGGGAGGTGCTGTGCCTGGTCGGCCCGTCGGGCTGCGGGAAGTCGACCACACTGCGGATGGTCAACCGGCTGGTGGAGCCCAGCGGCGGCATCATCACTGTCGACGGCGCCGACGTGATGAGTCAGGATCCGGTGAAGCTGCGCCGGTCCATCGGCTACGTCATTCAGCACGTGGGGCTGTTCCCCCACCGCACCGTCGCGCAAAACGTCGCCACGGTGCCGGGGCTCCTGAAGTGGGACAAGGACCGCACCCGCGCGCGGGTCGAGGAGCTCCTCGACCTGGTGGGCCTGCCGCACGCGACGTACGGGAATCGCTACCCGCACGAGCTGTCCGGGGGTGAGCGTCAGCGTGTGGGCGTGGCCCGCGCGCTCGCGGTCGAGCCGCCCGTGATGCTCATGGACGAGCCGTTCGGCGCCGTGGACCCGCAGGGGCGACGCCGCCTCCAGCAGGAGTTCCTCGAGCTGCAGCGTCAGCTGGGACTCACCGTCATGATGGTCACACACGACATGCGTGAGGCCGTGATCCTTGGCGACCGCCTCGCCGTGCTGTCCAAGGGTGGCGAGCTGGAGCAACTCGGCACGCCCGACGAGGTGACCGAGGCTCCCGCAAACGACTTTGTGGCCGACTTCCTCGCGGACTTCGGCACGGTGGCGGGCTAGGGCTCGCTTGCTAAGACTCGCGGACTAAGGCTCGCGCGGTGCCGGCACCTCGGGCGACTCGGCCGACGGCTGGGACGGCGATTGCGCCTCGCCTCGCCGGGGCGTGAGGCGAGGCTCGCGCCACTTGGAGCGCCACCACGCGACGACGCCGCCCTCGGCCTCCTGCTCCTCACGTTCGAGCCGTTCCTGTGCCTGGCGCATCTCGCGGTGGCGGCGGCGCCGTCGACCGCTCGTGACGATGCGGTAGATCGCGACGCCGATGACGATGAACACCACCACGACGAGGATCGGCACAAAGATCGCGACCAAACACAGCGTGAGCGAGATGGCGTCCTCAGCGAAGGATGCGAGCGGCGCTCCTGTGCCGCCCGTCGTCGCGTTGACCGCCGGGCGAGAGGCGGCCTTGCCGACGTGAACGGCGAGGGTCAGCACCGCACCCACCAGCCCCGCGACCAGCGGATTGTCCTGCCAGAACGTCGACGAGTCGACGGCAGTCGCGGCGGCGGTGGCCGCGAAGATCACGCCGCCCACGAGCGGCCGGATGGCCGTCTGGATGAGGTCGTTGACATGATCGACGCCGGGGATCTTGTCGACGACGAGTTCGAGCGCGAGGAACACCGCGGAGGCGATGATCATGGGCCACGACTCGAGCCACAACAAATGGTCCGGCAGCACGATGAAGTCGGTGAAGCGCGCGAACAGTCCGACGACGAGCAACGGGATGAAGGCGTTGAGGCCCGCGGCGGCCGAGAGTCCGGCGCCGGTGAGCGCTGCGAGCATTCTGATCCTCCTGACGGGGCGGGTCACGCGACGCTCCAGGGTACCCGCGTGCGCGCGCAACGAGGCAAGGCCTTGGGTCAAAAGCGAAGGCCCCCGGGTGTCCCCCGGGGGCCTTGCGAGATGGGGTGGCTAACGGGACTTGAACCCGCGGCCCCCGCGACCACAACGCGGTGCTCTACCAGCTGAGCTATAGCCACCATTCGGCGCCTGAATCAGGACCGACGACGATCATACCGTGTCCGCGGCCCTGCTCGCGACGCCCGTGTGGTGCACAGGTGCGGCCTCTAGGCGGTCGCCGTCTCCGTCTGCGTGCCGGATTCTCCCGTCTGGCGTTCGGTGACACGAGCTGCGGCAGCAGCGGCCGTGTCCGAGTCGGGGCCCGGCAGCTCCGCGAGCACCGTCTGGCGGTAGTAGCGCAGTTCGGTAATGGAGTCGCGGATGTCGCCCAAGGCGCGGTGTCCACCGGTCTTGGCGGGGGCGTTGAAGAACACGCGCGGGTACCAGCGGCGCACCAGTTCCTTGATGGACGATACGTCGACCACGCGGTAGTGGAGGTAGGCGGTGACGTCGGGCATGTCGCGCGCGAGGAAGATGCGGTCCATGCCGACGGTGTTGCCCGCGAGGGGCGACTTGCCGGCGACCGGCGCGTGCTTCGCGATGTAGGCAAGCACCTGGGCCTGGGCGTCCTCCATGGTGGTGCCGTGTTCAAGCTCGGGCAGCAGGCCCGACGAGGTGTGCATGTCGCGCACGAAGTCGTTCATGCCCGCGAGGGCCTCGGCGGACGGCTTGATGACCACCTGCACGCCGTCGCCCAGGATGTTGAGCTCGGAGTCGGTGACGAGGCACGCGACCTCGATCAGCGCATCGTTCACGGGATCGAGCCCGGTCATCTCGCAGTCGATCCAGACGAGGGGTGTGTCAGCCATGCCTCACACCTTACGGCCAGGTCCCGACATTCCCACGCCGTGCACGTACCGAGGCGAGCATCGTGCCTGCTAGCCACGGCATCGGCTGCAAAGTGTTGACGAAGCTCCGCCGACGTGGTTACTTAGTTACACAAGTAACTAACCAATGAACCCGGAGGTGGCGGCGTGGACGACGGTCAGCCGATCTTCCTGCAGATCGCTCAGCAGCTCGAGGGGGAGATCCTCGACGGCTCGCTGGGGGAGGAGACCCAGGTGCCGTCCATCAACGCGCTCGCCGCCTTCCACCGCATCAACCCGGCCACCGCGCTCAAGGGGGTGAACCTCTTGGTCGACGCCGGCGTGCTGTACAAGCGCCGCGGGATCGGGATGTTCGTGGCCGAGGGTGCCAGGGCGCGACTGCTCGACCAGCGCCGCTCCGAATTCGCCGACGCTCACGTGCGTCCCCTCGTCGACCGGGCCCGCGGGCTCGGCCTGACGTCCTCAGAACTCACCGACATGATCGCCAAGGAGATGAACCGATGACCGCCATCGTCGAGGCCGCCGGCCTCACCAAACGCTTCGGCAAGGTCACCGCCGTCGACGACGTCTCGTTCTCACTCGAACAGGGCGGCATCCACGGCCTGCTGGGCCGCAATGGCGCCGGCAAGACCACCCTCATGCAGCTGCTCACCGGACAGGACTTCGCCACCCGTGGCGACGTGAAGATCTTCGGCGAGCGCCCCGTGGAGAACGCCCGCGCCGTGGGCCGCACCTGCTTCATTAAGGAGTCGCAGGTCTACCCCGACGACTTCCAGGGCAAGCACGTACTCCGTGTCGCGCCGCGGTTCTTCCCGCACTGGGACGAGGACCTCGCACAGCACCTGGTCGAGGCCTTCGGGGCCCCTATGGATCGCAAGATCAAGAAGCTCTCGCGCGGCCAGCGCAGCGCCATCGGCGCCATCGTCGGCATCGCCTCGCGGGCCGAGCTGACGTTCCTCGACGAGCCCTACGCGGGTCTCGACGCCGTCGCTCGCCGCCGCTTCTACGACCTGCTCCTCGAGGACTACGCGGAGCACCCCCGCACCATCGTGCTGTCGACCCACCTGATCGACGAGGCGGCCGCGCTCCTTCAGCGCGTCCTCGTGATCGACAACGGCCGGCTTCTTATCAACGCCGACGCCGAGGAGTTGCGCGGCTCGGCCACCACTCTCGTCGGGAAGGCGTCCGATGTCGACGCGTTCTCCGCGCACCGCGAGGTGCTCGACCGCTCCACCATCGGCGGCATCGCCTCGGTGACCGTCGCGGGCCTAAGCGCCGAGGACAAGCGAGCCGCGGCATCGGCCGGACTGGAAGCAACCCCGGTCTCCCTTCAAGAACTCATCGTCCGCCGTACGGGTGGAACTCTCACCGAGGAGGTGTCGGCATGACCGCCGTCGCTCACGAGCGCCACGTCGCTCCCGCGCCCACCCGCATCTGGAACGTGGTGCGACTCCACGTCGCCAACCCGATGCCCACACTGGTCCTGCCGTGGCTCATCACGTTCATCGTGTTCGCGGGCAACCTCGCCATCTGGCTGATGGTGGTGCAGGCCGCCGGGGGCATGGAGAACCTCGAGGCGGGCGCCTTCCAATACAGCGGCGGTATCTCCTGGATCATCGTGTTCATGATGGTCGTGGCGGTGCAGACCATGAACCTGACTTTCCCGTTTGCGCTGGGTTTCGCGGTCACGCGCCGCGACTTCTACCTGGGCAGCGCCCTGTATTTCGTTCTCCTGTCGCTGCTGTACGCGACGGGGCTCACCGTGCTGGCCGCGATCGAGTCCGCCACGGACGGGTGGGGCATGGACGCAGCGTTCTTCGCCCCGTACGGGATGTACGACGAGCCGCTCGCGGTCCTGTGGTTCGCGTACTTCGGCCTCATGCTGCTGTTCTTCTTCCTCGGAGCCGCCGTCGCGACCGTCTGGGTGCGGTGGAAGGCGTACGGCCTGTACGCATTCTTCATCGGCCTTGCGGCGGTACTCATCGGGGCCGCGTGGGTGATCACGACTACCGAGTCGTGGGGAGACGTCGGCCAGTTCTTCGTCACGACCTCGCCCGCGGCGCTCGTCGCGTGGACACTGCCGCTGACGGTCGTCAGCGCGGTCGTCGGCTTCCTGTTTCTGCGCCGCGCCACTCCCAAGTCGGCTTAAGACATAGTGAGGGGCCGATGCGATGGTCACCATCGCATCGGCCCCTCACTTGTGTCAGGCGCTGGGGGAGGCCGAGGGGTCGACGCTCGCACCGGCCACCACCACGGTGAGCAGGCCGGTGTCGCCGCCGGGCTCGCCCGCCCAGGCGATGTCGACCCGGTAGTCGCCGTCGCTGTAGCGGGCACCGCTGGCGGCATCGGCCACCGAGCCGCCACGGGACTCGGTGAAGCCGGCCTCCTCGAGAGCGGCGGCGTAGTCCGTCATCTCGAGTGAGGGGCCAGTGGTGGCCACGGTCCAACCCGAGCCGGTGACGGCCGCCGCGCTCAGCTCACCCTCGGGCACCGGTACCGCTGTGGGCCAGTCGCTGGGGAGCGTGGCGCCCTCGCCGAAGTTCAGCGACACGTCGCCGCCGGTCGCATCCTCGACGGCCTGCTGCGCCGAGTCGCGGGCGATCTCGCCGACCGCGCCGCCGATGCCCTCGCTCGAGCATCCCGTCAGCGTGCCGGCTGACACGACGAGGGCGGTGACGGCAGAGGCGGTGACACGGGCACGCATGGGGATACTCCTTCGGATCGGGCGTTCTGCCAGGCCAACGATCGTGGCGGCGCCCGGGTTCCTGAGAGCGGTCCCAGGTGCGCTCGTTACGGCCGCGCCGCGAAGGTGCCGCGCGCGTACTGCGCCGGCCAGTAGTCCACGTCGGCGCCCAACTCGTGCGCGGCGCGCAGGGCGAAGTGGGGGTCACGCAGGAACTCGCGGCCCGCCATCACGGCATCGGCCTTGCCGCTCGCGACGATCTCCTCGGCCTGCTCTGGCTCGACGATGAGGCCAACGGCGCTCACGGGAATGTCGGCGCGCTCGCGGACCGCCTCGGCAAAGGGCACCTGATAGTTGGGGCCCACGGAGATGCGGGCGTCGGCGATATTGCCGCCGCTCGAGACGTCGATGAGGTCGGCTCCGGCCTCCTTAGCCCATGCCGAGACCGTGACGGTGTCCTCGAGCGTCCAGCCGATCGGCTCCTTCCAGTCCGTCGCGGACAGGCGCACGAAGATCGCGACGTCCTCGCCGGCCTCGCGGCGCACCTCCCGCACCACCTCGAGCAGGAATCGGGCGCGGTTCTCGAGCGAGCCGCCGTAGTCATCCGTGCGGTCGTTGCTGAGGGGGGAGAGGAACTCATGAAGCAGGTAGCCGTGCGCGGCGTGCACCTCGAGCACCTCGAAGCCGGCGTCGAGCGCGCGGCGCGCGGCCTGGCCGAAGGCGACCACGGCATCGGCAATCTGGTCCTGGCTCATCGGCGTGGGGTCTGCGAGGCCGTCGAAGGCGAGCGTGGAGGGGGCAAGGGGCGTCCAGCCGCCGTCGTCGTGGCCCACGGGGCCGTGTCCGGACCAGGCGCGATGGGTCGACGCCTTGCGGCCCGCGTGCGCGAGCTGGATGCCGGCCTTGGCCCCCTGCGCGTGCATGAAGGTGACGATGCGGGCCCACGCGTCACGCTGCTCGTCGTTCCAGATGCCGGTGTCCCACGGCGTGATGCGGCCCTCGGGGGTCACGGCGGTGGCCTCGGCCACGACGAGTCCCGCGCCGCCGCGGGCGATGCCGCCCAGGTGTGCGAGGTGCCAGTCCGTGGGCACGCCGTCGCGCTTTTCCACCGAGTACTGGCACATGGGGGCGGTCCACAGCCGATTGCGGAAGGTGGTGGAGCGCAGGGTGAAGGGGGTGAACAGTGCAGACGCGGGCATGACGGTCTTTCTCGATGCGGTGTGGGGCGTGGTCTCAACGCTACGCCGGGTGTGCGGGATTCCCGGGGTGGGGCGCTGACCTCATGGGGCGCTGACCGGATGGGGCGCCGGTGGGCCCTGAGAGCCACCTGGTGCTCGCTTTTCGCCGAAACCGGGGCCCAGATGGCTCCTGGGAGGTCCTCGCGTTGTGGCGGGGCGCCCGCAAGGTGAACCCTCACATTTCCGGGCTCGGAAGTGGCGCAAATGGGGACATTTACCTGCCGCCACCCGCGCCACCGTTACGTAATCGTGATGAGAAAGGTCTTGTGAACGCTCACAATGTGAGCGCTATCATCCAAGTGCGGCACCGCTGACGGTGCCGGGGATATCACCAGCCTTCCGGCGCTGACGCCGGGACAGAACGAGGAGGTTCTAGGCATGAAGAAGCGTTTCCTGTCCACGTTTGCCCTCGCCGGGGTCGCGGCCCTGACGATGGCCGGGTGCACCACCGAGACGGGCACCACCACCGACGACTCCACGGGGGAGTCCACCGAGGAGACCACGACCGAGGCGGGCGGCGGCGACGAGGCGGCGTCGGACGTCATCACCGTCGGCTTCGCGCAGACCGGCGCCGAGTCGGGATGGCGCTCGGCTAACACCGAGTCCATGCAGGCCGCATTCTCGGAGGAGAACGGCTTTGAGCTGATCTTCAACGCCGCGGACAACGACCCCGCGGCGCAGATCTCCGCCGTCCGCAACTTCATCAACCAGGGCGTCGATGCGATCGTCATCGCCCCGGTCGTGGAAGACGGCTGGGACGACGTGCTCCAGGAAGCCGCCTCGGCCGAGATCCCCGTCATCCTCGAGGACCGCACCGTGTCCGCGTCGGAGGACCTCTACTCCAGCTGGGTCGGTCTCGACTTCGAGGCCGAGGGTGTGAAGGCCGGCGAGTGGGCCGCGGAGCAGTACGGCGACACCGAGACCAAGATGGTGGTGCTCGAAGGCACCACCGGTTCGGCCCCCGCCAACGACCGCGCGGCGGGGTTCTCGTCCGCGATCGAGGGCACGATGATCGAGACCATCGACTCGCAGACCGGTGACTTCACTCGTGACGGTGGCAAGTCCGTCATGGAGGGCTACATCGCCAACTACGGCGTCGACGGTATCGACCTGGTGTTCGCGCACAACGACGACATGGGTCTGGGTGCCATCGAAGCCATCGAGGCCGCCGGTGCGGTCCCCGGTGAGGACATCAAAATCATCACCATCGACGCGGTCAAGGACGGCATGCAGGCGCTCGTCGACGGCAAGATCAACTACATCGTCGAGTGCAACCCGCTGCTGGGTGACCAGGCCGCGGATCTCGTGAAGAAGGTGCTGGCCGGCGAGGAAGTCGACAAGGCCTACTACGTGGAGGACCAGGCCTTCGACCAGGCCGCCGCCGCCGAGGTCATCGACTCGCGACCCTACTAAGCCGATCTAGGCCACAGTAGGAACAGCAGTCACCGCTGCCGCCGGGAGGAACGGTCCTCCCGGCGGCAGCGCCACCCTCGCACATCACGTGCTCGACTCAGAGGTCTCACCGATATGACCGTGGACACCGACGTCCGGCCGCTCGTCTCGATGCGCGGCATCACCATTGCCTTTCCTGGCGTCCTCGCCCTCGACGGCGTCGACTTCTTCTTGCGCCCCGGCGAGGTTCACTCGCTGATGGGCGAGAACGGCGCGGGAAAGTCGACCCTCATCAAGGCCCTCACCGGCGTCTACGCGATCGACGCCGGCACGATCGAGGTTGCGGACGAACAGCGCGACTTCAGCTCGACCGCCGATGCTCAGGCCGCCGGCATCTCGACCGTGTACCAAGAGGTCAACCTGTGCGCGAACCTGTCGGTGGGCGAGAACGTCATGCTCGGCCACGAACCGCGGGGGCTTCTGGGTATCGACTGGAACGCCGTCCACCGTGACGCGGCCCGCCACCTGGCCAGCCTGGGCCTCGACCTCGACACCCGCTCGCCGCTCGCCAGCCACTCGATCGCCATCCAGCAGCTGGTCGCCATCAGCCGTGCCATGGTGCTCGACGCCAAGGTGTTGATCCTCGACGAGCCCACCTCAAGCCTTGACCGTGGCGAGGTCGATCAGCTTTTCGCGGTCATCCGCTCCCTGCGCGAGCGCGGCGTCGCCATCCTGTTCGTCTCCCACTTCCTTGAGCAGGTCTACGAGATCTCGGACCGCATCACGGTGCTGCGTAACGGCGCCCTCATCGGCGAGTACCTCGTCGAGGACCTGCCGCGCGAGGCCCTGGTCACCGCGATGATCGGGCGCGAACTCGATGAGCTCTCCGCGCTGTCGGGCGCCGCCGAGCGCACCATCGACCGCGCCGGCACGCCGGTTCTGAGCGCCGAGGGGGTCGGCCGCAAGGGCGTCCTCGAGCCCGCCGATCTCGACGTTTTCGAGGGAGAGGTCGTCGGCATCGCCGGCCTTTTGGGTTCCGGCCGCACCGAACTGGTGCGCCTCCTGTACGGCGCGGATAAGGCCGATGCCGGACAGATTTCCGTCGCCGGCGAGCGGGCCAAAATGCATGCGCCTCGCCACGCCATCGACCGCGGCATCGCCTTCTCCTCCGAGAACCGTCGCGCCGAGGGCGTGGTCGCGGAGTTGTCCGTGGCCGAGAACATGATCCTGGGCGTCCAGGCTCAGCGTGGCTGGATGCGTCGCCTGAGCAAGACCGAGCAGGACGCGATCGTCGCCGAATACATGGAGGCGCTCGGGGTGCGCCCCGCCGACCCGACGGTGCCCATCGGCACCCTGTCGGGCGGCAACCAGCAGAAGGTGCTGCTGGCCCGCTGGCTGGCCATGCAGCCGCGCCTGCTGATCCTCGACGAACCCACGCGCGGCATCGACGTGGGAGCGAAGGCCGACATCCAGCGCAAGGTGGCGCAGCTCGCCGCCGAGGGGCTCTCCGTCGTCTTCATCTCCTCCGAACTCGAGGAGGTGCTGCGCATCACCCAGCGCCTCGTGGTCCTGCGCGACCGGCGCAAGATCGGCGAGCTCGACCCCACCGAGGTCGACCTCGACGGACTCGTCGACTACATCGCCAATGCCGGCCACACCGAAAGGAGCGCGACGCGATGACCCTCCTGAAGCATCGCCTGTTCTGGCCCGTCGCGGCCCTGGTCACGCTCGTCGTGGTCAACGTCATCGCGAACCCCAACTTCGCGAAGGTCACCATGCGCGACGGTGACCTTTACGGCAACCCCGTGACGATCCTGCGCGAGAGCGCACCGCTCATGCTTGTCGCGCTCGGGATGACGCTCGTGATCGCGACCCGCGGCATCGACCTCTCGGTCGGCGCCGTGATGGCGGTCTCGGGCGCAGTGTCGCTCACGATCATCGCCGATTCCCCCGATCCCGGCAGCCTCGGCACCGTGACGGTCGCCATCGTGGTGGCCGTGCTGGTGGCGCTCGTGCTGGGCGCCTGGAACGGCTTCCTCGTCTCGGTGCTGGGCATTCAGCCCATCATCGCCACTTTGGTGCTGATGCTCGCGGGGCGCGGCGTGGCGCTGCTGATCACCGGCGGCGCGATCACCACCGTGACGAGCGCGCCGTACAAATTCCTGTCCAACGGCTACCTCATCCTGCTACCCGTCGCGTTCTTCATCTGGGTCGCCGTCGTCGCGATCGTGGCGCTCGTCGAGCGCCGCACGGCGCTGGGGATGCTCACCGAGTCCGTGGGCATCAACCCCGAGGCCTCGCGACTAGCCGGCGTGCGCTCGCGCGGCATCATCCTGTCTGCCTACATGGTGTCGGGCCTGCTCGCTGGCGTGGCTGGCATCATCAACGCCTCCAACACGATGGCGGCGGACTCCAACAATGCGGGCTACCTCATCGAGCTCTACGCGATCCTCGCCGTCGTCCTCGGCGGCACCAGCCTGATGGGCGGCAAGTTCTCGATCGCCGGCACCGTCATCGGCGTGCTCACGGTGACCACGCTCGACAAGACCATCCAGTTCTTCGGCGTCCCGCCGGCCCAGAGCCCCGTGTTCTTTGCGGTCGTCGTCGTCATCGTGGTGCTCGTGCAGTCGCCGCGCGTGCACGCGTGGGGACGTGCGGCATCGGCCCGCATGCGCCGTACCCCCTCGGGAGGCGAGCCTCCTACGGGGCCAGGTGCGGCATCGGCCGCCAAGAAGCGTGAGGAGGTGGCGGCATGACCGCCGTCGTCACCGAGGCCCCGAAGGCCTCGTCCATGGACCGCATGCGTACCTTCGCGGCTCGCCGCGCATCGGTGCTGCCCACGCTCGCCGCGATCGCGATCCTGATCGTGCTGCTCGCCGGCGCACAGGTCGAGTTCGGCAACTTCCTCACACCAGGCAACCTGTCGGCGCTCCTGCTCGACCACGCCTACTTGCTGGTCCTCGCGGTGGGTATGACCTTCGTGATTGTCACAGGCGGTATCGACCTGTCGGTGGGCTCCGTGATGGCATTCACAGGCATCCTTGGGGCGTCGATGCTCGCCAGCGGTATCCCGGTGTGGATCGTGGTACCGGTCATGCTCGCCGGCGGTGCCGCGATCGGCACGCTCATCGGAGTGCTCGTGCAGTACTTCAACGTGCAGCCGTTCATCGCCTCGCTCGCCGGCCTGTTCCTCGGGCGCGGACTCGCCTACGTGGTGAGTCTGTCGTCGATCCGCGTCGAGAACCCGCCGATCCTGTGGCTGCAACAGACGCGCTTCGTGATGGGCAGCTGGTACATCACGCCTACCGGCATCATCGCGCTCATCGTGGTCGCCATCGGCGCCGTCGTGATGGCGCTGACACGCTTCGGCCGCACGGTCTATGCCATCGGCGGCTCCGAGCAGTCGGCACGGCTGATGGGTCTGTCGGTCGCGCGCACCAAGGTGCTGGTCTACGTCATCTCGGGCCTGTGTGGCGGGCTCGCGGGTCTGCTGCTGACGGCGTACTCGGGCGCCGGCTATCCCCGCTACGGCATCGGCACCGAGCTCGACGTCATCGCCTGTGTGGTGATCGGCGGCACGCTGCTGACCGGTGGGCGCGGCTACGTGCTGGGCTCGATGGTCGGCGTGTTCGTGTTCGCGACCATCACGACCATCATCTCTTTCATGGGCGCCGAGCAGGCCTGGACCCACATCATCGTGGGCGCCCTGCTGCTGCTGTTCATCGTGGTGCAGCGCGCCATCGTCGCCCGGTCCGACCGGCAGACATGACAAGCGGCGCCGCCCGCCACGCGGCGTCCGACGCGCCTCGTCCGCCCGGGTCATCTCACACACGGCCGATGCCGTGCCAAGATGGCCCGGTGGACGAGGCATCGGCGCTGGTAGAGATCGCGGGCGCCACCGTGCGCTTCGGGTCCTTCACCGCGCTCGACGGCGTCGACTTTCGGATGTTCCCCGGCGAGGTGCACTCGCTCATGGGGGAGAACGGCGCCGGAAAGTCGACCCTCATCAAGGCGCTCACCGGGGCGCTCCGTCTCGACGAGGGGACCGTCGTCATCGACGGTGCAGCGCGCCACTTCTCAGGGCCGCGCGACGCCCAGGAGGCGGGCGTGTCGACCGTCTACCAAGAGGTGGACCTGCTGGAGAACCTCTCGGTAGCGGAGAACATCTTCCTCGGGCGTGAGCCACGGCGTTTCGGCGTCATCGACCACCGCGCAATGCGCCGCGACGCCGCCGCCGTGCTGGAGGGGCTCGGCCTCAGCCTCGACCCCGCCTCGCCGCTGGGGCGTCATCCGCTGGCCGTGCAGCAGCTCGTCGCGATCGCCCGCGCCATCTCCACCGACGTGAAGGTGCTGGTGCTCGACGAACCCACCTCGAGCCTCGACCTCGACGAGGTCGCCGAACTGTTCCGGGTGATCCGTGACCTCAAGGAGCGTGGCGTTGCGATCTTGTTCGTGAGCCACTTCCTCGACCAGGTCTACGAGATGAGCGACCGCATCACCGTGCTGCGGGACGGCTCGCTCGTCGGCGAGTACCTCACGACCGAGCTGCTGCGCATCGACCTCGTCAAGAAAATGCTGGGCCGCGACGTGGCGGAGATCGCCCCGCGTGAGCATGTCGTCGAGCCCGAGATGCCCGCCGACCCCATCCTGTCCGCGCGGGGGCTCACGCGAGCGCCCGGCATCACCAATGCCGACGTGGACATCGCCGAGGGCGAGGTGCTGGGCGTCGCGGGCCTCCTCGGGTCGGGCCGCACCGAGTTGGCCCGTGTCCTTACCGGCGTCGACCGGGCCCACAGCGGCATCATCCGGATCGAGGGCAAGCCGGCACGGCTCGACTCGCCGCGACATGCCGTGAACTTGGGGGTCGTGTACTCGTCCGAGAACCGGCGTACCGAGGGCCTCATCGGCGATCTCTCGGTCGAGGAGAACATCGCGCTCGCGCTCCAGGCGCAGCAGGGCGCGCTTCACCCGATTTCCGGCGCGCGCAGGCGAGAGCTCGCGTTGTCGTGGATTGAGGCCCTCGGCATCAAACCCGCCGACCCGGACCGCCTTGTGCGCACCCTCTCGGGCGGCAATCAGCAGAAGGTCATGCTCGCGCGCCTGCTCGCGCTCAGTCCGCGTGTGATCGTTCTCGACGAGCCGACCCGCGGCATCGACGTGGGAGCCAAGGTCGAGATCCAACGGCTGGTGGGAGAGCTCGCCGACAACGGGCTGTCGGTGGTGTTCATCTCCGCCGAGCTCGAGGAGGTCCTGCGCGTGGGCGACCGGGTCGCGATCTTGCGCGAGGGGGAGGTCGCAGAGACCGTCAACGCCGCTAGCCTGAACCCCGACACGCTCATGGCCCTCGTCGCCCAGCCGGACCTTCCGGAAGCGTAGGAAGGGACCGAGGTGGACCAGGACAAGCCGGCACGCGCTGCGAACATTTTCGATGTCGCGCGCCTCGCGGGCGTGTCGCACCAGACCGTGTCCCGTGTCATCAACGGCATGCCCAACGTGCGACCCGCGACCAAGGAGCGCGTGGAGCAGGCCATGAAGCAGTTGCGCTACAGCCCGTCGCCTGCGGCGCGCGCGCTGGTCACGCGCCGCACCCGCACGCTGGGCCTGGTGACTCCCGCTGTGGCGGATTTTGGGCCCACGTCCATCGCGATGCATTTCAATATCGCGGCTCGCGCCGCGCGCTACAGCGTTGATGCCGCGCGGTCGGCCGATGCGGAGCCGGCGACTATCCGCGCCACCGTCGAGGGGCTGCTGCGTCAGCGGGTGGACGCCGTGGTGCTGATCCTCACCGATGCCACCGCGCTCGAGGCGGTGCAGGCGCTCGACCTCAACGTGCCGCTCGTCGCCGCCGCCTCGACGCCGCGCCGCTCGCCTCAGGTGGTACAGATCGATCAGTACCGGGGCGCACGCGCGGCCGTGCGCCACCTCGCCGAGTTGGGTCACGCGCGCGTGCTGCACCTCGCGGGGCCCGAGCGGGCGTCCGACGCGAGCGAACGCGAGCGCGGTTGGCGTGACGAACTCGCCGAGCGCAGGCTTGAGGCCGTGGACCCCTTGCGCGGCGACTGGTCGGCGCGCTCGGGCTACGAGATGGGGGAGCGCCTCGCGGTCGAGGTAGGCGACGCGATCTTCGTCGCCAACGACCAAATGGCCATCGGCCTCATGTCGGCCCTGCGTCATCGAGGGCTCGAGGTGCCTCGCGACGTCTCGCTCGTAGGCTTCGACGACATCCCCGAGGCTGCCTACCTCTACCCGCCGCTGACCACGGTGCGCCAGGACTTCGCGGCGCTGGGCCAGATGATGGTGCAGAAGGTCTTGGTGGCGCTCGAGGAGGACGGCGAACCCACCGTTGACACGCCCCTGCCCGCGCACCTCATCGAGCGCGACTCGGCGCGTGAGCGGCGCCCCCGGCAGGACTCGAACCTGCAACCTACGGATTAGAAGGCCGTTGCTCTATCCATTGAGCTACGAGGGCGTGGCGGCGAGTAGGCCGACCAGGACCAGGGTAGTGGGAAGCGCGAGCCGGCCACGGCATCGGCCCTGTTCCTGGCCGTCCACCCGAGTGGGCCGGAACGGGCGATAATAGACGGCGGACCAGGCACGGTAGCCTGTTCGAAGCCTGAGGACGGAGGTAGCGCGCGGCATGTCGATCCGCCCCATCAAGACGTGGTCGTACCCCGGCGCACTGCTCGACGCTCTCGTCGACACGCGCCGCGTGGTCGGCGGTGTCGAGTTACCCATCCCGTTGGGTGACGCGGAGGCCACCCGCGAGCTTGTCGCGCACATGGTCGACCAGCTCGACCACCACCTCATTCCGCGCGTGCGCGAGGAGGCCTCGCCTGCCGTCGTGGTGGTCGCGGGTTCGACCGGGGCGGGCAAGTCCACGGTCGTGAATGCCCTGCTAGGGGAGCCGCTGACCCCGGCAGGGGTCCTGCGCCCCACCACGCGGGTGCCGCACGTCTTCCACCACCCGCTCGACGCCGAGGTGCTGACCTCCGTCGCCGACGGGTCCGAGGTTATCGCCACCGACGCCGTGCCGCGGGGCCTCGCGCTCGTGGACTCGCCTGACCTGGACTCGGTGCGCGGCGAAAACCGCGACGTCGCCGAGAAGCTGCTCGAGGCCGCCGACCTGTGGATCTTCGTCACCACCGCCGCGCGCTACGGCGACGCCGTGCCGTGGGATGCGCTGCGCCGCGGCGCCGAGCGGGGTGCGTCGATCGCGATGGTGCTCAATCGGGTCACCGCCGACGTCGCCGCGCAGGTGCGCCGCGAACTCGTCGAGCGCCTGGCCGCGGAGCAACTCGAGTCGTTGCCGCTGTTCGTGATCCCCGAGGACGAGGTGGGAGGCGCCGAACTGCCCCACGACGTGGTCGAGGGGCTGGGCCGCTGGCTCGAGGGCGTCGCCGCAGCCTCGGCCGCCACCATCGTCGAGCGCACCATGCACGGCGCCACCGAGTCGCTCAAGGAGTGGCTCGAGACACTCGCCGAGCGCATGGACGACCAGACCGCCGCCGCGCGCGAAGTCCGCTCCGAAGTGCGCCGCTGTGCTGCCCACGCCGAGGCCAAGGGCGGCGCCGAGTGGTACCTCGAGATCTCCACCGGCTCGCTGTCCGCGCGGTGGGAGTCGGCCTCGTCCGAGGGCGGACCGCTGCACAAGCTCCGCCACTCGGCCTGGGCCAAGCGCCGCCACGCGCGCGAGCGCCGCGACGCGGTGCTGTACGAGATCCACAAGGACCTGCTCGACTCCGTCGAGGCGGTCCTTGCGCTGGCCGCGGCCGATGCCGCGACGTCGATGGTCGAGACCCTGACGGACGGCGACGAGTCGCCGGGCGTGTGGCTCGCCTCGCGGCGCGATGCCCGCGACGCGCGCGTCATCAGGGAACGACGGGCGGCCGATGCCGCACGGGCCTGGGTGACCAAGTGCGGCGAGCAGGTGATGAGGCTTCCGGGCGCCGCGCGCGGCGCCGAGATAGTGGGCGAGGAGGGGCTCGCGGTCGCGATGGCCTGCGCCGCGCTGGGAGTCGAGGAGGCGCGCACGGTCCTGGGTGTGCTGGTCGCGCCCAGCCTGTCCGACCCCATCCACCACGCGCGCGCCGAACTCACCGGGGCCAGGCGGTACTGCATCAATCGCGAGGCCCTCGACATGATGAAGCCCACCGATGTGCCGAGCCTCACGGCCGAGGCGTCGTCGACCGTGCGACTGCGCCGCGCCGAGCTGCGGGGCCTCTTGTGAGCATCCAGTTCGAGGCCATCGGGCAGCCCGACGAGGCCGAGGCGCTGCGTCAACGGGTGGCGCGGCTGCGTTCCTCCATGGAGTGGGCATCCGATGCGATCCCTCAGTCCGTGCGCGCGGAGGTCACCGCGACCATCGAGCGCTGCGATGAGCGGCTCGCCCTGGGCGTCGAGCACACGGTCGTGGCGCTCGCGGGCGGTACCGGCTCTGGCAAGTCCACGCTGTTCAACGCGATCCTGGGTCGCGAGTTCGCCGTCGCGGGCGTCGCACGGCCCACCACCTCCGCCGTGAGCGCAGCGGTGTGGGGCGGACGCGGAGACGCCCTACTCGACTGGCTCGGCGTGGACCGGCAGCGACGCCTGGCGCGCAGCATCGACCAGCTGGACGACCCCGACGAGGACCAGCTACGCGGCATGGTGCTGCTGGACCTGCCCGACCACGACTCGGTGAATCCCGAGAACCGTGCCGTCGTGGACCGCGTGGTGCCGATGGCGGACCTCCTACTGTGGGTCGTGGACCCTCAGAAATACGCCGACCATGCGCTTCACTCCGCGTACCTCGAGACGGCGTCTCGCCACGGCAGTCCCTCGCTCGTCGTCCTTAACCACGTCGACCGCCTCACGACCAAGGATGCGTGGGCGGTGGCCCGCGATCTTCAGCGCCTGCTAGCCGTCGACGGCATGACCCAGGTGCCGGTGATGCCCGTCAGTGCCAAGACCGGTCACGGTATGGACATCCTGCGCGCCGAGCTCGCCGGCGCCGTCGCCGCGCGATCCGTGGCCGCGGAGGCGGTGCGCGCGGACCTCGTGTCCGCCGGTCGCGCCCTGGCGGGGGCGCTGAGCAAGGGCGCCGACCCGCAGCTACCCGATGCCGAGGAGTTGGTCATCGCCCTCGCGCGCGCCGCGGGTGTGGACGCCAGGGCCGAGTCCGCCGCCGCCGTCGCGCGCGGCGCGAGCGCGGGGGAGCGGGCGCCCATGCGCTTGTCGATCGCCACCGTCGAGCGCGAGCGCCTGGACTGGGTGGACGCCGCGACGGACGGATTGCCCGCGCAATGGCGGCGCGTCGTCGCCGAGAGCGTGCTCGACGCGCCGAGCCTCGCCGCCCGCATCGAGGAGGCGCTGGCCGATGCCGCCTGGCCTTCCGTCGACCCGCCCCAAGGGTGGCGAGCATTGTTTGCCAAGGCGACCCTCGCATCGGCCGCCCGCAAGAAGACCCTCGAGGCCGGCCGCGCGGCGGTGCGGGCCGTGATCGCGCCCGAGGTTGTCGAACCAACCGAGACCATCCACCAGGCCTACCGCGCCCTGGACGAGCTCACGGAGCTCGAGGCGGGGGCCGGCGAGGAGCAGTCATGACCGAGACCCTTCGCACCGTCGCCGTGTTGGGCGCGGGCAACATGGCCGGGGCCATCGCGCAGTCGCTCGCAGGCGCTGGAGACGTCGAGAGCATCCGCCTCACGACGCGCACGCGCGAGCCGGAGTGGGCTGGGGGACTGTCTCACGTCGAGCATCGGGCGCTGTCGGTGGATGAGGGGGCGACCGCGTGGGCGCTCGACGGAGCGGATGCGGTGATCCTGGGCGTGAAGCCGTACCAGATCGTGGAACTGTGCGAGGAGATCGCGCCTCTCCTCGGAACCGATGCCGTGGTGATCTCGGTTGCGGCCGGGGTGCGCCTGGAGCCGATGCGTGAGGCGCTCGGCGAGGGTGAACGCGGTGCGGGCGTTCGGGTAGTGCGCGCCATGCCCAACACGCCCACCGCGATCGGGCGCGGTGTCACTGCCCTGGCGGGCGAGCCCGCGGACTGCGCCGCGGCCGCCTCGCTGCTCGCTCCCACGGGCCTGATCGAGATCGTGGACGAGTCCTTGGTGAATGCGTTTGCCGCCGTGGCGGGCTCCGGTCCCGCCTACGCGTATGCCTTTGTCGAGGCTCTCGAGGCCGCCGCGGTCTCGCTGGGGATTCCCACGGAGCAGGCCACCCGCGTCGTCACCGCGACGATGCTGGGCTCGATGACCTACCTCGACGGCTCTCCTCATGACGCCGCCGAACTGCGCCGCCAGGTGACGAGCCCGGGCGGCTCGACGGCAGAGGCGCTGCGCGTCTTCGGTGAGCGGGACCTGAACGCGACGGTGGCCGATGCCCTCGCGGCGGCGCTCGCCCGCAACGAGGAGATGGGGAAGTAGGGGCCACGCACCCGCCCTCTCGTTCGTCGGGGTGGCCGACCCCGGCGGGCCTCTCGGCATCGTCCCCAGGGGCCGCGTATCGACGGTCCCCTCCACAGATGTGGCGACGGTCTCTCGCTGTCGTCGATCTCGCCCCAGTCTGAACACGACGCCGCAGGGTGCGGCGCATGGGAGGACACGATGAGAGATCTGGAGATCACGGTGACGGGGTGGGCGGCGACGAGCCCCGCGATGGTGGTGCGTCGCGACGGCAGCATGACCGACATGGCGACGTTTCGGGTCGCGCAGACCCCACGTCGCTTCAACCCCTCGACCAACGAGTGGGCGGACGGCCGCACCGAATGGTTCGACGTGCGGGTGCGCCGAGACGCGGCGGCGTTGGTGGTGTCATCGGTGGAGAAGGGCCAGCCAGTCGTCGTGACGGGACGCCTGCGCACCGAGGAGTGGTCGGGACCGGACGGGGCCACGCGGTGGGCCATGCGCGTCGACGCGACGGCCGTGGGCCACGACCTCACCCGAGGTACGGCGAAGTTCCAGCGCGCGACGGTCGACGCGAGTGGAGAGGTGACGCCCGCGCCGCCCAAGGCGGAGGATGTCGACCCTGGCGAGGCCGAGGGACTCGACGAACTCGATGACGAGGTGGCCAAGGAGCCCGCCGCAGCGTCCGTGTAGCCGCGGCGACAGACGTGCTCCGCGCGGTCGTCCCCTCCGACCGCGCGGAGCCGTCGGCGCTCCGACCGCGTAGGCTGGTACGCGGTTCATTCGGGCGCCCGCGCGGCGCCGCCCCACGAGTTCACGGAGCAGCAGTGGCAGAGTTCATCTACACGATGCAGAAGGCGCGCAAGGCGCACGGCGACAAGGTCATCCTCGACGACGTCACGATGGCGTTCTACCCGGGCGCGAAGATCGGCGTCGTCGGTCCTAACGGTGCCGGTAAGTCGACCATTCTGAAGATCATGGCGGGCCTCGAGGAGCCGTCGAACGGCGAGGCTCGCCTCAGCCCCGGCTACACGGTCGGCATCCTCCTCCAGGAGCCGCCCCTGAACGAGGAGAAGACGGTCCTCGGCAACGTCGAGGAGGGCGTCGCCGAGATCAAGGGCAAGCTGGACCGCTTTAACCAGATCTCCGAGGAGATGGCCAACCCCGACGCGGACTACGACTCGCTGCTGGCCGAGATGGGCACGCTCCAGGAGGAGCTGGACCACGCCGACGCCTGGGACCTTGACGCCCAGCTCGAGCAGGCCATGGACGCGTTGCGCTGCCCGCCCGCCGACGCCGACGTGTCGGTCCTGTCCGGTGGTGAGCGTCGCCGCGTGGCGCTGTGCAAGTTACTGCTGGAAAAGCCCGACCTGCTGCTGCTGGACGAGCCCACCAACCACCTCGACGCCGAGTCCGTGCTGTGGCTCGAGCAGCACCTGTCGAAGTACCCGGGCGCCGTCATGGCCGTCACCCACGACCGCTACTTCCTCGACCACGTCGCGGAGTGGATCTGTGAGGTCGACCGCGGCCGCCTGTACCCCTACGAGGGCAACTACTCGACCTACCTCGAGAAGAAGCAGGAACGCCTCCAGGTTCAGGGCAAGAAGGACGCGAAGCTCTCCAAGCGCCTCAAGGAGGAGCTCGAGTGGGTGCGCTCCAACGCCAAGGGACGCCAGACCAAGTCGAAGGCTCGACTTGCCCGCTACGAGGAGATGGCTGCCGAGGCGGAGAAGACCAGGAAGCTCGATTTCGAGGAGATCCAGATCCCGCCGGGCCCGCGCCTGGGCAACGTGGTGATCGAGGCCAAGGATCTCAAGAAGGGCTTCGACGACCGCGTCCTCATCGACGGGCTGTCGTTCTCGCTGCCGCGCAACGGCATCGTGGGCGTCATTGGTCCAAACGGTGTGGGTAAGACCACGTTGTTCAAGACCATTGTGGGCCTCGAAGACCTCGACGGCGGCGACCTCAAGGTCGGCGAGACCGTCCAGGTGTCCTACGTCGACCAGTCACGCGGCGGCATCGACCCGAACAAGTCGCTGTGGGAGGTCGTCTCGGACGGCCTCGACTACATCAACGTCGGCAAGGTCGAGATGCCCTCGCGTGCCTACATCTCCGCGTTCGGCTTCAAGGGGCCGGACCAGCAGAAGGCCGCGGGCGTCCTGTCCGGTGGTGAGCGCAACCGCCTGAACCTGGCGCTGACGCTCAAGGAGGGCGGCAACGTCCTGCTACTCGACGAGCCCACCAACGACCTCGACGTCGAGACCCTCGGTTCGCTCGAGAACGCGCTGCTGGAGTTCCCCGGCTGCGCCGTGGTGGTCAGCCACGACCGCTGGTTCCTCGACCGCGTCGCGACTCACATCCTGGCCTACGAGGGCACGGAGGAGAACCCGGCCAACTGGTACTGGTTCGAGGGCAACTTCGAGTCCTACGAGAAGAACAAGATCGAGCGCCTGGGCGCCGAGGCCGCGCGCCCCAGCCGCCAGACGTACCGCAAGCTCACGCGCGACTAAGCGCTGGCGCTGCCACTGGAGCCCTCGCCGTTCGCGGCGGGGGCTCCCGTGCGTGTGCTCGGCGATCCTGGCGGTCGTCCGGCGGCGGTGCCGCCGCGCTCGCGTTTCAGTGGGTGCGCTGTACGAGCTGCACGGGATGACCGTCGGGGTCGTTCACGAACGCCACGCTCAGGCCATCGCGGAATGGGTGCGGCGCGGAGCGTGGCGTGCCTCCCGCCGCGGTCGCGGCGGCAAAGGCCGCCTCGACATCATCGGTCCAGAAGGTCAGGCACGCGCGGTCGCCCTCGGTGACGGGAGTGAGGCCGTGGCTCTCGGCGGCCGGCTGCGGCAGTGCGACGCCAAGTCCGAAGCCGCCAAGGGTCATCTCGATCTTGAACGGCGCCACGTCCGGCGCACGGAATGTCTCGCGGAAGCCGAATACGGCGTAAAAGTTCGCGGCACGCTCGCAGTCCGAGACGAACAGGATGACCTGAGGATCGGTGAACTCCATCGCTCCAGGCTACGTCCGCCGCACCGCTAGCGTGAGGGCATGAGCCGCATCCACGTCCCCATCTCCCTGCGCTGGTCCGACATCGACGCTTACGGGCACGTCAACAATGCGGAGATGCTACGGCTCCTCGAGGAGGCCCGCATCCAGGTCTTTTGGGCGGACGATGCGGTGGGCGGCTCGGTGGATGACGTCGAGGTGGGTGACGGCTTGCCCACGGCGGTGCTGTCGGGAGGTCCCGGAGCCGAGACTCACACGTTGATCGCCAGCCAGCAGATCGAGTACCTCGCCCCGGCACCCTTCCAGAGGCGGCCGCTGGACGTGCAGCTGTGGATTGGCCGGCTCGGGGGAGCGAGCGTCGAGATTTGCTATGAGGTGCGCTCGCCTCTGGCCGACGATGAGGCGCAGACGGTCTACGCGAGGGCCGCGACGACCTTGGTTCTCGTGGAGGCGGCGACGGGCCGGCCACGCCGCTTCAGCGAGGCGCAGCGGGCAGCCTGGGCGCCCTATGGTGACGCGCCAGTGCAGTTTCGCCGACGCTGAGCGAGTGCGTTGGTTGGCTCCGTGTCCTGATGGGACATGAGGGTCGAGAATCGTGCATCTCCGACCCTCATGTCCCGCCACGAGGCGGGGCAGCCAGCACACGGCCGCGCACACACGACAGCGCCGGCCGCCCCACCTAGGGCACGGCCGGCGCTGTGCGGTGTGCGTCAGGAGACGCGGTGACTTACGCGGTGAGCGAGTCGACCCACTCCTGGTTCGCGGCAACCCACTCCGACACGATCGAGTCGTAGTCGCCCTCGGAGGCGCCGTTGAGCTGGTTCTCGAGGTCGTACAGGTGGTCGGCGTCCATGGTGAAGCCGCCGAACCACTCGGCAACCTCGGGGAACTCCTCGGTCAGGCCGGTGCGACCGTAGGTGACGATCTCTTCGGCCTCACCCATGATGCCCTGGGGGTCCTCAAGGTTCTTGATGTCGTAGGCGCCGTAGGCCCAGTGGGGCTCCCACAGCGTCACGATGATGTTCTCGCCGTTCGAGGTGGCGGTGTCGAGCTCCGAGAGCATGGCGGGGGTCGACGAGGTCAGGAACTCGTAGTCGCCCAGGCCGTAGGCCTCGATGGCCTTCTCGGTGGCGCCGGTGAGGCCCGCGCCGGGCTCGATGCCCACGATGCGGCCGCCCATTTCGTCCACGTACTCGGGGAGGTCCTCGAGCGAGTCAACTGGAGCGTCGGCGTTCACAGCGATGGTGAGCGCGGCGGAGTCGAACCAGGCGCCCAGCTCCTCCATGTCGCCACCGAACTCGTCGATGTAGTCGGCGTGCGTCAGGGGCAGCCACACGTCGGTGACCACGTCGTAGTCGCCGTCGGCGACACCCTGGAAGACGACGGCCGGGTCGGCGTACTCAAGCGAGACGTCGTAACCCTTGCCCTCGAGGACGTTCTGCCACAGCAGCGACGAGGCGAGCGACTCGTCCCAGCCGTTGAAGACGGCGAGGGTGAGCTCGCCACCCGCGGTGGCCTCGTCGGTCGACTCGGCGCCGCCGGTCGCGGCGTCGGTGGTCTCCTCGGTGGTCTCGTCGGCGGACGAGCAGCCGGCGAGTACGAGGCCGGCGGTGGCGGCTACCGCGAAGGCGGTTCCAGTGCGCTTGAACATGTGTCTTTCCTTTCTCGGCATGGGGATCTCCTCACGCCGGGGAAGCACCCACCCGCTTTGCGGGGCGGGATGCCCACGGCCGCTCAGCGGCAGCCGCGAAGTCTTGCGTTGGGGCAGCGGCGAGGGCCGATGCCGTGGTCGAGTTAGGACGCGGCGCCGACTCCGGTGGCGCGACGGCCTCCGACGGTCTCGTGACCCGCGTCGAGTCGCGCCTGCTCCTGCTCGGTCTTCTTGGCGCGGCGCTTCTTTGACCACACGGCGTAGAGGCCCATGCCTTGGCCGAACGAGGCGGTGAAGCGGTCCAACAGGATCGCGAGCACCACCACCGACAGGCCGGCCTCGAAACCGAGAGCGACGTTGAGGGCCGAGATCGCCTGAGCGACGTCTCCACCGAGGCCGCCTGCGCCGACCAGGCCGGCGATGACGACCATGGACAGCGACAGCATGATGATCTGGTTGATACCGGCCATGATGGACGGCATGGCGAGCGGGATCTGGATCTGACGCAGGATGCGACGCGGAGTGGCGCCGAACGCCTCGCCTGCCTCGACAACTTCCTTGTCCACGCCACGGATGCCCAACTCGGTGAGGCGAACGCCCGGGGCCATGGCGAAGATCAGCGTCGCGATGATGCCGGGTGCCACGCCGATACGGAACAGGGCGAGCGCGGGCACGAGGTAGACGAACGCCGGGAGCGTCTGTAGGAAGTCCATCAGCGGCTTCACGATCTTCGACACGGTGTCGTTGCGTGCGGCCCAGATGCCCAGCGGGATCGACAGCGCTACCGCAAGGAACGCCGCGACGATCACCAGGGCGAGCGAGTCGACGGCGTTGTCCCACTGGTCCACGCCGACGATGAACAGCAGCCCGATGATCGAGCCGACGGCGAACTTCCAGCCGCGCGCCAACAGCGCGAGGATGGCGACCACGGCAATGACGGCCCACGCGGGGGGAGTGGCGAAGACCCAGTCAACGGCGTCAAACATCCAGATGAAGAGTTGGCGCAAGGCCTCGAAGAGCCACTCGAAGGTGTTCTCGAGCCACTCGAAGAAAGAATCGATCCAGTCGCCAACGGGAATGCGGAGTTCCATCAGTTGCCTCCCTTCGTCGCGGCCGAGTCCAACACCTTGGTGACGACCTCGGCAGGTAGCGGCTCGACGACGGGCTCTGCGGAACCCGCGGCGTCAGGCTCACCGCCCAATGCGGCCAGGAGCGTGACACGGGGCACGACGCCCACCAAGCGGTCACGCTCGTCTGTCACGGCGAGTGCGAGGGCGGCCTCAAGCGACGGGATAAACAGGTCGACGAGCGGAGTGTCCTTCGACACGGCGCCGTGATCGGTCTTGATCGCGGGGGTGAGTGACTTCTCGCCCCTCCGTACCAGGTTCATCACGTCGCGGTCGCGCACCCATCCGACGATGGTGCGGTCGCGCTTGGTGACGTACAGCGCCGAGATCTCGTTGTCACGCATCGCCGACAGTGCGGCATGGGGGCCCGAGTCCTCGCGCACCGTCGTGCGCGGCTTGCGCATGACGGACTCCGCGGTGAGCACGCGGGCACGGTCGACGTCCTGCACGAACTGCTCGACATAGTCATTCGCGGGGTTCGTGAGGATGTCCTCGGGCGAGCCGATCTGGACGATGCGTCCGTCACGCATCACGGCGATGCGGTCGCCGATGTACATGGCCTCGTTGAGGTCGTGCGTGATGAAGATGATGGTCTTGCCCAGCTCCTGCTGAAGCTCCAGGAGCTGGTCCTGCATCTCGCGGCGGATGAGCGGGTCGAGTGCGGAGAACGCCTCGTCCATGAGCAACACGTCTGTGTCGGCGGCCAGGGCACGTGCGAGGCCCACGCGCTGCTGCATTCCGCCGGAGAGCTCGGAGGGATACTTTTCCTCCCAACCGCCCAGGCCAACGATCTCTGTGACCTTCGCGGCGCGCTGCAGGCGCTCGTTCTTGCCCATGCCCTGGATCTCGAGCCCGTACGCGACGTTGTCGATCACGGTGCGGTGGGGGAGCAGAGCAAAGTGCTGGAACACCATGGAGACGCGCTTGCGGCGAATATCGCGCAGCTTGGCGGGGCTGACGCCGGTGATGGAGTCTCCTCCCACCTCGACGGTGCCGGCGGTCTGGGGGTGGAGGCCATTGAGCATGCGGATGAGGGTGGACTTGCCGGAGCCGGACAGGCCCATGACGACGAAGATCTCACCCTTCTTGACCTCGAACGAGGCGTCGATGACCGCCGCGGTGGCGCCGCCGAGCTCGTCGCGGGACGCACCCGCGCGCAGCTTCTTGACGGCATCATCCGCGCTGCGGCCGAAGACCTTGTACAGGCCATCCGCCTTCAAAGCGATGTCGTTCACTGAGTTCCTCAGCTGCCCCCCGCGTCAGAGTGGGGCGTGGTTGCGGCCTCGATCAAGCGAGGGGGCTCGCAGCCGTCGGACGGCAGTCACGGGCCCGCGGGCACCCTCATCGGGAGGCCGCCGCGCTCGCCCGGGGCGCTGCCGAAAATCCGGCGCTGCCACGAGGCCTGGGCTGGTCATTGGCGACTCGGTCGTGACTGACGCGGACCCCGAGACGGCCCGTTGACGCTATCGAGGCCGTGCGGCGAACTTCAAGTGCGAGGGCGGGAATAACGTCCCGACACGCAGGCAAAATCTCAGTAAAGTTCCTGCTAGGAATGCGATCTTGCCGTTTTGGTAACGATTAGGTAAAGAGAGGGTCGACGCGCGTCTTCTGCTGTCCCGCGGCGTGGTGTCACCTACTCCAGGCTGGAGATGAGGCCCTTGTCGACGAGTCCCTTTGCGGACTCGAACCTCGCCGTGCGGGTGCCCACGAAAGCGGTCGCTTCCACCCCATCGTAAGCCCGGTACTCCTCCGTGTGCTGTGCGCGGTTGCTGTGGTCGACGAGCCGAGCAGCGCTGGTCGAGGTGAACTTGAAGTGCAGCAGTGCCCCTTGCACGTGTGGATGTTGGCGGTTGAGCGACGAGGGTGCGAGCCGATGCGCCGACTGCACGAAGGCGTACCACCGGCGCCACCGCACCAGCGGGGTCTTGTTCAGGGCGGGGCCCGCATGGATATCGTCGAAGAACAGCCGCGCGCGGACCCCGCCCTTGATCCAGGTCGTGCCCGTGAGGGGGTCAAAGAATCCCTGGTAGCCGTCGCTGTCATAGAGAGGGCACACGTCGAGGGGATCCGTTCCGGCCGCCACGACATTGAGAGAGGCGGGCCGGTCGCTATACATGTCGATCATGACCGAGTGCAGGGCGCGTTGCCCGGAGCGCTCGAGCCCGTCGCAGAGGGCGTTCAGATCGAGCGGCGTATGAGAGGTGACCAGGAACTCATCGGCGTCGATGTAGAGCACCCACCGCCCGGCGCAGTAGGTGCTCGCGACGTGGTTGATCCAGTCGTTGCCGTAGCGCGACGAGCCGTATGCGCCGTCCGCGTGGAAGTACGTCACGTCAGGAAAGGTCCGGAGCATGTCCTCAAGGCCGTCGGATGAGCCATTATCGATGACGAAGAAGTGCTCCACGCCCGCGCGCCGGTAGTACTCCAGTAGGAAGGGGAATCGCGGCGCCTCGTCCTTGACCACCAAGGTGGCGACGATGCGAGCGGATTCCGGGGCGCCGTTCCCTCGGACCCGGACCACCTGTCGCGCCTTGACGACTCGCCGCGCGTGCGCGAGCGCAAGCTCGCGCACGTCGTGCCAGGCTCGGCGAGCCCAGCGCGGGCGGGCCATGGCATCGGCCCTCGGATCCGTCACGTGTGGTGCCCCCATGCGCTCAACATACGGGCGTCGTCCGCGTCGCGCTGGGTGGAGTGGGGGGCATTCGCCGCCATCCCTCGCCTCCCGGCAGATACGTGGCTATGGTGTGAAGCAGGGGGGAGCGCGGGTTGGCCGCGCCTCGCAGACGCCTCGGTGGGGACCGAAAGGTAGGCGCTCATGCAATCGATCGTTTTTGTGAACCCGTTCACCAATACGGAGAACGCGTACATCTCGCGCCAGATCGACATGGTGGCTCGGTGTGGCTACGAGCCGCGTCCGTTGTGTCTCACAGCGGTGCTCATGGGCCGATGCGGGGGGCTGTGGGCGCGAGAGAACACCGTCATGGTGCATTGGCTCGAAAACCGGGTGTTCAAGGTGGGCGTGAAGTCTCGCGGAGTGAGCATCAGGGGACTGGCCGAGTTCCTTGCCTACACCGCAATTCTGATCACCGCACGCGCACGGGTCGTGCATGTGGTGCACGACCACGAGGTGCATGACGTCAAGGATTCCTTGCGTTGGCTCTCACGCGCTGCGGTACGCCTCCTGAGATGGGTGGCCGATGCCAGGGTGGTCCACGACCCGAGCTTCGCCGAGCACTATGGCGCTCACTATCTGCCACACCCGCTGTACAGCGAGCCCGTCGAAGCGCCCCCTCCCCACGACCGCGACGTACCGCACTTCGCGGCGATGGGCGCGATCCGTCCATACAAGCGCCTCGCCGAGGTGCTCGACGTGTGGCCACCGGACGCGCCTCTGCTCATCGCGGGGCGCGGCGACGGTGAGTACGTCGCGAGGCTTCACGAGATCGTCGCGCGGCGCGGGCTGGCCGGCAACGTCGCGATTCAGGATCGGTTCCTGTCTGACGCCGAGTTCTTCGACACGTTGGGCGACCAGGATGTGTTGCTGTTGCCGCATCGCGAAGGCGCCAACCTCGTGTCCGGGGCGTTCTTTGCGGGAGTGGGGCGCGTGCGCATGGTGCTCGCCCGCCGCAGCCCCTTCATCGACTGGGTGGCAAGCCAGGCCGACGGCGTGATGGCGTTCGAAAACGACTCGCGGTTGGCCGATGCCGTCGAGGACATGCTGCGGCGGTGGAACACCCTGCGTGACGTCGACCTCACCACCACGGCCGTGGACCTCTTTGGCGACGCGGCGTGTGAGCGGGCATATCGCGCCTTCCTCGCGCAACAACCGCAGGTACTCGTGCCGGAGGGGAGGCACTGACATGGCCGATCACTTGTCGGGATATCAGGCCCGCGACTGGGACGTCGTCGACTACGAGATGTATCAACATGGCGGGTCGCAACTGTGGTTCCGGGGACCGCGGCCGCGGGCGCTCGAACGCGGCCGGTACGTGGTGTGTCTGGGTGCGGCACAGACGTTTGGGTGCTTTGTCACCCAGCCGTACCCGCAACTACTCGAGGCCGAACTCGGCATGCCGGTCGTGAACCTCGGCTATGGCGGGGCGGGCCCACGGTTCTACGTTCGCCATCCGGAACTCTTGCCGCTCATTAACGGTGCCGCGGCGGTCGTCGTGCAGGTGATGTCTGCACGGAGCGAGGACAACAGCCGTTTCGCCAGCGGCGGCCTCGAACTCCTGACCGACCGCACGACGGGCCAACAGGTTTCTGCTGCGCATGCCTACGCGGGGCTGCTCGCCGAGCATGACGGTCATCTTCGTCGGCTGCCCGGCTCACTACGCAAGGCATGGCGGGTGGTGAAGGGCCCGCGTGAGGTGGTGAGGGTGCTCGACGAAACGCGCACCGCGTGGGTCGACAGTTATGGCGAACTCATGAGCGCCATCACCGCGCCCACCGTGGTGCTGTGGTTCTCCAAGCGCAGGACCTGGCTTCACCGCACGCCGAAGGCGGCATGGTGGTGGCAGCGCTACGACGACGTCAATGCGATGTTCGGCGACTACCCGCAGCTGGTGACCCCCAGCATGGTGCGCGCGGTGCGCCCGTGGGCAGACGCGTACGTGCGTTGCGTCACGGACCGTGGCTCACCGCAGCCGCTCCTGAGCCGATTCACGGGCGAGCGCATCTCCGTCGACTACGGCAGGGACCGTCCCGACCTCGCTGAGGTGCGCACGGATAATCCCTACTATCCGTCCCCGCAGATGCATGAGGATGTCTGCGCGGCGCTGGTCGAGCCGGTGCGCGCCCTCGTTGCGCGGTCCACGGCACCCGCGCCGGATCGCCGCTTTGGGGCGCGGGCATGAGCGCGCGGCGAGCGGCGCCGCCCATCGTGGTGACGGGCTGTCCGCGCTCGGGCACCACGTGGGTCGGGTCGACGGTGGGGGCGGCGTCGGAGGTCTTCTATCTGTACGAGCCGTTCAACGATGAGGCTCCCCACCCATTGCGCGTCTCCGAGCGCTACCAGTACGTGGACCCCACGGCGCCGGCCGATGCGATTGCCGACGTGGCGACGCTCGTGGACATGGGGCGACTGGGGTCGCGCGTGCGTGCCACGGCCAGGGCGGCGCGCCTGGGCACGGGGTTCCGCAGCGAGTTGCCGTCCCATCTTGCGGTTCATGAGGCGGTGCGCGCTCCAGGACGATACGTGGGAGCGCGCCGCACCCTCGTCAAGGACCCTCTGGCGTTCTTCGCGGCGGAGTGGCTCGAGGCGCAGTACGGCGCACGCGTTGTGATGATGGTGCGTCATCCCGCGGGAATGATCAGCAGTTACCTCAAACTGGGGTGGCCGTGCGAGGTCGATTCGCTGCTCCGGCAGCCCGGGATCGTCGATCGGTTCGCCCCGCCTCTTGAGTCGGAGATCACCCGCTATCGACACGACCCCGACGATCGCCTGGGGGCGTTGATTCTTCAGTGGAAGCTCTTCGCGCACGCGGCACTCGCCTTGCGTGACCTCCATCCGGACTGGATCTACATGTCGCACGAGAACGTGTGCGAGGCGCCCGTCGATCAGTACCGTGCGCTGTTTGGGCGCCTGGGCCTCACGTGGACGCCTCGCATCGAACGCAAGGTGATCGCAGACAGCACCTCGTCACAGGTTGACCCCGCACAGCACCGTCAGCATGCACTCCAGCGCGATAGCCGCGCCGTCGCCGATGCCTGGCGCGCACGGCTGGGCGCGGAGGTGGCTGGGCGCATCGAGGACGAGGCCGGCACCCTGTGGGGGCGCCTGAGCGCGCTCGCGGTGAGGACGGAGGACGTCGCCGCCACGGCGTGAGCGCCGACCTCTCGCCGGCGCGCATCTCGCCGTGCGTCAGCGTCGGCCGGTGAGGCGCTCAAGGAGCGCTGCGACCTCGTCCTTCGCCAGGATCATGTCAGCGCGCCCGGGGACAAGGAAGGCGCGGGAACTCACGCCGAGCACCCGTGCGCCAGCGAGGACCGAGATTGCCGTCAACGCCGTGGTCCCCGCGATTCCCGACCACGCCGCGCCCCAGGCCCCCCATGCGGGGACGAAGAGGAGGAACGTCGCGAGGTGCACGACGAGAGAGGCGACGAGGGCCGCTGACCGCAGTGCGGGCCGCCCCCACGCCGCGAGCCCGCTGGACGCCATCAGTCCGGGAACGAGCACCACGGCAGAGGTCAGCAAGATCACCGTGGGCCACGCTGCTGCCATGAACTCCTCGCCGAAGAGCGGGCCGAGCCACCACGGAAGGCTCGCTCCCATCACGGTGACGCCGGTCAGGCCGACGAGAAGGGAGATGCGCGAGGTGGCCGTCACGCGACTGGCATCGGATGCTCGACTGCTGACTCCGAAGAGGGTTCCCTGGACGGCGAGGGCCACCACCAAAGGCACGTCCGCGATGGTGGTCGCGACCGTGTACAGGCCGAGTGCCTCGGCACCCGCCATGGGAAGCATGAGCAGCCCGGCGAGCCGGCCGATCACCATGCTCGCGATGCTGCCGAGCCACACCACGGTGCCGTAGCGGAACATCGGGGCGGCGATGCGGGGATCGTCGACCTCGTGGTCGTCTCCCGCGGGCGGGCGTCGCAGAAGGGCGACATAGACGAGGCCCGAAAGGACCGGCATGATGACGCTCGCGAGCACGGCGGTCTCGACCGTGAGTCGCTCTGCGAGCAGGAGCGCGAACAGCACGCCCACCCGCGCAACGGTGAGCGCGATGCGTTCCCACGCGACGAGCCCCCACCATTGCCGCCCCGTGGCCGCCCCGCGCAGCACGGCGACCACGAGTGCCGGCACGTTCCAGATGGTCGCCACGAGGATCAGCCGCGCCAAGTCCGGGTCGCCGGCCGAAAGGAACGGCAGCAGCGTCCACACGAGTGCGACGCTCACAGCGCCGAGCCCGACGGTGGCGAGCGTCGCCCATCCGAGTGCGCGGCGCGTGATGCTGGGGCGTTTGGCGATGAAGAAGGTGAGGGCCTCGGGCAGGCCGAGCGTGGCGACGCCGAGCATGAGGGTCGCCGGAGCGAGAGCCGCGGCGAGCTCGCCGCGACCGGCGGCGCCAAGGCCCTGGGCGAGCACCGGCGCGGTGACGAGCCCACCGAGTGGCACGAGCATGCTCGTGGAGGTCATGAGGACTGTCGCGCGGCGGTAGCCGGGAGACGCGTCGGAAACAGCAGTCATCTCCGCCTCCCCCCGTCGGCCGATGCTTCTCACAGTAGGGGAGGATGCTTGCCCATGCCATCGGTAGAGCCAAGGTGCCCTTTCGCCCTGCGCACGAGTGCGCGGCGTCGCTAAACTGTGAGCATCGTGATGGCGACGCCGGGGGGGCTCGCCGCGCGCGCATGTCGTGATGGGGGAGATCCGATGCGCCGACTTAGCGTGGTCATGCCGAACTACAACTACGAGGCGTTCGTGGGTGCCGCGATCGACAGCGCCCTCGCGATCCGGTGGCCCGATGTCGAGGTCGTCGTGGTCGACGACGGTTCCACGGACGGCTCACGCGACATCATCGCGTCCTACGGCGAGCGCATTACGTCGATTTTCCAGGACAACGCGGGCCCGCGTGCGGCGTGCAACGCCGGGTTCGCCGCCTCGACGGGAGACGTGGTGATCTTCCTCGACTCGGACGACGTGCTCGAGCCGTCGGTGGCTGAGGAGGTTGCTCGGGCGTGGCGCGACGGCGTGAGCAAAGTGCAGTTCCCGATGACGAGGATCGATGCTCATGGCAGGCCGTCGGGCGGCGTGTTCCCCGTGCTCGACCCGCCGCCCACGCCGCAGCAGGTGCGCCGGTGGATGGTACGGACGGCCGCGTACCCCACCCCTCCGGGCTCGGGCAACGCGTATGCGCGATCGTTCCTTGAGCAGCTTTTTCCCTTGACGGACCGGTGCGGCGAGGATACCGATGCCTCGACCCTCGCCGCCGCCCCCTTTCTGGGCGACGTGGTCAGCCTGCCGACCCCGTTGGTGCGCTACCGCCAGCACGGTGATAACCGCAGCTTTCTCCTGATCGACGACGCACGCTTCGGTGAGCAAATTGACCAGGCGTATCGCCGCCACCTGTTCGCCCTCGACGTGGCGGGGCGCCCGTCTGACGGCCTCCGTCCCCTCTTTCGCGGCCGTCACTTGCTTCAGTTGAGGGTCGCGCACCAACGCCTGAGACCCGATGAACGGCCCATCCCGACGGATTCGCGTGCGCGCATGCTGCGTGACGCGCTCGCGGCTCCGTTTGCCCCGGGTCCCGAATCGGTTGGCCTTCGCGTTCTCGTGGCGGGGTGGTCGGTGGCGACGTTGCTCGCGCCGATGCCCGTCGCACGCCGTCTCATCGACGCGCGGTTTCGCCAGGGCGCGGCCCCCGCGGTACCCGCCGGTGCGCCCGCGTGACTTACGTGGACACGCGAATCCAGTCCACATAGAGGTCAGCGACGCCGCCGGTGCCGTCGAGCGCGACGGGCCACCCGCCGCCAAGCGCGAGGTTGATCATGAAGAAGTACGGCAGCGAGTCGCGGATTAACCCGTCTTGCGTCGCGACATGGTCGCCGTCGATGAAGTACTCCGCCCCGCCGGGCCGGATGCGCACGCCGTAGGTGTGCCAAGTCAGCGCCCAGTCTCCGTGCCCGTTGTCCTCGAGACAGGGGGTGCCAGTGACGTCTCCAGAGCCCTCGGGCCAGTTGTGAGCCGAGTGGCACGAGCCAGCGGGATTGTGGCCGTACAGCTCGACGGCATCGACCTCGCCCGCGGGGCCCTCGGGGTTCACGGCGCTGCCGGTGTCGAGCATCCAGAAGGCGGGCCATGTGCCCCGGCCCGCGGGGGCCAGCATGCGTGCCTCAAAATACCCGTACTGCGCGGAAAAACCGGCCCCTCCGACCGATGTCGACGACAGCAACCCGCTGCCGAACTGACGATCCCAACCCCACGGATCCTCGTCATCGAGAGGCGCGACGCGGATGCGCAGCCACCCCTCATCGGTCGCGAGTAACTCCTTGCCTTGGGCGGGATCGACGAAGACGGCCTCACCGAATTCCGAACCCGTGTCGCCGGCGGGCTTGGTGCCCGCATACGTCGCGTCCGCACCGTCCCATGTCACCGACAGGGGAGAGTCGAACTCCTCGACAAACTGCATGGTCGCGCCCTGCGGCGCGGACGACTCGGCCGTGACGACCTCGCCTGCCTCGTTGACCAGTTGCACGTACATCGGCGCCGTGGCACCCGGCGTGTCGAGGCGCACCGCGAAGGGGCCATGGGGAAGGTCCGTGGTGGGAAAGGTGAGGGTCGCGATGCCCGTGCTCTCCACGACGCTCGCCGCTACATCTGTCGTCTCTCCGCCCGAGTCGTCGGGGATCCAGGCTGTGGCGCTGACCACTTGTCCAGGGGGGCCGGTGATCACGATGGTGGCCTCGGGGCCGACCCGTGCTCCCACAGCGGGGCACACGAGGCTGAGCCGCGGGCTTGCCGAGGCAGTGGCGGGAGTCGGTGGCGCCGAGCACTCGGCGCCGTCGACCGCCGTGACGTCGATGCCGCCGCTGACGGGCCATACCGGCGGCGTCGCCTCCGATCCGTACGGCACGAACTCCTCGACGATCGTCGTGGCCGAGTCGAGCTCCAGCCGCATCGATGTCACGGTGCGGGGTGTGAAGGCGACCGTGGTGACGGGTGGAGGAGCGGGGCCGATGCCGGCGACGGGCACGCTGCTGCCGTCGCCAAAGTGGAGGGTCGCTCCGGTGGACTCCTGGTCTCGGGCGGCCACCTGGACGCTCGAGATCGCGACCGGGCTGTCCCACGAGTAGGCGACCCATGCATCGGCCCCCGTGGAGACCCACGCGGCTCCGGTGTCTCCCGTCGCGATATCGCCATCCGCGACTTGGGGGGCGGCGCCGCGTGAACTGGTGACCGTGGCGCCACTGGGCTGGCGCACCTCCGCGCCGCCGTCGTCGATGAGGAAGGCGTGCAGGCCCACGGACGTGGCCGTCGCTGCAAAGCTCGCGAAGCGCAGGGTCGCGGTGCGCGCGGTCCGCCGCTCGATATCGACCAGAACGTCTCCGTCGCCATCGGGCGTGACTTGGACCGCGCTACCGTCGTCAAACTCGACGACGGCGGACGTATACGAGCCGCCGGCGCCGTCGATGCGGATGCGGCTGACGGCGGTCGGGTCTGCCCAGGCGAGCCTCACCCATGCGCCGCTGGTCTCGCCGTCGGCCGCCCACGTCGCGGTACGCGTGGCCCTCACGGGGGCGGTGGCGGCACTGACCGACGGTGCGGGCGTCGCCCGTGCGCGCTCGACGAGCGCCTGGGCGCTCGTGCCAGGCAGCGTGGACGAGGCCGTCACGGCGATATCGGTGGGCGGGCCTGCGCGGCCCAGCCACCAGACCGCCGTGGCCGCGGCGAGGAGCACGGCCACCACCGCAACGAGGATGACGGTAAGGCGCCCACGGCGGTACGCGGGCGGTGCGCCGTTCATAGCTCGACAATGCGTTCGGGGGTGTCGCGTCCGCGCAGCGCATCCGCAAGGCCCATGAGGTTGCCTCGCAGGCGTTCGCGTCGCCACGGCGACTGGGCCCCGGCGACTGCATAGGCGAGGTTCTTCGCTGTGGGCCGGGCGATCTCCCAGCCGGCGAGCCAGGCGGGGAAGCTGCCTGAACGTGCGAGGTGCACCGGGTTCATCAGCTGGGAGTAGCCCAGGCGCACATGGTTGGTACGGCCTCCTGAATCCGCGCCGCGGTGGACCACCACACAGTCGTCGACGGCAGCGAGCGCCCCGTGGCGCATGAGACGGCGGGCAAAGTCGTGGTCCTCAAGCCACGAATACAGGGGTAACCGAGCGTCGAAGCGCAGCGTCGGCGCCGCCGCGAGGCGATACGCGAAGTTGCAGCCGTAGAGCGTGCGCCGGGGGTGTCTCACCCCGACGGGTGCCTCCTCCCACGACCGGGCGAGTGTGGCATCGGCCGTCGCGACCGACACTTCTCCGGACGAGTGCGCGGCCCCGTCGAGAAGCACCCTCCCGGTCAGGCCGACAAGGTCGGGCCAGCGGGCGAAGGCACTCAGCGCCTGGGCGAGGTAGTCGGCGCGCGGCACGGCGTCGTCGTCGAAGAAGACGACGACATCCGCGTCACTGGCGAGCGCGTCGAGGCCGGCATTGCGTTGGGCGGCGAGGCCCGTGGTCCCGGTGACGACCGTCCAGCCCGCGGTGCTCGCCGGCAGGCTCGACGCCTCGGGCACCGACAGGATGCGCTCGCGCGGCACCATGCTTTGGTGCTCGACGTGCGCCATCGCCTGGGCAAGCAAAGCGGGGCGCCCCGCCGAGGCGAGGATGACGGCGCTGCTCAGTGGTGGCGTCGTGCCTGACCGCGTCATGCTGCGACCTTCGCCAGCCCGAGCGCGTCCGCGATGCGCGACGCGGAGCCATCCCAGGTGAAGCGCGTCAGATCCACCGCGGGCGCCGGGCCATCGTCCGCGACGGCCGCGGTGAGGCCCTCGGTGATGGAGCCGGCCGAGCCTGGGTCCACGTAGGTGGCGCTGTCGCCGCAGATCCACCGGAACACGGCCAGGTCGGAGATGACCACATGGCGTGCGCCCGCCGCGGCAGCCTCGACCAGCGGCAGCCCAAATCCCTCCGCGAGGGAGGGGAAGAGCACGGCGCGCGCGTGGCGGTACAGAGCCGCGAGGTCCTCGTCGGGAACGTATCCGAGCGCTCTCATGCCGGTGGGCCATGTGGTGGACGACTCGCGGTAGATCGATGCGCTCGCGCCGACCACGACGAGCGGGTGGGTCCGGCGCGTGGCGTCGCCCAGCGCGCCGTACGCCTGGGCCAGGCGGTCGAGGTTCTTGCGCGGGTCGAGGCTGCCGACCGTGAGGAGGTAGTCGCCTGGCGTGAGGCCATAGGGATCGATCGAGCCGGTCGGTACCGACCTGAACACGTCGCTCGGGGCGTTGGGTGCCACGATCGCCTCGCGTCCCACCGCGGCATGGATCTCCTCGGCGGCGGGTTCGCTGACGGCAATGATGACCTCCGCGCGACGCAACTGCGCCCGCAGCACAGGCACATGCGTCGCGATGTAGCGACGCGAGTACCACTCGGGGTGGGTGAGGATGAAGAGGTCGTGGACGGCCAGCGCCTGCGCCTGCGACAGGGGCGCTCGCGAGGTCAGCGATACGAGCGTGGATCCCGCGGCAAGGCGAGGCAATCGCGCGAGGGTCCATGCCCACTCGCGCTCCGCCGAGCCTTCCCATCTCCCGCGGGGGCGGGCCTCGACGACGCCCTCACGTCGCAGTAGCCGGTTGGCGATTTCCGTGGCATAGCGCTGCTGGCCCGTCACGCGTTGTGAGCGGAAGGCTCCGTTGACCACGACCGCGCTCATCGCCCCACCCACTCACGGATCTGCTCGTTGAACCTTTCCCGCGCGTACGCGCGGGCGTGGGCGGCCACCACCTCGCGATTCGCGGTGAGCGCGAGATTCATCGCGCGGGCGATGTCGTCGTCATCGTCGAAGCGGGTGAGCGCCCCTGATGCTCCTGGCACGACGCTTTCGGCGGTGCCGCCGAGGGACTGACCGACGACGGGGCAGCCCGCCGCCATCGCCTCGACCGGCATAATCCCGAAGTCCTCGATCGCGGGGAACACGTACACCAAGGCCTTCGCATACAGCGCGCGCAGGAAGGCGTCGCTGGGGCTGTGGACGAAGGTCACCGGGACCGTGGCATCGGCCGCACGGCGTTCGAGGTGAGTCCGTTCGGGGCCGCGCCCGGCGAGTACGACGGGTGTGTGCGTGATCTCTCCGGCGCGAATGACGAGGTCGAGCCGCTTGTAGGGGATGAAGCGCGACGCGCCGAGCACGAACGCGTCGGGCAGGGAGTCGTACTGCTCCCGCTCGGCGTCGGTCAGCTCTTCGACCCATGAGCGCGACTGGATTGCGGTGACCTCGACCGGCGGGTGGATCACGCGCGCGTCGACCCCCCAGGCCCGGGCGATCCGGCGACGCACAAACTCGCTGTTGGCAGCGAACTGTGCGCCCTCACGCGCGCGCCTGCGGTCCACGCCCTTGAATGCCACCGCGATCGCCCGCGCGGGGGCGGTGGCTCCGCGCGCGTCGAGTTCGGGATTCCAGATGTAGCGCGCGGGCGTATGGACGTACACGTGGCGATCGATTCCGGGGTCGCGGAACGTGACGTGATGCGCGAACAGGTGGGAGCTCACGAGCGCCCATTCGTAGTCACGATCGCGAAGGGTCCTCCACGTCAGGGGCATGAAGGGCAGCGCGGCGGCCTTACTGCGGCGCAAGGGGGAACGGGCGAGCCAGGTCTCGCGGACGCGCTCGTCCTCAAATCGCCCGCGCGAGTCGTTCCACAGGCACACAATCTGGGCGTCGGGGTAGACCTTCCCCATGGCCTCGAGCACGTTCTCGCTGCCGCCGGACTGCGCAATCCACTCGTGGACCAGTACCCCTGTCATGGCGCACTCCTCGCCATGTGAGCGAGCGTGTGAGCGCGCGTCGGCACGACGTGCCTGTTGTGCGCCACGCATGGCACACGTCCCCCCTGGATGATCATGATGCCCCCCGGCTCACGGTTCGCGGCCCCCCGGCCGCACCGTTGTGTGTGATCTCCTGGCGCCGACGTTACCTCAAAGTCAGGCGAGGTGCCGGGCGAGCGGAGATTCGCGTCCGCGGCCCGTGACTACGCGGGGCGGCGCCGGAGGACGTCGATCACGAGCGCAGCCGCGATGCCTCCGCACAGCCCGAGTGCGACGGCGATCACCATGACGCCCTTGGCGTCGGGCGAAAACGGCGCCGACGGCTCCGAGGCCTCCCGTAGCACCGTCACGGCGAGCGGCAGGTCGCCACTTTCGCCATCGGCGCCGAGCAGTGCGGGCAGCTCGTCCCTGGCTGCTTGGGCCGCGGCATTGGCGGCTTGGGCCGCGGCAGCGGGGGAGTCGCTCATCGCCACGATGTCGATCGTCGACGTCAGCGTCCGCGACGCCACGGAGATCATGTCCGCGAGCTGCTGGGCGGAAAGCTCGTCAGTGGCGGCCGCCTCGAGGAGCGCAGGCGAGTCGATGATGGTCGCCGCGGTCTCCGCGAGCTGCGTGGTGGTGGAGACCCCTTGTGCGGTCTCGCCGATGGTGGTGGGGGAGTTCGCGATCAGCACGATCTCGGAGGATGCCTGGTACACGGCCGGCGTCGCCGCGAGGTAGCCGTACGCGGCGACGCCCGCCAGCGCCACGCAGCCCAGCACCGCCCACCATCGGCGACTCAGCGCCCGCCATAGGTCTCTCAGGTCCATCGCGGCTGGACCTCCCTCAGACGGTTACCCACCACAGCCCTGAGGGGCACGCTACCGTACGGCTATGTCGGTCCTCATGGTCACGACAGCAATTGCCGTCGTGTATGGGCTTATCTCCGGCCGCTACGAGCGTGCTCTCGCGGTGGGTGCCGTCACGCCCGCAGGGGCGGCATTGGTTGTCGGCGGCGAGGCCTTGCCCACGTTCTATGCGACGGCCGCAGGCGGCGCGGTGTTGCTCGCCGGACAGTGGCTGCTGCGGCGCGGACGGCCGGGCTCGCCGCCGCTGGGTCGTATCCCCGGCGTGGGGTTGTTGCTGATCATGCTCACGTGGGCGGTGCTGGTGGTCCTCGTCGCGCCGTTCATGGCGTCCGGCGCGCGCACCGTGACGGATCCTGCGTGGCTGCTGGTGCCCGGGCGTTGGGAGATCTCCAACGTGGCGCAACTGTTGTATCTCGCGCTCAGCATCGTCGTCGTGATCGTTGTCGCACGCTCGACGACCACGACGACCAGTCTGCTCGCGATACCTCTCGCCGCTGGCGTGCTCTTGTCCCTGTGGCGCTACCTGTCGATCCACGCGGGGGTGCCGTTCCCCGAGGGCGTCTTCGCCAATTCGCCGGCGTTTCGATACATCGAGCAGGCGCCCGGTGGCGTGCCGCGCTTTCGGGGCATCCATTCGGAGCCGTCGGCGCTCGCGTCAACGTCCATGATCGCCGTCGCCTATTTCACGTCGTTCGCCGTGCGGGTGAGGGGACCGGCCCGGGTGGGAAGTCTCGCGATGGTGGCGGGCGCCATTTTCTTGGGGCTCGTGTCGACATCGACCACGTTTCTCGTTGCGGGAGCCGTGGTGGGTGGGTGCGCGCTCGTGGCGCTCGTCGTGCGCCTCGTCACGCTGCGCCTGAGGGTCTCGGTCCTCACCGTGTGCGTGGCGCTCGCGGTTGTCGCGGCGGCGATCTTTCTCACGCCCGACCTGCTCGATGCCTTCACCTCCGAGGTCGACGAGAAGCTGGGGTCGGACTCGTACGACGACCGCAGCGACGCCGATGCGTTGGCGTTCGAGGCGTACCTGGAAACCTGGGGCTGGGGGATGGGACTGGGCTCGGTGAGGGCCTCGTCGCTGATCTTCACGTTGCTCGGCGCCGTCGGCACCATAGGCACGCTTCTTTTCGTCGGCGCCGTCGCGACGACGGTGCTGTCCGCGGCGCGGATCTCCAGCTGTGCGCCGGTGATCTGGGCGCTCACGGCGTCGCTCGTGGTCAAGGTGGTCTCGAGTCCCGATCTGTCCGATACCTCCGGGGTGTTGTGGCTCGGGCTCGGGATCCTGGCGCGCGCGGTCGTCGCGCAGCGGAACGGGGTGCCCATGCCCGTGATGGGGTCGCGGCGCTCGCGCGGCGTGGCACAGGATGAACCAGCCCCTGCGCGCGAGCCCGTCGCGTAGTAGTGTCAACGCCAGGCCCCTCGCTGTGAGGTTTGTCACACGGCGTGTATGGGGGGCGGGGGAGAAGGCTCGGGGGGGCCAACGTGGCAGATTCGTCAACGCCACCGGTGGGCGGCGCCGGTATGGGTTCTGCCGCGCGCCCTGACGGGCAGCATCCCCTGCGCGTGATGCACCACCTGAAACACGCCAGGCGTGGCAACGGCAGCGTGCACGTCGCGGTTGACCTTGCCTGTGCGCAGGCGAGCGATGGCTATGCGGTGTCGTTCGTCGCGGGTGAGGGCTCGTACGACGAGGTGCTGCGGCGCCACGGCGTCGACGTGTTCTCTATCCCCGAGGCCTCCGGGCTGCGCGGCGCGTGGCGGGCGTTCATTGCCACCGCGGGTGTCGCGCGGCGGGTGCGCCCCGACATCGTTCACGCGCACATGATGTCGTCGACTGTGATCGGGTGGGTGGTGGCTCTTATCGCCCGCGCGACGCTCGTGACGACCATGCACAACTCGTTCGATGCGCACTCGCGGCTGATGCGCATCGCGCGGATCACGGTCGCCGTGAGCCGAGCCGAGCGCGACCTCTTGGTCGAGCGGGGGTTCCCGGCGCACCGGGTCCGCACGGTGCTCAACGGGGTAGTGGGGTCGGCACGCGAAGAGATCGCTGTCGACGAGATCGGTGACATCGCGCGCCCGAGCCTGGTGACCCTGTCGGGACTGCACGGACGCAAGGGCATCGACGACGTCATCCGTGCATTCGCGCTCGTGGCGCAGGACTTCCCGCAATGGCACGTGAACGTCATCGGATGGGGGCCCGCCCGGGAGGATCTCGAGGCGCTCGCCACCGCGCTCGGGCTCGCCGACCGCGCTCATTTCTGCGGCCCGACCCTCACGCCATGGCGGCAGCTGAGTCAGGCTCAGATCTTCGTCACCGGCGCGCGCGCCGAGCCTTTTGGCCTCAACATCATCGAGGCGCGCGCGGCCGGGTGCGCGGTGGTGGCGACGGAGGTGGGTGGGATTCCGGAGGCCCTCGACGGGGGCTCCGCGGGAATGCTCGTGCCGCCGGCAGACCCGGTCGCGATGGCGGCCGCGATGCGCTCGCTCATGGGGGACCCGGCGCTGCTCGAGACGTGGCGTCGGCGCGCCCGCCAGGGCATCGACTACTTCAGCGTGTCCCGCATGGCGCGGGACTATACCGACGTCTACCGCGAGGCCATTCCTGCGCGACGCAGGCCGCCGGTAGAACCGACGTCTCCCACGCCTCAGGGGGCTGTGGCGCGGAGACGAGGCATGGAGCCAGGGAGGTCCGTGCACCAGCACTAGCGTCCGGCGGGGCGTGATGTCGGGGGACACCACGCACCACCGGATCACATCATCGGGGGGAGTCACTCACGTGGCGACAACGGAATCGCTTGAAGGAACCAGAAGCACGGCTACGGCCGTCTCACCAGGGGCGTTGACGCGTCTCATCGGTACGCGTGCCTCTCGCGACGCGGCGACCTCGACCCGGCGCGTGAGTGCGCCAGGGTGGAGCGACCGCTATCGCGCTCGCCTGCGCGTGACCGACACGCTCGTCGTGACGACGGTGGTGGTGGCCGCCATGGTGGGATGGGAGGCGCTCCTGACGGGGGCTCCCAGCTGGCGCCCATTCCTCACGGGTGCCGTGCTCGCGGCCGGGTGGCTCACGGCGATCACCCTGGCCGACACGAGAAGCCACCGGGTCACGGGCGCGGGCATGGCCGAGTACCGACGCTTGTGGGACGCCACCTTGACTGTGGTGGCGACGGTCGCGGTGATCGCCGTGTTTGTGCCGACGGCGGGGCTGACAGGGGCGCTCGTGCTTGCCATGCCGCTGGGGTTCGTGGCGCTGATGGTCGAACGTGCCTGGTGGCGCTCGTGGCTCAAGCGCAAGCGCCGCTACGGGCGGTGGAGCACGCGCGTGCTGTTAGTCGGCTCGGGATCGTCGGTGCGGAACATTCGCGACGAGTTCCACGCCAATCCTCAAGCCGGATTCAGGGTGGTCGGCTTGTGCGAACCAGTGGGCGACGGCGCGGGAATCGCCGCTCAGGTGCGCCGCGAGCTGGCGGCGACGGGGGCGGACACGGTAGTGGTGACGGGCTCCGACGTGCTCGCGCCCGAACGCGTCAAGGAGATTAGTTGGGCACTCGAGTCGGGCCACCAGCACCTCATGCTTGCGCCCAGCATCACCGACATCGCCGGGCCCCGCATCCGTACGCGTCCCGCCTGCGGTCTTCCTCTCATTCACGTCGAAACGCCTCGCCTGACACGCTCGGCGAGGCTCACGAAACGCTGTTTCGACATCGCCGTGTCTCTCGGCATCATCGTGCTCGTGGCTCCGGTGCTCCTCGCCGTCGCCCTGGTCGTGAAGGCGTCCGGGCCCGGGCCCGTCCTGTACCGCCAGCAGCGCATCGGCTTGGGTGGGCGCACCTTTGAGATGCTGAAGTTCCGCACCATGCGCGTGGGGGCGGACACGGAACTCGCCGCCCTTCTCAAGGCTCAGGGGACCTGCGAGACGCCCCTGTTCAAGATCAAGGATGACCCGCGCATCACCCCGGCGGGACGGGTCCTGCGCAAGTATTCCCTCGACGAGTTGCCGCAACTGTTCAACGTGCTGAGTGGCACGATGAGCCTCGTCGGCCCGCGCCCGCAGATCGCGAAGGAGGTCGCGCTCTATTCGGGATCGCAGCGTCGCAGGCTGTTGGCGAGCCCCGGGATTACCGGGCTGTGGCAGGTCAGCGGGCGCAGCAGTATGGACTGGGCCCATGCCGTCCGGCTCGATCTGTACTACGTGGAGAACTGGTCGCTCATCACGGATGTGGTGATCCTGCTGCGCACGTTCCGCGCGGTGATCGCGCCAGGAGAGACCGCGCATTGAGCGCGGCTCGACCTCACTCGGGCAGGCGGAACATGCCCTCCTGCGCGGCGGAGGCGACGAGCCGGCCGTCTTCGGAGAAGATCCAGGTGCCGCCGAGACCGCGTCCGCCCTGGGCGGTGGGAGCGTCCTGCATGTACAGCAGCCACTCGTCGGCGCGTGCGGGGCGGTGCCACCACATCGCGTGGTCGAGGCTCGCGAAGTTCAGCCCGGGCGTCATCCATGACGCGCCATGGCGGCGCAGTAGCGGCTCGAGCATGACCTGGTCGCAGCCGAACGCGAGCAGCGCGCGGTGGACGAGGTCACTGGCCTCGATAGGCCGACGCAGCCGCACCCAGGTGGTCTGGTATTGCTTGGGGCTCGCGTCGGGCGTGAAGAGCAACGAGCCCTCGATGTGGCGCAGGTCGAAGGCGGTGCGCTTCAGCCAGTAGTCGGCACGCGCGTGGCCCTCGTGCGGGGCGAGCAGGTCGAGGGCCGAGACCACGTCGTCGGGACGCGGCACCTCAGGCATCGTGACCTGGTGGTCGGGGCCCGGCTGTGGCAGCTGAAAGGACGCGATCATCGACAGGATCGGCTTGTCGTCCTGGAAGGCGTGCGTGCGCCGGGCCGAGAATGACCGTCCGTCGCGCAGCACCTCGACCTCGAAGGTGATGGGACGTGAGGCGTCGCCGGGCCTGAGGAAGTAGCCATGCATGGAGTGCATGTGACGCTCGTCGTCGACGGTGTGTCCTGCGGCGAGCAGAGCCTGCGCGAGCACCTGGCCGCCGTACGCTCGGCCGCCGGGCATCGGCAGCGAGTCCGCCTCGAAGGAGGTGTCGCCGAGCCGACGGAGGTCGAGAACCTGCATTCCCGATGCGACGGCCTGGTCCGCCCAGACGTCCTCGACGTGCTCCATCAGTTCTCCTTGTCGTCCGAGCCCGGCGTGGGCTCGAAGGTGTTAATCATCGAGTGAGCGGCGCGCTCGAGGTAGTCCATGAGCGTCACCGCGTGAAGAGGGGAGAGGTTTTCTTCGGCCACGGCATCTCGCATGAGGGAGACCCAGTGGTCGCGTGCCTCGGGATTGACGTGGAAGCCGTGATGGCGCATTCGCAGTCGCGGGTGGCCTCGCTGGTCCGAATAGGTGGTGGGCCCGCCCCAGTACTGCTCCAAGAAGGCGGTGAGGCGCCACTCGGCGCCCTCCATGTCGTGCGACGGATACATGGGGCCCAGGATCGGGTCGCTCGCGACTCCTTGGTAGAAGCGGTGCACGATGCGCGCGAAGGTCTCGTGTCCGCCGATCGCCTCGAAGAACGACTGGCCCTCGTCCTGGGTGGGGCCTGAGCCCACGTTCATGCCGGGAGTGGTCACGTCAGTCCGATTCCCCGTCACCGTCGAGGTCGCCCGAGTCGGGAGGCAGGGGCTTGCCGTCCTCATCGGTGGGCTGCTCGGCGCCCCGCTTGCGCGGCGAGTCGGGCGGCGTGAGCTCCGAGGTGTCCTTCGCGTGGCTGTCGACGACCATGGCGTCGCCCGGCACGGCCAGGCGGATGCCGCGCTCGGCGAAAATACGGCGCATCTCGCGGCGCACCTCGCGCTGCACGTCCCACTGCATGGCCGGGTTCACCTGGCACATGAGGCGCAGCATGACGGCGTTGTATTCGAGGGACTCGATGCCCGCGACCTCCGCCTCGCCCAGGAGGTTGGCGGCGACGGCCTCGGACTCGGCCGATGCCGCGGCGACTGCGTCGATCATCGCCTCCTTGGCGGCCTCGACGTCCGTGTCGTAGGCGAAACGCACCTCGATCATGACGCGGCTCCACAGGCGGGTCATGTTGCCCACCCGCGTGATCTCGCCGTTGGGGATGTACCAGACGGTGCCGTCCAGGGCACGCAGCCGCGTGCAGCGCAGCCCGACCTCCTCGACGGAACCTGCGGCCTCGCCCAGGTCCACGACGTCGCCCACGCCGTACTGGTCCTCGATGAGCATGAACACGCCCGCGAGGACGTCCTTCACGAGCGACTGGGCGCCAAAGCCCAACGCCACACCGAGGATTCCGGCGGATGCGACCATCGGCCCCACCGGCACGCCGAGCACGCTCAGCACGGTCATGAGAAGCAGCACCACGATGAGGACCGCAAGCGCGGAGTCCAGCACCCTCTTGACGGTGTGCGCGCGCTGGCGCCGTCGCTCCGCCTCGAGCCGCGCCTCGGTCTCGTCCGCCTGGGGAACGCGGATGCGCGCCTTCTTCAGGGCGGCGAGCGTCTTGGGATCGGACATGGGAGCGCCGCGCTCCATGCTCGTGGTGAACGCCTTGATGAGGTAGTGGCCAATGAGCCACACGACGAACGCGATGATGGCGGCCGCGAGCAGGCCGCCCGCACGGTCCTCGACCCCCGACCACCAGGTCGAGATCTCGTCGGTGCTGGGCAACTCGACGGGACCCGGAGTGGTGCTGACGGACGGCTCGGGATTGGTGGATGCAAGAATGATGCTCATCACAGACACGCCTCCCAGGGTAACCACGTCCCCGCCAGACGGCGCTCACGGGACCAACATCACCCTGGAAAACTGGCTCGAACCTGGCAGGATAGGTGCGTGGACACGCACCCCCTGAACGATGCTGAGGCGCCCAGCGAGGCGCTTGCCGCCCTCGCACGCGCCTGCGGCGTGTCCCTGACCTACACCGGCTGGGACGGCAACCCGCGTGCGAGCTCGACGGCGTCGGTGCGTGCGGCCCTCGCGGCGATGGGCGTCGCCGCCGGCGATGACGCCGCATGCGAGGCGTCGCGTGCCGCTCTCGAGGACCTGCCGTGGGCCAGGCTCGTGCCGCCCGTGACGGTGGTGCGCGTAGGCCAGCACCGGGATCTTCCCGTCCACGTCACCCACGGCGAGCCGGCCGCGGTCACCCTCACGCTCGAGGATGGTTCGGCCCGCGACCTCGGCCAACGTGACGTGCTCGTCGAGCCTCGCCAGGTCGGTCCACGCCTCATCGGTCGCGCCACGTTCGAGATCCCCGCTGACCTTCCGCTGGGCTGGCACCGTGTGGAGGCGCGCACCACGGGCGTGCGCGCCCGCGGCTATGTGGTGATCGTGCCCGAGCATGTGCCGCTGCCCTCTGAGGTGCGCGCGCGGCGTCCCTGGGGCCTGGCGGCCCAGTTGTATTCGGTGCGTTCGGAGCGCTCGTGGGGCATCGGCGACTTCGGCGACCTCGCCGACCTCGGCGCACTCTCGGCAGCCGCCGGCGCCGACTTCATCCAGATCAACCCGCTGCACGCGACCGAGCCCGTGCCCCCCATCGAACCGTCCCCGTACCTGCCGACGTCGCGCCGGTTCTTGTCGCCGCTGTACATCCGCATCGAGGACATCCCCGAGGTCGCCTACCTGCCCTCCCAACAGCGTGCCGTCCTTGAGTGGGAGGCCGAACGGCCGCGCCGCTCCAACGCGAGTACGGATCGCATCGACCGCGACAGCGTATGGCGGATGAAGGCGGCGGCGCTCGAGAAGGTCTTCGCGGCGCCACGCTCGGCGGGACGCCAGGCGGCGTTCGAGGCGTTCTGCCTGCGCGAGGGAAGCGCGCTTGAGGACTTCGCGACCTGGTCGTCGATCGCGGAGGCTCACCGCGGCGTGCCGTGGCCGGAGGAACTCGCCCAGCGCCAGCCAGCAGCCGTCGACGCGTGGCGCGAGGAGCACGCCGACCGGGTGCTCTACCATGCGTGGTTGCAGTGGGTCTGCGACGAGCAGTTGTCGCGGGCGCAGCGCGTGGCGCGCGAAGCCGGCATGAGCATCGGCGTGATGACCGACCTCGCTGTGGGCGTCCACCCCGAGGGGGCCGATGCCTGGGCCCTCGGCCGTGTGCTGGCCGACGGCATCGCCGTGGGGGCGCCCGCGGACATGTACAACCAGCGCGGCCAGTCGTGGTCCCAGCCGCCGTGGCAACCGCGCGCCCTCGAGGCCGCCGCGTACCTGCCGTTCCGTGACGTGGTGCGCGCCGCGGTGCGTCACGCCGGCGCCCTGCGCATCGACCACATCCTCGGGCTCTTCCGCCAATGGTGGGTACCCGCCGGGCACGAGCCCTCCGACGGCGTCTACGTGAACTTCGACCACGAGGCGCTGATCGGCATCCTCGCGCTCGAGGCCGACCGTGCCGGCGCGATCGTCATCGGCGAGGACCTGGGCACCCTCGAGCCGTGGGTGTCCGACTACCTCAACGAGCGAGGGCTGCTCGGCACCGTGGTGGCATTGTTCGAGAAGCAGTGGGACGGGTCCCCGACCCCTCCCGAGCACTACCGCGCCGATGCCCTCGTCTCCGTCACGGTTCACGACCTTCCTCCCACCGCGGCGTACCTTGCCGGCGAGCACATACCGGTGCGCCAGGAGCTGGGTCTGATCCTGGACGACATCGAGACCGTCACCGCACAGTCCGACGCGGAGCGCGAGCGCATGGTCGCCTACCTGCGCGCACGCGACTGGATGATCGAGGACTGGAACGAGGAGGATCTCGTCGCCGGTGTGCACCGCCTCGCGATGCACACCCCCGCGCTCCTGACCGCCGTGGCGTTGACTGATGCCGTGGGCGAGCGCCGCTCGCAGAACCACCCCGGCACGCACACGGAGTACCCCAACTGGCAGGTGCCGCTGGCCGACGCCAACGGGGTGCCGGTGCTCGTGGATGAGATCTTCGAGCACCCGCGGGTACGTCGCCTCCTCGAAGCGGTCCGCACGGCCCGCCAGGCCTGACCGTCGGCTCGCTGCGCCCCGCACGGCCCGCCCGCACCGCGCCGCACCGCGCCCCCACGCGCCCGCCGCTGCGCGGCAGGAGCCATTCAGTGCCCGTTTTTTCGCGAAACCGGGCACTGAATGCCTCCCAGGGCGCGCGGGCTCCCAGGAAAAGGCCTCGCTTACCCCGCCTGCTGCGCCCGCTCGGCGCGGCGGATCTCGTCGAGCCCCTCGGTGACCGCCTTGAGCAAGGTGGACGGAGCATCGGCGTTGTCCGCGAGCCACCGTTCGATCCTCGCGGCAAGGTCCGGAACGCGTCCCGCCAGTGCCGTGGGGAACACGTAGTTCGCCACGCGCAGGGCCATGAAGGACGCCATCGACTCGTACATGGGGCGCAGGCTCGTGAGGATTTCGTCGAGGAGCGGCTCGAGGTCCTCCGGACGGTGCGAGCGTCCCAGGCCCAGCGCGGTGGCGAACGCGATCGCGTTGGGCGGCACCGGGCCGTCCGGGTGCGCGATGGAGTCCCAAGCACGCCGCTTGGCCTCGGCGCCCGCGATCGCGGCGCGCGCCCCTGCGGCGCGGCGCTGACCGGCGTTGGACGGGTCGGCCTCGAGGCGCGCGTCGATGCCGGCATCGTCCATGCGCCCCGCCTGGGCGAGCGCGGTCACCAGGTCCCACGTGAGCTCGGAGTCGATCTCGCGGCCGTCGACAGCGACCGTGCCGTCCAGCAGCTGGGCTGCGATGTCCGCCTGCTGATCGGTGGTGACGAGGGACGCGAAGGCGCGCAGCAACTGCAGCTGGGTGTCCGAGGCAGGCGCCGCCTCGCCCAGGAGCTGCCAGAGCCGTTGCGCCGTCGATGCGGCCAGGTCCTCGCGGGAGGCCGGGGGAGCGTAGCGTCGGATCGCGGTCGCGATCTGGGCGAGGTGGGCGCCCAGCACCTCGGAGTTCGCGAGCGTGCCCGCGGCCTCCAGGATGACGCCCACGTAGCGGGCCGCGGGTAGCACGCCGTCGCGGCACGCGTGCCAGAGCGAGTCGAGGACGAGGTGTTGCGCCATGGGGTCGTGGAGCTCGGCGATGTGCGCCTCGACGGTCGCGAGCGAGCGGGCGTCCAGGCGCACCTTCGCGTAGGTGAGGTCGCCGTCGTTGACGAGCACCAGGTCGGGAGCGGCCTTGCCCACCGCCTCGGAGATGGTGGTCGCCTCGCCTGCGACGTCCGCCGCGATCTTCCAGCGGCGCGTGAGCCCCTCGTCGCTCAGCGTGTAGCCGCCGATCGCGAGCCGGTGCGGGTGGTGCAGCGCCCCCTCGGGCACCTCCTCAGAGACGATGAGTGACGTCACTGCGCCGGCATCGTCCGTCGTCACCTGTGCCGACAGCGTCGTGACGCCGGGCGTCTCGAGCCACGCGCGCGACCACGCGGACAGGTCGCGCCCGGAGGCCGATTCGAGCTCCGCGAACAGGTCCGCGAGGGTCGCATTGCCGTGGTGGTGGGCGTGGACGTAGGCCGCGACGCCGGCGAAGAACACGGGCATGTCGAGAGTGGCGGCGAGCTGGCGCAGCGCCGAGGCGCCCTTCGCGTACGTGATCATGTCGAAGGTGCCGGTGACCGCTTCCACCGTGGGCACGTCACCGAGCACCGGGTGCGTCGTGGGCAGTTGATCCTGGACGTAGCCCACCGACTTGCGGCCCGCGCCGAAGGCTACCCACGCGTCCGTGTACTCGGTGACCTGCTCCGTCGCGTGGTGCGCGATGAAGTCCGCGAAGGACTCGTTCAGCCACAGGTCGTCCCACCAGCGCATGGTGACGAGGTTGCCGAACCACATGTGCGCGAGCTCGTGCAGCACCACATTGGTGCGCGACTCGAGCTCGGAGTCCGACACCTCGGTGCGGAACAGGTAGCGGTCCTCGGAGATGGTGACGCAGCCGGCGTTCTCCATGGCGCCCCAGTTGTACTGCGGCACGTAGATCTGGTCATAACTGTCGTACGGGTATTCGGTGGCGAAGATGCGCTCGTACAGTGCGATGCCGGCCTGAACGTCCGCGAACAGCCGCTCGGCGGCGAGGTGCTCGGCGACCTCGGGGCGCCCATACACGCGCGCCGGGATCTCGCCCTTCGCGGACTGGAGCACCGCCTCCTCGTACACGTACGGGCCGGCCACGACGGCTGCGGCGTAGCACGGCAGCGGCACGGTGGGGGCAAACTCCCAGGTCAGCGCGCCGTCGCCGGCGTCGACGGGCTGCGGCTGGACGGAGTTGGAGATGACCTGCCAGGCCGCGGGCGCGGTCACGGTGAACTGGAACGTGCCCTTGATGTCGGGCTGGTCGAACACCGCGAACGCGCCGCGGGCGTCGTCCGTCGCGAACTGGCTGTAGAGGTACCAGTCACCCGTCGCCGCGTCCACAAAACGATGAATGCCCTGACCGGTGGTGCGGTAGTCGCACTCGGCCTCGACGACCACCTCGGTGGGTCCGTGAAGGCCCGCGAGGTAGAGGCGGTCGTCCACATGCGCGGCCGCCGCGTCCGCCTCCTCGCCGTTGACCGACACGCTCACGGCGCGTCCGACGAGGTCGAGGAATGTCGCCGAGTCGCGCGCCGCGTCGAAGATCACCGTCGTCGTCGACCGGAACGTGTCACCCGTTCCCGTGAAGTCGAAATGGACGCGGTATTCGGCGGACGACAACACGGCGGCTCGCGCCGTTGCCTCGTCCCTCGTGAGGGTGGTGGCCATGCGGGCCAGTCTCCCATGCCACGGCCGGGGACGTGAGACGGGCCGATGCCGTGGCGGGCCCTCGTATGCGAGCTCGCCACGGCATCGGCCGCACAAAAAGCGGCGGGGACGGCCAGGAGGCCGTCCCCGCCGCTTCGTGCGAGCGATTTAGTAGTCGCGCTCCTGGTTCGCCAGGGCCCGGCGCACGCCGTCGCGACCCTCGACGATGAGCCGCTTCAGCGCGTCGTGCGCGTCCGCGTTCGCCTCGAGCCACTGGTCCGCCTTGTCCTGCAGGTCCGCGACGCGGCCCGCGAGTTCGGTGGGGTAGAGGCCCTCGATGAGGTTGGTGGCGATCTCGTTGGTCTTGTCCGCGTAGATCCGACGCACGGACGCGAAGTACTCGTCGACGTAGGGCTCAAGCAGTGCGAGGTCGTGCACGTGCGTGAAGCCTGCGGTCGCCTCATACTGCAGCGCGTTCGGCATGTCCTTCTCGGCGTTGACGAGTGCATTCCAGGTGGCGCGCTTGCCCTCGGCGGTGGGGATCGCCGCACGCGCGTGAGCGGCGCGACGCTGGCCCGAGGCCGAGCCGTCCTTCGCGAGCTGCAGCTCGATGGCCACCTCGCCGGCACGACCGCCGGCGACCAGGCCGATGAGCAGGTCCCACTGCAGGTCCTTGTCGATCTCGAGGCCCTCCAGGTGGAGCTTCTCGTCGATGAGGCCCTGGAGGTTGTCCAGGTGCAGGTCGGACTGGGCGTGCGCGGCGAACGCGCGCACAAACTGCAGCTGGTTGTCGGAGCCTGCAATCGCCTCGATCGCGAGCTTCCACAGCTGCTCGGCGACGTGCTGAGCGGCGTCCTCCTCGTGAGCGGGGTGGACGTAGAGCGCGAGCGTGGTGGTGAGCTGACGCAGCAGCACCATCACCGTCGTCGACTCGGTCTCACGGCCGATGTTCTTCAGCACCAGGTCGATGTACTGGCGTGCCGGCATCTCTCCGTCGCGAGTCATGTCCCACGCGGCGGTCAGCACCATCGAGCGGGCCAGCGGGTCGGTGAAGGCGCCCACGTGCTCGACGGCGGTCGCGAGGGACTGGTCGTCCAGGCGCACCTTGGCGTAGGCGAGGTCGCCGTCGTTCACCAGGATCAGCGCGGGGCGGTGCTTGCCGACCAGCTCCGCGACGTCGGTGCGCTCGCCGCGCACGTCGATCTCGACGTGCATGGACTGCTCCAGGCGCGTCACACCCTTGTCGTCGACGACGACGTCATAGCCGCCGATGCCGAGACGGTGCGGACGCTGCGTGGGCCACTCCTCGGGCACCTCCTGCAGCACCGCGAAGGCCGCGATGTCGTCGTTCGAGTCCAGCTCGATCTCGGGACGCAGCGTCGTGATGCCGGCCTTCTCGAGCCACACCTCCGACCAGCCGGACAGGTCGCGGCCGCTGGTGGCCTCGAGCTCGACGAGCAGGTCGCGCAGGGTGGTGTTCGAGTGGTGGTGCTTGCGGAAGTACTCGGCGACGCCGGCGAAGAACTCGTCCTGGCCCACCCACGCGGCGAGCTGGCGCAGCACCGAGGCGCCCTTGGCGTACGTGATGCCGTCAAAGTTGACCTCGACGTCCTCGAGGTCCTTGATGTCCGCCATGATCGGGTGCGTGCTCGGGAGCTGGTCCTGACGCGCCGCCCAGGTCTTCTCGAGGGCGTTGAAGGTGACCCAGTTGTTCTTCCACTTCGTGGTCTCGACGGTCGCCACCGTCGAGGCGTACTCGGCGAACGACTCGTTCAGCCACAAGTCGTTCCACCACTTCATGGTGACGAGGTCGCCGAACCACATGTGGGCGAGCTCGTGCAGCACGGTGACGGTGCGGCGCTCGACACGGGCCTGCGGCGGCTTGGAGCGGAACACGTAGTCCTCGAGGAACGTGACACAGCCCGCGTTCTCCATGGCGCCCGCGTTGAACTCGGGCACGAAGATCTGGTCGTACTTCTCGAACGGGTAGTCGTACTGAAACTTGTCCTCGTAGAACGTGAAGCCCTGCTGGGTGTCGTCGAGGATCACGTCCGCGTCGAGGTACGGGGCGAGAGCGGCGCGGCAGTACACGTTCGCGCGCAGCTCGCCCTTGCGGGACTGCACCGTCCCCTGGACCTCGTGGTACGGGCCTGCGACGAGGGCGGTGACGTAGCACGGCAGCTTCACCGTCTCGGTGAACTCCCAGCGGACCTTGCCGCGCTCGACGTCGGCGATCGTGATGGTGCCGTCGACGGGGGAGAACGTGCCGGGGTTGTTGCTCAGCACGTGCCAGTGCTCGGGTGCGGTCACCGTGAACTGAAACGTGGCCTTGAGGTCGGGCTGCTCGAACACGGCGTACATGCGGCGCGTGTCGGCCACCTCGAACTGGCTGTAGAGGTAGACCTCGCCATCCTCAGGGTCCACAAAGCGGTGCAGGCCCTCGCCGGTGTTCATGTACGCGCACTCGGCCTCGACGACGAGTTCGTTGTGCTCGGCAAGGTTCGGCAGCGTGATGCGGCTGTCCGCGAAGTGTTCGGCGGGGTCGAGGTCCTCGCCATTGAGCACGATGCGGTGGACGGCCGGGGCGATCAGGTCGATGAAGGTCGTCTCGCCGGCGGTGGCGCCAAAGCGGACGGTTGACGTCGAGCGGAAGGTCTCCTCGGAGGTGGTGAGGTCGAGCTCGACTGCATACGCCTCGGTGGAGACGATGGCGGCGCGGGCTTCGGCCTCCGCGCGGGTGAGGTTAGTACCAGGCATGAGGCGATTCTGTCACGCGTGGCGCAAACGGCACGCATTGGACGGCTTGGCCAAGAGCGAACGAGCCCGAGGGACCGACGCTCCTATCGGTGCGAGCGCTGCGCCATCTCCTCGGCGAGTCGCTCGGCGACCTGCAGACGATCGTCGTCGTCCGGCGCGGAGTAAATCACCTGGTGAACCACGCCTGCAAAGACCACCACCACCGCCGCGAAGCCATCGCCGTCGCCGCCAAAGGCGACGTCCGCGCCCTCGACGGCCAGATGGGTATGGGGTAGGCCGTCGGCGTCGGCATCGGCCGTGGCCTGCTCGACGAACGCTCCGATGTCGGTGATCGTGGGGTCGACCATGACGGTCACCTCGGCAGTCTGGGTCGCGTCGTCGCGAGCGTCGGCAGACACCCACCTGCATGTGGGCAGCGCATCGGTGTGCGCGTCGGGGTCGTCCGCGGTGGCGGCGGGCTCCATCGCGTGCCCCGTCGCGCTTGCGAGGGTGGCGCCGTCGAGGAGGCCGCAGGCCGATGCCGCGATGGCTGCCACCCCCGCCCCGCCTTGCGTCGTGCCGGGGGTGGGTTCCGACCTTGGTAGCGCCGTCTCGGACGCGCCTGCGGTGGGAAGGGCGGGTGGCTCGAAGGTGCCCGGCCCGGAGAGGCAGCCGGACAGCATCAGTGCCATGACGACGCCGCTGGCCCACGCGCCGTGACGGGCCCGCGCGTGATGAGAAACATGGTGCACGCCGACCTCCCCTCAACTCCGCAGGCGGGTCGGCCGCGGCCCGCCTACGCCGGGTCCCCCTCGCCCGGTGACTCGAGGCTAGAACCTCGCGGCCGCGCTGTCACGTGCTCGCCCGTAGACTGCCGCGGTGAGTCACGAGGAGCCGGGCACGGCCGCACCGCCAGCGCGTCGGCGGCGCCTGGTCGATCTCGCGCCGTTGAAGGAGTCGCCCGCGTTCGCGCGGCTGTGGATTGGCGGCGCCGTCGCGGGTATCGGCGCTCAGATGACGGTCGTCGCGGTCGGCCTGCAGATCTACGAGATCACCTCGTCCACGTTCGCCGTGGGGCTCGTGGGCGGCATCGCCCTGCTGCCCATGATCGTGGCCGGGTTGTGGGGAGGTGTCCTCGCCGACGTCTTTGACCGCCGCCGGCTACTCATTGCCTCGTCGCTCGTGGCATGGTCCTCGACGCTCGCTCTTGTTGCGCTCGCGGCCTGGGACGTCGCGCGTCATGCCGACGGTGGCCACGCACCCGTGTGGCCGTTCTATGTGGTGACGACCCTCAACGCGGTCGCGTCCACCATCTCGAGCGCGACCCGCGGCTCGGTCGTGGGGCGCATCCTCGCGCCACACCTGGTGTCGCGTGCCACCGCGCTCAACGGCATCGCGTTTGGCGCGACGCTAACGCTCGGGCCGGCGCTTGCGGGCGTGATGGCCTCGTCGGTCGGTCTCGCATGGACGTTCGCGATCGACGCGATCCTGTTCACGGCGGGCTTCCTGGGCGTGTGGACCTTGCCTGCGCTGCCGCGCCTGGGGCGTCAGGTGGAGGCGGGGTGGGGCATGCTCCGCGAGGGGGCAGGGTTCCTGCGACGTAGCCCCAACATCAGGATGAGTTTCATCGTTGACGTCGTGGCGATGACCTTCGGTCGCCCCTATGTGCTGTTCCCCGCGCTCGGTGCGACGGTGGTGGGTGGAGGTTCGCTCACGGTGGGGGCGTTGACCGCCGCCGGGGCGGTGGGAACCATCCTGGTGTCACTCTTCTCGGGACCCGTCGCGCACGTGCATCGCCATGGCGTGGCAATCGCGCGCGCCATCACCACCTTCGGCGCCTTCGCGGTGATGTTCGGCGTCGTGGTGCTGGTGATGGAGGGCGTGGACCACACGGCCGCACCGGGCTGGGAGGGAATCTTCTGGCCCGCGATGATCCTGCTGGCCGTCGCCATGGCGGGACTAGGTGCCTCCGATGAGGTGAGCGCCATCTTCCGTCAGACCATGATCATCCAGGCCTCGCCCGACGAGATGCGCGGGCGCCTCCAAGGCATCTTCGTGGTTGTCGTCACCGGGGGCCCGCGCGTGGGAGACATGTATGCGGGCATCCTCGCCACCGCCGTGGGCCTGTGGTGTCCGCCGCTCCTCGGAGGGCTCGCGATCATCGGCCTCATCGCCGTCCTCACCCGTGTCCGTCGCGCCCGCACGGGAGAGACGTTCCGCCAGTACGACGATCGTCACCCGGTGCCGTAGCGCCGGCCGGTGACTTCTGGTTCGAGCCTCCACAGCTCGAGCCCCGCCCGCGCGTATCCCTCGATGGACATGACGCGGCCTTGGCGCAGGTGCGTCGCCACGTATCCGCTCCACCGCTGGTCCTCCTGAACGGCCGTCGAGAACACGTGCTCGTACTCGCGGTAGCCCTTGGCGGTGGGCGTCACCAACCGGCACCTGCCGTCGTGCGGGTGGGGCTCGACATTGACGAAGCCGCGCAGCGCCATGCGCCGCACCATCTGGGTCACGGCGGCGGCGCTGGTGAGCGCGCGGTTCGCTAGCACCACCATCGGCACGCCACTGGGCGCGCGCGCCACATGCTGAAAGAGGAACGCCTGCTGCAGCGTCATGAAGAAGAGGGGATCGGGCGCGACATTAGCCGCCACATCCCGCTGCCGCGCCTCCAGAATCCGCACGGTGTTTACGAGGGGAGCGTGCTCGCTGAGGGAAGGGGGTCTCTCGTCTCGCATAGTTAAGACGTTAAGGATCGGTGACGAGGGTGGCGCCTTCCTGCCAGGGACGGTGGATGCGGCCGATGCCGTGGTGGGCCTGTGTACGACGCCCGGCCTTCGTGCGAGACGGCTTAGGCGGCAAAGCCGCCTTGGCGCCACGCCTCGTACGTTACGAGCGCCGCGCAGTTGGCGAGATTGAGTGACCGGCGCCCCGGCAGCATCGGAATGCGCACCCGGTCAGTCACGCGCTCGTGAGCCATGACCTCCTCGGGAAGCCCCGTGGGCTCGGGTCCGAACACCAACACGTCGTCCGGCCGGTACTCGATGTCGGAGTAGAGGGTCTCGGCGTGCGCGGTGAACGCGAAGACGCGCGAGTCCGGCATGGTCGCGAGCATCGCGTCGAAGTCCGCGTGAACGGTCATGGAGGCGAGGTCGTGATAGTCCAGTCCGGCGCGCTTGAGCTTGGGCTCCGACAGGTCGAAGCCGAGCGGTTCGACGAGATGCAGCGGTGCCCCTGTACAGGCGGACAGGCGGATCGCGTTGCCCGTGTTGTTGGGGATGCGAGGCTCGAAGAAGACAACATGCGGGGCGGCAGACATAGGTGCATTGTCCCAGGCGCGGGCATCCGGGCGGTGAGGGGTGGCATCGGCCCGCCATAGGCTTACCGGCATGAGCATGTCTGCCCCGCCTGGTTCGCGCCGCAGCGCGCTCGGTGGCCACGGGCCGGGCCGGGGCGTGTCGGGCCGCGACGAGGCCGCGCAGCGCGCCGCCAACGCCGAGGCTCCCCAGATCCCCGACCTGTGGAGCCGCGTCCTTGCTCTGTTCACGCCGTACCGCGCATCGCTCGCGCTTACCGCGGCATTGGTGATCGTGACGGCCTCCGCTGGCGTCGTCCCGCCGCTCATCATCGAGCGCATCTTCGACAGCGCGCTTTTTCCGGCCGACGGAACGGGACCGCGCCTCGACCTGCTTGCGGAACTCGTTGCGCTCGTCATCGTGATCTTCATCGCGACCGCCGCGCTGGGGGTGTGGCAGACCTATGTCACGGCGAGCGTCGGCAACCACGTCACCGGCGACCTGCGCACCCGGCTGTTCGACAAGCTCCAGTCAATGGACCTCGCGTTCTTCACGCGGACGAAGACCGGCGTGATCCAGTCGCGTCTACAGAACGACGTGGGCGGCGTCTCGGGCGTGCTGACCACCTTCGTGTCGTCCGTCATCGGCAACACGGTCACGGTGCTCGCGTCGCTCGTCGCCATGATCCTGCTCGACTGGCGGCTGACGCTCGTCGCGGTCGTCCTGATGCCGGCGCTGGTCGCCATCCAGCGGCGTGTGGGCCAGGTGCGGGCGCGACTCGCGTCACGCACCCAGGAGTCGTTGTCGGAGATGACCGCCATCACGCAGGAGACGCTGTCCGTCAGCGGCATCCTGCTGTCTAAGGTGTACAACCGCCAGCGCCTCGAATCCGAGCGCTACGGCGCCGAGAACGCCAACCAGATCGACCTCCAGGTCCGCCTGTCGATGTCGGGGCAGTGGTTCTTCGGCCTCGTCACGGTGATCATGAGCTCGGTGCCGGCCGTCATCTACCTGGTGTCGGGCCTGCTGATCGCGAGGTCCAACGACCAAGGCATCGACCCCACCATCACCGCCGGCACCATCGTCGCTTTCACGGCGATCCAGGGGCGGCTGCTGTTCCCGCTCATGGCGCTCATGCGCGTGGCCCTGGAGATCCAGACCTCCAGGGCGCTGTTCGCACGCATCTTCGAATACCTGGACCTCACTCCTGCCATCGTCGATGCACCCGATGCACCCGATGCGCGCGACGTGGCGTCCGCCCCCGGCCCCGTGGGACGAGTCGAGTTCCGCGACGTGATGTTCCGCTATCCGGATGCCGGAGCGGACCGCGCCGCGACGCTCGACGGCGTGAGCTTCGTGGCGCAGCCCGGTCAGACCGTCGCGTTCGTCGGTCCCTCGGGCGCGGGTAAGACCACGATCGTGTACCTCGCAGCCAGGCTCCATGAGGCATCGTCAGGAGCGGTCGAATTTGCGGGCGCAGATGTGCGCGAGCTCACGCACGAGTCAATCGTGGACCGCATTGGCGTGGTGAGCCAGGAGACCTACCTCTTCCACGCCTCCATCGCCGAGAACCTCCGGTATGCACGCCCAGAGGCCACCGATGCAGACCTCGAGCAGGCGTGCCGCGCGGCGAACATTCATGACCAGATCATGACCTTCGAGGACGGCTACGACACGATCGTGGGGGAGCGCGGCTACCGGCTCTCGGGTGGAGAGAAGCAGCGCATCGCGATCGCGCGCGTGCTGCTGAAGGACCCGCCAGTGCTGCTGCTCGACGAGGCCACGAGCGCGCTGGATACCGTGTCAGAGCGCGTGGTCCAGGCGGCGCTCGAGCGCGCGGCCGAGGGGCGCACCACGCTTGTGGTCGCACACCGCCTATCGACGATTGCCGACGCGGATGTGATTCACGTGGTCGACGGCGGCCGCATTGTCGAGTCGGGCAGCCACAGCGCCCTCATCGCCGCGGGGGGCCTCTACGCGCGCCTGGCTGCCGAGCAGCGCCGGGACTGACGCCGCGCTCGCAACCGCGCTCGCAACCGCGCTCGCAACCGCGCTCGCAACCGCGCCCGCACGCGGGCTCAGGCGGTCTGTGTCACTGCCTTGAGGACCACGTCGTGGCCCAGCCACCCGACGACGCGGCCGGCCTCGTCGAGCACGGGAAGGCCGTCATCGGTGTCGCCCCCGAGCATGGTGTCGAGCACGCCATCGAGGGCATCCTCGGGACCGATGTGGTCGCGCCACTGCGATACGTCCGCGACGACGAGGCTCTCGGCGTCGTCGTCATCCGCGAGGGCCCGGGCGGCGGCGTCGGCCGTGACAATGCCCACGTACAGGCCGTCGTCCGAGACCACGGGAAGGCTCGAGCGGCCCGCCGCGAGGATGCGGTGTGCGGCGACCGTGGCCAGCGTCCCAGTCCCGAGCGTGGGAGGGGTCGCCGCCATCAACTCGCGGACCTGCACATGGGCGAGCCTGGCGGTGCGCGCGGCGTGGCGTGTGAGGTCGATGCCGCGCCGGCGCAGTTTCGCCGTGTAGATGGTCTCGCGGCTCAGCAGCGAGGACGTCGCGGTCGCGATCACCACGGCGAGCATCAGCGGGAGAATGACCGAGTATTCGCCCGTGAGCTCGAAGAGGATCAGCACCGCGGTGATCGGCGCGCGAGAGGATCCCGCGAACACGGCGGCCATGCCCACGATCGCGTACGCACCGGGGGAAAGGTCGAGCCCGGGAACCACGGCATCGGCCGCCTGCCCGACGGCGGCGCCGAGCATCGCGCCCAGGAACAGCGACGGCGCGAACACGCCTCCCGAGCCGCCGATGGCGATGGTGAGGGAGGTGGCGACCACCTTGGCGACCAAGAGAAGGAGGAGGAACGGGACGACATAGTCGCCCATGACGGCGCCCTCGAGCACGGGGTAGCCCACGCCATACATCTGTGGCAGCACGAAGACCAATACGCCCAGGAGCAGGCCGCCCGCGGCGGGCCGGAGCCATTCTGGCCCGCGCCAGACGCGGTCGGCCGCGTCCTCGAACCAGTACAGGACCTTCGAGAAGCCCACGCCGAGCGCGCCGGCGGCAAGCCCGAGGGCGGCGAAGAGGGCGTATTCGCTGACGTGGCCCACGGAAAACTCGGGCAGGACGAGGAATGCCTCGTTCCCGAGGATGCCGCGTGCGATGACGGACGCGGTCACGGAGGCGATGACGACCGCGGCGAACGAGCCCACCGCGAACGATCCGAGCAGGAGCTCAAGCGCGAAGAAGACTCCGGCCAGCGGCGCGTTGAACGTCGCCGCGATACCGCCGGCGGCGCCGCACGCCACGAGCAGGGGCAGCTGTGCCCCGGGGACACGGACCATGCGACCGAGCGTCGATGCGAGCGCAGAGCCGATCTGCACGATGGGGCCCTCGCGGCCCACCGAGCCGCCCGAGCCGATGGTCACCGCGGAGGCCACCGCCTTGACGAAGGCGACCTTACCGGCGATCCGCCCGCCCTTGCGCTGGATCGCGTACATCACCTCAGGGACGCCGTGGCCGCGCGCCTCGCGGGCGAATCGGTGCACCAGCGGGCCGTAGATCAGGCCGCCGATGACGGGCGCCAGGATGACGAACCATCCTCCGAGTCCGGGCACCCACGGATGTGACGGGTGGTCGGTGGTCGCGGCGTAGTCGGGCTGGCCGGAGAAGGCGAGCGTGGCGTGCTCGACGAGCCAACGGAACGCCACGGCGCCGAGCCCGGATAGGACGCCCGCGACGACGGCGAGACCGAGCAGGGTGGCGCGATCGGAGCCCGCGACCCGGAGGGTGGGGCGCCATTGGACGAGGGGGCGGGGAGGAGTCACTCGGCTTCCAATACTTGCTGGCGTGCAACTGTTGCACCCTAGCACTCACTCACGCCTACGATGAGCGCATGGATTCCTCGGCCGACGCGACGATGACCGCCTCGCGGGCCCTCCTCGGGCACGTGGCACGCTCCCTCCAAGGAGCCCTCGAGCATGTGACGTTGCCCCAGTACCGCGCTCTCGTGGTGCTCGCCGCCGCGGGACCACAGCGCATGGGGGCGCTCGCGGTCACGCTGGGCGTCCACCCCTCGACGCTCACGCGCACCGTCGAGCGGCTGGTGGCCGGAGATTTCGTCACCCGGGAGTCCGCGCCCGACAACCGTCGCGAGGTCGTCATCGCCCTCGCGCCCGCGGGCGAGGCGTTGGTGGCCGATGCCATGGCCAGGCGTCGCGACAGCGTCGCCGCGACGCTCGAGCGTCTCTCGCCCGACGAGCGGGAGGCGGTGCGCCGGGGGATGGAGCTCTACGCGGCCGCCGCGGAGGAGCCCGGCGCCCCCGACCTGCTGACGCTCGGGATGTAAACCCCGCCACCGCATCGGCCGCCGTCAAGAAACGCCGAAGGGCGGGACCCGATCCACTGGATCAGGCCCCGCCCTTCGGGTCTCGAAAGGTTGCGGGTCGACTAGTTGCCGCAGCCGCAGCTTCCGCCGCAGCAGCCGCCGGTCTTCTCGGCGGCCGCGTCATCCGCGGTCACGTCGATCAGGTCGATGTTCGTCTTCTCAGCCATATGCGGCCTCCCGTCTCACGGTGACAGCCCCACCACGGGGCCTCACACCACTGTAAACCCGTGGGCTACCAGATGGATACCCGCTCCTCGGGGGCCAGGTAGAGCTCGTGGTCCTCGCTCACGCCGAACGCGTCGTACCAGGCATTCATGTTGCGCACGATGCCGTTGACGCGGAACTCGCTGGGGGAGTGCGGGTCCATCGCGATGCGGGTGACGAGGGCCTCGGAACGGACCACCATGCGCTCGGTCAGCGCGTAGCCGATGAAGAAGCGCTGCTTGGCGGTGAGGCCGTCGACCTCGGGCGCCTCGTCGATGGGGTGGCCCAGCGCAATCTCGTAGGCCTTGAGAGAGATCTCGACTCCCGCGAGGTCGCCGATGTTCTCGCCCACGGTCAGCGCGCCGTTGACGTGGTGCGAGCCCTCGAGCTGGCGCGGCGAGTAGCCGTTGTACTGCTCGATGAGGGCGTTGGCACGCTCCATGAACGCGCTGCGGTCCTCCTCGGTCCACCAGTCCTCGAGCGCGCCGCGGCCGTTGTACTTGGAGCCCTGGTCGTCGAAGCCGTGGCCGATCTCGTGGCCGATGACCGAGCCGATGCCGCCGTAGTTGATCGCGTCGTCCGCCTCGGGGTGGAAGAACGGCGGCTGCAGGATCGCGGCGGGGAAGACGATCTCGTTGGCCATCGGCAGGTAGTACGCGTTGACCGTCTGCGGGGTCATCAGCCACTCGGTGCGGTCCACGGGCTGGCCGATCTTCGACCACTCCCAATCCTCCTCGAAGGCCGAGGAGGCGCGCACATTGCCCACCAGGTCGGTGGGGTCGGCGGCGAGGCCCGAGTAGTCGCGCCACTTGTCGGGGTAGCCGATCTTCGGCGTGAACTGCGCGAGCTTGTCGAGCGCGCGCTCCTTGGTCGCCGGGGTCATCCACTCGAGGGACTGGATCGACACCCGGTATGCCTCGATGAGGTTCGCGACCAGCGCGTCCATGTCCTGCTTGTGCGACGGCGGGAAGTGCTCCTTGACGTACTCCTGGCCCACGACCTCGCCGGCGACGGCCTCGACGAAGCCCACGCCACGCTTCCAGCGCTCGCGCTGGGTGAGGGCGCCGGACAACACCGTGCCGTAGAACTCGAAGTTCGCCTTCGAGATCTCCTCGGTGAGGTAGGCGGCGCGCGAATTGACGATGCGCCATGCGAAGTAGCGCTTCCACGTGTCGAGGTCGGTGGCCTCCCACAGTTGGGCGATGGCCTCGATGTAGCTGGGCTCGCCGACGACCAGCAGGTCGTGCGCGGCGGCGGGCATCTCGATCGCGTCAGTCCACGCGCGCCACGGGAACGCCGGGGCCGTGGCCGTCAGCTCGCTGAGCGTCGTGGGGTTGTGCGTGAGCTCGGCCTCGCGCGACTTCACCACGTCCCAGTGGTGCTTGGCGATCGCGGTCTCGAGCGCGAGCACGTCGGCGCCGGTGAAGTCGCGACCGGTCAGCGCCGCCATGCGGTCGATGTGCGCCGTGTACTTGTCGCGCACCTCGGCGTAGGAGTCCTCGCGGTAGTAGGCCTCGTCGGGTAGGCCGATGCCGGACTGGCTCATGTAGACCACGTTGCGGTCGGGGTCGATCTTGTCGGCGAAGACGTAGTAGCCCACGAGGCCCGTGACACCGGTGCGCTGCAGGCGGCCGATGGCGGCGGCCAGGGCGTCGTGGTCCTGCGCGGCGGAAAGCTCGTTGAGGTCGGCGGTCAGCGGCTGGGTTCCCAGCGCGCTCAGGCGGCCGACGTCCATGAAGGACGCGTACAGGGCGCCGATGAGGGAGTCCTTGTCGGCCGCCTCGATGATCTCGCGCGTGTGCTTTTCCGCCTCGTCGCGCAGGGTGTAGAAGCTGCCGTCGGCCGAGCGGTCGTCGGGGATGACGTGGGCGTCCTCCCAGGGCCCGGAGACGTAGCGGAAGAAGTCGTCGCCGGGACGGATGGTGGGCGAGAACTCGGACGTGTCGATGCCGGAATGCAGTGCCATGGACTCACCCTAGGGGCGTGCGCACGCGAGCGCGGCGCCGTTTCGCTCTCGGCGTGGCCCGTACGGCATGATGGGCGCATGCGCATCCACATCGCCGCGGACCACGCCGGATACGAGCTCAAGGAACACCTCAAGAAGCACTTCGCCGACGGGGGCTACGAGGTCGTCGATCACGGCGCCCACGAGTACGACGCCCTCGACGACTACCCGTCGTTCTGCATCGCGGCGGGAGAGGCCGTGGCGGCCTCGGGTTCCGACCTCGGCATCGTCATCGGTGGCTCCGGCAACGGCGAGCAGCTCGCGGCGAACCGCGTGCCCGGCATCCGCGCCGCCCTGATCTGGTCCGAGGAGACCGCGCGCCTGGCGCGCCAGCACAACGACGCCCAGATCGGCTCCATCGGCGCGCGCATGCACTCGCTCGACGAGGCCACCGCGATCGCCGACGCCTTCGTCCACGAGCCCTTCAGCGAGGACGCCCGTCACCAGCGCCGCATCGACGAGATGATGGCGTACGAGACGCAGCGCTAGTCCTAGCGCCCGGGTTCGAGTCCCCACGGGACATGAGGGTCGAAAAACGCGGGTCTGCGACCCTCATGTCCCGCCAGTACGCACGCGAGCGGGTTGGCGCCTAGAAGTCCCAGTTGGTGAGCGGCGCCACGGGCGACATCATGGCCACCGCGAGCTCGCGCGCCTGGCCGGGCGTGTGCTCGTGGATCTGGCCCGCGGCGGCGAGCGCCTCGACGGAGGTGCCGCCCAGGTAGATCGTCGACAGGTGGCGGGCATCCATCGACAGGTCCGCCTCACCGTGCGGGTTATCTGAGAGCTTCGTGACGGTCGCGTCCGCGCCCGAGACCACGATGCGCCACACGCCCGCGTTGTCCGGCACGTGCTTGTCGGTGAGCGCGAACGTCACCGAGCAGTCGTGGAAGTACTCGCGCGACTCGAGCGCGGTCTCGACGTCCAGCAGGCGCACCCACAGGTTGTCGATGACCTTGGAACGGATGCCGCGCGAGTCCTTCAGCTGGTACAGCAGCGGGTCATCGGTCGCGAGGTTCTCGGTGTTGGTGGTGCCGACGAGGTCGAAGTCGGTCAGCGTGGCCCACAGGCGCTGCGAGGCCGCGGCGTTCAGCGAGCCATGCTCGCGCACCTGGCACACGCCGTCGTGGATGCCCAGCTCTGAGTCGGGCTTGCGGCGGAAGAACGCGTACGCGACCGGCTCGCCGCGGTCCTCGACGATGCAGATGCGCCACTTCTCGTAGCCGTGACGGTTGCCCACCGGGTCGGTGAAGCGGGCGTTGCGGCCCGAGCCGACCGGGTTGATGATCGTCGCGGGCCGGGTCAGCTTCGCCTGAAGGTCCGACACCAGCTCGTCGTGCTTGTCGAAGTCGGCGCGCTCGAGGCGCACCGTGAGGTCGTCGGCGCCCTCGACGGGCCACATCTTGGAGCCGCGCGGGATGGACGCCTTGACGGTCTGCGACGCCATGCCGTAGCCGAAGCGCGAGTAGATCTCGGCCTCCATCGCATATAGCGCGCTCACGGCCTCGCCGCGCTCAATGCACCGCGCGAAGTGGTCGTGCATCATCGCGGTCATGAGGCCGCGGCGGCGGTGGGCGGGGTGAACGCCGAGCCACGACAGACCCGCAGTGGGGACGCGCCGGCCACCTGGCGTGACCATCTCGGTGCCAAAGCTCGCGTGCACGGCCGCGATCTCGCCCAGCTCGCCGCGACGGTCGTCCGTCACCTGCAGCGCGCGGGCGCGCTCGGTGGGCAACGCATCGACGTAGTCCTGGCGGTCCTCGATGAGCCATTCGCCCACGAAGGCCCACTGCACGACCTGGAAGAACTCGTCGAGTCGGTCCTCGGGGACGGAGATGGACTGGTAACCCTCTGCCTTCTTCATGCTTCTACCTTTTCAGGTTTTGGTTCAGTAAAGAAATCGTGAGGTGTTCTTCTCTTCGGGGAATGCGGCCGATGCCGTGGCGGGGTGACGTCGTCAGAACCCGATATTGCAGGCGGGGGCGAGGTCGGACAGCATGGCACGCGAGAGCTCGCTGGCCGCGCCGTCGCGGTGCTCCCTCACCAGGCCAGCGCGTGTGAGAGTGGCGATCGAGGTGCCGCCCAGGTAGGCCGCGCCGAGTTCTTGAATGCTCATCGCGAGGTCCGCGTCGTCGTCGGTACGGGTCACCGTCGCCTCGCCGCCCGTGACGCTGATGCGCCAGGTCCCGGCGTTGTCGGGCAACTGGGTGTCCTGGATCGCGACCGTGACGTCGCAGTCGGCGGCGTAGCCGCGGCCCTCGAGTGCGCTGGCCACATCCAGGATGCGCACCCACAGGTTGTCCTCGATTGACGCGCGGGCGCCGCGGGGATCGACCAGGAGGTGAAGCGTCTCGTCGTCGAGTGCGATGCGGGAGAGGGCGGTCTTGGACATGAGGTCGAAGTCGACGAGCACGCGCATCAGGCGCGCCGTGGCATGCGGCGCGGCCGAGCCCCACGCGCGCACCTGCACCTTGCCGTCGGGGGAGTGGAGGTCCCAGTTCGCCTTGCGATTGAGCAGCGCCCACGCGAGCGGGCTGTCGCCGTCGCGCACGATCACGATGCGCAGCTCGTCTGCGCCGTCGCGATCGGCCTCGATATCGAGGAACGCCTCCGCGACCGTGACCTCCTCGAAGTCCACGATGCTTCCGGGCCGGGTCATCGCGGATTGCACCTCCTGGAGCACCGAGGCGTGGCGCTCGTAGGAGGCCGAGTCGATCTCGACGATGAGCTCATCCGCGCCGGCACTGTCGCGCAGTTTCGCGCCGCGCGAGAGTTCGATCATGGCGGTGCGCGCGGCGAGCCCGTAGCCGAAGCGCTGGTAGATCTGTGTCTCAGACGCGTACAGGGCGCTGATCGCCTCGCCGCGGGCGCGGGAGTTCGCAAAGTGATCCGCGATCATCGCCGTCAGTAGGCCGCGGCGACGGTGGCCGGGATGCACCGACACCCAGGACAGCCCCGACGTGGCGAGCGAGTGCCCGCCCGGCACGGCGAGGCGGAAGCGGAACGACGTGTGCGCCGCGGCGAGGGTGCCGATGGTGCCCCGTGAGGCATCGGCCACCTCGACGGCTCGCCCGGCGCCGAAAGGGTAAACCCGGGTGATGAAGTCGGCGTCCTTCTGGGGCACCGTGAACGCGAACGCGAACGAGGTCACGTGAAGCACGTCGCGTGCGCGGGAAGCGTCGGTGGAGATGAGGCGGTAGCCGTCGGCGAGGGTCATACCGGGATTCTCGCACCACGTCCCGAGCGCGGCGAGACCGGCGGCGTGTCAGCCCGCCATGGCCTCCTCGATGGGGGTGCGCAGGCGCTCGTACTCGACCTTCAGGCAGTGGTTTTGCACCACGGTGAGGCCCGCCTCTGCGGCGACGGCGGCGGCCGCGTCGTTGACGATCCCGAGTTGGAGCCACAGCAGGTCAGCCTCGGCCTCGACGGCGGCCTGGGCGACCGGTCCGACGTGCTCGGCGCGCCGGAACACGTCGACGATGTCGGGCTTGACGGGGAGGTCCGCGAGGTCCGCGTAGAACGCGTGGCCGCGAATCTCCTCGCCCACCGCGACGGGGTTGACGAGGAACACCTCGTACGGCGTGTGCTCCATCAGCCACACCGCAATGGCATACGAGGTGCGGTGGTCGTTGGGCGAGGCACCCACCACCGCGACCGTGCGCGCCTGAGACAGCGCCGCGACGAGCGCGTCGTCGTCGGGAAGGTGAGAGGCGACGGGGGCCGGACAGGTCTCGGATCCGTCGAACGCGACGGGCTCGATGCCAAAGGTGCTCATATCCACAAAACCGTACCCGTGCATCGACCATTCCCGTCGCTGGGCGAGGGAATGGTGGATGTGGCTCCATGGTTATGTGCGGTGATAGCACCGGCTCACGAGAGGAGACCTCACCATGGCTACGGAGCACACGCCGGCGATCGGTATTGAGGAAAAGGATCTCAAGGCGATCAACGCGGGTCTGGCACAGACGCTGGCAGACACCTTCACGCTGTATCTCAAGACTCACGGCTACCACTGGAACGTGACCGGACCCCACTTCAGGTCCCTGCACCTCATGCTTGAGGAGCAGTATCAGGCGCTCTTCGCAGCGTCTGACGACCTCGCCGAGCGGATGCGAGCACTCGGGGAGAAGGCTCCCGGGTCGATGGGCGAGATGCTCGAGCTCACCACGTTGAAGGACCATGAGCCCACGGATGACGCGATGACGATGGTCAAGAACCTCCAGCGCGACCATGAGGCGGTGGCGGCCGCGATCCGGCCGCTGTCCGAGGCCGCCGACGAGGCGGGCGACGGCGCCACCGCTGACCTGTACAACGCGCGGCTGGACTTCCACGAGGAGACGGCCTGGATGCTGCGCGCCTTCGCGTCCTAGCGCATCACTCGTACGACAACGGGCCCCTCACCTGATCGGTGAGGGGCCCGTCGTCGTTGGCGCGGCTGAGGGATCGCGCCATACGTGCTGGAGCGGTGGCTCCATTCGCCACAGTAGCGGGCACAGTGGCCGTGTGCCAGCCCATTTACCCTGGTTCGTGACGAACTCGACGCCCGCGTGTCGTCAGATGTAATACATCGCCGGTTCGCGCTGCTCGACGTAGCCGGGAGCCGCGTCCGGATCGGGGTGAATGTGCGAATCGCCGGCGTCGATGGATGATGCGGCGGTGCCCGCCTCACGCTCGCTCGGGTGCTCGCGAATCTTCGCGGGGATGCCCACGGCGGTGGCGCCGTCCGGCACGTCCTTCACCACCACCGCGTTGGCGCCGATGCGGGCATCACAGCCGATGTGCACCGGACCAAGCACCTTCGCGCCCGCGCCCACGACCACGCGGTCGCCGACCGTGGGGTGACGCTTGCCGGGGCTCATGGTGGTGCCGCCGAGCGTGACGCCGTGGAAGAGCAACACGTCGTTGCCGACCACGGCCGTCTCGCCGATGACGACGCCCATGCCGTGATCGATGAACAGGCGGCGTCCCAGCGTCGCACCGGGGTGAATCTCGATCCCGGTGCGACGCCTGGCGTACTGAGACCACAACCGGCCGTACGTCCTCAGGCCATGAGTCCACAGCCAGTGTGCGATGCGGTGGTGCCACACCGCGTGGACGCCCTGATACGACAGCGCGATGACGAGGGCGGAACGGGCCGCGGGGTCGCGGACCAGCGCCGTCTTGACGTCCTCGAGTGCGAGTCGAAGGGGGCCGATGCGGTCAGTCATGGGGACGGGGGACTCCTTAGTCCATGAGGTCGGCGTACAGCACCGACGAGAGGTAGCGCTCACCGAACGACGGGATGATCGTCACGATGGTCTTGCCGGCGTTCTCGGGACGCTTCGCGACCTCGATGGCGGCGTGGAGGGCGGCGCCGGACGAGATGCCGACGAGCAGGCCCTCCTTGCGGGCAGCCGCACGGGCGGTGGCGATAGCGGTCTCCGAGTCGACGTCGATGACCTCGTCGTAGATCTCGGTGTTGAGGACCTCGGGCACGAAGTTGGCGCCGATGCCCTGGATCTTGTGCGGGCCGGGCTGGCCGCCGTTGAGGATGGGCGACTCCTTGGGCTCGACCGCGATGATCTGCACCTCGGGCTTCTTGGCCTTGAGGACCTCGCCCACACCGGTGATGGTGCCGCCAGTGCCGATGCCGGCGACGACGATGTCGACCTCGCCGTCGGTGTCGGCCCAGATCTCCTCCGCGGTGGTCTTGCGGTGGATCTCGGGGTTGGCCTCGTTGGCGAACTGGCGGGCCAGGACTGAGCCGGGGCGCTCCTCGGCGATCTTGTTCGCGGCCTCGACGGCGCCCTTCATGCCCTCGGGGCCGGGGGTGAGGACCAGCTCCGCGCCGAACGCACGCAGCAGCGCGCGGCGCTCCTTCGACATGGTCTCCGGCATCGCGAGGACCACGTTGTAGCCGCGCGCGGCACCCACCATCGCGAGAGCGATGCCGGTGTTGCCCGAGGTGGCCTCGACGATGGTGCCGCCGGCCTTGAGCTCGCCCGAGGCCTCCGCGGCGTCGACGATGGCGACACCCAGGCGGTCCTTGACCGAATTGGCGGGGTTGTAGAACTCAAGCTTGCCGAGCACCGTGGCGTCGACGCCCTCGGTGAGCGAGTTGATCTTCACGAGCGGGGTGTTGCCGATGAGCGCCGTGGCGTCCTCGTAGATCTTGGCCATGTCTCTCTTCCTTGTGATGGTGGCTTGCTGGGAGTAGTCGTTTGCCCTGGTGGGCGGCACGGAGGGGGAACGCGGCGAGTCGAGACTCGATTCCGGTTCAGGGCGAGCGCTGGCGGCGTGCGGGTGGGCCCAGGGGCCGAGAGCCAACGCTCTACAGACAGCAGCCCTCGCAGCACATGCGGCAGCACATGCTCGAGGGCTGGGGGCACATCGGGGCGGCAGTGACCTGCGTCGTGGCGACGCGGCTGCCGTTGCTCATGGTGAGTCTCCTCCGAGGGCGTGTGCGGCCAGGCTAGCGCCGATGCGGCGGTTGCGGCAAGACAGCGCGATATCGTGGGCTCAGGCGACAGCGGCGTCGCCGCACGAGGGAGGTACGCGTGAGCGACGAGTGGGTCGAGGTCACGAAGGACATCAATGCCACGCCGGAGGGGGTCTGGAGCGTCGTCACCGACCTCGATTCCGCACCCGAGGTCATGCGCAACATCGTCGCCGTGGAGCGCCTGGAGGGCGACGGTTTCTCGGTGGGCACGCGGTGGAAGGAGACGCGCCGCATGTTCGGCCGGGACGAGGCCGAGACGATGTGGGTCAGCGACATCGACGAGCCGCGCTCCTACACCGTTCAGTCGCGGGCCGGGGGAGCGCTGTATACGACGGTGTTCCGCCTCACCCCGACCGAGATGGGTACGGAGCTCGTCGTCACGTTTGGTGCCGAGACGGAGGACCCCGGCATGGGGCAGCGTGTCATGATGGCGCTATTCGGCAAGGCTGCCATGAAGGCCACGCGGAAGGCGCTCGTCGAGGACCTCGACGACATCGCCGTCGCTGCAGAGAAAGTGGGCTCGTGATGGAGTGGTTCTCGTTCGACGGCATTCCGTGGTGGGGCGTGCTCGTGGCGTTCGTCGTGACGTTCGCGTTCGGGTGGTTCTACTACTCGCCCGCCGGCGTGTTTCCGGTGTGGAAGAGGCTGGGCAAGATCGAGGACTCGGATGTCGAGAACGCCAACATGGGCGTGGCGTTTGGCGGCACGTTCCTCGCCAACGTGCTGGGCATCATCGTGCTGGCCATGCTCATGGTGGGTTTGGGCGTCGACGGCTGGGCCGCAGGGCTCACGTTTGGCGCGGTCATCGGCGTGGTGTTCAGGGGCGGCGCCCATGCGTTGCATAACGGCTTCGCGGCGCGCCACCCGGGCGTGACGTTGCTCGACACCTTGCACGACACCGTGGCCTTGGCGCTGTCGGGGATGATTCTCGCACTGTTCATGTGACGGATCCCGACCACGGGTGTGGTTGACGGTTCACGGAATGCCGGCCGTGGCATCGGCCGTTGTCGATGACATGACCGTGAATACTCACACCGCCCCCACCCTCGGAAGTCTCGACCTCGCCGGCGCGCCGCTCGCGCTTGGCGGCAACGTGTTCGGTTGGACCGCCGACCGCGATGATTCGTTTGCAGTGCTCAGCGGTTTCGCCGATGCCGGCGGGCGGCTCATCGATACGGCCGACGTCTACTCGGCGTGGGCGCCCGGGCACCGCGGCGGGGAATCCGAGGAGATGATCGGGCAGTGGCTCGCCGCGACCGGGCGCCGCGACGACGTGCTCATCGCCACCAAGGTCAGCGAGCACCAGGACTTCCGCGGGCTGTCGGCGTCGACGATTCGGACCGCGGCGGAGGCTTCCCTCAAGCGGCTGGGAACCGACCACATCGACCTGTACTACGCCCACTTCGACCACGACGAGCCGATCGCGGAGACCGCCGCGGCCTTCTCCGAGCTGGTGGACGACGGCCTGGTGCGCGAGATCGGCATCTCGAACTTCTCCGCCGCGCGCATCGACGAGTGGATGGAGGCGGTGGCTGCCGAAGGCCTGCACCGTCCCGTCGCGCTGCAGCCCCACTACAACCTGGTGGAGCGCGGCTACGAGTCCGAGCTTCGGGCCGCGGCTCAGCGTCACGGGCTCGGTGCGCTGCCGTACTGGGCGCTCGCGAAGGGGTTCCTGACGGGCAAGTACCGTGACGGTGCTTCGGTGGAGAGCCCGCGTGCGGGCGCCGCGTCGGCCTACCTCGATGACCGTGGGCGCCGGGTCCTGGCGGTGCTCGACGAGGTGGCGTCGGGACACGGCGTCCCCGTCGCGTCCGTCGCGCTCGCGTGGCTAGCGGTGCAGCCGACGGTCGTGGCGCCGATCGCGTCGGCTCGCAACGTCTCGCAGCTCGAGCCGCTGGTCGGGGCGCTGTCCCTGACGCTGGCTGACGACGAGGTGGAGGCGCTGACGGCCGCGTCGGTGTAGTTCGGCTGCGCTGCCGGCGCCGATATCGTCGCCGCGCGCCCCAGGAGTCGTCTCGTGCACGCTTCCGCGCGAAACCGGGCACCAGAGGGCTCCCCGCGTGCCTCTGCAGGCCGAGAACGTCGAAAGCCCGGGTCCCCTGGAGGAGACCCGGGCTTTCGCGCGCGGAGCGGGTGACGGGAATCGAACCCGCGTAATCAGTTTGGAAGGCATCAATATGGGGCTATTTCGTCACCTTGGTTACCAGGGGCCATCCACTAGTTACCTGGGGTAATGCTAACAGTCGTTTCAGCGTGAGGCCGCGTGAGACCGCATAAAACGGCCCCCGCTATTCCACGTTGTTCCACGAAACGCGGAAATGCTGCCCAGAATGCGAGCGGCGGCTATGGTGAGCGCCAGGCGCACCGTGCGCCGGTGAGGGGGCCACGATGGCCGAGCGAGAGGCCGCGAACGCGGTTGCGGCACTAACAACGCATGACAAGCACTTTGGCCGCTGGTGGACTGCGCGAGTCGAGACCATCGGCCCCGAGGGCATCGAGGTGGACCAACTGTTCTACGGCTGCCACGGTGGCGAGTTGGTGCAGCTTCATGGTCTGGAGTCGGCGCGCGCGTTCGCCAGGGACCTCGCAGCGGCTATCGAGTACGCAGAGGAGACGGGCGCGGAAGGGTGAGCGGTGACCTGCAAATCGCGTTAGTGGCTGCTGGCGCGGCACTCGCGGGCGTTTTGCTACAGGCGTTGGTTTCTCTGGTGCGTGGGCGTCAGGACGCAAGTGCTAGGGCGGCTGATCGTCTGTACATCGACCGGCGTGACGCTTACCAGGCGGTCCTGACCACACTCAGTGTGTTCGAATCGGCGGTCTACAGGGCGGGCCACGAAGAGGGCCTAGATATAAGTGGCGGCGAGGTGGAGAGGCCTCGCGAGGTCAGCGACGCAATCCTCGCAGTCATGGGAGCGACGGACGCCATCGAGTTGGTTGGTGGCCCGAAGGTGCGCGAGGCTGCTCGTCAACTGCGGGTGGGCATGGTCAAGTTCTCGTCAGGCGTGAGCACGAGCCGGGACCTTTATGACTTGCGGGTCGAGTTCGAACGGGCGGCGCGCGTGGACCTTCAGTAGTTGGAACTCAGCCCGTGGCGAGGGTGTTGAGGCGTTGGGCGAGTTCGCGGTCTCGTGCGGGGGTGGCGTGTTGGTAGATGGCTGCGGCTCGGGTCGAGGTGTGGCCGATGCGGTGCATGAGTTCGGCGGTGGTGCCGCCTGCTTGGGCGGCCAGGGTTGCGCCGGTGTGGCGTAGGTGGTGCCAGGTCAGGTCCGGCCTGCCGAGGTGCTGGCGGGCGGTGCGGAGGGCTCGGGTGCGCGCGGGCGCGGTCACGGGGCCGCCGGTGGTGGTGGTGAACACGAGCGCGTCGGGTGCGGCGCGCGTGTAGGTCGTCAGGTGAATGATCAGGGCATCGGTGACGACTTGGGGTAGGACGACGGTGCGCCGCCCCGCTGCGGTCTTGGGTGGTCCGAACGTGACGGGTTGGCCGGGTATCTCGGTCAGGGTGCGGCGAACGGTCACGGTGCTGTCGTGGGTGTTGAGGTCGGCGCGGGTCAGGGCGAACGTCTCGCCGGGGCGCAGGCCCCCGAGGGCGGCTAGCAGGATCGCGGCGCGGTAGTGCGGTGCCACGGCATCGGCCAGCGCGTTCACCTCACCAGGGGCCAGGGGCATGCGTTCGGCGTGATCGACGTGCCCGGCCTTGGGGATTCGCACCGGTGAGGTGGTCAAGAGCCCGTCTCCGACTGCTTGGGCCATGACGGCATGCAAGAGCCGGTAGGCCTGCGCGGTGGCGGTCGATCCGGCGTCATCGCTGGCCGGGGCGAGGGTGACGGTCTCAGGCGAGCCTGCGGCCTGCCAGGCGGCCAGCACGGTCGGGGACAGGCGTCCGGTCGGGGCCACGCTCATGCCTTGCTCGCGTGCCCATGCTCGAGCGGGATGGGTGCGGTCGGTGCGGGCCTTGCGGGCCGCTGCCGAGGCGTGGGCGGCCTCGCGCACGGCGGCATGCCATTCACGCACCAGGGGCGGGGTGATGGCGCGCAGCGGCACGGGGGACAGGTGGACGACTGAGCGGCCCTCGCCCACGGGGGCGAGTAGCCAACGCTCGGCGGTGCGGGCGTAGAGGTCACGGGTGCGTGGTCGCAGCTGCGGGGCTCGACCGGTCAGCCATGAGGCGACGTACTCGCCTAGCGTGATGTTCGCGGCCTCGGGCGGGGTCCATAGGCCGCGCAGCATGTCGGCTCGCACCGTGGTCAGCCATCGGTCAGCCTCGCCCTTGGTTGCGAACGTCACCGGCGCGGTGCGCTGGCGCTTATCGGGACCGGTATAGCGCGCCCGCCACCTACCCGAGGGCAGGGACTCGATGGCACCAAAGTCGCGCCGGGCCTGGGGCTTGCGTCGGGGGCTCATGCGTCGGCCCTCACGGCGGTCACGGCTGCCCAGGCGGCGCAGCGGTGGTCCTCGCGCTCACTCTCGGTCAGGCGGTCCCAGGTGGGCCAGGCGGGCGAGCGGGTCGGGTGCAGGGCGAGATAGAGCGCGTGTCCGGCTGTGTCGCGCTCTCGGCGTGTCGCGTCGGTTTCGAGGGCCTCGCGCGTGTCGCGAGGGGTGGGGTCGGGGGTTGAGTTCGGGGCCATCGCAGGGGCCTACTTCCACGTTGTTCCACGATGGCCCGAATATGGCCCGCTCAGGCGGTGCGCTCAGAGGGTGAATCTGGGCGTCTACCAGGCGGTATGTATGGAGCGGGTGACGGGAATCGAACCCGCGTAATCAGTTTGGAAGACTGAGGCTCTACCATTGAGCTACACCCGCACTACCGGCGAACCGGCGCACCTAGAGTAGCCGAGTCCTGGGGCTTCGCGGTAACCCGCGCGGTGAGTGGGCGCGTTCGGCTTACGTGAGCGCGATCGCCAGGGTGGCGAGCGCCAGCAGTGGCAGTGTTCCCTGCGTCGCCGCGGCCCGCGCATACGACCGGTCCTTCGCGACCAACACGATCGCCGCGGCGAGCATCGATCCTGCACCCGCGACGACCAGGAGCCAGCCCGCCGACGCTCCGTCCGCGGCCAGCATGACCACGCCCACGATCGTCACGACGGCCAGAAACAGGTTGTAGAAGCCCTGGTTGTAGGCCATGACCTTGGTGGTGGCCGCCTCTGACTCTGAGGTGCGGAACGTGGCGCGTACTCGCGGCGTCTCCCACGCGAACGCCTCCATCCAGAAGATGTAGACGTGGAGCGCGGCGGCGAGGGCCGCGAGGATGAGCGCGAACGTCAGCATGAGGCGAGCGTAGCGCCGCGCGTACTAGAGTAGGCAGGCCCGCACGGGCAACGGGGTGTAGCGCAGCTTGGTAGCGCATCTGCTTTGGGAGCAGAGGGTCGCAGGTTCAAATCCTGTCACCCCGACTCTGGGAAATAGCCTATTTACCAGGACATGCTTAGTAGGGATCAGTCCTTGCGGAGCCGTGGGGCACGCACGCGTGCCCCATCCGTGCCCCACGGGGTGCGGCGGAGACCGCATAGGAGACAAGCATGTCCACATCAAAGACCACGCTTCCCGAGGGCATTCGTAAGCTGCCCTCAGGGCGCTTTCAGGCCCGCTATAAGGCCCCTGACGGCACGCGGCGCACCCTCGGGTCGTATGCCACCGTCAAAGAGGCTCAGAAGGAGCTCATCCTCAAAGAGGCAGAGATCGAGCAGTCTCGCTGGATTGATGACCGCAAGGCGGATGTCGCTTTCGGTGAGTTTGCCTGGGACGTTTTCGGGCACAAGGAGCGCACGCTCAAGGCCTCGACCGTCACAGCGCATCGCTCTTTGCTCAACAGGGAGCTGCTGCCCGTATTCGGGACGATGAAGCTCAAGGACGTCACCCCGTACGAAGTCGAAAAGTGGTGGGGGAGTCGCAAGGACAAGCCCGTGAGCAAGCACCACGCCTACAGCCTGCTCAACAACTACATGAACACCGCCGTCCGATGGGGCTACCTCGCATCGAACCCGTGCCTGGTCAGAGGCGCGCTCAAGGATCCAAGCGAACCGCGCCCGGTCTGGGGCGTGCCGGACTTTCAGAAGGTCTACGGATACTGCACGGACCAGATGGCGACAATGCTCATCGTCGCGTTTTCCGGGCACCTACGGGCCGGTGAGTTACTCGGCCTTAATCGTGGAGACTTTGACCCGGAAACGGGCGTTCTGACGGTCTCTAGGGCCGTCTCTAAGCAGGCGGGGCTTACGACTCCAAAGAATGGCGAGACCAAGCGGGTGACATTGCTTCAGCAGGGCCGCGATGCCTTGGACGCACACCTCAGGGGCCGAGCGATGGACATGGACGCTCCCATGTTCACTGGGCCGCGTGGCGGGCGAGTGAAGTACGCAGAGCTCCGCGCCGGATGGGTCAAGGGGTGCGAAGCGGCGGGCCTGGAGAACTTCCACTTCCACGACATCCGCCATGTGTCCCTAACCCACATCGCGCACACCGGAGCATCGCTCAGAGAGATCATGGCTCGTGGTGGCCATAAGTCGGTCCAAGCGGCGATGAGGTACCAATCCGCGACGGGTCAGCGGGACAGCGAGATCGCAGCGCTCGCGTCGGCGGGCTTCATCCGGTGATGCAGTCGATATAGAGGAGCCCTCTTTCTTGGATCTACGGTCCCGGGGAGGGGGTTCTTCTACGTCCACGGGGGTATATAACAACTACCCCTGTGGGGGCTCGAAGGGTTCTTAGGTGCCGATGTCACACCCCAGAGATAGCGTGATGGTGCGGGCAACTCGGCCCGCCAAAGCTGAGGAGGCAAGTATGTACAAGTGGATCGTTCGATTCGGCACGAATGCGACCAAGGAAGTCGTCGCGAGGGACTTTTCAGTCAAAGACGACTTCATCACCTTCGTTGACGTTGAGAAGCGGCCCGTCTACTCGGTGAGGGCCTCTCAGGTCTACTCAATCGAGCGTGCCCCGGAGAAGAAGGCCTAGGGGGTATAGGAACTACCCCAGTGGGGGAGTATGAATTAGTTCCGCGAACCTTTGGACATCGCTGTCCACATGGACGATAGTAGGTGTAGAAGGCTCTTCCATCCTTCTCGGGCCCCTCCGGTCGAGCGTCGGCGTCATATCCATGCTCCCGGAGGGGCCTTTGTCGTACCGCCACAGATCGGCAATAGCTAGTAGAGCTACTCAAAATTTAACATTTTCGAAACATGAGGCGATGCGTGATCATCGCCCCTGGTAGATCGATTGCATGACGCCTAGTTTGTACAGACTAGGTTCGAAAGGCGTGAATCGGACAAGGTGAGTTCGCAATTTCGAGTTGCCATTGGACTTCGGCACTGATATGGACGATGGTAACTACATGACGCCGATGAACTCGGGGACCGCTAAGCGGACCCGCCCGAAGAACTACCTCAACTTCAAGGCCCTCGGGCCAAAGCCTTTCCCGCAACCCAAGCGCGAGTGGGTCTGGTCCAAGGAGCACGGGCGTGATGTGCGCCGCGTCGGGGTGGACTATGGACGCCACGTCCTCTCGTGGCTCACCTCCGAGGGTCTCCGGACGATCACTCGTGAGGCCCGTGAGACGGGACGGAAGCCCGCCGCCGATGACTTGGCCCTGACTCTGTACTTCGTCGCCCTAGGGGCCTCTAACGGTGCGTTTACGAGCCGCTACGACGACCCCATGGTGAAGGCGGATCGCACGACAGAGCGGCTGGAGGAGCTCTGCGACGAGGCTGCCGCCAGCGCCCTTGAGTTCTGGTCTCCGCAGGACGCTCGGCGCATCTCTCACACGGCGCGCAAGGCGGGCCAAGCCTTCCGAAAGATGCAGTGGTGGGATCTCGACCGCGCCGCCGTTGCCGGGCGCTCCAAGAGGGAGCAGGCCGCAATTCTCGGGGTCTCGACTGCGACCATCGCCATCTATCGCCGCCTCGTCGCCAAGCTCCACGCCAAGCGTGAGCAGGAAAGCGCGTGGACGGCAATTCCCGCCTCTGCCGAGCCTCGGGTCGCTGAATCCCTCCCCTTGCCCTTCTCGACGCCGCAGAAGGCCACTCCCGGCGCGCCGCCGCCTGTTGAGGCGTTCCTCGCTGACCTCGATGAGCTGGCCATGGCATGACCGTCATGCCGATTCAAATCCCCTAATCGCCTGATTGGAAGGAGTTCACACATGAACCCAACAAAGCAAATGACCTGCGATGAGTTCGATTCTTTTCTCATTGCGCCATTGACCTCGACTGCGATCTCGGCGCGGCTCTCGCGTGCCCAGGCAGTCGAGTCGCACATGAAGGAGGCGCACGGGATGGACTACCGAGCACGGATCGACGGCTCTGACCGCGTGAGCCTACGCCTCACGCACGACGCCGCGCGGGATGGCCAATAGTCCCGCAAGCTAGTTCCTACGGAATGCAACTAAATAACTGAAAAAACTCCAAGAAATCTTCCAACATCGGCCTAAATTGCCAAATTGTGGCCGATTGTAATAGTGAAGGAGAAGTGTTGCCCTTCTCCTTCATGAAGAACGATCCCGGGGCCTCCGGTCTCCATCTCCTGGCCGTCGAGGCCCCGGGATCTCTACAGGAAGATTCGAGAAGTTGGAACGACTTGCCAGGGGCTACCGGCTCCGCATAGACACCCCCATAGGCCGCTCAGAGGTCATCGCACTCCATGCCGCCGCCATCGCCGTAGGCATCCTCTTCGCGTTCGGGGGTGTGCTGTGAGTCTCGATTCCATGCTCGCCTCTGGTCCGACCGCGAGGGCCCCTAGGCCCTGCATCATCGCCCGGTGGATCTCCACTCAGGCCCCAGGTACGCAAGCCCGCATTCGCAAGGCCCTTGATGATCCGGCATGGCCCACATCGCGCCTGTTCACGATCTTCGTTGAGGCGGGTCTCTCGGCAGGGCCCTCTAGCCTCAGGAATCATCGTCTCCACGAGTGCGGTTGCCAGGGGTGAGGGAGCTCACGCCCGATGACCTCGCTCTGGCGCAACAAGTCGCTAGGTCCGTAAGCCCCGACCCTGACGTGGAGAGCGCGGCTGTCGGGGGCCTCTGGGAGGCCGCAAAGTGCTGGGATGGCACCGGCACATGGGCGCACTTCGCACGACAGCGCTGCCGGTGGAGGGCTCTGGACTTTCTACGAAGAGCAAAGTCAATTCCAGTCGAGACCGTCCCCTACGTGCGTACCGAGGGCCCCGAGCTACCTGACCATGTAGACGACGCCCTCGACGCGATTGACCCGGCTATCGCTTACCGGTTCCGCCACGGGGACATTGACCTCCGCAAGCCCGAGGACCGCGCCGCTATAGCCGCTATTCGCCAGCGCATCGGGCTAGCGGCATGAGCAATGACCGTAAGGATCTGAAGACCGCCAGGTGGCAACGCCAGCGCAAGCGCGTTCTGGCCAGGGATGGCTACCAATGCACGGCATGCGGTGCAACAGAGGCCGACGACGTGTTGACCGTTGACCATATCCACGCCGTCGCCAATGGAGGCGAGGCCGAGGCTCAAGACCATGAGCTCGCTACCTTGTGCAACACCTGCAATGGGCGCAAGTCAGATCGCCAGTCCATTCGCCTCGACTATCGCGCCCCCGGCTGGTTCGAGTGAGCACGACTCCCACGGGCGTACCGATCACGACATGCAATACGTGCCGCCATCGACACCCCGCCACACGCCGACACTGCCTCTCATGCGGTCGAGCCTCGTTCTTCATTCACAAGTGCTATTGCCTCAATTGTCAGCCTTGAGCATCACCGCTGCACCCCATTCTTTTTAGAAAGTACCCCTCCGCACCCCGCCCCACCTGCTTTTCTTTACCGCTGGGCCTCAAATATCCGCGCTAAACGCGATATAGAGGCATGAAGAATGTTTCTACGTACAAGGGCGCGGTAAGGGCCTTCATTGACGCGTCGCCGTGGCTGACGGACGCCGATCTCCCCGCCCTGGTCACCCTCAAGAAGCTCGCGGCGGCTCTCGACGCTGGCGAGGACCGAACTGCCGTCGTAGCCCAGTTCGGGCTTACGTTCCGCAACCTCCAAGCCCGGGCTCCTCAGGCGGACGGCTCCGGGGATGACCTGCTAGCCCAGGCCCTGGCCGATGCCGAAGGCCACTGACCCGACCCGCGCGACGCGTCCACTTTCTACGGACTTCCCAAGCGCGTTTGACCCCTATGCCCGGGCGTTCGCCATCGCCTGGCGGGCTGCCTCCGGCTATTGCCTCGACCCCTGGCAAGTAGGCCTCCTCCGGGCGATCCTTGAGATCGACCCGGCGACGGGCAACCTCCGCCACAGAGTGGCCCTCGTGTCTGTCGGCAGGCAGAACGGCAAATCAGAGATCGCCGCAGCGCTAGGCCTATGGGGATTGCTCCGCGAGCCGGGCGCTCTTGTGATCGGCATTGCTTCGTCAGCGGAGCAGGCGGGGATCGTCTATCGCCGCGCGCAGCAGATCATTAACCGCAATCCGGCACTTGCCCGACAGTTCGCCGCGCTGACCGAGACGAGAGGTATCCGGCACAAGTCTGGGGCCCGCTGGGAGCTCAAGGCCGCGAAGTCGGCGGCTCTCCAGGGTTTGCCGATCTCCGTAGGCATAGTGGATGAAGTCCACCTGCTACGACCCGCTTTGTTCTCGGATCTTCAGAACGGAACGGGAGGGCGCAAGAACGCCATCGTAGTCGGGATCACCACAGCCGGCGATGACGACTCCGAGCTACTGACAGACCTCTACCGGCTTGCCAGCGAAGACAAGATTGGCCACTGGATTTGGGAAGCTCCTGCTGCTGAGATCCCCGACGATGACGACCGGCTTGCCGAGTACCTCCGGGCCGCTAACCCCGCCATCGCATGCGGTCGCATTGACGTAGCGACCGTGATCCAAGACGTACGCGCACAGTCTCCCGGATCTGCCATTCGGTACCGACTCAACAGATTTACGGCGACGGATTCGACCTGGCTACCGCTGACGACATGGCTCCCGCTTGCGGGTGAGATTACCCCGCCTAAGACGGGTGTCACGTTCGCACTGGACCGCACGCCTACGTGGTCTCACGCATCCATCGTCGCCGCCTGGAAGTCCGGAGACTCTCTAGAGACTCAAGTGGTGGCCTCGGTGGCATCGCCCACCCTTGAGAAGCTACGCGAAGTCTGCCTTCAACTCTCCGCCCGTCACGCGAACGCCGTGTGGGTCGCTGACAGCTACTCGCTTGGGACGCTGATGACAGAGCTCAAGGGGCGCGGCATGAACGCCCGGCGCGGCACCCTCGGGGATCTCACCAGTGCTGCCAGCCGAACCTACGCGCTCGCCATGCAGGGCAAGCTCCGCCATGCCGGGGATCCATTGATGGCCGCGCAGCTCCCGCGAGTCTCTACAAAGAATGTTGGCGAGAACTACCGATTGACGCGCGCAACGAAGGCCGCAGAAATCGACACGGTGACCGCCACGACGCTGGCAATCTACTTTGCGGAACAAGATCTGGGAATAGGTCCGCAGCTCTTCGTATAAATCTGCGCTGAACACGACATATATGTGATGAACATATTTTCATGGCTCGGTTTCTCGCAGGCCCGGGCAGAAGAGACTCCACAAGGCGTGATGCCGCTCCGGCGCTCAGCCGCGTCCGATGTCACCACGGACAGCGCCCTCTCCCTGGTCCCGGTCTACCGCGCCGTCGCGATCCTGAGCACCGCCGCATCTCAGCTCACTCTTGATGTCTGGCGCGGTCGTGAGCAGATCGAAACGCCTCTAGTGGTGCGCCGTCCTGACATGGCGATGCCGCTTAGCGAGTTCCTAGCCGAGACGGTTACCTCCCTCGCGCTCAACGGAAACGCCTACTGGCGCGTCACTCGCGATGACCGTGGCCCTCGCAACATCGAGGTCCTCGACCCCTGGAAGTGCTCTCCTCAGGAGGACGGCACATTGGGCTACGAGGGCAAGCGCCTCCAGCCGTCAGAGTTCCGCCACCTCCGCCTCATGCCGCGCGCTGGCGTCCTGTACGGGCTCGGGCCTATCCAGGCCGCACGTGCCGAGCTCGGGGGAGCCCTCGACCTCCGCAACTACGGCTCCGAGTGGTTCCGCTCCGGCGACATCCCCTCCGGCGTCTTGAGCTCGGACCTGCCAATCACCGCAGATCAGGCCAAGGAGTTCAAGGACGTCTGGCACCAGCGCGATGCCCACGAGATCGCCGTCCTCGGAAGCGGATTCTCCTACAGCCCCGTGATGCTCAGCCCCGAGGACGCACAGTTCCTTCAGGTCAGGCAGTTCACCACGACCGAGATTGCCCGGTTGTTCGGGATTCCCGCGCACATGATCCTCGCCGCCGTCGAGGGTACGAGCCTCACCTATTCGAACACTCAGCAGGCGGACCTTGCGTTCGTCCGCTGGACCCTCATGACCTATTTGAGGGCCATTGAGACGGCGATCTCTGAGGTGCTGCCAGGTCAGCAGACCGCGCGATTCAACCTCGACGCCCTCCTTCGCCCTGACACGTCCACCCGCTACCTCGCGCATCAGACGGCACTCACTGCCGGGTTCATGACGGTCAACGAGGTGCGCGACATCGAGGGCCTACCCCCACTTCCCTCTACCCCCGAGGTGCCCACCAATGAATGACCTAGAGATCCGCTCTGTCGAGATCCGCGCCATTGACGAGGAGGCCCGCGAGGTCTCCGGTATCGCCGTTCCGTGGGACTCACCCGCCGACATCGGCGGCATGTTCACCGAGCGATTCGAGCGCGGCGCTGTCCAGGACTCAGAAGACGCCCTCCTCCTATGGCGACACGACGAGCCCATCGGCCTGATTACGCGCGCCGAGGACACGGAGAGGGGCTGGGAGATCACCGCTCGCATCTCCAAGACTCCGCGCGGTGATGAGGCTTACGCCCTGCTCAAGGACAAGGTCATCCGCGAATTCAGCGTCGGCTTCAAGCCCATTGAGCACCGCGAAGAGACCGACCCCGAGACCCGTCACCTCACCATCACTCGCACCCACGTGCGCGTCCGTGAAGTTTCCCTCGTGCCCTTCGGTGCGTATGGGAAGAACGCCCCCGTTTCGCAGGTCCGCGAGGCGGACAACCCCACCCCCCATGAGAGAGAGGACAGTCAAGTGACTGACCCCAACTTCAACGCGGACCTCACCGAGATCCGCAGCTCTATCGAGGAGCTCGACCGCAAGGTTGCTTCTCTGCCCACCCGTTCCGAGGAGCCCGCAGGCGACGTGTTCGCTTCCGTCGGTGACCTCGTGAAGCGCGTTGCTGCTGGCGAGGACATCGCTACTCGCGCATACACCGGTGCCGTCTCGGGCGATGCCGTCCTCAAGGACGCCTGGGTTGGTGACCTGACCGAGATCATCAAGAAGCGTCGTCCCGTGCTGGAGACTTTCGCTACCGGCACCCTTCCCTCTACCGGCATGAACGTCGAGTACGCCGAGCTGGAGTCTGACTCCACTCAGGTCGGCGTTCAGTCCGCTGAGGGTGATGACCTTCTGTTCGGCAAGGTTTCGATCACTACTCAGACCGCCCCCATCAAGACTCTTGGTGGATGGACGTCCCTGAGCCGTCAGACCATCGAGCGCGCCAACGTCGGCATTCTTGATACCTCTTGGGAGGCCCTTGCCGAGAAGTACGGTCAGGCTTCCGAGGCGTACGCCCGCTCCATCCTCAACGGTGCTCTTGCCGCTACCGGTGGCGACGCGCTTGCTGAGGTAGAGGCTGACCTGACAGACCAGGACGGCATTGTCGCCATGGTCCTCGACCTTGCCGAGCACTACGAGGACGAGGGACGCTCGCTTGACGGGGTCTTTGTAGACAAGGCCACGTTCCTTTCGCTGTACGGCATCCCCGCCACTGACCGCATCCTTCAGGTGTCCGGTAACCCCGCCGACAAGGTGGGCTCGATCACCGTCCAGACCGCTTCGGGATCCGTTGCCGGTCTGCCCTTCCGCGTCCTTCCCGGCGCTGCCGCTGACACGGTGCTCGCATACGACCGCACGGCCATCAAGTCCCTTGAGGCCGGTGGAGTTCCGTTCCGCCTGCAAGACGAGAACGTGGTCAACCTGAGCAAGGACTTCTCGCTCTACGGCTACCTCGCAAGCTTCGTTCAGAAGCGTGCCGGTCTCGTCAAGGTCGTTGCCCCCGAGGCCTAAGCCATGACCGCCGCCGACCTCCAGAACTACGTAAACGCCGGGGATTCCGACTCGACGTTTATCGCTGAGTGCAACGACCAGGCCACCGCGCTTGTGTCGGTGTACGTCGGTAGCACGGACGTACCTCTTGAGGTGCTCGACCGTGCCGTTCTGGAGGTCGGGGCCGAGCTATTTCACAGAAAGTCCACGAAGAACGGCATCGCCCAATTCGCGGACCAGAACGCGAATCCCATCCGGGTGGCCCGAGACCCCATGGTTGCTGCCTACCCCATCCTCAACCGGTATGTCGGGGGTGGATTCGCATGACGCTCAAAGCCGAACGCGAAGCCATTGCTGACGCCCTCACCACGGCGGGCCTCAAGGGGTGGGCATGGGTTCCCGAGGCACCCGTCGCACCGTGCGCCATCGTGCAGCCCGGTAGCCCCTATCTCACCGCTGACGGGGCCACGTTCTGCGGTTACCACACCCGCTACTTGGTCTCGGTCCTCGCCCGGGTTGGGACCAACGAAAAGGTGACTGACGACCTGGACCAGCTCATTGAGCTCGCCTGTCAGACCCTCACCGTCACCGAGGTCTCCGAGCCCTTCGCTCTGACCTTCAACACCGCCAATTACTACGCCGTGAACCTCACCGTGACCGGCTCTATCTCTCTCTAACGAAAGGCCTAAATCATGGCTGGATCAACCCGTATTAGGGGAGCCGCTCTCACGCTGTCTGTTGGCTCTCCCGCAGTTGACTACAAGTGCGATATCACCTCCGCCACCATCACCAATGAAGAGACGGACTCCGATGTTCTGACCTTCTGTGATGTGGAGGAGGGCAACGACCGCACTTACTTCCTGAACATCACCGCTATTCAGTCCACCGACGCTGATTCGCTCTGGTCCTACATCTGGGACCAGTCGGGAACTGAGGGTGTCGCGTTCACCTACGCGCCTCACGGAAACGCCTCACCTAGCGCGTCTCAGCCCCACTTCACCGGAACTCTCACCATCGGTGACAAGCCTGAAATTGGTGGCGAGGCCGTACGTGACGGCAATGGGTACACGTTCGAAACGACCTGGGAGATCGACGGTATCCCCGTCATCGACCGAGGCGAGTAATCACCGTGGCGGCTGACGACTTCACCATCGCGTCGGGAGACGTGCGTCTCCGGGTCGAGGGCCTGGGGCGCACGCTCCGCGCGATGAGCAAGGCCGGGGCGGATGCCGAGGACATGCGCGATCTGATGCACAGCCTCGGGCTCATCGTCGTCCACGCCGCCACACCTCCCACCGAGACCGGGACGCTCGCCAGCACGCTTCGAGCAGGTCGAGGCAAGACGAAAGCAGTCGTCCGCGCCGGTGGAGCTCGCGCGCCTTACGCGGGCGTCCAGCACTACGGCTGGCCAGCTCGCAACATCACCGCGCAGCCATTCCTTTCCGACGCGCTCAACAAGACCAGACCTCAGATCCTCAACGCCCTTAACGACGGGCTTGGGGAACTACTTCGCAAGAACGACCTCCAGTAGGGAAGCACCTCATGATCGACATCAATTCACTGACTCTGGGCGAGATTGCCACGATTGAAGACCTCTCCGGCGCGTCCATTTCGACGCTTGGCGAGGATGAGACCCCCAAGGGAAAGATGCTGGCCGCAATGGCGATGATCGCGAAGCGCCGCAACGGGGATCCGACATTCAAGTTCGGTGACGCCCTCGCCCTATCCATGACCGAGGCCACCGAGCTTCTCGGCATTGGCACCGAGGACGAAGAGGGCGAGGACGACGAGTCCACCCCTTTCGAGACCGAGAGCGCCTAACCGACATGGCGGCGTTCATCGTCGCCTTCCCCGGCTTCCGCCCCCACGACTACTGGGCGCTGACCAAGGCCGAGCACGACGCCCTCGTCAAGGCATTCAACGACGCCCACCGCAACCAGTAAGGAACACCCCCGAGCATGGCCAATCAGACCATCCAGGTCTCAGTTCTTGCGGACACCCGCAAGTTCTCTTCGGCCATGCGCGGGCTCTCCAAGGAGACCGGATTCAAGCGCCTAGCTGACGGTGCCAAGCGCCTAGGCAAGGCCATGACCATCGCCGGTGCCGCTGTCGGTGCCGTGGCCGCTGTAGGCGTCAAGAAGGCGGTAGACGCTGCCTCTGACCTGGCCGAGTCCACCAACGCCGTGAATGTGACGTTCGGCAAGTCCGCCGCTGGCATCAAGAAGTTGGGGGAGCAGGCCGCTACCTCAGTCGGTCTCGCCAACTCTGAGTTCAACGGTCTTGCCGTGCAGTTCTCGAGTTTCGCCAGCAAGATCGCCGGACCCGGTGGCGACGTGGTGAGCGTCATTGACGACATTACGAAGCGATCCGCTGACTTCGCATCGGTGATGAACATCGACGTGGCTGAGGCTGCCTCAACGTTCCAGTCCGGTCTAGCCGGTGAGACCGAGCCCCTCAAGAAGTACGGCATCGACCTCAGCGCCGCCGCCGTCGAGGCCTACGCCCTCGCCAACGGCATCTCTGACGGCACCAGTGAGATGACCGAGGCTCAGAAGGTCCAAGCCCGCTACGGCTCCCTCATGGAGCAGACAGCAAAGACTCAGGGTGACTTCGCCAACACGAGCGACGGTTTCGCCAACTCCCAAAGGATCATCGCCGCACGGTTCACCGACATCTCCGCGCGCATCGGCTCCAAGTTCCTGCCCCTTGCCGAGAAGGTCACCGCGTGGGTTGCCGAGTACGGCTTGCCGCTTTTCGAGAAGTTGGCTGACGACGGCATCGCGTGGGTCTCCCAGAAGGTCTCCGAACTGACCGACTGGTTCCGCTCCGACCTGCTGCCGGTGCTCCAGGAGCTCTACAGCAAGTTCCAGCAGAACATCCTTCCCGTTCTTCAGCAGATGGCCGAGTGGCTGACCGGGACGCTCATCCCCGCGCTGGTCGATTTCGGTAAGTGGATCATCGCCAACCGCGATTGGCTGGCCGCTATCGCCATCGTTATTGGCACCGTTGTCCTGGGTATCCAGGCATACGTCAAGGTGATGGCGATCTGGAAGGCCGTGACGACGACCGCCGCCGCTGTGCAAGCGGTGTTCAACGCCGTGCTGTCTGCAAACCCCATTGGCCTGGTGATCCTCGCTATCGCCGCATTGGTCGCCGGACTGGTCTATTTCTTCACTCAGACGGAGACCGGTCGCAAGATCATCGCCAAGGCGTGGGAAGGCATCAAGAAGGCGATCAAGTCGGTGACCGACTGGTGGACCAACACCGCATGGCCTGCCATCAAGCGCGGCTGGGACGCCATCGGGAAGGCCTTTCAGTCCGGGTGGAACACGGTGAAGCGGTGGATGGGCAACGTGTTGTCATTCATCAAGACGGTTTGGGGCTTCTCCCCGCTGGGCCTCATCGTCAACAACTGGAACCGGATCACGAAGGCGTTCAGTAACGGCTACAACACCGTGAAGCGATGGCTGACCAACGTCAAGAACTTCGTCATCCGCGTGTGGTCCTACAACCCCGTGTCCCTTCTGACCCGCAACTGGGACGGAATCGTCTCCTACTTCAAGTCGCTTCCCGGTCGCCTCGTGGCCGGTCTGGGCTCCCTGTACTACCGCCTGACTTCGCCGTTCCGCAGCGCGTTCAACGCGATTGCGGGCTACTGGAACCGCACCGTGGGTCGGGTCTCCTTCTCGATCCCTTCGTGGGTGCCGGGTATCGGTGGCCGTGGCTGGTCCCTGCCCCGTATCCCGATGCTGGCGAACGGTGGAATCGCGACGAGCGCCACTCTGGCGATGATCGGTGAGGGCCGCGAGTCTGAGGCGATCCTCCCGCTGAGCAAGCTGGAATCGCTCATCAACCGCGAGCCCCGGGGCGGGACTTTCTACGAGATCCACGTGCATACGGGCGTAGGCGATCCCGTCCAGATCGGACGCGAAGTCAAGCGCACCATCGACGCGTATGAGCGCGCCAACGGGCGGCGGGCCGCATGAGTCACGTACGCCTAGAAGCGCTCCAGCCATTAGATGACGTGTTTGTGCTCGACCGCTCGACCCTTGACGGCTCAGAGTCAATGGTGCTGACCTCTCGATACGGCACCGAGTGGCAGGGCATCGAGTGTGACTCCACAGGCATGACGGTCACGCGCGGCGGATCCCGCCAGGGCCTCGGAACGAAGATCGATGTCGGGAGCTTGAATGCCTCGTTTGTGGACGGCGTGAATCCGGTAGACGATCCTGACCTTCGCCCCGGCGTGCCCGTGCGCCTCTTGGCTGAAGTCGAGGTGCCGACATCCATTGCAACGTTCATCGCGCCCGCGAATCCGTTCACGTACAGCGCGACCGCGATATGGGACGTGCCCGACACTGACATTCCCAAGCGCATCACCTTGGAGGTTCGCGTCAGCCGCGCCACGGATGTCCGATGGGCGTCGAACGGTTACGCGCTGGAGGACTATCAGCGGATCCCCGCCAACACCTGGACCACGGTTACTGGCCTGGTGGCCGGAGGCTGGAACAGGCCCAACCTCTACTTCAACCGAGGAGATTTCCCTTACGAGGGCGACGGGGATCAGCCCGTCTCTCTTGAGATCAGAAACGTGTCCGCCGTCGAGCTCGGCTCGCCCCTGTTCACCGGCTCCATCGACAAGTTTCGCGTCAACTATGACAAGCAGGACGACCGTTCTTACATCAGCATGACCGCGTTCGACGGTGTGGCGCGCATTGCTTCCACGCCCCGCAATGGTGCTGATGGCCCCGAGCGTTGGCAGGCTCGCTTTGACCGTCTGCTGAAGTCGTGCCCCGTGCCGTACGTCGCCCCGGACCAAATCGAAGAGGACGACTGGGACAACGTGGAGAACCTTGACGGCGCTGAGCAGATAGGGGAGTGGACCGGTAGTTGGTACATCGACCCGGGCTACCCAGAGATTCTAAACGACAACGTGTCGGGTGCCGCTTGCTCTCGCGTGATTCCGGTTGAGGCGGGCCGCGTCTATTACCTGCGGGTTGGGATGGCCGTAGAGACCGGCAGTCCGCTTGACGCTACGGCGAGCATTGACGCCCCGCTCACGGAGTGGCAAGCCTCTAATGGCACGTTTTGGGTAAACCGGTCTGTGATCTTCCGGCCGATGAAGGACACCGTGACGCTCACGGTTCAAGCCCCGGCTGGTCGCAGATATCAGATTGACTCAACGCTCATCGATGTACGTCCTCGTGCGCTGTGGGCCGCACCTGTCGTCCACGACTCGGACCTTGCTTCTCACCTGGACATTGCCGCGAACTCGGCGGACGTGGGTTGGTATCTAGACCGTGAGGGCACCGTGCGCATCTCCGAAGGTGGAGGCGACCCCGTGGCGCACTTCAGTGACGTTCATGACGAGGGTGACCCGCTCCACGTCTGTTACACCGAGGCCGATGTCAGTTACGACACCGCCGAGGCCACCAACACCATTCGGTTCGCCAATCACGGCCGCAAGGACAACGGTACGGACATCCCCGTACCTGCCACCGCTGCACCCGCAACGCTGCCGCTCAGCACGTGGACGACGTGGCAGATCTGGGACACAAACGTCTATCCGATGACCGCGAGTAAGTGGGAGGTCTCCGTAGACCTTCGCGTGAGCCACCCCACGTCGGTGTATTGGTGGCATCCCGAGGGTGGGAACTACGGGTTCGTGGCTTGGCCGGGACGTTGGTACACGGTCACCAACGGACCCACAGGCAACCTCCTTTCGCGGTCCTTCGACTTCCGACCCACGAACGGTGTTCCAGGCGGGACGACGGTCAGCCTCTACACCCGCAACCTCTCTGTTCGCGCTGTCGGCAAGTACGAAGCAGACGACACCACGCTTGGTGCGTTCATCGACCACGCCGCTGCCGCTACCTGGGGCGAGCGCGCAGAGGAACTAGAGACGGCGATCGAGACCGGAACGCCTTACGACTCACTAGGCGAAGGCATCGAGGACCAGGCCGCATGGCTCGCTGAGCGTCTGCTGGCCCGCTACAGCCGTCCCGAGCCCACTGTCTCCAAGGTCACATTCGACGCGATGGAGTGCCCGGACATTGCCCCTCAACTCGATATCCATACAAAGGTTTCCGTCACCCATCGGGGCCTTACGCAGACTTCGACCATCGTCGGGATTGATCACGACATCAGACCCGATGACTGGTTCATCACCATCACTTTGCAGGAAGCGAGAAACTAGAGATGCCTTACAAAGACTTCGGGGCTGAGGTACTGACCGCCTCAGACGTGAACACCTACCTGATGCGTCAGTCCCTTATCCGCGTCGCCAATCAGTCGGAACTCGACGCCATCCCCACGCCCGTCGCCGGGATGATGGCTACCCGCCTAGACAACGGGATCACCTACCGCCACGACGGCTCATCGTGGAAGCGCCACACCTACGCCACGGGCGCAATGATGCAAGCGGGCGCGGCCTCCACCACAACCATCCCCGCGTCCACGTCTGCATGGGCTGACGTCCTGACCGTCACATTCGCGATCCCCTTCGCTGCCACGCCGTCCATCACGTTCTTCAACAGCACGTCGTATAGCGGCTCGGATCCGATCCTGTGGTCACTCGGCTCCTACGACGCCACGGGCTTCACTCTCCGCGCCAAGTGCGCCTCATCCAAGACCGCCCAGTTCGTCCACTGGGTCGCGACCGCGAGAACGCAGTGACGTGATGGAACCGCAAGAATCCGTAACGCTGGGGGTCGTGGTCGCACGCCTGGAAGACATCAAGAAGGACCTCCACGACCTCCGCGATGAGGTCCGCGTCACGCAACAGAGCCTGGTTGGGCGAGGGGAGTGGCAACAGCGCAACGCGCATGTAGACACCCGCCTTGACGCGTTGGAAGGCTCGAAGTCCCGGACCTGGACCGTGGTAGCGGTCATCGTCGCCGGACTATCTCTAGTTGTCACTGTTGGCCTCGCCATCGCCGGGAACTAGTCGAGTGGTTGGCCCCGGAGCTTCAACCAGCTTCGGTAGAGCCATGCGGTGGACTTTGGCATTGCGCCTTGTTCGAAGAGCTCACGTCTTGAGGTGACCTTTAAAAGCAGATCGCCCTTGCCGCGTCGCCAGCGAGTCCCATGGCGGTCCGAGAACTCGACGTAGTCGAGCGGGTAGTCAAGGATGACTTCACTCTTCTGAGTATTCGGTCCAATGCTGTCCCACCGGTGAGACGTGGGGCGGTACATCACAACTTCGTCTTCTGGCGTAACGGTGTCGATCCACCCCGGGGCGGCTGGAAGCTCCACGTCAGTCAATGACGCGTCGGACCCGTTCGTCACGTTTGCGACGTAAGCCGGGTAGCTTTCTTTGGTCGCGCGGATGAAGTCGCGTTGCCAGTCCTCCAGATCGCGTTCGAGCAACTGAGGCTTTCGTTCGCGACGTACCACGACTATCACGCGCATCGCTTGGTCGCGTTGGTCACGAGATGACCGGGTAGCTGCAAGCCACACCGCTGAGCCCGCCGCGAGCGCTGACCCCACACCGCCGACCCACTCACCAACTGAGCCCCATTCCATGGCCGTCACTCCCTGCCAGTCACGGCATCGCCATCATGGGAGGGTGATACCGGCTCGGGAGTGCCTACCTTGGGCAGTTCAGCACCTTCCTCAAACGCTTGAATCTGAGCCGAGCACTTCAATGAGAGTTCGTCCATGCCGTCGCGCACAATCTTCGGGGTTACGTCTGAGCGAGACCTGCCGAGAATTGCTTCAGTGCGCGTCCCGATGTCGTCGAGATGCTTGGTCACGGCCTTATTTATCTCTGGAGTGGCTGCCATTCGCAACCCGGCTCCTGACTCAGACAGAGCTTTGTATGCGTCGTAGAGTTCGAGGGCGAGTGCCACCGTTTCAGGCGTTTCGCCCTCATCCGTATGGGCGGATGCTTGCAGCTTGGCGCTGAATGAGTGAAGGTCAGAAAACCGCTTCAGGTAGTCAATAGTTGCCTCACGAAGGAGCTCTGCCCGACGCTTCGCGAGATCCCGAGCGCGTGAGTCTGCTAGAGCCTTCTCTTCGATGGCGCGTTGCTCTCGCTCCGATTTACGACGCGAGCGCTCGATCATTCCCGTGGCGGTCACTGTGACCCCCACGCCGAACAAGGCCCAGAGGCCATCAGGCATCGTCTGCCACCAACTCATGATCGTCACCCCTCAGCGACTAGATTTTCACTAGATTCTGGACGCTCTGGTTCTAGTCTTCGTATCCGTCCGCAGCGCACTTCGCCATCCACGCGCGATAGGTCGCATAGTCGGCTTCCGAGTCCGTGACCTTCCACCGCGAGTAGGCCGAGCGGGTCTCATCGCATGCTGACTTCTCGGCAGTGAGGCCCCAGGCGACCAAGGTCGCGATGAAGATGACCACTACAGCCAAAGCAATGAGTCCCCGCCGTTTCCGGCGCGGCTTTGGGTTGTTCGCGGGCGTGTCAGGCCGTGGGCCGGGCAGAGTCAGACCGTCTAGGTTCCAACTAGCCATGTCGCGATCCTGTGTCACGCCGCACCCCCTCAGGCTCTTCGTGCCCCGATGCTAGCGCTCGCGCCCCGCGCGCATAAGTGGCTCAACGGTGCCACTGCCTAAGGTGGGCACTATGAGTGGGGACGACGACTGGAGACTGCGCTACGAGAATGTGATCAACCATCCCTGGGTGAAGGTCGAACGGGAGTGGAAGAGTCTTGACCTAGTGGCTCAGATCCTCGAAGCGAATCAACAGGATCTTCTTGACCTTATCCACGCCTTCGAGACAAGTGTTGAGATCGCCCTGGAGTGGGTCAACAACGTCAAGAATCCGAACCCCACGAAGGACGCCTTTAGGCTCCACTTCGTGAGGTACCTGTTCAACTACCTTTCGAGCGTCACAACATTGGTTGACCACACTCGAAAACTGATGACCCGCTACGAGGGATCCGAAGTCCACGCAGAGTACTTGGCGAAGGTTCGGGCTATCTCGAACGCGGGGCGTGGGCCATTGCTCCAGAGGCTCCGGAACCACGCTCTACATGACAAGATTCCGCCTTGGCGAACTGAGATCAGTTTTCGCGGTGTCGTTGTGTCGCCCGAGACGTTGGACGCGTCGATCCACCTCAGCCGCGATCAGATGCTCGAATACAAGGATCTGCCCGCGAGTGCACGCCGATTCCTGGAGTCCAGTGCAGAGAAGATCCCTATCGCACAGATCGTGAAGGAATACCGCGAAGAGGTTAAGCACGTTTACGACTGGCTCTTCGGCCAGGTGCCCGTCTTGCATTCCGCCGACATCGCCGAGTACAACGATCTTGTAGTCGCCTTCCAAGGAGCGGAAAGAACGCCCGGCCACCCGGACTACGTGCCGCCCGAAGAACGGTCCTACCTCAACCCGCAGTAGAGGGCGCGTGCCCCAGCCGTGCCCCAAACGTGCCCCGAATCGCCTACTGTGGGGCATGCAAGGACTGGGCACTTTCTACGAAGTCCAACGTAAATGGCCGTTCCTAGCTCACCGGTCGGGGCACGCAGCCTGATTTGGGAGCAGAGGGTCGCAGGTTCAAATCCTGTCACCCCGACTTTCCGGCCGTCGCATGACGGCTCGAGGAGGTCGCGTGATGCAGCCCGTGTTTCGAGCCCCGATGCGATCGCGTCGCGACGACATCGACCCCGCCGCCGCCGTTGAGTGGGCACTCGCTGAGGCCTTGTGTGGCGTGGGAGGGGTCGTGGAGCCGGCGCCCGGCACCGTTGAAGACGCCGTCGTCCTAGTGCGCCACCGCTATGACGAGCGGCTCGCGCGACGCGTGCAGCGCTTCGCGGACGCGCCCGGCGGTGCCAGGGTGTGGACTCGCGACGGAGACGGGCTCTTCTGGGTGGGGGAGCTCACGGGGCCGTGGCGTTACGACCCGACCCCGGCCGCGGTTGCCGTGGACCTGGTGCATGTGCGCGACTGCCGGTGGCACGCGGTCCCCTTCGAGGAGACGCGAGTCCCCGATGCTGTCCGCGCGACATTCGCGAGGGGCGGGAGGAACTGGCAGGGGATTCACGGTGCGGGCGTCGAAGCACAGACGCAGGCGCTCCTGCGCGAGACCTAGGCGCACCTGGCGCGCCATCTCCCACTCCGTGACAGGGCGCGGGGCGTCGACCCCCCCACTCATCGACATTTATCGACATGATGTGGATAAGATGACGGCATGGCCCCTGACGCTGCCCCGCAGTCCACGCCCGTGACGACCCCGCACCGCTGGTGGGCGCTCGCCGCCGTCGCGTTGGGCGTCTCCCTCATCATCATGGACGCGACCATCGTGAATGTCGCGCTGCCGGTGGTGATCCAGGACATCGGCCTGACCGCCACCCAGGCGGAGTGGATGAATGCGGTCTACTCGCTCATGTTTGCCGCGCTCCTGCTCACGTCCGGGCGTGCGGGCGACCTGTGGGGCAGGCGCCGCATGCTGCTCATCGGCATGGCCATCTTCGTGGCCGCGAGTGTGGTCGCGGGCTCCGTCGACACGGGCGAGGCGCTGATCGCGGCGCGCCTGGTGCAGGGCATTGGCGCGGCGCTCATCATGCCCGCGACCCTGTCCACGGTGAACGCCGTGTTCGTGGGGCGCGAGCGCGCGATTGCCTTTGCGGTCTGGGGCTCGACCATTGGAGGCATGGCGGCGGTCGGCCCGCTCGTGGGCGGGTGGCTCGCCACCGACGTGACCTGGCGGTGGGCCTTCTGGCTCAACGTGCCCGTGGGCCTGGTGGTCATCGCGCTCGCCTTGTGGGCGGTGCCGGAGACGCGCGAGGCCGACGCCCGTGGCGGGCTCGACCTGCGCGGCGCGGCCCTGTCGGCGCTCGGTATGGGTGCGATCGTCTTCGCCCTGATCGAGGGCGGTCAGTATGGCTGGTGGCTCCAGGACTCGGGCGCGATCTCGCCCGTGCCGCTCGCGCTCGCCGGAGGCCTGCTCGTGATGGCATGGTTCGTCCGCGACCAGCTTGCCGGTCGCCGCGCCGGCCGCGCCGTCCTCGTGGACCTGACCTTGTTGCGACTGCGCTCATTCCGGTACGGCTCGATCGCGGCGCTCGTGGTGGCGCTGGGTGAATTCGGCCTGCTGTTCACGCTGCCGCTGCTGCTGCAAAACGCTATGGGCTACACCGCACTGGGTACCGGGTGGCTGATCCTCTTCCTCGCCGTGGGTACCTTCCTCGTCTCCGGCGCGACCCCCCAGCTGACGGCCAGGCTGGGTGCGCGCGCCGTGGTGCGCATGGGCCTCGCGGCGGAGGCGATCGCGGTCGGCGGTCTGGCCGTGACCCTGTCGTCCGACCTCCCGGGCGCCGCCATCGCCGCGTGGCTGTTCCTCTACGGCGCGGGCGTGGGCATGGCGACGGCGCAGCTGACCAACGTGATCCTCGTCGACGTGCCGGTCGCACAGTCGGGCCAGGCCTCGGGTCTGCAGAGCACCTTCCGGCAGGTGGGATCCGCGCTCGGCGTGGCGATCCTGGGCACGCTTCTCATGGTGTCGCTCGGGCGCGCCACCGACGCCCAGCTGACCGATGCCGGTCTGCCCTCCGACGTGCGCGCACCTGTCGTCGAGCAGGTAAGGGGTTCGGCCGGAGTGGCGATCCCCGCCCTGCAGGCGGATCCGGCGACCGAGGCGGAGGGCGACGCGGCCGCCGAGGCGATGATCACCGCCTCGCGTATCACCACGGGCGTCGCCGCCGGTGTGATCCTCCTGGGCCTTGCCGCGACGCTCGCGCTGCCGGCGCCTGCCCCGGCATCCTCGCGGCGCGACGACGAGGACGGGGCTGAGGGCGAGTCCGAGGGGGCCGGAACGCGCGACGGGGAGGCGTAGGCCTCGCGCGAACGGTCATTTTATCGACAAGGTGTTGATAACATGGTCGGTGTGCGACGGCGCCCGCCGCCCGCGACACCCCCGAGCCACGCCCTGTCGAAAGGACACCCATGCGCCGCCTCTACGTTGCCGCGTTCGCCTACACGATCGCCGGACTCGCCTCCGGGCTCTTCTACCGCGAGTTCACCAAGCTGAACGACTTTCCCGTGGGCGAGACGACCATGTTGTCGGGAGTGCACACGCACTTCCTCGCGCTCGGCACGCTCGCGTTGCTGATCGTGCTGGCCCTCGAGAAGCTCTTCGGGCTGAGCGCGAGCCGGGCCTTCACGTGGTTCTTCTGGCTGTACAACGTCGCGCTGGTCGTGACCGCGGTGATGATGACGTGGCACGGCATGCTCACCGTCCTGGGCCGCGAGTCCGGGGCGATGATCGCGGGCTTTGCCGGCCTGGGGCACATGACGATGACCGCGGCGCTCATCCTGCTGTTCGTCGCGCTCGGCAAGGCGCTCAAGCGCGACGAAGCGCACGCCGCCGTCGCCGCCTAAGGCCTCGTCAGGGGAGGGTGCCGCGCGGCGCCCTCCCCGACGTGCGTCCGGGTGCTCGTGGGAGGACACTGGAAGTGACGCGCGGGAGCGTCTCGCGCGGCATCGAAGGAGGCCGTGATGACTGCCACACCGCATATTTTGGTCGGGGTGGTGCCCGGCCAGTCCGACACCGTCATCAGCACCGCCGCACGCTTCGCGAAGCTCCTTGGCGCCCACGTGGTGTGCGCGAGCGTCGACTCGGCCCGCCTCGCGATCGAGCGCCAACTCGACGGCTCCGTGGTTTCCGTGTCGATGAGCGCCGAGTTGACCGACACCCTGGTCGAGCGCTTCGATCCCGACCTTGAAAGCCACATCAAGGCGATCTTCGACGAGGCCGGGGTCGCGTTCAGCACGCGGGCAGACGCGGGCCTCGCGTCCCAGCAGCTGTCTCTCATTGCGGATGAGATTGACGCGCAGATGATCGTCGTGGGCACTCGCGACCCAGGCATCCGCGGCACGCTCCACGAGTTCTTCTCGGGCTCGGTCGCGGCGCAGTTATCGCACCGTCAGCACCGTCCGGTCCTCGTCGTTCCCCAGGCGCCGGTCGGTGACGATGAGGAGCTCCCGTGGGAGCAGGGTGCGCAGGCGAATTAGGCCTCGACCGACTCCGCCAGCGCGTTCCCCACGACGAGCCCCATCACCTCCGGTAGCCCCGCGGCGACCTTGCGCCCGGCGACCATCCAGTACAGCCAGCCCAGCGGCCCCGTCGCGCGTACCCCATGGCGCACCCGCAGCCCTTGGGACGACGGCGCCATGTGGTGCGGGAACTGAAGCGAGCCCAGCGGCAGCAGGATCTCGAAGAGCATCTCCTCGCGCTCCTTGAGCTCGAGGAAGTGGATGGTCTGCTTGCCGCCGGAGACGAGCGTGCCGCGCGCGCCCACGGTGGGCGGGGTCGCGAAGTCGCACGCCTCCACGCCGGGGTCGTCGCTTACCCAATCGGCGGGCGTGGTCCAGCGCTTCCAGACCGCCTCGGGGGAGGCGGTCGTGACGACGGTGTGAGAGCGGCTCAGTGCCATGGGGGAGTCCTTTCGTGCGGCCGATGCCGTGGCGGGGTGGCCGTCCCGGCCTACGCCGGCACCGGCTCGGGGTGGGGGAGGGTGTGCGTCGCGAGGGCGCGGCGCACCTCGCGGGCGGCGCGTTCACCGGCACGAATCGCGCCGTCCATGAACCCGGTCATGGTCTGGGCCGTCTCGGTGCCGGCCCAGTGCAGCGGGCCCACCGGCGTGGCGACGGCCGCACCCACGGTGGTCCACGCGCCGGGTGCGGGCACCGCCGTCGGGCCGCCGAGGATCCAGTCCTCGCGGGCCCAGCGCTGCTCGGCGTAGTCGACCGGCTCAAGGGCGTCCGGCCCGAAGATCTCGGCGAAGGATCCGATGGCGCGGGCGCGGCGCTCCGCCGCGGGGAGCGCGTCCCACGTCCGTGCGTCGTCGCCGCCGATGAAGCCCAACAGCACGCCGGGGCCGTCGCCCTCGGGGCTCGCGTCGAAAGTCGCGCACACGGGTCCCGAGGACGACTGCGCCTGCCCGCTCATGGGCCGCCTGAGCCCGCGCCCGCTCGCGTCGCGCCAGAACGGGCGCTCGTAGACCGCATAAGCCTTCGACAGTGTTCCCTGCGGCCACGATTCGCCCAGCGACGCCCACGGATCGGGCAGCGCGGGGGAGAAGGCCATGCGTGCGCGCGAGGCCGGGGGGATCGCCACGATCACTCGGGAGGCCCGCACGGTCACGCCCTCGGCGGTGACGGTGACGCCGTCGTCGCCCCAGGCGACCGCGTGCACGGGTGATGACAGCCTTACCCGGGTGCCCATGGCATCGGCCATCCGTTCGCTGAGCGTGGCCGCGCCGTCATGGAAGTGGCGCTCTTGGAGGCCGTCGGTGGTGCCCAGAAGCGGCCAGAGTCCGCCGGCCTGGCGCGCGTAGTGCAGCACGTGGAGGAAGGAGATCTCGCGTGGCTCGCAGCCCCACGACGTGCGGGTGACGAACGCGAAGAGCGTCACCAGGAGGTCGCCGCCGCCGCGCGAGCGCAACCAGTCCTCGAGGCTGAGTGCGTCCCATTCCTGCGCGCGCGGCGCGGTCCACGGCGCGTGGCTGGGAACGGTGGCGGACAGTCGGTCGATAGTCGCCATCACCGCGCCCAGGTGGGCAAGGCGCACGGGGCCGATGGGGAACAGCGAGCCGGCGTACTCGCGCCGGCGGGCGCCCAGCACCATCGCCTGGGCGCCCGCGTCATAGGTGGCGAAGGACGTGACGCCGAGTTCGGCGGCGAGCGCCGCGACGTGGTCCTGCCCGGGGCCGATGAACGTGCCGCCCAGGTCGACGTTGAGCCCCGCGACGGTGTGATTCCTGGTGCGCCCGCCCACCCGATTGGTGGCCTCGAGCAGGGTCACGTCGAGCCCGGCGGCGATGAGCTCGCGGGCTGCGGTCAGGCCGGAGAGCCCGGCGCCGATGACGCAGACGTCGGTGGTGACGGTGTCAGGCATGGTGTCCTCCTGGGACGGTGGGTGCCGCGCGGTCGCGGCGGTACGAGCGGACGGTGAGCAAGGCGGCCGCCACGAGGACGGCGGGCATGACGATGGCGGCGCGCAGGCCCACGGCATCGGCGACCACGCCGGTCGCGCCCGAGCCGATGACGACGCCCAGGTAGTTGAAGAGGTTCAAGCGGCTGACCACCTCGTCCTGGTGGTCGGGCGCGAGGTCTCCCGCAGCGGAGAAGGACAGGGGCGCCATGAGGCCGATCCCCAGCCCGGACGCACCAAAGGCTGCGACCGCGATCCACGGCGCGGGCGCCGCCGCAGCGACGAACAGCGAGGCGGTCGCTGTGACGATCGCGCCGGTGAGCACGGGGGCGCGGCCCATGCGGCCCACGAGCCTGTCTCCGACAATACGGCTGACGAGGGAGCAGGCCTGGTAGGCGGCATATCCGAGCGGTACCACGACGGCCGCGGCGGCGAGCTCCTGGTCGAGGAACACCGAGCTCCAGGTGCCGACGACGGAGTCGCCGATGTAGGCGACGGCGACCACCACGCCGAAGACGAGGATGCCGGTCCACGGCAGGGGCGGGTGCGCCGCGTCCGTGGCGGTGCCGCGCTCGGGGTCGGCCGCGAGCCTCCCTCGGACCGCGGCCGCGATTGCGAGGCCCGCGAAAGCGGCCACGCCGTATGCCGCCTCGAACGGGGCGTCGAGGCCCGCGACCGCAGAGACCAGTAGCGCTCCCATGATCGCCGCGACGGTCTGCACCGCGTAGAGCGAGGAGATGAGCGAGCGGCCCGCGGCGCGCTGGAGCGTGAGCGCCTGCATGTTGTTGCCCGCATCGGCGAGGCCCACTCCCAGTCCAAACAGCGCGAAGACGGGAAAGAGCAGTGCGTACGGGACGTCGAGCATCGCGAGGGCCACCGCAACGGCCTGGATCGCGAAGGCGGGCGCGAGCAGGGCGCCCGAGCCCCACCGGGTGGCGAGCGAGCCCGCGAGCACCGAGCCGGCGCCCGCGAAGACCACGGTGGTGAGGATGACGAGGGACACCTCGGTCTCCCCGATACCGGTGCGGCCCTCGATGCCGGGAAGGCTCGTGAGGATGACGGCCATGAGGAGGCCCTGGGCGAAGAACCCTGCTGACACGGCGGCGCGGGTCGGCGACAAGACGGGGACGGTCATGCGTACCTCTCATGAGGTTCCGGGGGTATTCGCCAGGTTATGGATCAACTGATCTAAATAGGTTGCGGCCATGTAAAACCTGGGTTTCCTGCGGACTCTCGTTCCTGACCGCCCGCGTCATTGCGGCCGGTTCGGATACCATCCTGGCCTCAGGGAGGGCAGATGCCACGGATCGTCGATCACGCTGCACGCCGCGCGGTGGTGCATGAGGCGCTCTGGCGCGTCATCGGCCGGGTGGGACTCGAGCATGCCTCGACCAGGGAGATTGCCCGCGAGGCGGGGCTTTCCCTCGGCGCGCTCAATCATTACTTCGCAAACAAGGACGAGATGCTGATCTCGGCCCACGAACTGGGCTTTGGGCGCGCTCGCGACAGGATCCTCGCCACCGGGCGCGGCAAGCGAGGCGTGGCGGCGCTGCGCCACGCGCTGTTCGAGTCACTACCCCTGGACGAGGAGCGCCTGCTCGAGGCACATGTCGACGTGTCTTTCTGTGCCCACGCGGTGACGAATCCGCGCCTGGCTGAGGCGCGGCGGGAGTCCCACGTGGAACTGCGACGCCTGCTCTATGGCGTGCTGGCCGAGGCGCGCGAGGACGGAGAGCTGCGCGACGGCCTGCGCGATTCCGACGTCGTCGACGACTGGGTGACACTCGTGGACGGTGCCTCGGTCCAGGCCCTCATGGAAGGCCCCAGCGACGATCTGCGCCGGCGTCAGGAGCGCCAGGCGGAGCACTTCCTCGCGCGGCTCAGGCGAACTCCAGGCGCATGACGCGTCGCCTGGTGCTCGGGGAACTGACCTCCGTCATGCCTGCCGCCTCGAATGCCGACACCGGCCCGACATACAACTCTCCCCAGGTCAGCGTTTCTCCGGGCTGGGTGACGTACGGGTAGCCCTCGACCGCTGCCGCGCCATGCTCGCGGGCGAACTCGACGGCGGCCGTCGCGAGCGCGGCGGTAAGTCCGCGGCCCCGGAAGTCCGTCCTCACGGTGAAGCAGGTGATGGCCCACACCGACGGGTCATCCTTGTCCTCGGCGCGGCCCAGCCATGGGGTTCGGGCCGTCCGGAGGCGGACGTAGGCGGTTCGCGGCTCCACGGCCACCCAGCCCGCGGGGGCATCGTCGATATAGGCGATGAGGCCCGTAGTGGCGGAGCCGGGGGTGCCGGGGCACGTCCGCTCGCGCATGCGCTCGGCGCGCTCCGTGGGCGTCGTCGATTTCCATGTGGCGCGGTCCATGGTGAAGTACTGGCACGAGCACTGACGGGAGTCGCGCTCGTCGTCCCACACGGTCCTGAGGTCTTGCCACGGTGCGGTGTTCGCGGGGACGATGCGCGGGTCGGTCATCGTTTCAGCATGCCACCGCGGGTGGCGTGAGTGACGGAACGGCCGCCTCTCAGCGCGGCGAGCCGGGCCAGGTCCAGGTCGGGCCCGGCGTCGTGGGCCGGACTTAGGCGACCTCGCCGGCTGTGATGGCCTGGGCCTCCTCGGCCGCGTCTTCGTGTGCAGTGGACGCGCGGGCGAGGAGCCCGCGGCCGCTCCACACGAGCGTGGCGCCCAGCGCCACCGAGATGGCGGCGACCACATAGGGCGTCCACGCGGTGAAGTGCTCGGCCAGGACGGTCGCGAGTGGCGGGGCGGCGGCACCTCCCAGGAACCGCACGCCCGAGTAGGACGACGAGGCCACCGAGCGCGGCAGGTCGGTCGCCTCCATGACCGATTCGGTGAACACGGTGTTGAGCACCCCGAGCAGCGCGCCGCCCGCGACGACTCCGACGACGAGCGCGGCGGGGGAGGTGACCGCGAACGCGCAGGCCGCGAGGTCGAGCGCGAGCAGCGTCAGCACCGCCGGTAGCACCGCGGTGCGCGGGAAGCGGCGGGTGAGCGCGGGCGCCACCCACACGCTCGTCACGGCGAGCGCGATGCCCCACCCGAAGAAGGTCCACCCCAGTCCCATCGCCGAGAACCCCAGCGGGAACGGGGTGTAGGCGAGCAGGGTGAAGAAGCCGATGTTGTACAGCAGCGCCGTGACGGCGAGCAGCAGGATCTGCGGGCGCGCGAGGGCCTTAAAGGGCGCGCTCAGCGGCACCCGCACGCGCGGCGTGGGGTCGGCGCGCAGCAGCACCGCGATGGTGATGAACGCGACGGCCATGAGGGCCGCGGTGCCGAAGAACGGCCCGCGCCAGCTGACCGACCCGAGCAGTCCGCCGAGCAGCGGGCCGATGGCGATGCCGAGCCCCAGCGCGGCCTCGTACAGGATGATCGCGCTCTCGGCGCCGCCTGCGGCGGCGCCGATGATGGTCGCCAGCGCCGTCGAGATGAAGAGGGCATTGCCCAGCCCCCACCCGGCCCTGAGGCCGATGATCTGGTCGACATTGCCGGCTGCCCCCGCGAGTGCGGCGAAGACCACGACGAGGGCGAGGCCCAAGAGCAGCGTGCGGCGCGCACCGATGCGCCCCGACACCCAGCTGGTGAAGAACATTGCGATGCCGGTGACGACCAAATACGACGTGAAGAGCATCTCCGCCTCGGTGGGCGACGCCTCGAGGCTGTCGGAGATGGCCGGGAGGATGGGGTCGACCAGGCCGATGCCCATGAAGGCCACGACGGACGCGAAGGCGACGGCCCACACGGCCTTGGGTTGGCGCAGCAGGGACGAGTTCACGAGAGTTCCTTATCGAGCGAGGACAGCAGGGACACGGTGGCCGCGAGGTGCGACCAGTCCTCGTCAGTGAGGGACGCGAAGTAGGGGCTGAGGGCACCGCCGATTTCGGCGCGCCAGTCGGCGATCGCGGTCACACCCTCGTCGGTGAGGGTGAGGACGGCCGCGCGGGCGTCGGTCGGATCGGAGCCCTTCGCGACGAGGCCCTGCTCGACGAGGTGGGTGGCGAGCTGGGTGAGCGCTGGCTGGCTCACGCGCACGGCCGAGGCGAGGGCGCCCACTCGCTGGGGACCTTCCGTCTCGAGGATGGCGAGAAGGCGCCAGGCCGATGCCGGGGTCGCGTTTCCTGTCGCCTGCGCGGCCAGTCGCGTGAGGCGCTGCGTCTGGGAGACCAGGTCGACGATGAGTTGTCGGCGATTATCCATAAGCCGACTATATAACTTGTGAATGTAAATGGCGAACGCCGTGCGTGGGCGAGCTGTCATGGCCGGACGCCACGAGGCCGCCGCACCCCGGGGGATGCGGCGGCCTCGCCGGGGACTCTAAGTGCTAGTGGATCGCCCCGGTGGCGGCGCGCTCGATGGCGAGTCCGGCCTCGTAGGTCTCGAGCCACGCCTCGTAGCCCGCCACGTCGGCGGGGTTCGGTTCGGCGACGGTGAGGTCGGCGTCGGCGAAGACCTTCGCGGCGAGGTAGGCGTCGAGGCTCTGGCCTGCGCCCGCACGCACGTGCTCGGCGAGCACCGCGATGCCCCAGGCACCGCCCTCGGAGGCGGTGTCGCCCACGGTGACCGGAGCGTCGATCGCCGCAGCCAGCAGGCCCTGCGCCACGCCGGCGGTGCGGAACATGCCGCCGTGCGCGAACATCGAGTCGAGCTTCACGCCCTCGCCGTGGAGCACCCTCATGCCCAGGCTCAGCGTGCCGAAGGCCGCGTAAAGCTGCGTGCGGACGAAGTTGGCCAGCGTCAGGCGGCTGCCGGGGGTGCGGACGACGAGCGGGCGCCCCTCCTCGAGCCCAGTGATGGGCTCGCCCGAAAGGTAGTTGTAGGCCAGCAGGCCGCCACCGTCGGCCTCGCCCTCGAGCGCGGCGGCAAACAGCGCGCCGAAGACGGCGTTCGAGTCCCCGTCGTGGCCCAGCGCCTTGGCGAACTCGCCGAAGACCCCGGCCCAGGTGCCGAGTTCGGAGGCACCGTTGTTGCAGTGCACCATCGCCACCAGGTCACCGGCGGGCGTGGTGACGATGTCGAGCTCCTCGTGGACGGACTCGAGTGGCTTCTCGAGCACCACCATCGCGAAGATGGACGTGCCGGCGGAGATGTTGCCCGTGCGCGGCGCGACGGCGTTCGTGGCGACCATGCCGGTGCCGGCGTCACCCTCGGCGGGGGCCAGGGGAGCGCCGGGCTGGAGCGTACCGGTGGGGTCGAGCAGCGCCGCGCCCTCGGCGGTGAGGCGGCCCGCCTCCTGGCCGGCGACCAGCACGCGCGGCAACAGTCCCGCGACGTCGATCCCGGGGTGGCGGGCGTCCACCAGGCCCTGGAAGCGGGCCAGCATGGCCGCGTCGTAGTCGTGCGTCGCGGGGTCGATGGGGAACATGCCCGAGGCGTCGCCGACGCCGAGCACCTTCTCGCCCGTGAGCTTCCAGTGCACGTAGCCGGCCAGGGTCGTGACGAAGGAAAGGTCCTTCACGTGCGGCTCATCGTCAAGGATGGCCTGGTAGAGGTGCGAGGCGGACCAGCGCAGCGGGAAGTTGAACCCGAGCTCCTCCGTCAGGCGGGCGGCGGCGGCGCCGGTGTTGGTGTTGCGCCAGGTGCGGAACGGCACCAGTAGCTCGCCGGCCTCATTGAATGCGAGGTAGCCGTGCATCATCGCGGAGAAGCCCAGCGCCCCCACCGAGTCGAGCGCGACGCCGAGGCGCTCGCGGACGTCCGCGATCAGCGCCGCGACAGCGCCCTGCAGGCCCGCCCAGACGGCCTCCTCGGAGTAGGTCCACAGGCGGTCGACAAACTGGTTCTCCCACGCGTGCGAGCCGGTGGCGAGCACCTCGTGATCGGGGCCGATGAGGCAGGCCTTGATGTTGGTCGATCCGAGCTCGATACCGAGCGAGGTGTGTCCTGCGGCGATGGCCGCGGCGGCGTCATTGGTCTGCTCCGTCACCGGTGCTCAACTCCCTTGTCGTCATTGCTGGTGGTGTGCGCCCGCGCCCATGCGGTCGCCACGATGTGAACGTTCACCAGCAGTGTAGGGGCGACGGCCGCGCGCCGCGCGCGACCAACGGCCCACGCGTGCGCGCGGCTCGCGCCCGCACCCTTGCGCGCTCCCGGGGACAGGGGGCCGGAGGCGAGTCCTGAGGAAGTTCTGAGGTGGGCCTGAGCATTGCGTGCGCGTCCTCGCCTCGCGGTCACGACGCTCCTACAGTCGAGGGTCGTGACCTTCATGAGCCGCACCCTGAGTCCCTTGACCGCCATCGCTGCCGCGACCGCTGCAATGGTCGCGCTCGCGCCTGCGGCGAGCGCCGCCTCGCTCGGCGTCGACGACGTCCCCGATAACGCTCCCCTCGAGATCGACGACGGGTCCACGACGCGCTCGTTTGGAGTCGCGACGGCAGGGGTGGTGACACATGCTTCGATCACGCTCGACTTCCAGAAGACCGACGACCCCTGCCTGCCTCCGGACGATGGCGAGCCTTATTTCCAAGAAATCAAGGCCGTGCTGGAGTCGCCAGCGGGCACGTCGGTGGTGCTCATCGACGATGACCGCGGCGCGCCGAGTTACGGCGATGTCGATGTGCCGGGCGAGCGCGTTCAGGTGACGCTCGACGATGAGGCGAGCGCTGCTGTCGGCTCGACAGATTCCGGGATCCCGGTCAGCGGCACGTTCCGACCCGCCGAGCCGCTCGCGGCCTTCGACGGCGAGCAGGCGGCCGGTACCTGGCTGCTCACGCTTTCTGACACGTCCGGCTCCGACCCGTTGTGTTACTACGGTGCGACGCTTGACCTCGACATTCTTGAGCCGCCGCGGTTGGCGCTCGACGAGCTTCCCGATGCGGTGGTCGGCCAGCCGTATGAGGCGACGCTCTCGCCCGATCCCGATCGCGGTCCCGCGACCGACTTCTCGCTGGCGGGCGGCACTCTTCCGCGTGGCCTCGAGCTCGATAGCGCGACCGGCACCATCACGGGCACGCCGACGTCCGACGCCGTCGACGCCACTGTCGATGTCGTCGTGACGGGGCCCGGCGGCGTGTCCGAGGCCCAGCCGGTCACCATTGCGGTCATCGCCGCGCCCTCACTCAGCGGGCCGGCCACGGCCGTGGCGACTGCGGGTCAGGCTTTCGCGTACACGCCCGACTTCGAGCCGGGCGACCCGGCGGCGGACGTCTCGATTGGCGCGGGCATGCTCCCCGATGGGCTCGTCCTCGACCCGGCCACGGGGGCGATCTCCGGCACGCCGACCACGGCAGGCGAAGCGGCGTTCACCCTTGAGGCGTCCAATGATGTGGGCTCGAGCACGCTCGATGTCACCGTGTCCGTCGCGCCCGGGGCGGTGGCCGCTCTCGAACTGGACGCCGAGGCGACCACCGTTGACCAAGGTGCATCGCTCACCTTCGCTCCCCGCGCTACCGACGCCTTCGGCAACGTCGTAGCGCTTGACCCGGGCGACGTGGTGCTGAGCTCCGATGTCGCGTCGGACGTCGTTGATGGGCTCACCGTGACCTTCCCTCACGCCTCGCCGCACACCGTCACGGCGACACACGCGGAGTCGGGGAGCACCGCCGCCGTCGTCATCGAGGTTCAGGCCGCGGGACCCGGCGGCGTGTCCGGGGTCGACGAGCCGGCACAGACGGGCACCGGTGACGTGTCAGGGGTCGACGAGCCGGCACAGACGGGCACCGGTGACGTGTCAGGGGTCGACGAGCCGGCACAGACCGGCACGGGTGACGTGTCAGGGGCTGAGCAACTGGCGCAGACGGGCCCGGGTGCCGACACGGTCGGGTGGGCGAGCCTCGCGGTCGCGCTCATGGGAATCGGCGCGGGACTCGTCACCTCCCGGCTCCGGCAGTAGGGCGGTCGCGCGCGGGGTCTCGGCGAGCGAGACGAGGCCCCGCAGGCTCACGCATCGGCCATCAGCGAAACCGATTGGGCACACGCCCCATACCGCACTACACTCGTGGGGTTGCCTATCTGTGCGGGAATCCCGCATGACGGCCGCAGGCCAAAACCTCAATTCAGGAGCACATCAGTGACCAGCGCCCTCGAGAAGATCGACGCCACGACCGTCAAGCTGACGGTTACCCTCACCGAGGAGGACCTCAAGCCCTCCATGGACCACGCTTACGCCCACATCGGCGAAGAGGTCCAGATTCCCGGTTTCCGCAAGGGCAAGGTGCCGCCGCGCATCCTCGAAACCCGCGTGGGCAAGGGCGCCATCATCGAGCACGCTGTCAACGACGGCCTGCCCGGCTGGTACTCCGAGGCCGTCGAGGAGCAGGGCATCCGCCCCTTCGGCCAGCCCGAGGTTGAGGTCGTGAAGATCCCCGGCTCGGAGGAGGGTTTCGAGGGTCTCGAGTTCACCGCCGAGGTGGAGATCCGCCCCGAGGTCGAGCTGCCCGCCGCCGAGTCGCTGACCCTCGAGGTCGACCCCATCGAGGTCACCGATGAGGACGTTCAGGAGCGCCTGGACAACCTGCGTGAGCGTTTCGGCTCGCTCAAGACCGTTGACCGCCCCGTGAAGGACGGCGACTTCACCACGATCGACCTGGCCGCCAAGCTGGGCGACGAAGAGATCGACAACGTTCAGGGCACCTCGTACCAGGTGGGCAACGGCAACATGCTCGAGGGCATGGACGACGCCCTCATCGGCCTGTCCGCCGACGAGGAGACCACCTTCGAGGCGCCGCTCGCCGCCGGCGACCACGCCGGTGAGAAGGCGCAGATCACCGTCAAGGTGACCGCCGTCAAGGAGCGCGAGCTTCCCGAGGTGGACGACGACTTCGCTCAGCTCGCCTCGGAGTTCGACACGGTCGACGAGCTCAAGGAGGACCTGAAGGCTCAGGTCACCAAGATCAAGACCAACAACCAGGCCGTCCAGGCCCGCGAGAAGCTCATCGACGCCCTCAAGGACGCGACCGACTTCGAGCTTCCCAAGAAGGTCATCGAGAACGAGGTGCACTCGCACCTCGAGAACGAGAACCGCCTTGAGGACGACACCCACCGCGCCGAGGTCACCGAGGAGGCGCACAACGCCCTGCGCGCGCAGATCCTCCTCGACCAGCTCGCCGAGGACCTCGACATCGAGGTCCAGCAGAACGAGCTCCTCGACTACCTGCTGAACCAGTCCCGCCAGTACGGCATGGACCCCAACACGTTCATCCAGCAGGTCGAGCAGGCCGGCCAGATCCCCGCGATCGTCGCCGAGGTCGCGCGCTCGAAGGCCACCGCCTTCGCGCTGCGCCGCACCACCGTGAAGGACACCGCGGGCAACGCCGTGGACCTGTCCCCGGTGATCGGCTCGGTCGAGGACGAGAAGACCGAGGAGGAGGCCGCCGAGTAAGGCGCCCCACCCGCGACGAAGGCCCCGTCTCCCATGAGGGAGGCGGGGCCTTCGCGTTGCTCCGGCCGCTGATGGCGGGCGGCCGATGCGGTGGTGGCCTTGGCAACGGAGGAACGGCCGATGCCAGGGCCGGGAGGGCGGTCAGGCGGGGATGCCGGTGACCGCCGTCCACGCGTTGGTGGCGGAGCTGTCGGTGCACCACTCGGCGGGGTTGTCGCCCGTGCACTCCTGGACGATTCCGCCGACCGCGGCACCGAAGAACACGAGAGTGGCGATGAGGACGAGGAGGCCCAGCGCGAGGATGACGTACCCCGTGATGAGTCCCGCGAGGCCCAGCGAGCGGTTGTCCGCCTCGCCGCGCTTGGCGGCACTCAGGCCCAGGTGGCCGAAAATGATGCCGGGGATCACGGTGATGCCGGTCACGAGGCCGCCCAGCGACAGGGCCAGCGACGTGATGTTCATCCAGTTCTTCTCGGTGCCCGGACGCGGCCCTGGCGTGTAGCCGGGCTGGGCGTATTGCGGCTGGCCATACTGCGGAGCGGCGTATTGGGGCGCCGCGTAGTGCTGCTGCTGCGGCGGCTGCTGGGGCTGCTGCTGCTCCGGTTCGGGCTGTGGTTGCTGCGTGTTGTCGGTCATGACGTCCCCTTATGTCTGATGCGTCTGAAACCGAGCCTAGGGACGGGGGCCGGCCACGGCATCGGCCATAAGGGCGAACCTCACCAAGGGGAATCCCCGACCCCTCTCTCAGGGTGACGACACGTGTTCACCCCGTAGCGAAACCAGGGGTGAAACGGCAATGTCGCGTGGGTGGCGGGCGTTAGGGTCGAGCAAGACGTTCGATCAGGAGGAAACGTGAACGACATCACGGCACGAGCCGACGGTCCCGGGATGGGGCTGAGCGACTCGATCTTCAACCGGTTGCTGCGCGAGCGCATCATCTGGCTCGGTGACGAGGTCCGCGACGACAACGCCAACGCCATCTGCGCGCAGATGATGCTGCTGGCCGCCGAGGACCCCGATAAGGACATTTACCTGTACATCAACTCGCCCGGTGGCTCGATCACCGCGGGCATGGCGATCTACGACACCATGCAGTACATCAAGCCCGACGTCGCGACCGTGGCGATGGGCATGGCCGCGTCGATGGGACAGTTCTTGCTGTCCTCGGGTGCGCAGGGCAAGCGTTTCGCGACGCCCCACGCCCGCGTGATGATGCACCAGCCCTCGGGCGGCATCTACGGCACCACGACGGACATCCGCATCAACGCCGAGCTCATCATGCACATGAAGAAGACGCTCGCGAACCTCACCGCGGAACAGACCGGCAAGACGCCCGAGCAGATCAATAAGGACGCGGACCGCGACCGCTGGTTCACCGCCGAGGAAGCCCTCGAGTACGGCTTCGTCGACAAGGTCATCACGCACGCGGCCGAGGCCGGCGACGCGTCGCAGGGAGGCAAGGCATGAGCGAGATCTACCAGGCCATGCAGGCCGGAGCCCGCACCGCAGGCTTCGGGGGAGCGGCCCCGGCCGGCCCCTCGTCGCGCTACATCCTGCCCTCGTTTGAGGAGCGCACGGCCTACGGCTTCAAGCGTCAGGACCCCTACGCGAAGCTGTTCGAGGACCGCATCATCTTCCTCGGCGTGCAGATCGACGACGCCTCCGCGGATGACGTGATGGCGCAGCTACTCGTGCTCGAGTCCCAGGACCCCGACCGCGACATCACGCTGTACATCAACTCGCCCGGCGGCTCGCAGACCGCGCTCACGGCGATCTACGACACCATGCAGTACATCAAGCCGCAGGTGTCCACCGTGTGCCTGGGCCAGGCGGCCTCGGCGGCGGCGGTGCTGCTCGCGGCGGGTTCGCCCGGCAAGCGCCTCGCGCTGCCCAACGCCCGCGTGATGATCCACCAGCCCCGCATCGAGCAGGGTGCACGTGCGCAGGCCTCGGACATCGAGATCTACGCCGAAGAGATGATCCGCATGCGCGAGTGGCTCGAGTACACGCTCGCCAAGCACACCGGCCAGACTGCGGAGAAGGTGCGCGAGGACATCGAGCGCGACCGCTTCCTGTCGGCCAACGAGTCCCTTGAGTACGGCCTGGTGGACCAGGTGCTCGCGTCCCGCAAGGGCGTCGACACCGTGGCTCCCGAGGACCGCGCTATCGAGAAGGCTCAGGGCTAGTTTCCACGCGTCATCGGGCGGCCGTCTCCCTTCGGGGAGGCGGCCGTCTTGCTGCGCGCCGGGGCCCTCGCCCCGGCTCCGGGTCCAGCGCCGACGACGCGGACCCAACCCCTGCTCGGGCGAGACCGAATACCCGGTGAGGGTCGCATCGGCCCTCCGCCCGGCGCCTGACGGTGCTGTCCGCCGACGGCGTAGGGCGGCGCGTCGCCCGGCACGTGTCAGTGGGCGTGGGTAGCCTGAATGCGTACGGCTTCCGGAGTTGGCCCGGGGGCTCGTGGAGGGAGATCTCGATGACTCGTCCGGCAGACAGCGGTGACCTGCTGAAGTGCTCGTTCTGTGGCAAGACCCAGAAGCAGGTGCGCAAGCTCATCGCAGGACCCGGGGTCTACATTTGCGATGAATGCATCGAGCTGTGCAACGAGATCATTGAGGAGGAGTTCGCCGAGGCCGCGGAGGCCGAACTGACGGACCTCCCCAAGCCCCGCGAGATCTTCGACTTCTTGGGCCAGTACATCATCGGCCAGGACGCCGCCAAGCGTGCGCTGTCGGTCGCGGTGTACAACCACTACAAGCGCGTGCGTGCGGGCGAGACCATCGGCAAGGCCGGCGAGGACCAGGTCGACATCGCGAAGTCCAACGTGCTGTTCATCGGCCCCACGGGAACCGGCAAGACCTACCTCGCGCAGACCCTCGCGCGCATGCTCAATGTGCCGTTCGCCATCGCCGACGCCACCGCCCTGACCGAGGCGGGCTACGTGGGCGAGGACGTCGAGAACATCCTGCTTAAGCTGCTGCAGGCCGCCGACTACGACGTCGACAAGGCCCAGCACGGCATCATCTACATCGACGAGATCGACAAGGTCGCGCGCAAGGCCGAGAACCCCTCGATCACGCGCGACGTCTCCGGTGAGGGCGTGCAGCAGGCGCTGCTGAAGATCCTCGAGGGCGCCCAGGCGTCCGTGCCGCCGCAGGGTGGCCGCAAGCACCCCCACCAGGAGTTCATCCAGATCGACACCACCAACGTGCTGTTCATCCTGGGCGGCGCGTTTGCTGGACTCGAGGAGATCATCTCGTCGCGCGTGGGACGCAAGGGCATCGGCTTCGGCGCGCAGCTGAAGGAGGCCGACAACTCGGACCTCTTCGCGCAGGTCACCCCCGCCGACCTTCACAAGTTTGGCCTGATTCCCGAGTTCATCGGCCGCATGCCGGTGACCGCGACCGTCGCTCCGCTCGACGTCGACGCGATGGTGTCGATCCTCACCGAGCCCAAGAACGCGCTGGTCAAGCAGTACCAGCGCATGTTCGAGATCGACGGCGTGGAGCTCGAGTTTGACCGGGAGGCCGTGGAGGCCATCGCCGAGCAGGCGCTCGAGCGGGGCACCGGCGCGCGTGGCCTGCGCGCCATCATGGAGGAGGTCCTCCAGGAGACCATGTTCGACGTGCCGGGCCGCGAGGACATCGGCCGCGTGGTCGTGACCCGCGACACCGTGATGTCCCGAGTGCTGCCGTCCTACATCTTCCGCGAGGAGCGCCAGGAGGGCGCGGCCTAGGACTGCGGCACCGCGGCCTCCGCCGCCCGCACCCACCTGCGCCGGGCCGCGCCCCATGGGACACTCACCGTCGCTCCCGGAAGATCTGTGTGCGCTATGGGGCACTCAGCGCTGTGACCGCCGCGTGAGCACCTCGCGGACAACCTGGCGGCACCACTGCGGCCGCTCCACGATGTCGCGATAGGTGAGCCGGACCGTTTGAATGCCCATCGCCGCGAGATCGGCATCACGCTGCAGGTCACGGGCGCGTTGGTCGGGCGCCCCGTGCCACGCGGCGCCATCGAGTTCAACGGCGGTCCGGGTCACGGGGTCATACATGTCGAGCCGATACCGGCCGTGTGCGGACCGGATCACGTGCTGACGCATGAAACGCCCGAACTCGCGCGTGTTGAACACGGTGAAGAGGCTCTCTTCCTCCAGCCAACTCTCCGCGCCTTGAAGCGCCGCGTCGATGTGACGAGTGAGCTCTCGTCGTTCACGGACACGGGGCACGGACCCGAGTGCGAGGTCAAGGTCGTCGACGGAGACTCCATCGTGGATGAGGCGGTACACCGCCTCGGTGCGTGCGGTGCGCGGAATGTCGCCGTAGCCTTGCACGAGTGCGAACGCAGGCATCGCGACGCGTAACCGGCCTACCGACCGGGTCTCGACCTCATAACTCAGTCGACGCACCTTCACCCAAGCTGGTCCTCGTGGCCGGTCAGCATGGGGAACGCACACATCGATGTGTGAGCGAGGGAGATCGATGGCGTGCCACAGGTGAAGCGCGCTTGCGCCGCCGAGGTAGGCGCGAGGCCCGGCCCAGGTGAGCGCGGCATCCGCGCGGGCGGCGAAGGAGTCGGAGTGTTCTGCAGCGACGTAGCAGTCGGGTAGCAAGCGAACAATCTCACCGCGCGCGAGCGCTGCCCGCACAGCTCCCTCGGTAGACAGCGCCGTCAACTCGCGGTAGCTGAACGCATGCGGGCGTCGCGAGAGCATCTCGCCGAGTGTTCCCGCGGATTCTGGAAGCGCACGTAGTGGTCGCATGCGACTTTTGTAGACGCCGCCGGTACCTGCGGCCTACGCGTCGAGTCGGTTTGGGGACAGCTCAGGGTGGGCGTGCGCACTGGGGACAACGGTGCCGTGAAACGGCGAGCGCCCCATAGGACACACGGATTCGCTCAGCGCGACGGTGAGTGTCCCATGGGGCGCTGGGAGCGCTGGGGGCGCGGCTACTGAGCCAGGACCGCGTTCTCGGTGCGCATCACGGTCGGGTCGGCGATCTCCTCCGAGGAACCATCCGAGTCGCCGCCGTCGACCGACGCATCCAGCGCCGCGACCGCGTCGACGATCTGCAGCGACTGCACGCGTCCGGCCGCCATCAGGTCGGCGCGGGCCGAGTGGACCGCGGCCACCTTCGACTCGGGCACCAGCAGGTCGACCGAGACCAACTCGGTGCGCTGCGAGACCTTCGCCTCGGACTTGAGCTTGCGCAGCGTCGCGAGGGCCTCGCCGGCGGCGCCCACGAGCGAGGGCGAGGCGTCGCCGGCGGCCAGGCGCAGGGGCTCGGCAGAGGGCCATGCGGCGCGGTGCACAGTGCCGGGACGGAACCACGACCACACCTCCTCCGTTGCGAACGGCAGGAACGGCGCGAACAGGCGCAGGAACGTGTCGAGCGCGATGACCAGCGTCGCACGCGCGGACGCGGCGCCCGGCGAGCACGGCGCGAGCGGGTCGATGTCCTCGCCGGGCGCGGCGCCGTCGTAGGCGCGAGTCTTCACGAGCTCCACGTAGTCGTCGCAGAAGGTCCAGAACAGGGTCTCGGCCTGCTCGAGGGCGCGGGTGTGGTCGTACGAGCCAAACGCCGTCGTGGCGGTGTCCACGACGTCCGCCAGGGCGGCCAGGAGCGCACGGTCGAGGGGCTCGGTGACGAGCGAGCCATCCGCGTCCATCGCCGCGGGGTGGGCGTCGCCCGCCGCACCGCCGGCCACGCCACCGCTGATGACGCCGCCCGTGACGTGGGCGGTCGCGGCGATGCCTTCCTCAAGCGAGGAGTTGGCGGCCGTGGCGATGCCGGTGGCACCCAGCGCGAACTTCGAGGCGTTCAGCACCTTGTTGGCGAGGCGCCGGCCGATCTTCATCTGGCCCTCGTCGAAGGCCGCGTCCGTGCCCAGGCGAGCGGAGGCCGCCCAGTAGCGCACCGCGTCGGAGCCGTGCTGCTCGAGCAGGCCCAGGGGCGTGACCACGTTGCCCTTCGACTTCGACATCTTCTTGCGGTCGGGGTCGAGGATCCAGCCGGAGATCGCGGCGTGCTTCCACGGCAGCGCGCCGTGCTCGAGGTGCGAGCGCACCACGGTGGAGAACAGCCAGGTGCGGATGATGTCCTGGCCCTGGGGGCGCAGGTCCATGGGGAACGTCTTCGCGAACAGCGCCGGGTTATCGCGCCAGCCGCACACGATCTGGGGCGTGAGCGAGGACGTCGCCCACGTGTCCATGATGTCCTTCTCGCCGGTGAAGCCGCCGGGCACGTCACGCTGGTCCTCGGTGAACCCCGGCGCCACATCGGCCGACGGGTCCACGGGCAGCGAGTCCTCGGACGGGAGGATGGGGGAGTCCCAGACGATCTCGCCCTCGGCATCCAGCGGGTACCACACGGGGATCGGCACGCCGAAGAAGCGCTGACGCGAGATCAGCCAGTCGCCGGTGAGGCCATTGACCCAGTTCTCGTAGCGCTTGCCCATGTGCGAGGGGACAAACGAGAGCTCCTCGCCGCGGCCGAGCAGCGCGGTGCGCAGCTGAGCGTCGCGGCCGCCGTTGGCGATGTACCACTGGCGCGACGTGACGATCTCGAGCGGCTTGTCGCCCTTTTCGAAGAACTTCACGGGGTGCTGGATGGGCTTGGGGTCGCCGTCCATGAGGTCCGCCTCGCGCAGCATCTCCACGATGCGCTTCTGGGCGGAGAAGACGGTCATGCCGGCGATCTCGGCGTAGGCGGCCTGCGCGGCCTCGGACTCGAGACCCGCGGGCGCTTCGGGGAGCACGCGGCCGTCGCGGCCCAGGATCGAGCGCATCGGCAGGTTCAGCTCGCGCCACCAGATCACGTCGGTGACGTCGCCGAAGGTACAGATCATCGCGATGCCGGAGCCCTTGTCGGGCTGCGCGAGGCGGTGGGGCACCACGGGCACCTCGACGCCGAACAGGGGCGTGCGCACGTGCTTGCCGAACAGCCCTTGATATCGAGAATCGTCGGGGTGCGCCACGAGCGCCACACAAGCGGCGAGCAGTTCGGGACGGGTGGTCTCGATCCACACGGACTCGAAGGAACCGGTGGCCTCCTCCATGTCACCGGCGGGCTCGAAGGCCAGGCGGTGATAGGCGCCGGGACGCTCGCGGTCCTCGAGCTCGGCCTGCGCGACAGCGGTGCGGAAGGTCACGTCCCACAGCGTGGGGGCCTCCGCCTGGTACGCCTCGCCTCGCTTGAGCGAGCGCAGGAATGCCTGCTGGGCGACGGCCTGCGAGGACGGCGAGATGGTCTGGTAGGTGCGCGACCAGTCGACGGACAGGCCCAGGCGGCGCCACAGGTGCTCGAACTGCTGCTCGTCCTCCTCGGTGAGGCGCTCACACAGTTCGATGAAGTTGCGACGCGAGATCGGCTGCTGGTCGGCGGCTTTAACAGACTTGCCCTCGCCGCCCTCGAACGGGGGCACAAACCCGGGCTCGTAGGGAAGCGTGGGGTCGCAGCGTACGCCGAAGTAGTTCTGCACGCGGCGCTCGGTGGGCAGTCCGTTGTCGTCCCAGCCCATGGGGTAGAAGACCTCACGCCCGCTCATGCGCTGGAAGCGTGCGACGACGTCGGTGTGCGTGTAGGAGAACACGTGGCCCACGTGCAGGGAGCCGGAGACGGTGGGCGGCGGGGTGTCGATCGAGTACACCTGCGCGCGCTCGGCCGACTCGTCGAAACGGTAGGTTCCGTCGGTTTCCCAGGACGCGTTCCAGCGGTCCTCGAGTCCGTCGACGGTGGCCTTCTCCGGGATACGCGCAGTCATGCTGGCCATTCTTCCAGAACAGACGCGTCCCACCCCAATCCGTGGGGTTGACTGAGGTAGTGGGGGCTCGCGCTCGCGGGCCCCCGTCTCACGCTGATCGGTGCCGTCCGCGAGCATGGGCTCGCCGCGCGGCGAAAGATACCGGACACATTCGCTTGCTACCGTCGCTGGGGTGAGTGAGGCGAGGATTCGTCCCGAGTTCATGAAGGCGCTCGAGGACTTCGACGCACAGGTAGGCACGGAGCTGAAGCCGCGCCTGCGCGACATGCTCCGCCTGCGCGTCAGCCACCTCAACGGATGCGCGTTCTCCATCCGCCTGCACTCGGAGGCGCTCACCGCCCTCGGCGTACGCCCCGAGGTCATCTCCGCGCTCGCGCGCCCGGTCCACGCCATGCGTGACGGGCTTGTGAGCGAGGGGGATGCGGCGGCGCTGCGCCTCGCCGAGGTCCTCACGGACGCCCCGCGCAGCCTCGAGGCGAGCGCCCGTGAGGCCGCCGCGCCCTACTTCACCCGGGTGCAACTGGGGGCGATCATCGAGACCGTCGCGCTGACCCACGCGTGGAACAGGGTCATGCGCGGCGTCGAGTGATACCCGGCGGTCTGCCCGCACGAGCGTTAGCGTGAGGTACGCGGGCACAGTGCTCGCGAGACTCGAGGGAGCGCCATGACCACACCGCCTCCAAGCGACGTTCGCGTCAAGCCCACGGTCGGGATCGCCCTCGCCGTCTTCCTCGGGTACGCCGCCATCATGTTCGTGATGTGGACGGTCAACGACGTCGACTATGGAAGCGTCCAGGACTCCACCGAGCAGGCCGTCGACGGCATCGTCGTTCCTGTGGCGGTCGGCTCTGTGTTCCTCATCATTGCCACCACCGCGCTGGGCTGGTGGCGCCCGGCGATCAGTGAAGGCCGGCGCAACGCTCCTCGGTGGATGCTGTTAGCGCCAGTGCTCTTCGGACTGGGTGGGCTAGCCACGGTGCTCGGCTCGGACTTCGGGGCGATCGCGACCAACCAGATCGTGGCCATCATCGCGGGTGTCGCACTGGTCGGCTTCGCCGAGGAGTTGGTGTGCCGCGGTGTGCTCGTGGTGGGCGCACGTGGCCGCGGCGGCGAGATCTTCGTATGGTTCTTTACCTGCCTGATGTTCGGGTTCCTGCACGCGATCAACGCCTTCTTTGGCCAGAGTGTCGCCCAGACCGGGCTTCAAATCGTCATGGCATTCCTGTTCGGATCGATCTTCTACGTCTCGCGCCGTGTGACGGGGACGATCGTGCTGGGCATGATGATTCACGCGCTTTGGGACGCGGGCTCGCTGCTGTCCGATGCCACCGACAGCGCCGATGCCGTGGGGCCGTCAATCGGTGGCGTGCTCGGCCCGATAGGGATGATCCTCGCGGTCGCCGCGCTGTTCACGATCTTTAAGTACGAGCGTGACGGCACAAGGGTGCTGAAAGCGAACACTTCGCAAACCGAATAGCCACCGTGTTGCGGTCTTTCTGATGCGAAAGAGCGCTGGTAGGAGTAGTTTCAGCCCCATGGTGAGATTCCTGTGGAACGTCCTGACCAGCCTCCTTGCGGCGGTCATCGGTCTCTGGGTCGCGGACGCGGTCGTCGACGGCTTCGACACTCAGCTCAGCGGCTTCATCACCGCCGTCGTGATCTTCGTGGTCGCGCAGGCCGTGCTGTCGCCCTTCATCCTGAAGATGGCGCACAAGTACGCCAAGGCGCTGCAGGGTGGTGTGGCGCTGATCTCGACCATCGTCGCCCTGTTCCTCACCACGCTGTTCAGCGACGGCCTCACCATCGACGGCGTGACCGCTTGGTTGCTGGGTGCGCTCATCGTGTGGCTCGCCTCGGCGCTGGCCGGCTGGATCCTGCTGACCTTCATCATCAAGGAGCGCGCGGGCGACCGCGACTAGCCCCCATCACCACGATGCCCTCGGCCGTCGCCGGGGGCATCGTCGTTTTTCCGGCCGATGCGGCGGCCGGCTGCCGCTCAGTCCAGGTTGTCGAGCATCCGTGTGAGGACTGCGACGGCCCGGGTGTAGTCCGCGTCGCCAACACCCGCGACGGCCCGCTCGTGGAGCGCGTCGATCTCGGCGTGGAGGTCGTCGTAGGCCGCGCGGCCCTCGTCGGTGACGAGGCAGATGCCGTCGTCCTCGTGTGCCCAGCCGCCGTTGGCGAGCCCGGTCCACGTGTGGGTGAGGGACGCCGCCGACGGGGCACCGGGCATCCGCGCCTCGAGCGCGTCCCACGGCAAGGGTCCGTCCGCCCTCACCAGCAATCCGAGCATCACGAACTCGTCCATGGTGGTCGAGTGGTCGGCCAGCACGCTGCGGAAGGCCGCGCTCAGCGCCTGGTCGACCATCTTTGCCAAGGCATCGATCCGGGTAGCCGCGTCGCTCATGCTCGCCACCCTACGCCGGGGCGTGACGCCTCGCCCTAGGAGGCTTCCTCGGGCTCGGTGAGCACGTCCGTGGCCATCAGATCCGCGACCTCGTGCACGCCCACGATGACGCGGTCCGCGCCCATCTCCGTCAGGTACGCCACGTCGGTGTCGTTCTGGCCGCGGGCGACCACGCGCACGGCGGGAGCCAGGCGCTTAATCTTGGCCGTGATGGCGCCCGCATTCAGCGGGTCGGGGATGGCGATGACCACGGTCGTGGCGACGTCGAGGCCGGCCGCGCGCAGCACCTTGGAGCGCACGGCGGAGCCCAGGATCGCCTCGCGGCCGTCCTCGCGCAGCGCCGTCACCTTGTTCTCGTCGTCGTCGATCACGACGGTGGGCACATCGGCCTGCCACAGGGCCATCGCGGTGCGCGTGCCGACCCGCCCGAAGCCCACCAGGATCACGTGTTCGGAGCCCTCGTAGGTGACCACGGCATCGGACGCCTGATCCTCGTCGGTGCCGTCGCGGTACCAGCGGCTCGCCCACGCGAACAGTAGGGGGTTGAGAATGATCGAGAGGATCGCGGCGCCCAGCACCAGGTCCTGCGCATCCTGCGACAGGATCTCCAGGTCGCCGCCGAGCGTGACGAGGATGAAGGAGAACTCACCGATCTGCGCGAGGGCCGCCGCGACCACCAGCGACATGCGCCGCGAATACCTGAGCGCGCGCACCAGCGCGTAGGCAACCGCGGACTTGCCGACCACGATGACCAGGGTTGTCACCAGCAGCGCGAGCGGCGCCTCGATCACGACGTGCCAGTCGACCAGCATCCCGACGGAGACGAAGAACAGCACGGAGAACGTGTCGCGCAGCGGCAGGGAGTCCTCGGCGGCGCGGTGGGAGAGGTCGGACTCGCGCATGATCATGCCCGCGAAGAACGCGCCGAGCGCGAAGGACACCTCGAACAGGTAGGCCGCGCCCACCGCGACTCCCATGGCGATTGCCAGAATCGACAGCGTGAAGAGTTCGCGCGAGCCCGTGTCGGCGACCTTGGCCAGCGCCCAGGGGATGACGCGCTTGCCGACCACCAGCATGAGAGCGACGAAGATGCCGACCCTCACGATGGTCCACGCGAGCTCGCCCGCGATGGCGCCGGGGCCGCCGTCGCCGGCCGCGAGGACCGGGATGACCACGAGCGCGATGACCATGGCGAGGTCCTCGACGATGAGCCAGCCCACCGCGATGTGACCCGCGCGGGTGTCGAGCAGCTGCTTGTCCTCGAGCCCGCGCAGCATGACCACGGTCGAGGCAACCGAGAGGGCGAGGCCGAACAGCAGCGACGCGCCCAGCGACCAATCCAGCCACAGCCCCACACCGGTGCCGAGCGCGGTCGCGACGGTCATCTGCAAGATGGCGCCGGGAAGCGCGACCTTCTTGACCGCGAGGAGATCCTTGATGGAGAAGTGCAGTCCCACGCCGAACATCAGCAGGATGACGCCGATCTCGGACAGTTCGTAGGCGACGTCGGTGTCGCCCACAAAGCCGGGAGTGAAGGGGCCGATCAGCAAGCCGGCCGCGAGGTAGCCGACGATGGGGGACAGGCGCAGCTTCTGCGCGAGGAATCCCAACGCGAAGGCGAACACGAGGCCCACCGCCATGGTCGTAAGCAAAGGCGCGTGGTGCAACATCCGGACATTCTACTTGGGGAAATGTGTCGAACAGATGGCCGATGCTGTGACGGGACCTGTGCGCCACGTTCCAGTCGAGAAATTGTGTGACACATCCCTTGCGTAATTGGTAGGGTCCTCGCATGACCATCGCTGAGGACGCCCCGGGCCTGGCCGCGCGATTGCGCGACGCGACCGCCGTGGAGCACAAGGACACCGAGAATCGCTCGTTCATCACGCGGCTGATGGGAGGCGAGCTTGACCTCGCGGCCTACACCCGTTATCTCGCGCAGTACGCCTACGTGTATCGGGCGCTCGAGGCTCGCGCGCCCCAGCCGGGCGACCCCGCGTTCCTCGCCGACCCGGCCCTGCCGCGTTTTGCGTCGATCGATTCCGACCTCGCTCACCTGGGCGCCGCCGACTGGGAAAGCGCGCACCCCGCGCATCCCGCCACTCAGGCCTATGTGGACCACCTTCTCGCGATTGCGCCGGAGGACGTGGCGCGCTACCTCGCGCACCACTACACGCGCTACCTGGGCGATCTTTCGGGTGGCCAGGCCATCGCCGCGCTCGTAGGCCGCCACTACGGCGCCACCGCGGACCAGCTCGCGTTCTACCGCTTCGAGGCGATCGACTCGCCCGTGCGCTACAAGCGTGCGTATCGCGAGCAGCTCGACGGTTTGCGCTTCACCCCCGAGCAGGAGCGAGCGCTCGTGGCCGAGGCCAAGGGCGCGTTCCACTTCAACGCCGCGATTTTCGAGGCGCTGGGCGAGGCCGAGCCCGCGCCCGTGGCGTCCTGACTGTGATGCGTCGCGGCGCCTGGGAGGCCGCCGCGACGGTGAGCGTTGCCCTGGCGCTGAGCGCGTGCGTGCCGCTGACGCCCCAGGCCGAGTCGTCGTCGCAGGCGGCGGCAACTGCGCCATCGGCGGTGGTGGACCCCAGTGGTGAGCCGTCCGCTGAGCCCGCCACGGCATCGGCCATACCGTTGGCCGAACTCGACCTGCTTGCCGACCCACATGCCTACGAGGGGCCCTCGACGGCCACGATGGCCGATGCGGCCGTCGAGGTCCTCGATCCCGCACCCCTTCCGACGTTGCCCGTGGCCGTGACCTCGCACACGCGTGGCGGCGACGTCGAGGTGCACGTCGCCGACACCTCCCGCGTGGTGGCGTTCGACATGTCCGGCTCGATTGCGGCGACGCTGTGGGCTCTGGGCCAGGGCGGCTCGCTCGTGGGTCGTGACGTGGCTGCGGAGTTTCCCGGGACCGAGGACATTCCGGTTGTGACGGGGTCGTCGCACACCATCAACCCTGAGGCGGTGCTCGAACTGGAGCCGTCGGTCGTCATCACCGACGGGTCCATCGGTCCCACCGATGCCGTCGAGCAGATCGCTGACGCGGGAGTGCCGGTGGTCCATGTCGAGAACGAGGCTTCGTTCGACGGCGCCGGTGAGTTGGCGCGCCAGGTCGCGGCGGCGCTCGGCGTGGCCTCTGCCGGCGAGGACCTCGCCGCGCAGATCGCGCGGGACGTCGCCGCGACCCGCGCGGAGATCGCCGCCCTCGCACCCGAGCAGGGGCTGCGGGTCATGATGCTGTACCTGCGCGGCGCCTCGGGCATCTACTACATGTTCGGCGACGAGTCGGGTGCGGATGACCTGGTCGCGGGCCTTGCGGGCGTAGATGTCGCCGCCGAGATCGGCCTGGACGGCATGAAGCCGCTGACCGATGAGGCGATGCTGGCGGCCGACCCCGAGGTGATCTTGGTGATGAGCCACGGCCTCGACTCGGTGGGTGGCGTTGACGGGTTGCTCGAAGCCAAGCCCGCGATCGCCTTGACGGCCGCCGGACAGCACCGCCGCATCGTCGACATGGCCGACAGCCAGTTGCTCGCCTTCGGGCCGCGATCGGCCGCGATCCTCGACGCTCTCGCGCGCGCCGTGTACGCGCCGGAGTCCTGATGGCCGATGCAGTGGTAACGCCCGTCGGGGCGCCCGGACTGGCCCCCGCGTCGCGGCCGCGGCTGCGTGCCGCCGCGCTGTTCGTCGCGCTCGCGGTCCTGCTCGCGGTGGGCGTCATTGCATCCGCCGGGGTGGGTCAGCTCACCGTGTCGGTCACCGAGGTGATCGGCGCGCTGCTGCGCGGGATCGGCATCGACACCGCGTGGGCACCCTCGTCCAAGATCACCTACGAGGCGCTGTGGCAGATCCGGTTCCCGCGCGTCGCGATGAGCCTGCTCGTGGGAGCGGCGCTCGCGGTCGCCGGCGCCGTGATGCAGGCGGTCTTCGGCAATCCGCTCGCTGAACCCGGCGTGGTAGGTGTGTCCTCCGGTGCGGCCCTGGGTGCCGCGCTGGGCATCGTCTCCGGGGGCGTGCTCGCCGGGGTGGTGGGCACGGCGTCGATGGCGTTCATCGGCGGAGTGGGCGCCACGCTGATGGTCTACGTCATGGCGCGCGCAGGTGGCCGCACCGAGGTGGTGACGTTACTGCTGACTGGCATCGCCGTCAACGCCTTCGCGGGAGCCGGCCTGGCGCTCGTGATCTTCGTGGGCGACTCCGCCGCGCGTGAGCAGATCGTGTTCTGGCAGTTGGGTTCGCTCAATGGCTCGCGGTGGAACGAGGTGGCGGTGGTCGCGGTGTTTGCCGTGGCGGCCTCGACCATCGCGTTGGCGCTCGCTCGCCGCTACGACCTGCTGGCGCTGGGGGAGCGCACCGCAGGCCACCTGGGTCTGCGCGTGGAGCGCCTCAGGATCGTCTCGATCGTCCTGGTCGCGGTGCTCACCGGGGCCGCCGTCGCGTTCGCTGGGATCATCTCGTTCGTGGGGCTCGTGGTTCCTCACGCGATCCGCATGGTCTTAGGACCCGCGCACCGTCTGCTCCTGACCGGGTCGCTCTTGGGCGGCGCCGTGCTGCTGGTGTGGGCCGACTTGTTCGCTCGCACCGCCGTCACGGGCGCCGAGCTTCCCATCGGGCTCCTCACCTCCCTCATCGGCGGACCGTTCTTCTTCTACCTCTTGCGACGCGCGCGTGCGCGCCAAGGAGGGTGGGCATGACCGGCGCCCTCTCGCTGGCCTATCACGCCGAGAGCGTGGGCGTGCGCATCGGCCCCGCGACCTTGGTCGAGGACGTCTCGATCGACGTCGCGCACGGTGAACTCGTGGCCCTGGTGGGCCCCAACGGGGCGGGGAAGTCCACGCTGCTGAGCGTGCTCGCCGGCGACCGTTCGCCCTCGTCGGGCACCGTCGCGTTCGACGATCGCGACGTGCGCGACTGGACCCCGGGCGACCTCGCGCGGCGTCGGGCGGTGCTCGCGCAGGACAACCAGGTGGCGTTCCCCTTCCGCGTGTGGGAGGTCGTCGAGATGGGCCGGGCCCCCTGGCAGGGGCTCTCCGAGGCCGACGGCGACGAGGAGGCGATCGCCCAGGCCCTCGCCACGTGCGACGTCGCACACCTCACCGAGCGGACCTTTACGTCACTCTCGGGGGGCGAGCGTGCCCGAGTGTCCCTCGCGCGCGTGCTCGCGCAGCGCACCCGCGCGGTGCTGCTCGACGAGCCCACCGCGGCCCTGGACCTGAAGCACCAGGAGGACGTGCTGCGCGTGGCCCGCTCACTCGCGCACGACGGTGTCGCGGTCGCGGTGGTGCTCCACGACCTCTCGCTCGCGGCCGCCTACGCCGACCGCATCGCCGTGATGGAGCGCGGCCGCATCGCCGCGCTCGGGTCTCCCGCCGACGTGCTCACGCCCGCGCTCATCGAACGGGTCTATGGCCTCCCGGTGCATGTGCTCGACGGCCCCGACGGCACGCCGCTGGTCCTTCCGCGCCGCTAGCGGTCCAGCCCGCTCGTGGCGCACGTGGGGACATGTGCGGCTCGGGAGCCTCATGGGTGGCGCGGTTTCGGCTGCCAGGGCGCGGCTGGGATAGTTCCGCTAGTTCAGTGCTGCGGTCATGCGTGACAGCAGGTCGAAGGCGAGCGTGCGCTCGTCCTCCGTGAGGCTGCTCGTCATGCGCGATTCGACAGCGCGGACCGCAGCGCTGGCCTTCGCGCGCTCGGCTTCGCCGAAGGCGGTGAGCGACGTGGGAATGGAGCGCCCCGATGCCGCATCGACGGCGCGTGTGACGTAGCCATCGCGTTCGAGCGCGTGGAGGAGCACGTTCATCGACTGTCGGGTCACAAAGGTTCCGCGCGCAAGCTCGGAATTGGTCAGGCCGGGGCGCTGTGCGAGGAGCTCCAGGCACGAGTAATGGGTCACCGTCATCCCGAGCGGCCGCAGGGCACGTTCCATGGTTGCCCGCAGGGTGCTCGAGGCTTCTTTGAGGAGGTATCCCACCGAGGTCGGGAGGTCGATCTGGTCGTCGATTTGCGCCATGTCAGTATTCTGACATACGCTGCCGAATGTCACATAACTGACACCTAAATGAGGAGGGCTTATGCCTGTCACCGGACCCGACTTCGTCTCCCTGCAAGTCAGCGATCTTGTCGCCTCCCAAGCGTTCTACGAGGAGTTCCTCGGCCTCGAGCGGTCGCCCGCAGGTCCCCCGCACGCCGTGGTGTTCGCCACCACGCCCATCGCCTTTGCCTTGCGTGACGTGATCGAGGGGGACGGGCTCCCCGCCGCGCGGCCTGGCGTCGGCATCGCGCTGTGGATGCACGCGACGGAGGTGCAACACATTCACGATGCTCTGGCGGCCGCCGGGCATCGCATCGTGACGCCACCATTCGATGGGCCCTTCGGCCGCACGTTTGTCTTCGCCGATCCCGACGGCTATCTCGTCACGCTCCACGACCGCGGGTAGTGCGTACAGCACGAGGGGCGACCGATGTCCCGTCGGCCGCCCCTCGTGAGTCTGTGTTAGCCGCGGCGGCGCACCGCCACCACGCCGGCGCCCGCGGCACCGAGCACCGCGAGGGCCACGACGGCCCAGATCCAGACGTTCGAGGACTCCTCAACGGGAGCCTCCGCCTCGACGGCCGCGGTCTCGCTGGAGGGCTCAGCCGACGGCTCCTCCTCGGGCTCCTCTGCCGCCGCCGTGCTGCCGCCGGCAATGGCCAGGACGCAGCCGTCCTCCGACGTCAGCGCCACCGACAGCGAGTCGAGCGCCTCGCCGGCGGGGTAGGTGCCGAACGCGTCGGCTCCCGCCTGGGTCAGCGTGGCGGGAAGTGCCGCAACGGTGACAACCTCGCCCTCGGTCGTCATCTCCGCTGCACCGAGGTCGAGCTCGGCGAAGCGGATGCCGGTTCGCGACACTTCCGCCCCGTCCTGCGTGTCGCCGGATACGTCGAGCAGCAGATAGGTGCCATCAGCCGAGAGCTCGATGACCGGGTTTCCGATCGTCGTGTCGAGCGCGCCGTCGTGGCCGGTGAAATCGATGGTGCCGGTCCACGACACGGTGCCGGTGGTGTCGTCCGGGTCGATGACGGCCTCGCCGTCACCGAACGTGAAGATGCCGCCCTCCTCGGTCACGCCGTCGAGCGTCCATTCGCCGTTCGCGATCGTCGACTCGATGTACGAGCGGAAGGACTCCTTGAAACCCCAGGCAAGTGACGCATCGGCCACACACATGCCCGCGGTCGAGGCAGGGATGTCAAGCACGATCCCGACGTCCTGCGAGCCCTGGAAGGTGAGCGTGTGCTCGCCGGTCAGCGACGCGGGCAGGGAGCCGGTCCACGTGGCAACGCCGTTGGCATCGGCGTTCACCTCGCCCAGGAGCGTGGGCGTCGAATAGACGACCACGCGGATGCCCTGCTCGTTCGCCTCGAATCCGGGCACCGCGATGGTGACGACCTCGCCCGCGAGCAGCGCTGCGAGGGTCTCCTCGTCGAGTTCGATGCCCTCGGTGGCCGGGGGGGTCGCGGGGATCTCGTCGCTCTCCTCGGCGACAGCGGCCGTCTGGACCACCCGCGTACCACCAGCCGATGCCGTGGCGGCGTCCGTACCGAACGTCACCGTCACGGGGTCGACGCCCAGGCTTTGACCGCCGGGGCCCGTCAGGACGGCGGCCCCTGCGGCCGTGAGGGAGGCGGGCACGCCCGAGTAGCGGACGGCGCCGTCGAGCTCAGTACGGGTGCCGAAGGCGAGGCCCAGGTTCGCGAAGTCCATCCGCGAGCCGTTGACGGACACGCTCAGGACGGCACGGGTGGGCGAGGTGAGACGCACCTGCGGGTTGGCAAAGGTGTAGCTCAGCGCACCGTGGTGGCCGGTGAAGGTGACCGAGCCGCCGTAGGACGCAGAACCGGTGCCCTCCTCGGCATCGGCGTTGCCGTCGGTCTGCAGGAACGTAAAGGTCGAGCCGTTAGAGCTTGCGCCGCTCACCGAGATCTGGCCCTGTGCGATGGGGCCGGTCACGTAGTTGCGGAAGCCTGAGCTGATTCCCCACGTGAGGCGTCCCACGACCGCGGTGGAGGTATCGGGCTCATCCGTGACCGTCACGGGCGTGGTGGTGCCGCCATCACTGCCAGTCGATCCTCCCGTCGAGCCTCCGTGAGAGCCGCCCGCAGAACCGGAGCCGCCGGTCGAACCATTGCCAGAGCCGTTGCCGGACCCGTCGCCACTGCCCGAGGCTGGCTTGGACGCACCGAGCGTCACCTTGACGGGATCGAGGGCCGTGCCAGCGTCATACGTCAGCACCACGGATCCTGCCTCGGTGAGGGTTGCGGGCACCTTGGTGAGGGTCACCGAGCCGCTACCGGCCGTCCGGGGGGACGCGCCCACGTTAAGGTCGGCGAGCGCGATGCGCTTGCCGTCGACCACGACGGTGAGCTGAGCCCGCGTGGAGCTGGAGAGCGTGATCTGCGGGTCCTTCAGCGCGATGTCGAGCGCGCCGTGGTGTCCCGTGAAGTGCACCGAGCCGGTGAACTTCGCCGTGCCGGTACCCGTCGTGAGGTCGGAGTTCCCGCCTGCGGCCGTGAAGGTGAAGAGCTCGCCCGACTTGTGGGCGCCGCCGCTGACCGACACGCGACCGGCTGCGATGGGCCCGGTGACGTAGGAGATGAACTCCTTGTCGATGCCCCACACCAGGTCGCCACTCGCGGGCTCGACGGGGGTCTCGGGGTCGGTGGGGTCGACGGGATCGGTGGGGTCGACGGGGTCGACGGGATCGGTGGGGTCGACCGGCTCGTCGGCCGCGAAGGTCACCGCCGTGGCGGTCTCGAAGAGGGGATAGGCGACGCCGCCGCCGGGGTAGGTGTAGACGCCGTAGGTGCCGGCGGCATCGGGCGCATAGTCCGAGACCTCGAGCTCGATGCTGAACGTGCCGTCGGCCTCGATGGGCAGGTAGCCGGTGGTGTCGGTCAGGGCGTCATAGGTCTCGCGAGAGATGCCCCAGTACACGTCGGCGGTATTCCGTGCCGCGCGGCCCGCGCCTTCCGACGGCTTCCACGTGTCGGCGAACTTGCCGAACGCGACGTAGGCGCCCGAGAAACTGCCCGCCAGAGGAGCTGGGTAATACGGAGCCATGGTGGTGGTGCCGTCGGCAGCAGGCAGGAAGCCGGCTCCTGTGACCGTCACGATGTCGCCCTCGCCGTCGAGATTCGTCGACGGCGTGACCGTCACCACCGGCTCGGCCAGCGCCGGGTGCGCGAACGTCACCGGGTAAAACTGGTCGAGTGAATAGTTGCCGGGGAAGGTGTGCGCGAGGCGAAGGAAGACGCCACAGGCGTCGGTGGCATCCGCGGAAGCGGCGCACACGTGCGCGCCAAACGCAGCCGGCGCGGCAAGGGTGGTGGTGAACTCCCACACGTCGCCCGTCACCGTCCCGGTGGCGGGCACGGCTCCGCCGTACTGCGACACGGAGGAGAGAAACTGCTGCTGTGACGCGTCGCAGGCGTCGCCGGTGAGGCGCCCCTCCGCCGTTCCGACGGGCGCGTCGCCTTCGGCGCACCACATCACATAGACCGAGGTGGGTGTGCCGTCGACGAAGGCAGGCAGGGTTGCGGAGACCGTCACCGTCGAGCCCGGCTCGAGGTCTTCCTCGGGCGCGACCGTCACGCGTGGGTCGACGGGCTCCGGCTCGGGCTGGGCAAATGTCACCGGGGTCGCAGTCTCGAAGGGGGCGTACTTCGCTCCGCCGCCGGGATACGTGTAGATGCCGTAGGTGCCGTCGGCCTCGGGGGCGAAATCGCTGGCGTCAAGGGTGGCGGTGAAGGTGCCGTCGGCGCGGAGCTCAACGGCGCCGGCGGATACACCACCGATGGTGGCCATCGATTCCGCAGGGACGGCCCAGCGGGTGTCGTTGTTGACGCGGGCGGCGGATGCCGCGCCCGTGGAGGGCTGCCATGCGTCCGCGTACTTGCCGAACGTGACGTAGATGCCGGTGAACTTTCCGGCGAGCGGGGGACGAGTTCCGGAGGTGGAACCGTCGGTGGCCGGAAGGAACCCGGTGCCGGTGACGGTGACGGTCTCGCCATCGCCATCGAGGTCGGTGGTCTTCGAGACGGTCACGGTCGGCGTGACGGGCTCGGGCTCGGGCTCCACCACGACCGGCGCGGGGTAGGACAGCGTGATGGGGTCGAATGCCTCGCCGTCGTAGCGGCCAAAGACCGTTGCCGCTCCGGCGGCCCCCGTTGTGGCGAGTCCAGACCCGGACACCGCGCCACCGGCCTCGGACGTGGCCCACTCGTCGATGGATGCGAGAGTCACGCGGCCCTGGTCGCCGTCCTGCGTGACAGCCACAACCGTGACGACGACATCGCCGGCGGCGCCGATCACCACCGCCGGGTCGGTCAGCGTGATGTCGATGCCGTGGCTCGGCACGGTGTACGACACGGCACCCGAGTACTGCACGGTGCCGGCGCCGTCCTCGTCGAGGTCGGCCGTTCCCAGTGGGAAGGTCGCCACGCCGGCGGTCACTGTGGCCCCGGAGGAGCCCTCGATGGAGCCGCCGAACATCGTCACGTACGAACGCCACGAGGACTTGACGCCCCACGTGAGCGATCCGGAGGGACGTTCTTCCGCCTGCGCGGGTGCGGCGACCAGCACGGACGCGGTGAGCAGGGACAAGAGGAGTGCAGCAAGCCATGCGGCGGGGCACAGGCGCGTACTCGGGTGTCTCACGGGGACTCCATCGATCAGGTGAAGGGGCGGCGCATCGGCGCGCGGGCGTGCTCGGGGAGCGAGCCTGATCCGGAGACTAGCGGGGGTGACACGTAAAAAGCAATTACGATGTTGCGATATTGCGTAATTCCGTACGGGCACAAGAAAGCCGGGCCGCGACGACTCCCTCAGCTCGCCGTCGCGACCCGGCAGAAGCGGGTGCCTCGCGCGGTCTCGATGGCGTGGACCGCGCGGCAGCACCCGCCTCGCAAAAGGATACAGAGTTGTATGTTGCCGTGCCGTGGTCGTGACCGGATTGTGACCCTTCCCACGCCCTACGAGGGCGAAGCCTCGAGTGCCGCCTCCGCGGCGTCGGCCCTCTCCTCGAGGTGAGTGGCGAGCGCGGTGAGATCCGCATCGGCCATGTCCGTATCCGTGACTGCCGCCCACGCCCAAAGGTTGGCGGTGACGGTGTAGAGATGGCCGAAGCCCTCGGGCACGGACCCCGCCGCCGGCATATCGAGCAGCACCTGCCACATCGTGACGAGGGGGTACCAGGCCATCTCCGCGGACACGTCGGGGGCGCGCTCGCCGTCGCGCAGCCAGTCTGGCTCCTCGAACGCCAGATGCTGGTTGAACCACACCACGGGGTCCGAGCCGTGCTGCAGGTAGAGCAACCGTGTGGTGCCCCAGTCCGCCACATTGCCGGGCGCGATGCCGCGTTCATTCGCGAAGCGCACGGTGCGGCCGCTATTGAAGACGGGGAGGGCGGCGGTCGAGTCGTCGTCGCGTGCCTCGGTGATCTCGTAGTGCATCTCGTTGAGGAAGGGGGCGCCCGTCATGAGGGCGCCGTCGATGGGCTCGTTGAGGATGTCGACGCTGGACAGGATGGCCTCGACTCCGGTGGTGCCGAGCGATAGGCCGTAGAGGTATAGCTGCGGGCGGGTGTTGTCGGGCAGCGTCGCCCAGTAGTCGTGGATGGTGCGGAAGACCACCCGACTCGTGTCCTCGACCTCGGCCTGGTCCGCCAACAGCGAGATCCAGCTGGGCAGGTACGAGTATTGCGCGCCCGCGATCGCGGTATCGCCATTGACCAGGAACTCTAAAGCGTCCATGCCGTGCGGGTCGAGGTAGCCCGTGCCGGTGGTCGTCGCGACGACCATGACCTCGCGGTCGAACGCGTCCGTGCGGATGAGTTCATCGAGCAGCAGGTCGGCACGCTCCTGGAGGGTCTCGGCGCTACGCAGGCCCACGTAGGCGCGGATGGGCTCGCGGGCGCCACCGGGTCCCGCGGCGTCAATGTCCGCCGCGGTGGGTCCGGCCGAGACAAAAGAACGGCCTTGGCGGCCCAGGTCCTCCCACAGGATGGCCGATGCTGGCGAGCCCGACTTTGTCGGGTCCAGCGGGCGCGCGGCGTCCGGGTTGGTTTGCAGGTCCTGTCCGGAAAACGTCCAGTTGGAGAAGGTGAAGAAGGCGTTCACGAACGCGCCAGAGGCCACCCACCACAGCAGTCCGGTGAGGAGGACGCCCACGGTAGCGACGGCAAGGCGACGCGGCATGAAGCGATCCACGAGGTTGTCGGCTTGGCGAAACAGGGTCCGGACGGTCCGGGCGATGATGAGGAGGATGGCGGCGGACGCGGCGCCCACGAGCACGATCGCCGGCCACACGAGCGGCGACAGGGGCTCCATGCCGAAGTCGAGCCGGGTGGCGTTCTGCCAGCCCACATACGCCCACACGGTGAAGCCGGTTTGGACCGCGATAAGTCCGAGCGCGCAGACCAGCAGGATGGCCCGCACGCGTCCGTGCGCCGCGGGCACCGTGAGGAACCGAGCGATCGCGTACGCGCTGGCGCCGAGGCCGTATCCCACCATCGCCGCCACTCCCGACTCGATGCCCTGAACCCACCCCTCGCGGGGCAGCAGGGAGGGCGTGAGCGAGATCGAGAAAAACCACAGAGCGATCACCAGCCCGACGGCAGAAAAGCTCGGCTCAAGGATGCCCGGCGCGCGCCGGCGTGGCGGCCGCGGCTCGTAGAGCCGCATGCGAGCGCGATCGAGTAGCCCAGTGGTCATCGGTGGCGGTCTCCCGGTGGTGTGTGGCCCCTGTGGTGAGGCTATCGGACACGGCGGGGCGTCGGACTGAGCCTGCCCCGGTCGGCCGGCACGCTTGACACGGCCTGCCGTTGTCCCTAATCTCTATCAAGCCGATAGGAATGCGCCAAAAGATGGACCAGGCGAAACGACTCGGCGGCGCGCACCGGTGACGCGCACCGGTGTCAGAAACAAGAAGGAGATGACATGACGAAGACGTGGGCCAAGGTGGGTGGAGCGGCAATCGTGGCGATGGTGGTGACCGCCTGCGCGCCCGCGAGCCCCGGGTCGTCTCCGTCGTCCACCGATGCCGCGGCCGCGACGAGCGGCGAGGCAGCCGCTGCGCCAGCGGCGGGGGAGGACACGACCCTGTCGCTCGTGGGCTACGCCGTTCCCAAGGCCGCCAATAATGCGATCCAGGAGCTGTGGAGCCAGACCGACGAGGGCGCGGGGGTGACCTGGACCGAGTCGTATGGCGCCTCGGGTGACCAAAGCCGCGCCGTCGAGTCCGGCCTCGACGCCGACTATGTGCACTTCTCGCTCGAGGGCGATGTGACGCGGCTGGTGGACGCCGGGCTCGTGGATGCGGACTGGAACGAGGGGGAGCATGGCGGCATCGTGTCGTCGTCCGTCGTGGTGTTCGCGGTTAGGCCCGGTAACCCACTCGGCGTCGACTCGTGGGACGACCTCATCGCCGACGGCGTCGAGATCGTCACGCCCAACCCCGGATCGTCGGGCTCCGCCAGGTGGAACATCCTCGCTGGCTGGGGCCAGGTGATCGCCGACGGCGGCTCAGAAGAGGACGCCAAGGAGTACACGAGCGCACTGTTCGACAACGTCGTGGCGCTGCCCGGCTCCGGCCGCGACGCCACGAGCGCGTTCCTGTCGGGCACGGGTGACGTCCTGCTGTCGTACGAGAACGAGGCGATCCTCGCCAAGCAGGAAGGTGAGGAAATCGACTACGTGCTTCCAGACACGACGCTCAGGATCGACAACCCCGGGGCGGTGCTCAAGGACGCCGATCCGCGAGCCGAGGCGTGGCTCGACTTCCTCTACGCACCTGAGGCGCAGGGGGAGTTCGCGAAGCTCGGCTTCCGACCTGTGATCGACGGCGTCGAGGTGGGCGAGGTCGAGGGTGCGAATGATCCCGCCGATCCCTTTCCTGCGCCGGCCGCGCTGCTGACGATCGACGACGACTTCGGCGGCTGGGAAGCGGCCAACCCCGAGTTCTTCGACCCCGACACCGGCATCATCACGCAGATCCAGGTCGAGACAGGTAAGTCGTCGTGACGACGCTGGCCGACAGTGCCGCCCGTACGCCCCTGAGGGGGCGGCGGGCGGCCGCCCGGTCGACCCTTACTCGGGGCACGGGCGTGACGCTCGGGTTGTCGGTGTTGTGGCTGTCGGTGCTGGTGCTCGTCCCGCTCGGCGCCGTCGTGGCCGCCGCCGCCTCGGGAGGCGTCGCCGGTGCGTGGTCCGTGCTGACTAACCCGCAGACGTTGGCCGCGATCACGCTGACGGTCGGGCAGGCCGCGCTGGTGACGGTGCTCAATGTCGTGGTGGGTACCGCGATCGCGTGGGTGCTGGTGCGCGACCGCTTTGTGGGGAAGAGGGCTATCGAGGTCATCATCGACGTGCCGTTCGCCCTGCCCACCATCGTCGCGGGACTGGTGCTGCTCGGGCTCTACGGGCCGCGCAGCCCTGTGGGCGTCGACGTGGCCAACACCAGGGCGGCCGTGTTTCTCGCGTTCGCGTTCGTGACGCTGCCCTTCGTGGTGCGCGCCGTCCAGCCGGTGCTCGAGCAGCTCGATCCCGACGTGGAGCGGGCCGCGCGCAGCCTTGGCGCCTCGGGAGTCCAGACGTGGGCGCGTGTCCTGCTGCCCGCGCTCGCGCCGGCGATCGCTGCTGGTGCCGCGATGTCCTTCGCGCGGGCGGTCTCCGAGTACGGCGCGCTGGTGCTGATCTCGGGCAACCTCGCGTTGCGCACCGAGGTGACGAGCGTACGGATCCTCACCTACATCGAGAACGGACAACTCTCCGAGGCCGCGGTCGTCGCGACCGTGCTGCTCGCGATCGCCCTCGTGGTGCTCGTGGCTCTGGATCTCCTTCAGCGAAGGGTGGCCCGCCGTGGTTGATCTCGCTCCCACACCCGCCCGGGCCGCCCGGCCCAGCCCCCAGGGCGGGCATCGCCGCCAAGGCCGCCACGGCATCGGCCGTATCGCCCTACGAGCCGGGGTTATCGCGTACGTCGGCCTGCTGGTCGCGTGGCCGGTCGCACTCGTGTTCTGGAACACCTTTGCCGATGGCCTCGCGCCAGTAGTGGAGACCTTCACCGACCCGCTCGTGCTCGCCTCGCTGCGGCTCACCGCGATCGCTGCGGCCTGGTCAGTAGCGCTCAACGTCGTGTTCGGCGTCGCCGTCTCGCTCCTCATCGTCCGCTACGAGTTCCCAGGCAAGCGCCTCCTCAACGCGATCCTCGACCTGCCGTTGTCGGTCTCGCCGGTCGTGGTGGGCCTGTCGATTGTGCTGGTGTACGAGACCACGCGCGGCGTCTTTGGCGTCCCCCTCGCGGCCGCCGGCATCCAGGTGCTGTTCTCGACGCCCGGCATCATCCTCGCCACGACCTTTGTGGCGATGCCGCTGGTGATTCGGGAGATCGTGCCCGTCCTCACCGAGGTCGGCACCGACCAGGAACAGGCCGCGCGCTCGCTCGGGGCGTCCGCGCCGCAGACCTTCTGGCGCATCACGATCCCCGCGATCCGGTGGGGCCTGACGTACGGCGTCGTGCTGTGCCTGGCCCGCTCGATCGGCGAGTTCGGCGCCGTCAAGATCGTCTCCGGCAACCTCATCGGCCAGACCCAGACCGCGACGCTCATGGTCGAGCAGATGTACTTCGACTTCGACCAAGAACAGGCGTTCGCCATCGCGGCGCTGCTGGCCACCGTCTCCATCATCGCCATCGTCGTGGTGAGCGTGCTGCGCTCGCGCGCCGAAAGAAAGGGCACCTCATGAGCATCGATATTCAGGGAGTCGGCAAGCGCTTCGGCTCCTTCGTGGCCCTCGACGACGTCAACCTGTCCCTGCCCACGGGTCAGCTCACGGCCTTGTTGGGGCCCTCCGGGGGCGGCAAGTCGACGCTGCTGCGCATCATCGCGGGGCTCGAATCCGCCGACGAAGGCCGGGTGCGGATCGAGGGGAAGGACGCGACGGGACTGCCGGCACAAAAGCGCGGCGTGGGCTTCGTCTTCCAGCACTACGCCGCCTTTACGCATATGAGCGTCGCGAAGAACGTGGCGTTCGGTCTGGAGATCCGCCACCGTCCCAAGGAGGAGGTGCGGGAGCGGGTCGACGAACTGTTGCGTCTAGTGCACCTCGAGCAGTTCGCGCACCGGCTGCCGTCGCAACTGTCGGGCGGCCAGCGTCAGCGTATGGCGCTCGCCCGCGCCCTCGCCGTCGAGCCCACCGTGCTGTTGCTCGACGAGCCCTTTGGTGCGCTCGATGCCCAGGTGCGCAAGGAGCTGCGTCAGTGGCTACGGCGACTGCACGACGAGGTTCACGTGACGACGGTGTTTGTCACCCATGATCAAGAGGAGGCGCTTGAGGTCGCCGACCAGATCGTGGTGATCAACGAGGGTCGCGTCGAGCAGATCGGCACGCCGGACGAGCTTTACGACGCCCCCGCGAACGACTTCGTCATGCGCTTCCTGGGCCCCACCACGACCCTCGCGGGGCTCGTGGTCCGACCCCACGACATTGGCGTGGTCGCTTTGCCCGTGAATGGCGCGATCGCCGGTACCGTGCGTGGCGTGCACCGGGTGGGATTCGAGGTGCGGTTGACGGTACAGACCAGCGAGGCGCGCGAGCCGGCCGTCGTCACCCTTCCGAGGTCGCGGTGGGTCGAGCTCGGCGTCGACGTGGGGGATCCCGTGTGGCTGAGGCTCCCAGCCGATGCGGCACGCACTCCTGCGGACGCGGCGCATGTCGGCGGGGTGGTGGGCGTCGCGCACTAGCATGACCACCATGCACGTGTCCGCGAAGGGTGATTACGCGGCTAGGGCCGTCACGGCCCTGGCCGCGCGCTACCCCGACCGCGCCTCCGCGCAGGCGCTCGCGGACGCCCACGAGCTACCGCGCAAGTTCCTCGAGGCGGTGCTCGCCGACCTCAAGCGTGCGGCGATCGTGTCTTCGACCAGGGGCGCCGACGGCGGCTACGCCCTGCGCCGACCCCCCTCGCAGATCACGCTTGGGGAGGTACTGCGCGCCATCGACGGCCCGCTCGCTGACGTCCACGGCCTGCGCCCCGACGAGGTGTCGTATGCGGCCGATTTCCGCCACCTGCAAGAAGTCTGGGTGGCGGCGCGCGCTGCCGTCCGGCTCGTGTTCGACGAGGTGACGCTCGACCAGCTCGTCACGGGCGACTTTCACGCGGACGTCGCCCGCATGCTGGCGATCACCGATGCGTGGGACCCGCGCACCGGCCCTCAGTCACCCCGCACACGCTGACGCCTAGCCTCGCGGCGGCTCGATGAGGTCCCACGGAGCGCCGTACAGGTCCTCGAAGATGGCGACGGTGCCGTACGGCTCGTGGCGCGGCTCTTCCCGGAAGTGAACGCCGTGCGCGCGCATCTGTGCGTGGGCGGCTGCGAAGTCGTCGGTCTCAAGGAAGAACGCCACGTCCTCGCCCGTCTGGCCCCCGACAGGGGCGCCGGCCGCCGCGACGGCCAAGACGAATCCCGTGCCGCCCGCCGCCGGACCCACCACGACGCGACGCCAGCCGCCGGCGAAGGTCTCGTCCTGACGTACCTCGAATCCGAGAGCGTCGACGAAGAAGCGCACGGCCTCGTCCTGGTCGCGTACCAGGTACGTCACGTTCTGTAGCCGGTTCATGGGGCAAGGCTAGTGGCCGATGCCGTAGCCGGCCGCGCGCCTATGCTTCCCTGCGTAGGGGTTGTGTCATGCAGTGAGCGCCGCCGCGCCCTCGCCCCAGTTCCGCGCCCACAATTTCCAGGACCTCGATGCCCGCCCGGCGCAGGCGCTCGTTGGTGTGCGTGTTGCGGTCATACGCGACCACGACACCCGGCTCAAGTGCCAGCACGTTGTTGGCGTCGTCCCACTGCTGGCGCTCGGCGGCGTAGCGGTCGCCGCCGGTCTCGATGACGCGCAATTCCTTGAGGCCGATCGCCTGCGCGACGACCTCGACGAAGGGCTTGGACTCGCGCCTCACGTCGAGGCCTAGCGGCAGGGGCGCCTCGTAGATCGAGAAGGTCTCGATGTCGTCGACGATCGCGGGGAAGACCGTGGCGACGTCGCGGTCGGCGAGGGTGAAGACGGTGTCGAGGTGCATGGCGGCGCGCAGCTTGGGCATCTTCGCGACGATGACCCGTGTGGCGGCGCCGGCGGCGAACAGCTCGGTGGCAAGCTGGGTGATCGCCTGGCGGCTCGAGCGCTCCGACATGCCGACGACGACCACGCCGCGTCCCACGGGCATGACGTCGCCGCCCTCAAGCGTCGCGAGGCCATGCGGGATCTCGGGGTCGCCCCACCAGGTGGTGACCTGGCCCGCGAAGGTGGGGTGGAACGAGTACACGCACTTCATCACGAGCGTCTCGGCGTGGCGCGCCTCCCAATACAGGGGGTTGAGGGTGACGCCGCCGTAGATCCAGCTCGTGGTGTCGCGCGTGTACAGCGTGTTGGGCAGCGGCGGCATGAGGTAATCGCGCATGCCCGACTCCTCGCGCACCAGCTCGACGGCAGGGGGAGCGAAGTCGCGCGGGAGGTCCGCGGTCGACAGCCCGCCCAGGACGTAGCGTGCAAGGTCGGACGAGGGCAGGGAGTCAAGGAACGCGCGGACATCGTCGACCAGCGACACGCCTACCTCGTTAGGGGTGATCTTGCGGTCGAGCAGCCAGGCGCGCGCCTCGGGGATGTCCAGGGTGTCGGTCAGGAGTGCGGTCAGCTCGAGGACCTCAATGTCGCGCCCCTGCATGAGCGTGACGAAATCCGCATGATCGCGGCGCGCGTTCTCGACCCACATGACATCGTCGAACAGCAACGCCTCGGCGTTGGAGGGCGTGAGCCGATTGTGGGCGAGCCCGGGCGAGCACACCAGCACCGTTTGCAGCTGTCCTACCTCGGAGTGCACGCCAAAGGCCTGCGGTTCCGTGTCGATCGCGGTCTTGCTCACCGCACCTCCCCACGTCGTCGGGTGAGACGACGCTATCAACCCCGCCGCGGCATCGGCCCCTCGCCATGCAAGGAATGCACCAGGCGCCTGGAGGGTTGCTTTCCGAGTGACGGTCGCCGCTGACCTGCGGCGGCCCTCACCGACGTCCCCCCACCCGGGGCAGACGCACTAAGGGAGGCACTTCAATGACGATCCAGCACTTTTCTGACGCGCGCACCATGCCGAGCGTGCCCATCCACGGTGATTATCTGCCCACACGGGTGACGGCACTCGAGAAGTTGTTTCCCGACGCCCGCATCCGCCTCCACGCGAAGCTCGACCAGCTGCAAATGTCCGGCAGCACCAAGGAACGCACGGCCAAATTCCTCCTCGACGACCTGGAGGCCAGCGGCGCACTCAAGCCGGGGGGAACCGTGGTCGAGTCGACGTCCGGAAACCTGGGGATGGCGCTCGCGCGTCAGTGCACGCAGCGCGGATTTCGCTTTGTTGCGGTAGTCGATGAGCGGGCGAACGAGGCCGCGCTCCAGACCATGGCGGCGTTCGGGGCGCGGTTGGAGCGCGTGCCCACTCCCGCGGACGGCAACCGCCTGAGGGCCCGCGTCGAACGCGTCGAGGCCCTCCTCGCGCAGCACCGCGATGCGGTCACCACCAGGCAATATGGCAATCCCGCGAACCCCGCGGCCCACGCCAGCACCACCATGCCGGAGATGGTCGCGTCGCTCGGCGCCGCGCCCGACTACCTGTACGTGGCGATGAGTACGACCGGCACGGCGCTCGGCTGCCAGCAGGCGATCGAGCGCGAGGGCTGGCACACGAAGCTGGTTGGCGTCGACGCTGAGGGCTCCGCACTCTTCGGCGGCGCGGTGGGGGAGCGCAAGCTTCCGGGCCTCGGCGCGGGCTTCGAGACCGACCTGTCGGCGGACGCCCACCCCCACGCCGTGCGGCGCATTCGGGAATCCGACATGATCCGTGGCTGCCGCGTCCTGGCTCGGCGCGAAGGGATCCTCGCGGGCGCCTCCACGGGCGCGATCGTTGCCGCGATCGCACGTGACCTGCCCACGTTCGAGGAGGACGCCTGCGTCGCGTTCCTGGTGCACGACGGCGGCTCGGCTTACCTTCCGACGGTCTACAACGACGTGTGGGTCCGCGCCGAGATCAACGGCGGTGCGCAGGCGCTCGCCAGCCTGGACCGCAACGACCCATTCACCGCACACCCGTGAGCGCCGCGGGCCTCGGCGCCTGTGACCTGCTGGTGGTGGGCGGCGGTCCGCGCGCGCTGTACGCGCTCGCGGATCTGGAGGGCGAACTCGCGCGGGTGGGCGCCGCGCGGCCCCTCATCGTCGCCGTGGTCGAGCCCGACACGCCGGGAGCGGGCGCCGTCTGGGATCCGCGCCAGGGCGAGCACCTGCGGATGAACGTCGACGCGGGCATCGTCGACGCCACGTGCCCGTCCGTGCCGCTGACCTTCACGCAGTTCTCGGGGGGCGACGAGCGTTTCCCTCCGCGCGCACAGACGGGCACCTACCTCGCCTGGGCCTTCCGGGCACTTGCGGACTCGCGCCTCCTCCAGATCCGCCACGTCCCGCAGCGCGTGACGTCGCTGCGCCGCGTCGGCACCTCCTGGGAGTGCACGGGCCATCGCGGGTCCACGGTCACCGCGGCGCAGGTGCTGCTGACCACCGGCCACGCCGGCGGGGCGAGTCTCGACCACGGCGCTCTTGCGTCGCCGTCATCGGGGCCGACGGCGGGGTCGCGCGTCGTGGTGCGCGGCGCCGCGCTCACCGCGTTCGACGTGGTCATGGATCTCACCGCCGCGCGCGGCGGGCGGTGGGAGTCGGCGGCCGATGCTCCCTCTGGCCTGGCATACGTGCCGTCAGGAGGCGAGCCCGCCTCGGTCACGCTGGTGAGTCGTTCGGGCGAGCCGATGCTCCCCAAACCCGTCGAGGTGCCGCAGCACGTCGTCGCGGCAGTGCGCGCACGGACCGCGACGTGGGAGCCCGGGGCGACGCCGGACGATGACTGGTGGGAGGTCCTGGCGGGTGCGGCCGAGGCCGCCGCGGCAGCCGCCGGGGTGCGCGTTGCTCCCGAGGACCTGTGGGAACGGCTCGACCGCTCGGCGGGGGGTGCTGGACCGCGCGGTACCGGGCGCGAGGCGCCCGACGAGCGTGGGATCGCAGACATCGCCCGCGCCCGCGGCGACGCCGACGCAGACCCGGCCTGGTGGTGGGGTCGCGCGTGGTCGGCGGGCTACGCCGACGTGGTGCGCTCGCTCGAACGCGCGCCTCGCGATCCGCACACCTGGCCGCGCTGGCGGCGCCGTGCGGCAGCATTGGAGCGGTGGGCGTTCGGGCCGCCGCTCGAGACTCACCGGCGCCTGGTGGCGCTACGAGAGGCCGGGCTGTTGCACGTCGCGCGCGAGGCCCCTGATGACGCGGACGCTCACGTGATCGACGCCTTCACGCGCGGGCCCGGGGTGCTCGACGCGCCGCGTCCGTGGGGCGTCGATCGCGAGTCCGCCGCCGTCGGCGCCACAGCCGGGGACGCCGCTCGCGACCCGTGGCCGTCCCTCCTCGCGGCAGGCGCGGTGACCGTGCGCCCCGGGGAGCGCGGGGTCTTGACGCGCCCCGACGCTGCCTGCGAGGGCCGCGACGGCATGGTGACGCCGGGTCTGTTCGCCCTGGGACGTCCCACCGAAGATCCGGTGATCGGCCACGACTCGCTCCAGCGCCGCCTCCATGGCGACTCGGCGCGCTGGGCCGCGTCGCTCGCGCGCCGCCACGCCAGCGCGCCCGCCCCCACCCTCGACCCACGACAGGAGTTTGCGCATGACTGATCCGACACCCACCGTGGCCTGCGAGGGAGTCTCGCCTCTCACCGGCCGCACCGAGCCGTGGATGGAGGACCTCCTCGCCGATCCCGAGCAGTGCGCGGGTCTCATCCGCGAGCACGGGTCGCCGGTCAACGTGCTGAACCTCGCGCCGCTGGCACGCAACGCCGCAGAGTTGACCGATGCCGCCCGCGACGAGGGCGTGACCCTCGGTGTGTACGTCGCCCGCAAGGCCAACAAGGCGTTTGCCGTGGTGAAGGCGGCCGATGCCGCCGGTCTCGGCATCGACGTGTCCTCGCTGGCCGAACTACGCCAGTGCCTGGAGCTCGGCGTGGACGCGGGCCGGCTGATCGTCACGGCGGCGGTGAAGTCCGACGCCCTCCTTCGCGAGGCGGTCGCGGCGGGCGCCCTCATCAGCCTCGATAACGGCGACGAATTCGCGGACATCGTCGCCGTGGCGACCGACCTCGCAGTGACGGCGCGGGTGGCGCCGCGCATGGCATCGGCCGACCCTCATATCGCGCCCACGCGGTTCGGTCTCACCCCCGCCTCGTGGGACGCAGCCCTGCAGGACGCTCCCGCCGCGGTGCGGCTCGAGGGCATCCACTTCCACCTCAACGGCTACTCCGCGGCCGAGCGCGTCGTGGTCCTGCGCGAGGCCCTCGCGTGGACCGACCGGCTGCGCGAGACCGGTCATCCCATCGCCTTCATCGACATGGGCGGCGGTGTCCCCATGACCTACCTGGAGGATCGCGCCCAATGGCGGGCTTTTTGGGAGCGGCTCGACGTGGACCGCGACGACACGCTCACGTGGCGCGGCGACCGGCTGGGGATGACGGATCCCGGTGCCGAGCGGCCCTCCGCCGCGGTGTACCCGTACTGGCAGCGCCACGTGCGGGGCCAGTGGCTGCGCGACATCCTCCGCGCCCACACGCCCGACGGCACCACCGTGGCCGAGCAACTCGCCGCACGCGGCCTCGAACTGCGCTGCGAGCCGGGACGGTCCTTGCTCGACGGATGTGGCATGACGCTCGCCTCCGTCGCCTTCCGTAAGGCCAGCAGCGACGGGATCCCCCTGGTCGGCCTCCACATGAACCGCACACAGGTGCGCTCGACGTCAGTGGATTTCATGGTCGACCCGCGGTGGGTGCGTCCTGCCGATGCCGGCGCTCCCAGCCCCGCATTCGAGGGCTTCCTGGTGGGCGCCTATTGCGTCGAGGAGGAGCTGCTGACCCGCCGACGTCTGCGGTTCCCCGACGGAGTGGCGCGCGGCGACATCGCGGCCTTCGTCAATACCGCGGGTTACCTCATGCACATTCTCGAAAGCGCGTCGCATCAGTTGCCGCTCGCGGTCAATGTGGTGCGCGACGGGGGTGACTGGGTGCGCGACGGGATCGACTCCCCGGCAGGATCCGGGACCCCGACCGGCTAGCGTGTGGCCATGGGACTCTTCTCGCGCCGCCCCAAGAGGGTGGAGCCGTACGACCTGTTCGCCGACGACCAGGAGCAGCTTGAGATCTTTCTGGGCCGCGGGGCCGATCCCAACGCGCCCCGCGAACTTGAGGTCTCCCTGACCTTCACGCGCCAGGCAAGCGCCGAGGCGGCGTCCGAGGAGCTCCGGGCCAGCGGCGTGTGGCGCGAACTGTGCGAACCGAGCCACGACGTGCCGGAGTGGACCATCGTGGCGACGTTCCGCGGAGCCTTGGTGCCCGGGCTGCTGCGCGAGGCCATCGACCGGGGTCATCAGGTCGCCGACGCGCACGGTGGCGAGTTCGAGGCGTGGACCGCGATGTACACCACCGAGGAGAAGGCCGCGTGGGGAGTGGAGCCGCTCTAACCTCAACCCGTGTCGACTGTGGCGCACGCGCGTGCGTCAGGGCACAGTCACCGTCCACTGCGGCAAACGCAGTTCGCGCGCGGCGTGCGGGCGTGCTCGCGCCCCCTGGTGGACGCTGACTGCGCCCTCGTGCACCTGCGTGCGTCCTAGTGGACGTCCAGTGCGCGGTGGGGGACCCACCCCCCGCGGCCCGCGGCGTTTCGGCACCAGGACCATCCCGATTCGGGGTCGTCGGCGAGCAGCGCAAGGACGTCGCCCGCGCTCGCGGGAAGCTCCTGCGTGTCATACGCGGAAATCACCGTGGCGATGGGGCGCTCGTCGCTGAGATGGCGCGACGGCACCCAGCCCTCGCCGGTGAGGCCCATGACCATGACGAAGGCTGGCCACTCGGTGTCCTGCTCGCCCACGGTGACGCGGTCGCCCGGCGCGATGCGGAATGGTGCCCGCTCGGGGATCTCGTGGTCGGTGAGCACGCGCACGGAGCGCGAGGGCTCAGCGCTCACAGGTGCAGCGGTTGCCCTCGCTGACGCCAGCGAGCGCCTGCTCGACGTGCAGGCCGCAGCCGGTCCAGGTGGTCTTGCCGCAGTCGGAGCAGGCGATGGGGGAGCACATGTGTGGGGTCCTTCGGTTAGCGGATGCCGACCGCGCGCTGCGCGTTGACCTGGCGCACCTGCGCCGGCAGCGTGAAGAGGTCGACCCACCATCCGATGGTGAGGATTCCGCCTGTGAGGAGATACAGGATGCCGCGGCCAATCTTGCCCAGGTAGAAGTGCTGGATGCCGAACAGCCCGAAGAGGAACCACAAGATGTACGCGACTGCAAGCGACTTCTGGGAGTAGACGTAGACCGGTCCATGACTCATGGCTCCAGGGTAGGCCCAGATGGCCGATGCCGTCGTTCAGTCCTCGTCGGGCGCTACCGGGTTACGGATGCCGAGCCACGAGACGATCCCGCCCACAGCCATCAGGATGGCGGTCGCCCACATCGCGCGGTGGAATCCATCGAGGTCGAGCGCGCCGCCCACGATGGCGCCGACGAGGGCGATCGTGACCAGCCCGGCCACGCGGCTGATGGCGTTGTTGGTCGCGCTCGCGATGCCGCTGCGCTCGGTCTCGATGGCTCCGAGAATCGCCGACGTCAGCGGCGATACGGTCACGGTGAGGCCCAGTCCGAACAGCACAATGCCCGGCAGGACCTGCGTCCAATAGGAGAAATCGTCGCTCACGGTGAGCATGAGCAACGAGCCCGCGGCCATCATGAGGGGACCGGCCGTCATGAACAGGCGCGGTCCCAGGCGGCCGGCAAGCGAGCCCACCTGGGAGCTCAGCAGGATCATGATCACCGTGATGGGGAGGCTCGCGAGCCCGGCTGCGGTCGCGCTGAGCCCCGCGCTCTCCTGCAGGTAGACCGTCAGGACGAAGCCGTTGAGTGACAGTGCCCCGTAGATCATGAAGGTCGCGAGGTTGCCCCACGCGAAGTTGCGGGCGCGAAACAAACTCAGCGGGAGCATCGGCCGCTCGACGACCGCCTGACGCCAGACGAAGGCGACGAAGGCTGACACGCCCACCGCGCCCGTGAGCCAGATCTGCGGGTGCCCCCAGCCGAGGTTCGGCTCCTCGATCAGCGCGAAGACCATGCCACCCAGGCCGATCGCGCCGAGCGCCGCGGAGATCATGTCGATATGGGCATCGGGCAACTGGACATCCCGCTGCTCGAGCCTGGTCAGCAGCCACAGCGTCAGAGCAATCGGGACCACGTTGATGAGGAACACCCACCGCCAGTTCGCGAGGTCGATGAGCAGGCCGCCGATGACGGGCCCGGCCACCATGGCGCCGCTGGTCGCCGCCGTCCACGTGCCGATGGCCTTGCCCTGGGCGCGGCCGCGGAAGTTGGCCATGATGAGCGCCAGAGAACTCGGCACGAGAAGTGCACCGGCCACGCCCTGCAGGAGCCTCGCGACAATGAGGAACGGCGCGGTGGGGGCCAGCGCGATCGCGACCGAGGTGACGCCGAACCCGATGAGGCCCCAGCGGATCACCCGCAGCCGGCCGTACGTGTCGGAGATGGAGCCGGCGACGAGCATGAGCGCGCCGAGGGTGATGAGGTACGCGTCGACAGTCCACTGCTGGGTGGTGATGCCGCCACCCAGGTCGTCCACGATCGCGGGCAGGGCGACGTTCACCACGGTGCCGTCGAGGAAGCTGACGAAGCTCGCAAGGATGGCGATCCACAGGACCGTGCGCTGCTCGGGCGTGGTCGCCGCCGGGGTGCTGGTGCTCACCACTGCAGGGTACGTCCGCGCGTCTGTTGCAGTGGGCGCGGTGTCGCACTACTGTCGTGTGCAGCAACCACATTCAGCATTGAATGTATTGGGTGTTTTGCTTCGAGGGGGAGCGTATGGGGGATTTGTCCTGGTGGAGCCGGCTGCGCGAGCGTAGGCACCTGGCCTTGCGTGCTCCCGCGAGTGGCCGTGGGCGGCGCGGGCGCGACGGGGAGCGCCTCGACCCCACGCCGCCGCGACGCGAACGTCGCGTTCCACTGCGCTGGACCTGACCGCGGGGACGGTGTCGCCGATGGTGCGGCGACACCGCCAGGACTCAGTCGATGCCGTGCGTGCGTCCGGTCTGCGTGCCCTCGACCGCGCGGCGATAGGCGTGGCCCACGGCCTCGTCGCTCACGGGCGGGAAGCCCGCGAACGCCCGGTGGTGCTGGGGCGATGACTCGAGCACCGAAGGGCTCACGGCGTTGAGCCGCACACCACGGGGCATCTCGGGAGCCGCGGCCATCACCCAAGTCTCGAGCGCGCCGTTCGCCATGGACGCGGCCGCGCCGGTGCGGATGGGCTCGCGCGCGAGCACGCCGCTCGTCATCGTGAAGGAGCCGCCGTCGGTCACGTACGGCAGGCCGATGCGCACCACGTCGATCTGGCTCAGCACCTTGCCCGCAATCCCGCCCGCATAGTCCTCTGCCGTCAGGTCCAAGAGCGGCTTGAACGGCACCTTGCCGGCGGTGGTGACGACCGCGTCCACGGTGCCGACGGCCTCGAAGAGCGCCTCAATCGAGGCGGCATCGGTGATGTCCACCGACGGGGAGGTGCTGCGGCTAGCGACGATGACGTCGTGGTGGGGCGCGAGCGCGGCATGGGCCGCCGAGCCAACATGACCGGAGCCGATGAGCAGGATTTTCATGCGCCCCACCCTGTCACAGGCGAGAGATCCACTCCGCCCAGTACGCCTTCCACGCGTCGGCCGCCTGGGCGGTGGGGAGCTTCTCGTGCGTCACGGTGAGCTTCGCCCCTGACTTCGCCGGGTCCGCCGTGAAGGTGACGGAGCCGAGCGGGGTGCCGGTGGCATCGGCCGCTGAAAAGCGCGGCGTCTTCACGCCGGGCTTGGAGACGCGCGTGAGCGTCAGCCCCGGGTCCGACTGCGCCAGCCGACCCGCGTCCTCGAAGGTTTCACGCGCGCTCGCGACGTCAACGGAGAGGGTGCGCGTGCGCGACACCGTGAACGTGCCGTCCTTCATCTGCCCTGGGAGACGCAGTCCGGTGATGCGTTCGTACCCGATCGTGACGGCCTGCGCCCACCACCAACTCACGATGTCGGTCTCCGCCTTGACCCAGTCCGCGATCGCGGTGTGGTCCGCACCGCTCGCGGGGCCTGCGTCGATGATCGCGACCCACGCGTCCCAGCCGCGGCCGGTGGCCTCGACGAGGGAGGCATCGGCGATCTCGGGGTCGCTGACCCAGCCCTCATGGATGCTCGTGGGGGCGGCCACAGGGTGGACTGTGGCGTCGATCGCGGCGCCCAGGAGATCGGTCATGGCTCCATCATGGCGCGCGTGAGCCTCGCTCGCACCAGGCACAATGGCTCTACACACAGCAGCAGCACCCCGGAGGCACCTCATGCATTGGCGCACGTTCCTCAGCCGCCTCACGCGTCAGATCTGGTTCCGCGCCTCGCTGTTCACGGCCGGGGCCCTCATCCTGGTGCTCGCCGCCGCCGCGCTCGGCCCGTCGCTGCCCGCTGACCTCAAGCTCGGCGAGGACGCCGTCCAGAACATCCTCCAGATCCTCGCGACGTCCATGCTCGCGGTCACGACGTTCTCGCTGACGGCGATGATCACCGCGTTCGGTTCCGTCGCGTCGCAGACCACCCCGCGCGCCACGCAGCTTCTGATCGCGGACACCACGTCGCAGAACGCGCTGTCGACGTTCCTGGGCAGCTTCGTATTCGCCATCGTCGGGATCGTCGCGCTGTCGACGGACCGCTTCACGGATCAGGCGCGCTCCATCCTGTTCCTCGGCACGCTCGCCGTGATCGCCCTCGTCGCGATCACGTTGCTGCGATGGATCTCGCACCTCACCACGTTCGGCCGGGTGCCGGACATCATCGACAGGGTCGAACAGGCGGCGGCCGATGCCGCACGCACCTACGCAGCGAACCCCCACCTGGGTGGGCTGGCGCCCGCCGAGATTCCGCGTGCGGCGCATCCGGTGGCGGCACGCCGGGCCGGCGTCGTCACGGGACTGGCCATGAAGGATCTCGAGGAGTTCGCTGTCGAGCGCGACGCGACCGTGCACGTCGTCACCGTTCCTGGGGCCGAGGTGGGCAGGGGAGAGCCGCTGGCCTATGTGGTGCGTGGCCGCGCTCTGGACGACGCCGACCAGGGGGCCGCGTGCCGCGCGTTCATCGTCGAGTCGCACCGCACCTTCGAGCAGGACCCGCGGCTGGGGCTCATCGCCCTCGCGGAGATCGCGAGCCGTGCGCTGTCGCCGGCCGTCAACGACCCCGGTACGGCGATCGAGGTGCTCAACGCCATCGACCGTGTGGTCAGTGAGATGCTGTCGAACGGCCGGAACCCGGACACCGACGAGCCCAACTATCCCCACGTCCACGTGCCCGCCCCCGCGCTCGCGGATCTCCTCGAGGATGCGTTCCGCCCCATCGCGCGCGACGGCGCCGCGCACATCGAGGTGGGCCTCAGGGTCCAGCGGGTCATCGGCCACCTCATGCGCGGCGCGGATGCCCCGACCCGAGAACTCCTCACGCAAGCGTCCGAGCGGGCCGAGGCCCGCGCAGCGGCCGTCCTGACGGACCCCGAGGACCAGCGTCTGCTGACCGCGGCGGCCGCCGCCGCGCGCGCCACCGAGGCCTGACCAGGCCCGACACGCGGCCGTCATCTGGGTGGGGTAACGTCGTCATCCCGCACCACCCGAGGAGTCAAATGCCCGCGTACGACCTGTCCGATCGGCTCGTGGTGGGCGTGGCGTCCTCGGCGCTGTTCGACCTCACGGAATCGGACGCGTACTTCCGGGCGCACGGCGAGGCCGCCTACGCGCGCTATCAGGACGACAACGTGGACTCGCCGCTGGACCCGGGCCCCGCCTTCCCGTTCATCCAGCGCCTGCTGTCGCTCAACGACCTGCGCCCCGGCGACCCCGTGGTCGAGGTCATCATCCTGTCGCGCAACGACTCGTCGACGGGGCTGAGGGTCATGCGCTCCGTCGAGCACCACGGTCTCACGGTGACGCGCGCGTTCTTCACCCAGGGCGGTGCGCCGCTGGACTACATCCCGGCCCTCGACATGAGCCTGTTCCTTACGCAGAACCGCGACGACGTCCTCACGGCGGTGCGCGCGGGCTACCCCGCGGGCCACGTGAGGCCCACCACCGCAGCGTACGACGAGTCAGACCGCTCACTACGTATTGCCTTCGACTTCGACGCTGTGCTCGCGACCGACGAGTCCGAGCGCATCTTCCAGGCCGAGGGCATCGACAGCTTCGTCGCCAACGAGGTCGCCAAGCGCGACGTCGCCCACGCTCCCGGACTGCTGAAGCCCCTCGTGGAGGACCTCAACCGCATCCAGCGCCTCGAGCAGGAGCGCCAGGCTGCCGACCCCGCCTACGAGCCGCGCCTCAGGATCGCGCTGGTCACCGCCCGCGCCGCGCCGGCCCACGAGCGCGCCGTGCAGTCGCTGCGCAGCTGGGGCGTGACGGTCAACGACGCATTCTTCCTGGGCGGCATCGAGAAGGCCCGCGTGCTCGAGGTCATGCGCCCGCACCTCTTCTTCGACGACCAGGACGGCCACCTCACCGGCGCCGTCGATCACGTCGCGGGGGTGCACGTGCCATACGGCGTCGCCAACGAGGCACTCACGCTGACCGGCGAGCTCGCGCTCGCGCGGGCGGCCGATGCCGTGGTCACCGAGCCGTAGCGTTCTCCCGTCGCTCGGCGGCGCCTGCCGCTAGGTTGGCCCCATGGAGACCACGGGGGTGCGTCGCCGGTGGGGCATCGGCGTCGGGATCGCGCTGGCGATTGCCGTCGTCGTAGCGCTGCTCGCATGGCTGTCGAACTCCATGATCGAGCGCGCCTGGATTGTCAGCTACTCCAGCGCGGGCAATGAGCTCACGGTGATCTACGCGCCGGCGGGCTCGTGCGACACGGTGCTGCGCACGCGCGCCACAGAGACCGACACCGCCGTCGACATCGTCATCGTGGCTGTCGGTCCGCCTCCCTTCGTGCCGACGAACGCCAGCCAAGACGAGTGTGTGGTGACCTTCGAACTGGACGCACCGCTGGGTGGCCGCCTGGTGACGGGGCGCGGCCTGACTCCGTAGACCGGGAACACATCGCCACCCGCGCGGCGTTCGCTACAGCAATCAACGGTGCGATTCCTGGGGAGACCTATGTTCGAGGACTGGCTGAATCACGGCGTGACCGCCGCCATTGCGGTGGGATTCGCAATCCTGATCGCCCTCGCGGTCGAGATCACCGTGAGGCTCGTCGCCCGCCGCAAGGCGTGGGCCGCGGACCTCATGACGAAGGCCCGCAACCCGTTCTGGCTGCTCATGGTCCTGCTGGGCGGCTGGGCCGGAGCGCACGCCGCGATCCCCGAGTCGGACTGGCTCCCCGCCGTCTCGCGGGTGTTGTCGATCGCGGCGATCGGTGCTCTCGCGTGGCTGCTCATCGCGTTCGTGCAGTTCGGCACCGACCAGGCACTCGCACGCAACCCCATCGACATGCGCGACAACCGCCTGGCGCGCAAGCTTCACACCCAGACCCTCATCATGAGGCGCCTGGCGATCGCGCTGATCGTGGTCGTCGGCGTGGGCGCGGCGCTGCTGACGTTCGATTCCGTGCGGGCCATCGGAGCGTCGGTGCTGGCCTCCGCGGGCATCGCCTCCATCGTCGCCGGCCTCGCCGCGCAGTCCGTGCTGGCCAACATGTTCGCCGGCATTCAACTGGTCTTCAGCGACGCCCTGCGCGTGGACGACGTCATTGTCGCCGAGGGCGAGTGGGGCAAGGTGGGCGAGATCACGCTCAGCTACGTGGTGCTCGACCTGTGGGACGACCGCCGCCTGGTGCTGCCGTGTACGTACTTCACCACCACCCCGTACCAAAACTGGACACGGCACGGCTCGGAGCTGCTCGGTTCCGTCGAGCTCGACCTCGACTGGCGCGTCTCGCCCCAGAAGATGCGCGAGCACCTCGACAAGATTCTCGAGGAGACGCCGCTGTACGACGGCCGCGCATCGGTCCTTCAGGTGACCGAGGCCACCGGCGGCTATGTGCGCGTGCGCATCCTCGCCACCGCGGCCGATGCCCCCACGCTGTTCGACCTGCGCTGCTACATCCGCGAGGCGATGGTGCTGTGGATCCAGTCCGTGCTCCCCGACGCCGCACCCACCCAGCGCGTCCTGGTCACCGAGGCGGCGGTCTCCGGCGGCCGGCGCCGCAAGGCAGAGACCGCAGGGGAGGGCGGACTCTTCTCCGGGTCGGCCGAGGCCGAGGAGCGTGCCAGCCACTTCACCCAGGCGTTGCCGAGGGTCGAGGATGGCGCGCCGGACGAGGACCGCGCGAGTTAGGCCCCGCCCGGCGACAGCGTGCGCGGGCGCGCGTGCCGTCGCATGATCGTCACATGACGAAGTTCGCCATCATGTTTCCCGCGCGCGCCCTGACCGCCACCGGCGACGAGCTCGCCGCGATCGCCGCCTCATCTCGCGCCGTAGTGCGCCAGGCCAAGGAAGCCGGCGTGTGGGTGTTCGGCGGCGGCGTGGAGCGGGCGGTCGCTCCGACGCAGGTCAATGCGGACCGCACGGAGTGCGAGCCCTACGAGGAGACGCGCGCGCTGAACGGTGGCATCACTGTCCTCGAGTGCGCCACGCGTGACGAGGCTCTGGAGTGGGCCGCGCGCATCGCCGAAGGGTGCGGTTGTCCGCAGGACCTTGTCGAGTTCATGTATGACCCGGAGAGCTAGGAGCCCACGAGGTCTTTCCGAGCGCACGAAGGCCCGCGCTTCCTGCCCCCACCATCGAACTGGGGCAGGCCGCGCGGGCCTTGGGCTAGTGCGGGCGGTTTACGGCTTCAGCAGGATCTTGCCCACGCGGCCGGGGGTGAAGTGGGCGGCCACGGCATCGGCGATCTCCGCAAGCCCAAATGTGGCCTCGACCGGCAGCGTGATGGTGCCGTCCGAGATGCGGGCGAACAGCTCCTGCATCAGCCGCGCACGGTCCTCGGCCGCCATGGTTGCCGAGACCTTCGAGCCCCAGAAGCCGCGCACCGTCGCCTGCTTGAAGATGATCTGACCCGACCTCAGTGAGAGCTCGGGCGACGCCATCGCGCCGAACACCACCAGCTCGCCGTTTTCGGCCAGCAGGTCGAGCATGTCGCCGGCGGCCTGACCACCCACCTGCTCCACACCCACCTTCAGCGGGGCGCCGGCGGTGATCTCGGCCGCGCGCTCCTGCCAGCCCTCGGAGTCGGTCGCGACGATGCCCGTCACGCCCAGCTCCTTGAGCTCCGCCACTCCCTCGGCGCGGCGCACCAGGCCCACAACGTTGATGCCGCGCTTGGGTGCGAGCTGTGCGACCATGCGACCCACCGCACCGTTGGCGGCGTTGATGATCATCCAGTCGCCCTCGGACAGGTTCAGGGAGTCGAGCAGCGAGATTGCGGAAAACGGCATGGACACCAGCTGCGCGGCGACCTCGTCGGGGATCGAGTCCGGCACGGGGATCAGGGTCGCGGCGTCGGCCACGAACTGCTCCGCCCACACGCCAAACGTGCCGGCGCTCGCCACGCGCTGGCCCACCTGCAGGTTCGCGACATCGGAGCCGACGGCCTCGACGACGCCCACCGCCTCGGTGCCGGCGCGCGCGGGCATCTCGGGCTTGAAGCCGTAGTTGCCCGTGACGGTCCACAGATCGTGGTTGTGGATGGGGGACAGCAGCAGGCGGACGCGCGCCTGGCCGGGGCCGGGCTCGGGGGTCTCGACCTCCTCGGTCGCGAGGACCGTGGTCGGGTCGCCGAACTGGTGCTGAATGAGGGCGTGCATGGGTACTGCCTTTCGTGAAGGGGGAACCTAGGCGCAACGGCGCGGCGGGCCCGCGCATTCCTCAACCTGTGACCACCAGGAAGCACGCGCGTGCACGAGGGCACAGTGCGTGTCCACGAGGGCGCGGCAGCCGGCCGATGCCGTGGCTGGCTATTCGACCAGCTCGCCCTCCGTGGTCACCAGCCCGCGCTCGCGCAGCTCCTTGAGGTACTTAGCCTGCCCGCGCTCGCCGCGCCCGCGAAACAGCGGCATGATCCGCGGCAGCAGGTTGGGGGAGAGCAGGGCGGCGCGCACCAGCCACGACTCGCCGCGCTTGGGATAGGCCTCGAGCCGCGGACGGTCCAGCAGCCCCGCCATGCACCGCGCGACTGTCTCCGGCGACTGCGGCGGGTCCTGGAACTGCAAGGCGTTGCCGCCGTCCAGCGCCTCTTGGCGCAGCATGCGCGTATCCGTCGCGGACGGCAGTACCGAGGACACCCGGATGCCCTTGGGCGCTAGGTCGAGCGCGATCGACAGCATCGCGCCTCGTAGACCGTACTTCGATGCCGTGTAGATGGGTGTCTCGCCCAGCGGGAAGATCGCGCCGAGCGACACGACCGTGATCACCCGCGCGTCGGAGGACTGCCGCAGCAGCGGGATCGCGAGCCGTGTCATCATCAGTGGGGCGTTGAGGTTCACGCGCAGTTCGTAGTCGATCGAGTCCACATCACGGTCGTCGAACCGCTCGGCGCTCGTCATGCCCATGCAGTTCACCAGCACGTCGATACGCCCGTACTCGGCGGAGATCGCCTCCATGATCCCCTCGACGTTGCCACGCGAGGTGAGGTCGCCGGTGAGCACAGCGTGACCGGAGCCGGGAAGGGAAGCCGCCACGGCATCGGCCGCCTCGGGACGCAGGTCCACGAGCACCACCCGGGCGCCGCGCGCCGCGACCAGCCGAGCGAACGCGGAGCCGATGCCCCCGCCACCTCCCGTAATGACCACCACCTGGCCGCGGCCGGGCCAGGCACGCGTGCGCGCGCGGGATGAAGATGGCGGCGTTGCCATGTGAACTCCTCGGTGAGGGGGACTGCTCCGATGCTAGTGGTGCCTCACAGGTGGAGTCGGTAGAAACGGAAGAACGAAAAGTCTTCGATGGGAAGCACCGAGGTGTCGGAGAACCCGGCGTCGCGCGCATAGTGGGCAAGGGTCGACGGGCGCATGACGGTTCCCGTGCCGACGGAGGGCTGGGACGACATGCCGTCGGGCAGGCACACGAACAGGCTGAAGCCGTACATGAGCCGTTCCACGTCGTCGCCGACGGTGACGGAGTCGCCCACGCCCTCGTCCATCACCACACAGACGCCGTCGGGCTTCACGGCTGCCTTGATCGCTTGGAGGACCTCGACGGGCCGGGGCATGTCGTGGAGGGCCTCGAAGATAAAGACCCCGTCGAACTCGCCGTCGAGTTCAGCGGCGTCGCCGGTGAGAAACGAGACGCGGTCGCCGACGCCGGCCTCCGCAGCATTGGCGCGCGCCGCCTCGATGGACGGGGTGTCGATGTCGATGCCCACGACGGTCGCCTGCGGGTAGGCGTCGGCCAAGGCGATCGAGGACCAGCCGGCTCCGCAGGCGACGTCGGCAATGCGGGCGCCGGGCCGCGACAGCACGTCGTGGACGTCGGCGACGCCCGCGATGGCCTCGGCAAGCATCTGCTCGAACCAGGGGCGGTTCATGTCGGCCTGGGACCAGCGCGCGTCGTCGCCGATCTGGTCCCAGCTGACGCCGCGGCCCGTGCGGTAGGCGTCGAGGAGGGCGGGCATCTGGGTGGCGGCGCCCACGAGCATCCGCGCGAGCGGCGAGATGTAGGCGAGGGAGCGCTCGTCGGTGAGGGACTCGGCGGCACCGGGCGGGAGTGAGAACGTCATGGGGTCGCCGGCGGAAGCTTGGAGGAAGCCCGAGGTCGCCTGCTGCTCGAGCCACTCGCGCGCGTAGCGCGGATGCGTGTCCGTGCGCTCCGCGAGTCGCTCAGCGGTGAGGGGGCCGGCGTCTGCGAGGGCGCGGTACCAGCCCAGGCGGTCGCCCAGGTGGATCGCGAGGATGTCGATCGCGCCGAGCGCGGCGGAGAAGACGTGCTCGGTCCAGTCGTCGGCGGTGGACTGAGGTGTGGGTGCAAGGCTCATGGGGACCGTCTCCTTGGTGCGGCACGCCTGCCGCTACAGCCAGGATCCTCCGATACTTCGACCGTGCAAGCGCAACAGCGGTGCCCCGCGAGGGGCCGGCGGTGTCATACGCGCCGCCTACAGTGGTGCGCATGGCTGACACGGACGGACTCAATGCTGCCCAGGCGGCGGCCGTCGAGACCGGTGCGAGCCACAACTTGATCCTCGCCGGCGCGGGCACGGGCAAGACCACCACGATCGTGGCGCGCATCCGGCACCTCATCAGGAACGGCACCCCGCCCGAGCGCATCCTCGCGCTCACGTTCACTCGCCGCGCGGCGGCAGAGATTCGCTCGCGGGTACAGGTGGACTCGTCGCAGCGGGCGGGGTCGGTCGCCGCGATGACCTTCCACGCGTGGGCGATGCGGGAGGTGCGCACCAGCCCCGACGTGTTCGGCTACGACGGCTGGAGCGTGCTTGATCAGGACGACACCACGCAGGTGATGCGCGGGGTCCTGGGCCGCGGCAAGCGGGTCGAAGGTTTGAAGGCGTCGCAGATCCTGGATGTGCTGTCCTTCGCGCTCAACACCCGGCGCACGCTTGCCGAGGCGATTCGGATGAAGTTTCCCGATGATGCGATCGACGCCAAGGCCGTCGGCGCTGCGGTGCGGGCCTTCGAGGAGCGCAAGAAGGAGCGCCGCTACCTCACGTATGACGACATCCTGCGTGTGTTCGCGGCGAGGCTGAGGGACGACGCCGTCGCCGCCTGGGTGGGTAGCCACTACGACGAGGTCCTCATCGACGAGATGCAGGACACCAACCCCCTGCAGTGGCAGATCATCGACCCGCTGGTGCCGCACACCCGGTTCTACTGCGTGGGCGACGACGCACAGTCGATCTACGGCTTCCGCGGCGCAGACTTCGAGTCGATTCACAGCTTTGGCGATCGCGTACCCGGCGCACGGGTGTTGCGGCTCGAGGACAACTACCGCTCCACGCAGGAGATCCTCGACCTCGCCAACTGGCTGCTCGCCGAGTCGCCGCTGGACTACCAGAAGCGCCTGCGTGCAGTGCGGGGGCGCGGGCTGAAGCCCGAGCTGCACAGCTTTGAGACCCCGCAGGACGAGGCCGGCTGGATCGTCGCGGAAATGATGCGCGCCCGCGCCGACGAACTGCCGTGGTCAACGCACCTCATCCTGGTGCGGTCGAATTACTCGGGCCGCGCGATCGAGGCGCGGCTGGTCGAGAACGACATCCCTTACGTGTTCTTCGGCGGCGTGAAGCTGCTGGAGTCGGCGCACGTGAGGGACGTGCTGTCTGCCCTGCGCGTGGTGGCGAACCCGGACGACGAGGTGGCGTGGCTGCGGCTCCTCACGCTCATCCCGCGCGTGGGCGACGTGACGGCCGCCCGGGCCTTCGATGCGTTCCTCACCGCGCGCGACGGAGGTGCCTCCGCGAAGGAGGCGCGCGCATCGGCCCTCAAAGGTATGCCTAGCTGGCTGCGCGACGGGCTCGACGCGATCGAGGAGGCGGCGCAGCGCGTGGGCGACGCTGTAGGCCGCGCGGCTGCCATGCTCCAGCCGATCCTCGCCCACAAGTACCGCAACGAGAACTGGGATGCCCGCGCGCGGGACCTGGCGCACGTGGAGCGGCTCGCGGCCACGCGGAGGAGCATCCTGGAGTTCATCGAGGAGTACATCCTGTCGCCCGTGTTCGCCTCCGAGCTGACCCCCGAGCAGGGCGAGAGCGACCACGTGATCGTCTCGACGGTGCACTCGGCGAAGGGGCTCGAGCGCGACTGGGCGTTCGTCGCCGGCGCCTCGGCGGGCACCTATCCGTCGCCGCGCTCACTGGGCGACGAGGCCGAGGTCGAGGAGGAGCGCCGCGTGCTCTACGTGGCGCTGACGCGGGCTCGCGACAGGCTGGCTATCACGCGCTCGGTGGTCCACACGCCCATGCGCGCCTGGGTGGGCGGCATGGGCGGCCTCACCGCCGAGGACGCCTACTTCCTCGCGACGGTGCCGGAGCGGCTGGCCGAGGAGATCGTGCACGTGCAGGGCCGCGCGGAGCGGCCGTCGCTGCCGAGCGGGATGAGCGCGCCGGGTGAGATCGATCTGGGAGTGGACCTGGGGGATCTCGAGTAGGGCCGATGCTGTGGACGGCTCAGGTGGGCACGGATTCGATCGGCACGAGGTCGTCAAAGTTGTGGCGCTGCCGCGCCACCCACAGGTCGTGGGCATCCTGCATCGCCAGCCAGCTTTCCGCCGTGCGACCGAGCACCTTCGAGAGACGCAGCGCCATCTCGGGGCTTACGCGATTCGAACCGTTCAGAATCCGCGAAAGGGTTGACGGCGCCACGCCCAGCCGCTGCGCGAGCTCACGTCCGCTGAGTTTGAGTTCGACGAGGTAGATGCCCGCGATGATGTCGCCGGGATGGGGCGGGTTGTGCATCTTCTTCAGACCGCTCATCAGTGGTAGTCCTCATAGTCAAGGACGTGCGCGTCCCCTTCGTGGAACTCGGACGTCATTCTCCAATTGCCGGTGACGGTGATGGCCCAGCGGTCCGCCTGATTGCCTTTCAGACGATGCAGTCGAAACCCTGGGAGGTCCATGTCGCTGACGACCTGTGCGGTGTCGAGCAGGCCAAGTTGCCACTGAAGCCGAGTGGCGTGACGCGGGTTGACTCCCGCGAGGCTGCCTGTCTCGAACAGCGCGCGCAAGCCCTTGTGACGAGAGGACTTGATCACGGGAGAAGTGTAGCCCGTTGCGCGACACGCAACAAGACGCGGATTGGGCTCATGCGGCGACTCTGGGTTGACGGTCTGCTCATGCACTCATGGTCTCGCCGCGCCGGCGAGGCAATGCGTTTTCCACAGGCGTTGCCGGTACCACCCTTCCCGACCACCTGGCAGAATTCCGTGCATGACACAGTCGTCTCGTCTCCACCTCGGCGCCGCCTACTACTACGAGTACCCGCACCTGGGTGAAGCCCCTGATCAGGACACCCTCGCTCGCGATATGCGCCAGATGCGCGACGCGGGCCTCACGCTCATCCGCGTGGGTGAGTCCGTGTGGTCCACGTGGGAGCCGCGCGACGGCGAGTTCGACCTCGACTGGCTCGAGCCCGTCCTCGACGCCGCGCACGAGAATGGCATCGCCGTCATCCTCGGCACGCCCACCTACGCGATCCCCATGTGGCTCGCCCAGAAGCACCCCGAGATCGTCGGCATCAGCGAGCACGGCGACCCCATCGGGTGGGGTGCCCGCCAGGAGATGGACTTCACGCACTCGGCCTTTCGCGAGCACGCCGAGCGCGTGATCCGCAAGGTGGTCGGCCGCTACGTCGGCCACCCGAGCATCGTCGGCTACCAGGTCGACAACGAGCCCGGCCTGCGCATCCTCTACAACGACGCGATCTTCGCGCAGTTCAAGGAATGGCTCCAGGACCGCTACGGCGACATCGAGACCCTCAACGAGGAGTGGGGGCTCGTTTACTGGTCGCACCGCCTCACCAACTGGGACGAGGTTTGGCGGCCCGAGACAAACTTTCAGCCGCAGTACCACCTCGCGTGGCGCCGCTTCCAGGCGAGCCTGGTCGACGGCTACATCGCCTGGCAGGCGGACCTGGTCCGCGGGATCGTCGGCGACAACCCGCCCGCAGAAGGCTGCACCACCCCCTTCGTCACCACCTGCATCTCCTACGAGCAGGCCGCGGTCGAGGACGCCTCCCTCTCGCGCGCCCTCGACATCGCCAGCTGCAACGTCTACTACTCGAGCCAGGACGGCCTCGCCTACCCCAGCGACGCCGAGCTCAGCACCGATTGGGTCGCCAACGGCACCTGGGGCCTGTACGAGCTCGCGGACCTCGCATATAGCTCCAAGCAGGCCGGATTCTGGGTGACGGAGACGAACGCGGGCGGCATCGGCCAGTCGGCGTACAACATCCCGCCCTACGACGGGCAGCTGCGTCAGGTCGCGTGGGCGCTCGTCTCGCGCGGTGCGCAGGCCATCGAGTACTGGCACTGGCACACCCTGGCGTATGGCGCCGAGACCTACTGGATCGGCCTCATCCCGCACGATGGCGAGCCCGGCCGAATCCACTCCGAGGTCGCCCAGATCGGCGCGGACTTCGAGGCCGTCGGCGACCTCTTCGCCGGCGCGACGCCCGATGCCGACGTCGCCTTCCTGTACTCGTCCGACGCCAAATGGGCGCTATCGGCGTACACCCTGGGCCAGCCGCGCGGTGCGGACCGCATGGGCGCCAACCCCGACGCCTACCGCCAGCTCGCGCTGCCGTTCTACCGCGCTGCTTTCGACGCTGGGCGCCAGGTCAACCTGGTGCGCCCCGACCAGATGGTCGGGGAGCAGGCGCCGTTTGGCGATGCGGCCGCCTTTGCGGCGGCGCGTCCCGTCCTCGTCGTGGCGGCTGACTTCACGGCGGCCGATGCCACACTCCAGTTTTTCGCCGACTACGCCCAGGCGGGTGGTCACCTTGTCTTGGGTCCCCGCTCGGCATACGGAGACGAGGAGGCTCGCGCCCGTACGGATGTGAAGCCCGCACGCCTCGCGACGCTCGCGGGCGTGAGCTATCAGGAGTTCCAGTCGCTGGCCGAGCCGGTGGCGCTCGTCGCCGACGGCGGGCCGCTGTCCGGCGCGGAGGGCGCCGCCACCCAGTGGGCCGAGTACCTGCGCCCCGAGGGTGCCGAGGTGCTCGCGCGCTACGACCACCCGCACCTCGCCGGCTATGCCGCCATCACGACCATGCCCGTCGGAGAGGGGCGCATCACGGTCGCCGGCACGGTGCCGGACCAGGCGACGGCCGCGGCGCTGATGGGGTGGGCGGCGCCCGCGCCGGTGGCCGGTGTTTGGGACGGGTTGCCCGAGAGTGTACGCGCGACCTCGTCGACGCTGGCCGACGGCCGTCGCGCCTGGTTCCTGCACCACTGGGGCTGGGGTGAGGCGACCGTGACGGTGCCGTTCGCGGCCACCGATGCCGTCACGGGCGAGGAGTTCGCCGCGGGATCCGCGCTTGAGCTGACCGATTGGGACGTTCGGGTGGTGTTGGGCTGACGCGGAACGTGCGACTCTTAGCCCTATGACCGATACCCCCTTGATCACGCTCGATGAGGCGATGGAGCAGTTCAACATCGCTCACGAGAACCGTCCGATGGTGAGGGATATCGCTTCGCGGATCGACCTCCTCGGGTTCGACGTCAAGTCGAGTTACATCAAGGGCATCCGGGCGGACGGCCTGCACGCCCTGCAGATCTGCAAGGGCTACACGGAGTACTTCGCGACCGAGGCGGAGGCCGGCGAGGCGTCGGGCCGACCCGAGCGCGTGTGGGGCGTGACCCTCGACTCCGGCACGCAGGTGTGGGGCGTGAGCCACCCGACCGTGGGTCGTGGCGGCGGCCGCGCGGGATCGCGCACCCCCGTGCGCAAGCACGAGGAACCGCGCGACTACGGCGTGTGCGAGACGTGCTGGCAGGCGAAGACGCCGTCGGGCTCGTGCGGGTGTGACGAGTAGCGCCGGGTCTCCGCACTGAGGGTCCACTGGGACGCACGCGGGTGCATGAGGACGCAGTGGGTGTCCACTAGCGCGCCGCTGGTGGCTAGGCGCGGAGCGTCCAGCCCATGCGCCGGGCGACCGCACGCAGGTACTTCTGGATCGCGTGCGCGTCCACGTAGCCCTGATGCCGCGGCGAGTCCACGAAGTGGATCCCTCCCGAGAGGTCAGGCCGGTCCGTCGCGACGTGCCGCTCGAACGCAGTCCACGCGTCCGGCCGGCGGGTGCGGTCCGCGATGTGCTGCGCGACCATCTGGCTGAGCATGTCCATCAGCACGTACGCGCCGGAGTTGGTCTCGACGAACCCGATCCCGTAGAGCGCCGGCGTGCGCGCGAAGGCCGTGAGGTACATGTCGGGGTGCTGCTCGTCGCCGAAGAGACTCTGCGCATACGGGATGGTGTGCCGGTAGCCCGTCGCGAGCAGCACCAGATCCACGTCCTCGGTGGTGCCGTCGGTGAACGTGATGACGGTGCCCTCCGCGCTTGCGATCCCCGGCCGCGCCGTGATGTCCCCGTGCTGCAGGTGGTGCAGCAGCTGGTCGTTCAGCAGCGGGTGGGTCTCGAAGAGCTTGTGGTCGGGCTTCTGGAGGCCCAGGCGGGTGGGGTCGCCGTTGATGACGCGCGACAGGCGACCGAAGACGGCCTGCTCGAGCCACATGGGCATGGTGGGACCGGACTCGGCGAACACGTCGACGGGCTGGCCGAAGATGTGCTTGGGGATGAACCAGTAACCGCGGCGCATCGAGATCGCGGCGTGATCGGCGCTGCGGGCAGCGTCGCACGCGATGTCGCAGCCCGAGTTGCCCGCGCCCACGACCAGCACCCGCCGCCCCGCGAACTCACTAGGGTCGCGATAGGTGACGCTGTGGCGGATCTCGCCCGCATACCCAGGGATCTCGATCACGTTGGGGTCCCATTGGACGCCCGATGCTGCAATCAACTGGCCGTATTTCGTCACCTCTTCGGAGCGTTCTGCGCCGTCACCCGAGCGGGTGGTGACCAAGAAAGTGCCGTCACCCTCCCGCTCGATGGCGACCACCTCGGTGTGGAAGGTGATGCGGTCGGTGAGTGAGGCATCGGCCGCAAACGAGCGTAAGTAGGCCAGGATTTGGCGGTGGTTCGGGTAATCGGGGTAGTCCTCGGGCATGGGGTAGCCGGGGAAGCCGGACATGGTGCGCGAGCTGATGAAATGCGCCGACTCGTACATGGGCGTGCCGGGGGAGTCGATGTCCCACAGGCCGCCCACGTCGCTGTGGCGCTCGACGTGGTCGTAGGGGAGTCCCTGCTCGGTGAGGGCGCGCGCGGCGGCGAGGCCGGCGGGCCCGGCGCCGATGATGAGGGTGCGATCGGCGGCCATCGTTCCTCTTTCTCGTCGTTGAGATGAGGCGAGTGTAGGGCAGGTGATCTAGAACGAGGTGCTCACCAGAGACCGGGTGCGTACGGCGCGGCAGTTCTCATGAAATGGATATCACTATCCGACATACGGAAAGTGGACGCACCACGGGGCGATTCGTGCCGTTCGTCGCTTTGGCCGTGTGGCCTTGCCCACTCCGCTAGTGCGATGTCAGGGGGCAGGGGTACGGTCATTCTCGACATTGGGGCGTCACGTTCGGGCATGAGGGCCGAGCCGTTCCCGTGGCTGAGGGAGCAACACATGAGTACGAACGCGCCTGCGGGGTGGTACCCGCAAGAGGATGGCACGCAGCGTTATTGGGATGGTGCCCAGTGGACCGAGCACATCGCGCCGGGAGTCGGTGCCGCGACCGCGGCCTCGACTGACTCGGACCCGCAGGTCGTGGGGGCGGCGAACGCTGGACCGCAGGCAGAGGGTGAGGTACCGGTGAGCCCGCCCGCGGATGAACGTGAGTGGTGGAAGAAGAAGCGCTTCCTCATTCCGATCGGCGCCGTCGCCGTGTTCTTTGGCATCGGAGCACTCGGCGCGGCAGCGGGAGGCGATGACGATTCCACTGGTGTCGCGGCGGCGTCACCGACGCCTACGGAGGCTGCGCCGTCGCCTACGGAAACCCCGGACGTCTCATCGCCGACGCCGACCGCTTCTGAGGCACCGACAACATTTATGATGCCTGACCTGGTGGGTGACAACCTCCAGGATGCTCAGGACGAACTTCAAGACCTCGGCTCGTACTTCGTCGATCAGGAGGATGCCTCCGGCGACGAGCGCACACAGGTCCTCGACTCCAACTGGCAGGTGTGCACACAGGACCCGGCCGCGGGTGACGAGGTTCCCATCGAAACGGTGGTGGTGCTCGCGTCGGTCACACTGGACGAAACGTGCCCGGGGGAGGAGCCCGAGGCGACCGACGAGCCCGCCGAGGTCGAGGCGGCGCCCGCCGAGGAGAGCACGTCGGAGGATGAGGGCGATACCGAAGAGCCCGCCACGTCGAGCGCTAGCGCATCGCAGGTGCAGGCGGTGCGCCAGGCGGAGAGCTACCTCGACTACACCGCATTCTCTCGCGACGGTCTCGTCGACCAGTTGGAGTACGAGGGCTTTTCGCACGACGACGCGATCTACGGAGCGGACAACGCGGGTGCGGACTGGAACGAGCAGGCGGTGCTATCGGCTGAGTCCTATCTCGACTACACCGCGTTTTCGAAGTCCGGTCTGATCGATCAGCTGGAGTACGAGGGCTTCACCAAGAAGCAGGCCGAGCACGGCGTGGCGGGGATTACCGTCGACTGGAACGAGCAGGCTGCTTTGAGTGCCGAGTCGTACCTTGATTACCAGGCCTTTTCGCGTAGTGGGCTGATCGACCAACTGACGTACGAGGGCTTCACCAGCGAGCAGGCAACGTACGGCGTCGACCAGGCCGGGCTGTAGCGCTTGGAGGAGGGTCGATGCGCCGTTCAGTGCGGGGCATCGGCCCTCCCCGATCAGTGGTTCAGTGCGGTGACGAGCCGGTTGAAGTCCGGCTCTGCGTCGATGATCGCGATGGTGGCCGAACTGTCCACGATCATGCGTAGAGCCCGTCCTCGTCGTAAAGGTCGTCCTGCGCTTGGCGGATGGCGGCGCGGTCCTCGTTCGTAAGGGACGCGTCGATTTCGGCAACGATTGCCATCGCTCGGTCGTAGCGCTCGCGGGCGCGCCGGTCGTGGTCCTCGGCGGCGAGGCGCTCGAGCTTTGCCTGGACCGCCGACTCGATGGCGCGAGTCTGGGACTGGCCGGTCCTGTCGGCGAGTTCGCGCACGAGGGCAACGGTGCGCTCGTTCTTGATGGTGAGGGTCATAGAGCCAGTGTCTGCCTGCGAGAAAGCCTGCGTCTACCGCCTGTGGATGGGCCGACGTGCAACGATGATGCCCTGCCCGCCGACCGCGCAGGGCGGAGGGGATGTGCCGCGTGGCCAGTGACGTGCCTCAGGTTCACCAGACGCTGAGCGGCACCAACGCCGACAGCGAGCCGCGCGTGTTCGAGTCGCTGCGAAAGCGCCCGCGGCCTCGCGCCGAGCGCTACGAGATTGGACGCTCGCTGCGTAAGGACGTGCCGCGCCGGACGCTCGGCGACTGGAAGGTCGATAGTGAGCGCCGCGACCCCATCGCCCTGATCGAGCGCAGCCACGAGGGCCGCGTCCCCGGGTTGGTGCCGGTGCGCGTGGCGCGCATGGCCGCCTCGCCGTACGGGTTTTTGCGGGGCTCGGCGGTGGTGATGGCCGATGACGTGGCTGGCCTGCCGTCGACCGGCATCACTCCCGTGGTGTGTGGGGACGCGCACCTGGGAAACGTTGGCTTCTACGCCTCTCCTGAGCGCGATCTGGTCCTGGACCTCAACGACTTCGACGAGGCGCACCCGGGCGCGTGGGAGTGGGACCTGCGCCGCCTGGTCGCGAGCACGTGGGTCGCCGGACGCGAGACGGGCGCCTCGGAGGACAAGTGCCGCGACGCGGTGCTAACTTGCGCGCGGGCGTACCGCGACGAGCTCCGCCACCTGGCCCAGGAGCCGCTGTTCGCGCGCTCGTTCGAGCGCATCGACATGCGCGGCATCGAGAAGCATGGCACGGAGTCGTCGCTGTCGAAGGAGTTGGCGCGGGCGGCGAAGCGGGCGCGCAAGCGCACCTCGGACCGGGCCCTGCCGCGCTTCACCAAGAAGGACGGCGACGGCAGGCGCATCGTCGAGGAGCCGCCGCTGATTACGCGCTTGCCCGATGCTGAGGCCGACGCGCTCGCGGAGGGTCTCGACGAGTACATGGGGACCCTAGACCCGCACTGGGCGCGCATGCTGGGCGGCTACACGCTGGTGGATGTCGCGCACAAGGTCGTGGGCGTGGGCTCCGTCGGACTGCGGGCCTACGTCGCGCTGCTCGAGGGATCGAGCGAGAAGGACGTGATCTTCCTGCAGCTCAAGCAGGCCAGGCGCTCGGTGATCGCGGAACACGTGCACGGCAAGGACGCGTGGCACCGTCACCAGGGCCAGCGCGTGGTCGAGTATCAGCAGGCGCTGCAGACGGTCAGCGACCCGCTGCTGGGCTGGACGACGGTGGATGGGCGCCAGTTCTACGTGCGCCAGTTCAGGAACATGAAGGGCTCGGTGTCGCTCGACCGCATCTCGGCGAAGGCGCTGGCCAACTATGCGGGCATCGCTGGGCGGCTGCTGGCCAAGGGCCATGCGCGCACGAGCGGTGCGTCGATGATCGCTGGGTATTTGGGCAAGGGCAGCAATGTGGACGAGGCGATGGCGGCGTTTGCGAGGGCGTATGCCGACCAGACGGAGGCCGACCACGAGGCGCTGCTCAAGGCCGTGAAGAGCGGGCGGATGGAATCGAGATCCTGATCGCTGCCGTGGGCCACGTAGGAGTGTTCATCCCTCTGCTCTAGACCGAAATCTTCGCGGCCCAAGGAGTCATGCCGTTGCGGAGTCGAGTCAATGCCAGGCGACGCGTCAGAGTGGCCTGCGCAGATTTGCGGGCAAAAAAGAGAAGGACCTGCGGTCGCGCCCACAAAAGGAGGCATGCGACAGCTCGGCGGTGCGCATCACGAAGATGCACACGGCCGAGTGCTTTTGGCCCTAGATGAAAGGCATCGCCTCGCTACCACGGGCCCACGCGGTGAGCGTGTCCGTGAGGCCGCTGAGGTCCTGAGAACGGGATGACGGTGCCATGCCCCCTCGTCGGGGAACACGCCAGTGGACATCCACGGGCTACCGGGCAACACGGGCGCCGTCATAAGCGGCGCAAGGCTCTCGAAGAAGGCTTCTGCAGTCCCACGACCGAGGGGAAGCAAGGTCGGCATGTCGCCCTCCATGTCTACTGCGAGGTTGTGGAACACTCGCGCAAGCACCCGAAGCACAGTCGGGGACGCCAGGAGGCTCGTGCCGCGCAAATCCTGCGGCTCTGCGTCACCAAGAAAAGCGCGGCGAGCTGGGGGGCTTGCGACAAGCGTGTCGAAGTACGAGTCTGCGATCGCGTAGACCTGCTGATCCTTATACACGCGCTCACGCGGCTTCGTCATGCGGCCCTTGATACCGAGAGTGGCGGTGCGAACGATGTCCGAGACATTGCGTGCCGACACGAAGTTCACGTTCTTGGAGCCCGCAACTCGGTCCACCTCGAAGTCCACACGATCGGCCAACAGTTCGTTCTCGTCAGATATCTCGCGAGTGACACGGTTGATGACGCTGGTCGAAGCGAATTCGACCGTCTTAGACTTGCTGATGCCCCGCGCGTTGTAGCACGCCGATGGCGGTGGCGGCAGTTTCATCGTCGTGGCTCTCTGCATAGCCGGCGCACGGATGGTCGTCAATGACGGTGTAAAGGTAGGCCGGGTCTACTCACAGTGTGGTTGTCGACAATGGCCTGACCCACGGTTTTGCTACCTGCTCAGCCGAAACACCCGTAGGTCTCCAGGGCCTCAACTAGCCCCTAGGCGCCACGTGCTGATTCGTGAGGCGTCAAGACACGGCTAACTGGGTCAATGCCGAGAGCGGCTCCCGATTGCGGGTCAACTCTCCGTCAGCGCCGAGGTGTCGTCTACCCGCGAACGCGAATCTAGTGCCAGTGTCCCTGCTCGCGCCACCGATCGGCCAATGCAGCGAGGTTGCCGGAAGTGCCGACCGAAGCCTGCGAAAGGGCCTGTGAGGGAGGCGAGAGCCGCGCGAACGAGAGCGCGCATTCACGGACGACCGCAGGGTGCCGCCACATGTCTGCGCACACTGCTGCGCCAGTCAGGGCGAGCACTTGGCTCTTGTGGGTCGGCGACAGTGATGAAGCCGCAATGGCCTGGCGAATGTGCCGGAGCCCGGTCGCTCGGGTCGAACTGTAAGCCACGGGCTCAAGCGTCCTCGAGTGCCGAGGCAGGCACAATAACGAGTATCGCGGCGCCGGGCTGCCAAGGCCCGATCGGCCAACTTGCGAGGCGGCTGCTTCTGCGACTATCGAGCACCAAAGGTGGCCGTCCGCAATTGTGGTTCCCGTAGTTGTCGGTATAATTCCCATTGCGCCCGTGGTTATGTCGGCCGCCAGTTTGTTCTGCCGCGTTCGCGCTCCGGCAGTGGATTGCAGGCTCGCCTGAGCAGTCGAGAGCAATGCAACTTTGAGGAAGTCGTCGACCACGAGCGTTTCGAACCAAGTTGCGCCCCAGCCTCGGGAGTAGTTCGCGCGAGAAATTTCTGAAGCTCGGGGTATCCTTCTTCCCTTTCGCGCCGGAACCGAAACCTGGTCAAATCGAGCATGCAATCCCCCGAGCGCACGCTCGAGGTCCCGTTCAAATTCCTGAAGATCCTGTGCTGACGAGCAGCTCAGTGCGCGATATAGCAAGTCGACTTGGTGGCCCGCCCCGCGGCATCGACATTTGCATCCCGGGTTGTGCGCGCGTTCACACGCTGGATTGTGTTCAAAATCAATCTGCGATGCTGAGTTCACGGTTCCCCCCAATGTGTTAATGAGCGAACGTAAACACTTACCTAGGTCCTGTCAATGCTTAGCAGGGTAAACGTAGAGGCAACGCGCCTTTTAGGGCAATTGTCCTTTTCGCGCGTGCGATGAGATCGCATTCGTGAGAACGCAGATGACTTCCACGCGAATTCTGCCGTGACGGGCGGTGTCCTTGCAGGCGCTTCAACGCCCAGTGATCCGGGCGAGCGAGGGGCGGCCATGTGCCGCGCGGACCCACACCGTGGCCGGGTGGATTCGGCGCCCTCGGTTCCACATTTGGGTTTGCGCTACGTGGCACGAACGCACCTCGCATTTTCGGTCGCGGGAACTGAGATACAGGCGTTGCGTGGGAAACAGCGCTCGAAGGTGCGGCACTCAGTCGATGTGAGGGGCGATCCCGCGGACCGCATCAGGCATGAACCTGATGCGCGAATCCTCAAGCTTTGCGGCAGTGGCCTCTGCGATGTCGATATCCAAGACGTCGGCCAGACGTAGGAGGTATGTGAGCACGTCAGCGATCTCGTCCTTTGCCCGCTGCTTTCGTTCTGGATCGGCGAACGCTGTGACAGCGTCGGCGGCCGGCACCCACTGAAAGAGCTCGGCCAATTCGCCGACCTCGCCCACGAGTGCCAGAAGCAACGATTTGGGATCGTGGAACTGCTCCCAATCCCGCTCCCGCGCAAACTCTCGGATCTCGGCCGTCAGTGCGGCGAGCGAATCAGCAGTCTCGGTCACGTGACGACTCTCCCACGACACGCCAGATTGCGTCACCGCTGGGCGATAGTGTTCCCCACGTAAGCGCACCGACAGGCTTCCATCATGGATATGCCTCCCGCGCAGTATTCGTACTGCCCTGGGGGTCTCCATGGAGGTCGTGCGTCACAGCGCCCGGTCACTCGCCGCCTACTCGCGGTCCAACTTCTCCGTCGTCGAGGATGCGCTTGCCGACATGTTCCTGTTCCACGGACTCGGGATCCCTGGCGCTCGCGAGCGTCAGTCGTGGCGAAACTCCATCCCACAGTTGGCGTCGGTTCTCGACGATGCAGGTCTGGGTGATGTGGACGTCCTCCTTGAGCATCGACTGCCACTCACGAGTAGGCGTGCAGACGTGGTCCTCGCCGGAGTGCATCCGACGAGCGGGGATCCGTCGTATGTGGTGGTGGAACTCAAACAGTGGACCCGGGCGCGCCGACACGAAGGTTCCGAATCGCTGGTCGACGTCGAGGGCGTCGCCTACAACCCTGTGCTCCACCCTGCGCTGCAAGTGGGCGAGTACTCGCGGTACTACCGTGATTTCCTTCGAGCGCTCGAAGGCAAGCCCGATGCGCTCGTGGGTGCCGCGTATCTTCACAACGCGAGCGACGAGGGCGTCGCGGACCTGTGGTCTGTGGCACCAAGCAGCGATGGCCGGATGTTCACTGGGCAGCGTCGAGGGGAGTTCGCTGAGTTTCTCGGTTCGAGACTTGCTCCTATAAGTGGCGCGCGTGCAGCGGACGAGTTTCTGTCGTCGGCCATTGCGCCCTCCAAGCAGCTTCTGAAAGTCGCCGCGGCGGAGATTCGAGACCGTGAGCAGTTTGTCCTGTTGGACGAGCAACGTGTCGCATACGAGCTCGTCATGAGAGCCGTGGAGTCAGCACGCTCCGGGGACTCCAAAGAGGTCTTGATCGTCACGGGTGGCCCCGGATCGGGAAAGAGCGTGATTGCCCTGTCGCTTCTGGGTGAACTTGCACGGCAGGGCCGCACCGCGCTTCACGCGACGGGCTCGCGTTCTTTCACCCAGACAATGCGCCAGGTGGCGGGACACAGGTCGCCAGCGACGAAGGAATTGTTCAAGTACTTCAACAGCTTCATGGAGGCCGAGCGGAACGGCCTCGACGTGCTGGTGCTCGATGAAGCGCACCGCATCCGCGAGAAGTCTGTCAACCGATTCACTCCCAAGCGGCTGAGGGAAGACGCTCGTCCGCAGGTTGACGAGCTCATGGACGCGGCGCGTGTGCCTGTCTTCCTTCTGGACGAGCACCAGGTGGTGAAGCCCGGCGAACTTGGCACCGTCGCCGATATTCGTGCACATGCGGCTCTGAGGGGCCTCCAGGTTCGGCAGGTCGATCTCAACGCGCAGTATCGCGCCGGCGGCAGTGCGGCATATATCGACTGGGTGCTGAGACTGCTGGGCCTTGCGGGCGATGCCCCCATCCCGTGGAACGACGAAGACACGTTTGCAGTCGAAGTTGTCGACACGGTGGAGGACCTCGAGACTCGGATGTACCAAGCGCGGGCGCAAGGCTACGGCGCGCGCATTACAGCCGGTTACTGCTGGCCGTGGTCGGAAGCGCGCAATGGGCAGTTGGTCGACGATGTAGTCGTTGGCTCGTGGCGCCGCCCATGGAACTCGAAGCTCGAGCGGAAACTCGGAGACATCCCGCCGTCTGCACTATGGGCGACGGAGCCCGGCGGATTTGGTCAGGTTGGCTGCGTGTACACGGCTCAGGGCTTCGAGTACGACTGGAACGGCGTGATCCTGGGGCCTGACCTTGTCGTCCGGGACGGGCGGTTCGTCAGTCGGCGCGAGTTCAACAAGGATCCCTCGTTCAAGAGCCTCAAGAATGTGAGCGATGAGGCGTTTGATCGCAACGTGCGTAACATCTACAAGGTGTTGCTCACCCGAGGGATGGTCGGGACGGTGCTGTACTCGACTGACGAGGAGACTCGGGAGTTCTTGCGCTCGGTCGTGCCAAGCGCCCACTAACGTGGAGCCAGAGTGTCCGGTCACTCGATAGCCGATCGTGCTCTGGACCAGTACCGGCTACGGAGGGAACCCCACATGTTCACCGGCATCACCACCGACATCTGCAAACAAGCCTGGGATGTGATCACCCCCGCGATCGCCCGTGGCCACGAGGTCGGCCTGCTCAACGGCTACAAGGGTGGGGTGGTGGTGCTCGACCCGGCCGACGCATCGGCCGATCCCTTGTTCACCGCCTACCTGGGCGACGACCCTGAGCGGTTCGTCGAGTGGGCCACCGCCAAGGCGCGCGTCGCAGCGCGCACCGGCATGGACACCTCGCGCCTGCGCGACCACTCGCCGCACCTGTACCGCGCGGGCGACATCAAGTGGCCCGGCGGCATTGTCCGCGAGGGCCTCGTCGTCGCGTTCAGCGGCGTGCAGGGGGAGTACGACGAGATGATCGCCGAGTGGCTCGTCAGCGCCATTCGCGCCATCTGCCGCCTGGAGTTCCGCGCGCCCGACGGCCCCCGCGATAACGGCGGGCCGTTCCTGGGCGAGTAGGGGTGCCAGGGTGGCCAAGGCATTAGCCACACTTCGTCGCCGCCACGTGCCCCTGTGTCGTCTCCACGGTGCGATCCGGTGCGCGGAGTGGCTCGTGAGAATCGGGGCCGTGTGCAGAAGGTCACTGCATACCGCAGCCGACCTATGCTCCGCGCAACCGCGGCTAAGGTATCCGGAGAGGATTTCCGGGTGACACTGCGTGAGCATCGAGCGTTCACAGCTTCGTGACCCATGTCAGCTGGGGGAAACAGCATGGCCGAAGGCAATGATGTCCAGATCGCGCTAAAAGCATGGCGTGACGGTCTCGTCGGGCTAACGCGCGCGAGCCGACTCATTAAGTTCAATGCACCTCGGACGTCTTCGCTGCGGTTTGAGCATCCCGACGGGGACGCCATCCTTGACCTGATCGAGACCGGCAGGCCGGTTCGCGTCATCGGTCATCCCGAGATCGCTGGTGATGGGGAGGCCGAGATCTCGTCGCAGTACTCGGACGAAATCCCCGCACACACGATTGTCGCCGCGCGCGAGGAGAAGCACGTCGGGCCGGTCTTGAGAAACCTCATGCGTCGCGCGAACACTGAGTACCTCGACAAGGGTCTATCAGTCTTGTACGTCGCGTTCGGCCTGCTGCTATGGCACGATGCAGACGGCACCCAGATGAAGAGTCCGCTGCTCTTGGTGCCAGTCTCGCTGGTGCCTGAGGGGCCGAAAGGCACGCCTCGAGTGACTTCTGGAGAAGACGAGGCAGTCGTGAATCCGGCGTTGGCGCTGCGCCTGCGCGACTTCAATATTGAGTTGCCTACCATCGAGGACGGCATCGAGATCCGTGTATCGGAGGTGCTGGCTCAAATCGAGGCCGCACTAGCCTTCGCTCCCTCCTTCGCTGGTTGGGAACTCAGTTCAGAAGTTCACATCTCTACGTTTTCGTTCGCTAAGGAAGCGATGTTTCGCGACCTGCTTGATAACGAGGAAGCCATTATCGAGCATCCCCTATTTCGGGCTGTCGCAACGAGCGACCCTCTTAAGCAGTCTGACGAATTCCAGTTCGAAGCCACCGGAGTGGGCGACATCGACGACATCGCTCCGGCAGAGACCAATCCGCTGGTCCTTGACGCCGATTCGTCGCAACGCGTCGCTGTTCACGCTGCCGTTTCAGGCAAGAGCTTTGTCATGGATGGGCCGCCCGGGACGGGCAAGTCCCAGACCATTGCCAACATGATCGGTGCGTTGTTGCACGATGGGAAGACAGTCCTCTTTGTCTCCGAAAAGATGGCTGCGCTCGACGTCGTTCGCAATCGCCTCACGGATGCAGGCCTAGGCAGTTACTTGCTCGAGCTCCACTCGCACAAAGCGAGCCGTCGTGAAGTCGCGACGCAATTGTTACAGGCACTGGACACCGTGATTCAGCCCGGTGGCGGTGCTGACGAACTCGCTGGTGTGAGTGCGCTCGAGCGACGCAAGCAACTTGACGACTATGCCCGCGCGATGAACGAGCCTCGGGAGCCGTGGCGTCGCTCGTTGCACGACATGATTGGCGAGTTCTCACGTCTCGACGGCGTGCCGCAGGCTCCGCCGCCGGAGATTGCGCCGTCGTCCCTTTCATATCACGATGTGACGACGCTCCCGGCTAAGCTCTCGCAATTGGCGCGCTCGTGGCGACCGGTACAAGAAGGAGCATCGTTCCTGTGGCGAGACGTCACGGACAGGACGTCGCTCGAGCTCCGAGTGACGCGCGCTGCCAGCGCTCTAGATCACTTGCTGACTGCCATGCAATTTAGCCAAGGGCTCGTGAATGCCATAGGCGTCACGGAACTCGAGGATGTCGCGACCGTGGTGGAGGTTCTGGATCACCAGCATCGAGACGCCCCCGTTGACGCTATCGAGCGCTTCCTTACTATCTCTGACATAGCCATCGCGAGTGACGCTGTCGAGTCGCTTGCGGCAGCGCGCGACGAAGCGTTGCGCTGCGGAGACGAGGTTGTGCGTCTGGCCGGTGTCACTGCGGACGCAGTGCCGGATGGGCCGGTGAAACGGGAGCTCTGGCGCGTCTCCCCGAGTATTGCCCACGGCATCTCGGTCGAGGCGCTGACGGCACATGACCTGACCAGCCTCGCGAATGAATCTCGTCGGCACCTCGAGTCGTTGGAGCCGGCGCTGGAGTTGGCCGACAAATTGGCGGTGGCGTTCGAGCTCGGCAAGATCGAGGCATTTCACGACATCGATCGGCTGGTGCGTACAAACGAGCTTCGACGGTCTTCGGAGCGGTTTCCCAGTGCTTGGCTAACTGCGGACGGCTTGGAACAAGCGCAGGCATATCTCCAACGTGCGCAGCGCAAGGCACGAAAGCTTGACGAAGTCGAGGCGGCCGCACGGCAAGTCTTTGTCGCATCCGCGTTGCAGGCGCCGCTGGCGGAACTGGAGAATCGTTTCGCGAACCTCCATACGGGCTTGAAAAAGTTGTCGGGCGCTTACCGGACGGACAAGCGGGTCCTCGCCGGCCTCCTCGTAGAAGCCACGAACGTCAAGGAGGGAATCGCTCATCTGTCGCAAGCAGTCGAATGGTCGAAGGCGGACCAAGCGTTCGGGAGCATCGGCCACGATGCGCCTGCCCTCCTCGGTGTGTTGTGGCGCGGGCGCGAGACGGACTTCGCTGCCATCGCACGAGAGATGAGCTTGGCAAGGCAACTCCACGACCTCTTCCCGCGAGGCCTGCCCGAGGGGGTGAAGGCGGGTTTCCGTGACCGCGATCCTGAGCCCGCCGTCAACGGCATGTGCGATCAGATTCGTGATGCGGTCGTGGAGTGGCAGACCTCGCTAGTCGACTCGACGTCGATTTCACCACCATCGGCGTTATCGATTGAACCTCCGGCAGTGTCGGTGAATTGGCTCAAGGGGCACCTGGCGTACACGGACGATGTAATTCAACGGGTGATTGACGTTGATCGAGCAGTCGGGCGCGCTTGCACCGTGGCTGAGGCGCATGAAGTGACCCGCGTTGCCGCACAAGCGCGCGAAGCAGCCACGAGGTTTGCGGACGAGCGCGCAAAGTTCGCCGAAGCCTTCCCTGCAGAGGGTGCCTCGGCAGGGGCCGACGTCGCACGCCTCGCCGAGTTGCTTGAGCACACTCAGCGCCTCCGCGAGATATTCGGAGGACCTCTCCAAGTGTCACAAGTAGAGGCCATCGGGAAGAGTTTCCCTAACCCTGAACTCCACGGGCGCCTGGAGGCGTGGCGCGGGTGCCGAAAGGCCATCTCCGCAGCGTTCGCCGCCGACCGTGCTCGCGAGATCGAACATGAAATGGCTACCGCGCGCGATGCTGCGGCTCTTCTCGAAGCGTTCCGTGACGACACTGTCGGACAGGACGAGTGGTTCGCGTACCTCGACGCGATTGCAGCACTCGAGCCTTATGGCCTCAGATCCAGCGTGGATTACTGCATCGGAGAACGCCTGCCCTCAGATTCTGTCGTAGGTGCGCTGATGCGTGCGTTGGTACGCACCTGGATCGATGCGGAGTACTTGGCCGATGAGCGTCTCCGACCGGCATTAGGCATCGAGCGCGACGCGCTCGCCGATGCCTACCGCACGCTCGACCGCGACCTAATCTCCAGGGCGACATCCGCGATCGTGCGGGCCGCAAACACGCGACGTCCGGCGAATACCGCGATCGGAGAGCCAGCAGTTATCCGGCGCGAAGGCGCCAAGCAGAAGCGCCACATCCCCGTCCGTGACTTGATTGACCGGGCGCGCACCGCCGTTCAGGCTGTCAAGCCGGTATTCATGATGTCGCCGCTGGCAGTCTCCCAATACCTGCCATCTGATCTGCGGTTCGACGTGGTGATCTTCGACGAAGCATCGCAGGTCACGCCCGGTGACGCGGTCAACTGTATTTACCGAGGCCGTTCGCTCATCCTCGCTGGCGATGACAAGCAACTGCCCCCTACGTCATTCTTCGACCGTGTCGTTGACGATGACGAGCTCGAAGACGACTCGGACGCGAAGGACTTCCAGTCAGTTCTCGAGCTTGCAAAGGCTTCGGGAGCATTTAACAACCTGGGGCTTCGTTGGCATTACCGTTCACGGCACGAAGACCTCATTGCCTTCTCGAACTACAAGTTCTACGACGGCAAACTAGTCACGTATCCGTCTGCCGCCTCGGAGGGCGAGAACGTCGGCGTGAATTTCTATCACGCAAGCGGAACGTATCGCCGTGGTGGAGGAGCGGATAACCCGACCGAAGCGCGAAAAGTTGCCGAGCGCGTCATCGAGCATTACAGAAACCGGCCAGACCTCACCCTTGGTGTCGTCACGTTCTCCGTCGCGCAAGCCGACGCCGTTATGGCGGCAGTAGACGAAGCGCGCGAGTCGCACAGAGACCTCGATGCGTACTTCGACACCTCGGATCGTCTCAACGGATTCTTTGTCCGCTCGCTCGAGTCGGTTCAAGGCGACGAGCGCGACGTGATTATTTTCTCCATTGGGTACGGTCCAGACGAGGCCGGCAAGATCACCACGAACTTCGGCGTCCTCAACAAGGACAAGGGTTGGCGAAGGCTTAATGTCGGCATCACACGCGCACGCCAGCGCGTCGAGGTCGTTGCCTCGCTCAGGGGCGGTGACATTCCGCCTTCCGCCAATGAGAGCGTGAACTACCTGCGCGACTACCTCGAGTATGCAGAGAAAGGCCAGTCGACCCTCGCTATTCAGTACGGCGCGACAAACTTAGGACCGGAATCCCCATTTGAAGAGTCGGTGATCAAGGCGATTACGTCCTGGGGGTACAAGGTGGAAGCGCAGGTCGGAACTGCGGGATACCGCATCGACATCGGCGTTCGCGACCCTGCCCGCCCCGGCCGCTACGTGCTCGCCGTCGAGTGCGACGGCTTTCAGTACCACTCTGCTCCGGCAGCGCGTGACCGCGATCGGCTACGCGATGAAGTTCTCACCGGCCTGGGTTGGAGGATGCACCGAATCTGGGGCACGGCCTGGTACCGGAATCGAGTAGATGAAGAGGCCCGCCTGCGGTCGGCGATCGAGCACGCTGTCGAGGTGTCTGACGATCCAATCGATATCGAGCACCTCCGCGTATCACGACCAGAACTCGTGGAGGAGGTTGCAACAGTTGATGAGGCGCCGACGTGGATCGCGGACTACATCCAAGCGCCGCGGACGACACTGCCGGGATGGGTGGATCCTGCCGAGCCCGCCAACTTCCAACACCTTGTCGCAGGCGTCACGACCCTCGCCGAGGTAGAGGGCCCCGTCCACATCGAGGTCGCTCTTGAGCGACTCCGTGCCTGGTGGAATGTGGGTCGCGTCTCTGCGCGGCTCCGTGCAAACGTCGAGAGCGCAATCAATCGCGGCGGGTTGGCGTATGACAGCGAATTCCTCGATATCCCTGGTCGGGGCGTGCGAGCCGTTCGTAGGGAAGCTGTAGGTCCCGTGCGCAAGGCAGAGCATGTGCATTCTGGCGAAATTGCGTTGGCGGTCGAACAGCTGGTCACTGATGCAGGTGGCGCTCAGAGGAGCGAGATCGTCACGACTGTGGCCCGTTTGTTCGGTTGGGCTCGGACGTCGAGTGCCATCGAGCGTCGAATCAATGTTGCCATTGACGGTTGCATCGGCCAAGGCTACTTAGTCGATCAAGAAGGCAGTCTTCGCCCGAGTAGATAGGTCTGCTGTCATGCGAGCAGACCGGGCCGACGGCAGATCCTGGCACCTGCGTTTGCAACGTCCGGCCCCCGCGACAACGGCGGGCCTTTCCTGGGGGAGTAGAGGCTGCCAGGCCGGCCACGGCATCGGCCGCCCGCAAGCGCCTGCCAAGATGAACGGATGGCCACGCAGAAGCTCTACGACCTCCTGGTCCGCCACCAGGACTCCGACGCGGAGGACCTGAGCCCCGACGCGCGCCCGCACATCGCCGCCAACGGCCTGCGCCAGATGGCGGCGCAGGCGCTGCAGTCCGCCGGCGATGAGGTGGTCAACGCCAAGACCGTCCTGCCGTGGCTGATGAACGCGCTGGGCGCCCCGGGCGTGTTCGTCGGCTTCCTGGTGCCCATCCGCGAGTCCGGGTCCATGCTCCCGCAGGCCGCGTGGGCGCCAAAGGTGCAAGCCAGGCGTCAGCGCAAGGGGGTATGGGTCGCCGGCGCGGCCGGACAGTCCGCCGCCACGGCCGCCATGGCGCTCGTGGCTGCCACCGCCGAGGGCTGGGTCGCCGGAGTCGGCATCCTCGTGGCGCTCGCGGTGTTCGCGCTCGCGCGCTCGCTGACCTCGATCGCGAGCAAAGATGTTCTGGGCCGCACGGTGCCGCAGGGGCAGCGGGGTCAGATTCAGGGAGTGACGACGGTGGCATCGGCCGTCGTGGCGGTGACGCTCGGCCTGGGACTGCGGTTCTGGGGTGGGGACCTTGGTGTCGGCGTGCTGGCGGCCCTGCTCGGCGGCGCGGCCGCGCTGTGGGCGCTCGGCGCCCTGATCTACGCGACCATTCGCGAACCGGTGGAGGAGACGGAGCCAGCCACGGCATTTGCCGCTGACGATGCTGGGCATGGCGAGGATCGGCCCGGCTGGGTTCGGCAGTCCGTCGACCTGTGGCGGGACGACGCTGTCTTCCGGCGCTTTGTCGTCGCGCGTGGCCTGCTGCTGGTGTCTGCGCTCAGCCCACCGTTCGTGGTGGCGCTGTCGCTGCAGGGCGACGGCCAGGGGCTGTCGTCGCTGGGGCTGTTCATCCTGGCCCAGGGGGTCGCGGGGATCATCGGCGGGCGGGTGTTCGGGCGGCTGGCCGATGCGTCGTCGAGGCGGCTGATGATCGGCGCCTCGCTCGCGGCATCGGCCACGATTGTGGTCTTCCTGGGGCTGAGGGCCGTGCCGGGCGTGGGGGAGGCCGCGTGGCTGCCTGCGGTGGTGTACTTCGTCCTCGCGTTGGTGCACCTGGGCGCGCGACTGGCGCGCAAGACGTACGTGGTCGACATTGCCGAGGGCGACCAGCGCACGGAGTACGTGGCCGTCGCGAACACGCTCATGGGCGTGCTGCTGCTCGCGGTGGGCGCGGTGACGGCGGCTCTGGCGGTGTTCGGAAATGCGGTTGCTCTGGTGGCGCTCGCGGTGCTCGGTGTGGTGGGGGCCTGGGTGGGGCGCGGGTTGCCGGAGGCTGAGAAGGGCTGAGCGCTGCGGACGTGAGGCGGGTGCGGAAGGCGGCGGGGGCATCGGCCGAGTGCACCTGTCCACAGGCCGGGTGTCTGCGTCAGGCGAGCCGCGCTAGCGTGCACGGGACCGGCGGGGGCGCCGATTCCTTGGGGGGAACGAATGATGTCGGGTGATCAGTTGGCTCCTTGGCGGCGCCAATGGACCTGTAGGGCTATCCGGTGAAGCGAGGCGCCGCGGTGCGAGTGCGCGGAGTCGAACGGCGAAACGGCTCGTCGTGGCTCATGGTGTGGTGGTTCCTACCGCTCATCGCCGGAGGGTTGGCGCTCTGCCTCTACGTCACGCTCGTCCTCGGCTTCGACGCTGATCTCTGGTTCGACGCCTTCGCGCCGGTCTTCGTGCCGGTCGCGATCGCCGGCCTCGCAATACTCTTGCCGGTCGTCTCCTTTCGGGTGCTTCAAGTGTTCGGCTTCGTGGGCGTCGTCTACGTTCGCGAGTTCGGCGATGGCTCGGCCCTGCTGGGGTCGTGGTGGCGGGTGCGTGGCGGGCAGGGTCTCATCGTCGATCGCGCCGCGAAGGTGCGGGTGAAGGCGGTGGAGACGATGCCCAAGACGCTCGGCTGGCGCAGCGACACCGGTATCCCGGTCTACATGGCGTGGACGGTAGCGACGAACGGACGGAAGTTCAGTTGGTTGACGCCGTTTGAGGTTGCGCCCGACGCTGCGCAACGCATTCACGCTGACCTGTCGGGGCTTCCTGAGCCCACCTTCGATTCTCTCGAGATGTCTCAGGCGGCCCAGGCGGCCTGAAAGCGCCAGCCGGCCCGTGCATCGGCCGCCCGTTAGATTCGCCTCATGCCCGACGCGTGGCTTCCCGCCGACTTCGAACACCCGCTCCTGGTGCCACTGACGGACGGCGTGCACCTACGCCCCATCCGCCCCGACGACACAGACATCGACATGGTCGCCGTGATGGGCAGCCAGCCCATGTTGTGGGAGAAGTACGGCGAGGCCTGGGGCTGGCCGCCCGCCGACATGACCCCCGAGGCCGACCGCGCCGACCTCGACCGCCATGCGCGCGAGATGGTCACGCACGAGTCGTTCAACTACGCGATCATGCCCACCGATGAGGGCGCGATCTACGGGTGCGTGTATATCGACCCGCCGTCGGATTCTTCGGCTGCGGTGGGCCCGGTCGCCGAGGTCTCGTGGTGGGTGGTGGCCGATGCGCCGGCGGGGTTGGCCGATGCCGTCGCGGCCTTCGTACCGCGCTGGCTGGGGGAGAGGTGGCCGTTCGTCGAGGTGCGCTATCCGTTTGGCGAGGTGGGCTGACGACCGGTCGCCGTGGGAGCGCTACTCGGAGTCGGGATTGCCTGGCTGCCCCGGAGCGCGGCGGGTCTGCTCGTGAATGATGTCGGTCTGCACCCTCAAGATCGCGTAGACATCCTCGAGTTCCCGGCGCATCTTGGCGACGTTGTTGGCCATCGAGAAGAACGCGATGGCAACCGCGACCCAGATAGCGATGCCCAGCACCACCAACCCCACCATGATCGCGCTTCCGGCCCACGCCGATTCGATGAGCGGTCCCTCCATGACATACCCCCTTGGTTGAGGAGCACGGTAGCGCAAGCGGTGCGTTAATCCCGAAGGTCGAGCCTCATCAGCACCCGCGGGAATCCGTTCAGCACGGACCCGGTGTCCGCGGCCTTAGTGAACCCCGCCTTCTCGAACAGCACGCGCGTGCCCACGTACGCCATGGTGAGGTCCACGCGCTCGCCCTTGTTGTCGACGGGGTAGGCCTCGATGGCGGGCGCTCCGGAGGCGCGGGCGTGCTCGACGGCGCCCGCGACGAGCGCGTGCGAGATGCCCTGCTTTCTATGGCCCGGCCGCACGCGGATGCACCACAGCGACCACACGTCGAGGTTGTCCACGTGGGGGATGAGTCGGTTGCGGGCAAAGCTGGTCTGCGCACGCGGATGGACGGCGGCCCACCCCACGGGCTCGTCGTCCAGGTAGGCGATGACGCCGGGCGGCGGGTCCTGGGCGCAGAGTTCGCGGACCCGCGCCGCCCGCGCGGGCCCCCGCAGCGCGTTGTTTTCCTTGGAGCCGATGCGGTAGCTGAGGCAGAAACACACGTTGGAGGTGGGCTTCTTGGGGCCGACAACCGCCGCGACGTCCTCGAAGACGGTCGCCGGGCGCACCTCGATGGTCATGAGCCCAGTGTGGTGCGTGAGCAGGATGCACCGTGTTCGCTCACAGCGAAATCTGGTTCCTGCTGCATCGAAGGCGTCGCCTGCGCCGGAAGAAGAGAGTGAAGCGGTCGCATGGGGTGGCCGCCCAAGGAAAGGAAGCGCAATGAAGCGCATCATCGCCACAGGATTCATCACCGCCATCGCCATGGTCGGGTTCGCGGGGACCGCGAGCGCCGCGCCTGCAGACGTCGCCTGCTTCGGTCAGATTCACAGGGCCGTCAACGCCGGCGCCGTCGGACTCGACAACGTGGGCCAGCTGGTCCAGTCGTTCGACAACAAGGGACAGGGCAAGAACGCGCTCGCGAGGGAGCTCGCCGCAGGCGGGTTCTGCGAGCAGCCGTAATTCAGGCCGCATCGCACTCCACGGGGGCTCGGGCCGCAAGGTCCGAGCCCCCGTCACGTGCGCGCCACTAAGCCGCCCCGAACGGGAAGCCGCGGTGAGCGAGAAGCCAGCTGCGGCATCGGCCGCCCGCTAGATTCGCCCTGTGACCGCCATGGGGCTTCCCGAGGATTTCGCGCTCCCGCTGCACGTGCAGGTGACCGACGCCGTCCACCTGCGCCCCATCCACCCCGACGACACGGACATCGGCATTCCCGCCGTCATGGGCAATCAGCCGATGCTGTGGGAGAAGTACGGCGCGGCGTGGGGTTGGCCGCCGGCCGACGAGGGCGCGCTGTTCGGATGCATCTACATCGACCCCGCCGCGGTGCCTAACCCCGCGGGCCCGGCCGCGGCCACGCACCGCACCTTTTCCGCGCGGAGGACGTGAAGTGGCCAGGCGGGATCATGCGTGAGGGGCTCGTCGGCGCCATCCGTGCGATCTGCCGTATCGTGTTCGCCGCGCCCGTCGGCCTGCAGGACAATGGTGGGCCTTACCTGCGGAAATAACTCCTGAGCGGGCCCGGGAGTCCG
>NZ_BBRL01000008.1 GCF_002090135.1 Demequina sp. NBRC 110055 | reverse complement strand
TAGACGAAAGCCCCCACCATGACGGTGGGGGCTTTCGTGCGTTCTCGTGTCTTTGCGGTTTGTTGACCAGGCATTGGTGGGGGCAAGCGTCTACATTGGTCAGACGGCGGCCTTGTGTCGCATGCACCGACGGGAGGATCATCATGGCCGAACGCATCCGCATCGTAGAGCCGGACGACACGAGCCGGCTCGCGGAGATCGGTCAACTGACGGCTCTCGCGTATCTCGCAGACGGACTGGTAGACCAGGCACACCCGTACATTCCGCAGTTGCGTGACGCCCGCACTCGCGCCTCCGAGGCGTCCTTGCTTGCCATGGCTGACGGGGAGAGCGGAGACGGGACCATCGTGGGCACCATCACGCTCGTTCCGCCCGGGTCCTCCCTTGTCGAGGTCGCACAGGGTGATGAATTTGAGTTGCGGATGCTCGCCGTTTCTCCCCTCGAGCGCGGGCGCGGTATTGGCGCCCACCTCACTCAGGCCGCACTCGACATGGCCGTCGAGCAGGGTGCGGCGCGCATTGTGCTGTCCACCATGGACACCATGCACGCCGCGCACCGCCTGTACGAGCGCATGGGTTTCGCCCGGCGCGAGGACCTCGACTGGGTTGTCGTCGACAACGCGGACGGCACCGTGTCGCGGGTCAGTGCCGCACACGCGCCCGAGGGCGCGGTGCGGCTGCTCGGCTATGAATGGGCTCCCACCGCCCAGTGAGCCCTACGTCGCGCCGTGGCGGCGTGCCACGCCACTAGACTCGTGGCCATGTCTTCCCTCGAACGCTCCGACGTGGCGCGCCTTGCGGCGCTCGCACGCATCGACATGTCCGATGGGGATCTGGACCGCCTCTCCGGCCAGCTGGCCGTGATCGTGGATGCGGTCGCCAAGGTGGCCGAGGTCGCTGGCGAGGATGTCCCCGCCACGAGCCACCCGATCCCCCTGTCCAACATTCACCGCGCCGACGTGGTGCGGCCCTCGCTCGCCCAGGAGGCCGCCCTGGCCGGGGCCCCCGAGGCCGAGGACGGGCGCTTCCGTGTGCCCCAGATCCTGGGGGAGGACGCATGACCGACTGGACCCGAGCATCGGCCGCCGATATGGCCGCCGCGATGCGCCGCGGTGAGGTGACCTCTGTCGAGCTCACGCGCGCGCACCTGGAGCGCATCTCCGCGGTGGACGGTGACGTCCACGCGTTCCTTCACATCGACGCGGATGGCGCCCTGGCGACGGCCCGCGAGGTCGATGCCGCGCGTGACGCGGGCGAGGAGCTTCCCGCTCTCGCCGGCGTGCCTATCGCCATCAAGGACGTGCTCGTGACCGAGGGCCTTCCCACCACGGCGGGCTCGCGCATCCTTGAGGGCTGGATTCCCCCGTACGACGGCACCGTGACGAAGCGTATCCGCGCGGCGCGCATGCCGATCCTGGGCAAGACCAACATGGACGAGTTCGCGATGGGCTCGTCTACCGAGCACTCCGGGTACGGCCCCACTCACAACCCGTGGGACCTGGAGCGCATCCCCGGCGGTTCCGGTGGAGGCTCTGCCGCCGCGTTGGCCGCGTTCGAGGCGCCCCTCGCGGTGGGCTCGGACACCGGCGGCTCGATTCGCCAGCCCGCGTCGGTGACGGCGACGGTGGGTGTGAAGCCCACCTACGGCGGCGTGTCGCGCTTTGGTGCGATCGCGCTAGCCTCGTCGCTCGACCAGCTGGGCCCGTGCGGTCGCACCGTGCTCGACACGGCGCTGCTGCATGAGGTGATGGCCGGTCACGACGAGATGGACGCCACCAGCCTCGACGAGCCAGTGCCGCCGGTGGTTGACGCCGCCCACGATGGGGCGCGCGGGGACCTGTCCGGCGTGCGCATCGGTGTGGTCAAGGAGATCTCGGGCGCCGATGGTGGCTTCCAGGACGGCGTGAAGCAGCGCTTCGAGGAGTCGCTGGAGCACCTTCGCTCGATGGGCGCCGAGATCGTCGAGGTGTCGTGCCCGTCGTTCGAGTATGCGCTGGCCGCGTACTACGTGATCCTGCCCTCGGAGGCGTCGAGCAACCTCGCGAAGTTCGACTCGGTGCGCTTCGGGATGCGCGTCGAGAAGGGCAACGTCGAGCGCACCATGGCCGCCACCCGCGCCGAAGGCTTTGGCGACGAGGTCAAGCGCCGCATCATCCTCGGCACCTACGCGCTGAGTGCCGGCTACTACGACGCCTATTACGGCTCCGCGCAGAAGGTGCGCACGCTCGTGCAGCGCGACTTCGACGCGGCGTTCGCCGACGTCGACGTGCTGGTCTCGCCGACCACACCCACGACGCCGTTCAAGCTGGGCGAGCGCATCGACGACCCGATGGCGATGTACCTCAACGACATCGCGACCATCCCCGCCAACCTTGCGGGCATCCCCGGCATGTCGCTGCCGGCGGGACTGGCGGAAGAGGATGGGCTCCCGGTGGGCTTCCAGATTCTCGCGCCCGCCCGTGAGGACGCACGCCTGTACCGCGTAGGCGCCGCCCTTGAGCGCGCGCTGACCGACGAGTGGGGTGGTGCGCTCACCGCGCAGGCCCCCGAGCTGGAGGTGAAGTGATGGCTGGCCTCACGTATGAGCAGGCGCTCGAGCGGTTCGATCCCGTCTTCGGTATCGAGGTCCACGTCGAGCTCAACACCGCCACCAAGATGTTCTGCGGCTGCGCCAACCAGTTTGGTGCCGAGCCCAACACGCAGGTCTGCCCCGTATGCCTGGGCCTTCCCGGCTCCATGCCGGTGGTGAACCAGAAGGCCGTCGAATCGGCCATCCGTTTGGGGCTTTCGCTGGGCTGCTCGATTCGCGAGTCGAGCCGCTTCGCACGCAAGAACTACTTCTACCCGGACGTGTCGAAGAACTACCAGATCTCTCAGTACGACGAGCCGACCTGCTTCGAGGGCTCCCTCGACGTGGTGCTCGACGACGGTGAGGTCGTCACGGTGGGCATCGAGCGCGCACACATGGAGGAGGACGCCGGCAAGAACACCCACGTGGGTGGCACCGGCGGCATCCAGGGCGCCTCGCACTCGCTGGTGGACTACAACCGCGGCGGCGTGCCGCTGGTCGAGATCGTGACGCACCCCATCGAGGGCACCGCCGAGCGCGTGGCCGAGGTGGCCCGCGCCTACGTCGCGACCATCCGCGACATCGTGAAGGCGCTCGACATCTCGGACGGACGCATGGAGCAGGGCTCCGTGCGCGCCGACGTCAACCTGTCGCTGCGCCCCAAGGCCGCCGCCGGGGAAGACCAGTCGGCCGTGCCGTTCGGCAAGCGCTCCGAGACAAAGAACGTCAACTCTCTGCGCGCGATCGAGCGGGCCATCCACCACGAGGTGGTGCGCCAGGCCGAGCTGCTGCTCGCGGGCCAGCCCGTGGTGCAGGAGACCCGTCACTGGCACGAGGACACCGGCTCGACCACGCCCGGACGTTCCAAGGAGCAGGCAGAGGACTACCGGTACTTCCCGGAGCCCGACCTGCTGCCCGTGGAGCCCAGCCGCGAGTGGGTGGAGGAGCTCCGTGGCACGCTGCCCGAGCACCCCGCCAAGATGCGTGCACGCCTCAAGGACGCGTGGGGCTTCTCCGACACCGACATGCGTGACGCGGTCAACGCCGACGCGCTCGACCTCATCGCCGCGACCGTCGAGGCCGGCGCCAAGCCGCAGGCCGCGCGCAAGTGGTGGATGGGTGAGCTGGCCCGCACCGCGAACGACCGCGGTGTCACGCTGCGGGACCTGCCCGTCACGCCTGCGGATGTCGCGGAGCTGCAGCAGCTCGTCGACGCCGGCACCATCAACGACAAGCTTGCGCGCCAGGCGCTCGAGGGCGTCCTCGCGGGTGAGGGATCGCCGCGTGAGGTGGTCGCGTCCCGCGGGCTCGAGGTCGTCTCCGACGATTCGGCTCTCGAGGCTGCCGTCGACGAGGCGCTCGCCGCCCAGCCCGATGTGCTCGCCAAGATCCAGGACGGCAAGGTCCAGGCCGCCGGCGCTATCGTCGGCGCGGTCATGAAGGCTACTCGTGGTCAGGCCGATGCCGGCCGCGTGCGGGAGATCATCCTCGCCCGCGCGGGAGTGGAGGGCTAGCCTCCCGACAGTTCGCACCGGATTCGACCCCGACTCGCCGGGCGTCGCCCTCTTAGGAGGTGCGGCGCCCGGCGTTTCGCGTCCCCGTCGGTTCACACTGTCGGCGAGATGGGGGTTGACCTTCCAGTGGGGTGGAATGTTTACGGTGAGAGGACGTTGGCGCACCTGAAGGAGGAAGCCATGTCTCACACGGAGCACGCCGAGCACGCCACGCACCCGGATGCGGCTCAGCCGACCCAGCCGACTCCGCACCATGACGAGGGTCACGGCACCCACGGAGGTCACGGCGCCCATGAGGGGCACCACGGTACGGACCACTCCGGCCACGCCGCGATGTTCCGCCGCCTGTTCTGGTGGAACCTGATCCTCGCCATCCCGGTGATCGCCACCAGCCACATGGTCGAGGAGTGGTTCGGCTACGACCTTCCAGGAACCGCATGGATCCCGCCATTGATCGGCACGGTGATCTTCGCGTGGGGCGGCTGGCCGTTCCTGTCGATGGCGTGGCGCGACGAGATCACGGTGCGCAAGCCCGGCATGATGACGCTGATCTCGCTCGCGATCTCGGTGGCGTTTGTCGCCTCGGCCGCCGCCACCGTCGGCATCGGCGACCTCGACTTCTGGTGGGAGCTCGCCGCGCTCATCGTGGTGATGCTGCTCGGTCACTGGCAGGAGATGAAGGCCGTGGGCCAGGCGCGCGGCGCCCTTGCCGCGCTGGCCGAGCTCCTCCCCGACGATGCCGAGCGCGTCACCGACGGCGACGCCACCGAGCACGTGAGCATCGGCACCCTGGCCGAGGGCGACGTGGTGATCGTGCGCCCCGGTGGCCGCATCCCGGCCGACGGCACCATTGTGCGCGGCGAGGCGGCCGTCGACGAGTCGATGATCACCGGTGAGTCCGCACCGGTCGGCAAGAGCCAGGACGATGCCGTGGTCGCCGGCACCGTCGCGACCGACGGATCGCTGCGCATCGAGGTCACCGCGACCGGCGAGGGGACGGCCCTCGCCGGCATTCAGCGGATGGTGCAGGCCGCGCAGGACAGCCGCTCGAGTGCGCGCAGGCTCGCGGACCGCGCCGCGGCCTGGCTGTTCTGGATCGCGCTGGTGGCCGCCGCGCTCACCTTCGCCATCACCTCCGCCCTCGACGACCCCGCGACCGGGCTCAGCCGCGCCGTGTCGGTGCTCGTGATCGCGTGTCCCCATGCGCTGGGCCTCGCCATCCCCCTGGTCATCGCCATCAGCACCTCCACGTCCGCGCGCCATGGCATTCTCGTCAAGAACACGCAGGCCCTCGAGGACATGCGCACCGTCGACACCGTCCTGTTCGACAAGACGGGCACCCTCACCGCGGGCACCCACGCCGTCACCGAGGTCGCGCCGGGCGAGGCTCACGACGAGGCCGCGGTGCTCGCCCTGGCCGCCGCGGTCGAGGCCGACTCCGAGCACCCCATCGGCCGCGCCATCGTGGCCGCCGCGCAGGAGCGTGGGGTGACCCCCGCATCGGCCGCCGAGACACACACCCTCCCCGGTAAGGGCGTGCGCGCACGGGTCGACGGACGCGACGTCGCGGTGGGCGGGCCGGCGCTCCTCACCGCGCTTGGGGCAAACCTTCCGAGCGCGCTCGAGGAGGCCGCGCGGCGGTGGGCCGATGCGGGCCAGGCCGTGGTGCACGTGGTCGCCGACGGCGAGGTGGTGGGCAGCCTCACCACCGCGGATCCCGTGCGCGAGGAATCCCGCGCGGCCGTCGACGCGCTCCACGAGCGCGGCATTGCGGTCGCCATGATCACGGGAGACTCCCAGGCGGTGGCCGCTGCCGTGGCGGCGGAACTCGGCATCGACGAGGTCTACGCCGAGGTCCTGCCCGACGACAAGGACCAGGCGGTCGCCGACCTCCAGTCGCGCGGACAGCGCGTGGCGATGGTGGGCGACGGCGTCAACGACGCGCCGGCGCTGGCGCGCGCCGACGTGGGGCTCGCCATCGGCGCGGGCACGGACGTGGCGATGGAGGCCGCCGCGGTGGTCCTGGCCAGCTCCGACCCGCGCGCGGTGGTAAGCGTCATCACCCTGTCGCACGCGTCCACGCGCAAGATGCGCCAGAACCTCGCGTGGGCGACCGGCTACAACGTCATCGCGATCCCGCTGGCAGCGGGAGTGCTCGCGTGGGCCGGCTTCGTGATGCCGCCGGCGATCGCGGCGGTCGTGATGAGCCTGTCGACCATCATCGTCGCCGCGAACGCCCAGCTGCTACGCCGCGTGAACCTGGACCCGGAGGTCAGCGCTCCGCGAGGCTCGTGAGGAGGAGCACTTGGGCGACGATCATCTTCTCGATCTCGGCCGGGTCGACGGACTCGTCCGAGGCGTGGATGCGTGCCAGTTCGGTGTCCTCGGGTCCCCACAGCACGAACTCGGCGCCGGGGGAGGCGTCGGCGAGGGTCTGCAGCAGCGGGATGGAGCCGCCCGAGCCGACCTCGTCGACCGGCTTCCCGTATGCCGTCTCGAGCGCCGCGCGGGCGGCCGCGTAGCCGGGCCCCGAGGTCGGCACGCGGAACGGCGGCGCGGCCTTCATGGGCGTGACCTCCACCTGGGCACCCCACGGCGCGTGGGACTCGAGGTGGCGCACCAGGGCGTCCAGCTCCGCACGCGGGTCTGCGCCGGGCACGATGCGCATCGAGATCTTGGCGCTCGCGGTGGGGTGGATGACATTGGACGAGTCTGCGATGGACGTCATGTCCACGCCGATCGCGTTGATCGACGGCTTGGCCCACAGCCGGTCGCCCACGCGGTCCGTGCCGATGAGGGACACCCCTGGGAGCAGGTCTGCACCCGCGCGGAAGCCGTCCTCGCCCAGGTCGCCGCCGTCCCACACGCCGCCCGTGACACCCTCGATGGTGACGTTGCCGGCCTCGTCCTGCAGCGAGGTGAGGAGGCGAGCGAGCGCCATCATGGCATCGGGCGCCGCGCCGCCGAACACCCCGGAGTGCAGCGGGTGTTCGAGCGTCGACACCTTCACGGTGCAGGAGACGTCGCCGCGCAACGCGGTGGTGAGCACCGGCTCGCCCACGCGTAGGTTGCCCATGTCCGCGATGACGAACACGTCGCACTGAAACAGGTCGGGGTGCGCCTCGACGAACTCCTCGAGGTTCGACTCCGTCTCCTCCATGCCCTCGAGGATGATGCGCAGCGTGCACGGCGGCGTCTCGCCCAGCGCGGCCAGCGCGCGCAGGGTGCCGAGGTGGGTGACGATGCCGGACTTGTCGTCGGCCGCGCCGCGCCCGTAGATGCGGCCGTCGTCCTTGCGGGTCGCGACGAACGGATCGGTGGTCCATCCCTGGGCGGCGGAGGCCGGCTGCACGTCATAGTGCGCGTAGAGCACGACGGTGGGGGAGCCCTCGGGGCCGGGGATCTCGCCGTAGATGGGCGGGTAGCCCCACGGCACGTCGGCGAGGTGGGCGTTGGTGAAGCCGGCCTCACGGACCAGCTTGAGCGTGCGCTCCGCCATCGCGGAGACGGGCTCGGCGGGGTAGCCGGGGAACGCGATCGAGGGGTACGAAATGAGTTCCTCGAGGTCGGCGAGGACGCCCGGCATGAGGTCGCGCACGGTCGCGGCGATGTCGTCGTGAGTCATGCTCACGAGGGTACGCGTCAGTGCGGCTGGCCGATGCCGTGGCGAGGCTCCTACGAGGCCTCGCCACGGCATCGGCCTCAGGTCCGTACGTGGTGCGGCGCCCAGGCGAGGGGAGCCGCGGGCGAGGCCGTGACCTCCACCGCGATCTCCTCGCGCCCCGGGACCGACACCGCGTACGTCCCGGCGGTGCCGGACAGGGTGACCCAGCCCTCCGCATCGGCCGTCTCGATAACGGGCGGGGTCCACCAGTGCTCGCGCACCAGCGTGCGCAGGGCCTCATAGGCGGGCTTGGGGGTAGCGTCCGCGTGGACCAGGCCCGCCGGGGCGCCGAGCCAGGCGCCCTCGTCGGTCAGGCCCCAATACGTGACCGACTCGACCGCCGGATGCTCCCACGCGACGGTGTAATGGCGCACGATCTCGCGTGCCTGCCGGTCCTCTCCCTCGGGGGTGCTGGGCCAATGCGCGGGCTGATAGTCGTTGAGGTCCACGATCTCGGGTGGCATGAGGTCTCCCGAGACGAGGGTGGTCTCGGTCAGCTGCAGAGGCAGGCCAAAGCGCGCGAAGCGGTCCAGGATGTGGGCGAGCTGGTCCTCGCCCCTGAAACCCTGGTGCATGTGGGTTTGGAGGCCGATCGCGTCGACGGGTAGCCCCGCATCGAGATACTCCTCGATGACGCGCTCATAGGCCTCGGAAAGATCAAAATCGTTGATCACCAGGCGCGCGGCGGGGTCGGCGGCCCGCGCGGACTCGAACGCGAGGCGCACCACCTCGAGCCGGCCGCGGCGTTGCGCGAGGCGGGTCACCGCATTGTCCTCGGCGGTGAAGACCGGGAGGATCACCGTTTCGTTGATGGCGTCCCACTGATCGACGAGCCCCGCAAAGTCGCCCGCCTCGCGGAGGATGCGGGCGCGAATGGTGGCGACCAGATCGTCGTCGCTGAGGCCACGGAGCCACGCGGGTGCGAGCGTGTGCCACAGCAGGGGGTGGCCCTTCACTCGGGCGCCGCGCTCACGGAACCAGCGGGCCGCGGCCGCCATCCGCGCGGTGTCGGGCCGCCCCGGCTCCGGTTCGAACCCGCGCCAATAGAAGGGCAGTGTCGCCTGGTTGAAGACGGCGAACCACAGATCCTCGAGGGCCGGGGCCCGCGCGGCAGAGGCACCCCCGAAGAGGTGACCTCCGCCGTCGGTGCCGAAGGCGTGGTCGATGAAGTCGAAGCCGATGCATCCCAGGCCGAAGGCGTGGCGCGTCATCCGGGCTGTGACCTGGGCGTGGGCGATGCCCGCTCCGGCCGCATCGACCACGCGGACCCGACGGGTGCCGCAGCGGTGCGAGGGCAGAGACCTCACGCGACCGTGGCGCTCGAACGTCGGGTCCCGGCCGCGGTGACCGTGTGGACGTCGCCCACGAGCGTGACGCGCACCGAGGCCTCGCGGTCGGCACTCGTGCCGACCCATAGGTCCCAGTCGCCGGGCTCGACGATGCGTGTCATCTCCCGCCCGGTAAATGCCAGACGCGCGGGTGGCACCGTGAGGGTCACGTGACGCGTGGCGCCGGCGGGGACCTCGACGCGAGCGAAGGCCAACAGCTGGGCGACGGGCCGGGTGACCTGTCCCACGAGGTCGTGGCCGTAGAGCTGCACCACGTCGGAGCCGTCGCGGTCGCTCTCGTTCGTCACGGTGAGCGCGACGGTGAGCCCCGCCTCCGTGGCCGCCGTGGTGGCCGTCGCCAGATCGCCGTACGCAAAGCGCGAGTACGACAGTCCGTGACCGAACGGCGCGGCCGGAGTGGTCGAAAGGTTGCTGACCTCTCCGTCGCCCCCGAGCGCGGGATGCAGATACGTGTACGGCTGGGCACCTGTCGAGCGGGGGAGCGTGACGGGCAGGCGGCCGGACGGGTTGACGCGGCCGGACAGCACGCCGGCGATCGCGCCGGCCCCCTCCTCGCCGGGGAAGAACGCCTGCAGCACGGCGGCGCAGCGCTCGAGCGCCCAGTCCAGGACGTAGGGGCGACCCGTCAGGAGTACCAACACCACCGGGGTGCCGGTGTCGAGCACGGCGTCCACCAGGGCGCGCTGCACGCCCGGCAGTTCGAGGTCGTCGCGGTCGCAGCCCTCGCCCGAGGTGCCCCGGCCGAACAGCCCGGCGTGGTCGCCCATCGCCATCACGGCGACGTCGGCGCTCGCGGCGGCGGCCACCGCGTCGGCAAATCCCGAGCGGTCCCCGTCGTCGACGGCGCAGCCGGCCACGAACGTCACCGCGCCCAGCCCCTCGCCCCCCAGGGCCTCGAGGACGGTGGGGGCCGCGAAGCCCATCTCTATCCCGGGGCGCTGTGCGAGCACGTGGTTGGTGAAGGAGTAGCAGCCGAACAGCGCCTGGGCTCGGTCGGCGTTGGGGCCGATCAGGGCGATCGAGCGCCCGGCGTCGGCGGCCAGAGGAAGGGTGCCGTCGTTGGTGAGCAGGACCACGGACTCCTCCGCCAGGCGCCGGGCGGCGTCGCGGTGGGCGGAGGAGTCCAGGTCCACGCCCGTCGGGGGCGGTCCGGAGAAGTCCTCGTCCAGCAGGCCGAGCTCGGCCTTGTGGGCGAGGACCCGTGCGACGGCGCGGTCCACGAGCGCCATGTCCGCGCGGCCGTCTTCTAGTGCCGCCTTGAGCGGCGCGAGATAGGCGTCGCCGGTGGGCAACTCGATGTCCACGCCGGCCTCGAGGGCCTGGCGTGCGGCGTCGCCGAGGTCGGCGGCCACGCCGTGTAGGAGGTGGAGGAACGCGACGCCGAAGTAGTCCGCGACCACCGTCCCGTCGAAGCCCCATTCGCCGCGCAGCAGGTCGGTGAGCAGCGCGGGGTTGGCGGCCACGGGCATGCCGTCGATCTCGGTGTAGGCGTGCATGACGGAGTGCGCCCCGCCATCGAGCAGCGCCATCTCGAACGGCACGAGCATGACGTCGCGCAGCGTCCGCTCGCCCATCGCGACTGGCCCGAAGTTGCGTCCCGACTGTGATGCGGAGTAGCCCACGAAGTGCTTCAGGGTGGCGTGCACGCCCGCGGACTGGAGCCCCTCGACGTACGCGGTGCCGACCTCTCCCACGAGGTAGGGGTCCTCGGCGATGCACTCCTCGGTGCGACCCCAGCGCGGATCGCGAACCACGTCGAGCACGGGCGCGAGGCCCTGGTGGATGCCCAGGTCACGCATGGTCTCGCCGACGAGCGCCGCCGCATGGCGGACGAGCGCGGGATCCCACGCGGCCCCCCATGCGAGAGGGGTGGGCAGCGTGGCCGCCTTCCAGGCGTTCAGGCCGGTGAGGCACTCCTCGTGGACGATCGCGGGGATGCCCAGCCGGGTCTCGTTCACGAGGAACCGCTGGCGATCCCACAGCCACGCGGCGCGCTCGTCGGCGTCCACGGGATTGGTGCCATACGCCCGGGTGATGTGACCCAGGCCGTGCGCCATGGCATCGGCCACCGGACCCGTGTGCGCGAGCTCGCCCTGGAGGGGAGCGACGGCGTCGCCCTCCTCGCCCTCCCACAACCCGACGATCTGCGCGAGCTTCTCGTCGAGCGTCATCTGGGCGAGCAGGGACGAGACCCTGGCCGCGGCATCGGCCATCAACTCGGTCATCTCACTATCCCTTCACCGCGCCGGTGAGGCCGTCGACGATCCTGCGCTCCATGAGCAGGAAGAACACGAGCGCGGGGATCATCGCGAGCGACGTGTACGCCATGATGAGCGTGGTCGCCGACGCGTACTGGCCCTGGAAGGTGGTGATGCCGAGCGGCAGGGTCATGCCACGCGGATCGCCCGTGAGTAGCAGGAGCGGCAAGAGGTAGGCGTTCCACGACTGGATGAAGGCGAGCACGCCGACCGTCACCATGCCGGGACGGGCCAGCGGCAGCAGCATCCTCCAGAAGAAGCCGATGCGGGACACGCCGTCCATGAAGGCGGCCTCCTCGAGCTCCATGGGTAGGGCGCGCAGGAAGGGACGCAGGATGATGATCGTCATCGGCAGGCCGAACGCGATCTGCGGAATGATGAGGCCGGTCAGGCCTGACAGTCCCATGTCGCGCAACAGCAGGTACAGCGGCAGTACCGCGACGGTGAGCGGGAACATCAGTCCGGTCGTGAAGATCACGAAGATGCCCTCGCGGCCGCGGAAGCGGTAGCGCGCGAGGGGATAGGCCGCCATGGTTCCCAGCAGCACGATGCCCGCGGTCGTCACCGTCGCGACGAGCAGCGAGTTGAGGGCCTGACGCCAGAAGACGTCGTTCGCCAGGATGTCGCCGTAGTTGGACCACATGAAGGGGTCGGGAAGCCCCGTGGGATTGGTCGACAGGTCCTGCTGGGTGCGGAACCCGCCCAGGATCAAGTAGATGATGGGTCCGAGCGTGAGCGCGACGCCGACGAGCGCGACGCCGATGGACAGCCAGTTGGAGCCGTCGCGCGAGCGCTCGGGCTTGCCCGCGTAGCGGCGGTGCGGCGGGGCCACCGGACCGCGGGGGGCCGATGCCGTGGCGGGGCGGGTGGTGTCGGTGGCGGTCATGCGCGCCTCACCTTCTTGACGCGGTCGGTGTTGTCGCGGCGCAGGACCACGAGCATGTAGAAGATGGCGACGGCGAACGACAGCATGAACATGATCACCGCGACCGCGGAGCCGAAGCCCCAGTCGGAGCGGAAGAAGCCGATCTGCATCATGTAGGTCGCGATCGTCGAGTACTGGCCGGTGGTCCCACCCTGGTTGAGGACCCACACCATGTCGAACAGCTGGATGGACCCAATGAGAGACAGGAACACCCAGATGCGGATGGTGGGGCCGATGAGGGGGATGTTCACGCGCCACTGGGTCTGCCACCACGAGGCGCCGTCGATGGCCGCCGCGTCTTGCAGCTCCTGGGGCACGCCCGACAGTCCGGCGAGGAACAGGATGACGGCGAGGCCGATGTACTTCCACGTGATGATGAAGAAGACGGTCCAAAAGCCCCAGGTCTGGTCCTCGAGCCAGCCCCCGGCGGGCGCGTCGAGGCCGACGCTGTGCATCAGCTCGGTGGCCACGCCGTTGGGGTCGAAGATGATGAGCCACATGGTTCCGGCGATGACTTCGCTCAGCACGTAGGGCGCGAACATGATGACGCGCACCGCTGAGCGGCCAGGGAAGCGGCGATTGAGGACCAGCGCGATCAGCAGACCCAGCGGCAGTTGGATCAGCAGCGACAACACCAGGATTCCGATGGTGTGCGTGAAGGCGGCCTGGAACGGCTCGGTGTAGGCGGTGGTGAAGGCGCTCTTGGTAGCGGGGTCGGTGCCACCGAACAGGGCCCGCGCATAGTTCTCGAAGCCAATGAAGGTGGCGTCAGAGAATTGCTCGACGCCATTCCACTGGTACAGCGAGTACCGGGCGGCGGAGACGACGGGGTAGACGACGAAGGTCAGGAACAGCGCGAGGGCCGGGCCAAGGAAGAGGGCGAGCTCTCCGGCCATGCGCAGCCGCGCGCGACGAGGGTGTGGGGTGACGGGCGTACCCGGGGCGTCACCCGCCGCCGGCGCGGCGGCGCCGACGGCGGGGACGGTCCCGTTGCCCGAGGTCTCCAGTGTGGTCACGGAGATCTCGCTTTCTGGGATCGGAGGGGATTACTGCGTCGCCGCAGCGGCGGTCATCAGGTCGACGGTGTTCTGCGCGTCGCCGGTACCGGCAAACTGCGCGGTGATGCCGTCGTTGAGGGCGCCGCCCACGTTCGGGCCAAGCAGCGTGTCGAGCCACAGCTGGACATACTCGGCCTCGGACGAGGCCTGGGCGATCTCCTGGAGCACGGGGTCGGTGATGGCGTCCGTGGCGGACGGTGCCACAGGCATGCCGCCCACGGCCTCGACGTAGCCACGCTGGACGTCGTCGCTGACCAGGTAGGACAGGAACTCGGCGCACTCGGCGGGAGCGTCCTTGTAGCACGAGAACCCGTCGCCACCGCCCATCGAGGCCGACGGTGCGCCCTCGCCGGACGCGGTGGCCGGCATCGGGAACCAATCCAGGTCGTCGTGCAAAGCCTGGATGCCCTCCTCGGTGCCGTCCGTGAAGCCCTCATAGACGAAGTAGTTCCACTGGCCCATGAGTTCCATGGCCGCGTTGCCGTTGGCCACCAGGCCGGCGGACGACGTGGCTCCGGTCTGCGCGACCGTCGACATGAACTGGTCCTGGAAGGGTTCGGTGCCCAGGAACTCCTCGAGCTGCGTGCCGGCGTCAATCCAGCACGGGTCGGAGAAGTCCAACGCAGCCGTGTCGGTGTTCATGGTGTCTTGCGAGCACGACCGCAGCGCGAAGTTGTACCACCAGTGCGCGGCCGGCCACTTGTCGGCCGCACCCACCGCGATGGGCGCGATACCCGCGTCCTTGAGCTTCTGGACCGCATCGTTCAGCTCGTCCATGGTGGTGGGCTCGTCGGTGATGCCGGCCTGCTCGAACAGGCTGGGGCGGTACCAGATGCCCTCAACGGCGAACTGGAACGGGACGCCATAGGTGACGCCGTCGGCCTGCCACGGCGCGATGGCGCCGCCGAGCCGCTCGACGTCGTCCGCGAGCGGCTCCGACAGGTCCATGAGATAGCCGGCCTCGGCCTGGGCGGCGAGTTCGCCGCCGCCCCACTGCTGGAAGATGTCCGGGGCGTCGCCGGACTGCAGCGCGGTGGGAATGCGGGTGCGCTGCAGGTCCTCGTTCTGGATCTGCTCGATCTCGATCGTGACGTTGGGATGCTCGGCCGTGAAGTCGGCCGCGACCTTGTCCCAATAGTCACCCAGCGTGTTCTCGCCGGTGTCGCCGGCCACGCCGTTGTGCCACCACGTCAGGGTGACGGGTGCTGCGTCGTCGCCGCCGGTGGCGGACGACGTCGACTCCGGGGTGTCTGAACCCTCTGGGTCGGGGTCGGAGCTGCATGCTGCCAAGAGCAGTGCAGCGGATGAAGCGAACGCCACCATGGCGCCCACGCGACGGAAGTGCGTCATTGTTCGTGTCCTCTCAAGTCCTCGTTGACCAGCCGAACAACCGCGAGTCTGGCAGGGGTTTGTTGGAGTGTCAAACGTTATCGATAACGTTTTCGCAACGGCGACGAAGGGCGCTACGATGCGAGGCATGGTGCCGAGAGTGAAGCTCGCCGATGTGGCGGAGCGCGCGGGCGTGTCGGTCGCGACCGTGTCCAAGGTCGTCAACGGGCGCTACGGCGTCTCGAAGGACACCATCGCGACGGTGCAGCAGGTGATCGACGAGCTGGGCTATGCGGGCAACCTCTCCGCCTCGTCGCTGCGGGCGCAGCAGACTCACGTGCTGGGTGTGCTCGTGGCGGATTTCGAGCCGTTTTCCGCGGAACTGCTCAAGGGTGCCGCTCGCGCGGCGCACGGCTCGGGCTACGAGGTGTTGTCGCATTCGGGAGGCGACACCCACGGGTGGGAGCGACGCTCGCTCGCGCGCCTAGGCGGCACGCTCATCGATGGCGCCGTCATCGTCACGCCCACGGTCCTCGATGCCGAGACCGTGGTGCCGATCGTCGCCGTCGACCCCCACTACGGTCCCAATCGACTTCCCACCATCGATGTCGACAACTTCGAGGGCGCCGAGCGCGCCGCCGCCTACCTGCTGGAGTTGGGCCACCGGCGCATCGCGTTCCTGGGCGGGCGCAACGAGCTGGACTCCTCGCACCTGCGGGAGGCGGGCTTCCGCCACGCGCACGCCGAGGCGGGCGTCGCGGTGGACGGTGACCTCATTCGGGAGTGCCGCTACGCCCCTGAACGGGCCGCCGAGGTCACACGCGAGCTCCTCGCGCTCGCGGACCCGCCCACCGCGATTATGGGCGCGAACGACCTCACCGCCATCGCCGCGATGGAGGTGGCGCAGGAGATGGGGCTGTCCGTGCCTGAGGACCTGTCGATCGTCGGCTTCGATGACATCCCGGAGGCCGGGCTCGCCTCGCCCGCGCTCACGACGGTGCGTCAGCCCCTCCAGGCGATGGGGGCGGCGGCCATGCGCATGTTGCTCGATCGCATCGAGGGGCGCGAGCATGCCGAGCACGTCCGCCTCGACACCGAGCTGGTGGTGCGTGCCTCGGCGGCGCCGCCCCGCCCGCCAACACTGTGAACCGGTAGCGGCGCCGACACGCCGCCGCGGATCGCGGATGCGGCGGCTGGCCCGGCGCGCCGCGCCCCGTTCTGGTTCACGCTGTCCGGTGGGAGGGGTGAAAGACTGGCCGCATGATCACCGTCTCCGTGCCTACCCAGGATGTGGCCGATGCCGTAGGCGACCTGGGGGACGACGTTCGCCTCGTCGTGTGGAACCCCGCCGACGCGGAGCCGCCCGCGGAGGCCGACGACATTCGTCTCGCGTGCGTGGGGCACCGCAGCGGCGGACGGAGGGTCTACGGGCGCCTCGCGCGGCTCCAGCGACTCGAGGTGATCCAGATCGCCTCGGCGGGGTTCGAACACGCGCTGCCATTCGTGCCCGAGGGTGTGGCGCTCGCCAACGCGCGAGGCGTCCACGACACGCGCACCGCCGAGATGGCGCTCACCCTCACTCTTGCCAGCCAGCGCGGCCTGCCGCAGTTCCTCGACGCGCAGCGTCGAGGCCGGTGGGAGCCGTGGGAGACGGCGCCGTCGCTCGCGGACAAGCGCGTGCTGATCGTGGGATACGGGTCCATCGGCGCGGCCATCGGCGCCCGTATGCGTGCCTGTGAGGCCCGCGTCGAGGGGGTGGCTCGCTCGGCGCGCACCGCCCCGGACGGCACCACCGTGCACGCCATCGGCGACATCCGAGGCCTGCTGCCCGAGGTTGACATCGTCGTCCTGGTCACCCCGCACGACGACTCCACCGACAAGCTCGTCGACGCTGACTTCCTGGCGGCCATGGGTGACGGCGCGCTGCTCGTGAACGTGGGACGCGGTCCTGTGGTCGACACCGACGCATTGCTGGCGGAGCTCACCTCTGGACGCCTGCGCGCCGCGCTCGACGTCACCGACCCCGAGCCGCTGCCCGACGACCACCCGCTCTTTTTCGCCCCCGGATGCATCGTGGTCCCGCACATCGCGGGCTTCGCTCAGCTCACCGACAGGCGCTACGTGGATCTGGTGCGCCGCCAGGTCGAGGCGCTGCGTGCGGGTGACGAACCCGTCAATCGCGTCGCCTAGGCAGCCGCGCCGCAGGCGCGGCTATGCACGCGAGATGGCCGGGGCATCGGTCCCGTCGAGCACGATGTCCCGTCCCGCACCTTCGCGCCACGCGATCCAGGTGCGGACGATGTCGTCGATGGTGTCGCGCCGGTCCTCGGCCTCCGCGATCGAGATCAGGCGCATCACGCGGCCGCCGCGCGGCGCGGGCTCGAGTCCCTCGAAGGCGACGGGCAGCAAGCCCGCCTTGTGAAAGACGAGCACGGCCTCCATGGATCCCTTGGGGTAGAACGACGCGATGTCGCCGCGGTACGAGAACGTCGGCGTGGACCACTTGATCGACTCGCTCACGCGGTCGTCGGAGGCAAGGAGAATCCATCTGAGGTGCTGTACGACGTCCTTCATGGGGTTGTCGTAGCGCCCCATCCAGAGGTCGACCTCGGCGTCGCGCATAGGTCGAACGTACTCCTGGCCAGGGCCGATGGCTAGGACCGGGCCGCTTTGGCCGCCTGATAGAGGTCCAGGGTGACGCGTCGTTCCTCCTTGTGGTCCACGAGCGGCGCCGGGTACTCCGGGGTGTCGAGCTCGGGGACCCACCGCTCGACGTAACGGCGCTGGGGGTCGAACTTGTCCGCCTGCGTGTCCGGGTTAAAGATGCGGAAGAACGGGCTCGCGTCCCGCCCCGTGCCCGCCACCCACTGCCAGTTGAGCTGGTTCTGGGCGTGGTCGTAGTCGACGAGCGCCCGCCGGAAGTGGTCCGCGCCGCGTTGCCACGGAACCCTCAGGTCCTTGACCAAAAAACTCGCGACGACCATGCGCACGCGGTTGTGCATCCATCCGGTCTGGGCCAGCTGGCGCATGCCCGCGTCCACGAGCGGGAAGCCCGTGCGGCCGTCCCGCCACGCCATGAACGCGTGGTCGCCGTCGCGCCCGGTGAGCCAGTCGCGTTCGCGGAGTACGGGGGTGAGGGACTCGCGCCGCGCCGAGGGATGGTGGAAAAGCACGTCGGCGTGGAACTCGCGCCACGCGATCTCGGACTCGAAGACGCGCGCCGCATCCATGCGTCGCTTCGCGGTGAGGGCGAGCACCGTGCGCGGGTGCACCTGGCCGAAGGCGAGCGCGGTGGACAGGTGGCTCGTGGAGTCCAGGTCCGGGCGGTCGCGCTCCGCGGCGTAGCGCTCCAGGTCGGTGGCAACGAAGTCCTCGAGCGCTGCGAGCACGCGGTCCTCGCGGAACTCGTGCGGCTCGAGGAGGGGGTCCGAGGCGTCGCCATGGGCGGCGCGCTGGTCCAGGTCGATGTCGTCCTCATGCGGCTTCAGGGCGCTGAGACGACCCGGATCGATGGCCGATGCCGGGGCCCGCCACCCATGGTCGCGCCACGCGTCCCGAAAAGGCGTGAAGACCTTGTACGGGTCGCCGTCGGCCTTGGTGACGCGGCCGGGCGCGACGGCGTAGGGCGACCCCACGAACCGCAGCTCGCGGCCGTCCGCCTCGAGCGCGTCGGCTACCGCTTGCTGCTCGGCCATGCCGGCGGGGGAGTACTCGCGCGCGGCAAAGACAACCCCCGCGTGGGCCTCGCGCGCCGCGCGGGCAACCACGACATCGGCCTCACCCTGACGGACCGCGACGGCACCGTCGGTCGCGTCGCGCAGTGACCACAGCACGCGAGCCAGGTGCGCGCTGCGTCGACCCGACCACAGCGAAATGCGGGGCGTCCAGGCGAAGACGGCCGCGGCATCGGCCTGAGACTGTGCCTCGACGGCCGCAGGATTGTCGGACAGGCGCAGGTCCCGTCTGGCCCACCACAGGGCGCTCATGCGGGAGAGTGGGGGGAGAGGGCGGGGCGTGTCATGCCTGGTGAAACGGCAACGGCCGCCCGGGTGTTCCCGGACGGCCGTTGCTGGTCGCGAGTCGCGGCGGGTGAGCCGCGCTCGCTGGAGCGGACGGCCCCGGGGAGGGGGTAAGCGAGGCCGCGCTCACATGCGGGGGGACTTACGCGGAGACGCGCGCGAACTGGTTGACGTGCGCGACGGCGGCGTTGACGAAGTTGCTCAGCACGGCGCGGGCAGCGTCATCCTGGAGCGAGCCGTCGGCGCCGAAGGCGTCCGCGCGGTAGTGGAAGAAGGTCTCGGGCTGGCCCATGGTGGGGGCGTCATAGTGGCCGAGGATCGCGCGCAGGTGCTGCTGAGCGGCGGCGGTACCCGACGGGCCGATCGAGGCACCCATGATCGCGACGGGCTTGCCGGCGAAGGCGCCCTCGCCCCACGGACGGGCGGCCCAGTCCAGCGCGTTCTTCAGGACGCCGGGGATGGAGCGCGAGTACTCGGGGGTGACGATGATGACGCCGTCGACGTCGGCGATGGACTGCTTCCAGTCGAGGGCGACCTGCGGGTAGTTGGCGTCGAGTCCGTAGTCGTAGAAGGGGAGGTCCTTGTACTCGAGGAACGTGAACTCGACGTCCTCGTCGGCGACGAGGTGGGGCAGGACGGAAGCGACCTGACGGTTGATGGAGCCTTCGGCGATGGAGCCGACGATGATGCCGATGCGAGTCATGGCAGTACCTTTCGTTGAGGAGAGGGTGAGGGTTTGCCGTCGGCTTCACTGGCGACGCCATGGACAACAATACGTGATACCTCAACTATTCCGCACGCATGCAAATTCGACCGCTGGTTGGCATGTGCGAGAACACAGAAAAGCGGCGCGGCTCCCGATGGAAGCCGCGCCGCCCTGGCTGCAGGTGTGTCTATCGCGTGGGCACGCCCACAGAGGGGCTGACGGGACCCGGCGCGGCGCGCAAGACCTCGGTGACCGGATCGATGGTGTCGATCGGCATGGTCTCGGCATTGAGGACGGCAGGGTCCGTGGTGACGGGGCTCGCATGCGCAGGGACGGGCGTGGTGGTCGGGGTGGCGGCGGACGTGACCGGCGAGACGGGAGTCTCGCCCGTCGCGGCCTCGCGGGCTCGGCGCTGGTGTGCGGCGACGCCCGCGGCGGCCGACATCAGGCGGCGCGCCTCGACCACGAGGTCCTCGTCGAGAGGCGTACCGTCCTCGGCGAAGGTCTCGGGGGCGGCGAACAGCACGACCTCGGGCTGGGCGCGCAAGACCGCGCCGTCGTCGGTCAGGACGGTGCGAAGGTGCTGGATCGAGGCGAATCGGGGGAGGCTGCCAAGGCTGACGCCCGCGATCGCGGTCGGCATGCCCTTGAGTGCGTTTGGCGCGGTGGCACCGCCGGCCCAGTCGATGGCGTTCTTCAGGGCGCCGGGGATGGAGCGCTCAATGGTGGGGGTGATGACGACCAGGCCGTCGATCTCGGCCAGGGAGCGCTTCCAGGCAAGCGCATCGGCCGGCGCGGGGACGTCGGCGTACGGGGCGTGCTGTGGCAGCGAGCGCGGGTCCAACTCGACGACGGTCACCCCCTCGGGCGCGGCGTCGATGAGGAGGCGGGTGAGGTGGCGCTGAGTGCGGGCCAGAGGCAGTGAGCCAATCAAGAGGCCGAGCGTCGTCACGAGGGGTCCCTTCCCGGGGCCGGCCGCCCCGGCTGGGCGGCGATTGACGTCTCTAACGTCGGTTCGCCCTGGGCGTATTCCCGCGCGATGCCGCGCCGTTACGACAGGTGCCGCTCCGCCCAGATGTCGGCGGCGTCGCGCAGCAGTACTGCCGCGCCGGGGGCGACCTCGTCGTAGTTGCGGCGAAAGCGCTCGTCGTCCACGTACATCTGCGTGATGCCGCGGTAGCTCTCGGCCGTGGGGGTCCAGAACAGCGACAGCCACGCGTGGTGCTGCGTGACAATTGCCTGGACCTCGTCCGAGTCGGGCGCGAAGCCCACCCGGATCGCCGCGCCCAGCGCCTCGACGACCTCGCGGTGGGAGTCGAGGTGGCGCTGCTGCCCCTCTTTGCCCAGCGCCTTCCACTGCGCGTTCGAGCGGTCCACGGCGTCGTCGCCCCAGCGCTCGCGGGCCTCGGGCTCGTATTTGTGGTGCTTGAAGCCGTCGAGCATCTCTTCGTTGGACATGGTGTGTCCTTTCTCCAATGAGTCGATGGTGCTCGCGACGGTGGCCGCGAGCCGTGCGAAGCGGTCGCGCTCGGCCGTGAGCGCGCCCAGGTGGTCGCGCAGGGTGGCGATGGTGACGGCCGGGTCGTCGGCGTCGACGATGCGCGCGATTTCGCTCAGCGGCGTGCCGAGCTCGCGGAGCACCAGGATGTGTTGCAGCCGCAGCACCTCATCGCGGCCGTAGTGGCGGCGCCCGTCGTTGCCCGTGTGTGCGGGGCTGAGCAGCCCGATCGCGTCGTAGTGGCGAAGGGTGCGGCTGGTGACGCCGCTGAGGCGCGCCAGCTTCGCGATATCCAGGGTGTCGGGGGCCGATGCCGTGGCGGGTGTCGTACGCATGCCGCCCAGCGTAGAAGTTGACGCGGCGTCAAGCGCAACCCGGAATTTGGGGCGACCATCGCATCGGCCATCCGGACGGTCATAGACTCGCCCCCATGACGACGCCGGACATCAAGCCCCGTTCACGACAGGTCACCGACGGCATTGAGGCCACGGCCTCGCGCGGCATGCTCCGCGCGGTCGGGCTCGGTGACGAGGACTTCGCGAAGCCGCAGGTCGGCATCGCGAGCTCGTGGAACGAGATCACCCCCTGCAACCTGTCGCTCCAGCGCCTCGCGCAGGCGTCCAAGAACGGCGTGCACGCCGGCGGCGGCTACCCGCTCGAGTTCGGCACCATCTCGGTATCCGACGGCATCTCGATGGGCCACGAGGGCATGCACTTCTCGCTCGTGTCGCGCGACGTCATCGCCGACTCGGTCGAGACGGTGATGATGGCCGAGCGCCTCGACGGCTCCGTCCTTTTGGCAGGCTGCGACAAGTCCCTTCCCGGCATGCTGATGGCGGCCGCGCGCCTGGACCTTGCCTCGGTGTTCCTGTACGCCGGCTCGATCATGCCCGGTCACGTGACCTTGTCCGACGGCACCGAGAAGGACGTCACCGTTATTGACGCGTTTGAGGCCGTGGGCGCCTGCCAGCGCGGGCTCATGTCCGAGGAGGACCGCCTCGCGATTGAGAAGGCGATCTGCCCCGGCGAGGGCGCGTGCGGCGGCATGTACACCGCCAACACCATGGCGTCCGTGGGTGAGGCGCTGGGCATGTCGCTGCCCGGCTCGGCCGCGCCGCCGAGCGCCGACCGCCGTCGCGACTACTACGCGCTGAAGTCCGGCGAGGCCGTCGTCAACATGCTGCGCAAGGGAATCACTGCTCGTCAGATCATGACGAAGGAGGCGTTCGAGAACGCCATCGCCGTGGTCATGGCCTTCGGCGGCTCCACCAACGCGGTGCTGCACCTGCTCGCGATCGCCAACGAGGCCGAGGTCGACCTCACGCTCGACGACTTCTCGCGTGTGGCCGACCGCACGCCTCACTTGGGCGACCTCAAGCCCTTCGGCCGCTTCGTGATGAACGACGTCGACCGCGTGGGCGGCGTGCCCGCCGTCATGAAGTCGCTGCTCGACGAGGGCCTCATGCACGGCGACACCATGACGGTGACCGGCAAGACGCTGGGGGAGAACCTCGAGGAGCTCAACCCCAAGAAGATCGACGGTCGCGTCATCCGCAACCTCAACAACCCGATCCACAAGACCGGCGGCATCACCATCCTCAAGGGCTCGCTCGCCCCCGAGGGAGCCGTGGTGAAGTCCGCGGGCTTCGACAACGACGTATTCGAGGGCGCCGCCCGCGTGTTCGACCGCGAGCGCGCCGCTCTCGATGCACTCGCGGACGGCACCATCACCGCCGGCGACGTCGTCGTGATCCGCTACGAGGGACCCAAGGGTGGCCCCGGCATGCGCGAGATGCTGGCCATCACCGGCGCAATCAAGGGCGCGGGCCTGGGCAAGGACGTGCTGCTCGTCACCGACGGCCGCTTCTCCGGCGGCACGACTGGCCTGTGCGTGGGCCACATGGCCCCCGAGGCCGTCGACGGCGGCCCGGTGGCCTTCGTCAAGGACGGCGACAAGATCCGCCTCGACGTGAAGAACAAGACGCTGGACCTGCTGGTGTCCGACGAGGAGCTGGAGCAGCGCAAGGACGGCTGGGAGCCGCTGCCCCCCGTCTACACGCGCGGCGTTCTCGCCAAGTACGCGAAGCTCGTGCAGTCCGCGTCGACGGGTGCGGTGCTGCGCTAAAGCCTCGCCGTGCTGGGCCGCGCGCCCGCGGTGCCGGCGCCCCATGGGACGCTCACCGTCGCTCTGAGCACATTCGTGCGTCCTATGGGACAACCACCGTTCGACCCCGTCACTCGCGTGGCGGGGTCGAGGTGTTTCCCGGAGCGTAGGCTCGTCTCATCGGGTGTCGACCGCCATGCGTGAGGTTGCCCGGGCTCGGCAACGGTGAGCGTCCCATAGGGAGCACTCATCTCGCGGGAACGACGGTGGTTGTCCCATAGGGCGCCGGGGCATGCGAGGGCGAGGAGTGTCTCATTATTCAAGATCGTGAACCACTATGTGAGATTGCTGTCCCAGATGGTGACACGCGGCCGAAACCGGGCGTAGGCTCCTTCGCATGCAGACGATTCTCGTAGTTACCGGGCGCGCGGACATCTAGTCCAAGCCCAGGCAACGTCCGCGCGCATACCCCGACAGCCACCAGGCCAAGGGGTTTTTTCATGCGAGGCGGATGCGAGAGCCGCCTCACGATCAACGAAGAAACGGGAGAGAAGATGGCACAGGTCAAGGCCCCCAAGCCTTCGGCACTGGCGACGCCGCACCCCGCGCGCACCGCGCCGGCTGCGACGGCCGCACCCGCCGGCCAGGAGATGACGGGCGCGCAGGCGGTCGTGAAAAGCCTCGAACTGGCTGGCGCGACGGACGTCTTCGGTCTTCCCGGCGGCACCATCCTGCCCACCTACGACCCGCTGATGGACTCGACGCAGCTGCGCCACATCCTGGTGCGCCACGAGCAGGGCGCGGGTCACGCGGCCGAGGGCTACGCCCATGCCACCGGCCGCCCCGGCGTCTGCATCGCGACCTCGGGCCCCGGCGCCACCAACCTGGTGACGCCCATCGCCGACGCGAACATGGACTCGATCCCGCTGGTGGCCATCACCGGCCAGGTGGGCGCCAGCATGATCGGCACGGACGCCTTCCAGGAGGCGGACATCGTGGGCATCACACAGCCCATCACCAAGCACAACGTGCTGGTGACCGACCCCAACGAGATCCCGAAGGCGATCGCGGAGGCGTTCTACATCGCCACCCACGGCCGCCCGGGCCCCGTGCTGGTCGACATCGCGAAGTCCGCGCAGCAGGAGACGATGAACTTCGTCTGGCCCGAGCGCATCGACCTGCCCGGCTTCAACTCGGGCGCGCGCCCGCACGCGAAGACTGTGCAGGAGGCCGCCCGCCTGCTCGCCACCGCCCGCCGCCCTGTGCTGTACGTGGGAGGCGGCGTGATCCGCTCGGGAGCGAGCGCTGGCCTGCGCAAGCTGACAGACCTGTCCGGCGCGGCCGTCGTGACGACCCTGATGGCCCGCGGCGCGCTGCCCGACTCGCACCCTCAGCACCTGGGCATGCCCGGCATGCACGGCACCGTGGCCGCGGTGGCCGCCCTGCAGAAGGCGGACCTGGTGGTCGCCCTGGGCGCCCGCTTCGACGACCGCGTGACCGGCAAGCTCGAGAGCTTCGCCCCCCACGCGACCATCGTGCACGCCGACATCGACCCCGCGGAGATTGGCAAGAACCGCGCTGTGGACGTGCCGATCGTGGGCGACCTGAAGGATGTCTTCGAGGCGCTGGTCCCGGCCCTGGCCGCCGAGCACCAGCAGCACGGCAGGCCCGACCTCGAGGCCTGGTGGGCGCAGCTGGACGACTGGCGCAGCACGTACGGCCTGGGCTACACGCCCACCGACGACGGCCTGTCGAGCCCCCAACACGTGATCCAGCGCCTGGGAGAAATCTCGGGTCCCGAGACCATCTTCACCGCCGGCGTGGGCCAGCACCAAATGTGGGCGAGCCAGTTCATCAAGTACGAGCGCCCCAACTCGTGGATCAACTCCGGCGGCCTGGGAACCATGGGATTCTCGGTGCCCGCGGCCATGGGTGCGAAGGTGGGCGACCCCGACCGCACCGTATGGGCGATCGATGGCGACGGCTGCTTCCAGATGACCAACCAGGAGCTGGTCACCTGCGCGATCAACGAGATCCCCATCAAGGTGGCGATCGTGAACAACTCGTCGCTGGGCATGGTGCGCCAGTGGCAGACCCTGTTTTACGACAAGCGCTACTCGAACACCGACCTGCACACCGGTCACGGCACCAAGCGCATTCCCGACTTCGTGAAGCTCGCGGAGGCCATGGGCTGCGCCGGGCTGCGCTGTGAGTCGGATGCCGACGTGGACGCCACCATCAAGCGCGCCATGGAGATCAACGACCAGCCCGTGGTCGTCGACTTCACGGTGTCGCGCGACGCGATGGTGTGGCCCATGGTTGCGGCCGGCACCAGCAACGACGAGATCCAGTACGCCCGCGGCATCGCCCCCGAGTGGGACCGCGGCGAGGAGGAGTAAAGATGACCACCCACACCCTCTCGGTGCTCGTCGAGAACAAGCCGGGCGTACTCGCGCGCGTCTCGGGCCTGTTCAGCCGTCGCGCCTTCAACATCAAGTCCCTTGCGGTGGGCGAGACGGAGTACCCCGAGATCTCCCGCATCACGGTGGTCGTCGATGTCGACGAGCTGCCGCTTGAGCAGGTCACTAAGCAGCTCAACAAGCTGGTGCACGTGCTCAAGATCGTGGAGCTCGAGCCCGACAAGTCGGTGCAGCGCGACCTGTTGCTGATCAAGGTCCGTGCCGATGCGCGCCAGCGTGCCGACGTCCTCCAGATCGTCGACCTCTTCCGCGCCCACGTGGTCGATGTCGCGACCGACTCGCTCGTCATCGAGGCCGTCGGCAGCCGCGAGAAGCTCGAGGCGCTGCTTGCGGCGCTCAAGCCGCACGACATCCGCGAGATCGTCCAGTCGGGCACCGTCGCCATCGGCCGCGGCCCCCGCTCCATTACGGAACGCGCCTTCGAGCGCGTGTCCGCGTAAGACCCACAAGTCGGCCGATGCATCGGCCACCGTTCGTACCCCGCATTCCCTATCTGTAAGGAGACACGCCAGCATGGCTGAGATGTTCTACGACGACGACGCCAACCTCGAGCTCATTCAGGGCAAGAAGGTTGCGATCGTCGGCTACGGGTCGCAGGGCCACGCCCACGCCCAGAACCTGCGCGACTCGGGTGTCGAGGTCCGCGTGGCGCTGCGCGAGGGCTCCAAGTCGGTCGCGAAGGCCGAGAACGACGGCTTCACCGTGAACTCGGTCGCCGACGCCGCCGCGTGGGCCGACGTCATCATGATCCTCGCGCCGGACCAGCACCAGCGCACCATCTACAACGACGAGATCAAGCCGAACCTCGCCGAGGGCAAGACCCTCGCGTTCGCGCACGGCTTCAACATCCGCTTTGGCTACATCGACGCCCCCGAGGGCGTGGACGTCATCCTCATCGCCCCCAAGGCTCCCGGCCACACCGTGCGCCGCGAGTACGTCGCGGGTCGTGGCATCCCGGACATCATCGCCGTGGAGCGCGACGCCTCGGGCCAGGCCTGGGAGCTCGCGAAGTCCTACGCCAAGGGCATCGGCGGCACCCGCGCCGGCGTCATCAAGACCACCTTCACCGAGGAGACCGAGACCGACCTGTTCGGCGAGCAGGCGGTCCTCTGCGGCGGCACCTCGCAGCTCGTCCAGTACGGCTTCGAGACCCTGACCGAGGCCGGCTACCAGCCCGAGATCGCCTACTTCGAGGTGCTCCACGAGCTCAAGCTCATCGTCGACCTCATGTGGGAGGGCGGCATCACCAAGCAGCGCTGGTCCGTGTCCGACACGGCCGAGTACGGCGACTACGTTTCCGGCCCGCGCGTCATCACCCCGGAGGTGAAGGAGAACATGAAGGCCGTGCTCGCCGACATCCAGTCCGGCGCGTTTGCCAAGCGCTTCATCGACGACCAGGACAACGGCGCCAAGGAGTTCCAGGAGCTGCGCGCCAAGGGCGAGGGTCACCCCATCGAGGAGACCGGCCGCGAGCTGCGCAAGCTGTTCGCCTGGAAGGACGACGTGGACGCCGACTACGTGGACGGTCAGACGGCCCGATGACGCAGGCGTACAAGCTCGCCGTCGTCGCCGGCGACGGGATCGGCCCCGAGGTCGTCGCGGAGGGGCTCAAGTGCCTCGCCGCCGCGACCGAGGGCACCGACATCACCTTCGAGACGACCGACTTCAACCTGGGCGCTCAGCGCTGGCACGCCACCGGTGACACGCTCACGGACGAGGACCTGGACGCGATCAAGGGCCACGACGTCATCCTGCTGGGCGCCATCGGCGACCCGTCGGTGCCGTCCGGTGTGCTCGAGCGCGGCGTGCTGTTGCCGCTGCGCTTCGCGCTCGACCAGTACGTGAACCTGCGTCCGTCGCGCCTGTACCCGGGTGAGGTGTCGCCGCTGCGCGACGTCGAGTCCGTGGACTTCGTGGTGGTCCGTGAGGGCACCGAGGGTCCGTACGTCGGTAACGGCGGCGCGCTGCGCGTGGGCACGCCCCACGAGATTGCGACCGAGGTCTCCGTGAACACCCGTCACGGTGTGGAGCGTGTTGTTCGCTACGCGTTCGAGGTGGCCGCGAAGCGCGAGCGCAAGCAGCTGACCCTGGTGCACAAGCACAACGTGCTCGTCCACGCCGGTCACCTGTGGCGCCGCACCGTCGAGGAGGTGGCTCCGGAGTTCCCCGACGTCACCTGGGACTACCTGCACATCGACGCCGCGACCATCGTCATGACGACCAACCCCGGTCGCTTCGACGTGATCGTGACCGACAACCTGTTCGGCGACATCCTTACCGACCAGGCGGCGGCCATCTCCGGCGGCATTGGCCTCGCGGCCTCGGGCAACGTCAACCCCGACAAGACCGCTCCGTCAATGTTCGAGCCCGTGCACGGCTCGGCGCCCGACATCGCCGGCCAGGGCATCGCGGATCCGTCCGCCACCGTCCTGTCGGTCGGGCTCATGCTCGACTTCTTGGGCTACCCGGAGCTCGCGGCGAAGGTGGAGGAAGCCGTCGCGGCCGACGCCGCCGCCAAGGGCGATGCCCAGCGCACCACCGCTCAGATCGGCGACGCGCTCGCCGCTCGTATCCGCGGATAGTCTGACCGGCCGATGCTGTGGCTGGCTCGCGTAGCCGGCCACAGCATCGGCCATCCTCACCCCAATCTGCTGGCGGGACATGAGTGTCAGTTTCGGCCCGAAATCGACACTCATGTCCCGCCAGAGACGACTCGAAAGGCCCTGACGTGACCGAGACCGCCGCACCGTCCTCCGCGGGAGCCTTCGAGGTTCGCCCCAACGCGCACGCGCTCACCCCCGAGGCTCGCGCGGGGGCGCTGAAGGACTTGGCGTTCGGCGTCCAGTTCACCGACCACATGGCGCGCATGCAGTTCCGCGACGACGCGTGGCACGACCGCCGCGTCGAGGCCTACGGCCCGCTGCAGATGGACCCTGCGGCAGCGGTGCTGCACTACGCGCAGGAGATCTTCGAGGGCCTCAAGGCCTACCGCTGGGCCGACGGCTCCATCCACCTGTTCCGCCCCGAGGCCAACGCGGAGCGCTTCCGCAAGTCCGCGTACCGCCTGGCCCTGCCCGATATTGAGGTCGACGACTTCATCGGCGCGATCGAGGCCCTCATCGACATGGACCACGAGTGGGTGCCCGGCGTCGAGGAGTCGAGCCTGTACCTGCGCCCCTTCATGTTCGCTTCCGAGGCGTTCCTGGGCGTGCGTCCGGCCAGAACCGTCGACTTCCTCGTCATCGCCTCGCCCGTGGGTGCGTATTTCCCCGGGGGCGTGAAGCCCGTGTCGATCTGGGTCGCACAGGGATTTCACCGCGCGGGCCCCGGCGGCACCGGCGACGCCAAGTGCGGCGGCAACTACGCGGCCTCTTTGCTGCCGCAACAGCAGGCCTACGCCCACGGCTGCCAGCAGGTGCTGTTCCTCGACGCCAAGGACGACCGCTACCTGGAAGAGCTGGGTGGCATGAACGTCTACATCGTGCGCCGCGACGGCACCGTCGAGACCCCGCGCCTCACCGGCACCATCCTCGAGGGCATCACGCGCTTTTCCGTGAACCAGCTGCTCGAGGACGACAACCGCAAGGTCATCGAGAAGGACATCACGCTCGACGAGGTGCGCTCCGGCCTCGAGTCCGGTGACATTGCCGAGATCTTCGCGTGCGGCACCGCAGCCGTCGTCACCCCCGTGGGTCGCCTCGCCTCGCCCGACTTCGACCTCGCGGTGGGCGGGGGAGAGCCTGGCGAGGTCACCATGGCCATCCGCAAGCGCCTCACCGACATCCAGTACGGCCGCGCCGAGGACGTCTACGGCTGGATGCGTCGGGTCCGTTAGTTCGGCAAGGCCGCCCCAAAATCATCCTCAGGTAGGACCTACGTCGCCGTAAGTTACGCAGGCGTAAGTTAGGCTGAAGCATGGCTCAGAACGAGATGATCGCCCCCGGTCTCGCGACCGTCGACGACCGCTTTCACCTGTCTGCGATGCTCGCCGCACGCGCGACCGCGAACCCCGCCGGCGCTTTCGCCGAAGTGAAGGATGTGGAGGGCGTCTGGCAGCCCGTGACGCTCGCTCAGTTCCACGAGCGCGTGCGCGCCGTGGCCAAGGGCCTCGTCGCCGCGGGTGTGAAGCCGGGGGACCGCGTGGGCCTCATGGGCGACACGAGCCTGGAGTGGTCCGTCATGGACTTCGCGATCCTCACCGCGGGCGCCGTGACGGTGCCGTTCTACCCGTCCTCGTCGGCCTCGCAGTGCGAGTGGGCCATCGGCGATGCAGGCATCTCCGTCGTCGCCGTCGAGTCGCAGGCCAATCAGGATATGCTCGCCGACCTCGAGGACGCCCCGCAGATTCTGCCGCTCACGGCCGCCGGGCTCGACGCCCTCGTCGCCTCGGGCGCCGCCGTCACCGACGCCGACCTCGACGCGCGCACCGCAGACGTTCGCCTCGACGACCTCGCGTCGATCATCTACACGTCCGGCACCACGGGCCGCCCCAAGGGCGCGATGCTCACGCACCGCAACCTCGTCGAGCACTCGGCGAACATCGAGCTGGACCCCAGCTTCGGTGGGTTCGTGCAGGGCAAGACGCGCGTGCTGCTGTTCCTGCCGCTGGCGCACGTGTTCGCGCGCCTCGCGATGGTGCTCGCGCTGTACAGCGGATCGGTGATTGGCTTCACGCCCAACCACAAGACGCTCGTGGACGACCTCGCGAACTTCAAGCCCACCTGGATGCCCCTGGTGCCGCGCGTGTTCGAGACCATCTACAACCGCGCCGACACCTCCATGCACGGCATCAAGAAGGTGCTGTTCCGCTGGTCGGCCAAGGTCGCTCGCGAGATGTCTCGCGCGCAGGAGGCCGGCGGTCCCTCGGCCTCGCTCAAGGCCCGCTACGCCGTCGCCGACAAGCTCGTCCTAGGCAAGATCCGCGCGCTCCTCGGTGGCAACCTCGAGTACGTGCTGGCCGGTGGAGCGAAACTCACCCCGAACATCGGCCACTACTTCCGTGGCCTGGGCCTCACGGTGATGCAGGGCTACGGCCTCACCGAGACCACCGCCGCCGTCATCGGCACGCCGCTGGACGACCAGGTCATGGGCTCCGTGGGCCGCCCCATCGCCGGCTGCGCCATCCGCGTGGACGCCGACGGCGAGATCCTCGCCAAGGGTGTCGGCCTGTTTTCGGGGTATTGGAATGCGGCCGATGCGACGGTACAGGTCATGCACGACGGCTGGTTCTCGACGGGAGACCTGGGCGAGATCGTCGACGGCAACGTCGTGATCACCGGTCGCAAGAAGGAAATCCTGGTGCTGTCCTCGGGCAAGAACATCCAGCCTGCGGTGCTCGAGGATCAGCTGCGCTCGCACCCCGCCATCCAGGATTCGGTGGTGCTCGGCGACGGCCGCCACTTCGTCTCGGCGATGGTGACGCTCGACCCGGTGCTGCTGCCCGCGTGGCTTGCCGCCCACGACCTTCCCGAGATGGACCTCGAGACGGCGTCCGTCAACGAGAAGGTGCGCGAGCTCATCGGCCGCGCCGTCGCGGCCGCCAACACCCAGGTGTCGAAGGCCGAGGCGATCAAGGAGTTCCGCATCCTGCCGCGCGAGTTCACGGAGGCGCGCGAGGAGGTCACCGCGTCGCTCAAGATCCGCCGCGCCGTCGTGATGGAGCACTTCTCCGACGTGATCGAGCAGATCTACTCGAAGAAGAAGAAACAGGCCTGACCCTCCGCGCGTTGGCACACACATGAAGACGATCGTCATCACCGGAGCCAGCGACGGCATCGGCGCCGCGGCAGCCAAGGAATTAGTGCGGCGCAAGCACCGCGTGGTCATCGTCGGGCGCGACCCCGACAAGACCGCCGCGGTCGCCGATCGGCTGGGCATCGAGCACCATGTCGCCGATTTTGCCGACCTCGCACAGGTGCGCGCTCTCGCCGCCACGCTACGCGAGCGGCACGACACCATCGACGTGCTCGCCAACAACGCCGGCGGCGTCATGGGGGAGCGGGCGCTTACGGTCGACGGCTTCGAGCGGACATTCCAGGTCAACCACCTGGCGCCCTTCCTCCTGACGCACGAACTTCTCCCCGTTCTGCGCGACAGCCGAGCCACCGTCATCCAGACGTCGTCGCTCGCCGCGCGCCTGTACGCGAAATTCGATATCGCCGACCTCCAGGGCGAGTTCTCGTTTGACCCGATGGCGGCGTACGGCAACGCCAAGCTCGCCAACATCCTGTTCACGGAGGAGCTGCAGCGCCGTCACGGCGACGCGCTCAGCGCGGTGTCGTTCCACCCCGGAGTGGTGGGCACCAACTTTGCGGCAGACTCGCGCGGGGCGATCCGGTTCCTGTATCACGGCCCCCTCAAGCGCCTGCTGACGCGCACCCCCGACAAGGGCGCCGACCAGCTCATCTGGCTCGCCACAGCAACCCCCGGTTCCGGCTTCGAGCCCGGTGCGTTCTACATCGACCGGAAGGTCGCGGCGAAGGTCAATCCGCTCGTCGGTGACGCGGTCACTGCGCTCGAACTGTGGGAGCGCTCGGCCGCCATGGTGAGCATCGACGCATAACTACCAGGCATTTCTACCGGGTGGAATAAAGTGCCGGGGATCCGTGGTTGAATCACACCATGAACGCCCCCCTCATCAACACGCTGTCCATGCCCGCGCTCCGCGCGATGTGCATGCCGTGTTGTCGCGGCGTCTCCATGTGCTCCTGCTGACCGGTTCTGACCACCTGAACCACCTCGTCAGCCGAGCCCGGCCCGTGCGGCGATCGTCGCATCGGCCCGCCGTCCGTTGACGGCACCGGCAGTTGCCTCACGGCGCAGCCACCCCTGACATCTCGTCACCGCGCCTCGGGCGCACCCCCTTGCACCGGCGCTGCGGACGCCCCGCCGCGCCATGTTCTCGAAAGGCATCACCCATGAATCTCCGTCTCGCTCTTCCCGCCGTCGTGCTCGGTTCGACCCTCGCGCTCGCGGCCTGCTCGACGGACGCGGACAGCGACGCCGCCGCATCGGCCACCGGCACCGACAGCGCCACCGACACCTCGCTCACGGACGTCGAGGACGCCGGCGTGCTGATCGTGGGCACCGAGGGCACCTACCGTCCCTTCACCTTCCACGCCGACGGCACCGGCGACCTCACCGGCTACGACGTCGAGGTGGCCCGCGCGGTCGCCGAGCAGCTGGGCGTCGAGGTCGAGTTCGAGGAGACCCAGTGGGACGCGCTGCTCACGGGACTCGAGGCCGGCCGCTTCGACGCGGTCTTCAACCAGGTGGGCATCACGCCCGAGCGCGAGGAGGTCTACACGTTCTCCACGCCGTACACCTACTCGAACGGCGTGCTCGTGACGACCGAGGACAACACCGACATCGCATCCTTCGACGACCTCGAGGGCCGCACACTCGCCCAGTCGCTCACCTCCGCCTTCGGCCAGCAGGCCAAGAACGCCGGCGCCAACATCGAGGCCGTCGAGGGCTGGGCCCAGTCGGTCGAGCTGCTCCAGCAGGGGCGCGTGGAGGCCACCATCAACGACAAGCTGACGTGGCTCGACTACGCGAACACCAACGGCGAGAACGGTCTCAAGGTCGCCGCGGAAACCGACGACTACTCGCAGAGCGCCGTGGCGCTCGCCGGCGGTGACCAGGCCCTCGCCGACGCGATTTCCGAGGCGCTCGGCACGCTCGCCGAGGACGGCACCCTCGCGGAGATCTCGAACGAGTTCTTCGGTGACGACGTCTCGGTGGAACCCGCCGCGTAATGGATATCGACTGGCCCCTGTTCTGGGATTCGCTGGGCCCGCTCGCGCTCGCGGCGGTCGCCGGCACCATTCCCCTCGCGCTTGCATCGTTTGCGCTGGGGATGGTGCTCGCGGTCGCCGCGGCGCTCGCGCGCCTGTCGCGCAACCGACTTCTCGCCGGGATTGCGCGGCTGTACATCTCGGTGATCCGCGGCACTCCTCTGTTGGTGCAGCTGTTCGTGGTGTTCTACGGGTTGCCGTCGCTGGGGCTCACGATCGATCCGTGGCCGTCGGCCATCATCGCGCTGTCGCTCAACGTGGGCGGCTACGCGGCCGAGGTGGTGCGCGCTGCGATCCTGTCCGTGGACAAGGGCCAGTGGGAGGCCGCCTACATGGCGGGCATGTCCCGCCGCACGGCCCTGACGCGGGTCATCCTGCCGCAGGCCGCACGGGTCGCGGTGCCGCCGCTGTCCAACACCTTCATCTCGCTGGTGAAGGACACGTCGCTCACGTCGCTGATCCTCGTGAGCGAGATGTTCCGCAAGGCGCAGGAGATCGCCGCCTTCACCCAGGAGTTCATGCTCCTGTATGTCGAGGCCGGCCTGGTCTACTGGGTCGTGTGCCTCGCGCTGTCCGCCGGACAGAACGCCCTCGAAAGGAGGCTCGACCGCCATGTCGCCGTCGCCCGCTGAGTTGCCCGCCGAGCCCTTGCTGACCGTCTCCGCCGTCTCCAGGTCGTTCGGGGACCACCAGGTGCTGCGTGCCGTCGACCTCTCGGTCGCGAGGGGTGAGGTGGTCGCCATCATCGGCGCCTCCGGCTCCGGCAAGACCACGCTGCTGCGCAGCCTCAACGGTCTCGAGACGCCCGATGCCGGCGTGGTCTCGATCGGCGAGGTCGCCGTGGACTTCGGTGTGCTGGGTGCGGCGAAGCCGGCCGCCGCCGAGCGTCAGCGTGCCGCCCTGCGCGATCGCTCCGCGATGGTTTTCCAGCACTATCACCTGTTCCCTCACCGCACGGTGCTGCAGAACATCACCGAGGGCCCCATCGTGGTGCAGAAGCGGCCGCGCGAGGAGGCCGAGCGTGAGGCCCTCGAGTTGCTCAAGCGCGTGGGGCTGGCCGACCGCGCCGACGCGTACCCGCATGAGCTCTCGGGTGGTCAGCAGCAGCGCGTGGGCATCGTGCGCGCGCTCGCGCTGAAGCCCGAGCTGCTCCTGTTCGACGAGCCCACCTCCGCCTTGGACCCCGAGCTCGTGGGCGAGGTCCTGCTCCTCATGCGCGACCTCGCCGCCGAGGGCTGGACCATGGTCGTCGTCACGCATGAGCTGCAGTTCGCGCGCGAGGTCGCCACCCAGGTGGCCTTCCTCGACGCTGGCAGTGTGCTCGAGATCGGTCCGCCCGCGCAGGTGCTCGGGGAGCCGCGCGAGGAGCGCACGCGCCAATTTGTGCGCCGCCTCACTCACCCGCTGTAACCGCCGCGCCCCACCCGCTCGGCCCCCACACCCCATGGGACGCTCACCGTCGCTCTCAGCAGATTCGTGCGTCCCATGGGACCTCCACCGTCGTTGGCGTCAGGAATCCTCACCGCACGCCGCGCGTTTCCTGCGTGAAGCCAACGAAGGAGTGACGATGCAGGTGAAGGATCTGTCCCTGACCAGCCCCGATATCACCGATGGTGAGCGCGTGCCCGACGCCTTCGCAGGCGAGGACGCCACCACTCCGCCGCAGTTCGTGGTGAGCGGCATCCCCGAGGGTGCCGTCGAACTCGCACTGATCTGCCACGACCCCGACGCCCCCATGCCTCCCGGCTTCACGCACTGGACGCTGTATGGCATCCCGGCGGTCGAGGGCGAGATCGACGTCACCGCCGCCCGCTCGGGCCCCAACGACACCGGCGGCAGCGGCTACGTGGGCCCCTTCCCGCCCGCCGGTCACGGCACCCACCACTACTACTTCTGGGTCTACGCCCTGTCCGAGCCCGTCGACGGCACCCCGTCGCGCGCGGGCTTCCTCCACCACAGCGCCGATGCCGTCATCGAGCAGGCGCGTCTGGTCGCCACCTTCTCGGCGTAGGGAACGCGCATGGCTCGGGTGAAGGACAGGGCCCGCTACGAGGCCGCCGAGGCCGCGATGTGGGCGAGCCACGGAGTCGACACGGTCGAGCACCGGGTGCTGGCGCCCGGCGGCGGCGAGGTCCGGGCGCTGACCACCGGCGCGGGCCACGACGTGGTGTTCGTGCACGGCACGCCCTCGGCAGGTGGCATGTTCGCGCCGCTCGTAGGCGCACTGAGGGGCGTGCGTTCCATCGTTGTCGACCGGCCTGGCTGCGGCTCAAGCGACGTCATGGCGGGCGACCTCAGCCAGCCTCAGACGCTTCGCGCCGCCGCCAGCGGCTTCCTCGCCGCCGTCATCGAGGACCTTGCCACCGCGCCCGTCGACCTCGTCGCGAGTTCCGCCGGCGCGATGCCCGCGCTGCTGCTCGCGGGCGAGCGTCCCGACCTCGTGCGCTCTGTCGTGCTCGAGGGTGCGCCCGCCGTGCGCGGCATGCGTCTGCCCTGGCACATGAGGGCGGCGACCCTCGGTGCCGTGTCGAGCGCGGTCTCTCGCTTCCCGGTCGGGGAGCGGGAGATACGGAAGTCCTTGGCAAGCATCGGCCATCGACACACCGTGAAGCGCGGCGGACTGAGTGACGAGGACTTCGCCTGGCGCGTGGCGCTGGCCCGCGACACCGACACCTACGCCAACGACCTGGAGCTGCTGCGCTCCGTCGCCGGCTGGTCCGGCATCCGCGCAGGCTGGGGCGTGGGACGGGCGGACGTCGCCCGTCTCCAGGCGCCGTCACTGTGGGTGCTCGGCAGTTCCGATCCCTTCGCCCGCGAGGCTGAGTTCCGGCGGTGGGCCGCAGCAGCCCCGGTGAGCGAGGTCCGCGTGCGCGACGGCGAGGGGCACATGCCCTGGATCGACGCGCCCGAGGAGCATGCTCGGATGCTGGAGCGGTGGTGGGCGACCGTGCCGGTCGTGGTGGGCGGTGCCCGCACAACTGTGCGCGATTCCGTGGCATAGTCCCAGGTTCCTCCCAGGTTCTGGGAGGAATCTTGTTCTCATGAGGCGCCCGTGCGGGTGCCAGAGAGGGAGCATGATGCGTGGAATCGAAGTGACGAGTTCGTTGGCCCCGACCATCTGGGCGGGCGTGTTCTGGCTGCTCGGAGCGGCCGTTATTGGAGCGTTCATCTACCTGAGCGTCCGCCTGCTCGCGGACAACCGTCCGTCGCAGGCGGTGCAGCCCGTTCCGACGGCCGATGCCGTGGCCGGCCAGGCGCCCGCCGCGCCCGAGGCGTCGCTCGAGAACGCGACACCCAAGCAGATCCTCGACGAGCGCCTGGCACGCGGGGACATCGACCTCGAGGAGTACCAGGCCCGGCTCGCCGCCATGGGACATGCTTGAGTGGCGAGCCACACAGGGCCGTCCGCGCGTGGCGCGGGCGGCCCTGTTTTCTTGTGCTCGCCCGCCTAGGTCGTGACGTCGTAGATCAGCGTGACCTGACCCGTGGCGAGGGGAGTGGCAGACCTCAGCGTGAGCGGCATCGGCCGGTAGTCGAGGTCCCACACGGGGATGCCTTGGCCGATCGCGACCGGTGCGACGCGGAGGCGCACCTCGTCGACCTTGCCGGCCTCGATCAGCGTACTCGCGAGTTGCAGGCTTCCCCACAGGATGATGTCGCGGTCGTAGGTCTGCTTGAGGCGATCAGCAGTTGCTGCGGGTTCGCCAGCCTCGACGGTGGCGGGGGCGCGGTCGCCCCACGGTGCCTCGGGCAGTGTCTGGGATACGACGTGCTTGGGGAGCCTGTTGATGGGTTCGGCGAGCGGGTCGTCGACGGCTGTCGGCCAGTACGAGATGAAGAGCCGGTAGGTAGTGGCGCCCAGCAGGATGGCGTCAGTGTTCTCGAGTTCGGCGAGGGCCTGGTCGACCATGGGGCCGGGCTCCGAGACGGAACCGTCAACCCAGCCGAGCTCGCCGTTCGGACCCGCGGCGAAGCCGTCCGCGGTGACGTGCTGTTCCACGATGAGGCGGCCCATGCTTGGCAGGCTACGTCGGGCGCGGCGGTTGTGCGCGGCGTATGGCGTGGTCGCCCGGAGCGTGACAGGCTGGACGCTCTAGACGGCGCACGACAAAAGGGACGTGATGAACGGGACACGCCGGGACCTCGAGGTGATCCTCCTGGTCATCGCAATTGCCGCGGCAGGCGCCTCGTTGTTGCTGCAGATGTGGTGGACGCTCGCTGGTGTGGTGATGGTCGCCGGATCGACGGCGTGGAGGCTGTGGACCACGCGACATGTCTCGCAGGGGTGACGTGCGGTGACGGCGTGGCGCGAGTGGTGGCAGGTCGGCGGGCTGTGGCGTGCTCTTCTCGCCGCCATCGCATATTGGCTGGTCTTCCGGGGGATCGGGTGGCTTGTCACGACCATGGGGGTCGAGAAGTCGCGTGCCGACCCGCTGGGCGGCGCACGGTACGTGGTGCTCGACCTCGCACTTCCCGTGGCGATCATGGGCGTCGTCACGCTCGTGTTCGTCCGTTCTCTCGGCTGGGGCCGCGAGATCTTTGGCGTGCAGCCACTCGGCGTCAGGCGTGGCCAGTGGGTCGGGCTCGTGCTGGTGGCAGTCGTGCTGGTAGCGCGCTTTGCCGTCGTGGACTACAGCCTCATGAACCCGAGAGTGGTCGGGGCTCTCGCGGTGTACGCGATGTGCGTCGGGTTTGCGGAGGGTCTTGTCTTTCGTGGCATCGTTGTTGCCTGCCTGCGCCGCGGCGGGGATCGTGAACGCGACGTCGCGTGGGGAAGCGCCGCCATCTTTGCCCTGGTTCACGTGGGAAACGTGGTCGGCGTCGACGGGTTGGAGCCCATCGACGGGCTCGGCGTGATCGGCCAGGTGATCTTCGCGTTCGGCGCCGGGGTGGTGCTGTTCGTCGCCATGGTCACCACGAGGCTCATCATCTGGTCGATGGTGCTTCATGCCGGAATCGACCTCGCAGGGTTTCTCGTGGCGGCCCAGGCCGACGTGGCATTCGAAATGGATGGTGCACCTGTGATCTTGATGCTTGCCTTCGGGTTCCTGATCCCGGTGCTTGGGGTAGTTCTGCTCTTTCTCGTCGATGGGCGGGTAGGGCGCGAGCGGTACGGGTTGCCTGCTCTCACGTCGGCAATTCCTCGTTGACGGCTGTCGAGCCGCCACAGACGCTGCCCTCGAAGTCGACGAGTGCCTCTACTGCGCGAGGAACGTCTCGAAGCGCGTCGCCAAACGATCCTGATCGGGACGGTCGCCCCGGCGCGAGGGCAGGGTGATCGTCGCTCCGTGCATCTCCTGGAGGCCGTGTTTGAGCATCGGTCCATCGACCTCGTCGAGGAGTGCTGCGTTGATTTGGATCCGGTAGTCGGGGGAGACGCCTAGGAAGTTCTGGTCGTACGCCGCGTGGTGAATCTTGCACATCGCCATGCCATTCGTGACGACCGCGTCACCTGCGGCATCGGAGTCGGCGGTGATGTGGGCGGCGTCAAGAAGCTCGCCGTGCTTGAAGCGACACACGGTGCATTGCGTCTCGTAAGCGCGCATCACCATGGCGCGGAAGGCGGGCTGATGCACACGGCGCTTCGCGATGTACTCCGCCCACTCGCGCTCGATGGGCGACTGCTCGTGGTCGGCGAGATCGGCCAACTCGTCGAGCGCGATGAGCACGCGCGAGTTGTCGTGGTCGACGTGGGCCACACGTGCGGGGTAGACGGCTTGGTAGAGGTTGGGGCGCAGCTTGCGAAAGAGGATGATCGGAACGCCCAGCCGGTGTGCCGCGATCAACTTGCGGTTGTCGCCGCCGGTGCCGCCAGCGCGAAAGTCGTAGCGCCAGATCCCGGGCGCGACTTGTTCGTCGGCGTAGGGGCCGTCGGCCGACGACACCACGCTCAACGTCGCATCGAGCTGCTTCGGGTTGCGGATGCCACGTGAGTAGTCGATGAGCGGCAGGCGTTCTCCACCGACGTTGAAACCGAGCAACTCGGCACGGCTGACGAGGTGCGAGGACGGAGCGGTCTTTGCGAGTTGCTCGAATATCTGTGTACGTAGCGCAGCGCTCGCGGCCGATTCCATGCCGGCAGCTTGCCGCAAAAAGCCCCTGGAAGCTAGGGCATCGGCCGCTCGTGGAATACCCGCCCGCACTGCCTGCGTTGCCCGAACCATGAGCACACTCGGCATCATCGGAGCAGGCAACATCGGCAGCAATGTGGCCAAGGCGGCGATCGCCGCCGGCCACGACGTGGTCATCGCGAACTCGCGCGGGCCCGAGACGCTCGGCGACCTCATCGTAGAGTTGGGTCAGGAACACGCCCGCGCCGCCACGATCGACGAGGCTGCCGCGGCCGGAGACATCGTCCTGGTCGCCATCCCGCTCAGTGCGATCGAGACGCTCCCGCAGGCGCCGCTTGTGGGAAAGATCGTGCTCGACGCCAACAACTACTACCCGGGTCGCGACGGGCGTATCGCCGCGCTCGACACCAACATGTCGACCACCAGCGGACTCCTACAGAAGCATCTGCCCGAGTCCCACGTGGTGAAGGCGTTCAACCACATCAACGCCAAGGACATCCCGCGCGACGCGACGCCCTTCGGCACGCCCACCCGCCGCGCGCTCGCGATCTTCGGCCAAGACGGCCAGGCCAAGGAGGTGGCCGCGGCATTCCTCGACGACCTCGGCTACGACGCTGTCGACCTCGGCACACTCGATGAGAGCTGGCGCCTGGAGCGCGACACGCCCGGATACGGCAAGCCCATGACGGCGGCGGAACTGCGCGAGATCTCCGCGAACACCGAGCGTGTCCAGCAGCAGTAGTGCGACAACGCACGGCGGCGCGCGTGTGTCCGCGCCCGCCCCATGACGCCTGCATGACCTCGACGAAGGAGGAGCCATGAAAGCCATCCTGAATGACACCGTGATCGCGGAAGCGGATCGGGACTCCCTGGTGCGCATCGAGGGCAACTGGTACTTCCCGCCCGAGAGCATCGTGCCGGACGCCCTCGCGGTCAGCCCGACCGACTATCACTGCCCGTGGAAGGGCGACGCACAGTACTTCGACGCGCGCGCCGGAGGCTCGACCCACGCGGATGCCGCATGGTCGCCCGATCCGCTCCCCGGCGCTTCAGAACGCGTGGGCGAAAACTTCGCGGGTTACGTCGCATTCGATCCTTCGGTCGACATCACCGAGTAATACCCACACATCCTGCAACGGGCCCCTCACGCACTTCGCGTCAGGGGCCCGTCAGCGTTTATGGGCCCACCGTCAAGGATCCGTTAACGCCCCTGGGCGGCGCCCGAATCCGCGAGTAGACCGGGAGCCGTGAACGATCTGATCTATGTCGCCCTCACGGTCGCCGCCTTCGGCGTCCTCGCCCTCCTCATCCGCCGAGGCGCCAAGTGAGCGCCGCGGACCTCGCCTTCATCGCCGCGCTCGCCGCAGCCGCGGTGTACGTGGTCGCGCTGATGCTGCACGACGCCTCGAACCGGTAACGCGATGACGACACAGGCAGAAGTCCTCGCCGCGGTCGGTCAGGCGGGCATCCTCATCTCGCTCCTCGCCCTCGCCCACGCGCCGCTGGGCGGCTACATGGCGCGTGTCTACTCGTCGCAGCGAGACTGGCGCATTGAGAGCGCCTGGTATCGAGCGGCTCGCGTCGATGCCCACACCGACCAGCGCTGGCGCACCTACGCCATGCAGGTCCTCGGCTTTTCGCTCGTGTCGGTCCTCGTGCTCTACGGGCTGGGCCGCCTGCAGGCGTACCTGCCGTGGAACCTCGGCTTCACCGGTCTCGATCCCGCGGGCGCCTGGAACACCGCCGTCAGCTTCACCACCAACACCAACTGGCAGTGGTACTCCGGCGAGGCCGCCGCGGGCCACCTGCTGCAGATGATCGGCTTCGCCGTCCAGAACTTCGTCTCCGCAGCGGTGGGACTTGCCGTCGCGGTCGCGCTGATCCGCGGCTTCGCCCGCTCCGGCACCGACGGCCGCATCGGTAACTTCTGGTCCGACCTTACGCGGGGCGTGGTGCGCATCCTCCTGCCACTGTCGGTCCTGGCGGCGGTCGTGCTCGTCGCTCAGGGGGTGATCCAGAACCTCGACCCGCACTCCACGATCGCGACACTGCAGGGCGGTACTCAGGCCGCGCTCGGCGGCCCGGTGGCCTCGCAGGAGGCCATCAAGGAACTCGGCACCAACGGCGGCGGCTTCTTCAATGCCAACTCCGCACACCCGTACGAGAACCCCACGCACCTCACCAACCTGTTCGAGATCTTCCTCCTGCTGCTCATCCCGTCGGCCCTCCCGCGCACCTTCGGCATCATGGTCGGCGACCGCAGGCAGGGCTGGGCGATCCTGGGCGCGATGGCGACACTGTGGCTGGGCGCCCTCGCCCTCACCACGTGGGCGGAGATGTCCGGACCGGGGACCGCGCCCCAGCTCGCCGGCGTGGCCATGGAGGGTAAGGAGACTCGCTTCGGCACCGCCGCCAGCGCCCTGTTCGCGGTGTCGACCACGGCGACGTCGACCGGCGCCGTGAACTCTATGCATGACTCCTTCACCGCTCCCGGCGGTGCCGTGCTCATGGTCGACATGCTGCTGGGCGAGGTCGCCCCCGGCGGCGTGGGCGCGGGTCTTTACGGCATGCTCGTCATCGCCATCCTCGCGGTCTTTGTCGCGGGCCTCATGGTGGGCCGGACGCCCGAGTACCTGGGCAAGAAGATCGGCCAGGGCGAGATGACGCTGGTCGCGATGTACGTCCTCACCGCCCCGGCCATCGTCCTGACGGGCGCCGCGCTCGCCGTCTCCGTCGCTCCCGGGCTCGCCGGCATCCAGGAGGACGGCCCGCACGGGCTATCGGAGGTGCTCTACGCCTTCGCCTCTGCCGGCAACAACAACGGCTCGGCATTCGCGGGACTTGCTACCGGCACCGGCTTCTACAACACCGCGCTCGGTGTCGCCATGCTGCTCGGTCGGTTCGTGCCGATCTTGATTGTGCTCGCCTTGGCGGGCCGGCTGGCCTCTCAACGTACGGTCCCGACGTCTGCGGGCACCCTGCCCACGCATCGGCCGCTCTTTGTCGGCCTCGTCGCCGCGGTCGCGGTGATCGTCGTGGGTCTCACCTTCCTTCCCGTCCTCTCCCTCGGTCCCCTCGCGGAGGCGCTGTCATGACCACCACCCTTTCCCCGGCCGATGCCCCCGCGGGCGCCGCTCCCGTCTCGTCTTCGCGTGGTCTGAGTTGGGCGCAGGTGCGCGCCGCGCTTCCGGGCGCCGCGCGCGGGCTCGACCCGCGTCGCCTCTGGCGCTCGCCGGTGCTGTTGATTGTCGAAGCAGGCGCGGCTCTCACCACTGTCCTGGCGATCGCGAGCCCGAGCGTCTTCGGCTGGGTCGTCACGCTGTGGCTGTGGGCCACCGCGTTCTTCGCCGCGCTCGCGGAGGCGATTGCGGAGGCGCGCGGCAAGGCGCAGGCCGCGTCGCTACGGGCCACCCAGCAGCACACCGTCGCGCACGTCATCGGCGCCGACGCCGATCTCGACGACCCCGGGTTGTGGACCACGGTCGAGGTTGCCGCGTCGGAACTGACCGTGGGCGCGCTCGTGGTCGTCGACGCCGGTCAGGTCATCCCGGGCGATGGTGACGTGGTGGCGGGCATTGCGTCCGTCGACGAGTCGGCGATCACGGGAGAGTCCGCGCCCGTCATCCGTGAATCGGGCGGCGACCGCTGCGCCGTGACCGGCGGCACCGTCGTCTTGTCTGACCGGATCGTGGTGCGCGTCACCGCGCGGCCCGGCCACGGCTTCGTGGACCGCATGATCGCCCTGGTGGAGGGTTCCGAGCGCCGGCGCACGCCCAATGAGATAGCGCTGGGGTTGCTGCTCAGCTCGCTGACGGTCGTGTTCCTTCTCGCCGTCGCGACGCTGCAAGCCTTCGCGGCGTTCAGCGGCGCACGGCAGGACATCGTGGTGCTCGTCGCGTTGCTCGTGTGCCTGATCCCGACGACGATTGGTGCGCTTTTGTCCGCCATCGGCATCGCCGGCATGGACCGCCTGGTCCAACGCAACGTCCTCGCGACCTCCGGCCGCGCGGTCGAGGCCGCCGGGGATGTCGACGTGCTGCTCCTCGACAAGACGGGCACCATCACCTTTGGCAACCGGCGGGCTAGCGAGCTCATCCCGGCGCCCGGCATCGCGCCCGCGGAGCTCGCCCACGCCGCCCGCCTCGCGTCCCTCGCGGACGACACTCCGGAGGGGCGCTCGATCGTGGAGCTGGTGGATGCGCGGCCGGACGCCGACGCCTCCCCGCTACCGCGCGGGGCCACGCTGGTCGAGTTCTCCGCCCACACGCGCATGTCCGGCGTCGACATCCCCGCCGGGCACGCCGAGCGTGCGATCTCTCTGCGCAAGGGAGCGGCGAGCGCCATCCACACCTGGATCGACGCTACCCGCGGTGACGCTCGCACTGGCCTGGCCGAGGCATCGGCCGCCGAGACGGCGGTGGCCGATGCGGTGGCGGCGGTGTCGCGCGAAGGCGGCACGCCGCTCGTGATCGCCAGGCAGGTGGGAGACGGTGCCGCCGCGGCGCTGGGCGTCATCCACCTCAAGGACGTCGTCAAGCCGGGCATGCGTGAGCGGTTCGACCGCCTGCGCGCGATGGGCATCCGCACCGTGATGGTCACTGGCGACAACGCCATCACCGCGCGCGCCATCGCCGCCGAGGCGGGCGTCGACGACGTGCTCGCCGAGGCCACTCCCGAGGACAAACTCGCGCTCATCAAGCGCGAGCAGGCCGGCGGGCGCCTGGTCGCGATGGCAGGTGACGGTACGAACGACGCCCCCGCGCTCGCGCAGGCGGATGTGGGGGTGGCCATGGCGTCCGGCACCTCCGCCGCGAAGGAGGCGGGGAACATGGTCGACCTCGACTCGAACCCCACCAAGCTCATCGAGATCGTGGAGATCGGCAAGCAACTCCTCATCACGCGGGGGGCGCTCACGACCTTCTCCGTCTCGAACGACGTCGCCAAGTACTTCGCAATCCTGCCCGCGATGTTCGCGCCGCTGATCCCGGGGCTCGATGCCCTGAACATCATGCGGCTCACCAGCCCGGAGACGGCGATCGCCTCGGCCGTCATCTTCAACGCGTTGATCATCGTGGCACTCGTGCCGCTGGCGCTCAGGGGTGTGAAGTACCGCCCGTCCAGCGCCTCCGCGCTGCTGGCTCGGAACCTGTGGATCTACGGCGTCGGCGGCCTCATCGCCCCGTTCCTCGGGATCAAGGTCATCGACATCATCCTCACCGTCCTGGGCCTGTAGCGGCCACCAGCAAGGAGTTCACCATGCACTCGATTCGACTGACCGCCACGTCCTCCTTTCGTGCACTCGCCCGGGCATCAATGACAGGCCTGACGATGCTCGCCGTGTTCACCGTGGTGTGTGGGGTCGCGTACCCGTTGCTCATCACCGGAGTTGCCCGGGCCGCCTTCCCGTGGCAGGCGGCGGGGTCGCTCGTGACCGCGACGGGGGAGCGCACCACCGACCGTGCCGAGGCGGCCGGCTCCGCACTCATCGGCCAGGCGTTCGCGGGAGACGAGTGGTTCCTACCCCGCCCCTCGGCGGCCGGCGACGGCTATGACGCCCTGGCCTCGGGCGGCTCCAACTTGGGGCCGGAGAGCCCTGACCTTGTCGCCGCGATCGCCGAGCGCCGCGCCGAGGTGGCCGCGCGCGAGGCGGTGCCCGTTGACGAGGTTCCGGCCGATGCCGTGACCGCGTCCGCATCAGGCCTCGACGGCGCGATCAGCCCCGCCTATGCCTCGCTCCAGGTGGCGCGGGTGGCGCGCGAGCGTGGACTGGACGAGGCCACGGTCATGGCGCTGGTGGCCGAGGCGACCCACGAACGGACGCTCGGCGTACTCGGCGACCCCTACGTGGACGTACTCGCGCTCAACACGTCCCTTGAGCAGGCGGCTCCCGCGGACACAATGTGATCATGACCGTCGCCGATCCCGCGGAATCCACCACGGAGGCACCCTCCTCCCGCGGGCGCCTCACCGTGTATCTGGGCGCCGCCCCGGGCGTGGGCAAGACCTTTGCGATGCTCGACGAGGCGGAGCGGCGAAAGCTGCGCGGCACCGATGTGGTGATTGGCCTCGTCGAGACGCACGGCCGAGTGGCCACCGCCGACAAGATCGGCGACCTGGAGGTCATCCCGCGCCGCGTGCTCGAGCACCGTGGGGTCACCCTGACCGACCTCGATGTCGATGCGGTGATCGCACGCGCCCCTGACGTCGCGCTCGTGGACGAGCTCGCCCACACCAACCCCCCGGGGTCCGCCCGCGACAAGCGCTGGCAGGACGTCACGGCGCTGTTGGACGCCGGTATCGACGTCGTGACCACCGTCAATGTGCAGCACCTCGCCTCGCTCGTGGATGACGTCGAGGCCATCACGGGCGTGCGCCAGCGCGAGACGGTGCCGGACCACGTGGTGCGCGAGGCCGATCAGATTCAGTTGGTCGACCTCTCGCCCCAGCAGCTCCGCCGGCGCCTCGCGCACGGCAACATTTACCGGGCCGAGCAGGTTGACGCGTCGCTCGGGAAGTACTTCCGAGAGGGTAACCTCACGGCGCTCAGGGAGCTCGCGCTGCTGTGGCTCGCGGATCGGGTCGACGATGCCCTCACGCGCTACCGTTCCGACCACGAGATCGACGCGACATGGCCCGCCCGCGAGCGTGTGGTGGTGGCGGTCACGGGCGGTGCCGAGAGCGAGGCGCTGATCCGTCGCGCCTCTCGCATCGCCCAGCGTTCCGCCGGCTCGGAACTCATCGCGGTGCACGTGCTCCCCACCGATGGTTTGCCGGCTGCTCCGCCCGCCGCGATCGCGAACCAGCGGCTGCTCATCGAGTCGCTCGGGGGCACCTTTCACACGGTGGCGGGCGAGGACGTGGCCCTTGCCGTCGTCGACTTCGCGCGCGGAGTCAACGCCACGATGATCGTGGTGGGGGTGTCACGACACTCCCGGTGGCGCCAGGCGCTGTCGGGTTCGTCGGCCGATGCCATCGCTCGTCTGTCCGGCGCCATCGACGTGCACCTCGTGACGCATGAGCACGCCGGCGCCGGCACCAGGCCGCCATCGCGGACCTCCTCCATGTCGCGCGGACGGCGCGCGGCCGGGTGGCTGGCCGCGATCGCGGCGCCGCTCGTCGTGGCCTGGGTGGCCGATGCGGGGGCCGGGGGTGCTGACGACCTGTCGGCCGCGCTCATGCTCCAACTCGCGGTGGTGGTCGGAGTCGCGCTCATCGGCGGGCTGTGGCCGGCGCTTGTCGCGGCGGTCCTGTCGTTCCTCGCCCTCAACCTGCTGCACACGGAGCCCACCGGCCGGCTCGTAATCGACCAGCCGAGCGACGTGCTCGCGCTCGTGGTCTTCGTCGTGGTTGCCGCTGCGGTGGCCTCTGTGGTGGATCTCGCGTCGAGGCGCACCGCGCAGGCATACCGTGCGAGGGCGGAGGCGTCCACGCTCGCCGCCTTGTCGCGCAGCGTGCTGTCGGGCGACGACACGGCCGACGCGATCGTGAGCCGCCTTCGTGAGGTGTTCGGGCTCGATCAGGTGAGGCTCGAGCAGCGCGAAGGGGCTCGCGCGCCGTGGGGAGTTCTTGCAGCCGCCGGTGCCGACGCGCCATGCGCCGATCCCGCGACGGTCGACATCGACGAGCGGCACCGCATGGTGCTGTGCGGCCGGCCCCTCGCCGGGAGCGATCGCGAAGTCGCGGAGGCGTTTGGAAGCCAGATGCGCATTGTGCTCGAACACCGGCGCCTGCGTCAGGAGGCGGACGCCGCTAGAAGGCTCGAGGCGTCGGAGCGTACCCGGAATGCGCTGCTCGCCGCGGTCTCGCACGATCTACGCACTCCATTGGCGGCGATCAGGGCCGCGGTGGACGGGCTCGCGTCCGGCATCCGTCTTGACGAGGACGACCGCGCGGCGCTGACGAAGACGATTCAGGAGGGCACCGGGCGCCTGGAGCGGCTCATCGACAACCTACTTGACCTGTCGCGGCTCCAGGCCGGCGCGGTGCACGCCCGGCTACGCGCCAGTTCGCTCGAGGAGGTGGTGCCCGCGGCCGTCGAGCCGTGGCATGCGTCGGTCAAGATGTCGCTCCCGGAGGACCTCCCGCTGGTCGAGACCGATCCTGGCCTCCTCGAGCGTGTGGTGGAGAATCTCGTGTCGAACGCAGTGCGTCACACGCCACCCGGCACGGCGGTGCGTGTCTCGGCGGCGGCGGACGGGGCCGAGGTGGTGATTCGCGTGGCGGACTCCGGCCCGGGCGTCCCCGAGTCTCGCAAGAACGTGATGTTCGAGGCCTTCCAGAGGTTCGATGGCGGCGCCGATGGGGGAGTGGGGTTGGGGCTCGCCGTGGCCGACGGCCTCGCCGCGACGGTCGGAGCGCGGGTGGTGCCCGAGGACACGCCGGGCGGAGGCCTCACGATGGTCGTGACGGTGCCTCGCGTGCGCGAGGATCGGGACATGGGGCACGCATGACCGACGGACAGGGCAATCGGGTCCTCGTGGTCGACGACGATGAAGGGCTCACCCGCGCGCTCGCGATCAACCTGCGCGCTCATGGGTGGGAGGTCACGACCGCCGAGACCGGCGCGCGGGCGCTCGACGCTGCGGCGTCGGCCAGGCCGGACGTGGTGGTGCTCGACCTTGGCCTGCCCGACATGTCCGGCCTCGAAGTCCTCGCCGGCATCCGGGGGTGGAGCCGCGTGCCCATCGTCGTCTTGTCGGCGCGACAGATGAACGACGACAAGATCGACGCGCTCGACGCCGGCGCCGACGACTACGTCACCAAGCCGTTCGCGATGAATGAGCTGCTCGCGCGGCTGCGCGCCGCGGTCAGGCGTGCGCAGCCGGTCGACGGCGCGGTCGACGTCGCGGTCATCGAAGCGGGGACGTTGCGCATCGATCTCGCCCGGCGGACAGTCGCCCGCAAGGATGCCGAGGTGCGACTCACGCCGACCGAGTGGGCGCTGCTCGAGGCGCTCGTGAGGAACCGTGGCCGCATGGTGAGCCGGGCTCAACTCCTTCACGATGTGTGGGGGCCCGGCTACGACGCCGAGACACATTATCTGCGCGTCTACACCGCGCAGCTGCGCCGCAAGCTCGAGGATGACCCCGGCGCACCGGTGCACATCCTCACTCACCCGGGGGCGGGCTATCGGTTTGAGGTGTGACGGAACGTGAACGGACGCCGGCGACGATCCTGTCCACCACGTGGGTCCCGAGCGCCGTCAACGTCGGTGCGTCCTGGCCCTGAAGTGGTCCGCGCGTGGCGATGTCCGCAAACCCGTGCACGGCCGACCAGCACGGCCACTCGGCATTGATGCGGCCCTCGGTCGACAGCACTCCCGCCGTCACACACCCGTCGAGCGCGTCGATGAGCAGTTGGAACGGTGGAGGGACCGCCGCGTCCACGCTCACTCGCGAGGACGAGGACCCGCCGGGATCAAACGTGAGCAGCGCGAGCGCGAACCAGCCCGGCTCGGCCAGCGCAAACTCGATGTAGCCCAGGCCGACGCCGCGTAGGCGGGCGACGGCGGCATCGGCCGTATCGACGCCAGCCCTCTCAACGAGCGCGTCGATCCGCGCCTCCATCGTCGTCGCCAGCCGCCCCTGCGCCGCCAAGGCCACGGCGACCACCAGCGCGCGGTGGTCCGCAAAATGGCGATAGGCCGATGCGGGGGAGACGCCTGCGGCGCGCGTCACCTCGCGTACGGTGACTGCCGCCGGGCCGCCCGAGCGGGCGAGTTCCAGGCCCGCCTCGACGAGCGCGGCGCGCAGGTCGCCGTGGTGATAGCTCGGGGAAATCTGCGGCACCTCTTGCACCCCCTCGAACGCTGACTTACCCTGGACGGGTTCGCAATGTGAACGGTGTTTACATGCTAACGCGGACACCGAGAAGGACACCAGGCGTGAACCAGGGGAGAGGGACGCATGGCGGAATTGGCGATCGAGACCGCGGGTCTCGTGAAGACTTACGGGGACACCCGCGCGGTCGACGGGATCGACCTCGCGATCGCACGCGGCGGCGTCCACGGATTCTTGGGGCCTAACGGCGCGGGCAAGACCACCGCGATCAGGATGCTCGCGACACTCATCAGGCCCGATGCCGGCGAGGCTCGGGTGCTCGGCTACGACATCCGTACGCAGTCCGACGAGGTGCGGTCACGAGTGGCGCTGACGGGCCAGTTCGCGTCCGTCGACGAGGACCTCACCGGCGCCGAGAACCTGCGCCTCATCGCGAAGCTCTACGGGTTCACGCCCAAGGCGGCCATGCGCCGCAGTGCCGAACTGCTTGAGGCGTTCGGACTCGCCGAGGCTGCCGACCGTCAGGTCAAGAAGTACTCGGGCGGCATGCGCCGGCGCATCGACATCGCGGCGTCCATCGTGGTGACGCCCGACCTATTGTTCCTCGACGAACCCACGACCGGACTGGACCCGCGCAGCCGCAATGAGGTGTGGGACATCATTCGTGCCATGGTCGCCTACGGCACCACCGTGATGCTCACCACGCAGTACCTCGATGAGGCCGACCAGCTCGCCGACAAGATCAGCGTCATCGACAACGGCAAGATCATCGCCGAGGGCACGGCCACTGAACTGAAGGCCTCGGTCGGCTCCGGCATGTTGCACGTGCGCGTGATGCACCGCGCGGACCGCGAGGCGGCCCGCGAAATCCTGCTGCGCGAGCTCCACGTCGAGGTCGACACTCCCGCCGACCCCCAGGCGCTCACCGCGTCCATCGAGGACCGCGGCCGTGTCACCAGGGCGCTGACCGAGCTCGACGCGGCGGGCATCGGCCTCGCGCAGTTCAGCCTCGGCCAGCCCACACTCGACGAGGTGTTCCTTTCGCTCACGGGCAAGCCCGCTGAAGCGACCGAGGAGGAGGCGGCATGACTACCGACGAGACCACGGCATCGGCCGAAACCACGACGGCCCCGGCGCCCCAGGCGAGCGCCATCGCGCACGCCCTCGCGTCCTCGGAACGGCCTGCGCGCCCTAGCGCACTGTCGACCTCGGTGACCTTCGGCTGGCGCGCGCTGCTCAAGATCAAGCACGTGCCCGAGCAGCTCTTCGACGTCACAGTCTTCCCCGTGATCATGACGCTGCTGTTCACCTACCTGTTCGGCGGCGCGATCGCGGGGTCCGTGAGCGCGTATATCGCCTACATCGCTCCCGGCGTCCTGGTGCAGTCGGTGCTCTTCATCACGATGTACACCGGCACCACGCTGCGCACCGACATCGACAAGGGCGTCTTCGATCGCTTCCGCTCGCTGCCCATCTGGCGCCCGTCCCCCCTGGTAGGAATGCTGCTGGGCGACGCGGTCCGCTTCATCGTCGCGTCGATCGTGACGTCCATCGTGTGCCTGGCGATCGGCTGGCGTCCCGCCGGAGGAGTGGTCGGCGTGGTGCTTGGCGTCGCGCTTCTCTTGGTCTTCGCGTTCTCGCTGGGATGGATCTGGACGTTCCTGTCGCTCATCCTGCGCACGCCCGGCTCGATCATGGGTGTCGCGAGCTTTGTGCTGATGCCGCTGCTGTTCGGCTCGAACATCTTCGTCGACCCGGCGACCATGCCAGGCTGGCTCCAGGCGTGGGTCAACGTCAACCCGGTGTCCGACCTCGTCACGGGTGTCCGCGCGCTCATGAACGGCGAGCAGATCGGCTCGGAGCTCGCGATCACCCTGGGCTGGTCGGCGGCGCTGGTGGCAGTATTCGGTTCACTCACTATGTGGAAATATCGCGACCCTCGCTAGGAATTTTCCGGCCCCGTTAACACGGTTCGAGTGGTCATCGGTGCCACCGAGGATGCGGCAAGATCTTCCGGTGACTTCTGCGCTGGACCTCGAATATCGCACCTACTTCCGCACCCTCGACGCCGCGCTGGCGGACTATGAACTCCCGCTGAGCGCCGTCGACAAGATTCGCGATATCACCCGCGGCCTTCGCTACGAGCACGTCTACATCCCCGAGTCACGCCAGTACATCGCGCTCGAGCCGCTGGGCGCCGACAAGCCCATCGCGTTCATCACCTCGATGTACGTCGCTCTGCATCCCGAGGGCGGCGAGAGCCAGTTTTTCGAGCTTCCCGGTTTTGCCGACGCCGTCCAGGCGGCCGATGCCGCGGCTCAGTCCGCGACCGCCGCGCCTTCCGCTGTGGTCGCCTCCGGGGCGGTCACCGAGGCGGCCGCCAGCCCCTCGCCCAGCGACGGGGCTATGGCCAAGGCGAGTGTCGCATCGGCCCTGCGCCCCATCGCCCTCGTTCCCGAGCCGGTCAAGCCGGCCCCGCGCGTGACCAACATGGGCATCGGCAAGCGTGCCGAGATCGCCGAGCTGCCGTGCCCCACCTGCTTCATCGACCTTCCCGCGACGGGGGTCTGCGACCTCTGCGGCTAGTGCTGCAGCCCTGACGCCCGGGTGATGCGTGCGACGGCCGCGCGGACCTCGCCGGGATCGCGCGGCTCCGCGTCGAGCGCGCGATGGATGGTGAGGCCCTCGATCAGCGCGTCGAGCATGCGCGTGGTCTCGGCGTCGAAGTGCCGTTCGAGCGCGGCGCGGCTGCGCGCCATCCACGCGGATGTGATCGCACGGAAGGCGGGCTTGCGTGCCGCGAGCGTGTAGAGCTCGTGCGAGAGGACCAGGTCCCGATCGTCGCCGAAGACGTCCTCGAGGACGATGGCCACGACAGCTTCGCGTGCCGCGTCAAGGTCCTCAGCAGCGGTCATGCGGCGCTCGAAGCGATCGCTGATCGAGGTGGCGAATCGCGTGAACGCCTCGTGGAGCAGCCCGTCCATGCCGTCGAAGTAGTACGTGGTCGCGCCGAGTGGCACACCCGCCTGGGCGGCGACCTTGCGGTGCGAGGTGCCGGCGACTCCCTCGCGCGCGAGCACGTCCAGGCAGGCGTCGATGATCGTGTCGCGCCTTCCGGGTTCGTTGCGGCGGCCTCGGCGTGTGCCTCCGGGGCGACTTTCCTGGGTCATCGCGTCACGCGATGGAGCGGACGACACGGGCCGGGTTGCCCACGGCGACGACCCCAGCAGGAATGTCCTTCGTGACCACGGAACCCGCACCGATGACGGAGTCCTTGCCGATCGTCACGCCCGGGCAGACGATGACCCCGCCGCCCAGCCACACGTTGTCCTCGATCACGATGGGCTTGGCCGCCTCGAGCTTGTCGCGGCGCGGCCCCGGCTCGATGGGGTGGGTGGGCGTGAGGAGTTGGACGTTGGGCCCGATCTGGCAGTCCTCGCCGATGGTGATGGTTGCGACGTCCAGCGCCGTGAGGTGGTAGTTGATGAAGGTGCGCGCGCCGATGTGGATGTTCTCGCCGTAGTCGACGAAGAGAGGGGGATTGATATGGGCTCCGTCCCCGAGGGTGCCCACCAGGTCAGCGAGGATGCCAAAGGCCGCGCGGTCCGCGGCGACATAGGCGCGGTGATACGCGTCGGTGAGGGCTACCGCACGCAGGTGCGCCTTGGCCATCTCCGGGTCGTCTGCGATGTAGAGATCGCCTGCACGCATGCGTTCGAATTGGGTCCGGTTGTCGCCGGCGAAGTAGTCGTGGGCCATATCTCCACCGTACCCAATATGTGTACGAGCGTCCACATATTGGGTACCATCGCTGTGTCGCGGCGATGAGGCTCGCGATAGTTCGCGTCGAGAAAGGCAGTCCCCGCGATGTACGCACTGTTGCTGTCCATCATCTACTTGGCGTTTATCAGCCTGGGCCTGCCCGACTCGCTCGTCGGCGCCGGATGGCCGGTGATGCACTCCGACCTCGGTGTGCCGCTCGGGTTCGCGGGCATCCTCACCACGATCATCGCTGGCGGCACCATCGTGTCGAGCCTGGCCTCTGAGCGGCTGACCCGCCGCTTCTCCGCGGGGTCGGTGACCGCCGTGAGTATCGGGATGACGGCTGCGGCGCTCGTGGGGTTCTCGTTCTCCGACGCGTTCTGGATGCTGTGCCTGTGGGCGATTCCGTACGGCCTGGGCGCCGGCGCGGTCGACGCGGCCCTCAACAACTATGTGGCGCTGCACTACGCCGCGCGTCACATGAACTGGCTGCACGCGTGCTGGGGCGTGGGCGCCGCAATCAGTCCATTCGTGATGAGTTTCGCGTTGTCGTCCTCACTGGGGTGGAGCGGCGCCTACCTGATCATCGGCGGCATCCAAGTGGTGCTGACGGTCGCGCTGTTCATCAGCCTGCCGCTGTGGAAGCGGGTCAATCCGGTGCGTCCGGCGGAGGTCGATGATCCTGAGGCGGTGCCGGTCAGCACCGGGCACGTGCCGCTGAGTCAGGCGCTGCGCATCGGTGGCGTGAAACTCATCCTCGCGGCCTTCTTCGCGTATTGCGCGCTCGAGAGCACGGCCATCTTGTGGGCCTCAACGTTCCTCGTGGAGGACCGCGGGGTGGATGTCGCGACGGCTGCGGCGTTCGCGTCGCTGTTCCTCTTGGGCATCACGGCGGGGCGCTTCCTCGCAGGTTTCGTTGCGGACCGCGTGGGCGACCGCGCCCTGATTCGCGGTGGTTTCGTGGCGGTCGGCGTGGGCGCGGTCATGATCGCCGTGCCTGTGGGGACGGACGTGATCGCGCTCGCGGGCCTGGTGGTCGCGGGCCTGGGCTCGGCGCCCATTTACCCGGCGATCATTCACTCCACTCCGGTGAACTTCGGCGCGCGGAACTCGCAGGCGATCATCGGCGTGCAGATGGCCGCGGCCTACACGGGCTCCACGCTCGCCCCGCCGCTGTTCGGCGCGCTGTCCACCTGGCTGGGGCTGTGGCTGTTCCCGTTCTTTATCCTGGCGCTCGTGGCTCTGGGGCTCGCGATGTCGGAGCGTCTGAATCGACGGGTGGACCACGGCGAACTCGCCGGGACACCCGCGGCGTAGCATCGGCCCTAGTCGAGGACCGCGATCGCGTCGATCTCGACCAGCGCATCCGGGCGCCCAAAGGCGGGGACGAGCACCACGACGATCGGGACGGCGTGCATGCCCCACACCTCCTGCGAGGCGGCGAAGCCCTCCTGCACGTCCTGGTCCGCCTGGAGGTAGATGGTCATGCGGACCACGTCGTCTTGGGTTGCACCGGCCTCCGCGAGCACCGTGATGACGTTTCGCAAGGCCTGCGCGGTCTGGGCGACGAGGTCGCCTTCGATCTGACCGTGCGCATCGGCCCCGTTCTGGCCTCCCACGTAGACCGTTCGTGTGCCCGTGGCGACGACGCCCTGGGAAAAGGCGGGGGAGCGGTGCATGGAATCGGGGTTGAGGTGGGTGACGGACATGGTGGCCTCCTTCTTCCGACGGTAATCCCGCGGGGTCGGGAGCGCGCGGCGAGGCGTCGGCGTTGAGGGCGTAGACCGTCGTTACTGTGACGGAATGGACGAAAGGAGCACGGTGAGCGCTGAGGACTACGCCGTCACGCCCCACCCCCAGGCCGCGACGGCCGAGGAGCGCGCGGGATTGATGGCCGCGCCCGTGTTCGGCGAGGTGTTCACCGACCACGTGGCTCGCGCCACCTGGACGCCCGATGCCGGCTGGGGCCACCGCCGCATCGAACCCTTCGCGGACCTCTCGTTGCATCCCGGCGCCACCGTGCTGCACTACGGCCAGCAGGTCTTCGAGGGGCTCAAGGCGTATCGCTGGGCCGACGGCTCCATCCGTTTGTTCCGCCCCGAGGCGAACGCGGCGCGCATGGCCGCGTCCGCGGTGCGACTATCGCTGCCGCCCGTGCCGGAGGACGACTTCCTCGCGTCGATCGAGGCGCTCGTGCGCGTGGACCAGGAGTGGGTGCCGGACGAGGGCGAGGCGAGCCTGTACCTGCGCCCGCTGCTCATCGGCACCGAACCGTCGCTTGCGGTGCGCCCGTCGCGCCGGGTGGAGTACATGCTGCTCGCGTGCCCCGTGGGCTCCTACTTCTCTGGTGGCGTGAAGCCCGTCTCCATCTGGGTGGCACAGGGCTTCCACCGTGCAGGGGCCGGTGGCACGGGCCAGGCCAAGACCGCGGGTAACTACGCCGCGTCCATGCAGCCGCAGCAGCAGGCGCAGGACCACGGCTGCGACCAGGTGCTCTTCCTCGATGCCCGTGACGACCGGTACATCGAGGAACTGGGCGGCATGAACGTGTTCGCGGTGCGCCGCGACGGGTCAGTGTGGACGCCTCGGATCACGGGCACGATCTTGGAGGGCGTGACGCGTGCCTCGGTGATCGAGCTGTTGCGCGCGGCGGGCCGCGAGGTGGTCGAGCGCGACATCGCTTTGGATGAGCTGAGGGCCGGGATCGAAGACGGCTCGGTGGTCGAGGCCTTCGCGTGCGGCACCGCCGCCGTGGTCACGCCCATCGCGCGGCTGGTATCGCCGGACTTTGACGTGCTCGTGGGTGACGGCGGGGCCGGTGCGGTGACCTCGTGGCTGCGCGAAACCCTCACCGACATTCAGTACGGCCGTGCCGATGACGCGCTGGGCTGGATGCGGCGGGTCCTGTAGGGCGCCGGCCTTCTCGCCCTCCTCCCCATCCTGCCTCCCCCCCCTCCCCCCCCGAATTGGGTAGACCTCGCCCACTTTTTCGGTGCGCGCGCGAGCAAGGGGGAGATTGCGGTTCGTGGCGTCGGGGCGCTCTGACCGCCATCTCCCCATTGCTGACGCGAGGGGCCGAAATGTGGGCGACATCTACCCATTTCGGGGGAGGGGGTCCTTGAGGCGCTACTCCTCGGGCAGGACGTCGCGCTCGTCGAGCAGTCCCAACTCGACCAGGTTGAGCTGGTGCTCGTGGAATGTGCTGGCAAACATCACGTCGCCGGTGGTGGGGTCGGTCTCGAAGAAGAGCCAGCTCTCGTTGGCCGGGTTGGCGGCTGCCTCGAAGGCCTCGGGGCCGGTCGACCAGATGGGCGTGGGCGGCAGCCCCGCATACATGAAGGTGTTGTACTCCGAGTCGACCACGTACCCGTCGTCCGAGACAGTTCTTTCGTCGGAGCGCACAAAGTAGTCGAGCGGCGCGTCGATCTCCAGCATCATGTCGGCCTCGAGGCGGTTGCGGATCACCGCGGCAATTCCGCGCATGGCCTCCACGTCGCCGGGGTTCGCCTCGGCACCCACGATGGTCGCGATGGTGACACAGGACTTCCACTGGTTCCGCGGAACCCCGGCGTTTTCCAGCAGCGTTGCCGCGGAGTTGGCCATTGCATCTGCGGTCGGGTCGAGGCTGTTCTCGTTGCCGCCCACGTACGTCACGTTGCCGACGACCCAGCCCTCGGGCTCACCGTCGGCCTCCGGGGGCAGGGCTGCGACCAGCGCGTCGCGGGCCTGTGCCTCCGTGGAGCCTGTCGCCTCGGCGAGTGACGCCACGACGTTCTCGATACGTGCGCCGTTGGGGATCTCGATCGTGATCTGCTCGACCGCGTCCGGCACCGCTGTCTCAGTCGGCTTCGTGGACGGTCCGGCAGTCGGCGCCACCGACTCCGATACGGAAGGCGACGGGGAAGCGGGCAGCACCGTCGCATCGGCCGCCCGGAGTTGAAGGATGCCGAAGGTGCCGGCGCCCACCACCCCGACCCCCGCGAGGGTCGTGACGCCCGCGCGCACGGAGCGGTCACGGCGCACCCGGCGTGTGACGGCGCCGTGGCCGTGCGCGAGGTCGGTGGAGGAGAAGCGGGCCGCGCCGTCGCGGGCGATGGCGGACAGTCGTTCCTGTGCAGTGCTCATCGGGTGCCTCCTGCGTGGTGGACGGGGACGGATTCGGGGTCGTCGGTGGGGAAATCTGTGTCGGATACCAGGGGCTTCAGGCGCGCGACGCCGTCGGAGAGGTAGCGCTTGACGGTTCCGGTCGCGAGCCCGAGTTCGGCTGCGACGGAGGCCACGGGCAGGTCGTCGAGGTAGCGCAGCACCACACACGCGCGCTCGCGCGCGGGGAGGGTGAGGATCGCGGCGTGGAGATCGAGCGTCTCGGCGGAGCGGGCCGCGGGGTCGCCCTCGGCGGCCGATGCGCCGGCGAAGTCGCCCTCGTCGCCCGGGTGGCGTTGGGGGCGGGCCGCGCGACGGCGGTGGGAGTCGATGAAGGCCGTGGAAATAGCGCGCTTCACGTAGGCGTGTGCCTCGTTGACGGTTCCCGAGCGCCGGTTCACACGAAAGGTGCGGACCAGGGCGTCCTGGAGGAGGTCCTCGGCGTCGTCGGCGTTGCCCGTGAGGACGTAGGCGTAGCCGAACAGGGCCGCGGCCCGCTCATGCATCAGCGCGTCGAGGGTGTCCTTCCACCGGCTCATGGGTTCCTCCTTGGCGTCATGCTGGCACGAACGCAGCGCGTCGTCCCCAGGTTGGGGTCGGTGGCGAGGTTTTTCACAGATGGCCGATGCGGTGGCGCTTTGCGTACGCGAAGCGGCTTAGCCTGGGCGCACCATGAGCGACGACACCCTGGCCTACACGGTCACCCGCAGGCGACAGCAGCGCCGCATGATCCTGCGCGTGCGCGCGGACGGGTCGCTGCGTGTGACGGCACCCGTGCGCGCATCGAAAGCGGACGTCCACGAGTTCGTGACGCAGAACGTCGGCTGGATCGACCGCAAGCGCGAGGAGCTCAAGGCGTTGCCGCAGGGGATCCAGCGGGGCAGCGAGGACTTCGAGCAGGCGCGGGTCGAGATCTTGGTGGCTCTCGAGGAGCTGATGCCGCTGTGGTGCGAGCGCATGGGCGTCGAGGTCCCCCCGCGGGTTTCGATCAAGGTGATGTCCAGCCGGTGGGGGTCGTGCAACGCGACGCTCAACAAGATCAACCTCAATGCCGAGCTGGCGCGTCGGGGGCGGGACGGGCTCGAGTATGTCCTGGTTCACGAGCTCGCCCACCTGTTCCACCAGAACCATGGCCCCGGCTTCTACGCGCTGATGGACGCGCAGCTGCCCGACTGGAAGGCGAGGCGAACGGCGCTCAGGCGCAAGCGGTAGGGGAGTGGAGCATCGGCCGGACTCAAGGGTCGGTGATACCACGGTGATACCTTGAAGGGATGGCGATGACACTGCGCACCACTCCCGAGCAAGACGCGGCCATCGAGGCCCTGGCCAAGCGGTGGGGCGTCTCGAAGACCGAGGCGATCCTGCGTGCGGTCGAGGAGGCGCGCGTAGGAGCTGCGGCCGATGACGAGACCGCGCGGGCCGACGAAGTGCGCGCGCTCTCGGCCGAGATGAAGGAGCGCTGGGGCCCAGTACTCGATCGGCTGGGCTCTGTATGAGAGTCCGCTACCTCACGCTCGAGGAGATGCTCGACCTGTGCCGGGACCTCGGGATCGGTCCGGTGCGTGATCTTGGTCTGCTCGACGCATGTGTGCAGCGGCCCCAGACGACGCTGATGGGTATGGATGCGTACCCCTCGGTTGAGCTCAAGGCTGCGGCACTGTTGCACTCGGTGGTGGCGAACCACCCGCTTTCAGACGGCAATAAGCGGCTGGGGTGGCACTCGTTGACCGTGTTTCTGGCGCTCAATGGTCGCGACGTCGCCTTGTCGCTCGACGAGGCCTTCGACCTGACGATGGCGGTCGCGTCCGGCGAGACTCGGGAGCTTGAGGACATTGCCGTGAGGCTGGTGATTGCTCCGCGGTAGGCCCTGCGGCCGCTGGGGCTATGACGCGGAGATGTAGGGAAGCGCCATGACTGTCTCCACGGGGACTTCGAGGATGAGGCTGCTGTGCTCGGCCGATGCCAGAGGAATGCGCAAGTAGTCGTTCTGCGCAGCACCACTACTCAACGCTGAGATGTACTCGTCGCCGGCGAGAGTTACGGTGCCCTCGAGAGTGTCGCCTGGAGCGAGCGTCACTGTTCCGGTCTCCGAGGTGAGCAGCGTGAAGCGCTCCGTCTCCGAGACCCACAGGTCCTTCGCGACGAGCGCGAGGCCGTCATTGCCGCCGATGGTGTCGATCTCGAGGTCTGGTATCTCGAACGCTGGAGCGACGGCGTCTGCGTCGACAGACAAGGGCTTGTCGGAGGTGTTGACCACCGTCCAGTGAGCGGTTCGTGTGGCGGTCGAGTCGCCGACACCTACCATCCAGGACGTGAAGGCGTCGACGAGTGGCGCCTCGCCCACCCACACCGCCGCGCACTCGTCCATGATGATGGCGCTGTCGACGGTCGCGGCGACGTCTCGCGGGCCTTCGCCCTCGGCCCACGTGCAGTGAATGCCCGCCTGCGCGTCGTCGCGGGTCTCGGGGTCGCTCGAGGTGCGGGTGGTCGCGGTCTGGAGAAGTTCGGTGACTGCTGGCTCGATCTCGGTCGTGGCGCCGTTGGGCCACAGGGTGGCGCCCACGGCAATGGCGACCACGGCCGCGAGCGATGTCACACCGATGCTCGCCGTGCGGCGGTGGCGCGCCCGCCCCACGGCGCGCACTGCCTGGTCGGGGTCGTGGCCCAGCCCGGTGGTGGTGAAGGCGTGGCCCTCGTCCTCAATCAGGGCGCTCAGGCCTCGGCTCAGCTGCTCGCTCATCGCCGCCCTCCCTTCACGGAAACTGGAGTGTGGAGCCCGCCGCCAGCCACGGCATCGGCCGTATCGAGCCCCAGGTCGAGGCGCCTCGCCTGGAGTTTGGCCACGGCATCGGACAGGTATTTGCGGACGGTGCCGGCTGTGAGGCCGGTCTCCGTCGCGATGGCGACGGCGCTGAGGTCATCGACGTAGCGCATGACGATGCATGTGCGTTCGCGAGGCGAGAGGGTGGCGAGGGCCGATGCGAGGGCATCCCTGTCGGCGATGGTGCCGGCGTGGTCGGGGCTGGCGGAGTCGGGGAGCGTCGCGGTAGAGGTCGCGGGGCGGGTTTTCCTCCGGCGGCTCGTGTCGATCGCGGCCGTCTGCATGGCTCGCTTGACGTAGGCGTGTGCCTCGTTGAGGGAGACGTCGCCGCGTCCGCGCCGGAAGCTGCGGACGAGTGCGTCCTGCAGGAGGTCCTCGGCCGCGTGGCGATCGCCGGTGAGGGCGACGGCGTAGCCAAAGAGTGCGGGGCCGCGCTCGCGGATCAGCGCCTCGACGGTGCGCGCCCACGGCGCCGGCGTCCGCGACATCGAGTCCCCCTTGGTGGTCGTGGTGATGGTCTCACCGGGTAGTACGCAAGGGAGCGGGGAAACGCGGGGGTGGTGTCGGGTTTGGGGGTGGCGGGCTGTCTTTGTGGCGCGGTTAGTGTCGTCCCCAGCCCCTTGCGGGTGGTGGGTTGTCCACAGATTTTGGGTGTTTACCAGGAATGTCAGTGGTGGGTGTGATGCTGGTGTCATGAACTTCTCGACCGCCGAGCTCGACCGCACCGTGGCGGTGGCGCGTGCGTTCGAGGGCGACGATCTAGGTTCGACGTCCGCGAACCGGTTGGTCGAACTTCAAAGCGCGCTGGTGCAGGTGCGTCGCATGAGCGAGGTCGCGCTCGGTGAGGTGGCAGGAGAGTTGGCGCGGCGCTCGGATCCGGCCGAGGGTCTCCAAGGAGTGGCCCGTAAGTGGGGGTTCGCGTCCCCGGGCCAGATGCTCGCGGACGCGCTGGGGGGTTCGGAGGCTGAGGCGCACAGGATTTTGGCGGTCGCGGATGCGACACGGCCTCGCGAGGTCGAGCCGAGTGCGCCCGACTCAGACACCTCCGACGCGGATGACGCCACACCCGCGCCTGCGGCTCCTCGTTTCCCGGTCCTTGCGCAGGCCGTGAGCTCGGGGGCTCTGTCGATGGAGGCCGCCTGCGTCATCACCCGTGCACTGGAACGTATCGAGCAGGTCGCGCCGGACAAGATCGTCGCCGTCGAACAGAAGATCGTCTCCAAGGCGCAAAGCCTGAATTTGCGTGACATTCGCCGCATGCTGCTGGCCGAGGAAGCATGGCACCGTCCGCGCGATGTGGAAGAGCGTGACCGGGTCGCGTTCGAGAACCGCTACGTACAGATCAAGGACGAGGCCGACGGGTCGGTCGGTATCCATGCCCGCCTGGACGTGTCGACCGCCGCACCGATTGTCACGTTGTTGAAGGGTGCGGTGAAGAAAGTGATGCGGACCCGACGCGACAACGCCCAGAAGAAGGGCAAGGTCGGGATGGACTTCTCCGAGGACGACCGCACCCCCGGACAGATTCACGCCGACGCCCTCTCGGCTGCCGCACGGCACAGTTTGGGCTGCACGGAAGTGCCCACCGGTGTAACCACCACCATCGTGCTGCGCGCCAACATCGAAGACGTCGAGTCCGGCGTGGGCTGCGCATCCGTGGACGGTATCGACTCACCGATCTCGGTCGGCACCCTGCGACGCATGGCCGTCGACATAGAGGTCCTACCCATGATCATGGGCGGCGACTCCGTGCCCCTCGACGTGGGATGCAAAGACCGCCTCTTCAGTGCCGAGATCAAACTCGCCCTCGTCGAACGAGACGGAGGCTGCTCCTGGTGTCACGCCCCACCCAGCTACTGCGAAGCCCACCACATCAAATGGTGGAAACACGGCGGACCGACCGACCTGTCCAACGGCGTCCTGCTTTGCGTCAGCTGTCACCATCGCATCCACCACGGCGACTGGGACATCGAGATCCGCGGCACCGAAGTGTGGTTCATCCCACCAGCCTCGATCGACCCCGACCGCACACCCCGCATCGGCGGCAAAGCTCACTACGAACTCGAACCCGCCACCTAGACCACCGGGGAGAACTCCGCCCCGGGGTCGGGCCGGCAGTGATGCCGCGGCAGCAGCATCGGCGCTGGCAGTACACCCTTGTGCCATACTGGCCACGATGCACACCGCGATCATCATTCCGTAGCGCGTCGGCGACACCCTCCCGACGCGCTAGCCTCCCGTACCTGGGGGGCTTTTTTGTTGGGAAGGTGTCGCCGAGGCGACACGGTGTGAAGCAACCAGCCTTCGGGAGGCACCCATGACGGATCTCACGGTCGAGGTCTACGACACCACCCTGCGCGACGGCGCCCAGCAGGAGGGCATGAACCTCTCGGTCGCCGACAAGATGGCGATCGCGCCCCTGCTTGACGAGCTCGGCGTGGGAGTCATCGAGGGTGGCTGGCCCGGCGCCGTCCCCAAGGACACCGAGTTCTTTGGCCTCGCCGCCAAGGAGCTGTCCTTCCGCCACGCCCAGCTCGCCGCCTTCGGCATGACGCGCAAGGCCGGCACCACCGCCGCCTCCGACCCCCAGGTTCGCGCCCTGCTCGACTCCGAGGCGCCCATCATCACCCTGGTGTGCAAGGCCGACATCCGCCACGCCGAGCGCGCCCTGCGCGTGAGCCCCGACGAGAACCTCGCCATGATCGAGGAGACCTTCGCGTTCCTCACCGGCGAGGGCCGCCGTGTCATCATGGACGCCGAGCACTTCTTCGACGGCTACCGCTTCGACGCCGCCTACTCCATGCGCGCGCTCGAGGCCGCCGTCAACGGCGGCGCCGACACCCTGTGCCTGTGCGACACCAACGGCGGCATGCTGCCCGATGATGTCACCGAGATCGTCCGCGCCGTCCGCGGCCAGGTGGACCTGCCGCTCGGCATGCACGCCCACAACGACTCCGGGTGCGCCGTCGCCAACTCGATGGCCGCCGTCGCCGCCGGCGCCACCCACGTCCAGGGCTGCATCAACGGCTACGGCGAGCGCACCGGCAACGCCGACATCATCTCGGTCGTCGCCAACCTCGAGATCAAGAAGGGCATGACCGTCCTCAAGGGCGACGGGCTCACCGAAGCCACCCGCATCGCCCACGCGATCTCCGAGATCACCAACATCGCCCCCTTCGCCCGCCAGCCCTACGTGGGCGCGAGTGCCTTCGCCCACAAGGCCGGCCTTCACGCGAGCGCCATCCGCGTGGACCCCGACCTCTACCAGCACACTCAGCCCGAGAAGGTCGGCAACGGCCTCCGCATGCTGGTGTCCGACATGGCGGGGCGTGCGAGCATCGAGCTCAAGGGCAAGGAGCTCGGCTTCGACCTCGAGGGTCAGGGCGAGCTGCTGGGCCGCGTCACCGACCGCGTCAAGCATGCCGAGGCCGCCGGCTACACCTTTGATGCCGCAGACGCCTCCTTCGAGCTCCTGCTGCGCTCCGAGCTGGGCGAAGACAACGCCTTCTGGGACGTCGAGACCTGGCGCGTGCGCGTCTCCTCGAAGCCCGGCGACCCCACCGACGCCGATGCCGAGGCCGTCATCAAGCTCCACGCCGGCGGCAACCGGATTGTCGCCGTGGGCGAGGGCAACGGTCCGGTCAACGCCCTCGACCACGCCCTGCGCACCTCCCTCAAGGGCGCCTATCCCGAGATCGAGGACTTCGAGCTGAGCGACTTCAAGGTGCGCATCATGGAGGCCAGCCACGGCACCGACGCGATCACCCGCGTGCTCATCACGACCGTCCACCGCGAGACCGGCCGCACCTGGCGCACGGTCGGCGTGGGCCCCAACATCATCGAGGCCGCCTGGGAGGCGCTCGTCGATTCCCTCGTCTACGGCCTGCTCAAGGAGGGCGTCGCGAGGCGCTAAATCACTTCAGCCGGCCGATGCCGTGGCGAGGCCCGTACGCGGGCCCGCCATCGCATCGGCCATATCTGTGTCTTGGGAGCTCGCAAACGGCGAGACAATGGTGCGCATGCACGGTGAATATAAGGTCCCTGGCGGCAAGCTCGTCATCGCGGACGTCGAGGCCGACGGCGACACCCTGAACCGGGTGGTCATCTCCGGAGACTTCTTCCTCGAACCCGCCGAGGCGATCCACGAGATCCGCCTCGCCCTCACGGGCATGCCGGTTTCCGCGAGCGTCGCCGACCTTGCCGCCGCCGTCCAGCGCGCCGCCGGCCCCGACGCCCACTTTGTGGGCTTCAGCCCCGAGGCCGTCGCCATCGCCGTGCGCCGCGCACTGGGCCACGCCACCGGCTGGCACGACCACACCTTCGAGGTGCTGCACGACGAGCCACGCGCTCCTCACCTGCAGATGGCGATCGACGACGTGCTGTCGCGCCGCGTGGCCGACGGTCGCCGCGCGCCCACCCTGCGCATCTGGGAGTGGGCCTCGAACGCCGTCATCATCGGCTCCTTCCAGTCGCTGACTAATGAGGTCGACCCCGAGGGCGCCGCCAAGCACGACATTACCGTCACACGCCGCGTCTCCGGCGGCGGCGCGATGTTCGTTCAGCCTGGTAACACCATTACGTACTCGCTGTCGGTGCCGCCCTCGCTCGTCGAGGGGCTGAGCTTCGAGCAGTCCTACGCGTTCCTCGACGACTGGGTGCTGGGCGCGCTCGCCGACGTGGGCATCAAGGCCCGCTACGTGCCGCTCAACGACATCGCCTCCGAGCACGGCAAGATCGCCGGCGCCGCCCAGAAGCGTTACGCCTCCGGCGCCGTCCTCCACCACGTGACGATGGCGTACGACATCGACGCGGACGCGATGATGGAGACCCTGCGCATCGGCCGCGAGAAAATGTCCGACAAGGGCACCAAGAGCGCGAACAAGCGTGTGGACCCGCTACGCAGCCAGACCGGCATGGCGCGAGAAGACATCATCGACGCGTTCCTCGCGCACTTCTCTGGCCGCTACTCGACCCACGTCGGGGCTGTGACTCCCGACGAGCTCGCCGAGGCTGAGGCGCTCGTGGAGTCGAAGTTCTCGACCGACGAGTGGATCGGCCTGGTGCCGTAGCGGCGGCTACGCTAACGGGCTAGGCGACCGCGACGCCCAGCAGCGAGCCGATCACCCAGGTAATGCCCATGGCGAGCGTGCCACCCGCGATGTTGCGCAGCACCGAGCGCTTGCGGGGGGAGTGGGCCCAGCGTGCCGCCTCGAAGCCCGTGAGGGCCAGCGCGACGATCACCGCGACGTAGGTCGTGGGGATCTGCCAGGCCGTCGGCACCAGGAGGATGGTCAGCAGCGGCAGCAGTCCTCCCGCGCTGAACGCCAACAGCGAGGCCCAGCCCGCGTGCCAGGGGTTGGTGATCTCGTCTGGGTCGATGCCCAGGTGCATGCGCGCGTGGATGGCGACGGGGTCGTGTGCCGTCTGCTCCTCGGCGGCCTTGCGGGCTGTCTCCTCGCTCATCCCCGTCTCCATGTTGAGCTCGACGAGCTGCTCGAGCTCCCACTCGGGGCGCACCTGGTGCCAGCGGTGTTCGCGGCGCAGCTGCGACTTCTCGGCGTCCGACTGGGAACTGACGGACACGTACTCGCCGACCGCCATCGACAGGGCGCCGGCGACGAGGCCCGCGACGCCCGCGGCCAGGATGGCGCCGTGGTTGTCAGGGGTGGCCGCCGCCACACCGATGACGAGGCCCGCGATCGAGACGATGCCGTCGTTCGCGCCAAGCACCGCTGCACGCAGCGCATTGAGCCGTCGGGAGACGGATTCCTCGTCGATGTGGTGGGTGTCAGCGGGCGTCATGGGGCCAGGTTAGGCCGATGCGATGGTCGCCCGCCAGCAAGGCAAGCCTTTCTTAAGTGGCCCTGATATGCCTGGTAGATGGGCCGAAAAGGAGATTTCGGGGCGCCGAAGTGCTGCGGGAGGCCGCTATTGGGGGCCGACCGCCAGGACCTCTATCACCGGTGCTCCCGCCTCGTCCGAGGCCTCGAGGTCCACGAGCGCCGTGATGGCCCAGTCGTGGTCTCCGGCCGGGTCCGCCAGCACCTGGCGCACCAGCCACGTGCCCTCGGGGAGGCTTCCCTCCGCGGTGGCCGCCAGCGCCGCCTGCGCGCGCCCCTCTCCGTGGTCGCCTCCCGGCTCCACGAACGTCAGCAGCGCCGCCGAGCGGGCCTCGGGGCCGATCCCGATCGCGTCGTCTCCCTGGGCCTCGAAGAGCGGATCGAGGGCGTCGCGCCAGGCATCGGCCGTCCAGCCCGAACGCCCGTCGAGCGCGCCCAGCGCCGCGTAGTTCTCGCGCGCCGCGAGCTCCACCCGGCGGAACATCGCGTTGCCCACGAGGCGGCGCAGCACCCTGGGGTTGCCCGTCATCGGGCGCGCCGGGCCCGCCATCGCCGGGGTGAGACCCGCAGAGGCGGGGTCGGCGTCGTCGGCGACCACGGCATCGGGGTTCATGAGGCGTTCCCACTCGTCGAGCAGGGACGAGTCGGTCGAGCGCACGAGTTCCCCGAGCCAGTCCGTGATCGCCGCGACCTCGTCGGTGCGGTGCTCCTCGGGGACCGTCTGACGCATGGCGCGGTAAGCCTCCGCGAGGTAGCGCAGCACCACGCCCTCGGTGCGCTCCAGGCCGTAGACCGAGACGAGGTCGCCGAAGGACATCGCCTTCTCGAGCATGTCGCGCACCACGGACTTGGGCGACAGCTCCGCGTCGAGCACCCAGGGGTTAGCGCGCCGGTAGGTGATGAAGGCGGGCTCGAGGAGATCGGCCAGCGGCCGCGGCCACGTGACCTCCTCCATGAGTTCCATGCGCTCCTCGTACTCGATCCCGTCCGCCTTCATCGCCGCGATCGCCTCGCCGCGGGCGGCATGCTGCTGCGCGATGAGGACCTGGCGCGGGTCCGACAGGGTCGACTCGATCACCGAGACCACGTCGAGGGCGTGGTCCGGCGCCTCGACGTTGAGCAGGTCCATCGCGGCCAGCGCGAAGGGGGACAGCGGCTGGTTGAGGGCGAAGTTTCGCGGGACGTCCACCACCAGGCGCATGGTGGGGCGCTGTCCGCGCGGGTGCGACGGGTCCGGGACACGAAGCTGTTCAACGACGCCGGCGATCTTGAGCGAGCGCGCAATGCGCAGGGCCTGGCGCGCGTGGGCGGAGCGCTGGGCGTCGGTTTCGTGGAGCGCGCCCAGCAGGTGACTCATGGCTTGCACCGGGTCCTGCGGTTCGCGGTCCAGCCAGGGGTTGGCCTGGCCCCGGGCGAGGATGCTGAGGACCATCGCGTGCGTGACGGCAAAGCGGCTGGTCAGTGGCTCGGGCTCGGCGTCGCGCAGGCGCTCGAAGGTGGCATCGGTCCAGTTGACCGACCCCTGCGGGGCGGACTTGCGGACGATCTTCTTGCGCTTTTTGGGGTCGTCGCCCGCCTTGAGGAGCGCCTTGCGGTTCTCGATGACGTGCTCGGGGGCCATGACGAGGACGTCGCCCTCCGTGTCGTACCCGGCGCGGCCTGCGCGGCCCGCGATCTGGTGGAACTCGCGGGCGCTGAGGTGGCGCATCCGCTCGCCGTCGTACTTGACGAGGCTCGTCAGCAGCACGGTGCGGATGGGGACGTTGATGCCGACGCCGAGGGTGTCGGTGCCGCACACCACCTTGAGCAGTCCCTGCTGGGTGAGGCGCTCGACGATGCGCCGGTACTTGGGCAGCATGCCCGCGTGGTGGACGCCGATGCCCGCGCGCAGGAACTTGCTGAGCGTCTTACCGAATCCCGTGCCAAAGCGGATCCCGTCCAGAGCCTCTGCGATCGCGGCGCGCTCCGCCTTGGTGGCGACCTGCATGCTGAGCAACGCCTGGGCGCGCTCCACCGCGTCCTTCTGCGTGAAGTGGACGATGTATGCCGGCGACTTGCCGGACTCGACGAGCCGCTCCACGACCTCGGGCAGCGGCTCCAGGATGTATTCAAATGTGAGCGGCACGGGGCGCTCGGCCGTGGTGACCTCGGCGACGGCGCGCCCGGTGCGCTCGGAGAGGTCCTCGACGAGCCACGAGGTGTCGCCCAGCGTGGCCGACATCAGCACGAACTGCGCCTGCGGCAGCTCCAGCAGCGGCACCTGCCATGCCCAGCCTCGCTGCGGGTCGGCGTAGAAGTGGAACTCGTCCATGACGACGATCGACGCCTCGGTCGCGGCGCCGTCGCGCAGGGCGAGGTTGGCGAGAATCTCGGCGGTGCAGCAGATGATCGGCGCGTCCGCGTTGACCGCGGAGTCGCCCGTCATCAGCCCCACGTTCTCGGAACCGAACAGGTCGATGAGGTTGAAGAACTTCTCGGATACCAGGGCCTTCAGTGGCGCCGTGTAGTAGGTGCGGGCTCCCGTGCCGGCGCGCTCGGCGGCCAGCGCGGCGAAGTGTGCGCCCGCCGCGACCAGCGACTTTCCCGATCCCGTGGGGGTGGCGAGGATGACGTGCGAGCCGGAGACGATCTCCATGAGCGCCTCGTCCTGATGCGGGTACAGCGGCAATCCGGTGTCGGCGGCCCAGGTCGCGAAGGCCTCGTACAAGGCGTCGGGGTCGGGCTTAGCGCCGTCGGAGGCGGCGGGTAGGGCCGCGAGGAGGGGGGACGGGGAACTCATGCGGTCCGCTCACCCATCACGGCCGTCCCCACGCGCACCATGGTCGCGCCCTCCGCGATCGCCCATTCAAGGTCGCCCGACATCCCCATCGACAGCTGCCACGCGCTCGACAAATCAATCGCGCCACGCTCGGACGAGATCAAGGCGGTATCCCTGATCTCCCGCAACACCCGATACCCGGCCCGCACATCGTCCTCGACGGGGGAGTTGAGGCCGATCGTCATGAAGCCCACCACCTCGAGCGCGGGCAACGCCTGCACGGCCGCGGCAAGCGAGAGCGCCTCCGCAGGCGCGACTCCCGCCTTGGACTCCTCGCCCGACACGTTGACCTGAATCATCACCTGCAGGTCGCGCCCGGCCTCGAGACACAGCCGCGACAGCCGCTCGGCGAGCCTCAGCGAGTCCACGGTCTGCACGCACGCCGCGTACTCGACCGCGATGGCCGCCTTGTTGCGCTGCAACTGCCCGATGACGTGCACCACGGCCCCCGCCTCGCGCAGCGCCTCGCCCTTGTCCGCCAGCTCCTGCATCCGCGACTCGCCCACCAGGCGCGCGCCCCCGGCGACCGCTCCGACAGCCGCGCCCGCATCCCACGCCTTCGTCGCCACCAGCACCTGCACGCCCGACCCGGCGCGCCCGCAGGCGGCCTCGGCCACGTGAACGCGGGCGCGCACGTCGGCGAGGGCCGCCGCGTAGTCGTGGTCGAGCGGAGCAGAAGCGAGAGTCATGAGTCCTTGCCAATGGGTGCGGTGGAGGCGCCCGTGAGGCGCACCAGGTCGGCGGGAGCGAGGGAGACGTCGAGTCCCCGCCGGCCGCCGGAGACGTACACGACGTCGAAGTCGAAGGCGGACGAGTCCAGCAACGCAGGGAGCCGCTTGCGGCCGCCCAGCGGCGAGATGCCGCCCACCACGTAGCCCGTCGCACGCTCTGCGACGGCGGGATCGGCCATCGAGGTCTTCTTCGCCCCGGCCGCGCGCGCCGCGGCTTTCAGGTCGAGCGACCCCGAGACGGGCACGATCCCCATGGTGAGCACGCCATCGGCCTCGAAGCACAGCGTCTTGAACAGCTGCTCCGGGTCAACTCCCAATTTTTCCGCCGCCTCGAGCCCGTAATGCTGCGCGGACGGGTCGTGGTCGTAGGTGTGGACGCCGTGCGGAACGCCCTCGCGCTCCAGCAGCGCCAGCGCCGGGGTGCCGATGGGTGCAGTGCGGGCCATGGCCCCCATTGTGTCCTATCGTTTCGGGGTGACTTCCGACGCCCCCGCACACGTGGACATGTGGACCGACGGCGCCTGCAAGGGCAACCCGGGCGTGGGCGGGTGGGGCACCCTCATGGTGTGGAACGGCCGCGAGAAGGAGATCTTCGGCGGCGAGCGCGAGACCACCAACAACCGCATGGAGCTCACCGCCGTCATCGAGGGCCTCAAGCTCCTGAAGCGTCCCTGCCAGATCACGCTGCACGTCGACTCCCAGTACGTCATGAACGGCGTCACCAAGTGGATCCACGGCTGGAAGCGCAACGGCTGGAAGACTGGCGACAAGAAGCCCGTGAAGAACAAGGAGCTCTGGATCGAACTCGACGAGCAGGTCGCCCGCCACGACATCAAGTGGGTCTGGGTCAAGGGTCACGCGGGAGATCCAGGAAATGAGCGTGCCGACGCCCTCGCCAACAAGGGCGTCGACCAGGCCCGTCGCGGCTAGGCCCATGACCCTGCCCGCCACGATCGCCCGCCCGGTCGAGGTGCGCACCGAGATCAAGCGCTCCGTCTTCCTCGCGTCCCTGACTCCCGTCACGTCAGTTGAGGCGGCCGATGCTGTGGTCGCCTCGATCCGTAAGGCCCACTGGGATGCGCGTCACCACTGCACGGCGTTGATCATCGGACCTCACGGTGAGCGCCAGCGCTCGAGCGACGACGGCGAGCCTGCCGGGACCGCCGGCGTGCCGATGCTCGAGGTGCTGCGCCACCGTGACGTCACCGACGTCGTCGCCGTCGTCACGCGCTGGTTCGGCGGGGTGAAGCTGGGTGCCGGAGGGCTGGTGCGCGCCTACGGCTCGGCGGTGTCCGCCGCACTCGACGAGGCGCAATGGGTCGACCGCGTGCGCCTCACCGCGCTGAGCCTCGACGTCCCGCACGCCGATGCCGGCCGCGTCCTCGCGAGCCTGCACACCTGGGTCGACGCCCACGGCGCGGTCCTCGACGAGCCCATGTACGGCGCGGTCGCCACGCTCGGCCTGCGCGTCGCGCCGGAACAGGTGGAGGCCGCCCGCGCCGAGGTCGCCGCCCTCACGGCGGGCGCCGTCGAGGCCGTGGTCGGAGAGACCACCATCGTCGACCGCCCGCGTCGGTAACCGAAACATCCGTGCGGGAGGATTGTCCGCATGACGACCGATGCCCGCGCCGTGGGGATGCCCCTGTTCGTCGTCCTCGGGCTGGTGTGTCAGGAGGCCGGCGCCGCCGTCGCCGTGAACCTCATGCCCCAGGTGGGGCCGTGGGGCGTCATCGCGATGCGCCTCGTGTTCTCGGCGCTCGTCCTGGTGCCGCTCGCGGTGGTGAGCCTTCGCCGCGGCGGCCGGGTCCACTGGCCCACCGTCGTCGCCTTCGGCGTGGCGCTCGCGGGCATGAACGCCTTCTTCTACCTCGCTCTCGAGCGCATCCCGCTGGGCATCACGGTGACGATCGAGGTGCTGGGCCCGCTCGTGCTCAGCGTCATCGCGAGCAGGTCGTGGGCCGGTGCCCTGTGGGCCGCGCTCGCCGCCGCCGGGGTGGTGTTGCTCGGCGGGGGAGCTCACGACCTCGACCCCGTGGGCGTGGCCTTCGCGGTCGGCGCGGCCGTGATGTGGGCCGCCTACATCCTTACCGCTCGCGCCGCGGGAGCGGCCATGCCGGGCGTGGTGGGGCTCGCCTTCGCGATGGTCGTGGGCGCCGTGCTGACGCTGCCCGTCGCGATCACCGTCGTCGGCAGCGCCCTCCTGCACCCGGGGGCGCTCGCGCTCGGGCTCGCCGTCGCGGTGCTGTCCTCGGCCATCCCCTACGGCATCGAACTCACCGCGCTGCGCCGCATGAAGGCCGAGACCTTCGCCATCCTGCTCGCCCTTGCACCCGCCATCGCCGCACTTGCGGGACTGATCCTCCTCGACCAGCGCCTCACCTGGGCCGTGGCCGCCGGTATCGCGTTGGTGACGGTCGCGGGGGTGGGGGCCGTCGCATCGGCCGGTCGCAATGCCGTCCCCGCCGCCGAGGAGGCGGCCGTCGAGGCGGCCGCGGAACCCCACGAGTAGGCCCGCGCCCGCCACGAGGGCCGATGGTCCCGCCCGCGTCGCGGCGCCCCGCGCCTACGCTGGTCTCACGATGGCCGCGAACCTCCCGCTCGCACGCCGCACCCGCCGCAGGGTCGCGGTGCGGGCGGCCGTGCTCGCCGGCCTCCTCGCGCTCGCGGTGAGCGTCGCGATGGGCTTCGCCCATGCGGGGGCCGATGCCTCGGCGGGACCCGTCTCCGGCCACCACGGAGTCGTGGAGGCCATCGTCGACGCGGGCCCGGTCATCACTTGTGAGACCTGCGGCGAGCCCGAGGACGGGGTCGCGCTGGCGTGCCTGCTCGCGCTCAGCATGCTCGCGGTCCTGGCAGTCATGCGTCCGCGTGAACCGCTGACCGTGCTGCTCGCCACGCGGACGAGCGCGCCTCCCGTACCCCTGCGCGGCGCCGGGCAACCGTCGCCAAACCTCCTGGCCCTCGGCATCTGTCGGACGTGAACGCGACCGCCTCATCGCGCTCGCTTCACCCACTTCGACAGTTCTAAGGACACCTCTCATGATTCACGTTTCCACCGGCGCGCGCCGCGGCGCCATCGTCGCCGCGCTCGCCCTCACCCTGACCGCCTGCTCCTCGGTGCCGGCGACCGGGCCGTCCGCCACCGGCTCCGATGACGCCGCCTCGTTGCTCGCGGCCCACGGCCTGGCGGGGCTCGACGCACGCGAGGTCATCGACACCCTCGACGCCACACCGCTCGACGAGCGGGACGCCGAGCTGATGGCCTCGATCCGTCCCGACGAGCTGCTGCTCACCGACGCGGACGGCACGGAGGTCTCCCTGCCGATGCCTGACGACGAGTTCTATGTCTCGTTCGCGCCGTACGCGGACTCGACCCACGACTGCTACTTCCACTCGCTGACCACCTGCACCGGTGAGATGCACGAGGAGCCGGTCTCGATCACCGTGACCGACGTGGCCACCGGTGAGGTCGTCGTCGAGCGCGACGCCGTCACCCACGCCAACGGCTTCATGGGGCTGTGGCTGCCTCGCGATGGCGAGTTCGACGTGACGATGACCCACGAGGGGCTCACCGCGACCGAACGCGTCACCACGGACGACGCCGACGACGCCACCTGCGTCACCACCATGCAGCTCGCGTAAGTCCTGCGGCCGCCGAGGCCGGGGCGGGGACGGGCGCCGCGCGCTACTGTGCACGCGTGGACATCGACGTCGTCAATCCTGCCGACGGGTCCGTGCTCGCCACGGTCCCGCTGACCTCGGCGGCCCAGGTCGCCTCGCTCGCGGCCGATGCGGGGCGCGTGTTCCGCTCGGGCGTCTGGGCGGGGCTCGCGCCGCGCGAGCGCGCCGCCGCGATGCTGCGCCTCGCGGGCCTTATGGAGCGCGACGCCGACGTGCTCGCACGGCTCGACTCCGAGGACGCGGGCAAGCCGATCACGGAGGCGCGCGAGGGTGACATCCCGGGTGCGATCGAGTCGATCAGGTGGTTTGCGGAGGCGGCCGACAAGCTCGCGGGTGCGGCGCCCTCGACGGCCCCGGGGGTGCTCGCATACACGACCCGCGAGCCCTTCGGAGTCGTCGCCGCGATCCTGCCGTGGAACTATCCGCTCGCCATGGCGGCGTGGAAGATCGGCCCCGCCCTCGTCGCGGGTAATTGCCTCATCCTTAAGCCGGCCGATGCGACCCCCAGGTCGGTCCTCCATGTCGCCACGCTCGCGCTCGAGGCGGGCATCCCCGCCGGGGTGCTCACCGTCGCGACAGGCGACGGCCCGACGACGGGCGCTGCGCTGGCGGCCGACCCTCGCATCGGCGCACTGTCGTTTACAGGGTCGACGGCCACGGGCCGCGCCATCCTCGAGGCCTCCGCCCGGTCGAACCTCAAGCGCGTGAGCCTCGAGATGGGCGGCAAGGCACCGCACGTCGTGATGCCGGACGCGCTCGCGCTGGGCGACGCGCTCATCGACGGCATCACCGAGGAGGCCTTCCTCACCGCCGGCCAGAACTGCACCGCCGGCTCGCGGGTGCTGGTGCACGAGTCGATCCACGACGAGGTGGTCGTGCGGCTCGCGGCTGCGGCATCGGCCCTGGTGATCGGCGACCCCGCGAACGCTGAGACCCAGGTGGGGCCGGTCATCGACGACGCGGCCGCCGACAGGATTCTCGTGGCCATTGCGAGTGCCGTCGAGCGCGGCGCGGTGGCAGTCGCGGGCGGGCGCGAGGTCCCGGTGCTACCCCGAGGTCGTTACCTCGCGCCCACGATCCTCGCCGGTGTGGACCCCGCGGACCCCATCCTCACCACGGAGATCTTCGGCCCGGTGATGACGGTGCAGGCGTTCGCGACCCGCGAGGAGGCGATCGCCATGGCGAACGCCGTCGATTACGGCCTCCACGCCGCGGTGTGGACGCAGAGCCTCGACGACGCCCTCGCGCTGGCGCGGGGGATCGAGGCCGGCACCGTGTCCGTGGGTGCGTACAGCGAGGGGGACATGACGGTGCCCTTCGGCGGCTGGAAGCAGTCGGGCTTTGGCGGCGCGGAGAAGTCACTCGCGGCGTTCGACCAATGGACGCGGGTCAAGACGGTCTGGATTCAGCGGCCGTGACGTGACGATGCCCCCGGACCGTGGATCCGGGGGCATCGTGTGGCGGCTTCGCGGGGACGCTTCTCAGCGTGCCCGGCGCTGCCGGGTGTGGCGGGGGTCTACGGACGCGTCACCGCGTGCGCTCCTCGCCCGACGGGGAGTCGGCGGCATCGGCCACCGCTACCGGGACCTCAGCGCCCGACAGGGGAGCGCCGGCCAGCTCGGCCTCCGCACGCTCCTCGGGGGTGGGCTCCGAGATCGTGACCTGTAGCGCGGGCTGCACCCGCACCAGCAGCGCGGCGGCCGCCGCGGCCACCAGCACCGCCGCGACCGAGACCCACATGGCGGTGGTGAAGCCGTAGACGGCGGCCTGGGCCTGGTCGGCATCGAGGCCGCCGTTGTCGGTGATCCAGCGCGTGGTGGCGTTCGCAGCGACCGTGTTGAGCAGGGCGATGCCGATCGAGCCGCCCACCTGCTGGGTGGTGTTGAGCGTGGCCGAGACCACTCCGGCATCGGTGCCGCGCACCCCGCCCGTCGCCGTGGCCATCGACGGCATGAACGTCATACCCATGCCGAGTCCCAGGAAGACGAGGCCCGGGAACACGTGCAGCCAGTACGACGAGCCGACCTCGATCTGGGTCAGGAAGGCGAGCGCCGCGGCCGCGATGAGCAGGCCGGGGAGCATGAGGCGGCGCGGGCCCACGCGCGGCAGCAGGCGGGCCGAGATGCCGACCGACCCTGTCATCATGCCGACGACCATCGGCAGGAACGCGATGCCGGTCGCCATGGGTGAGAAACCCTGGATGCCCTGCATGTAGTACGTGAGGAACAGGAACACGCCGAACATGCCGATCTGGCTGAGCCCGACCGCGGTGAGCGCCCCCACGCGGTTGCGGTCGCGCAGCAGGTGCAGCGGCAGGAGGGCGTGCGGGGTGCGCCGCTCGACGGCGACGAAGACGGCCATGAGGGCGATGCCCACCGCAAGCGAGCCGAGCACGATGCCCGAGGTCCAGCCGTCGTTCTCCGCCTCCGACAGGCCGTACACGATCGCGAGGAGTCCCGCCGAGGCCAGTACGGCGCCGGGGATGTCGAGGCGCACGCGCACGGAGGATCCCGCGCGGTCGTGCAGGAACAGCGAGGCGCCGATGACCGCGACGATCGCGATCGGCACGTTGACCATGAGAGTCCAGCGCCAGTCGACGTACTGCGTGAGCGCGCCGCCGAGGATCAGGCCGATGGCCGCCCCACCGCCCGCGATCGCGCCGTAGATGCCGAGCGCGCGGGCGCGCTCCCTGGCCTCGGTGAAGGTGACGTTGAGCATCGACAGCGCTGCGGGGGCCAGGAGGGCGGCAAACACGCCCTGGAGGGCACGGGCCGCGATGAGCATCTCGAAGTTCTGTGCCACGCCGCCCAGCGCGGAGGCGCCGGCGAAGCCGATGAGGCCGATCAGCAGCGTGCGCTTGCGGCCGAGTACGTCGCCCAGGCGTCCGCCCAGCAGCAGCAGGCCGCCGAAGGCGAGGGTATAGGCGGTGATGACCCACTGGCGGTCGGCGTCGGAGATGCCGAGATCGGCCTGGGCCGTGGGCAGCGCGATGTTGACGATGGTCATGTCGAGCACGACCATGAGCTGCGCGAGGCCGATCGCGGCCAGGCCCCACCAGCGGCGGGGATCGGGGGTGGTGTCCATGGGGGACCTTTCGTGGAGGGCTTTCGCGCCGGCGGATGGCCGATGCGGCGGCGCTGTCCGTGGGTTGCCCGGCTGGGCGGGGCGGCGGCCCGGGTTCTTGTGGAACTTCCTAGCCGTCCGGTAAGTTACGTAGTGGACATTAGGCGCTCTACTAACCGGGCGTCAAGTTAGTTGGCGAAGTTTTACGGAAGTTTTTCTTCACGGCAGGAGGCGAACGTGACGGTCGAGACGGCGACGCGCAGGCGCGGCGACACCCGCGAGCGGATCCAGGAGGTCGCGCTCGAGCGGTTCACGTCGAACGGCTACGACCAGACCTCGCTGCGCGAGATCGCCGAGGACCTCGGCGTGACCAAGGCGGCGCTGTACTACCACTTCAAGTCCAAGGAGGAAATCCTCGACGGGCTGCTGTCCTCGGTCGCATTCCAGGTCGATGAGCTCGTCGCCTGGATGCGCGAGGAGGCTCCCACCCATGAGCGGCGCATCGAGATGATCCGCCGCCTGGGTGAGATCACCCGTGGCGCGGGCGGGGGAGTGCTGCAGTGCGTGCAGCAAAACGAGGTGGCGCTGGCCAATATGGGCCGCACGACCGAGCTCATCCACCACATGAAGCAGCAGTTGTGGGACGCGGCCCTTCCCGACGACTCCTCGATCGAGGACAGACTGCGCATGCGGATGGCGGTGATGGCCGTCCTCATTTCGTCGAAGCCGGACTCCGACCTGGGCGGCAGTGCCGACGACCGCGCCGCGGCCGCGCAGGTGGTGGCCGCGTCCTTGGTGCCGTGAGCGCCTACTCGTAGTACAGCGCGACCGGCTTGCCGTCGATCTGGTGGACCTCGACGGGGCTGTCGTAGATGTCTGCCAGCACCTCGGGTCGCATGAAGCCGGACACGTCGTGATCGGCCACCACGCGGCCGTCGCGCAGCGCCACGATCCGGTCCGCATAGCGCGCGGCGAAGTTGATGTCGTGGAGCACGACGATGACGGTCTTGCCGAGCTCGTCCGCAAGGCGGCGGATCAGCCGCATGATCTCCGTCATGTGGCGCAGGTCCAGGTTGTTCAGCGGCTCGTCGAGCAGCACGTAGCGCGTGTCCTGCGCGAGGATCATGGCGACGAAGGCGCGCTGGCGCTGGCCCCCGGAGAGCTCGTCGAGGAACCGGTCGCGCAAGGGGCCGAGGTCGAGGTAGTCGAGCGCGCGCTCGATGTGCTCGCGATCCTCGACGGTGAGACGACCCTTCGAATGCGGGAAGCGCCCGAACTCGACGAGGTCGTGCACCGTCAAGCGCGCCGCGATGTGGTTGTCCTGACGCAGCACCGCAAGGGTGCGCGCCAGGTCGGACGAGGGTGTCTCGGCTACATCGCGGCCGTCGATCGTGACCGTGCCGGCATCGGCCTGGATGAGCCGGCCCACCACCGAGAACAGCGTCGACTTGCCCGCGCCGTTGGGGCCGAGCAGCGCGGTCACCCCGACGTCGCCGAGGGTGAGGGAGACGTCGTCGAGCGCCGCGGTGGTGCCGTAGCGCTTGGTGACGTGGTCGAGCGCGATCATCGCGCCCCCTTTCTGAGCACGAGGACGAGGAAGAACAGGCCGCCCGCGAACTCGATGACGATCGACAGGCTCGCCCCGAAAGAGAACACCTGCTCGAGGATGAGCTGACCGGCCAGCAGGAAGACCGCGCCGAGCAGTGCCGCGGCCGGCAGCGTCCAGCGATGGCGGAAGGTCCCCGCGTAGGAGTAGGCGAGGTTGGCCACGATGAGGCCAAAGAACAGGATGGGGCCCACGAGCGCGGTCGAGGCCGCGACCATCACGGACACGATGACGAACAGCGTCATCACCACGCGCCGGTGGTTGACTCCGAGGCCCACCGCGGCCGATTCACCCAGTGACAGCACATCGAGCGTGCGCACCAGCGGCACGATCGCCGCGCATCCGCCCGCAACGATCGCTGCGGTGGCGGCGAGAAGGCTGGGGTCGGGGCGGGTGAGTGACGCGAAGGCGGTGTCGGTGAGGATCTGGAAGTCGAGGGGGTCGAGCATGCGCTGCATCCACTCGGTGAGCGAGCGAAAGAACGTGCCGAGCACGATGCCGACGAGGAGCATGAGGTGCAGCGAGCGCCGTTTGCCGCCGAACAGCCACGTGAACAGCAGTGTGCTGAACGCGACCATGACGAGCACCTGCACCGCCCACAGGGTGAGGGCGTCGGTGCGCAGGAACGCCACGCCTCCTGCCACGAACACGATCACCGTGGAGACGAGCATGTAGAACGCGTCGAAGCCCATGATGGACGGCGTCAGGATGCGGTTGCCCGTGATCGTGTGGAACACCACCGTAGACACGCCGACGGCGACCGCCACGACCGCCATCGCCGCGATGGTGAGCGAGCGCACGCGCAGCGCGAAGGTGAACGAGCCGGGGATATCGGTGAAGAGATAGACGGCCGCGAGGGCGACCACGATGGCGCCGAGCAGGCCGATGCGCACGGCGGGCGAGGACCACGTGAGGCGGCGGCGCGAGGGAGCGGGCGCCTCAACGACGTCAATGAGCACGGCTTCCCTTTCTTAGCAGCAGCCACAGGAACAGGCCCGCGCCGATGACGCCCACGACGACCGACAGGGGGATCTCGTAGGGGAAGCGCACCGTGCGCGCGATGATGTCGCAGGCGAGCACAAAGACGGCGCCCAGGCCCGCGACCCACGGAATGGAGCGGCGCACGTTGTCGCCCACCAGCAGACTGACAATGTTGGGCACCACGAGTCCCAAGAAGGGGATGATGCCGGCAGTGACGAGGACCGATGCCGTGATCACCGCGATCACGCAGGTGCCGATCGCCATGACGCGGCGATAGTTCAGCCCCAGATTCGTGGCAAACTCCTCGCCCAAGCCGATCACGCTGAAGCGATCCGCTGCGACCCACGCGACCACGGCCATCGCGGCCGCGAACCAGAGGAATTCGTAGCGGCCCTGCATCACCGAGGCGAAGCTGCCCTGCGACCACTGGCCCAGCGACTGCAGGAGGTCGAGCCGGTAGGCGAAGAAGGCGGTCACCGCGCCGACGATGCCGCCCAGCATGATTCCCACGAGCGGGACGAGGACCAGTTGGCGTACGGGCACGGCGCGGATGACGCGCAAGAACACCCAGGTGCCGACCAGGCCGAAGACCGTGGCGACTCCCATCTTTCCGACGACCGTCATCCCGGGCCACAGCACCATCGCGACGAGCATGCCGAGCGTCGCGAACTCGGTGACGCCCGTCGTTGAGGGCTCGACGAACTTGTTGCGCACCATCATCTGCATGATGAGGCCCGCGATGGCGAGCGAGGCGCCGGCGAGAACGACGGCGACGGTGCGCGGCACCCGACTGGCCACCAGAAGAAACGCGGCGTCGGTGTCGCCCGCGAGCAACGACGCGGGCGTCACGTCGGACACGCCGATGAACAGGCTCGCGCCGGCGAGTACGGCGAGGGCGGCACCGATGAGAGCCCCTGTCCACACCCGGCGTGGCCGGGTGCGGACAGGGGCGTCGGTGCGCGTGAGCGCGGCGTCAGTCACCAGAACGAATCTGAGCCCTTAGTCGGTGATCTGCATCATGTCGTCGATCATGAGCTGCGTCGTGTCGAGTCCGCCGAAGATGATGTACCAGGGGGTGGGGTCCAAGTAAATGATCTGGTCCTCCTGGTATGCGGTGGTCTGGTGAACGATGTCGTTGTCGAGGACCTCGGCGGCTGCCTGGGCGTCATCCTCACCCACGGCGGCGTCGCGGTCGACGACGTAGAGGTAGTCGGGGTCGTTCTCGAGCAGGAACTCGAACGAGACGGGCTCGCCGTGGGTAGCCGAGGCGATGTTGTCGACGACCGGCGTGACGCCGAAGACGTCGTAGATGAGTCCGCCACGGACCGCCGGTGTGTTCGCGCCCTCGCCGGCGGGCGACATGGCGCTGAGGGAGCCTCCCGACACCATGAGTCCCAGCCCGGTGCCGGCGTCCGCCGTGGCCGCCCGCACCTCGGCGATTCCGGCCTCCAGGTCGGCGAGGACGGCATTGGCTTCGTCCTCGGCTCCCAGGACCTCGCCGAAGAAGGTGGCACTCTTCTCGAGCGTGTCCTCGAAGGATCCCGAAATCGACGTATCGACGGTGGGGGCGATGGCGCTCAGGTCGTCGTACATCGCGGACGAGCGGCCGCCGATCACGATGAGGTCGGGCTGCTGGGCCTCGATCTCGAGGAGGTCCGCCTCGAACAGGGTGCCGGCGTTGAAGGCATCGTCTGCCAGGTAGCCGGAGAGGTAGTCGGGAACGAAGTCCAGCGGCGCACCGGCGATCTCGCCGCCGAGGGCTCCAATCGTGTCGAGCGAGGCAATGTCGAACACCACAATCGTCTGCGGGTTGACCGGTACATCGACGCTGGTCTCCTCGAACTCGGGATCCTCATCCTCGCCCGCAATGTTGCGGTCCCACGTGTAGGTGACGGTCTGCGGCTCGCTCGCGCTCTCGGCCGCAGCGGCAGCGGCGTCGGAGGTCGCCGTCGACTCGGCGTCGTCACTCGACGCGCAACCGGCGAAGACGACGGTCGATGCGGCGATGGTGGTGATCGTCGCGAGGGATCGTGCAAAAGCCATGGGTCTCTCTTCCGGGAGGGCGCAAGCGCCCGCCCCTCGGTCGGGTGGAGGAGGGTGCGGCGCCGCGCCCAAATACGCAACATCTGCGTACGGAAAATGACCCTAGCGCATTTTGCTCACAGCGGACGCACGTAATTGCCCGCCTCCGTGCCGACGTCGTCCCCGGCCTCGCGGGCGGAGACGAGTCGTCGTGGGTTCAGCGGCGCGCGAGAATCGCGTCACACACCTCGATGAGGCGCTCGCGCAACGGAGCGGCCCGGCGGGTGAACTCTCGCTGCCGCGCGGCGTACTCGCTCTTGCCCTCCGGGGTCTCGACCGCGATCGGCTCTAGCCCGTACGACGACACGTCGTAGGGCGACGCCTGCATGTCGACGTAGCGCACATCGCGCGCGAGTTCGAAGCAGTCAAGCAGCAGGTTGCCCGGCACGGCGGGGCCCAGCTTGTAGGCCCACTTGTATAGGTCCATGGTGGCGTGGAGGCACCCCGGCTGCTCCATCGCGACCTGAGTGTCGCGCGTGAGTTGATGCGCGTTGCGCGGCACCGCCGGCGCCGTGAAGAACCGGAACGCGTCGATGTGCGTGCACACCAGGGGATTTGCCTCGACCGCGGCGTCGGTGCCGTCCTGGCCGAGCCGCAGGGGCAGCGGGTGGCGAAGGTCGGAGTCTGCGCGGTAGACCATGGCCCACTCGTGCATTCCAAAGCACCCTAGAAGCGGTTTGCGGCCCGCCGTCGCCGCAAGCAGTCGGCGGATATGCACGACCGCCTCGCCGCGGTCCGCGGCGAAGGTGGCCGCGTCGAGAGCCGTGGTGCCGTCGGGTGAGGTGACGTACCAACGGGCGCAGGTATGCGCATCGGCCGCCTGCAATCCGACCCCGACGCCCGGGTGCCACCGGCGTATTTGGCCGGGCTTGAGACCGAAGTACTCGAACAAGAAGTCCTCGATGGCGTGGCGCTCGCCCCTGGCGGCGCGCTCGCGGCGGCCGGCGGTGAGGGCATCGGCCCGTTCCTCGTGGGCCCGTGACTGCTCACGCCAGGCGGCGGGGCTGAGCACGGCGGCGGCGAGGGTGGGCATCTCGCTATTGTCCCAGGCCTGAGGGCACGCGAGCATCGGCCGCCCGCGTCGACCATGCGGTCAGCCAGCGTTCGAGCGGCCCGGCGCCCAGGCGCCAGCGCCACAGCGAGCACATCACGACGATCCCGAGCCACAGGGCCACGAGCGACACGTTGGACGGCTCCCACACGATCTCCGTGCCCACGAAAACGATCACGATGAGGTGCCCCACGTATGCCGTGAGCGCCATCGACCCCACGGCCAATAGAGGCCACACCGCGGGCCTGGCGACGCGCGCGACCGACAGGGACGCCCCGATGACAAGCAGGGCGACACCCACATTGGTCATCATCTCGACGGGGGAGTAGCTGTGGTCGGTGAGGTCCAGCCACCACGACGCGGGATCCGCACCCTCGCTGAGGGAGATCGCCACGATGCGCCGCGCGGTGACGATCGCGGTCAACGCGAGCCCCAGCAACACGAGCACCACGCGGTCGGAGCGCAGATCGAACCGCCCCACGCACACCCCGATGAGGACGTACCCCATCCATGCGAGCGCCGGATAGTAGGGGCCCCACAGCGCGCCCACCACCAGAATGCCAGGGTAGGCGGTTCCCCACAGGGACCCGTGACCCACGACCGCGTCGATCTGTAGCGCCACGTAGCCGCCGAGGCCGAGACACAAGCCCGCGAGGACGAGCAGCACGTCGGTGCGGACCCGTAGCAGCGGGATCGTCAACCAGAACATCACGCCAAGGTTGGTGAGGATGACCACGACGGGCGTACCCAGAAGTGCGAGGACGAGTCCGAGACCGACGAGCATGGCCCCCCGCACGGCGATCCGGATCCGTGTGCGTCGCGCGTCGGCGTCCTCCACCGCCGCGACCGCCACCGTGCCGCGGCGGGTCAGCATCATCGTCATCGACACTCCCGCGAGCACCGCGAAGAGCGCCGACGGGAAGCCGTGCGTCACGACAAGCCAGTCCCATGACTCGTTGTCGCCCACGTGCGCACCCACCATGCCGAGCACGGCCAAGCCGCGCGCGAGGTCGAGGCCGTCAATGCGTGAGGTACGGGCGGCCGATGCCGCGGCCGGCCGGGCGGCGAAGCTCACTGAGCGATGGCCTTCGCAAGGACGGCCTCGCCCCACGCGTAATGGTTGCCCAAGCACTCGTCGGCGACCTCGGCAAGCGACTCGCGTCCGAGCCAGGGGCGCGCCTCGGTATCGAAGAGCCGCTCGTCGTCGAGGCGCCTGAGCAGCGCGCACAGGCGGCCGTGAGACTCGATGAGCAAACCGCGCGCCTCCTCGTACGTCCAGTGACGGTGCGCGAAGTAGAGGGCGTCGTTGAGCGAGGTGAGGTCCCGCCAGGTGTATCCGGCCGCGGGGAATTCGGGTTCCTCGCCTGCGTTCTCAGCATCGATCCAGTCGAAAAACAGCAGATGCCAGGCGTGCAGGTGGGTGAGCACGTCGGTGGTGCGTCGGCCAAGGTAGGCATCGCCCAGGTGACGGTCGCGTTCCGCGTCGGCGACAGCCAGCAGCGAGTCCAGTCGTTCGTCGGCGGAGGAAATGAGCTCGTCGACGGTGGCAGGTGACATACCTCGCATCGTAAGGCCCTCGCCCCGAGTGTGACAGGCCTTCGCCGGACAGGACATCACTCTGTCGCTGGCCGCACGGCGTTGCTAGTGTTGCCGACATGGGCTCACGCGAGCCCGCTCGCTTGGTGGGGCGCGAGGTGGAGCGGGGCAGAGTCGAGGCGCTCATTGCTGCAGCGCGCAACGGCCACGGGGGCGCGCTCTTGATCCTGGGGGATCCAGGCATCGGAAAGACGGCCCTGGTGGACACGGCCCAGGCCGGCGCTACGTCGATGGCGGTCACGCGCATTCTCGCGTGCGATGTCGAGACCGCGATCCCGTATGGCGCGCTGGAACGCCTGGTCAGCCCCATCCTGGCCGCCATCGATGCGCTGCCTGTCGCACAGCGGGACGCGCTCCAGATCGCGCTCGGCCATGGTGATGGACCGCCGCCGCGCGCCTCGCTCGTGGGGCTCGCAGTCCTCGGCCTCGCTGCCCAATGGTCAGCGCGCACACCCGTGGTGATGCTGGTCGACGATGCACACCTGCTTGACGCCGAATCCGCCGAGGTCCTCGGATTCGTCGCGCGGCGCCTGGGAGCCGAGGCCATCGCCCTCATCGTCGCCAGCCGTCTCGACGACGCGGCGCAGGCGGCCTTCGCTGGGGTGGATACGCTCGCCCTCGAGAGGCTCGGCACGCGTGAGACGACCGACCTGTTGCGCAGCCTCATTGACGCTCCCGTCGAGATCGACGTCGAACATGCGATCGTCGCCTCCACGGCGGGCAACCCTTTGGCGGTCTGTGAGGTCGCACGCGAGTGGAACACCCATGACCTCACTCGAGTGGCGATGGGCGTGGAACCCGGGCCCATCGGGCCTCGACTCGAAAGCCACTACGCCGCCCTCGCGGCGGGGCTCACGCACGAAGGTCGCACATGGCTCTTGATCGCCGCGGCGGAGGGGACGGGTGACGCCTCAGCCGTGCGTACGGCGGCCGGGACACTGGGCGTGACGGACGACGCCTCCGCGGAGGTCGAGCAGGCAGGACTGGTGAGCATCCGAGACTCCATCAGGATGCGCCACCCTCTGGTGCGTGCGGCGGTGTACTCGACGGCGCCAGACCGTGACCGGCGGGCCGTACACGCCGCCTTGCGGGACTACTACGTGTCCGTCGGCCACGACGAATTCGCGGTCCAACACGCGGCGACGGCGGCCTCAGGGCCCGACGGGGACATCGCCGCGGCGCTTGCGGGCCTGGCGGATCGTGCCGCGGCGCGAGGTGCACGTGTGACGTGTGCGCGCCTGCTCGAGCGAGCCGCAGGCCTCAGCCCTCGCACCGAGCAGGCACACGAATTCCTCATCGCAGCGGCCGAGGCTGCCATCTCAGGTGGACGTGCCCGTCTCGCGATGGAATGGGTCGCGGACCTCAGGCGAGACGACCTCGATGCCGAGCTGAGCGCGCGGCTTCTCATCGTGACCACTCAATGTGCGCTGTTCCTCTCGCAGATGTCCGGTGCCGGCGCCATCGTGCACGAGATCGTGGCGGCGGCCGATGCCGTGCGCGGTATCTCCGCGCCACTCGAACGTCGCCTCTTGCTCTTCGCCTTCGAGGTCATGCAGGTGGCGCTACCTGCCGACGTGATCCGCGACCTCCGGCCGTTTGGTGAGCGGGCACGTCTCGCGGTGGGTGACGCCACCGACGCCACGGCCCAGGTCCTTGCCGCTGTCGCCGCCATGATCCTGGATGCCTACGTGGATGCTGTGCCCGTGATTGAGGCAGCGTCGCGCACGCTGCATGCGCTGGAGGATGAGGAACTGATCGCCTTCGCGTCGACCCTGGTGGTGCCCACGCTGGGAGTGTGGGATGCGGACGCGGCCGCCGCGCTGTTCGAGCGGGCCGCCGCGGGTGCGCGCCGCGTCGGTGCCCTGCGCGAGCTCGACGCGGTGCTGTGGACCGCCAGCACGGTGGAAATGGCGCGAGGCCGTCCTGCGGCGGCCCAGGCTCTCCTGGCTCAGAGCGAGGAGGTGCGCCACATGCTGGGATACGCGGACGCGCTCGCGATCAATCCTGCGGTCCTGGCGTGGTCGGGGGTTCCCTCCGACACCCTCGCTCAGGTGGAAGGCGCACTCGAGGCGATGGGGTTCGGTGGGGTGGTCCGCATCGGCCGAACTCACTGGTCGCTCCGTCAGATCGCTGAAGGCGACTATGAGGGGGCCTATCGCGGCCTGAGCGACGCGCTCGCGGCGCCCTTCCTGCAGGCGTCATACTCCCAGATACCCGACGCCATCGAGGCCGCAGTGCGTTCCGATCACCTCGACGAGGCACAGAGCCTCGCAGGGGAGATGACGGCCATCGCGACGGCGTGCCAGCGACCATGGGCGCTCGGCCTGGCCGCCCGTGCCGCCGCTCTGCTGGCAACAGGGGCAGACGCCGCGCATCACTATCTCGAGTCCATCGCCCACCTTGACCGTACCGGGATGGTGGGCGAGCGAGGTCGTTCGCACCTCTTGTACGGCGAGTGGCTGCGCAGGCGCGGCCGCCGACTTGACGCCGCCGCTCACCTGACCCGCGCGCTCGAGCTCTTCGTTGAGGCCGGCGCACCCGTGTTCGCTGATAGGGCTCGCCGCGGGTGGACTCATCGCACCCGTCCGCACGAAGGCGATGGAGGGCAGTGACCTTACCCCTCGTGAAGAGGCCGTCGCCGGTTTGGCGGCGCGCGGGCGCACGAACGCCGAGATAGGGGCGAGGCTCTTCATCAGCGCCAATACCGTCGACTATCACCTGCGGAAGGTCTTCATCAAGCTCTCGGTGACGTCACGACGCCAGTTGGCCGACGCCCTGGAGCGTGCGACACGGCCGCCCGTGTAGGCGTCGACGCTAACGCTCGCAAGCACCAGCGCGCGTAGCCGCCGACAACTACGTGCGGCGCGTGGTGCGCTCCTTGGGCGCGCGGCGAACGATGAAAGCCACGGGCCCCGGAATCCCCTCGCGGGGCCACCGAGATGCGGGAGGCTTCCATGCCGTTCGTCACCACCGAAGACGGCACGCAGATCTTCTACAAGGACTGGGGAGGCGACGGATCGCCCGTCCTGCTCAGCCACGGCTGGCCGTTGAATTCGGACGCCTGGGAGGCGACCGCGCTGTTCTTGGCCACTCATGGGCACCGTGCCATCGCCCATGACCGCCGCGGCCACGGCCGGTCGACTCAGACCTGGGGCGGCAACGAGATGGACACCTACGCCGATGACCTCGCATGCCTGCTCGATCATCTTGACGTCACGGACGTCACCCTCGTGGGGCATTCCACTGGCGGCGGGGAGGTCCTCCACTATGTGGGGCGCCACGGGTCGGCGCGCGTGGCGAAGCTTGTGCTCGTGTCCGCCGTGCCACCGCTCATGGTGCGCACCGACGACAATCCGGATGGCCTACCCGAAGACGTCTTCGACGGCATCAGGGCCGGTGAGGCCGCCAATCGCTCCCAGCTGTACCGAGACCTGGCCGACGGCCCGTTCTTTGGTCACAACCGTGGCGGTGATGTGCCGCAGGGCACCCGCGACGCCTTCTGGCTTCAGGGCCTGGCGAGCGGCACCCGCAACGCCTACGAGTGCATCGCGGCGTTTTCGGCGACGGATTTCCGTCCCGACCTCGCCGCGGTCGATGTGCCGCTGTTGGTGATCCACGGCGACGACGACCAGATCGTGCCCTTCGACATCAGCGGCCGCAAGTCGGCGGCCGCCGTGCCGGGAGCAACCTTGCTGGTCTACGAGGGCGGCGCGCACGGCCTGCCCGATACCGACCGCGAGCGCCTTCACGCGGACCTGCTCGCGTTCATTGACGCCTAACAAGGAGTAAGCCATGTCCCCAGCGTCGGCAGCACTGCCGCCCATCGTCCTCATCCACGGCCTATGGATGACGCCCTCCAGTTGGAACACCTGGGCCGAGCGATTCCGCGCTCGCGGCCATGTGGTGTACGTCCCCGGGTGGCCCGGCATCGACGACCGTACTCCGGCCGAGGTGCGCGCCGACCCGTCGTCCCTGAGGGGACGCTCGATCGGAGAGATCGTCGACCACTACGACGCCTTCGTCCGTGGTCTCGACTCACCTCCGATCATCATGGGTCACTCCTTCGGGGGTCTGTTCGCCCAGATGTTGCTCGACCGTGGACTCGGCGTCGCGGGCGTGGGCGTGGAGCCCGGCCAGCCCGCGGGCGTGCTGACGTTGCCATGGCCCACCCTGAAGTCGGGCCTCCCGGTACTGTCCAACCCCTTTGGCAAGGGCGGCGCCAAGCCGCTCACGCCCGCGCATTTCCACTACACCTTCGGCAACGACCTCACCCGCGAGGAGTCCGACCGCGAGTTTGAGGCGAACGGAGTCCCCGCCGTCAACCAGGTGTTCTTCGAGGGTGTGTTGTCCCTGCCGCGCACACGGTCCGGAGTCACCGCCATCGACTTCGCGAAGCCGGACCGTGCCCCTTTGCTCATCATCTCCGGGGAGATCGACCACGTGGTGCCGGCCGCGATCCACAGGACCCTGGTGAAGAAGTACGCAGCGGGACCGGCGCTCGTCGAGCACATCGAGTACCCGGGACGCACCCATCGCATCATTTCGCAAGAGGGATGGGAAGAGGTCGCGGACCACGCCCTCGACTGGGCCATGGCGCATGCTGTGGCTCCTGGGCAGCGCTCGGCCGCGGCGTGAGTCGGGCTCGACCATGAGGCTCACGCGCATCGGCGGACCCACCCTCCTGGTCGAGATCGGCGGCTGGCGCATGATCGTCGATCCCACCTTCGACCCGCCCGGGCGCCGCTATGCGTTTGGGTGGGGAACGTCGTCGATCAAGATGGCGGGGCCGGCGCTTCCCCTCGAGGCGCTCGGCTCTGTGGACCTCGCCTTCGTCAGCCATGACCACCACGCGGACAACCTCGACGACGCTGGCCGCCGCCTGCTTGCCACGGTTGCCACCGTCGTCACCACGCGGGCGGGCGCCCGTCGGCTCACGCATCCGGACGTGAAGGGCCTTCGCGCCGGGCAGACGGTGCGGCTCGAGGCCGCGGGTCTCCCACCCCTCGTCGCGACCGCCACGCCCGCGCGCCACGGTCCACCCTTGAGCCTGCCCATCGCGGGACCAGTGATTGGCTTGGCATTGTCCCGCGAGGGCCAGGCCCGCACCGAGTTGTGGATCACCGGCGACACCGTTCTTACCCGGAGGCTCCTCCGTACGGGACGGGCGTTGGACGTCGACGTCATGGTCGTCAACGGCGGGGGAGTCGCGTTCGGCGTGACAGGCCCTGTCCGGTTCACGATGACGGGGGCCGATGCCGCGAAACTCGTCGCCTCCACCGGTCCCCGCGTCGCCGTTCCCGCTCACTATGACGGCTGGTCCCACTTTGTCGACGGTGAGGCCGGCATGCGTGCCGCTCTCACCCTCGACCCCGCCTCAGCCACGGTCATCCAGTGGCTGCCCGACGGCGAAGCTGTGGACTTCGCCGCCCCGCGCCCGCATCGCCGTCGCCGGAAGCCGTCCGCGACCTCGATGCCGACGGGCTCCAGCAGTCCACCCGCTGCTCCGGGAGTCACCCCACGTCCCCCAGATTCATCCCACGCCGTACGCGACTGAGCATCGCCGCGCTCGGCCTCCTCGCCTTCACGGGCGTGGTCGCTTCGAGTGCCGCGGCCCAGCCGTCCGCCGCCCCAGCGGCGTCAAGCCGACCATCGTGCTCGTTCACGGCGCCTTTGCAGACTCGTCGGGATGGGCGCTTGTCACCCCCGTGCTGCAGGCCGCCGGATATCCGGTCGTGACCTTTTCGAACCCCCTGCGCGGGCCCGAATACGACGCGGCATACCTGCGCGATTTCCTCTCAACCATTGATGGCCCCATCGTCCTGGTCGCCCGCTCATACGGCGGTGTGGTTCTCACCAACGCCGCCACCGACGATTCCGACGTGAAGTCACTCGTCTACATTGCGGCATATGCGCCCGATGAGGGCGAGTCGGTCCAGGACATGAACCACCTGGGCGGTGGGCACACCGATGTCACCGACCACCTCGTGATACGCCCCTTCCCGGGAACGACCGACGGCAACGCGGATGCGTACATTGACCCGGCGTTCTTCCGCGACCTGTTCGCGCAGGACGTGTGCAAGACCGTGGCCGCGACCATGGCCGGCTCCCAACGTCCGGGAGCGCTGGCGGCACTCGTGCTTCCCTCGGGTGAACCGGCCTGGGAGGAGATCCCCAGCTAGTTCATGGTGGCGTCGAACGATCGCATCATCCCGCCCGAGTCCGAGCCTGTGATAGCCGAACGTGCCGGGGCCACGACCGTCGAGGTCAAGTCCTCCCACGTACCCATGCTGTCGAAGCCCGTCCAGGTCACCTCGCTGATCCTGCAGGCCGCGCGCTGAGAGGAGTCCCGTCGCCTCCGCGGGTCACCCATCACCCTGGGGAGGCGACGAGGGCCGCTCACGTGGGACCCGGCGCACGCGACGCACTACGCTGGAGTCCATGCGTATTGCCCGATTCACCACTGGAGACGAGCCCCGCTACGCGATTGTCGACGGCGCCCCCGGCGAGGAGGAGCTGGTGGTCCTCACCGGCGACCCCATGTACACGCCGGGCAACGTCACCGGCGAGCGCATCAAGCTCACCGACGACGTCCGCCTCCTCGCCCCCGTGATCCCGCGCTCGAAGGCCGTATGCCTCGGCAAGAATTACGCCGCGCACGCCGAGGAGATGAAGGACATCACCGGCCCCACTGGTGCCTACCCGATCGTGTTCCTCAAGCCCAACACCGCCGTCGTGGGCCCCGACGACCCCATCGTCCTGCCCGCCTACAGCGATGACGTCCAGCTCGAGGCCGAGCTCGCGATCGTCATCGGCCGCATGTGCAAGGACGTCCTGCCCGAGCACGCCGAGCAGTACATCTACGGCTACACGTGTGCCAACGACGTCACCGCGCGTGACGTCCAGAAGCAGGAAGGTCAGTGGTTCCGTGGCAAGGCGTTCGACACCTCGCTACCCATCGGCCCCTGGATCGAGACCGAGCTCGACACCGACGATGCCCGCATCACCGGCTCGATCAACGGTGAGGTGGTCCAGGAGGGCAACCTCAAGGACATGATCAACGGCATCCACGAGGCCATCGCGATCGCCTCCGAGGTGACGACCCTGTTGCCCGGTGACCTCGTCCTCACCGGCACCCCCGCGGGAGTGACCACTCTCAGCCACGGCGACATCGTCGAGGTCGAGATCGAGGGCCTCGGCACCCTGCGTAACCCCGCGATCCGCCGCTAAAGAAGCCTCACCCGGCCACGGCATCGGCCGCCCGAACGGCAACACCTGCATATCCGTACCACCCTGGAGAACCTCACACCGTGACTGACACCGCCGCCCCCGAGGTCCGCGTCCGCTTTTGCCCGTCCCCGACGGGTACCCCGCACGTGGGCCTGATTCGCACCGCCCTGTTCAACTGGGCCTACGCGCGCCACATGGGCGGCAAGCTCGTGTTCCGCGTCGAGGACACCGACGCCGAGCGCGACTCCGAGGAGTCGTACGAGCAGCTGCTGGACGCGCTGAACTGGTTGGGCATCGACTATGACGAGGGCCCCGGCATCGGCGGCCCCTACGCGCCCTACCGCCAGTCCGAGCGTCACGAGCTGCACCTCGACGTCGCGAAGCGCCTGCTCGAGGCGGGTTACGCGTACGAGTCGTTCTCGAGCCCCGAGGAGATCGAGGCCCGTCACAAGGCCGCCGGACGCGACCCCAAGCTGGGCTACGACGGCTTCGACCGCGACCTCACCGAGGAGCAGAAGGCCGCGTTCCGAGCCGAGGGCCGCCAGCCCGTCATCCGCGTGCGCATGCCCGATGAGGACATCACCTTCACCGACCTCATCCGCGGCGAGATCACGTTCCGCGCGGGCTCGGTGCCGGACTTCGTGATCGTGCGTGGCAACGGCGTGCCGCTGTACACGCTCGTCAACCCCGTCGACGACGCGCTGATGAACATCACCCACGTGCTGCGCGGCGAGGACCTGCTGTCCTCGACCCCGCGCCAGATCGCGCTGTACCGCTACATGGTCCAGCTGGGCGTCGCCAACCAGGTGCCCGAGTTCGGCCACATGCCGATGGTGCTGGGCGAGGGCAACAAGAAGCTGTCCAAGCGCGCCCCCGAGTCCAACCTGTTCCTCCACCGCGAGCGCGGCTTCATCCGCGAGGGCCTGCTGAACTACCTCGCGCTCCTGGGCTGGTCCATTGGCCCCGACCGCGACGTGTTCACGCCCGCCGAGCTGGTCGAGGCCTTCGACATCCGCGACGTCACCCCCAACTCCGCGCGCTTCGACCTCAAGAAGGCCGAGGCGATCAACGCCGACCACCTGCGCATGCTGCCCCTGGGCGACTTCGTGGCCCGCACCGTGCCCTACCTGCACGCGTCCGGCCACCTGTCGAGCGCCGACCCGCAGGACCTCACCCCGCACGAGGAGCAGACCCTCGCTGAGGCCGCGCCGCTCGTGCAGACCCGCATGAACCTCCTGGGCGAGGCGCCCGGCATGCTCGGCTTCCTGTTCGAGGACGACCACGGCTACGAGTTCGACGAGAAGGCGCTGGCCAAGCTGCCCGAGAACGCCGCGGAGATCCTCGACGCCGCCATCGCGGTGCTCGAGGGACTCGATGACTTCGGCGCCGTCGCGCAGCAGGAGGCGCTGCAGGCCAAGCTGGTCGACGAGATGGGCATCAAGCCGCGCTTCGCGTACGGCCCGCTGCGCGTCGCGGTCACCGGTCGCCAGGTCTCGCCGCCGCTGTTCGAGTCGATGGAGATCCTGGGGCGCGAGCACTCGCTCGAGCGCCTGCGTCGCCTGCGCGCGACCCTGTGACGGGCGCTTCGTGACGACGGCCGATGCCGTGACGGGCCGGGTATCGCGGCCCGCCATCCGCGGGGTGCTGCTGGACGTCGACGACACCCTCGTCGACACCCGCGGCGCCTTCCGTCACGCGCTGCTGCGCGTCGCGGACGAGTACCTCGACGCGGGCGCGGACCCCGAGGCCGTCCTCACGCACTGGCGCGAGGATCGCTCCGGCTGGTACCGCGCCCACACCCGCGGTGAGATGACGCACCGCGAGCAGCGCAAGCGTCGCGCCGAGGAGCTTCACGCCACGTTTGGCGGGCCCTCTCTCGCCGACGACGAGGCGTACGACATCTGGGACGCGGGCTTCGAGCGCCACTTCCGTGAGGGCTGGAAGGCGTTCCCCGACGCGGCGGCCATGCTCGACGCGCTCGATGCCGCGGGCATTCCCTATGGCTCGGTCTCGAATGCCGACCTGGCGTACCAGGAGCTCAAGCTCGCGGCGTGCGGGTTGGAGCGCGTGGAGATGTTTGTCGGAGTCGACACGTTTGGCGTCGGCAAGCCGGACCCGCGCGTCTTTCTTGAGGGCTGCCGCCGCCTGGGCCTCGAGCCGGCAGAGGTGGCCTACGTGGGCGACGAGCCCGATATCGACGCCGGGGGAGCGGCCCGCGCCGGACTCACCGGCGTCTGGCTGGACCGCCCTGGCACGCGTCGCGCCGGCCACGACGGCGAGGGGCTGCCCGAGAACACCGTGAGGATTGCGGGGCTCGACGAGCTGATCTCAGCGGTGAGGCCGTCGACGCCGTAGCGGGCCAGCGGCTGCGGACGTAATCTGACCTCAGGGGCGCACTGAAGCGCCCGGAGGAGCGATGGCGCCCACGGAGTACGTTCTCGTCGAGGACCCGCACGGTCGCGGGTCGGGACACGGCCGCGCCGAGCGAGAACCGCCCGACGCGCCCTCGTGGCGGTCCCGCCTCGCTGTTCTGGGTGCCGTTGTCGGGCTCGCGACCGTGGGGCTGTGGCTGTGGGGCGATGCCGACGGCACCCCGAGCCCGGAACCGACGGTCACGGCCGCACCAGCCGAAGCCGCCCGTGCCACCGCGCTCGCATACCGCGAGTTCGAGGACCGGCGCGACCTCGTCGAGTGCATGGCCGGTCGCGGGTATCCCTATGAAGTACGCGTGGTCGACAACGAGGGGTCGCTCGCCGCCGTGGCCGACTTCCTCGGCGTCCGCCCGGACACGGCCCACCCGGATGCCCCGCTACCGATGCTGCGCCAACCGGACCTGTACCTCGGCAGGGGAGGGCAGGCCGTCGAGGTCGCCACGGGTTCCGTCGGTTGCTCCCTGACGCGGACAGGCGTCGATGTCACGGATGACGCCGCGGTGCGCGCCACGGTCGACGCCGCTCGCGCCGACCTTGCCTTTCGCGACGTGGTCGCCGAGCAGGTGTGGATCGCCCAGCATCCGGCCGAAGTCACCCAGCGTGTCGCGCTCTTACGCTTCGACCGCGCGGAGCACCCCGCGCGCGACACATACCTCCAGGACCGTTGGTTGCGGGCGCTCGAGGCGGCCACCGCGGTCATTGACGACACCGACGTGACGTGGATTCCCGTGTCCGTCGTCACCGTCGATGCGTTCGCGCAGGCGGCCGGGCTGACCGCCGCCGGCAACGCCGTCGTGATCCGTGTGGGGGACCGAGACGAGCCCCTCCAAACGGGGGTGGCGCTCACGCGCGTCCGAGCAATTCCGTGTGGGGAGGTTGCGATCAGCGCCGCCATCGAGCAGCCCTATGGCGATGAGGAATCCTTGGGTGCGGTGACGAGCGCGCTCACCGCGGCCTGCGGAGCCCTCGTGGCGGCGGGCTACGCCGAGGCCGAGACGCTCGCCGAGGTTTACTTCGACTGAAGGCCCGGTTTGGAGCATCGGCCGCGAGCCGGTACAGTTGTTCCTCGGTCGGGCCCTCGGGTCCGCACCGTGAAACCCGCCTCGGCGGGGTCGTTGGCCTATGGTGTAATTGGCAGCACGAAGGTTTCTGGTTCCTTTAGTCTTGGTTCGAGTCCAGGTAGGCCAGCCAGCGAAAAGCCCGCTTCGGCGGGCTTTTTTGTTGCCCCGGCGGGTGCTGCATCCGTCCGCCGCTCACTACGTCGCACGCAGGGGAGCGCCGGTCATCGTGAGGAGCGCGAGGCGCTCGGCGCTCTCGGAGCCGGGCTCGGCGGTGTAGACGAGGAGCCGGTGCGACTGCTCTGGGTCGACAAGCGTCTGGCATTGAAGCGTGAGGTGGCCCACCTGGGGATGGTGGAACCTCTTGACGTCGGGCGGGCGCACCCCGACCTCGTGGTTCTCCCACAGGCGGCGGAATTCGTCGTTGGTGGAGGCGAGGCGGTGAGCAAGGTCCGCTGCGCGCGACGAGGGCCCCCTCTGCGCGACCACGTCGCGCAGTCCTGCGGCATAGACCCGCGAGAGCACGGCCTGATCCTCGAGCGGATACGCGCGTCGGAGGGCGGGGTCTGTGAACCACCGGTAGCCCAGCGACGCCTCGTCGCCCTTCCGGAGGGAGGCATCGCCCAGGAGCGCCACCGCCGCCGGAGTCTGCTTCAACGTCTCGCCGAGCTCCGTGATGATCTCCGCCGGCGTGTCCGCCATCCGGTCGAGCACGCGCAGGAGCCCTGGACTGACGTGATGGCTCGACGGGCCCCGCTGAGGAGGATGGTGCCCCGCCAGTCGGAAGACGTGGTCTCGCTCGTCAAGAGAGAGGTGCAGGCCCTGCGCGATCGACGCGATCATCGCCGCGGACGGCTGCGGGCCCGTGCCACGTTCGATCCGTGAGTAGTAGTCGGTCGAGATATGGCACAGCATGGCGACCTCTTCGCGACGCAGGCCACTGGTCCGTCGCCGCGCTCCCCGAGGCAACCCCACATCCTCGGGCTGCAGCGCCTCACGGCGATGGCGCAAGAACGTCGCGAGTGCGGCACGGTCCATCATGTTCGGTTCCCTTCACGAGCCCAGCATCGTCCCTCGTTTCTACACTGACAGCGCTCACGCATCCACGGATTCTCGATCCACCCCTCGCTGGCCGTGGCCTCAAGCATGGATTGCGAATCAGTGGTTCACGCGGCCCTGAATGGCGATCGAGCGGCGTGTCACGCTCGTCGAGTCATCAATACTCGACGTTTGGAGCAGCCACCATGGCACGCAGCACTCTTCCTCTTCCCGACCTCGCGGGCCAGCTCGCCGTGGTGACAGGAGCGAGCGACGGCATCGGCGCGGTGATCGCACAGCGCCTTGCGCATGCGGGGGCCGAGGTGATCATGCCCGTGCGCAACGTCGCCAAAGGCGACGGTGTCGCCTCCCGTATCCGGCGAGACGTCGCCGGCGCGAGGGTGGAGGTGCGCAGTGTGGACCTCTCGTCGCTCGCTTCGGTCGGCGCTTTCGTGAGCGAACTCGAGAACGAGGGCCGCCCGATTCGCCTTCTCGTCAACAACGCGGGCGTCATGACACCGCCCGGCCGCCAGACCACGGCAGACGGGTTCGAGCTCCAGTTCGGCGCCAATCACCTTGGGCACTTTGCGTTGACGCTCGGGCTCCTCGACCTGCTCCAGGCGGGCCGCGCGCGGGTGGTGAACCAGACGAGCGTGGCTGCGCGCAACGCAACCATCAACTGGGACGATCTGTCCTGGTCGCACGATTACGGCGACGGTATGGGCGCATACGCCCAGTCGAAGCTCGCCGTGGCCCTCTTCGGGCGCGAGCTGCACGAACGCAGTCGCGAGCAGGGGTGGCACATTGCGAGCGTGCTTTCTCACCCGGGTATCTCGCCGACGAATCTGCTTGCCGCACAGCCGGAACTGGGGCGCACGCACGACACCCGACAGCGACGCTCGATCAGTGTCCTCTCGCGGATCGGTATCGCGGGCACGGTCGCGAGCGCCGCGGAGCCCGCGGTTGTCGCGGCGGCCTCGCCGACGATCGCCGGCGGCGAGTTCGTGGGCCCCCGGCACATCATCGGAGGTCCCGCGACGGTGCAGCGGCGCTTGTGGTCGCCCTTCGGCGACCGCGACCAGGCGCGCGAGCTGTGGCGCGTGTCCGAGTCCCTCGTCGGAGAACACCCCTCCTCGCGAGGGTAGAAACGGACACGGCCGCAGCACCGGCCCACGTGCGACGGTCGGTCGATATGCGTGGGTCGGTCGATGCACATGGACGGGCTGCCGCCCGTGGGTCGACCGTCACAGGCGGCCAAGCCGACGCGCGTTGCGCACCGGCGCCGCGCGAGCGCGGGGTCTACTCGACCTCGAGGGTCACCTCCTCGCCGTCCCAGCCGGCCGTGACCGCGTCGCCCTCGCGCACGTCGCCGTCCACAATGCGGCGCGCGAGCGAGTTGAGGACCCGCGTCTGGATGAGCCGCTTGAGCGGGCGTGCCCCGAACGCGGGGTCGAATCCATCGCGGGCGAGCGAGGCCCGCAGCTCGTCGGTGACGGTGAGCGCCACGTCCTTCTGGAGCGCCAGGCGCGCCACGGTCTTCGCGATCTCGGTGTCGACGATGCCCTCCATCGCGGCGGGATCGATGCGGTCGAAGATCACCACGTCGTCCAGCCGGTTGAGGAACTCGGGACGGAAGGCGCGGCGCAGCACGGCCTGCAGGTCCGCCTCCAGGGCGCCACGGTCGCTTCCATCCCACGCGAGCACGATGTCAGAGCCGAGGTTCGAGGTCATGATGAGGATCGTGTTCGTGAAGTTCACGGTCCGTCCACGGCCATCGGTCAGGCGCCCGTCGTCGAGCACCTGGAGCAGCACGTTCCACACATCGGGGTGCGCCTTCTCGACCTCGTCGAACAGGACGATCGAGTAGGGGCGGCGTCGCACGGCCTCCGTGAGCTGACCGCCCTGGTCGTAGCCCACATAGCCCGGGGGAGAGCCGATCAGGCGCGACACGGCGTGCGACTCCATGTACTCCGACATGTCGATGCGGATCATCGCCCGCTCGTCGTCGAACAGCTGCTCCGCGAGCGCACGGGCGAGTTCCGTCTTGCCCACGCCGGTGGGTCCCAGGAACAGGAACGAACCGATGGGCCGGTGCTCGTCGGCGATGCCCGCGCGGGCACGCCGGATCGCATCCGATACCGACGCGATCGCGCCGTCCTGGCCGACGACGCGCTCGTGCAACCGCTCCTCGAGGTGGCCCAGCTTCGCGGACTCGTCGGTCAGGAGCTTCTCGACGGGCACGCCGGTCCACTTCGCGACGACCGCCGCGATGTCCTCGCCGGTGACCTCCTCGCGCAGCATGCGCTCCTCGGGTGCAATCCCCTCCAACTCAGCCCGCGCATCGGCCATCGCCTTCTCGGCCGCCGGGATCTCGCCGTAGCGAATACGGCCAGCGGTCTCGAGCTCGCCCAGGCGTTCGGCGCGGTCGAGTTCGCCGCGGAGGCCCTCGAGCCTCTCGGTGGCCGCCGAGACGCGCACGATCAGGTCCTTTTCGCGCGCCCAGCGCATGTTGAGGGCCTCGGACTCGTGGCGGAGCGCCGCAATGTCGCGGTCGATTTCGTCGCGGCGTGCCTTGGCGTGCTCCGACTTGTCCTTCGCGACCTGGGTGCGCTCGATCTCGAGCTGCATGATGCGCCGGCGGGCGCGGTCCAGCTCGATAGGCATGGAGTCGAGCTGCATCTTGAGCGCGCTCGTGGCTTCGTCGATCAGGTCGACAGCCTTGTCCGGCAGGAAGCGGTCGGAGATGTAGCGATCGGACAGGCGCGCGGAGGACACGATCGCCTCGTCCGTGATCTTGACGCCGTGGTGCACCTCGTACTTCTCCTGCAGCCCGCGCAGGATCGCGACCGTGTCCTCGATGGACGGCTCGCCCACGTAGACCGGTTGGAAGCGGCGCTCGAGCGCGCTGTCGGTCTCGATGTGCTCGCGGTACTCGTTCAGCGTGGTCGCGCCGATCATGCGCAGCTTCCCGCGCGCGAGCATGGGCTTCAAGATGTTGCCCGCGTCGACCGATCCGTCCGCCTTGCCGGCGCCCACGATGGTGTGGAGCTCGTCCACGAACAGGATGATGCGTCCCTCGGCGGCCTCGACCTCGGCGAGGATCGCCTTGAGGCGCTCCTCGAACTGGCCGCGGTAGGCGGCGCCGGCCACGACGGAACTCATCGCGATCTCGATGACGCGCCGGTCCTTGAGGGAGGAGGGGACGTCGCCTGCAACGATGCGCTGCGCAAGGCCCTCGACGATCGCGGTCTTGCCCACGCCGGGCTCGCCGATGAGGACGGCATTGTTCTTGGTGCGCCGCGTGAGTACCTGCATGACGCGGCGGATCTCCTCGTCGCGGCCGATCACGGGGTCGAGGCTGCCCGCCTCGGCGAGCGCCGTGAAGTCCTGGCCGAATTGCTCGAGCGCGGACTGCTCCTGGGTGTCAGGAGCCTGAGGGGTGGTGGTCATGATGAGCCTCCTGGTGGTCGAGGGGTGTGCGACACAGGGTTGAGTCGCTTACGCTCAACTTTACATAACGCGCGTCCGGAATGGCAACAGGTGGACGACCGATGCCGTGGCGGAGGAGGATGGCCACGTCGCCCCGATCTTGGGGTCGGCGGCGATTTGGAAACCTCGCGCACCATGCTGTAGAGTCTTATCTCGCGCCAGCCGCCCGGAAGGGGGCAGGAGCAGCTAGGGCCCCGTTGTGTAGCGGCCTAGCACGCCGCCCTCTCAAGGCGGTAGCGCGGGTTCGAATCCCGTCGGGGCTACGGATGAAACTCCTCACTTTTCGGTGGGGAGTTTTTCTGTTTCTGCACCGCAGTGGCGCGTGGTCACGGCTCGTCCGCAATGCGTGGTAATTTCCCCCGTCACGCGTTCCGGCTGTGGGAGCGCTCGCCGCGGCGGAAGGGGGACGATGGCTCTCGGGGAGTCCACCGAGGACGTCCTGTCCGAGACCTTCCTTTCCGTCGCGCGCGACATTCACCGCTTCACCGGTGACGAGAGCGACTTTCGCGCGTGGGTATTCACCATCGCGCGACGTCGCGGGCACGACGAGTGGCGCTCGCGTGGTCGCCATCCCGAGACGGCGGACGGGCTCGAGCCCGCGGGGCTCGCCGAGGAGCACTGGCACGGCGACGTGGAGTCCGAGGCGCTGTCCGCGATCTCGCTCATCGAACTGCGTGTCCTGATTCGGGGGCTGAGCCTGGTGCAACGCGAGGTCATCCTCATGCGCGTGGTGGCGGACATGTCGGTGAAGGAGACCGCGCAGGCGCTCGACAAGTCCGAGGGTGCGGTACGGGTCATCCAGACACGCGCGCTGAAGGCCCTGCGCGAGCAGCTCGACACCCACGGTCACGAGCGATCGATACTTCCGGGGAGAAATGATCTGTAACGTTTCCGGCCGCTCAAGCGATGACAAGGATGTGAGCCGCGCATCGACCCCCCACGCCGAGCGTGACGTCGACGCGCTCGTGGCCGGTCGGCCCGTGGCGGACCCCGACCTCGCTGCCCTCTCGCCGGTGGTCGCGGCCCTGCGGGCGAGCGCCACCGCGACACCGACTGACTCGCAGGCGGCGGCCATGGCCGCGACGCTGGCGGCCGCCGTTGCTCCGGCAGGGGGCGCGCCCGCCGCCCGCCGCTCGCCGTGGAGGCGGCGGGTGGGTGCCACCGTCGCCGTCGTGGGTGTGCTGGGACTGAGCTTCGCCGGCGCCGCTGCGGCCGATGCTGCCGCGCCCGGTGATGCCCTCTATGGCCTTGACCGCGTCCTCGAGCGGGTGGGGGTCAACGCCGGTGGCGCCGAGGAGAGGCTCGACGAAGTGCGTGTGCTCGTTGACCGGGGAGACGTGGACCGGGCCACCGACCTGGCGACGGAGACGCTCGACGACCTCGATGAGGGCGATGCCGCCGAGGGCCTGCGCGAGGCCGCCGTGTCTGTCCTCGCTCACGGCGCTGAGCAGTCACACGACACCCGTACGCGGGTGTCCGAGATGTTGCTGTGGATGGCCGACCAGGACACGCGCGGCGCCGAGTTTGGCGCGGCGGTGTCCGAGCGCGCCCGTGGGCTCCTCGATGAGCCCACCGTCGCGGCAGGCGAGGCGACGGACGCCCGCACGTCCGAGACGGGCGCGGACCAAGTGCCCGACGCCCCGTCGCCCGTCTCCGTGGGTCAGCCGGAGAATGCCCACCAGTCCGAGAGCACGGGCGAGTCCGCCGAGGAACACTCGGCCGGTCGGACGTCCGGTGCTGAGGGTGAGGGTGCTGATGTGCCAGCGCCTGCCGAAGCCGAGGTGCCGACTGCAGCAGGCAAGCCCGACACGTCTGTCGCAACCGGGAAGCCCGAGAACGCGGGCAAGCCCGACGCGGTGGCCCCGGTCGACGAGAGAGGTCAGGACCCCGCACCGGCGGTGCCCGGCGAGTCCCGCGGCGAGGGCGGCAAACCCTAGAGCGCTGAAGCCCTGCTTGCAGGGCGACGAGGTGACGGCCCCGGATGATGGTGCGGGGCCGTCACCTCGCCGCTCGGCGAGCGGCGACTATGGACGGCGGGGCGGGCGTTCCTCGAGCGCCGTGACATCGGCGACAGTGGCGAGCCGCTCGCGCCAGGTGGTGACGAGCGATGCAGGGGGAGTGCCACACGCCGCATCCTCGGCGGGCCGGCGCGGACGCCGTGCGGCGATCGCGTCGTAGGCGCGGTCGCGCACACCGCGCGGTACCGCGAAACCCACGCGCGCCAGCGCACGCCACGGCCGGGTGAGGCCGGCGGCGACGGTGAGTGAGGCATCGGACTTGAGGGCGGGCCCCTCTGGCAGCGCGATGACGAGAGTCGACTGTGCCACGTCGTGTGGCAGGCCCATCGCCGTCAACGCAGCACGGCCCACCTCGCCCGCCGAACCCGCGATGAGGAATCGTGCGTCTGGATCGCGCCGGATGAGCCAGGCGACAAAGCCGTTGCACAGGCCGCAATCCCCGTCGAAGACGACGATGGGTCGTGGCGCCCGCGGTCCGGGCTGAGGGTCGCTCACCGATCGGTTCCTTCTCACTATTGAAAGTAAACGGCCTGCTAGACAGGCACCCCTTTGATACGTAACGTTACGCCGTCCCCTGCAACGAAACCGCAGGGGATATGACAGGCCCCGTCATCCCGGCGGGGCCTTTTCGCGGTCGGCGCGCAAGTCTGGCGTGCCGGCGTCTATCGCGCCACGGTCCTCCGAGGTGCGCCCCTGGGGAGGGATCACGATGGCAACTCCGAATGAATCCATGACGGCAGCAATGGGGATCGACGGCGCGATGGCCGCTGCGCTGGTCGACTTCGACTCCGGAATGACGCTCGCTACCGCTGGCGGAGGCGTCGACCTCGAGCTCGCGGCTGCGGGGAACACCGAAGTGGTGCGCGCGAAGCTCCGCGTGATGGACTCGCTGGGTCTCGAAGACCGCATCGAGGACATCCTCATCACACTCGGCAGCCAGTTCCACCTCATCCGTTTGGTGAGCTCGGCCTCGGGACAGGGGCTCTTCATCTACCTCGTGCTCACGCGTGACCGGGCGAACCTCGCGATGGCGCGCCGCCAGCTCCAGACCATCGAGCAGTCGCTCGATATTTGAGACGTGAGGGGGGCGGCTCCGTGGTTCTTGCGCGGGTCGCCCCCAGTCCTCTTCACATTATGACTGACATCACCAAGATTCTTGTCGCGGGGCCCTTCGGAGCCGGCAAGACGACGTTTGTCGCCACCGCGGCAGACGACCCTTTGACGTCTGAGCGCGCAGTATCCGATGACACCGCGCGCCTGAAGGAGCAAACCACCGTCGCGATGGACCACGGCACGGTGCGTCTTGCAACTGACTCAGGAACCCGCCGTACTGTGACGCTTTTTGGTGCACCCGGCCAGGAGCGCTTTAGTTTTATGTGGCCGCTGCTCGCCCAGGGCATGGGTGCCTATGTGTTGCTCGTTGACGCGAGCCGGCTGCAGGCCCTCGCCCAACTGAAGTCGGTCGTGCGCCGCTTCGCCGAGTTCGCGCCGTCGGTTCCGTACCTTGTCGCTGCGAACAGATGGGACTCTGCTCAGATGGATGCGGAAGAACTTGCTCGCTTCGTCGGGGTGCCGGGTGCGGCGGTGGTGGCGTGTGACCCGCGCGTGCCCGAGGACGTCAACCGCGTGCTCGCGGCTGCACTCGCACTGGCCGACGGTGCCCGCCTGCATCGGGTGAGCGCATGATCGTCCCCAAGCACGGACTGATTTCTGCCGCGCGCCTGAGACAAAGCCTCGCCGGTGTGCGGCGCGTGATCATCGCCCGCGCCGACGGCATCGCGATGTACGACGACGTGCCGCTCGCGCAGCGCGACGGCGGCGCGGCGCTCACGGCAGCGGTCAACGGCCTTGCCGCGACCGTCGCCACGTCGTTTGCCCTGGGAGTGGCCGGCGCGAACATCACCCTTGCCGAGAATGGAGCACTCGTGGTGTGTCCCATCGATGCGGGCCACCTGCTCGCCGTCCTGGTAGATGCCGAGACGGATCTCACCGCGGCGCTGCGGGCAGCCGGTGCCGAGGCCGAGCACTTGCGCGCCTTGTCGAACACTCGGATCGCGTCATGATGGCGCGGCAAGACTGTGCGCTGATGGTGGCGCCACTTCTCGAGCACCCCGGGGTGTCCCGCGTGGTCGTCGCACACGCCGACGGCGTCGCGCACTTCGACACGGCGTCGCTGGAGGAACGCGAGAAGGGTGCCGCGGCGGCCGCGATGGCGGCGGCGACTGCCGCGGTGGTAGGCGGGGCCATGGGCCTCGAGGGCATGCAGGGACACGTGGTGTACGCAGCCGAGAAGCAAGTGGTGTCGCGCCCCGTGGGATCCGACGCCATCTTGCTTGTGGTGGCCGAGATGGGGCCGAATGGTGACGGCGTCTATCCGCTGGTGCGGCGCATCGGCCGGGAACTCGAAAGTGGCGAGGCGCCCTCGGCGGTGATCGGCGACAGCCGGTAGCCGCGCGGGCGTGGCAGCTACTCGAGTTCGGGAGTGTGCGTCACAAGGTGACGCAGGTGGATGCCCCATTCGAAGGCATGCTGTTCCTGGCCCGGCAACAGCATCGCCGCAGGTGCCTGGGTGTGCTGACGCATCGTGACCGTGAAGCTGTGGGGGCGATCCAGCGCCTCGTAGCGGGCCGCGCTGAAAGCCCTTGCGATGGCATCGGCCGAGCCATGTCCCAGCGGCCCTACGATCCGCGTCTCGAATGCCGCGTACCAGCGCGGGCCCGCAGGGAGAGCCTCGAGCCAGGCGCGCAGCGACGGGTGCGTGAGATCGGCTGGCACGTGCCCGGGGGAGTCCTTGGCTTGGGCCGATGCTCGCGTCGCGTCCGTCGGGAGGTTGAGGGCATGGACGGGAGCGCCGGCAATCACGAGCCGCGCCTTCTCGATGACGGCGGGTGTCGCCTCGTCGGTCGTCATGGCGACGGCTCCGTCGCCGTAGCCTCCCGCGATCGACTCCGCGATGGCGGCGGTGTTGCCCCACATCGACTCATAGACGATCACGGTGTCCATGTCTTCCGGTATACGCCCGCCACGCCCTCTTCGCACGGGACGAAGGTCCCCCGGACCGGCGTGCGAGCTGCCGCCCGTGCGCAGCGGCGCCTAATGCTCCGTGCGTCGGAGCACGTCGGAGAGCTGGCGCGCGGCGTCCATGACGGCATCGGCGTGCTCGCCCGCGGGGTGAGAGGTGAGGCGCTCGATGGGACCGGAGATCGACACTGCCGCGATGACGGTGCCTGCGGTGCCCCACACGGGAGCGGAGACGGAGGACACCCCCTGCTCGCGCTCACCGGCCGATTCGGCGAACCCGCGCGAACGCACCCGGTCCAGGTCGGCCGCGCTGAACACGGCGCGCGCGAGTGCGGTGTGCATGCGCTCGGGCTCGGCCCACGCCAGCAGGACCTGGGCGGCGGAACCCGCCGTCATGGTCATGGTGGTGCCGACGGGGATCGAGTCGCGCAGACCGACGGGCCGGTCGACGGCCGCGATGCAGATGCGCTGGTCGCCGTGCGGGCGGTACAGCTGGCTGGACTCTCCGGTGCGGTCGCGAAGGGTCGTGAGGACGGGAAGCGCCGCGGAGACGAGCCGGTCCTCGCCCACGGAGGCGGCCAGCTGGGCGAACCGGTCGCCCAGCACGAAGGCGCCGGATGCGTCGCGTCCGACCAGGTGGTGGTGCTCGAGCGCGAGCGCGAGCCTGTGCACGGTGGGGCGCGCAAGATGGGTGGAGGTGACGAGCTCGGCGAGAGTGGCCGGCCCCTTCTCGAGCGCGCTGAGGATGGCGGCCGTCTTGTCAACGACGCCCACGCCGCTATGATTGTCCATAGAGCGATACTACCGTCTCGCATCGTGAGACGTCGAGCAGCACGGAGGAAAACATGGGAACCACGCTCGCAGAGAAGCTGTGGGCGGACCACCTGGTCCGCAAGGGTGAGGACGGCGCGCCCGACCTCATCTACATCGACCTGCACATGTGCCACGAGGTCACCAGCCCCCAGGCGTTCGAGGGCCTACGCCTGGCCGGCCGTCAGGTGCGCCGTCCCGATCTCACGATCGCCACCGAGGACCACAACACCCCCACGCTCGACATCGACAAGCCGATCGCCGACCTCACCAGCCGCACCCAGGTCGACACCCTGCGCAACAACGCGAAGGAGTTCGGCATCCGCATCCACTCGCTGGGTGATGCCGACCAGGGCATCGTCCACGTCGTGGGCCCCCAGCTGGGCCTGACTATGCCGGGCATGACCGTGGTGTGTGGCGACTCGCACACCTCGACGCACGGAGCATTCGGATCGCTCGCGTTTGGCATCGGCACCTCCGAGGTCGAGCACGTGCTCGCCACCCAGACCCTGCCTCTCAAGCCATTTAAGACGATGGCGATCAACGTCGACGGCGAGCTGCCCGAGGGCTCCACCGCGAAGGACATCATCCTCGCGATCATCGCGAAGATCGGCACCGGCGGCGGTCAGGGCTATGTCTTGGAGTACCGCGGCGAGGCCATCCGGAAGCTGTCGATGGAAGCGCGCATGACCATCTGCAACATGTCGATCGAGGCGGGCGCCCGCGCCGGCATGATCGCTCCCGACGAGACCACGTTCGAGTACGTCAAGGGCCGTCCCCACGCCCCCGAGGGCGCCGACTGGGACGCCGCCGTCGACTACTGGCGCACGCTGACCACCGACGACGACGCCGTCTTCGACACCGAGGTCACCCTCAACGCCGCCGACCTCGAGCCGTTCGTGACCTGGGGCACCAACCCCGGCCAGGGCCTGCCGCTGTCCGCGACCGTGCCCAACCCGGCCGAGATCGCCGACGCCGACGAGCGCGAGGCCGCCGCGAACGCCATCAAGTACATGGGCCTCACTCCCGGTCAGCCGCTGCGCGACCTCGCGATCGACACCGTCTTCCTGGGCTCGTGCACCAACGGCCGCATCGAGGACCTGCGCGCCGCGGCCGAGATCATCCAGGGCCGCACCAAGGCGCCGCACACCCGGATGCTCGTGGTGCCCGGCTCGGCGCGCGTGCGCCTGCAGGCGGAGCAGGAGGGCCTCGACAAGGTCTTCATCGAGTTCGGCGCCGAATGGCGCAATGCGGGCTGCTCGATGTGCCTCGGCATGAACCCCGACCAGCTGAAGCCCGAGGAGCGCTCCGCGTCGACCTCGAACCGCAACTTCGAGGGCCGCCAGGGCAAGGGTGGCCGCACCCACCTGGTCAGCCCGCTCGTCGCCGCCGCCACCGCGATTCGTGGCACCCTGTCCAGCCCCGCCGACCTGGCCGATGCCGACGTTCTCGTCGGTGCCGGCGCCTAAAGGAGCAGCCGCCATGGAGAAGTTCACCACCCACACCGGCATCGGCGTCCCGCTGCGTCGCTCGAACGTCGACACCGACCAGATCATCCCCGCCGTCTACCTCAAGCGCGTCACCCGCACGGGCTTCGAGGACGCGCTGTTTGCCGCTTGGCGCGGTGACGAGTCCTTCATCCTCAACCAGGACGAATACAAGGCCGGCTCCGTGCTCGTCGCGGGTCCTGACTTCGGCACCGGCTCATCGCGCGAGCACGCCGTGTGGGCGCTGAAGGACTACGGCTTCAAGGTCGTCCTCGCCTCGCGCTTCGCGGACATCTTCCGCGGTAATTCGGGCAAGCAGGGCCTCGTCACCGGCATCGTCAGCCAGGAGAACATCGAGCTCATCTGGAAGCTGCTTGAGACCGAGCCGGGCAAGGAGATCACCGTCTCGCTCGAGGATCGCACGGTCACCGTCGGCGAACTCACCGTTCCGTTCGAGATTGACGACTACGTGCGCTGGCGCCTCATGGAGGGGCTCGACGACATCGGCCTGACCTTGCAAAATGAGGCGGACATCACCGCCTTCGAGGCGACCCGCGACGCGTGGCGCCCCAAGACTCTGCCGGCCAAGACCGACGAGAAGTTCGTCGTCGAGGCCGCCAGGCCCGCCCAGTAAGGACGCCCACGAACTCCTCAGCACAGCCGCAGCGACGCCGCGTCGCCCGACCGCTTCCGCATCGGGCCGCGGCGTCGCTTGCGTTGCCCGCCATCGCCTCCAACGTCGCCGTCCCGCTCGCGGGGCTCGTCGATACGGCCGCGCTAGGCCACTTCGCGACCGCCACCGACCTTGGTGCCGTGGGACTCGGCGCCGCCGTCATCTCGACACTGTTTTGGATCTTCTCGTTCCTGCGTGCGGGGACGACCTCGCTCGTGGGCCGGGCGCTGGGTGCGGGTGACGGCGTGGGGGCCGTGCGTCACGTGCAGCGCGCGGGGGCGCTCGCGGCGGCGATGGCTGCCGCGTGGCTGGTCCTCATGTGGGCCATCGTGCCTGGCATCTTGCATATCCTTGCCCCCGAGGGGCCCGCGCGCTACGCGGCGCTGACCTACACGCTCATTCGCGGCCTCTCGCTCCCGGCGCTGCTCGTGACGCTGATCGTCTCGGGCTATTTCATCGGCGCGAAGAACACCCGGATCCCGCTACTCGTCGCCTCGGTCCAGGCCGCCGCGAACATCGTGCTCGACCTCGTCCTCGTGGGTGGTGCGGGCCTCGGCGCCGCGGGGGCGGCGTGGGGCACCTTCGGATCCGAGTGGATCGGCGCGGCCCTCGCGGTGACCATGCTCTGGCGCCGCCTCACTGCCGAGCAACGCGCCACCGCACGCGATTGGCGGGACGCGACCTTGCGCCGCGGATGGGGGGCGCTCGCACGCTTCAACGGCGCCCTCATGGCCCGCACCGCGCTGCTCACGTCCGTCGTCACCTTCGTCGCGTCCATCGGCTCACACTTTGGCCCCGAGATCCTCGCCGCCAACGCGATCATGCTGCAACTCATGAACGTCGCCTCGTATGCGCTTGACGGTTATGCGAATGCGGCCGAGGCGCTGGTGGCGCACTCCGCCGGCGCAGGCGACCTGCCCTCGCTGCATGCCGCGGTACTCGCGTCCGCGATCCCCATGGCGGCCATCGGTCTCGGCCTCACCGCCGCGTACTGGCTGGGTCGCGACCTGATCCTCGCGGCCCTCACCAGCCTGCCAGGGGTGCGCGACGCCGCGACCGACTACTGGATATGGATCGCGCTACTACCGCTGCTTTCCTGGGGTGCCTATTGGCTCGACGGAGTGTTTCTTGGCGCGGGGCAGTCGGGGCTGATGTTCATCGCCATGGCGGTGTCTGTGTTGGGGGTGTTCGTGCCCGTGCTGCTGATCGGTTCGGCGACCGTGGGGCTCTCCAACGGCCTGGTCTGGACTTGCTTCCTCACCCTCAATGTGGTGCGCCAGGTCACGTTGCTCGCGGCCTATCCGGCGCTGACCCGCCGCGTCGCCGTCTGACGCACTATCGGTGTGGCCCACAGATGAGGCTGATGTGACGCATGGGACTCCAGTGACCGTCGCATGCGTCACGGCCGTTCACACGCGTCACAGGTGTGGGCCAAACTGAAGGTGCGAGGGGTGGCATGGCATGCTGGCGCGCATGGCCCGATCCGTCGCGTCTCCCGCAGGCAAGACCACCGCACCCACGGCGCCCGCCTGGGTGGGTGACGCACGGGACTTGGCGCGCGTGCTCGCCGCTGCCCTCGTGTGCGGCGCGGCCATCCCCCTGTTCGCCCTGCACGTGCGCCCCGCGGGTTACCTGCCGCTGCTCGTGGGCCTCGTGCTCGCCGTGGCCATCGACCGTGCCCTCGCGCGCGACCTGGGACTCATCGCGCTCGGCCAGGCCATCATCTCGACCATCTCCCTCCAAGCCGACCTGTCCGACCCGGGCATGACGCGCTTCACGCTCGCGCTGGGCCTCGCGGTGCTGGTGCCGTGGGCGCTCGACCACTGGGTTACCCGCCAGCGCATCATTTCCTTCCCCGTCATGACAGGGCGACGTTGGACCCGCGCCCAATGGATCTACCTGGGCGTGGTGGTGGTGGCCGGCTATCTGATCCTGCCGTTCTACTTCCTGGGCTCCGGTGCCTACCTCAACTGGCCCGACCTCTCCGGCGACAGCGACATCGCCCGCCTGTTCGTGGGCGTCAACGCCGTGGGGTTGTGGGACGAGCTCTTCTTCATCTGCACGGTGTTCGCGTTGCTGTGTCGACACTTCCCCATGCCGCTGGCGAATGTCCTGCAGGCCGCCGTGTTCGTGTCCTTCCTGTGGGAGCTGGGCTATCGCGAGTGGGGACCGGCCCTCACCATCCCGTTTGCCCTGGTCCAGGGGTGGATTTTCGCGCGATTCAAGTCGCTCGGGTACGTGCTTGCGGTCCATTTGCTGTTTGACGCCGTCGTGTTCGCCGTACTGGTGCACGGCCACCACCCCGACCTGTTCGACATCTTTGTGACGGCGCCGTGACACGCGTCATCGGCCTGGCGGGCCCGCCAGGGGCGGGCAAGTCCACGCTTGCTGCTCGGATGGCCGATGCCGCGGCTGGCTCCGCCGTCGTCGTCCCCATAGACGGTTTTCACTTCTCGAACGCCGCACTCGAACTGAGGGGCCTGGCCGGTCGCAAGGGCGCGCCGGACACCTACGATGTGGATGCCCTCGTGGCCCTGCTCGTCCGTCTACGCGAGCCCGGCCGCGACGCCCTGACCGCACCGGCCTACTCACGCGACCTCCACGAGCCTGTGAAGGACGCGATTGCCGTCCCCGCGGGCGTTCGGGTCGTCATCGTCGAGGGTAATTACCTGGGCCTTCTTCGCGACGGGTGGGAGCGTGTGCGCCCACTCCTGGACGACCTGTGGTTCCTTGACGTGCCGTGGGCCGTGACGCGCGCACGTCTCATCGCGCGCCGCGTCACGACGGGGCGGGATCGGGCGGACGCCGTCGCCTGGGTCGACCGGGTCGATAGGGCGAACGACGAGGTGATCCGAGCGACCTCACCGGCCGCCAACAGGCTCCTGACGGATGGAGAGACGCCCGCGGTCCCTTAGGACGGCATCGGCCGCGACAACCACGCACGCGTCCCGAACGATCCAAGGGACACCGCGACCACCCGTGAGGCCCAGGCGAGGTCCTCGGCCAGGCGCTCGGTGACGTACCCCCGCGTCGCGAGCCGATGCGCTAGCGCGCCGTGCAGCACATCGCCCGCGCCGAGCGTATCGACCACGGGGACGGGCTCGACCGGTACCTCGACGACCGGGCCTCCCGTCGTCACGAGCAAGGGAGCCGCGCCGCGGCTGATGACCGCCGCGGTAGCGCCGCGATCGATCAGGCGCGCGAGGGTCGCATACGGGTCCGAGCCGACGTCGGGAAACGCGAAGTCGTCGGAGACCACGGCCACATCGGTGACCGTCAGGAGCGCCTCGGTGTAGGGCTTGTGGGATCCCGCGTCGAGGACCACGGGGATGCCGCGCTCGCGGGCGGCGTGCGCGAGCGGCAGCGACAGGTGGCGGTGATAGCCATCGATGACGACCGCGCCGATGCCTTCCAGGAGCGCCTCGGGGTCGAAGCCGTCGGGGGTCCCGGGCACGTCGACGGCGCTGCCGGTGGGGGAGACGACCGCGCGTTCGCCCGTCGTGCGGGTCACCATGATGGCGGCGGTCAGGGGAGGGCCGGTGGGGGAGTCGTCGGAGACCTCAAGGGTCACGCCGCAGTCCGCGAGGTCGGCCGCGATGAGGTCGCTGAGCGGATGGGCCGGCAGCGCCGTGACGAGGCGCGACGACCCCTGCAGGCGCGCCGCGGTCACGGCCGCATTGGTGGCGGGTCCACCCGCCGCGACGAAGAAATCGTGCGATGCCACCTTGCGGTTGGCCGGCGGCACGCCGTCCACCAGATGCGCCACATCGAGCGTCGTCAGCCCGGCACACAGCACCGTGTCTCCCGTCATGAGTCCCGATCCTGCCACGCCCGCGACGCGCGGCGGGTGACGAGTCTGAGCCCGGGTAAGGGAAGATGGACCCCATGACCGACTCCATTCGCGTCCATGGTGGGCGTGCGCTCAGTGGCGAGATCCACGTGCGCGGCGCTAAGAACTTCGTCTCCAAGGCGATGGTGGCCGCCCTGCTCGGCTCCACGCCGTCGACCCTGCGCAACGTTCCGCAGATCCGCGACGTCGAGATCGTCTCGTCGCTACTCAGCCTGCACGGCGCGCCCGTCGATTACGACGTCGAGACCGGTGTCCTTCACGCCGACACCAGCAACCTCACGACCGCGGACGCGTTCCAGATCGCCCAGCATGCCGGCTCGAGCCGTATCCCGATCCTGCTGTGCGGGCCGCTGCTGCACCGCATCGGCGAGGCGGTGATCCCCGACCTGGGCGGCTGCCGCATCGGCGACCGCCCCATCGACTTCCACCTCGAAATCCTCACCAAGTTCGGAGCCGTCGTCACCGAGGGCCCCGACGGCCTGCACCTGAGCGCCCCGAACGGACTCAAGGGCATCAAGCACGAGCTGACCTACCCCTCGGTGGGCGCCACCGAACAGCTGCTGCTGACCGCCGTCATGGCCGAGGGCATCACTACGCTGCACAACGCTGCCGTCGAGCCCGAGATCAAGGACCTCATCGACACGCTGCAGCGCATGGGCGCGATCATCTCTGTCGACACCGACCGCTCGCTCACCATCGAGGGAGTGAGCGAGCTGCGCGGCTACGACCACACGGCGCTGACGGACCGCATCGAGGTCGGATCCTGGGCCTGCGCCGCCCTCGCGACTAAGGGCGACATCTTCGTGCGCGGCGCCCAGCAGCGTCACATGGGCTACTTCCTCAACGTGTTCCGCAAGGTCGGCGGCGAGTTCGACATCACCGCCGACGGCATCCGCTTCTACCACCCGGGCACCGACCTCAAGCCCATCGCACTGCAGACCGACGTGCACCCCGGCTTCATGACCGACTGGCAGCAGCCCATGGTGGTCGCGCTGACGCAGGCCAAGGGCCTGTCGATCGTCCACGAAACCGTCTACGAAAACCGCCTGGGCTTCACCGGGGCGCTCAACCAGATGGGCGCACAGGTGCAGCTGTTCCGCGAGTGTTTGGGCGACAAGCAGTGCCGCTTTGGGCAGCTGAACTTCCAGCACTCCGCCGTCATCTCGGGCCCCACGCCGCTCGCCGCGGCCGACATCGAGGTACCCGACCTTCGCGGCGGCTTCTCGTACCTCATCGCCGCGCTCGCGGCCGAGGGCACCTCGACCGTGTCGAACATCGGCATCATCGACCGCGGCTACGAGAACTTCCGCGGCAAGCTCACGGCGCTGGGTGCGGAGATCGCCTGATCATGCCCCGTCCCATGCCCGCGGGGTTCAAGACCGCCGCGTTCTTCATCAAGCCCATTCTGCTTGGCGTCACCCGGCGCGACTGGTCCGGCGGCGAGAACCTCCCCACCGACACAGGCTTCATCGCCGTGTCGAACCACATGACGTACGCGGACCCGTTCACGCTCGCGCACTATCTGTACGACCACGGCCAGGCGCCGCACTTCCTCGCCAAGGCGTCGCTGTTCGACATCCCACTGGCCGGGCGCGGCCTGCGCGGGCTCGACCAGGTGCCGGTGCACCGCGGTTCGGCGCGCGCCAAGGACGCCGTCGACGCGGCAGCGAAACTCCTCCAACGCGGCGACTCCATCGCAGTGTTTCCCGAGGGCACCCTCACGCGCGACCCCGAACTATGGCCCATGATGGCGCGCACCGGAGCGGCCCGGATGGCGCTCGACTACGACGTTCCCGTCGTGCCGATCGCGCAGTGGGGAGCACAGCACCTGCTGGACCCCTACGGCAAGCGGCCGCACCTCATTCCGCCCAAGAAGGTCATCGTCCGTGCCGGTGCTCCGGTGGACCTTTCCGAGTTCCGCGGACCCGACCGGGACATCGATACCCTGCGGCGCGCGACCGACCGGATCATGGGTAGCCTGACTGCCATGCTCGAAGACATCCGGGGAGAAAAGGCCCCCGCTGTGGCCTGGGATATGCGACGAGAGGATGGTGGCCGATGACCCGCGCCGCCGTCCTCGGAGCCGGCGCCTGGGGCACCACCTTCGCCGCCGTGATGGCCGATGCGGGCACCGACGTCACCCTGTGGGGCCGCGACGCGGAGGCTGCCGCGCAGATCAATGCCGAGCACCGCAATCAGCGCTTCCTGCCCGATCTCGACCTCCCCACGAGCCTCACGGCCACCACGGACATTGCGCAGGCGCTTGAGGGCGCCGACATCGTCGCCGTCGCACTGCCCGCACAGATCTTGCGCTCGGTCGTTGCTCAGTGGGCGGACCTGGTGCCGGCCGATGCGGTGGTGGTCTCGCTCATGAAGGGCATCGAGATCGGCACCCACGAGCGAATGAGCCAGGTGCTCGCCGAGGTGTGGGATCTGCCCGACGAGCGACTGGCCGTCGTCTCCGGACCGAACCTGGCCCGCGAGATCGCCTCCCGCCAGCCCACCGCGACGGTCGTCGCGGGCACCGCGACGCATGCCACCGAACTGGTGGCCGCGGCATCGGCGTCCTCCTATTTCCGTCCCTATACGAACGCCGACCTCGTCGGCGTCGAGCTCTGCGGCGCCTTCAAGAACGTCATCGCTGTCGCCGTGGGCGTGGCCGACGGACTGGGGTTCGGTCACAACACCACCGCGACCGTCATCACCCGCGGGCTCGCAGAGATCACGCGGCTCGGGACCGCCCTGGGCGCGCAGCCCGATACCTTCTCGGGCCTGGCGGGCATGGGCGACCTCATCGCCACGTGCGCGTCGCCGCTGAGCCGCAATCACACGCTGGGCGCGCACGTGGGACGAGGACTGAGCCTGGAGGACGCGATCGCGCGCACCGGCGGAACGGCCGAGGGCGTGAAGACCTCCGAGTCCATTCAGGAACTCGCGCGCGAACACGGCGTCGATGTGCCGATCTGCGATGCGGTCGTCGCGATGCTCCACGACGGCGCCCCCATTCAGGACGTGCTGAACGCGCTGGTATCGCGCCCACGCAAGGCCGAGGGCGCCTGATGGCGCGTGCCACCGTCGCCGTCGTGTTCGGTGGCCGGTCCTCCGAACACGGCGTGTCGTGCGTGACCGCGGGCGGCGTGCTCGGTGCGATCGACCGTGATCGCTACGACGTGGTCGCCATCGGCATCACGCGCGAGGGGCGCTGGGTGCCAGCGCCCACGGATCCCGCGGACTGGGCGATTATCGACGGAGAGATGCCCGAGGTGCGGGACGCTGCGGACACCGTCCTGGCTCCCACCCGAGCGGGGGAGCGCGCCTGGTCGGTGCTCGACGGCGATGGCACGGTGTCGCCGCTAGCCGAGATCGACGTGGTCTTCCCCGTGCTGCACGGACCCTACGGCGAGGACGGGACCGTCCAGGGAGCGCTCGAACTCGTCGACGTGCGCTACGTCGGATCGGGCGTGCTGGCCTCCGCCGCGGGCATGGACAAGCAGTTCATGAAGACCGCGTTTCGCGCGGCCGGTCTGCCTGTGACGCCCGACGTGACCCTCCTGCGCGGCGACCGCGTCGCCGACCGGATCGCCGACGTCGAGGCGTTGGGTCTGCCCGTCTTCGTCAAGCCCGCGCGGGCGGGCTCGTCGATGGGGATCTCCAAGGTCTCCGACCTGGCGACGCTCGAGGCAGCCGTGGCGGATGCCGCGAAGCACGACCCTAAGGTGCTCATCGAACAGGCGGTGTCCGGCCGCGAGATCGAGACGGCGGTGCTCGAGACGGTCGACGGCCCGCGCGCGTCCGTGCCGGGGGAGATCATCACAGGCGGCGGCCACGACTTCTACGATTTTGAGGCAAAGTACCTCGACGAAGGCGCGGTCAATCTCGTGTCGACGGCTGACCTTCCGCCCGAGCTCGAGCGGCGCGTGCGGGACACCGCGATCGCCGCCTTCCGGGCCGTGGGCGCCGAAGGTCTAGCGCGGGTGGACGTCTTCGTCACCGACGCCGGCGACATCGTCATCAACGAAATCAACACCATGCCGGGCTTCACGCCTACGAGCATGTACCCGCGCATGTGGGCTGCGGCCGGCATCGAGTACCCCGAACTGGTGCAGACGCTGATCGAGACGGCGCTCGCTCGACCCGTGGGCCTGCGCTAGCAACTCACGCTCGTCGAGAGCGCCTCGGGAGGCACTGATCGCGCCGTCCGAGGCGACGGGGCCGGCTCGCTCATGTGAACTGGCCCCGCCGCCGGTCGGCCTAGTAGGTGAAGCAGGTCAGGAAGTTGAAGCTGTCGCGGGCGAACTCCGCGCTGGCCGGGGCACCGTCGCGCTCCAGCACGTACAGGCCCACTTTGCCCTGAGCGGCCTCGAGGATCGGCGCCCAGTCGATGTCGCCTTCGCCGACGTCGGTGAGGTCGCCGAAGCCGAACGGCGCGTTGCCGTCCTTGATGTGCAGCAGCTCCACGCGGTCGCCGTGCTCCTCGAGTAGCCCGACCACGTCGACGCCTGCGTTGGTGGCCCAGTAGACGTCGAGTTGGAACGTGACGTAGCGGGGATCAGTGTTCTCCACCAGGATCTCCCACGCGGACTTCACCTCACCGGTGGTCGGGTCCTCGTACGTGGTCGTGAACTCGCTCCAGTGGTTGTGGCCGAAGAACTTCCCGGTGCCGTTCTTGACGGACTGCTCTCCCAGCCGGTTCATGGTCTCCGCCGTGGCGAGGGTGTTCTCGTACGAGCTGATGCCGGGGCTCGCGAACCCGCCCGATCCGACCCACTTCTGCCCCAGCGTCTTCGCCTCGTCGAGGGTCTGGTCGAAGCTGGCCTCCGCTGTACTGCCGTGGGAGGACAGCGCCCGCATGCCGCGGTCGCGTAGCTCGTCACGGAACTCTGCGCGGGTGTACGAACCGTACGAACCGGCGAACGGCTCGACGTTGCGAATACCGATCTCCTCGAGCTCGTCGAGCACGGTGTCGATGCCGACCTCGCGCACCCAGGAGTTGTAGCTGTACAGCTGGATCGAGATCTTGTTGGCGGGCACCGAGGTGCCCGCACAGCGGGAGGCTTCGTGAGCGCGGGGGTTGGCGTTGTCGCTGGGGGCGGCCGATGCGGGGGCTGAGACCGCGAAGGCGCCCGCCGTGGCGGCGGCAACCGTCGCGAACGCCGCGAGGGCGCGGCGGGTGCGGGTGGTGGTATTCATGGTGCTTCTCCTTCTCGGCGGCAACGTTGCCGCCGTGGTGGGGACGCCGCTCCGGGGGTCGGGGCGGCGCGGTGGCCGCACGGCGAACGCCGTGGACCGCGCGAGGAGAGCACATGACCTGCCGCACACGTGTGTGCGGCAGTAGAGTGCATGTGCCGGATCCCCGTCTGGGATGACGGCGTCGCTGTCGTTCCAGCGAGGAGCGACGTCGTCGTGATGAGGGTGAGGGTGCGAGCCCGTCGTTGCGTCTTGAATGAGACGTGGCGGCGGGCTCGTGGTCGTCAGGGCGGCGCGTGTGTGGTGCGTGCCGATGCCGTGCGCCGGTGATGCCGGCGGCGGTGCGGGAGATGATCGACGATGACCATGGCCCGAACCTCAAGGGACTTATGCCGCATGTCAAACAAAAGATGCGTGACGTGCCTCGAATGTGATCAAACCCGCTCCCGGGTGGGGTGTTGGGCCGCTCCGGTTGCGCCGCCCCGTGTCCACGCTACGATGCCCACATGTGACGTAAGTCACAGTGATAGCTCCGGGGGGAAGCAACATCATGAGCTTTTTTGGCATGCGTCTATGGGGGACTTCACCACTTCTTCGCCTGATTCAGGCGGTGGTGATCACGGTGATCTCGACGATCGTGGGGACGCTGACGGCGGCGGATCCGACGCCACCAGAGGTCGACACGGGCGGCGCGGCGCAGGAGGTCGAGGCTTCGTCTGAACCGGCGAGCGCGCTCTCGCTGGAGGGCTTCACGGACGAGGCGGTGCTGACGGCAGGGCTTAACCAGCCCATCTCGATGACGTTCCTGCCGGACGGCCGCATGCTGGTGCTCGAGAAGGAGGGCCGCATCCTCATCGGTAACCCTGGCACGGTGCCGATGCAGACGCAGGCCTACATGACGTTGACGAACATCGACGTGACCGCAGAGCGCGGCCTCATCGACATCGCCCTCGACCGCGACTTCTCGTCCAACGGGTACCTGTACCTGTACTACCACCCGCAGACGCCGGGCAAGGGCCGGATCAGCCGCTTCACCCACACCGAGAACGCCGGGGGACTGACGAGCCGGGCAAGCACGGCATCGGAGATGGTCGTGTGGCAGGACACCACGGGATACACGAGCTGCTGCCACTACGGCGGCGGCCTCGACGTGGGGCCCGACGGCAACCTGTGGCTCACCAACGGCGACAAGTTCGACGGCGAGCGCGCTCAGGACCTCACGGACGCCTCGGGCAGCATCATCCGTGTCGCCACCGACGGCTCGGTGCCCCCCGACAACCCGTTCGCCGACGGTGCCGGCGGCGCCCACCCGTACATCTGGGCCTACGGGCTGCGCAACCCGTTCCGCGCGAGCTGGGACATCGAGACGAACCGCATGTTGGTCGGCGAGGTGGGGGGAAACGACGTCCCCGAGTCGTGGGAAGACGTGCACCTCGTCAAATACGACGAGGCGTACCGCGGCCTCAACTACCAGTGGCCCTACTGCGAGGGACCCGCGCCCTATACCGACTTCCCCGAATGCCCCATCGTGGCAGGCGACGAGGCCGAGCCGATCTTCGCCTACCAACACGCGAACTCGGCGGACAACAACGCGTCGCTGACCGGAGGCTTCGTCTACCGAGGCCATCAGTTCCCGGCGGCCTGGGACGGCGTGTACTTCTACGGTGACTACACGCGCCACATGATTCGCTACCTCACCTTCGACGAGTCGGGCGAGACGGTCACGGGAGACTTCCCCTTCCGCCCCTCGGAACAGATCCCGGGTAACCCCACCACCGTGGTGTCGATCGAGCAGGGCGGCGACGGGGCGCTGTACTACGCCCTGATCGCGACCGGCCAGATCCGCCGCGTCGTGTACGAGGGCGGCAACCAGGCACCCTCGGTGACCACGGCCACGGCCGACGTCACCGAGGGCCCCACACCGCTTGAGGTGGCCTTTACCGCGAGCGCGACCGATCCCGAGGGCGACGCGTTGGAGTACACGTGGCACTTCGGTGACGGCGCCACCGCGACCGGCGCGGAGGCCTCGCACACCTACTCGGTGGACGGCCCCTATGACGCGTACGTCAGCGTCTCGGATGGCACCCACACGGTCGCCTCTGACACCATCCGGATCCAGGCGGGTGTCGCGCCCGAGGTCGAGATCACCTCGCCGGCCGACGGCGCGCTGTTCCGGGCGGGCGACACCATCGCGGTGTCCGGGTCCGCGACCGACGATGGGGCGCTCGACGACGAGAACTACGCATGGACGGTCCAGTTCGGTCACGACAACCACTTCCACCCCGCGGACCTCATTCCCGACGGCCCCCGTGGTGAGTTCGAGATTCCCACGAGTGGGCACGACTACAGCAATGAGACCTGGTATCGGATCACGTTGACCGTCACCGACGCCGACGGCTTGGTCGGCACCGACACGGTGGAGGTGTTCCCCGACAAGGTCGACCTGACGCTGGCGACCGAGCCTGCCGGGCTCGTGGTCAACCTCGACAGTGTGCCGCGCTCCACGCCGTGGGTGCACGACACCCTCATCGGCTTCGAGCACACCGTGACTGCTCGGTCGCCTCAGTGCCTCGACGGCGAGGGATACGTGTTCGATCACTGGTCCGACGGCGGCGCTGCGACCCACGCCGCCACGGTGCCCGATGAAGACTCGACCCTCACCGCCGTCTTCACCCAGAGTGGGCCGTGTGCCGCTCCGGTCACGGAGGGTCTGGTCATGCGCCTCCAAGGCGACCAAGGCGTGACCGCGTCGGGCGGCTCCGTGACGGCATGGTCGGACCTCACCGCGTCGGGCAATGCGCTCGCCGCCACCACGGGCTCACCGAGCCTCATCACCGGCGCGCTTGCGGGCCACAACGTGGTGAGCTTCGACGGTGTGGACGACGGCATGGGACGCTCAGGCTTTGCGGGGCTGCCCACGGACGGCGCGGACCGCTCCGTCTTCGCCCTGGTGCGTTACGACGGATCCTCGACCACCGGCGGCTGGGCCGGGTTCACGTATGGCGCGCCCTACACGGGTGAGGCCTGGGGGCCCGTGCGCACCTCCGACGGTGACCTGGGGATCCAAGGCTGGGGCGGCGCAGGAGACGCCGATTCCGATTCGCCCGCCGATGGCGAGGGCTGGCTGGTCCAGTCCATTGTGCTCGACGACGACGCCTGGGTGCACTACCGCGACGGCGTGGAGATCGACGCCGGGACCCAGGCCTATGACACCGGTGCGGACCGCATCCGCCTGGGCGCGGAGCTGAACGACAACCGCAAGGTCGCCATGGATGTCGCGGAGGTCCTGGTCTACGACCGCGCGGTGTCGCCCACCGAGCAGGCCCAGATTCAGGATTACTTCGCCCAGGCCTACCTCGACGGCATCGTCGAGGAGCCCGAGCCGCCCACGGTGACGATCACGGCACCGAGCCCCGGTCAGAGCCTGCGCGGCGGCGACGTCACGGTCGGATGGGAGACCGGCGGCGGGTTCGCTGCGGGCGACCACGTGCACCTCACCCTCGACGACGGCGAGCATGTCACCGTCATGGGCGCCACCGGTTCCCACACCTTCACCGGTGTCTCCGAGGGGGCGCACACCGTCACGGCGACCATCGCGGACGCCTCCCACGGCGAGTACGAGAACCCTGGTGCCGAGGACAGTGTGGACTTCTCCGTGAGCCTCGCGCCTCTGACGGGTGACTTCCCCGCGGATGGCCTCACGTTGCATCTCGAGTCCGACCTCAACGTCATCAAGGATGGCGCCAACCACGTGGGTGGCTGGCTCGACCAGTCCGGCCGCGGCAACGACCTCGACGATCCGCACGGCGACCCCGACATGACCACGTCGCCCAGCGGTATGCCCGCCATCGCGTTCGACGGCGACGCCGACGCGCTCGAGCGCGATGGGGGCCTCAACGGCATGCCGCTCGGCGCCGCCGATCGCACCGTCGCCGTGGTGGCGAGCTACGACTCGGACGGATGGGGCGGCTTCGGGTGGGGCGCCCCGTACTGCGGGATGACCTTCGGCACGGGCGTGTCCGCCACCGGCAACCTCGCCCTCCAGGGGTGGTGTGCCGACCACGACTCGGGCGTGGCCGGAACGGGAGCAGGATGGCTGGTTCAGGCCATCACCTACGACGGCAGCGCGTTTGCTCACTACCGCGATGGCGCCGAGATCGATAACGGAACCGTCTCGCTCACCACGGCGGCCGATCGCATCATCCTCGGGGCCGAGGTGGACGGCGCACCCACTCTCGACATGGACGTGGCCGCCGTCTTGGTCTACGACCGGGTCCTCGATGCCGACGAGCTCGCGCAGCTGACGGCCCACCTCGACGAGAAGTACATCTCCGGTGAGGTGGAGGACGGGCCGCCCACGGTTCCGGCCGGCCTGACGGCCGATCCTGGCGACGCCCAGGTGACGCTGACATGGGACCCGGCAGCCGATGCCAACGGGGACCTCGAGGGCTACCGCGTCTATCGTGCCGAGCAGCCGGGCACGATCGATACCGCGGTCGACAGCCCGATCGCCACGGTCACCGAGCCCTCCTACCTCGACACCGACGTAGTCAACGGCGTCACGTACACGTACGCGGTGACGGCCGTCGACACGGCGGGACATGAGTCCGCAGCCTCCGCAACGGCACAGGCCGCCCCCGCGGCGCCCGAGCCCGACACCACGCCGCCCGCCGCGCCCACGGGCCTGACCGCCACGGCGGGCGTCGCAAAGGTGACCCTCGCGTGGAACGACAACGGCGAGGCGGACCTGGCCCACTACCTGGTCTATCGCGCCGAGGCGCCCGCCACCCCGGATCCGGACGCAGATGCGCCGCTCGCGACGGTGACGGAGCCCACCTACGTCGATACCGACGTCGCCGCCGGCACCGAGTACGCCTACGTCGTCACGGCACTCGACGCGGCAGGCAATCCTTCCGCGGCGTCGGCCACGGCATCGGCCACCCCCAGCGCACCTCCCGTGCCGGGAGAGGGATGTGCGGTGCCCTACGCGAACGACGCCGTCCTGTGCCTCGTGTCGACCGAGGGCATCGCCGGCCCGGCGGTGACAGCGTGGACCGATCAGTCCGCGGCCGGCAACGACCTCGACGTCGTCACCGGCGATCCGACCCTGGGAGACGTACAGACGCCGTCCGGACTGCCCGCCGTGTCCTTCGACGGTGACGGAGACTCCCTGCGTCGCGTGGGTTCGCTCCAGGACATGCCACTCGGCGCGGCCGACCGCACGGTGGTCACGGTGGTGCGCTACGACTCGGCGGGCTGGGGCGGATTCTCGTGGGGAGCGCCGTATTGCGGTATGACCTTCGGGACCACGGTCGCGACCGATGGTGACCTCGCGGTCCAGGGCTGGTGCGCCGACCACGACTCCGGGGTCGACGGCACGGGCACCGGCTGGCTGGTCCAATCGGTGGTCTACCGCGATGAGGAGTTCGTCCACTACCGCGACGGCGCCGAGATCGACGCGGGCGCCTACACCTACGCCACGGCGTCCGATGCGATCATGCTCGGCGCGGAGATCGACGGCAACCCCTCGCTCGACATGGACGTCGCCGCAGTCCTGGTCTTCGACCGGGCGCTCAGCGAGGCCGAACACGAGGAAGTGGTCAACGCCGTCGCGGCCACCTACCTGGGCTGACGCGCTAGCGGCACTCGAGGTTGTTGACGGGGGCCCGCGACGCCGGCCCGGAGAACTCCGCGAGCAGCTCGGTCACGGCATCGTCCGCCCGCACCGTCGGCACCGTCACCTCAAGCGCGGGGGAGCGGCCGAACACGGTCGCGACCCACGCGCCATCCTCTTCTCGCAGCAACCAGTCGACGTCGGCCGCGGCGGTGGTGACGCTCACACACTGCTCCGTCGTGGGCCCGGGAGGCTCGACGCCGCACCGCGCGATGATCTCGTAGTCCTCGCCCCACGCCTGGGTTGCCTGCGAGGTGGTGCCGCGCTGCTCGAGGCCGCCGATGGTCTCGGGGATCGCGAGCATGACCTCCGCGCAGTCGGGGTCTGCCGCGTAGGTCGCGGGCTCCACCACGACGGCGTGAGCGCACCCGCCAAGGAGCACTCCAGCAGCGACCATGCTCGCGGCGACGAGGGGCCGGGACGCGTGCATGGGTCAAGACTAGTTCGACGGTGCAGCGCTCGATGACCGGTGGCCTACCCTCGACCCATGACCCACGTCTCAGACATGTCAGAGGACGACCTCATCGCGCTGTTCGCCCCGCGGCTTCCCGACACCGACGCCGAGATTCTGGGCTCCGGGGACGACGCCGCGGTGCTGTCGGTCGACGGCGACCTGGTCGTCAGTGCCGACATGCTTGTCGAGGGCCGTCACTTCCGGCGCGAATGGTCCTCAGGAGCCGACGTCGGCTTCCGCGCGGCCGTCCAAAACCTCGCCGACATCGACGCCATGGGCGCCGTTCCCACCGCCCTCGAGGTGTGCCTCGCGATGCCGGGTGACACCGACGTGGAGTGGGTGCTGGGTTTCGCCGACGGGCTGCGCGAGGCGTGCGAACCGTACGGGGTTGGCGTGGTCGGCGGCGACCTGTCGGGCGCCCGCGAGATCGTCGTGTCTGTGACAGCGCTGGGAGAGACGCATGGTACGTCTCCCGTGACGAGGGCCGATGCCGTGGTGGGGGACGTCGTCGCGGTGTCGGGGCCGCTCGGGGCGGCTCGGGCGGGGCTGGCCCAGCTCGAGGCGGGCACGCGCTATGCCCAGGACGCGATCGACCTGTTCCTGCGGCCCCGGCCGCGCATCGGCGCCGGACTCGAGGCCGCCCTGCACGGCGCAAGCGCCATGATGGACCTCTCGGACGGGCTCGCGCGTGACGGCGCCCGCATCGCCCGTGCCTCGCAGGTACGCGTGGCCCTCGACTCGACTCTCATCCCCGTGCACGACGCCGCGACCTTCACGGCGCAGGCGATGGGCGCCGACGCGCTCGCGTGGGCACTGGGCGGGGGAGAGGACCACCACATGCTTGCCTGTTTCCCGCGCGAATCGGCGGTACCGGACGGCTGGAGCATCGTGGGAGTCGTCGAGGACGGCCACGGGCTCACCGTCGACGGTGCGGCCCCGCCCGTCGCGGGCTGGGACCACTTCGCCTGACCTCCGTGTCGGCGGCGGGCGACCGCCGCATCGGCTGCCGCGTGGGCAAAGCAAAAGCCGCACGTTCCGAGAGGAACGTGCGGCTTGCGAGGCGCGAGTCGGTTAGACCGCGCGCTGCACCTTGCCGGCCTTGAGGCACGAGGTGCAGACGTTCACACGCTTGGGGGTACCCGCGACCACGGCACGAACGCGCTGGATGTTGGGGTTCCAGCGACGCTTGGTGCGGCGGTGCGAGTGCGAGATGCTGTGACCGAAGGACGGTCCCTTGCCGCAGACGTCGCAGTTGGCAGCCACGATAGTTCTCCTAAGTTTCCTGCGCGGCCGTGAATCGGCGCGCCACGTTTGAGAGCCCAGCCTCGCCGGGCAACCGCACTAGGGTAACTGACAGTCGCCCCACCGGGCAAATGCGCACGTCACGCAGGTTCCGTGTCGGCGCTGCATGACAGCATAGGCGAGGATCTGTCGGTGCAAGCCGAGCACGAGGAAAGGGATCGATGGCCGAATCGCACGACCTGCGCCGGTGGCTCGACTCGGGCGCCCGAGCGATGAAGGCCGCGCGCGGCCGGCTCGACGCCATTAACGTCTTTCCCGTGCCCGACTCCGACACGGGCACCAACATCTACCTCACTTTGCACGAGGGCAATAGGGCTGTCGCACGCCTGTCAGAAGATGCCACCCACCGTGAGGTCGTGGCCGCGTTCGCGCGCGGCGCACTCATGGGTGCACGCGGTAACTCCGGCGTCATCATCAGCCAATACCTCACCACGTTCCTGGCCCGCCTCGACCGCCACGGCGGCCTCCAACGCATCAAGGCCGGCGACTTGGCGACGGCGCTGACGGAGGCGGCAGACGCCGCCTATCTCGCTGTCGCGTTGCCCGTGGAGGGCACCATCCTCACCACCGCCAGGGCGGCCGCCGACGGTGCGGTCGCGGCTGCGGCCGCCAAAGCTTCGGCGGCCGACACCGCCGTGGCGGCCGTGGTCGCGGCGCGCGCCGCACTAGCCCGCACTCACGCCGACCTGCCCGCGGCGCGTGATGCCGGGGTGGTGGACGCCGGCGCCGCCGGCCTGGTGCTGCAACTCGAGATGCTGGCCGAGGCGATCGCAGGGCCCGAGGCGCTCGCGACGCTTGATGAGGTGGCCTGGGAGATGCGTCAGGGGCGCGAGCGGCTGACGACCGAGGGCCTGCACGGCCATGATGGCGGTGCCTATGAGGTGATGTTCATCGTCCACGACGACCGGGACATTCGCGGGTCGCTCAGCGGCGCGCTGGAGGAGATCGGCGATTCGGTTGCCGTCACCGGCACGCACGACCTGTGGCAGGCTCACGTGCATACCGATGCCCCGCACGCCGGCGTCGCTCTAGGCATCGACGCCGGGGCCCGTCAGATCGTCGTGCGCAACGTACTCACGGGGCACGACGCGGATCGCTCGGCGACGGGCATCGTCGCGCTCACCGTCTGTCCCGGGCTCGCCGAGCCACTGGCGGACGCCGGCGCCGTCGTGCTCGTGGTGCCGGATCCCGCCACGCTGACGCGGCGCGCGCTACGCCGCGCGGTGCAGGACGCCTCCTCGCACCACGCCGTGGTCGTCGCCGGTGATCCGCAGCTGCGCGCCGCGGCGCGCGAGCTGGCCCAGCGCAGGCGACATCCGGCGCTCACGGTGCTTGACGCCGACCATGACGGTCAGGTCATCGCGGCCGTCGCCGCAGCGGCCCTCCTCACGCCGGGACAGGACCTGGCGGAAGAGATGGCCGATGCGGTCGCGCGTACCCGCGTGGCCCGCTCCACGGGCGACGCGCTCGATCAGGACGTCGACGCGATGGTGACAGACCAGACCGAGGTGGTGTCGTTGATCCTCGCGACCGGCGTGCCCGACGCCGTCGCAGACGTGGTGCAGATGTCGGTACGTGCCGCCGCCCCGAGCGCGGACGTGACGGTGTATCACGGTGGGCAATCCTCGCCCGCCGTGCTCATCGGTGTCGAGGACCGGGCGTGAGCGATCGCCTCGCGGAACCCCTGAAGGCGGTGCTGGGTGCGCGCACGGCCGGTGGGCTGGCCAAGCTCGGCCTCGTCACGGTGGGCGACCTGGTACGCCACTACCCGCGTCGGTACGACTCTCCCGGCACCATGACGGATATCGGCTCGCTGCGCGTGGGCGAGCACGTGACCGTCATGGCCCAGGTGCGCTCGGCTCAAGTGCGCTCGATGCGCTCACGCGGCGGCGCGATGCTCGAGGCCGTGGTGACCGACGGCGCTGCATCGCTGCAGCTGACGTTCTTCGCCAAGCGCGCGGGCGTGCTGCGCATGCATGAGGACAAGCTGCGCGCGGGTCGCACCGGCCTGTTCACCGGCACCGTGGGCGAGTACCGCGGCAGGCGCCAGCTGACCCACCCCGACTACCTCGTGGTGGGTGTGGACGCCGCGGACGAGGGTGAGGCGCTCGTGGAGGCCTCCCGGCCCATCCCGATCTATCCTGCCTCGGCGGCGGTGCCGACGTGGCGCATCGGACGCTCGGTACGCACCGTGCTCGACCCGCTGACCGAAGCGGACGTGCCGGACCCGCTGCCGGAAACTCTTCGTGAGGAGCGGGACCTGCCCACCCTGCTCGAGGCGCTGAGGCTGGTCCACACGCCCGACGACGAGCCCGCATATCGGCGGGGCCGGGAGCGCCTGCGCTTTGAGGAGGCGTTCGTCCTGCAGACGGCGCTCGCGAGGCGTCGCGCGGCGCACGCGGAACTCACCGCGGTGCCCCGTCTCGCGCGCCCCGGTGGGCTCTTGGACGCGGTCGATGCTCGCCTGCCCTTCCCGTTGACCGGAGCGCAGGTGGAGGTGGGTCGCGAGATCGCGGCGGATCTCGACCGTGACCGGCCGATGCTCCGGCTGCTGCAGGGCGATGTGGGCGCGGGCAAGACGGTCGTGGCATTGCGTGCGATGGCACAGGTGATCGATGCGGGAGGTCAGGCGGCTCTGCTCGCCCCCACCGAGGTTCTCGCCGCCCAGCACGCACGGTCGCTGCGTGACCTGCTGGGGCCGCTGGCCGACGGCGGCATGCTGACGGGAACCGAAAACGCCACGCGTGTGGCGCTCCTGACGGGCTCGCTGGGTGCCACCGCCAAGCGACAGGCGCTCGCGGAAGCCGCCTCCGGTGCGGCGGGCATCGTGGTGGGCACGCACGCGCTACTGAGCGAGCACGTCCAGTTTGCGGACCTCGGGCTCGTCGTCGTCGACGAGCAGCATCGGTTCGGTGTGGAACAGCGTGACGCCCTACGCGAGCGCGGAGCCCGCCCGCCCCACACGCTCGTGATGACGGCCACGCCCATTCCCCGCACGGTGGCGATGACGGTCTTCGGCGACCTCGAGACCTCGGTGCTCGGCGAGCGCCCCGCGGGCCGAGTGGACGTCGTCACCCATGTGGTGCCGACCGACAACGAGGCGTGGCTGGCGCGCGCCTGGGCACGGGCGCGTGAAGAGATCGACGCCGGCAGGCGCGTGTACGTGGTGTGCCCCCGCATCGACGCCGACGAACCCGAGTCCGCAGAGGCGGACGCGCCCGGCGTCGACGACGTCGTTGCACCCGCCGACGCCGCCCCCGACACGCCGCTCGCGTCCGTCGTCGCCACGGTTGAGGAGCTCGCGCAGCGCCCCGAACTCGCGGGTGTCGCTATCGGAGTGATGCACGGCAGGCTCGCGCCGGACGACAAGGACGCTGCGATGGACCGGTTCGCCTCCGGCCAGACGCCGCTCCTTGTGTCGACCACGGTCATCGAGGTCGGCGTCGACGTGCGCGAGGCGACCATGATGGTGGTGCTCGATGCGGAGCGGTTCGGCATCTCACAGTTGCATCAGTTGCGCGGCCGCGTGGGCCGCTCCGACCTACCGTCGTTGTGCCTGCTGATCAGCCGCGCCGAGCCTGGCACCACCTCGCACGAGCGGCTCCAGGCGCTCGCGGACACCTCTGACGGCTTCGTGCTCGCCGAGAAAGACCTCGAACTGCGGCGCGAGGGCGACGTGCTGGGAGCCTCGCAGTCCGGAGGGCGGTCCTCGCTGCGTCTGCTGCGCGCCGTGCGGGACGCCGCGCTCATCGACGAGGCCCGCGGCCTCGCCGTCGCCGTGGTGGACGCGGACCCGTCCCTCGCACTCCATCCCCACCTCGGTGCGGCGGTGGCTGCGTGGCTCGATCCCGAGCGGGAGGCGTTCCTCGAGAGAGGGTGATCTCCCGTCGCGCCACTTTCGCACGAAGGGTGCCCTTTTTCGTGGGGTTTTGCCTATATTGAAAGGGTGGTCCCGGGCCCGAGGCCACGCGTGGCTTGTCGCCGCGTAGCGTCGAGGCAAGGGGAAACTCATGACAGACCGTGACTCGCGATCGTTGAGGCGCGACCGCGCCAAGCTCGTCCTCGCGGGAATCGCCGTGGCAGGCATCGGTGCCGCCGTGACGACCGCCGCATGGACCGACGACGTGTGGTTCAGTGCCGAGGCCGAGGCCGCCACGTTTGACCTCCAGGGTCGGGTGGAGCCTGATGGCGCGTGGCTCGATGAAGGCATCGACTCGACCGACTCCACGGTCGACGGCGAAGACGTCGTCATCGAGATCCCGTCCGAGACGTTTGTAGGCTTGGTTCCCGGCTCGAGCGTCGACGTGGAACTCGGATTGCTCAACGCGGGCACGTCAGACATTGACCTCGCGGCTCCCGTGGCGCAGGAGCTCCTCGGCGCCATCTTCACTGGCACCGACCCCGCGACCGTCACCATCGGCGCCCTCGGGGCCACCACACTCGCGCCTGACGAGACCACCACCTTTACCGTCACCGTCTCGACGAGCGACACGTGGCCTGAGACCTACATCAACACGTCGGGCACCTTCTCGGTCCTCGTTGTCGGCACCGCGAGTTGAGCCGGGCTCCACGCCGCTTGCCATGATCCGCCTCCTGCGCGCTCTCGGCGGCGCGGCCCTGTGGGCCGCCGCCGCCCTTGGCGCGCTCACCTGCGCAGTGTGGCTCGCCACTGCCGCAGACTGGATCAAGCCGCTGATCGTGGTCTCCGGCTCCATGGAACCGGAGATCCCCACCGGAGCATTGATCATTGATCGACCCCTCGATAGCGCCGAGGTGGTAGTGGGGGACGTCGTCTCACTGCCGTCGACGGTCACAGGGAATGTGGTGACTCACCGCGTCGTCGACGTCGCGCGGCACGGTGACGCGATCGCGCTCACGTTGCGTGGCGACGCCAACCCCATCGACGATCCCGAGCCGTACCTCGTGGACGGCGATCTCTGGGAGGTCGCCGTGGTCATTCCCGGTCTGGGAGAGGCCATCGCGGACGTGAGTCGGCCCGGGGTCGTGATTCCCGCCATGATCGCGATCGGCGCGCTTCTGGGACTGTCGTTGCTGCGTGGCCCCGCCCCTGACCGCGGCGGCCCGGAAGTCCCTCGCGGCAGGGGCGCGTCCGCGGACAGCGGAGGCACGCCATGAGGTCCGCCGTGCGCGCCCTGCCCGCCGTGCTCATCGCCATCCTCTTCGCCGCATGCGCGGCCCTCGCGGGCTCCATCGGCTCCACCCGAGCGCAGGTCGATATTGCTGTCGACGTGGACCTGGGCCTTCTCCTGCCAGGCGAGACCGTCACGCGTTCCCACGCGGTCGAGGTGCCCGAAGTTGCCACTGTGGTGCGTTCCGATTGGGTGAGGCGTGAGGGCCTCGCCCAGGAGATCGCGTGGGATATTCAGCTGTGTAGCGCGGACCGGTGCCAGGATGTCGCGCCGCCGCTGACCGGCGGGCGATTTGCACCCGGTAGCTACACGTTGGAGATCGCGGCGACGCTCCCTCAGACGGCTTCCGCCGGAGCCGGGTCGGCGCTCGGCGTGGTGACGCTGCAGTCCGAGGCCACCGTCATCGAAGGAAACGGCGGAGCCGACAGCGGCGGCACAGGCGATCCCTTGCCACTCACCGGAGGGGCGCTGCCGTGGACGGTCATCGCGCTCGCGGGCGGCGCCGTCGTCGCGGGCGTGTTCGCGATTGCCCTCGCCCGGCCCCGCCGGGAGCAGGAAGGGGCTCCGTCGTGAATCGCCGACCGCGCCTCGCGCTCGTCGCCGCCATGGTCAGCCTCGGCGCCCTGGCGGCGGTTCCGGTGGCCACGCAGGCCGTGTGGACGGACGATGCGTGGTTCTCGGGGACTGTCGCGGCGGGCGACTGGAGCGAGGGCGGCGGAGGAAGCGGGGGCGGAGGCGGTATCGACCCCGGCGACAACACGGACATCGTCGACATCACGTGGACCGTGGCGTCACCGTTGTCCAGTTGCGCCATCGTCGAGGTCACCACCACATCGGACACGCCGGTGGAATGGTCCATCACGGTGGATCCCGACGAAAGGCCGTGGAACCACGACGATCCTTCGCAGATCCAGGTCAACAACGGCGGCCAGATCGTTGAGCCGCGCACGTCGCCCTTGGTCATCGTCGGCAACACCGATTCATCGGGATCTTTTAGCGAGTACAGCAATAACACCCCGATCGAGGCGGGACAGGTCGCGAAGGTCGAGGTGTGCGGCTACAACAACGAGGTACCGCCGCCGGAGCCCGACAACGGGGAGTGGTACACGTGGTCCGTCTCCGCGCCTGTGACGAGCCCCGGCCAGGTGTGCTCGACTCTGACGGTTCAAGGCCTCGTCGACGAGGCCGAGGATCCCTTCTTCTACGGCTGGGGCATCACCATCGATATCCAGCCTGCGATCGATGCTTATCTCGCGTCCGGCGCAACGGTCTACTACGTCGGTTCCACTCCGTCGCCATCCTCGGGCTACGAGTTCACGTTCACGCAGCAGGACCCGCCCAACGAGAACCTCGTCTACATCCAGTCCGGCACCGCGATGGCGCTCCAAGGCACCGACGTTCAGACGCTTGAGGTGTGCGTTTACGGGGCACCGCCGTGAGCGTGACCTACGCTGGTCGCCGTGACCAGAATCATCGCGGGCGAGCTCGGCGGGCGGCGCCTCGCCGTTCCGTCCAAGGGCACCCGCCCCACGACCGACCGGGTTCGCGAGGCGCTGTTTAGCAGGCTTGATCATGCCGATGCGTTGCGCGACACCCGGGTGCTCGATATCTTCGCCGGCTCCGGCGCGCTCGGGATCGAGGCGCTCAGCAGGGGAGCCGCGAGCGCCGTGTTCGTGGAGGCGAACACGGCCGCCGCACGTGTACTCCAGCAAAATATCCGCGACCTCGGCCTCACCGCCCGTGCGCAGGTCGCGCGCGAGAAGGCCGCGCCGTACGTCGCCCGCGCGGCCGGAGCCTTCGACCTGGTCCTCATCGACCCGCCCTACGACCTGCCCGCCGCCGAGGTGGACGCCGTCCTCGCCGCGCTGCCGGCCCTACTCGCCCCCGACGCCCTCGTGGTGCTCGAGGGCTCCACGCGTGCCGTGACGCCCTCGTGGCCCGCTGCGCTCGACGCCTACGACGCCAAGGACTACGGCGAAACCCGCCTGCATTACGCGGAACTCGTCGGGTAGCGTCGAGCCATGACGATTGCCGTCCTGCCGGGCACCTACGACCCCATCACCGTGGGCCACGTTGACATCGCGCGCCGCGCCGCGCGGCTGTTCGATGAGGTCATCATCGCGGTCGCTCACAACTCGACCAAGACGCCGCTTCTCGGCGCCGATGAGCGGGTGCGCCTGGCTGCGGCCGCCGTCGCCGACATCCCGGGTGCCCGCGCGGTGCGCACCGACGGGCTCATCGTGGACTTCTGCCGCACCGTCGGTGCCGATGCGCTCGTCAAGGGCCTGCGCGGCGGAGCGGACTTCGACGCCGAGCGGCCCATGGCGCTCATGAACCGCTCGCTGACGGGCATCGAGACCGTGTTCGTGGTCGGGGACAATGCTCTCAGCCATGTCGCGTCCTCGCTCGTGAGGGATGTCGCCAGGCACGGCGGTGACATCTCCGCATACGTGCCTGCGGGCGTGGCCGATGCCGTGGCGCGGTCCGTCGCGCGCGCGTGAGAGCGCCCGTGTTGAGAAATGGGTCCGGTATCGCGTAAAGTAGTGCGCCGGTCCTGCCGACGGTACGGGCCTGGGTCCAGTGTGGATCGGAAACATCAGGGAGGCGCGACATGACGCACCGCCCCGAAGTCTCTCCGTATCGCGTCCCCGTGCGGGATTTGATACGGCGTCCGGGTGCTCAGCACCAGGTCATCGAGACGTTCCCGACACCAGTGGTCCTAGGCACCGACGTGATCGGCGTGCCGGAAGGGAAGGACATCGAGCTCGACCTGAGCCTCGAGTCCCTCTCGGAAGGCATCTGGGTTTCCGGAACCGTGCACGCACTCGCCGTGGGTGAATGTGGACGCTGCCTGGACGAGGTTCGACTCGACGTCGACGCCTCCGTGCAGGGGTTGTTCACGACCAGCCCGATGGCGCAGGACGGGGACGACGAGGAGCCCGAGGACGTGTTCGAGTTCGACGGGGAGACCCTGGACCTCGAGGACGTGGTGAGGGACGCGGTGGTCACATCGCTGCCCTTCACCCCGCTGTGCCGCCCCGACTGCCCTGGTCTGTGCGACCAGTGCGGAGCGCGGCTTGAGGATGACCCGGACCACACCCATGAGGTGATCGACCCCCGATGGTCGGCCCTGCAAAGTTTGACTGAAGAGAAAGAGAGCTAGCCGTGGCAGTTCCCAAGCGCAAGATGTCGCGTTCGAACACGCGTGCCCGCCGTGCCCAGTGGAAGACCACCGCTGCGAACCTCACCACGTGCCCGTCGTGCAAGGCCGACAAGCTGGCCCACACCGCGTGCCCGTCGTGCGGCGCCTACAACGGTCGTCAGTACGCCGAGGCGCTGCGCACCGAGCACGAGGCGTAAGCACCCTTCTTCCGTACGCGGACGCGAGGCGAGCAGTTGAGCATCCCGGGACAGGCCGCAGCCGATGAGCTAGCGGCCCGTCTCGGTGTCTTCATCGACCCCGAACTGCTCGTCCTCGCGCTCACGCACCGCTCGTTCGCATACGAGCACGGTGGCTTGCCGACCAACGAGCGCCTCGAGTTCCTCGGCGACTCGGTCCTCGGTATCATCGTCACCGACCGGCTGTACCGCGACCACCCCGACCTTCCTGAGGGTGAGCTCGCGAAGATGCGCGCCGCAACCGTCTCCCAGAAGGCGCTGAGCGAGGTCGCGCGCTCCATCGAGCTCGGTCCCTGCATCCTGCTGGGCAAGGGCGAGACCGCCACCGGCGGCGCCAACAAGGACTCGATCCTGTGTGACGCCTTCGAGGCCGTCCTGGGCGCGATCTACCTCACTCACGGCATCGACACCTCCCGCGAGGTCGTCAACCGTTTGGTGGGACCCCTGCTCGACAGGGCGGCCGATGCCGGGGTCGCCCTGGACTGGAAGACCTCGCTCCAAGAGGCTGCGGCGGCGCGCGGCAAGGGCGCCCCTGTCTACACCTGCGAGGGCGAGGGGCCCGACCACGCCCGCACCTTCACCGCGACCGTGACGATCGACGGCGTCGCCTACGGCGTTGGTGTGGGGAGCGCCAAGAAGCACGCCGAGCAGGAGGCCGCCGAGCGCGCCTATGCGGCGCTGACGGCCGACGCCGCCACGCCCTCCGCCTGACGCGGCCGCCGTCGATGCCCGAGCTGCCCGAGGTTGAGACCGTCCGTGCCGGCCTCGCACCCTTCGTCACGGATGCGACCGTCACCTCGGTCGACGTGCGTCGCGAGTCCGTCGCGCGCCTGCTGCCCGGTGGCGGCAGCGAGTTCGCCGCCCGCCTGACTGGCGCCACCATCGCGGGCGCCGTGCGGCGGGGCAAGTTCCTGTGGCTGCCGCTCAGGCGCAGTGAGGATCCGGCCGATGCCGGTGCAAGCGAGTCTCTCAGCGCTCACCTGGGGATGTCGGGACAGTTCCGCGTGCACACCGCCGCCGATGCCCCCGAGCCGCACCCGCACTGCCGTGCGCGGCTGAGCCTGCGCCGCGCCGGAGAGGACCTGGTGCTGGACTTTCTGGACCAGCGCACGTTTGGGTACCTGCACGTCGAGGACCTCCTGCCGACCGCGGACGGACTCCCGGGCGGCCACGGCATCGCCGATGCCCACGTGCCCGTGTCCGTCGCGCACATCGGCCGCGACGCGTTCGACCCCCACCTCGACGCGCGGGCAGCGTCACGCGCGTGGCGCGCCGGCAGGCGCGGCATCAAGCAGGTACTCCTCGACCAGACGCTCGTGTCCGGCATCGGCAACATCTACGCCGACGAGGCGCTGTGGCTCGCGCGGGTTCACCCCGAAAGGCCGGCCCATGCCGTGAACCCGGCCACGGCATCGGCCCTCCTCACGGCGACGCAAACGGTGATGCGCAGCGCCCTGGCCCAGGGCGGCACCAGTTTTGACGCGCTCTACGTCAATGTGAACGGCCAGTCGGGCTATTTCGCGCGCGGCCTGGAGGCCTACGGGCGCGGCGGCGAGCCGTGCCGACGCTGCGGCCATCCCCTCCGTCGGGAGACCATCGGCGGGCGCTCGACCCATTGGTGCGCCACATGCCAGCGGCGATACTCTCCGCGGCGCGCGGGCACGCACTAGGTGCGAAGGGGCGCGGACGCCTACGATGCAGGGTATGGCTGACGTACGCGTGCTGGTATTGGACGACCACGAGGTGGTTCGTCGGGGAATCTGCGACATCCTCGACCGAGCTGACGGGGTCGAGGTCGTCGCGGAGGCGGGATCGGTCGCGCAGGCCGTGCGCCGCGCCGATGCCGTGCGTCCCGACGTGATCCTGTCCGACCTGCGCCTGGGCGACGGCACCGGGCTGGACGTGATCGCTCACGTGCGCCAGTCGCTGCCGGGCACCCACGTGGTGGTGCTGACCAGCTACGACGACGACGAGGCGCGCACCGCCGCCCACGCGGCCGGGGCCGACGCGTTCGTGGCGAAGACCGCGGGCTCTGCCGAACTCCTGAAGGCTGTCCTGGATGCCGCCTCGGGGCGCGAGCACGGCCAGCACATCTCGGTGGGGGAGGACGAGCTCACCGCTCGCCTGACGCCCACCGAGCGGCGCATCCTCACAGCCGTCGGCGACGGCCTGGCCAACAAGGAAATTGCCGAGCAGCTCGGCATCGCCGAGAAGACCGTGAAGAACCACGTCACTTCGGTGCTCGCGAAGATGGGCCTGAAGCGCCGCACCCAGGTGGTCGCGTGGGCCACTGCTCGCCGCGCGCAGTCGTTCCGCGGCTGACGCTCGCTAGCGCCTGACCTCGACGTTCCACGTCGCGCGCGAGCCCGGGCGCTCCGCCGACGGGTCCACCGGCTCGAGCGAGAAGCTGCCGTTGCGCCTGAGCGCGCGGTTGCCCAGGTTCGACGTACCGGAGTAGCGCTTGGTGGCGCCTGCGGGGCCGATGCCGTTGTCCTCGACCACCATGATGAGGCGGTCGTCCTCGACGGTGATGGACAACTGCACGGCGGTCGCTCGTGCGTGACGCGCGACGTTGGAGAGCAGCTCGCGGAGGACCGCGATGGCGTCGTCGGCAAGGGTCGCATCCGCCGCCGCGACCGCATTGACGTCGGACCACGCCGCCGTGAGGTCGGGCGTGAAACCGAGTGTCGCCTGGGCCAGCGTGATCTCGCGGCGCATGCGGTCGCTCGCGGGCTCGCTCGAGCGCTGCCCCGCCAGATTGCGCATGACCCCACGCACCTCGTACTGCGCGCGCTTGACGTGGTCCGCGGCGCTCGCGAGGCGGCCCGTCTGAGCCTCCGACGCCTCCGTCGCCAGCGCCTCCAGGTGCATCGCGGCGGCGAACAGTTCCTGGGAGACGAAGTCGTGCAGGTCGTCGGCGATCTGCTCGCGCTCCTCCAGCAGGGCGGCGCGGCTGCGCGCCTGGTTGAGATCCGCAAGGGTCAGCGCGAGTGCCGCCTGGTGGGCGAAGCGCTGCGTCACCTCGAGGTCGTCGGCGGAAAACTCGGGGTCGCCCTTGTCGCGCCACAGCATGAGCAGGCCGAGGGTCTCGCCGTCGGAGGCGAGTGGCGCGTACAGGCTGGGCCCGTACTCCGTGATCTGGTGCAGCACATGGTTGCCGGGGGGCGCGGGGGCGACGATGCCGGTCGAGGTGCGGATCACGTCCATCGCGGAACCCTGGGAGGGAAGCTCGAGGCCGATGATGTTCTGGGCGTAGTCGCCCGCCGCCATCTCGATGACCCACGCGTCGTCCACGCCCGGCAGCACCAGCGCGGCGGTGGGGGCGTGAGCGAGCTCGCGCGCGGCGTCCACGATGCCCTGGAGCGCCTCCTCCTCGTCCTCCGTGGCGAGCATCTGCGTCGTCAGGCGCTGGGAGGCCTCGAGCCACCGTTCGCGAGCCACGGCATCGTCGTGGAGCTTGGCGTGATCGATGGCGACCGAGGCGCCTGCGGCGAGCGCCAGAATCATGCGCTTGTCTTCTTCGTCGAACGGCCCACCGGCCTTGTCGGCGAGGTAGAGGTGGCCAAAGACGAGACCGCGCACCGTCAGCGACGTGCCCAGGAAGCTCTCGAGGCGGGGGTGCCACTTCGGCATGCCACGGTAGTCGGGGTCCGCGTCGATGTGCTCGACGGCGAGGGTGCCGTGGGCGGGGATCTTCGCGAGCACCCCCACACGGCCCGGCGGGTGCCCGATGCGTTCCTTCGTGTCCTCGGGGATGCCCTGGGTGAGGAACGCTATCGACTCGCCGCGCGCGTCAAACACGTGCAGCGCCGCGTAGTGCGCCCCCGTGAGTTCGCGCGCCGAGTCCAGCAGGGCGTTGAGGACCTTGTCGAGCGACAGGTCCGCGTTGAGCGCCATGATCGCGTCCGCGAGCGTCAGGGCGGACGATGCGGTGGTGCGGTCAGTCATCGAGGCTCACCGTCACGTCGGCAAGGTCGGACAGCTGCAGGTGGTGGGTCACGAGCACCACGGTACGGCCTTCCCCGCGCAGGCGACCCAGCACGGCGCCGAGCGCGTGCCGGCCGGCCGTGTCGAGGTGCTCGGCGGGTTCGTCGATGAGCACCACCGGCTGAGGCGTGAGCAGCACCCGTGCCAGGAGCAGGCGGCGCCGTTCGCCACCCGAGACGCTGTCGCCGCCGGTCCCGAGCGGGGTGTCGAGGCCGTCGGGGAGCGCGTCGAGCCACGCGGCGAGGCCGACGGCGGCGAGGGCGTCGCGAGCCTCGTCGGCCGTGACGGAGCCGCGTGCCACCCGCAGGTTCTCCAGCACGGTGGTGCCGAACACGTGGGCATCCTCCGCCGTCATGCCCACCACCGGGCCCAGCAGATCGCGGTGGGCGTCAGCGGCACCGATGCGTGCCGCGCCGGCAACCGGCGCAACGATACCGGCGAGCGTGGCGAGCAGCGTGGTCTTGCCGATGCCCGAGCGGCCCACGATGGCGAGCACGCCGCCCGCGTCGACGTGGGCTGTGACCGGACGGGTCGGGGTGGCACTGGGCCAACCCACGCTCAGGTCTGTCAGCGTCACCGCATAGTGGCCCTGAGAGCTCGTCGGCGACGGAGCGCCCGCCGAGTCGCGGGGGCCGCGGGAAGCCGGCGACTCGGAGGCGGGTGACTGAGGAGCGGGCGACTCGGGGGCCATGGCGACGATCCGCCGGGCGGCCTCGCGCGACCGGAACAGCTGCTGGGTGGCGGTGGGTACCGCTCCCACGGCCTCGAAGGCGGCCAGGGGTACCAGGGCGATCATCGCGGCGGTGGTGGCGCCATAGAGGCCGGCGTTGACGCCGGTGACGGCGATGGCGAGGCAGGCGATGAGCGCGCCACCCGAGGCGAGCGCCTGGACCGCGGCGGCGAGCGCAGCCGGCCTGGCCTGTGCCTCGTGTGCCTGCTCGGACGCGGCGTTCGCCGCCGCCAGCGCATCGCGCGCCTCGCCCGTCGTGCCCCACACGCGGTGCTCGGCGGCGCCCTCGAGGCCGGACAGCACGGCATCGGCTACCCGGGCATCGGCCGCCACGCCCTGGATGGCCGCGATGCGAGCCGAGCGCCACGTCAGCAGCGCGGCGCCCAGCCCCGCGACGAGGATGGCGACGGCGAGGACGGCGCCGGCGCGGGGGTCGAGGAAGCCGAGGATGCCGATGGAGAGGCCGGAGACCACCACCGCGACGCTGAGCGGAATGATGGCGCGCACCACGGCGTCGCCCACGGCGTCCACGTCGCCGCCGATGCGCGCGAGGACGTCGCCGCGGCGCAGGCCCACGACGGTGTCGGCGGGCGATGACGCGAGCCTGTCGTACACACGCGCGCGCAGGCTGACGACGCCGCGGAGAGCGGTCTCGTGGCTCGACAGGCGCTCGAGGTAGCGAAACAGCCCGCGGCCGATGCCGAAGAAGCGCACCACCACGGCCGCCAGCGCCAGGTCGGCGGGGGAGGGCATGCCGGCGGCGCGTGCGATGAGCCATGCGGCGATGGCGGATAGGCCGACGGCGGAGCCCAGCGCCGCGGAGCCGTTGATGATCGACAGCGCGAGGCGCCCGCGCGACAGTTCAGAGTCTCTCAGCAGCGCACGCAAGGCGCGGCGCGGTGGCGGTGGCGTGGTGGCGCTCGCGGCGGTGGCGCCGCGACGTATGGTCATCGCGCCACCTCCATCGCGGTGACCTCGACCACGACGTCCGCCACGGCGATGAGATCCTCCTCGTGGGTGGCGACGATGACCGTCGCGCCCGTCGCGGCCGCCGCCGTGATCCGGGAGATCACGGCGTCACGGGAGGCCCGGTCCAGATGGCTGGTGGGCTCGTCGAGGACCACGACGGGACGACCCGCACTTAGGGCCCGCTCGAGCGCGACGCCCTGACGCTGACCCAGGCTCAGCGTGCGACCCTCGGGGCCGAGGTCGGGGCGCTGCGGCGCCCACGCGAACTGCTCGGACCAGCCAGCGGCCTCGACGTCGTAGGCGTCGACGCGGCCCTCCGGCGTGAGCGCCGCGACGAAGCCCGAGTCCGGCGACAACAGGCCCATGACGGCCGCCAACGCGGTGGACTTGCCGTCGCCGTTGGGTCCCACCAGCGCGGTCACGGTGCCGGGCCGGGCGCTGAAACTGAGGCGCCCGGGCGCCAGGCGGCGGCCGTCAGGCGTCGACACGGCGAGATCCTCGACGACGAGGGTGGCGCCGGCGAGGGTCGGGGCGGCAGCCGTGCCGCCGGGGGAGGCGACGGGCCTTTCCAGCACGTCGAACGCGGCGTCGGCGGCGGCCATGCCGTCGGCGGAGGCGTGAAAGTGAGTGCCGACCATGCGCAACGGCAGGTAGACCTCGGGCGCGAGGATGAGCACGGCGAGAGCGGTCTCGATGGTGACGCCCCCGGCAACCAGGCGGAAGCCCAGCGTGACCGCGACGAGTGCGACGGCGAGGGTGGTGAGGAGCTCGAGCACCATGCCCGACAGGAACGCGATCCTGAGCGATCCCATGGTGGCGCGGCGTTGAGCGTCTCCCAGCTCCCGCACACGCGCGGACGGCCCGTGCTCGCGGCCCAGTGCGCGCAGCGTCGGCAGGCCGGCGATGAGGTCGAGGGTGCGGCTGGCGAGCCGCTGCATGGCGTCGAGGTGCTTGGCCGAGCGCTCCTGGGTGGTGAGGCCCACCAGGACCATGAAGATTGGCACCAACGGCAGCGTGCCGATGACGATGGCCGCCGAAATCCAGTCGAGGCCCAGCACGACGACGATCATGATGGGCGTGACGGTGGCGCTGAGCAGCAGCTGCGGCAGGTAGCGCACGAAGTAGGGCAGCAGCGAGTCGAGACCGCGCGTCACGGTCGTGGCGACGCCGGCACCCTCGCCCGACGCGGCCCACCGCGGGCCGAGAGCCGCGGCGTGCGAAACCACCTGGGCGCGCAGCTCGGAGATGACGCGCGAGCCCGCACGGTGCGCGAGCCGCTCCTGGGTCCACGTCAGCACCACGCGAACCGTGACGACCACGCCCAGCCAGCCGAGCGCGACGGCAAGGTTGCGCGCCTCGACGGGCACCAGCACCCCCAGCCACCCCAGCCCGTCCTCGGTGAGGGGGGAGGGGGCGAGGACCGGCGCGAGCGCGCGCGAGATCAGCAACGCCTGGACCAGAATCGCCAGCGCCGTGGCGAAGCCCAGCACGGCGGTGGTGACGATGTAGCGCCGTGCTGGGCCGATGCGACGGATGAGGCGGGGATCGAGGGGACGCACGCGGCCTACGAAAGGTCGTGAAGCATCGGCCGTCGACGCACCGCCCTACTCGGGGCAGGGGTCACTGCGAGACCTTCTTCGGCATACGTAGGGTGGGAAGCCCGCCGTGCTCGGGGATGTGATCTGTCGACAGGCGGCGGCGGAACACCCAGTAGCTCCAGCCCTGGTAGAGCAGGACGATCGGCACGAAGATCACCGCGACCCATGTCATGACAGTCAGGGTGTAGTCGGTCGACGATGCGTTGTCCACGGTCAGCGAGAACGCCGGGTCGGTGGTGGACGGCATGACGTCGGGGTAGAGCGAGCCGAAGATCAGCACCACGGCGCCCACGATGGCCACGGCATTGGCGGCGAAGGCCTTGCCGTACGAGCCGGCGTTGCCCCACACCCAGGTCAGCACGAGCGCGACGGCGGCCACGGCGACGGCCGCCCAGGTCCAGGCGACCGAGTAGGCGATCTGGGTCCAGATGGCGAAGACCGCGGCGATGACGAGCGCGATGGGCGCCATCGTCTTCGCGACGGCGCGGGCACGCTCGTGGACCTCACCGGAGGTCTTGAGCGACAGGAAGATCGCGCCGTGGCTGAGGAACAGCGCGAGCGTCGTGGCGCCGCCGAGCAGGGCGTAGGGGTTGAGCAGTGTCCAGAAGGAGCCGGTGTAGGTGAAGCTCTCGTCGATAGGCACACCGCGGACGATGTTCGCGAAGGCGACACCCCACAGGATCGAGGGGATCCACGCGGAGCCCATGATCACCCAGTCCCAGCGCTGACGCCACACGTCGTTGTTGATCTTGCCGCGCCACTCGATGGCGCATGCGCGCACGATGAGCGCGACCAGGATCAGCAGGAGGGGCAGGTAGAAGCCAGAGAACAGGGTCGCGTACCACTCGGGGAAGGCCGCAAAGGTGGCGCCACCGGCGGTGAGTAGCCACACCTCGTTGCCGTCCCATACAGGGCCGATGGTGTTGAGCGCGACGCGGCGACCCTTGTCGCCCTTGCCGACCTTCTCGAGCAGCATGGCGACGCCAAAGTCGAACCCTTCGAGAACCAGGTAGCCGGTCCACAGGATCGCGATGAGGATGAACCAGACGAGTGTGAGTTCCATGGTGGCCTGCCTCCTAGTACGCGAACGACAGCGGGCGGTCGGGGTCGGTGGAGACCTCTTCCGGCTCGGGGTTGGGGGCGCCCTCGTTGACATAGCGCTTCATCAGCAGGAACCAGAACACGCCGAGGACGGAGTAGACGACCGTGAACGTGGTGAGCGAGATCACGACGTCGGCCACGGAGGTCGCCTCCGAGACGCCGAACATCGTCATGAGCATGATCTGGTCGGATCCGGTGGGGTTGGGGGCCACCACGAAGGGCTGGCGTCCCATCTCGGTGAAGATCCAGCCGAAGCTCGCCGCGAGGAACGGCATGGGCAACGACACGAGCGCGAGCTTGCTCATCCACGGCTGGTCGATGGCGCGGCCCTTGCGGGTGAACCAGAGGATCGCGACGGACAGGGCCGCGGAGAAGGCCGCGAGACCGATCATGAGGCGGAACGACCAGTAGGTCACCAGCAGGTTGGGACGGTACTCGATCTCCTCGCCGTCGGGCGTGGTGGCGCCGTAGCGCTCGGCGTAGATTTCCTGCAGGTCGTTGACGCCAAGCACCTCACCGTTCCAGTCTCCCGTGGCGAGGAACGACGTCAGCCCGGGGATCTCGATGACGTGCTGGACGGAGTCGGGGTCATCACCGGCGGGGTTGCCAATCGACAACAGCGAGAACGGTGCGGGACCGTCGGGGGTCTCGATGAGTGCCTCGGCCGCGGCCATCTTGATGGGCTGCTGCTCGAACATGAGCTTGGCCTGCTCGTCACCGGTGATGATGACGGCCGCGCCCGAGATCAGCATGACAACCGCGCCAAAGCGTGCGGCGGTGCGGTACATCGGAACGTCCGCGTGGTCCTTGTCCTGGCGGCTGTGGCGCACCATCCACCACACGGCGATGCCGGCGACGAACGTGCCGGCGACCAGGAAGGCCGTCGCGATGACGTGCGGGAAGGCGACCAGCGTCGTGTTGTTGGTCAGCACCGCCCAAATATCCGTCATCTCGGCGCGGCCCGTCTCCGGGTTGTACTCGGCGCCCACCGGGTGCTGCATCCACGAGTTCGCCGCGATGATGAAGTACGCCGACAGCAGCGAGCCGATGGCGAACGCCCACACCGTCATGAGGTGGATCTTGCGCGGCAGGCGGTCCCAGCCGAAGATCCACAGTCCCAGGAACGTCGACTCAAGGAAGAACGCGGCCAGCGCCTCCATGGCCAGCGGCGCACCGAAGACGTCGCCGACGAACCGCGAGTACTCGGACCAGTTCATGCCGAACTGGAACTCCTGCACGATTCCGGTCGCGATGCCGAGCGCGAAGTTGATCAGCAACAACTTCCCGTAGAACTTGGTCAGCCGGTAGTACTTCTCCTTGCCGGTGACGTTCCACGCGGTCTGCATGATCGCGACGAGCGTCGACAAACCGATCGTGAGCGGCACCAGGACAAAGTGATAGACGGTGGTGATGCCGAATTGCCACCGCGCCAGGTCAAGTACGTCCACGGGAACTCCTTCTCGAACCTCTGTGAGAAACCTAACTGAAGGCGCCCCGATCGGGCGCCGGGACCTAGGTCCCGGTCGCGATTACGTTTCGGTCACGAAGGTGGACTGGGGCACCTTGCGCCGGGCCGATGCGGTGGCCGGGCTGCGGGCCTCGGTTCAGGTCCGCATCGGCGTGCCAAGACACGCGCGTGCCAGGGGCTTCATGACGGCTGAGCCCCTGTGTGTCACAATGGGCGGCAGGTCCGCGTCCCTCCACACGGGGGCGCCAACCGCGCGACAGACGCAGCGACTGTGCAGCTGCCATCCCGTCACGGTCCCGCCGGGCTACAGCCGGTAGGCGGAGACATCGGGGATAGGCGCTCCCCGCAGGCGCCGCTGTCCGCCGCGACCTGAAGACTTGGGTGGCCACAACCGTGGACCACAAACGACGACACCGTCGATGCACAGTGTGGGTGCATCGATCCGAGGTACCCGCGTTGAGCGAGGACAACAACACTCCCGACAACCCCACGACGGCCGTGATCTTCCAGGCTCCCGAGCCGGCCAGGTCGCGACGCGCTTCGGCGCCCGCGGGGCCGCCCACCAGCGCCGCCGACCGCGCCAAGGCGTCATCGCCTGCGGACGCGCAGGCAACTCCCGCCGGCGACGAGGCCGCTCAGGCGCCCAAGGCCCGCCGCGGCGGAGGGAAGAAGAAGTCGGCGCCCGTCGGTGGTGCCGCCGACGCGGGCGGTGACGACGCACCCGCCAAGGCGCAGGCCAAGAAGGGCGCCAAGACCGACAAGAGCGCCAAGACCGACAAGCCGAAGGACGACGGCGCGTCAGATCGCGCCGAGGATGCCACCAGCGAGGCGTTGAGCGACCGCTCCGGCGATGACGCGGGCAACGACGGCGATGGCTCGGGCGAGGGTGGTGCCAAGCGTCGCCGCCGTCGCGGCGGACGGGGACGCGGCAAGAAGCGCACCCCCGGTGAGGGCGGCGAGTACGCCGCCGAAGCCGACTCAGAGGAGGACGCCGCCGGTGGTTCCGACGCGTCAGGCGCCCAGGGGTCCGAGCGTTCCAAGGGTGATGCCCGCGAGGCGAAGGATGACGACACGGACGGCAACGGTGACGCCGAGGACGGCGCCGACGGCAATGACGACGGTGACGGCTCGGGTTCGTCCCGTCGTCGCCGTCGCCGTCGTGGCTCACGCTCCGGCTCGTCGTCGAGCGGTGCGGGGTCGAGCTCGCAGGGTGGTTCCGACGACCAGTTGCAGGGCTCCACGCGTCTCCAGGCCAAGCGTCAGCGCCGCCGTGAGTCGCGCGACGGCCAGCGCCGCCGTCCCGTGATCTCGGAGGCGGAGTTCTTGGCACGGCGCGAGTCCGTCAAGCGCGACATGATCGTGCGGGAAAAGGATCACCGCGTCCAGATCGCGGTGCTCGAGGACGACGTCCTCGTGGAGCACTACGTCTCGCACCAGGCACAGCAGTCGATGGCGGGCAACGTCTACCTGGGCCGCGTGCAGAACGTGCTGCCCGGCATGGAGGCCGCGTTCGTCGATGTGGGCCGCGGACGCAATGCGGTGCTCTACGCCGGTGAGGTCAACTGGGACGCCGCCGGCCTCGAGGGCAAGCCGCGCCGCATCGAGCTTGCCCTGAAGCAGGGCGACACGGTCATGGTGCAGGTCACCAAGGACCCCATCGGTCACAAGGGCGCGCGCGTCACCTCCCAGATTTCGTTGGCAGGGCGCTTCCTGGTCTACGTTCCCGGCGGCGGCGTCACCGGCATCAGCCGCAAGCTTCCCGACACCGAGCGGGCACGCCTGAAGAAGCTGCTGCGCGAGGTCATTCCGGCCGACGCTGGCGTGATCGTGCGTACGGCCGCGGAAGGCGCCTCGGAGGAGGAGCTGCGCGCCGATGTGGAGCGCCTCAAGCGCCAGTGGGACAACATTCAGGCCGAGGCCGAGAACGGCAAGGCCCCCAAGCTGCTGCGCGGCGAACCCGACATGGCGATCCGCGTGGTGCGCGACATCTTCAACGAGGACTTCGAGTCGCTCACGATCCAGGGTGACGACACCTGGAACTCGTTGAGCGCCTACGTGGGTCAGGTCGCCCCCGACCTCATGACCCGCCTCCACAAGTTCACCGGCGACGGCGACGTGTTCGCGGAGCACCGTGTGGACGAGATGCTCACCAAGGGCATGGACCGCAAGGTGTGGCTGCCCTCGGGCGGCTCGCTCGTCATCGACCGCACCGAGGCGATGACCGTCATCGACGTCAACACCGGCAAGTTTGTCGGCAAGGGCGGCACGCTCGAAGAGACGATGACGCTCAACAACCTCGAGGCCGCCGAGGAGATTGTGCGCCAGCTGCGGCTGCGCGACATCGGCGGCATCATCGTCATCGACTTCGTTGACATGCTGCTCGAGGCCAACCGCGACCGCGTGCTGCGCCGCCTCATCGAATGCCTGGGCCGTGACCGCACCAAGCACCAGGTGGCCGAGGTCACCTCGCTGGGCCTCGTGCAGATGACGCGCAAGCGTGTGGGCCAGGGCCTCGTCGAGGCGTTCTCGGAGACGTGCGAGCACTGCAAGGGCCGCGGGTTCCTTGTTCACGGCGAGCCCGTGGCCGAGGCCAGCGAGAAGCAACCCGAACCGCGCCGCCGTGGCGGGCGCGGCGGAAACGGCGGCGGCAACAACGGTGGCGGAGGCAACTCCGGTGGCGGAGGCAACTCCGGTGGCGGACGCCAGCAGCAGAACCAGGGCAACCAGCAGCCTGCCAAGAAGCAGCCTGAGCAGCAGCACGACGAGGCACACGCCCACGCGGCAGCTCAGGGTGAGACCCATGCACTCGACGACCGCGAGGAGGCGCGCGCGGCCGTGAAGGCCACGCTCGCATCGATCGCCGCGGCGGCCGAAAAGGCCCACCACGGAGACGAGCACGGCACCGAGGTGCCCGCCGAGATCGTCGTCGACATCCCCGAACGTGAGGCCGGGGCCCCCGTGGCCACGACCGCCGCGACTGAGGCACCCGAGGCGTCCGACGCCCCGAGCGCCGAAGCCGCCCCGACCGAAGGCGAGGCGGCCGACGAGGCCGCCGAGGCATCGGCCGACCCCGAGGTCCGCGAGGACTAGACACGCCGCCCCGCCCGGTTTGACCGGGCGGGGGAGCGGGGCGTATATTTGTACGTCGGCGCGCGAGCGTCGAGACCTGCCTGCGCCGCGCATGGCAGCGGCAGGAAACCAACCAAAGTTTTGAAGGACATATTCATGGTGTACGCGATTGTGAAGGCTGGCGGCCGCCAGGAGAAGGTCTCCGAGGGCGATGTCATCGTCGTCGACCGTCTCAAGGCCGACCAGGGCTCGACCGTCGAGCTCGCCCCGGTGCTGCTCGTCGACGGTGACAAGATCACCTCCGACGCCAAGGCGCTGGCCAAGGTCAAGGTGACCGCCGAGGTCATCCGTGACGAGCGCGGCCCGAAGATCGACATCCTGAAGTACAAGAACAAGACCGGATACCGCAAGCGCATCGGCCACCGCCAGGACCTGACGCGCCTCAAGGTCACCGGTATTAAGTAAGCGAGGAGACACTCATGGCACACAAGAAGGGCGCGAGCTCCTCGCGCAACGGACGCGACTCGAACCCCCAGTACCTGGGCGTGAAGCGCTTTGGCGGCCAGACCGTCAACGCCGGTGAGATCATCATCCGCCAGCGCGGTACCCACCACCACCCCGGCCTGAACGTGGGTCGCGGCAAGGACGACACCCTGTTCGCCCTCGAGGCCGGCGTCGTGGAGTTCACCAACCGTCGTGGCCGCAAGGTCGTCGACGTGGTCGCAGCGGTCTAACACCGCTCACGCAGTTTCCCGTCAGGGGCGTCGCCGTTACCGGCGGCGCCCCTGACGTCTATCTTGGGACGGACGCCCCGTTCCCGACTTGACGCAAGGCCCGACAGGAGGCACGAGCATGGCGACGTTCGTCGACCGCGTGGTGCTCCACGTGACGGCAGGCAAGGGTGGCCACGGCGTGGCCTCCGTGCACCGCGAGAAGTTCAAGCCTTTGGGCGGACCCGACGGCGGCAATGGCGGCCGCGGCGGCTCCGTCGTCCTCTATGTGGATCCGCAGGTGACCACGCTGCTGGATTACCACCACGCACCGCACCAGGTGGCAGCTAATGGGAACCAGGGTGCCGGCGACATGCGCCACGGCGCCAATGCGAAGGATCTGCGCCTGGGCGTGCCGAACGGCACCATCGTCAAGACGCAGGACGGCGAGGTCATCACCGACCTCGTCGGCGACGGCGCCGAGGTGGTCATCGCTCAGGGTGGCCGCGGGGGACTGGGGAACGCCGCCCTCGCCACCACCAAGCGCAAGGCTCCCGGCTTCGCTCTGCTGGGCGAGCCGGGCGAGGAAGCGACGGTGCTGCTCGAGCTCAAGTCGATCGCCGACGTCGCGCTCGTCGGCTATCCCAGCGCCGGCAAGTCCTCGCTGATCGCCGCGATGAGCGCCGTGCGCCCCAAGATCGCCGACTACCCGTTCACGACGCTCGTGCCGAACCTCGGCGTGGTCCAGGCCGGCGACAACCGCTTCACCATGGCGGACGTCCCTGGTCTCATCGAGGGCGCCTCCGAGGGCAAGGGCCTGGGACACCACTTCCTGCGCCATATCGAGCGCTGCGCTGTCATCGCCCACGTGCTCGACACCGCCACGCTCGAGACCGACCGTGATCCGGTGAAGGATCTCAAGGTCATCGCCGGCGAGCTGCGTGCTTACGCGGGTGACGAAGCGATCAGCGGCATCCCGCTGGCTGAGCGCCCCCAGATCATCGTCCTCAACAAGATCGATGTGCCCGACGGGCGCGAGCTCGCGGCGATGGTGCGTGAGGAACTCGAGGAGACCGGCATGCCGGTGTTCGAGGTCAGCGCCGTCAGCCACGAGGGACTGCGAGAGCTGTCGTTCGCGCTGTCCGCCATGGTGACGGAGCACCGCGCCCAGGAGCCTGAGCTCGAGGCCGCGCCAATCGTCATCCGCCCCAAGGCAGTCGACGACGGCGGCTTTACCGTGCGCCACGTCCGCGACGGCGCCGAGGACTACTTCGAGGTGCGCGGAGCCAAGGTGGAGCGCTGGGTCAAGCAGACCAACTTCACCAACGACGAGGCCATCGGCTTCCTCGCCGACCGCCTCGCGAAGGCTGGCGTCGAGGAGGCACTGTTCCGCGCGGGTGCCGTTCCCGGCTCCGAGGTTCTCATCGGCCCGCGCGAGGGCGGAGTCGTGTTCGACTGGGAGCCCACGATGGCGACCGGTGCCGAACTGCTGGGCTCGCGAGGGTCCGACCTGCGCATCGAGCAGCACGAACGCGGCGACGGCCGCGCCACGCGTGCCCAGAAGCGTGCCGACCACAAGGAACGCATGGACGCCAAGAGCGCTGCGCGCGACGAGTTGCGCGGCGAGCGCGACGCGGGTATCTGGACGGATCCCGGCGCGGACGACTGACCTCGGACGGCGTCGTCGTGGCGGGCGTTGCGCGTTTCATCCGCCACGTGCGATGCGCCAGGATAGAGGCGCGGCGACACGCGCCGCGCGACGTAAGGGAGTGACGTGACCGAGGTGCGTGAGTCCATCGCCAGGGCGCGGCGGATCGTGGTGAAGATCGGTTCGTCGTCGCTGACCGGCGCGGACGGTCGCCTCTCCGGTGCCGCGGTGAGGCGCCTCGCGGACGTCATCGCGGGCGTGCGGGCCGAGGGGCGCCAGGTGGTGCTGGTCACGTCGGGTGCCATCGCCGCGGGTCTCGCACCCATGGGACTTCCCATGCGCCCCAAGGACCTCGCCACGGCGCAGGCGACGGCCTCGGTGGGGCAGGGCGCGCTCGTCGCCGCCTATAGCGCCGCCTTCGAGGACCACGGCATGACGGTCGGCCAGGTGCTACTGACGGCAGTCGATATGGGCCGGCGTTCGCACTACAACAACGCCCAGCGCGCCTTCAACCGGCTGCTCGACCTTGGCGTCGTGCCCATCGTGAACGAGAATGACGCCGTCGCTACCGACGAGATCCGCTTTGGCGACAACGACCGTCTCGCCGCACTCGTCGCCACTGTGGTCCACGCAGATGCCCTGGTTCTGCTCACCGACGTGGACGGCCTGTACACCGCCGCACCGGGAACGCCGGGCGCCGAGCGTATCGACGAGGTGCAGTCGCCCGATGAGATCGGCGGTGTGGACGTGTCGAAGCGCGGCAGCGCGTTGGGCACCGGCGGCATGATCACCAAGCTGGAAGCCGCGTCCATCGCGACCACCTCGGGTATCGCGGTCGTGTTGGCGGCGGCGCCCCAGGCGGCCGATGCCGTGGCGGGCCGCCGTGTCGGCACTCTTTTTCACCCCACGGGCAAGCGCGACACCACTCGCCTGCAGTGGCTCGCCCACGCCGCGCGGACCCGCGGCACGATCATCGTGGACGCGGGCGCGGCCCGTGCGCTCCGTGGCCGACGGGCGTCCCTGCTGGCCGCGGGCGTCACCGAGGTCACGGGTGCGTTCGAGGCGGGCGAGCCCGTGGACCTCATTGGCCCTGACGGCACCGTCGTGGCTCGCGGCTTCGCGGGGTTCAGTGCCGACGAGGCGCACGCCATGAAGGGCCTTACCACCGACGTGCTGGGCGAGAGGCTCGGCGATCACTACGCCCGGGAACTCATTCATATCGACGATCTCGTGGTGATGTAGGGCTCGCGGCGTCGCCGGACTTGGCAGCGGCGTAGGCGCTTTCCCTCGTACATCGATTCGATTTGTGGTCGCCCGTTACAAAACTGCAACCAAAAATGGCCTTCTGGTCAGTAAGTTGCCCTACCGGGCCGGGCGCGCCGTGGTTACTGTGACAGAGGTCACTCAACGATGAGTGGTGAGGGGGAACCCTCTTCCTCAGATGCACAGAGAGGTGCGTGATGAAGAAAAACTCCTGGCTCGCGCTTGCTACGGCCGCGAGCGCGACAGCCCTAGTCCTTGCGGGATGCTCGTCGGATCCCGGCGAGGAGGCGATGTCCGACGAACCGGAGGCGACCGCAACCGAGAGCACCGACACCGGCGGCTCAGGGGAGCAAGCATCGGTGGACGCCCGCGCGTGCGTCATCCTGCCTGACGCCGTCTCGTCGCCCCGCTGGGAGAACGGCGACCGTCCTGCCCTCGAAGAGGCCATCACGGGTGCCGGCTTCGAGGCCGACATTCAGAATGCTCAGGGTGACACCGCGAAGTACGCCACCATCGCCGAGCAGATGCTCACCCAAGGATGCGGCGTGATGCTTCTCGTGGACCACCAGGGGGCCGCCGTGTCCGTGATGGAGAACGCCCAGGCTCAGGGCATCCCCGTCATCGCATATGACCGTCCCATTGCGGGTGCGGACTACTACGTCTCCTTCGACAATGTGAAGGTGGGCGAGCTCGAGGGCCAGATGGTCGTCGACGGCCTGAACGACGCCGGGGTCGACCCGGCCGAGGCGACCGTGGTGTACATCGGCGGCGACCCCGCCGACGGCAACGCGGCGATGTTCTACGAGGGCGCCAACACCGTGATGACGGAGGCGGGGATCACTCCCGCCGCGGAGCCGCCGGGCAAGTGGGACGGCGAGTACTCGGCCACCGCGTTCGAGCAGGCGCTGACCGACCTCGGCGGTGAAGTCGACGCGGTCTGGGCCGCGAACGACACCAACGCTGCCGGCGTCATCTCCATCCTGGACAAGAACGGCCTGATGGTGCCGGTCTCGGGTCAGGACGCCTCGGTGGCGGGCCTTCAGAACGTGCTCCTGGGCAAGCAGTACGGCACGGTCTACAAGCCGTTCCAGGTGGAAGCCGCCGCGGCGTCCGATCTCGCGATCGCCCTGCTCAACGGCGAGTCGCCCGAGGCGTCGATGACGCTCGACGACGGCACGCCGTTCATCGCGGTCGACCCCATCTCGGTGGGTCGCGATGACGTTCAGCAGGTCATCGACGACGGCAATGCCGCGTACGACGAGATCTGCTCGGGCGATGTCCTGGCGGCCTGTGACGAGGTGGGACTCGCGCCGGCCTCCTGATGCGCGCGCGAGTGTCGGGCGGGGATCCCCGCCCGACACTCGCGGCATGACGAGGGCCGATGCCGTGGGTGACCACGGCATCGGCCGCCCACCTTGACTCACAAAGGAGTGTGCATGGGGAACCAACCGATCATCGAGTTACGGGCGGTCACGAAGTCCTTCGGGCCCGTCGACGTACTCAAGGGGGTGGACTTCGCGGCACACGCCGGCCGCGTGACCGCTCTCGTCGGCGACAACGGCGCCGGCAAGTCCACCCTCATCAAGGGCCTCGCCGGCGTGCAGCCCTACGACGGCGGCGAGGTGCTCTTCGAGGGCGAGCGCGTGCACCTCGGTCACCCGCGTGACGCCGCCAAACATGGCATCGAGGTCGTGTACCAAGACCTTGCGCTGTGCGACAACCTCGACATCGTCCAGAACATGTTCCTGGGACGCGAGGAGCGCCGGCTCGGCACCTTCGAGGAGGGCCAGATGGAGGTCGAGGCCGCGGCCGCCCTCCAGTCGCTCTCCGTCAAGACCGTGAAGTCGCTGCGCCAGAAGGTGTCGTCGCTGTCGGGTGGACAGCGTCAGACCGTGGCGATCGCGCGTGCCGTCGTGAAGCAGGCCTCGGTCGTCATCCTCGATGAGCCCACGGCGGCGCTGGGCGTCGCCCAGACCGCCCAGGTGCTCGCGCTGGTGCGCCGGCTCGCGGATCACGGGGTGGCGGTCATCATGATTTCCCACAACCTGCAGGACGTGTTCGAGGTCGCCGACGACGTCTCCGTCCTCTACCTCGGGACCATGACCGCGCGGGTCGAGGTCGCCAAGACCACCCGCGAAGACGTGGTGGGCTACATCACGGGCACCAAGACGATGGAGGCGGTGGCGTGAGCGCGAACGTCGACAATCCGGTGGCGCGCGAGGCCGCCCAGGCCCGGCCCGAGGACAGCCTGCTGGGCAAGGGCATGGAGGACGGCGTCCGTGACCACTTCCGTGCGTACGTGCGCCGTGTCCGTGGCGGCGAGATGGGAGCCCTGCCCGCCATCGGCGGTCTGGTGGTGCTGTTCATCGTGTTCGGGTTCGCCCACGACCTGTTCCTGTCGCAACGCAACATGGCGAACCTGCTCACCCAGGCTGCGCCGCTCGTGATGCTAGGCATGGCCCTCGTGTTCGTGTTGTTGCTGGGAGAGATCGACCTGTCCGCGGGTGTTACCTTCGGCGTCTCGATGGCCTCCTTTGTGAGGTTGACCCAACCCGACGGACTCTCATGGCCCCTTGCACTCGCGATCGCGCTTGGCATCGGCCTCGCGATCGGTGGATTCATCGGATTCTTCGTCGCACGGGTCGGCATCCCGTCCTTCGTTGTGACACTCGGCATGTTCCTGGGCCTTCAAGGAGTGCTGCTCGTCATCATCGGCGACGCCGGCGCGTACCGACTTATCCCCGCACCGGTGAAGGCCCTCAACACCTCCAACCTGCCGGTGTGGGCCGGGTGGCTCATGCTGGTCGGAGTCCTCGCGCTGCTCGCAGGCGTCGCCCTGTGGGACCGAGCGCGACGTCGTGCCGCGGGCGCTCCCAACCCGCCCATATCAATCATGCTCGCCAAGCTCGCGGGCATCGCCGTCGTGGGCGTGGCCGCCGTGTGGTTCCTCAGCCAGGACCGCGGCAGCGGGGCCATCCCGATCCGAGGCGTGCCCATCGTCGTGCCCGTCGTCCTGGGATTCGCGATGATCGCGACGTTCTTGTTGGACCGCACGCGCTACGGCCGTTACCTCTACGCGATCGGAGGCAACCGCGAAGCGGCGCGCAGGGCCGGCATCAACGTGACGGCCGTGCGATGGACGGCCTTCGTGTTGTGTTCCACCGTGGCGGTGCTGGCGGGACTGTTCTACGTCTCCCGCGTCGGTTCGGCCGATGCCGGCATGGGGCGCGAGATCGTCCTGTCCGGTGTGGCAGCGGCCGTCGTCGGAGGCGTGAGCCTCTTCGGCGGGCGCGGACGCCTGGTGCACGCCATCATCGGTGCTCTGGTGATCGCGACCATCCAAAACGGCATGGGCCTGCTGGGGCTTCCCGCGGGCACCGTCTTGGCGGTCTCGGGCGGGGTGCTGATTCTCGCCGCCACCGTCGACGCTCTGGCGCGACGTCGCTCGGGTGGTGTCGTTGTCACGTAGCGGCCGCGTCGGGGAGGGGTGCCCGGTGGGCGTCCCTCCCCGACACGAGCTGGACGCTGACTAGACTCGGGTCCATGACCGACACCGCGATTTCTGCCGACGTCGAGCGTTCCGTCCTCGAGGCATGCCAGCGTGCCAAGGTGGCCTCGCGTGCGCTCGCGACCGCGACCCGCACGGTGAAGGACGCCACCCTCGAGGCGATGGCCGATGCGCTCGTGGCGCAGGCGCCGCGCATCATCGAGGCCAACGGGCAGGACCTCACTCGCGGGCGCGCCCACGATATGTCGCCGGGTCTGCTGGACCGCTTGGCGCTGACCGAGGAGCGCATCGGCGCCATCGCGGACGCGCTGCGCTACCTCGCGGCGCTGCCCGACCCGGTGGGAGAGGTCAAGCGGGGCTCCACCCTGCCCAACGGCATGCGGCTGATCCAGAAGGCCGTGCCCATGGGCGTGGTCGGGATGATCTACGAGGCGCGTCCCAACGTGACCGTCGACGCGGCCGGGCTCGCGCTGAAGTCGGGCAACGCGGCCGTCCTGCGCGGAGGCTCCGCCGCAGCCAGCTCCAACGAGGTCATCGTCGCGGTGCTGCAAGATGCGCTTGAGGCCGCGGGCCTGCCGCGCGACGCCGTGCAGTCCATCGACGCGTTCGGCCGTGAGGGTGCACGGGTGCTGATGAACGCGCGCGGGCTGGTCGACGTCCTAGTACCGCGCGGCGGGCGCGACCTCATCCAGGCCGTGGTGCGTGACTCCACCGTGCCTGCCATCGAGACCGGTGAGGGCAACTGCCACGTCTACCTTGACGCCACCGCGCCGCGTGAGCGCTCCGTCGAGATCGTGCTCAACTCCAAGGCGCAGCGCGTCGGAGTGTGCAATGCGGCCGAGACCCTCCTGGTTCACCGCGACGCCGCAGCCGCCGTGCTACCGGCCGTGCTGGCCGCCCTGCACGAGGCGAACGTGGTGCTCCACGCTGACGCCGCGGCATCGGCCCTCGCCCCAGAAGGAGTCCCGACGGTCGCCGCCACGGACGAGGACTGGGCCACCGAATACCTGAGCCTCGATATCGCGGTGAAGGTGGTCGACGACCTGGACGAGGCCATCGCGCACATTCAGCGGTACTCCACGGGCCATACCGAGGCCATCGTGACCGACGACATCGGCGCCGCCGAGCAGTTCTCGTCGCGCCTCGACACGGCCGCGGTCATGGTGAACGCGTCGACCCGTTTCACCGATGGCGCACAGTTTGGCCTGGGGGCGGAGATCGGTATTTCTACGCAAAAGCTGCACGCACGCGGGCCGATGGGTCTGGCCGAGCTGACGACCACCAAGTGGATCGCCTACGGCGACGGCCACGTGCGCCCCTAAGCGCGCCGCGACCGTGGAATAATCGCACGCAACGTTACGAGAGGGAGTCCCACCAGTGAGCACCGTCATCCTTGCCGAGGCCGCCGAGCACGTCGTCAACGAGTTGCCTTTTCCGGCGCCGGTCTTCGGCCTGATCGCGTTCGGCGCGCTGATGGGTTTGCTGGGCATCACGTACGCCTTCCGTAGCATCTCCACGCGCCACTAACAGTCGCCGCGGTCGTCGTTTCCGTGCCTCATTCTCAGCGCCGCATCGGCGTCCTGGGTGGCACGTTCGACCCCATTCACCACGGCCACCTCGCTGCCGCCTCCGAGGTTGCGGCCGCGCTCGACCTCGATCAGGTGTTGCTGGTTCCTGTTCACAGCCAACCCTTCAAGTTGGACCGGCTCGCCGCCGCGCCGGAGCACCGCCTCGCGATGTGCCGACTTGCAGTCGAGGGAGACGATCGCTTGGACGTCTCCGACGTGGACATCGCCCGCGGGGGAGTGACCTACACGCTGGACACCCTGACTGATCTGCACGCGCAGGCCCCCGACGCCGAGTTGTTTTTCATCACCGGGTCAGACGCCCTGGCGCGCCTGCACGAGTGGAAAGACGCGGAGCGTTTGACGTCTCTCGCGCGTTTCATTGGTGTGACCCGCCCGGGTCATTCGCTGCCCGACCTGGATATGCCACACACGCTGGTAGAAGTCCCGGCGATGGCGGTATCCTCGACCGATGTCCGCCGCCGGGTGAGGACGGGTGCGCCGATCCGCTACCTGGTGCCACGGGCGGTCGCCGACTACATCGCGAAGCATGACCTGTACGCGGGAGGAATGGATGACTGACGAGAGCCGACCGCTCTCACGCCGTGAGCGACGCGCGCAGGAAATGCGCGACGCCGCACGCACCGAGGACACGACGCCGCTGGAAGCGGGCCTGGACACGGCTGGCATGCCGTTGACTGAGGGCGCCCTGCTCAGCCGTCGCGAGCGCCGCCGCCTCGAGCGCCTCAATAGCCCCGTCGAGACGTGGACGGCGGAAGAGGAGATGCTCGCCACCGGGCAGATCCCTGCCATGACCCCCGAACGCATTGCCGAGCAGGAGCGCGTCGAGCGCGAGCGTGCGGAGGCGGCCCAGCGCGAGGCCGAGACCGCCGCGCAGCCTGTCATCGATGAGCCTGTGGCGCAGGAGCCGGAGGACCCCGAAGCGGCGACCGACGCTCCCGCAGCCGATGCCGTCGAGGACGAAGACGAGGAAGCCCCCTTCACCGAGGTCGAGGACCCGGACGACGCCGCGCAGGCGAACGAAGCCGTGCACGACGAGGCGTCCGCTCCCGAGGAGCCCTGGGGCACACCGCTTGCGGAGGAGACCCCCGACGAAGGTGCCGATACTTCGGACGCCGATGCCGACTCCGCCGACGTGCCCGTGCGCGCATCCCTTATCCCCGAGGCCGTCACGGACGTCACGGAGCAGGCAGAGGTCGACTCTCCCGAGCCCGAGCCCGAGCCCGAGCCCGAGCCCGAGGCTGAGGCGGCCGACGAGCCCCAGGCTGAGGTCGACGAGTCTCCCGCGGCGCCGCTGGGGATGCCTCCGGGCATGTCGCCCGAGATGTTTGAGGCGCTTTTCCCGCCGGGGTCGCTGCAGCGCCGCCTCATGGAGCAGCAGGCCGAGCAGGCCGCCGCCGAGGTTGAGAGCGCCGGCGCGCCCGACCAGGGCGACGCCGACGAACACATCGACGACGCTGCTCCCGAGCCCGAGCCCGAGCCCGAGCCCGAGCCCGAGCCCGAGCCCGTCAGCCCGGCGCCATGGGTGGCGACGGCCGCGGGCGGCGTCGCAGCGGCAAGCGCCGCCGCAGCCGCAGACGACCGGCACGCGCCGGACGACGCAGAAGCGGTGGACCACATTGGACACGAGAACGCACCCCTCACTCCCACCTGGGCGAGTGTGACCGCGTCGCCCACCACGGCATCGGCCCCTGAAGCGGACGCCGCTGCCGCCGTCGAGGCCAAACAAGCTCCCGCAGACCCGGAGCCGGCCGAGCAGCCCTCCTTCGACGCGATCGTTGGCACGGGGGCGTTCCCGGTCACGCCGGCGAACTCGGCATACTCGGCATCGGCCCCCAGCGAAGCCTCGCCTGCCTTCGCGCCGGTGTCGTCGGTGCTCCCGGCCGCTGTGCCGTCCGTGTGGGACACGCACCCGCTGTCCAGCACCGCGATCCCGCAGGTCACCGAGCAGGTGGACGTCGACGTGGATGTCGACGAGCTCGAGAGCGAGCCGCTGCCGCGGCCCGACTTGTCGGGTGTCAGGCCGTTGACCTCGACCCAGACGGGCGAGTTTGCGCCGGTCGAGCCGGTGCCGACCGGTCAAATCGAAGTAGAACGCCGCGAGCGTCCCGACCTGGGACCCGCGGGCGGAGTCAGGCACTTTGGATGGGCACAGGTGGCCGTCCTCGGTGCCGTGGCCTTCGTCCTCGGTGTGGTCGTGTGGAACGTGGCAGAGTTGGGATGATGACAGCAACAGACAGAGCAATCGAGTTGGCGCGCGCCGCCGCGGCCGCAGCAGCCGACAAGAAGGCCGAGAACATCCTCGCCCTCGACGTCACGCAGCAGACGCCCTTGACCGACATCTTTGTGCTGGCCTCGGCGAGCAACGAGCGTTTGGTCTCGGCCGTCGCGGACGCCATCGAGGACGAGATGCTCGAGCGCGGCTCGAAGGCGATCGCCCGCGAAGGTAAGCGCGAGGGCCGATGGATCGTCCTCAACTTCGCCGAGATCTACGTGCACGTGATGCACGAAGAGGAGCGCGTCTACTACGACCTCGAGCGTCTCTACAAGGACTGCCCGGTCGTCTCCCTGGACGCGTAAGCCTGTCGTGCAGGTCTTCCTCGTGCGCCACGGCCAGACCCAGTGGAACGTCGAGGGCCTGCTCCAGGGCTCGTCCGACGTCCCACTGACCGACCTCGGGCGCGAGCAGGCCGAAACGGCCGCGGCCGCGCTCGCCATCCGCGTCGGTGAGGCGCCTCTCATCGTCGCCTCGCCGCTCGAGCGCGCGCTTCACACTGCGCATGCGCTCGGCGACCGGCTGGGCGTCGACGTCCACACCGACGACCGCTTGCGTGAGCGCGCGTACGGCGCGTGGGAGGGCATCACTCCCGAGGAGCGTGAGGCGGGCTGGCCCGAGGAGGTGGTGATGTGGAAGACCCATGGCGACGCACCCGTCGAGGGCTTCGAGAACCACGACATCGTCCAGGCCCGTATGGTCGCCGGGCTCGAGGACTGGGCCGACCAGGCCGAGGCGGCGGGCTCGACCCTGGTCGCCTTCGCCCACGGCAGCTGCCTGCGGGTCGGCATCCACGGGTTGCTCGACCTGCCGCTCGAACACCGCACCATCGGGAACCTCGGCAATGCGGCCTGGGCTCAGCTGACGCGCCGCTCGCGCGGGGACTGGACCCTCGAGCGTCACCACGTGACCGCGGCGACGGTGGCCGCCGCATGACCACGCTGATCTTGTGGCGTCACAGCCGCACCGCGTATAACGCCGAGGGCCGTCTGCAGGGCGGGCTCGACATCCCGCTGGGCGACGCGGGACGAGCCCAGGCCGCCGCGGCGGGGCGCATCCTCATCGACACACACGGGTACCCCGCGCGGATCGTGTCGTCGCCCCTCGCACGCGCCCGGGAATCGGCTGAGGCGCTCGCCGCCCTCGTGGATTCCGACGTGTCCATCGAGACCGATCCCGCCTTTGCTCAGCGTTCCTACGGCATCTGGGAAGGCCTCACGTGGGATGAGATCGCGCACGAGTGGCCCGACCAGCTCGCGGCCCGGCGTCGCGGCGAAGACCCGGAGATCGAGGGCTGGGGCAAGGCCGCCGACGTGGCCGCACGCGTGGGTGCGGGCCTACGCTCGCTCGCGGGCGAGGACGACCCGGTCGTGGTGGTGAGCCACGGATCGGCGATCATGCTGGGCCTGCTCGACCTCATCGGACAGGAGCCCACGTCGAGAATCCTCGGCCACGTGCCTCACGCCTCGTGGTCCGTCGTGACGCAGGTGGAGTCCGGCGCTTGGCATCTCGAGCACTACGGGCTGGGCGCCCCCTAGGGTTTTCGGGGCCGATGCCGTGGCCCAGGGGACGGATTAGGTTTCTGTCGAGATCTGGGCTAGTATTTCATTCGCCCTCAGGGGCACGGGATCGCAAGATCACGGGGCTGTGGCGCAGCTGGTAGCGCACCTGCATGGCATGCAGGGGGTCAGGGGTTCGAGTCCCCTCAGCTCCACGATGTGTTGAGACAGCATCGTAGAAAAGCCGCCCTTCGGGGCGGCTTTTCGCTTCTGTTGGCGGTGCCAGGGGTCGTTACGATCGCCCCATGACGACCCCCATCACGCTCGCTCACGGTGTCAGCCTGCGCCTGGTGGAGCCCGGTGACGGCGAGGCGCTTGCTACAGCACTCGCGCTCAACGCTGAGCACCTCGCGCCCTGGGACCCCGTGCGTGAGCCCGACCACACCACGCCGGTACGTCAAGAGGCCTTCGTGGCGGAGATGCGCGCCCAATGGTCCACGAATAGCGCCGCCGCGTTCGTGCTCGTGGCTGGTGCCGAGATCATCGGCCAGGCCACCGTCTCTCACATCGTGCGCGGACCGTTTCTCAGCGCCAATCTGGGGTACTGGCTCGATGCCGGGTGGACGGGCCACGGACTGATGAGCGCCGCGGTCGGCGCGATTGCTGACTTCTCGCGTGACGCACTCGGCCTTCACCGGCTGCAGGCGGCGACCCTCGTACACAACGGCGCGTCGCAACGGGTGCTGGAACGCGCCGGCTTCGAGCGCATCGGCCTCGCGCCGCGCTACCTGCAGATCGCCGGACGATGGCAGGACCACGTGCTGTTCCAACGCCTGCTCGAGGACTAGGACAGGCGGAGGGTCGGTGCGGTGGTCGTCCACCGCACCGACCCCCGGTGCCTCGTGCGTGGTGGCGCCTAGGCGCCCGCGAGCGCCGCGACCTCCTCAGCGGTCAGCGTCGCCGTGGTCACGGTCAGCTCATCGATGTCTCCCTGGAACGGGGCGTCCCAGAAGTTGACGCCCAGCGCGAAGAACGCGGAGGGGCTGGTGAGCACGTTCGGGAAGTCGGCGCCCTGATGAACGAGCTCGCCGTCGAGGTAGACGGCGACCTCTCCCTGGTCGACCGTAACCGCCACGTGGGTCCATTCGCCGATGGGGATCGACTGGCCGGTGAGGCCGTTGTAGCGGACCCCGTTCATGTCGGTCCACAGCATGGTCTGACTGTCCCAATTGCGCGGCATGACCGAGAACCACTGGCTCGCCGTGCTGCCGGCAAAGAACGCCGACGTGAACTGCGTCAGTGCCTCGGGGCGAAGCCACAGGCTCACCGAGTAGGTGTCGCCCTGATGAACCAGGCCATCCGGAAGACGCACCCCTGCCGTGCCGTCCAGGTGCAGTGCCGAGCCGCTCACGCCGTCGGCGACGTAAGACACCGCACCCCCGGTGGTGTCGGCCCGGTTGCCCGTGACGGTGGGCTCGGCCAGGGCACCCGCGTTGTCGGCAAGGGTGTCCTCGAAGGACCAGGTGCCGACGGTGCCGCCGAGGGCACGCGCTGTGACGGTGACCTCGAACTCGACCGTGTCGACCACGTCGCCGTTGGATACCGTGGCCGTGAGCGTGACGACCGCGTCGGGCGACCCCGCAGCAGGACGCGTGACGTCGCCCTCGGCGGTGACGATGGCGGGGTCGGAGGAGACCCAAGCGATCGTGGTGCCCGACGTGCCGGTGGTGGGCAGGTCGAGGTCGGCGACCACGGCTGACGTGTCACCCAAGGTGAGGTCGGCGATCACGGCGGCCACGGCATCGGCCGCATCCACGGTGTCCACCTGGCGGCCCCACAGCGAGGCGCCATTGTCGGTGAGGACCGAGAAGGTGGTGGTCCACTCCTGGGTGGCCTCGTCCCAGCCGCGCGCGAAGACGCCCTCGAGGGTGCCTTCAGCCGTCGTCAGCTGTGCGCGGTCGTGACCCATGAGCTTCCAGCCGCCCACCAGGCCGCCCGACAGGGTGCCGTTCTTCGAGAGGTGGACGTTCGTGGGCAGTGCAGGCTCGGCGGTGATGTCCTTGCCGAGATCGACGACCTGCCAGTCGCCCACCACATCGGCGCGCGTGATCTTGGTGACGGACTCGCCCGCGTAGCGCGTGGGCAGCACCACCGGCCAGCCGTCCTCGGTCATCTCCATGCGGTGCACGCGGACCTCATGCATCTCGCCGGTACCGGGGAAGCGCGAGTGGAACACCATGTACGACTGGCCCGTGTCGGGGTCGTCATACCAGGAGGTGTGGCCGGGGGAGACGTAGCCGGTGCCGTCGCCCGTGCCGGGGTCGCCTAGCTCGCGCGGGAACTCGTAGCCGCCCATGACCTTCACGCCGTAGGACTGGATTGAGGCGTCGTCGAAGATGGTGCCCTCCGCGCCAGCGACCTCGGCCATGTCGTTGCCCTCGGCATCGAGGTAGGGGCCGTCCGGGCTGGTCGAACGGGCCACGCGCACGTCGTAGCCGCCGTTCGCGTCGAGCCCACCGAACGACAGGAACAGGTAGTAGTAGCCCGTGGTCTCGTCGTAACGGATGGTCGGCGCCTCGATGCGCGAGTGGTTGCCGCCGACGAGGTGCTTGCCGTAGCCCTGGTCAGGCAGCGGCACGCCGGTCTCGGGGTCGAGCTTGAGGATGAAGATGCCGCCCGAGTACGAGCCGTACACCATCCACATGTGGCCCTCGCCGTCGTAGAACGCGTCAGGGTCCACGGCGTTGGGGTGGACGGTGGCGTCGTAGATCTCGCCGGGGTTCTCCGACTCCTGGTCCCACATGCCGGACTTCAGCAGGATGCCCTGATCTTCGTAGCCGCCGTCGACGGTGTCCGAGGTGGCAAGGCCGAGCGCCGAGCGCGGCGAGTCGCCCTTGCACGCGTTGTAATACATCGCGAAGGTGCCGTCGGGCAGCTCGATGACGTCCGCGGCCCACAGCGTGCTGGTTTGCGCCCACTCGAAGGTCTCGGCGAGCTCCGCGTCGACGTCGTCGAAGAGCGGGTTGTTGCTGGACTGCGACAGGTCGATCGAGTGCTGGGTCCAGTTCATGAGGTCGGTGGTGTGCGCCGACGCCCCGTGCGAGCCAAAGACCCACACGTCGTCGCCGTCGGTGACGACCGAGGGGTCGTGGACGGTGACGTCGGTGTAGGTGGGGGAGGCGGGGTCGCCCTTGGGTGCGGCCGATGCCGCGGTCGCCCCGGTAAAGAGGGCCGCGGCGCCAAGCGCCACGAGGCCGGTGGAGGCGCCCACGGCGAGGGCGCCGGGGCGAGTGAGACGTGGGATGGCCACGAGGGTCTCCTGTTCATCATTGGACAGTGCTAGGCGCGAACGCGGCGATGCGCTCGCAAGACGGTCGACCTCTCCTCGACATGCCTCAAGCGGGACTGTACAACGATGTAAAACTCAGGTGCAACTCTCGGGGGTTCCCCCCTGGTGGCGTTGTTAGGCGGGCTGCGTCTGGCTCGCGGCCTCGACCAATCCCACCAGCGCACGCGCGTCGGTGTTGGCGCCAAAGGCCGGCATGCCGGGCTGCAGCGCACGCCCCGCGTGAAGGCCGCCGATGCGGAGGGGTTCGAAGCCGAGGGAGTCGACGAGACGTGCGACGGTGGTGACGGCGACGTCGTCGTCACCCGCGATGGCGATCGCGGTGCGTGCGGGGTCACCGGCGGGCCGGTGGCCCTCGTCGAGGTCGTGATAGCCCATGTGGTTGAGGGCCTTCACGATCTTGGCGCCGGGGAGGTGGCGCGCGACGATCTCGCTCGACGTGGTGCGCGGGTCGGTGAGGTCCGCGCGCTCGCCGTCGACCTCCCACCAGTAGTTCATCGCGTCGACGACGATGCGGCCCGCCAGCGCGTCACGGTCGAGCTCGTGAAAGCGACCCAAGGGAAGCGCGAGGATGACGAGGTCGGACTCGGCGACCACGGCATCGGCCGTCGTCGCGATCGCGCCCGGGGCGAGGACGTCGATGGTGAGCGAGATGCGTTCCGCGTCGCGCGAGCCGGCGATGAGGACGTCGTAGCCCGCGGCCACCGCCAGGCGCGCGAGCACGGTGCCGAGCTTGCCTGCACCCAGGATGCCGACGGTGCGGACCTGCAGCGGGGTCATCGGGCGCCTCCCTCGGCCAGCAGGTCCTTCACGCGCGGGATGACCGTGGTGCCGTAGAGCTCGACGGCACGCATCCGCTGGCTGGCCGGCATCGCCCCGCCGCCGGTGTAGACGAGGTCGAAACGTCCGGCGTCGACGGCGCGGATGGCCGCGGCGATCTTGGCGGCGACCGTCCCGGGCGAGCCCACGTACAGGCTGCCGTGTTCGACCTCCGCGTCGAACTCGGCGCGTGTCATGGGCGGCCAGCCGCGGTCCGCGCCTACGCGGTCGCGCATGGCTTTGTAGCCGGGGAAGTAGGACTCGCGCGCCTCCTCGTCGGTGGCGGCGATGAAGCCGTGACTGTGCATCCCGACGGGGTGGGCGGTGGTGCCGAACTGCTCGGTGGCGCGCCGGTACAGGTCCACGTAGGGTGCGAAGCGCTCGGGGGCGCCGCCGATGATCGCGAGCATGAGCCGGAAGCCGTAATGCGCCGTGCGGACCACCGACTGGGGGGAGCCGCCCACGCCCACCCAGGTGGTGAGGGAGCCGGAGTCGGTCTTGGGGTAGACGTCGGCCTCGTGCAGCGCGGCACGCTTGGTGCCCTCCCACGTGACGGGCTTTTCGGTGAGGAGCTGAGAGAAGAGGTCGATCTTCTCCTCGAACAACACCTCGTAGTCCGCGAGGTCGTAGCCGAACAGCGGGAAGGACTCGGTGAAGGAGCCACGGCCCAGGATGACCTCGGCGCGCCCGTTACTCACTGCGTCGAGGGTCGAGAAGCGCTGGAAGACGCGGACGGGGTCGTCCGAGCTCAGCACCGTCACTGCGGAGCCAAGCGACACCTTTTCGGTGCGCGACGCGATGGCCGCGAGCACCATCTCGGGAGACGAGATGGCGAAGTCGGAGCGGTGGTGCTCGCCGAGTGCGACGGCGTCGATGCCGATCTGGTCGGCCAGCGCGGCCTCCTCGACCACCTGGCGGATGGCGGCCGCGTGCGACATGGTCTCGCCCGAGTCGTGGCTCGCGATGTCGCCGAACGTCTCGATGCCGAACTGCACGTCAGTCATGGGATGGTGCTCCTCGCCGACGCCTGGTTGTTGAGGCGTCAACTAAGAAGCGTACCGGGCGCGCGATGTATTCCCGGCGCCTCTCGTCGGGGCAACGCCGGCCTACTCGGCGGACAGTGCCGCCTGGATGTCCGCCGCGATCTGCTCGGGCTCCGTGGCCGGCGCGTACCGCTTGATGACGTGGCCGTCGCGACCCACCAGGAACTTGGTGAAGTTCCACTTCACGGCGTTGCCGAGTGCGCCGCCGGCCTCCGAGCGCAGCCACTGGAACACGGGGTGCGCGTTCTTCCCGTTGACGTCGACCGTGGCGAACATCGGGAACGTGACGCCGTAGTTCTTCTGGCAGTAGTCGGCCACCTGGTCCGCGTCCGCGAGCTCCTGCTTGAACTGGTTGCTCGGGAAGCCCAGCACCGAGAAGCCCTGGTCCGCGAACTGGCGGTGGAGCTTCTCCAACCCCGCGAATTGCGGAGCGAAGCCGCACTTGGACGCGGTGTTGACCACCAGCACGACCTCGCCCGCGTGCTGCGCGAGGTCGTGCTCCGAGCCGTCGAGGGCGGTGGCGGAAAAGTCGGTGAGCGTAGGCATGAGGTCATCCTCACATGCCGTCGGCGCCTTGCCCAGGGCCGATGCGGTAGACCAGCCCCGCCTGGTCGTCTGTCACGTAGATCGCGCCATCCGGACCGGGGACGGCCATGATGGGGCGGCCCCAGCGGGAGCCGTCGTCGTCTTGGAAGCCCGACATGAGGGTGGTGGGCGGTGCGAGGGTCGCGGTGGCGGCGTCCCATGCTGAGAAGGCCACCGACGGCTCGCGCGGGGGTTCGCGGTTCCACGATCCGTGCATGGCGATGAGCGCACCCGTACCGATGGTGTTCTCGAGGGAGGTGCCCTGGGTAAAGGCCAGGCCGAGGGGTGCGCTGTGGGAGGGCAGTCCCACCGCAGTCGGGGCGAGTAAGGCGCAGTCGAGGCGCTCGCCGTCGGAGTTGTGCTGGGGATCATTCACATACGGGAGCGCCGTCGTCCCGTCGCGCGAGTCGGGCACGCAATAGGGCCAGCCGAGGTCGGTGCCCTCGTCGATGCGCGTGAGTTGCTCGACCGGATTCTCGTTGACGTAGTCGCGCACCACGGTGCCGTACGCGTCGCCCTCGAAGGGGTAGGGCTGGTTGTCCGCCTGGTTCACGGCGGTCCACAGGGACCCGTCGGGGGCGACGTCGAGCCCGAAGCCGTTGCGCACGCCGCGGGCCACCACGCTGTGCTCGCCGCCGGCGAGGGGCACGCTGGCGATCACGGCACGTTCGGGGTCGCCCTCGCGGTCGGCGGGGTCGCGGTTAGACTCCGAGCCTAGGCTGAAGAACACGTGGTCGCCATCGACCACGACCGCCTTGGAGCCGTGACCCGTGCCCGGCAGTCCATCGGTGAGGGTGTGTTCGTCCCGAACTGTTCCGTTCGCGTAGTCGAAGGCGACGATCCTGGTCCGCTCGCCCAGGACGAGCATCTCGCGCCCGCCGACCTCAGCGAACGCGAGCCCCTGCGGGTTGTCGCGGCCCTCCAGGGCGGTCGTCTGAGTGGGAGCTGCGCCGCGCGAGGGGGTGAGAGCGACGACATCGCCGCGATCACCCGTGGAGACCAGAAGTCGCCCGTCCGGCGACCAGGCTGCGAGCCGCGCACCGGGGACATCCGCCCAGACCTCGGCGGTCCACCCCTCAGGGATCGTGACCTCTCGGCCCTCGGCATCGCCGGCGTTCACGTCACCGGCCGCGCTCAGTGGCGTCGATGCCAGGCGGGAAAGTTCGGGCGCCGACGTCGACGGTGAGGAGGTCGGCGATCCCGTCGGCGCGCCGGTGGGTGCGGCGGCGGAGGGCGAGGTCGCTGACGGCTGCCCCGTGGCATCGGCCGTCGTGACGGGTGTGTCATTGCCTCCCGTGCAGGCGGTCAGCGCGACGGCAGAGATCAGGACGGCCGTGCGGAGCGGGAATCGTGCCATTGACTGACCGTACGTGAACCCCGCGAAGCCTGGGTGGTCCGGACAGGACCCCGGTCAACGCTGAGGGGTGCTGTCCTGCGGGTTTATGGTGAGAGTCATGCGTTTTGTGGCGATCGGTGACAGCTTCACCGAAGGAGTGGGAGACGAACTCGACGGCGGCGCGGTGCGCGGCTGGGCGGACCTCGTGGCCGCCGGACTGGCCACCGGACTCAACGAGGACGTCGACTACGCCAACCTTGCCATCAGGGGCCGGCTCATCCGGCCCATCGTCGACGAGCAACTCGAGCCCGCGCTGGCGCTCAGTCCCCGGCCCGACGTCCTCGCCTTCAACGGCGGCGGCAACGACATGATGCGGCCCGGCTTTGACCGCGACGACATCGTGCGGCTCACGCACCGTGTGGTGGCACGCACCGAGCAGGAGGGCGTCAAGCTCGTGCTGCAGACCGGCGCCGACCCCACGGCGGGCCTGCCGCGCGGCGAGATGCTGCGCTCGCGGGTCAGCGTCTTCACGGACATGCTGACCGAGCTCGAGGCCACGTACGAGCACGTCACGTTCGTGAACAACTACGGGGACGAGGAGATGCGGCGGGCTGGCTACTGGGCGCCTGATCGCCTGCACCTCAATGCGCTGGGCCACCGCCGCGTGGCAGCGCGCTTGCTGACCGCACTCGGCGTGCCGACGGAGTTGCCGTCGCTTGAGGCCGATCACCAGGCGCCCACCGGCGTGCTGGTCGAGGCGCGCTACTACGCGACCTATGTGTTGCCGTGGATCGGGCGGCGTCTGACTCGGCGCTCGTCCGGCGACGGGCGCTCTGCCAAGTTCGCGGACTGGGTGCGGATCGAGCCGGAAGCCGTCGAGCAGGCTTAGCGCGTGGGTGGCCTGCGCCTCCTGGCGGGAGATGAGGGTCGGAAAGCGCCCGAGAACGACACTCATGTCCCATGAACGGAACTCGCCGCTAGCCTGGGCGCATGGCGACCCCCGACTTCATCCTGTCCCTGCGCGAGAAGATCGGGACCGAGATGCTGTGGCTCTCCGGCGTCACCGCGGTGGTTCTTCGAGATGCGGCATCCGCTGGGGCCGACGGGAGGTCGGCGGCGCCTGACGCGCCGACCTCCCGCGAAATCCTGCTGGTGCGCCGCGCCGACACCGGCGCGTGGACGCCCGTCACCGGGATCATCGACCCCGGTGAGCACCCGGCCGTGGCGGGAGCGCGCGAAGTGCTCGAGGAGGCAAACGTCGTCGCCGTGCCGCAGGCTCTCGTGCGCGTGGGAGTCACGCCAGAGATCACCTACGACAACGGCGACCGTTCGCAGTACCTCGACCTGACGTTCCGCTTCGCCTACGTCAGCGGAGAGCCGCACCCGGCCGACGGCGAGAACCTCGAGGCCGCATGGTTCCCCGTCACCGCTATGCCCACGATGAGTGAGGACATGACGGTGCGGGTGGCCGCGGCTTTGCGAGGCGATGACGTGGCCGAGTTCGAGTTCTGAGCCACGCCCGCCGTCGCGACGCCCTGGAGGTGCGTTATTGCTGCTCGAGGGCCTGAGAGCAGCGAAGTGGATCCCCGTCGCGCAAGGGGGTTAGTGCGCCGCGACGGGAGCGTCGCCGTCGGAGTGCTCGGGGCGCTGGACGAACATCGCCAGCACAATGCCGCCCATCGCGAGGATCGCACCCACCATGAACGCGGTGCGGATGCCGGCGGCCTGGGCGACGATCTCGGTCGCACCCTCGTCGAGGCGCGTCAGGGCGATGGCCGACATGGTGGACACGAAGAGCGCGGTGCCGGCGGCGGCCGCGACCTGCTGCAGCGTGGACACCATCGCGGAGCCGTGCGAGTACAGCTTCTTGGGCAGCGATCCCAGGGACGCCGAGAACAGCGGCGTGAACACGAGCGCGAGGCCGAGGCTCAAGACCACGTGTGCGGCAAGCACCACCCACCATGGCGTGGTGGCGGTCAGCGACAGCGCGAGGATCCACAGCGCGGCCGAGACAAGGGCGGTGCCGGGGATGAGCAGAGGCCGGGGCCCGATGCGGTCGTAGGCCCGGCCAATCGGCGTCGCCAACAGTCCCATCGCGAGACCGCCGGGCAGCAGCATGAGTCCCGAGGCAAGCACGGACAGCCCCAACACCCCCTGGGTGTACAGGGGCAACAGGATGATGCCGCCGAACAGGCCCATCATGCAGACCACGAACATGGCGCACGCGATGGCGAACGTGCGCGAGCGGAAGACCCGCAGGTCCAGCAAAGCGGAGTCGGTGCGCTGGAGCACCAGCTGGCGCCAGACGAACAGTCCGAGCGCCACCACGCCGACGGCGACCGCGACGAGCGCCGAGCCCACGCCGGACTCTGCGGATTCGCCGATGCGCGACAGGCCGAACACGATGCCGCCGAAGCCGAACGCCGAGAGGATCACGGACAGCACGTCCATGCGAGTCTCACGGGTCTCGTTGGTCGAGCGCATCTTGAGGATGCCGAACACGAGGACCGTGAGCGCCACGGGCAGCACGAACAGGAACAGGTAGCGCCACGGCAGCACCGCGAGAATCAGTCCCGAGATGGTCGGTCCGACGGCGGGCGCGACCGAGATCACCATGCCGATCGTGCCCATGCGCCGGCCGCGCTCGCGCTCGGGCACGATCGAGATCACGGTCGTCATGAGCAGCGGCAGCATGACGGCGGTGCCGCACGCCTGAATGACCCGGGCGACCAGCAGCACCTCGAACCCCGGTGCCAGCGCCCCCAGCAACGTGCCTGCGGCAAACAGCGACATCGCGACGATGTACAGCGGGCGCGTGGGGAAGCGCTGCAGGAGGAAGCCGGTGATGGGGATGACGATCGCCATCGTCAGCAGGAAGGCCGCGGTCAGCCACTGTGCGAGGACGGCGGTGATGCCGAGGTCCGCCATCAGGTGCGGGATCGCGACGCCCATGATCGTCTCGTTGAGGATCACGGTGAACGCGGAGACGATGAGGACGCGGATCACGAGCTCGTCGCGCGCACTCACGGATTGAGGCGCGGCGGCGCGGGCGGGGGACTGGGTCATGCGGAGGCCTTTCTAGGCACCGCGCGTGGGCGCGACAGGGGGCACGCAGACGGCGCGCAGCGGTGCGGGGACAAATGACATTGTGTCACTAGCCCCCGACATCGGTCAGGGCAAGTGTGAGACACCAGGCGCGGGCCAGGCGAGTGTCCCGTCGATGTCAGGTGAGGCCGAGCCGGGCAAAGGCTTGCACCAGACCCGACCGCTCGGGACCCGGCACCACGATGTCGGCCTCGGCGATGACGCCGGGATGCCCGCCCTCGATGCCGATGGCGGTGCCGACCATGGCGAGCATCTCGAGATCGTTGGGGCCGTCTCCCGCCCCGACGGCATCGGCCGCGGTCAAACCCATGTGGTCGAGAACGGCCTGGATGCCGACGGCCTTGGTGATGTGCGCGAGGTAGACCTCGCCGGCGCCGCGTCCGAGGTCCTTGATGGACGTCTCGACGGCCGCCACCTCGTCGCCGATGAGCGGCACGATGTCGCTCAGATCCCGTCCGGCGGACAGCGTGACGATCTTCGCGAAGTCCAGGCCGTGGAGGTCGTCGACCACACGCCGGGCGGCAAGCAGGTCTTCCCAGACGGCCACCTGCGCTCCCGTCGCGTCCGCGCCGGGAGCGCGCCGGTCCATGAGTGCCGCGGCCTCGGGAAGCACATAAATGGCCTCGGGCGCCTCGACGAGCACCTGCGCGCGGTGGTCCATCAGGACGTCGATGGTGCGGTCCGCGAGCTCGCGCGGGAACGACACGTCGTGGATGACCTCGCCGCCGACCTCCGCGTACGCGCCCGCGCCGCCGACGATGCCGTCGAAGCCCGCGGCCAGCATGCGCTCCGAGATCGACGCGCGCGAGCGACCCGTACACAGGAGCACGTGATGGCCGTTGTCGCGCACCCGCGTCACCGCCTCCTCGTGAGCCGGAGGAACCTCGCCATGGGAGGCGTAAGTACCGTCGATATCCAGGAAAATCACGCTCACGCCCGCCAGCCTAACCGCGCCGTCGCGTACGGTACGTCCCGTGGCGAGTCTGAGGGTGCAGAAGGTAGGGATCCTGGGAGCCGGCCGCGTGGGCAAGGCGATCGCCGTCCTCGCCCGGCGTGCGGGGCTCGAGGTGGCGATGGTGGGCTCGGGGGAACCCGTTGACGAGGTGGTGGCGGCCGATGCGGTGGTCCTCGCCGTCCCGCTGGGCAAGTTCCGTACGTTGCCGGCCGGACACCTCGCGGGGTGCGTCGTGGTCGATGCCATGAACTACTGGTGGGAGCTCGACGGCGCGCGCCCCGACCTCGACGATCCCACCACGTCCACGTCGCAGACCGTCGCGGCGTTCCTTGAGGGCGCGCGGGTGGTGAAGGCGTTCAACCACCTCTCCGGCTACGCGCTGGAGGAGCTCGCTCGACCCGCCGGCGACCCCGACCGCATCGCGGTGGCAGTCGCCAGCGACGACCGCCGCGCGCTGGAACTCGTGGAGGTGCTCGTGGACGCGCTGGGCTACGACCCAGTAGTCGCCGGGGGCCTGGCCGAGGGGATGCGCTTCGAGCCTGGTACAGAGCTCTTTGGGGCCGATGCCACGGCCGCGGAGGCGCGCGACATGCTCGAGCGGTTCTGGAACACCCAGCGAGGACGCGTGGTCGCTCGCGCGCGCGGCTCACGGTAGGCTCGTCCCGTGCTTGATTACAACGATGTAGAAGATGCGAGCGACGCCATGGTGACGCTGATCGCCTATGACCGGGTGCCGACCTCCGAGGCCGACGCGAACAACGCCGACATTGCGCTCAGCGTCCACCTCGCGCTCGACGGCGTGCCGCTGTTCGACAACTACGGCGTGTGCTTCGCCGGCGTTGCCCAGACGCCCGGTCCCGACGGCACCTTCGACCCCGACCTGCGCGGCCTCATGGACCCGCACGTCGCCGTCCTGCGCGATGGCGGCTACGGCATCGTCGCGACCCGCACCGCGCGCGGTGGCGGCGACGACGGCAGCCGCGCATCGTCGGTGCTGCTGCTGCGCACCGAGGACTTCGTCACCTACACCGAACTGGGTCTGCTCGATCTGGGCGTCACGCACGGCGTCGGCTCGCCCGCGCTTAGTGGTGCGGGCGAGGGCTACGTGCTGCGCTGGCACGACGACACCGGTGCCGCGTGGCACGCGCGCCTGGACCGCTTCGCGACCGACGCCGCCGTGAGCGAGCCCGTGCAAGGCGACGTCCCGATCGACGGTGAGGTGGACGCGGACTCAACCCTCGCATCGGCCATCCCTAACCTGCGCTCGGGAAACACGATCGCGATCCCGGCGGCGCTCGCCGCCTCGCTTCGTGAGCGCCTGGGGCCCGTGGTGAACACCGGCGCCGCCAACCTCCCCGACGTCGTGGTGAGCGTCGGCGCGACGCTGAGCGCCGCGGACCTGCCGGCCCGCCGTGGACTGACGTACTCGGACGGCTCGACCGGCTCGCTCGCGATCGCGTGGGACGAGGGCGCGATCGCGACGCTCGACACGTCGGCGCCGGGTGAGTACCTGATCACCGGCACCATGCGTCAGCCGGTCTACCCCACGCCGTTTGCCGATGAGCGAGCCGACCCAAGCATCGTCCCGTTCGACTACAACGGGCGCCGGGTGTTCCTGTCCATCGCGACCAAGGACCTCAACCTCGACCCCATCGCGAACGACGGCGGGCCCATCGGCATGCCGATCCGCATGGCCGACTCGATCGAGGCCCTCGCGGACCCGCACGGTGGTGCGGCCCTCGAGCGCGACGTGTTGGTCGCCGGCGACGTCGACGCTCACGGCGGCGTCATGACCGGGTGCTTCTGGGCGCCCGAGATTCACGAGATTGGTGGCGAGCTGTCCATCCTGTTCATGCCGTCCTACGACGGTGAGGACGGCCGCACCAACATGTGGACCGGCCGCGCGAGCATCATCCAACTGCGCCGCGACGCCGAGGGTCGCCATCTCGACCCCACCGACCCCGCGAGTTGGACCGCGGCTCAGCATGTGACGCGTGCCGACGGCTCGGCCTTGAATGACCGCGCCGGGATCTCGCTCGACATGACCTACCTCGAGGACGCCGGCACGCATTATTATGCCTGGCAGATGCTTGGATCGATCTTCATCGCGACCATGGATCCCGCCGAGCCGACCCGCCTGACCAGCGAACCCGTGCGCATCCTCGCGCCCGTCTACGCGTGGGACAACACCATCGCCGAGGGCCCCAACCTGCACATCCGCGACGGGCGCGTGTTCATGCTCTACTCGGGCTCGACCGTGGGCGACAGGTACACGACGGGTCTCGCGATCGCCGAGTCGGGCGCGGACCTCACCGACCCCACCGCCTGGACCCGACTGAACAGGCCGCTACAGAAGTCGGGCCCCTACAACGGCGAATACCAGCTGGGCACGGGTCACGGCATGTGGTCCTGGGACGAGGACGGCAATCAGTTGTACGTGTTCCACGCCCGCACCGATCACCTTGGCCTCACGGGGCGCGACACCTTCGTGCGCCGGGTCCACTGGGCCGCCGACGGCCTGCCGCGGCTCGACATGGAGACCGGGGAGGAGTTGGCCCCGGAATTTCGGGAAGTTGCGGTGCGCGTGAGGGTGGAGGCACGCGCATGAGCGACGAACCTTACGGCTACCTGATGGTCCATTTCGTCGAGGACCCGCACGGGTATCGCGAGAAGGTGCATTTTTCCCTATCGCGAGGCGACGACCCCACCGCGTGGGACCGGCTGAACGGCGGCGAGCCCATCCTCGCCTCGCATCTGGGCACCACCGGCGTGCGTGACCCGTACCTGCTGCACCGCCCCGACTCCGGGCGGTACTACCTGATCGCGACGGACCTCAGGGTGTTCGGTGCCGATGACGCCGGCTGGCAGGCCTGGGCCACCGACTACGCGACCACGATGAACGTGTGGGAGTCCGACGACCTCATCCACTGGGGTCCGCAGCGCCAGATCGACGTGGCATGCGGCCCGGACGGTTCGCCCGCTCCCGACGCGCCGCACATGGGCATGATGTGGGCGCCCGAGGCGCTGTGGGTGGACGACTACGACGAGGCCGGCGGGGCATTCGTCGTCTACTGGGCGTCCTCGGGAGCCGACGGCCGTCAGCGCATCCTGTGGGGTGCCACCAGGGACTTCACACAGGCAGGCTGGGTGACCGGCGGTGTGCTCATCGACGCGCCCGGCGACGTCATCGACACCACCATGATCCGTCGCGGTGCCCGCACCTACCGGGTGACGAAGGACAACGGCACGGCGCGGGGGCTCTTCATGGAGCACTCGGACGACGCCCGCTGGTGGCTACCCGAGGCCGTGTGGACTCAGACGCAGACCCACATCGGCGCCGCGTACTCCGGCGGCGACCCCGGTCTCGTCGAGGGCCCCGCCATGTTCCGCGTGCGCGACGAGGACCGCTGGTACCTGCTCGTGGACGTCATCCCCGACGTCGGCTACCGGCCCATGATCGCGACGGACCTCGACGCGCCGGAGCCATGGGCCTACGTCGACGACTCCGCCTTTGACCTTGCCCGCGCCACCAAGCATGGCGGGGTCATCCCCCTGACCCGGTCGCGGTACGACGCCTTGCGCGCGGCCGATGCGGCGGCCCCCGTCCGCTCGCATGTCGCCGATGCCGTGGTTGCCGCGAGTGCGGACCGCGCCGCGGTGCTCGCGGCCCTTCCCGCGACCGCCGAGGCGACGCTCCACGGCGGCGGCACGGCCGCGTTCGCGATCGACTGGGACCTCGACGATCTCGACACATCGGTCGCCGGCGAGCATCGAGTGGCCGGTGTCCTGCGCGGCGCCCTTGGAAGCAACGCCAACGACTGGGTCGCGGCCGACGGGTCGCGCGCCTGGGATGCGCCGGGGAAGGCTCCGCGCTCGGCGACGGCGATCGAACTCACGGCGTCGCTCACCGTCGAGTAGAGCTCAGTTCCAGGCGCGGCGGCGTCGAGGGGTGAGACGCACTCCCGGAAGCGGGGGAGCGGGGATGCGCACATCCCCGTGCCCGGCGACCGTTCCAAAGCGCTCCGAGCGCGCCTCCCAGTCCTCGCGCGCCTCCACGATTTCCTCGTGAGTGCGTCCGATGAAGTTCCACCACATCACGAGGTCCTCGCCGAAGGGCTCGCCGCCCAGAACGAAGACGGTGGCGTCGGTCTCGGTGGCCACGCGCACGCTGGCACGTCCGTCGCCGAGATAGATCAGCCCGCGCTGGGGCAGGGGGACCGCGCCGTCCTCGACTGTCACATCGCCGAGCACCTGGACCAACCCGTGCTCCCAGGCGGGGTCGAGGGGCAGGTCGACGACGGAACCGGCAGGGAGAAATACTTGCGCGCCGACCAGCGGCGAGTAGGTGGTCGCCGGTGACCACACGCCCGCGAAACCACCCATCACCACGGTGGCCGTCGCATCGGCGCCCCGCACCGCAGGCACCGTCACGACGGGCAACGTGACGTGGCTCTCGAAACCCGCGGAGCCGGTCCTGGCGCCGTCCGGCAGCGCGATCCACAGTTGGAGAGCGTCGAGGAGGTCGTCGTCGGCGCCCAGTGAGTACTCGGAATGCGCCACGCCGTCGCCGGCGGTCATGAGGTTGAGTTGGCCCACGTCGAGGATGACGTCGGAGCCCAGCGTGTCACGATGGCGGATGCGGCCTGTCAGCGGCCACGTCACGGTCTGCAGACCCGTGTGCGGGTGAGGCTCCACGCGCATGGTCACGCGCTGCGGTCCAAAGCGATCGAGGAAGCACCACGCGCCGATGGTCGGCAGGTCTCGCGAGGGCAGCACGCGTTGGACGCTCATGTCGCGAAGGCCGCCCAGCGGCACCTCGCGGGCCTCGAGCGCGATCAGGCGCGGCCCCGGCCGGTTCATGAGCGCTCGGGGTGGATGACCTCGAGCCCGTCGACCTCGTGGCGGTCAAGGTAGCGGGCGATGTAGGGGCACAGCGGAATGACGGCGAGGCCGCGCTCGGCGACATCCGCGAGGGCCTCGCCGGCCAGGGTGCGTGCGGTCGCGGTGCCCTGGAAGCGCTCGAAGACCTCGGTATGGGTCATCGCAAGGGTGCCGTCTCCCTCGATGTAGTCGATGAACCCAGCATCCTCGCCGGCGACGCTCACCGTGTAGCGATGGGCAGCATCGTCCCTGGAAACCTGGATGTCGTGCGAGTCGGTCATGGTGTCCTCTCGTGTGGGTCAGTATCGACGATCCTCGTCGCTATCCGCTAGACGTCGACGGGATTGCCAGGGGTAACGCCGAGGAGAGGGCGGGCACTCCCGGCCCGCCACGCCATCGGCCATCCGCCTCTTACGAGGGGCGGTGCGAGCCGCCGGTGGCCAGGCGCATCAGATCGGTGTCGAAGTTGACGCCCACCTCCGTGCCGCCTGCCGAGCCATACTCGTGCTGGTACGAGCCCCACGAGTCCTCGCGCACGGAGCGGGCAAAGCCGGACTCCATGAGCAGCACCAATTCTTTGGCGGCACGGTCGATGCGCTGCGTCAGCGCGGTCGAGGAGAAGTCCTCGGGGGCGGCAAACAGCCCGGTCGGGACGGGCAGGGTGCGCAGATACGCGAAGAGCGAGCGCATCTCCTCGTCCACCACGAGGGCGTGGCGCGAGGTGCCCGCGGTGGCGGCGAGGATGACGGGCTTGCCGATGAGCAGGTCGTTGTCGAGGACCTGGAAGAAGCCCGTGAACGCCGCGGAGGCGCCGGCCTTGTACACGGGCGCCGCGGCGATGATGCCGTCGGCGGCCACGAGGGTGTCGATCGCGGCGCGGAACTTGGGGCCCATGAACTGGCTGGACAGGGCCTGGGGGAGTTCGGGCAGCAGCTCGCGGACCTGGATGACGCTCAGCTGGACGTCGCGGCCGTGCTCGCGGGCGAGCGCCACGGCACGCTGGGCGGTGCGGTCGGCGAGGAGGTGGGTCGAGGAGGGGTCCGAGGCGCCGGCGGAGACGACGACAAGGCGGAACGGGTCGTGGGTCATGACTGCTCCTTCACGAGTGGCGGGGGACTGGCGAGCTTGCGGGAGAGGGACTCGAGGAGTCGCATCTCGTCGTCGGTGAGGGCCGCGGTGACGGCCTCGGCGACGGCGGTACCGTGCGCGCGGCCCACGGTGCGCTGGAGGGCGGCGCCCTCGTCGGTCAGCGAGAGCTGGTGGGCGCGGGCGTCGTCGGGGTTGGTGCAGCGGAACACGAGGCCCCGCTGCACCAGGCGGTCGACCAGCCTGGACAGGGCGGGCTGGCTCAGCAGCACGCCCTCACCCAGGTCGCGCAGGCGAAGCGGATGGTCCGCCTTCGCGAGCGTGTAGAGCACGTCGTACTCGCGCATGGACAGGCCCTCCCAGACGTCCTGCTCCGCGAAGCGGCGCATGAGGACGGCGTGGGCGCGCAGGGCCGCCTCCCAGGACTCGTTGGCGAGCCGGGTGCGAGTCCTGGGGGCCGATGCCGTGGCCGGGCTGGCGGTCATGGTCGCCTCACAGCACCGGGTAGACGGCTTCGGCACCTTCGGAGTCCTGGTACGGGCTGGCTCCGGTGACGTTGTCGCCGCGGTTGGCGTTGGGGCGCGGCTGGCGCGGCTCGGCGTCGCCGTACTTGGCCTTGACCAGGTCGGCGTGGCTGGGCGGGTTGGCCGCCACCTCGGGGTCGCGCTTGGACTCGAGCTCCTTGCGCAGCACGGGGACCACCTCGCCGCCGAGCAGGTCGAGCTGCTCGAGCACCATGTCGGTGGGAAGGCCGGCGTGGTCGATGAGGAAGAGCTGGCGCTGGTAGTCGCCCACGTATTCGCGGAAGCCCATGATCTTGTCGATGACCTCCTGGACGGAGCCGACCGCCAGCGGGGTCATCGTCGAGAAGTCCTCAAGCGACGGCCCGTGCCCGTACACGGGCGCGTTGTCGAAGTACGGGCGGAAGCGGTCGCGCGCCTCCTGGCTGGTCTTGCCGATGAAGGTCTGGCCGCCGAGGCCCACGATCGCCTGCTTGGCGGTCCCGTGGCCGTAGTGCTCGAAGCGCTGGCGGTAGAACTGCACCATGCGCTTGGTGTGCTCCTTGGGCCAGAAGATGTGGTTCGCGAAGAAGCCGTTGCCGTAGTAGGCGGCCTGCTCCGCGATCTCTGGGGTGCGGATCGAGCCGTGCCACACGAACGGCGGGACGTCGTCGAGGGGGCGCGGGGTGGAGGTGAAGCCCTGCAGCGGGGTGCGGAACGAGCCCTCCCAGTCCACGACGTCCTCGCGCCACAGGCGGTGCAGCAGGTTGTAGTTCTCGAGCGCGAGCGGCAGGCCCTGGCGGATGTCCTGGCCGAACCACGGGTAGACGGGACCCGTGTTGCCGCGGCCCAGCATGAGGTCCATGCGGCCGCCCGACAGGTGTTGCAGCATCGCGTACTCCTCGGCGATGCGGACCGGGTCATTGGTCGTGATGAGCGTGGTGCTCGTCGTCACCGTGAGGCGCTCGGTCTGCGCGGCGATGTTCGCCAGCAACGTGGTGGGGGAGGAGGAGAAGAACGGGGGGTTGTGGTGCTCGCCCACGGCGACAACGTCGAGGCCTACCTCTTCGGTCTTCTTGGAGATCCGGACCAGGTCGCGGATGCGCTCGGCCTCGGAGGGGGTGTAGTCGTTGACGGGGTCGCGGGTGATGTCCGAGACGGACATGATGCCGAACTGCATGGTGTGCTCCTGGGGTATGAAGGCTAGGACCTGCGTCCTAATATATGCGTTTGCATGTAATAACGCCAGGGGCGGCGGATCATTCCCGCGGGGTGTGCGCCGCGCGCTCCCGCGCCCACGGCGGCGTCACGAAGTGACGGTCATCGCGGCGACACTCCGGCGATGGTGGGTGTGCGCCGGCGTGTCGGCCAGATCACCGTCACTTCGATACGCGGTGATCCCGCGCGGCGAGAGCGAGCGTGTCGATGGGCCAAGATGATGGCATGATGAATTCATCAAATAGACGCTGAGTCGACCCCTCCGACCTGGGATGTGTCCATGCCCCACTCCGCTCCGCTCAACGAGATCAAGGCGGACCTCTTCAAGGGGCTTGCGCACCCGCTTCGTATCCGCGTGCTCGAGCTACTCGCCGAGGCTGACGCGCGCACCGTCGCGGACTTGCTCGAGCACACGGGACTCGAGGCGTCGCACCTGTCGCAGCACCTGCGAGTCCTGCGCGGCTATGGGCTGGTGGTGTCCGAGCGCTCGGGTAGTTCGGTGTCGTATCGCCTCGCGCACCCTTCGGTCGCCGGGCTTCTCGCTGCCGCCCGCGTGCTGCTGCGGGACGTGATCGACGAGCGTGGCCGGCTCGCCGAGGTCTCGGCATGACGGTAGCTTCCTGGCGCGCCCTGCTGCCGGGTCGACGTGACTATGTGGGCCTAGCGCGATCGTGGAGGGTCGACGCGCTCGCGGGGCTGTCCGTAGGCGTCGTGGCGCTGCCGCTGGCGCTTGCCTTCGGCGTCAGTTCCGGTGCGGGTGCCGAGGCGGGCCTCGTCACGGCGATCGTCGCCGGTGTCGTCGCGGCTATCTGGGGCGGGTCGTCCGTCCAGGTTTCCGGGCCGACGGGCGCGATGGTCGTCGTTCTTGCGCCCATCCTGGCCGAGCGCGGACTCGAGGCTCTCGCGCTCGTCACCGTGATGGCGGGTGTCCTGGTGCTCGCTGCTGGCGCGGCGCGGCTGGGACGGCTGGTCGGCCTCATTCCCTGGCCAGTGATCGAGGGCTTCACGGTGGGTATCGCGATCATCATCTTCTTGCAGCAAGTGCCAGCCGCGCTCGGCGTCGAGGCGTCGGCGCACGGGGCCAAGGCCTGGCGTGCGGCCGTCGATGCCGTCGTCGGTGTTGACTTCTCGACCGCGTGGCGCCCCCTCGTCCTCGCGGCGAGCGTGGCGACGGTCATGGTGGTGTGGCCGCGCGTGACGCGCGCAGTGCCGGGAGCGATCGTCGCGATCGTGCTGGCAACGGGTGCAGTGGCCGCGTTGGCGTGGGAGGTGCCCGCCATCGGCGAGCTTCCCGCAGGCCTGCCCGCGCCGCAGCTGCCCGTCGTGACGGCCGATGCCGTGGTCGCCCTTGCGGGCCCGGCCGTCGCCGTCGCGGCTCTCGCCGCGATCGAGTCGCTCCTGTCGGCGCGGGTGGCGAGCACGTACCCGGGCGTGGATGGATACGACGCCGATCGCGAACTCGTGGGTCAGGGGTTGGCCTCCGTAGCATCGGGCCTGTTCGGCGGCATGCCCGCGACCGGTGCCATCGCCCGCACGGCCGTGAACGTGAAGGCGGGTGCGCGCACGCGTGTGGCGGCGATCGTCCACGCGCTGATCCTGCTCGTGATTGTGCTGGTCGCCGCTTCCGTCGTGGGACGGGTGCCGCTTGCGGCCCTCGCGGGCGTCTTGATGGTGACGGCTGTCACGATGGTGCGGCCCGCGATCGTGCGCTCCGTGGTGAGGACCTCCCGCGGCGACGCCATCCTGTTTGTCCTTACCGCCGTCGTGACCGTGAGCGTGGACCTCATCTATGCCATCGTGATCGGTGTCGCCGTGGCTGCGGTGCTCGCGCTGCGCTCGGTCGCCAACGCCGCCGGCGTGCACCGTGAGGAGCTCCCGGGCGCTGCGGTCGAGGGCGACGAACGCATCGCGCTCCTGAGGCTCGACGGTGCGCTGTTCTTCGGCGCCGCCGATCGGGTTCTCGAGCGGGTCGCCAGGATCGACCACGTCGAGGTGGTCATCCTGCGCATGTCGCAACTCGATCTCCTCGATGCGACGGGCGCTCAGGTGCTGGGTGAGGTGGTCGGCTCGCTTGAGCAGCGGGGAGTGACCGTGCTGATCAAGGGCGTGCAGCCTCGCCACCTCCCGCTGCTCCAGCACGCCGGCGCGATCGCCGCCCTGACCGACCAGGCGCATCTCATTGCGGACCTCGACGCCGCCGTCGCGCGTGGGCGCGAGGTGGTCGCGGGACGGTAGAGGCGCGCGACGATCGCCCAGCACGCTTGCGACCCACGCTTGCGACCCACGCTTGCGACCCACGCTGGCGACTCCGTGGAGGCCGAGAGTGTCACCTCTGGGCCGAGTGACCATCACAGCCTCAAGGAATTCTTTGCGGGCTGGAGAGCGCGGCAGGCCGGGCCTCGGTGAGCGCCCCGAGCGGGTGCGCGGGAGAGCGAGCTACGAGGTGGAGACTTCCGTACGCCGTGCCTTGCGCGGCGCCATGACGCCAGCCAGCAGCACCACGAGCACCCCGAAGACGGGCACGAGCGAGAGGCCCACACGCAGCGAGGTGGCGTCCGCGATCCACCCCACGACGGGCGGCGACATCAAGAACGCCAGCCGCAGCAACCACGACAGGATCGTCAGGCCGGTGCCTTCACGCAGGCCCGGGATCTCGTCCGCGGCGTGCATCGCGCCGGGGATGAGGGTGGCGACGCCAAAGCCGGCCGCGCCGAATCCGGCGATGGTGCCCCACGGCGACGGGAAGGCAAGGGCGAGTCCCATGCCGAGCGCCACCAGCATGCCGCCGAAGCGCGCGACGGCGCGTTGACCCCAGCGGTCCACCATGCCGTCGCCGAGCATGCGGCCGACAAACTGGCAGCCCTGCATGGCGATGAAAGCGAAGGCGGCGAGGCCCGCGCCGGCCAGGAGCTGGTCCTGCATGTAGGAGGCCGACCAGGTTGCCGCGGCGTCCTCGGCCCAGCCGCCGCCGATGGCGATGATGGTGAGCGCCAGGAGCACGCCCCAGGTGCGCACCGGGATCTTGCGCAGCGGCGTGTGCTGCGGCACGGCGGACTCGGCCGCGGCCTCATCGACATCGCCCTCACCAGCCACGTCCTTCTTGAGCAGCATCGGGTACGCCACGAGGTTGACGATGATGACGATGACGAGTGACAGCGCGAACTGCCATGGCACGGCCCATCCCAGGCCGGCGAAGAGTCCGCCGATCAGGCCACCCGTGACCGCTCCGATGGACCACAGCCCGTGGAACGCGTTGAGGATCGATCGCTTGTACAGCTTCTGCACCTGCAGGCCGTGCGCGTTCTGGGCGACGTCGACCCACGCGTCCGTCACGCCGACCAGGAACAGCGCCGCGCCAAACAGCCACACGTTCGGTGCTACACCCGCGGCGAGCATCGCACCCGCCGAGGCGAGCATGGTCAGCGTCGCCACCTTCCCCGAGCCGAAGCGGCGGATCAGCGCGGCCGCAAACAGGCCCAAGGCAAGCGCGCCGATGGACCACATCGCCATCGCCACGCCGAGCGTTCCGTAGGAGATGCCGAGGGTGGCCCTGATCTCCGGCACGCGCGGGGCAAAGCCGCCCAGCACGATGCCGTTCGTGAAGAAGATCAGGGCGACGCCCACGCGAGCGCGCCGCAGGTGCGGCGCCACGGGGGCGAGGGGGGACGACGTCACGCCGACTCCTCGCCGGTGATCGTGAACGCGGCGGAGTGCAGGTCGGCCAGGCGCGAGGACGGCCCCACCAGCAGCGTGAACTCGCCGGGCTCGACCACGCGTTCGCCGGTGGCATTGACGATCGAGCACGCGCTCGCGGCCACCTCGACAGTCACGGAGGCCGATGTTCCAGGCTCAAGCGCTACGTGCGTCACCGCCTTCAGTTCGCGGTCGGCCCACGTGGCGGACGTGACGTCGTCGCGCACGTACGCCTGCACCGTCTCGAGCACGGGGCGTCCGCCGGTGTTGGTGACAGTGACGGTGGCGCGCACAGTGCCGTCCATGGCGACCGACGCCGACTCGAGGTCGACCTCGCCGTACTCGACGGACGAATACGACAGTCCGTCGCCGAACACCCACTGGGGCTCCTGGGTGAGGTCGGCATAGCGGTAGCCATGCTGGGCGTCGATCTGGTTGTAGAACGTGGGCTGCTGGCCCACGTGCCGCGGCCAGGAAATCGGCAGGCGTCCGCTGGGTTCGATCGCCCCGAGCAGCAACTCGCCAATCGCACGGCCGCCTGCCATGCCCGGGTTCGCCGCCCAGATGATGGCCGATGCCTTGGCGGCGGAGGGTGGCAGCACGTGCGGCTTGGAGGCGAGCACCACGAGCACCACGGGGGTGTCGGTCTCGACGAGCGCGTCGAGCAGGGCCACCTGACCGCCCAGCAGCTCGAGCGTCGCGGTCGACTTACCCTCGCCGACGAGCTCGATGCGGTCTCCGAGGACGGCGACCACGGCATCGGCCCCGCGCGCGGCAGCGACGGCCTCGTCGATCATCGCCTGGTCGGGCTCCACGGGGAACGCGATGTGGGGGCGCGGCTGCCCGTCGGGGAAGAAGGCACCCTTGGGGTCGGGGCCCGTGGTGATGATCTCGGCGCCACGCGCGTAGGTCACCTCAGAGCCGGCAGGTGCCACGGCACGCACGCCGTCGAGGACCGTCGTGATCATGTCTCGTGGGTGACCCTGCATGAGCCAGTCGGCCTGGCCCGAGGCGCCGGCCCAGTCGCCCAGTGTGGTGTGCGGATCGTCGGCGTTGGGGCCCACGACCGCGAGGCGCAGCGGGCGCTCCGCGGCCAGGGGAAGCGTGCCGTCGTTCTCGAGGAGCACCAGCGACCGGCGCGCGACCTCGAGGTTGAGGTCGCGGTGCGCGGGGGAGGCGATGACCTCGCGCTGGCGCTCGACGTCGGGCAGGCGGGGGTCCTCGAACAGGCCCAGGTCGAACTTCAGCGTGAGGATGCGGGAGACGGCCTCGTCGATGCGTGCCTCGTCGAGCAGCCCCTGAGCCACCGCATCCTGGGCGCCCTGGAAGAACGCGGGCGTCGTCATGATCATGTCGTTGCCGGCGTTGACCGCGGCGGCCGATGCCTGGGCATAGTCGGGGAAGAGGCGCTGCTCGCGCACGAGGTTGCCGACGTTGTCCCAGTCGGTGATGAGCGTGCCGGTGTAGCCCCACTCTCCGCGCAGCACGTCGTTCAGCAGCCACGTGTTGATGGTGATCGGCACGCCGTCGGTGGCCTGGTATCCCAGCATGAAGGTGGCCGAGCCCTCGCGTGCCACGCGCTCGAAGGCGGGCAGGTACCACGAGCGCAGCTTGCGGCGGGAAATGTCGGCCTCGGAGGCGTCGCGTCCACCCTGGGTTTCGGAGTAGCCGGCGAAGTGCTTGGAGGTGGCGAGGATGGCGGTCGGGTCCTCGAGGCCGTCGCCCTGGTAGCCGCGCACCATGGCGGCACCCAGCTCGCCCAGCAGGTAGGGGTCCTCCCCGAAGGTCTCGGACACGCGGCCCCAGCGAAGATCGCGTGCGATGCACAGCACGGGCGAGAAGGTCCAGTGGATGCCGGTCGCGGCGACCTCGACGGCCGTCGCCCGCGCGACCCGCTCCAGGAGGTTGGCGTCGAACGATGCTGCCATGCCGAGCTGGGTGGGGTAGATCTCGGCGCCCTCGAAGAACGAGTGGCCGTGGATGCAGTCCTCGCCGATCAGGAGCGGGATCGCGAGGCGCGTGCGGGAGTTCAGCGCGTGGGCCTCGGCCAGGCGCTCGGGAGAGGCGTGCAGGATCGAGCCGACGTGCATCTCGTCGATGAGATGCGGCACACCGTCGTAGGTGTGCATCTGGATCATCTGTCCCACCTTCTCCTGCAGCGTCATGCGACCGAGGAGGTCGGCGACGCGCTCAGGGGTCGTGAGGGAGGGGTCGAGGTAAGCGGCGGTGGTCACGCACGAATCCTTTCGATAGGGCCGATGCGGCCTACAGTAACGCAATTTCTACCGTGTGGTAAGTTAAGGCACGTGAGCCAGGAATCGACCGCCGGTCAGGATCGTACATACGCCCGCGGGCGGGCGACCAAGGCCCATCTGCTTGATGTGGCACGTGACCACTTCGCCGAGGTGGGCTATCGCGGCAGTTCGCTACGCGACATCGCGCAGCGCGCGGACATGTCGCATCCGGGCCTGCTCTATCACTTCCCGACCAAGGAAGCCCTGCTCATGGCGGTGCTCGAGCGGCGCGATCAGGTGGACGGCGAGCTCACCCCGGTGCGCGGCGAGGACGGCATGCTGGCAATCGAGAACCTCATCGCCTCGGCCTACCGCAACGAGTCCCACCGCGGTGTCGTCGAGCTGTTTGCTGCCGTGTCGGCAGAGGCCACCGCGCCCGACCACCCCGCTCATGGGTTCTTTATCGACAGGTATCGCTCGCTCGTGGCACGGCTGACCGAGGCGCTCGAGAAGGTTGCGGCCGACGGCGCCTTGCGCGAGGGGGTCGATCCCGCATCCGCCGCCGTGCGGTCCGTTGCCGTCATGGATGGCCTGCAGGTGCAGTGGCTGCTCGGATCGACGGACATGTCGATGGGGGACGCCATGCGTGACCACTTCGCTTCGCTGATCCGCGATATGTAGCAGTCGGTCGCGCCTTCCGTCGACGCCGGGGCGCCTGTGACTGATGTGACAACGTGGCAAGGACCTGCACTTTCACCGCGCGCCGAGCGGGGCTGAGCGCTACTTTATGAATGAGACGCCTCGGACGCCTCACAGTGAAGGACTGCAAGCGCATCAGGAGGGATCGCCATGTCCGCAACACCCGTCCCCACCGACGCCGCGGCGCCGGGACCAGTCGGCTCCCGCGCCGGCTGGATCTTTCTGTCGATCACGCGCATCGTGATCGGCTTTTACTTTTTCTGGGCCTTCATTGACAAGCTGTTCGGCCTGGGATTCTCGACGTGCCGTCAGGAGGACGGTTCCGTAGAGGTCATGTGTGACCGTGCCTGGCTCAGCGGCGCGCGCATCACCGAGGGCTACCTCGGCTCATCGAGCGGTCCGTTCGCCGACTTCTTTGCCGACCTCGGCACCCAGGCGTGGACCGACTGGCCGTTCATGATCGGCCTGTGCGGCATCGGCCTGGCCCTCATGCTTGGCATCGGCACGCGCGTCGGCATGGTCTCCGCGGTCATCATGCTCGCGATGATGTGGATTTCGCACTCGTGGCCGGGCGAGGGTGGCAACACCACCAACCCGTTCGTCGACGACCACATCATCATGATCGTCGCCATCATCGCGGCTGTCCTCCTGGAGGTCCGCTATCAGGCAGTGGGCCTGGGCGAGTGGTGGAAGCGCCTCGACGTGGTGCAGCAGCAGCGCTGGCTCATCTAGGGATCTCTACTCCCGCGGACGGCGGGGTGGCCACACGGCCGCTCCGCCGTTGGCATGTCCGGGACGCGCACCCCATCGGGCCGAAGGTCCTACCCGGTTGCGACGGTGTCGTTGCCTCGAGGCTCGGCGAAAGTGGCGAAAAACGTGAGAACAAGGTCCCAAAAGTGCCCTTGTCACGAGCGTTATGGAAAACGCTCTCGAACGTCAATCAACCTGGGATTTTGTGGCATCGGAGGGGTCATCTGTGGCTACGTTTGAGGTGAGGCAAAGCCCACCCGGGAAGCCTCAATCATTCGGACATCACAGCCCACAAGGAGAGAACGCCATGTCCACTGCAACAGTCCCCGCCGAGACCACCGTCGCGGGTCCGGTCGGCTCGAAGGCCGGCTGGGTCTTCCTGTCGATCTCGCGCCTTGCGATCGGGTTCTACTTCCTGTGGGCCTTCCTCGACAAGACCTTTGGACTGGGCTTCTCAACGTGCCGCACCACCGCCGAGGATGGCTCATTCACCATCGACGCCTTCTGCGACAGCGCGTGGATCCACGGCTCGCGCATCACCGAGGGATACCTGGTCTATGGCGGCAACTCGCAGAGCCCCTTCAATGACTTCTACGTCAACCTGGGTGGTCAGGCCTGGACGGACATCCCGTTCATGCTCGGCCTGTTGGGTGTCGGTCTGGCGCTCATGCTCGGCATTGGCACCCGTATCGGCGCCATCTCGGCCTCGGCGATGCTGCTCATGATGTACACCACCCAGATCCCGCTGTCGACGAACCCCTTCCTCGATGACCACATCATCATGATCATCGCCGTCTGGGCCGCCGTGCTGCTTGAGGTTCGCTACCAGGCCATCGGCCTCGGATCGTGGTGGAAGCGCCTCGACATCGTGAAGAAGAACCGCTGGCTGATCTAGGTCAACGACGACCCGCGGACGGCGGGGTGGCCCTCGGGTCGCCCCGCCGTTGTGGTGTGTGGGCGAGGGGTCGATGCCGTGGTCGCCGCTGTCGCCGGGGCCTTCCTCAGTTCGGCGGCGACGACGCCGATGACCTGAGGGAGCAGGTCCCGACTGCGCCTCACGGCCCAGGGCGCGCCGCGTCGCGCGAGCCACCACACGCGAGAGGGCAGGCCCGGGGGATGGGCCGCGGGTGCGATGACCCGTCGCTGCGGCCAGGCAGGGGCGAGAGGAGGCAGCGCCGCGGCCGCGAGCGCGCGGTGGCCGCAGGGTGACGGGTGGATGCGGTCGATGTGCCACGCATGTGAACCGACGGCGTCGAAGATGACCGACCCGTCGAGCAGCGTGGCCGAGGTGGCGCGAGCCGCGGCGCGCAGCGCCTCGTTCACGGCGCCCGCCCGGCGTGCCATCACTGTCGCGATGGCGCCAGGGAGCAGGTCGAAGAGGCCGATGCGGTCGATGGTGGCGATGACCACTGTGCGCCCGGGATAGGCCAGCCGGTTCAGCGCGTCCTGGGTGCATCTTTCGACCTCGGCGGCATCGAAGTCGCCGCGTAGTGCGTCGTTGCCGCCGACGGTGCACAGCACGATGTCGGGCCGTGCCGCGAGGGCGTCAGGAACCTGGGTGGCAAGGTCGCGCGCCCTCGTCCCATTCGCAGCGAGGTTGAGAAACTCCGAGGCGCCGGTCGCATGCGCGACGTGCGCGGCCCATCCCACACGCCCCCAGGCCTCCTCGAGCCCGTCGCCCACGCCCAGCGTGATCGAGTCTCCGATGGCGACGACCCGTGGGCCGGTCACGCCGCCTCCACAACCCGCGTCCCCACGACGGAGTCCTGGTGGAGCTCCTCGAGTCGATCGACGGTGCGGCTCCAGGGTAGGGATTCGGCACGCGCGCGAGCGGCCGCGCGGCGCGCGGTGGGGTCCCTCGCGAGCATCGTCCGTACCGCGGCCGCGATATCTCCGGCGGTGCCGCGTGACGCGACGCCGCCGGCGCCGATGACCTCCGGCAGGGCCGACTCCGCATGCGCGATCACCGGAGTGCCGGACGCGAGCGCCTCCAGGGCGGCCAGGCCGAACGTCTCGATGGGTCCAGGGGCGAGGACGGCATCGGCACTGGCCAGCAGTGCGGCAAATCGCTCGGCGTTATCGACGAAGCCGAGGAATTCGACCGGCAGCCCGGTGGCGCGCTGGCGCAGTGACGCCTCCATGACGCCCGAGCCAGCGCACACGAGGCGCACCCTCACGCCCGCCGCGGTTAGGACCCGGACGGCATCGATCGCCAGGTCGGGTCGCTTCTCCGGCGACAGTCGCGAGGCAAGGACGAGTACGGCTTCGTCGGGCGCCGCGATGAGGGTCCGCAGCGCGCCGTCGCGGCGAGAGGGATGGAAGCGTGAGAGATCGACGCCGAGGGGCACCGTGGTGGTGGCGAGGCCCAGCCGGGTGAACTCCCCAGCGGCGAAGTCGGTGGTACACACCACGGTGTCGAACGCGGCATGGGTCGCCGCGTTGTGGCGGTCGATCGCGGCGCGCAGCCACGGCGACGCGGCCCAGGTATGCGGCAGGTTCGCACGCAGCACGCCGTCGGCGCGTTCGTGGGCGAAGAAGGTGGTCGGGATGGACCGCCCGCGCGCCCACGGGCCGACCCAGCGCAGGGTGGTGCGGTCGGAGACCTCGATGACATCGGGAGCGAACGCGGTGAGCACGGCACGCACCCGGGCGGGCCTCACGATGGCGCGATAGCCGCCCGTGCGGGGCACCACCGGGGACGCCACCGTGATGCGCGTCCCCCACGGCGTGGACTCGCGGGCGTCGCGCGGACCGGGGACCACCAGCGCCACGTCGTGGCCGCGGGCTCGATATCCGGCGCCGAGGGCATGCATCGCGGTGCGCAAACCGCCGGAGCGAGGGCCATAGAAGTTGGCGACGTGCGCGATCCTCATGCGGGTGCCCTCACCGCGGTGATCCCGGGACCGGGTGCGCCGCGCCGGGCCGCGATGGCCTCGTCGTAATAGTTCAGCAGCTGGGCACACACCCGGTCCCAGGTGCGCTCGCGGACCGCGTCGCGGGCGTGTGCGCCGGCGCGGTCGCGCCACTCGTCGTCAGCGACGATAGCCCGCACGTGCGCGACGAGTTTCTGAGGCTGTGCCGGGTCATAGAGGTAGCCGGTCACGCCCTCGTCGACCAGGTCGATGGGGCCGCCGCGCCGTGGCGCCACGACCGGCACGCCCGACGCGTGTGCCTCCTGAATGGTCTGGCAAAACGTCTCGAGATCGCCGCAGTGCACGAAGGCGTCGAACGATGCCATCGCCGTGGCCAGGGCGTCGCCGCCCAGGAACCCCGTGAAGACGGCGTCGGGCACGGCCTGCTCAAGTGCGGCGCGGCTGGGCCCGTCACCGACGATGACGAGGCGGGCATGGTCGACCGCCGCCAACTGCGCGAGATGCTCCACCCGCTTCTCGGGTGCGAGCCGTCCCACGTAGCCCACGATGCGTTCGCCGCGTGGTGCCCACCGTGCACGCAACGCGTCGTCGCGCCTGCGTGGGTCGAAGCGGCGCGTGTCGACTCCGCGGCCCCACCGGCGCAGGCGCGGCACTCCGTGAGCCGCCAACTGCTCGTGCGCATGCGTCGACGGCACGAGCGTCAGGTCGGCGAGGCGATGAAGGTCCCGCACCCGGTTCCACAGGATCTGCTCGCCCCAGGGAGCCCGATAGCGCGCCGCATAGCTGGGCACCTCGGTCTGGTAGATCGCGACGCTCGGCAGACCCAAGGCATCGGCCGCCCTCACGGCGGTCCAGCCGAGCATGAGGGGAGAGGCGAGATGCACGACGTCCGGCGCGAAGTCCTCGAGGAGTCGTGTGACGCGGCCCACCGTCGCGACCGAGACGCGGACCTCCGGGTAGCCCGGCCACCCCACCGACGGCAGTCGCACCACGGGAGCAACCCCGTAGCGGACGGGGCCGTGGCCGCCGCGCGGATCCGGGGTGATGACCAACGCCTCGTGGCCGTGCGCGGTGAGGTGTTCGATGACCCGCATCAGCGAGTGGGTGACCCCATTCGCGTGCGGCAGGAAGGACTCGGCAACCAGCGCGACTCTCACGTGTCCATGGTGGCCATGGCGCGGCGCCGCCCGGGCGAAGTCCAGGCAAAACACGGGTGAACCTTGGGTGGCCGGACCGTGAAGGGGGGGGCGAGGGAGCGTGGGACAATGGCGACCATGCCTGTCGCCGCTCGCTTCCGCTTGTCCCTCGCCCTCGCCGCGGCGATCGCCATCGTGTTCGCGGTCGTGCCCGCCACCGCCGCGCACGCCCACACCGACCTACGTTCGTCGACCCCCGCGGAGGGCGACAGCGTCGCCACGCTCGACGAGGTGTCGCTGCAGTTCACCAGCAGCCTGCTCGACATCGGCACGGAGCTCAGCCTGGTCGACGCCGAGGGCACGACAACCGCGCTCGACCCCACTTTCCCGGCGGAGGACACCGTCGCGGCCGCGGTGGAGTCGGATCTCGCACCCGGTCCGGCGCAACTCGTGTGGCGCGTGGTCGCTGAGGATGGGCACCCCATCGAGGGGGTCATCGACTTCACGTTTGCCCCTGAGGACGGTACCGTCCCCGCTCCGAGCGTCAGCCCCTCGGCGTCCGCCTCGGCCGTTCCCTTGCCGTCGCCCACGGATTCGCCCAGCGACGAGCCCACCGCCGCGCCGTCCGCGGGGTCGACCGTGTCGTCATCGGCCACGCCGTCGCCCAGCCCCAGCGCCTCCGCCGCGGCCGGCTCGGACGCCGACAACCCCGCCTGGCTGTGGTGGGTGGTGGGCGCCGTCGTGATCGGCGGTGCGGCATCGGCCATCGCCATGGCGGTGCGCCGCCGCCCCACTGACGCGTAGGGCGGACACCCACGGCCGGCATCGGCCCCCACCACCTGTGAAAGAGTTGAACCCATGAAGCTTCGCCTCGGGACGCGGGCCTCCGAGCTCGCCACCACCCAGTCGGGCATGGTCGCGCGCGATCTGGAGCGTGCGGCGTCCGAGCGGGGGATCGATCTCGAGGTCGAGCTGGTCCACATCACGTCCGAGGGCGACGTCAATCGTGCCTCGCTCGTGGGGCTGAGCCAGACCGGTGTCTTCGTCAACGCCCTGCGCGATGCCCTGCTTGCCGACGAATGCGACCTGATCGTCCACTCGCTCAAGGACATGCCCGTCGAGCCTCATCCTGAGCTCGACCTGGCCGCCGTGCCGGAGCGAGAGGATGTGCGCGACGCGCTGTGCACGCTCGGGGCCACACTTGAGGAACTGCCCGCTGGTGCGCGCGTGGGCACCGGATCGCCCCGCCGTGGGGCCCAGGTGCTGGCGCTCCGACCCGACCTCGTGGTCGAGGGCATCCGCGGCAACGTCGGCACGCGCCTGGGCAAACTCCACGACGGTTTCGACGCCGTTGTCCTCGCGGCGGCTGGTTTGTCGCGCCTGGGTCGCCTGGACGACGCGACCGAGCTGTTGGATCCCCAGGCGATGGTGCCCGCCCCCGGCCAGGGAGCGTTGGGCGTCGAGATCCGCCCCGACGCCGACCCCGCGTGGGCGGACGTGCTGCGCTCGCTCGACGACTTCGCCACTCGCGCGGCCGTGACCGCGGAGCGCACCATGCTGCAGATCCTCGAGGCGGGCTGCGCCGCACCGGTCGCGGCCTACGCCACCGTGGTGGACGGCACCCTCACCCTGCGCGCCCGTGTCGTGAACACCGCAGGCACCCTCGCTCTCAACGAGACCACGTCCGGACCGGCCGCACAGGCCGCGGCACTCGGACGCTCCACCGGACACACCCTGCTCGGCCGTGGCGCCGCGCGCCTGATGGGAGGCACCAAGTGAACCTGTCGATCCTGGAGGGCAAGCGCCTGCTGGTTCCGGTGACCGCCGAGCGTCGCCATCTTGCCGAGCGCCTCGCCGCCGCCGGCGCGATCGTCGAGGAGGTCGAGTTCATCGCGATCGCCGAGTCGTCCGAGCCCGAGCGGCTCGAGGAGGCCGTGCTCGCGTGGTGCGCCGGCGACTACGACTGGATGGCCGTCACGAGCCGCAACGCGGTGCTCGCCATGGACCGTATCGCTCGCAGGCGCGGCACCTCGCTGAGCAATGCCCAGCCCGAGGCGAAGGTGACGACCGTGGGGGAGGCGACGCGGTCGGTGTGCGCCGACCTCGGCCTCGAGATCACTCTGGTGCCGACCGACAAGCAGAACGCGCGCGGCATAGTCGCCGAGTTCCCCGAGGGCTCCGGCAAGGTGCTCGCCCCGCTCGGTAATCTCGCGTCCCCGGTGCTCGAGCGCGGGCTGGCCCGCAAGGGCTGGACCGTCGACGTCGTCGAGGCCTACCGCACGGTCGATGGCGACGGCCCCGACCCCGACGTGCGCCAGATGCTCGCCGACGGCACCATCGATGCGGTCCTGCTCACCTCCGGCTCCGTCGCCGAGCGCCTCGCCGCGACCGTGCCCGACATCTCGTCCGACGTCATGCTGATCGCGATCGGCGACATGACCGCCGCCGCCGCGCGCGGGGCGGGCCTGTCGATCGCCGCTACCTCCCAGGCGCCGTCCTACGACGGCATTCTCGCGGGGCTCATCGAGGCCCTCGAAGGGCCTTCTCAGACGGCCGATGCCGTGCCTGAGCCGGGCGACGAGGTCGCCCAGGAGGAACACCAGTGAGCCTCACGCGCCGCCCGCGCCGCCTGCGCACCACCCCCGCGATGCGCCGCCTGGTGCGCGAGACGCGGGTCCACCCCGCGCAGCTGGTGTTGCCCGTGTTCGTGCGCGAGGGCCTCGAGGACTCGCGCGACATCGAGTCGCTGCCGGGCGTGCAGCAGCACTCGCTCGACGCGCTTCCTGGGGTGATCGACGCGGCCGCCGAGGCGGGCATCGGCGCCGTGATGCTGTTCGCGATCCCCGAGGCGCGCGACGCGACCGGCACCGCCGCGTGTGCCGCCGACGGCATTCTGAATCGTGCGATCGCGCGCGCCGCCGAGGCCGCCCAGGGTCGCGTGGTCGTCATGGCGGACCTGTGCCTGGACGAGTTCACCGACCACGGCCACTGCGGTGTGCTCGCCGCGGACGGCACGGTGGACAACGACGCGACCAACGAGGTCTACGCCGTGATGGCGGTATCGCAGGCGCGCGCGGGCGCCGATGTGGTCGCGCCCAGCGGCATGATGGACGGCCAGACGGCCGTCATCCGGGCGGCCCTGGACGCCGAGGGCTTCACGTCCACGAGCATCCTGGCCTACAGCGCCAAGTATGCGTCCGCGGCCTACGGGCCCTTCCGCGACGCGGTCGAGTCCGAGCTCGTCGGGGACCGCAAGGCCTACCAGATGGACCCGGCCAACCGGCGTGAGGGACTTGTGGAGTCGACGCTCGACGAGGCGGAGGGCGCCGACATCGTCATGGTGAAGCCGGCCCTGCCGTACCTTGACGTGCTCGCGGACGTCGCCGCGGCATCGGCCGTTCCCGTCGCCGCGTATCACGTGTCGGGGGAGTACGCGCAGATCGAGGCGGCCGCCGAGCGCGGCTGGATCGACCGGCGCGTCGCACACCTCGAGGCCGTGACGTCGATCGTGCGCGCCGGAGCCGACATCGTGCTGACCTACGCGGCCCTCGAGGTCGCCGGCTGGCTCAAGGAGGACATGTGAGTATCCGTAGCGACCGCGCCGCGGCCATCCTGCCCGGCGGCGTGAACTCGCCCGTGCGCGCCTGGAACGGCGTGGGCGGCGAGCCCGTGCCGATCGCTTCGGCTCGCGGCGCTCACGTCACGGATGCCGACGGCCGCGAGTACATCGACCTGGTCGGCTCCTGGGGCCCCGCCATCCTGGGCCACGCCCACCCCACCGTGGTGCAGGCGGTCCAGGAGGCCGCCGCGCGCGGGCTCTCGTTCGGCGCCACCACCGAGCACGAGGTGGAGCTCGCCGAGGAGATCCGCGGCCGCTACGCACCCGCCGAGCGCGTGCGCCTGGTCTCCACCGGCACCGAGGCGACCATGACCGCGATCCGCCTCGCTCGCGGCGCGACCGGTCGCGACGTCATCGTCAAGTTCGCCGGCTGCTACCACGGTCACTCCGACTCGCTGCTGGTGGCCGCGGGCTCGGGACTTGCCACGGCGGGGGTGCCGGACTCGGCGGGCGTCACCAAGGGCGCCGCCGTCGACACCCTGGTGCTGCCCTACGGCGACGAGGACGCGCTCACCGCCGCCTTCGCCGAGCATGGCCAGTCGATCGCCGCGGTCATCACCGAGGCCGCTCCCGCCAACATGGGCACCGTCGCACCGCCGCGCGGCTTCAACCGCCTCATCGCGACCCTGTGCCGCAACGAGGGCGCCGTGTTCATCGTCGACGAGGTTTTGACCGGCTTCCGTGCCGGGCCCGCCGGGTACTGGGGTGTGGAGCGCGACGCGGACCTTGCCGCGGGCCTGGAGCCGTGGCAGCCCGATCTCGTGACCTTCGGCAAGGTCATTGGCGGCGGCATGCCCGTCGCTGCGCTCGGTGGCCGCGCGGACCTGATGGAGCAGCTCGCTCCGCTCGGGCCGGTGTACCAGGCGGGCACCCTGTCGGGTAACCCGGTCGCGGTGGCGGCTGGCCTCGTCACCATGCGCCTGCTCACCGACGACGTGTACACACACCTGAGCGCGCTGGGGGACAGGCTTATTGCTGGTGTGTCCGGCGCGTTCGAGGCCGCGGGAGTCGCGCACGCCGTGGGTCGCGCGGGCACGTTGTTCTCGTTCTTCCTGGGTCTCTCGGAGCCGCCGGTGACGTTTGAGCAGGCGGCGGCGCAGGACACCGCGGCGTTCGCATCGTTCTTCCACGGGATGCACGACGCCGGCGTCTACCTGCCGCCGAGCGCTTTCGAGACGTGGTTCCTGTCGAACGAACACACCGAGGCCGACGTCGACGCGATCATCGCCGCGGCCAGCGCCTGGGCGAACCGGCGCTAAGCCTTTCCGGCCTGCGCCGCAGGAGTCGTTCAGTGCCCGCTTTTCGCGGAATCCGGACACTGAGTGGCTCGTAGGACGCGGGTGGGCATCGGGCGGGCCGAGCTGCCCGCGCACCGGCCCCGCGACCTCACCTCACACCGGCCCCTCCCGTGAGGTGAGGAAGAGTTTCTCCACGTTTCACACAAGCCGACCGGCGGTGAAACATCCCCTCCCTATTGTGATGAATGTCCGAAAGATCGCCGATGCGGGGCGATCGGAGCCGACGAAGGCCCGGACATCCATCACTCAAGGAACCCTGGGGAGGGGTCATGACTGTTCAGGACCGGCAGGACCAGACAGCATCCGCATCCGTCGAGCCCGGAATCATCGGCAAGGGCCGATGGATCGAGCGCTGGACCCCGGAGGACGACGTCTTCTGGGAGGCCAAGGGCAAGGCGATCGCCTTCCGCAACCTCATCTTCTCTATCGTGGCCGAGCACATCGGCTTCTCCATCTGGATGCTGTGGTCCATCGTCGTCGTGCGCATGTACGGCACGTTCGATGACGCCGGCAACCTCGTCGCGACCGGCGCCAATGGCTGGGCGCTGACCGCCGAGCAGGGCCTGACGCTCCTCGCGGTCGCCTCTGGAGTCGGCGCCTTCCTGCGCATCCCGTACACCTTCGCGGTGCCGATCTTCGGTGGTCGCAACTGGACGGTGATCTCGGCGCTGCTGCTGATCATCCCCACCGCGGGCCTCGCGTGGGTGGTGGGCCGGCCCGACACATCCTTCGGCATCCTTGTCGCGATCGCCGCGACCGCGGGCTTCGGCGGCGGCAACTTCGCCTCGTCGATGTCGAACATCACCTTCTTCTACCCGGACAAGGCCAAGGGCTGGGCACTCGGGCTCAACGCCGCGGGCGGCAACATCGGCGTCGCCGTGGCCCAGAAGCTGGTGCCGATCGTCATCGGCATCGGCGGCATCGGGCTCGCGATGGCGGGCCTGGTGTACTTGCCGCTCGCCGTCATCGCCGCCGTCCTCGCCTTCGTCTTCATGGACAACCTGCGCGAGGCGAAGGCCGACCCCAAGCCGACGGTGCGCTCGCTGCGCCACGGCCACACGTGGCTGATGTCCTTCCTGTACGTCGGCACCTTCGGCTCCTTCATCGGCTACTCGGCCGCGTTCCCCACGCTCCTCACGGTGGTGTTCGACCGCGCCGACATCGCGCTGGCGTGGGGCTTCCTCGGCGCGCTGCTCGGCTCGCTCGCCCGCCCCTACGGCGGCAAGCTTGCCGACCGCTTCGGCGGCTCGATCATCACGGTTGCGGCGTTCGTCCTCATGGCCGTCGCCGGCTGGAGCGCCGTCCAGGGAGTGCAGGGCGAGAACCTGCCGCTGTTCTTCGTGAGTTTTATGGCGCTGTTCCTCATCACCGGGCTCGGCAACGGCTCGACGTACCGGATGATCCCGTCGATCTTCAACCGCCTTCGTGACGACAAGGGTGATGGCTCCGAGGAGTCAAACCTCGACTTCAAGCGTCAAAGCGCGGGAGCCGTCGGCATCATCTCCGCTGTGGGTGCCTTCGGCGGCTTCGCGATCCCCTTCGTCTACAAGTGGTCGCGCGAGGCCTTCGAGGGCTCCATCGTCCCCGCCCTCCAGATCTACATCGGCGTCTTCCTCGTCATGGCCGCGCTCACGTGGGTGTTCTACCTGCGCAAGGGCGCGCGGATGCAGGGAGTCTGAACGTGCCCGCATCGCACGGCACCACGTCGCCCGAGGGGCTCGTCCCCTCGGGCGGCGCGGTCGCGACCCACTGCCCGTACTGCGCCTTGCAGTGCGCGCAGACGCTCACCAGGACGACGGCCGATGCCGCGCTTCCGGTCGAGGTCTCGGGTCGCCAATTCCCCACGAACCGGGGCGGGCTGTGCCAGAAGGGCTGGACCTCGGCCGAGGTCCTGCGGGCGAAGGACAGGATCACCTCGCCCATGATCCGCACCGCCGATGGCGGCTTCCGCGAGGCTGGCTGGGACGAGGCGCTCGGCCTCGTGGCCGGCCGCATCACGGCGCTACAGGCGGCGCACGGCCGCGACTCGATCGCGGTCTTTGGCGGCGGGGGCCTCACCAACGAGAAGGCGTATGCGCTGGGCAAGTTCGCGCGGACCGTGTTGCGTACGCCGTACATCGACTACAACGGTCGCTTCTGCATGTCGTCGGCCGCGGCGGCCTCCAACCGCTCGCTCGGCTTGGATCGCGGGCTCGGCTTCCCGCTGTCTGACCTGGGTGGGGCCGATGCCGTGCTCGTCGTGGGCTCCAACATGGGCGTCACCATGCCGCCCTTCGTGCAGCACCTCGCCGGCGCCCGCGAGCGCGGCGGCCTCGTCGTGATCGATCCCCGCGAGACCGTCACCGCACGCCTCACTCACGAGGACAAGGGCATCCACCTCGCGCCCGTGCCCGGCACCGACCTCGTGGTGCTGCTCGCCCTGGCCCACGTGGTGCTCGCCGAGGGTCTCCAGGACACCGATTACCTTGCCGCACGCACCACGGGGCTCGATGCCGTGCGCCGCTCGGTCGCTGCCTGGTGGCCCGAGCGTGCCGAGCAGGTGTGCGGCATCCCCGCCGACGAACTGCGCCGCACGGCGCGCCTGCTCGCCGCCGCCTCGCCCTCGCACGGCGGACGCGGCGCCTACGTCCTTACCGGACGCGGGCTCGAGCAGATGAGCCAGGGCACCGCGGGCGTGACCGCCGCGATCAACCTCGCGCTGCTCCTGGGGCTGATCGGCCGCGAGGGCTCGGGATTCGGGCCCGTCACGGGCCAGGGCAATGGCCAGGGCGGGCGCGAGCACGGCCAGAAGTCGGACCAGCTGCCCGGCTACCGGATGATCACGGACCCCGCCGCCCGCGCGCATGTGGCCGCGGTGTGGGGAGTGGACCCCGACTCGCTGCCCGGCCCCGGCGTGCCCGCGATCCGGCTGCTCGACTCGCTCGGCACCGCGGACGGCCCCAAGGCCCTCCTGGTCCACGGCAGCAACATCGTCGTCTCGGCCCCGAACGCCGACAAGGTGCGCGAGGCCCTGGGCCGCCTCGACCTCCTGGTGGTCGCCGACCTCGTCCCCTCGGAGACCGCGCTGCTCGCGGACGTCATCCTCCCCGTCACCCAGTGGGCGGAGGAGGAGGGAACCATGACCAGCCTCGAGGGCCGCATCATTCGCCGCCGCCAGGCCGTCGAGGCACCCGGCGAGTCACGGTCGGAACTGTGGATCCTCAACCGACTCGCCGCCCGCCTGGGCGTGGAGCGCGGGTTCCCCACGGACGCGGCGACGGTGTTCACGGAGCTCGCGGCGGCATCGGCCGGCGGCAAGGCCGACTACTCGGGCGTGACGTATGAGCGACTGGACCGCGACGAGGCGCTGTACTGGCCCGTGCGCGGCGCAGGTCATGCAGGAACGCCGCGGGTGTTCCTCGACGGCTTCCCGACCCCCGACGGCAAGGCGCGGCTCATCGCCGTCGACCACCACGCGCCCCACGACGACGTCCGTGCGGGCTGGCCGCTGTACCTCATTACCGGCCGCGTGCTGCAGCACTACCAGTCCGGCGCGCAGACCCGCAGGGTCGCGGAGCTCAATGCCGCGCAGCCCGAGCCGTTCGTCGAAATGCATCCCCTCCTGGCCGACCGCCTCGGGCTGGCCGAGGGCGAGGTCGCTGTGCTCACCACCGCGCGCGGCGAGGGATTCGCGGCCGTGCGGGTGACCGAGGCGACCCGGCCCGACACGGTCTTCATGCCGTTCCACTGGGGCGGCCAGGGCAGCGCCAACCGCCTCACCAACGACGCCACCGACCCGATCAGCGGCATGCCCGAGTTCAAGGTCACCGCCGTGTCCATCGCGCCCGCGCGCGTGACGGAAGGAGCCCTCGCATGAACATCGTCGTCATCGGACACGGCATGGTCGGCTCGCGGTTCGTGGAAGACCTCATCGCCCGCGACGCGGACGCCCACGTGACCATCCTGGGTCGCGAGCCGCAGGGGCCCTACAACCGCGTGCTGCTGTCGAGCGTGGTGGCGGGAAAATCCGACCCCGCGATGCTCGCGATGAGCGCCGTCGACTCCGAGCGTGCCGAGGTGCTGGACGGCGTCCACGCCATCGACATCGACCGTGCCGCCCGCACCGTGACCGACTCGCGCGGAGACGTCCACGGATATGACCGGCTGGTGTTCGCGACCGGCTCGGCCGCCCGCATCCCGGACATTCACGGCATCGCCACCGACCGCGGGCTCGTGCCCGGCGTGAGCGTGCTGAAGGACTTGGCCGATGCCGAGGGCATCCTGGCAAGGCTTCCGAAGGCACGCCGCGCGGTGGTCCTCGGCGCCGGCGTGCTGGGCCTCGAGGTCGCCACGGGCCTGGCAGCTCGGGGCCTCAGCGTGACGCTCGTCCACCACTCCGACCGCGTCATGGAGCGTCAGCTCGGCGATGCCGCCGCGCAGATCGCCACCGGATCGCTGCACCGCCTGGGTGTGAACGTGGTGACGGGCGTCTCCGTGGCGCAGGCGATCGACAGGCGCGGACAGCTCAGCGCGGTCCGGCTCACTGACGGCTCCGAGGTGCTCACCGACCTGCTGGTGATGTGCGCGGGCACCATCCCCGAGGCGACGCTCGCCCGTCGCGCGGGACTGACCTGCGAGCGCGGCATCGTCGTCGGCCACGACCTCGCGAGCCTCACCGACCCCGCGATCTTCGCCATCGGCGACTGCGCCCAGCCGCCCGAGGGCGGATCCGGGCTGGTGGCCCAGGGCTGGGACCAGGCCACCCGCCTGGTCGACGGCTGGACCGGCGCGTCGGTGCCGGTCACGCGGCCCGCCGCCGACGACCCCACGAGCATCGTGCGCGTCAAGGCCTCCGGTCTCGAGGTCGTCACCATGGGACTGTCGGGCAAGTTCGACCACGGCGAGCGGGAGCTGCGCGCCGTGCGGCTGGCCGACCCCAGCATCGGCCGCTTCGTCGAGGTCGTCGTCTCGCACGGGTTGCTGGTGGGAGCGACCGTGGTGGGGGACAAGGACTGCGCCGCGCAGCTGTCCGCGATGTACACCCGCATGACCCCGGTGCCCGCCGACCCCGCCCACCTCATCATCCGGCCCCTCGCGGGCGCCGGACCGGTGGCTGCGGCAAGCGTCGAGGACATGGACGACGCCGACACCGTCTGCCAATGCAACACCGTCACCAAGGGGCGTATTTGCGCCGCCATCGCCGAGGGCTGCGACTCCGTCGAGGACGTCGCCAAGGCCACCCGCGCATCCACGGGCTGCGGCGACTGCCGCACGAACGTGACCCGGCTCATCGAAGCCGCCCACGACACCAAGGTTCCCGCGCTCGCGGGTTGAGGAGGATCACCATGACCGACACTCAGAAGATCGTCGTCGTCGGCGGCGGCATGGTCGCCCACCGCTTCACCGAGGCCATGCGTGCCCGCGACACCGACGGCCGTTACAGCGTCACGGTGCTCGCGGAGGAGCCGCGCGCCCCTTACGACCGCGTGGCGCTCACCAGCTACTTCACCGGCAAGGACCCGGAGGACCTGGCGCTGGGCGATCCCGCCCTGTGGGAGGACGGCCTCGTCACGCTCAGGCGCGACGCGAAGGCCGTCGCCATCGACCGTGACGCACGCGAGGTCACGGACGCCCACGGCGTGGTCCACCCCTACGACCACCTCATCATGGCCACCGGCTCCTACGCGTGGTCTCCGCCGGTCAAGGGCGCGGACCTGCCCGGCGTCTTCGTCTACCGCACCATCGACGACGTGGCCGCGCTACGCATCTATGTGGAGCGCCGCCGCAAGGAGCTGGGCCGGTCCGTGCGCGGCGCCGTGATCGGCGGAGGCCTGTTGGGCCTCGAGGCCGCCGGCGCCCTGCAGGAGCTCGGCGCCACCAGCACCGTCATCCAGTTCTCGGATCGCCTCATGAACCTCCAGGTGGATGAGGGCGGTGGCCAGGCCCTCAGCCGCCTCATCGAGAACCTCGGCGTGAAGGTGCGCTGCAACACCGCGACCGAGGCGATCCGCCCCGACAAGCACGGCCACGTGGGTTCGCTGAAGTTCGCCGACAAGGGCGAGCAGCTGGTCGACGTCGTGGTGTTCGCCACGGGCGTGCGACCGCGCGACGAGCTGGGCCGCGACGCGGGTCTCACGATCGGCAAGCGCGGCGGCATCGTGGTCGACGACACGTGCCTCACCGAGGACCCCGCCGTCAGCGCGATCGGCGAGGTCGCCTGCATTCAGGGCGCGTGCATCGGCCTCATCGCTCCGGGCAACACCATGGCGGAGATCGCCGTCGACCGCCTGCTGGGCGGAGAAGCGACCTTCCCCGGCGCCGACACGGCCGCGAAACTCAAGCTGCTCGGCGTGGACGTGGCCTCCTTCGGCGACGCGTTCGCGACCACCCCCGGCGCGCTCGAACTCACCTACGCCGACCCTGTCGCGGGCGTGTACAAGAAGCTGGTCGTCACGGACGACGCCCGCACGCTGCTCGGCGGCATCCTCGTCGGTGACGCCTCCGCGTACGCGAGCCTCAGGCCGCTCGTCGGGTCGGCACTCGGCGGCGACCCCGCCGCGTGGCTGCTGCCCGAGGGCTCCATCGAGCGCCCCAACGTGGAACTGCCCGACGAGGCCGGCGTGTGCTCGTGCAACAACGTCTCGGCCGGCGCGATCCGTCACGCGGTCACCGAGCAGGGCTGTCATGAGCTGGGCGAGGTCAAGGCCTGCACCAAGGCCGGCACCTCATGCGGCTCGTGCCTACCCCTGGTGAAGAAGATCGTCGGCTCGGAACTGGAGAAGTCCGGCATCGAGCTGTCGAACGCCCTGTGCGAGCACTTCGACATGTCGCGCGCGCAACTGTTCAACGCCATCCAGGTCAGCGAACTGCAGACCTTCTCCGAGATCATCGAGCGCTTCGGCACCGGCCGCGGCTGCGACATCTGCAAGCCCACCGTCGGGTCCATCCTCGCGTCGATCTACAACCAGCACGTCCTCGCGGCCGACCGCGCCGCGCTGCAGGACACCAACGACCGCGTGATGGCGAACATGCAGAAGGACGGCACCTACTCCGTGGTGCCGCGCGTCCCCGGCGGCGAGATTCTTCCCGAGCACCTCATCCTCATCGGCCAGATCGCCCAGGACTACGGGCTGTACACGAAGATCACGGGCGGCCAGCGCATCGACATGTTCGGCGCGCGCCTCGAGCAGCTGCCGCAGATCTGGCAGCGCCTCGTCGACGCCGGGATGGAGTCCGGCCACGCCTACGGCAAGAGCCTGCGCACCGTGAAGTCCTGCGTCGGCTCCGACTGGTGCCGGTACGGCGTGCAGGACTCGGTGGGCATGGCCATCGCGCTCGAGCTGCGCTATCGCGGCCTGCGCAGCCCCCACAAACTCAAGTTGGGAGTGTCCGGCTGCGCCCGCGAGTGCGCGGAGGCGCGCGGCAAGGACGTGGGCGTCATCGCCACCGACCACGGCTGGAACGTGTACGTGGGCGGCAACGGCGGCTTCACCCCCAGGCACGCCCAGCTGTTGGTCGAGGACGTGGACGATGAGACCGTCTTCAAGGTCATCGACCGCTACCTCATGTACTACATCCGCACCGCGGACCGGCTGCAGCGGACGGCGCCGTGGCAGGAGGACCACGAGGGCGGGCTTGAGGCCATCAAGGCCGTCATCATGGACGACTCTCTCGGAATCTGCGACGACCTCGACGCGCACATGGCACGCCACATCGACTCCTACGAGGACGAGTGGAAGGCCGTCCTGAACGACCCCGAGCGGCTGCGACAGTTCACCAGCTTCGTCAACGCCCCCGACGACCCCGACCCGTCCCTAGCCTACGTCGAGCAGCGCGGCCAGCGCCGGCCGGCCACGGAATCCGAGCGCCGCGACACCGCGGTGCTGATCGCCCCGACTCGACTGGAGGTGCGCTCATGACCACGGTGAGTCAGCGCGCCGCGGTGCCCACGGCATCGACCGACCGGACGGCCGTCTGCGCCTACGACCGGCTGACGGCGGACCTGGGGGTGGCGGCCCTGATCGACGGCGTCCAGGTCGCCATCTTCCGCCTCGCGGACGGCACGGTGCACGCGGTGCAGAACCTCGACCCGTTCTCCGGGGCTCACGTCATGAGTCGCGGCATTACGGGCACCAGGGGCGATGAGCCCACCATCGCCTCGCCCCTGTACAAGCAGGTGTTCTCCCTGCTCAGCGGCGAGTGCCTGGTCACCATGGACAAGGCGCCGCGCGAGGGCCTCGACCCACGCCTGACCGTGTTCGCGGTGACCGTGCACGACGGGCTCGTGTACGTCGATGTGCCAGGCGCGATGTAGGGACAAGGTCACGGCATGTGGCCGCGTCCCGCGCTTAGTCTCGACGTACCCGGACACGCGCGAAAGCCGCGCGTCGCATGCGGCCCGGCCGTTCCCGCGAGGTCTCCGGGGAAGGAGGGCCCCGATGGGTGCCGAGAAGGTCGTCGTCGTCGGCGCGGGTATGGTCGCCCAGCGCTTTGTGCAGTCCCTGCGAGCCGGGGACGCTGAGGGCCGCTACGCCATCGACGTCATCGGCGAGGAAACCTTCGCCCCGTACGACCGCGTCGCGCTCACGAGCTTCTTCTCCAAGGCCGGGCCCGAGGACCTGCTGCTCGGCGACCAGGCGCTGTGGGACGACCCCGCGGTGACGCTGCGACGTTCGACCCGCGCCACCGCGGTGGACCGCGAGGCCGCCACCGTCAGCCTCGACACCGGCGAACGCCTCACGTACGACCACCTGGTCCTCGCGACCGGGTCGTCCGCGTGGGCACCGCCGCTGCCAGGAATCGACCTGCCCGGCGTGTTCATGTACCGCACCCTCGACGACGTCGCGGGGATGCAGGCGTGGGTGCGTGAGCGCCAGGCCGTCGTGGGTCGCCCGGTCCGTGGCGCCGTCATTGGCGGCGGCCTGCTGGGCCTCGAGGCCGCTGGCGCCCTGCAGTCCATGGGCGCGACCGCGACCGTCGTCGAATTCGCCGACCGCCTCATGGCGCTGCAGGTCGACAAGTCCGGCGGCGAGGCGCTCAAGAGCCTCATCGAGCGACTGGGCGTGAAGGTGAAGACCTCGCTCGCCACCACCGAGGTGGTGGCCGATGCCGAGGGGCGCGCGGGCACACTGAGGTTCTCCGACGGCTCCGAGCAACTCGTTGACGTCGTCGTGTTCGCCACCGGCATTCGCCCGCGCGACGACCTGGGCCGCGGTGCCGGCCTGGCGGTCGGCGAGCGCGGCGGCATCGTCGTGAACGACACGTGCCTCACCGAGGACCCGCGCGTGAGCGCCATCGGCGAATGCGCCGCGGCCGCGGCCGACGGCCACCTGTCGATCGGCCTCATCGCACCCGGCAACGCGATGGCCGACGTCACCGCACACCGCCTGCTCGGCCGCGAGGAGGCCTACCTCGGCGCCGACACGGCGACCAAGCTCAAGCTGCTCGGCGTGGACGTCGCCTCCTTCGGCGACGCGTTCGCGACCACGCCAGGGGCGCTCGAGGTCGTCTACTCGGACCCGTTCTCCGGCGCCTACAAGAAGCTCGTCATGACGGACGACGCCTCGACACTGCTGGGCGGCATGTTCGTGGGCGACGCCTCGGCGTACGCCCAACTGCGCCCCATGGTGGGCGCGGAGCTGCCCGGCGACCCCAGCAGCTGGATCCTTCCCGAGGGAGCCGCCCCGCGCCCCGAACTTGAGCTGCCCGACGAGGCGACGGTGTGCTCGTGCAACAACGTCACCGCGGGCACCATTCGTCACGCGGTCAACGAGGACGGCGTGCATGACCTGGGCGAGCTGAAGGCGTGCACCACCGCAGGCACCGCCTGCGGCTCGTGCCTGCCGCTGGTGAAGAAGATCCTCACCACCGAGCTGGGCAAGGCCGGCATCGAGGTGTCCCAGGCGTTGTGCGAGCACTTCGAGCTGTCGCGTGCGCAGCTGTTCAGCGCCATCCAGGTGGCCGGGCTCACGACCTTCTCGGAGATCCTCGAGCGCTTCGGCACGGGCCACGGCTGCGACATCTGTAAGCCCACCATCGGCTCGATTCTCGCCTCGATCTACAACGGCCACGTCCTGGCCGACGACCGTGCCGCACTGCAGGACACCAATGACCGCGTGATGGCCAATATGCAAAAGGACGGCACGTACTCCGTGGTGCCACGCATCCCCGGCGGCGAGATCACCCCCGACAAGCTGCTGGTGATCGCGCAGGTGGCCAAGGACTTCGACCTGTACACGAAGATCACCGGCGGCCAGCGCATCGACCTGTTCGGCGCGCGCCTCGAACAACTGCCGCAGATCTGGCAGCGGCTCGTGGACGCCGGCATGGAGTCCGGCCACGCCTATGGCAAGTCGCTGCGCACCGTGAAGAGCTGCGTGGGCTCCACGTGGTGCCGGTTCGGCGTCCAGGACTCCGCCGGTATGGCGATCCGCCTCGAGGAGCGCTACCGCGGACTGCGCAGTCCCCACAAGATCAAGGTGGGCGTCTCGGGATGCGCACGCGAATGCGCCGAGGCGCGTGGCAAGGACGTGGGCGTCATCGCCACCGAGAAGGGCTGGAACGTGTACGTGGGCGGCAACGGCGGCTTCGCGCCGGTGCACGCGCAACTGCTCGTCGAGGACGCGGACGAGGAGACCGCGATCCGCGCCATCGACCGCTACCTCATGCTCTACATCCGCACCGCGGACCGCCTGCAGCGCACGGCCCCGTGGCAGGCCGAGTACGAGGGCGGGCTCGACGCGATCCGCGAGGTCATCCTCGACGACTCGCTGGGCATCTGCGCGGACCTCGACGCCCACATGGTCCACCACCTCGACACCTACGAGGACGAATGGGCCGCGGTGCTGGCCGACCCCGACCGCCTCAAGCAGTTCACCAGCTTCGTCAACGCCCCCGACACCGCCGACCCGTCCCTCGCCTACGTCGAGGAGCGCGGCCAGCGTCGCCCCGCCACGGCATCGGAAAAGGTTCAGCTCGTCGGCGCCGCCACCGCCACCACCCACCCCGAGGAGAACTGATGACCCCCGCATCGGCCATCGCCACCCGTACCGTCGTGTGCGCCTACGACGACCTCACCCCCGACCTCGGTGTCGCCGCCCTCGTGGGTGGCGTCCAGGTCGCGCTGTTCCGCCTCGACGACGGCTCCGTGCGCGCCGTGCAGAACCTCGACCCGTTCTCCGACGCTCACGTCATGAGCCGCGGCATTACGGGGTCGCGAGGAGACGTGCCCACGATCGCGTCGCCCATCTACAAGCAGGTGTTCTCGCTGATCACAGGGGAGTGCCTCGTCACCATGGACAAGCAGCCGCGCGCGGGACACGCCGCCGACTTGGCCGTCTACCCCGTCACCGTCGACAATGGGCAGGTGATCATCGACCTGGTAAGCGCCGCGTGACTGCCCTGTTCGGCCTCGACCTGCGCGGGCGTCGCGTGGTCGTCGCGGGAGGCGGCAGCGTGGCCGCGCGCCGCGTGCGTCGCTTCGTGACGGAGGGCGCGCTGGTCACCGTGGTGGCGCCGGACATCGACGAGGACCTCGAGCGTCACGCGCTCCATGGCGACGTGACGCTCGTGCGCCGCGGCGTCGAAGCCGCCGACCTCGATGAGGCCTGGTTCGTGCTGGCCGCCACCGATGACAAGGCGCTGAACGACACCGTGGCCGGATGGGCCGAGGACCGCCGCGTGTGGTGCATCGACGCCTCGGACGCCTCCCGCGGCACCGCGCGCCAGGCGGCGATGAGCCGCCACGGCGAGGTCAGCATCGGCGTGTTGTCCACCGGTGCGCCCGATCCCGGACGCATTCGCAAGGTGCGCGACCAGATCGCCGCGCGGCTGGACGCGGGAGAGATGGACATGCGGCGCGAGCGTGCTGGCGCGGGGCGCGTCATCCTGGTCGGCTCGGGCCCCGGCGATCCCGGCCTCATTACCGTGCGCGGCCGGCAGGCCCTGGCGGAGGCCGATGTCGTGGTCACCGACCGCTTGGGTGCCACCGAACTGTTGGTGACGGTGCCGTACGACGTCGAGGTCGTCAACGTCGGCAAGAGCCCCACCCACCATCCCGTGCCGCAGCACGAGATCAATGCGATCCTCGTGGACCGTGCGCTCGCGGGAAAGACGGTGGTGCGCCTCAAGGGAGGCGACCCGTACGTGTTCGGCCGCGGCGGCGAGGAGGTGCACGCCTGCGTCGAGGCGGGCGTTGACGTCGAGGTGGTGCCCGGCGTGACGAGCGCGCTGTCCGTGCCTGCGCTCGCGGGCATCCCGGTGACGCAGCGCGGCGTTGCCACGTCGCTGCTGGTGACGACGGGTCACGCGGGGGCAGACCCCGCCGCCCGCGCCGCGATGGCCGCCGGCGCCACCGTGGTGATCTTGATGGGTGTCAGCGCCCTGCCCGACATCGTTCAGGCGGCGCTGAGCGCCGGCTGCGACCCGTCGCTGCCGGTCGCGATCGTCGAGAACGGGACCACCTCACGCGAGCGCGTGACCCGCGGCACGCTCGAGGACATTAGCCGTATTGCGAGTGAAACAGGGGTGAAACCTCCGGCGATTATCGTCGTGGGCGACGTCGCGACACCGGGCCTACTGGCCTCGGCCGTCGCCGCGACGCCCGAGCCGAAGGGGGACTGAATGACCGACGCGGGGGAGCCGCTGACCGGATGCGTGATGGTCATCACCGCCGATCGGCGCAAGCGCGAACTCGCGTCAGCCCTGGAAAGGCGCGGCGCCACGGTGCGCCATGCCGCGGCGCTCAGCACCATCCCTCACCTGGATGACGCGCAACTGCTCGCCGACACGCAGGCCGTGATCGCCGACCCGCCGGATGTGGTGGTCGCGACCACAGGCATCGGCTTTCGCGGCTGGGTCGAGGCGGCCGATGCCGCCGGGCTCGCCGAGGATCTGCTGGAGGCGATGCGTGGCGCGCGCATCATCGCGCGCGGACCCAAGGCGCGCGGGGCCATCCAGCAAAACGGCCTCGAGGCGGACTGGGTGGCCGAGTCGGAGACGGCCGCGGAGCTGCGCGACTACCTGCTCGCCGAGGGCGTCGCCGGGCTCACCATCGCCGTCCAGCACCACGGCAACGGCTCGGACGGGCTCGACGAGGCGTTCACGAACGCCGGCGCACGGGTGCAGAGCCTCGTGGTCTATGGCTGGGGCCCGCCGCTGGACCCCGTGCCTCACCACGACATGATCGTCGCGGCCGCGGACGGTTGCGCCGACGCGGTCCTGTTTACGTCTGCTCCCGGCGCCTCCGCCTGGCTCGACGGGGTGCGCGAGGCGGGCGTCTTGGACCGCATCGCCGCGAAGTCCGCGACGGGTGAGCTGGTGCTCGCGTGCGTGGGACCCATCACGGCGGCGCCGTTGACGGAAGCGGGCCTCACCGCCCACTGGCCCGACCGCTGGCGGCTGGGTGCCCTCGTGCGCGAGCTCGTCAAGCACTACAGCGAGAACACCGCAGCACTCCAGACCCCCGACGGCCCGCTCGTCATCCGCGCGACCGCCGCGATCCTCGACGGTCGCGTGCTGCCGCTGACGCCGACGGGCCTCGAGATCCTCAAGGCGCTCGCCGCCGCACGCGGCAACGTCCTCACCCGCGATCAGTTGGGTGACCTGCTCCCGGGCGCACAGGCCGGGCCTCACGCGGTCGAGGCCGCGATCAATCGACTGCGCGAAAATGCCGGGTCCCGCGCCCTGGTGCGTACGGTCGTCAAGCGCGGCTACGCCCTGGCGGTGACCGCATGACCTCCCCGATCCTCATCGCCTGCGCGCACGGCACCCGCTCCGAGGAAGGCCGCGCGACCATCGCGACCGTCATCGACCAGTTGCGCGAGGCGACCGGACTGGACGTGCGCGAGGCCTACGTCGACGTGCACGGCCCCGAGCTGCCCGACGTGGTGGGTGCCATCGAGGCGGGCGACGGGGTGAGCGCGGTCGTGGTGCCGCTGCTGCTCGCGGGCGGCTATCACGTGTACGTGGACATTGCGGACGCCGTGGAGGAGCGCCCCGATGTGCTCGCGGCGCACGCGCTGGGCCCGGATGGGCGCCTGCTCGACATCGTCCACCAGCGCCTCGAGGAGCAGGGAGTGCCCGAGGACGCGACCGTCGTCTTGGCCGCCGCGGGCTCGTCCGATCCTCGCAGCCAGGCCGACACGGCCGCCGCCGCGGAGCTGCTCCGGGAGCGCTGGGGCGGTCCGGTGCGGGTGGGCTTCGCCGCGGGCCCCAAGCCGTCGGTGGCCGATGCTGTAGCGGAGGCACGCGTCAACGGCGAGGATGGGGTGGTGGCCGTCGCTTCGTACCTCCTCGCACCCGGGCTGTTCCAGCGTCGCCTCGAGGAGGCCGGAGCGGACTACGTCACCGGACCCCTCGCGCCGCACCCCATGCTGCTCGAAATCATCGCCGACCGCTTTGCCGATGTCCTCGACACCTGATCCCTTCACGCGTCAGCGGGGCCTTAGCGGCTTCGGTGACGACGGGCAGCGCACGCTTTCCGGGGCCAGTGCCGTCGTTGTTGGTGTCGGGGGACTGGGGTGCCCCGTCGCGCAGTACCTGGCCGCGGCGGGCATCGGCCGGCTCACGCTGATCGATGCCGATCACGTGTCCGTGACGAACCTGCACCGCCAGATCTTATTCGGCCCGGATGACATTGGGCGTCTCAAGGTCGAGGCCGCGCGCGATGCGCTGGCACGCCTCGCTCCGGGCTGTACCGTGACCGCGGTCGAGGACAGGATCGACTCAGCCACGGCATCGGCCCTCCTTCATGGCCACGACGTGGTCGTGGACGCGACGGACACGATGCCGGTGCGCCGCGTCATCGAGGACGCCGCGCACGCCCTGGGTCTTCCGGTCGCGTGGGGCGCGGTATTGGGCTGGCACGGGCAGGTCACCGTGTTCGACGCCGCTCACCGGCTCGACGACGTCTTTCCTGGTCCCGATGCGGTCGACCTCGACACGTGCGACGGTGGAGCGGTGTGGGGGCCGCTGTGCGGGCAGGTGGGCACCGCGATGGCGAGCGAGGCGGCGCGACTCGCCGCGGGGCTGCCTGGCACCCTCGCCGGCACCCTCGCTATCGTCGATGGCAGGACCGGACGGTGGCGCGACGTGGCGCTCGCGCCCCACGACAGTGGGAGGTGACATGCGCCTGCTCAGCGAGCACCTGGCCGAGGCCGTCGCGCTGGTGACGCCCCTTGCCGTCGAGACGGTCCCGCTCCTTCAGGGCATGAACCGTGTGCTCGCGCGCGACGTGATCGCGACGCTCGACGGACCCTCGTTCGACAACTCGGCGATGGACGGCTACGCCGTCAGGGTGGCCGATGCCGTGGCCGGCTCGGTCCTGCCCGTCGCCGCGGACATCCCGGCCGGTTCGGGCCTGCCCGCGCCGCTGGCCGTGGGCACCGCCGCACGCATCATGACGGGCGCGCCCGTGCCCGCCGGCGCCGACGCTATCGTGCCGGTCGAGCAGACGGACGGGGCACTCGAGACCGTGCGCATCGATGTCGCGCCGATGCCAGGCGCACACATCCGGCGTCGCGGCGAGGACGTCACCGCGGGCGACGTGGTGGTGGCGGCGGGGGTGCAGCTGGGGTCGTGGCAGCTGTCGGGGGCCGCGTCCGCGGGCGTCGCCACCGTCGACGTCCGCCGTGCGCCGCGCATCGCGGTGCTCACCACGGGCGACGAGCTCGTGGACCCCGGCACCGTGCCGGGTCCCGGACAGATCGTCGACTCGAACTCCACCCTGCTCGCCGCCATGGTGCTGGGCGTCGGGGGAGTGCCGGTGGTCCTGCCCCGTGCGGGCGACACCCCCGAGTCGGTGCTCGCGTCCCTCGACGGAGTCGAGGCCGACCTCATTGTGACCGCCGGCGGCGCGTCGGTGGGCGCCTACGACCCGGTGAAGGCCGCCCTGAGCGACCGCGGCGTCACCTTTCATGCGGTCGCGATGCAGCCGGGTAAGCCCCAGGGTCTCGGCGTCTATCGCGGCATCCCGATCGCGTGCCTGCCGGGCAACCCCGTCTCGGTGGCGGTGACGTTCCAGGTCGTCGTGGGCGCGATGCTGCGGGCGATGCTGCAGGCGCCCGAGCCGATCATGACGAGCGCGGTCGCGTCCGTGGGGTGGCATAGCCCGCATGGGCGGACGCAGTTCGTGCCCGCCGTGGTCGACCCCAACGGGACCGTGCGCCCCGCGACCGTCCGCGGGTCGCAGTCGCACCTGGTCGCGTCGCTCGCCAAGGGGCGCGTGCTCGCGGTCGTCCCGGCCGACGTCGACGAGGTCCTGCCCGGCGATACCGTGGGCTTCATGATGAGCCACCTGGAGATTCTCGCGTGAGCGACTTCACCCATCTCGATGACGCAGGCCACGCGCGCATGGTCGACGTCACCGCCAAGCAGCCCACGGTGCGGGAGGCGACCGCGGAGGCGTTCGTGGCGTGCTCCGCGCCCGTGGTGGCCGCGCTACGCGACGGTGCGGTGCCCAAGGGGGACGTCCTTGCGGTGGCGCGCATCGCGGGGATCGCGGCGGCCAAGCGCACGCCCGAGCTCTTGCCCTTGGCGCACGTCATCGGGGTGCACGGGGTCGCCGTGGACGCCGCGGTGGAGGACGCGGGAGTGCGGATCGCGGTGACGTGCCGCACGGCGGACCGTACAGGTGTCGAGATGGAGGCGCTCACCGCCGCCTCGGTCGCGGCCCTCAACGTCGTCGACATGGTCAAGGGCCTGGACAAGGCCACCTCGATCCGCGAGGTGCGGCTCCTGTCCAAGCGTGGCGGCAAGTCGGGGGATTGGGAGCGGCCGTGAGTGCGGCTGGCCTCGCCTATGACGCCATCGTCCTGGCCGGCGGTCGCGGATCTCGCTTGGGTGGCGTCGACAAGGGCGCGGTCGAGGTGGGTGGAGCGCCCTTGCTCGACCGTGCGGTCGACGCGGCGAGCCGCGCGCGGGTGACGATCGTGGTCGGACCGTCCCATGGTCTGCCACAGGACATGCTGAGCACGCGCGAGGAGCCGCCCTTGTCGGGGCCCGTGGCCGCGATCGCAGCCGGGCTGACCGCGCTGCCGGGGCCCGCGTCGCCGTGGGTGTTGGTGCTCGCGTGCGACATGCCGTTCGCCGCCGAGGCCGTGGACGATCTCGTCGAGTCGAGTGTGAGGGTCGGTCCGTCCGGCGACGGCGTGTGGGCCGTCGACGAGGGCGGGCGCACGCAACCGCTCCTCGCGTTGTACCGGCGCGAGTCGCTCGAGCGGGCGTTGAGCGCGCTGGAGACGCCCGTGGGCGCGTCGATGCGCCACCTGACACATCGGTTGGAGATGGGGGACGTGCCCGTGGTTCGGGCCGCGCGGGACGCCGACACCTGGGACGATGTGAGGAGTCTGGGAGAGGACATGTCATGACGGATACGCAGCTGGACGTGTGGGTCGAGGCGCTCGCGGGGGAGTTGGGCATCGACACCGCGGTGGTGGATGTGCAGGCTCTTCTGGACGTCGCGCGGGACGCGGCTCACGCGGTCGCCCGTCCCAGCGCGCCCCTCACGACCTTCCTGGTGGGGTACGCCGTCGGTCAGGCGGCCATCGGCGAGGACGGCTTCGACGAGGGCGCCGCGCAGGAGGCCTTCGAGAACGCGACTGCCGTCGCGACGCAGCTCGCGACGTCGTGGACCGAGGAGATGCCCGGCTGATGGTGCGAGTCCGGCTGTTTGCCGCCGCCGCGGAGGCCGCCGGCGTCGACGAGTTCACGCTGGCGCCTCCCGGCACGGTCGGTCAGCTGCGCGAGGACCTTGCCGCGCGCTGGGGCGAGGACTTTGCGCGGGTGCTCCGCCAGTGCTCGATCGTCGTGGACCGCGTGCGCGCCGACGACGCGGCCGCGGTCGCCGGTGACAGTCTGGTCGACGTCCTCCCTCCGTTCGCCGGGGGCTGATCGCCGCGGACTCACGCCGCCGAGGAGCCGTACGACTCCACGCCGTCCGCGACCACGCACGTCACGGTGGTGCCAGGCGTCAGCACCCTCGGGTCGACGGTGAGGGGGTCGACGTCCGCGCCGAGGCGTCCGCCGGGCACCTCCACCCAGATGCGCACGGCGTCGGCGTGCGCCTCGACGCGCCTGACCGCTCCGGTGACTCCGCCTCCAGAGGCGAGCGTGGCATGGGCCGTGGTGACCCGCACCTGCGACGGGCGGGGGGCAATCGAGGTGCCGTCATCGCGACGCACCAGGCCGCGTCCCACGAGGGACGCGGTGAAGTCGTGGCGCGGTCGCGCGAGGACCTCGGACAGGGGCCCTCGCTCCGCGACCGCCCCGTCGTGCATCACCACGACATCGTCGGCGAGCATCGCCGCGTCGAGGAGGTCGTGGGTGGCCATGACGACCGTCACGTCGCGCAGCAGCTGAGCCAGGAGCGCGCGCATGGCTCCGGCCGCGTCCACGTCGAGCGCGGCAAAGGGCTCGTCGAGCAGTAGCACCGCCGGTGCCGTGGCGAGGGCCCGTGCGAGGGCGACGCGCTGCGCCTGTCCCCCCGAGAGCGTCTCGGCTCGGGAGGAAGCGAGGCCGGCGAGACCCACCGCATCGAGCCAGTCGCGCGCGGCGGCGCGTGCGTGGCGGCGGCTCAAGCCCTCGGCGCGCGGCCCGAAGGCGACGTTGTCGAGCACGCTCATGCCCGCGAAGAGGCTCGCGTCTTGCGTGAGCAGCGTGAGTGGACGGCGGTGCGGCGGCACCCAGGCTCGCTGGTCCTGGCATACGAGCTCCGCGTCACCCGTGAGCCGGACGTGAGCGTCGTCAGGGCGCAGGAGCCCGGCCGCCACCGCGAGCATGGTCGATTTCCCCGCACCGTTGGGTCCCAGCAGGGCGACGGTGCGGCCAGGATCGGCGACCAGGCGGGCCGCGATGCCGCGCTCGGGAACGCTCGCCGACACGTCGAGCCTCACGACGTTCCCCTAGAGGTGCTCGACGTCCGTGCGCGCGCGGCGCGCGTGGTGCCCCCGTAGGCCGCGGCGACGACCACGAGAGCCACCAGCATCAGCAGCAGCGACAGCGCCACGGCGGCGTCGGCGTCCATCTCACGCTGCAGATAAATCTCAAGAGGGACGGTGCGGGTCACGCCCTCGAGCGAGCCTGCGAACGTGAGCGTGGCGCCAAACTCGCCCAGGGCGCGAGCGGCCGCGAGCACGGTGCCTGCCACGAGCGCGGGCCAGACCCGGCGCACGGTGACGCGGCGAAACGTGGTCCACGGGCCGGCCCCGAGCGTGGCGGCGACCGCCTCGTAGCGGGTGCCGTCGGCGCGCAGCGCGCCCTCGAGCGCGAGCACGAGGAAGGGCAGGGCGACGAAGGTCTGCGCGAGAACGACCGCAGCGGTGGTGAACGCGACATCGAGCCCTAAAAGCGTGAAGGTGTCGCCCAGCAGCCCGCCACGGCCGAACGCGTACAGCAGGCCCAGGCCCCCCACGACCGGGGGGAGTACCAGGGGTGCGAGGACGAGCGTGCGCACTACCACCATGCCGCGAAAATCGAGCCGTGCGAGCATCAAGGCGAGGGGAACCCCGAGCGCCACGACGATGAGGGTCGACACGGCGACGGTGCGTGCCGACAGGGCGAGTGCGGCCAGGGCAGACTCGCTCGTGACGAGGGCGGGAAGCGAGCCCCACTCGACACGCGCCGCGAGGCCCACCAGGGGCAGCACGATGAGCCCGGCGCCCACGAGCGCGGGGAGGACGAGCCATCGCGGCACGCTCGCCGCGCCGTCGCGCGTGCGGGTCCCCGCGGGCGCGGGCGCGGTCATGGTGTCCCGAACCCGGCCGCGGCCAGACGTTGTCTTCCCGACTCGGACAACACGTGGGCCACGAAGGTGTCCGCGAGCACCGCGTCCGCGGCGGTCGTGAGCGTCGCGATGGGATACTCAGTGCTCGCCGCGATTGCCACCTCGTCGCCACCGCCCAGGGGCACCTCCTCGGCCTCGCCGTGTGAGCGGGCGATGTCGGTCACGTAGACCAACCCGGCATCGGCCTGGCCCGAGGTGACCTTGGCGAGCACCTCGGTGACGGACAGCTCCTCGCTGACGGGAGACAAGGTCACCCCTGCGGCGTCTTCGACCGCCGCGGACACCGCTCCGCACGGCACCGGCGGCGCGCAGACCACCAGGTCGATGGTGGGGTCGGTGAGGTCCTGCAGCCCCGTGATGTCGCGCGGGTTGCCTGGCGCCACCGCGATGGTGAGCGCGTTGGCGGCAAACGCGAGCGGCTCCGGCGCGAGGCCGGCGTCGCTGACCACCCCCATCTGCGCCAGGTCGGCCGAGGCGAACACGTCACCCGGCGCGCCCTCGACGATCTGGGTGGCGAGGCCCGACGAGCCGCCCAGGTTGAGTCGCACCTCGACGCCCGCGTGTTCGGCCTCGAAGTCGGCCCCGATCTGTTCCATCACCTCGGTCAGCGACGCCGCGGCGTGGACCGTGAGGACCTGGGGCTCGCCCGCGCCGTCCGCATCGCTCGCACACGCCGCGAGGCTCATGACGGCGACGGTCCCCAGAAGCCAGATGCGGCCACGTTGGCACGCGCCGACGGCGTGGCTGGCGCGAGTCCCGCCGCGGCTCATGCGCGCTCGCGGGAGCGTTCAACGATGACAGTCGTGGCCTTGACCACGGCGGTGGCGACGACCCCGGGCTCGAGGCCCAGGTCGTGCACGGCCTCCGCGCTCATGAGGGACACCACGCGGTGAGGGCCGCATTGCAGTTCGACCTGCGCCATTACCGCGTCCGCCGTCACGCGAGTGACGATGCCGACGAACTGGTTGCGGGCCGATCGCGCCGTGGGGGAGTCGTCGTCGTTGCCGACCGCGCGCTCGGAGGCGTACTGGGCGACGTCGACGCCGTCGACCAGCAGCCGCCCGGCCGCGTCCTTGACCGTGGCGACGTTGCGGGCGTCGACCCACCGGCGGACCGTGTCGTCCGACACTCCCAGGAGGTTCGCGGCCTCGCTAATACGCAGATGCGGCATGGTTGACACGTTAGTAGCGCATCTGCGGAAGAAACAAGCCGGTAACGCCCGCGACCCCTGTGGCGCAAATGGCCGCATTTGCGGCTTGTCGCGCGCTTGGGTTCTAGTTTCCAGTGCAACACCTCTGTTTTCGGAGGTGGCGGATGACGTATCCGCGTGCTGTTCGTGTTCAAGCTCTGGTGCTGATGGGTGCAGGGCGTCGTGTCCGTGATGTGGCCGTCGAGGTCGGCGTGCCGTTCAAGACGGTCGAGAAATGGTGGCGAGACTGTGGCGGCGTGAAGCCTTCAGTCTCGAACAAACCTTGCCGC
>NZ_BBRL01000007.1 GCF_002090135.1 Demequina sp. NBRC 110055 | reverse complement strand
CGGACGCATCGCCAGAAACCCCAGGTAGGTCCAGAATGGGGACATGCCGACCACGCCGGAACCCGACCGCCTCACCGTGGAGGACCAAGCCGCTTGGCGCGCCTGGCTCGACGCCTACGAAGACACGTCGACAGGCGTCTGGCTCACCCTGACCAAGAAGGTCGGCTCCCCCGTCACCACCCTTACCTACGCCGAGGCCCTCGATGAGGCGCTGTGCAGCGGCTGGATCGACGGCCGCCGCCGCTCGAACGACGAGCGCACCTTCCTCCAACACTTCACCCCGCGACGCGCCCGCTCCGTGTGGTCGCAGCGCAACGTCACTCACGTCGCGCGACTCGTCGGGGAGGGCCGCATGCGCCCGCGCGGCCAGTCCGAGATCGACAAAGCGCAAGCAGACGGCCGGTGGGAACGCGCGTACGAGGGCCAAGCCACCGCGACCGTCCCCGATGATCTGGCGGCGGCGCTCACCAACGCACCCGCGGCATCGGCCGCATGGGATGCGCTCAGCAAAGCAGAGCGATTCCCTCACCTTGCGAGAATCCAGACGGCCGATGCCGAAGCACGGGCCACGTACATCGCTCGCCTGGTCGCGAAGTTGGGCGGGTGAGCCTGCCTACGATGGGTCGCATGAAGGACGCGGCCGCCGTGAGCGCGCTCACCACGGATCAGTATGAATTGACGATGGCCGCGAGCCACTTTGCCCAGGGCCGCACCGCGACAGCGACGTTCGACCTGTTCGTCCGTCGGCTCCCGCCCGAACGCCGCTTCCTCGTCATGGCAGGCCTCGCCGACGCGCTGACGTACCTGGAAAACCTGCGTTTCACCGACAGCGACATCGGGTTCCTCCGCAGCCTGAAACAGTTCGACGACGCCTTCCTCGAGCACCTCGCCGCCCTCACCTTTACTGGTGACGTCTGGGCCATCCCCGAGGGTGAGATCGTGTTCCCCGAAGAGCCGCTGGTGCGCGTCACGGCGCCGCTCATCGAGGCGCAGATCGTCGAGACCGCGCTTCTCACGTTCGTCGGCCACCAGACGGCCATTGCATCGAAGGCCGCGCGCGTCGCGCTCGCCTGCGGCGACCGCCAGTTCGTGGACTTCGCCGCGCGTCGCACCCACGGGCCCGAGGCGGCGCTCAGTGGCGCCCGGGCGGCGTACCTGGCGGGAGCAGCGGCCACCAGCAATGTCCTCGCGGGCAAGACCTTCGGCATCCCGCTGAGCGGCACCATGGCGCATTCCTACGTCATGTCCTACGACGACGAGCGCGACGCGTTCCGAGCCTTTGCTCGCGACTTCCCCACCGCATCGACCCTGCTCATCGACACGTACGACACGCTCCAGGGCGCCCGCAACGTCGTGCAGGTCGCGCACGAACTCGCGGCCGAGGGCATCCGCGTCCAGGGCGTGCGGCTCGACTCGGGCAACCTCGCGGCGCTGTCGCACGAGGTGCGCGACATCCTCGATCACGGTGGCCTGACGGACGTGCGCATTGTGGCCAGCAGCGACCTCGACGAGCGCCGCATCGCCGACCTCCTGCAGGCCGGCGCGCCCATCGACGCCTTCGGCGTGGGCACTCAAATGGGCGTTGCCGCCGATGCCCCCGCGATGAGCGCCGTCTACAAACTCGCCGAGTACGACGGCCGCCCCGTGCAAAAGCTCTCCCCTGGTAAACGCTCCCTCCCCGGCCTCAAGCAGGTGTGGCGAGTCGAGCGCGATGGCGTGCTGGTCGGCGACACGATCGGCGGCGCCGACGAGGCCGGTATTGAAGGGCGGCCGATGCTCGCGCGGGCCATGCGGTCGGGCTCCGTTATCGACGGCGCGGCTCACGGGACGGACGGCCTGACGGCCGCCCGCGAGCGCTGTGCGGCCGGGCTTGCCTCACTCCCCCGGCGACTGCGCGGCTTCGGGCCTAGCGACGATCCTGCGCCGGTGGCCCTCTCCCCACGGCTGGCAAAACTCGGCACCCGCGAGGGCTGATCTTCCCGATCGCGGCCACACGCGCTAGCCTCGGAGCTACGCCGACCCGGTCGGCTGCTGAGGGGGATACCAGCAATGACGTTCTATCCGGACGGGCACTTCGACGAGCCTGCACGCCGGCCTGCCACACCGCGCCTGCCCGCGCCGGGGTGGCTCCCCGACCCCAGTGAGACGCATCTGGAGCGTTACTGGGACGGGGCCCGCTGGACGGGCCGCACCCGAGACCGGGTGAGCAAGGTCGAGACGGGGACCATCGCATCGGCCGCCTACACGCCTCGGGCGTGGACGCCGACGCCGGTCAAGCGGCGTAATCCAGGCAAGGTCATCCTCGCGTGCCTCGCCATCGCGATCGTTGCGGTGAACGCGTATCAGTGGGCCGGCACACACGGGTATGTCCCGGCATGGGCTCTCATCGGCGAGACCGGCGCGCCTGTCTTTGACCTCGCCACGGCCGCCCAGATCGCGATGGTCGACACACCAGTAAGCGGCTACCCCACGTTCGGCAGCACCGAGTTGGTGCGCCACATCGAGGAGAGCCTGCTGGTGCAGGAGGACCGCATCGACGTCACCCCGTGGGCGCGTGAGGTGGGCCAGGAGGGCGTGTTCGACGCCTACACCGAGGCGTACATACAGAACCCGTACGCATTTGGCGGCGGCGGCTTCTACCAGGAACGCGGCGGCAAGGTGTTCCTCGAACCCCAATACGTGTACTCGGACGAGGAGGCTGAGCGGCGACGCGCGGTCACGTATGCGGCCGCGCGGGTGGGGATTGCCGCGTCAGGCGCGAGCCAGGCCGTCAGCGACCGCGACAAGGTGACGGCCATCCACGACTACATCGTGGGCCTCGCCGACTACGACTACGCCACCTACGAGGCGATGAACGCCGGCGCCACCGAAGGGCCCATGGTCGAACGCTCGCAAGAGGCCTACGGGATCTTCGCGGACGGCACCGCGGTGTGCAACGGTTACGCACAGGCGTTCCTCGCGATGGCCGATGCCGCGGGCCTGGACGCCATACAGGTCACCGGCAACGTGGCGGACGGCATGACGGTGGGCGGGCACGCCTGGAACAAGGTGCTGATCGACGGCCAGTGGCTGGTGGTCGACACGACGTGGGACGACCCCGGCGGGCCGCTCCTGGAACACGACTACCTGCTGCTCGACGCGAGCGATCCCCTGCTGTCGAATCGCACCGAGGACACCGACTGGATGGTGGACGCGCAGATCGGCGCATTTGCGTAAGGCAAGCACATGGGCCCGGACACCTCGCGGTGTCCGGGCCCTGGCGATATCTACGACGGCTTAGCGCGAGCGACGACCGCCGCGCGAGGCGGAGAAGTCAGCGGCCGAACGGTGTCCGCCGCTGTGGGACTGGGGACGGCGACCACCCGAGCGTGCACCGCCCGAGCCGCTGCCGCCCGCCTGACGCGTCGCGCCCTGCTCGTTGGCGGTGGCCGTCGAGCGGGCTGCGCCGTTGGCGCCGCGGCTCCGACCACGTCCACTCCCCTGGCCGCCCTGGCCCGAACCGCCCTGGCCGGCGTTGCCGCCGCGACCGCGCCCCTGGCCGCCGCCGTTGCCGGTTCCGTTTCCAGCACCACCGCGCGCGCGACCGCCACCGTTGGCACGGGCGCCGCCGTTGCCGCGACCACCGTTGCCACGGCCCTGGCCCTGCTTCTGCGGACCGGTGCCGGCCACGGCAATCTCGGCCGCAGCGGCGGAGACGCGCTCGGCGCGCTCGCCGATCAGCGCCACCACGGCGGGCGACGAGTCGTTGACCTTCTCGGGACGCACGGTGATCTTGGCCTTGCGCAGCAGCTGGTCAGTGTCGCGGCGCTGCTCGGGCAGCACGATGGTCGCGACGTCACCGGAGGAACCGGCACGGGCGGTACGGCCCGAGCGGTGCAGGTACGCCTTGTGCTCGGCCGGCGGGTCCACGTGAACTACGAGCTCGACGCCGTCGACGTGGACGCCGCGCGCGGCGACGTCGGTCGCGACGAGGACCTTCACGCGTCCCTCGGCGAAGGCCGCGAGGTTGCGGTCACGAGCGTTCTGCGACAGGTTGCCATGCAGGTCGACGGCGGGAATGCCGTCGGAGGTGAGCTGCTTGGCCAGGCGCTTGGCGTGGTGCTTGGTACGCATGAACAGCACACGACGACCGGTGCCCGACGCGAGGGCGCGGACCACGTTCTTCTTGGCCTCGGCATCGGCCACGTGGAAGACGTGGTGCGTCATAGCCTCGACGGGGCTCTCGGCCGAGTCGACGCTGTGCGTGGTCGGGTTGTTGAGGAAGCGCTTGACGAGCTTGTCCACGCCGTTGTCGAGCGTGGCGGAGAACAGCAGGCGCTGGCCGTTGGCGGGCGTCGCGTTCATGATGCGCGTGACACCGGGGAGGAAGCCGAGGTCGGCCATGTGGTCGGCCTCGTCGAGCACGGTGATCTCGACGTTGTCGAGCGACACGATGCGCTGGCCCATGAGGTCCTCAAGGCGACCGGGGCAGGCGACGACGATGTCGACGCCACGTGCCATGGCACGCTCCTGACGCTGCTGCGAGATACCGCCGAAGATGGTGGTGGTCGACATGCCGTAGGCCTCCGCGAGCGGGGCGATGACGGCGTCGATCTGGGTCGCGAGCTCGCGGGTCGGCGCGAGGATCAGCGCGCGGGGACGGCCGGGCTTGGCCTTGCCGCCCTTGGAGCCAAGGCGGGCGACGACGGGCAGCGAGAACGCCAGCGTCTTGCCGGAGCCGGTCTTGCCGCGGCCCAGGACATCACGTCCGGGAAGGGTGTCGGGAAGGGTGTTCTCCTGAATGGGGAACGGGGTGGTCTTGCCCTCGCGCTCCAGCACGGTAGTGAGGGCGGTGGGCACGCCGAGGTCGGCGAAAGTGACAGTCACGTAGGTGTCTTTCCTTAAAGCGGCCGATGCACGCGCCGGCTTTCGCGGCGCGTTTCAGTTCTCTCGTGGCGGGTTTCCGTCACACAGAGCACCGGCGATGGTGGCGAATCGCGATGGGGACACGCGTTCGTTCGCCGAAGAGAGGATTTCTACGAGCCTGGCACCACTCGGTCCGTGTCTGGGACGGTGGCGCCGGCGAGAAGGAGAAGCAATCTGCGACGCATGCCCGGCAGGAGCCGAACACAATCGTCAACTATAGCAGGTGGGTTGCCGCTAGGCCCGGATCGGCCACGTGAGCGCGGATTAGGACATCATAAGCAGCGACTCGTCGATGCGTCCCAATGAACCAACGAAGCGCGGTGGCGCTGCATGCCCGTATCTCTCGTGACCCTAGAGCGACATGCGGGGCGTCAGGGATGCCCCGAGTAATGCCACTAGATCACGTCAAGCGCGCGGCCACGCGCGACGAGCGGACATCATGGCAAAATGGCGCTATGACTTCAGCCGAGTCGCCCTCAAGCGGGGACAACCCGGTGTTTAGCGTCTCGCAACAACATCATATCGACCTTATCCAGGCCATCATCGTTCGAATGTCAACTAGCTCAGCAACGGCCAAGAGTTGGTTGCTACCGGTTGTCACGGCTACCTACGGCTATGCGCTCACTCAACAGGCCTGGACGGTCGCCACACTGGGCGTGCTTGCAACCGTGCTGTTTTGGAATCTCGATATCCGATATCTTCGCGAAGAGCGTGCGTACCGTGCACTGTTTTCCGACGTGGTGTCGGGGAAGACTGCACCGTATAACCTGAACGCCTCGGTCTACTACCGCGCCCCGCTCGGTGGAGCAGCCGACTGCCGTGCCCCCAACTGTAGATGGCGGAAAGTTGCTGGCTCATGGGCGACACTCGGCTTCTACGGACCGGTGGCGATCGTAGGAACAGCTATTGCAGTGGTGGCTCACTAGGCTCTGACGTCTCTAGCACAAGCTCTTGCAAGCCGCTCCCACACTAGGTCCTTGGAACTCTCGCTGTATGACGTCTCCGGCGGCCAAATTGTGCCGATGGCGTCGCCGTTCCACCTCGGTACGAGATGGAAGTGCACATGCTCAACTGTTTGGCTTGCGACTTCCCCGTTTGACTGGATAAGACTCAAGCCCTGCGGGGCGAGCGTCTCAACCATTACTCGGGCGAGGCTGCGACTAGCCTGCCCGAGCTGCGCGGCTTCCTGAGGCGTGAGGTCCCACAGATAGGTCACATGGCGTGCGGGTACCAAGAGCGTGTGCCCCAAGACCGCCGGCTCCGTTGGAAAGAAGGCTGCTACGCCCTCAGTACGAAACACAACACGGACATCCGGGTCATCTCCATCGACTATTCGGCAGAATGGACACGCCGTGCCGGCATAGAAACTAGGCACTCCGGCTAACACCTTGGTCGACCCACGTGTCCCAGTTCTCCTTAATGGAGGCGTAGACACCCTTACTGTCAGGGCCGCTCGGATTGAAAACTGGGACTATGTCGCCCAAGTCGCTGCCGTTCTTCAACTTGATCCCGGCGAATGGGTTGGCCCCTTGTCGATCTCTGCCATTTGCGGGGTCAGCGAGCCCGTGGATTCGCACTCCTAGAACCTTCTTGCCGTCGTTCCACGCCTTCCGAATCTCGTAGTCCACCCACTCTCTGCTCGCGGTCTCCTGGCCGACGAGAACGACCACCGCCCGCTTGTACTTCATCTGCTCGGCGATCCAGTTTTCTACCGCCGCATCACCCTCGTTCTTGACACTCTCCCAATCCTGAGCGCTGAGGATCGTCTGTCCTTCAACGGCGCCCATGTTGAGAATCTGCTGAACCCTCATCGCGTCGCGTCCGTAATGAAAACTCAAGAACACTGCCACTTCCGACCCCCTCGGTCATTATGATTAGTCGTGTAAACGTCAATCTCCGTGTTGCACCTAACCCACGATACAGACAGCGGTATTCCGCAGTCTATTTTTCCACTGCGCCGGTCTGCCATGTCGCGCCCATACTTCGTGCCGGCATCGGTAACTATCGGTCGTGACTGGGACGCTTAAGAACTCGCAGGCATCCTTTACGCCGCCTCCTCGCGTCATGGGTATCGAAAATTGGAAGACATGGCTAACGACGGCGGGCGTCGATGCTGCTCTTGCACTTCCAAGCGTCAGCTCGTCCCACGCCCCGTGCCTTGGGTACCCGGAGGATGTGGTCTTTCTCGGCCTGGCCATCGCCATTTGGTGCCTGGTTGCCGTCGCGGCGTCGGGCGCTGTGTGCGGACGCCGCGCTCACAAGAGCAAGTGGGCCGCGCGAGGCTCCGCCATGCGGCGCACAGTCGCGTACCTGGACGGCATCGCGGACTCCGAATCCGCAGAGTTTGTCCGCCTGTACGTCGCGGAGCAAGCGCACCGGGAGACATACGGAGGTCGGATAGGGGGCCAGAAGGCGAATGCTGAGCGAGTTCTCAAGAAGGCTGAAGCCGTCGAGGCGAAGCGGTGTTTCGCGGCCGCGCGAGAGGAGTATTTGGCGACCGCTTCGCGAGCGAAGTGACGGCGGTGCGAGAAGCAGTGGCCCGGCCGACGTCACGTCGGCCAGGCCGAGAGGCACCGAGGAAAGGAGTAGCCAAGATCGAGGGAAGGGACGGATCTGCGAATTGGCCTGTTACCTCCTCGGTTGACTCAACCAGGCCCAACGGAACTACTTCTCCTGCAGGTCAGAAGTCCTCCTGGTAATAGTCGAATGAAGTCGACTTTCCATGCGTGTATCGGCCACGCATCCGAATGCGCCCGAACTCGAACTCTCCTTCGAGGCTCACCGCGCCGCGCTCGCGTCCAGACACCTTTTTGCGAGTTTGACCACTCTTGGGCACAGTGCCGCGGCGCTCGGCGTCTCGCGCACGGGCTAAGAACTCGTAGATAAAATTCGCCCCCACGCCTACGGCCAAATCAACGCTGAGTCCCCCAATTGCCTGAAGCACGAGAATGACATCGACCTCGAAGACAAGCGGGCTACCCGCAGATAGCTTAGAGATGTGGTTAAAAACCACTTCTTCGCGCAACAACGCGTCTTCCTCGGGCCACAACCCGCGAAGGGTTCGTTCAATCGCGCGCCGCAGTGCCGCATAGTCTTCGCCATATGGCAGCCCCCATGGTTCCGAGATACGTAGCTCGTCCCTGAACCACGCGGGTTCCTCAAAAAGGTTGGGCAACTCGGCCGTTTGCAGAGTCTGCTCAATCATGTCGCCAACCCATGAGCGAGCAATAAGGAGTGCGGCAGCGAGCTCTTCGGCATCGTGCGATGGGAGCATCGGAATGGTGAACGTCAAGGTGGCCGTCTCGCCATGCACGCTTCGCAGTTTCGACATGCCGGCAAAACTACAGGAAAGACGTACAATCTCACCTGCAAGGTCGCGATCACGGGGAACTACGGGCGGTCGCTGGTCTTAAGGTTCGATGTGCACCCATTGCCGAGGGTGTACCGACGAGTTGCGTCACGCGGCGACCTAGTGCACTCATTGCCATCGCACCGGGCAATTCGCCTGGCGCTGCCACTCACTAGCTCGACGTCCCGACGCGCGCTTCGACGTGATGTGCCAACACAAGCACTGAACGCACCAATGCACAGCGGCGGGCAACTTCTTGCCCGTCCTCTGGTACCCACGCCGGATTGCCCGCAGGGCGACCCCCGCGGCCCTCGCATCTCGGTACGGCCTCTTTGCGCAAACCCTCATGACCTCTCCCAGTAAGTTGGGAAGGTCAATCAGCACTTATCTGATCCGCCTTCATGGGCGTGCCTCACATCCACGACGCCAGAAGTAAGCCCCACGGCTAGCAAGAGACTCGCACAACCACGTGTCAGGATCAAGATCTCCTCTCGCGGCCGCATCGCATGGGTGCCACCACAACGCGCCGCTGACAAGCCTCGCAGCCTCTCCGGTCGCGCCTAGGCAATGTCAGCGCAAGAAGCCAGAGGCGGGCACCCGGGGAATCACTCCCGAATGCCCGCCTCTTAATGAGAGCGAGGTCACACCTCAACTCGAAGGCTGAACGCCCACTATCAGAACCAGTGCTTCCGCCCGCCGATGCTCCGGCCCGAGCGTCCCAGCAGCGCCAGCACGAGGCCAACGATCATGAGCACGATGCCGATCGTCTGCAGGATGCCGATCGAGGCAAGAAGGCCGATAAGGAAGAGAATCAGACCGAGAATAATCACTGCGGTTCCAATCTATCGCGGCCTCGTTGCCAAGGCCGTGGGGACATTGTCGCGATCGGTAACGCCGAAAACCCCACGTATCTTCCCGGTTCGCAAGGCTCGAATGGCAAAAGCCCGTAGAGAGGACTCCAGGACGTCGTCGTCTTCGCACTTCGCGCGCACCTATGCCCCCCGTCACCGACGGCGCTCGACGCGGAGTCCGCAGCGGTGGCGCGATCAGTAGATCCAGTCGACCACCAGGTGGCTGAAGAAGCCGAACAGCACTCCCCAGGCAATGATCGAGATGCCCATCCAGAAGTACACCGAGCGCTTCGAGGCGCCGAGCGCGACCATCGCAGGACCGGTGAACTGGCTGGGCAGCGCGAGCGGTCCCAGCAGCGAGACTCCAGGAACGCCAAAGCGATCGAAGTACTTGGAGATCTTCGCGCGCCGGCGCACCTGGCGCTCGGTGAGTTCCTTCTCGGAACCGTTGCCGGTCACGGCAGTGCGCGCGCGGCCCGCACCGGCGATCAGCGCGAATGTGCTGATGGTGTTGCCAATCACGGCCGCGATGACGGCCACGAAGGGGTTAATGCCGACGAGCACGCCAAGGAAGCTGCCCGAGTAGGACTCGACGAACGGAATCGCGCTGATCAGGATCAACGCACCCAACTGCTGCCACGACTCGAGGCCAGCGACCCATTCGGTGAGCGTCATGATGAATTCGGCGATGGAATCGGAGAACATGCGTTCCTCTCCTCAATACGAGCGACAGGGCCAGCTCTTCCGGCCCCGATGAACGCCACCACTGTCCGTCGGATCCCCTGTTCTCAGAAGTGCCGTCGAGTCACCTTTGCGATGTGACACAGCGTCACTGGTCGCGGCCGGCGCAAGCAGGCAGGATGGTCTGCCATGAGCACCACCGAGGTGCGCCCGCTGCGGCGCATGCGAGCCATCACCACCGCCGTGATGGTCGCGACGGTGGTGGCCGTGGGAGCCGTCCCGCTCGTCGTCTCGACGCCTCCTATCTGGGAGATCCTCGCCGTGACGCCCAGCCTCATCGCCGCGGCCGGTATCTCCTCGCAGTGGCATGCGCCGCCGCGCCGCGCCTATCTGATGGGAGCGCTCGCGATCGGCGAGGCCACCTGGATCGTCGCCGTGCTGGTGGGCATGGATCCAGCGACGGTCATTGGCGTCGCGGTCGCCGGCGGCATCGCCGTCGCCACGCGTCGCGACAGCCGTTACGCCACCGCGTTCACCGTGCTTCTCGTCGTCGAGGCCACCGCCCTGCTCAGCCTCATCACCCAGCCCGACGCCACCGGCAGCTACCTCATTGTGGGCCTCTGGTACACCGTCATCTTCGCCGCCGTCTTCTGGCTCAACGACATCACGTGGCGGCTCTTCACCGACCTCGACAGCATGCGTCACACCGAGGCAGAACTCGCCGTCATGAAGGAGCGGGTCCGGTTCGCCGCAGACCTTCACGACATTCAGGGCCACACCCTGCACGTGATTAAGCTCAAGGCGGCGGTCGCGGCAAAGTTGCAGCACACCGATCCCGAGCGGGTCGCGATGGAACTGGCCGACATCGAACGTCTCACCGGCGAGACCATCGAACAGGCGCAGCTACTCGTCAACTCCACGCGACAACTGTCCTTCTCGGCGGAACTCGCTAACGCCTCGGCCCTCATCTCCGCCACCGGGATCGAGGTCGACGTCGACGGCGCGGACTCCTCCCCCGTGAACGACGAGGTGTTCGCGCTCGTCCTCAGAGAAGGCACCACCAACATCCTGCGCCACCCCAGCCCCACCGCGGTCCACATCGAGGTGACGGCCGATGCCATGGCGATCACCAACGATGGGGCCGACTCCGAGACCCGCCCGCTGCGCGGGCTCGCGGCCCTTCGGGAACGCGTCGCCGCCGCGGGCGGCTCGCTCACGGTCGCGCAACGCGAGGATGAATTCACGCTGAGCCTCGCCTTCGCAGATGGCCCACGATGACGATCTCCGTAGTCCTGGCCGACGACGAGGGCCTGATCCGCACTGCGCTCGCCACTCTGCTGCCGCTCGAAGGCGACATCGATGTGGTCGCCGAGGCGGCAGACGGCGAGGAGGCCCTCGCGGCCTTCGGCACGCACCGGCCTGACGTGCTGGTTCTCGACCTCGAGATGCCCGGGATGGACGGCCTCGCCGTCGCCGGAAGCGTCCTCGCAGAGCACCCCCAGCAACACATCCTCATGCTCACCCGGCACGCGCGCCCGGGCACCCTGCGCAGCGCTTTACGGCTAGGCGTGCGGGGATTCCTGGGCAAGCAGTCCGAGCCAGCGGTGATCGCGCAGGCCATCGGCGAGGTGGCCGCGGGTGGGCGTTACATCGACGCAACCGTGTCCGCCCAGGCCCTCATCGACGACTGTCCCCTCACGGATCGCGAACTAGACGTGCTGCGCGTGGCGAGCGACGGCTACTCGGTCGCCGACATCTCCCGCATCCTCCACCTCGCCCAGGGCACCGTGCGCAACTACCTCTCCAGCGCGATCGGCAAGACCCACACGACCACCAGGCATGATGCCGCACGCTACGCACGCGAGCACGGCTGGATCTAGCTGCCCGCCCATCGCACTGGTCGGTGAAGACGGGGCCTCCCGCGAAGTCCTCGGTGCGGTCGCGGCGCGAACACCCACGCGCGCTGGGTGCGCGCGGCGTAGTCGAGGACCACCACGCGCTCGCCCACCCAGACGTAGCCGTCTTGGTCCACGGTCGCGTTGTACTCGATGGACACTCGCACCCCGGGCGCCACAGGAAACTTTCGCCCTGACTGGCGTGCATCGAGAAGTGAATCCAGACCAGCCGTGAGTGCTCGTCGCTGCGCACCACGCCTACGCCCTCGTGGGCATCCCACTCGACGATGGTGCCCGTGTCGGAGTGCTCGGCTACGTCGCTCATGCGCGGGGCTCACTGGTGCTGAGGAACGGCACCGCCACCGCGTTGCGCAGGGCTTTGCCGGGCCGCGCGAGCGCCACACCGCCCACCACGACGGCGACATGCGCGACGTGCAGCGCACCCCAGAACAGGCCGGGAAGCCACAGGGGCCACGAGTCCGGAATGGGCAGCGCTGCAGTAGCGACGGCGTACACACCGATCAGGCCAAGGACGGTGAGCGCCCAGTTTGCGGCACCTCTCGCCGTGGCCACGGCCGGGTCCGCGAGCGGACCGGGAACGGTGAGCGCCGCGACGAGCATCGCCACCGCTCCCACCACGAGGAACGGCAAACTGAGCTCGCCGTACCCGGAGCCCCAGACCAGCGGTACGGGCAGCACTCCGACAATCCCCACCGCATACGCACGCCGACCCGAGCGGCCCACGCCGGCGAAGTCGTCCATCACGTGCCCACCTGGCGGCCACTCGCTCGCTGAGGCGCTTCCCTCCACCGTGTGGCTTGAGTCCGTCGCGTGATGGTTCATGTTGTCCCCCCTGAGGCGATAGCGCCTGGTACTCAGCGTAGCGAGCCTCCGACGCCCAGCGGCGCGTCGACGCCGCCCACAGAAACCCATGTGGCTTTGTGTTGCAGTGTGTTGTTTTCTGTGGTTTCATCGGAGAAGCCGGACAAGGGAGTTCACCCAGATGTATGCCACAGAGCGACAGCAGCGCATCCTCGAGATCGCGCGCGTCGACGGCCGCGTGGAGGTCGCCTCGCTCGCCGAAGCGCTCGACGTCACCACGGAGACCATCCGCCGCGACCTCACGGCCCTCGAGCGCCGCGGGGCCGTCCGCCGCGTTCACGGCGGCGCCATTCCCGTCGAGCGACTCGAGCTCGAGCCCACTCTCGCCTCCCGCACCGCCCTACGCACCGACGTGAAGCGTCGCATCGCGGCACGCGTGCTTGAGGAGATTCCCGCCGGTGGCACCGTCCTTTTGGACGCCGGATCCACCACACAGGCGATCGTCGAACTGCTTCCGGCCGATGCCGAACTCACAGTGGTCACGAACTCCATCCCCGCGGCCGCCGCACTCGCCGGGCGCCCTCACCTCACGCTGCTGGTGCTGGGAGGCTCGGTGCGCGGCACCACGGCCGCGGCCGTAGGCGACTGGACCACGCAGGCCCTCGCCGGGCTGGTGGTCGACGTCGCGATCCTGGGCACCAACGGACTCTCGGCCGCCCGCGGCCTCACTACCCCGGACCAAGCCGAGGCACACGCGAAGGCGGCGATGGCGAAGGCCGCCAGGCGCGTCATCGTCGCGGCCGACTCGTCGAAGGCGGGCGACGACCACCTGCACCGTTTCGCGTCTCTGGAGCAGGTGGACCTCATCGTCACGGACGACGATCTGTCCGACGACATTGCCGACGAGCTGCGCGAGGCGGGCGCCGAGGTGGTGTGCGCATGATCGTCACCCTGACCCCCAACCCCAGCGTGGACCGCGCCATCACCGTCGCTCGCCTGGAGCGCGGCGAGGTGAACCGCGCTACCGAGGTCCACGTGGACGCCGGCGGCAAGGGTCTGAACGTTGCCCGCGCGATCACCGCACAGGGAGGCGACGCCGTCGCCGTGCTCCCGGCCGGAGGCGCCGAGGGCGTCCTGCTGGGCGAATTGCTCGATGACGCAGGCGTGCCACGAGCATCCGTGCCCGTCGCCGGTGCGGCCCGCGTCAACATCACCGTCGCCGAGCCCGACGGCACCACCACCAAGCTCAACGAACCCGGCCCCGCGCTCAGCGCCGCGGAGCTGGAGTCGCTGCTCGACGCCGCCGCCGCTCGCGCCGCCGGCTCCGCGTGGCTGGTGGGCTGCGGGTCGCTGCCGCCGGGAGCGCCGACAGACCTCTACGCGACGCTCGTTGAGCGTGGGCACGCCGCCGGCGCCCTGGTCGCGATCGACAGCTCCGGGCCAGCCCTCGCCGCGGCCATCGGGGCGTCCCCCGACCTCATCAAGCCCAACCACGAGGAGCTCGCCGAGCTGGTCGGGCGTTCCCTGCCCACCCTCGGCGATGTCCTTGATGCCGCCCAGGGGCTCGTCGCCGACGGCATCCCGACCGTGGCGGTCAGCCTGGGAGCGCACGGCGCGCTCCTCGTCACGGACTCCGCCGTCCTCCACGCCCGCGCCACCGTCGAGCGCCCGCTGTCGACGGTCGGCGCCGGCGACTGCATGCTCGCGGGCCTGCTGCACGGCCTCGCCACGGGCCTCGACGGCGCCGCGGCCCTGAGCGCAGCGGTCGCGTGGGGCTCCGCAGCCGTGAGCCTGCCCGGAAGTAGCGTCCCCTCCCCCGCCCAGTTGGCCGGCGTCATCGTCGACCTCACCACCACCCCCGACCTCACCATGGAGCTGGGTCAGAGCTGACCCTGGAAGGACCCACAATGCCCCTCATCGATGAGACCCAGGTCGTTCTCGACCTCACGGCCGACGATCGCCACCAGGCCACCCGCGCGCTCGCAGAGCGCCTAGTCGCCACCGGACGCTGCACCGACCTCGAGGCCTTCCTCGCGGACGTGCGCAAGCGCGAGGAGACCATGGCCACCGGGCTGCCCGGCGGCATCGCCATCCCCCACGCCCGCTCCGCGGCCATCACCGAGCCCACCCTGGGCTTCGGCCGCCTCGCTACAGGGCTCGACTGGGGCGCCAAGGACGGCGCCGCCGACCTGGTGTTCTTGATCGCAGCGCCCGAGGGCGGCGGCGAAGCCCACATGCAGGTCCTTCCCAAGCTTGCCAAGGCGCTCATGAAGAAGGAGTTCACCGCCGCGCTGCGCGCCGCCACCTCCGACGCCGAGGTCGTCTCCCTCGTCCAGGCCGAGGTGGGCGAGGTGGTGCCGGCCGCGAGCGCCGCCCAGGCCACGTCGTCCGCAACCGCCCCCACCCAGGGCGCTCAGGAGGCGAGCGAGGTCACCGAGCCCGCCGAGGCATCGGCCGGCCTCACGCTGGTAGGCGTCACCTCGTGCCCGACGGGTATCGCTCACACCTACATGGCTGCCGAGGCGCTCGAGCGCGCCGCCGCCGAGGCGGGCCACACCATGCACGTCGAGACGCAGGGCTCTGCCGGAGCCACGCCGCTGACGCCCGAGCAGATCGCCGCGGCCGATGCCGTCATCTTCGCTCACGACGTGGAGGTCCGCAACGCCGAGCGCTTCGCCGGCAAGCCGCTCGTGGACGTGGGCGTGAAGAAGGCCATCTCCGACGGTCCCGGGCTCGTCGCCCAGGCCGAGGCCAAGGCTGCCGAGTGGAAGGCGAATCCCGAGGTGCGTACCGCTGCCCCCGCAGCCGCGGCATCGGGCGGCCTGTCCTCCAAGGTCGACAACAAGGCGGGCATCGGCACCCAGATCCGCCAATGGTTGATGACCGGCGTGAGCTACATGATCCCGTTCGTCGCCGCGGGCGGCATCCTGATCGCGCTGTCGTTCATGCTGTCGCAGGTCGCCTTGGGTGAGAACGGCGCCATCGAGATCGTCGAGTACAACCTCACCTCGGACGATCAGTACAACATCGCCCAGAACTTCGACATCGCGTCGCTGACCTCTTGGGCCGCGCTGCTGTACGTGATCGGCGCCGCATCCTTCGGCTTCCTGGTGCCGATCCTGTCCGGCTTCATCGCCTTCGCGATCGCCGACAGGCCCGGCCTGGTGCCCGGCATCGTCGGCGGCTCCGTGGCCGCGAGCATGGGCGCCGGCTTCCTGGGCGGCATCGTGACCGGTGTCCTCGGCGGACTCGTCGCCAAATGGATCGCCTCCTGGAAGGTCCACAAGGGCGTCCGGGGCGTGATGCCCGTGGTCGTGATCCCGCTGTTGTCGAGCCTCATCACCCTGGGCCTGTTCATCACCCTCCTGGGCGCGCCCATCACCGCACTGTCCGACGCCCTCAACGAGTGGCTTACTAGCCTGCAGGGCGGGTCTGCCTTTGTCCTGGGTCTGATCCTGGGCGCCATGATGGGCTTTGACCTGGGAGGGCCCGTCAACAAGGTCGCGTACTTCTTCGGCACGGCCGGTCTGGCCGCCGCGGGCACCGCGACCGACGCGCCGGCGCTGACCATCATGGCCGCCGTCATGGCTGCCGGTATGGTCGCCCCTCTCGCGATGGCCCTCGCCACCACGCTGCGTCCCAAGCTCTTCTCGGAGCCCGAGCGCGAGAACGGCAAGGCCGCGTGGCTACTGGGAGCGTCGTTCATCTCGGAAGGCGCTATCCCGTTCGCCGCGGCCGACCCGATCCGTGTCATCGTCTCCTCCGTGCTGGGCTCGGCGCTCACCGGCGGCCTGGTGATGGTCTTCGGCGTGACCCTGCGCGCCCCGCACGGCGGCATCTGGGTGCTGCCCCTCATGGGCGGCTTCCTGTGGTTCCTCGTGGCCCTCGCCGCCGGTATCGCCCTCATGACCGCCATCGTGCTGGTCCTCAAGTCCCGCGACCGCAAGCTCGCGACCGTCGACGCGGTCGCCACCGTCTAGCCCCTCACCCCGCGACCCTCAACACAAGGAGAACTGTCATGGCACAGCGCACCGTCACCATCGCATCGTCCGTCGGGCTTCACGCCCGCCCCGCCGCCCTGTTCGTCGAGGCCGCGCAGGAGACTGGCCTCGACGTCGAGATCGCCCGCCCCGGCGAGGACGCCGTGGACGCGACCAGCATCCTGGGCGTCATGGCCCTGGGCGCCAAGCACGGCGAGGAGGTGGTGCTCACCGCAGAGGGTGACGGCGCCGACGCCGCCCTCGAGTCCCTCGTCGCGCTCCTGTCGCGCAACCTGGACGCGGAGGGCTGACATGTCCGGCGACACCCGCACGGGCGTAGGCGTGAGCGCAGGAACCGTGGCCGGACCAGTGGTGCAGGTCGCGCCGCCGGTCCAGGCTCCGGCCGACGAGCCCGCCCCCGCCGATTCCGGAGCCGCCGTCGACGCGGTGCTCGGCGCCTTTGCGGCTGTCGCCACCGACCTCGACGAGCGGGCCGCCGCAGCCGACGACCACGCCAAGCCGATCCTCAAGGCCACCGCGCTCATCGCCCGGGACAAGCAGTTGGCGCGCGAGGCCGGCACCCAGGTGGGTCTGGGCAAGGGTCCCGCCACTGCGATCGCCGCGGCGATCGACACCTACGCCGCGCAGTTCGAGGCGCTGGGCGGGTACTTCGCCGAGCGCGTGACCGACCTGCGGGACGTGGGCTCGCGGGCCATTGCCGCAGTACTGGGCGTGCCGACGCCTGGGGTGCCCGTGTTGGACGGCCCGTCGGTCATCGTGGCCGAGGACCTCGCTCCTGCCGAGACCGCGGCTCTCGACCGCTCCAAGGTGGTGGCAATCGTCACCGAGGCGGGCGGCCGCACGTCCCACACCGCGATCCTCGCGGCACAGATGGGCATCCCTGCCGTGGTGCAGGTGCAGGGGGCGACCGCAATTCCTGCGGGCACCGTGATCGCGGTCGACGGAGACTCGGGCGAGGTCACCCTCGACCCCGACATGGCGTTGGTCGAGGCGCAGCGGGTCAAGCGCGAGAAGCGCTCCGCCGCCCTCGCGGGCGTGTCTGGGCCAGGGCGCACAGCCGACGGGCACCCCGTCGCGCTGCTGGCCAACATCGGCGGCGTGGACGACGCCGTGGCGGCGGGCACTCAGGACCTCGAGGGCGTGGGGCTGTTCCGAACCGAGTTTGTGTATCTGTCAGCAACGACGATGCCGTCGATTGAGGAGCAGGCGGACGTCTACCGCGCCGTGCTGGCACCTTTCGACGGCCGCCGCGTGGTGGTCCGCACGCTCGATGCGGGCGCCGACAAGCCGCTGGCCTTCGCGAACCTGGGCGAGGAGGAGAACCCGGCGCTGGGCCGCCGCGGTCTGCGACTGTGCCAGGAGAAGCCTGAGCTCATCGACTCGCAGCTTTCGGCATTGGCGCTGGCGGCGCGCGACACCGGAGCCGACGTCAAGGTCATGGCTCCGATGGTCGCGACCGCCGAAGAGGCGGCGTGGTTCGCCTCGCGCGTGCGCGCGGCGGGTCTCCCCTCTGCGGGCGTCATGATCGAGGTCCCGGCGGCCGCGCTGCGCTCGCGTCACGTGCTTGCCGAGGTCGACTTCGGCTCGCTCGGCACGAACGATTTGGCGCAGTACACGATGGCCGCCGACCGCATGGAGGGAGCACTGTCCGACCTGCTGGACCCCTGGCAGCCCGCCGTCCTCGATATGGTCGCCGCCGCGTGTCACGGCGGCGCCGAGACCGGCAAGCCCATGGGCGTGTGCGGAGAGTCTGCCGGCGATCCCTATTTCGCGCTGGTGCTCGCGGGCCTGGGCGTCGCGAGCCTGTCGATGGCCCCGTCCCAGGTGCCCGCCGTGAAGCTTGCTCTGTCGTTGCACAGCCTGGAGGAGTGCAGCGAGTTGGCAGAAGCGGCACGCGCCGCCACGTCGGCGAGTGCGGCACGGGACGCCGTGCGCGCGGCCGCGAACCCGGAGCTGTCGGCGATTTTGTAACCGCAACCGTTCCTGGCCCGGCGTCGCCGGTCACGCCACTCCCCCCGAGGCGTGACCGGCGATGCTGTTTCTTGACAGGTGTTGAGGGGCCGCTCGCTAGACCTGCGCGGCGAAGGCTGCAACCCTCAGCTGCAGCTCCTCGATCTGACGCTGGCGCTCGGCCTCGCGGTCGAACCCCTCGTACCAGGCCTTCGGGTAGCGGCGAGCGTTCTCGGAGCACTGAAAGTCCTCGCACACCAGCGATCCCAGGGTGTTGCCGTTCTTGCCTGCCTTGCCCGAGCGCTTGGCGTTGTACAGCACCACGTCGTTGGGCAGCGTGGTGTCGTTGCACCACGAGCACTGGGCTCGGGTGCGCGGCGAGGATCCGGGGTGTCGGAACAGGACGCCGGTGGCGCCGCGATCGAGGCTGGGCACGATCACGTACGAGCGACGCTCGAGCTTGGGGTCTCGCCAGCCCAGGAAATCGAGCTGGTCCCAATCCAGCGAGTCGAAGTTCGCCGGCAGGGTGAGGTCGGACGCCTCCTTGCGAGAGGCGTTGACGAAGGACGCACGAATGGTCGCGGGGGTGAGGGGAAGCATGAGGTTCTCTTTCAGGAGTGCCCTGGCGCAAGGCGTGCGCCGCGCGGGCGGGGTGCTTTCAGGGTCGACACTGTGGGCCGCGCCTGACGGCGCAGCCCGGGGCGGGATTACCTGATGTCGGCGCACACGGCGCCGACCACCTCCTGAAGACTCACCCTTCGAGTGTAAGGCCCCGTCAAGCCCACCGTTCTCATCACGCAAAAAGGCGTCGGGCGAGCGTGAGCTTCGCCCGACGCCTTCAGCGCCGGTGGCAATGCCTACCGCAGCAAAGCCTCGAACTTCTCGGCTGCGGCAGCGATAATCGCCTCGCGCACACCCAGCACCTCGTCAGCAGACAGCGTGTGATCCGCGGCACGCAGGCGGACGTTGATCGCCACCGATTTGCGGCCCTCGCCCACCTGCTCACCCGTGAACACGTCGAACACCGTCGCGTCCTCGACCAGGTCTCCCCCGGCGTCCTTGACGACGCCCACCAGGTCTCCGGCGGCAACATCGGAGGCCACCACGAACGCGAAGTCCTCCTTGGCCAGCACCTGCTGCGACACCGGAGTCGCCGCGGCGATGACGCCGTCGGACTCACGGATCAGCGGATCCAGCACGACCTCAAAGGCCACCGAGCGCGCGGGCAGGCCCAGCGTCTCGCACACCTTGGGGTGGAGCTCGCCCGCGTGCGCCACGAACGTGCCGTCGGTCAGCCAGTAGGTGGCGCCGCGACCCGGGTGCCACGGCATGCGCGACCCTTGCGTCACGGTGAGTTCGACGCCCGCGACGGACGCAATGCGCTCCACCGCTGCCAAAGCATCGACCCAGCCCCACGCCGTCGCGTGACCGTTCCAGCCCGCGCGCACGCGGTTGCCCGCCATGATGCCGGCCACGCGGCGCGGCTGACCAGGGAGGGCCTCGTTGAGCGCCTCGACCTCGGACGGCGCGATGCCGCCGTCGGTCGGGTCCACCGTCGGCAGCACACCAATGTTCTTGGCCTGGTACGCACGGCCGAGCTCATACACGGCCACGTCCTGCTCGCCGCGTCCCAGGTTGACGCGCACCGCGTCCACCAACGTGGCCAGCATGGTGGTGCGCATGAGCGGGAGTTCCGCGGACAGCGGGTTGGCGAGCGCGATCCAGTCGCGGCGCGGGTCCTCGTCGGGGATGCCCAGGTCGTCCAGGCGAGACTCCGCCATGAACGGGTACGTCAGCACCTCGGTCAGGCCCGACTCCGCCAGCGTGCGCGCCACGGAGCGGCGCACCTTCTGGCCGTGCGTGAGGCCACGCCCGGGAGGCGCGACCGGCAGGATCGACGGGAGGTTGTCGTAGCCACGCAGGCGTGCAACCTCCTCGACCAGCGTGATGGCGCTGTCGAGGTCGGGGCGCCACGTGGGCGGCGTCACCAGCAGCGACTCGTAGTCCCTGTCGACCTCGCAGCCGACCTTCTCGAGCGCCTCCACGACCTCGTCGGCCGGGTACTCCACGCCCACAATCGTGCTGGGATACGCGACATCCATCGCGATCTGCGAGGGCGCCACCGTCTGGTCGAGGTCCGTGTAGACGTCCTCGATCTGGCCGCCGCCGAATTCCTGCATGAGGTTCAGCGCACGCTGGACCGCCACGACCTGCAGGCGCGTGTCCACGCCGCGCTCGAAGCGGCGGGATGCCTCCGAGCCCAGGCGGTGACGACGCGCGGTGCGGGCGATGGTGACCGCGTCGAAGTGCGCGGCCTCGAGCAGGATGTCCGTGGTCGCGTCCGAGACCTCGGTCTCCGCGCCGCCCATGACACCGGCCAGGCCGACGGCGCGGGCGCCGTGGCCGCCGGCCGAGTCCGCGATGACGAGGTCCTCCGCATCCAGCGTCCGCGACGCATCGTCGAGGGTCGTGAGCTTTTCACCGGCCGATGCACGACGCACCACGATCGGCTCGCTCACCTGCGCGAGGTCATAGGCGTGCAGGGGCTGGCCCAGCTCGAGCATCACGTAGTTCGTGACGTCGACGGCGAGCGAGATGGGGCGCATGCCCGCCTGCTCGAGGCGACGCTTCATCCACGTGGGGCTCGCGGCATCGGCCGCAAATCCGGTGAGTCGACGCGCGACGAAACGGTCGCACCCCACCCGGCCCCGGACGGGGGCCTGGTCCTCGACGACCACGCCGAAACCGTCGCCGACAGTGCCGGTGACCACGACATCGGCCGGATCCCGGAACGTCTGTCCCGTCGAGTGGCTGTACTCACGCGCCACTCCACGCACGGAGAACGAGTAGCCGCGGTCGGGGGTGACGTTGATCTCGATGGTGGACTCGTCCAGGCCCAACAGGCCGATGGCCGATGCGCCGGGCACCAGGTCCTCGTCCGCCACCAGTCCCGGGAAGGTCACCTGGGATTCGCCGGAGGGAGAGGCGAGCACGATGATGCCGTCGTGGTCCTCGCCCAGGCCCAGCTCCTTCGAGGAGCAGATCATGCCGTCCGACCAGTGGCCATACGTCTTGCGGCCACCGATGGGGAACGGGCCGGGCAGCACGCCGCCGGGCAGGATGCACACCACGTAGTCGCCCTCGTGGAAGTTATGCGCTCCGCACACGATGCCCTTCGAGGACGGGTATTCCTCCTTGTTGTCGGGCTTGTGGCCGGGGCCCGCCGGGTCGTTGTGCTCGCCGACATCCACGCGGCAGTAGTTGATGGTCTTGCCGTTGGAGGCGACCTCCTTGATGAGGCTCATCACGCGGCCGATCACGAGCGGGCCCGTGATGCCACCGCCCTCGATGCCCTCTTCCTCCAGGCCCACCTTCACGAGCGCCGCGGCGACGTCCTCGGGGGTCGATCCGGGGACCAGGTCGACGGACTCCTCAAGCCACTTGAGTGGAATCTTCGGCACGACTAAATCTCCATTCCGAACTGCTGGGAGAAGCGAATATCGCCCTCGACCATGTCTCGCATGTCCTTGACGCCGTGACGGAACATCAGCGTGCGCTCCACGCCCATGCCGAACGCGAACGCCGTGTACTCGTCGGGGTCGATGCCCGCGGCACGCAGCACGTTGGGGTGCGTCATGCCGCAGCCGCCCCACTCGATCCAGCCGGTGCCCGAGCACGTGCGGCAGTCGGCGTCCGAGCCGCCGCACACGAAGCAGCGCAAGTCCATCTCCGCGCTGGGCTCGGTGAAGGGGAAGAAGGACGGGCGCAGGCGCGTCACGGCATCCGGGCCGAACAGCGAGCGGGCGAACGCGTCGAGCGTGCCCTTGAGGTGGGCCATCGTGAGGCCCTTGTCGACCGCGAGGCCCTCGATCTGGTGGAACACTGGCGTGTGCGTCGCGTCGAGCTCATCGGTGCGGAAGGTCTTGCCCGGGCACACGACGTAGATGCCGCGGCCCTCGCTGACCAGCGCGTCGCGGCGCTCGAGCGCGGCGCGGACCTGCACCGGCGAGGTGTGGGTGCGCAGCACGATGCCGGCCTCGGGCGGGTCGATGAAGAACGTGTCCTGCATCTCGCGCGCGGGGTGGTCGGGGTCGAAGTTGAGGGCATCGAAGTTGAACCACTCCGCCTCCATCTCGGGCCCCTCGGCGACCTCCCAGCCCATGGCGACGAACGTGTCCGCCATGAGCTCCTGCATGGTCTCCAGCGGGTGGCGCGCGCCCTTGAGTTCACGGCTCACGGGGAGGGTGACGTCGACGGTCTCCTCGACCAGAACGCGGGCGTCACGCTCGGCCTCAAGCTCGCCCTGGCGGGCGGCGATGGCCTGGTTGACGCGTCCGCGCGCCTTGCCCATGTTCTTGCCGGCGGTGGCCTTGTCGGCGGGCTCGAGGCCGCCGATCTGGCGGTTGGCCAGCGTCAGCGCGGCTTTGTCGCCGGTGTGGGCGAGCCGTGCCTCCTTCAACTCGTCGAGGGTCGTGGCGGCGGCGATGGCCTCGAGGGCCTCGGTCACGGCCGCGTCGACGGCGGCGCCGTCGAGGGGTGAGAGCTCAGTCATGGCTGCTTTCCTGAGGTTTCGGGGGTCTGGGGGTGAGTCTATCGGCGTGCGGAGGGCCGATGCCGTGGCGTGGTGGCGTACGACCGTCGCGTGCCGTACGCAAGCCGCGAGACGCATCGGCCATCCGGGCGACGCGCCGAGGCCCAGGGGTTCTCCCTGGGCCTAGATAAACAGCGAAGGTGCGGCGCTCACCGGAGCGACCGACTCCCGGCGCACGGCGGCGCGGGCCGATGGGGCCCAGTGCTGCTCGCTCGTGCTCATGCGTCCAGGGTAGCGCCTTCGGCGAGCAGCGGGTTCGTCGCCGGCGCCGCGTACGTGGTGCCCTTCCCGTCACGCCTGCCGCCCATGAGGGCCTCGTCGGCGGCCGTGAGGAGGTCGCCGATGCGATACGAGCCCGCGAGCGCGGCGGTCGTGAAGCCGGCGGAGACGCCCACGCGCGAGGCGTCAGGCACGAGCGCACGGATGTCCCGCTCGACCTGGGCGCGCAGGGTCTCGACGATAGCGTCGGGGTTCGCGCCGAGCTCGAGCCAGCGCACCACCGCGAACTCGTCGCCGCCCAGGCGCGCCACCAGGTCCCGCTCGCCGCTGTGCAGCGTCAGCGCGTGGCCGCAGGCACGCAGCACGGTGTCGCCTGCGTCGTGGCCCATCTCGTCGTTGACGGACTTGAAGTGGTCCAGGTCGATCGCCACCACGGCGATGTCTGAGGGCCGCTTGGAGGCTGCGTCGAGCATGGTCTGGCCGCGCCTGTTGAGCTCGTGCCGGTTCGCCAGGCCCGTCAGTTGGTCGGTGCGCGCCCGCACCACCGTTTGTAGCAGGGGCCGCCGCAGGAGCCACAGACCAAAGGTCACCGCGCCCGCGATCAGCACGACCATTCCCGTATAGACCAGCATCTGGCGCGGCAGCGCGGCGATGCCGGGCACGATCTCGGCCGGCGCGACCTGCACGTGGACGATCCAGTCGGGCGCACCCTCCACGCCCAGCGGCCGTTCGACGACGACCTCGCCATCACCAAAGCCCACCGCCGTGCCGGAGCCGTCGGCGACGAGCGTGACGTCGTGGAAGGCATCGGCCTCCGTCGGGCCGGCCACCACGGCGCGTTGGGAGTCGAGGAGGAAGGCCGATGCCGCCGCTCCTCCCGTCCCATTGTCCAGTTCGGCGTTGAGCGCCTCGCTCGCGAGCGCCACCACCGTGACCACGGTGGCGCCGTCGGTGCTACGCGGCACCGCCACCGACACCACGGCCTGACTGGACCCGTCGTCGCGGATTACGTGCTGCCACACCGGCCCCTCGCCCACCGCCGCACGGGCGGCGTCCAACCACACGGGCGGCCCCGGGGGAATGGGAGGAGACTCCAGTGAGTCGAGCGGAGCGAGCGACTCGTCCACCAGCCAGGCGCGGGACTCTCCGTCGGCGGCGAGCGTCTCGACCCGCAGACCTTCGGGCGTGCGCAGGACACCCAACACTTCGTGCTCGGGGGTGAAGACCGCCATCGTCTGGAAGGGCGGATGGGCGGCGACGAATCCGTGGACGGCGGCAAGCAATGCGTCCTCGTCGGCAAAGGTGAGCGCGCCCGAGGCGACCGCCGACGCCACGTCCTCGGCCGACTGCCCCGCCGGCCGGGCGAGGACGCCCGCCCGTTGGGCGTAGGCATCGGCCACAATGCTGGCGACGTCAGCCGACGCGTCACGGGTGTCGCTCGACGCGCGCCACGCCATGTACAGCGCCCCCACCAGCTGGAGGGCGAGCACCGCGGAGACCATCACGGCGGCAACGGTCAGCGACGCCGGACGGCGCCAGCCGCGCCGCTCCCCCGCCACGTTCATCCGCGGTCCTCCCGCGTCAGGCGGCCAGGCCGGCGAGCCCGACCAGGATCATCGCGCCGGCACAGGTGTTAATCAACGGCAGGGCGATGCGCAACTTGCGAGGAATTTGGTCGCTCTTGACCACCAGCACCGAGGAGAAAAACAGCAGGATCGCGAGGATCATCGCGAGGGTCGAGGCACCCAGGAGCAGCAGCAACGGCGCGAACATCACGATCTTCTCGGTGCGCGAAGCGTGTGCCCCGAACCGGTAGAGCTCCTCGCCGTCCAGCGACAACGTCTGGAACCCCGGCAGGAGGCCGCTGGCCGAGATCCGCGACTCCTTGCCCCCGCGCAGCGGCACCACCCAGGCGCCCTTGCGACGCTTCAGCGGCTCACCATTGAGGAGAATCGAGTAGAAGATCCCTTGCGCACCCTTGAGCTCGACCTTGCCGGTCGCGCGGGGCACGTTGAGGGGAATGAGATTGCCTGCCATGTCCTGCCTTCGTGTCGTTGGCGGCAGGCTAGCACCAGGCGTGTTGCTACTTTGTGACAGGCGCCACATCACGGGCCGTCGTCGCGGACCTCGCGCGCCTCGGCCGCCGAACTCCCGCGCGGCGCATGGTCCCCATCGGGATCACGTCGTCACCGGTCTGTGGGCGCCGCTGGGGAGTCGGGATGGTCTTCGGCGGCGGCGTCGTAGACCCTCCCCTTCGCTGTCTGCTTGCCGCGAATCAGAGCCATGTCTGCGAGCTTGAGTAGTGCCGTGAGGTCGGTGCCGCCGTCGGTGGCGACGGCGATACCCATCGTCACACCCACGTCTTCGGCTCCCGACAAGCGGGTATGGAGCTCACGCTCGACCTCATCGCGTACCCGCGTCGCCACCGTGCGCCCCGCGTCCCTGCTGCGCAGCACCTGCACCGTCACGAACTCGTCGCCGCCCAGGCGCGCGACAATGTCGCCGTCGCGCACGCAGGCCCTTAACGCAAAGGCAACGGCGATCAGGGCACGGTCGCCCACATCGTGCCCCTGATTGTCATTGAGTTGTTTGAAGCGATCTAAGTCGATCGTGGTGACCATGACGCGATCGCCGCGTGTCGCCGCAGCGGCGACGACGATCCCGCCGCGACGCATGAGCTCCGAGCGGTTGGTCAGCCCAGTGAGGGGGTCTGTCAAGGCTCGCTCACGTAGCCGACGCAGAGGGTGGCGCACGCGCCAGGCGAAGACGGCCGCGGCGGCCAACAACACCAAAGAAATCGCGGTGATCCACCACAGCGTGGCGCCTACTCCGCCCAGTCCCGCCGAAAGCTGAGACTCCTGCGCGGAGATGTGAATGGTCCAGTCGAGGCGCTCCTGCGCCGGAAAGGTCGCGTCCAGGAGGATCTGTGAACCGGCGCGCGTGAATTCGGTCGTGCCAGGGCGGGTGGGTGGTTCGGTCACCGTCAGGCCGATATCGGCCGCCGTCGGGACCTCGCCGGATGCTGCGGCGACCTCGCGCAGACGCTCCAAGTACGTACTGGGCGCAGCGATGACCTCACCCGCGGGACTGAGTACAAAGGCCTCGGCACCCTCTCCATACGGAAGGTCATCGAGGACACGGCCCAAGCGTTCGAGGCTGAGGTCGGCGCCCACGACGGCCAGCAACTCACCTTCACGGCGCGCGGCTTGAGACGCGGATACCAGCGTGTTCGAGGTGTCGTACTCGATATAGGGATCCGTCCAGGCCACGCTCGAGTGTGCGGCTCCCACTTGATACCAGGGCCGGGTGCGTGGGTCGTAGTCGACCAGCGCCTCGATATCGCCTATCTCTCGGAACACGCCATCGCGGAGAACCCCTTGCTGGGTCCCATCCGGGCCGCCGAGGAGCTCCTCATACCCGCCGTCTTTGCGGCGCACCACCAGGTACTCGCCAGTCGCCCACCCCACGTAGATTCCCCGCACGCTCGGTTCGCGTTCGAGCCGCTGGTACATCGCCTGGGCCAAGCTTTCGCGCGTGCCGTCGGTGTCGTCACCAATCTGCACCGCAGTGCCCTTGACGACGTCAGTGGCGGACTCGGCGTACCGCGCCACTCGCTCTGCCGTGAGATCACCGACGTACTCGTAGGTGTCAAGGGCTGCCGCGTCGACCTGGCGTGTCGCGAGAACGACGCCCGTGATCGTGGCGATCGCCTGGGTCAGAATGATGGCGACGATCAACACAATAGCGATCACATACCCCCGCGACCGCATCAGGATTCGTCGGCGTCTCACGGCACTACCGTAATGTGCGCGCTATCCGAGGCGAGGCTGAGCTGGGAGGTACTCCTAGGCGGGAGATGCGACACGGGACTGCCCCTCGAACGGCACGGCCACGTAGACGCGCCCCTTCCCCACCTGCTTGCCTTGCACCAGCGCGTTGTCGGCATAGACGAGCAGGGAGGCGAGCTCGTGCTCGCCTTCTGTGGAGTGCACAATCCCCATCGTGACTCCAATCTCGGAGCCACCTGCCGCGTGAGCGCGCACTGTGTTCTCGATCTCATCTCGCAGGCGCTCGGCGATCAGGCGCGCGTCCTCGTCTGGCCGTATCGCCATCACGACCGCGAACTCGTCGCCTCCGAGCCGAGCGACCACATCTCCCTCGCGCGTCGTACGTGACATCGCGCGCGCGACATGCGTCAGCACCTCGTCCCCCGCGCCGTGGCCGAGCCGGTCGTTGACGGACTTAAAATTGTCGAGATCGATCGCGGCGAGAAGGATGCAGTCACCCTGATCGCCCGCTCGGCGTAGAAGTCTGGCTCCGCGGCGCATGAAGGCGTCACGGTTGGCGATACCGGTCAAAGCGTCCGTCGTCGCGGCGCGCTGCAGCCGGGCCAGCGGATGCCTGACCGTCCAGATGATGGCGAGGGCAATCGCGGTGACCACCAGTGTCAGAGCGCTCGACCACCACGCGATCGACTTGAGCGCGCCCAACCCGCCCGAGAGGGCGCTCACTGGCGCGGAAAGGTGGATCCACCATGGAGCGCGATTGCTGTCGACCTCACGAGTGAGTTGCACTCCGGTGTTCGACGCGGTCTCATACGTCTCGCCGTCCGCCCACACCATCTTGTTAAGTTCGACACCGAGATCGCTCGCCGTAGGGACATTGCCCGTGCTCACAATGTAGTCACCGATCATGGCGTCATACGCCGTGGGCGCCGCGACGACCTCTTGGCCACCCGCGAGAACAAAGGCCTCGGCGTCGGCCCCGTAAGGGAGATCGTCGAGGACGCCCGTCAAGAGCTCTGTGCTGACATCCGCGCCGATCACCGCGAGGAGCTCTCCGCTGTCCGACCGCGCCGCGCGCGCCACGGTCACAAGAGTGCGCGGCTCGGCACCGAAGGCGACGAAGGGATCCGTCCACCGAGCGACCCCGCTGCCCAGCGCGACCTGGTACCACGGACGGGAACGGGGATCGTAACCGCTGTCGATCTCAGATGTCTCGATGATCACGCCCTGGTCGTCCAGGATCGCGACGGAGGACGGCTCATCAATGCCTGGCCGTGCCACTTGGCGGTACCCGTCGCCATCACGTTCAAGGTAGAAGTACCCGCCGTCAGGAATCCCGATGTAGAGCGCTCGCACCGCGGAGTTGTCACGCATCCGGAGGTAGGCCGCGCGTGCAGCCGATTCAACGGTGACGTTCTCTCCGGGCAGAGCGGTCTCGTATTGAGCCACCGAGGAGTTCACGACGCCGATGGCCTCGGCCGCGAAGTGACCCACCTCAGAAGCGGTGAGTTCGCCGACGTAGCCCATGGTGTCGCGCTGCGCATTGGACAGCTCCCTGTCAGACCACACGGCGCCGACCATGGTCACCGCCATCTGGACCACGAGTACCACGAGGATCAGCGCAATCGCCACGGACAGTCCGCGCGAACGCAGGCCTAGGCGAAAGGCGGAACTTGAGGGCACCGCATAAGCGTACGGAATCGCGGGCTCACCGACGACGATTCCGGCCTGTGAACCTCGTCACAGCAGGCACTACGCGCGCTGAGCGTTCGCCGAGGCGTACAGACACACCGCGGCGGCGGTGGCGAGGTTGAGGCTTTCGGCTGCACCGTAGATGGGGATGCGCACGGCCTGGTCGACCAGCGCGAGGTCGTCCTCGGTGAGGCCCCAGGCCTCGTTGCCGAACACCCATGCGGTGGGCGCGGCGAGGGCGTCCGCATCGGCGCCGAGCTGGCCCACCTCGACGGTGCCGGAGCCGTCGGCGGCCAGAATACGCAGCCCCGCGGCGGACAGTTCGGTCACGGCGTCCTCGAGCGGCAGCGCGCGCACCACGGGCAGGTGGAAGATGCTGCCGGCCGTGGCACGGATGACCTTGGGGTTGCCGGGATCGACGGACTGGCCGGCGAGGATGACGGCGTCGGCGCCCGCGGCATCGGCCGCACGAATGACCGTGCCGGCGTTGCCGGGGTCGCGGACGTTGCTCAGCACCGCGACAAGGCGCGGCTGGGAGGCCAGGACCGCATCCAAGGCGACACCTGCATCGGCCACGACGGCGACGACGCCCTGGGCGTCGGAACTCATGGCCTCGAGGACCTGGGCGGTGCCCAGGTGCACGTAGAGGCCGGCGCCGATGGCCTCGGCGGCGATCTCGGGGTGGCGTTCGAGTGCGTCCTCGGAGAGGTACACGTCTCGCACGCGCTCGGCGGCGAAACGCACCGCCTCACGCACCGCCTGCGGCCCCTCGACCAGCAGCATGCCGGCCCGGGAACGCTGAGGACGCCCCGCCAAGGCCGCGACCTTCTTGATCCGCTCCGCCTTGGTGTTCTCCAAGGTGAGCGTGAGGTCGTCGAGCGTGGCGGGGCGTCCTGTCATGCGAATGAGGCTTACGCGGCGGGCGCGTTAACGTCCTCGGGGAGCGCCTTCTTGGCGGTCTCCACGAGGGTCGCGAAGGCGGCCTCGTCGTTCACAGCAAGCTCGGCGAGCATGCGGCGGTCCACCTCGATCTCAGCGGCCTTGAGGCCCTGGATGAAGCGGTTGTAGGTCATGCCGTTGGCGCGGGCCGCAGCGTTGATGCGCTGGATCCACAGCTTACGGAAGTCACCCTTGCGCTTACGGCGGTCGCCGTAGGCGTACACCATGGAGTGAGTGACCTGCTCCTTGGCCTTGCGGTACAGGCGCGAGCGCTGGCCACGGTAGCCGTGGGCGCGCTCGAGGGTGCTACGGCGCTTCTTCTGGGCGTTGACTGCCCGCTTGACGCGTGCCATGTGTTACTCCTTGATTCCTCGGGCCTTACTTGCCCAGCAGCTTCTTGATCTTCTTCGAGTCGGCGTCCGACAGGATCGCGTCCTGCGCCACGCGGCGCTTGCGCGACGACGTCTTCTCCTCGAACTTGTGCACGTTCATGGCGTGCGAGTGCTTCACCTTGCCGGTGCCGGTGAGCTTGAAGCGCTTCTTGGCGCCCGAGTGGGTCTTGTTCTTCGGCATGATCTGCCCTTTCTGACTTCAGGCCCTCACCCCGTGCGGGGGTCGAGCACGAATGGGACCGGCTTACTCGCCGGACGTCTGCTTGGCCGTCTTCGCCGCGGCGCGCTGCTCACGGTCGGCACGATCGGCGGCCTTCTTGGCCTCCCGTGCGACACGCTGCTCTTCCTTGGCTTCCGACTTCTTCTTCAGAGGACCGAGGACGAGCGACATGTTGCGTCCCTCCTGCGAGGGCATGTTCTCCACGACGCCGTACTCCTCGAGCTCCTCCGCCAGCTTCAGCAGCAGGCGGCGGCCCATCTCGGGACGGGACTGCTCACGACCGCGGAACATGATCGTGACCTTGACCTTGTCGCCGCCCTTGAGGAAGCGGATGACGTGGCCCTTCTTGGTCTCGTAGTCGTGCTCATCGATCTTGAGACGGAAACGCATTTCCTTGATCTCGGTGTTGGCCTGGTTACGACGCGCCTCGCGCGCCTTCACCGCCGCCTCGTACTTGAACTTGCCGTAGTCCATGAGCTTGGCGACCGGGGGTCGCGAGTTCGGAGCGACCTCGACCAGGTCGAGCTCAGACTCCTGCGCCAGACGGAGCGCATCCTCGATACGGACAATGCCGACCTGTTCGCCCTGGGGGCCCACGAGGCGGACTTCCGGAACGCGGATGCGATCGTTGATGCGGGGCTCGTTGATGGTGGCTCCTTCTTGTCGAGTACCTGTTCGCTCGCCGGACATAGGAAAAGGCCCTCGTCCGAACGCAGACGAGGGCCACCATGATTGCGGCGCCTGCGGTCTTGTCACACCACCTGTGCCGCGACCTGGAACCCCGGCCCAATGACTGGCCCTAGGGTGGGAGGTGGACTCCGCTTGCGCGCCGGGGATCCATTCCCCAGCCGGTCGACTCACAAGGATAGCACGATGACCTCTGACATGCCCGCCGCCGATGCAGACGGCGCCGTCGCCGCCTCGCAGGTGCCCTCCGCTACGGCCGCCGCCACGGCATCGGCCGCCCGAGACCTGGCCGAGGTCAACGCGGTGGAACTTATCTCTACGGTAAGCGTTCATCTGTTGAGCGCCGCCGCGCTCCGCTGCGGCCTTGCCGAGGACGGCGAGGAGCACCAGGACCTGGACGAGGCGCGCACCCTCATCAACGCCCTGGCTGGCCTCATCACGGCTGCCGCACCGGATCTTGGCGACACTCATGCACGAGCGCTGCGTGACGGACTACGAAGCGTACAGTTGGCGTTCCGGGAGGCCTCAGTGGTCCCCGACGCACCGGGTGACGGCCCGGGAGAGAAGTACACGGGGGCTGTGAGTTAGATGATTCGTCCGCAGGACGCCACCACCAACGACGGGACCACTCCCGCTGTCCCTGGCGACCCTGCGCTCGACGAGGATCTGGACCGCGACGACGAAGACACGGTCATCCTGCCCCGGCGTGACCCCGCCGACGAACCCGTCGAACCGCCGCGCGACGACGACCCCGATCCGTTTATCGACGATGAGGCCGATGCCGTAACTGAGGCCGATGCCGTCGCTGAGCCGGCGGCCCCCGCGCGCCCGAAGGCCGCCGAGGTCACCGCCGAGGGCGACATCCCGCTCGGCGGCCTGGCCCGCTACACCCCGACCGGCTCGATTCCGATTGTGGGCGAGGCGAACCCCATTACGGGAGCCATGCCGGTCATCGGCCCCGTGTACCCCCCGAAGTCGCGCCGCCCGTGGATCATCGCCACGAGCGTGCTTGCCCTTGCGCTCATCGGCGCGGGCTACCTGGGGTGGCGCATGTGGCAGATCAATGAGGAGTGGCAGGCGTACGCCGACGACGTGACGTCGGCGAACTACGACCTGGGCGAGCAGATTGCCGGCGTGCAGCAGAACCTCACCGAGAAGCAACAGGAGGTGGACCTGCTCTCGCAGCAGTTGGCCACCTCGAACGATCGCCTCACCGACGTGTCCGCCGAGAAGGCCGCGGCCCTCGATTCTCAGGAACTGACCAGCCAGGTCATCACCACACTCGAGGAGACGCTGAGCCTCGGCCAGGCCGCGACGGCGACCCTCAACTCGTGCATCGACGGCCTCGAACAGCTCACGGCCTACCTCCAGGCCCCCGAGGATGAGTACGAGCCCGAGCAGATCACCGAGTACGCCTCCAACGTGTCCGACCTGTGCGACAACGCGGACGCCGCGACCGCGCGGTTCCAGGGAGCGTTGACGGAGTGAGGCGCGCGCTCGCCGTCACCCTCGCCGCCGGAGCCCTCGCGCTGACCGGCTGCGCGGCCCTGCCCGCGACCCCTGGCGCGATGCCCACGAACTGGGTGCCCGCGCCCTCGGCCGCACCGGAGCAGAACAACGTCGCCCTGTCTCCCGACGGTTTCTCCGCGGCTCAGCGCATGACGGTGCGCGTGCGCAACAGCGGCTGCGGCGCCGTCACGACCGGGTCCGGCTTCGCCCTCGACGCGTTCACGCTCGTGACGAACCGGCACGTCATCAACGACTCGGCGACACTCGAGGTGTCGACCCACGATGGCCGGGTGATCGAGGTCGAGGCAGCCGAGGTCACGACCGTGGCCGACCTCGCCATCCTCAAGACCACCACCGCGATGGGCGGCGCCTTCGCCGCGCTCGCGCAGGAGGACCCCGCGGAGGGCGACGCCATCACCGTCGTGGGCTACCCCAACGGCGGCCGCCTCACCACCACCACCGGCGTGGTCCTGGGAGCGACCAAGGACCCGGTCGAGAACAACGACGGCGGCGCCGTGGGCACCGTGCTCGCGACCACCGCGGTCGTGCAGCCTGGCTCCTCCGGCTCGCCCGTCTTGAATGAGGACGGCGACGTGGTGGGTGTGGTCTACGCGCGCTCGAACACGACGGATCAGAGTTATATCGTTCCCGTCTCCATGCTGAACTCGCTGCTGGCACAGCCCAAACTGCTGGTGCCGCAGTCGTCGGCGTGCGCCGCTGCCTTGGGAGGCTCCGGCGCGGCCGCCGGGCTCAACTAGCCTGCGCTAGGCCGTCGCAAGGCGCAGCTCGAGCGAGTCGATGCGCTGGGCCACGACGTCGGAGTGCGAGAGCTCGCGCTGGACCCTCTCCACCACGGCATCGACCTCGGGCCGGGTGAGGCCGCCCACGAGCGTGAGCACCACGGCGATCTCCGCTCCCCTGCCCGGGACGGCATCGACCGCTCGGAGGGCCTCGTCGAGGGTCACGGCCGTCACGATCGCGTCCCGGATCGCGTCGCTCACCACGCCGTCCTCGATCGCAGGCTGCCACGGCTGTCCCTGACCGAGCGCCCACACCGCCGGGCGTGGGATCAGGACGGTCTCCATGCCGGGGTTCACTACGAGCGACGACCAGCCCTCGGCGATCGCGGCGAGCGCGGCACGCGGACCCTCGGCGGGGATGGGCCGCGCCTGGGCGTTCCACGCCTGCACGGCGTCGACGTCGGTGAAGACGGGCAGCGCCGCGCGACCGTCGGGCATCTGCACCGCGACCACGCCCGTCGAGGCGACCGCGTCCTGCTCGAGCCCGTGCTTGCCCATGTGGCGCTGCTCGCCCTGGGCGAGGACCGGGATCAGCACGCGCGCGTACGCGAGCGCGTCGACGACATCGGCCAATGGCGCCTTGCCGCGCGAGTGGCGGATCAGCGCCTGCGCCAGGTGGGCATCGGCCGAACCGTCGTCGTCGGCAAAGATCGACTCGGGGATCTCCTTGGAGGGCTCGGCGTCGCTCATGCCATCGATGCTACGGGGTGGCGGTGACGCGGCTCACGCGAGGCGCGCGAGGGGCCGCGTGGCTACGGCGCCCCAGGCCACCTGCACTCGCGCACGTCGATCCGCCACATGACGTATGGGGGTGCAGATATCGGCGTACGCGCCCGTCAGTCGGCCGCATGACGTGCCGGAGTGCAGGCAGGACCGGGCCCGGAGTCTCGCCTACGGGCGACCGGCGATGTCGAGCGCCTGCGGCAGGGTGAAGTTGCCGTTGTACAGCGCCTTGCCCACGATCGCGCCCTCGACGCCCGTGCCGACGAGCGTGCGAATCGCCGCGATGTCGTCGAGGGAGGAGATGCCGCCCGAGGCCACCACGGGCGCGCTCGTCGCCTCCGCAACCTGGCCCAGCAGCTCGAGGTTCGGGCCCGAGAGCATGCCGTCCTTCTTCACGTCGGTGACCACGTAGCGCGCGCAGCCCTCGGCGTCCAGGCGTGCGAGCACCTCCCACAGGTCTCCCCCGTCGCGCGTCCAGCCACGGCCAGACAAGGTCGTGCCGCGCACGTCGAGGCCCACCGCGACGCGGTCGCCGTGCTTGGCGATCGCCGCGCGGGTCCACTCGGGGTTCTCGAGGGCGGCGGTGCCGATGTTGACGCGGTGGCAGCCGGTCGCGAGCGCCGCCTCGAGCGACTCGTCGTCGCGGATGCCGCCGCTCATCTCGACCTTGATGTCGACGCTCCTGACCACCTCGGCCAGCAGGTCGGCGTTCGAGCCGCGTCCGAAGGCCGCGTCGAGGTCCACGAGGTGGATCCATTCCGCTCCGCCGTCGACCCAGTCCTGAGCCGCCTTCAGCGGCGAGCCGTAGCTGGTCTCCGAGCCGGCCTCGCCCTGCGTGAGGCGGACGGCCTGGCCGTCGGCGACGTCGACGGCGGGAAGGAGCTCGAGGCGCGGGGAGTCGGTCATGGTCTCGCTTTCAAGTCGTGTCGCACCGGCGAGGGCGGCCGATGCCGTGGCCGCGTCGTGCGCGGCGGGTCCAGGCTACCGGGGCGCGGGGTTGTGTGGCTCACCGGGTCCGGCCCCACTCCTCGACAGTACAGCGGACGATGTATTAACGTCGTGGACATGACGATCGCCGTACCGACCTCGACCACCGCGACCACCATCGCGACGGAACCGCGTGACCACATCCGCTGCGCGCGTCCCGAGCACACAGCCGCGGTCGCCCACATCGGCCACGCCCTGTCGGACGCCACCCGCGCCGCGATCGTGCTGGCGCTGCGTCACGGCAGCCACTGCCCTGCGGACCTGGCATCCGAGCTCGGCGTGAGCCGCCAGTCGATGTCCAACCACCTCTCCCACTTGCGTGGATGCGGGCTCGTCGTGGCCGAACGGCGGGGTCGCCACATGCACTATTCGCTCGCCCACCCCGCGCTCGCCGAAGCCCTCGACGCGATGCTCGCCCTCACGGTCACACTGAACCCCGCCTGCTGCGACTCGGAAGGATGCACCTGCTGATGACGACCACACTCCTGCCCGACCGCGCCGCAGTGCTGCGCCGGCGCATCCGGCTGATCGTCGCGGGCACCATCGTCTACAACATCGCCGAGGCGGCCATTGCTCTGGCCGCGGGTGCGGCGGCATCGTCAAGCGCGCTTCTCGGGTTTGGGCTGGACTCCGTCGTAGAAGTGGCATCGGCCGCCTTTGTTGCCTGGCAGTTCGCCGCCCCCGACCCACGGACGCGCGAGCGCGTCACGCTGCGCCTCATCGCGGGGGCGTTCTTTGCCCTCGCCCTCGTCGTGACGTTCGACGCGGGGCGTGCGCTCCTGGGTGCCGAAGCCGCAGAAGTCTCGCCCGTGGGCATCGCGCTTGCGGCGGCCTCCCTCGCGATCATGCCCGGTGTCGCGTGGTTCGAGCGGCGCACGGGCCGTGAGCTCGGCTCCCCGACGGCCATCGCCGACTCTCGGCAGCTGGTGCTGTGTAGCTACCTTTCGGCGGCGCTTCTCGTGGGGCTCGTCCTCAACGCCGCGCTCGGCTGGTGGTGGGCCGACCCTCTCGCCGCGCTGGTCATCGCCGGCTTCGCGGTGCGCGAGGGGCTCGAGGCGTGGCGCGGGGACGGCTGCGCGACGACCTCAGGTGCTCTGCTCCACGGCAGCGAAACCACCTGCGAGGACGACTGCTGCGCCGACGCAAGCTCGCGGTAATCCGGTGATACGGGAGTACGGTCGGCCCGCGATGAGGCGAGCCGGCCTCAGTCGGCGGTGACGGTCAGGGTTGAGGGAACATCCAACACTGCAGGCGCCGGCGTGACGGTCGCCGTGTACTCGCCGGCGGGCGCACCTTCGGGGAGCACCAAATCCGCGCTGCCGGTGTTCCACTCGCCCAGCGAGACGTCCACCGACACGAGCTCGGCCCCACCGTCGACTGGGACGAGAATCGCTTCCATGACCTCAGCGATCGGTTCGGGTTCCCCCGCCGGTCCGGCGCCGTACTGTCCGGTGTCGTAGCAGTCGTCCGACATACCCTCGAGCGTCACTGTGACGGTGTCACCTGGAGCCGCCTCGAGCGGCGCGAAGAGCACCATCGGTGCGGCGCATGCGGCTTCGCCGCCGGCACCCGTCTCCTCGGCGCCCGGCGCGGGATCTGCGGCGCCCGCGCAACCTGCGAGCACCAGCGCCACCGCCGCGATGCCACCGCCCGAGATCGTCCTCACCATCTCAGTGTGGCGGCGAGAGGCGGCCAGCGCTAGAGCGACTCCACCCAGTTCTTCAGCAGGTGCAGGCCCGCCTCGCCTGACTTCTCGGGGTGGAACTGGGTAGCCGTGAGGGGCCCGTTCTCGACGGCCGCCACAAATCGATCCGAGTGCCCCTCCGGCCCGGCCTCCGACCACGTCACGAGCGGCGCCGCGAAGCGGCCCGTGTCTTCCGTCGTGCCCAGCGGGAACTCCCGCACGCCGTACGAGTGCACGAAGTAGAAGCGCTCGTCCTCGACGCCATCGAACAGTGTGGAACCCTCCGGCACATCGACTGGGGCCCAGCCCATGTTGGGCACCACGGGAGCCTGCAACAGCTCGACGGTGCCGGGCCACTGATCGAGGCCCTCGGCCTCGACACCGTGCTCCACGCCGCGCTCAAACATGACCTGAAGACCCACGCAAATCCCCAGCACCGGGCGTCCGCCCGACAGGCGCCGGCCCACGATCTGGTCGCCGCGCACGGAGCGCAGCCCACCCATCACGGCCTCGAACGCTCCGACGCCGGGTACCACGAGGCCGTCGGCATTCTCGGCGATCTCGCGGTCTGCCGTGAGGGTGACGCGCGCCCCCACGTGCTCGAGCGCACGGACCGCGGAACGGACGTTGCCAAAGCCATAGTCAAGGACGGTTACGACGGGGGTCATCACCCCGCAAGCCTACCGAGGGCATGAACGGCGCCCCAACGTCGTTGCCCTACCAGGAGGTACACCCATGAACATGACGCAGATCCTGATCATTGTCGCCGCGGTTGCCGTGGCGCTCCTGCTCATCACAATCGCGTTGCGGCTCAGTCGCCGGCGCAAGGTCAACGCCATGAGCCCCGAACAGCGCGACCTCCACTACGCCCAGCAGGCACACAAGAAGTGCGTCTCCGAGCTCAAGAGCGACTTCAAGGCCGTGGAAAAGGACACCGACCGCGCCGTCAAGGACGCGAAGTCGCGACTGGACGGTGCGCTCGCCATCGGCTCGGACCGCCTCGACCAGGTCAAGGGGCCGGCTGGCACCGTCACGCTCACCTCGCTCGAGCTCACCACGCCTGGCGGGACGCGCGCCGTGACGCCTCAACTCAGCGCCACCGCCGAGGCGGCCGGCGCCGCGCCCGTGGCCGAGGGCGACGACGACACCCGCCGAACGACGCTCACCATCGAGGACGGCGAGCACCGCGAGACCATCGATTTCAAGCCCGATCAGGAGTCCGCCGTGCGAGGGCTTGCGGCGCGCATCACGAGCGCCGGCGAGCACGTCGACGAGGTCACCCGCCAGCGCGACGAGGCCACGCGCGAGGCCGAACAGGCCGTGGCCACCGCCAATGAGCAGGCAACGGTCCGCCTCAACGACGCCCAGGTGCGCTACGACAAGGGCATCGCCGAGTCCGAGGCCAAGGTGCGCGACGCCGAGGCCCGCCTACGCGACAGCAGGGTGCGCTAACAGGGCCTACGCCCTCCGAGCGGTGAGCGCCGCGACCGAGCCAGCCACGGCATCGGCCGCCCCTACTCCCCCGAGCCGTCGGGGTTCGGGTCGGAGTTCTTCTTGTTCTCCTGCTGAGCCTTGTAGGCCTTCTTCGCGTCCTTGGACGCGGCGCGCAACTCACGGAAGGCCTGGAACTTGCTCATGCGGGCGTCGAAGACCTTGCCGGGGTGCGTCATGGCAAGTTCGTCCATGGTCTGCACGCCGCTCATGAGGGTCGTGATGACGCCGGGAGCCTCGTCGAGCGCGAGGCCCGGGGGCAGCTTGTCGCCCTTCACGCCTGCCATCCAGCGGTGAATGGTGATCTGGCCCGCGCGGCGCTCCATCGCGAGGATGGGCTGCTGCTTCACGAACGCACTGACCACCTGGCCGGCGGCATCGGTCGCGCCGCGCGAGGTGTCGTCAAGCACCGCAAAGGCACCCGCGGAGGTCTCGATGCAGCGGCCCTGCACGCCGTTGAGCGCGCACACCGCGGCCAGCACGCGACCGTTCTGGATGGGCGTGAAGATCGCGACCGTGTCCTCCTCGACATGGCGGCCGGTCTCGCCCTGGGGCGCGGCGCTGTCGAGGCTCGACAGGTCGTCAGGAATCTCGATGCCGCCCAGGTCGTCGTTGCCGCCGTGGCTGTCCTGCGTCACAGCGCGCCCTTCGTGGATGGGATGCCCTTGACCCTCGCATCGGCCGTCACTGCGAAGCGCAGCGCCCGGGCGAGGGCCTTGAACTGGGCCTCGACAATGTGGTGAGGGTCGCGCCCGGCGAGCACGCGCATGTGGACGCAGATGCCGGCGTGGTGGGCGATCGACTCCAGCGCGTGGCCGGTCAGTGAGCCCGCGAAGTTGCCGCCGATCAGGTGCGTGGCCTGACCGACGGGCTCGCCGACGTGCACGAAGTACGGGCGGCCCGAGACGTCGACCACGCACTGCGCCAGGGCCTCGTCGAGCGGCACCAAGGCGTCGCCAAAGCGGGAAATACCAGCCTTGTCGCCCAGCGCGATCTTGAGCGCCTCGCCGATGCAGATGGCGATGTCCTCGACCGTGTGGTGCGAGTCGATGTGCACGTCCCCGGTCGCCTTGACCGTGAGATTCATCAGCGAGTGCTTGCCCAGCGCGGTGAGCATGTGGTCGTAGAACGGGACGCCGGTGTCGATGTCCGTCTCGCCCGAGCCGTCCAGGTCGAGTTCGACGAGCACCTGCGACTCGCTCGTGGCGCGCTCGATGCGTCCGGTGCGGCTCATGCAGTGACCTCCATCAGGGCGCTGCGGAACAGCGCCATCTCCGTCGCGGTGCCGATCGACACTCGCAGCCATCCTTCGGGACCCGTGACGCGGATCAGCACTCCGCGCGCGAGCAGCCCTTCAAATACCTTCTCACGGTCCTCGAAGGGCCCGAACAGGCAGAAGTTCGCGTCCGTGTCCGCGACCGTGTAGCCCTGCTCTCGCAGCCACTCGACGGTGTCGTCGCGCTCGGCGCGGATCTCGTCGACCTGCGCCTGGAGCTCGCGGTGGTGGGCCAGCGCGGCGCGCGCGACCGCCTGGGTCACCGCGCTCAGGTGGTACGGCAGGCGCACCACGCGCAGCGCGTCGATCAGCGGCTCGTGCGCGACGAGGTATCCCAGACGGCCGCCTGCCAGGGCAAACGCCTTGGACATGGTGCGACTCACGGCGAGGTTGGGGTGCGTGGGGATGAGGCTCGCGGCGCTCGGCACGCCGGCGCGCCTGAACTCCGCGTACGCCTCGTCGATCACCAGCACGCAGCCGCCCTCGACGTCCTCGGTCGCGGCGTACAGGGCCTCCACCTCGTCGAGCGTGAGCGCGGTGCCCGTGGGGTTATTGGGGCTCGCGACAATGACGAGGCTGGGCTGGCGCTCCCGGATGGCCGCGACGGCGGCCTCGACGTCGATCGTGAAGTCGTCATTGCGCGGCACGGCGACGTACTCGGTGAGCGAGTCGCGCGCGTACTCGGGGTACATCGAATACGTGGGCGCAAAGCTCATGATGGTGCGGCCAGGACCGCCGAAGGCCTGGTGGAGGTGCAGCATGACCTCGTTCGAGCCGTTCGCGGCCCAGATGTTGCGCGCCTCGACGAAGTCGACATAGGACTCCGCTGCCAGGTACGTCGCGAGGTCCTGACGCAGCAGCGTGAAGTCACGATCTGGGTAGCGGTTGAGTCCCTCGGAGACCTTGCGCACGGCCTGCGTGATCGCGTCGACGACCACGGGCGGCGGCGAGTACGGATTCTCGTTGACGTTGAGGCGCGCTGCGACGGACAGCTGCGGGGCGCCGTACGGCTCGAGCCCCGCGAGGTCGGGGCGCAGGGGCAGGGTCATGGCCGGAAGTCTAGTAGTCGCGCGGTTCTGTTCCGTGCGGGCGGCCGATGCCGTGGCCGACCTTGTCACAGGCTCCCCCTACCGTGGTGGGCATGAGTACGCAGCCCGCTGTCGCATCGGCCACCGAGACCTCGCTCCGCGAGGAGGCCGAGGCCTCGCTGCGCCGCCTGGTGGGCCGCGACGAGGTGGCACTGCGCGACGACCAGTGGACCGCGATCGAGGCGCTGGTGTCGAGGCATGCGCGGGCACTCGTGGTGCAGCGCACTGGGTGGGGAAAGTCCGCGGTGTACTTCGTGGCGACCATGCTGCTGCGGGCGCGTGGGGCGGGCCCGACGGTCATCGTCTCCCCCCTGCTCGCGCTCATGCGCGATCAGATCGCGGCGGCCTCGCGCGCCGGGGCGCGGGCGGCGACGGTGAATTCCGCGAACGTAACCGAGTGGGACGACGTGCACGCCGCGATTGCCCGTGGAGAGATCGACGTGCTGCTGTGCTCGCCCGAGCGCCTCAACAACCCTGGCTTTCGCGACGAGGTGCTGCCCCGGCTCGCGGCCGATGCCGGCCTGGTGGTGATCGACGAGGCGCACTGCATCTCCGACTGGGGTCACGACTTCCGGCCCGACTACCGGCGCATTCGGACGCTGTTGGCGGACCTACCCGAGGGCATCCCGGTGCTCGCCACGACGGCGACCGCGAACGCGCGGGTGACGGCGGATGTGGCCGAGCAGCTGGGCGTGCGGGCGCCCGCGGCGGTGGCCGATGCCGTGGCGGGAGGCGACGAGACCGCCCTCCGCGAGGAGGTCCTGGTGCTGCGCGGAGAGCTGGACCGCGAGTCGCTGCACCTCGCGGTGGTGTCGCTGCCAGATCCGGCCGCGCGGGTGGCATGGCTCGCGGGGGCGCTCACTGAGATCGACGGCTCGGGGATCGTGTACTGCCTCACGGTCTCCGCGGCGGAGGAGGTGGCGTCGCAACTCCGCTCCGCCGGGCTCGAGGTCGCGGCGTACACGGGGCGCACGGATCCGACCGAGCGCGAGAGCCTCGAGGAGGACCTCAAGGCCAATCGCGTGAAGGCGCTCATCGCGACGTCCGCTTTGGGTATGGGCTTCGACAAGCCCGACCTCGCCTTCGTAGTGCACCTGGGCGCGCCGTCCTCCCCCATCGCGTACTACCAGCAGGTGGGGCGAGCGGGGCGCGGCGTGGACCGGGCGACGGTGGTGCTGCTGCCGGGATCCGAGGATCGCGCGATCTGGGAGTGGTTCGGCTCCCAGGCATTCCCGCCCGAGGAGCAGGTACGTGCCGCGCTGGGTGCGTTGTCGGCAGAAAGGTCCACGTCCGTGCCCGCGTTGGAGACCGCTGTGGACCTGCGCCGCGGCCGGCTCGAGTCGATGCTCAAGGTGCTCGATGTGGACGGCGCGGTGCGCCGAGTCCAGGGCGGCTGGGTCGCGACGGGCGAGCCGTGGGCGTACGACGCCGAGCGGTATGCGCGGGTGGCGGCGGCGCGGGCGGCGGAGCAGGACACGATGCTCGAGTACGAGCGGCTGGAAACGTGCCGGATGGCGTTCCTGCGGCGGGTTCTCGACGATCCGGAGCTGGTCGATGGGTGGCAGTGCGGGCGGTGCGACGTGTGTGGAGGGGTGTCGCTACCCGCCGTGCCGACGGCCGATGCCGTCGCGGCCACTCGCACGCAAATGGACCGCGTCGGCGTGGAGGTCGTGGCCCGCAAGCAGTGGCCCAGCGGCGTGGACCGCATGGGGCTGGACCTACGCGGGCGCATCCCCGCCGGCGAACAGGCCGAGACGGGACGCGCCGTGGCCCGCCTGGACGGGCTGGGGTGGGCCGTGCAGTTGCGCGAGCTGTTGGAGTCGCGCGACGCGTCGGGCGCGCCGGTGGACGGCGAGACGCCGGTGCCGCTGCGCGGAGCGGCGACCCGTGTGCTCGACGACTGGGACGGACTGTGGACGGGCGCGGGCCTCACCCGGGTACGGACCATCGACGCGGTGGTCGGGGTGCGGTCCACGACGCGGCCGCAGCTCATGGGCCACCTCGCGCCCGGGCTAGCCAGGTATCTGCAGATGCCGTTCCTGGGCTGGCTGTCGCCCGCGGCCGGGCTCGAGGAGCCGGGACGGCATGACCTGAACTCGGCGCAGCGGCTCGCCGTGGTGGCGCGGCGGCTGCGGCTCGAGGACGCGGCGGCCGCGTCGCTTGGCGGGCGCGCGGTGCTGCTGGTCGACGACTACACGGACTCCGGCTGGACACTCACGGTGGCGGCGCGGCTGCTTCAGCAGGCCGGGGCCTCCGCCGTCTACCCGTTTGTGCTTGGGGTGCGGTAGGAGTCGCCTCAGCGTTGGGCGCGCCGTGGGGAGATCGTCGCGTGGTCGAGAACCACCACGCCGACCTTGTCCGCGTCGCAGAAGCCTCCGAAAGCCGCGAAGTAGCCGTCGCCACCCCAATCGGGCAACGCATCGGCGGTCACCAGCGCGCCCGTACCCGTGATCCCGTCGCCCGCGTCCACGGCCACACCGTCAAGTTCGGGCATCGCACCGCCGTCAACGGCGCCAGAATCGGCCGGCCAGACGGCCCAGCGTTGCAAGCCATCGACTTCGAGGTCGACGCAGTCGTTGCCTCGCACCCGCACCACGCCCGAGATGTCGGTGCGCTCGCCCTCGATCGGGGCGTCATCGGGCTGCCGCGGCACACCAAAGCCCGCCTGTGCTTCGCCCAGGGCCTCGTCAGTCGTGTCGCACGCCGCGAGCGCCATCCCTGCCGCCACAATGCTCACGACGACACCTGAGACGCGCATCGACCTTGGCCGTTGCTCTATGAACGCTCGAGACGAGCCTGAATGGCCTGCCCGTGGGCCGGTAGATCCTCGGCGTTCGCGAGCGCGACAACCTTGTGGCCGATCTCCTTCAGCGCGCTCTCGCTGTAGCGGATGTACTGGATCGCCTTGAGGAAGCTCGTGGTGTTGAGGCCGCTCGCGAACCGTGCGGTGCCACCGGTGGGGAGCACGTGGTTGGAGCCGGCCATGTAGTCGCCGAGTGGCACGGGGCTGTACGGGCCCACGAAGATCGCGCCGGCGCTGCGGATGCGGCCGGCGACGTCGTCGGCGTCACGCGTGTGGATCTCGAGGTGCTCGGCACCGTAGGCATCGGCAACCTGGATGGACTGCGCGATGTTCTTGGTGAGGATCACGGCCGACTGCACGCCGGTGAGGGCCTCCTTGGTGCGGGCGAGGTGCTTGGTGTCGTCGGCGCGGCGGCCCAGGGCCTGCTCCACGCGCTCGGCAAAAACCTCGGAGTCGGTGATGAGGACGGATCCCGCGAGGGGATCGTGCTCGGCCTGGCTCAGCAGGTCGGCGGCCACAAACTCAGGGTCGGCAGAGTCGTCCGCGATGATCGCGATCTCGGTGGGACCAGCCTCGGCGTCGATGCCCACCACGCCGTTGACCGCGCGCTTGGCGGCCGCGACGTAGACATTGCCGGGACCCGTGATGATGTCGACCGGGTCGCATAAGTCGTCGACGCCATAGGCGAGCATCGCCACCGCCTGGGCGCCTCCGGCGGCGTAAACCTCGTCGACGCCCAGCAGCGCGCACGCGGCCAAGATCGTGGGGTGCGGTTCGCCACCGAACTCCTTCTGCGGGGGCGTCGCGACCGCGATGGACGGCACGCCCGCCGCTTGGGCCGCCACCACATTCATCACCACGGAACTCGGGTAGACCGCCAGTCCGCCGGGCACGTAGAGACCTACTCGGCCCACGGGCACCCAGCGTTGCGCGAGCTGAGCACCAGCTGCCACCTCGACCGCGACGGGCGGCGGGACCGTGGCCTCGTGGAACGTGCGCACGCGGGCGATGGCCTCGCGCAGCGCGTCGATCACCGCCTGGTCCTGCGTCTCAAGCGCCTGGTCGATGCGCTCGCGCGGCACCCGCAGGTGTTCGATCTCGACGCCGTCGAACTTCGCGGCGTACTCGCGCAGCGCCGCGGCTCCGCGTTCGCGCACATCGTTGATGATGGGCGTCACGATCTCGATGGCGTGGCTGACGTCGAGGTCAGCTCGGGGCACCACCTGGAGCAGCTCGCGGGCGGTGAGGTCACGGTCACGGAGATCGATGCGGCTCAGCACCCGCCCAGCCTATCGGGCTGACCCCACCTGCCTGTCTGCCCTGCGCTCCCCCCTCGGCCTTCCCCTGCGCCGTGGTGGACGGCCAGTGTGCTCTGGCGCACCTGGCCGTGTCGTCGTGGACCCTCAGTGCGCCTCGCGCTTGCCGATCCAACCCAGGTGGGTATGTTGAAAGTCGTCGTTCTCCTTCAGCCCGTACCCCAACGCCCGGTCCGCCGCGACATGGAAAGCCCAGGCAAGAGCGGCAATCATCACGGCATCGGCCCCCGACAGGGCGAAAAGCCCGGCCGCAAGGACGGGACCAATGTACGAGTGACCGGCGTTGTAGAGCACGGCACACACGCGCGGACCCGCGAGGTAACCAAGCGCGCTGAGGTCGAAGACCAGGAAGAGGGCGAGCAGCCACCACCACGCGTAGCCGAAGCCCATGACGGTCACCAGCACGATGCCTGCTGCGATGGCGATGGATTCAACCCGCTGCCACATGGCTGTGCTCATGGGTGCCACGCTAGTACCTCCCCTCATTGGACACTCACCGTCGTTGTCAGCAATTCTGTGCGTCCTGTGGGACGCTCACCGTCATGCACACCGCACTTGTGACCGGAGTTTCACGCCGCCGCGGCATCGGCTTTGCCGTGGCCAGGAGCTTCCTCGAGGACGGCGCGTCCGTCTTCATCCAGCATCACCGGCCTCACGACCTCGACCAGCCGTGGGGCGGCGACGACATTGACGAGGTCGTCGCCGAATTGCGGACGTTCGCGGCGCCCGGCGCGATGGTCGGAGAGGCGGGCGTCGACCTCCGTTTGCCGGGAGCGCCCGAGGCGCTCGTGGCTGAGGCTGCGGGCCTCACCGGAACGCTCGATGTGCTGGTGTGCAACCAGGCCAAGAGCGGCGACGATGGCTCGATCCACGACATGACCGCCGAGCGGCTCACCGCGTTCTGGGAGGCCAACACGCGGGCCACGCTGCTCATGACGTCGGCGTTTGCGGCGCTCCACGGTGGCGTCGCTGGCGGGGCACGTCCGGGCGACCACGGCGAGCGCACTCCCCTCCCTGGCCCTGTGGGTCGCGTGATCTGGATGACGTCCGGTCAGGGCGATGGCGCCATGCGCGGCGAGGTTGCCTACGCCGCATCCAAGGCCGCGTTGTCCGGTGTGACGGCGACGGTGGCGGCGGAATTGCTCGAGCTGGGCATCATCCTCAACACGATCAACCCCGGACCCGTCAATACGGGCTATCTGGACTCTGATTCCACGGACCGCGACCTGGGCCCGATCGACGAGTGGCGGGCGCGGACGCCGTTCGGGCGGTTCGGCGAGCCCGCGGATCCCGCACGACTCATCGCCTGGCTGTGCTCGGACGAGGGCGCATGGGTGGTCGGCCAGGTCATCAAGTCCGATGGTGGGCTGTCGCTTTACTGAGCGAGGTGGGGCTGCGGGTTGCTGTTTCAGTCCTTGCGAGCCGCAAGGTAGTCAGCGATCTGGCCGTCCGGGACCGTGTAGTTGTCGGTGCCGTCACCATCGGGATCCAGGACCGTGGGTACATCTGTGTTCGCCGCTCGCTGGCTGCTGCCGCAGTCGCCGTTGAGGTCGCAATCGACCAGCCGTGAGCGCGGACTGTAGATGTGGATGCTGGTGGTCGTCGACGTCGTGGTGGCCGTGCCTGGAGCATCGATCCAGGTAGCGCCGCCGTTCAGGGAGAACTCGCCAGTCCACTCCGTCGCGAGCGTGAGTTGGATGCGGCGCTCGCCGGGGTCGAACACGTAGGGCTCACCGCCGTTCGCGTAGGTGGCGCCGGGGCTGGTGGTGGTCCACGAGTCACCGTCGCTGGTCGCCCACGTGAAGCTCTGCGGGGTGGCGCGGAGTTGGACGTTAGCGCCGAGGAGGGTGACCGTGCGGGTCTGTGGGCCGCCTTCGGCGACGGGGACTACGCCAAGACTGGCGATCGCGTAGCCGGTGTCGGGTTGAATCTCGTAGCCGCTGGGCGTGATGTCCATCGAGCGCCAGGCGTCAACCGCGGCGGCGTAGAGGGCGTCGGTGTCGGTGGCGCACAAGTCAGCGTCGGCGATGACCCATGGCCCATACTCGCCCGCGTCGGTGACGCGACTTACCCACAGAGGATCGACCAGAATCTGACCGTCGGGGCACAGAATGTCGGGGAGAACGACTGTCGGACCATTGCACCCAGGAACTTCTTCCGTGAACCGCAACGAGAGCCACGCAAAGGGGCTCCCACCAGCGTCCCAGTCTCCACAGATCGGGTGGCGCTCATAGCGGTCCTGGTAACCAACGTTGCCCGACGCCGCCGAGTCAGTCGCGGCGGACGGAGCGTTAGACACGTTCCCCTGACCTGCACCCACAGTGTCACCACAGGTACGTCCCGCCCATCCCGAACTAGAAGCATCCGGACGACCACATCCCGGCACAGACTCGAGAGTGGATGGGCTAGACGTCTGCGGAGCGATCAAGACTGCAATCGCCAGAGCAAGTTCAATCATGTCGACTCCTTGGCGCCGACACCTTCTACCTGCCACCGCGAGCCGTCGTGGTTGAGAACGACCGATGCCACAAGGTGATTTGGCGGCACCGTTTCGACCACCGAGCCATCAGCGTCAAGTGTGCGTTGCTCGCCGACGTCGATCTCGAACTCAATGCGCCACGTCCCATCAGCCTGCAATCCACCGTCGGGAAGTGCGTCTGAGATCTCAATTTCACCGCCCTCGATCCGTAGATCCTTCTGCTGGAGATCATCGGCGAGTTCAAGCGAGTTGTTGCAGAAAACGCACTCCGTCGACGAGAGCGCAGCAAACAGTTCCGTGTCGAACCCGATCATCATGCGCTGCGATTCGATGACGAAGAACTGAGCGAAGGCAAAAGCGTCGCCGAGCGATTCGTTGCGCGCATTCTCGGGGATCTGCGCCAGCACTTCCTCCTCCGTGAGCGCTGTCGCGCTTGGAGAGGGCGTGGGAGTCGGCGAGGGGCTCGACGAAGCGGCGGGAGAAGCCGTCGGAGAGAGCGTCGGGGTCGTGGTGACGATCGGCTCGGGGTCGTTGGTACACCCCGCCAGGACTGCGACGAGCACTCCGAGCCCCGCCACGGCCCGCGTGGCGGTCTGCAGAAGCCCCCGGTCTGCACCCATGTCTAGGGACACTACCGACGTCGTCGCCGCCGTGCGCGGGCAAGTCCGCATCTGTGGACAACACCGCACCTCCGCAGATGTCCACTGGGAGACGCCGACGTGCATGGGGGCACTCTCACGGTCCACTGGGCGAAGGGACGTGCCGAAGAGGCGCGCGGACGACGCCCCGGGACGCCCCCTGGCTAGACCGGGACCAGGCAGCCCGCGCCGAACGCGGCCTTGAGGTCGCCATAGAGCGCCGAGGAGCGCGCCACCCGGAACTCGTCACCCAGGCGCATCGTGATGGGGTCGCCGGTGCCGGTGAGCACCATCCGTACCTCGATGTTGCCGGGGTGCGAGCGCAGGATCGACTTGATCTCCTCGACCATCGGCGGGTTTACGCGCGCGGCGGGAATCGTGATCGCCACCGGCGAGGTGTCCTGAACATTGAGGTTCGGCACACGCAGCTCGACGGCAGAGAACTGCAGGCCACCGTCGCCGCGTTCACGCGCACGCACCTTAATCGCCACGACCGCGTCATCGACCAGGTCGCGCGCGTAGGTCTCGTAGGTCTTGCCGAAGAAGGAGATCTCCGTCTCACCGGTGAGGTCCTCGAGGGTGACGATCGCGTACGCGTTACCGGACTTCGCGACGCGTCGGTCGACGCGCGTCAGCAGCCCGGCGAACGAGACCTGTCCCCCATCAGAGACGCCGTTGGCGGGGGTGGCGTTGAGGATCTGGTGCGAGGCCTCGGACCGGATGATGTGGTCAAGGCCCGACAGCGGATGGTCGGACACATAGAGGCCCAGCATGTCGCGCTCGAGGTTGAGTTTGGTCTTCTTGTCCCACTCCTCGAGTTCGGGGACGGTGACCTTGACGCCCGAGCCGATCTCCTCGTCCATGCCGAACAGGTCGAACTGGCCGGTGGCCTCTTGGCGCTTCACGCCGACCACCGAGTCGATGGCCTGCTCGTGGACGGCGTTGAGGGAGCGCCGCGTGTGGCCCAGGGAGTCAAACGCTCCGGCCTTAATCAGCGAGTCGATGGTGCGCTTGTTGCACACCGACGCGGGCACCTTGTCGAGGAAGTCCTGGAAGGACGTGAAGGCGCCCTTATCCTCGCGAGTCTTCACGATCGCCTCGACCACGTTGGAGCCCACGTTACGCACGGCGGTCATACCGAAGCGGATGTCGGTGCCGACGGCCGAGAACAGGCCCTTGGACTCGTTGACGTCCGGCGGCAGCACCGTAATGCCCATGCGGCGGCACTCGGCGAGGTACAGCGCGGACTTGTCCTTGTCGGTGCCGACCGAGGTCAGCAGCGCCGCCATGTACTCGGTCGGGTAATGCGCCTTGAGGTAAGCGGTCCAGAACGACAGCACGCCATACGCCGCGGTGTGCGCCTTGTTGAAGGCGTAGTCGGCGAACGGCAGCAGCGTGTCCCACAGCGCCTTGATGGCGGCGTCGGAGTAGCCATTGGCCTTCATGCCGGCCTCGAAGTTCCCGAACTCCTTGTCGAGAATCTCCTTCTTCTTCTTACCCATTGCGCGGCGCAGCAGGTCGGCCGCGCCCAGCGTGTAGCCGGCGACGATCTGCGCGATGCGCTGCACCTGCTCCTGGTACACGATGAGGCCGTACGTGATCCCCAGCACCTCGCGCAGCGGCTCGTCGAGCTCGGGGTGAATGGGCGAGATCTCCTGGCGCCCGTTCTTGCGCTCCGCGTAGTTGGTGTGCGAGTTCATGCCCATCGGGCCCGGGCGATACAGCGCCAGGACGGCGGAGATGTCCTCGAACGTGTCGGGCTTCATCTGGCGCAGCAGCTGGCGCATGGCCGTGCCATCGAGCTGGAAGACGCCGAGGGTGTCGCCTCGGCCCAGCAAATCGAACGTCGCCTCATCGGCGAGCTCGAGCTCCTCGAGGACCAGCGGCTCCTTGCCGTTGTCGACGATGTTGTCGAGGGCGTCGTCGAGAATCGTGAGGTTGCGCAGCCCCAGGAAGTCCATCTTGACCAGTCCCAGACCCTCGCAGGTCGGGTAGTCGAACTGCGTGATGACCGCGCCGTCCTGCTCGCGCCGCATGATCGGGATGATGTCGATCAGCGGATGGCTGGACATGATGACGCCGGCGGCGTGCACGCCCCACTGGCGCTTCAGCCCCTCGAGGCCCTGCGCGAGCTCGAAGACCTCCTGTGCCTCGGGATCGGTCTCGAGCAGCGCCCGGAAGTCCGCACCCTCATGGTGGCGTGCGTGGCTGGCATCGGTGATGCCGACCAGGGGCATGTCCTTGCCCATGATCGCCTCGGGGTACGCCTTGGTCAGCGTCTCACCCACGGAGAACGGCTTGCCGAGCGCTCGTGCCGCGTCCTTGAGCGACTGCTTGGCCTTAATGGTGCCGTAGGTCGCGATCATCGCGACCTTCTCCTCGCCGTACTTGTCGCTTACATAGCGAATGACCTCGGAGCGACGGCGCTCGTCGAAGTCGATATCGAAGTCGGGCTTGGATTCGCGTTCAGGGTTGAGGAAGCGCTCGAAGTACAGCTCGTGGACCAGCGGATCGATGTCCGTGATCTTCATGGCGTACGCGGCCATGGAGCCCGCACCGGAACCACGGCCCGGCCCCACGCGGATGCCGTTGTCCTTGGCCCACTGGATGAAGTCGGCCACGACCAGGAAGTAGCCCGGGTAGCCCTTGCCAGCGATGACCTCGATCTCGAAGTCGGCGCGCTCCTGCACCTCGGCCGGGATGGTCTCGCCGAAGCGCTCGTGCAGGCCCTTCTGGACCTCCTTCACGAACCACGAATGCTCGTCCTCGCCCGCGGGGACGTCGTAGACCGGCATGTAGTCGGCCTTGGTGTTGAACTCGACTTCGCACTTTTCGGCGATCTCGAGCGTGGAGTCGCACGCCTCGGGCAGCTCGCGCCACAGCTCGCGCATCTCCGCGGCGCTCTTGAGGTAGTAGCCGTCGCCGTTGAAGGCGAAGCGCTTGCCGCCCTGCTCGTAGGTGGGCTCGTTGAGGTTCGAGCCGGACTGCACACACAGCAGCGCCTCGTGCGCGACCGAGTCTTCCTTGCGCACGTAGTGCGAGTCGTTGGTCGCGACCAGCGGCGCGCCCAGCTGGTGGGCCAGGCGCAGCAGGTCCTCGCGCACACGCTTTTCCAGCAGAAGGCCGTGGTCCATGAGCTCGACGTAGAAGTTCTCGGCGCCGAAGATGTCCTGGAACTCGCCGGCGGCCTTGAGTGCCTCGTCGTACTGGCCCAGGCGCAGGCGTGTCTGGACCTCACCCGACGGGCAGCCCGTGGTCGCGATGATGCCCTTGCCGTAGCGCTGCAGCAGGTCACGGTCCATGCGGGGCTTGTGGAACTGTCCTTCGAGCGACGCGTAGGAGGACATGCGGAACAGGTTGTGCATGCCGACGGTGTTCTGCGCCCACATGGTCATGTGGGTGTACGCACCACCGGCCGAGACGTCGTCCGACTCCTGGCCGCGTTCGCCCCACCGCACACGCGTCTTGTCCTGACGCGCGGTGCCAGGGGTCAGGTACGCCTCGACGCCGATGATGGGCTTCACGCCGTACTGCTGGCCCTTGGCCCAGAAGTCGTAGGCGCCAAAGATGTAGCCGTGGTCGGTCGTCGCGATCGCGGTTTGACCCAGTTCCTTGGCGTGCTCAAACAGATCGTTCAGCCTCGCCGCACCGTCCAGCATCGAGTACTCGGTGTGGACATGGAGGTGAACAAAATCGGAGCCCGGCATGGCACAAGATTCTAGGACCGCCCGCCGACATCGCGGGCCGCGCCGGGCCGCGGCTCAGGCCTGAAACAATAGAGGCGTGAGTGACGAGTCCCCGACGGCCGATGCCGGTGCCGGCCAGCCGCGCGGGCGCGGCTCCCGTCGGGGTCGCCAAGGCAAGAAGCCGAATCCCCGCGACCCCCACCGCAAGGTGAACCGACGCGAGCTTGAGGCCGCGGCATCGGCCAGGCGAGCCGTCACCGTCGCGCCCATCTCGTACCCCGCCGAGCTGCCCGTGAGCGCACGCCGCGAGGACATCGCCGCCGCGATCCGCGACAACCAGGTCGTCATCGTCGCGGGCGAGACCGGATCGGGAAAGACCACCCAGCTGCCCAAGATCTGCCTGGACCTCGGTCGGGGCCGCGAGGGGCAGATCGGCCACACCCAGCCGCGCCGCATCGCCGCCCGCTCCGTCGCAGAACGCATCGCGGAAGAACTGGGCACCACGCTCGGCGACATCGTCGGCTACCAGGTGCGATTCACCGACGAGAGCTCGGAGAAGACCCTCGTCAAGGTCATGACCGACGGCATCCTGCTGGCCCAGATCCAGCGCGATCCCGACCTGCTCGCCTACGACACCCTCATCATCGACGAGGCACACGAGCGCAGCCTCAACATCGACTTCCTGCTCGGCTACCTGACCAACCTGCTGCCGCGCCGCCCCGATCTCAAGATCATCATCACGTCGGCCACCATCGACTCCGAGCGCTTCGCCCGCCACTTCGCCCCCGGCGGCCCGCTGCCGCCGCTCGAGGCGGCGCCCGATGCCATGGCGCCTGCCGTACCCGAGCCAGCCGACGCATCGGCCGCCCAAGAGACGGCGCCCGTGGTCGAGGTGACGGGCCGGACGTACCCCGTGGAGATCCGCTATCGCCCCCTCGCGGGCGAGACGCGCGGCGACGAGGTCGACCAGGCGACAGGAATCGTCGCGGCGTGTGAAGAGCTGCTGACCGAGGGCGCGGGCGACATCCTCGTGTTCCTCTCGGGCGAGCGCGAGATCCGCGACGCCGCCGACGCGCTCGAGGGCCACCTGGGCCCGCGCGCCCGCGACCCCAAGCATGCCCGGCGCGTCGAGATCCTGCCGCTGTACAGCCGCCTGAGCGCCGCCGAGCAGCATCGGGTGTTCGAGGCGCACAGCGCCAGGCGCATCGTGCTGGCGACCAACGTCGCCGAGACATCCCTGACCGTTCCCGGCATCCACTACGTGGTGGACCCCGGCACGGCGCGCATCTCGCGCTACTCGAAGGCCACCAAGGTGCAGCGCCTGCCCATCGAGCCCATCTCGCGGGCCAGCGCCAACCAGCGCTCGGGCCGCGCGGGGCGCCTGGCCGACGGCATCGCGATCCGGCTGTACTCGGAGGAGGACTTCGAGGGCCGACCCGCCTTCACGGAGCCCGAGATCCTGCGCACGTCGCTCGCCTCCGTGTTGCTGCAGATGATCGCCGTGGGCGTGGTCTCGTCGCCGGATGACGTCGCCGCGTTCCCGTTCGTGGAGCCGCCGGACACGCGCGCCATCCGCGACGGCGTGCAGCTGCTGAGCGAGCTGGGCGCGATCGAGGTGTCCGGCGGCGTCACCCGGCTCACGGCCACCGGCCGGTCGCTGTCGCGCCTGCCCATGGACCCGCGCGCCGCCCGCATGGTGGTCGAGGGTTCGCGCCGCGGCGTGGCCCGCGAGGTCGCGATCGTCGCGGCCGCGCTGTCGATCCAGGACCCCCGCGAGCGCCCCGCCGAGGTGCGCGAGACCGCCGACGCCCTGCACCGCCGCTTCGCGGACCCGACCTCCGACGTGCTCACCTATCTGAACCTGTGGGAGCACCTGCGCGCGCGCCGGCGCTCGCTTTCCGGGAATCAGTTCCGCCGCGAGGTGCGCTCCGAGCACCTGAACTACCTGCGCATTCGTGAGTGGCAGGACGTGGTCGAGCAGATCCGCATCGCCGCGAAGCCGCTGGGCATTGAATGGGCGCGCAAGGATGCGGTGGCGGCCGATGCCGCGGCTGGGTCGGATGGCGAGGGAGCCTCGGGCGGTGGTCGCCCTGGCGACGGCCCGCGCGCGGGTTCGGTGCGCTACGTGTGGGACGAGGAGGCGATCCATCGCTCCGTCCTGTCCGGCCTGCTCAGCCAGATCGGCATGCAGGAGACGGGCGAGCCCAAGGCCTCGCAGTTCTCTCACCTCAGCGGCGGCGCCCGCGAGGCGGCCATGCGTCGCGCCAAGAAGCAGGCGCGCAACGAGTACCTGGGCTCGCGTGGCACCAGGTTCGCGATCTTCCCCGGCTCTGCGCTGTCCAAGAAACCGCCTGCCTTCGTGATGGCTGCCGAGCTGGTCGAGACCTCGCGGCTGTGGGCGCGCGACGTCGCGGCGATCCAGCCCGAATGGGCTGAGGAGCTCGCGGGCGACCTCGCCAAGCGCACCCACTCGGAGCCCGTGTGGTCGGCCAAGCGCGGCGCGGCCGTCGCGACTGAACGCGTGCTGCTCTACGGCGTGCCGATCGTCACCGACCGCACGGTGTTGTGGGGACGCCTGCACCCCGAGGAGGCGCGCGAGCTGTTCATCCGGCACGCCCTGGTCCAGGGCGAGTGGCGCACGCATCATCGGTTCTGGAAGGACAACCAGCGCGTGCTCGCGGAGGCCGAGGAACTCGAGGCGCGCACGCGCTCGCGCGGGCTCATCGTCGACGAGGACACGCTGTTCGACTTTTACGACGAGCGCCTCCCCGAGTCGATCGTGTCCCAGCGCCACTTCGACCGGTGGTGGGACCGCGAGCGCCGCCGCTCCCCGCGGCTGCTGACGTTTTCCCTCGATGACGTCGCGCCCGAGCACGAGGACCTCGACCTCGACGCCTTCCCGGATGCCTGGCCCCAAGGCGACCTCACGCTGCCGCTGACGTACCAGCTCTCCCCCGGCTCCGCGGCGGACGGCGTGACGGTCCACATCCCCGTTGCGGTCCTCGCCCGTGTGGTGCCCGACGGGTTCGACTGGATGGTGCCGGGTATGGCCGACGACCTCGCGACCGCCACCATCAGGGCGCTGCCGAAGACGGTGCGCAGGCTCCTCGTGCCCGCGCCCGACGCCGCGCGCGCGATCGTCGCGTGGCTACGCGCCGAGTCCCCCGCGTGGGAGGACGTGGCCCGCGCGGGCGACATGGCCGAGCCCTACCGCGAGGCCTTCACGCGTGCGGTCCGTGAGCTACGCGACGTCGAGATCCCCGCCGAGTCGTGGGACGGCTACGAGGAGCGCCTGCCCGACCACCTGCGCATGACCTTCCGCGTCGAGGACGGGCGCGAGGTGTTGGGCGAGTCCACGTCCTTGTTGTCGCTGCAACGTCGTCTCGCGCCCGAGGCGCAGGCGGCCGTCGCGGCGGCCATCGGGACTCCCGCTGGCGTGGCGCGCCGCGGATCAGGGAAGGCCGGGCCCGAGGCCGAGCCGCGCGCCGGTGGGCCCGCGCCGGACACCTCCGCACGGCATGGATCTTCCGTGCTCACCGGCACCATCGAGCAAGGCGACCTCGCCGGCTGGCCGGAGATCGAGGGCTCGCCCTCCGACGCGCTCCCGTCCGAGGTCACCGTCCAGGCGGGCACCGCGACGGTACGGGGCTATCCCGCCCTCGCCGCCGACAAGGACGTGGTGTCGCTGCGTGTGCTCGCGCATGCCGAGGCCATCGCGCCGTCCCACGCGGGTGGCGTGGCCGCCCTGCTGCTGACCGAGTGCGCCCTCGCGACCAAGCGCATCACCACGCGATGGAACGCTCAGCAGGCGATGGCGCTGGGTGCCTCGCCGTACCGCACCACCGATGCCCTCGCGACAGACCTGCAGCGCGCGGCCATCGCGCGGCTCACGGCAGACGACGATCTCGCCGCGGTGCGCGACCGCCCCGCCTACGAGTCCCTGCGCGAGCGCGTCCGCGCTGCGCTCGAGGACGAGGTCCTCGCGGTGGCAGCGGTCGCCGCCCAGGCACTCACGGCGTATCGCGAACTCGACGTCGCGATCGGCGGTGCCAACTCCCTCGCCCTCCTCACCACGCTCGCGGACCTGCGCGCGGTCGCCGGAACGCTGATCTATGACGGCTTCATCGCCGCGACCCCGCACCAGCGCCTTCCGCACCTCGCGCGCTACCTCACCGCGCTGACGCAGCGGCTCGACAAGGCCGCCGCGAACCCGCACCAGGACGCGGTCCTCGCGGGCCAGGTGCGCGACGTCGCGGACACCGTCGCGGAGGCGACAGCGGCGTACGAGCGCGGGCGCCCCGACCCCGAGAGGGCGGCCCGGCTGGAGAGAGCCCGCTGGCTGATCGAGGAGTTACGGGTGTCGCTGTTCGCGCAGCGCCTGGGCACCTCGGAGCCCGTGTCCGCCAAGCGCATCCTCAAGGAATTGGGCTAGCAGTCGCGCTACCCTGAGCAGCGCAACCCACGCACACCAGCGACGACACTGGGGAGGGAGATATGCCGAAGATCGACGAGGCCACCGTGGCCGAGCATCGCGCCGCACGCCTCCAGGCCCTCCTCGACGCCGCCATCGAGGCTCTGCACGAGCACCCGGAGTCCACTCCCTCGTTGGCCGACGTGGGCCAGCGCGCGGGGCTGTCACGTTCGAGCGTTTATCACTACTTCTCGTCGAGCGATGCCCTGCTCGAGGCCGTGATCGCCCACGCCTTCCCGCAGTGGGAGCGGCGATTCGAGGACGCGTACGCGCCACTCAGCGAGCCGGGCGACATCGTCCGCGCGTTCATCCACGAGAACCTCGCGATGGTCGCGGGCGGCCAGCATGCGCTCGCCAAGGCGCTGTCGTCGGTAGGCCCGGCTGAGGCCCTGGGCGCGCGCGCCAGCCAGTTCCATCGGACCCTCATGGAGCCGCTGCTCGATGCGCTGACCCGCGGCGGTGAGCAGGAACCCCAGCGGATCGGCGCGATGATCAACACCGTCGTCGTGCATGCCTCGCGACGCCTCGAATCCGGTGAGAGCCTCGAAGACGTCGAGCGCACCGTGCTGCGCCTCCTTGGCCCGTACCTCGATACGCTGAGCGCGCCTGACCAGGAACGCCGATGACGCGCACCTGGCCCCGGTGGGTCACCCGGATCGTGGCGGTCGTCGCTGTCGCGGGGCCCGCCTGGGTCCTGGCGACGGCATGGAGCCCGGTCGTCCACGGTAGCCCCCTGTACCCGGGCCTGCTGGGCCTTACCGCGCTCCTGGGCCTCGCGATGCTCGTGTGGTCGTGGCGACGGCCGATGTCCGACGACGGCCCGCGGGGCTGGCGCCTGGCGCTGCGTCTCGTCGGCTACGTCGCGACCCTTGCGTGGGTGGCGTTCCTGGTGTGGCTCACGCCGTTCGGCGCGACCGAGCCCTCGCTGAGCGCGATGGACGGCACCGACACCGTCACCGTCGAGGAAACGGCCACGCAGATCACCCTTAGCCGGGTCGACAGCACTACCGTGGACGGCACCGGCGTGCTGTTCCAGCCGGGCGCGCGGGTCGACGCCCGCGCCTACGTCGCGGAGCTCACGCCTCTCGCCGAGGCCGGGTATCCGGTCGTCATCATCAAGCAGCCCCTTGGCATTGCCTTCACGGCGCTGTCGCGCTGGCCCGACCCGCTGCGCGAGCCGTATGTCGCGCAATGGGTGGTCGCCGGGCACTCACTCGGGGGCACGGTCGCGGCCATGCAGGCGGACGACCACGACGGCGACGACCTGGGCGGGACGGCGGGGCTGATCCTCTTGGGCTCCTACCCCGCCGACGATATTTCCGAGTCGCTCACCGTCCCGGTGCTGTCGATCTCCGCGTCCGAGGACGGGCTGTCGACTCCGGACAAGATCGAGGCGTCCCGCGCGGACCTGCCCGAGGACACCGTGTTCACCGTGATCGAGGGCGCGAGCCACGCGTCCTTCGGCGACTACGGGGTGCAGCCGGGCGACGGCACGCCCACGCTCGGCGACGACGAGGCCCGCGCGCAGATCAGCACAGCGATGCTGGACTTCCTGGCGACCCTCCCCTGACTCCCATCGGTGTGGCCCACACATGGGGCTCGTACACGCTGATGTGGCTGATGTGACGCACCCACGCGTCGCATCAGCCACATCAGTCACAACCGTGGGCCAAACCGATGCCGGAGGGGTTAGCCGCGCAGGGTCTCCAGCGCCGCGGCAAGGTCCGCCGGGTACTCGGAGGTGACCCGCACCTCGCCGTCACGGGTGGGGTGAGCAAACGCGAGCTCACGGGCATGGAGCCACTGGCGGGTGAGGCCCAGGCGCGTGGCCAGCGTGGGGTCGGCGCCATACGTGAGGTCGCCCGCGAGCGGGTGGCGCATCGCGGACATGTGGACGCGGATCTGGTGCGTGCGCCCGGTCTCGAGGTGGATCTCCAGCAGCGACGCCGCAGGGAACATCTCCAGCACCTCGTAATGGGTGATGGACGGGCGGCCGTCCTGCGTCACCGCGAACTTCCAGTCGGAGCTGGGGTGGCGGCCGATCGGCGCATCGATGGTGCCCGCGGTGGGGTCCAGGTGGCCCTGCGCGACCGCGTGGTAGATCTTCTCGACTGTGCGCTCCTTGAACGCACGCTTGAGGTGCGAGTACGCGATGTCGGACTTCGCGACGACCATCAGGCCGGACGTTCCGACGTCGAGGCGATGCACGATCCCCTGGCGCTCGGCGGCGCCCGAGGACGCGAGCGTCACGCCCGCCGATGCCAACGCCCCCACCACGGTCGGGCCGGTCCAGCCGGGCGAAGGATGCGCGGCGACGCCGACGGGCTTATCCACGACGGCCAGGTCATCGTCCTCGTACACCAGCGCGAGGCCGCCGGGGACCTCGGGTTCCGGCGCCGCGGAGCGTTCGTCGGGCAGGTCCACGATGAGCATTCCGTCGCCCACGCGGTCCGACTTCGCGAGCGTGCGTCCGTCCTGCATGACGCCGCCCGCGGCGAGCACATCGGCCGCCTTCGTGCGCGACAGGCCCAGCATGCGCGACAGCGCGGCGTCGGCGCGGTCGCCGATCAGCGCGTCGGGAACGGGAAGGTAGCGCGTCTCACCCACGGTGGGCCCCGGCGTCCGGGGTCGCGGGTGACGGCGCGGCCGGCGAGGGCGCGTCTGCTGCGGTGCCGGAGGCCGATGCGGTGGTGGAAGGATCGGCGTCACCCGCGGGGGTGGCGTCGCCCGCATCGGCACTGCCCCCATCGGCACTGCCCGCAGCGGCACTGCCAGCATCGCCACCTTGCAACGGCGCCAGCACCGTGCGACCGGCGAACGCCGCGATCAGGAACACCACGGCGACGCCGACGATGGCGATGTCCGCGACGTTGCCCACGAACCAGTTGTTGTAGTTGATCATGTCGACCACGTGACCGTGCATGAAGCCCGGCTCCCGGAACACGCGATCAATGAGGTTGCCGATCGCCCCGCCGAGGCCCAAGCCGAAGAGCCAGATCGCCAGGGTCGACTGTGCGCGCCGCGCGTACCAGACGATGCCGACGGTGATCGCGATCATGACGAGCGTCACGATCCACGTGTAGTCGGCTCCCAGCGAGAAGGCGGCACCCGAGTTGAATACCAACTGGAGTTGCAGCCACTCGCCGATAATCTCGTGCTTCTCGTACGGCACCAGGCTATTGAGCGACCAGATCTTGGTGGCCTGGTCAACGGCTACGACGGCGGCAGCGACCAGCCAAAAGGCTGGCCGCCAGGTCAACGACGCTCCTCGCGCTGCTTGCAGGTGACGCAGTGGGTGGCACGGGGGAACGCCTGCAGGCGGGCCTTGCCGATGCCCTGCCCGCACACCTGGCAGGCACCGAAGTGGCCGGCCTTGACGCGGCGCAGCGCGTCGATGCTCTGCTCAAGCATCTCGCGGGTGTTCTTGACGATCGACATCTCCTGCTCGCGCTCCAGCGCGGTCGAGCCGGCGTCGGCCTGGTCGTCACCGGCACCCTCGGAGGTGTGCAGCAGATCGTCGAGCTCGCTCTCGGCGCCCTCGAACTCGGCTACCAGGCGCTCGACGTCTTCGTTGAGTGTCGTGACGATGTCGCGCAACTCCGCGATCTTCCACGGCTCGTCGCCGTCGCGCACGGGCATGGCCTTCGCGTCGGAGGCCTTCAGATCGGCGGGGTCGATCACCACCACCGTCAGGTCTGTACTGGTCATGCCCATCCTCGTTTCGGGTAGTGGAGCGATGTTAGTCCGATTCCGGCGCGCGAGCAAAGCGCCACGCGGCACACGACGAGGCGCCGCCCGGCCTCAGCCGACGCGGCGCCCCTCGCGGTGTGGTCTTAGTGCTGCTCGCCCTCGGCGTCGGCACCAAAAGTACGAGCGACGTTCGACTGCTCGACGTCGTCGCGGGGCTCGAGGCGCGGGGTGTACTGCGAGGCGCCCCATGCGGGCACCTCCGCCTCGCCGGACTCCTGCGCGGACACGGCCGATGCGGCGGACTGGTCGCGCACCTGGGCCCACGGGCTCGGGGTGGGCTCGGGGCGCTCGACCTCGTCGGAGGACTCCTCGACGGGCTCCTCGGCGGGGGCATCGGCGGCCGAGTTCACGGCTGCCGCTGCGCTCGCCAGGCCGAAGCCACCGGCAACGGCCGGAGCGGCCGACGACGCAGCGGGGGCCGCGGGGGTCTCGTCGCCACCGTGGTCGAGGTCTCCCAACAGGTTCTCGAGGTAGCTCTTGAGACGGCCGCGGTAGTCGCGCTCGAAGCGGCGCAGGTCGTCGATCTTCGACTCAAGGGCGCTGCGCTCGGTCGCGAGGTCATCCATGCGGCTCTTGGCATCGGTCTCGGCCTGCTCGACGATCGACTCGGCCTTGGTCTTGGCCTCGTCGATGAGACGGTCGCGCTCTTCCTCACCGGCGGCGACGTACTCGTCGTGCAGCTTCTGCGCCATGGCCAGCATGCCGGTGGCGCTCGGAGGCGTCGGGTCGGTGGCGGCCTGCAGGAGGTTGTCGCCCTGTGCGGGGGCCTCGGCGGCGGGCTGACCGGCCTGTGCCTGCGCGAGGCGCTGCGCGAGGTCGTCACGCTCGGCGATGAGCGACGAGATGGTGTGCGCGACCTCATCCAGGAAGTCGTCGACCTCGTCCTGGTCGAAACCTTCGCGGTACTTGGTCTTGGAGAACGCCTTGTTGAGGACGTCCTCTGCCGTCAGAAGTGCCATGGGTGACCACCTCGGGTTAAGTCGCGGCCGGCGGACGCCGACCAGGGCTGATGAGTTTTCACTGTACTCACATGTCTATCGACGCGCACATGAGTCACGCGACAAAGACATTGAGCAGGTTGCTAAGAATCGAGCAGCCAAGGAACAGCACCAGGAAGGCCAGATCGAAGCGGATCTGACCGAGCTGGAGCGGAGGAATGACCTTCCGAAGCGCCTTGAGCGGAGGGTCCGTGACGGTGAAGATCGACTCCGTCACGACCAGCATCGCGCCGGCAGGACGCCAGTCGCGCGAGAACGACATCACAAAGCCCAAGATCATGCGGCCGATGAGCGCCATCATGAACAAGAACAGGGCGAACTGCACCACGGAGATAGCTGCTGACACGCGGTGAGCCTAACCGACGTCAGCGCTCGTTGAAGAACTCACTGTCCTTGCGAGCGGGAGGCTCCTCGTCCACGCCGATCTCGACGTGCGCGGGCGACAGCAGGAACACCGAGGTGGTGACGCGCTCGATGGACCCGTGCAGGCCGAACGACAGGCCTGCGGAGAAGTCCACCAGGCGCTTGGCGTCGGCGTCCGACATCTCGGTGAGGTTCATGATGACCGGCACGCCCTGACGGAACGCCTCGCCGATCAGGCGCGCGTCGTTGTAGGTGCGCGGCTTGATGGTCTGGATGCGGCGCAGGTCGCTGTCCGACATGGCCGATGCGGGGGTGCGGTGGCGCTCGCGCGCCGCCGGGGCCTCGGCCTTCTCGCGCACCTCGGAAACCTCGTGCAGGTGGGTCACGGGAGCGAGCTCCTCATCCGTGTAGTCGTAGTCCTCGTGCTGGCTCGTGTCGAAGCCGAGGTACTGGATCGCCTTACGCATGGCGCTCATGGTTTCTCCTGCCGGTGGTCACCTGAAGTTCCCTCTCAAGGTACGGGCCGAGGATGCCGAGGATCGGGAGCGACACGCCGCGCCTCATCACGGATGGACGATGACGCCGGCATGGCGCCCGGTGACGCGCTCGCCGCGGTACGAGAACACCCGCTCATCCTCGAGGGTGCATACCGGGATGCGGGTGATGTCACGTGCCCCCAGCTCGCCCAGGCGTGCCTCGATGGCCCGAGGCAGGTCCAGCGCGGGAGTGCCCCAGGAGGTCTGGGAGAACGCCAGCGGGTGGCGCCTGGCGACGGCCGCCCGCATCTCGTCGGGGACCTCATAGCAGCGGCCACAGATCGCGGGGCCGATGGCGGCACGGATGGCGTCGCGCGCCGCGTCTCGCGGGCGCAGGTCGAGCAGTGCGGCCCAGGCCGCATCGATGACGCCGGCAAAAACTCCGGGGCGCCCCGCGTGCACCGCAGCCACGGCGCCCGTCACGGCATCGTGCAACACCACCGGCACGCAGTCGGCGGCGATCGCGGCGAGCGCCACGCCAGGGGTCGTGGTGACCAGCACGTCGGCGCGCGGCGACGGCGCGCCGGGTGCGTCGACCCTGGCGACCGTGATGCCGTGCTCGGCCGTCAGAAAGGTGACGGGGGCATCGGCCATCCGCTCCACCCGGCGGCGGTTCTCGCGAACCGCCGCCGGGTCGTCGCCCACATGGTCGGCGACGTTGAGCGTGTCGAACGGGGCGAGGGAGACTCCCCCGTCACGGGTGGTGAAGAACGCGCGGACGGGAAGCCCGGCGTCGATCATGCGGGTTATCGCAGGAACTCGGGAACGTCCAGCACGTCGTCGGAACGTGACGGGCGCACGGGAATCGCGTCGGTGTCGGGCTCGGGCTCGTCGGCATCGAGCGCCTGCGGCACGGCCTGCGCGCTCGAGGGCTCGACGGGGGCCTGGACCGGCTCCTTCTCCGCGGCGGCGGGGGCGGCCGAGGCGTTCTCGTAGCCGCCGATCGCGCCCTCGTGACGACGGGTGGTCGGCGCGCCACCGTCGAAACCGGCCGCGATCACGGTGATGCGCAGCTCGTCGCCCAGCGAGTCGTCGATGACGGTTCCGAAGATGATGTTGGCCTCGGGGTGAGCCGCCTCGCGCACCAGGCGGGCGGCGTTCTCGACCTCCTTGATGCCCAGGTTCGAGCCACCGGCGATCGACAGCAGCACGCCGTGCGCGCCCTCGATGGACGCCTCGAGCAGCGGCGACGCGATCGCACCCTCGGCCGCCTCGAGTGCACGGGACTCGCCGCGCGAGCTCGCGACACCCATGAGTGCCGTGCCGGCGCCCTTCATGACCGACTTCACGTCGTTGAAGTCGACATTGATGAGGCCGGGGGTGGTGATGAGGTCGGTGATGCCCTGGACGCCGCCCTGGAGCACCTGGTCGGCCGCCGCGAACGCGCCCAGCACGCTGAGCTGCGCGTCCGAGATGTCGAGCAGGCGGTCATTGGGGATGACGATGAGGGTGTCGACCTCTTCGCGCAGCGTCTGGATACCGGCATCGGCCTGGTCGGCACGGCGGCGGCCCTCGAAGCCGAACGGGCGGGTGACGACGCCAACGGTCAGCGCGTCGAGCTCGCGGGCGATGCGGGCCACGACGGGTGCGCCGCCGGTGCCGGTGCCGCCGCCCTCACCCGCGGTGACGAAGACCATGTCGGCGCCCTTGAGCGCCTCGGCGATCTCGTCGGCGTGGTCCTCGGCGGCCTGGCGGCCCACCTCGGGGTCGGCGCCGGCGCCGAGCCCACGGGTGAGCTCGCGGCCGATGTCCAGCTTGACGTCGGCATCGGACATCAGCAGCGCCTGAGCGTCGGTGTTGATCGCGATGAACTCGGCGCCCTTCAGCCCGACGTCGATCATGCGGTTGACGGCGTTCACGCCGCCGCCGCCCACGCCGACGACCTTGATGGCGGTGATGTAATTCTGCGGTGCGGCCATGAGACCCTCTCCCAACCTTAACCCTCTACTTGAGGGTTATAGTTATGTCAACTTGTTTCCACGCATGACGGTACGGGCACGGTGCACATTTCCCGTCAGCGGCGCGCGCGTGTCGCGGATAATCGCGGCGAGTCGCGTCAGGACACGGTGGGGAACGTGGGCGCGGAGACGTCGATGAGCGACGCATCCTTCGAGGCGTCGTCCGCTAGCAGCACCCCGAGGACGGCGGCCTTGGTGGCGGAGTCCTCGCCACTTCCCCACTCGACCGCGGGCCCGTCACGCAGCGTGAAACGGATCGAGTCTTCGGTCTCGGCCTCGACGCCCTCGACCGACTCGCGCAGCTCGAGCGGGATCTCCTCGACGACCGCGAGCACGCCGGACAGGATCCGCTCGTGCTCCTCGCCCACCGGGATGTCGATCACGGGAAGGTCGGCCGGGGCCTCCTCTGAGGAGCTCACCTGCTCCCCCGCAAGGTTCACCAGCCGGAAGCCCTCCTCGTCGTCCGGAATCGCCGCGACGGGCTCCGACGGTGTGAGGGTCACGCGCAGCCCCTGGGGCCATACCTTCTCGATCTGCGCCGACTGCACGCCCACGAGCTCCGTGAGTTGGTTCTCGACGTGTGACGTGTTCACGAGCGCGAGCGACTCACCCGCATAGGGCGCGAGGATCGCCTCGACGTCCGTAGGGTCCACGACCGTGCCGTAGCCCGAGGTCTGCACCTTGGAGTCGTCGAACGCGAACAGCGGCGACATGAGCAGCGCCCAGACCGCGGCGGCGATGACCGCCGCAATGCCGAGCCGGATGCTCCAGCGCTTGAGGAACAGGCGCCTGTCCGCGCTGCGGCGCTCGCGCAGGCGCTCCTGGAGTCGCTGCGTGACGGTGTCGGGGCGCAGGCGTGCGCTGACCCGCGCCCATGGGGTGGCGATGGTGCCGTCGCCCACGTCTTTGCGGATGGCCGATGCCGGGGCCGGGACGGTCTCGTGGTCGCCTCGGCGCGTCACGCGCCTGGTCCAGCTCTTCAGCCAGCCCGCGTCCGGTGTGGCCGAGGTGGAGGTGGGGCGCGGCGTCGCGCCAGCGCGGGGTGAGGGCGTCGTGCGCGCGGTGGCGCCCGTCGCGGGAGAACGGGGGGCCGGGGGCGCGGCGCGAGGCCCGGTGCGCGTGGGGGTCGTCGCCGACGTCGGGCGCTCCTGCGTCGTCGTGCCCGCGGACGCGCGCCGCGGCGTCGCCGGCCGACGCGGCGGGACGGTCGGCGGCTGGGGACGACGCTGGTCGCTCACGCGCGCTCCCGCAGCGCGTCCAGGATCCAGTCCGCCGCGTACGTGACGGGGCCCGAACCGACCGTCAGCACCAGGTCGCCGTCGCGTGCCAGGCTTGCCGCGGTCGCGGCGGCCTCGGCAAGGTCCTCGACCACACGTGCGGTCGCGCCGTCGCGCGGCGTGACGGCGTCGAGGATGGACTGGCTGGTGACACCGGGGATGGGGTCCTCGCGGTCGCCGTGCACGCCCGCGATCACGATGTCCGCGTCGGGAATCGACAGCGCCTCGCCGAAGGCGGCGGCGTGCAATTGCGTGCGCGTAAACAGCGCGGGCTGGAACAACACGACCAGGCGCTTCGCCCCCGTCGAGCGCGCCGCCGCGAGAAGCGCGGCGACCTCCGTCGGATGGTGCGCGTAGTCGTCGACCACGGTAACGCCGTGGACCTCACCGCGCACCTGGTACCGCCGGCCCGTACCGGCGAACGTCGAGACGGCGCCCGCGGCACGGTGGGGATCGGCGCCCACGGCCACCGCTGCCGCCCAGGCGGCAGCGGCGTTCAGCCGCATGTGCGCTCCGGGCACGGGCACGTGGAGGGGGAAGGCGTCGCCGTCGCGCACCAGTGCGCGATCGGTGACGACCACGTCCGCCTCGCCCGTGCCATACGTGATGACGTCGACGCCCGCGTCGGCGGCGCGCCCGGCGATCGCCATGACGACGGCGTCGTCGGCGCAGGCGACCAGGACGCGGCAGTCGCTCGCGAACTGGACGAACGCCTCATGCATCGCCTCGACGGTGCCGTAGTGGTCCAAGTGATCGGGCTCGACGTTCAGCAGGATCGCGACCTCGGGGTGGTAGCGCAGGAACGAGCCGTCCGACTCGTCGGCCTCGACCGCGCTGATCCCCGCGGTGCCCGGGTAGCCGCCGGCGACGGCGCCCTCGACGCCGAACACGCGAGCCCCCACGGCGAAGCCGGCGTCGATGCCCGCACCGTGGAGCACGTGCGCGACCATCGCCGATGTGGTGGTCTTGCCGTGAGTGCCGGCCACCGCGATGAGGCGCTGATCATCGAGCGCACGCGCCAGGGCCTCCGAGCGATGGATGACCTCGACGCCGAGCTCGCGCGCCCGCGCCAGCTCGGGGTTCGTCTCGCGCACGGCCGACGAGATGACCACCGTGTCGACGCCCTCGACGTAGGCGGCGTCGTGACCGATGCGCACATCCATGCCGGCGTCGCGCAGCGCCAGGAAGTAGTGGGACTCGCGCTGGTCCGAGCCGGAGACCACGTGGCCGCGCGCGGCGGTCAGGCGCGCCACGGCCGACATACCGGAGCCGCCCACGCCGATGAAGTGCACCCGGCTCACAGTGCCGCCTCCGCCATCGACGCGAGTCGCGCGGCACCGTCCGTGATGCCGAAGTCGGCGGCGGCCTCGCTCATGGTGCGGGCGGTGCCGGGTTCGAGGATTCGGGTCGCCTCCTCGAGCAAGCGCGCGGGGGTGAGGTCCGCGTCATCCACGAGCGCTGCCGCGCCGGCCTCGACGGCCGGGCGTGCGTTGAGGGCCTGTTCGCCGTTGCCGTGCGGCAGGGGAACATACAGGGTGGGGAGGCGCATCGCGGTCGCCTCGGCGACCGCTCCGGCTCCCGAGCGGCACACCACGGCCGAGGCCGCGGCGAAGACCTGTGCCATGTCGTGGCTGTACTCCTCCACGCGGTAGCGCTCGCGCACGTCCGCCGGCAGCGCGTCGCGCGCCGCCAGGGCATCGTCGGCCTTGTCGCGGCCCGTGAGGTGCCACACGTGCACGCCCGCGGCCACCAGGTCGCCGACGGCACCCACCGTCGCGGCGTTCAGGCTCGCGGCCCCCAAGGAGCCGCCCGTAACGACCAACACGACCGCGTCCTCGTCCCAGTCGAGCGCGAGGCGGGCGTCGCGGCGCAGGGCCGCGGCGGTGGCGGGGTCGGCCAGGTCGCCGGCAAGGTCGCGCACCGGCGGCAGCAGCGGCATGCCGGTCACGGTCGCATGCGGCAGCGGCGTGCCGGGCGCAGTAACGGCCACATGCGCGGTCCAGCGCGCGCCGAGGCGGTTGGCGAGGCCGGGCTTCGCGTTCGCCTCGTGCACGATGATCGGAATGCCCGCCTTGCGCGCGGCGCGATACGCGGGGGTGGAGACGTAGCCACCGAAACCGATGACGGCATCGGCCCCACTCGCCTCGATGGCCCGGCTGGCGGCGCCCACCGCGGCCGCCCAGTTCTGGGGCAGGCGCAGCAGATCCATCGACGGCCGGCGCGGCAGCGGCACCTTGGGCACCTCGTGCAGCGTGAAGCCCGCCCGCGGCACCAGGTCGGCCTCGAGCCCCACAGAGGTGCCGAACGCGGCGACCTCGTGGCCTCGGGAGACGAGCTCGTGAGCGGTGGCGAGCATCGGATTGACGTGCCCGGCGGTACCTCCGCCGGCGACGAGGAAGTTAGCCACGGCGGCCTCGCGAGACCACGGCGACGGACCGCTTGATGAGGCCGGGGCGCGCGGCGAACGCCTCCTCCGCGCCCGGCTCGTGACGCGCAAAGGCCAGCAACACACCGACGGCGGTCAGGGACATGATGAGTGACGATCCTCCGGAAGACACGAGCGGCAGCGGCACGCCCGTGACGGGCAGCAGTCCGATGACCACCGCGATGTTGATGAGAGCCTGGCCCACGAGCCACGCGCCGATGCCCGCGGCAGCAATCTGCACGAACGGGTCGCGGTGGCGCTTGACGAGGCGGTTGATCGCGACGGCCATCATGCCGAACGCGACGAGGACGACAAGGGCACCGATGAGGCCGAACTCCTCGCCCCACACGGCAAACACGAAGTCCGAGTCCGCGACGGGCAGGCCGCCCCACTTCTCGCGGCTCATGCCGGGGCCAAGCCCCCACACGCCGCCAGAGGCGAGGGCCCACAGCCCGTGGATGGCCTGCATGCACGAGCCCTGCGGGTCGCAATTCTCGGGGTTGAGCCACACGTCGATGCGGCTGCCGCGGGTCTGACCCTTCTCGAGCATGTACAGGACGCCCGCGACGCCGATACCGGCAATGATCGCGAAGTAGCGCAGCGGCACGCCGGCCACCCAGTAGCAGGCGCCGATGACCAGGCCGATGGCCATGGCGGTGCCGAGGTCGCCACCGGCGCCGACGAGAAGGAGCACGATGCCGGAGGCGATGCCGCCGGGCACGAGGATGCCCTTGAACGTGGTGAGTTCACGCCTAAACGTCGAGAGCACGACACCGAGGAAGAGGGCGAGGCCCAGCTTGGCGGCCTCGGAGGGCTGGAAGCTCATCCCGGCGAAGCGGATCCAGTTGCGGTTACCGCCCACGGCTTCACCGGCGACCAGCACGACGATGAGCAACGCGATCGACGCGGCCAGCGCCCAGGGCGCGAGCCGCTTCCACATCGTCACAGATAGGCGCGAGCCGATGGCCGCGGCGGTCACGCCGATGCCGAGCGCGATGAGCTGAATGAAGAACAGGCGGTAGGGGTTGGCGCCCGAGTCGGCGCGCAGCGCCGCGTTGGAGGACGCCGACAGGACGCCCGCCAGGCCGACGAGGACCAGGATCGACGTCGACGCGATCAACAGGTAATAGGTCGCGACGGGCGACCCGCTGGGCGCGGGCTCAGCCTGGGTGCGTCGCGGGGCCGTGGCCGTCATGACGCCTCCTCTTAGGCCTTGAGCGCCTCCACCGCGCGAGCGAAGGTCTCTCCTCGGTCCGCGTAGGAGCGGAACTGGTCAAACGATGCGCACGCCGGCGACAACAACACGGTGTCCCCAGCGCGAGCAACCTCACGGGCCGCCTGGACCGCCCGCTGCATCACAGTGTCTCCCGGCTCGATGCGGGTCACCGGGATATCGGGGGCGTGTCCCGCGAGTGCGCTCGCGAGCGGCTCGGGGTCCTCGCCGAGCAGCACCACGTGTCGCACCCGGTCCCTGACGGACCGCACGAGCGCGTCGAACTCCTGGCCCTTGGCCTGTCCCCCGGCGAGCCATACGACCGATGACGGGGCACGTCCGCCGAACGCCGCGATGGCGGCGTGAGCATTGGTGGCCTTCGAGTCGTCGACGTAGTCGACGTCGTCGACCCGAGCCACGAACGCCGTGCGGTGCGCGTCGAGAGAGAAGCCCGCCAGTCCGCGGGCGACCGCCTCGGGTGCCACCCCCACCGCCCGACACAGGGCCGCGGCGGCCAGCGCGTTAAACACCAGATAGGGCGGCACGGCTCCGGCCACCAGGTGTGCCAGGTCGTCGACGTGGCCCAGCTCGAGGGCCTCGCGGCGCCGGTCGTCGTGGAAGGCGCGGTCGACGAGGACCCCCTCGACGACGCCCACCTGGCTGACCGCCGGGCTGCCGAGCGTGACGCCGACCGCCCGGGCGCCGTCGACGACGTCCGCCTCGCCGACCATCTCCTCGACGAGCGCGTCGTGGGCGCCGTACACGCACGCGACCTGCACGTGCCGGTACACCCGCGCCTTGTCCGCGCGGTAGGCCTCGACGGAGCCGTGCCAGTCGAGGTGGTCCTCGTCGGCGTTGAGACACACGGCGGCGTGCGGCGACAGGGTCGTGGTGAAGTGCAACTGGAGCGAGGCGATCTCCACGGCCACAAGATCGTGCTGCTCGCGCGCGGCGCCAATGACAGGGATGCCCATGTTGCCGCACACCGCCACGTCGAGTCCGCCGGCCTCGGCGATGGCTCCCACCATCTGTGTGGTCGTCGTCTTGCCGTTGGTGCCGGTGACGAGCACCCACGGGATGCCCTCGCGACGCACGCGCCACGCGAACTCCATCTCGGAGACGATCTCCACCCCGGCATCGGCCACCGCCACCACCCACGGGTGGTGGGGTGCGAAGCCTGGCGACGACATACACAGGTCGAATGCACCCAGGGCGAGGCCGTCGAGCGAGGCATGGTCCGCATCGGCCGCGTGCGGGTCGACCACCACGGCGGTGGCACCCTCGGCGAGCGCCGCCTCACGCGCGGAGCGGCCCGCCACCCCGAACCCCAGGATCAGGACGGTCAGGCCGTCGAGCCGGCCCGTCATGCGCCGCTCACGCGCCCGAGGGTAGCGATGCCACCCATTCGGCGTAGAAGATGCCGCCACCCACCGCGGCGCACAGGCCCGCGATGATCCAGAATCTGATGACGATCGTCACCTCTCCCCAGCCCATGAGCTCGAAGTGGTGATGCAGCGGCGCCATCTTGAAGACGCGTTTACCGCCCGAGATCTTGAAGTAGCCGATCTGGATGACCGACGAGGCGACGATGATGACGAACAGCCCGCCGATGATGACACCCAGGAGCTCCGTGCGGGACATGATGGTGATGCCCGCGATCGCGCCGCCCAGCGCGAGCGAGCCGGTGTCGCCCATGAAGATCTTGGCGGGCGAGGCGTTCCACCACAGGAACCCGAAGCAGGCTCCGGCGATCGCGGCGGCCAGAATCGCCAGGTCACGCGGGTCGCGGACCTCGTAGCACTGCGCCGCGGCGGAGGTGAAGCCACACCACTGGTTGTACTGCCAGATGCAGATCAGCGTGTAGGCGCCGAAGAAGATCAGCGAGGCGCCCGTCGCGAGGCCGTCGAGGCCGTCGGTGAGGTTCACCGCGTTCGACCAGGCCGTGATGAGGAAGTTGGACCAGATCACGAACAGGATGATGCCGACAGCCGGTCCCCAGTAGGCCAGGTCGATGACCGTGTCGCGCAGGAAGGAGATCGCCGTCGACGCCGGGGTGTCACCGTGGTCGTTGGGAAACTGCAGCACCAGCACGGCGAACGCGATGCCCACGACGGCCTGGCCCAGGATCTTGTAGCGGGCTCTGAGGCCTAGCGAGCGTTCCTGGCGGATCTTGATGTAGTCGTCGAGGAAGCCCACGAAGCCGAGCCCGACGATGAGGAAGACCACGAGCATCGACGAGGCGTAGGGCGTGCGGCCGGTTAGCAGGTTGCCGCCCAGCCAGCCCAAGACGAGGGCGATGATGATGACGACGCCACCCATGGTGGGGGTGCCGCGCTTCACGAGGTGGGACGCGGGCCCATCATGACGGATGAACTGCCCGTACTGGTGGCGGGTGAGGTAGCGGATAAACAGCGGCGTACCCAGCAGCGCGATGACGAGCGAGATTCCTCCCGCGAACACCACGGCTCTCATGCAGTTTCTCCCACCAGGTCGTCGGCCAGCTTCCACAGCCCGGAGCCGTGGGACGCCTTGACGAGCACGGTGTCGCCACGCGTGAGGCGCCCGTCGAGGAACGCGCGGGCCTCGTCAATGGTAGCGACGAAGGCGGCCTCGTCACCCCACGAGCCCTCGCGCACAGCCGAGACGTAGGCGGCGCGCGCCCCCGCCCCAACGACGACGAGGTGGTCGATGCGCAGGCGCACCGCGTCGAGGCCGACCTCCTCGTGCGCGGCCAGGGACGCGTCGCCCATCTCGAGCATCTCTCCCACGACCGCGAAGGAACGGCCGTCCACGGCGACGTCCTTCAGGGCACGCAGGGCGGCGCGCATGGACTCGGGCGACGCATTGTAGGCGTCGTCGAGGATCCACACGCCGTCAGGGCGCTCGGTGAGCGCCATGCGGTGGGGGCTCAGGGGCGAGGCGGACGCCACCGCGGCGGCGGCGTCCGCGAGGCCGATGCCGCACGCGAGGGCCGTCGTCAGCGCGGCCAACGCATTGGTCGCGTGGTGCTCGCCCACGAGCGCGAGGGTGATGCGGTCGGTGACGACGCCATCGGCCTCGGGGATGAAGGAGGCGCGGCCACGGTCGCTGGTGAGCTCGGTCGCACACACGTCGACTCCCCCACGCGCGCCTACCCCGAAGGTGCGGGTGCGCCGGCCCTCGGCCGCGAGAGCGGGGCGAGCGGCCATCGCCGCGACGCGCGGGTCGTCGGCGTTGAGCACGGCGACGCCACCGGGCACCAGCCCGTCGATGAGGCTCGCCTTTTCCTCGGCGAGCGCCTCGGGCGAGCCGTAGCCGCCGAGGTGGGCCGAACCGACCGTGAGCTCGACGGCCACATCGAGCGGCGCGATGCCCGTGAGGTAGGCGAGGTCGCCGGGCGCGGAGGCCCCCATCTCGAGAACGAGGTGACGTGTGCCCGCATCCGCGCCGAGCACCGTCAGCGGCAGGCCGATCTCGTTATTGAACGAGCCCACGGGCGCGACCGAGTCCGGCAACACCTGCGCGAGCAGGTCCTTGGTGGTGGTCTTGCCGTTCGAGCCGGTGATGCCGATCACCGTGATGTCACCCTCGGTGCGCAGCAACGCGAGGTAGGCCTGCGCCAGGTGGCCGAGCGCCGCGACCACATCGTCCACGAGGACGTGGGGACCCGGCACGGGCTGGCTGACCAGCGCGAGGGTGGCGCCCGCCTCGAAGGCCTGGGCCGCATAGTCGTGGCCGTCGACCCTCTCACCGATGAATGCCACATACAGTGCGCCGGCGGTGACGGCGCGCGAATCCTTCTCGACGGACGTGACGGTTGCGGTGACGTCGGCGGCGAGCTCGCCGCGGACGGCGTTCGCGACCCATTGGGCGGTCAGCGGCCTCATGCCGTGCCCTTCCTCTCGGCCGCAATCCGCGCCTGCGCCTGCAGGTACGCGTCGCGGTCGTTGTAGGGGTGGAACACCCCGGCGATCTCCTGGTACGGCTCGTGGCCCTTGCCCGTGACGATGACGGTGTCCTCGGGCCCGGCCAGGCGCAGGCCCGTCTCGACCGCGAGCAGGCGGGGCTCGACCTCGTGCACGTCGGCGAGGTCGGGGCGGACCTTCTCGATGCCCGCGCGGATCATGGCGCGCACCGCGGCGGGCTCCTCGGAGCGGGGGTTCTCGTCGGTCAGCACGATGACGTCGGCGAGGTTCGCGGCGATCTCCCCCATCACGGGACGCTTGCCCTGGTCGCGGTCGCCGTCCGAGCCGAAGATGAGGATGAGGCGGCCAGGGGTGATGGGGCGCACCCCCTCGAGCGCGAGCGTCAGCGCGTCGGGCGTGTGGGCATAGTCGACGATCGCGAGCGGCGTGTCGCTCGAACGCTCGATGACGCGCTCCATGCGGCCCGGCACACCATGCGCCGAGGCGACGCCGGCGATGGCCTGCTCAAGCGTGAGCCCTGCGGCGTGGGCCGCGACGATGGCCACGATGGCGTTGGACACGTTGACGAGGCCCGGCAGCGGCGAGGTCGCCTCGTGACGCGTCCCGTCCGGGTCGGTGAAGACAAACGAGGAGCCCACGCCGTCGAGGCCGATCTCGGCCTCCACGACGGTCCAGTCGGCCTCGTGTGGGTCGTCCACGTGGGTCGACACCGTCCACGCGGGGATCTCGACGCGCGCCGCGAGCCTGCGGCCCCACTCGTCGTCGACGTTGATAACGCCGCGACGCGCTCTGCCGGGCTCGAAAAGCCTCGCCTTGGCGTCGAGGTAGGCCTCCATGGTGCCGTGGAAGTCCAGGTGGTCCCACTGCAGGTTGGTGAACACCGCGACCGCGAAGTCGACGCCGGCGATGCGCTCGAGCGCGGCCGCGTGGGAGCTGACCTCCGTGACGGCGGCGCTGACGCCCTCCTCACGCATCCTCGCCAGCAACCCGTGCAGGACGGGCGACTCGACCGTGGTGCGCGGCGAATCGATCCGCTCGTTGCCCAAGCGCAGCTCGACGGTGCCCATGATTCCGGTGTGCTCGTGCACGCGCGCGAGGGCGTTTTCGATGAAGTAACTCGTGGTGGTTTTCCCGTTGGTGCCCGTCACGCCGACAAACGTCAGCGCACGGCTGGGGTCGCCGTAGATCGCGGCGGCCGCCTCGCCCATCGCCGCCCGCGGGTCGTCGACCACCAGGATGGGCACGGTGAGCCCGGCCTTGCGGGCCATCTGCTCACCCTCGCCGTCGGTAAGGAGGGCGACCGCCCCGGCCGCCACGGCATCGGCCGCAAATCTGGCCCCGTGCACCGTGAAGCCGGGAAAGGCGCCGAAAAGGTCGCCTGCGCGCACGTCGCGCGAGTCGACGGTGGCACCCGTGAGGGTCAGGTCAGCGGCATCGTCAGGCGCGGTGGCGCCGATGCGGGTGGCGGCCTCGGCGAGCGTGCAGGTCAGCGCTCGCGAGGGACGCAGCGCCATGTCGGGCACGTCTTACTCCCAGGTCGTCGGGTAAAGCTCCTCGGCCGGTCCCGAGGGAGGGACCCGAAGAGTCTGCAATGCGAAGGTTGCCACATCCGAGAAGACCGGCGCGGCCACCTCGCCGCCCCAGATCGAGCTCTTAGGGTCGAAGAGGCTCACGGAGACCACGATGGCGGGATCATCCGCGGGCGCGACACCCACGAACGACGCGACGATCGAGTCGAGCTTGCCGCTCGAGCCCACCGCCTGCGCCGTTCCGGTCTTGCCCGCGACGCGGTAGCCGTCGATCTTGGCGAGCGTTCCGGTGCCCTCCTCGGTCACGTCCTCCAGCATGAGCATCACCTGGTCGGCGGTCTCCTCGGACACGACGCGCACCGGCTCGGACTGCTCGCGCGGGGTCACGGTGCCGTCGGCGTTGCGGTAGCCCTTGATGAGGCTCGGTGACACGCGCTCGCCGCCATTCGCGAGGGTCTGGTAAACCTGCGAGGTCTGCAGCGCCGTCACGGCGACCGCCTGCCCGTACAGCACCGCGTACTTCGAACGCCCGTCCCAGTTTTCCCAGTGGCTGAGGATTCCTGAGGACTCCGAGGGCATGCCGATGCCGGTGGCCTCGCCGAAGCCAAACGCCTTGAGGTACTCGTAGCGCTGCTCGGTGCTCAGCTGCTCGCCGATCATCACGGTGCCCGTGTTGGACGAGTCCACGAGGATGCCGGCCGCGGTCATCTTCTCGAGGCCGTGCTCGTGGGAGTCCTTGAAGGTCTGGCCGTTGGAGGTCGTGTACTCGTAGGGCACCTCGAAGCGGCTACCCGGCGTGATGACGCCCTCCTCGATCGCGGCCGCCATGGTGATCGCCTTGGCGGTCGAGCCGGGCTCGAACACGTCCTCGATGGCCCGCGAGCTGCGGCTCTCGTTGTCCGTCGCACCGGGGTCGTTGGGGTCAACGGTGCCGGAGTCGGCCAGCGCATACACCTCGCCCGTGCGCGTGTCCTCGACGGTGACGAACCCGTGGCTCGCGCCCGTCACCGACAGCGCCTCCTCGAGCCGCGACTGCGCGTAGTACTGAATGTCGCGGTCGATGGTGAGGACCACGTCCTGGCCGGGCTCCGCGGGGGTCTCCTCGAGCACGCCAGTAGGGATGGCCGTGCCGTTGCCGCCACGCTCGTAGGTGAGCGAACCGTCGGTGCCCAGGAGGCTGTCCTCCTGCGACTTTTCCATGCCGGCAAGGCCCCAGTTGACGCCCTGCTTGTCCGCGGCGCCGCCGACGAAGCCGACCAGGTTTCCCGCGAGGTCGCCGTTGGGGTAGATGCGCTCCGACACGGCCTCGGGCTCGACACCGTAGATGCCCTCGTCGCTGATGAGGCTCCACGTCTCTGGCGTGACGTACTTCGCGATGTAGACGAACGTGTCGTCGCCGACGAGCTTGGCCGCGAGCTCCGACTCGTCCAAGTCGAGGATGGGCGCGAGGATCGCGGCCGCGTCGAGGGCTCCCTCCGCAACCACGGTGCCGTCCTCGACGCGCTTGAAGTCCGCGAGCTTCTGCTGGTTGACCCAAACGTGATAGCGGTTGACGGAGGTGGCCAGCACCTCACCATTGCGGTCCACGATGTCGGCGCGATCCGTCGTCACGGTCGACGTCGCCAGGCGGCTCTCGAGAGCCTGCGTGGCGAGGTCATCGGGGTCAATGCCCTGAATCATCACAAGCCGCGCGGCGAAGACGGTGAGGATGCCCAGCGCCCCCAGGGTGATGGCCTGCTGGCGCACCTGCGGGCGGCCGATGCTGAGGGCACGCCGGCGCCGCGATGCGGGGCGGTGGGCCGATGCCGTGGCACGGCCCGTCGCGGCGCCCCCCTGGGGGCGGCGGCCGGCCTGGCTTCCGGTGCCCGGCTGGCGCCGGGCGCCGGGCTGGCGTCCGGTGCCGGGGCGAGGGCCAGTCTCGCGCCTGCCGGACGAGGGACGCCGGTCGTCTGAGTCGCCCATTACTCCCCCTGCTCCAGCACCGCCCCATCGGCGATCGAGATAGAACCGAGCGTAGGCGCGAGTTCCATCCCCAGTGCGGAGGCACGCTGCGCAAGGTACGACGGCGCGGCGTTGCGTTCGAGGACGCTGCTGAGCGACTCAGCCTGGGTGTGTAGCGACGCGATCTCGATCTTGAGGTCGCGACGCTCATAGGCACCCTTCGCCATCTGGGTGTTGATCACCAGCACGGCCGCCATCGCCGCCAGCACGATGAGGATGCACGTCCACGCGAACGGCGCGATCGACCGCCCTTGCTCCGGGGCCGAGACGGCGCGCAGGTGGCGATGCGGCTGGCCGGCGGGGGTGGCGGACGTCCGCCGACTCGGCGCTCCCAGCGTGGCGGGGCGGTGCTGGCGGACGGGAGCGGCGCTCATGCGGGCCTCCTCAGGCGCGATGGCGGGGTCAGACGGATCCGCTCGACGGCCCGCAGGCGGACCGGCTTCGAGCGGGGGTTGGCCTCGGCCTCAGCGGCCGACGCCTTCTCTGCGCCACGGGTGAGCGCGCGCAGATACGGCTGGTGTTCCTCGGGCACGATGGGCAGCCCCGGCGGGGCCGTCGACTCGGTGCCGGCGGCGAAGGCGGCCTTCACGAGCTTGTCCTCGAGCGAGTGGTACGACTCGATGACCACGCGACCGCCGATCCCCACAGCCTCGATGGCCGCGGGAAGCGCGTCCTCGAGCACCTCGAGCTCGCGGTTGACCGCGATGCGCAGGGCCTGAAAGGTGCGCTTGGCCGGGTTGGAGCCCGGCGTGCGGCTTGCGGCCGGGATGCACGCGCGCACCAGGTCGACGAGGTCGGCCGAGCGCGTCAGCGGCGCCTCGTCGCGGCGCTTGACGATCGACTCGGCGATGCGCGCCGCGTAGCGCTCCTCGCCATAGACCTTGAGGATGCGGGCCAGTTCGCGCTGATCGGCGTCGCGCAGGAGGTCGGCCGCCGTCACGGGGTCCTCGGGGTTCATACGCATGTCCAGGGGCGCGTCCTGCGCGTACGAGAACCCACGTTCGGCCTCGTCGATCTGCAGCGAGCTGACGCCGAGGTCGAGCAGCACGCCGTCGGCGCGGCTGGCCCCGGCGGCGGCGACGGCGCCGGCAATGTCGTCGTACTCCGCGTGGTGAGCGATGAAGCGGTCGCCAAAGCGCTCCAGGCGGGCGCTGGCCAGAGCGATGGCCTGCGGGTCGCGGTCGATGCCGACCACGCGAGCCCGCGGACACCGCTCGAGGATGGCCTCGGTGTGGCCGCCCATCCCCAGGGTGCCGTCGACGACGAGTGCGCCGTCGTGGTCGAGCGCGGGAGCGAGCAGGTCGACGCAACGGTCGAGCATCACCGGCTGGTGACGCGAGGCCGCATCGGTCATGTCCCGCTCCCTTCCTTGCTGTGGTCCTTCGTGCCCCTCGGTCTCCCACCGGCTCTCTGGCGGGGGGAAGTCCGTCAGAGTCGCGCGGGAGGAGGCCGCGGGGCGCGAGGGTTTACATGGCGTCGAAGACCTCCGCGGCGGTCGCCGCATAGTCGTCTTCGCCGCGCTCGAGGTAGTCCTCCCAGGCCTGGGCGTCCCAGATCTCGACCCGGGATCCCATGCCCACCACGGCCACGTCGCGCTCGAGACCCGCGTACTTGCGCAGCGGGGCGCTGATGAGGATGCGCCCCTGCTTGTCCGGGATGTCGTCCGAGGCGTGGCCGAGGAAGTTGCGCAGGTAGTCACGCGCGTTCTTGTTCTCGAGGGGCGCGCGTCGCAGTCGGTCGTGGATGACCGCGAACTCGTCCAGCGGGAACAGGAACACGCAGCGGTCAAGCCCGCGCGTGGCGACGAGGCCCGACGCGAGCCTCCCGCGGAACTTCGCGGGAAGGATCAGCCGGCCCTTGTCATCGAGGCGAGGCGTGAACGTGCCCAGGAAGACCCCGGTGGGGCCCAGACCGTGCGTCAGTGCATCCGACACCCGATCACCTCCCAGCGCCACGACTCGCCCGATGTCCCCACTTTACTCCACTTCACTCCACATATCGAGACTCTCGGCCTGAAATCTTCCCCATGCGCAGCTAAATATCCAGGTAAATTGCAAGACAATGGGGTGGAGGGATTTTCGCACGATACCTCCCCAGATGCGAGTGGCGCCTGCCCAACGCGCCGCGAATCCCCTAGGCTCGGCAAAAAGCGCGAAGGAGCACCCATGACGCACCCCCTGCCCACCGAGGACGAGCTGGCGGAAGTGGCGGAGGTCACGCAGGCCATCCGTGCGTCGATTGGGTCCGTCTTGTCGGGGTTGGACGGTGCGATCACCGCGACGCTGGCTACCGCACTCGCCGGGGGTCACCTCCTGATGGAGGACGTGCCAGGGGTGGGTAAGACGACGCTGGCGCGCGCCTTCGCGGCCTCGGTCGACTGCTCATTGGGCCGGATCCAGTTCACGCCAGACCTGATGCCCGCGGACGTGACCGGCGTCAGCATCTTCCGCTCCGACGACCACCGCTTCGAGTTCCGGCCGGGGCCAATCTTCGCGCAGGTGGTGATCGCCGACGAGATCAACCGGGCGTCACCCAAGACACAGTCCGCGCTGCTCGAGGCCATGCAGGAACACGCGGTCACCGTCGACGGCGTCACGCGCCGCCTCCCCGAGCCCTTCCTCGTGGTGGCCACCCAGAACCCCATCGACATGGAGGGCACCTATCCCCTGCCCGAGGCGCAGCGCGACCGCTTCATGGCGCAGGTGTCGGTGGGCTACCCGCAGCCGGCCGACGAAATGGCGATGCTCGACAGCCATGACGGCACCGACCCCCTCGCCCACGTGCACCCCGTGACCGACACCGCGACCCTCGGGCGTCTGATCGATGTGGCGCGACGCATCTATGCCGCGCCCGCGGTCAAGCAGCACATCGTCGACCTCGTCGCACAGACGCGTGAGGACGCGTCGCTTCGCCTGGGCGCGTCGCCGCGTGCCTCGCTGCAGTTGTTGGCCGCAGCCAAGGCGCGTGCCGCGATGGCGGGGCGTAACCATGTCCTGCCCGATGACGTGAAGGCGCTCGCCGTGCCCGTGCTGTCGCACCGCCTGGTGGTCTCGACGGAGGCACGCCTCAGCGGACGCGCGGCCCAGGAGGTGGTGCGCGACATCGTCGAGCGCACCCCCGTGCCCACCGAGGCCCGCGCGAGCGTCCCGCACCGCGCCACGGCGGGCGCCGCCCACGCCGACGCGACTCGCTGACCGTGCACCCCGCGACAGCCGTCAACGCCCGCATGAGCCTCACCTCGCGCGGTGTGGGCATGCTGGCGTGCGGCATCGTCATCGGCGCACTCGGGGTAGGCCTGTCCACCCCCGTGATGGTGTACGTGGGCGTCGCCATGACGTGCGCGGTCGCCCTCGCATGGGTATGGATGATGCTGGCCCTGGGTTCGTTTGTACGCCGGTTCCCGCACGCGGAGCGCACCATCCGCCCGCGCCCACTCACCGTGGGAGTCCCCGGCACGGTCACGGTGGCCATCAGAGCCACCCGCGCGCGTCGCGCGCCCGGCAAGGGCGTGATCTCGCGGCTCCAGGTGCGCGAGCAGGCCGCGTCCGAACTCACCGGGGGCGGGTCAACCCGCGCGGCCGTCACCCGCTCCCCCGACGCCCTGGTCCTCGAATACGCCCTGAACCCCGTGCGGCGTGGCCGGTGGGAAGTAGGTCCGGCCCTCATGCACACCGCGGATCCCTTCGGCCTGCTCGCGTCGGACACCGCCTTCGGCTCGGCCGAATCGGTCTCGGTCTGGCCGCAGGTGACCGACCTGGTCGGTACGGCGGGCGCGCTGATGGGCCAGGCGGAGCGCGTCGTCGTCGGCTCGCGCACCCCGTCCGCGGACGACGCCGCACTGCGCGACTACCGCGACGGCGACGATCTGCGCCGCATCCACTGGGCGAGTTCCGCCCGCCGAGGCACCATGCTGGTGCGCTCCGATGAGCATGCGGGAAGACGACCGGCTACCGTCATCCTTGACCTTCCGCTGGGGCACGAGGCGCTCGAATGGTCGATCTCCGCGGCGGCGTCGATCGGCGTCTCCGTCCTCGATACGGGTCACCCCGTCCGGCTCCTGGGTGCCGGGCCTGCGGCAAGCGCCGCACACCTGGGGCAGCGCGGCGGCGACCTCGCACGCGCCGAGCTGCTCGACCTCACGGTGGACCTCACGTCTCCGGTGACCCGCGCGGCGGGAGATGCTCGTCTGCGTGAGGCCGCGCGTGCGGCCGCGGAGGGTTCCGTCGAGGGCGAGGTCACCGTAGCGATCATCGACCCCACCACCGACGACGTGCTGGAGGACCTCGCCCCCATCGGCGCCGCCGGGCGGGCCTGGGCCATCGTGCGCGCCGATCCCGACGACCCCGCCGACGCGCAGGCGACTGCTGCCCGCCTGAGTCGCGCGGGGTGGCACGCGTCCGTGGTGCGCGCCGGCGACGACATCGCCGGGGTATGGCGTTCCCTGGTCGCGATGGAGGAACGCCGATGAGCGCCCCCGCCCGCGCCAAGGCCCCGTGGCCCGCGTCGCTCACCGTCGCGGCCGCCACCATGGCAAGCCTGTTCGCGCTCACCTCGATGGTGGTGACGGGTGCGTGGATCCTCACCGTCGCGGCATCGCTCGCGGCGCTTACCGCGACGGTCGTCGTCGCCCGCGTCGTGACGCGCTCGCGCTGGTGGCCCACCGTCGTGGGACTCGCGGTCACCGTCGAGGCCCTGGTCCTGCAGTTCTCCGTCAGCGAGGAGGGCGACGGCCACCTCCTCCCGACCCCCGGCGCGCTACGCGACCTCCTGACCGTCATGGGCGATGGCGTGAACTACGCCGCCACCACCGTGGCCCCCGCCGAGATGACGCCTGCGCTGCTGAGCCTGGTGTGCGCCGGCGTCATGGGCCTCTTCCTCGTCGCCGAACACATCGCGGTGTCCTGGCGCGCCGCCGCGAGCGCGGGCCTGGTGCTGATGCTGCCGTGGCTGCCGGCCGCGATCTTCCAACAGCGCGTCTCGGTCGCATGGCTACTCGTCGCGCTGGCAGCCTGGCTCCTCACCCTCGCCCTCGCGCGTCGCGGCGACGCGACGCAGCCGCCGTCGACGCTGGGCGGTGCCGTCGCCGCCACCGCCGCGACGCTCGGGGTCTCGCTCCTGGTCGTGCCGTCCGCGCTCGGTGGTCACGGCTGGGGAATCATTCCGCGCATCGACGCCCCGTCCTCACTGAGCTCGACGACGCGGCTGAACCTCGACCTCGACCTGCGCACGTCGCTCACCACGAACTCGACCGCGCCCGCCCTGGTCTACACGGCCGACGGCCGCCGTCCCGACGTGTTGCGGCTGTACAGCTACTCGGAGTTCGACGGCGTCGCGTGGGCCTACGGAGCCCCCTCCGACGATGAGATCACCAGCACCGAGGGCCTGTTATGGCCGCTTGATATCGATGTGACCGACGCGACGACCGCGACCTACGAGATCGAGGCGGTCGACTCGGCGGAAAACAACCTCGCGCTTCCCTCGGCGCCGCGCTCCGTGGATGTCGAGGGCGATTGGGGGTATTCGCCCGGCACGGACGAGGTGGTGTCTCCCTCCGACTCGACGCTGGGGCTGAGCTACACCGTCACGGCGGCGACGGACTTCCTGTCCGCCGAGCGGCTGCTCGCCGCGCCCAGCGATCCCGCGTCCGATGCCGGGGTGGGCGCTCGCTACCTCAACCTGCCCGCGGCCATGAATGCCGCTCGCGTGAGTGATCTCGCCGCCGACGTCACGAGCGGTGCCACGTCCCGCTTCGCGCAGGCCGTCGCGATGCAGGACTACCTGCGCGATCCGGCGGAATTCGACTACGACACCTCGGTGAGCCCGAGTGGAGGCGACGCGGTCAGCACGTTCCTCGACGACCGCGTCGGCTACTGCGTGCAGTTCGCCACCACCATGGTCATGATGGCCAGGACGCTCGACATCCCCGCACGGATGGCCATCGGGTTCCTGCCCGGTTCCGAGGGCGAGGGCGACACGTACGTGGTGCAGGGCGGCGACGCGCACGCGTGGCCGGAACTGTGGTTCCCCGAGGTGGGATGGGTGCGATTCGAGCCCACGCCTGCCGTGCAAACGGGGAGCGCGCCGGTGTACGCGGAGGAGCCTGATGAGCCGGCGGTGTCCGAGACCAGCGACCCGGCGCAGCAGCCGACCACGGCTCCCCAGCAGCAACCGGAGCGCCCGGACACCCCCGACGTGCCCAACCTGTCGGGCGGCGAGGCGGAGCAGTCCGGCCTCGACTGGTGGTGGTTCGCGATCGCCGCGGCCATCCTCCTCGCGGGCTCGACGTTCGCCGTCGTCATGATGCGCCGCCGGCGCACCGACGCCCCGGCACCGCTCGATCCCGCCGAGCGTGCCTGGCTCAGGGCGCGTGACGGGCTGCCGGAGCACGCCCGCTGGTCCCTCGCTCACACGCCCGACGAGGCCGTCGAGCACGTGAGGGCCACGCTGTCGGAGTCGGGCCGCGGGCTATCGCCTGCAGGCGACGCGGCTCTGGTGAACCTCGCACAGGCGGTTGCCGACCACCGTTACGCGCCGGAGGGCACGGCCCACAGCGACGCGCAGATGCGGGAGTGGTCAGCGGCCCTCACCACGGAGGCGGGGCGTGATGCGGCGGCCGAGCAGCCTACTCGGCGCTAGAGGCTAGAGGTCGCCGTTCTCGCGGCGACGGTCGAAGCGCTCCTCGAAGGTCTGCATGAAGTCCTTCTTGGGCTTCTGCGGAGCGGGTCCCGCGGCGGGACGGGCGGCCTGTGCGGCGTCGCCCTGTCCCTTGCGGGGAGTCAGCAGCGCCCACAGCGCCACGCCTGCCATGATCACGAAGCCGAGGATGCCTACCAGCGGGATCTGGGTGACGACGCCGAGGAGCACGACACCGAGTCCGACGACCACTCCGGCGATGGCCGCAATGACCCGGCCGGGGGTGCGCGGTCCGCGGTTCATGGCGCGGTGCAGCGAGGGGTCCTGCCCGAGGTCGTGCTCGAGCTGGTCCAGCACGCGCTGCTCGTACTCCGACAGCGGCATCATGCCCTCCTCTTTCGTGCGGTGCGCAGTAGGCACCTAGTCTAGTCAGGACCGCCCGCTTCCACTACCCCGAGGTGTCCACGACCCATGTCACGCAGATCAACGACGTCCCCCGCAGTGGCTGAGGGCGTCGCTCGCGGCGTCGACATGCCGATCTCCACCGGGGTGGTGCGGCTCACGGACGAGCCTGGTGGTTCAACGACCGTATGGGTGCGTGGTGTTCCCAGTTCCTCGATGCGCGTCGAAAAAGATGTGCTCGACTTCGAGTACATGCGTCATATCGCGGCCGTGATCGAGGCATGGCAGCGTCCCGCACGGATGCTCGCCCTGCATGTGGGTGCGGGCGTGTGCACCATGGCGCGCTATCTGGTGCACGCATATCCGGACAGTCGCCATATCGCGGTCGACATCGACACCGCCCTGCCCGAGCTCGCCCGTCAGTGGTGGGACCTCCCACGGTCGCCTCAGTTGCGGGTGCGGGCCCAGGACGGTCTCGACGCCGTCGCGTCTCGCCATGACGACAGCCTCGATGTGCTGGTGCGCGACGCGTTCTCCGAGGCGCTGACGCCGCCGACCTTGGCCGATGCCGTGTGGTGGTCGCACGCCCGTCGCACGGTGCGTGCGGGGGGCGTGGTGGTCGCGAATGTGGGCACCGTGCCGGGCTCGGCCGCACACGTGGCCGATGCGGCGGCGGCGCGTGCGGCCTTCGGTGACGTAGTCGCGATCGGCGAACCGGCGGTACTTAAAGGCAAGCGGCGGGGCAACGTGGTGCTCGCCGCCGGTGCGGGACTGAACGTCGACGAGCTGCGTCGCTACGCGGCGTCGGCTCCCCTGCCCACCGTCGTCGACGCCGCCTGGGCGCGATAGCCCGACAGGGACAGGCCGCGACGAACGCCAGCCACGGCATCGGCCAGCTGACATGCCGTCAGAGACGGCGAAGGCCGCCGCCCCCTCGCGGGGACGGCGGCCAAGACCAGTCGTGAGACCGGTGAAGCCTTACAGCGGGCGAACCGCAGCAGCCTGGGGGCCCTTGGGGCCGTCGGTGACCTCGAACTCGACGCGCTGCGCCTCTTCGAGCGACTTGTAGCCGTCGGTCTCGATCGCCGAGTAGTGGACGAAGACGTCGGCGCCGCCGCCGTCCTGGGCGATGAAGCCGTAGCCCTTTTCGGCGTTGAACCACTTCACAGAACCCTGTGCCATGAGTATTTCCTATCTGTACTGCCCGGGTGACGGGAAGCGCGGACACCGTGTCCCCGCTCGTCGCCGCAATGCCGCGTCCCGGGTCTGGTCAGACCGGTTCATGCACACTACGTTCTTGCAACCGGGTCAAGCATGACACGAAATCATGCTCCAGGGGGAGTGTCTCCACGCTGTTGTTGCAGGAATTTCTCAAATTCGGCGCCCAATTCGTCGGCCGAGGGCAGCGGACCTTGAATATCGAGGCCCTCGTCGCGCTGCTCCATGTACGCGTCGTACTGGCGCTCGAGGCCGGCCACCAACGCCTGTACCTCGTCGGACTCGGCGGTCTGACGGGCGATTTCCTCCTCGGCCCGCTCCGCGTCCTCGTCCAGCCCGGTGGTGTCGATCAGCAGGCCCGAGATGTCCTCGATGCTCTCGATCGCCCGCTCCGCGGCCTGCGGGTAGGAGCTCTGCGACAGGTAGTGCGGGACGTGCACGGCAATGTTGATCGCCGGCAGGTCCCACTGTGCGAAGCGGTACTCCATGAGGTTTTGCGCGCTCGCCGGAACGTTCACGGTTCCGAAGAACGACGCGGAGTCCGGCAGCAGGTCCTGGGGCGTGCCGTGCACGGTGGCCGTCAGGGGGCGGGTGTGAGGCGCGGCCATCGGAATGCCGTAGGTGCCGAGGGTGAGGCCCACACCCGTGCGCGTGACGATCTCCTTGACCGTGGCGATGTACTGCTCCCAGCGGATGTCCGGCTCGAAGCCGTGGAGCAGCAGGAACGCCGTGCCCTCGGTGTCGCGCACCAGGTCGAGCGCCAGGTGCGGCTCGTCGTAGGCCGTCCATTGGTTCACGGAGAACGTCATCTCAGGCCTGCGCGAGCGATAGTCCAGCAACTGGTCAATGTCGAACGTCGCGACGCGCTGCGGCTCGCCTGCCTCCAGGATCTGCTGGGCGACCAGCAGGCCCGCCTTCCCTGCATCGATGAAGCCGCGCAGCGAGTGCAGCAGCACGGCACCTTCCTTCGGAGCCGTCTCGGCCCACGCCTGAACGCCGTCCGCATCCCAGGTGATCAGTGGTGAAGTCATAATCCCGTCATTGTTTCACGCCCGCGAGCGCATCGGCTGATGCGCTCCGCTCGTCAACGCCTCCCGCGCGCGGACGATTCCCCGCGTGACGTTTCCGTGACGGCTGTAGCGCACGACGCCAGGAATGGGGATAATGGACGACTGCCTCGTCAGTTCCGTCACGAGGCGCAGAAGGGCAGGCGCATGCAGGAGGACAGCACCCGGACCGCTCTCAAGGAGGGCCTGGATGCCGAGCAGCGGGTAGTCGATGGGCTGTACGCACGGCTCGACGAGTTGCGCGACGAAACCGACCGTCGCCTCGTCTCGATCAGGCGCGACGGGCCGTCCGGATCGCCCCAGAATCGCTCCGAGCGCGACGCCTTCGCCACGCTGTACGAGGACCGCATCGCGCAACTCGACGCCGTCGAGGACCGGTTGTGCTTCGGGCGTCTCGACATGCGTGACGGCGACCGCCTCTACGTGGGCCGCATCGGCCTCTCCGATGCAGACCACGCTCCCCTGCTCACCGACTGGCGCGCCCCCGCCGCGCGCGCCTTCTACTCCGCGACCGCCGCCGACCCCTCGGGCGTGATGAGCCGACGCCACCTCACGACCCGAGGCCGCCGGGTGGCCGCGATCGAGGACGACGTGCTCGACGTGGAGGCGCTGCGCGAGGCGGGGCTCGAGGGCACGCTCGCCGGCGAGGGTGCCCTCCTCGCCGCGCTCGATGCGCGCCGTACCGGACGCATGGGTGACATCGTCGCCACGATCCAGGCAGAACAGGACGCGGTCATCCGCGCCGACCTCGACGGGGCGCTCGTGGTGCAAGGCGGCCCCGGTACCGGCAAGACCGCCGTTGCCCTCCACCGCGCCGCCTTTTTGCTCTATCACCACCGCGAGCGCCTCGAGCGTCGCGGCGTGCTGCTCATCGGCCCCTCGGGACAGTTCCTGCGCTACATCGACCATGTGCTGCCCTCGCTGGGCGAGACCGGCGCGGTGTCGACCACCCTCAGCGGCCTGGTGCGCGGCGTCGACACGTCCGCGGTCGAGGCCGATGCGGTGGCCGCGATCAAGGGACGCGTCGAGATGGCGGGGGTCATCAAGGCCGCCGTCCGCGAGCGCCAACGCCTGCCCCGGCGCGACCAAGAGGTGAAGATCGACGGCCGCACCGTCGTCATTCGCCGCTCCGACATCCGCGACGCGCAGGCGCGTGCCCGGCGCGACGGGCGCCCACACAACGAGGCCAGGGCACACTTCGCGAAGGACATGATCAGCAGGCTCACGACCCAGTTGCTCGAGCAGCTCGAGAGCCAGCTCGACGCCGAGGACCGCCTCGAACTCGAGCGTGACGTGCGCGACAGCCGCACGATCCGTGTGGCCCTCAACCTGTGCTGGCTACCCGTCACGCCCGCCCAGCTGCTGCGCGATCTGTTCTCGAAGGCCCACCTCATCGATCATGCCGCTCGTGGCCTCAGCCGGGCGGAACGCGACCTGCTGCTGCGCCCCGCCTCGGCCCCCTTCACCGAGGCCGACGTGCCGCTGCTCGACGAGGCCGCCGAACTGCTGGGCGACATGCCCGGCGGCGCGCCGCGCGCATCCCAGGAGGCCACGGAGGAGGAGTTGGACTACGCCCGCGAGGTGCTCGAGACCTTCGGCGGGGACGGCATGGTGACGGCGGAGGACTTGGCCGCACGCATGAAGGGCGGGTCGTCACGCCTGACGGTCGCCGAACGCGCCGCCCAGGACCGTACCTGGACCTACGGCCACGTGGTGGTCGACGAGGCTCAGGAGCTGTCGGCGATGGCGTGGCGCATGCTGCTGCGGCGCTGCCCCACCCGGTCGTTCACGATCGTGGGCGACGTGGCACAGGTGGCTTCGGCCGCAGGCACGCGCTGGTGGCCCGAGGCGATGGACCCGCTGTTTGGCCCCTCGTGGCAACTGCGGGAACTCACCGTGTCATACCGCATCCCCTCCGCGGTGGCACGCGCCGCGCAGTCCTACGCCATGGCCGCGGGCCTTCCCGTCAGCGACCTATCGGCGGCCAGGGACCTGGACGACGCCGTGGCGTCCACCGCTACGTCGCGCGATGCCCTCGCGGCGACCGCGGCGGCTGCCGCGCGCGCCCACGCCGACCGGATGGCAGGCGAGGACGGCGGACTCGTGGCGATCATCGCGCCGCACACGTGGCTGCCCGCGCTGCGCGAGGAGCTCGGCGGCGAGATCGAAGGCGTGTCGGTGATGACGGCACGCCAGTCCAAGGGGCTCGAGTTCGACGTCGCGATCGTGGTCGAACCCGCCGCGATCGCCGAGCGCCCCGGCGACCTGTACGTGGCGTTGACGCGTCCGACGCGTCGCCTCGAGATGGTGCACGCCGAAGCCCTGCCCGACGGGCTCACGGACCTGGACTAGGCCGGGCCACAGGAGCGTGGGACGCGGGGTGCGCCTGGACTAGGCGCAGGGCCCCGCGCCCGCGATGGCGAGGCCCTGGCGATCGCCCGGCCCCCACTCGGTGATCGCGGTGTTCTCGTCGTGCATCAACTCGGTCGCTGCCTCCACGTGGCCCAGCCCGATGACGTGGGCGAGCTCGTGACGGATCACGGCCTCCGCGAGCGCGGTGCCGCTCTGCGTCGACAGCAGGTCGGCGAAGTCGTCACGGTCGAGGATCACGACGCCGGCTCCGAGGTAACGCTGGTCGCCGTACGCGCCCGTGATGGACGTCGAGCCACCAAGCCCCGCCGTCACACCGGCAAGGTCGGGCGTGTGGTCCTCGTCGGACCAGCCGATCACGACCGGAGCGAGCCTGTCGCCGTAGCGCTCCTGCACGATGAGGCGGCCGAAGGACGCCTCCTCGTCGGTGGCACCCTCGTACGAGAACACCAGGCCGGAGTGTGCCGCCACGTCGGCCGCGGCCGCGTGGACGAGGGGCTCGACGCCCTCGGGCATGCCCGCCGGGTTCAGCACCCACGCGACGGGCACACAGGGGTCGAGGCGCACGGGTTCGCCGCCCTCGTCGAACAGGAACGTGTGTTCGCCTTCGGTGCTCACCGGCACGGCGGGCGCGAGGCGCTCGCCCGTGCTGTCCACGTGGGGAATGCGGATCTGCTGACCGTCCATCTCGACCACGTTGCGCGGCTGGCCAAGGTGCGTGAGGTCGGCCCAGTCGAGGCCCCCCGCCCACGCGACGGCACCAATCGCCACCGCACCGGCGGCGCACCACGCCACCAGGCGGCCCGTGAGACTCATGGCGCCTAGCCTCCCACGCGGTGGCCGCCGCTCCCGGTCACGATCGTGTGGAGTTGGTAACAGGGGGTCCGGTACGCAAAGATGGGCGCCGTGCGAGCACTTCTTCTGGAGAACCTGTCCCACACCGCCACCGAGATCCTCGAGGCGGCTGGTATCGAGGTCATCAACCACGCCGGCGCGATGGACGAGGACGAACTGATCGAGGCCCTCGACGGCGTCGAACTGCTCGGCATCCGCTCCAAGACCATGCTCACCGAGCGCGTCATCGAGGCGTCGCCCTCGCTGATCGCCGTCGGCGCGTTCTCGATCGGCACCAACCAGATCGACCTGGAGGCCGCCGCGAAGAAGGGCATCGCCGCCTTCAACGCGCCCTTCTCGAACACCCGCTCCGTGGTGGAGATGGCGGTCGCGGAGATGATCTCGCTGACCCGTCGCCTGCCCGTGCACCAGAAGCTCATGCACGAGGGCGTGTGGAACAAGTCCGCCGACGGCGCGCACGAGATCCGCGGCCGCACGCTCGGCATCGTCGGCTACGGCAACATCGGCTCGCAGTTGTCCGTCGTCGCCGAGGCCCTGGGCATGAACGTCATCTTCTACGACGCCGCCGAGAAGCTCGCGCTGGGCAACGCGACCCGCATGCCCTCGCTCGAGGCGCTGCTGGCAGAGGCCGATGTCGTCACGCTTCACGTCGACGGCCGCTCGGGCAACCGCGGTTTCTTTGGCCGCGAGCAGTTCGAGGCGATGAAGCCCGGCGCCATCTTCCTCAACCTCTCGCGCGGCTTCATCGTCGACGTCGACTCGCTGCGCGAGGGTCTGGAGTCCGGCGCGATCGGCGGCGCGGCCATCGACGTGTTCCCCGAGGAGCCCAAGAAGAAGGGAGATCCCTTCACCTCGGCCCTGCAGAATATCCCCAACGTCATCCTCACGCCCCACATCGGCGGCTCGACCGAGGAGGCCCAGCGCGACATCGGCATCTTTGTGGCCACGCGCCTGCGCGACTACGTGCAGAAGGGCTCCACGTCACTCAGCGTGAACCTGCCCAACCTGCAGCTGGACCAGGCCCCTGGCATCCACCGCATCGCGCACCTGCACCTCAACGTGCCCGGTGTGCTGGCCGCCGTCAACCGCGTGTTCGCGGAGCACTCGGTCAACATCGAGGGCCAGCTGCTGGCCACGCGCGGCGAGCTGGGCTACGTGGTCACCGACATCGCGGCGGGCCTCACGCATGAGGCCGTCGCCGCGCTGGGAGCCATGGACGGCACCGTGCGCCTGCGGGTGCTGTCCTGACCGGGGCCGATTCACCCGCCACCGTCTCCTTCGCCGAGCTCGGTCTTCCCGACGCGCTCGTGCGCGCCCTCGCGGGCGCCGGCATCACCACGCCCTTCCCCATTCAGGCCGCGACGATTCCCGACGCGGTGGCGGGCTTCGACGTGCTGGGCAAGGCCCGGACCGGTTCGGGCAAGACGCTCGGGTTTGGCCTGCCGGTGCTCGCACGGCTGGCCGAGACGGGGCGCCCGCGTGCCCACAAGCCGCACGCCATCGTGCTCGTGCCCACGCGTGAGCTCGCCATCCAGGTTCACGATGCCCTCGAGCCCCTCGCGCACACCATGGAGGTATCGCTCAAGCTGGTGGCAGGCGGCCTGTCCATGCCCAAGCAGATCGCCGCGCTCGAGCGCGGGGTGAAGCTCGTCATCGCGACGCCCGGCCGCCTCGCGGACCTGGTGCGCCGCGGCCATGCCGACACCTCGGCCACCCAGATCGTGGTGCTGGACGAGGCCGACCACATGGCCGAGATGGGCTTCATGACGGAGATCGAGGAGATCCTCGCCGACGTCCCCTCGGATGCCCAGCATCTGCTGTTTTCCGCGACGCTCGACGGCGACGTGGATCGGCTGATCGACGAGCACATGAACGAGCCTGTGCTCCACGACGTGACAACGGGCGACGACGCCGCCATGCGCCACGTCGTGTTCAACATCGCTCCGCACCTCAAGTACGAGGTCTCCCTTCGCATTGCCGCGCGCCGGGGCCGCACGATCGTGTTCGTGCGCACCAAGATGGCCTGTGACCGGGTAGCCGAGCAGATGCGCAGCGCCGGTGTGAACGCCATCGCTCTGCACGGGGACAAGGAACAGAACGAGCGCAATACCGCCATCGCGGCGTTCAAGTCCGGCCGCGCGCCCGTCCTCGTCGCCACCGACGTCGCCGCTCGGGGGCTCCACATCGAGGACGTCGACCTGGTGCTCCAGTTGGACCCGCCATCGGACTTCAAGGACTACACCCACCGTGCCGGGCGCACCGCGCGCGCCGGCGCCGAGGGCCTGGTGGTCACGCTTGCCCTGCCCCACCAACGCAAGGCCATGGACCGCATCGTGGACGCCACGGGCATCGAGCCGCTGTTTCGCAAGGTCCGCGAGGCCGATGCGGAGACGCTCGCGATGATCGACGCTCTGACCGGTGCGCGTGAGCCGTCCGGTGCGCCCGTCACTGACGCTCGAGGGGGCCAGCGCGGCACGCGCCACGACACTGACCACGACACGCGCCGCACGAGCGACCGAACGCGGGGCGGCGAACGTCGTGGCGAGCATGGCACGACCGCGCCGCGGCGCGACCGCAACGACGATCGTCGTGACCGTCAGCGCGGCGACAGCGCGGGCGGCAGTGCGCGCGGCGACAGTGCACGCGGCGACCGCAAGGCACCGACGCGCGGCGCCGGCGATCCTCGGCGTGCCACGCGTGGGCGCGACGAGGAACCGCGCGAGCGGCAGTCTGGTGGTGCGGGCCGCAATGGCGGACGCTCCGCTAGCGGACGCTCCTCCACCGCAGGTGGCGCGCCCAACCGTCAACACCCTCCCGGGAGCGACGAGCGGGCCGGCTCGAGTGGACGCGAACGCAAGCCCAATCCGAACCCGCGCAAGAAGGCGCCGGGCACGAAGAAGTCCGCTCCCCCGCCGCCGCGCGGACGCAAGGGCAAGCCTCGCCCCAAGAAGAAGCGCTAGGGACGCCTCACGCAACCCGTTCGCCCGCAGCACCGCGTGGGGGCGGCGCAGCGACCTGGGAGCAGCGCTCACCCTGCACGGCGCCACGCTTATCGACGCCCTCGTGCGCTCCTACGCCGCGCTCGCACACGCGCACTCACCTCAGCAGTGGGCCATCGAACTCGATCCGAGCCGCCGCGGATACCTGTCGCCGCGGTTCGTGACGGGCTTCCCGCTGCGCGGGCACGCGGCTACTCGTGGGACGAGGCCTCAGCCGCCTGATCCTCCGCGCGCAACTGCGAGATTGCCGATTCGAAGTCGTCGAGCGTCTTGAACCCCTGGTAGACGCTCGCAAACCGGAGGTAGGCGATCTCGTCGAGGTCGCGCAGGGGCGGCAGAATCGCAAGGCCGATGTCGGTGGCGTCGATCTCCGCGGTGCCCTGCGCACGGATCGCCTCCTCGACGCGCTGAGCAAGCAGCGCGAGGTCGTCATCCGAGACGGGACGTCCCTGGCACGCCTTGCGCACACCCGACGCCACCTTCTCCCTACTGAAGGGCTCCGCGACACCGTTGCGCTTCAGGACCGTCAGGCTTGCGGTTTCGACGGTCGAGAACCGCCTCCCGCACTCCTGGCACTCGCGGCGCCGACGGATGGACGCGCCGTCGTCGGCGGTGCGAGAGTCGACCACGCGGGAATCGGGGTTCCGGCAAAACGGGCAGTGCATGGCACTACTTTCCCACGGATGGCGCCGCTGTCTCGCAGCGCCCATCACGCGCCCTCGAGGTCGCGCCTAGTCGAGCGCGGGAATGAGCAGCTGCTCGCCTGCGCGCAACGCCGACGAGGACTTCGCGTTGAGTTCCTGGATGGCGAACACCGTCTCGTTCACGTCCTCGCCCGCCGGGGTGAGGTCGGCCGCGATCGACCACAAGGTCTCGCCAGGCGCGACGGCGTAAGTATCGAAGGCGACGGGAGTGCCCGGCTCGTCGCCGGCCACGGCCTGAGGGCCGACGATGGCGACCGCGATCGCCACCACGACGGCCGCAAGGGTGCGGCGACGACGGCGCGCCACGGGCGTGTCGATGCGGTGCAGGCGCAGCGAGGAGCCGCGCTCGGTACGTGCCGGGCGGGCGGGCTGCGCGGTGGCCACCCGTGCGGGACGGAACGCGGTCGGTGCATAAGAAGCGGCGTACGCGGTCATGTCATCCTCCATTCGAACATATGTTCGTCGAACACGTGTTCTATTTGTAGCACTGGAACCCTGCGCTGACAAGACACGCTCGAACATGTGTTTGATTCGGTGCGTGTTCTGCTCTAGCGTCATGGGTGTCAGCACACCAGAGGGGTCTGACATCGACCGCGGGCACGACGCCGCGCAAGGAGGAGACATGGCAGAGCGAACCGAGGCGGGCGCCACCATCCACGAGTTCCCTGACACGTCGGGCGGTCCGCTGACCGAGCGTCAGCGCCGCATCCTCCTGACCATCCGCGACTCGGTCGAGTCACGCGGCTACCCGCCGTCGATGCGCGAGATCGGCCAGGCCGTGGGACTCACGTCCACGTCATCGGTCAAGCACCAGCTGACGGCGCTCGAGACCAAGGGCTACCTGCGTCGCGATCCCCACCGTCCCCGCGCCATCGAAGTGGTGATGCCGGAGACCGAGCCCGCCACGGCATCGGCCTCCTCCCCCGAACCCGTTGCCGCGTCCCACCCTGACGGCCGCGAGGACGTCTCGATGGTGCCGCTCGTGGGCCGCATCGCCGCCGGTGGGCCGGTCCTGGCAGACCAGGCCGTCGAGGATGTGTTCGCGCTGCCGCGTCAGCTCACGGGTGAGGGCGAGCTGTTCATGCTCAACGTCACCGGAGATTCGATGATCGACGCCGCCATCTGTGATGGCGACTGGGTGGTGGTGCGCCGTCAGCACACCGCCGAGAACGGCGACATCGTCGCGGCGCTGCTCGACGACGAGGCCACCGTGAAGACCTTCCGCCGCCGCGACGGCCAGGTGTGGCTGATGCCGCACAACCCCGCCTACACCCCCATCGACGGCACCCACGCCTCGATCATGGGCAAGGTCGTCTCGGTGATGCGCCGCATCTAGGCGGGCAACGCCCCTGCTAGCGACCGGCGGCCCTCGCGGACTCGTCGAGTCGCCGTAGCGCGCTTAGCACGGTGGCGCGGTCCGTGGTGGGCCACAGTTCCGGCATGGAGCGCGCGAGGAAGCCGCCGTAGCGGGCCGTCGCGAGGCGCGAGTCCAGGACTGCCACGACTCCCCTGTCGTCGTGCGCGCGGATGAGTCGGCCCGCGCCCTGCGCCATGAGGAGCGCAGCATGGGTCGCGGAGACGGCCATAAAGCCGTTGCCGCCGCGCTGGGCGATTGCCTCCGTGCGCGCCTGCGAAATGGGCTCGTCGGGGCGCGGGAACGGGATGCGGTCGATCACGACGAGCGATGCGGTGGGGCCGGGCACGTCGATGCCCTGCCATAGCGACGTCGAGCCGAACAGGCACGCGCGCGGGTCGGCCTTGAACTGCTCGACAAGGGTCGGCAGCTGGTCGTCCAGTTGATAGAGCACCGGAACGTCGAGTCGCTCGCGCATCGCCTCGGCGGCCGCCTGGCCGGCCCTGTGGGACGAGAACAGTCCCAGGGTGCGCCCTCCCGCGGCCTCGATGAGTGCCGCGAGTTCGTCGAGGGCCTCGGCGGAGATGCCTCCGGCGCCCGGGCGCTCCAGGTGCTTGGCGACGTAGAGGATGCCCTGCTTGCCGTAGTCGAAGGGGCTACCCGCGTCGAGGGTCTCGGGGTCGTCGATCCCGAGGTGTCGCGCCATCGCGTCGAAGTTGCCACCCAGGGCGAGCGTCGCGGACGTGAACACCGACGAGCGCTCGTCGATCAGCCGCTCACGGATCAGCCCGGCGACATCGAGCGGCGCGGCCACGATGCGCTCGGCGCGCTCAGACTCGTAGTCGCCGTCGGGCGGTGCGAGCCAGATCACGTACCGGCCGTGTTCGCCCGCGAGCTCCTCGCACACGTCGTGGATCTCCTGGAGGGCGGCGCTGGCCATCTTGGCGGTGGCCGATGCCGTGTCGCCCGGCGTCTTCGACTCCGGTGTGTCCTTGGTCGCCTTCTGCACGGCGCTGAGGGCCGCGCGGGCGGCGCCGCGCACCAGTTCGACGGCGGCGGCGAGTTCCTCGCCCAGCCCCTGGCGCAGCCGCGCCGGCCGTGCGTCTCCCAGCGCGGCATCAAGGGCCCGCGCGGCGCGGTCGAGGTCCTCGGTCGTGACACCCACGCGGCGGGTCGCGCTCGAGGCACGGTCCACCCGCGCCACCGTCAGCTCGTGCGTCGCGGCCCCCGTGATGCGTCCCACCAGTTCGTGAGCCTCGTCGACGATCAGGGCGTGGTGTTCGCCGAGCATGTCGTGGCTCGCGGCCTGCACGCCCAGCACCGCGTGGTTCGTCACCACCACGTGCGCATCGGCCGCCTGGTCTCGCACCCGCTGCGAGAAACACTCCTTGAGCGCCGGGCACTTCGACTCGAGGCATTCGCGCCCGCTGACACTGACCTGCGCCCAGGCGCGGTGCGAGACGCCTGGCACGAGGTCGTCGCGGTCCCCCGTCTCGGTCTCGTCCGCCCACTCGTGCAGGCGCGCCACCTCGCGGCCCAGGTCGCTCGTCGGGCCGGCGACGATGGGCAGCATGTCCTCGTCAGGCTCGCCGTAGCCGCCGGCCAGCTTGTGCTTGCACAGGTAGTTCGAGCGCCCCTTGAACAGGGCCGCACGGGGGCGCTCTCCCAGTTCGGGCTCGAGGGCGTCCAGGACGAGCGGGATGTCCTTGGTGAACACCTGGCGCTGGAGGGCGAGGGTGGCCGTCGAGACCACCACGCGCTGGCCCTCGCGCGCGGCGTGAGCGACCGCCGGCACCAGGTAGCCGAGCGACTTTCCCGTGCCGGTGCCCGCCTGGATCAGCGCGTGCCCCTTGCCCGACAGGGCACGCTCCACGGCCTGTACCATCCGCGTCTGGCCCTCGCGTCGCGCTCCCCCGAGCGCGCCCACGGCACGGTCGAGTAGCCGCACCGCCTCGGTTTCGGCGGCCGATGCCGGCGCGGCTTCAGCCGTCGCGTCACCTGCCGCCTGGGTGGGCTTGGTCGCCGAGCCGGCCACGGCATCGGCCCCACTCACGCGGCGTCAGCCGCGGCCTGCAGGCGTGCCGCGAGGGCCTCGTCGACCAGGGCGACCAGGCGCGTGCCGTCGGCCTCGTGGCTCTCGGACAGGATCTCGCCGTGACGGTGGGCCTCGCTCACCAGGTCGCCACGCGTGTAGGGCACGGTGAGGTCGATCTTGATCGCGGGTCGCGGCAGCTCGCGCGCGATGAGTTCCATGAGGTCGTCGATGCCCTCGCCGGTCAGCGCCGAGACCTCGATCGTGGGCTCGCGGCGCGCGCGCAAGCGCAGCAGTGTCTCGGGCTCGGCGATGTCGGCCTTGTTGAGAACCAGCACCTCCTTGACCTGGTCGGCGCCGGGCACATCCGAAAGGACCTCGCGCACCGCGGAGATCTGACTCTCCGGGTCGGGGTGGGAGGCGTCGACCACATGCAGCATGAGGTCGGCGTGGGCGACCTCCTCGAGGGTCGACGCGAACGCGGCGACCAGCTGGTGAGGCAGGTCGCGCACGAAGCCGACCGTGTCGGACACGGTGAAGGCGCGACCGTCCGGGGTCGACGAGCGGCGCACGGTGGGGTCGAGGGTCGCGAACAGCGCGTTCTCGACCAGCACGCCCGCGCCCGTAACGCGGTTGAGTAGGGACGACTTGCCCGCGTTCGTGTAGCCGACGATGGCGACGTTGGGCAGCGCCGTGCGGTTGGCGCGGCGCACCTCGCGGGCGGGGGCCATCCCCTTGATCTGACGGCGCAGCTGCGCCATGCGGGTGCGGATGCGGCGGCGGTCGAGTTCGATCTTGGTCTCACCGGGGCCGCGCGAGCCGATGCCCGCACCGGCGGCCACACGGCCACCGGCCTGACGCGACATGGACTCACCCCAGCCGCGCAGGCGCGGCAAAAGGTACTCGAGCTGCGCCAACTCCACCTGCGCCTTGCCCTCGCGGGACTTGGCGTGCTGGGCGAAGATGTCGAGGATCAGCGCCGTGCGGTCGATGACCTTGACCTTGACGACGTCCTCGAGCGCGCGACGCTGCGAGGGGGCGAGGTCGTCGTTGACGACGACGGTGTCCGCGCCCACGGCCTTGACGATGTCCGCGAGTTCCTTGGCCTTGCCCTGACCCAGGTAGGTGGCGGGGTCGGGGTGGGGGCGGCGTTGCAGGACGCCGTCGAGGACCTCGGAGCCGGCCGTCTCGGCGAGGGCGGCCAGTTCGCGCAGGCCGATTTCCGCCTCGGCGTAGGTGCCACGCGAGAACTGCCCTGCAAGCACGACCTTCTCGAGACGCAGCTGGCGGTACTCGACCTCGGTAATGTCCTCGAGTTCGGTCGACAGGTTGTCGACGCGGCGCAGCGCGGCGCGTTCCTCGCGGTCAAACTGGTCGCCGTCGTAGTCGGTGTGCGCGGTGGCGCCTTCGGCTACGGCCGTGCCGGCGCGCGAAAGCACGCGCTCAAGGGTCGCCTCGGCGCGTGCGGTGTTGTTCTGGTCTGCGATGTCGTCGCGGTCGTCTGTCATGCTCCGTCCATTGTCTCACCGCACGGCGACACGAACCAGCAAGGTTTCTGTACCCTCGCAGGAATGACCGACCACTATTTCACCGCCGAGCCGGCCTCGGCGGATGAGCGCCGGCTGATCCGGGTGAACCTCGCGGGTCGCGAGATGGACCTCGAGACCGCCCCGGGGGTGTTCTCCCCCGGACACCTCGACCTGGGCACCCAGGTGCTGCTGCGTCACCTTCCCCCGCCGCCGGACGGGCGGCTGCTCGACCTGGGCTGCGGATGGGGCCCGCTCGCGCTCACGGCGGCGCTGTTGAAGCCCGAGGTCAAGGTCACCGCGGTCGACGTCAACCGCCGCGCGCTCGACCTCTTGCAGCGCAATGCGGCCCGCCTGGGCGCCGCCGGAGCCATCCAGGCATGTGAACCTGACGACGTGCCCGCCAAACGCCGCTTCGATGCGATCTGGTCCAACCCGCCCATCCGCATCGGCAAGGACGCGCTTCATGACCTACTCACGCAATGGCTTCCGCGCCTGACGCCCAGCGGCGAGGCTCACCTGGTGGTCCAGAAGAACCTGGGAGCGGACTCGCTGACGACCTGGATCGCCTCGCAGCGAGACGCCGACGGCCAGCGCTGGGGACGCATCGAGAAGGTCGGCTCCGCGAAGGGCTTCCGCGTGCTGCGCCTCGTGCGCGACTAACGCAGCGTGACCGCGCCAGCGGCCACCAGGACGGCGGGGCCCTCAAGCACGGTGTGATCGGCGAAGATTCGCACCGTGACGGTGCCGCCGGGCACGTCGATATCCCACACGTCCGGGGCGCCAGGGCCGGCCCACGATCGCACCGCCAACGCCACGGCGCATGCGCCGGTGCCGCACGAGCGGGTCTCGCCCGAGCCGCGCTCGTGGACGCGCATGCGTGCGCGACCGCGACGCTCGCCGGCGACCTCGGCCTCGCCGAGGGCCACCACGAACTCGACGTTCGAGCCGGCCGGCGGCGCGGGACTCACGACGGGAGCGACCGTGAGGTCGAGCTCGTCAAGCTCCGCAGAGGACGCCAGCGCGACCACGTGGTGGGGGTTGCCGACGTCCACGGACAGCCCCGGGCGCGCGGGGGTCAAGCCCCGTGCCTCGACCGTCGAGTCGAAACCGCCCTCGCCGAGCGCGTAGCCGCCCATGCCGATCGCGTAGCGTCCGCCGCCCAGCCCGGTCACGCGGCGAGGGCCGCCACGGGTACCGAAGTCGAGCCCCTGGGAGACGTCGACGCCGGCCGCGGACTCCAGGAACGCCCCGAACACGCGTGCGCCGTTGCCGCACATCTCGGACGTGGTGCCGTCGGAGTTCCAGTAGTCCATGACCCAGGCGTCGGCGGGCAGCGCGTCGGCACCGGGCACGGTGCCGGCGGGGAGCGCCTCGGCGCGCACGGCACGGATGACGCCGTCGCCGCCCACGCCCGCGCGACGGTTCGTGAGGAAGCGCACCAGCTCGGGGGTGAGGTCGATCTCGCCGCGCTCGTCCAGGAGCAGCACAAAGTCGTTCTCGGTGCCGTGGCCCTTGGTGAAGCGCAGCTCAGTCATGCGCCCAGGCTACCGGCGCCGCGCTCGACGACGGCCAGCGCGTCGGCGGCGGCGCGTGCGACGTCGTGATGGTCGACCGGCGCCGCGATCCACGTCACCCGGGGGTCGGGACGGAACCACTGACGTTGCTTGCGCGCGAGCCTGCGCGTGTGCTGGGCGATGAGGGCGCGGGCCTCAGCCGCGTCGAGTTCCCCGTCGAGGTGGCGCAGTGTTTCCGCGTAGCCGACGGCGCGCCTGGCGGTGGTTCCCTCGCGCAGGCCCCGCTCGACGAGCCCGCGCGTCTCCTCGACTAGGCCGCCGGCCCACATGGCGTCCACGCGTGCCTCGATGCGGGGATCGAGGATGTCGTGCGCGAGCTCGAGCCCGATCTGGATCGCCGGCACCTCGTATTCGTGGCGCGGCAGGCCCGACGAGAACGGCCGTCCGGTGATTTCGATCACCTCGAGGGCCCGCACGAGGCGCTTGGTGTTGGACGGGCCGATGCTCGCGGCGGCGTCGGGATCGGCCTTGAGCAGTTCGCGGTAGAGGATGCCTGGCCCCTCGACGTCTCCACGCTCCTCGAGCCTCGCGCGCACCCGCGGGTCCGTCGGCGGGAACTCGAAGCGGTCGAGTAGGGCGCGGTGGTACAGCCCCGAGCCGCCCACCACGATGGGGGTGTGTCCTCGCGCCTGAATCGCGGTGATGTCGGCGCGCGCCTCGCGCTGAAACCGTGCAACCGACGCGTCCTCGGTCACGGCGAGCGTGTCGAGCTGGTGGTGAGCAATGCCGCGGCGCTCCGCGACGGTCAGCTTCGCCGTGCCGATGTCCATGCCGCGGTAGAACTGCATCGCGTCGGCGTTGACGATCTCGCCGTCGAGCGCCTCGGCCAGCGCGAGGGAGATCGCCGACTTACCCGTGGCTGTCGAGCCGACGACGGCGATCACCGGCGGCGCCTGGACACCGGCCGATGCCGCGGCGGCCTCCTCGCTCACGCTGAGGCGTCGGCGCGGCGCAGGCTCGGCATGCCGAGCCCGACCGGTCCCCCGACCCCACCGCCGGCGCCGGTGCCGCACGCGTCGCCGCATCCGCCGGTGCCGTGCGAGTGTTCGCCTGCCTGCACGGAGTCCCAGGCGTCGCCCGCGCGGGTGCGGCGCACGGCATACGTGCCTCCGACGAGCCCCGAGTCGGCGATCAGGTGGTGCGGGGCGCCGTGGGTGACCTCGACGGTGACCAGGTCACCCGGGCGCGGTGTCTCGGCGCCGTCGGGCACGGTGAAGTGCGTGAGGACATTGCCGGGGGTGCGTCCCGACAGCCGGGACGTCTCGGCGTCCTTGCGTCCACCGGAGTCCTTGCCGGAGCTGTCGAGCACCAGGAGTTCGACCGTACGACCGACCTGACGCTCGTTCTCCGCGAGGGAGACGCGCTCTTGGAGCGCGTGAAGGCGCTCGAAGCGTTCCTGCACGACCTCCTTGGGAATGGTGGGCAGGTCGTAGGCGGGGGTACCCGGGCGCGGCGAGTACTGGAAGGTGAAGGCCGACGAGAAGCGCGAGGCCTCGACCACGCGCATGGTCTCGAGGAAGTCCTCCTCGGTCTCACCGGGGAAGCCCACGATGATGTCGGTCGTGATGGCGGCATCGGGCATCCGCTCACGCACGCGCTCAAGGATGCCCAGGAACTTCGCGGACCGGTACGAGCGTCGCATGGCACGCAGCACAGCGTCCGAGCCGGACTGCAAGGGCATGTGCAGGCTCGGCATGACGTTGGGGGTCTCCGCCATCGCGTCGATGACGTCGTCCGTGAACGCGGCGGGGTGGGGCGAGGTGAAGCGGACGCGCTCGAGGCCCTCAATCTCGCCGCAAGCGCGCAGGAGCTTGGCGAAGGCGCCGCGGTCACCGAACTCGACGCCGTACGAGTTCACGTTCTGGCCCAGCAGGGTGACCTCCACCACGCCCTGGGAGACCAGCGCCTGGACCTCGGCGAGGATCTCGCCCGGACGGCGGTCGCGTTCCTTGCCCCTCAGCGACGGCACGATGCAGAAGGTGCACGTGTTGTTGCAGCCCACGGAGATGGACACCCAGCCACTGGCGATGGAGTCGCGGCGGCTCGGGAGGGTCGAGGGGAACACCTGCAGCGACTCCTCGATCTCGACCTGAGCCGCGGCATTGTGACGAGCGCGGTCGAGCAGCGCGGGCAGCACGTCGAGGTTGTGGGTGCCGAAGACCACGTCGACCCACGGAGCCTTCTCGACGATCTCGCCGCGATCCTTCTGGGCCAGGCAGCCGCCCACGGCGATCTGCATCCCGGGTCGCTGCGCCTTGACCGACGCGAGCTGGCCGAGGTTTCCGTAGAGGCGCGTGGCGGCGTTCTCGCGCACCGCGCAGGTATTGATCACGATCACGTCGGCGACGTCCGTCCCTGCGGGCGCGGCGGCGTAGCCCGCTCCCTCGAGGAGTCCGGCCATGTGTTCGGAGTCGTGCGCGTTCATCTGGCACCCAAGGGTGCGGACGAGGTACGTCGGTGCTGCTGCGGTGTCTGTCATGCCTACCCTGCGACCGCGTCGGCGCGAAGTTCGCGGACCACGGTCACTCTGATCTCTCCAGCGAAGCTGAAGTCGCTGCTGATGTGCTCAGCAATTGTACGCGCCAGCGACTCGACGCCCTCGTCGTCGACCTCGTGGGGCTCGACGACCACGCGCACTTCGCGACCCGCGGCCATCGCGATGACCTTCGACACGCCGTGATGGTCGGCGACGAGCGTCTCGAGGTTCTCCATGCGCTCGATGTACGCATCGGCGTCGTCGCGGCGCGCGCCGGGGCGCGACGCGGAAATCGCATCCGCCACCTGCACGATGAGCGCCTCGAGGGTCTGCGGCTCCACCTCGTCGTGGTGGGCGGCGATCGCGTTGACGACGTCCTCGCTCTCGCCGTGCTCGCGCATGTAGCTCGCGCCCAGCGAGGCATGGGTGCCGGGCCGCTCGTGGGTGAAGGCCTTGCCGATGTCATGCAGGAAGGTGGCACGGGTGGCGAGCTCCACGTCGGCGCCCAACTCGCGAGCGATGTCGCCCGCGATCTGCGCGGCCTCGACGAGGTGGCTCAGGACGTTTTGGCCGTAGCTGCTGCGCAGACGAAGGCGACCGAGGGTCATCACGACGTCCTCCGGGATACCGCGGACTCCCGCGGCCTCGACGGCGTCCAGACCGGCCTCGAGGTGACGCGCATCGGCATCGGCCACCGCCTGGTGATAGGCGGTCTCGATGCGGTGGGGGTGGATGCGACCGTCGTCGATGAGGTCGCGCAGGGTGACCTCGGCGATCTCGCGGCGCTCAACATCGAACGACGACAGTTGGACGGCGTTGACGCCCTCCTCCACCAGCACGTTCACGCCCGTGATCGACTCGAACGCGCGAATGTTACGGCCCTCACGACCGATGATGCGGCCCTTCATGTCATCACTGGGAAGGTCGATCCACGTGGCGGCCGCCTCGGCGGAGGTGCGCGCCGCCTGGCGTTGCATGGCACCCACGAGGATTTCGCGCACCCGGCGGTCGGCGGAACTCTTGGCCTGACGCTCAATGCGGCGCACGTCGGCACGCGCGTCGTCCTTCGCGGCCGCAACTACCCGCGCGCGCAACTGCTCCTGCGCCTCCTGAGCGCTGAGGCCTGCGACCTCGGCCAGCGCCTGGCGCGTCTGCTGGGCGATGAGCTCGCGATCGCCGGCGACGCGACGCTCGTCACGCGCGACCACGGCGGCTCGCTCCTCGAGCGCGCGCGAATACGTCTGCGCGGCGCGCTGGTCGGCAGCCAGGTCCTTCTCGCGCTGGGCGACACGTTCCTCACGCCGCTGAGCCTCAGACACCAGATCGCGGGCTTCCTCGCGCATGCCCTGGGTCTCGGAGGTGACGGAACGGCGGATCGCCTCGGCCTCGCGGCGCGCGTAAAAGACCAGGAGGAGGGAGACGAGCAGCAGAACCAGGGTGGCCACCGTCGCGATCAACTGCGCCACTGTGGCACCGCCCTTCTTCCGTGTCAGGTCACACTACGCGCCTATGTCATCGGCACGCGAGAAGTCTTTCACGAGAGCGAAGGCCACAGACGGCGAGTAGCCCTTGCGGCCCAGCATGCCGACAACCCGGCGGACGCGGGCGTCGTGGTCGACTCCCGCCAACTGATCCCATCGCTTACGTCCCAGCGCGCGAGCGGCCTCGTACTCGTCCTCATCCGAAATCTGTGCGAGGGCCTCGTCCACGTGCGCCGCGTCGAAGCCCTTGCGCGCAAGTTCCTGCGAGATGGCCCGGCGCGACTTGCCGCGTTCCTGGTGGCGGGTGCGCGCGATCGTCGAGGCGAGCGCGCCATCGTCGAGGAGGCCGACCTCCTCGTAGCGCGCGACGATCTCGTCCGCGAGGTCCTCGTCGACGTCGCGCGACACGAGCCCCTCACGCAGCTGTGCACGCGACCGCGCCGAGTGGGTCAAGAGACGCAGTGCGATCTCCCTGGCCCGCTCGGCGGGGTCGAGCGACGAGGCGTCAGCCCGCGGTGCGCGCGGCATTAGAAGGTGGCGCCCTCCTGCGTGGACTCGTCCGCGGCACCCTCGGCGTCGGGGTCCTCGGCGGCCATGCCGACGCCCAGCTTGCGCTTGACCTTGAGCTCGATCTCGTCGGCCAACTGCGGGTTGTCCTTCAAGAACGTGCGGGAGTTCTCCTTGCCCTGTCCCAACTGGTCGCCGCCGTACGTGTACCAGGCTCCCGACTTCTTCACGAAGCCGTGCTCCACTCCCAGGTCGATGATGCCGCCTTCTCGCGAGATGCCCTGACCGTAGAGGATGTCGAACTCCGCCTGCTTGAACGGCGGGGCCATCTTGTTCTTGACGACCTTGACGCGGGTGCGGTTACCCACGGGGTTGGTGCCCTCCTTGAGGGTTTCGATGCGGCGCACGTCGAGGCGCACGGAGGCGTAGAACTTCAGCGCCTTTCCACCCGTGGTGGTTTCGGGCGAGCCGAAGAACACACCGATCTTCTCGCGCAGCTGGTTGATGAAGATCGCCGTGGTGCCGGTCGTGTTGAGCGCACCGGTGATCTTGCGCAGCGCCTGCGACATCAGGCGTGCCTGCAGTCCCACGTGGCTGTCGCCCATCTCGCCCTCGATCTCGGCCTTCGGCACCAGTGCCGCAACCGAGTCGATGACGAGGATGTCCACACCGCCCGAGCGAACCAGGATGTCGGCGATCTCCAGCGCCTGCTCACCGGTGTCAGGCTGCGAGATGATCAGGTTGTCGATGTCCACGCCCAGCTTGCGGGCGTACTCGGGGTCGAGCGCGTGCTCGGCGTCGATGAACGCCGCCGTGCCGCCCTGCTTCTGCATATTGGCCACCGCGTGGAGCGCGACCGTGGTCTTACCGGACGACTCGGGGCCATAGATCTCGACGATGCGGCCGCGCGGGAGCCCGCCGATACCGAGCGCGATGTCGAGCGCGAGGGAGCTGGTGGGGATCGCCTCAACGGCGACGGTCTTGCGCTCCCCCAGACGCATGGCGGAGCCCTTGCCGAACTGACGGTCGATCTGCCCGAGCGCGGCCTCGAGTGCCTTCGAGCGGTCTGCTGCCTGTGCCATGTCTGGTCCTTGTCTTTCGTGGCATCCCTGCCGTGGCGTGCGGTACGTGCCTGACGCTACGGGGCGCCTGTGACATCGCGACGGGAGCCGTCGACCCACGGGGCGCCGACCACTCCTGAGGAGTTCCTGTGCACCACAGTAATCGAACATCTGTTCGAGGCAAGCGCGACGCGCCGTCAGGTGGACATGGGCGTCACTGTCGCCCCGGGTCACGGGCTTCGGTCAGCGCGGCGGCGGCACCATGCGGCTGCGGTCGCCCCCGTCGCGGCGGATGGCGGGGATCTCCATCTGCTCGCACCAGGCGTGCCACACGTCCCGCGGAGCCTCGCCGTCGGCGAGCGCCTCGTTCACGGTACGGGACTCGAAGCGGTCGAGCGCGAGATCGCGCGCGAGGCTACGGGAGGAGGCCGCACCGAAGACGTCGTCGGCGAGCTCCCAGAATTCGCTCAGCCGCACTAGCGCGAGCGCAACTCGCCGAGCAGCTCCGGCACGGTGTCGGGGATCGACGGCATCACCGCGACGCCCTCGAGGGATTCGGCGGTCGCAAAGCGGTCGGAGACCTCGCGGAGGATCGCGGACATCGGCACGTCGAGGGCCTCGCAGATCGACGCGAGCAACTCGGACGACGCCTCCTTCTGGCCGCGTTCGACCTCGGAGAGGTAACCAAGGGACACCCGGGCTCCGGAGGAGATGTCGCGCAACGTCTTGCCTTGGGTCAGGCGAGCGTCGCGGAGCACATCTCCGATCTCGGTGCGCAAAACGGGCATGCGTCCCCTCCTCACATTCGGCGTGGACATGACATTACTGATCACGCCTGTAGAAACGCAGGGTACCCCAGTTGTGTTCCCCAGTGCCAGAAGCCCTACGCGGCCTCGCCGAGCACCTCAAGCGCCAGGGCGAGTGCGGCATCGACCGCCCCCCGCCTCACCTCGGCTCGATCGCCCTCGATCGCGACGGTGTGTGACACGACGCGATCGCGGTACGCCACCGCCACACAGACAGTCCCCGGGGCGCGCCCGCCGTGGGGTTCCGGCCCCGCCGCCCCGGTTGTCGCGAGCCCCACGGTGGCGCCGCAGGCGGCGACCACCCCCGTGGCCATCGCGCGTGCGACCTCCTCGCTCACGGGACCCGGGTCGTCCAAGAGACCGGGCTCGACCCCGAGCAGTAGCGTCTTCACATCGAGCTGGTAGGCCACGATGGCGCCACGTACGACCTCCGAAGCTCCAGGGGTCTCGATCAGCCGGGCACTGAGCGCGCCACCGGTCAACGACTCGGCGCAGGCGACCGTCTCTGACCTGGCACGCGCCGCGGCGAGCACCAGGCCCGCGAGGTCGGCCCCGGCGGGCGCGGTGTCAGGCGTCGGCATCGGCCGTACCGTCGCGGTGCGCCCGGTTGGCCGCACGGATGGTGCGCGCGTAGTCGATCCCGGTGACGACTGCCACGACCGCGGCAGCGACCAGCACCCACCATGCGATGGCGTCCCACCACGCCGGAGCGCCCGGCAGCAGGAACATCAGCAGCGAGGTGAGTTGCAGCGTCGTCTTGATCTTGCCCCCACGGGAGGCCGGGATCACCACCTGGGAGGCCACCGCAAGCCGGCCGATGGTCACGCCCACCTCGCGCACGACCAGGATGGCAAGCGGCCACCACGGGATGCCGTCGACGACCACGAGGCACGCCAAGACGCCGAGGACCAGGGCCTTGTCGGCGATCGGGTCGGCAAGCTTGCCGAAGCCCGACACGACCTCCCAGCGCCGTGCGAGATAGCCGTCGAGCCAGTCGGTCGCGGCCGCGAACGCCACGAGCACGAGCGCCCACCAGCGTGCCGGACCGTCGGCCCCGTCGTCGACGACGAGAAGGACTACGGCGATCGGCACGACGAGCAGTCGCAACGCGGTGAGCGCGTTCGGCACGGATCCGGTCACGCGCCCCACCCTAGCCGCAGGCGGCCGACCCCGAGGCCACCGGCCGGCCTGTCATCATGTCCACCATGGCATTACGCGCGACCCACCGGACCGTCCGTGCCCCGTGGACCGTGGCGGCGGCGTTCGCGGCGGGCGTGCTGGCCGCACTCGTGGCGGGCGGCGCCGTGGGCGTCGCCACGGCCGTGCCTGGCGGGTCGTCGCCCGCGACACAGCCAGCCGCGGCATCGGCCACCGTCACCGCTACCCCCACCCCCACTCAAACCGCGACGCCGGAGCCCACCCCCGACCAGCCCGTCACCTTCACCCTCGTCGCCGGAGGCGACGTCCTGCCGCACTCCCCCGTGGTGCGCTCGGCCACCACCGACGCCGGCATCGACTTTGCGCCGCTGATGGAGGGCGTGAGCGCATGGACGTCGGGCGCGGACCTCGCGCTGTGCCACCTCGAGACCCCCGTCGCGCCCGATGGCGTGGCGTCGGGCTATCCGGTCTTTGCCGCGCCCGAGGAGATCGTGCCGAGCCTCACGACGGTGGGCTTCGACGGGTGTTCGACGGCGTCGAATCACTCGGTCGACCGCGGATTCGCGGGACTCGAGGTCACGCTCGACGACCTGGAGGCGGCGGGCCTGGGTTTCGCTGGCACCGCACGCACCGAGGACGAGGCGGCCGTCACCCAGATGTACGAGGTTCGCGGCGTCGATGCCGCCGTGACCGTGGCGAACGTCTCGTATACCTACGGGCTGAACGGCCTGCCCAAGCCCGAGGGCAAGCCATGGTCGGTCAACACCTTCGACGCGAACGCCGCCGACGCCCAGCCGATCATCGACGCCGCCGCCCGCGCACGCGAGCAGGGAGCCGACATCGTGCTCGCATCCGTGCACTGCTGCGTCGAGTACCGCACCGAGCCCACCGAGGCTCAGCGGGCACTCGCCCAGGCGATCGCCGACTCCGGCGAGGTCGACGTCTACATCGGCCACCACGCGCACGTGCCTCAGCCGCTGGAACTGCTAAACGGCGGCCCGTCCGGTGAGGGGATGTGGACGGCCTTTGGGCTGGGCAACTTCCTGTCGAACCAGGGCACGCAGTGCTGCGTGGCGGACACCAATGCTGGGGCACTGCTCAACGCGACCTTCACAGTGCCCGCCGACGGCCCCGTCGAGGTCGACGCGTCGTGGACCGCCATCACCGTCGACCGGCTCGACGGGCACCGCATGTACGTTTTGAGCGACATTGTGGACGACGGCGCGGGAACGATGGACGCCGCCGAGGCCCGCGCGCGTCACGCCCGAGTTGCGGCGGCGCTCGGCGAGTCCGCCCCCGAACTCACCGACGCGCCTGAGCCGCTCGCCGTGAGCGTTGAGCCTCTCGCCAGGACGGCCGATGCCGTGGCGGCGTCCGCGTCGCCGACGGCCTCCTAGCCGTCGGCCCTGGACACGTCCAGCGGCGATGACTCGAACGGGCGCGGGGCGATGAGGCTAGACGTGACGACGGGCACCGCCTCCGTCACGGCCTGCGCGGGCTGCGCGACGCCGAACAGCCAGCCCTGGCCGTAACGCCAGCCACACCGTGCCAGGTACTCGGCCTGCGCCTCGGTCTCGATGCCCTCGGCGATGGTGGCAAGGCCCAACTCGCGTGCGAGGGCCCCCAGCGCGCGCGACACGCGGGCGCCCGCCGGATCCTCGGGGATGCCGGCGACGAACGACATGTCGAGCTTCACGCCGGACACGGGCAGGTCGCGCAGATAGCTCAGCGGCGATACGCCGGTGCCAAAGTCGTCGAGCAGGATCGGCACACCGGCGTTGCGCAGCTCCGTCAGCTCGTGACGGATACGCGTATTGGGCGCCACCAGGGAGGCCTCGGTGAGCTCGACGACGAGCCGCTGCGGGCTCAGATGATGATGGCTGATGGCGGACAGCACCCGGTCGGCGAACTCGGAGTCGCCCAACTGGTCAGCCGACACGTTCAGAGACACCCACGTGTGCTGGCTGGGGCCCTCGGCGAGAAACTTCGCGGCTTGGTCCACGAGCGCGGTCCCCAACTGGGTGGAGACCTGGCGATCCTCGAGGTGGGGCAGGAACGCGCCGGGTGCGAGCAGTCCACGCGTGGGGTGCTGCCAGCGCACGAGCGCCTCGTAGCCGACGATGGTGCGCGTCGCGAGCTCGAGAATGGGCTGGTAGTACAGCACCAGTTCGCCGCGCTCGATCGCCTCTGACATCTCTCCCACGAGTGCCGCGGCCGTGTCGGACGCCGTGTGCATCGACGGCTCGAAGACCTCGGTGCGCGCCTTGCCGGTCTGCTTGGCGCGGTACATCGCGGCATCGGCCGCACTGAGCAGCGTGGGGGCGCCGCCGGCGATGGTGTCCGGGTCGGCCACCGCGATGCCTATCGAGGCGTGCAGTTGCACCTGGTGGCGCTTGAGCGGCAGGGGGCGCTTCAGGCCGTCGTGGATCGCCGTCGCGATGCCGTACATGGTCGTCGAGCAATCCTGGTGCTGGACCACGATGACGAACTCGTCGCCGCCGGTGCGGGCGACGGTGCCGTGCCCGGCCGTCGCGGCCCGCAGGACGCCCGCGACGTGGACCAGCGCGCTGTCTCCTGTGGCGTGACCGAACCGGTCGTTGAGCGCTTTGAAGCCGTCCAGGTCGACGGCGAGGACGCCCACATATTGCTCGGGGTTTGGCTGGTCGAGGACCTCCTGGAGCACTTCCTGCAGGAGCGTGCGGTTGGCGAGGCCCGTGAGCGGGTCATGCATCGCGCGGTGCGCCATAAGCTCGGTGTGCATACGGTCGTCGGTGCTGTCGCGCACCTGGACCACATAGTGGTCGGGTGCACCGCCGGCGTAGCGCACGAGACCGACGTCGAGCACGGCCCAGACGACGTTGCCGTCGGCGCGCACGTAGCGCTTCTCGACGCTGAAGCGGTTCTGGTGGCCCTCGTAGAGGCGCTGAAGTTGGTCGGACTCCGCGTGCAGGTCCTGGGGGTGGCTCAGCGACGTGAACGGGGTACCTCGCAGGGCGGAGACGGTCGAGCCCATCATCTCAGCGAACGCGCGGTTGACCTCCATGAGTCGCCACTCGAGGTCGACAAGCGCCATGCCGACGGGCGCGTTCTCCATCGCCTTGCGGAACTGCGCGTCGGAGCGGCTGATGGCCTCCGCCGCCTCACGCAGGCCCGAGGTGTCCATGATGGTCACCACCGTGACGGGGCCATCGTCGAGGCCCTCGGGGACCACGCGGGCGCGCACCTGCACCCAGCGGATGTCGTCGGCGCCACGGCGACCGGGCACGCCGACGATGCGTGCCTTCGCGTCATCCGTGCCGATCCCGAAGGCCTGGCGCAACATGATGGGATGCACCCGGTCGTCCACCGCGCGCAGGTTCAGTCGCGACAGTGGGCGGCCCACGGCCTCGTCCCGGGAGACGCCGAGGACCGACGCCGCAACATCGGACAAGAGCGCGATCTCGTCGGATTGGGTGACGATCAGGATGCCGTCACGGGTCGAAGACATCACCGCCTCGAAGCGGCGTTGCATGCGCTTCTCGCGGGCGAGCACCTGGTCGCGCGCCTGGCGAGCCTTCGTCGAGCGCCAGAAGAAGAAAAACGTCAGCGCGGCAAGGGTGAGGACAAGCACCGATGCCGTCGCGGCGACGGCCGGCTGTTGAAACAGCTCTACGAGTCCTCCCACGGTGCGTCCTCAGCTTCCTCATCGATCATCTGGCCCCCCACAGGCGCCGAGCTCTCTCCCCGCAGAATAGCGAGGGTACCGGCCAAGTCGTCAGGCCTCACGAGCACGTCGCGCGCCTTCGACCCCTGCGAGGGTCCCACAATCTCCCTGGTCTCCAAAAGGTCCATGAGGCGACCGGCCTTCGCAAACCCCATCTTGAGCTTGCGCTGCAGCATCGAGGTGGAGCCCAGCTGGGTGGTGATGACCAGCTCCGCGGCCGCGATCAGGTCGTCCAGATCGTCACCGATGTCCGCATCGACCACCGCGCTGGTCGCCGCCTGGGTGACGTCGTCGCGGTACTCGGGATCGGCCTGACGCTTGGTGTGCTCGACGGCCGCGTGAATCTCGGTCTCCGACACCCACGAACCCTGCACGCGCATCGGCTTCGACTCACCCATCGGCAAGAACAGCGCGTCGCCCTGGCCGATGAGCTTCTCGGCACCAGGCATGTCGAGCACCACGCGCGAGTCCGCGAGGGAAGACGTCGCGAACGCGAGGCGGCTCGGGACGTTGGCCTTGATGGTTCCCGTGATGATGTCGACCGAGGGGCGCTGGGTCGCGAGCACCAGGTGGATACCCGCGGCACGCGCGAGCTGCGTGATGCGCTGGATCGACTCGTCGACGTCGCGCGGCGCCACCATCATGAGGTCGGCGAGCTCGTCGACGATCACCAGCAGGTACGGGTACGTGGTGAGGGTGCGGTTGGATCCCGGCAGCGGCTTGACCTTGCCCGAGCGCACCGCCTTGTTGAAGTCGTCGACGTGCTTGAAGCCGAACATCGCCAGGTCGTCATAGCGCATGTCCATCTCCTTCACCACCCACTCGAGGGCCTGCGCGGCCTTCTTCGGGTCGGTGATGATCGGAGTGATGAGGTGCGGGATGCCCTCGTAGATCGTGAGCTCGACGCGCTTAGGGTCGACGAGCACCATGCGCACCTCATCGGGCGTGGCGCGCATGAGGATCGACGTGATCATCGAGTTCACGAACGACGACTTACCGGCACCGGTCGCACCCGCGACCAGCAGGTGCGGCATCTTCGCGAGGTTCGCGAGGACGTAGCCGCCCTCGACGTCCTTGCCGATGCCGATCGCCATCGGGTGGTCGTTCTTCTGCGCCGCACCCGAGCGCAGCACGTCACCGAGCGCGACCGTCTCACGATCAACGTTGGGGATCTCGATGCCGATGGCCTTCTTGCCCGGGATCGGCGACAGGATGCGCACGTCTGGGCTGGCCACCGCATACGCGATGTTTTTGGACAGGTTAGTGATGCGCTCGACCTTCACGCCCTGTCCCAGCTCGACCTCGTAGCGGGTGACGGTCGGGCCGCGGGTGAAACCGGTGACCTCGGCATTCACACCAAAGTCCTCGAGGACGGCGGTCAGCGCCTCGACCACACGGTCGTTCGCCGCGGAACGGGCCTTGTGGGGCGCGCCCTGCACTAGCGAGTCCATGCTGGGAAGCACATACGGCTTGGCGTTCTCGAGCACGCCCTGCTCCCCCGCCGGGACGAGCCGGGTGGTAGCGGGTGCGGCGTGGTCCGTGGCCTCCGGGTCTGCGACATCGGTCCCGACGCCGTCCTCGTACGCGTCACCCTCCACGTCGCCAGCGCCATCACCGTAGGGGCCGCCGCCGGGCTCGGTGGCGTAGGGCGAGACGGGTCCGGAGGTCGTGGTGAGCACCTCCGTGGCCTGGGGGTCGGCGGGCACGGCGTCGTAGACGTCGGTCTCGCCGGTCGGGGCGCTGGCCAGCGCCACCGACGTCGCGAACGCACGATCGGCCTCGTACTCGTCGAGGTCGGCCTCCACGGGTTCGTCAGCGCGCCGACCGAGCAGGCTACGCCGCTTCTTGGGCTCCTTGGGTGCCTTGGGTCGCGTGGGCGCCTTCGCGGACGTGCCGCGCTCGAGCGTCCGATGCTCGGGCAGGTCGAGCTCGTCGTCGTCCTCGGCGGGATGGCGGGTGAAGCGCGCACGGATCAGCGCGATGAGTTCGCGCAGCGGCAAACCGATGACGACGAGGATGCCTAGCAACGTCAGGAGGCTCAGCACGACGACGGCGAGCGGGGTCGACACCAGATTGGCCAGCCCGTTGCCCACGATCCACCCGAGGATTCCCCCGGCGTCGCGCAGGCCCTCCCAGCCACCGTTCGGGCTGGGACGTCCCTCCGCGATCGCGATGAGGCCGGTGACGGTCAGCAGAAGGATGAAGGCGCCGAGCGACAGCCGGTGGTTGGCCTGCTCCTCCTGGGGGGCACGAAAGAGCCTGATCGCGGCCGCGATGAGCACGAGCGGCAACAGCACCGCCACGGCGCCGACGGCCCCCGAGACGACGACATGAATGGCCGTGCCGGCCCACGAGGTCATACCGAACCATTCGCGTGCGGCGATCAGGATCGCCGCGATCACCATGAGGATGGCCTGGCCGTCGCGCCGGACCTCGGGGCTCACCTCACGCGCTCCGTGACCGAGCGAACGCACACCGGAGCCGACGGCTCCCGACACTCCCCTGCCCACGGCCGCAACGCCACGCAGCACCGCGGGCGGTTGCTGCTTGGGTGCGGCCTTCGCCGAGCCCTTCGCGGGGGCGCGCTTGGTCGCGGGCTTGCTGCCGGTGCTCGCTGGGCGTGAGGATGCCATGTTCCCGGAGGGTACTCGCGCACGGACCGCGCGGGGTGGTGCCACCCCGCGCGTGTGACGAACCGGTCTACGACTCGATGACGATTGGAATGATCATGGGCCGCCGGCGCAGCTTGGTGCCCACGTAGCGTCCCAGGACGCGGCGCATCACCTGCTGCAACTGGTGGTTGTCGGCCTTGCCGCTCGCGGCGGCCTCCTCGAGCGCACTCTTGATCTTGGGCAGGATCGCGTCGAACACGCTGTCGTCCTCGGCGAGGCCGCGAGCGTGCACCTCGGGGCCAGAGACGACCTTGCCGTTGGTGGAGTCGACCACGGCGAAGACGGACACGAAGCCCTCCTCCGACAGGATGCGGCGATCCTTCAGCTCGGTGTCAGTGATCTCGCCCACCGAGGAGCCGTCGACGTACACGTTGTGGACCTCGACCGCGCCGACGACCTTCGCGACGCCGTCCCTCAGGTCGACCGCGACGCCGTTCTCGGCGAACATGACGTTCTTTTCCGGCACGCCGGTCTTGATCGCAAGCTTGCCGTTGGCCAGCAGGTGACGCACCTCGCCGTGGATGGGCATGACGTTCTTGGGGCGCACGATGTTGTAGCAGTACAGCAGCTCGCCCGCGCTCGCGTGGCCGGAGACGTGCACGCGCGCACTTCCCTGGTGCACCACGGTCGCACCCAGGCGCATCAGCCCGTTGATCACACGGAAGACGGCGTTCTCGTTGCCGGGGATGAGCGAGGAGGCGAGCACGACGAGGTCGCCGGGGCCCACGCGCAGCTTGTGATCGAGGCTCGCGATGCGGCTGAGTGCCGCCATCGGCTCGCCCTGGGAGCCGGTGCACATGTAGACGACCTTGTCGGCCGGCATGTCGTCGGCCTTCTTGGCGTCGATGAGGATGTTGGCAGGCACCTTGAGGTAGCCCATGTCCGCGGCGATGTTCATGTTGCGCACCATCGAGCGGCCCACGAAGGCCACGCGGCGGCCGTGCGCGTGCGCGGCGTTGATGACCTGCTGGACGCGGTGCACGTGGCTCGAGAAGCTCGCGACCACGATGCGGCCGGTGGCATTCGCGAAGGTCTGGTCGAGCACTGGGGTGATCTCGACCTCGGAGGCCGTGAAGCCCGGAGACTCCGCATTGGTGGAGTCCGTCATGAAAAGGTCCACGCCGCGCTCTCCCAGCTTGGCGAAGGCGCGCAGGTCCGTAATGCGGCCGTCGAGCGGCAGCTGGTCCATCTTGAAGTCGCCCGTGCCAAGCACCGTGCCCGCCGAGGTGGTGATGAACACCGCGAGGGCGTCGGGGATGGAGTGGTTCACGGCGACGAATTCGAGGCCGAACTTGCCGAGCTGCTCGCTGCCGCCCTCCTTGACCGCCAGGGTCACGGGCTTGATGCGGTGCTCCTGGAGCTTCGCCTCGATGAACGCGAGCGTCAGCTGCGAGCCGATGATGGGGATGTCCTGACGCAGACGCAGCAGGTACGGCACGGCGCCGATGTGGTCCTCGTGGCCGTGCGTGAGCACGATCGCCTCGATGTCGTCGACGCGGTCCTCGATGTAGCTGAAGTCCGGCAGGATCAGGTCGACGCCGGGCTGGTGGTCTTCGGGGAACAGCACACCGCAGTCGACGATCAGCAGGCGGCCGTCGATCTCGAAGACCGTCATGTTCCGGCCCACCTCGCCGAGCCCGCCGAGCGGGACGATGCGCAGGGTGCCGGGTTCGAGAGCCGGCGGGGCGGATAGTTCGGGGTGGAAGGTCACGTCTCTCCTAGGGGATGGTGACGCCTCCCGCGCGTAGCGCCGAGGCGAGCGAGGCGTACTCGTCGTCGTCCAGCGGCAGCAGCGGCAGGCGCATATGGCGCCCCGGGATGACGCCGAGCAGCTCCATGGCGGCCTTGGCGTTCGCGGCCCCGGGGCCGGTGAAGATGGCGTCGTGCACGGGAAGCAGGTCCTCGTGCAGACGGTCGGCGCCGGCGGTGTCGCCGGCGTCATGAGCGGCGATCATCGCCGCGATGCGCTCACCTGCGACGTGGGCGGACACGGAGACCACTCCCACGGCGCCGGCGCGCAGAAACTCGAGGGTGAGCGGGTCGTCGCCGGAATACCAGGCAAGACCGGTGCGCGCGATGCGGTCCTTGGCGGCCGCCACATTGCCCGTCGCATCCTTGTTGGCCACGATGGTGTCGATGTCCGCGAGCGCGTCGAACGACTCGTCCGTGAGCGCCACCCCGGTGCGCCCGGGAATGTCGTAGAGCATGACAGGAAGGTCGGTCGCGCTGGCGATCGCCGACAGGTGCGCGACGATGCCCTTCTGGGAGGGCTTCGAGTAGTACGGCACCAGGGCGAGGACGCCGTCCACGCCCGCCTCGGCGGCCTGCTCGGCCATCATCACGGCGTGGGCCGTGTCGTTCGACCCGGCGCCGGCGATCAGCGTCGCGCGGTCCCCCACGGCCTCGACCAGGGCGGCGGTCAGCTCCGCCTTCTCCGGCGCGTGCGTCGTGGGCGCCTCGCCCGTCGTGCCGGAGATGACGAGACCGTCAGAGCCATGGTCCAGCAGGTGCTTCGCGAGCGTGACGGCCCCGTCGATATCCAGGGAGCCGTCGTCATGCATCGGCGTCACCATGGCGGTGAGCACCGTCCCGAAGGGGCGCGAGGAGGTCATGGGGCCAAACCTATCGTGTCAACGGCTTGCCACCGGCCGATGCGGTGGCCGGCTTTAGCGCTCGGCTCGCGTCGCCACGGTGAGCAGCAGCGCGCAGTCGGTCACCGCCTCCACGCCGTGGCGCGCCGCTGGCAGCACCATCAGTTCGCCCTCCCCGAGCGCCATCTGTCCCTCCCCGACCGTGAGCGTGATCTCGCCGCGGAGTACCTGCAGGGTCGCCTCGCCTGGGCTGTCGTGGTCGTGCAGCCTGTTGCCGCCCGCGATGGCGATGAGTGTCTGGCGGAGGTCCGAGTGTCGGTCCCCCGTCACCGTCACCGAGGACCGCCCGCTCGAGGCCTCGTAGGCCAGGGCCAAGTGCTCGTCGATGGCCTCACTCAGGTCGGTGACGGTGAACATGGGCCCTCCTTCGGACGCGGTGTGTCTTCCCAGTCAACCCCACCGGAGCCGAGCCCGCGCGGCGACGCCTGCCACCGCATCGGCCCCGGCGTAGTCTGTGGCCATGCCCGCGATCCCCACGCCGTACGAGGACCTGCTGCGCGACGTGCTCGCGACCGGCACGCGCAAGGATGACCGCACCGGGACGGGAACCTTGTCGGTCTTCGGCCGCCAGCTGCGCTACGACCTCTCCCAGGGATTTCCCCTCATCACGACCAAGCGCGTGCATGTGCGCTCCGTGGTGGGCGAACTGCTGTGGTTCCTGCGCGGCGACACCAACGTGCGCTGGCTGCAGGAGCGAGGCATCTCCATCTGGGACGAGTGGGCGGACGACCAGGGCGAACTGGGGCCGGTCTACGGCTACCAGTGGCGATCATGGCCCGCGCCGGATGGCTCGCACGTGGACCAGATCGCGCAGGTGATCGAGTCGATTCGCACCAAGCCCGACTCTCGCCGGCACATCGTGAGCGCGTGGAACCCCGCGCTCGTGGACGCGATGGCGCTGCCGCCGTGCCACGCGATGTTCCAGTTCTACGTCGCGGACGGCAAACTGTCGTGCCAGTTGTACCAGCGCTCCGCTGACCTGTTCCTGGGCGTGCCGTTCAACATCGCGTCGTACGCGCTGCTGACCCACATGATCGCGGCGCAGACGGGGCTCGAGGTGGGCGACTTCGTCTGGACCGGCGGCGACTGCCACATCTACTCCAACCACCTGGAGCAGGTCGAGTTGCAGTTGTCGCGCGAGCCCTACCCGTATCCGACGCTATCGCTGCCGGCAAAGGACTCGCTGTTCGACTACGACATCGACGACGTGGTCATCGAGAACTACCAGCACCACCCGGGCATCAAGGCGCCCGTGGCGGTCTGAGGTCCCGGTGGCGCTGAAGGCGATCTGGGCTCAGGCACGCGACGGCTCCGGGCGGCCCGTTATCGGCGCCGGCGGCGACATGCCGTGGCACCTGCCGGAGGACCTCAAGCGGTTCTCGTCGCTCACGCGCGGCGGCGCGGTCGTGATGGGCCGGCGCACCTGGGAATCCTTCCCCGCGAAGTTCCGGCCGCTGCCGGGACGGGTGAACGTCGTGGTCACGTCGGCGGACTCCCTCGACGGGGCCGATGCCGTGGTCGCCTCGCTCGCGGCGGCTCTCGAGACCGCGGCTCGTCTCACTCCCGATGGCGACGTGTGGGTCATCGGCGGCGGGCGAGTCTACGGCGCGGCGCTCGAGGCGGTCGACGGGCTCGAGGTCACCGAGATCGACCTCGAGGTGGACGGCGACACGTTCGCACCCGCGGTGGATCCCGCGGTGTGGGGCGTCGTCGAGGATTCCGGCTGGCGAGACTCCGCGACGGGGCCGCGCCACCGGTTCGTCACCTACGCGCGCCGAGGGTGACACGCACCTCCTCCAGGAGGCCGCGCGTCAGGTGAAGAGCGTCGTGAGCAGCACGCCTCCGGTGGTGCCGAGGATGAGGGCGACGATCGTCACGCCGGCCACGATGCGGGTGCGGCGCTGCCGCTTGTCGTCTGCCATGGCCGCCATGGTAGCGGCGGGCCACCTGACATGATCGGGACATGAGCCCCGCCTGGACCGTGCCGAATCGGATCGAGACGGAGCGGCTGGTGCTACGGCGCTGGGAGCCGGAGACGGATGTCGACTCCTATCACGCGCTCATGACCGCGAGCGCGGATCACCTGAGCCCATGGATGCCGTGGGCACGCGACGAGCCGCTGAGCCTCAACGAGCACCTGGACTGGCTGCGCCAGTGCGCGCGGTGGGCGGCGGACGGAACCAAGGGTTACCTCGCCCTGCTCTCGCGCGACGACGGCCGGCTCATCGGCTCCGTCGGTCTCCACCCGGCGCGCGAGGAGGAGATCCGCGAGATCGGCTACTGGCTCGCTCCCGCGCACCAAGGCCACGGCTACGTGACGGAGGCGGTCAAGGCACTCACCCGCGTCGCGTTCGAGGACTCGCGGGTCACGCGCGTCGAAATCCTGACCTTGCCCGAGAACGCGGCCGCGATCGCCGTCGCCGGGCGCGCTGGCTTTCGCCGCGAGGGCATCACGCATGACACGCACGCCGGGGTGCCGATGGACCTGTGGGCGCGGACGGCGCCGTGAGCGACTCACGTCCCGCAGGGCCGCCAACCTGGCCGCTAGCTCACCGCATCACCACGGAGCGGCTCGCGATCCGCGCATACGTAGCGTCCGACGTCACAGCACTGCACCGGCTCGTCCTCGCAAACATGGAGCACCTGCGGCCGTTCATTCCGTGGGCCGCGCACGAGCCTCGGAACCTGGACGAGCGAGACCAACTCATCAGCGACTACCGGCGTAGCTTCGCCGTCGGAGAGAACTTTCGTTACGCCATCATTGACGCCGCCACGGGAGAAATGGCTGGCGGGGTCAGCCTTCACACACGGGTGGGGCCGGACGCCCTCGAGGTCGGCTATTGGCTCGGCGCCGACTTTGAGGGGCGAGGGATCGCCAGCGAGGCCGTGACCGCGGTCTCGCGCGCGGCGCTCGACGCCGGTGCCACCAGGGTCGAGATCTGGTGCACGCCGGACAACACTCGTTCCGCCGCCGTGGCCCACAGATGCGGATTCACTTACATGGGCGAGCGCCTCCGCGACGGCCTCGCCTTGTCCGTATGGATACTGGAGCCATGACCGCCAGCTACCGCGTCCCCACCCGGATCGAGACCGAGCGGCTGGTGTTACGCACCTATGTCGAGGCCGATGCCGAGCAGCTCGTCGAGGTCGTCACCCGCAACCTCGAGCATCTGCGCCCGTACATGGAGTGGATCCAGTTCGAGCCTCAGACCGTGGCGGACCGGCGCGAGTGGATCGCCGGCGAGGCCGAGAAGTTCGCCGCGGGTACCGGCTTCACCATGGGGATGTTCGATGCCGACGGTGTCCTGGTGGGCGGCTCGGGATTCCACGTGCGGAGCGACCCGGACGGCCTGGAGATCGGCTATTGGATCGACGCCGCACACGAGGGTAAGGGCCTCGTCACCGAGGCGGCCGCCGCCCTCACACTCGTCGCGCTCGACACCGCGGGCGCCGCGGTCGTGACCATCGGCCACGCGCCCACGAACGCCCGCAGCTCCGCTGTTCCTCGCAGGCTGGGCTACCGTCAGCGCGACCTGGGCGGCAAACAGTGCTTCGACGCGGGCGAGATGGCGCCTGCCGTCGAGTGGGTGGCCGACGCCTCGACACTCACCAGCGAGCCGCTCGCCTCGTGGCCGCGGCCGGTGGTTCCGGCAAGCCCGCGCCCCACGAGTCGCTGAGTGTACGGATCCGCGCGGATCCGTACACGGAATGACTCACAGGAGACGAACGCTGGTGCCAGTCGGGCGCACGGTGGCAGCCCTCACGCCTGCCACAATGCTCGTCATGCCCCGCCTCGACGCCGCTCGCCAACAGGCGCTGTCGGTATCGCTCGCGACGGGCGCGTACGGTCTGAGTTTCGGCGCCCTCTCCGTGGCGGCCGGCCTGGACGTGTGGCAGACCATGGCGCTCAGCCTGCTGCTGTTCTCCGGTGGCTCGCAGTTCGCCTTCATCGGCGTGATTGCGGCGGGCGGCTCCGGCGCCGCGGCCGTCGCGACCTCGACGTTCCTGGGAGTGCGCAACGGCTTCTATGGCATCGCACTCGCGCCCTTCATGCGGCCCATGCGAGCTTTCACGCGGGCAGCCGCGGCCCAGCTCACCATCGATGAATCCACCGCGGTCGCGCTGGCGCAGCCGCCGCATGATGTGCCCGCCCGACGCGCCGCCTTCTGGTGGACCGGCATCGGCGTGTTCGTCGCGTGGAACGCCATCACGCTCCTGGGCGCCGTGCTCGGCTCCGCGATCGGCGACCCGAGCGACTGGGGCCTCGACGCGGCGGCAGCCGCGGCCTTCCTCGGGCTGGTGTGGCCACGCCTGGCGAGCCGACGAGCGCAAGGCGTGGCCGCGGCATCGGCCGTCCTGGCTCTGGTCCTCACTCCCCTTCTGCCCGCGGGCTTGCCGATCCTTGCCGCTGCCCTCGTCGCGATCGCCGCGGGCTGGAATGCGCCGGCGCGGGAGGTGCCCGAGTGAACCCCTACGCCTGGACCTGGGTCGCCATCGCCGCGGCCGCCGCGCTCGCCTTCCTCACCAAGTACGCGGGGCACGTGGTGCCCGAGGCGTGGCTGGAGCACCCCCGCGTGCACCGGGTCGCGGGCTTCGTCACGGTCGGTCTGCTGGCCGCACTCTTTGCGACACAGGCCTTCACGTCCGGCAGTGCGCTCGTGATCGACGCACGCGTGGTCGCCGTCGCAGTCGCGGCGCTGCTGCTGTGGAAGCGCGCGCCTTTCATCGTGGTCGTCGCGGCGGCGGCCTGCGTGGCCGCAGGGCTACGGCTGCTCGGGTGGGGCTGACGCGCCCGTAGGCTTGACCCATGCCCACCGCCGATGTCTCCGCCCGCCCCGCCGTCCCCGGAGACGAGGAGGCCATCGCGGACATCCAGTTGGCCGCGTGGCAAGCCACGTTGGGGGCCGATGCCGTGGCGGGGCTTCCGCGCGACGAGATCCTCGCGCAGTGGGGTGCCGCGATCGAGGCGCCGCCGTCGCGCCAGCATCGCGTATTCGTCGCGACCGACGGCCCGCACGTGGTGGGCTTCGCTGCCCTCGCCCAGGGCGAGATCATCGCGCTCGAGGTCGCCCCGGAGCACCGTCGCTTGGGCCACGGCTCGCGCCTGCTGGCCGCGTGCGTCGACACCCTGCGTATCCACGGCACGTCCCCGGTGCGCGCGTGGGCGATCGAGGGCGACAAGGCGCGCGAGGCATTCCTGACATCCGCGGGGTTTGCCGAGGGCGGCATCCGCCGCGGCATGGATGGACCAGCCGGCGAGATGGCCGAACTGATGTGGCGCGCCGACCTGAGCTAGCGCGTCACACGCTTGCGCGGCGCTCGGCGCGGAACAGGTCGGCGGCGTGGCGGAGCGACTTGCGGGCCATGGAACGGTCCCGGTTGGCGTCGTAGGCCCACGCCACCCTGAACCACGCGCGCCAGTCATCGGGGCTGTGCTCGGCCTCGAGCCGAGCGACCGCGAAGATGGCCTCGGCGGCGTCCTCGGTGAGCCGACCGTTGGGAAGGCGCTCGCCGTCGTGCATCGGGAGGCCACCCTCGGCCTCGAGCACGGTGGCCATGCGCTGCACGGTTGTTCCCAGGCGCCACTCCACGACGACGTACCACAGGCCGATGGCCGGCAACACGAGCAGGGCGAGCCCGAGCACCTTGGCGGCCCAGGCATCGGCCATCACGAAGGCGACCGCATACTGAGCGACGAATGCGAAATACATGGCCAGCAGTACCGTCATCGCGACGGCGGCAAGGAACGCGGGCTGGCGGAACAGACGCATCTACAGGCTCAGGTAGCCGTCGAGTCCGAGCGTGAGGCCCGGGTGACGGTCGATCTCGCGGATGCCGAGCAGCACGCCGGGCATGAACGACGAGCGGTCAAAGCTGTCGTGACGCAGCGTGAACTGCTCGCCGGGGTTGCCCAGCAGAACCTCCTCGTGCGCGGTGAGGCCGCGCAGGCGGACGGCGTGGACGCGAACGCCATCGACGAGGGCGCCGCGCGCACCCGCAGGGTCGTGCTGCGTGGCGTCGGGCGAGGGGCCGATGCCGGCGGCGGCCCGGGAAGCCGCGATACCCGCCGCCGTGTGGTGGGCGGTGCCGGAGGGCGCGTCGAGCTTGTCGGGGTGGTGCATCTCGATCACTTCGACGGACTCAAAGTATGGTGCGGCGGCCGCGGCGAAGCGCATGGCGAGCACCGCACCGAGCGCGAAGTTGGGGGCGATCAGCACGCCGATCTCGGGGCGCTCGCGCAGGTGTTCCTCGACGCGAGCGACCGCGTCCTGCGTCCAGCCCGAGGTACCGACGACGGCGTGCACGCCGGCGTCGATGAGCGCGTGGACGTTGGCCTCGGACGCCTCAGGCACGGTGAAGTCGACTGCCACGCTGGCCTGGGCTCGCGCCGCGTCCGCGACGCTGTCGCTCGCGTCGAGCCGGGCCACGACCTGCATGTCCTCGGCGGCGGTCACCGCCTCGACGACGGTCGATCCCATGCGCCCCGAGGCGCCCAGCACGGCGACGTTGATCATGTCGACGAGCCTACCGGGCGCCTCGGAAGCGATGGTGCGTCGTCAGCCGTTCATGGCCGGCGGTTGGAAGCCGCCACCCGCTCCCCCGCCCGGCGGGGTGAAGCCGTCGGGACGCTCGAACTCACCGGAGTCGTCGGAGCCGGAGTCGAGACCGCCCAGCAGACCGCTGGATTCCTCGGCCTCCTCGTCGTCGGTGAGCGCCGCGGTGAGATCCGCGAGGACCACCTGGGAACCAGACTCGAGCCCGGAGAGGACCTCCGTGTACTCGGTACCGATCGCGCCGGTCTCGATCGTGACCTCGGTGGCCGTGCCGTCCTCCGTCAGAACCTGCACGGTGGCTGCCCCAGCGGCATCCTTCACCGCCGACGTGGGCACCACGAGGACGTCGGTCGAGGCGGCGACCGTGATGACCATGCGGGTCGCTGCGCCGATGCGGATGTCGAAGCCAGGGTCGGGCACAGCGACGCTCACTGCGTAGGACTGCTGGTAGGCATTGCCCGTATTGACGTGGGACACGCTCGCGACGGTGCCCGCGACCACGTCACCGGTGCTCGTGAGGATGAGTTGGGCATCCTGGCCCGCCTCCAGAAGTTGCGCCTCGGTGAGGCTGACGGCGAGGTTGACGACGTAGGAGTTGTCCGCGACCAGCGTGATGACCGCGGCCGAGTCTCCGCCCGTCACGTCGTCACCCGCGGTAAACCCGACCGCGACGACGGTACCGGCCACGGGTGCCGTCAGCGAGGCGTATTCCAGCTGCTGCTGGGCGACCGCCAGATCGGCCTCGGCCGCGGTGATGTCAGCCTTGTCGGCGAGGATATCGGCCGCGGTGGGCACGGCCTGGTCCCCACCGGTGGCGTTCCCCATCGCGGAGCCACCGCTACCGAGGCTCTCTTGGCTGGAAGCGTCGCCACCTTGGCTGGGGCCGCCGCTGCCTTGGCTGGCGCTGCTGCCCTCCTGTCCGGAGGGAACAGCCGCCCCGTCACCGGTGGACGCGTCGCTCGACTCGCCGTTGTCCGGCGCCTGGGGTGAGGCCGAGGATTCGGGCGTCGGAGGTTCCGTGCTGGACGGTTCCGGCGTCGGCAGCGCCGGCGTGGTCGGCTCAGCAGATGCAGACGCCTCGGGTTCCGTCTCGTCGGCGTCGCCGTCGCCACTCGTGGCGGCGCCGGCCAGCGCCTCCTGATAGGCGGCGACCGCCTCGTCGACGGCCGTCGCGACAGCCATCAGCTCGTGTTGTGCGGAGATCGAGTGCTGGGAGGCGGTGAGGGCCGCGTCGGTGGCCTCTTGGCAGGCGGCGAGGGTATCGGCGAGTGCCGTGTCGTCGTCCCCGGCCGCCCCAGTGGCGCCGCTCGCGGAGCCTCCCTCAGAACCGTCGCGTGACTCGTCCGTCGTCGCACCGTCGTCGCCCGCTGAGGTGAAAGCCGCACATACCGCCTGTGCGGTCGAGGAGGCCTGGTCGGCGGCGTCGAGCGCCACCTGCGCGACGTCGTATTGGTCCAGCAGTGCCTGCTGCGCGGTCCGGAGCTCCGCGAGCGCCGTGGCGACCTCGTCGCTCGATCCGGCTGTCGCCTCGGTTGTCGCCACCGTTGACGCGACCGTGTAGGCGACCGTCGTGACGGTGGCGGCGGCCTCGCCCTCGGTGCGGTACGCGACCGACGATGCCGTGCTCGACGAGCCGGCGCTCTGCGCCTCGAGGTCATCCGCGAGTGCCTCCTCGGCATCCGCGAGCGCCTCCTCGGCCGCGGCCACCGCGTCCTCGAGGTCGTCCACCTTAAGCGTCGCGAGCGTGTCGCCCGCCGCGACGGTGTCGCCCTCGGCCACGTCGAGCTCCTCCACGGTGCCGTCAACCTGGAACGTGAGGTCTGAGCGGCTGGCGGACTCGATCGCACCGGTCGTGGTGAGCGTCTGTGTGACGTCACCTGTGGTGGCGGTGGCGGTGCGATAGGTCGCGGACGTCGAGGTAGCGCCGGTCAGCGTGACGCCCGCGACCACCGCACCCACGGCCACGGGCACGACGGCGACGCGCCAGCCCCAGCGGCGCGTCATGGCGGCGACGGCCATCACTCGGTGTCCGTGTCGAGCTGGTCCAGATCGCCGCCCATACCGCCACCGGCGGCACCGCCGCCGAAGCCGCCGCGCCCGCCCAAGCCGGTCGTGCAGCCCTCGGCGGTTGCGGCACTGAGCGCGATCGAGGTCGCGTCGTAGCCTCCCGAGGAGTCCGCTTCACCCATCGCGGTCATGCACAGGCCCACCTCGATGGCCTCGGTGTCGGCCACCTCGGTGCCCGTCACCGTCGCGTCGTCGGCGACACTGACCTCGGTGGGCTCACCGTCCTCGTCGTCGACCGTCAGCGCGCCATCGCTCACGGCGCTCACGGTGCCGGTGACGAGGCCCGCGAACCCCCCGGGCATCTGGCCCTGCGGGGCGGTCCCCTCCTCCGGCGCCTCCATGCCCTCCGGCATCGCGGTCGGCATGTCTGAGGGGATGTCGCCATCCGTGGGGCGCTCCATACCTTCCGGCATGTCACCGGTCGGGCGCTCGCCGCCCATGCCGCCAAATCCGGTCGCGCAGGTGCCGTCCTCGTCGGGCTCGGAGACGGACACGGAGGTCGCCGCGTCATCGTCGCCGAGGAGCACGACCACGCACTGTCCCTCGGCGAAATCGGTCAGCGCGATCTCCACCTCCGTCGTCACGGTCGTGTCATCGGTAAACCGCACCGCGGTCTGGGAGCTGTCGTCCTGCACCTGGGCGGTGCCATCGGCCACGTAGGCGATCTCGCCGCTAACGCCGCCGCGCTGGAAGCCGTTCGCCTGGTCGCTCGCGGGCGGCTCGGGTGCCGCGGAGGTGGCGATGTCAGTCTCGGCCGAGGCGGTGGCTTCGCTCTCGTCCGACGTCGAGCAGCCGGCGAGGAGCACGGCGGTGAGGCCGACGAGGGCGACGGCACGGTGGGCACGGGTGATAGTCATGAGGAGGTCCTCTCGTAGGGCGCGGTTACTGGTCGCGAAGAGCGTCGATGGGAGCAAGGCGGGCGGCGCGGGCGGCCGGGTAGACGCCAAACACGGCGCCGATGCCGACGGCGACGACCACGGACACCACGAGCGCGAGTCCCGAGATGACGATCGTTGAGCCGAGCACGCTGGGCAGCGCGAGCGCGAGGCCGACGCCGATCACCACTCCGATCGCGCCGCCGCTGAGGCCCAAGATCATGGCCTCGATCAGGAATTGGTTGCGAATGGTCGCCGGCGCCGCGCCGAGCGCCTTGCGCAGGCCGATCTCGCGCGTGCGTTCGGTCACCGACACGAGCATGATGTTCATCACGCCGATGCCGCCCACAAGCAGCGCGAGCGCCGCGATACCCGTCAGCAGGATGGTCAGTTGCTCGTAGACGGAGGTTGCCGCGTCGATCAGCGAGTCCTGCACGTCGATCGTGAAGTCGGCGTCCTCGACGGAGGCGATGCCGTGGAGGTTGAGCAGCAGATTCTGGGCTTCTTGGGAGGCAGCGCTCAGCACGTCGGAGGACGCGGCCTTGAGGTAGATGGTTTGCACCGCCTCGCTCGCCCCGGAATCGTCAAGGGTCTCGACCATCGTGGTCATCGGCACCACGGCCAGGTCGTCGAGCGACGTATCGCCGGATGATCCGGCGTCGGCGAGCACGCCGATCACCTCGAAGGCGTCGCCATCAATCACGACGTCCTGGCCGACCACCGCCGTCGATCCGAACAGTTCGTCCGCGGTCTCGGAGCCGAGCACGATGACGTCGGCCGCCGAGGTGACGTCGTCCTCGGTGAAGAAGTCGCCGTACAGGAGTTCGCGCGAGCGCACCTGAGTCCAACTCGTCGAGGTGCCCGTGACCGTGGTGGTCCAGTTGCTCTCGCCATACTCGAGCGAAAGATCGGAGGTCTTCTCCGCGGCAACTCCCACGGCATCGGGCACCGCCACGGTCGAGGCGAGGGCCTCCGCGTCCGTCAGGGTGAGCGTCTGTGCGCTGCCGAAGCCGCCGCGCATGCCCGAGTCGTCGGTGGACGATCCGGGCGACACGATCAGGAGGTCGGAGCCCAGTGACGCGATCTGGTCCGAGACGTCCTTCTGGGTACCCAGACCGAGCCCGACGGTGAGCACCACCGAGGCGATACCGACCACGATGCCGAGCATGGTGAGGAGGGACCGCATCGTGTGGCTGCGGATAGCGCTCCACGAACTGTTGAGGAGATCGGCGGTTCTCATTTGGCGATCCCCACGGAGTCGCCGACGAACTGTCCGTCGGTCACGTTGTAGACCGTCTGCGCCCGCGCGGCCACGTCCGATTCGTGCGTGATGAGCACGATTGTGGAGCCCTCGCTGTGGAGCTCGTCGAGCATCCCCAGGACGTCGGCGGTCGAGCGCGAATCGAGGTTGCCGGTGGGCTCGTCGGCAAGCACGATCGCGGGCTCGGTGACGAGAGCGCGTGCGATGGCGACGCGCTGCTGCTGGCCGCCCGAGAGCTGGCCAGGATGATTTCTCGCCTTGTCGGCGAGGCCCACACGGCCGAGCGCGGCGAGGGCGCGCTCACGGCGCTGCGCGGGGGCGACACCTGCGTAGACGAGCGGAAGCTCCACGTTGCCCACGGCCGTGAGGCTGGGAAGCAGGTGGAACTGCTGGAACACGAAGCCGATGCGCCGGTTGCGTGCGGAGGCGAGCGACTCTTCGTTCATGTGCGACACGTCCTCACCCGCGAGGACGTAGCTGCCCTCGGTCAGCACGTCGAGACAGCCCAGGATGTTCATGAGCGTGGACTTGCCGGACCCCGAGGGTCCCACGATGGCCACGTATTCGCCCGGGTAGATGCGGCAGTCGATGCCGCGCAGGGCCTCGAACTCGATGTCCCCGGTGAGGTAGGTCTTGCGGGCCCCGGTGAGCTCGATCACCGGGGCATCCGGGTCAAGGGTGGCGGCAGAAGGGGAGGTCATGTGACGGTCCTTGTCGTGAGGCGTGGCGGGGCGGGCGGTCACTGGCCGGGCGCCTGACCGGTGGGCATCTCGCCGCCAGGGAACGTCGTCCCCTCGGGAAGCTCGCCGCCACGGAACTGCCCGCCGAAGCCGGCCGCCGCTCCGTCGCCATCCGTCGTGCCTGTCGAGGCCATGACGGTCACCTCGAGTTGCTCGCCCTCGGTCAGGCCGTCGGTGATCTCGGTATAGGCGCCGATGGTCTCGCCCGTGGTCACCTCACGTGTCTCGGTGACGTCGTCCTCGCCCACAACGGTCACGGTGGACACGCCGTCGGTGGTGGTGATCGCGTTGGCGGGGACCGCGAGCACGTCCGTCTCGCGCAGGGTCACGATGCTCGCATCCACCGAGGTGCCCTCGTACAGGCCCTCAACGGTGCCGGTCACGGTGAGCTCGACGGCATAGGTCGCGCTGCCGCCGGTGGTGGTCGGGAGGTTCGCGATGTCCGTGACCACGCCGAAGAACGGGTCCGCGAGGTCGTCCGCCGTGAAGGTCACCTGATCGCCCTCGGCGATGTCGGCGACATCGGCCTCCGAAAGGCTCACGGAGACCGTCCACTGGTCCTGGCCCACGATGGTCACCCCGGAGGCCGCCGTAGCGGTCGTGCTCGCGGCCGTGGCCGTGCCCCCCATGCTGACGTCCGCTCCCCCTGAGCTCGAGCCGGAGGAGACGACGTCCCCGACCTCGTAGGGCTGGCTGGTGATGAGGCCGGAGATGTCGGCGACGAGCTGCGCGTCACTCATCGCGTCCTCGGCGTCGTCGACGCTTGCCTTCAGTACGTCCACCTGGGCTTCGGCAGCCTCGATCTGGGCGTCGGAGGAATCGGAGCCGTCGGCCTCGTCCTCGAGATTCGACAGCGAGGCCTCGGCCTGGGCGAGATCCGCCTCGGCTGCGCGCAGCGATGCGGTGAGCGCCAGGGTGTCGATCTCGGCGATGACGTCACCCACGGCGACCGTGTCGCCCTCGTCGACGTTGACCGCCGTGACCTCGCCCGAGGCCTGGAACGCGAGCGCCGAACTCGTCACCGCGGCGAGGGTACCCTGGGCGTCGACGGTGTCCTCGAGGGTCTGCAGCGCGACCGTGAGGGTCTCGGTTCCGTCGCCTGCCATCGCGCCGCGCCCGATCGCCTCGGTGGTGTCGCTTCCTGCGGGACCCCACAGGGCCATCGCGCCGACGCCGATCCCTGCGCCGGCGACGAGCGTCGCGGCGGGGATCCCCCACGTGCGCAGGCGTGCGCGGGAAAAAGTGAACTGCGGCATGTTCCGTCCTGTCCCTCGTGACGTGCTGTCGCGATGAGGCTATGGACGGTTCCTGGGGAAACGCTGGGAATGGGCTGAGACTTGCGTCTCCCAGGAAAGAAGCGCTTAGCGGGCGGGGCCTACCCTCACCGAGGCGCGCTCACGGGAAGCGAGATCGGCCGCCATGGCGACCACGGCATCGGCCGTCACCGCACGCACCTGGGCCAGGGATTCCTCGATGCTCCACAGCTCTCCGAAGACCAACTCGGCCTTGCCCAGGCGGGACATCCGCGAGTAGGAATCCTCGAGACGCAGCACGGTGGTGCCCGCAATCTGACCCTTCGCGCGCTCGAGCTCCTCGTCGGTGACGCCGGCGGCGAGTTCTTCTAGGCCGGCTGCCAGGAGGCGCTCGACCTCATCGGCCTTGGACGGGTTGCACGCGCCGTACATGCCCCAGATGCCGGCCTCGGCCGAAGGCGCACCAAAGGAGTACACCGAGTAGGCGAGGCCGCGCTTCTCCCGAATCTCCTGGAACAGGCGTGAGGACATGCCGCCGCCCAGGATCGCGTTCATGACGCCCAGCGTGGCGCGGCGTTCATCGGTGGCGCGGAAACCTCGCGAGCCCAGCACGACGTGTGCCTGTTCGAGGTCGCGGGTGATGCGCACCTCGGGGGTCAGGGTCGCGTCCACGGCAGCGCCGGTGTCGCGCCGAGCCACGGGGGCCACCTGGCCGGTCAGATCCCACCCTCCGAGCGCCAGGGCCTCCTGGACCATGCCGCAGACGGTGTCGTGATCGACGTTGCCGGCGGCCGAGACGATGAGGCCTGCGGGCGTGTAGTGCTCGCGGTAGTGCTCGATGACGGCGTCGCGGGTGACCGAGCGGATGATGGCGGGCGTGCCGCCAATGGGCCGGCCCAGCGGGTGACCCGTGAGGACCGCCTCGGTAAACCGCTCGTGCGCCACATCGCCGGGGTCGTCGTCGTTCATCGCGAGCTCTTCGAGGATGACGCCGCGCTCCATCTCGAAGTCCTCCTCGGTAATCGAGGCCGACGTCACCATGTCGAGAATCACGTCGATCGCGGTGGGCAGGTCGCGGTCGATCACCCGCGCGTAGTAGCAGGTGAACTCCTTGCCCGTCATCGCGTTGGACTCCCCGCCCACCCGGTCGAACTCGACGGCGATGTCCTGGGCGGTGCGGCGCGGCGTGCCCTTGAACAGCAGGTGCTCGAGAAAGTGGGTGGAGCCCGCGTGCTCCGGGGTCTCGTCGCGGCTGCCGACCCCGACCCAGGCGCCGACGGTCGCGGAGCGCATCCCGGGGATGTGCTCGGTGAGCACCCTCACCCCTCCTGGCAAGACGGAGCGGCGGATGATCGCCCCCGCATCCTGTTCGACGGTGAGGTGGCTTCCGGTCGTGGCGGCGGCGACGAGGGGCAAGGCGTGAGGCATGGAGCGAGCCTAACGCGGGCGGAGGCGCGGGCGGTGCGGGGGGCCGGGGCCGGGGTGCGCGGCGCGGGCGCGGCAGCACTCCAGCCCGTCACATGTGGATTCGCCGTGCCACAGTGCCGATGTGTGCAGCCCAGCCCGTCATCTGGCCGATTGAAGGGCTGGGCTGCCTACTCGCGGCGCACAGCGCGCGACCCACCACCGACGTGCGGCCACCCGCGGGACGCGGACATGCCATGAGGGCGGCCCCGGCAACCCGGGACCGCCCTCGCGTCAGATCAGGAACGGGCGATTACTCGCCGGCCTCCTCGGTGGAAGCGTCCTCGGACGAGGCCTCCTCGACGACGCCGAGCGACAGCTTGCCGCGCGGGTCGACCTCGGTGATCTCGACCTGGATCTTCTGACCGATGGACAGCACGTCCTCGACGTTCTCGACGCGCTTGCCGCCCACGAGCTTGCGGATCTGCGAGATGTGCAGCAGACCGTCCTTGCCCGGCGACAGCGACACGAACGCGCCGAAGGCGACGGTCTTGACGACCGTGCCCAGGTAGCGCTCGCCGACCTCGGGCACGTGCGGGTTGGCGATCGCGTTGATCGCCGAGCGCGCGGCCTCGGCCGAGGGGCCGTCGACGGCGCCGATGAAGACCGTGCCGTCGTCCTCGATCGAGATGTCGGCGCCCGTGTCGTCCTGGATCTGGTTGATCATCTTGCCCTTGGGGCCAATGACCTCACCGATCTTGTCGACGGGGACCTTCACCGTGATGATGCGGGGAGCGTGGGGGCTCATCTCGTCGGGCTCGGTGATCGCACCGGCCATGACGTCCAGGATGTGGAGGCGGGCCTCCTTGGCCTGGTCGAGCGCGCCGGCGAGCACCGAGGCGGGGATGCCGTCGAGCTTGGTGTCGAGCTGGATGGCGGTCACGAACTCCGAGGTACCGGCGACCTTGAAGTCCATGTCGCCGAAGGCGTCCTCGGCACCCAGGATGTCGGTCAGCGCCGCGTAGCGGGTCTCACCGTCAACCGTGTCGGACACGAGGCCCATGGCGATACCGGCGACGGGGGCCTTCAGCGGCACACCGGCGTTCAGCAGCGCGAGGGTCGAGGCACACACGGAGCCCATCGAGGTCGAGCCGTTGGAGCCCAGCGCCTCGGAGACCTGACGGATCGCGTAGGGGAAGTCCTCACGCGACGGCAGGACGGGCACGAGGGCGCGCTCGGCGAGGGCTCCGTGGCCGATCTCGCGACGCTTCGGGGAGCCCACACGACCGGTCTCGCCCGTGGAGAAGGGCGGGAAGTTGTAGTGGTGCATGTAGCGCTTCTTCGTCTCCGGGTTAAAGGAGTCGATCTGCTGCTCCATCTTGAGCATGTTGAGGGTGGTGATGCCCATGATCTGGGTCTCGCCACGTTCGAAGATCGCGGAGCCGTGCACGCGCGGGATGGGGCCCACCTCGGCCGACAGCGGACGGATGTCGCGCAGGCCACGGCCGTCGATGCGCACGCCGTCCTTGAGGATGCGCTGGCGCACCGTCTTCTTGGTGACGGAACGCACCGCGGCGGAGATCTCCTTCTCGCGCCCCTCGAACTGGGCCCCGAGAGACTCGAGCGCGGAGGCCTTGATCTCGTCGAGGCGGTTCTCGCGGGTCTGCTTGTCGGCGATCTGGAGGGCCTCGGTGAGGTCCGCCTCGGTCGCGGCGGTCACGGCCTCGAGGACATCGTCCTCGTAGTCGAGGAAGCGCGGGAACTCCTGCGTCTCCTTGGCGGCCTCGTTTGCGAGCTGGATCTGCGCCTCGCACAGCGCGCGCAGGAAGGGCTTGGCGGCCTCGAGGCCCTCGGCCACGACGGCCTCCGTGGGGGCGGTCGCACCCTCGGAGATGAGGTTGTAGGCGTCGTCGGTGGCCTCGGCCTCGACCATCATGATGGCGACGTCGTCACCGGCGATGCGGCCGGCCACGACCATGTCGAACACCGCGCGCTGCTTCTCGGAGTAGCGCGGGAACGCGACCCACTGGCCGTCGATGAGCGCGATGCGCACACCGGCGACGGGGCCGGTGAACGGCAGGCCCGACAGCTGGGTCGACGCCGAGGCGGCGTTGATCGCGAGCGTGTCGTAGGCGTCGTCGGGGTTGATCGCGAGGACCGTCACGACGACCTGGACCTCGTTGCGCAGACCCGACACGAAGGTGGGGCGCAGCGGGCGGTCGATGAGACGGCACGTGAGGATGGCGTCGGTCGAGGGGCGGCCCTCGCGACGGAAGAACGAGCCGGGGATCTTGCCGGCGGCGTACGAGCGCTCCTCGACGTCCACCGTCAGGGGGAAGAAGTCGAAGCCGTCGCGGGGGTGCTTGCCGGCGGTGGTCGCCGACAGCAGCATGGTGTCGTTGTCGAGGTAGGCGGCGACGGTACCGGCGGCCTGCTGCGCGAGACGACCCGTCTCGAAGCGCACGGTGCGGGTACCGAACGTGCCGTTGTCGATGACCGCTTCTGCGGCCTTGATCTCAGGACCCTCCATAGGGATGAGTACTCCTTGCCTTGTGGCAGGCATGCGGATATGGCGTGAGCCATCACACTGATCGTCAGTCGAAATGCTCAGAACGGCCCCGCGTCGGGAAGGTTCTGCCCATCACCACCGAGGATCAGCATCCGGCTGGCCTGCCAGGTTGTGTTGGTGGCCCGAGGATCGGGCCGGGTTCATCGTATCAGGGACGGCGTCCGTGACACTGGGTCGGGCCGATGCCGTGGCGGGCTTCGTACGCAGGCCCGCCACCGCATCGGCCCCCGACAAGCGAAAAGCCCGGTCACTCGACCTCCGTGTGGAGGGAGCGACCGGGCCGAGCGCGACCGGGCGAGCCTTAGCGGCGCAGGCCCAGGCGCTCAATCAGCGAGCGGTAACGCTCGATGTCGACGCGCTGAAGGTAGTTCAGCAGGTTGCGACGCTTACCGACGAGCAGCAGCAGGCCACGACGCGAGTGGTGGTCGTGCTTGTGCTCCTTGAGGTGCTCGGTGAGGTCGGTGATGCGCTGGGTCAGCATCGCGACCTGGACCTCGGGCGAACCGGTGTCACCCTCGGTGGTGGCGTACTCGGTCATGATGGACTTCTTGGTGGCGGCGTCCAAAGGCATGGCGCATCTCCTCTTTCGTCTTGTTGCGCGGAGCTCCCGGGCATGTTCTCCGGGGGCACTGGGTTCCGCGGCCGTTTCACGGCGACGATCAAGCATACACGCGCGGACGCCCTCGGCGCGACTTCGATGCGGACGTTTACCCTCGCGGCGCGATGGCCACGCGGGCGATGGTGCCACCCGAGTGTGCAATCGCCTCCACGACGCCGTCGAGGCCTCGCGGCGCGGACACGATGTCCGCCCACGGGCGCAGGGCGTGCGTGGACGCGATGAACGCGACGGCCTGCGCGAGGTGGCGCCCGTGCGGCCGGCCAAGTCCCAGCAAGGATATCCCGTCGCGGCTGAGGCGCTCGAGGTCCACGGTCGCGTCCGGCACCTGCGAGCGCGTGCCGGCCACCACCGCCGTGCCGCCCGCCGCGAGCGAGTCGAGCACGCGCGCGAACGTGTCCGCTCCCCCGGCGGCGTCGATGATGACGTCGCAGGCGGGCACACGGGCGTCGCAGTCGAGTGCCGCGTCGGCGCCAAACCGCAGGGCCCGCCGACGGCGCTTGCCGCGCGGCTCGACGACGGTCGTGGACGCCGCTCCTGCCTCAATGGCCATGGCGAGCGCCGCGAGACCGATCAACCCCGCCCCGAGCACGACCACGCGCCTGCCGGCCAGCGGCCCCGCGCGGTCGATGGCAGCGGCGGCGACGGTCAGCGCGCAGCCGCTGGGGGAGGCAACGGCATCGGGCACCCCCGCGGGCACGACCGCGACGCCCGCCCCGCGTGGCAGCACGAGGTGGCTCGCGAGACTTCCCGACAGGACCCACGCGTCAGTCATGGGTTGATGGCCTAGCTCGCGCGAGTCCGGGCACGCGGCACCCTGCCCCGCCGTGCATGCGCCGCACGTCCCACAGCCGACGTCGCGGCCCCACACCACCCGCATGCCGGGGGCGAGTGAAACGCCGTCGGTGCCGAGGGCCTCCGCGCCGCGCCCGACGCCCACCACGGTCCCCACACCCTCGTGTCCCAGCACGCTGGGCAGCGATCCGAGGCGACGTTCGCGGACCGCGTCTCGCACGCACCCGCATACCGTGGCGAGCCGCACCTCGACGAGCACCTCGCCGGGCTTCAGGCGTGGCACGGGGACCGAGGACACCCCCACGCCGGTGCCGCCCTCCCACAGGGCGATGCGCGCGGTGGCGACGGGGGCGGTCATGGAGGGCACGGGCGCGACCCTCTCGCGCAGCGACCCGCAGCGGCAAGGCGCCGCGGCCCATGGCCGTCGAACGTTCAGCGAAGGTTCACCGAAACGCCACCACGGCGGCCTTGGAGGTAGCGAACGGGTGAACGCCTACTCGCCTGTCGCGACCCGCGCGTAGCGATCGAGGTGCGGTACCTGAGGCTCGGGAAGGACCTCACCCGCCGTCTCGTTCCACGCCTCAAGCCACCTTCCGTCCTCCATCGCGGCCTCTAGCACGTCGTCGATCCACAGTCGGAACGCGTCGTCCTCGAGCGCCACGCCGATGCCGTAGGGCTCCGCAGTGAAGGCGCCGCCGACGATGCGGAACTGCCCGTCGGCATCGGCCGCGTATCCGGCCAAGATCACGTCGTCGGTCGTCACGACGTCCACCTGCCCGGTGCGCAGCGGGTCGATGCAGTCGGAGTAGTCGTCGAACAGGACCAGGCCGGCGTCGGGCGCGACGCGGGCGATCGTGCTGGCCGCGGTCGACCCCTCGACCGAGCAGACCTTCTTGTCGCCGAGGTCGAGCGCGGAGGCGATCTCGGCATCGGAGGTGCGGGTCATGAGCGACTGGCCCGCGACGTAGTACGGCCCCGCGAAGCCCACACGTTCCTTGCGCTCATCCGAGATCGTGTACGTCGCGACGACCATGTCGACCCGCCCGCTGGACAGCAGGTCCTCGCGGTCGCCCGAGGGCGCCTCGACCCAGGTGATGCCGTCCTCGCCGATGCCCAACTCATCCGCGATGATGCGAGCGACCTCGACGTCGAATCCCGTCGGGACGCCGTCCGCACCCATCTCGCCAAACAGCGGCTGGTCGTACTTGATACCGATGGTGATCTCGCCGGAGCTTTCCAGCGCGGCCATGGTGGAGCCCTCGGGAATGCTGCCCGGGGCGGCACAACCCGCAGCAGTCACGACGCCCAGCAGCGTCGCGACGGCCGCGACAGTGCGGCGGTTAGAAGTCCTCAGTGCCATCGTCAGTCCCCTCTGGCCCCTGAGGGTACACGGCGGTCCCAAAATCGCGAAAGGTTTCGCGCAGCGGTGCCGGCCAAGGGTCCGTGATGACGCTACGGGCCTGGTGTTCCGCCCGTGCCATAGCCGGTGTTGGCGGTGAAGCGCGCGGCCTCGGCACCGCCCTCATGCATCGCGTCCTCGCCATCGGGGCGCTTCGGCACGTGGTTCGAGCGGCGCATGCGGCCCTCGATCCAGATGGCCAGACGCGACACGGTGATGTTGATGGCGATGTACATCGCGGCGCCCACGAAGAACAGCGGAATGGTGTAGTCGACGCCGAAGTAGTCGCGCAGCAGCTTCACCTGGCGGAGCAGTTCCTGATAGCCCACGATGTAGCCCAGCGACGAGTCCTTCAGCAGCACCACAATCTGGCTGATGAGGGCCGGGAGCATGATGCGGACGGCCTGGGGCAGTTCGATCATGAGGGTGGTGCGCATGGGCGAGAGGCCGATGCTGAGGCCGGCCTCCCGCTGCCCCTTCGGCAGGGCCGCGAGCCCGGCGCGGAGAATCTCCGCCACCACGGCCATGTTGTAGACGGCGAGACCGAACACCACCGACCACAGCGGCGACCAGCCAAAACCGAGCTTCGCGAGGAACATCAGGAGTAGCACGGGCAGGCCGCGGAAGATCTCGGTCACGATGACGGACGACCAGATGCCCGCGCGCTTGGTCATGCCGCGGCGGGCGACGGCCAACAGCCCGCCCGAGATGAGCGCGATGGGCGCCGCGATGACGGTGGCCAGCAGCGTCGCGCCGAGGCCTCGCACGACCAGCGCCGTCCACACGTCGGCCGCCTCTTGACCCTTGGGCGGGTCCCACAGCACAGCCCAGCGGTCGTCAAACACCCCGTTGTCGTAAAACTGCCATGCCAGGAAGATAAACAGCGCCACGAAGGCGGCCGTAAAGACGATGTTGTAGACGCGGTCCCTGGCCTTCGCCTTAGGGCCGGGGGCGTCGTAGAGGACCGATGCTTCTGCACTCATCGCGCGAACGCCACCTTCTTCTCAACGCGCGAGGCGAGCACCCCGAGCGGGATCGTGATGAGCAGGTACATGAGGCCTACCCCGACGAACAACTCGATGACATCGGCCGGGTGGCGGTTCGCCAGCCGCTGCGAGATCGCGACGAGCTCCGTGAACGCGAAGCCGGCGGCCACCGAGGTGTTCTTGGTCAACGCGATGAGCACCGAGATCAGCGGCGGAATGGCCGAGCGCCACGCCTGCGGGAGAACCACGTGCGTCAGGGACTGCCCGAACGTCATGCCGATCGAGCGTGCCGCCTCGGCTTGGCCCAGCCCCACCGAGTTGATGCCGGACCGCATCGCCTCACACACGAACGCCGAGGTGTACAGCGACAGTGCCACGATCGCAGGCCAGAAGCCGAGTTCGGGGAACACGAGGCCGAACGAGGGCGCGACGAACACCCAGAAGAAGAACATCAGCGTCAGCGGGGTGTTGCGGACGATCTCCACGTACACCGTGCCGAACGTGCGCAGCGGCCCGATGGGGCTCACCCGGAACGTCGCGACCACGACGCCGCCGATGAGCGCGAGGACGCCCGACACGGCCGTGAGCGACACCGTCGCGAGGAACGCTCCCCAGATGGTGCCGAACTCGTCGATGAAGGTGATCATGTCTCCCCTGCGTGTGGTGGGCGTGGCCGATGCCTGCGCCGGCTCAGGGCCGTGGCCCCTCCTCGCGGAGGGGCCACGGCGGCTGGGTCAGTTCTCGTAACGGTCGACGGTGGGAGCGGTCGGCTCCGGCAGCACGGTGCCGGCCGTCTCGTTCCAGGCCTCGAGCCAGCGGCCGTCCTCGAAGATCTCCTCGAGCACGTCGTTGATCCAGGAACGGAACTCGTCGTCGTCGTGCGCCAGGCCGATGCCGTAGGGCTCCTCGGTGAACTGGTCGCCGGCGATCTTGAACTCGCCTTCGGACTCATCGACATATCCCGCGAGGATCACGTTGTCCGTGGTGACCGCGTCCACCTGGCCGTTGCGCAGCGGCTCGAGGCAGTCGGTGTAGGCCGCGAAGAGGCTCAGCTCCGCGTCGGGGTAGTTCTCGGCGATGTTCGCCGCGGGCGTCGAGCCCTCGACCGAACACACGGCCTTGCCCGCGAGGTCGTCGGGGCCCGTGATGTCCTCGTTGTCGGCCATCACCATCAGCGCCTGACCGGCGTTGTAGTACGGACCGGCGAAGGACACCACTTCCTTGCGCTCATCGTTGATCGTGTAAGTCGCCACCACGATGTCGACCGAGCCGTCCTCGATGAACGGCTCGCGGTTGGCAGACACCGTCTCGGTCCACGTGATGTTGTCCTCGGAGATGCCGAGTTCGCCCGCGATGATCTTGCCGATCTCGACGTCGAAGCCCTCGGGGTCGCCGCTGGGGGCGAGCAGTCCGAACAGGGGCTGGTCAAACTTGGTGCCGATGGTGATCTCCCCGGCCTCCGCAAGCGCGGCCATGGTCGAGCCCTCGGGGAAGTCCCCCGCCTCGACCTCGGCGGCCTCGCCGTCGTCCGACGCGCACGCGGTCAGCGCAATCGCCGCGGCGGCACCCAGCGCCGCCACCTTCGTCTTCGTGAACATGCGTTCCTCCCTTGCTACCCGGCCCCGAGGGTCTCCCGGAGCCCCAACGCCACTAGTGCGTCAAGATCTTGGACAGGAAGTCCTTGGCGCGCTCGGAGCGAGGGTTCGTGAAGAACTCCTCGGGCGTCGCCTCTTCCTGGATCAGCCCGTCTGCCATGAACACCACCCGGTTCGCGGCCTTGCGCGCGAAGCCCATCTCGTGAGTCACGACGATCATCGTCATGCCCTCCTTGGCCAGGCTCGTCATGACGTCGAGGACCTCGTTGATCATCTCCGGGTCCAGCGCGGACGTGGGCTCGTCGAAGAGCATGACCTTGGGCTTCATCGCGAGCGAGCGCGCGATGGCGACACGCTGCTGCTGGCCACCCGACAGCTGTGCGGGGAGCTTGTCGGCCTGGTTCGCGACCCCCACGCGCTCCAGGAGTTGCATCGCCTCGGCGCGAGCCTGAGCCTTCGGCACTCCCCGTACCTTGATGGGCCCGAGCGTGACGTTCTCGAGGATCGTCTTGTGCGCAAACAGGTTGAACGACTGAAACACCATGCCCACATCGGCACGCAGCTGCGCGAGCGGCTTGCCCTCATCGGGCAATTCCACGCCATCGATCGCGATGGTGCCCTCGTCGATCGTCTCGAGGCGGTTGATCGCGCGGCACAGCGTCGACTTGCCCGAGCCCGAGGGGCCGATGACGATGACAACCTCGCCGCGATCCACCGTGAGATTGATGTCGTTGAGGACGTGCAGGTCCCCGAAGTGCTTGTTGACGTGGTCGAGGACCACGAGGGGCGTGCCCGTGGCGGCGCCGGGTTGTGCATCCATCTCATGACCATAGCCGTAAGAGGTCATGAATTCCCTGGTTTTAATCGAGTTGTAACACGCCTCGACACCAGGCGACGTCCTCGTCGAGCGCCTCGATGAGCGCCTCGAGCGAGCCGAAGTCAAGCATGGGCCGGCGCCACTGCACCAGGTCGAAGGCGACTTCGGCCCCATACAGGTCGAGCCCGGCGGCATCGATCACGAAGCCCTCGACGCGCAACTCCTCGACGCCGACGGTGTAGTTGTAGCCGATGCTGATAGCGGTGGGCAGGCGCGCGGCCGTCTGGGTGGCGCCCGCACCGCTCCCGGGCGTCAGCACCGTGAGCCATCCTGCGTACACGCCGTGACGAGGGATCATGCCGCCGCTGACCTCGAGGTTTGCGGTGGGAAAACCGATGGTGCGGCCCAGCTTGTCGCCGTCCACCACGGTGCCGCGCAGGCGGTGGGGGCGGCCGAGGACGGCGGCGGCCTCGACGAGTTTGCCGTCGTCGAGCAGCTCGCGCACCCACGTGGACGACCAGCGCCGGCCCGTCTCGGAGATCGCGCACGCGTCGTCGATGACGTGGACCTCGAAGCCATGAGCCTGCCCGAGGTCACGCAGGGTCGTCACGTCGCCCGCGTTGCCACGACCGAACTTGGTGTCCTGGCCCACCACCACCGTCGCGGCGTGCAGGCCCTCCACCAGCCACGTGAGCACGAACTCCTCAGGAGTCTGCTGCGCGAAGTCGAGCGTGTAGGGCACCACGATGGTGGCGTCGAGCCCTGTTGCCGCCATGAAGTCGAGTTTGTCGTCCAGTCCGGTGATGAGCACAGGGGGGTGCTCGGGGTCGTGGACCGCCTTGGGGTGGGGCTCAAACGTCATCGCGATCGCGCGCTCACCCCGCCCGCGGGCGTCGGCCACCATCTGCTCGAGGACCGCCTGATGGCCACGGTGGACACCGTCGAAATTTCCGATGGTGACGGCCGCGGGGCCGAGCTCGGCCGGCACGTCGTCGAGCGAACGCCAGATCTGCATGGCGCCATTGTGCCGGAATTGGGTGGCTCGACCTACCGTGCGTCCAGCATCGTCAGCGCCATGATCGTCGGCTCGAGTGCCTCGACGGCGTGGGGCAGCCGCGTGTCCAGGTGAATGACTCCGCCAGGAATGAGCCGCTCGGTACTACCGTCCGCGGTGATGTCGAGAGCCCCGGAGACCACGCTGATCAGCACCGGCATCGCTGCCGTGTGCTCGGTCAACACCTGCCCCGTGTCGAAGGCAAACATGACGATGCGGACGCCCTCGGCCTTGAGGACCGTGCGTGACACGGTGGCCTCGGGCTGCACGCTGACCAGGCCTGACAGGGACGCGAGCGCGCTCATGTGTCCGGCCGTGGCCGCCGACCCCAGCATGGACGGGCGCGTCGAGGGGGTGTCGATCATGACGTCAGGCTACGAAGTCGTCCGCGCTTCCGGGCGGGACCTTCGTCGCGACGGCGCCGGCCGCTCAGCCGTGTGCCGTGCGGAACACGATCTGCGGCTTGAGCTTGTCGCCCTTGCGCTCGACGATGGCGACCAGGTCGCCGTTGGAGTCGAGCGCGGCAAGGGGGCCGTCATAGGCGAGCTCCGTGTCGGCGTCGAGCCACTGTCCGAAGCCGAGCGTGGCGACCTCGCGGTCGGTGAGCGCCCGCACAGGAAGGATGTCCGCAGCGGCCGCTCCCAGCGGCAGGCGGGGCACCTCTGCCCCGGCGTCCACCATGGCGCCCAACTGGTCGAGCGTCATGGCGTCCTGAACCTCGAGGTCACCCACGCTCGTACGCCTCAGCGCCGTGAGGTGACCGCCCACGCCCAGGGCCGCGCCGAGGTCGCGCGCAAGGGCGCGCACATAGGTGCCCGAGGACACGTCGACGCGCACGTCGAGGTCGATCAGGTCGCCCTCTCGGCGCACCGCGAGGATCTCGAAGTCGTGCACCGTGACGGGACGGGCGGGAAGCGCCACGTCCTCGCCGTCGCGCACCCGCTTGTAGGCGCGCTGGCCGTCGATCTTGATGGCGCTGACGGAACTGGGCACCTGCTGAATGTCGCCGGTCAAGCCGGCCACGGCATCGGCCATCTGGGCGTCGGTGACGCCGCTGGCGTCAGCGGACGCGGTCACGTCGCCCTCGGCGTCGTCGGTCACCGTGGACTGGCCCAGCCGGATGGTGGCCTCGTAGACCTTGTCGTGGCCCACCACGTAGGTGAGCAGCTTGGTGGCCTTGCCGATGCCGATCACGAGCAGGCCCGTGGCCATCGGATCGAGCGTGCCGGCGTGGCCCACCTTGCGGGTGCCCGCGAGCCGGCGCATGCGCCCGACGACGTCGTGCGATGTCCAGCCCGCGGGCTTATCGACCAGCACCAGCCCGGGGGCCGGCTCGGCTTTAGGCGTCGTCGCCATCCTCGTCCTTGCGGCGGTACGGGTCCTCGTCACCCGCGTACGAGGCGTTCTCGCGCAAACGGCGGAGCTCCTCGTCGCGCTGCTGCGCCTCGTGGAGCGCCTTGTCGAGCGTCGCGGCCGTCTCCGGCACGGCGTCGAGGTGGAACTCCAGCGAGGGCGTGAGGCGAATGCCGAGGTCGCGCCCCACGAGGGTGCGCAAGCGGCCCTTCGCCGAGGCGAGGGCGGCGGCCGTGGCCGCGCGCTCCTCGTCCCCGCCGTACACGGTGTAGAACACGGACGCCTGCTGGAGGTCACCGGTGACACGCACATCGGTCACGGTGACGAACCCCAGGCGGGGGTCCTTGATCTCGGTCTCGAGGGCGCGGGCGACCACCTTCTTGATGGTGCCCGCGACCCTCATCGCTCGTGCATTGTCGACCATTAGTCCCTCGGGATCTCGACCATCTCGAACGTCTCGATGATGTCACCGACCTGGATGTCGTTGAACTTGCCCAGGCCGATACCGCACTCGAAGCCCTCACGGACCTCGGTGGCGTCATCCTTGAAGCGACGCAGGGTGTCGATGGTGGGCTCGCCGATGACGACGCCCTCGCGCACCACACGTGCCTTGGCGTTGCGGACAATCTTGCCGCTGCGCACCAGACATCCGGCGATGTTGCCGAACTTCGAGGAACGGAAGATCTCCTGGATCTCCGCCGAGCCGACCTGCTTCTCCTCGAACTCGGGCTTCAGCATGCCCTTGAGCGACGCCTCGACGTCCTCGATGGCACGGTAGATGACCGAGTAGAAGCGCATGTCGACGCCCTCGCGGTCGGCGAGGTCCTGGACCCGCTCGGCCGGACGGACGTTGAAGCCCAGGATGATCGCGTTGTCGACCGTGGCCAGGTTGACATCGTTCTGCGTGACGGCACCCACACCGCGGTGGATGATGCGCAGGTCGACCTCGTCGCCCACATCGATCTGGAGCAGCGCGTCCTCGAGTGCCTCGACGGCACCGGAGACGTCACCCTTGATGATGAGGTTGAGGGTGTCGATCTTGCCCTCTTCGAGCGCCTTGTTGAGGTCCTCGAGCGAGATGCGCTTGCGGCGCTTGGCGAGCTGAGCGGCACGCTCGGCGGCCTCGCGCTTCTCCGCGATCTGACGGGCGGTGCGGTCGTCCTCCGCGACCAGGAACGTGTCGCCTGCGCCGGGCACCGACGTCAGACCGATCACGAGCACCGGGCGTGCCGGCGTGGCCTCGTCGACGGGGTTGTCGTGCTCGTCGAACATCGCACGCACACGGCCGTGGGCCGTGCCGGCGACGATCGAGTCACCCACACGCAGCGTTCCCGAGTTGACCAGCACCGTCGCGACCGCACCGCGGCCCTTGTCCAGGTGCGCCTCGACAGCGACACCACGGGCGTCCTTGTCGGGGTTGGCACGCAGGTCAAGGCCGGCGTCGGCGGTCAGCAGCACCGCCTGGAGCAGGCCGTCGATGTTGAGACCGTCACGGGCCGAGACCTCGACGAACATCGTGTCGCCGCCCCACTCCTCCGAGACCAGGTTGTACTCGGTGAGCTGCTGACGGATCTTGTCGGGGTTCGCGCCTTCCTTGTCGATCTTGTTGATCGCGACCACGATCGGCACGTTGGCGGCCTGAGCGTGGTTGAGCGCCTCGATCGTCTGGGGCATGACGCCGTCATCGGCCGCGACCACGAGGATCGCGATGTCGGTCACCTGGGCGCCACGGGCACGCATGGCGGTGAACGCCTCGTGACCCGGGGTGTCGATGAACGTGATGGCGCGGGTGACGCCCTCGTGCTCGTGGTGAACCTGGTAGGCACCGATGTGCTGGGTGATGCCGCCGGCCTCGCCGGAAATGACGTCTGCCTTGCGGATCGAGTCCAGCAGGCGCGTCTTTCCGTGGTCGACGTGACCCATGACGGTGACGACAGGGGGCCGGGGCTGGAGATCCTCATCGGTCTCCGCCTCGAGCTCGGCCTCAAGGTCGAGCCCGAAGTCCTCGAGCAGCTCCTTGTCCTCCTCCTCGGGCGACACGATCTGGATCTTGTAACCCAGCTCGGCACCGAGGGTCTCGAACGTGTCCTCGTCGAGCGACTGCGTCGCCGTGGCCATCTCGCCCAGGTGGAACAGGACGGTCACGAGCGACGCGGGGTTGACGTCAATGCGCTCGGCAAAGTCCGTCAGGGTCGCACCGCGACGCAGACGGATCAGGGTCGAACCGTCACCGCGAGGAATGTTGACGCCGCCAATGGCGGGAGCCTGCTGCTGCTCGTACTCGGCCCGCTTGGCGCGCTTGCTCTTGCGCGAACGCGCGGGCTTGCCGCCCTGACGACCGAAGGCACCTGCCGTGCCGCCACGACCGCGACCGCCGGGGCCGGGACGGCCTCCGGGACCGCCACCGAAGCCGGGACGCTGAGGACCACCGGCGCCGGGGGCGCCGGGACGTCCACCACGGCCACCCGCGGGGGCGCCGGGACGGGCGAGACCGGGCGTGGCGCGCTGCGGCATCTGGCCGGGCGTGGGGCGAGGGCCACCGCGACCGGGAGCGCCGCCGGGGCCACCCTGGCCGCCGGGAGCACCCGGGCGACCGCCGCCGGGACGGGGCCCAGGACGGTTGGTCTGGAACGGGTTGTTACCGCCGGGACGCGGGCGCGGACGGGGTCCGGCCGAGCGCTCCGAGAACGGGTTGTTGCCGCCCGGTCGGGGGCGGGGCTTGGGCATGTCGGCCGGGGTCGGCGCGCCGGGCTTGGGAGCCGATGCGGCGGGCGCCTCAGCGGCCGGCTTCGCGGCGGGCTTGGGCGCGGGAGCAGCGGCGGGCTTCGCCTCGGGCTGCTCCGGCTCGGCCGGCGCGGCGTCCGCGGGACCGGGCTTGGGACCCGGCTTCGGGCCGGGCTTCGGCGCGGACTTCTTGGCCGGCGCCGATGCTGCGGGGGCCGCCGAATCCTTGGCGCCGCCACCGGGGAAGGCCTCGCGGGCCTTGCGGATGACGGGCGCCTCAAGGGTCGACGACGGTCCCTTGACGTATTCGCCGAGCTCGTTGAGCTTGGCAATCAATTCCTTGCTCGGAACACCGAGCTCCTTCGCGATCTCGTGAACGCGGGGCTTAGCCACAATTCTCCTGTCTCGGTCCGACCGAGGCAGGGTCGAACCATTGTTACGTGCGGGTGCTCATCTCGAGGTACTCATCGGACAGCCATGGGGTTTCATCCCTTGTCTTCAATGGTGGGCTAGAGCGCGGTCCCGTTGCGGTCCGGCACCGTGACGCCGCTCGGGTCTGCTCCGGGTGAGCGCAGGGCTCGTCCGAAGGCCTTCCGACGCATCGCGAGTGCCAGGCAGTCCGAGTGGGGGTGCAGCCACGCTCCCCTGCCCGGCCTGGTGGCGGCCTCGTCGACGATCACGTGATCGCCGTCAAGGACCAGCCGCATGAGGGCCGACCGAGCGTCCTTGCCGCGGCATCCAATGCACGTACGAACCGGCTCGGATGAGCCTGGCACGGGCACCGCGACGTCGGCGGACATATCTTCTCGGCCTTGACAGTCTAGCGCGCCTGGCGAGCGCGCGGTCACTCCCCTGCCGCGTGGCGCGCAGCAGGAGTGTCGGGAGCCTCGTCGGAGCGGATGTCGATACGCCATCCCGTCAGGCGGGCGGCGAGGCGGGCGTTCTGGCCCTCCTTGCCGATCGCGAGCGACAGGTGGAAGTCCGGCACGACCACACGCGCGGCGCGCGCCTCCTCGTCGATCACCTCGACCGACACCACCCGCGAGGGGCTGAGGGCGTTGCCGACAAAGGTGGCGGGGTCCTCGTCCCAGTCGACGATGTCGATCTTCTCGCCGCGCAGCTCGCTCATGACGGCGCGCACGCGCGAGCCCATGGGGCCGATGCACGCGCCCTTCGGGTTGACACCCGGGACGGTGGCACGCACCGCCATCTTGGTGCGGTGGCCCGCCTCGCGTGCGAGCGACATGATCTCGACGGTGCCGTCGGCAATCTCGGGCACCTCCATCTCGAACAGGCGACGCACGAGGTTGGGGTGCGTGCGCGACAGCGTGATGGACGGGCCCTTGTTGCCGCGCGAGACGTCGAGGACGTAGCCGCGGATGCGCTCGCCATGGGGGTACGACTCGGTCGGCACCTGCTCGTGCTGGGGCAGCACGGCCTCGACGTCGCCGATGTCGACGTGCACGGCGCGCGGGTCGGCCGCCTGCTGGATGATGCCCGACACGAGGTGGCCAGCCTTGTCGGCGTAGGTGCCGAGCACCGCGTCATCGCCCACCTGGCGCATGCGCTGCATGATGATCTGGCGGGCCGTCGCGGTCGCGATGCGGCCGAAGTCGTCGGGGGTGTCGTCGAACTCGGGCTGACGCACCACCACGCCGTCCTCGTCCGGCTCCGCGTCTTCACGCGCGAAGATGGCGACGCGGCCGCTGACGCGGTCCACGTGGGCGCGGGCGTCACGGTAGGCACCGGGGGTCTTGTGATACGCGGACAGCAGCGCCTGCTCGATCGCGTCGACGAGGACGTCGAGGGAGATCTCCTTCTCCCGTTCGAGGCCCTTGAGGGCCAGCATGTCGATATCCATGTGTTTCTCCTACTGCTGTCTAGTCGAGACGCTTCAGCTCAACGACGACCTGCCCGCGCTGCACGTCCGCCAGCGCGACCTCGCGGCGCTCACCGTCGACGTCGAGCACCAAGGTGTCCCCGTCGACATCGGTCAGGCGTCCGGTGACGGCGCCCTCGGTGAGCGCGAGCTCGACCAGGCGGGTGCGCGCGCGCAGGAAGTGGCGGCGTTCAGTCAGGGGACGGTCGGTGCCCGGGGTGGAGACCTCGAGGACGTAGGGCGTGGACGGCACATTGGCCTCGTCCAGTGCCGCGCCGATCGCGCGCGAGGCGTCGGCCACGCGGTCCAGGTCGGCCGAGCCGACCTCGGTCTCGGGCAGATCGACCGTCACGACGACACGCGTGCGCTTGCCTGCGGGTGACACCGTCACCGCATCGAGCACGAGACCCGCGGTCTCGGCAGCCGGCCCTGCGAGGTCGGCAATCCTGTCAGAGATGTCCATGGCATCGCCTCCCCACGCGTGCGACACGCGTTCCGTTGCTGAAGTTCGGTCGGAGACATCTTACCCGGGCCGCGTGGGATGATGACGGCCATGACAGCGACCCGCGCCGCCGCCACGGTCGGCCTCGCCGCGGCCATCGCGGTCGCCCTCACCGGCTGCTCCTGGAGACTCGAGACTCCCGAGCCCACCTGGCCCTCACCCGACGCCGTCACCGTGACCCGCGACGCTGCGGCCGAACGCGAGCAGGCCGTGATCGACGCACTATCTCGATCCGACGGCACCGCATCGGACGAGGTGCTTGCCGCCTACGAGGGCGAGGCCGCGCCGGAGCGTTTAGCCGCGTTGGGCGGCGTCTATGTCGCCTACCCCGACGCGACACCGTCGCCGTCGGCGTCGCCCACCACGTCGGCGGCCGATGCCGTGGAGACCGCCCGCGACGGCGCGATCGCCGCGGCGCTGGAGACCTCCGACGACGACCTCGCGTTCATGTTGACCTCCACGGCGCTGTCGCATGGCCTCATGGGCTGGTACGCGTGGTGGGCGGAGACGACCTTCACCGACCCCGAGACCGACGTGGTGGAGCTGCGCCTGTTCTCCTCGGCACCCACCGACACCACCGACGCCGTGCCGGTAGCCACGGCGCTCGACGTCGACACCCTCGCCACCCTGGTCGAGGAACACGACCGCACGCGCTACCTCTACGAGGTACTCGCGGCCAAGGCGAGCGACGAGGAACGCGAGCAGTGGCTCGCGCGGCGCGACCTGCAGGACGCCCGCGCCGAGGCCCTCGCCGCTCTACCCGGCGTCGAGGACCGGCGCGCGCCAATCTACGTCGTCAGCAACGAGGGTCTTGAGGATGCCGACGGGCGCGTCAGCGCCGCCCAGGCAGCCGAGACGGCCCTGGGAGATCGATACGCCGCCCTACTCGACGGCCTCGACGATGCCGAGAAGCCGTGGGTTCTCTCGGCGGCGTTCGACGCCTACGCGCAGGCCGCCGCCTACGCCGAGCCTGGCACCCACGACGCGGTGATCCCGGCACTGCCGGGGATCACCGCGGAGTCCTAGGCCGCGAGCGCCTCGGCGACACGGCGCGAGAGCTCAGCCACGGCATCGGCCACCGGCACATTCTCGCTCGCACCGCTCGCACGAGTCTTGAGCTCGACCTCGCCGTCCGCGAGACCGCGGCCGACGACGAGGATGTAGGGCGCACCGAGCAGTTCGGCGTCCTTGAACTTCACGCCGGGCGAGACCTTGGGGCGGTCGTCGTAGAGCACCTCGACGCCTGCGGCCTCGAGGCCGGCGGCGAGCTCCTGGGCGGCGTCGAACACCGCCTGGTCCTTGCCCGTCGCCACCACCTGCACGTGGAAGGGCGCGACCTGGATGGGCCACACGAGGCCGAGGTCGTCGTGGTTGTTCTCGGCCAGCAGCGCGACGGCACGCGTGACGCCAATGCCATACGAGCCCATCGTGACGACCTGCTGCTTGCCGTTGACGTCGAGCACCTTGAGGTCGAGCGCCGCGGCGTACTTGCGGCCCAGTTGGAAGATGTGACCGATCTCGACGCCGCGTGCGAGCTCGAGCGGACCCGAGCCGTCGGGGGCGGGATCGCCGGCGCGCACGTCGGCGGCCTCGATCACGCCGTCGCCCACGAAGTCGCGACCGGCGACGAGGTCGAAGACGTGCTTGCCGTGGACGTTGGCGCCCGTGATCCAGCGCGTGCCGGGCACCACGCGCGGGTCGAGCAGATACGGAATGGCGGTGTCGTCCTCGGAGTCGAGCTCGACGCCCTCGGGCCGGGCCTGCGGTCCCAGGGCCTCGGGGCCGATGTAGCCCTTGACGAGCTCGGGGTGGGCCTTGAGGTCGTCCTCGTTCGCGGCCTCGACCGTCGCGGGCGACAGGGCCGCCTCGACACGCGTGAGGTCGACGTCACGGTCTCCCGGGACACCGATCACGAGCAGGCCGCGCTCGCCCGCGGGGTTGGTCGCGGCGAGGACCACGTTCTTGAGGGTGTCCGCTGCGGTCCAGGGACGGTCCTCGCGCGGGTGAGCGGCGTTGGCCGCGGCGACGAGAGTCTCGATCGTCGGGGTGTCGGGGGTGTCCTCAACGTGCGCGGCGGGGGCATCGGACCAGTCGATCGCGTCCGGCACGGGCGTCGTGACGGCCTCGACGTTAGCCGAGTAGCCGCCGGGCGAGCGCACGAACGTGTCCTCGCCCACCTCGGTGGGAGACAGGAACTCCTCGGACTTCGAGCCACCCATCGCGCCCGACTGCGCCTGCACGATGACGTACTCGAGGCCCAGGCGCTCGAAGATGCGGATGTAGGCGGCGCGCTGCGCGGCGTACGAGACGTCGAGGCCCTCGTCGTCAATGTCGAACGAGTACGAGTCCTTCATGATGAACTCGCGCCCGCGCAGCAGTCCCGCGCGGGGGCGCGCCTCGTCGCGGTACTTGGTCTGGATTTGGTAGATCGTCAGCGGCAGGTCTTTGTAGCTGCTGTACAGGTCCTTCACCAGGAGCGTGAACATCTCCTCGTGCGTGGGTGCGAGGAGGTAGTCGCCCTGCTTGCGGTCCTTCAGGCGGAACAGGTTGGGACCGTACTCGTCCCACCGTCCGGTTGCCTCGTAGGGCTCGCGCGGCAGCAGCGCGGGGAAGTGCACCTCCTGGCCGCCGGCGGCGTCCATCTCCTCGCGCACGATCTGCTCGACCTTGGCGAGCACCTTGAGGCCCAGCGGCAGCCAGGTATAGATGCCGGGCGCGGCGCGGCGAATGTAGCCGGCGCGGACCAGCAGCTGGTGCGACGCGACCTCGGCGTCGGCGGGGTTCTCGCGCAGCGTGCGCAGGAAGATCGTGGACATGCGAAGCATGGGGTCAAGCCTAGTGGCGGGCGGCCGATGCCGTGGTCGCGCTTCGACCGTCGGCTCGCCTCAGCGGAGGCGTCAGAACATCACGGTCGCGAAGACCCCGACCTCGCGGAACCCGACCGCCCGGTAGGCCGCGAGCGCGGCATCGTTGAAGTCGTTGACGTACAGCGAGACTGTGGGCGCGGTGTGTGCGCGCACCTGGTCGACTACCTCGACGAGGCCCGCGCGCGCCAGCCCGCGTCCGCGCAGGGCCGGATGCACCCAGACGCCCTGCAGTTGGGCGACCTCTCCCCCGAGCGCACCCACCTCCGCCTTGAACACCACCTGGCGCACGCCGTCGACGATGCCCATCTGCAGATACGCCCGGCCGGCACGGATGAGGAAGCGCAGCCGGTCCTCGTAGGCGGCGCGCCCGTGTCGCATGGGGTCGTAGCCCACCTCGCCGATGAACATGTGCACGCATGCGGGCAGCAGCGCGTCGTAGTCCTCGGGGGTCGCGAGTCGGACGGGGTCCAGGTCCACGTCGGCGGCGTCGAGAGGTGCAACCGGCTGCGCAGGGCCGTCGATCCTCATCGACACCTGATGCTCGCGCACCTCGCGAGCGGGCCCCCACCACGGTTCGACCCGCCCCCACAGGTCGAGCATGAGCGCGGCCTCACCGACGAGCGCCGCAGGGCGACTCAGCCGCCCCACCATTGCGGCGGCGAGGTCGGCGTGCAGGTCATCCACGGCATCGGCCTCCCCCACGGACGCCAACGCGACCGACAGGTTCGCGCCGGCCCACACGAGGCCCGCGATCTCGCGGCCGAGTCCCACGCGCCTGCGCACCACCCACAGCCCGCCGGGCACGACGCCGGAGCGCAGCGCCGCATCGAGATGCATGCGTGGCACCACATGGGTCACGGGATCGGCCGCACACAGTTGCGCGAGGGCCGGAAGGTCGCGTCGCTGCGCCGGCGCCAGCGTGTGCTGAGCGCGCCGGAGCAGCGAATCGGTCATGAGGTGGCGACCACCTGGGGCGAGGCGCCCTCGACGGGCTCCATCGACTCGGCGATACGCATGGCCTCCTCGATGAGGGTCTCGACGATCTGCGACTCGGGGACGGTCTTGATGACCTCGCCCTTGACGAAGATCTGACCCTTGCCGTTGCCCGACGCGACGCCCAGGTCGGCCTCGCGGGCCTCGCCGGGGCCGTTCACGACGCAGCCCATGACGGCGACGCGCAGCGGCACCTCCATGCCCTCGAGTCCGGCGGTGACCTTCTCGGCGAGCTCGTACACGTCCACCTGGGCGCGGCCGCACGAGGGGCACGACACAATCTCGAGCTTGCGCTCACGCAGGTTGAGCGACTGCAAAATCTGCAGGCCGACCTTGACCTCCTCGACGGGGGGCGCGGACAGGGACACGCGGATGGTGTCGCCGATGCCCTGGCTGAGCAGCGCACCGAAGGCGGTGGCGGACTTGATGGTGCCCTGGAAGGCGGGGCCCGCCTCGGTCACGCCGAGGTGCAGCGGCCAGTCGCCGCGCTCGCTCAACTGCTTGTACGCCTCGACCATCACGACCGGGTCGTTGTGCTTGACCGAGATCTTGAAGTCGTGGAAGTCGTGCTCCTCGAACAGGCTCGCCTCCCACACGGCCGACTCGACGAGTGCCTCGGGAGTCGCCTTGCCGTACTTCTGCAGTAGGCGCGGGTCGAGCGAACCCGCATTGACGCCGATGCGCAGGCTCGTGCCGTGGTCCTTCGCCGCCTGCGCGATCTCCTTGACCTGGTCGTCGAACTTGCGGATGTTGCCCGGGTTCACACGCACCGCGGCGCAGCCGGCCTCGATCGCGGCGAAGACGTACTTGGGCTGGAAGTGGATGTCCGCGATCACGGGGATCTGCGACTTCTTGGCGATCGCGGGCAGCGCGTCCGCGTCGTCCTGCGTGGGACAGGCCACGCGAACGATGTCACAGCCGGCTGCGGTGAGCTCGGCGATCTGCTGCAAGGTCGCGTTGATGTCGTGCGTCTTGGTGGTCGTCATCGACTGCACCGAGACGGGCGCGTCGCCGCCCACGTAGGTGGTCCCGACCTTGATCTTGCGGGTCTTGCGCCGCGGCGCGAGGACGGGGGCGGGCATGGCGGGCATTCCGAGTCCGATGGTGGTCACAGTCTCATTATCTCCTTGTCGCTTGACGCCCGGCTCACGCCACGGTGACGGGCGCCACGATGTCCGCGTAGATCAGCACCGCTCCCATCACCAGCAGGAACGCGAACATCCCGTACGCGAGCGGCATCATGCGCGCCACGTCGACGGGGGCCGGCGCCGCCAGCCCCCGCACCCGTGCGGCTCCGTTCTTGACGCCTTGCCACAACGCCGAGGCGACGTGGCCGCCGTCGAGCGGAACCAGCGGGATCATGTTGAACACAAACAGGGCCAGATTCAGTCCCCCGAGCAGCATCAACATGTCGCCGATGCGCTGGGCAAACGTGTAGCCGTCGACGTCGGCCGACGCGATCTCGCCCGCCACCTGACCCACGCCGACGACCCCGATCACGGAGTTCGCGTCGCGGTCCTCGTAGCCGAAGGCGGCGCGCGCGGTGTGCCAGAGCTGCTCGGGAAGGGTCGCCACCACGTGAACCGTCTGGCCCAGGTAATCCCACGTGAGGACGGCGCCGGCGGTCACCGGCTGGCGCTGCACCTCGACCTCGGAGTACATGCCCATGTAGCCGACGGTTTCGGTCACGGGCGTGCCGTCCTCGGCGAGCACCGGCTCTCCTGCGTCGTCGACGACGGCGCGCTCACGCACGGCGGGGGTGACGTCGAGCGTCATCGCCTCGCCGTTGCGCACGATATCGACGGGGATGGTCTGTCCGGCCGATGCCGCGATCAGCCCCGTGGCCTGGTCCCAGCTATCGACGGGCTGGCCATCGACGGCGGTGAGGGTGTCGCCGGCCATGAGGCCGGCCTCGGCGGCCGGCGAGGCAGGGTCATCCGCGGCGCACTCCACCGTGCCCTCGGCGGGCACGCACGGCACGACCGAGTCCACCGTGAGCGTCGCGGTGGGGCTGCCGATGAAGAACAGCACACCGGTGAACAGCAGCACGGCGAGCACGAGGTTGACGAGCGGGCCGCCCATCATGACGATCACCTTGCGCCACCACGTGAGGTGGTAGAACGCCCGGTGGTCCTCGCCCGGCTGGATCTCCTCCACCGCGGCCTCGCGGGAGTCCTCGATGAGGCGAGAGGCCCAGCCGGTGCCCCGGACGGGCTTGACGACATCGGCCGGAGGAATCATGCCGACCAGGCGCACGTAGCCGCCTAGCGGGATCGCCTTCACCCCGTACTCGGTCTCCTTGCCACGCCGGGACCAGAGCCGGGGGCCAAAACCGACGAAATACTCGCTGACCCGCACACCGAAGCGCTTGGCGGGGATCATGTGCCCCAGCTCGTGCAGCGCGATCGAGATCAGCAGGCCGACGATGAGCACGACGACGCCGATGACGGTTGCCATATCCCTACCCTAGGCTCAGCGGGCGCCAGCGATGGCGGCGCGCGCTGTCTCGCGCGCCCATCGCTCGGCACCGTCTACGGCCTCCAACGTCAGCTCGCCGGGGGCCTCGTACGCCTCCACAACGCGCCGGACCGTCTCGACGATCCCGAGGAACGGCAGGCGGCCGTCGATGAACGCGGCGACGCACTCCTCGTTGGCGGCGTTGAAGACGGCGGGGTGCAGGGCCGATGCGGCAACGGCCTCGCGAGCGACGCTCACCGCGGGGAAGGCCTGCTCGTCGAGCGGCTCGAAGGTCCACGTGCCGGCCTGGGTCCAGTCCATGGCGGGCGCGGCATCCGGGATGCGCGCGGGCCACGACAGGCCCAGCGCAATGGGCAGGCGCATGTCGGGAGGCGACACCTGGGCCAGCGTGCTGCCGTCGACGAACTCAACCATCGAATGCACGATCGACTGGGCATGCACCACCACGTCGATACGGTCCATGGGGATGTCGAACAATAGGTGCGCCTCGATGACCTCGAGTGCCTTGTTCACCATCGAGGCGGAATTGATGGTGACGACGGCGCCCATGTCCCACGTGGGGTGACGGAGGGCATCGGCCGCGGTGACGTCCGCGAGCGACTCGCGCGAGCGGCCGCGGAACGCGCCACCCGAGGCCGTGACCACGAGTCGTCGCACCTCGTCGGCGCTGCCGCCGCGCAGGCATTGGGCGAGCGCCGAGTGCTCCGAATCGACCGGCACGATCTGATCGGGGCGCTGCCGCGCGGCCTTGACCAGTGCACCGCCGGCGACGAGCGACTCCTTGTTGGCCAGCGCGAGCGTGCTGCCGGCCTCGAGCGCGGCGAGGGTGGGGCGCAGCCCGACCGAACCGGTGATGCCGTTGAGGACGACGTCGGCACCGCGACGCGCGGCTTCCACCACCGCGTCCGCTCCCCCGGCCACCTCGATGCCGGGCAGAGCCTGCGCAACCTCAGCCGCGGCATCGGCCGAGGCCACCGCCACGAACGCGGGACGGACCGCGCGCGCCTGATCGATGACGAGGCCAGGGTCAGACCCGCCCGCCGCGAGGGCGACGACGTCGTAGTCGTCGGCATTGCGGCCGATGACGTCGATCGCCTGCGTGCCGATCGACCCCGTCGAACCCAGGAGGGCGACGGACCGGGTCACTGCGCGCCGAGCAGGATGTCGACAGCGCGGGCGAGGTAGACGTCGACGACGCGCTCCGAGTACGCCTTCTTGCCGCGGCGGCTACCAAACGTGGCGCCGCGCACCTCATCCGGCGTCAACGGCTTGCCCGCATCGAAGAACGCCACCAGGCGGTCGAGAATCATGTCCACGTCGCGGGCGTCGTAACCCTTGTGCATCCCCGACGGGTGAGCGAACCGCTCCCCCTCAGGGCGGCGCAGGCGCGGGTACAGCGCCTGGGCGCGGTCCGCGAGGTCACGCATCCACGCGTCGGGGCCGTGCTCCTTGGCGTAGCGCTCACGAATCCGTGTCGCGAAGGCACTCTCGAGGCGGTCGAGCGCGGAGTCCACGGCGACGGTCGAGTAGCCCCCGTGCTTGAGGTCAAAGCTGGCGCGACGCACGTCGAACGGCGCGAAGGCCTCGGGAATGCCGGGCTGCTCGTAGGCGGCGCGGGCCTTGTCGAAGAACTCGTCGACGTCCTCGCGGTCGTATCCCAGGCGCATCGGCCCCACCTTCGGGAACAGCAGTTCCGCCACTTACGCCTCCTTGATCGCCAGCTGTCCGCAGGCTCCGTCGATGTCGCTGCCTCGAGTATCCCTGATAGTCGTCGGAATTCCGTGCGCACGCAGCCGGCGGACGAACTCTTGCTCGACGGCAGGGTCGGACGCGGTCCACTTGGATCCGGGCGTGGGGTTCAGCGGGATGGGGTTGACGTGCACCCACCCGTCTCCCCTGGCACGCAGCTTCTCACCCAGCAGGTCGGCGCGATGGGCGTGGTCGTTCATGTCGCGGATCAGCGCGTACTCGATGGAGACGCGCCGGCCGGTGGCGTCGAAGTAGCGCCGCGCCGCGTCGAGCGCCTCGTCGACACTCCAGCGGGTGTTGATCGGGACTAGTTCGTTGCGCAGCTCGTCGTCGGGGGCGTGCAGGCTCAGCGCGAGGGTCACGGGGATGCCCTCCTTCGCAAGCTTGTCGATCGCGGGCACCAGGCCCACCGTCGAGACGGTCACGTGACGCGTCGACAGCCCGAAGCCCTCGGGGGCGGGCGCGACAAGGGCGCGCACTGTCGCCATCACGGCCTTGTAGTTGGCAAGCGGCTCGCCCATGCCCATGAAGACCACGTTGGACAGGCGCACGGGGTCGCCGCCCAGGTCGCCGTCGCGCGCGGCCTTGGCGGCGAGGCGCACCTGCTCGATGATTTCCGCGGCCGACAGGTTGCGGGTCAGCCCCATCTGGCCGGTCGCGCAGAACGGGCAGGCCATACCGCAGCCGGCCTGGCTCGTCACGCACAGCGTGGCGCGCTCGGGGTACTTCATCAGCACCGACTCGACCTTGACGTTGTCGTGCAGCGCCCACAGGGTCTTCAGGGTCGCGCCGCCGTCGGCGGCCAGCGACGTGACCTTCTTCATCAGCGGCGGGAAGACCGCCTCCGTGAGGGCACCCTTGGCATCGGCCGGGAGGTCAGTCATGTCGTCGGGGTCGACGGTGAGGTGCGCGTAATAGTGATTCGCGAGCTGCTTGGCGCGGAACGACGGCAGGCCGTGCTCGCGCATCAGCGCCGCACGCTCGTCGTGATTGAGGTCGGCGAAGTGCTGCGGCGGCTTACCCCTGCGGGGTGCGGCCATTTGCAGGACGGGACGGTCGGTCATGTGGCCCCCAGGAAGAAAGCGAGAACCACGTAGCCGGCGGGAGCGGCCACGAGGATGGAATCGAGTCTGTCAAGGATGCCGCCGTGGCCCGGGATGAGGCTCGACATGTCCTTGACTTGCAGGTCGCGCTTGAGCGCGGACTCGGCGAGATCGCCGAGGACGGCCGCGAGGCAGCAGGCGAGCCCCGCGACGGCACCGATCCACCAGCGTCCGTCGTACAGGACAAACGCGGCAACCGTGGCGGCCACGGTACCAAGCAGGAGGCCCCCCGCGAAGCCTTCCCAGGTCTTCTTGGGGCTCACCCGTGGCGACATCTTGTGCTTGCCGAACAGCATCCCCGCGAACAGTCCGCCGGTGTCGTTACCGACGACGGCGAGCACGAGGATGAGGACGCGGGTCCAGCCATTTCCTGCGGTCTCCATAAGGATCAGGAAGCTCGCCAGGAAGGGGATCCACAGCACGGTGAGAATCGATGCCATGGCATCGGCCATCGTGTTCTCGATGCGTTCGTCGGCCACTCGCCAGGCGACGACTCCCGCGCACGCCACCATGAGCGCGACCACGAGGCCCTCGGGACCGCCGAAATACGTGGCCACTCCGAGACCCAACGTCGCGAGCACGGTGGGGACTACTGCGATGCGACGGTCGTGCTGACGCAGCGCGGTGCGCCACTCGAGCACGGCTGCGACGCACACGAGCATCAGCAGCACTGAAAACGCGCGCGCGTCCCACCAGGCGATGCCGAGCGCGAACACGAGGATCGAGACACCGACGATGGTCGCCACGGGCATGTTGCGACCGGCACGGGACACCGGTGCCACCTGCGGGACAGGTGACTCCACGCCCACCGCGGTGGGTGGGTCGACGGGTGCCGGATCCACGGGCGTGCCGGGAGTGTCCTCCCCGGGATCCTCAGCGTCGCCGTGGTCCGGGCGTCGGAAAATACTCATGACAGGGGCCCGCGTGGCCGCCCGAGGTCAGACCTCGAGCAGCTCGCTCTCCTTCGCCGACAGCAGAGCGTCGATCGCGTCCACGTGCTTCTTGGTCATCGCGTCGAGGTCCTTCTCGGCGCGATTGCCCTCGTCCTCGCCGACCTCGCCGTCCTTGACGGCCGCATCGATCTGATCCTTGGCCTTGCGACGCATGTTGCGCACGGTCACACGGGCGTCCTCGGCCTTGGACTTGGCGAGTTTCACGTAGTCGCGGCGCCGCTCCTCGGTCAGCTGCGGCATCACGATGCGCAACACGTTGCCGTCGTCGCTGGGGTTCACTCCCAGGTCCGAGTTGCGCAGCGCCGTCTCGATGTCCTTCTTCGCGGAGGCGTCGTAGGGCGAGATGAGCACCATACGGGCCTCGGGCACCGAGATCGCGGCAATCTGCTGCAGCGGGGTGGGTGCGCCGTAGTAGTCCACGGTGATGTTCGCGAACATCGCGGCGGACGCCTGGCCCGAACGGATGGAGGCGAAGTTGTCCTTGGCCACGGCAATGGCGCGGTCCATGTTCTCCTCGGCCTCGAGGAGGATCTCGTCGATCACGTCTGTCTCCTTGACTGTCGCAGTCGCCGCTCAGGCGGTGACCAGGGTCCCGATTCTCTCACCCAGGAGGGCGCGGGTCACATTTCCAGGGGCGTCGAGCCCGAACACCTGCATGGGCATGCGGTTGTCCATGGCGAGCGAGAAGGCGGCGGCATCCATGACGGCGAGGCGCTTTTGCAGGGCGTCGGCGTAGGTCACGTGCTCGAGCCGCTCGGCATCAGGGTCCTTGCGGGGGTCGGCGGAGTACACCGCGTCCACACCGTTCTTGCCCATCAGCACCTCCGAGCAGCGCGTCTCGAGCGCGCGCTGGAGGGAGACGGTGTCCGTCGAGAAGTACGGCATACCGGCGCCGGCAGCAAAGACCACCACGCGACCCTTTTCCATGTGACGGATGGCTCGCAGCGGCAGGTAAGACTCGGCGACCTGGCCCATGGTGATGGCGGTCTGCACGCGGGTCGTGACGCCGGCCTGCTCGAGGAAGTCCTGGAGGGCGAGGGCGTTCATGACGGTGCCCAGCATGCCCATATAGTCGGCGCGTGAGCGTTCCATGCCTCGCTCCGACAGTTCCGCGCCGCGGAAGAAGTTGCCGCCGCCGACCACGACGGCGACCTGCACGCCCTGACGGACGGCGTCGGCGATCTCCCTGGCGACACGGCTGACGACGTCGGGGTCGAGCCCCAGCTTGCCGCCGCCGAACATCTCGCCGGAGAGCTTCAGCAGAACGCGCCGCTCGCCCGAGGACTTCCCCTTACCCGTCGTCATGTCACTGTCGTCGGGCATGGGGTACCTCCTAGGCGTAGCGGCGCGTTGCTGTGCTGGTGAATCGGTGGGGATTAGGCTCCCACACGGAAGCGAGCGAAGGCCGAAACCTCGCCGCCGGTGTTCTCGATGACCTTAGCGACCGTGGTCTTGGGGTCCTTCGCGAACGCCTGGTCCACCAGGGTGTTCTCCTTGAAGAAGCCGTTCAGGCGGCCCTCCACGATCTTGGGAAGGGCAGCCTCGGGCTTGCCCTCACCCTTCGCGGTCTCCTCGGCCACGCGGCGCTCGTTCTCGACCGTCTCGGCGGGAACGTCGTCGCGCACCAAGTAGATGGGCGAGTACGCGGCGATGTGCATGGCGATGTCGCGGGCGACCTCGCCTGCCTTGGCGTCCGAGCCGACAAGCACGCCGACCTGCGCGGGCAGGTCCTTGTTGGTGCGGTGGAGGTACTCGGTGACAACCGGGGCCTCGATGCGGGCCACGCGGCGCAGCACGATCTTCTCGCCGAGCGTGCCGGCGGCGGCGTCGATGTACGCGCCGACGGTGGTGTCCTCGATCGGGGCCGCAAGAGCGGCCTCGGCGTCGGCGGCACCGGCCGCGGCCACGGCCGCGATCACGTCGTTGGCGAGGGTGATGAACTTGTCGTTCTTCGCCACGAAGTCCGTCTCGGAGTTGAGCTCGAGCAGCGTGCCGACCTGGCCGCCGTCGACGTCGGCGATCGACGCGACGACGAGACCCTCGGAGGCCGAGCGGCCCTCGCGCTTGGCGACGCCCTTGAGTCCCTTGACGCGGAGAATGTCGACGGCCTTGTCCAGGTCGCCGTCCGCCTCGTCGAGGGCCTTCTTGACGTCGAGCATGCCGGCACCGGTGCGCTCACGGAGCGCCTGGATGTCAGCGACGGTGTAGTTCGCCATGTGGGTGGTTCCCTTACTTCTCGTCGGTGGCGACGGCCGCGTCGGCCGTCTCGTCGGCCTTGTCGGCCTTCTCGTCAGCCTTCTCGGCCTTCTCGGCGGGCTCGGCGTCGGTCTTCGCCTCGGCCTTGCCGTCGAGCAGCTCCTGCTCCCACTCGGCCAGCGGCTCGGCGGCGTCGCCCTCGGCGGCAGCCTCGTCGGCCTTCGGGGTGTGGCGGATGCGCAGACCCTCGGCGCAGGCGTCGGCGATCACGCGGGTGAGCAGGCCCACCGCGCGGATGGCGTCGTCGTTACCCGGGATACCGTACGACACCTGGTCGGGGTCGCAGTTCGAGTCGAGGATGCCGACGACGGGGACGCCCAGCTTGCGGGCCTCGTCCACGGCAAGGTGCTCCTTGTTGGTGTCGACAACCCACACGACCGAGGGCACCTTGGCCATGTCGCGGATGCCGCCGAGGACCTTGTCCAGCTTCTCCTTCTCGCGGCGCAGGCCGAGGAGCTCCTTCTTGGTGCGACCGGAACCGGCCACGTCGTCGAAGTCGATCTCTTCAAGCTCCTTGAGGCGCGAGATGCGCTTGCTCACGGTCTGGAAGTTGGTGAGCATGCCGCCCAGCCAGCGCTCGTTCACGTAGGGCATGCCCACGCGAGCGGCCTGCTCGGCGATGGTCTCCTGCGCCTGACGCTTGGTGCCGACGAAGAGCACCGAGCCGCCGTGGGCGACGGTGTCGCGCACGAACTCGTAGGCGGCGTCGATCTTGGCGAGCGACTGCTGCAGGTCGATGATGTAGATGCCGTTGCGCTCGGTGAAGATGAAGCGCTTCATCTTGGGGTTCCAGCGGCTGGTCTGGTGTCCGAAGTGGACGCCCGAGTCCAGCATCTCGCGCATGGTCACGACTGCCATGGCTGTCCTTATCCGCACGCGCGCGGGCGCGTGCCTTGCGTTGTGGCGGGGTCTTCACCCCGCGATTGCGGTTGTCGATGTGTTCCCCGGTGGGGATCCATCCCTGGTGTCAACGCGGTCGGGCACCGGATCGTGAGATCCGGACCTTGCCGTCCCGGCGCGAGCGTCTCGGCGTCAGCCGTGGCGCGCGCGAATGACACGCGACGTCATCCGGGCATGCCGGATGCGAGTCACGATCATACCGGACGGGGCCGGGGTGCGGCGACCCGGCGTGCTCCGCATGCCGCCGTCGTCCCCAGCCCCCGCGGCCCGCAGTCGTATCCACGGATGCTCCGGAGGGGCTGGCGTTCGAAGGGCCGATGCCGTGGCCTGGTTGCTATGAGACCACATCTACCGCTGTGGGCGGCCTGGCTGCTCGCCTCGGGCACACTCGTCGTCACCGCGTTGAGCGCACCCGCCGAAGCCGACTCCCCCGCCAAACCATCCTGGCCGCCGCTGGCCGCACCCGTGCAACCCGTGGCGATGGCCCGCTCGGCCGAACTTCCCGCCAGCCCCTGGCTACCCGGGCACCGCGGCATTGACCTCAGGGCCGCCGTGGGACAGGTGGTGTTCTCTCCCGGCGCCGGCGTGGTCACCTTTGCCGGGGTGGTCGTGGACCGCCCGGTCGTGACCGTCACCCTCGCCGACGGGCGCCGGTCGAGCGTGGAGCCCGTCGAGCCGTCCGTGGAGCCCGGAAGCGCGGTGAGTCGCGGGCAGGCCGTCGGGGTCCTCGCGGACGCCCCGGGGCATTGCCGTCCCGCCGCGTGCGTGCACTGGGGCGTGCGCCACGGCGACACCTACCTCGATCCCCTCGATCTCCTCGTCGGATTTGGACCCGTCCGTCTCCTGAAGGTGTCGTGAGGCACCCCGCCGAGACGCTACGAGAAGGCCCCTGTCTTCATGAGCTTCTCACGCAACTTCTTCACCGCGCCCGAGTGGATCTGGGAGACCCGGGATTCGGTGACGCCGAGGATCTGGCCGATCTGCGCCAGGGTGAGGTTCTCGAAGTAGTACAGGCGCAACACCTGCTGCTCACGGTCGCGCACCGACTGGATGGCCGTCGCCAAGAGCGAGCGGGTCTCGCGCGCCTCGACGGGCGACGACGCCTCCGGCATTGCCAGCGCCACCGCGGTGTCGAGGGCATTCGCCTCTCCCGTCGCGGGAAGCCCGTCGAGCGCGCTGATGTGAGACATCGCCACCTGGGCGCGCACGGTGCGCACCTCGGCGAGCGTCCATCCCAAGTGCGCCGCCACGTCATCGTCTGTCACGGGGCGCTGCAGCCGCTGCTCGAGCGCACGCGACGCCTGTTCGACGGTGCGCGCCTTGGAGCGCACCGAGCGCGGCACCCAGTCCGCGGCCCGCAGCTCATCGATGATGGCGCCGCGCACACGCTGACCGGCATAGGTTTCGAACTTGAACCCGCGCTCAGGCTGGAACTTCTCCACCGCGTCGATGAGGCCGAACATGCCGTAAGAAACGAGGTCGGCGAGCTCGACCTGGTCGGGTAGGCGGCCGATGAGCCGCGTGGCCACCTGAGTCACCAAGGGTGCGTAGTGGGTAATGAGCGCCTCGCGGGCGCCACGCCGGATCTCGCCGTCAGCCGTGGCGAGCGCGCGCCACCACGACGCGACGACGTCGTCGCTCGGTGGACGCATGGCGGTCGTGACGACCGGTTCGGACTGACTCAGCGTCTCAGTCGAATCGGGCATGGTGTGTGTCCCCTCATGCTCGCGGATGCGCAAGCTGATATGTGGCCCGCAGACGCTCTGCGGACACATGTGTGTAGCGCTGCGTGGTGGTGAGGCTCGCATGTCCGAGTACCTCCTGCACCGATCGCAGGTCCGACCCCCCAGTCAGAAGATGTGTGGCGGCGGTATGCCGCAAGGCGTGAGGTGCCACGTCGGAGACCCCGGCACAGCGGCACAGCTCATGAATGGCGTCACGGATCTGGCGTTGGTCGACGCGGTTACCGCGACGACCAAGGAAAAGGGCGGCGTCCGTGTGCTCGCGCACCAGCGCGGGCCTCCCCTGTGTCATCCACGTGGCGAGGGCCTCGGCGGCCGGCACCCCGAAGGGCACCACCCGTTCCTTATTGCCCTTGCCAATCACGCGCACCAGACGCTCGCCCAGGTCGACGTCGGCGAGATTCGCGCCGGCAAGTTCGCCCACGCGCATGCCCGTCGCGTACAGCAGTTCGGCGGCCGCCCAGTCCCGCAGGTGGATGGGGTCGCCGTCGTCGCACCGGGCCTGGGCAATCTCGAGCATGGCCGCGACATCGCTCGGCCCGAGCACCTCGGGCAGTGTCGACGCCGGCCGTGCCGACGCGAGTCGCGCGGCGGGGTCGTCGACCAACGCGCCGGCGATGCGCGCCCAGGCGTAAAACGACCTCACGGCCGCGCCGCGGCGCGCCAGCGTGGTGCGGCTGAGGCCCTCCGCCGCCATGGACGCGAGCCATGCCCTGAGGTCGGCGAGGGTCACGGTCGCGAGCGCATCGTCGATCTCCGCTCCCGCGACGTCCTCGGCGTCGGCGACGCCCAGTTGGCGAGTGGCGAGATGAAGGAGGTCACCTCGGTAGGCGCGCACGGTGTTCTCCGCGAGGCCGCGCTCGTGGCGCAAGTACCCCGCGAAGCGTGTGAGCAGACCGCTCACCTCATCTACTCCCGTGCCAGGCATGATGACACTCTGGCACTGTCACATTCGTCAAATCAACCCCTCCAGTCACATTTGTCACATCCGCATCGTGTTGGCGCGTCCTTTTGTCCGGTTTTATGATCATTTGACGGCGTGCAGGAGCCTCCCGAGGTGGGCGCCGTCAAGCCGTCGAGGCACCGTCACCACCCCGAGAAACGCCGCAAGGTGGCGAAGATCACACCCGAGGCTTCGTGACCCTTTGCCACGTTCCGGCCGCCTGCACCACGGCGCCGGAGAGCTCGAGGCGGCCCAGGCTCGTGAGCGCCTCCGTCACCGTCAGGCCGGCCCGTGAGGCCACCTCGTCGGCGCCGCCGCCACGCCCGCCCACCGCATCGAACGCGGCACGGTCGTGGGGGTGGGCAAAGTCGATGCCGTCGCCTGTCGACTCACGGTCGGCCTCGCCCAGGAGCGGCCCGGCGAGCTCGCGCACGTCGGTCGCGTCGCGCACCAGCACCGCGATGTTGTCCCGTAGCAGCTCGTGGCACCCGCCGGACGTCGACGCGGTAACGGGTCCGGGAACCGCCCCGAGAGGCCGGTAGAGCGCCGCCGCATGGCGGGCGGTCGACAACGCACCGGATCGTCGAGCCGCCTCCACCACGATGGTGGCCGCCGCGGCGGCGATGAGGCGGTTGCGCGACAGGAAGCGTGCACGGTACGGCGCGTGGCCTGGCGGCATCTCCGACACGACCGCGCCGGTGGCGGCGACGCGCGCGAGGAGGTCGGCGTTGCCAGCGGGATAGAACTGATCGATGCCGCCGGCGAGCACCGCGATGGTCGTGCCGCCCACGGCCAGCGCCGTGCGATGGGCGCGCGCGTCGATCCCGTAGGCCCCGCCCGAAACGATGGCCCGCGGTGCCGCTCCGTGCGTGCCCTCGGCGAGCCCGGCCGCGATGTCGGCGGTCACACCCTCGCCGTACGACGACGCGGAGCGCGAGCCCACGAGGGCGATGCCGCCGGCCCATGCCGCATCGAGATCCGCCTCTCCGCGCACCCAGAGGGCATACGGCTCCTGGGGGCCGAGGTCGGCCAGGGCGCGCGGCCATCCGTGATCCCCGCGCACCATGGCGTGCGCACCGCACACCTTCGCATTCCGGAGCATGGTTCCCGGGTCCGCGCGGTCGAGCCTGGCGGTCCATCGCGGCACCGCGGCGATGGCCTTGTCGATCAGTTCCGGTGGCGCGTGACGCGCGAGGTGCGCCGTGGCTGCCACCGGATTGGCCTGGGCCTCACCGGCCCAGGCGAAGGCGGCCGCCGGCCCGAGGGTGTCCACTAACCACGACGCGGCCTGGTCGCTGGCCTCGGCAAGCACGCTCCAGCGCAGCAGCGCTTCACGGTCTTCGTTCATGCGAGCTCCCTGGTGCGCAGGGCGAGGGCCTGGGCGACGTGCGCGGCATCCGGGGCAGGCTCACCGGCGAGGTCCGCGAGCGTCCACGCGACGCGAAGGGTCCTGTCCGCGCCGCGCACGCTGACCACGCCGTGGTCCAGTGCCCGCCACAGGTCCGTGCACGCGGCCCGCGGCGTGTGGTCGCGCAGCCACCGCCCGTGCGCCTGGGCATTGGATCCCCATCCGTGTTCGGCCAGGCGGGCGCGGGCCCTCTCACGCGCCTGCGCGACGCGCGCCGCCACCACTGCGGTCGACTCGGCCGGACCGTCGTCGACCCGCCTTACGGGCCTCACGTCAACGTGAAGGTCCACGCGGTCGAGTAGGGGCCCTGATAGTCGATGGAGATAGGTCCGCCGCACGTGCGGCGTGCAGGTGCACTCGGGATGGGGGCCGTAGTACTTCCCACAGGGACAGGGATTGGCGGCCATCACCAACTGGAAGCGTGCGGGATAGCGCGTCGCACCAAGCGCCCGGTGCAGCACCACCTCCCCGCGCTCAAGCGGCTGCCTGAGGGTTTGCAGCACCCGGGTGGGAAACTCGGGCGCCTCGTCGAGGAACAACACCCCTGCGTGGGCGCGTGAGATGGCGCCGGGGCGCGCGAGTGCCGCCCCGCCGCCCACGATCGCCGCCGCCGACGCGGAGTGGTGCGGCGCCTCGAACGGCGGTCGCGTGAGGAGCCCGACGGACGGGTCAAACGTGCCCGCGAGGGAATGCACCGAGGTGACCTCGACCGCGTCGGCCGGGGAGAGATCCGGCAGGAGCCCGGGCAGGCGTGTGGCCAGCATGGACTTGCCGACCCCGGGCGGGCCCGTCATGAGCAAGTGGTGCCCTCCGGCGGCCGCCACCTCGAGTGCGGCGCGCGCCTCGGCCTGACCGCGGACGTCCGCGAGGTCGGCCATGACGTCAGGGCTGGCACTCCCGGGCTCGGGCGCCAGCGGGGCCTGCGTGGCGAGCGCGGCAAGCTCGTGCGCGTCGGAGTTGCCGTAGGCGGCCAACAGCTGCGCGAGGCTACGCACTCCCCTGACCTCCACGCCGGGCACGAGCGCGGCCTCGGCGACGCACTCGTCTGGCACAACGACCACGCGCGCGCCAGCCTTGGCCGCGGCGGCGACGGCCGGCAGCACTCCCCTGACGGCCCGCACACGACCGTCGAGGCCCAACTCGCCCAGGTGGACGGCACTCATCCCTGCATCGGCACGGATGAGTCCCGCGGCGGCGAGTACCGCAACAGCGATCGCGAGATCGGTGCCGGCGCCGGACTTGGGAAGCGATGCTGGGGACAGGCTGACGGTGACCCGCCGCGCGGGCCAGGTCAGCCGCGAGGACGCGACGGCCGCACGCACCCGCTCGCGCGCCTCGCTCAGTGCCGTGTCGGGAAGGCCCACGAGGGTGAACGATGGGAGCCCAGGGGCGACGTGCGCCTCGACCTCGATCACGTGGCCCGCCAGGCCCGCGAGCACCACGCCCCGTGCGCGCCCGATCACTCGACGCCCCGGAGATGTTCGACGCTCGCGGCACCCACCCGTGCCAGCCGCACCGCGAGGACGTCGACGCGGACGTCGCTGTAGCGCCGGGGGTCGTCGGCGAGCCACGCCCCCGCGATGCGTCTGAGGCGCGCCACCTTGTCGCGGGTCACCGCCTCCTGCGGGCTGCCGAACGCGGCGGAGCGGCGCGTCTTCACCTCGACGATCACGAGTGCGGTGCCGTCGCGCACCACCAGGTCGGCCTCGCCCTGCGTGCACCGCCAGTTGCGCGCGAGGACCTCCCAGCCGCGTTCCTCACCCCAGCGCAGGGCGATGTCCTCGCCGTGGCGTCCCACTTCCCGTGTCGCTCCCATGAAGCACCTCCGCGCTCAGGCTCGCGCGTCGCGCCGTCGTCGCCGAGCGGTACGTGACGCGTCGGGGACACCGACTACCCCCGCGAGGGGCTGGGAACGACGGAAGCCGGCCACGGCATCGGCCATACACAAGGGCGCCCTCCCCCGCAGGGAAGGGCGCCCGAAAGCGATCCTGTTAGCGCGCGATGGCCTCGAGCTGCTCCTCGAGCTCGTCGGTGTGACCCGACTGTGCGAGAGTGGTCGCGAGGCGCGATTCCTTGACAAATGCGAGCAGGATGAACGAGCACACTGCGAGCGGCAGCAGCCACAGGTACACGGGCGTCAGGGCGTCGTTGTAGGAGCTCACGATGATGTCGTGCATCTGCGTCGGCAGTTCGCTGACCGCCTCGGGCGTCAGCGAGTTGAGGTCGTCCATCGAACCGCTCGCGGACGCGGGCAGGCGCTCACCGAGCAGGTCGATGAGGCGATCGGTGAACACCGAGCCCACCACCGCGGCGCCAAGCGAGGCACCGATCTGGCGGAAGTAGTTGTTCGCCGCAGTCGCCGTACCGACCATCGTGATCGGGAAGGTGTTCTGCACCACGAGGACCAGGATCTGCATCGTCATGCCGAGGCCGATGCCCATGAGGCCCAGGTAGATGCACGTCACCCAGATGGGCTGGGTCCAGGTCATGGTGGACAGCAGCACCATCGCCGCCCCCAGGAACATCGCACCCACCATGGGCAGCCACTTGTAGCGCCCCGTGCGGGTGACGTAGCGGCCGCTGATGATGGACGTGACGAGCATGCAGCCCATCATGGGGATCATGAGGAGGCCGGCCTCCGTCGCGCTCACGCCCGCCACCATCTGCAGGTAGGTGGGCATGTACGCCAGGGTGCCGAACATCACGATGCCGGTCAGCAGGCCCGCGGCGGTGGTGAGCACAAAGTTGCGCTTGGTGAACAGGTGCAGCGGCATGACCGGCTCGGCGGCGGAGCGCTCGACCAGGACGAACGCCAGGCCCGCAAGCACTGTGAGGGCGAACAGCCCGATGATCTGCCACGAGCCCCACGGGTAGGTGTGGCCGCCCCACGAGGAGGCGAGGACCAGCGCCGCCGAGGCGATGGCGAGCAGCAGCATGCCGGCGACATCGATGCGGGCCTTGGAGCGGTCAGGCGTGGGCAGCTTCAGGAACAGCGTCGCCGAGACCAGCGCGATGATGCCGAGCGGCACGTTGATCCACATGCACCACTGCCAGCCGATCGACTCCGTGAACCAGCCGCCCAGCAGCGGGCCGGCGACGGACGCGAGCGCGAACACGCCGCCCATCACACCCATGTAGCGGCCGCGTTCGCGCGCAGGCACGACGTCGGCGATGATCGCCTGCGACAGGATCATCAGGCCGCCGCCACCCAGGCCCTGGATGGCGCGTCCGACGATGAGTTCGGTCATGCCCTGCGACAGGGCGCCGACCACGGACCCCACCATGAACAGCGAGATCGCGATCATGAACAGGCTCTTGCGCCCGATGAGGTCGCCCATCTTGCCGTAGATGGGCATCATGATGGTCGCGGCCAGGATGTACGCAGTGGTGACCCACAGCATGTGGTCCACGCCGTTGAGGTCGCCCACGACTGTGGGTAGAGCGGTGGCGAAGATGGTCTGGTCGAGGGCCGCGAGCAGCATCGCGGTCATCAGGCCGATGAACATCAAGAGGATGTGGCGTCGGTCGGGCGCCTCGGTGGCCGGCGAGGACGCCGACACAGGGGTGTCAGTCATGGGGACTCCTTGGGACATGCGGCGCCGCCGGTGGGAGGCGCGTGGTTATGAGGCGTCGGCGGGCCGCGTGAGCCGGCGGACGCGAGGGAAAAGCTCGTGAATCAGCGCGGTGAGATCCGCGTCACGCGCGTCAGTCGAGGACATCCAGTCCTTCGCGATCGCCTGGATGGCACCCATCGCGATCGCCACCGTGAGCGTGGACTCGAGTTCGAGGTCGTGCTCGGTAAGGTGCGGGTAGTGCACCTCGAGCCGGCGCCGCACGAGCCCGGCAAAGTGTGTGCGGGACTCGGAGATGCGGCCGATGTTCACGCCCGCCAGCTCCGGGTTCGCGTCGATCACGGCACGGCGCAGACGGAATAGGTCGCGGTCAGGCTCGCTTGCGGCCCATGCCTGCGCCATCATCAGCGCGAAGGCCTCGACGTCCGAGCAGTCGTCCCGAGCGATGAAGACCTCGAGCGCCTCCTCTGTCGGTGTGGGCTTGGCCTCGCCGAGCAGCGCGGCCTCGCGCGACGGAAAGTAGTTGTAGAACGTGCGCGGCGAAATGCCCGCGCGGTCCGCGATCATCTCTACCGTGACGGCCGCATACCCATGCTCGGCGCACAGCTCGAGGCCCGCGCGCTGGGTGGCGAGCTTGGCCTCGCGCAACTTACGCTCGCGCCGACCCTCCGGCGCGGCGCACTGCTCGACTTCTTGCATAGCCTGCATTCTTGCACGTCATGCAATTTTGCACAACCTGCAACTATTGAGACAGGTGCTCCGTCGACGCACCCATCTGCCGTTCGAGCGCGGACACCTCGGCCACGGGCGCGGGGGGCGTCGCTGACGGAAGAGCACAACGGGCGCGGCGCCGATGAGGCCACGCCAGCGGCGCCGAGAGCGCCGTGCAGGGTGAAGCCCGGGTCAGCGGCCCCGGAGCTGACGAATATCCGGCATGGCGTCATCATTCGCGGACAGTTCCTCGATGTTGACGTCCTTGAACGTCACGACACGCACGGACTTCACCAGGCGCGCCGAACGGTACACGTCCCACACCCACGCATCGGTCATGGTGACCTCGAAGTAGACGTCTCCGCCCGAAGCCATCACCTGCATCTCCACCTTGTTGCACAGGTAGAAGCGGCGCTCGGTCTCCACCACGTACTGGAACAGGCCCACGACGTCGCGGTACTCGCGGTACAGGGCCAGCTCGGCCGCGGTCTCATAGTTTTCGAGGTCGTCACTGCTCACCGGACCATCATGGCCGCTTCGCGGTGGGCGTGCGAATCCGGCGCGCCGGAGTGGGGCCCGGGGTCAGGCGGGCTCGTGGGCCGGCAGGGACCACGACCGGCGGTGCAGGTCGCTGGGCCCGTGCATACGGATCGCGTCCAGGTGAGTGGCCGCGCCGTAGCCCTTGTTGCCGTCCCACCCGAAGTGCGGGTACTCGGCATGCGCGGCGACCATGATGGCGTCGCGCTCGACCTTGGCGAGCACGGAGCCCGCGGCGATCGACACGCACGCGTCGTCACCCTTGATCACCATCATCACCGGAGGGGTGCGGGGGGCCGATGCCGTGGCGGGGTCATCGAACAGGCTGGCCGTGGGTGGGGTGAGCCAGTCGTGCTTGCCGTCGAGCAGGATCGCCTCCACGACGATGCCCTCGGCCTCGATCGCCGCAAGGGCGCGGTTGCCCGCGAGGCGCAGCGCGCCCACGATGCCGAGCGCGTCGATCTCCTGAGGCGAGGCGTGCGCGACGGCGCGTGCGACGCCGAACCCCGCCAGCGCATCGGCCATCGCCTCGCGGCGCCGCGCGGTCAGGCGCTTGGAATCGGCAAGCCCCTCGGGCCAGCCGTCGCAGCGGCTCACCGCGCAGACGCCCACGGTGACGGGGCCGGCGAGCGCTCCCCTGCCGACCTCGTCGATGCCGGCGACCACGCGGGCACCGGCATCCCACAGGGCGCGCTCGTGATCGAAGGAGACGGCCACGGGCTCAGTACTGGGCGACGGCGGGGTCGTCGTACGGGTTGGTGAGGGTGTGGAAGTTTTCGAAGGGCCACACGGTAATAAAGGCCGTGCCGACGATCGAGGAAATGGGAATGGCGCCGCCACCGGGGTCGCCCATGTGTGCGCGCGAATCCGCGCTGTGGGGGCGGTTATCGCCCATGACCCAGACGTAGCCCTCGGGCACGGTGGTCTCGAAGTCCGTCAGCGACGGGTCGATGTCGGCGGGCAGGTAGTCCTCGTCGAGCGGCTCACCGTCGATCGTGATGTTGCCGTCAGCGTCGCAACACACCACGGTCTCGCCTGGAAGGCCCACGACACGCTTGACGAGGTGCTCTCCGGCGTCCTCGGGCAGCAGCCCCGTGAAGGTGAGGATGTTCTTACCGACGGACTCGAGCGGCGTGTCCTCGGTACCGGAAGCGGGTGTTCCGCCCAGCCAGTTGAAGGTGTCGTGGAAGACCACGATGTCGCCGCGGCGCAGGTCCAGCGGTTCCGGGCGCCATTTCGAGACGAGGATGCGGTCGCCCTCCTCAAGTGTGGGGATCATCGAGCCCGACGGGATCCAGAAGGACTGGAAGAAGAACGTCTTCAGGATCAACGACAGCGCGAGCGCGCTGAAGACAATGATCAGGACCTCTTTGGTCCATCCCCACAGACGACGACCGGCGGAGGGGGAAGCCCCCTCCGCCGGCGCGTCAGCGGTGTCGCTGATCTCAGTTCTCGCGCTTCTCGCGGATGCGGGCGGCCTTGCCGCGACGCTCACGCATGTAGTACAGCTTCGCGCGACGGACGTCGCCGCGGCTGACCAGCTCGATGTGGTCGATCGTGGGGGCGTGCACCGGGAAGGTGCGCTCGACGCCCACGCCGAACGAGATCTTGCGGACGGTGAAGGTCTCGCCGATGCCCTGGCCCTGACGGCCGAGGACGAAGCCCTGGAAGACCTGGATACGCGAGCGGTTACCCTCGACGACCTTCACGTGAACCTTCACGGTGTCACCCGGGCGGAAGTCCGGGACGTCGTCGCGGAGCTGGCCCGCGGTGATGCTGTCAAGCTTCTGCATGACTGTTTCTCCACACGCACGCCACAGGTCATACGTGGTTCTTGCCTGATGGCAATCGGTAGATGTCAGCGCGTCACGGTCGTTGCCCGGCCCCCTGTGGCAGACCTGGGCACCGCGCGCACCGAGGGACTATTCTGCCACACCCGCCCCGGGATCTGCCAAGAGATCGGGCCGACGCGCACGTGTGCGCTCGACCTGCTGCTCGTGACGCCATGCGGCGATCTTGCCGTGGTGGCCGCTCAGCAGCACCTCGGGCACGTCGAGTCCGCGCCAGCTGGCCGGACGCGTGAAGCTCGGGTATTCCAGCAGGCCGTTCTCGTGAGATTCCTCGACGAGCGACTGGGCGTTGCCCATGAACCCGGGAATGAGCCGCGTGATCGCCTCGATCATAGCGACGACCGCGACCTCTCCCCCGTTCAGCACGTAGTCGCCCAGAGAGATCTCGGAGACCGGGTGGCCCTTGTCGGCGTAGTGCTGGGCCACGCGCGCATCGATGCCCTCGTAGCGCCCGCATGCGAACACCAGCTGGTCCTCGTGGCTGAGCTGCGCGGCCCTCGCCTGAGTGAAGGGAACGCCTGCTGGGCTCGGGATCACCAGGTGGGCGCCCGGTTCCATGATGTCGTCGAGCGCCGCGCCCCACACGTCCGGCTTCATCACCATGCCGGCACCACCGCCAAAGGGGGCGTCATCGACCGTGCCGTGGACGTCGTGGGTCCAGTCGCGCAGGTCGTGGATGCGGGCGTCCACCAGTTCCTTGGCGCGCGCCTTGCCCAGCAGCGACAGATCCAGGACCGAGAAGAACTCGGGGAAGATCGTGACGACGTCGAGCCTCATCCGCGGGTCTCCCCCGTGTCTTCGGGCGTTTCCCCCGCGAGCAACCCATACGGCGGGGTCAGGGTGACGGTGCCGGCCTCGAGGTCGACCTCGACGACGAACTCCTCGACGAACGGGATCATCGCGCGGTGGCCGTTCGGCTCCTTCACTACGAGGACATCCTGGGCGGGCATGCTGAGCAGGTCGACGACCTCGCCGATCGCCTCGCCGCCGGCTCGCTGAGCCGTCAGTCCCACCAATTCGTGGACGTACCAGGCATCGTCCTCATCGGACTCGTCGCCGTCGATAACGAGCTCGACCCCGCGCGCCCCCTCCGCAGCCTCGCGCGTGGCGATCTCATCGAACTTGAGATACCAGCGACCCGCCTGCGTGCGGACGTTGGCGATGGTGAGCGGGCCGGCGCTAGCGGGCTCGGTCTCGTAGCTCTCGCCTGGCACCAGGCGGTCCTCGGGAATGTCGGTGCGGACCTCGACGGTCACCTCACCCTTGAGCCCATGGGCGCGGCCGATGCGCGCGACGGTCAACTTCATGGCTCCAGCGTACGGGGCGCCGCGAGGGCCGCAGCATCGGCGAGACCCCATCCCTTGAGGCTGCGATCGTCACGTGCGGCTCGGAGGTGACCATCACGGCCTCGACGAGGAATTCGTGGAGGGGCGTACGTCCCCGGGGAGGCGGGCCCGGAGCAAGCGCCTAGCCGGTTCCCAGGCCTCTCCCAGGGATGACTGGTGCAGTAGACGTCATCAGATCCCTGGAAAGGACCCCGCATGAAACTGCCCGCCGCCATCACCGCGAGCCTCCTCGCCGGTGCGCTCGTCCTCACCGGATGCTCCGTCAGCGACACGACGGATACCTCCGGCACGAGCGACACGACCGTCACCGAGGCGAACGACGCCGTCGCCACCGACTCCGCCACCGACTCGACCACCTCGGAGACCACCGCGACCGTTGCGAGCGAGGACGACGTCGACTGGGATGGCTTGCCCACGACGGATGTGACGCTCACAGATGAGGGCCTCACCATCACCGAGGCGGGCACCTACGTGCTCAGCGGAGAGTCGTCCGGCCAGGTCGTCGTCGACACCGACGGCGCCGTGCGGCTCGTCCTCGACGGCGTGGACATCGCGTCGGCGGACGGCGCCGCCATCCAGGTCGACAGCGCCGACCTCACCGTCATCGAGCTCGCCGACGGCTCCACGAACACCGTCACCGATGCCTCGACGCGCGCCGACGAGGAGATCGACGGCGCGATCTACTCCGCCGACGACCTGGTCATCACGGGCGACGGATCGCTCGACGTCACCGCCATCTTCGCCGACGGCATCGTGGGCAAGGACGACCTCACCGTCGAGTCAGGCAACGTCAGCGTCACCAGCGTCGACGACGGCATCCGCGGCAAAGACACGCTGACCATCACCGGCGGCACGGTGACGGTGGACGCCACGGGCGACGGCCTCAAGGCCTCCAACAGCACCGACCTGGGTGAAGGCGTGCTCACCATCGCCGGCGGCGACGTCACCGTCTCGTCGGGAGACGACGCCGTGAAGGCCGAGCAGCAGGTCTCCATCACGGGAGGCACGCTCGACATCGTCGAGTCGGTCGAGGGCATCGAGGCGCCCGTCATCGTCATCGACGACGGCACCATCACCCTCAACGCGAGCGACGACGGCATCAACGCCGCGACCTCGGACATCATCACAAGCGGCCTGAGCATCACGATCAACGGCGGCACCCTCGAGATCACGATGGGTTCGGGCGACACCGACGCCATCGACTCCAATGGCGACCTCACCATCACCGGGGGCACCCTCACCATCACCGCCCAGTCGGCGTTCGACTACGACGGTTCCGGCACCCTGTCAGGCGCCACGGTTACCGTCAACGGCGAGGCGGTCACCGAGATGACCAACCAGATGATGGGCGGTGACATGGGCGGCGAAGGCGGCGGCATGGGTGGCGGCCCCGGCCGCCGCTAACGCGCCTGGAGTAAGCGCCGCATCGGCCCCACCAACGACGACACCCCCGCCACCCTGATGGGTGACGGGGGTGTCGTGATGGAGTGAGGCGTTACGCGACGTCCACGATGTTGACCCGCACGTCATCGCGCGCGATGGCGTCGATAACGGTGCGGATCGAGGTCGCGGTGCGGCCGCGGCGGCCAATCACTCGGGGAAGGTCATCGGGGTGCACCACCACGTTGAGGGTGATGCCGCGACGGCCCGAGCGCTCGGTCACGGTGACATCGTCCGGGTTGCGGACAATGCTCTTGACCAGAAACTCGAGGGCGTCGACGACCACGATTACTTCTCCTCGGACTCAGCGGCCTCGTCGGCGGCGGGCTCCTCGGCGGGAACCTCAGCCTCGGCGGCCTCGGCCTTGGCGGCCTCCTCGGCCTCCTTCTTGGCCTTCTCCGCAGCGGCGGCCTTGTCGGCCTTCAGCTTCTCGGCGGCGTCGGCCTGAGCCTTGATCTGGTCCTCGGCGGAAGCCTTGCCAGCGGCAACCTTGACGGTGCTGGTGGCATCCTTCTCGCCCTTGAACTTGCCCCAGTCGCCGGTGAGCTTCAGCAGCGCGGCAACCTGCTCGGTGGGCTGGGCGCCCACGGACAGCCAGTACTGCGCACGCTCGGAGTCGATCTCGATGACCGAGGGCTCCTCGGTGGGGTGGTACTTGCCGATCTCCTCGATGGCGCGGCCGTCACGCTTGGTGCGCGAGTCCATCACCACGACGCGGTAGAACGGGGCGCGCTTCTTGCCGAAGCGCTTGAGGCGAATCTTCACAGCCATGGCTGTTCTCCTTTATTCGGTGTGAGCCGGCTCGCCGGTCCCGGGGAAATCGGGTCAGGTCCGCTAGCAAGACGAATAGCTGGCCGCGGGTAGAGGGCCGCGTCAGCCAACGCACTATTATGCCAGACGCGCGGCGCTGGCGGAAATGCGTTAGGCGACGTTCGTGGCCTCAGGCTCGATGACCTGGACAATCAGCCCGTCCTCGACGACGATCCACACGCCGGCCGACTCGCGCTCGCCGAGCTGCGTGCCCTGGGAGAGGGCGGTCTGCGCGTCGACGGGCCGCCAATCGAAGGTGGCAAGGTACGCGACCACGTCGGGACTCGTGGTGATCTGCACGCGGTGAACCACATCGTTCGTGACGACGTGGTTGGCCCAGTCCCCCTCGGCGCCCTCGCGGGCGACCTCCCATTGCTCGGAGCCCTCGCCGAACATGCACGCGATGTCCACCTCGGCGCCCTCAGCAGTGACATGGGAGACGAACACGTACCAGGTGCCGTCGGGAACCACATCATCTTCCTGGGGAGCGCACCCGGAGCCCATGGTGCCGTCGTCGTTTTGCGCGGCATTGAGCTTGATCAGGCGGGCGATGTCCGACTGGGTGTCGTCCGCGAGACCCACGGGGGCGGTGCCCGAGGCCGGGGTCGCGAGGTGTTCCGCGGGCGGGGACGCTGTCTCCACCACGGTGCTCGTCAGTGTCACGTCGCTCGCCATCGAGCTACAACCACCGAGCGCCAGCGCGCCCCCCAGCGCCAGAGCCGCGGCGGAAAGGATGCGCTGTGCCATCGTTCCCTCTCGCCAGGACCTGTGCCGGACACAGTAGCGCACGCCGGTGAACGGACGTCAGGAGCCTGTGGATCGCCAGCCCGCGGTGCGCGAGGCCCTCACGGCGCCCTCCACAATGCTGAGCGCCTGCACCTCGACCCCGTGACGCTGGGCGGCGCGGGCCGCGGCCTTGCCTCCCACGACGACAGCGGTGGCCCACGCATCGCAGCGCACCAGGTCCTCGCCGATGACGCTGGCCTGGGCGATCTGAGCGGCCGGCTGACCCGTCCGCGGGTCCCAGATGTGGCCACTGCGGTGCGCGAGACCCGACGTGGCGAGCGCATGCATGCCGGTGGCGGCGGGCCCGCCCGCGCCGAGCGTGACGACACCGACGACGGGAACGTCGGGCCCGGGGGCGTGGCGAGGGTCAGCGAGGCCGATGCGCCAGCCGGCCTCCGTAGGAGCCCGCCCCGCCACCGTGACGTCGCCCGAGCACGCCAGGCGCCAGCCATCCGCGCCCAGCAGGCTCAGGCGCCACCGCGAGCGCTCGAGGGCCCACGTCTTGACGATCCCGGTGGGGTCGATGCGCCCGTCGGGCGTGCGGGCATCGAACAGGCCGTCGGTTTCGTCGCGGAAGCTCTCGCACAGGTCGAGCACCTCCGCGAGCGCGGGCGGCGCGTCCGCAAGGCTCGCCTCGCCGCGGTTGATGCGGCTGATCCAGCTGTCCTCGCGGTAGGTGGAGAACACGCTGTCGACCCAGGCGAGGTCGGTCTCGAGGTGATGAGACAGGGCGTCGACGGTGGTGGGCTCCACGTCGCCGACGATCTCGAGGTCGACGTCCATGGCCATCGCGACGAAGTGGCGGCGCTCGCTCACCGGCCCGCCTCCGCGAAGGCCGCCTCGGCGGATTCGATCATGGCGGGCGACGTGTAGCTCGCACCGGAGACGTACTCGACGTCCCAGTCCTGCGCCGCGAGCATCTCTTCCTCGAGCACCGGCAGGGACTGCTCATTGATGACACGCGATTCGGGGGCGTCGGTGCCCGCGACGGGGAACGCGACGTCGACCAGCACGCCGTCCTCGAAGGTGAGGCTCACTTGGTAGTCGCCGCGAATGTTGGTCACGACGGGGCCGTCGAACGTGCCGGTGACGCCGGCCCCGGCGCCCGCGTCTGGGGTCGCGTCGCTGGACGCGCCGCCATCCGTGCCTGCGGGTGTGGGCGTCGCGTCGGTGTTACCGCCCTGCCCGGTGGCCGTGGGGTCGGCGTCACCGTCGAGCGCACCGATCATTTCCGGGGCGGCGACGACTCCGGCGGCGAGCATCACCGCTGACGCGCCTACCACCATCGCTCCTGCCGTGGTCCTCATCGGTTCACCATCCAAATTCTTCGCGGTGAATCGCATGGGCGGGAAGACCGCTCGCCGCGGCATCGGCCGCCACCTGCAGCGCCCATGCGCGCGGACCGCACACGTACACGTCGGTCGTGGCGGGCTCGTCGACGAGGTCACGCACCGCCAGGGGCTGCTCCGCCGTCCCCCACGTGGATCCTCGCGGCCCGAGCGCGACGATGAGTCGCGCCCCTCGCTCGCTCGCGAGCGCCTCGACCTCATCGAGAAGCGGCGCCTCCTCGCGCGAACGCGCGCGCACCACGACGGTGACGTCGTCGCCTGGCTCGCACCGCTCAAGCATCGCCCTGATGGGTGTGATGCCGATGCCCGCGGCGACGAGCACGAGCGACGATCCCGTCCTGGTGCCGTGGTGGAACACGCCCAGGGGTCCCTCGACCATCACGCGCGTGCCGGGGGTGAGGTGCGCGAGCGCCCGCGAGCCGTCGCCCGAGGCCTTGGCGGTGATACGCAGGCGCTCCCCCGGCGCCGCGGACAGCGAATAGGGGTGCTGCTGCGTCGCGAGCCCGTCGCCGAGGAACCGCCACAGGAAGAACTGGCCGGGCTGCGCGCCCAGCCGGTCGAGGTCGCGTCCGGTCATCGTGACCGTCGCGGAGCCGTCAGGCAGGCGCTCGACCGACTCGACGGTGAGGCCGTGGCGCGCCATGAGCACGAGGGGACGCGCGAGGCGCCACACCACGAACGAACCGATGGACACGGTCCATAGCGCCGCCCAGAACCACCAGGCGAGCCCGCCGGAGCGGAAGGTGGAGCCCTCGAGGAACTGGTGAGGCACCGCGAAGGCGACGCCCACATAGACGAGCATGTGCACCGCGTGCCACCGCTCGTACGGCCAGCGCAGACGGACTGCCGTCAGCGATGTCAGCAGCACCACGAGGAACGCGATGCCGGCCACGAGCGCGAGCAGCATCCACCAGCCGTATTGCGGCCAGGTCAGGACCTGCTCGAGCGCGGAGCGGCCGTCGTAGGAGGCCGTCACGGTCGTCATCAGCGTGAGGTGCACGAGCATGAGCACGATCGCCACCTTGCCCAGGCGGGTGTGGGTCGCGATGGCCCGATCATGGCCCATGGAGCGCTCGACGAACGGGGCGCGCGAGGCGAGCAGCACCTGGGCCATCATCAGCACCGCGGCCACAATGCCGAGCGCCCGGCCGAAGACATAGAGCCAGTCGGCGGCCGTCGACGCATACGCGAGGCCGCCCGAGGCGATCATCAGCGCGATGCCCGCCACGGCGGCAAGCCATACGGCGGCCTCGAGGGCATCGGCCCACCAGGCGCGGCGCGCGGTCATCCGTGCGCGGGCGGCGGTCTGCACCGTCGTCATGGTCCTCCTCGGTCGGGTGTCACCAGTATCCCGGGTGCGTGGCGCGCGGTCCACGTCCCCGACCTATTCCTCAGGACACCGCCATCTTTTGCGCAGCGCCTACCAGGCGAACACCTCGCGGTGGAAGCTGTCACGCGCCAGCCCGGCTGCCCGAGCATCGGCCTCCAGCGCATCGACCCAGCCTGTCGGGCCGCACGCGAACACGTCCGATGACGCGAGGCGTGGAATCAGGTGGCCGATGCCGGCGTCGCGTCCTGCGGGCGCCCATCCGTCGCCGCGAGGGCCCGTGAGCACGTACAGCGTGGCGTCTTTGGCGGCGGCGAAGCGACGGATCTCGTCGAGGTGAGGGATGTCGCGCTCCGTTGAGCCACGCACGATCACGGTGCAGCGACCGCCGTCGGGCGCATCCTCGAGCAGGCCGATGAGGGGCGTCACCCCCACCCCAGCACCCGCGAGCACCAGGTGACCGCCCCGCGCCCGGTCCGCGGTAAAGATCCCCAAGGGCCCCTCGACGATGACGCGGGTGCCCACCGGAACGGCCGCAGCGGCCCGCGACGCATCGCCCAACGGCTTGACGGTGACGCGCCACCAGTCGGGAAGCGGCGCACGCGACAGGGAGTACGGGTGCGCCTGGCCCCACATGCCCGGCGCGAGGAACCTCAGCAGCACGAACTGCCCGGGCCGCGCCTTCATCCGTGACAAGGCGCGGCCATGCAGGACGAGATCCACCGACCCGTCCCCGACGGGCTCGACGGCGGCGACGGTGGTGCGGTGGCGGGCGGCGCGCACGAGCGGACGGATCACGCGAAACACCAGGACTGCACCGACGGCGAGGGACCACAGCACGACCCAGTACCACCACGCGAGTCCCCGGGTGAGGAACGTCTCGCCGTCGGTGAGCTGATGTGGGAGGCTCAGGCCGATCGCGAGGTAGCTGAACACGTGGACCGCGTGCCAGTTCTCGTAGCGCCACCGCGAGCGCACCACCGCGTACGAGGTGACGACCACGGCGATGAGGACGGCCAGTCCGGCCCAGGCCATGAACAGGGGTCCTACTGAGCCGACCATCAGCTCCCAGGTTTGGGCGACGATTCCCTCATCGCCGCTGGCGGCGTAGCCCAGGACCGTGAGCGCCACGTGGGCGAGGATGATGAGAAATCCCAGGCGCCCCAGGCGGCCGTGCAGCACGGCGGCGCGGTCGTGGCCGAGCGTTTGCTCCACCAGGGGTACGCGGGCGATGAGGACCAACTGCACGAGGATCAGCGTGGAGGCGGCCATCCCGGTGACGCGGGCCGCGGCGATCAGCGCCCCCGCTGCCGTCGTCACGTCCACGCTGCCCGAGGCGAGCATGCACGCCACCGCGATGACGCCCACCAGCCACGCGGTGGCTTCCAGCGTGTCGCTGCGTCGCGAGCGGCGCCGCGCCACCCGGTCGCGGCTCGACGGCGCCGTCCTGACCATCACCGGCGCGCTCATGCGAGGCCGGCCTGCTCGAAGGCGGATTGCACGGCGTCCTCCACACCCTGCGAGGTGTAGCTCGCGCCCGAGATGTAGCCGACGTCGATGCTCTGCGCCTCGAGGATCGCTTCCACGAGGGCCGGCACGGCAGTGTCGTTGATGCGTTGCGAGTGCGGGTCGCTCTCGCCTTCCTGGAGCCAGGCGATGTCCGTCACGACGCCGTCCTCGACCGTGACGCGGGCTTGGAAAGCGCCGTAGCGGGTCTGAACCGCGGCGCCGTCGTAGGTCGCGGCGCCAGCCTCGGAGGTGCTCGCCTCCGTCGTCGCCTCGGCGGCGGTGCCGGAGCCTGTGGTGGCGGAGTCTGTCGTGGCGGAGCCGGTAGTGGCGGAGTCTGTGGTGGCGGGCGTGTCCGTGGCCGGGTCGGTTCCCATGACGGCCGCAGGCGAGGTGGCGGCGGCGCTCGCGCCGATCGTGGTCTCGGCCGTCGACAGAAAGCCGGTGCCGAGGACGGCACCGGTGGTGAGCATCGTGGCGGCGAGGCCCGTGACGATGATGCCGGAGGAGAGCTTCATGCCTCCCATCCCAGTCGCGAACGCTGGGAATGGCCCGCCCGTCGTCTGGGAGTTTCCTGGGAGTCAGGCCACGCGTGTGCCGCGCAGCACCACGGCGGCGGGACCCGCTAGCGCGCGGATGTCCTCGCGTGGGTCGGCGTCGTAGACCACGAGGTCCGCGCTCGCGGCCTCGGTCAGCGTGTCGACGCCGAGGAACGCGCGCGCCTTCCAGGTGGCGGCGGCCACGACGGCCGATGCGGGAATCGCCTTGGCCATCTCGCTCGCCTCGCGCGGCAGCAGGCCGTGGCCGAGCGTGCCGCCCGCGTCCGTCCCCACCAGCAGCGGCACCCCGGCGTCGTGCAGGTCACGCACGTGCTCGTAGCGGCGGGCGTGCATGCGGCGCATGCGTGCCGCGTAGGCGGGGAACTTCGGCTCCCCTGCGTCGGCGAAGCCCTGAAAGTTGTCGACCTGCAGCAGGGTGGGCACCACGGGGATGCCGCGCTTGGCGGCGGTCTCGATGTGCTCAGCGGTCATGCCGGTGCCGTGCTCGAGGCAGTCGATGCCCGCCTCGAGGAGCGGGCCGATCGCCTCGGTCGAGAATGTGTGAGCGGTGGCCCGCGCGCCGGCGGCGTGGACGCCAGCGAGTGCCTCGGCCAGGAGTGCGGGCTTCCACAGTGGCGTGAGGTCACCCGCGTCGCGGTCGATCCAGTCGGCGATGAGCTTGATCCAACCGTCGCCCTTGGCGGCCTCCTCGCGCGCGACGTTCGGCAGTTCCTGCGGCTCGATCTCGCGCGCATAGCCCCGGAGGTAACGCTTGGGACGCGCGATGAAGCGCGCGGAGCGGATCAGGCGTGGGAGGTCATCGCGTTCGTGCACAAAGGCCGTGTCGAGGGGGCTGCCGGCGTCGCGAATCAGGAGGGTACCGGCGTCGCGATCCACGCTTGCCTGCTTGACCGCGAGCTCACGGTCGGTGGCACCGCCGGAGTCGAGGCCGATGTGACAGTGGACGTCGACCAGCCCGGGAAGCACCCAGCCGTCGATGCGTACGGGCGTGCCGGAATGCATCGGCCGCTCGAAGGTGATGCGGCCGCCCACCACCCACGCCTCAGCGCGGACCGTGTCGTCGTCGACGAGGACCGGCCCGGTGAGGTGAAGAACGTCACCTCGCCCAGGCATCGGCCCCGCCCTCATGTGCCTTAGCGGCCCAAGTACTTGCCGAGGTCGGACTCGAGCTTGGACGGGTCGAAGTCCTCGGGCTGCTGGCTCAGGCCGAACGCGCTACCGGCGGGAGCCTGCGGCGCCGACGACTTGTTCCTGGCCGCCGCCTCCTGCTGGGCGCGCTTGGCGGGGTTGCCCGACTTGCCCTTGACCTTCTTCTGCGGCGCCTGCTTGCCCTTGGACTTCTTGCCGCCGGGCATGCCGCCCCACGCGCCCGGACCGCCACCCTGGCCGGGAAGCTGCGGCATGCCGCCGCCGCGGGCCATGGCACGCATCATCTGCTGGGCCTGCTCGAAGCGCTTGACCAGGGAGTTCACGTCGGCGACGGTGACGCCGGAGCCCTTCGCGATGCGCGCGCGGCGCGAGCCGTTCAGGACCTTGGGGTTGTCCCGCTCGAGCGGCGTCATGGACTGGACGATGGCCTCGGTGCGCACCAGCTCGCGCTCGTCGAAGTTCTCGATCTGCTCGCGCATGGCGCCCATGCCCGGCAGCATGCCGAGCATCTTCTTCATAGAACCCATGTTCTTGAGCTGCTGCATCTGCGCCAAGAAGTCGGTGAACGTGAAGTCTTCACCCTTGGTGACCTTGGCGGCCATGCGCTCGGCCTCGGCCTGGTCGAACTTCTTCTCCGCCTGCTCGATGAGCGTCATGATGTCGCCCATGTCGAGGATGCGGCTCGCCATGCGGTCCGGGTGGAAGACCTCGAATTCGTCGAGCTTCTCGCCGGTCGATGCGAAGAGAATCGGCTTGCCGGTCACCTCGCGCACCGACAGCGCGGCACCACCGCGGGTGTCGCCGTCGAGCTTGGTGAGGACCACACCGGTGATGTCCACGCCCTGGTCGAAGGCCTGCGCCGTGGCGACGGCGTCCTGACCGATCATCGCGTCGATGACGAACAGGACCTCGTCGGGCTCGATGGCCTTGCGGATGTCCGCGGCCTGCTTCATGAGCTCCTGGTCGATACCCAGGCGGCCGGCGGTGTCGACGATGACCACGGAGTGCTGGCGCTGCTCGGCCTCCTTGAGGCCCTTCTTCGCGACCTTGACGGGGTTGCCCTTGACGCGCTCGCCCTCGCGGGTCACACCCGGCTCCGGAGCGAACACCGGCACACCGGCGCGCTCGCCGACCACCTGGAGCTGGTTGACGGCGTTGGGGCGCTGAAGGTCGGCGGCGACCAGCAGCGGCGTCTGGCCGTTCTCCTTGAGGTGGTGCGCCAGCTTGCCCGCGAGGGTGGTCTTACCCGCACCCTGCAGACCGGCGAGCATGATGACCGTCGGGCCCGACTTGGCGAAGTTCAGGCGACGCGCCTCGCCACCCAGGATCGCGACGAGCTCCTCGTTGACGATCTTGACGACCTGCTGGCCAGGGTTCAGGGCTCCCGAGACCTCCGCGCCGAGCGCGCGCTCGCGGATGTTGCCGGTGAACGTGCGGACCACCGGAACGGCGACGTCGGCGTCCAACAGGGCGCGACGGATCTCGCGGATGGTGCCGTCGATATCCGCCTCGGTGAGGCGGCCCTTGCCCCGGAGGTTCCGGAACGTCGAGGTCAGGCGGTCGGAGAGGTTGGCGAACACAGGTGTCCCTTCGAAAACGTGCGGCCTCAAGCCTACCTGGGGTCGGCGACGGCGCTCCGCGTCCTGTCCCTCTCATGCCGCAAATGCGGCCATTACCGTCACGAAACGCACTCTGGAGCCGCAAATGCGGCCATTTGCGCATGGGCGGGGAGGGCGGCCGATGCCGTGGCTTAGGTCAGCGCGGCCCGCGCCTTCGCGGTGAGCGTGTCCGCCAGGCTCGCACGCCAGGTCGTCCACACCTTGGGGCCCGCCGCGTGCGAGTCCGCCTCCGTCAGCGCGCGCAGGGTCACCAGGAGGTCCTCGCGGTGGCCGAGCGCATCCAACAGCTCCCCGACGGTCGCGGGGTCCTCCGCGTCACGCGTGGTCGACAGGATCGACAGGAGCAGGTGGTGGCGCACCAGCGTTTCGACATCGGCCGTGAACTGCGGAGACCAGCCGAGCCGGGCGCCGATCGCCGGCACCAGGGCCGCACCGTCGATCGAGTGGTCCGTGGACCCCGCCCGCTTACCGATGTCGTGGACCCACGCGGTCGCGAACAGCAGGTCCTGGTCGGGGACGTCGCGGCGGTGTTTGGCGGCAATCACGACCGTCTCGATCATGTGGCGGTCGACCGTGTAGCGATGGATAGGACTGCGCTGAGGCCGGTTGCGCACCCCCGCCCACTCGGGCACCCACCGCACGGCGAGTCCGTGCAGGTCCAGCGCCTCCCACACCGCGACGAGGTGGTGGCTGCCGCGCAGCAGGTCGCGCAGGTGGGTGCGTGCGGCCTCCGGCCACGGCTCGGGAAGGTCGGGGGCATTCTGCATCGCGTCCAAGAGTCCCGGAGTGAAGGGCAGGCCCGTCGTCGCGGCGGTGGCCGCGGCGCGCAGCGGCAGCAACGGATCCGCCTTCGCGTCGGCGCTAGGCGCGAGCGCCAGTTCACCGTCGACATCGATCAGTCCCTCGGCCACGCTGACGTGCCGGGGCGCCTTCGACAACCGTCGCGCCTTCCACGCCACGGAGCCGATGCCGGAGCGTTCGAGCGAGCGGCGCGCCCCCCTTTCGGTCTGGTCGAGCGCGTAGGCGACGGTGCGGCCGGCGTCGGCAATCGACGCAAGCAGGTCGTCGGGGTCGCCGTAACCCAGGTGAGCGGCGACGTCGTCCGCGAGGTGGCGGCCCAGCACGTTGACGGGCCGGCCCGCGACGAGGTGGAGGGCGTCGCGCACATCGCGCAGGTGCTCCCCTGCGGCATCGACGACACCGTGCGGACGGTCGGTGAGCCACGTCGCGCTCAGCGCGGACAGGCTCGTGTAGTCGCGCAGGCCTCCCCTGGCCTCCTTGAGGTGCGGCTCGATGAGGTACGCGAGTTCGCCATGACGCTCGGCGCGAGCGCGCGAGGCGGCGAGAAGTTCGGGCAGGCGCTTGCGCGAGGCGGCGCGCCAGTCTTGATAGATGGCGGCGCGGGCCTGGGCGACGAGGGTGTCGTCGCCCGCGACCGGCTGGATGTCGAGAAGTCCGGCGGCCGCGGCGAGGTCCTTCGAGGCCACCTGGCGGCATTCGGTGAGGGAACGCATCGAATAGTCGAGCTCGAGCCCGGCATCCCAGATGGGGTACCACAGGCGCTGGGCGAGCTCCGCGAGGGCGTCCTTCGACTGGGTCTTGCCGTCGTGCAGCAGCACCAGGTCAAGGTCGGAGAGCGGGCCGGCATCGCCGCGGCCCAGCGATCCGACGGCGCCGAGCGCGATGCCTTCGGCGGGGCCGGCGGCCTCGTTCCAGTGCGCGACGAGCGCGCGCTTGACGAGGGCGGTGAGACGACGGCGACGTTCCGGCCCGGTGACGCCGTCGGACGTGAGCTGCGCCGCGGCATCGGCCCTCAGACGCTTGAGGTCCCGCACCCCGGAAGGGTGCGGGACCTCAGCGTCGGAGCCCTCAGCAGCGCTGGGGATGTGCTCCATTGGTGTGCGGCGGCTCCTTACAGAGCGTCGGCGCCGTGCTCACCCGTGCGGACACGGGCCACGTCGTCGACCGGAACCGTCCAGACCTTGCCGTCGCCGATCTTGCCGGTCTGCGCGGCCGAGACGATGGCCTCGGTCACGGTGGCGGCGTCGGCGTCGTCGACCAGCACCTCGAGGCGGGTCTTGGGCACCAGGTCCACGGTGTACTCGGCACCGCGGTAGACCTCGGTGTGGCCCTTCTGGCGGCCGTATCCGGCTGCCTCCGAGACCGTGACGCCCTTGACGCCGGCGGCCTCGAGTGCGGCGCGGACCTCGTCCGTGCGGTGCGGCTGAATGATCGCAGTGACCAGCTTCATTGCTACTTCGCCTCCTCGTAGGCGGTCTCACCGTGCTCGGCGAGGTCGATTCCGGAGACCTCGACCTCCTCGCTGACACGCAGACCGATGGTGTACTTGATGAGCAGTCCGATGATCAGCGTAGCGATCGCGGAGTAAACGATGGTGACACCAGCGGCCGCGGCCTGGACACCGAACAGGGTGATGCCGCCGCCGTAGAACAGGCCGGCGTCGCCGTTGATGGTGCCGTTGGCCAGCAGGCCGATCGCCAGGGTGCCCCAGAGGCCGGAGACCAGGTGGACACCGACGACGTCGAGCGAGTCGTCGTAGCCGAACTTGTACTTCAGGCCCACCGCGAGGGCGGACAGGGCACCGGCGAGGAAACCGACAATGGCGGCGCCGATGGGGTCAAGCGAGGCACAGGCGGGGGTGATGGCAACCAGACCGGCGACCACACCGGAGGCGGCACCGAGCGAGGTGGCCTTGCCGTCGCGGATCTTCTCGACGAGGATCCAGCCGAGGATCGCGATGCCGGTGGCAACGGTGGTGTTGACCCACGCGGTGGCGGCGAAGCCGTCAGCCGCGAAGGCGGAACCGGCGTTGAAGCCGAACCAGCCGAACCACAGGAGCGCGGCACCCAGCATGACGAAGGGCAGGTTGTGCGGTCGCATGGGCTCCTTGCCGAAGCCCTTGCGGACACCGAGCAGCAGGGCCATGACGAGACCGGCCACACCAGCGTTGATGTGAACGACGGTACCGCCGGCGAAGTCGTACGGGCCGGGCAGCGAGCCGAACCACGGGCCGTCGGGGCCGAGCAGGGCGGCGAAGCCGTCGCCCCACACCCAGTGCGAGACGGGCGCGTAGACGAGGATGACCCACAGGAAGGCGAAGAGCAGCCAGGAGCCGAACTTCATGCGGTCGGCGACCGAACCCGAGATCAGGGCGACCGTGATGATCGCGAAGGTCGCGCCGAAGCCGGCGGAGATGATGGCCATCGCGTCGCCACCCTCAAGGGTGTCGATGAGGCCGAAGTCGTACATCGGGTTGCCGATGATGTCGCCCATGGTGTCACCGGCGGAGATCGAGAATCCGAAGGTGATCCAGGCGAGCACGCCGACGGCCATGGCGCCGAAGCTCATCATCATCATGTTCAGCACCGACTTGCCGCGCGACATGCCACCGTAGAAGAACGCCAGACCAGGCGTCATCAGAAGCACGAGCGATGCAGAGGTCAGGAGCCAGGCAATGTTGCCGCTATCCATTCTGCTTCTCCTTAAGTCCCGCCCCTCGGCGAGTCGTAGACAGCCTGGCGAAGAAGTGTTGCCCCTGAAACACCGGCATGTTTCGCATCCGTTAACAGGGCCGCGCGGAGGTAAAACCCTTGTTGCGAGGGCCCCTGGCCGGGATCATCCTGCGGTCTTTGTCCGTTGTGGGCCGCGGATCCAGGCGCCGGCGAGACGCACGAACGCCGGTCCACCCTGGGGGCGGACCGGCGTCGGCTTCCGGAATCTGCGAGGGCCGTCAGGCGCCCAGCAGGCCGTCCACGAATTGCTCGGCGTCGAACGGGGCGAGGTCGTCGGCGCCCTCGCCCAGCCCGATGAGCTTGACCGGCACGCCCAACTCGCGCTGCACGGCGACGACGATGCCGCCCTTCGCGGTGCCGTCCATCTTGGTCAGCACGATGCCGGTGATGGGCGCGACCTCGGCGAAAACCTTGGCCTGCGTCATCCCGTTTTGGCCCGTGGTGGCGTCGAGCACCAGCAGCACCTCGACGGGCTCTGCGACCTTGGACGAGACGCGGATGATCTTGCCGAGCTGATCCATCAGTCCGGCCTTGTTCTGCAGCCGGCCGGCGGTGTCGATAAGGACCACGTCGGCCTGGTCGTCACGCGCACGCGAGGCGGCATCGAAGGCCACGGAGGCGGGGTCGGCCCCGTCGATCTCGGATCGCACCACGGGTACTCCGACCCGGGCGCCCCACGTCTCGAGCTGGTCGGCGGCCGCTGCGCGGAACGTGTCCGCGGCGCCCAGCACCACGCTGCGACCCTCGGCCACGAGCACGCGCGCGATCTTGCCGACCGACGTGGTCTTGCCGACTCCGTTGACGCCGACCACCACGATGGGTTCGTACTTCCCCTCCCCCGGCGCCGCGAGCCTCAGTTCACGGTCGAGGGTCGGGTCGACGATCTCGAGGAGGACGGCGCGCAGGGTCGCGCGCGGGTCGGCCTCGGGGTCGGCCTTCAGGCGCGCGCGCAGGGCATCCAGGATGTCGTCCGTGGCGGCGGCACCCACGTCGGCGAGCAGGAGCGTCTCCTCGAGCTCGTCCCAGTCGTCCTGACCGAGCGAGCCGCGCGAGAAGATCGCCAACAGGCTCGCACCTAGTCCGCCCGCGAGGCGTCCACGCAGGCGCGCAAGACGGGTGTCGGCGGACTCGGGAGCCTCGGTGACGACGGCCGCCTCGGCGGGCAGCGTGCGGGTCGGCGCCTCGGTAGGCGCGTCGCCCGCGTCCTCGTCTGCGGTCGGTGTGGCCGTCGGCGCGGTCGGCGACGCTGGGGCCTGCGACTGCGCACGGTGGGCGCCCTTGGAGCGGCGGCTGACGCCGAAGATGCCGCCAATGACTGCGACGGCGGCGATGATGACGACGACGAGGTCGGCGTCTCCGGGAATCCAGGTCACATCCATGGCACCAGTGTGTCAGGTCGCCGGGCAGGGGCCGCGAAGGGTGGGCCTAGTGGCGGTGCAGCGCGATCTCGCCGGTGGTGGCGGCCGCCTCGACGTCGCTCGCGCGAAGCGCCTGGATGCGGTCGCGGGCCGTCAGCGCCGCCTCCTTGGCCTCTGCCGCGGCCTCGCGGGCCCACGCCGCGGCGCGCTCGCTGCCGGAGACGGCCTCGGGCTCGGAGTCGATGCCGTGAAGGAGGTCCCAGGCGTTGTCCTCGCGCTCGATGTCGTCGTACACGTGCTCCATGCCGCGACGCTCGTCCACCCGCAGCACGATGCGCATCAGGTGCTGGCCGCGTCCCTCGGCAAAGGCTGCGATCACGAACACCACGGCAGCCAGCACGACCGCAATGACGAGGCCAGAGATGAGGGAGGACGGCATGGAGACTCTCCTGAGCACAGAAGCGGACAAGACGGACATTCAGCGTGAACGGCCGACGGTAACAACGCAAGGACCGAGGCGGCGATTCCCACGGCCGTCTGCCATCAATGGACCCTCACGCGCACGGTGTGGACGGGCTCGGATCGGTCGGGGGTTTGTCGCCTCGGCGGGACCCAGGGTCGACCGCACGGACGGTGGCAACGCTGCCATCGGCAGTGTAACCGGTGCACGTTCACAGGTCGCTGAGAGCCCCGGCACCGTCGGCCGCTGTGCGACGGCCCCGAGGCCGGCTCACCGTTACGCCGCGTCCCCGTCGCGCAGGCGCTGCGAGATGACGGTGGTGACGCCGTCGCCGCGCATGGTGACGCCGTAGAGGGCGTCCGCGATCTCCATGGTGCGCTTCTGGTGCGTGATGACGATCAGCTGCGAGTCCTCCTGGAGCTCGCGGAAGATCTCCAGCAGGCGACCCAGGTTCACGTCGTCCAGCGCGGCCTCGACCTCGTCCATCACGTAGAAAGGGCTGGGGCGGGCCTTGAAGATCGACACCAGCAGCGCGACCGCGGTGAGCGATCGCTCGCCGCCGGACAACAGCGACAGCCGCTTGACCTTCTTGCCCGCGGGGCGTGCCTCCACCTCGATACCCGTGGTGAGCATGTTCTTGGGGTCGGTCAGCACCAGTTTGCCCTCGCCGCCGGGGAACAGGCGCGGGAAGACGCGGTCAAACTGCGCCTTGGTGTCCTCGAAGGCCTGGGCAAAGATCTGCTCGACGCGCTCGTCGATCTCGCGCACGATCTCGAGGAGGTCCTCGCGCGACTTCTTGATGTCGCTCAGCTGGTCCTGAAGGAACTTGTGGCGCTCCTCGAGCGCGGCGAACTCCTCGAGGGCGAGCGGGTTGACCTTGCCCAAGTGGTTCATGGCACGCTCGGCGGCGCGCAGGCGCTTCTCCTGGCGCTCGCGCACGTACGGCTCGGTGCGTTCGCCGGCTTCGCCCCCGGCCTCGCCGTCCGTGTCGCCGTCCGTCTGTCCGGCCGATGCCGTGGCCGAGTCGTCGCGCACCGGCACCGGCAGGTGGGGGCCAAACTCCTCGATCAGCTGGGCCGGGTCCATGCCGAGCTCGTCGACGGCGCGCTGCTCGAGCTGTTCGAGGCGCACCGACAGCTGGGCGCGCGCCACCTCGTCGCGATGGGCGTCGTCGGTGAGGCGGCGGTGCTCGTCGGCGTGGGCCTCGACCAGCTGACGCACGTCGCCCAGCTCTCCCGAGCGCTCGGCGCGAGCCTGCTCGGCGGCGGCGCGCTGGTCGTCGGCCGCGGCGACGGCGATGTCGATGGCGGCGAGCGCGTCGGCGCAGCCGGCAATGACCTCGCGTGCGGCGGCGGCCTGGCGCGCGCGTCGCTTCGCAGCCTCCTCGGCGCGGGCACGGGCGTCGCGCTCGGCGATCACGGCACGCTCGAGCGACTCGGCGCGCGCGGCAAGCGCCCGCGCGCGTTCCTCGGAGGTGCGCAGCTGCAACCGCGCCTCGGTCTCGCGCGCTCGCGCGGCCACGGCGGCCTGGGCGTCCTCGTCGCGTTGCGTCTGCGCCTCGACGGTGTCGGACTCGGTTTGCTCGGGCTCGGCCTGAGCCGCGGCCAGGCGCTCGGCGAGCGACTCGAGCTCCCCCGACTGCTCGGCCATGCGCTCGTGGGCGGCCTCAATCTGGGTCTCCAGGCGGGCCGCGTCGTCCTTCGCGGCGCGGGCGGTCGCGCCCAGGTGGCCCAGCTGTTCCGCGACGGCGGCCATGCGGGCGTCGGACTCGTTGAGCCGCTCGAGCGTCGCGCGCTGCGCCGCCCTGGCCGTCGACTCCCGCTCCTCCGCCTCGCGCAGGGCAAAGCCCGTGCGCTCCACGTCGGCGGCGGCGCCGTCGCGCTTGGCCTTCGCCTCGTCGAGGGCCGCCTGCATGTGCAGCACGCTGGGCGCGTCCCCCGCTCCGCCCGACGCGCTCCGCGCCCCCAGCACGTCGCCGCGGCGCGTCACCGCCGTGACCTCAGAAAGCGATGCCACGAGCGCGCGGGCCGCGGCGAGGTCGTCCACGACGGCCACGCCCGACACGAGCGCCCGCACGGTGTCGACGATGCCGCCGGCGCCGGAGACCAGGTCCGAGGCCCATGCGGCCCCCTCGGGAAGTGTCACGTCGGGGTTGGCAGGCCGCGCCGATGCATCGGCCACCAGGAAGCGGGCTCGGCCCGCGTCCTCGTCGCGCAGCCACCGGATGGCGTCCACCGCCAGCTCGACCGAGTCAACCGCGAGGGCGTCCGCGAGCGGGCCCAGGGCCGCGGCGATCGCGTCCTCGGCCTCGGCCGCCACCTCGATGAGGGCCGCCACCGAGCCGCGCACCGCGGTCGAGCCGGAGGCGAGCAGCTCGCCCGCGCCGTCCTTACGGGTCAGCGACAGTTCGAGCGCCTCGGCGCGCGCGGCGTGAGTGTCGCGCTCGCGGGTGGCGGTGTGCATGGCTTCCTTGAGCGCGTCGAGGGCGGTCTTCGCCTCGTCCCACTCGGCGGTCGCGGACTCGTGCGCGGCGTCGAGGTCCTCCTCGCCGTCCTCGACGGACGCGACGGAGGTCTCGAGGTGCTGGAACTCGGTGGTGGCCTCGTGTGCGCGCTTCTCGGCGGCGGCCTTGGAGTCGCGCAGGCGACCAATCTCCGCCTCGGCGGCCTCGACTCGCGAGCGCCGGGCGGCGACATCACCGGCGAGCCTCGCGACGCCCTCACGGCGGTCCGCGACGGAGCGCAGCAGGTTGGCGAGGTGGCGCTCGGAGGCCTCGGCGACGGCCTCGGCCTCACGACGGGCCGCCTCGGCCTCCTCGAGCCCCACGCCCGCCGCGGCGACCTCGGCATCCAGCTCCCGGGCGGCGTCGCGCGCACGCTCGAGCTGCTCGTCGAGGTCCACGAGGTCCGTCGGCGGGGTCGTGTCTCCCGCGGTGCCGAGCATCCGCAGGCGCTCCTGCGCGAGGGACTCGAGGTTGCGCAGGCGCTCGCGCAGCGCGGACAGGCGGTAGTAGGTGTCGTTGGCGCGTGTGAGGGCCGGCGTCGCCTCGGCGGCGGCCTGCTCGAGCGAGGCGAGCCGGGCGCGCGCGGCGGCCAGCTCCTTCTCGACCTGCTCGCGGCGCTCGATCAGCGCGGACTCGTCGGCCTTCTCCTGCGCCAGGCGTCCCTGCATCTGGGCGAGGTCGTCGGCGAGCAGGCGGGACTTCGCATCGCGCACGTCGACCTGGATGAACTGGGCACGGCGCGCGACCTCCGCCTGCTTGCCCAGGGGTCCCAGCTGGCGGCGGATCTCCGCCGTCAGGTCCTGGACGCGCGTGAGGTTGCCCTGCATCGCGTCGAGCTTGCGCAGCGCCTTGTCCTTGCGCTTGCGGTGCTTGAGGATGCCGGCGGCCTCCTCGATGAAGTGGCGTCGGTCCTCGGGGGTCGCACGCAGGACGGCGTCGAGCTGGCCCTGGCCCACGATGACGTGCATCTCGCGGCCGAGCCCGGAGTCGGACAGCAGGTCCTGGATGTCGAGCAGGCGGCACGCGGAGCCGTTGATCCGGTACTCGGAGCCGCCGGTCCTGAACAGCGTGCGGCTGATCGTCACCTCGGTGTACTCGATGGGGAGGGCCCCGTCGGAGTTATCGATGGTCAGGGACACCTCGGCGCGGCCCAGCGGCGCACGTCCCGAGGTGCCGGCAAAGATGACGTCGTCCATCTTGCCGCCGCGCAGCGTCTTGGCGCCCTGCTCCCCCATCACCCAGGCGAGGGCATCGACCACGTTCGACTTACCCGAGCCGTTCGGGCCCACCACGCAGGTGACGCCCGGCTCGAACTCGAGGGTCGTCGCGGACGCGAAGGACTTGAAGCCGCGAAGCGTCAGCGTCTTGAGATGCACGGGGGTCAGCCTAGCGAGCCACGTACGGAGGGTGGGTGAGGCTGCCCCGGCCCGTGTGGCATCGGCCGTCCTGAGGGAGGGCCGATGCCGTGGCGGGGTTTACAGCGAGGGGAACCAGATCGCGATCTCGCGCGCCGCAGACTCCTCGGAGTCCGAGCCGTGGACGAGATTCTGGATGACCTTGGTGGGCCAGTGGCGGCCCAGGTCGCCGCGGATGGTACCGGGGGCGGCGGCGGTGGGGTCCGTGGCGCCGGCGAGGGAGCGGAAGCCCTCGATGACGCGGTCGCCCTCGGCGACGATCGCGAGGACGGGGCCGGACAGCATGAAGTCCACGAGCGGCTGGTAAAAGGGCTTGCCGACGTGCTCGGCGTAGTGCTGCTCGAGCAGCTCGGGGGTTGCGCTCTTCAGTTCGGCGGCCACGAGGGTGTAGCCCTTGGCCTCGACGCGGCGCAGGATCTCGCCGGACAGGCCGCGCTCGACGCCGTCGGGCTTGACAAGAATGAGGGTGCGTTCGGTGGGGACGGTCATGGCCGCGAGGATACCGTGCCCACCTGAACACCTGGCACGGCTGGAGACTCGGTATTCGTGGGACCATGGAGCACGTGATCACGCTCGCCGACTTCGACACGTTCCCCGACTTCCCCGTCGAGGGCATCCTCTTCTACGACATCTCCCCCATCCTCGCGGACCCCGCGAAGTTCAAGGAGGCCTGCGACGCGCTGACGCCCGCCGGTGAGATCGATGCGGTGGTCGGTGTCGACGCGCGCGGCTTCATCTTCGCCCCCGTGGTCGCGCAGTCCAAGGGCGTGGGCATGTCGATGGTGCGCAAGAAGGGCAAGATGCCCGGCGAACTGCTGGAAGCCGATGCGACGATCGAGTACGGCGCCTCCGAGCTCGTGGTGAGCCCCAACGGCCTGGCGGGCAAGCGTCTGCTGGTGATCGACGACGTGCTGGCCACCGGCGGCACCGCGCGCGCCGTGGCGGACATGCTGGAGCGCGCGGGTGCGGCGAGCGTGCAGTTCGCGTTCCTCATGGAGATCGCGGCGCTGCCCGGGCGCGAGCGCCTCGAGGGCTACGAGGTGACGTCGGTCGTCACGGTCGACTGACCGGACGGCCCTACAGGCGCGCGCGGCGGTAGCCGGGCGCCCAGCGCACCGACAGCGGCACCAACGGCACGAGCATGAACAGCGCCGCCGACACCTGGAACAGCACGTAACCCTGGCTGGGACGGCTGGGTACGGCCGCGAGGTCGGCGATGTACGCCGTGTGCACCACGAGCCCCGCGATGAGCGCGATCGCGCCGATCACGATGACGACGGTCAGCAGCCACGCGGGTGCCTGGGAGTCGCGGGGGTGTCCGCGCAGGTGAATAGACCAGCGCCGCATCGCGTCGAACATCGCGCCGGCCCCGAGCACCAGGCCGCCGAACAGCATGAGGTACGTGGTGAGGGCGAGCTCGGCCTCACCGCCGTCACGGGCCGCGGCGGCGCTGACCAGGAAGATGGTCTCGAGCGCCCAGAACAGCATGACGAGGCCCGTGAGCCCCACGACGGCGTCGGCGAACAGGCGCCAGCCCAGGCGACTCACGCGGCGTCGCCCTCGCCCGCCGCGCGGGCCGCGGCGGCGTCACGCTCGGCGCGCTCGCGGTCGATGCGCCCGCCCAGGCGCACACCGACGATCCACACGATGAGGTACACGACGCCCATGATGGTGATGGCCGTGTCGACCACGCCCGCGGCCAGGAGCGGCAGCTGCATGAGCCAGCCGACCCAGATGCCCCACGACCGCTTCTGCACGCCCGACGCCCATCCCATGAGGACGGTCAGCGCCAGGCCGCCCACCAGGATCTGCGTCATGGTGGCGTCGACGAGCCCGCCACGCACCAGGCCGTAGCCCAGCAGTGTGGCGAAGAACATGGTGAACGCCTCGCACAGCAGCACGGTCTGGCGGAACACCAGCGACGCGGAGCGCTGCTTCTTGGGGGCGGCCGATGCCTCGGCGGGCTCGGTGTCGGGCGCGTCAGTTGACGCGGGCTCGCGTTCGGGGGACGCGGTCATCGTGCCTGCCCCGTTCCCTTGCGCTCGTCGGCGCGCATCAGGATGCGCGTCTCCGCGACCACCGTGATGGAGCCCACGGCGATGACGCCCGCGCCCATGTCGTGGTCGCGCTCGGCACGCTGAACGGCCTCGTCGATCGCGTCCGGCAGGCTGGCGGCGACGGTGACACGGTCCTCGCCAAACAGCGGGATCGCGATGGCCGCGAGGTCGTCGGCCGGAACGGCGCGGGGCGAGCGTGAGGAGGTGATGACCACGTGGTCGAGCACGGGCTCGAGCCCGGCGAGAATGCCCTCGGCGTCCTTGTCGGCAAGGACACCGACCACGCCCACGAGCGCCTCGAACGTGAAGGATTCCTCGAGCGCCTCGACCAGGGCGTCGATGCCCGCGGGATTGTGTGCGGCGTCGACGAGCACCATCGGAGACGTACGGACCGCCTCGAGGCGTCCGGGAGAGGTGACGGCGCCAAAGCCGGTCTCCACGGCATCGGCCGCCAACGATTGCGGCTCTCCCCCGTCGGCGAGCAACAGCTCGACGGACGCGAGCGCGAGGAGCGCGTTGTGGGCCTGGTGCTCGCCGTATAGCGGCACGAAGATGTCCTCGTAGGTGGCCGCCGCAGTGCGCAGCGTCACGAGCTGTCCGCCCACCCCGGGCTGGCGGTCGACGACCTCGATGGCGTCGCCCTCCCAGTAGCCGCGCGCGTTCGCCGCGGCGACGGCCTGGAGCAGCACGGGCTCGACCGACTCGCTCTGGTGGGCGATCACGGCCGCGGCGCCCTCCTTGATGATGCCCGCCTTCTCCGTGGCGATCGCCTGCAGGGTGTCGCCCAGCCACTGGGCGTGGTCCATCGCGATGGGCGCGATGACCGCGACATCACCGTCGGCCACGTTGGTCGCGTCCCACACGCCGCCCATGCCCACCTCGATCACGGCGACATCGATGGGGGCGTCGGCGAACGCCGCATAGGCGAGCACCACGAGGACCTCGAAGAAGGACATCCGGGGTCCGCCGACCTCGACCGCACGGGCGTCGACAAGGTGGATGATGGGCGCGACCTCGCTCCACAGGCGGATGAAGTCGTCCTGCGCGATGGGCTCGCCGTCGATCTGGATGCGCTCGCGCACGCTCGTGAGGTGCGGCGACGTGAACAGACCGGTGCGCAGCCCGTGCTCACGCACAAGGGACTCCGCCATGCGGGCCGTCGACGTCTTGCCGTTCGTCCCCGTGAGGTGAATGCTCTTGAACGAGCGTTGCGGGTCGCCCAGGAGCTCGCAGGCCTCGCGCACGCGCTCGAGCGTGGGCTCGAAATCGTGCTCGGGATTGCGGGTGAGGATGTGCTGGTAGATCTCGCGCTCGGCCTCGTCGGGGGTGAGCCCGCCGAGCACCAGGTCGTTGGCGTCAGACATGGGGTCAAGTCTCCCACGCCTGCGCCACACCGCACGGCGCGCGGCCGAGTACACGTGCACTCGGCCGCGCGCCGTGCGGGTCCGCCCTGATGGGGATGGCGATCAGGCGGGGATGGTCTCCGTGGAAGACTCGCCCGCGTCGGCCAGGCGCGGCGGGACGATGCGCACCTCGGCCATGTGGTCGCGCTGGACCACACGGCGCGCGGCGGCGACGAGGGTGATCGAGCCGGCCACCAGCACGCCGGCCTCGGGGCCAGCGCCGAGCGCCATCTCGGTCGCGACGTCGACGGCCTCGGCGACGGTGGGCGCGATCGTCACGCGGTCGGCGCCCCACACGGCGGTCGCGGCTACCGCCAGCTCCGCCACCGGGGTAGCGCGCGGGGAATCGGTCTGCGTGACCACGACATGGTCGACCACACGCGCCAGGCCGGCGAGGATGCCCTCGCCGTCCTTGTCGGCAAGCACCGCGACCACGCCCACGGTGGTGGAGAAGCCGAACGCTTCGGGCAGCGTCGCCGCAAGCGCCTCGACGCCGTGGGGGTTGTGCGCGGCGTCGACGACGATGGTGGGTTGGTCGGAGATGACCTCGAGGCGCCCGGGCGAGGTGGCGCCGGCGAAGCCGCGGGCGACGGCCTCCGCGTCGAGCGCCTCGGCCGCGGTAACCCCGAGGAAGCGCTCGAGGAACGCCTCGGTGGCGCCCAGCGCGATCATGGCGTTCTGGGCCTGGAAGTCGCCGTGCAGCGCCACGAGCGCCTCGGACACGGCCCCCATGGTGCGCATGCGCACCACCTGGCCGGCGGGGTCGGCGGCGCGGCCGAGCACCTCGTGGTGCACGCCCTCCCAACGCATGACGGCGCCGGCGCTCGCGGCCGCACCGCGGATGATGTCCTCCGCGACCTCGGGCTGCATGGCCGAGACGACCGTCGCGCCGGGCTTGATGATGCCCGACTTCTCCGCCGCGACGCCGGTGATGCCGCCCACAAAGTAGTTCGAGTGGTCCTCGGCCATGGGCGTGAGGACAGCGACCTCGCCGTCGCCCACGTTGGTGGCGTCGCGCGAGCCGCCGATGCCGACCTCGATCACCGCGACGTCCACGCCCGCATCCGCGTACGCGGTGAAGCCCAGCACGGTCAGGATCTCGAAGAACGACATGCGCGGGCCGCCTATGGCCAACGACTCGTTGTCGACGGCCTGCACCACGGGCGCGACGCGCTCCCACAGGCGCACGAGCGCCTCCTGGGCGAGGGGTTGCCCGTCGATCTGAATGCGCTCGCGGAAGGTCGTGAGGTGCGGCGACGTGAACAGGCCCGTCGTGAGGCCGTGGGCGCGCAGCAGCGACTCGATCATGCGGCTGGTGGACGTCTTGCCGTTGGTACCGGTGACGTGAACGATGCGCAGCGTGCGGTGGGGATCGCCCAACCGGCTGAGGGCCGCGGCGACACGGCGAAGCTTCGCCGCGTGGTCCGCCTCGGGGCTGCGGGAGAAGATCAGAGCGTCGATCTCACGCTCGGCGTCTGCAGGGCTGAGGCCTGCGATGGAGGGGTGGTTCACGGAGATATTGTGCGGCACGAATCGGGCTCCTCACGACCGTTTCGACCACCAATTTTCTTGACCCTCTCTTTACCGTGTTTACCAGGGGTGATAGCCGACTTTTCGGACTTACGGAACCGTAGCCTTCCGCCGCCCACGCCGCGCTGCTAGCGTCCGGGTTGAGGGGGTAGACCATGACCGAGACAAGCACACCCGCGGGCTGGTACCGCGACACCCACACCGCCGGCCAGATGCGCTATTGGGATGGCGCCGCCTGGACCGCGCATGTGGCACCCATCACGAGCGCACCGGCGCCTGTGGCGGCTCCCGCGAAGCGCCGATCGGGCGCGACCGTCGCGCTGATCGTCGTGGGCATTGCGCTGGGCGCGCTCATGATCATCGGCCTGCTCGCCGCCATCGCGATCCCCCTCTTCCTGAACCAACGGTCCGAGGCGGAGGAGGCGGCCGCCAAGGCCGATGCCGCGACGCTCGGCATGGAGATCGCGACCTTCTCCGTCGAGACCATGAGCCAACCCGACGTGGAGTGGGACGGTGCGAACTATCTGGTCGGCACCGCCGACTGGGGGTACGTCACGGTTCCCGCGTCGGCGGGCGTTACGCTCGCCTCGTTCACCGTCGACGGCACGGACTTCTGCGTGGCTACCTCGAGCAAGAACAGCATCGTTCACTTCGACAGCCTCAGCGGCGTGGGCGACGGACCCTGCCCCTGAGGCGGCACGCCGGCCAATGAGATGATGTCCACGTGAAGGACAAGCACGGACGTCGTCAACTCTCGACCGGATGGTCGCTGGTGCTCGCGGGCGTGGCAGGCGTCGCTGGCATGGCGCTCGTGGCCGGGATCATTGTGCTGAGCCGTTCGCTTGGCAGTTAGCGGCCCTACTCCCCCGTCGCGACCTCACGTCCGGGAGTGTTGGACCACTGCGACCACGAGCCCGGGTACAGGGCAGCCGTGACGCCAATCGTCTCGAGCGCGGCTACCTGGTGCGCGGCCGTCACGCCCGAGCCGCAGTAACTCGCGACGGGAGCGGAACCGTCGACACCCACGGCCGTGAAGAGACCCTCGATGGCCTCGGGAGCCTGGAAAGTCCCGTCGGCGTGGAGATAGGCCGCCATGGGCACGTTGACCGCGCCGGGGATGTGACCGGCCCGAGGATCCATGGGCTCGACCTCGCCGCGGAAGCGCTCCCCTGCGCGCGCGTCGAGCAACACTCCACGGGACGGGAACGCCGCGGCCTGGTCGATGTCAATGACGCGCATGCGCCCCCAGTCGAGGGTCACCGTGCCGGGCGTGGGCACCACGTCGCCGGCCTCGAGCGCGCCACCCGCGGCTGCCCACGCGGCGAGCCCTCCGTCGAGGATGCGCACGTCCACGCCCGCGTGGCGCAGCAGCCACCAGGCGCGGGCGGCCGCGAGCGACGTGGCGGCGTCGTAGACCACCACGGTGTCGCCGTCGCTCAGGCCCCAGCGGCGGGCCGCGGCCTCGAGAGCCGAGCGCGACGGAAGCGGGTGGCGCCCGTCCTCCGGCGCGCCGTGCGAGGACAGCTCATCCTCGAGGCTCACGTAGACGGCACCGGGCAGGTGCCCCGCCAGGTACGCGTCGCGCCCGTCGGGTTCCGCGAGCGTCCAGCGCACGTCCAGCAGCCGGATGCCGAGCCCGTCTCTCAGGCGAGAGGCGAGCCCGGCGGCGGTGATGAGGGTCATCAGTTCGCCACGGTCACGGAAGCGGCGAGCTCGTCACCGGCGGTCACCGTGACGCGCGCGTCGCCCGTGGCGGGGTTGACCGCGAGGGTGTCGGCCGCGATGAGCTCGGCCCAGGTCTCCACGGCCTCCACCCGCTCGGCGGGCACCGTCAGCGCCAGCTCGATGCGGTCGGATACCTGCAGGCCCGAGGCCTTGCGGGTGTCCTGGACGACGCGGATCACGTCGCGGGCGTAGCCCTCCGCCTCGAGCTCGGGCGTCAGGCCTGTCTCGAGCAGCACAAAGCCTCCCGAGGTCAGCACCGCGGCGGCCTCATCCGCAGCCTCGTCCCCGCCACCGATGACCGTGGCGAGCTCGTACTCGCCCTCGACCAGCGCGATGCCACCCGAGACCACGGCGCCGTCGGCGACCGACCAATCGCCCGTCTTGGCGCCCTTGATGGCTGCCTGGACGTCCTTGCCGATGCGCGGGCCCGCCGCGCGGGCGTTGACGGACAGGCGCTGCTCCACGGGGTGGGCGGCGGTGAACGCGGCCTCGGAGACCACACGCACGGCCTTCACGTTGAGCTCGGACGCGATCAGGTCGGCGTACGGCTCCAGACCGGAGGCGTCGGCCACGGCGACCTCGAGCGCCGCCAGCGGCTGGCGCACGCGGATCTTTTCCGCCTTGCGCAACGCGTGGGCGGCCGAGACGACCTCACGCACCTGGTCCATCACGCCACCGAGCGACGTGTCGACCCACGCGGGCTCGACCACGGGGTAGTCGGTGAGGTGCACAGAGCGCTCGCCCGTGAGGCCGCGGTAGATCTCCTCGGTCTCCAGCGGCAGCAGCGGAGCGGCCAAGCGCGCCACCGTGGTGAGCACGGTGTACAGCGTGTCGAACGCCGCAGCGTCCTCGTCCCAGAACCGGTCACGCTGGGTGCGGATGTACCAGTTGGTGAGCAGGTCCATGAACTGCGTGAGCGACTCGGACCCCCCGGGGACGTCGTACGCCTCGAGCTGCGCGCCCATGGTCTCCACCAGCTCGGCGGTCTTGGCAAGGACGTACCGGTCCATCGTCGGCAAGCCAGCCACGGCATCGGCCGCAACCGGCGTCGCCGTATAGCCAGCCGCGCCGTTCGCGGCGCCCGCGTACATGGTGAAGAAGTAGTACGAGCTCCACAGGGGCAGCATGACCTCTCGCACGCCCTCGCGGATGCCCTCCTCGGTGACGACCAGATTGCCGCCGCGCAAGATGGGGCTGGACATGAGGAACCAGCGCATCGCGTCGGAGCCGTCGCGGTGGAACACCTCGTTGACGTCCGGGTAGTTGCGCAGGCTCTTCGACATCTTGCGGCCGTCGGAGCCGAGCACGATGCCGTGGGAGATCGACGTCGAGAACGCGGGGCGGTCGAACAGCGCCGTCGCGAGCACGTGCATGACGTAGAACCAGCCGCGGGTCTGGCCGATGTACTCGACGATGAAGTCCGCGGGGTTGTGGGTGTCGAACCAGTCGGCGTTCTCGAAGGGATAGTGCACCTGGGCGAACGGCATGGAGCCGCTGTCGAACCACACGTCGAACACGTCCGTGATGCGGCGCATGGTCGACTGCCCGGTCGGGTCGTCCGGGTTGGGGCGCGTCAAGTCGTCGATGTACGGGCGGTGCAGGTCGGGCTCGCCGTCCTCGTTCAGGGGCAGGCGGCCGAAGTCGCGCTCGAGCTCCTCGAAGCTGCCGTACACGTCGGTGCGCGGGTAGGCGGGGTTGTCGGAGACCCATACGGGGATGGGCGTGCCGAAGTAGCGGTTGCGGCTGATGGACCAGTCGCGCGCACCCTCGAGCCACTTGCCGAACTGGCCCTCCTTGATGTGCCCGGGCACCCACGTGATGTCCTCGTTGAGTTCCACCATGCGGTCGCGGAAGTCCGTGACCTTGATGAACCACGACGAGATGGCGCGGTAGATCAGGGGGGTGCGGCAGCGCCAGCAGTGCGGGTAGCTGTGGTCGTAGGTCTCGTGGCGCAGCACCAGCTCGCGGGCCTTGAGGTCCTTGATGATCGTGGGGTTCGCGTCGAAGACCTGCTCGCCCACATAGTCAGTGATCTCACCGGTGAACCGGCCCTTGGAGTCGACAGGAACGACCGTGCCGATGCCGTTCTCGGCACACACCGCAGCGTCGTCCTCACCGAAGCCGGGGGCCATGTGGACGATCCCCGTACCGTCCTCGACGGACACGAAGTCCGCGACGAGCACGCGGTGGGCGTTCTCCATGCCGGCGAAATACCCGAAGGGAGGGGTGTACGACAGCCCACCCAGTTCTGCGCCCGTGACCGTCGCGACCACGGTCGCGTCCTCCCCCAGCTCGCGCGCGTACGCGGCGAGGCGGGCCGAGCCGACGATGAGGCGGCGGCCCGCGAAGGCGGACTCCGCGCCGGGCTCCACGACGGAGTACTCGATCTCGGGGCCCACGGCGACCGCGAGGTTGCTGGGCAGCGTCCACGGCGTGGTGGTCCAGATGAGAATCTCGGCGCCGGCAAGGTCGCCGGGGCCGTCCACCAGCGGCATCGTCACCGTGAGCGCGGGGTCCTGGCGCGACGCGTACACGTCGTCGTCCATGCGCAGCTCGTGGTTGGACAGCGGCGTCTCGTCGCGCCAGCAGTACGGCAGCACGCGGTGGCCCTCGTAGGCCAGGCCCTTGTCGTACAGCGACTTGAAGGCCCAGATGACCGACTCCATGAAGGTCGGGTCGAGCGTCTTGTAGTCGTTGTCGAAGTCCACCCAGCGCGCCTGGCGGGTGACGTACTCCTGCCACTCGTCCGTGTAGCGCAGCACCGAATCGCGGCACGCCTTGTTGAACGCGGCGATGCCCATCTCCTCGATCTGGGACTTGTCGGTGATGCCGAGGATGCGCTCCGCCTCGAGCTCGGCGGGCAGGCCGTGGGTGTCCCAACCGAAGCGGCGCTCGACCTTCTTGCCGCGCATCGTCTCGAAGCGCGGGACGACGTCCTTCGCATAGCCGGTCAGCAGGTGGCCGTAGTGCGGCAGGCCGTTCGCAAACGGCGGGCCGTCGTAGAACACGAACTCCTCGGCGTCCGCGCGGTTGTCGATCGAGGCCTGGAAGGTGCCGTCTTCCTTCCAGTACGCGAGCACGTCCTCCTCGAGGGAGGGAAAGCTCGGGGACGCGGGAACCTCGGCGGACGGCCGATGCTGGGGGTACGTGCTCATATGGGGTGGTCCTCGTCGGGTCGCTAGCCTTCGTACGAGGACGCCTCGCCGTGCGTGTCTCACGGCCGCTGCGCGGTACCACCTCGCTTGCACCCTGACGAGTGCCACTCATGCCTCCGCTGCCACGAAGACGCCGCTGTGACGGGCTGCCCGTGCGGTTCTACTGGGGACGCCGTCAACTGCGCATCCCTTTCTTCCGCAAGCTCACCGGTGATGGCCGGGTCGACGCTGGTGCGTTAAGTGTACGACAGACGAGGGCCGATGCCGCGGCCGGGCGGCGAGGTCACCGTTATCCCGTGGTGATGATCACCACCGCAGCGCCGGCCACCACCGCGGCGGGCGCCAGCACGGCGCCGTACAGGACGTAGCGCCGCCACGGCACCTCCACCCCCGCCGCCACCAACTGACGATGCCACAGCAACGTCGCGAGCGACGCCCACGGCGTGATGAGCGGGCCCGCGTTGACGCCCACGAGAAGCGCGGTCAGCAGCGCCGGGGTCGAGCCCAGCGGCTCGAGCAGCAAGAAAGCTGGCAGGTTGTCGATCGCGTTCGCGCCCACCAGCCCCGCGCCCGCGGTCGCGAGGATGGCTCCCGTCCCCGAGCCGAGCTCGGGCACCGCGAGCACGTCCGCGAGAGCGGCGTGGACGGCGGCCGCCGCCCCGAACAGTCCCGCGGCGAACACGAGCACCGCCCACGGGACGTCACGCCACCAGGCGCGGAAGGGCGCCCCCTGGTCGCGACGCGCCCACGCGGCCACGCTCATGACGACAGCGGCTACCGTCGCCGGGATCCACGGCTCGACCGGCAGGAGCAGCGCGGGCAGTGCGACGGCGAGCACCGTGGCGCACGCGCGCCACAGGACCGTGTCGCGCGGCGCCTCGAGGACGGGCTGCGCGAATCGACCGGCGACGGTGCCGCGGGACACGACCGCGAGCGCCACCACGGTGACGGCGATGGTCGCCGCCCCGGCGGGCGCGACGTCCCGCAACCACGTCGCAGGGCTCGGGTCTCCCAGGGCGTCTACGGCCAGCAGGTTCGTGAGGTTGGACACGGGCAGCGTCAGGGAGGCGGTGTTCGCGAGCCACACGGTCGCGAGAGCGAACGGAAGGACCGCGGACCCGGTGCGGCGCGCCATCACGACCACGACCGGCGTGAGCAGCACGGCCGTGGTGTCGAGCGACAAGAAGGCCGTACACACCACGGCGACGAGGATCACCAGGGCAAAGAGGCGCCGCCGGCTGCCGCGGGCCGCGCGCGTCACCCCATGGGCCGCCGACTCGAAGACGCCGGCGCGCGCGGCGACGTCGGCCACCACCGTGATCGCCGCCGCAAAGGCGAGTACCGGGGCGGTCCGGTGCATGGTCGCCACCACGGCATCGGCCGTCAGGACGCCGAAGGCGTACGCGAGGGCCGTCAGGGCGCTCAGGGCGAGCCCCAAGCGAAGGATCACAGCGCACATGGTGACACGTCGCGCGCGCCGCGCGCGACGAGCGCACACTGGAGGTCACGGCAACGACGCACCTCGGGAGGTCCCCATGCTTGACCACAGCACCGCGTCCAGCGCCTTCTCCACCGACTCCGTGGCGAAGGCGGCGACGTTCTACCTCGACACCCTTGGCCTCGACGGTGAGGAGTTCGACGCCGGCGGCCCCATGCTCCGGCTCCACCTGCCCGGCGGCGGCACCACGCTGATCTATGAAAAAGAGGACCACACGCCCGCGAGTCACACCGTGCTCATGTTCACGGTCGGCGACGTCGCCGCGACCGTGCGCCAACTCGCGGAGCGGGACGTGCCGCTTGAGCGCCTCGACTGGTGCGATGAGGACGGGATCGCGCGTGACCCCGACGGCGACATGCCCGACATGGCCTGGTTCAAGGACCCCGCAGGCAACTGGATTCACGTGATGGGGCCCATGACGTAGGCGGTCGACTCCGGGCCTCACCGGAGCATGTCGCCACGGCGCGGGTGTGGCCGGGCTCGGCCTGCTGGCAGGAACATCTGAGGGTGCGCCATAGTTGGCTCAGGGGAACGTTCCCCTCGTCACTCGGCTGGCTCTGTCGCGCCTGGTGAGAGGGGTCATCGGTCGTGGAAAAGGAGGCCCCGTGAGCGACCCTCGCGCCCCGCAGGATGGGACGCCGGACGAGCCGGACACCACGGCGGACACCTATGAGCCGCCGGCCGATGCGCTGACCATGACGCTCGACCTGCCCCTCCTGGGCGAGGAGGAGGCGTGGGCCGAGGAGCACGGCGGCGGCACGTGGTCGTTTGCGACGCCAAGCGAGGACGAGGACGCCGCCCCCGGCTCCGAGGCCGGACCCGCCGCAGAGGGCGAGCCGAGCGACGAGGACACGCTCGCTGACGACGACGTCTGGGCACCCGTGCCCGTGTATGACCCCGAGCCCACGACGTTCTCGCTGCCGGTCCTGGGAGGCTCGCCCGAGGCCGTCGTCCTCGATGAGCCGCTGGCCGCCGAGCGTGACGAGGCCGCCCTCTCGCTCACCCCGCGGCGGGCACGCATCGCGATGATGGTGCTCGCGTTCGGGGCGTTCGCCGCCGGCGTGAACGAGGGTGCCGTTGTCGCGCTCACACCCGCCATCGCCGAGGGGCTGGGCGTCTCGGTCGCGACCGTCGGGCTGCTCGCCACGGCGTTTGCCCTGACGGTCGTCGCGGCGGCGGTACCGCTCGCGCTCGCGACCAAACGCGTGAGCCGCCGCGTGGCGCTGACGGCGGCCTTCGCGGTGTGGACCGTGGGGGTCGGGGTGGCGGCGGCCGCGCCGAGCATCGAGGTGCTGGCCGTGGGCCGCGTGCTGTCCGCGGGCGCGCACGCCCTGTTCTGGGCGATGGTCGCTCCCACCGCGGCGAGCCTGTTCGCGCCTCACCTGCGGGCACGCTCCGTGACGGGCATCATGCTGGGCTCCGCGGCGGCGGGAGTACTCGGGACGCCCGTGGTCACGGTGATGGGCGCCGCGATCGGCTGGCGGCTGCCGTTCTTCGCGCTCGTGGCCACCGGCGTCGTCGTCACCGTGGCGCTCGCTCTGTCGCTGCCGGCCTCGCGCGGCTCCACGGGCGGTCCGGCCGTCCTGGGCGACCTTCCGAACCGCAACGCCTTCATCCGCGTCCTCGCGGTGGCCTTCCTGGTCTCGGTGTCGATGAGCACCACGTGGACCTATGTAGTCCCGTACTACACGGGCGTGTCGAGCCTGCCTTCCGGGATGGTGCCGGTGCTGTTCGCCATCGGCGGCCTGCTGGCCGTGGGGACCACGCTGGCCATCGGCCCGTTCCTTGCCCGTCACGCGGTGCGCACCGTGGCGGTCGGCAGCGCGATCCTCGCGCTGGCCTGGGTGGTGCTCGCGCTGGCCCAGCCGTGGTCGGCCATCGCCGCGCAGGTGCTGCTGTCCTCCGGCTGGGCCGTGCTCGTCGCCGCGTTGCTCAACTGGGCAATGCGTCACGCGCCCGTGCGCACCGACCTCGCCGGCGGGGTCTACACGTCTACCGCCAACGCGGGTTCCGCACTCGGGCCCATCGTGGGTGCCTGGGTCGTCGCGACGTTCTCCACGGCCGTGCTGCCGTGGTTCTCGCTGGTGCTCACCGCGGCCGCCGGCGTGGTCGTCGCGACGGTGGACCGCCGCACCCTCGTCATGCTGTCGGTGCCACGCCACATCCGCATGGCGCGCGTGAGCATGTACGAGGTGCAGCAGCGCCGCCGCGAGTGGCGTCTACGTCAGCGTGAGCTGTCCGATGCCGACCGTCAAGAGGCCGCCGCACACCGTCACGAAGCCGAGGAGCGCTGGCGTCAGGCCGCCAGCACGTCCTCCGTGCCGCTCGACCGCGCGCTGTACATGCGCTAGCGAGGCCGCCCCACCCCGCGGCGGTGCGGCTAAAGCCCGGGTGAGACGTCCGGGACGACCGCGACGTTGATCTCGACGCGCTCGGTACCGTCGCGGCGAGGGCGATCCTCATACTTCGCGAAGAGTGCCGCCAGCTCCCCGGTCAGGTCGTTACGCTCGGCCTCAGTGAGCCAGCTCATACCGTGACGCACGGAGAAGCGCGACTTCTTCCACGAGCCGTCCTCGTGTGAGGCGACGAACCGGGCGGTGGTGGACACGATCTGGTCGGCGAAGGCCTGGATGGTCGCGAGGAATTCCTCGGCGGTGCCGGACGTGAACTCCTCTTGCGTCATGATGCTCTCGCGCGGCACGGCGCGGTAGGTGCGCTCCATGGCACCGCCGCGGCGTTCGGAGCTGACGACCTCGATCACGCCGGCCTCGTGGAGCTGCGAGATAGCGCGGTACAGGGAGGCCTGCGGGACCTCCGGCATGATCTTCTGGAGGTCGCGCGTGGTGAGCTCCTCGCCGCTCAAGGCGATGACGACGCGCATCCGCACCGGGTGAAGCAAGAGTCGCGCGCGGTCCGTTCCCATACGGACACTCTACCGGCGACATACGAGGCCTGTCGGTCTTTTCGGACACCACCGCTGGCGCCGATTACCTCGCCTTGCCCAGTCCCGGCAGGAACTTCCCGGTGCGCGCCGCGTAGGCGTCATACCCGGGGTAGGCGACCCGTAGGTAGCGTTCCTCGGCGCGCGTCTTGATCTCGAAGAACACGTCGAGCGCGGCCACCGCGAGGTAGCAGGTCCAGTTCCCGGAGCCCACCGCGACGCCGAGGCAGATGATGACGAGCGCGGTGTACATCGGATGGCGCACCCAGCGATACAGGCCCGAGCCCACGAGCCCCACGCCGTTGGGCACCGGCGACGGCGTGAGCGAGCCACCCAATGACCTCCCAGTCCACAGCACGCCGGCCGAGCCCACCACCACAAGCACGAGCGACACCCACAGCGACTGGGGGAAGTCCGGGCCGGGGGCGGGCAGCAGCGCCGTCACCGCCACGGCGAGGAACATCAGCCCCTGCACGGCGACCATGCCCCATCGGCCGTCGCGGACGAACTCCCGCGCGCGGGCCGCGAACGACTCAGCCATGTTCTCCTCCTCCCGCATGCGTGCCGCGTCCGGCCCGCACGCGGCGAGGCTCGAGCGGCTCGGGCTGGTGGTCATCGATCCAGTCGTCCACCCGCTCCCACCAGTCGTACAGCCACGCCTCGCGTGCGTCGCGACCGGCCGGAATCTCCTCGGGCAGCGCGGTCCAGCCCTTGAGGGTGATCTTCTTATCGACGGGCAGCTCGCGCCACACGTCGGCGACGGTCGAGAGCCTCTCGAGGCCGGTGTGCGCGACGACCATCACGGCGGCCTCGGGGCACGCCTCGATGGCGGCCAGCACGCCGCCGGGATGCGGCGGCATGACGTGCGGCATGGACTCGGCACGCTCGGCGAGGGCCTCCCTGCCCGCCGCGCGTAACTGTGCGATGCGCTTGGCGCGGCGCCCGGGAGTCGCATTCGCGCCCTCGGGGAAGATCAGCAGGGCGTCCTCGGCCTCGAGCTCACTTGCCATGGAGGCGATGGACAGCGCCCCGCCGGGAGCGCCCCGCTTCCGTGAGCGCCGCGGCGCCACGAACCGAGTGGGCACGCGGTTCAGCAGCACGTCGACCGCCGGGTCCCACTGCAGGGTGTCCTTCAGCACGATGGCCGGCTCGCGCTGGAACCGATTGATCAGGGACTCGACGATGATGAACGAGTCACCGGGTCCCGCATGGCGCGAGACGACGATGAGGGGCCGTCCCACCGCGACGGCGTCCACATCCCATTGCTCGGTGTCGATGTCCAGGCGCAGCGTCCACTTGGCGGCTCGGAACAGCGAGCGCAGCATGGTGCCCGCGAGCGCGTAGTGCTGGCGCTGAAACCATGGCGAGTTGACCTTCCAGCCGAACCCGGAGATCACCCACAGCCCCAGCATCCACACCAGCGCGAGCGCGTCCCACAGCAAATACAGCCCCGCCATGAAGATCACGCGCAGGATGCGCACGCGGCCAGGCAGCGCCCACGCCACCACACCGGCGACGACCACGACGAGCCATGCCGTCATGGGTAGCCACACGAACGCCAGGAGGACGATGGCGGGGGCGATCACGCAACGGCGCACCCACACGGGCGGCAGCCTCCAGTAGCGTCTCACCCGCGCGTCACCCCTGCTTCCTCCAGGTACGCGGCGGTCGCCGTGTACGCCGCCTCCATGCGTGCCCCCACCGTATCGAGCCGGCGAAACGCGCCCAGCTTTTCGTCTCCGTCCTGAGCACCTCCGTAAGGCAGGACGTGCACACGGACCCCAGCGGGGACATCGGCCATATCCCTCGCGAACCGGTGGCGCCGCGAGATCTCGAAGGCAATCTTGGCGACGTCCGAGGGCTTCTGAGGCGCCTCCAACGACTCCTCGATGCGTCCCACCTGCAACACGAACACCTCGTCGGCGCCCCGCCGGATCGCCTCGCCGAGCGGGATGGAGTTCACGATGCCGCCGTCGACGTAGTGCTCGCCGTCGATGACCGTGGGGGGCAGCGCCGCGGGCACGGAGGCCGAGGCGAGCACCGCGTCGATCACGGGGCCCGTGTCGAACCACGTCTCGGCGGCGCGTTCGATCGAGGCCGCACACACCGCAAACGGCACGGCAAGCGCCTCGAACGTCGCATCCTCCCCCACGAGATCCACGATCATGTCGCGCAGCGGGGCAGGATTGTTCAGATGAGTCTTGGACTGCGCGAGCCGTCGCAGCTGACGCGGCCACCATTCGCCATAGATGGCCGATGCCGTGGGCGAGTTCCACGCCGCCTCCAGCGTGGCGATCACGCTGGGGCTCGGGTCGTGGGCCACCGCGGCGCCGTTGAGGGCGCCGATGCTCGTGCCGACGATGAGGTCCGGTGTCACGCCGGCCTCGAACAGCGCGCGCAGCATGCCCACCTCGGTGGCGCCGCGCACCCCGCCGCCGCCCAACACGAATCCCACGGTCATACCGCCAGGCTATCGGTGAGGTCTGGCGCACGACCCAACCGCGGCATCGGCCGCAACGAATGCCTCGCATGATCACCCTTGTCGCCGTCGGCCTGGTGTCGGGCATCATCACGGCCCTCAGCCCGTGCGTGCTACCGGTGCTGCCGGCGATCCTCACGTCGTCGATCCAGGACGGCGCGCGCTCGCGCCGGCGCCCGCTCGTGGTGGTCGGCGGGCTCGTGACGAGCTTCGCGTTCTTCACCCTGCTCGGCGGCATCCTGCTGTCGTCGCTCGGGCTGCCCGACGCGCTCCTGAGGTGGACCGGCATCGTCGTGCTCGCCGTGGTGGGCCTGGGGCTCGCCATCGAGCCACTGGGTGAACTGCTGCAGCGCCCGTTTGAACGCATCCGGCCGCTGAAGATGGATCGCGACGGTAACGGCTTCGTGATGGGCCTGGCGCTCGGGTTGGTGTTCGTGCCGTGCGCGGGGCCCATCCTCGCGTCGATTACCGTGCTCGCGGCGACCAACGGGTTGTCGTGGGGCCTCGTGGGCCTCACCCTCGCGTTCTCGGTCGGCATCGCGATCCCGCTGCTGGCGTTCGGGGTCGCTGGCCAGGCGATGGGCTCGCGGATTCGGTGGGTGCGCGAGCACCTGCGGGCCATCAGGATCGGCTCCGGCGTGGTGCTCGTCGCGACGGCCCTGGTCATTGCCACCAACGTGGCCGAGCCTCTTCAGCGCTGGGTGCCAGGGGTGTTGGCCGATGCCCAGTCGGCGATCGAGGATAACGACGCCGTGCGTTCCGAGTTGGACGATCTCACCGGGCGCTCGGATGCGGCCGATGCCACGGCCGCCTCGGGCGACGCCCTCACCTTCGACGAGTGCGAGGCCGGGGATCCCGGTGTGCTGCAGGACTGCGGGCCCGCGCGCGACCTGGTCGGCATCCAGGAGTGGCTCAACACGGCGGACGGGGAGGCGCTCTCGTTGGACGACCTCGACGGCCCCGTGCTGATCGATTTTTGGACCTACTCCTGCATTAACTGCCAGCGCACCTTCCCATACCTGACCGCGTGGGACGAGAAATACCGCGACGCGGGGCTCACGATCATCGGCGTTCACTCCCCCGAGTTCGCGTTCGAGAAGGACGTGTCGAACGTCGCGGATGCGGCCGAGCGCTACGGGATTGATTACCCCATCGCCATCGACAACGACTTCGAGACGTGGCGCGAATGGAGCCAGCGCTTCTGGCCGGCGCACTACCTGATCGACACGGACGGTAGGGTGCGCCAGGTCCACTACGGCGAGGGGGCCTACGCCGAAACCGAGCAGCTGATCCAGGAGTTGCTGGGCATGAGCGGCGGCGCCACTGTGGAGGCGGACGCCGGCAACCACACCGAGGGGCGCACCCAAGAGACCTACCTGGGCTACGGACGCCTGCAATACGCCGACAACGCCGGGCAGGTGGTGGAGGACGAACCGGCCAACTACGGCCACGATGCCTTCCCCCAGCCCGACCACTTCGCCTACGTCGGCCCGTGGACCGTGACCGAGGAGTATGCCGAGGCGGCCGGCGAGGGCTCCATGCTGATGCTGAACTTCTACGCGGCGGACGTGCACCTGGTGATGGCGGGTGAAGGCGAGGTGCGCGTGACGCTGCGCGGCGACCAGGACTACGAGCGGGTCGTCGAGGTCGACGGCACCTCGGACCTCTACGACCTCTACGTCGGCTCGCCGCTCGACGACGTCATGATCCTGGAGTTCACTCCGGGCGTGCAGGCATACGCGTTCACGTTCGGGTAAGCACGCGGGGCGCGGAGGGCGCGGCGAGCCTGTGAAGTTTCTGAGGACGGTTCACCCGTTGAGGCAGTGACGGGCCAAGGCGGCCCGTGACGTGAAGGAGGAACCGACGATGGATCTTCGTAAGGCAGCTATCCCCGCCGTCATCCTGGTGGGCGGATCGTTCCTGGCCGCGTGCGGCGACACGACCGCCGAGGACCCCACCGCTCCGTCCGAGGAGATGGGGTCGACCATGGACCCGGGCATGGAGTCCACGATGGAGCCCACGGGCTAAGTCAACCCATTCGCGATGGAGCGGGGGCGGCCGAATGATCGGCGGCCCCCGCTCCTTCCGCGTCCCGGGCCGGTGGCGCCGCTGCGGTGCGCCCCCCTTGCGTGGCGCCCGCCACCACACCTGATGCGCGACGCTGTCGGGCCGACCCATCCGCCACGACACGCGCACCGAACACCACGTGACAGGCCCCACGAGGGGGCTGTGATGACAGACTGACGGACGATCAGCGGCATCGACACACGACGGAGGGCTCGTGACCGACGGACAGGAGGACGGCATGGACAGGCATTTGCGCGCCGTCCCGCCACCGATGCGCCCGGGGCCGAAGCCCGAGGACGATCCGGGGGCACGGATGGCGACCTTGCTTGAGAGGACGGCGCTGGGCGACGGCGCCGCCTACGAGGAGCTCTACGGCCTCGTCGCGGGCTCGGTGTTCGGGCTGGCCCTGCGCATCGTGCGCGACCGCGATATGGCCGAGGACGTGGCGCAAGAGGCGCTGGTCGAGGTGTGGCGGCGCGCCGCCCGTTTCGACCGCCAGGCCGGTTCGGCGCGGGCGTGGATCCTCACCATCGCACACCGCCGCGCCGTGGACCGCGTGCGCTCGGAGCAGGCGCACACCACACGACTCCAGACCCATGCGGCTGTAACGGACGTCGACCACGAAGGACCGGAAGACGTCGTCGATACGATGCACGGCGAGTGGCAAGCGGCACGGGTCAAGGCCGGGCTGCAGCAGCTCACCGAGCGGCAGCGCGAGGCTCTCGACCTGTGTTTCTACAAGGGCTTCACGCATCGGGAGGCGGCCCACGCCCTCGATATCCCGCTGGGCACCTGCAAGGCCCGCATCAGAGACGGCTTAATCAAACTACGCGACGCACTGGGGGTGGAGCGATGACTGAGAACCTACACACGCTGGCGGCTCCCTATGCCGTGGGCGCCCTCGACCCCGCGGAGCTGAGCGCCTTCGAGGACCACCTCGCCACCTGCGCCGACTGCCAGGAGGAGGTCGCGTCACTGTCCCTCGCGACCGAGGCCCTCGCCGACTCCCACGCTGCGGCTCCCCCGCCGTCGCTCCACGCACGGGTCATGGATGAGGTTGCACGTACCGCACAGCTACCGCCGGTGCTCGACCCCGCCGGGACTTCCGCGACGACGTCGAAAGGCCCGACACCCGCCGGGCCGTCAGAACCTGCCAGCGGTGACGCCGACGTGCTGACCTTCTCCCCTGCCGCGCGGCGTCGCCGCTGGTGGATCGCCGCTCCGGTAGCGGCGGCAGCGGCCGCGGTGCTGGTCGTGGGCGGCGTCATGATCGCCGATGTCCGTGCCGACCGTGCCGCCGAACTCGCTATGGAGAAGGACGTCATGTCCGTCGCCGCCTCCGAGGACATGGAGGCCGTGTCGCTCGGCCTCGGCAGCGGCAAGGTCATGGTGAGCTCCGAGATGAACTCGGTGGCACTGATGGGAACCGAGGCCGCCATGCCCGACGACGGCAAGGAGTACCAGCTGTGGCTGGTGATGGCGGACGGCACCATCCAGGCCGGGCCCACCTTTACTCCTCGCGAGGATGGCGTCTACATGTCGGTCTCGGAGGTCGATGTGGCCCACATGGCTGCGGTGGCCCTGACGGAGGAGCCGGAGGGCGGTTCGGACGCCCCCACCATGGAGCCCTTCGCGGTGACGGAGATGCCCACCGAGGCCTGATGTCATCGCCGGGTCGGCGCAAGCGCACCCAGCGGCGCCCTTTCGACGTGCGAAGGGGCGCCGCTGGCGCGAGACTGGGCATATGGCGCAGATCCTGCTGTTTCACCACGCACGCGGCCTCACGGAGGGGCTGTGTGCGTTCGCGGATCGCCTGCGGGCCGGTGGCCACACCGTGTACACCCCCGACACCTATGGGGGCCGGGTCTTTGACAATGACGAGGACGGCGTGCGTCACGCCGACACCATTGGGCACGACGCCGTTGCCCACGTCGGGATGCGGGCCGCCCGCAAACATCCGGGGGCCGATGTCGTGATCGGCTTTTCGCTCGGAGCCATGCAGGCGCAGTTGGTTGCCCAGCACCGCCGAGGCATCCGCGGGTGCGTGCTGATGGGCGGCGCCATGCCACCGGAGCACCTGGGCGGACCGTGGCCCGCACACCTCCCGCTCCAGACCCATGTGGCGGACCCGGACGACTGGTGCACCACGGACGACATCGATGCGCTGCGTCGCGGGGCGCCACACGCCGAAGTCTTCACGTACCCGCACCGGGGCCACCTGTTTGTCGACCCGACGTTGCGCGATTACGACGCCGATGCGGCCGATGTCTTTGAGGAGCGGGTCAGCGAGTTCTTGGCCCGGATCGACGCAGGCCAGGCGGAGCCCGCCCGCGTCACGCTGTAGCGCACGGACTGTAACCGGTCACGGTGACGCGTCAGTAAAGCTCACATTGCGGGCAGGTTTCGAAACGCCCATCTCCGACCAAAGTGTGACAAATCTCTCGCGAAAGCGGTCACGACCGTGTAGCGTGAGTCGAGTCAAAGGACCGATGAGGGGGCCCCGGTCGTGACACCGGGGGCGAGGGCGACGGCATTCGCGAAACCCTCTCATCGCGAACGGGGCAGTACTCACGCGAGGGGGCTCAGAGTGAGACAACGGACGTGCGCACGCAGTGCATACGTGCACCCCGACAGAGATCGGATGGCCTCCATCGCCGATCCACCGACAGGCCGCCACGGAGCGACGAGCCGGAACGACACGCACCGACTCCCGACGTCGCGGCACCACAAGCCGGCGCCATCAGCGGTCCGCCATCATCCGCCAAGCGCCACGAGAGGTCCCTGGGGAAGCGGCAGTACTTCATTGTCACTCAGCGAATGGAGCCCGGCCGCGACAACGACTCTCGTCTGAGGTCACCTAGGGCCCTAAGGGGGAAAAGGGCCGCGGCGCGGGTCACTCGGGGGGAGTGGGCAAGCCCGCGTCGCGGCACCCCCATCATGGCGCACGACCAGGCATGATGACCAGACCCAGGGCACAGGAAGCTCTCTGTCTGGCGGGTAGCGGTCGTGTTACCGCGCCACGCGAGCTATCGATCGCCCACAGCGGCTAGGCAGGCTCGGTCACGTCGGCCACGGCAGCGTCGAGGACCTCGACAAGCTGCGACGGGTGAAGTGACGCGGCAACGCCGTGCGCTCCCCCGCCGATCGATACCGGGCCCTCGCGTGACACGATGAGCCGGTCGGCGACCACCGGCCAGGCCGTGGTGGCGCCGAAGGGCGTGATGGTGCCGCGCTCGTAGCCGGTGACGTCGCGTGCCACGTCCTTGTCCGGCATGGACAGGCGGCTAACACCCAGGTGCTCGCGGAGCTTGGGCCACGAGATCTGGCGATCGCCGGGCACCAGGACGAAGAGGAAGTCACCTTCTCCGCGGCGCACCACGAGGGTCTTCAGGACCTGCGAGGGTTCGACGCCCCGCGCCGTGGCCGCCTCCTCGAGCGAGCGTACGGGGCCGTGAACCGTGACCTCGTGGTCGATACCGAGGTCCGCGAGGGCGCGCAGGGCGGGAGTATCGGGCGAGTCCGTCATTCCTTGAGGCTAGCCTCAGCCGGCCGATGCGGGAACACCGCCCGCGCCCCCGGCGTCGGGCACGATGTCGATCGCGAAGTACGGTGCGATGTCTCCCGCCCACCAGGTGGACAGGGCCTCGGCGCCCATGCCGATCCACCCTCCCGCGAGGGCGACGTAAAGCAGGGCGAGCAAGCCGCCGATGACCGCTCCACGCACCACCATGGACGCGATGTCGACGCCCACCCGCGTGTCAAAACGCGCCCATGGCGTCAGGTGGGTGGCCGCGGTGTGCGCCGGCGCCACGTGCGCGACGGTAGGGCTTTCATCGGTGACGGGCGCGGCCTCGTCGAGCCATGTCGCACTGGGCGCGGGTGCCACGCTGCGGTGCGCGGGGCGCGCCTGGACTGCACGGAGCGAGAGCTCTGGAACTGTCACGTTTCCTCCAAGGTCTGGGGATTGCGTGCCATCACGTCAACTCTTCCACCGCGGCGAGCATTCCTCCTGTCGGGATACGGAATCGTGATGTTCCAGTTTTGAGAGTGTCGAAATCGGGCGAAACGGATGCCGTTGCACGGCACGCCCGTCCGTCGGCGGGCCGAGCGATCACACGCATCGTTACCGCTAGGGTGCGTGCCATGGGGGCACTACTCTTTGGCGCGGCCGCGCTCGACGTCATTCCGCCGCCCCTGGTGCCGTCACCGGCGACGACCGCCGTGCCGGAGACACCGGATCTCGAGTGGGTCTTCACGGTCGGCGGCTGTATCGCAGGTGCCGGAGCCTTGCTGTTGCTCTTCGGCATCTTCATCAAGCCCTTGCGCCGCTGGTCGGGGAACTGGATCTGGCTTCCCCTCGTGATCCTGGGATTCTTCGTGCTGATGATTCCGCCGGTCGCCGAGATCCCCCACAAGGTCCTGATCTCGAAGGCGTGGGAGGCGCAGGCTGACGAGGTACTTCAGTACAACCGCGTGGGCGACGAGACCGCCCGGGTCTACGGGCGCGACCCCGATGGCGCCGTGGTCTATTGGTCCTTCGGGGACCAGGACGTCATCCTCGACATCAACGAGGAGTCGGAAGTTGTGTGTGACTCCACCTGGGATGACGGCGAGGACTCCACCTGGAGGGACGACTGGCCCACCGGCGTCACCTGTCCCCTGCCGCGGGTCGCACCGGCGCCGGACGCGGATGCGGCGGTGCTGCCCGCGCTCGCCCAGGGCGTTGTGGTGCCGCCGCGCGAGGACCCCGATCTACGGGCGCCCAGCACCTGGGACCGTTGGGCGCTCGCGTGGCTGGCACTCGCGGCGCTCGGCACCGTGTGGATGCTGTGGAGCATCGGCGCACTGCTGTGGTACTTCAAGATCAAGCGCTGGCGCTCCCCCGAAACCGGAAAGCAAGTCTTCTCCATGGGGTTCGCGACCACCGGCGTCATCGCCGGGACTCTGATCGCCATGTGGGCGGGTTTCACGGGCGTGATCCTCTTGCAAGACATGGCACAGAGCGACCACTCCGTGCGCGACGGCTACGAGCGCTTGCTGCTGCGTATCCGGGGTGTCGACCCGGACGACTCGTATGAGATGGCGTGGACCCGCCAGAACGACGACACCGCCAGCGCCTGGGTGGATGAGGTGAAGGCCGATGCCGGCGTGTGGCTCTCGTACGTCCCTCGCGGCACCCAGTTCGACGGCGGCTACGACACCCCTGGAGTGCTCCTCACCGGGACCGCGGTCGACTGCCACGTCGACGACGCGCCCGGGTGGTCAAACGACTGGATCGTCACCTGCGCACGGAGTGGCGATGGCTAAGACGGCGTGGTCGCGGTGGCGGGCATGCTTGCCGTCGTCGACGCGGCCCTCCGCTCGCACGAGCCGCTGAGCCAGGCGTGGCGCGCCGACACCTCTAGCGAGGTCGCCACATGCCCGCCCTGTGTGGACCTCCGCTACTGCCCCTCTCCCGCCTCGAGCTGCGCGAACTTCGCGGCCATCGTGGGGTTGCCGCGGGTGAGCTTCTTGATGGTGAGGTCCTCGGCCTTGTCGTTGGCCAGGCGCAGGTTGTTGGCGGACTTGTGCAGGGCCTGCTTGGTCTTTTCGAGGTCCTTGATGGCCTCGTCGATGCGCTTGACGGCCTCCTCGAAGCCGTCCGAGGCCAGCCGCCAATTGCGGCCGAAGCGGTCCTTGAAGTCCTCGAGCTCAGACTCGAAGTTGGTGATGTCGATGTTCTGGGCGCGCACCAGCGCGAGCTCCTGCTTGTAGGCCAGGGCGCTTTGGGCGGCGTTGCGTAGCAGCGTGATGATGGGGATGAAGAACTGGGGGCGCACCACATACATCTTCGGGTAGCGGTGGGAGACGTCGACGATGCCCGAGTTATACAGCTCGTTGTCGGGCTCCAGCAGAGTCACGAGCACCGCGTACTCGCAGCCCTTCTCCTTGCGGTCCTTGTCGAGCTCCTTGAAGAAGTCCTCGTTCTTGTGCTTGGTCGCCGTCGTGTCGGACTCGTTCTTCATCTCGAACATGATCGAGACGACCTCGGTGCCCTCGGCATCGGCCTCGCGGAAGATGTAGTCGCCCTTGGAGCCGCTGGACGCGTCGTTGTCCTTTTCGAAGTAGGCGTTCTGGAAGCCCATGGAGCGCATGCGGTTGAACTCGTACTCGCAGTGCTGCTCGAGCGTCTCGCCCACCATCTTGGTCGACAGCCGCGCCTTCATGTCCTTGAGCCGCTCGATGGCGTCGTCGCGGTCCTTGATCTGGATCTCGCGCGAGGCGAGCTCGGCGGCGTGCTTCTCCTTGAGCGAGGACTCGGCGTGCGACTTCTCGAGGCTCGCCTTCTCGAGCGCGTGCTTGAGGTCGGCGATCTGGGACTCCTGCGCCGCGACGGCCTTCTGCAGCTCGGAGGCCAGCTTGGCCTCGGCGAGTTCGGCGGCCGATGCCGAGGCCGCCTTCGCCTGCGACAGCTCGCTCGCGAGGGAGTCGCGCTCCTTCTCGATCGCCTTGAGCGCCTCGGCGACCGCGAGTTGCTGCTGCGTTCCGGAGGCGTCGAGTCTTGACTTCAGCTCCTGGATCTCGGCGTCCTTGGCAGTGGCGGCCTTCAGGGCCACCTGCTCGGCCTGCGCCTTGGCGAGCTCGACCGCGGACTTCTTGTCCGCATCGGCCGCATGCAAGCGCTTCTCCAGCTCGGCGTCGAACTCCTTGGTACGGACCTGGTTCAGGATGTCGGCGTAGCCGGCCTCGTCGACCGTGAACGCCTTGTGGCAGTGCGGGCAGGTGATCTCATGCATGCCTAGCTCCCTCCTCGTTGCCTGCGAGTGTAGGCGGGCGCCGGCGGCGGCCGCGTCGCGCAACTGCGGCGACGACGGGCCCTCGCTCGTGGTCCAGATCGGGACTGGCCCCTTAATCCTGGTCGCCGAGCGGACATCTCGCCCAGGCGCCGTCGTGCTGATGCGCCGGGCGTCGCGGGAGCCACCTCGCGGTCATCGTCGTAGGCCTCGTCCGCGAAGCCCTCCCCCGCGTCGTCGAGCCACGCGGCCTCGACGTCCTCCGGCTCGACCTCTACCCGTCCGACGAGATACGGCTGCGGGATAGCAAGCGCGCACTCGCGCGAACCCTCATTGGGGTCGCCTCGGTCCGGTGAGGTCGTGGTCTGAGGCAAGATCAGCGATTCAGATCGCTCGGGCAGTCCAGAGCGCTCCGGCGGTTCCAGCGGATACGCGTCGAAGAGTCGTCTGCCTCCCGGCCGCCGTCGCCTCGCCGGATCGACCTCTGCGGGTGGCGTGAACCACACCTCGGTCGGAGTGGCGTCAATCTTCCACTCTGCTCGGTGGACGTCGTGGTGACACCGCACGCAGAGAAGCACTCCGTTGGCCAGGTCGGTCAGCCCTCCGTGGGACCAGTAATCAATATGGTGAGCGTCGCACCATGACGGCGGAGCTCCGCACATCGCGCACCCGCCATCGCGCTGCGCGAGAGCAATCTTCTGCTTGCGGGTGAAGCGCCGCTTCTCGACTCCCTGGTCGAGAAGCTCGGACTTTCCACCGAGTACCTGCGGGATGATGCCCGCCGACGCCGCGGCCCGGCGCAAGGCGCCGGCGTCCAGGTTCGCCGCGAGCCCATCGATGGACGCCCCGCCCAGCCCTTTGCGAAGGTCTTCCAGGGAGGTGCGCACCACCAGGCGCGCCCGATCGTGCGGCAGCACGTCGACGTCGCATCCCTGGAGGTGGCGGGCGAAGTCGCCCATGGCATCGGCCCGAACCTGGTCTGGCGTGCGTTCGTCGACGACAACGGACTCCCCCTTCTTCGCCGCCTCCTTCATGCGGACGCGCAGCCGGAAATGCTGGTTCACCATCACGTGCATGACCGCCATGAGGGGTGCGCCGTTCTCCGGATCCAGCCGGCCATTGATGCTCACCATGCCGTCCGGAGTCTCGCCGATGCGCAGGAAACGCCGGTCGCGCCGCTCCTTTGCGAGCTCCTCGAGATGCAGCGCGTCCAGCCGCTGCTCCGTGCGAGTGATGAGGTCGCGCAGGCGCTCCAAGCGCATGAAGCGCGATGAGGACACGAGATCATGTTCGGCAGTCGCCAGCGCCGCGGCATCCACCCGCGAGCTCACGCGCTTCAGCATGCGAATGATGGCCGTGGAGGCCTCCACACTGAGTCTTCCGTCCTGCACTGCCTGGGCGACCTCGGGGAACACCGGCATGGGCGCAGGCGCGTCAGGAGCCGTCTCCTGCGGCGCCCCAGAGTCGTCGCCGCGCTGAGCTTTCTCCGCGTCGCGCAGCGTCTCCCCCAGCTCAATCAGCCTCGTCGCCTCCGCGCCCGAGCCGCCGGTCTGGCCTGAGACGATCCCCCGCTCATCACCCTTGCCCCGTTGACGCGCGAGGCCCAATTTCTTCGCCTTCGCCCGCGAGCGCTCGGCTTGCTCCGCGGCGACGACGGCCATCATGCGGTCCGCGTCACGCCGGACCACGCCGAGCGCATTACCCAGCGCGACGAGATCCTCGTCGCCCATCGCGCTGACGCCGGCGTGGGTGAGCGCGCGCTTCTCGGCCAGCGCCGCACGGACGCGGGCATCCCAGTCGCGAGGCGCGTCAGCATTCGACGCCTCCCCCGCGGGGACCTTCCGCACCGTCGTCGTGGTCATGAACCCATCACACCAGAGGGG
>NZ_BBRL01000006.1:241000-241527 GCF_002090135.1 Demequina sp. NBRC 110055 | reverse complement strand
CAACGAAGAGCCGCCCCGACGATGGGGCGGCTCTTCGCATTTCTAGGCACAATTGCATCGAGACGGGGCGCCCACTGCCCTCACCGAATGGAGCACCACCACCATGGCTGACGACGATAAGCGCGACGAGCGCGCGCGACGCGACGGGGACGACCGCAACCAGCGACCCGAACGTTCTCAGGGCGGGTACCGTCGCTACGAACGCGACGGTCGGCAGGGAGGTTCCTCCGCGAGCCGTGACGGTCAGCGTTCCGGAGGTTATCGCGGTGATCGTGGCAGTGACAGCCGTGGCGAGAGTCGCGGAGGTGCGTCGCGTCCGTCCGGCGACCGTGAAGGTTACCGTCGGTACGATCGGGACTCCCGCGACGGCGGAGAGCGGCGATCGGGCGGCTACCAGGGACGTCCTTCGGGCGACCGGGATGGTCAACGTTCCGGTGGCTACCAAGGCAACCGCTCCGACGGTCGCGATGGTGCGTCGCGTGGTGGTTACCAGGGCAACCGTGACGGTCAGCGTTCTGGTGGTTATC
>NZ_BBRL01000006.1:0-240604 GCF_002090135.1 Demequina sp. NBRC 110055 | reverse complement strand
CTGGTGGTTATCAGGGCAACCGTGACAGCCGCGGGCCCCGTGATGGCCAGCGTGACGGCGGTTACCGCCGGTTCGAGCGCGATGGTCGTGACGGCGACCGGCAGGGCGGGTTCCGGCGTGATGCGGTGCGCCGCGATGATCGCCGCACCGAGCGCGAGGATGGTTCGCGTCGAGGCGACCGCAGCGCGAGCCGTCCCGCCATCGAGGTGCCGGAGATCCCCGAGGAGATCTCGATCGGCCAGCTGGACCGGACGGTCCGTGCGCGTCTGCGCACGCTGAGCAAGGACAACGCCGAGGACGTCGGTCGCCACCTTGTGATGGCGGGCTTCCTCATGGACGTTGACCCTGAGCGCGCCTACAAGCATGCACAGGTGGCGGCGCAGCGCGCCGGTCGCGTCGACGTGGTGCGTGAGGCCGCGGCGCTGACCGCCTACGCGACCGGCCGGTACGCCGAGGCACTGCGGGAACTGCGTACTGTTCGTCGACTGAACGGCTCGCACGAGCACCTGGCGTTGATGGCGGATTGCGAGCGTGGTTTGGGTCGGCCCGAGCGCGCGATCGCGCTCGCGCGTGAACCCGAGGCAGCTCAGCTGGACCCGGCGACGCGACTCGAACTTGAGATCGTGGTTGCCGGGGCGCGCGTGGATATGGGCGACGCCGAGGCTGCACTTGTGGCGCTCGGCCGGCTCGAGACCAAAGATCCTGCCGTGACAGCACGCATCGACGCCGCGCGCGTGGAGGCGCTGCGCGCCGCCGGTCGGGCAGACGAGGCGGACGCTCTCGAGGCGACACTTCCCGTCGCCGCACCCGTGGAGGACCCGTGGGCCGACGAGATCACGTTGTACGACGTCGCCGAGCTCCCCGAGCCGATCGATGAAGTCGCGGAGGGCGAGGACGGTGAGGGCGTCGAGGGCGAAGCATTCGGCGACACGGCGTCCGCCGACGATGCCGACGACCAATCCGATGCCACCGACGACGTGGCGAAGGATAGCGAAGGGGCGACCGCCACGGACGAGGAGCGCGCATGAGCGGGCTGCTTGGCACGGATGTTCCGCTGTTCACGGCTCACGACGCCGCGCTCGTCGACCTCGACGGCGTGGCGTATCGCGGGCCGCACGCGATTCCCACCGCCCCTGCAGGTTTGGCGGCCGCGCGCGAGGCGGGCATGCGCATCGTCTTCGTCACCAATAACGCCAGCAGGGAACCGGGCACGGTTGCTGAGCACCTGACGGAGTTGGGCATGCCGACCGCGACGCACGAGGTGCTCACCGCAGCTCAGGCAGTCGCCCGGATGGTCGCCGAGGAATTGCCCGCCGGCTCGCGGATTTTCGTGGTGGGTGGCCAGGGCCTGCGTACGGCGCTCACCGAGGTCGGTATGACCCTCGTCGATTCTGCCGAGCCCACTCCCGACGCGGTGGTGCAGGGCTTCCACCCCGACGTGTCGTGGAATGACTTCGCGGAGGCCTCGTACGCGATCACTGCGGGCGCTCGCTTCTTCGCCTCCAATCGTGATCTCACCATCCCCAATCACCGTGGCACCGCCCCCGGCAACGGCGCACTCGTCAACGTGGTCGTCACCGCGACCGGCGTGCAGCCCCCGAGCGCGGGAAAGCCCGAGCCGGAGATGTTCCGCCTCGCGGCGCTACAGGCTCAGGCGTCGCGGCCCATGGTCATCGGCGACCGTCTCGACACCGACCTCAAGGGCGGCAATGCCGCTGGCATCCCCGGACTGCTGGTGCTCACGGGAGTTAACGACGGCCGGGACGCGATCCTCGCCACCCCCGACCAGCGTCCCGCGTATATCGGCCGCGACCTCGGTTGCCTCGCCCACCTGCACCCCGCCCCCGCGAAGGTGGGTGACCGCTGGGTAGTGCGTGACGCATCGGCCGTCGTCACTGATGGACGCCTCGAGGTGTCCGGCGATGACGAGCTTGATCGTTTGCGCGCGGCCTGCGCCGCGGCGTGGGAGGCGGCCGATGCCGGTGTCGCCGTGGACCTTGAGGGCGTCACCGACATCGCGGTAGCCTCATGACTATGGGCGAGATCAATGAGCACCGTGAGCCGCTGGGCGAGGTCGAGTACCCCGCCGAGGTGAAGGCCGCACTGCAGGCTGTCACGGAACTCCCCGGGGATCTCGACCAGCAGGCCGAGTTCTTCGAGAAGATTCAGACCTCGCTGTCCAACCGCCTGCGCGACGATCAGTAGATGCGACTGGACCGCGCGCTCGCCGAGCGCGCCTTGGCTCGGTCGCGTTCGCACGCGCAGGAGCTGATCGCGGCCGGCGCCGTCACCGTCAACGGCCGGGCCGCGACTAAGCCGTCGCTCGACGTGGACCATGACGCTGACATCGCCGTGGTGGGCGACGCCGCCAAGTACGTCTCGAGGGCCGCTCACAAGTTGGTCGGCGCGATCGAGCGGTGCGCTCCTACCGGACTGACCATCGCGGGCCGCCGAGCACTTGACGCGGGTGCGTCGACGGGCGGCTTCACGCAGGTGCTGCTCGAACGGGGTGCCGATCACGTGCGCGCCGTGGACGTCGGTCACGACCAACTCGCGGCGGCGGTGCGTGACGACCCGCGTGTGACGGCCGTCGAGGGACTGAACGTCCGCTACCTCACCGGCGAGGACGAGGGCGCGGGCGTCGACCTCGTCGTCTCTGACCTGTCGTTCATCTCGCTGCCGATCGTGATTCCCGCACTCGTCGACTATGCCGCCGACGACGCGGACTTTCTGCTCATGGTCAAGCCACAATTTGAGCTGGGCAGGCGCGCGCTCACGGGGCGCGGCGTGGTGACCGATCCGCGTGACCGCGCTCGTGCCGTCACCGGCGTTGCCGCGGCCATGGAGGCGTCGGGCCTGGTCATCCACGAGGTAGCGCGTAGCGCACTGCCCGGTCCCGAGGGAAATGTGGAGTTCTTCATCTGGGGCTCGGGCGCATGGCAGGCTAGGGGACAGCACCCCGACCGCCGCGGTCGCCCGGTCCTCACCGGCGACGCGCTCACCGCCCGCATCGACGAGGAGGCCCTGACCGGATGAGCCGCACGATCCTGATCGTCTCGAACCCGCACCGAGCACAGACGCTTGAGGCGGGCGCCGAGGTGGCGCGTGCGCTCGAAGACGCGGGCATCTCCGTGTGCACGTCCCTCACGGCCACGATGGCGCACGACGTCGAGGCCGCCATCGTGCTCGGCGGCGACGGCACGATGCTGCACGCCGCCCACCTCACCCACGGCACCGGCATCCCTCTGTTGGGCGTGAACCTGGGCCGCGTCGGCTTCCTCGCGGAGCTGGAACGTGACGACGTGGTCGCCGCCGCCGAGCGACTCGCCAGCGGCGACTACACGATCGAGGAGCGACGCACCCTCAGCGCCACCGTGACGCGGCCGGACGGCTCGAGTGAGTCGGGATGGGCCCTCAATGAGGCAACCCTCGAGCGCGTCAACCGCTTGCGCACCCTTGAGGTGGCGGTGGCCGTCGACTCCAGGCCGCTGTCCTCGTTCGGCTGCGATGGTGTGGTGATATCCACGGCTACCGGGTCCACCGCCCACGCGTTCTCGGCCGGCGGCCCCGTCATCTGGCCCAATGTCGACGCTCTCCTCATGGTGCCGCTCGCGGCACACGCCTTGTTCGCGCGCCCTCTCGTGGTAGGCCCGGATTCCGTGTTCACGCTTGAGGTCGTTGCTACCTCGGAGGCCGACGGCCAGGTGGTCCTCGACGGTGCGCGTTCGCTCGCCATGCCCCCAGGAAGCCGCCTGGAGGTGCGCCGGGGCGAGGAGATCGTCCGACTCGCGCGCATGTCTGCCGCGCCGTTCACGGAGCGACTCGTGCAGAAGTTCAGCCTTCCGACGAACGGATGGCGCGGCGAGCGCGGCCAGATCACTCCCATCGGGCACGAGATCGGTGGCCACGCCTTCGCCACACGGCACGCCCTTCAGGACCTCGTGCCTCCGTTCGACGGCGCTGGGGAGGACGGCTGAGGTGCTGCATGAACTGAGCATCGCCGACCTGGGCGTGATCGAGTCCGCGCGCATCGAACTGGGCCCGGGCCTGACCTGTGTGACCGGAGAAACCGGCGCGGGCAAGACGATGGTGCTGACGGGCCTCGGCCTGATCCTTGGGGCCAAATCGGTGCCCGCGACCGTGCGCGCCGGTGCCGACGAGGCGCTTGCCGAGGCGGTCCTGGACATCCCCGCCGGCTCCGACGCGGCCGCCAGGCTCGACGATGCAGGCGTGCGGCTCGACGACGACGGCACGGTCATCGTCGCGAGGACTGTGGGCGCCACGACGCGTTCGCGCACCGTCGTCGGCGGGCGCACCGTGCCGCAGGCGCTGCTGGCAGATATCGCCGGCGATCTGGTGACCGTGCACGGTCAGTCGGACCAGGTCCGACTGCGCTCGAGCGCCCGTCAGCGCGACACGCTCGACGCTCACGGCGGCCAGCGCCATCAGACCGTCCTCGACGCCTACCGCGACGCCTGGCACACCTGGGTCGAGGCGGCCGGTGCCCTCTCTCGCATGGAGGAAGGGGCCCAGGCTGAGCGCGCCGAGGTGGCACGCCTGCGCGACGACCTTGCTGCCGTCGACGCCCTCGCTCCCGAGCCCGGCGAGGACGGCCGTCTCGAGGCCGAGGTGCGCGTGCTCGAGAACGCCGAGGCGGTGAGGACGGGCGCCGCCGGCGCCCACGAGCTCATCGCGGGCGACCAGGAGCTGACCGTCGTCGCCGCGATCGAGGCGGCACGCCGCGCGCTCGCCGACGCCGCTCGTCACGATGACAGGCTCGCGGAGTACGAGCGTCGCCTCGCCGACTTCTCCTACGGCGCCTCGGACATCGCGACCGAGCTCGCGTCGTATCTAGACGGCCTGGACGCGGATCCTGGCCGGCTCGATGAGGTGCACGGACGCCGCTCCGACCTGGCGGGGCTCATGCGGCGCCTGGGGGTGCCGGACCTTGACGGCGTGCTCGCATACGCCGACAACGCACGGCCGCTAGTGGCCGCCGACGACGACTGGGATGCGACGCTCGAGGCCCGACGGGAGGCCGAACGGCGCGCACGCGCCGCACGCGACGATGCGGCCGATGCCCTCCACACCTCCCGCGCCGCGGTGGCGACGGCACTGGCCGCCAGCGTGGACGGCGAACTGGAGCGCCTGGCCATGGCCGACGCGAAGGTGCGCATCGAGGTCGCGCCCACCGAGCCCGCGGCGCATGGCGCAGACGTTGTGGCGTTCACCTTGGCCTCCCATCCTGGAGCGCCGCACCGGCCCATCGCTGAGGCCGCCTCCGGCGGTGAGCTGTCACGCATCATGCTCGCCATCGAAGTGTCGCTGGCGGCGGCGGGGGACGACGTGCCGCGCACCTTCGTCTTCGACGAGGTCGATGCGGGCGTGGGCGGCAAGGCGGCGATCGCGGTGGGCAACCGGCTCGCGGAACTCGCGCGCACCCACCAGGTGATGGTGGTCACCCACCTCGCTCAGGTCGCATCCTTCGCGGACACCCACGTGGTCGTGCAGAAGACCACCGACGGCGCTGTCACGCGGGCACAGGTCGCGAGGGTCGACGGCGACGCCAGGGTCGAGGAGATCGCGCGGCTGCTGTCCGGCCAGGAGGACTCTTCTACCGCACGCGCCCACGCGCTTGAGCTGTTGGAGGCGTCGCGCGTGGCACGATGAGGCCATGAGTCGCACCGTGTCGAAGGCGGGCGCGAGCGACGGCACCATCGTCGGACCCGTGCGCGTGGACCACACCGTCACCGCCCTCGTGCGTCAACTGCGCAAGGGCGACATCGCTGTGGTCGACGTCATGGACCTCGATCAGCGTTCCGCCGAGGCCCTGGTCTCCGCGCGGCCCGCCGCCGTCGTCAACGCCCGCGAGTCCCTGTCTGGCCGCTATCCCGCGGGAGGTCCGCGCGTCCTGCTGGACGCAGGCATTCCGCTGATTGACGCGGCCGGTCCCGCCGTGATGGACATCAAGGATGGAGCGACGGCCTCGATCGCCGGTGGCCAGATCACCGTCGATGGCGGCGTGGTCGCTACCGGAAATGTCCTCGACGCCGACCGACTCGTCGAGGCGATGCGCGGCGCCGCCGACGGCATGCGCGTGCAGCTCCAGATGTTCACGGCGAACGCGATGGAGCAGGTGCTTCATGAGGGCGACGTGCTCCTCGAGGGCCAGGGGCTGCCGGACATCGGCATGGACCTTACAGGCCGTCAGGTGGTAGTGGTCGCTCCCGGCTACCGCCATCGCGAACAGTTGAAGGAGATTCGTCGCTACCTGGGCGACGTCCGCCCCGTGGTCATCGCCGTCGAGCAAGGGGCCGATGCCGCACTCGACCTAGGCCCGGCCGCCTCCGTGGTCGTCGGAGACCTCGAGGCCGTGGGCGAGGGCGCGCTGCGCGCCGCGCAGCACGCGGTGGTCCATGCGCCGCGCGGCGGCGACGGCGGGGTGGCGCGTGCCGAGGCGCTCGGGATCGACCACAGCAGTGTGGAGTCGACGCTGGCCGCCGTCGACGTGGCGATTCTCATGGCGCATGCCGGCGGCGCCGAGGTGATCGTCACCGTGGGCGTCGACGCGCGCCTCATGGACTTCCTCGAGTCGCCCCAGGGCGACACCGCGGGCACCTTCCTCGCCCGCCTCGCTGCCGGCGGACGGCTCGTGGACGCCACGACGCTCGCGCTGGTCTACCGCCACCGCTTCAGCGCGTGGTCCCTGATCGCCCTCGTCGTGGCCGCGTTCGTCGCGCTCGGCGCCGCCATCTGGGTGACCCCGGGGGGACGCGCCTGGGCCGAGGACGTCTGGAGTGCCCTGACCTCATGGATCGGGGGCTGATGATGAAGGACTTCCGCTATCACGTGGTCTCCCTGACCGCGGTGTTCCTTGCCCTCGCGATCGGCATCGTCATGGGCTCGGGTCCCCTGCGCACCGCGCTCGTGGGCGAACAGGACGAGCGCATCGCTCAACTCGAGGACGACCTCGCCGTCGCGGGAGACGATCTCGCGGCGCAGCGGGACGAGGCCGTCGCTGGTGAGCAATTCGCGGACGAGTCCGCGGCAACCCTGCTACCGGGGTCGCTCGACGGGGTGTCCACGGCCGTCCTGACGGTCGCGCAGCCTCGCGACGACGACGTCACCGCGATGAGCGAGCGACTCGTGCAGGCGGGATCCACCATCGCCGGCGAGATCACCATCGGCGCCGCGTGGACCGATCCCGATCAGGCCGCCTTCCGCAACTCCCTCGCGTCGACGCTCGCCCCCGATCTCGTCGGAGTCGACACCGACGCCGCTCCCACCACCGTGCTCGCGCACGCCCTGGCGCAGGCCCTCATGCCGGGAGCCGGCCCCGCGGCCGGCGACGATGAGGACTCCGCTGAGCGCGCGCGCCTGCTGATGGAACTGCTCACGGAGGCCGAGATGGTCTCGGGCACCGTGGCGGGCGACGTCGATGCCGTCGTCATGGCCGCGGGACCGGGCGACAACGCCGACGACGTCTCGACGGCATCGGCCGCCTACGCGGATCTGTCCGGGGTGCTCGCCGAGTACGCACAGGGCGTCGTCGTCTCCTCCGGTATCGACGCCGACGGCGACGTGCCGAGCGCCGTACAAAACTCGCCCACCGCATCGGCCCTGGTGACGACGGTGGTCACGGGGCTCGACTATTACGGGCGCATCACCACACCGCTCGCGCTCGCGCAGAACATTGGGGGAGAGGTGGCCGGCTTCGGACCGGGCGACGGGCGGCGCATGCTGCCGTAGTGGGGGGGTGTCGGGGCGCGCGCGGGGTCCGTTCGGTGTTAGAGTTGAAGCCCGTGGAGCGAACTCGAATCTCGTCCGGCACGGACCACGTCACACGGCACATCTTCGTCACCGGAGGCGTCGTCTCGTCTCTCGGTAAGGGCCTCAGCGCTTCGTCGCTGGGCCGCCTTCTGCGCTCACGCGGCCTCCGCGTCACGATGCAGAAGCTCGACCCGTATCTCAATGTGGACCCGGGCACTATGAACCCGTTCCAGCACGGCGAGGTCTTCGTGACCGACGACGGCGCGGAGACGGACCTCGACATCGGCCACTACGAGCGCTTCCTCGACGTCCAGCTGGGCGCCTCGTCGAACGTGACGACTGGCCAGGTGTACTCGCAGGTCATCGCGAAGGAACGCCGCGGCGAGTACCTGGGAGACACCGTCCAGGTCATCCCGCACATCACCGACGAGATCAAGCGCCGCATGCGCGATCAGGCCGGCCCCGACTGCGACGTCATCATCACCGAGGTGGGCGGCACCGTCGGCGACATCGAGTCGCAGCCGTTCCTGGAGGCCGCGCGCCAGGTGCGCCACGATGTGGGTCGCGACCACGTGTTCTTCCTGCACATCTCGCTCGTGCCGTACATCGGCCCCTCGGGCGAGCAGAAGACCAAGCCCACCCAGCACTCCGTGGCCGCGCTGCGGTCGATCGGTATCCAGCCCGACGCGCTCGTGCTGCGCTCGGACCGCGAGGTGCCCGCGTCGGTCAAGGCGAAGGTGGCACTCATGTGTGACGTCGAGCCCGAGGCCGTCGTCAATGCCGTGGACGCGCCGTCGATCTACGACATCCCCAAGGTGCTGCACTCCGAGGGTCTCGACGCCTACGTGGTGCGCCGCCTGAACCTGCCGTTCCACGATGTCGAGTGGGGCGCGTGGGACGACCTGCTCACCCGCGTGCACAAGCCCAAGGACGAGGTCGAGGTCGCGCTCGTCGGCAAGTACATCGACCTGCCCGACGCCTACCTGTCGGTGTCCGAGGCGCTGCGCGCCGGCGGCTTCCACCACAAGACGCGCGTCAAGCTGCGTTGGGTCGCCTCCGACACGTGCCAGAGCCCCGAGGACGCCGAGCGCGCCCTGGGTGGCGTGGACGCCGTGCTGGTGCCCGGTGGCTTCGGTGTGCGCGGCGTCGACGGCAAGATCGGCGCCCTGCGCTGGGCGCGCGAGAACAAGGTCCCCACGCTCGGCATCTGCCTCGGGCTCCAGACCATGGTGATGGAGTACGCCCGCAACGTGGTGGGCCTCGAGGGCGCCTCGAGTTCCGAGTTCGACCCGAACACCCCGCACCCCGTCGTTGCGACGATGGAGGAGCAGCTCGCGATCGTGGACGGTCAGGGAGACCTGGGTGGCACCATGCGTCTGGGCGAGTACCAGGCGGTGCTCAAGGAGGGCTCCGTGGCGGCCGACACCTACGGCGCGACCACCGTGGGCGAGCGTCACCGTCACCGCTACGAGGTCAACAACAAGTACCGCGCGCAGCTGGAGGAGGCCGGCCTGGTGGTCTCGGGCGAGTCGCCCGACCGCGAGCTGGTCGAGTTCGTCGAGCTGCCTCGCGATGTGCACCCGTACTACATCTCCACGCAGGCTCACCCCGAGTTCCTGTCGCGCCCGACCAAGGCCCACCCGCTTTTCGCGGGCCTCGTGGGCGCGGCCCTCGAGCGCCAGCGCGGCGCCGAGGCCCCGGCCCCGGTCGCGACGGCGTAAGTCTGCATGTCACTCGCCGACGTCCCCGGGCCTCGCCGCGTCGCCGCCACGCACGAGCGGTTCGCCGGCAAGGTCTGGGACGTCGCGAGCGACGAGGTCGACCTGGGCGGCGACCGCGTCGTCACACGCGACTATGTGCGTCACACGGGCGCGGTAGTCATCGTCGCTCTCGACAACGATGGCCGCGTCTACCTGGTGCGTCAGTACCGCCACCCGGTGGGCGCCGAGTGCTGGGAGCCGCCCGCCGGCCTGCTCGACATGGCGGGGGAGAGCCCCGTCGATGCCGCCGCGCGCGAGCTGCACGAGGAGGCCGACCTCACCGCCGCCACGTGGCACACCCTCGTGGACTATTACCCGTCGGGAGGCGGCAGCTCCGAGTCGGTGCGAGTCTTCCTCGCTCGCGACCTCGCTCCCGTCCCCGAGGACGAGCGTCACACGCGCGAGGACGAGGAGGCCGACATGGTCGGGGCGTGGGTGCCGTTGGCCGATGCCGTCCAGGCCGTCCTCGACGGTCGCGTCCACGCGTCGTCGGCCGTCGCGGGGCTCTTGGCCGCCGACCGCGCCTCACGCGACGGCTTCGCGTCGCTGCGTCCGGCCGATGCGCCGTGGCAGCGTCCGGAGGCGACGCGCCTCACCCGCACGCCGTGATCTGCACATCGTGACCGGACGTCTCGGGAGCCGCGGCGCCTGGGCGGGCCTTACGGGAGCCATTGTCGCCGTGGGTGCACTCGAGGCCCTCGTGGTGCATCTCATCGCGGTGCGGTTCGTCCCCGGCGTGGCGCCGGCGATCGACCTCGCGCTCGGCGCCGTGACGGCCGGGGTTTGTCTCGCCATCGCGTCGCCCCTGTGGTCACGGGTCCGCGTCCGTGGACCGATGCTGAGGGTCCGCTTCGGTTGGCTTGCGCGCACGGATGTGCCGCTGTCCGACATTGTCGACGTCGCCGTCGTGGCGGGAGCCGCCGTGCCCGAGCAGGGCATCGCGGTGGCCGACGGTGTGCTGTCGCTGATCCTCGACCCGGAGGGCGAGGCCGTACGTCTCACCCTCGCCGCCCCGGTCGCCGCCCGCTTTCAGGTGGTAAGAGCGGTCAGCGTCCACACGCTCGTTATCGGTATGGCCGATGCCGCACAGACACGCGCGGCCATCGCTCAGGAGGCCAGGGACGCCGCGAGCGGTCGCGACGTCACGAACTGACGACGTCGGGGGAGAAACCCGCCTCACGCAGTGCGTCGAGCACCTCGCCTTGGTGGTTGGGCCCGCGCGTCTCGACGCTGATCTGCAGCACCACGTCGGTGACGGTGAGCCCCAGGTCGTGGCGGGTGTGCAGCACCTCGATGACGTTGGCGCCCACGCGCGCCAGCAGGTCGCTGACCTGTGCAAGCTGGCCGGGGCGGTCCGGCAGCGGGATGCGCAGCGTCATGTAGCGCCCCGAGGCGACGAGGCCCTGACCGACGATGCGCTGCAGCAGGAGCGGGTCGATGTTGCCGCCCGAGAGCAGGGCGACGGTCGGGCCCGTCGGCGTCACCAGGCCCGCGAGGATGGCCGCGACCGCGACGGCGCCGGCGGGCTCGACCACCAGCTTGGTGCGCTCGAGGATGGTCAGCACGGCGCGCGCAATGTCGTCCTCGTCTACGGTGACGAATTCGTCGACCAGGTCGCGGATGAGCGGGAACGTATGGGCTCCCGGGCGGGCCACGGCGATGCCGTCGGCGATCGTCGCGCCACGCGCGACGGCGACCGGGTGGCCAGCAGTGAGGGAGGCCGGGTAGGAGGCGGAGGCGGAGGCCTGCACCCCGATGACGCGCACCTGGCGTCCCTGGGCGGCGGCCGTTTCCTTGATTGCGACCGCGATCCCGGCGATGAGCCCGCCGCCGCCGACCGGCACTATCACCGTCTGCACGGCGGGGACGTCGGCCATGATCTCGAGGCCGATGGTGCCCTGGCCGGCGATGACGTCGGCATGGTCGAACGGGTGAATCATGACGGCGCCGGTGCGCTCGGCGTGCGCGAGGGCGAGTTCGAGGCAGTCGTCGACCGTGGCACCGTCGGTGATGACGGTGGCGCCGTAGCCCTTGGTTGCGAGGAGCTTGGGCACGGGGGCGCCAAGAGGCATGTAGATCGTCGCCTCGATGCCGAGCTGCTTGGCGGCGAAGGCGACACCCTGCGCGTGATTGCCTGCGGATGCCGCGACGACGCCGCGGGCGCGCTCCTCGGGCGACAGCCTCGACAGCCGGTAGGTCGCCCCGCGCAGCTTGAACGACCCGGTGCGCTGGAGATTCTCCAGCTTCATGTACGTCGGCACGCCCGTGAGGTCGCTGAGGTAGGACGCGTGGTCGATGGGCGTGTGCTGGGCGACACCCGTGAGGGCCGCAGCGGCGGCCTCGATGTGGGCGAGGGTGACCTCGTGATCGTTCATGCGCGCCTATCCGTCTTGAGGAGGTAATGGCTCGCGGAATGCGCCGCGGCGAAGGCTCCGAGGCCGACGAGGTGGAGCGCGACGAGGACCTCCGGCAGACCGGTGAAGTACTGCACGTAGCCGATGAGTCCTTGAGCGAGCGTGACGACCGCGAGCGCCACCCAGGCCTTGCGGACCTCGTCACGCTCGCCGACGGAACGGTCGCGGCGCACGCGCCACACGAGCGCGGCGAACAAGGCGATGAAGAGCCATACGGAGGCGGCGTGGGCGCGGGCGATGAGTTCGGGGTCAAGGGCGAGGCGCTCCGTAGCCTCGGCGTCGCCCGAGTGCGGGCCGGCGCCAGTGGTCAGCGCGCCCAGGAACAGGACCACGGCGACGTCGAGAGCGATCACGCGCTGGTGCCAGATGACGGAGCGGCCGGCGCGGCGCGGCGCCCGGCGGTATTCGAGGGCGAGCCACACCGAGAACCACACGAGCGCGGTCGACAGCAGGAGGTGCGGCGCGACGACGAGCGGGTGCAGTTCGACCAGCACGGTAATGCCACCGACGACGGCCTGCAGGATGATGCCGATGCCCGGGACGAGCGCCCACCACTTGAGGTCGGGACGCGAGCGCCACACGCCGATCGCGAGGCCGAGCGCCACGATCGCGAGCACGAAGGTGAGCGTGCGGTTGCCGAACTCGACGGCGGGGTGGAACCACTGCTCGGGGTGGAACTCGGGGGTGAAGCTTCCCGGCTCGCACTGCGGCCACGTCGAGCACCCCAGCCCCGAGCCGGTGAGGCGCACCACGCCGCCGGTGACGATGATGCCGGCCTGCGTGAAGATATTCGCGATGGTGAAGCCGCGCGCGTGGCGCGTGATCCAGTCCAGGACGGCGGTCAGGGCACGCCGCAGGGCGGCAAGGAGGCGGTTGAGCACCGCTCCATCGTAATTGGCGCGGGGCCGATGCCGTGGCCTCCCTGGGGAACGTCGGCTCCCGTGCTGTGCGTTGTACCAGGACGGTCCCTCAAAGGGTGACCGAGCGAGTCTGGCCAGCCACGGCATCGGCCATTTTCGCAACACTCAGGTAAGGCTTCCCTTGCTTGCACGGAAGTATTTGAGCAACAACAATGTTTCCTGAAACGGCTGGGCTCTGCCCACCCCCAGCGGAAGGAGAGTGTCGTGGCATCTGACACCACTCGTGACCGCGTCCTTGGCCTCATCGCCTCGGCCGGTCCCATCACCGCGGCATGGCTCGCCGAGGAACTCGGGGTGACGCCCGCGGGCGTGCGCCGCCACCTCGGCGCGCTCGTCGACGACGGACTTATCGCAGAACAGGATCAGCCGGGCACGCACGTGCGTGGGCGCGGACGTCCCGCGAAGTCGTATGTGGCCACGACGGAGGGTCAGCGCTCACTCACGACCGCTTACTCCGCCGTTGCGGTGGACGCCGTCTCCTTCATGCGCGAGCACGGCCAGCTCGACGAGTTCGTCGAGGCCAAGTTGGCCGAGCTGGAGAACTCGGTGAAGGATGCCGTGCCGTCTGAGGCGCCCATGGGTGAGCGTGTGGAGGCCCTCGCCTCGGCGCTTGCCGATCAGGGCTACGCCACCTCGGTGCGCCCCGGACCCGGCGGCTACACCGTTCAGCTGTGCCAGGGCCACTGCCCGGTCCAATCCATCGCCGAGTCGGCGCCCGAGTGGTGCGAGGCCGAAACTCGCGTCTTCTCCCGCGTCCTCGACGTCCACGTCCAGCGCCTGTCGACCCTGGCAGGCGGAGCACACGTGTGCACCACGACCATCCCCGTCGCACTTGCGGCACCCAAGGAAGGATGACCATGAGCACCCCTACCGACAATGCCCCCCAGGCGACCGATGAGGAGATCATCGCGTCGATCGGCGGCTACGAGTACGGATGGCACGACTCCGATGCCGCCGGCGCCCTCGCGCGCCGCGGCCTCGACGAGGACGTCGTGCGCAACATCTCGGCCCTGAAGAACGAGCCCGAGTGGATGCTGAACCTGCGTCTCAAGGGCCTGAAGATGTTTGAGAAGAAGCCGATGCCGCACTGGGGCTCCGACCTCTCCGGCATCGACTTCGACAACATCAAGTACTTTGTGCGCTCGACCGAGAAGCAGGCCACCAGCTGGGAGGACCTGCCCGAGGACATCAAGGCCACCTACGACAAGCTGGGCATCCCGGAGGCCGAGAAGCAGCGCCTCGTCGCCGGCGTCGCCGCGCAGTACGAGTCCGAGGTCGTCTACCACCAGATCCGCGAGGACCTGGAGGAGCAGGGCGTCATCTTCATGGACACCGACACGGCGCTCAAGGAGCACCCGGAGCTGTTCGAGCAGTACTTCGGCACCGTCATCCCCGTGGGCGACAACAAGTTCGCCGCGCTGAACACCTCGGTGTGGTCGGGCGGCTCGTTCGTCTACGTTCCGCCGGGCGTCCACGTCGAGATCCCGCTGCAGGCCTACTTCCGTATCAACACGGAGAACATGGGCCAGTTCGAGCGCACCCTGATCATCGCGGACGAGGGCTCTTACGTGCACTACGTCGAGGGCTGCACCGCGCCGATCTACTCGTCGGACTCGCTGCACTCCGCGGTCGTCGAGATCGTCGTGAAGAAGAACGCCCGCGTGCGCTACACGACCATCCAGAACTGGTCGAACAACGTGTACAACCTGGTCACCAAGCGCGCCACGGCCGCCGAGGGTGCGACCATGGAGTGGGTCGACGGAAACATCGGCTCCAAGGTCACCATGAAGTACCCGGCGATCTACATGCTCGGGGAGCACGCCCGTGGCGAGACCCTGTCCATCGCCTTCGCGGGCGAGGGTCAGCACCAGGATGCCGGCGCCAAGATGGTGCACGCCGCCCCGAACACCTCGAGCTCGATCGTGTCGAAGTCCGTCGCCCGTGGTGGCGGCCGCACCTCGTACCGCGGCCTGGTTCAGGTCCTCGAGGGTGCCAAGAACTCCAAGTCGAACGTGCTGTGCGACGCGCTGCTCGTCGACCAGATCAGCCGGTCCGACACCTACCCGTACGTCGACGTCCGCGAGGACGACGTCCACATGGGTCACGAGGCCTCGGTCTCAAAGGTGTCCGAGGACCAGCTGTTCTACCTGATGTCCCGAGGCATGGACGAGACGGAGGCCATGGCGATGATCGTGCGCGGCTTCGTCGAGCCGATCGCGCGAGAGCTGCCCATGGAGTACGCGCTCGAGCTGAACCGCCTCATCGAACTGCAGATGGAAGGATCCGTCGGTTGACCGTCACTGACCACTCCCGAGCCACCGCCGACGCCGCGCACACGCACGGCCTGGGCACCCCCACCCCCGACGCCTCGCGCGCCGACCGCCCCACGTCCTTCGATGTCGACGCGTTCGCCGTGCCCACGGGTCGCGAGGAGGAGTGGCGCTTCTCGCCGCTCAAGGACATCAAGCCGATGCTGGCCGACCAGGCCGCCGACGGTCACCTTGAGTGGGACGTGCCCGCGCTTCCCGCGGGCGTCACGCTGACCGAGGTGTCGCCGGCCGATGCCCGCGAGCGTTCCGTGCGTGCCCCCGGCGACCGTGCCTCGGCCGTCGCCGCGGCTCACGCGAGCGGCGCGATGGCCCTGACCATCGCCCCGAACACCGTGGTCGACGAGCCCATCCAGATCACGGTCACCGGCCGCGGCGAGGACGTGCGCGGCCACCTGCTCGTCGAGGCGGGTGCCTCGTCCGAGGCGACCGTCATCATCGAACGCCGCGGCACGGCGACGTACTCCGAGTTCGTCTCGGTGGACCTCGCCGACAACGCGGGCCTCAACCTCGTGCTGCTGCAGCTGTGGGACGAGGACGCCGTCCACGCCGGTGAGGTCGTCGCCCGCCTGGGCCGCGACTCGCGCCTGCGCGGCTCCGTCGTCACTCTCGGCGGCAAGGCCGTGCGCCTCAACACCTCCGCCGCATTCGCGGGCGAGGGTGCCTCCGTCGACCTGTTCGGCCTGTACTTCGCCGACTCGGGCCAGCACCAGGAGCACCAGCTCTTCGTGGACCACGCGGTGCCGCGCTGCACCTCGCGCGTGACCTACAAGGGTGCGCTCGCCGGCGCGACCGCCCGCACCGTGTGGATCGGCGACGTGCTGATCCGCAAGGAGGCCGAGGAGACCGACACCTACGAGCTCAACCGCAACCTGGTCCTCACGGACGGCGCGCGCGCGGACTCGGTGCCGAACCTCGAGATCGAGACCGGCGAGATCGCCGGCGCCGGTCACGCGTCCGCCACGGGTCGCTTCGATGACGAGCAGATGTTCTACCTGCGCTCGCGCGGCATCTCCGAGGAGGAGGCCCGCAAGTTGGTGGTGCGCGGCTTCTTCGCCGACCTCATTCAGGAGATCGGCGTGCCCACGGTCGAGGAATCGCTCATGAAGGCGATCGACCTCGAGCTCGAGCACGTCAACGAGGAGCTCGCGGAGGAGCACGCGTGAGTGAGCAGCTCGCGTGCATGGTGACGGACCTCGCGCCCGGTAGCGCGATGGACGTCGACCTCACCCTCGCCTCCGGCGCGGACACTCCGGTCGCCGTGGTGCGCACCGACGATGGCGATTTCTACGCCATCGGCGGCATGTGCACCCACGGCGAGGTGCCGCTGGGCGAGGGGGACGTCGAGGGCTGCTTCGTCGAATGCTGGGCCCACGGGTCCCGTTTCGACGTGCGCACCGGCGTGCCCGACGAGCTGCCCGCGGTCACGCCCGTGGCCACCTATCCCGTTCGTATCGACGGCGAGCGTGTGTTCGTTGACGTCGACCACCCCACGTCTTAAGAAGTGAATCAAGGAGCATCATGAGCACCCTGGAAATCAAGAACCTCCACGCCTCCGTGGAGACCCCTGAGGGCACGAAGCAGATCCTCAAGGGCGTCGACCTGACCATCAACTCGGGCGAGACCCACGCCATCATGGGCCCCAACGGCTCGGGCAAGTCGACCCTGGCCTACTCGCTTGCGGGCCACCCTAAGTACGAGATCACCGAGGGTTCGGTCACGCTCGACGGCGAGGACGTCCTCGCGATGAGCGTCGACGAGCGTGCCAAGGCGGGCATGTTCCTCGCCATGCAGTACCCCGTCGAGGTCCCCGGCGTGTCGGTGTCGAACTTCCTGCGCACCGCCAAGACCGCGATCGACGGCGAGGCCCCCAAGCTGCGCACGTGGGTCAAGGACGTGAAGAAGTCGATGGACGACCTGCGCATGGACTCGTCGTTCGCCGAGCGCAACGTCAACGAGGGCTTCTCCGGTGGTGAGAAGAAGCGCCACGAGATCCTCCAGATGGAGCTGCTCGCGCCGAAGATCGCCGTGCTCGACGAGACAGACTCCGGCCTCGATGTCGACGCGCTGCGCATCGTCTCCGAGGGTGTCAACCGCGTGAAGGACAACACCGGCCTGGGCATCATGCTCATCACCCACTACACGCGCATCCTCAAGTACATCCAGCCCGACTTCGTGCACGTGTTCGTCAACGGCCAGATCGCCGAGCAGGGCGGCCGCGAGCTCGCCGACCGCCTCGAGGCCGAGGGCTACGACCGCTTCCTGGCCTCGGCCTAAGGAATCGTCATGCACCTCCCCGATCTGCGCGCGGACTTCCCGCTCCTGACCCGCACGGTCAGGAACGGGAAGGACCTCGTGTACCTCGATTCCGGCGCGACCTCGCAGAGGCCGCAGGCGGTGCTCGACGCGGTGAGGGACTTCGAGGAGCGCCACAACGGTGCTGTCGCACGCGGCGCCCACCTGCTCGCGGAGGAGGCGACCGGCTTGTTCGAGGCCGCTCGCTCCTCCGTGGCCACGCTCGTGGGCGCCTCGTTCGACGAGATCGTATGGACCGAGAACGCCACAGCGGCGATCAACCTCGTGGCGTCCGGCATCGGGAACGCATCGGCCGGTATCGGCGGCGAGGAGGCGGCACTCTTCCGCATCGGCCCCGGCGACGAGATCTGCGTCACCGAAACCGAGCACCACGCGAACCTGGTGCCGTGGCAGCAGCTCGCGATCCGCACGGGCGCGACCTTGAGGTGGATCCCGGTCGACGACCTGGGCCGCCTGATCCTGGACGACCTCGACACGCTCGTGACGGAGCGCACCAAGGTGCTCGCCTTCACGCATGTGTCGAACGTCACCGGCGTGATCTCGCCCGTGGCGACCCTCGTGGCGCGTGCGAAGGCGGTGGGCGCGCTCACCGTGCTGGACGCGTGCCAGTCCGTCCCGCACCTGCCCGTCGACGTCAAGGACCTCGACGTCGACTTCGCCGCGTTCAGTGGCCACAAGATGCTCGGTCCCACCGGCATCGGCGCCCTGTACGGGCGCAAGGACCTGTTGGATGCGCTGCCGCCGTCGATCTTCGGCGGGGGAGCGGTGACCGTCGTGTCGATGGACTCCACGGCCTGGCACGAGGCGCCCACGCGCTTCGAGGCCGGCACCCAGCCTGTCGCCCAAGCCGTGGGCATGGGCGCGGCGGCCGAGTACCTGATGGAACTCGGCATGGAGTCGGTCGAGGCGCATGAGCGGGAGATCGGCCACCTGCTGCGTCAGGGCGTCGCCGAGATCCCTGGCGTGCGCCTGCTCGGGCCCGTCGGTAGCGCCGACGAGCGCGACGTCATCGGCCTCGCGGCCTTCGTCGTCGACGGCGTCCACCCCCACGATGTCGGGCAGTTGCTCGACGACAGGGGAGTCGCCGTCAGGGTGGGCCACCACTGTGCCCAGCCCCTGCATCGGCGCTTCGGAGTGACCGGTTCGACCAGGGCCAGCGCCCATGTCTATACGACCCCCGCCGACGCCGAGGCCTTCCTCTCGGCACTGGCGGAAGTTCCCGCGTTCTTTGGAGTGAGCGTATGAGCAGCCTCGAACAGATGTACCAGCAGGTCATCATGGACCACGCCCGCGCCGGTCACGGCCGCGGGCTCAAGGACCCCGGGCTCATCCACGTGGGCGAGTCGCACCAGGTCAACACCACGTGCGGCGACGAGATTCGCCTGCGGGTGGGGCTCGACGGCGACACCGTGTCCTCGGTGTCGTGGGAGGGCCAGGGCTGCTCCATTTCCCAGGCCTCCGTGTCCGTCCTCAGTGAGCTGGTCGAGGGCGAGTCGCTCGCGACGGCCGAGGAGACGATGGAGGCCTTCCGCGAGCTGATGCAGTCCAAGGGCGAGCCGCTCGACGACGATCGCGAGGATTTGTTGGGCGACGCGACCGCCTTCGTCGGAGTGGGAAAGTACCCGGCGCGCATCAAGTGCGCCATGCTGGGATGGTCGGCGTTCAAGGACGCCGTCATCCGTGCAGGAAAGGATCAGGCATGACCACCGAAACAACGACCCCCGCGAACGCCGCGGATGTCGAGGAGGCGCTGCGTGACGTCATCGATCCCGAGCTCGGGATCAACGTCGTCGACCTGGGCCTCGTCTACGGCGTCGCCCTGGACGAGAACCAGCACGCCGTCATCGACATGACCCTCACCTCGGCGGCCTGCCCGCTGACGGACGTCATCGAGGATCAGGCCGGCCAGGTCCTCGACGGGATCGTCGACGGCTTCCGCATCAACTGGGTGTGGATGCCGCCGTGGGGCCCGGACAAGATCACGGACGACGGCCGCGAGCAGCTCCGCGCGCTCGGGTTCAACGTCTAGAGACGCGTGACAGGCGAGGGCCGATGCCGTGGGTGACCACGGCATCGGCCCTCGCCTTGTCGTTTCCCCGCCCTCCCCACCCTGTCGCACATGGCCGCATTTGCGGCTCCAGAGTGCCTTGGGTTCTAGTTTCTAGCGCAACACCTCTGTTTTCGGAGGTGGCGGATGACGTATCCGCGTGCTGTTCGTGTTCAAGCTCTGGTGCTGATGGGTGCAGGGCGTCGTGTCCGTGATGTGGCCGTCGAGGTCGGCGTGCCGTTCAAGACGGTCGAGAAATGGTGGCGAGACTGTGGCGGCGTGAAGCCTTCAGTCTCGAACAAACCTTGCCGCTATCGTCGTCTCAGCATCGCCGAGCGTGAACGTATTCATGCAGGGATGGAGCGTGGCGAGTCGATCAGACAGATCGCGCGCGCGATAGGCCGCTCGCCCTCGACGGTGTTGCGTGAGATCCGCGCTAACCTCAAACATCAGCGCTATCGGCCACGAAAGACGCGTGGCAAGGCACGCACAACGCCATGGAACTACTCTCCGCATCGCGCTCAGATCCGTGCCGATAAGCGTGCGGCCAGACGCTGTCGCATACCCAAGCTGGTTGCCAATGAGTGTCTGCGTGACGAGGTCCAAGCCAGACTGTTCCTCAAGCACAGCCCCGAGCAGATCAGTGACAGGCTGCGTGAAGACTTCCCCAACGATCCGGAGATGTGGGTGTCACACGAGACCATCTATCAAGCGATCTACGTCCAGGGACGAGGCGAACTGCGTCGTGAACTGGCGGCGTGTCTACGCACCGGTCGAGCGTTGCGTAAGCCCCATCGCAGTGGTCCCAAGCGTCAAGGCCGCATCAAGGACATGGTGCTCATCAGCGAGCGTCCAGCCGAGGTCGAGGACCGAGCCGTGCCAGGCCACTGGGAAGGTGACCTCATCACCGGCAAAGCCAACCAGTCCGCGATCGGCACCCTCGTGGAACGCTCGACCGGGTTCGTGATGCTGCTACACCTGCCCGACGACCACGGTGCCCTGGCCGTTCAAGACGCCATGATCGACGCGATGATGAGCCTGCCCCACCAGCTACGCAAGACCGTCACCTGGGACCAAGGCATCGAGATGGCAGGCCACGCCGCCATCACGCTCGCCACCGACGTGCCGATCTACTTTTGCGACCCCGCCTCACCGTGGCAGCGAGGCTCCAACGAGAACACCAACGGACTGCTACGCCAGTACTTCCCCAAAGGCACCGACCTATCGGGCTACCACCCCGACTACCTCGAATACGTCGCAAACCAACTCAATGACCGACCTCGCAAACGCCTGGGCTGGAAGACCCCCAAAGAACGACTACGGGAACTACTGTCAGACCCGACCAACCCACACGGTGTTGCACTAGCAAACTGAATCCGCCCGCCCGACACGCCGCAAAAATCCCCACCAGGACGGAGAGACGGGTGCCTAGAAACCCAGGCGTCCCGTCGCGAGAGCCCAGATGCCGATGGCGGCGCCGACCGTCACGGCGATGCACAGCACCGCCTCGAGGCGCGTGAAGACGGTAAGACCCCGTTCACGCCGCGCCCGGAGATACATGAGGGTGGCGGGCGCGTAGACGATGAGCGCGATGAGGACGTACTGCAGGCCCATCGCGTACACCAGGTAGCAGGTGTAGACGAAGGCGCCCGCCGCGAGCGCTAGTGCGCCGGCGCGACGGCCGCCCCCGAACGCGAGCTTCATCGCGAAGGCCGCCGTGAGCAGGTACGGAAGGATCGTGATCGCGCTGGTGAGCTCGAGCGAGAAGTCGAACGCGTCCTCGGAGAAGAACGCGAGCACCAGGAACACCTGCGTGAGACCGGACGTGGCGGTGAGCGCGGTGATGGGCACGCCGGCGCGGTTGACGCGCGTGAGGGCGCGGGGCGCATCGTCGCCCGTCGCGGCCGCAAAGAGCACCTCGGCTCCGAGGAGTGTCCAGGCGAGGTAGGCGCCGAGCACAGAGATGAGCAGGCCAATGCCGACCATCCACCCGCCCCAGGGCCCGACGGCCGCCTCGATGACGCCCGCCGCCGAGGGCTGTCGGAGGCTGGCGAGCTCCTCGCGCGGCAGCACTCCGTAGGACAGCATCGTGACCGCGACAAAGAGCGCGAGGACGCCGAGGAACCCTGTGACCGTGGCCCTCCCCACGTCCTCGCGGCGTCGCGCATAGCGGGAGAACACGCTCGCGCCCTCGACACCGAGGAACACGAACACGGTGACGAGCATGGTCGCGCGTACCTCGTCCGCGAGCTCACCCACCGAATGCGTGGGTGACGCCCACAGGTTGTCGGTGAACGTTTCCCACGAGAAGCCCGCGAACGCGATCACGAGGAGGAACAGTCCCAGGGGCACCAGTTTCGCGATGGTGGTGATGGTGTTGATCGCCGCGGCGGTGTCGATGCCGCGCGCGATCACCACGTGAAAGATCCAGATGCCGGCCGAGCCGAGCGCGAGCGCGACGAACGTGTCGCCCTCGCCGAGGGCGGGGACGACCGCACCGAGCGTCGACGAAATCAGCACCCAGTAGGTGACGTTCGCGACGCAGGCACCGGCCCAATAGCCGAACGCGGAAAAGAAGCCCACATACGGGCCGAACCCCGCCTTGGCATACGCGAAGATGCCCGAGTCGAGATCGGGGCGCGCCTTGGACAGCCGCTCGAAGATGAGCGCCATGAGCAGCATGCCTCCGCCAGCGATGGCCCAGGCGATGAGCGCGCCGTAAACGCCCGTGGCCTCGGCAAAGGTGGACGGCAGGGAGAACACTCCGGCGCCGACCATGGAGCCGACGACCATCGCCACCAGCATGGGTAGCGACAGCAGGCGGGTGCGGCCCGCCGCGGCAGCGACGGCGCCGGCCGCCGACTCGCTCATGCCGGGGCCCCTGTCATGCCGCGGCGACATCGTGAGCGTTGCCGGAGCGGCGGGAGCGACGGGCGCGGCGCGAGACACGCGAGCCGCCAGCGTCGGAGTCGACCTGGTCGCCCTCCTCGCCGATCCCGCGGGCGTGAATCGCCTGGCCGAGGTCGAGCGCAAAGCCCACGGTGCGCGTGGTGGTGGGGTACACGATGGCGCGGATGTTGCGATCAAACCCGCGCGCGCGGGCGGCCTGGCGCGACTCGAGGTAGATCTCGGCGACCTCCGGCAGCGCGCGCAGCATCATGGCGAACATGAGGCCGAGCGTTTCGGGCGGCAAGATCGCGCGCAGCGGCCGCGCCATCAGCGACACGAAGTCGAGCATGGCGGTCATCGAGGTCGACGCCGCAACCGCCAGAGCCAACGCGACGACCGCCACGAGATCGGCCGTGACGTCGACCGCGCGCCACCAGTCGCCGCGCCACAGGTGGATGGATGCGGACAGAGCCGCGACGACGAGCGTGCCCGCCATCGCCACGGCGGTGGTGCGCGCGGGCGGCTGGGTCGACAGGAGCAGCAGCAGGCACGCCGCCATGATGCCCAGCGAACTGACGGGGTCGTCGAGCATGATGACGGCGACCGTGGCCGCGAGCAGGAGCAGCACCTTGACCCACGCGGGAGCGTGATGGAGGGGCGTGTCGCGTGCCCGGTACAGGCCGGTGGGGGTGATCACGGCGAGGGAGTCCTGGTGGTGCGGCCGAACATCAGGTCGCGGTAGAAGCGCACGGCCTCGGTGGGGTCGCCGTCGAAGGCCACCGAGCCGTCGTCGATGACGATGGTGCGCTCCGCGCGCGCGGCCGAGTCGAGGTCGTGGGTGACCTCGATGAGTTGCACGGGAAGCGAACGCAGCAAGGCACCCACGTGGGCGCGCCAGCGAAGGTCCAGCAGGGTCGTGGGCTCGTCGGCGACGAGGATCGACGGCGTGACCGCGAGGACTCCCGCGAGGGCGAGCAGCTGGCGCTGGCCACCCGAGAGGGAGCCCACGGCGACGTCGGCGCGGTCACCCAGGCCCATCTCGTCGAGCGCGTCGAGCGCCGCGCGGGTGCGCTCGTCTTTGTCCTTGATGGTGCGCCTCAGCGACAGCATCACGTCCTCGACGCCCGTCGGCATGATCAGCTGAGCGGACGGGTCGGTGAAAAGGAAGCCCACCTTGCGCCGCACCTGGGGACCCTTGCGGGCCACGTCGAGGCCGTCGACCTCGACCGATCCCGTGGTCGCGGGGATGAGCCCGTTGATCATCCTCACCAGCGTCGACTTGCCGCCACCGTTCGCGCCGATCACGGAAATGCGGCGCTCGGTCAGCGTCAGCGAGGTGGGCTTCAGGATCGTCACACCCGTGTCGGGCGCGGTGACGCCCGCGTCCTTGAACTCGATCATGGGGTCAAGGCTATGCGGTGGCGCGCGCCTTCCGGGAATCGACGGCCGATGCCGCGGGCCGGGCCGGCGGCAGCAGGCGGGGGTAGGCGCGGTGGATCACCGCGGCGACGCCGGCGGCGATCGCGACCTTGATCACGTCGCCGACCATGAACGGCGCCATGGCGACCGTCGCATCGGCCAGGCTCAAGCCGGTACGCACGGACAGCCAGGGGATACCGACCGCGTACGTCACGGGGATGGACGCGAGCCCGGCAAGCAGCAGCGTCGGGTAGCCGAGCCGGCCCCGCCGGCGCGCCGCCATCGTGAGCGCGCCGACGAGCCCGGCGGCCGGGATGAATCCCAGCAGGAACCCGCCTGTGGGACCCGCGAGGACCCCCAGGCCGGCGGCCATGTTCGCGAACACCGGGGCGCCCGCGAAGCCGACGAGGATGTACAGCACCACCGCGGCTATACCGCGCCAGGGCCCGAGGCACAGGCCTGCGAGCACCACCGCGAGGGTTTGGAGGGAGAACGGCACGCCGAAGGCGAGGGTGATCTCCGGCACCAGGGTCGACGCCGCGATGAAGGCCGCGAAGACGGCGATCAGGGCGATGTTGGCGCCGGACAGGGCCTCGCGAGGGGACACGGTTCTCCTTGGGGGATTGTGCTGGATAATGGGTGGGCGCCCAACCTACCCAGGCCGGCCGTGGCATCGGCCGCCTCGACGGTCCGGGCGCGCTTTGTTGTATAGATCCCACTGTTTTTCCTACTTGGAGGCCCGGTCCTTCGTGATCTCCGCACAGAATCTCGAGATGCGCATCGGCGCTCGCGTGTTGCTGCACCCGACGTCGTTCCACGTCAACGCCGGCGACCGTATCGGCCTGGTGGGTCGCAACGGCGCCGGTAAGACCACCATGACGCGCATCCTGGCGGGGGAGGGGCAGCCCTCGGGCGGCTCTGTGACGCACAAGGGCACCGTGGGCTACCTGCCGCAGGATCCGCGCTCGGGCGACCTCAACCAGATCGCCATGGATCGCATCCTGGGGGCGCGCGACCTCGCCGGGCTGATGGCCAAGATGCGTGAGGCCGAGGAGGCGATGGGCGGCGCGGACGAGAAGGCCGCCGCGAAGGCCATGGACCGCTACCCGGCGCTCGAGGAGCGCTTCCGGGCGGCCGGTGGCTATGCCGCTGAGTCCGAGGCGCACCGCATCGCCTCCAACCTGGGTCTCGACGACCGCATCCTGGGCCAGCCGCTGCACACGCTGTCCGGTGGTCAGCGTCGCCGCGTGGAGCTCGCCCGCATCCTCTTTTCGGACGCCGAGACGCTGCTGCTCGACGAGCCCACCAACCACCTCGACGCCGACTCGATCGTGTGGCTGCGCGACTTCCTGCGCCAGTACTCGGGCGGCCTCATCGTGATCTCCCACGACGTGGACCTGGTGCGTACCGTCGTCACCAAGGTTTTTTACCTCGACGCCAACCGTGGCGCGCTCGACCAGTACGCGATGGGCTGGGACCTGTATTTGCGCCAGCGCGAGGACGACGAGAAGCGCCGTCACACCGAGCGCCGCATCGCCGAGAAGAAGGCCGGCGCACTGGTCGCGCAGGCCGAGAAGATGCGTGCCAAGGCGTCCAAGGCCGTCGCGGCACAGCAGATGCTCAAGCGTGCGGAGAAGCTGCTCGAGGGCACCGAGACGGAGCGCGTCAGCGACAAGGTCGCCTCGCTGCGCTTCCCCACGCCAGCGCCGTGCGGCAAGACGCCGCTGCGGGGCTTCGGGCTGTCGAAGAGTTACGGCTCGCTCGAGGTCTTCATGGACGTGGACCTCGCGATCGACCGCGGCTCGCGCGTGGTCATCCTGGGCTTCAACGGCGCGGGCAAGACGACGCTGCTGAAGCTGCTCGGCGGCGTCGAGAAGCCGGACACGGGCGTGGTCGAGGCCGGTCACGGGCTGAAGCTCGGCTACTACGCGCAGGAGCACGACACGCTCGACATGGATGCGACGGTGGCGGAGAACATGCGCCACTCCGCTCCTGACTTGGGCGACACCGAGGTGCGCAAGGTCTTGGGTTCGTTCCTGTTCTCGGGCGACGACGCCGACAAGCCCACGCGGGTGCTGTCGGGCGGCGAGAAGACGCGCCTGGCGCTCGCGACGCTGGTGGTGAGCCAGGCCAACGTGCTGCTGCTTGACGAGCCGACCAACAACCTCGACCCCGCCTCGCGCGCCGAGATCCTCAACGCCCTGAAGACCTACGAGGGTGCCGTGGTGCTCGTCACGCACGACGAGGGCGCCGTCGACGCCCTCGAGCCTGAGCGCGTCCTGCTGCTGCCGGACGCGGACGAGGACCTCTGGAACGACTCGTACCGCGACCTCATCTCGCTGGCGTAGGGTCGCGCGTCAGAGCGCGTCCTCGATCTCCTCGTCGCTGAGCTTCGCGCGTCGCGCGCGGCGCGGCTCTCGGACGGCCGATGCCGTGGCCGGCTGGGGGGCGTCGCCCTCCATCTGCGCATCGCGGCGCAGCAGCAGCACCGCGCCGATGGGCGCGAGCGCGGCGAAGATCCACCACTGCACGGCGTAGGACAGGTGTGGGCCGGTCGACACGTCCGGCAGCGGCACCTGCGCGCCGACGACCGTGGGGGAGCAGGCGCCGGCGTCGCAGTACTCGCGGATCATGAGGTAACCCGGGACCTCCTCACCCGCGGGCGACGCCAACTGCGCCGGAGTGATGCGCGTGACGGAGTCGGTGGCCTCCTTGCCGTCGTCCTCCTCCCACGCGCGCACGATTCCCGTGACGGTGACGGGGGAGTCCGGGTACTCGGGCATCTGCGGGTCCTCGGCCTCGCCCGGCTGCGGGATCCACCCCGTCTGGACCAGGACCGAACGGCCGTCGTCGGTATCCAGCCAGGCGAGGAACTGCCACGCCGCCGTCGAGTCGACGGGGCGCCCGCGCAGATACGTGGACGTCTCACGTTCAAATGTGCCGGTCACGGTGCCGGAGCGCCATTCGGCGTCATCGGGCAGGGTGCTCGATCCGGCGGGGATCACCTCGTCAAGCGGTGCCACGGGGGCACCCTCGGCCGCATCGTGTGCGGCGACCGCCGCGGCCTTGTCCTGGTGGCGGTGCAGCTGCCAGAAGCCCAGCATGATCGCGACGGCGCTGACCGCGAGCGCGATCAGCATGGTCAGCGCGATGCGGGCGAGCGAGGGGCGGCGGGGCACCCCCCGATGGTAGTCGCGCGGCCACACGCCGCCGGTCCACTACCGTGGCACCCATGACACGTCACGTCCTCGTCACAGGAGCCAACCGCGGCATCGGCCGCTCGATCGCCGCCGCCTTCGTGGAGGCCGGCTATACCGTCAGCTCGATCCACCGCAGCGGCGAGCTGCCCGCGGGAGTCCATGGCGCCATCGCGGACATCACCGACACCGCGGCCGTCAACGCCGCGTTCGACGCGCTCGAGGCCGAGCACGGCCGCGTCGAGATCCTCGTCGCCAACGCCGGCATCACCAAGGACGGCTTGTTGATGCGTATGTCCGACGAGGACTTCGAGACAGTCCTCGACGTCAACCTCGCCGGCACCTTCCGGTGTGTGCGCCGCGCGACCAACTCGATGCTGCGCCAACGCTTTGGCCGCATCATCCTGGTGGGCTCCGTGGTGGGTCTCATGGGTAACCCCGGCCAGGTCAACTACTCGGCGTCCAAGTCTGCGCTGGTGGGCATGGCGCGCTCGATCACGCGGGAGGTGGGTGGACGCGGCATCACCGCGAACGTCATCGCGCCGGGCTTCATCACCACCGACATGACCGACGAGCTGCCCGAGGACACGAAGAAGCAGTACGAGGCGTCGATCCCCGCCAAGCGCTTCGGCGCCGCCGACGAGGTCGCGGCCGCGGCCGTCTACCTCGCGTCTGACGCAGCCGGGTACGTCTCCGGCGCGGTGCTGCCCGTCGACGGCGGCCTGGGGATGGGTCACTAACAGCGGCCGATGCCGTGGCGCCCGCAGTACTTGGGAGGTTCCGCTCACAGCGAGGGCCCCGCAACCGATGGTTGCGGGGCCCTCGCCCTACGGGAGCGTCGGCTAGTGGTCGTCGCCCTCGACGTAGGCGGGCGATGCCACAGGGTTCGAGGCGTCGCGCCAGCGCGTGATCACCGCCATCAGGTGGTATGCGATGAGGGCGGCGGCGGTGCCGAGGATGATGCCCTCGAACTTCAACTCGCCCACCTGCCAGGTGTAGTTGGCGGCGCCGATGATCAGCGCGACGCCCGCGGGGATGAGGTTGACGGGGTTGCCGAAGTCGACCTTGCCTTGGCCCCAGATGCGGGCGCCGAGCACGGCGATCATGCCGAACAGCACGGTGGACAGGCCGCCCAACACACCCGGCGGGGTGGCGGCGATGAGTGCGCCCACCTTGGGTGACAGGCTCAGCAGCAGCGCGAAGCCGCCGGCGCACCAATAGGCGGCCGTCGAGTACACGCGAGTCGCGGCCATGACGCCGATGTTCTCGGCGTACGTGGTCGTGCCCGAGCCTCCGCCGAGGCCCGCCACGGTGGTGGCGACACCGTCGGCCAGCAGCGCCCGGCCCGTGATGGGGTCGAGGTCCTCGCCCGTCATGGCGGACACCGACTTCACGTGGCCGATGTTTTCCGCGATGAGCACGAACACCACCGGCAGGAACATGAGCATGACCGAGGGGTCGAACGTCGGGGTCGCAAAGTCGGGCAGCCCGAACCAAGCGGCGTCCCTGACGCCGCTGAGGTCGTACTCGCCGTTAAAGGCGGCGACGACGCAGCCCACGACGGTGCCCAGCAGGATCGACAGGCGACCCAGGATGCCGCGGAACAGCACCGTGATGAGGATGACGGCAAGCGCGGACACGAGCGCCGTGCCGAGCGAGGCCTGGACCATGCCCCACGCTGCGGGGGCGAGGTTGAGGCCGATAAGCATGACGATCGCACCGGTGACGACAGGAGGCATCGTCACCTCGATCCAGCGCGTCCCGGCCACATGGACGATGACGCCCACGACGGCAAGCAACAGGCCGGTCGCGACGAGGCCACCCAGCGCCGCACTCTCGCCGCCCGAGGCCACCGCAGCCGTGATGGGCGCGATGAACGCGAACGACGAGCCCACATAGGACGGCAGACGGTTGCCGGTGATGATCAGGAACAGGATGGTGCCGACGGCGGAAAAGAAGATGGTGGTGCTGGGCGGGAAGCCCGTGAGCAGCGGCACCACGAACGTGGAGCCGAACATGGCCAGCACGTGCTGCGCGCCCAGCCCGATGGTGCGCGGCCAGGTGAGCCGCTCCTTGGGTCTCACCACGGCATCGGCCGCAATCGAACGGCCATCGCCGTGAAGTGTCCAGGGCATGAGTGCCATGCGTGTCTCCTTGAGTCGGTATCTCCCCGCGCGCGCCGCGCTCCCGGCGCACAATCTACTGGCTCCGCGAGGCGCGCCGCGGCGGCGCGGGCCGGGACGTGTCGTCGGCGCTAGGCTCATCACGGATAAGGAGAGACTTCATGGGAATGCTTGATGGCAAGAACATCCTGGTGACCGGCGTGCTGACCGAGGGCTCGATCGCCTTCGAGGTCGCGCGCCTGTGCCAGGAGCAGGGTGCGACCGTGGTTCTCACGGGTGTGGGCCGCTCGCTCAAGATCACGCAGGCGATGGGACGGCGCCTCCCCGTCGAGGCCCCCGTCGTTGAACTCGACGTGACGGACCCCGAGCACCTCGCCGCGCTCGCGGACAAGGTGCGCGAGCACGTGCCGCATCTGGACGGCGTGGTGCACTCGATCGGTTTCGCCCCGCAGTCCGTGATGGGCGGCAACTTCATGTCGGGCGAGTGGGACGACGTCTCGACCGCCGTGCAGATCTCGTCGTACTCGCTGAAGGCGCTCGCGCAGGCGGCGCTGCCGCTGATGGTGCCGGGCTCCTCGATCGTGGGCCTCACCTTTGACGGCCGTTTCGCGTGGCCCGTCTACGACTGGATGGGTGTGGCCAAGGCCGCGATGGAGGCGGTCAACCGCTACCTCGCCCGCGATCTCGGCGAGCACGGCATCCGTGCCAACCTGGTCTCGGCGGGCCCGATCAAGACCACCGCTGCGAAGCACATCCCCGGCTTCGAGCAGATGGAGGGAAACTGGTCCAAGCGCGCGCCGCTGGGCTGGGACTCCTCGGCCACGGAGCCCACCGCCCGCACCGTTACCGCCCTGTTGTCCGACTGGTTCCCGGCCACCACGGGAGAGATGATCCACGTGGATGGTGGCGTCCACGCGATGGGACAGTGACTATGCCGACCCTTATCATCGCCCGCCACGCCAAGGCGGAGAGCCCTGCCGACTATGGCAACGACATGGACCGCCCGCTCGAACTCATCGGGCGTCAGGCCTCCACCAAGTTGGGCCAGGAGCTCGCGGCCGCGGGCTACGCGCCCACCGTCGCGTTCGTGTCCCCGTCGCTGCGCACGCAACAGACGTGGAAGCTCATGGCCAACGCCTTCGGTGAGGTCGACACACGCGTGGTCGACGACCTCTACGAGACCGATGTCGAGGGCCTGCTCGACGTGGCCCGCACCGCCGGTGACGCCGACGTGGTCGTGATGGTGGGCCACGAGCCCACGTCGTCGCGCACCACCGCCTATCTCGCCGGCGACGGTTCCGAGACCGCCGCGCTCAAGAACATTGCGCTCGGCCTCAACACCGGTTGCGCCGCGATTCTCGAGTACGACGGTGCGTGGGCCGAGCTCGGCTCCGGTTCGGCGCGGCTCGTGAAGGTCATCTCCGGCCGCGACGTTTAAGGCACACAAGCGAGGGCCGATGCCGTGGGTGACCACGGCATCGGCCCTCGCTTGTGTGGGGGGAGAAGTTAGCGCTCGATGACGTCGAGCACGGCCGCCAGCGTCGGCGCATTGACCGCGACGTCCGCCTGATGTTGCACCACCGGCTTGGCGTTAAAGGCGACGCCAAGGCCGGCGACGGCCATCATATCCAGATCATTGGCGCCGTCGCCCACGGCCACGCAGTCGGCGGGGGACAGGCCCAACTGGGCCGCGTACTCGCGTAGCGCCTGAGCCTTCGCGGCCCGGTCGATCACGGGGCCGACGGTACGGCCCGTGAGCTGGCCGTCGACCACCTCGAGCCGGTTGGCGCGAAAATGCGTGATGCCGATGCGTGCGGCCAGCGGCTCGACGACCTCGATGAAACCGCCCGAGACGAGCGCCGCCGTCCACCCCTCGTCCTGCAGCGTCGCCACCAGTTCTTCGGCGCCAGGCGTGAAGCGCACCTCGTGGAGCACATCGGCAAACACCGTGTCCGGCACACCCGCGAGGGTCGCTACGCGCTGACGCAGCGACTCGGCGAAGTCGATCTCGCCGCGCATGGCCGCCTCGGTGACCGCCGCCACCTCGTCCTGGGTCCCCGCGCGGGCAGCAATCAACTCGATGACCTCGGACGTGATGAGGGTGGAATCCACGTCGAGGACGATGAGGCGTCCAGTCATGCGGTGACGACCGTGCCCTTGGGCACCACCGTGATGCCGGATTCGGTGACGGTGAAGCCGCGCTCCAGGTCGGACTGACGGTCGATGCCGACGCGGGCACCCTCTTCGATGATGACGTTCTTGTCGAGGATGGCGCGGTGCACCTGGGCGTGACGGTTGACGATGACGTGGTCGAGCAACACCGAGTCGGACACGGTGGACCAGGAGTGCAGGCGCACGCCGGGGGACAGGACGGAGCCCGTCACCGTCGCGCCGGAGACGATCACTCCGGGGGAGACGATCGAGTCCGCGGCGTGGCCCAGGCGGCCCTCCTCGGAGTGAATGAACTTCGCCGGCGGCTCGGTGATGAGTCCCTGGTGCAGCGGCCACTCGTGGTTGTACACGTTGAAGATCGGCATGACCGCGATGAGGTCCATGTGAGCGTCGTAGTACGAGTCGAGCGTCCCGACGTCGCGCCAGTAGTTGCGGTCGCGGTCGGTCGAGCCGGGGACGTCGTTGTCGACGAAGTCGTAGAACCCGCACGTGCCCTTGTCGACGAAGTGAGGGACGATGTCGCCTCCCATGTCGTGCTTGGAGGTCGCGGACTCGGCATCGGCCTTCAAGGCCTCAAGCAGCGGACCCACGGTGGCGACGTAGTTGCCCATCGACGCGAGCACCTCTTGAGGCGAGTCGGGCAGACCTTCGGGCTCGGTGGGCTTCTCGAGGAAGGCCTTGATGAAGCCTGGGCGATCCTTGTCGACGTCGATGACGCCGAACTGGTCGGCCAGCTCAATCGGTTGACGGATGCCCGCGACGGAGAAGTCCGCGCCGGTCTCGATGTGCTTGTCGACCATCTGCGAGAAGTCCATGCGGTACACGTGGTCGGCACCCACGATGACCACATAGTCGGGGCTCTCGTCCTCGATGATGTTGACGGTCTGATAGATCGCATCGGCGGAGCCGAGGTACCAGTGCTTGCCGCGACGCTGCTGCGCGGGCACCGGGGCCACATAGTTGCCTAGAAGCGGCGACATGCGCCACGTGCGGGCGATGTGACGGTCCATCGAGTGCGACTTGTACTGGGTCAGCACGACGACATGCAGATAGCGCGAGTTCACCAGGTTGGACAGGGCGAAGTCCACCAGTCGGTAGGTGCCGCCGAACGGTACCGCGGGCTTGGCTCGGGCCGCGGTGAGGGGCATCAGGCGCTTGCCCTCACCTCCGGCAAGGACGATGGCGAGAACTTTCGGCGCTGGCATATGCCCAGCATAGGCGCCATGCCCGGCGAGTGAACAGGTCACACGCCCAGGACGCGGCTAGCGTGGGCCACATGCGTGCAGACATCCTTACCCGCGAGTACCCGCCCCACGTCTACGGAGGCGCAGGCGTCCACGTCACCGAATTGGCTGCCGTGCTGCGCGACCACATCGATGTCACCGTGCGGGCCTTCGACGGCCCCCGCGAGGAAGACGGTGTGGTCGGATACGACCCGCTCGGAGGCGGAGTCGGCGATGCCTCACTCGACGTGCTCGCGCACAACCTACCCATGGCGAAGGACTGCGAAGGCGCCGACCTGGTCCACTCGCACACGTGGTACGCGAACATGGCTGGCCATCTCGCGGCCAAGCTCCACGGCATCCCCCACGTCATTTCTGCGCACTCGCTCGAGCCGCTGCGACCGTGGAAGGCCGAGCAGCTCGGCGGCGGCTATCAGGTGTCGTCGTGGATCGAACGCACGGCCTATGAGAATGCCGATGCCATCATCGCCGTATCCGGCGGCATGCGCCGTGACGTGCTGCGCTCGTACCCGAACGTTGACCCCGACAAGGTGCACGTGATTCACAACGGCATCGATGTCGACGCGTGGGCGGCGCCGTCCACCGACGAGGAACGGCAGGCGGCCGATGCCGTGGTCGCCGACTGGGGCATCGACCCGTCGCGCCCGGCGTTGGTGTTCGTGGGCCGCATCACGCGCCAGAAGGGCCTTCCGTACTTCCTTCGCGCTGTCGAGTCGCTGCCGCCCGAGGTGCAGATCGTGCTGTGCGCCGGCGCGCCCGACACGAAGGAGATCATGGCGGAGGTCACCGGTCTGGTCGAAGAGCTGCGTGCCAAGCGCGACGGCGTGATCTGGATCGACAAGCACCTGCCGCGCCCTGAGCTGGTCGCCGTGCTGGACGCGTGCACCGCGTTCGTGTGCCCCAGCGTGTACGAGCCGCTGGGCATCGTGAACCTCGAGGCGATGGCGGTGGGCCTGCCCGTCGTCGCCACCGCAACCGGCGGCATCCCCGAGGTCGTGGTGGACGGCGAGACGGGCATCCTCGTGCCGATCGACCAGGTGGACGACGGCACTGGTACCCCCAAGGACGCGGACGCGTTCGTGGCCGACCTGGGAGCCGCGCTCGCCGATGCCGTGTCCGACCTGGACCGCGCCCGCGAGTGGGGAGCGGTCGGTCGCGCACGTGCCACCGAGCACTTCTCGTGGCACACGATCGGGGAGCGCACGCTGGCGCTCTACCAGGAACTCACGGACTAGGCTGAACGCATCATGACCGAGGTGCTGAGGTTCCAGGGCGTGGGGCTGCGTCGCTCCGACAACGCCATCCTGTCCGACATCAACTGGAGCGTGGACTCCGCCGATCGCTGGGTCATCCTGGGCCCCAACGGCGCGGGCAAGACGTCGCTGATCTCGATCGCGTCGGCGCGTATGCACCCCAGCTCGGGCGAGGCCACGATCCTTGACGCGACGCTGGGCCGTGCCGATGTGCAGGACCTGCGGATTCGGGTGGGCCTGACCTCGGCGGCGCTCGCGGACCGCATTCCCGCCGACGAGACTGTGCTCGATGTGGTGATGACCGCCGCGCACGGTGTGACCGGACGCTGGCGTGAGGAGTACGAGGACGTCGACGTCGAGCGCGCGGAGGCGCTGCTCGCCGCCTTCGGCATGCAGGGTTTCGCCGCACGTCGGTTCTGGACGCTGTCGGAGGGCGAACGCAAGCGGGTCCAGATCGGCCGCGCCCTCATGGCGGACCCCGAACTGCTGTTGCTCGACGAGCCCGCTGCGGGCCTCGACCTGGGAGGACGTGAGGAGCTCCTCGGCGCCCTCACCGAACTCGCCGGCGACTACCGCTCGCCCGCGATGGTGCTGGTCACGCACCACGTCGAGGAGATTCCGGTCGACTTCACCCACGCGATGCTGCTGCGTGAGGGACGGATCGTTGCCGCCGGAGCACTGCACGAGACCATCACCTCGGAGAACCTCACCGCGACGTACGGCATGCCCGTGACGCTCACCGAGGTGGCCGGCCGCTGGGCCGCCCGCCGCGCCTGAGCTGATGAGGATCTCCGCGAAGGCCGATTACGCGGTGAGGGCGGCGGCGGAGCTTGCAGCCTCATTGGACGGCGCGCCCCGCACCGCCGAGGACCTCGCGGCCACGCAGCAGATTCCCCGGAAGTTCCTCGAGGCGATCCTCACGGCGCTGAGAGCGGAGGGCCTGGTCGTCAGCCAGCGAGGCCTCGGTGGCGGCTATCGGCTCGCCCGGGACGCCGCCCAGATCTCCGTGGCCGATGTGGTGCGTGCCGTCGACGGTCCGCTCGTGTTCGTGCGCGGGGAGCGTCCCTCGGAGCTCGACTATCAAGGCCCCGCCGCACCGCTGATCGACGTGTGGGTGGCGCTGCGGGCGAACGTTCGCGCGGTACTCGAGGCCGTCACGCTCGCGGACCTTGCGTCGGGCAGCCTCCCTCGCGACGTGCGTGCCCTCCTCGCCGATGAGGGGGCCTGGACCAACCCCTAAATTCCTACTCTTGAAGTAGGTATTGTTTCCTACTAGGAAACTAGGTAATGTGCGGCGTGAGGCGATGAGGATCGCCTCCGGCGCCGCCGCGCCGCTGTCCCCGGGAGGTGGCCGTGCGCTCCCTCGTTGTCCTCGCCCTCATCGGTTTTGGAGCTCAACTCGTCGACGGCTCGCTGGGCATGGCCTACGGCGTCACATCGACCACCCTGTTGCTGGCGGCCGGGATCAGCCCGGCCGCGGCATCGGCGACCGTCCATCTCGCCGAGGTGGGGACAACCCTCGCCAGTGGCGCGGCTCACTGGAAGCTCGGCAACGTGGACTGGCGGGTCGTGCGACGTGTCGGGATTCCCGGCGCCGCGGGTGCCTTCCTCGGTGCCACGGTGTTGTCGAATCTGTCGACCGAGGTGGCTGCCCCGGTGATGGCCATCGTGCTTCTCGCCCTCGGTGTGTACGTCCTGCTGCGCTTCACGCTGTGGGGCGTGCGCGTCGCCCCCGACCGTCGCCCGCTCGGCAAGCGGTTCCTGGCGCCCCTCGGCCTCGTCGCCGGTTTCGTGGACGCCACCGGTGGTGGCGGGTGGGGGCCGGTCGGCACTCCTGCGCTGCTGGCGTCGGGGCGCATGGAGCCGCGCAAGGTGATTGGCTCGATCGACACCAGCGAGTTTCTAGTGGCGCTGGCGGCCTCCCTGGGCTTCCTTCTCGGCATCGGCACCGCGGGGATCGACGCGGGCTGGGTCCTCTCGCTCCTGGCGGGCGGTCTGCTCGCCGCGCCGATCGCCGCCTGGCTGGTGCGCATCATCCCGCCCCGCCTCCTGGGTGCGGCCGTGGGAGGGCTCATCATCCTCACCAACACCCGCACGCTCATTCGCGCGGAAATCATTCCGGTCGCGGGTGTGGCCCAGACGGCCGTCTATGCGGCGATCGTCGCCCTGTGGGTCGGCGCGGTCGCGTGGTCCTGGAGGGCTCACCGGCGCGACGCTATTGCCGCACGCGCGCAGGCCCCCGCCCTCACGTCCGACTGACGCCGCCACCCCGACCCGGGCGTCGGCCGCCGACCTTACGGCCGATGCCCGTCCTCGTCCCCACGGCCGATGCCGCTGGCGCGTCGCCCCTGCTAGGTTTCGAAGCAGGAGGTGGTCCGCGTGGATTCCATGTGGTGGTTCATCGGGGCAATGGCCCTCGGTATCGTCGAGGTCTTCACCCTCGACCTCACGTTTGCGATGCTGGCTGGAGGAGCCATCGCGGGCGGCACCGCGGCGCTCCTGGGTGCCCCGCTATGGCTGTGCATCATCATTGCCTGCGTGGTCGCGGTGCTGCTGCTCTTTGCGCTGCGGCCCTATCTGTTGAAGTCGCTACGCCGCAAGGGTGAGTTGGTCGAGACCAACACGGCGGCGCTGGTCGGCGCGGCCGCACGCGCCCTCGACATCGTCACCGAGACCAGCGGCCGCATCAAGGTGTCCGGCGAGGTCTGGAGCGCGCGCACTGAGGACGACGCGCCCGAGATCCTCGAGGGAACAGAGGTCACCATCGTGGCCATTAGGGGAGCGACGGCGATCGTCGCTCCGGAAAAGGGGGAGTGACGTGACCGTCACCCAAGTCATTGCGATCGTGCTCGCGATTGCCTTCGCGCTGTTCGTCATCGTGGCGATCGCGCGCGCTATCCAGATCGTGCCGCAGGCGGAGACCCGCGTGGTCGAGCGCCTGGGCCGCTACAGCCGCACCATGCAGGCCGGCATGCACCTGCTGGTCCCGTTCATCGACAAGGTGCGCCAGAAGGTCGACATGCGTGAGCAGGTCGTGTCCTTCCCGCCGCAGTCCGTGATCACCTCGGACAACCTCGTCGTCGAAATCGACACGGTGATCTACTTCCAGGTCACCGACGCCCGCGCCGCCGTCTATGAGATCGCCAACTACATCGTCGGTATGCAGCAGCTCACTGTCACGACGATCCGTAACGTCATCGGCACCATGGACCTCGAGCAGACGCTCACCAGCCGCGACCAGATCAACGGTCAACTGCGCTCGGTGCTCGACGAGGCGACCGGCAAGTGGGGCATCCGCGTGGGCCGCGTCGAGCTCAAGGCGATCGACCCGCCGCTGTCCGTGAAGGACTCGATGGAGAAGCAGATGCGCGCCGAGCGTGACCGCCGCGCCGCGATCCTCACCGCCGAGGGTGTGAAGCAGTCACAGATCCTCGAGGCCGAGGGTCAGAAGCAGTCGGCGATCCTCAAGGCCGAGGGTGACGCGCAGGCCGCGATCCTCACCGCCGAGGGTGAGGCGCGCGCGATCCTGCAGGTGTTCGACGCCATCCACGAGGGCGACGCCGACTCCAAGCTGCTCGCCTACCAGTACCTGCAGGTGCTGCCCGAGATCGCGAAGACCGAGTCGAACAAGATCTGGTTCGTTCCCACCGAGTTCACGGGCGCGCTCAAGTCCATCTCCGCGGCCTTCGGCCAGGAAGAGGAGCTCGAGCCGCTGGGCCGCGACCCCGAGCGTGGCAAGGAGCGCAAGTCGCGCATCACCTCGGCCCTCACCGATCCCGCCGAGGCATTGCGTCTGGCCAAGCAGGAGGTCGAGGACGCTACCTCCGACGCGACCGACTCAGGCACCCGCTCGGGCCGCCCGTTCGACCCGGACGCCGAACGCGGCCAGTAGCCCAGCTCCGTATCGCCGCAGCGCCCCATGGGACGCTCACCGTCGCTCTCAGCGATTCCGTGAGTCCCATGGGGCGCTCAGCGTTGCTGTCACACTAGGTCTGTGCTTCTCGACGACTATCGCGACCTCACCGACGTGGCGCTGCGCCGCAGGCTCGAGCCCGAGCGCGGCCTCTACATGGCCGAGGGGGCCAAGGTCATCGAGCGGGCCCTGGCCGCCGGGCACCGGCCCCGATCCATCCTGGTAAGCCCGCGCTGGGAGGGCAGCGCCCGCGCGGCCCTCGCGGCCGCGGGCGTCGACGCTCCTGTGCTGGTGCGCTCCGAGGAGGAACTCGAGGCGGTCACCGGGTTCCAGGTGCATCGCGGCGCGCTTGCGGCAATGGAACGCCCCGCGCTGCCGTCGGTCGCCGACCTGGTGCGCGGTGCGCGGCGGGTGGTGGTGCTCGAGGGAATCGTCGACCACACCAACGTGGGTGCGATCTTCCGCTCCGCGGCGGGCATCGGCGCGGACGCGATCATCTGCGCCCCCACCTGCGCCGACCCGCTGTACCGGCGCAGCGTCAAGGTGTCCATGGGTACCGTCTTCCAGGTGCCGTGGACGCGCGCCGACGAGTGGCCCGGCGCCCTCGACGAGCTCAAGGAGGCCGGCTTCGTCGTCGCGGCCCTCGCTCTTGCGGACGATGCGGTGTCGCTCGACGACTTCGCGGCCGGCGGTCACGAGCGCGTGGCGGTGGTGATGGGCGCCGAGGGTGACGGCCTCACCCGGGCGGCCCAGCGGGCGGCCGATGCCGTCGTCACCATCCCCATGGCCGGGGGAGTGGACTCGCTGAACGTCGCCGCGGCGTCGGCCGTCGCTTTGTGGGCGCTGCGCTGACCGCCTGACCCGCCGTCCGCCCTGGCAGGCGCCCTCTGTGGGGGCGCCGATGGACGATGTCGGCGCCCCCTGCGATAATCGAACATATGTTCGAACGCGTCTGGGGCGGGACCCCAGCGCAGGCAGGTCAGGAGGGTCGCATGCTGCAGGGCCAGGGGAGTGTGCTCGGCTCGCGCGCCGAGCGCCTGGCGGCCGCGCGCGCCGCCCTGAGCTCCGTCGAGGCCCGGGTGGGAACCACCCGTCAGGCGGGTGAGCGTCCCCGCCTTCCCCTCGACGACCTGCTGTCTGGGCTCCTGCCCGAGGGGCTCACGCGCGGCTCGGTGATCTCCGTGGACGGCTCGACCTCGCTCATGCTCGCGCTCGCGGCCACGGCGTCACGGGAGGGATCATGGACCGCGGTCCTGGGCATGCCTGCGGTGGGGGTGGTCGCGGCTGCGCGGCGCGGTCTCGACCTGGCACGGCTGGTCCTGGTGCCCCATCCCGGCACCCAGATCGTGGAGGCGGCGGGCGCCGCGGTCGACGGCATGGACATCACCCTCGTGGGGGCGCGCACGGCGCTGTCGGAGGCTGACAGGCGCCGCCTGGCGTCCCGCGCACGCGAGCGCGGCTCCGTCATCCTTGCGGCAGGGCCGTGGGCGGGAGCGCACACGACCATGACCGTCGAGCGCTCCGCCTGGCGCGGGCTGGGGGCGGGAGAGGGGCGGCTTCGCGAGCGTGACCTGTCCGTCGCTGTGGCGGGGCGCCGCTCGGGCGCCGTCAGGCGCATGCGGCTCACCCTTGATGCCGACCTGACGGGGATGCGTGCCGCCGCGACGCGCGTCACGGAGGAGGTCGCATGAGCGCCCCGGCGCACGCCCGCGGCGGCCCCGCCACGGCGACCCGGCGCGCGGTGTTGTGGGTGCCCGACTGGCCCGTCGCGGCCGCGGCCCGCGCCGCCGGGATGGGGGCCGATGCCCCCGCGGCGGTGCTCCATGGCCGCGGCATGGTCGCGGTCTCGGCGGCGGCCCGTGCGGCCGGCGTGCGGCGCGGGCACGGTAAACGTCAGGCGCAACGCGCGTGCCCCGAGCTGGTGATCCTGCCCTACGACGAGGGGCGTGACGCGCGCGAGTTCGAGGCGGTCGCGGCGGCCGCCGAGGAGGTGGTCGCGGGCGTCGAGATTTCCCGTCCGGGTCTGCTGATGGTCCCCGCCGAGGGGGCGGCCCGGTTTCATGGTTCCGAGGAGGCGCTCGCCGAGGCCCTGGTGGGCGCGGTGGCGGAGGTCTCGGGGCACGAGTGTGCCGTGGGAGCTGCGGACGGGTTGCTGGCCGCGATCATGGCCGCCCGTTCCTCGGTGCTGGTGCCCGCGGGACGCTCCGCGGAGTTTCTTGCGGACGCCCCTGTTGAGGCGCTGAGCCTCGCCGCCATGGAGCGGCGCCAGCGGGAGGGCGTCGAGGACCTCGTGAGTGTGCTGACGCGCCTGGGCATCACCACCCTGGCCCAGTTCACGGCGCTGCCCGCGGGCGATGTGCTCGCCCGGTTTGGCCCGGTGGGGAGGTGGGCCCACCGCATCGGCCGCGGCGAGGACGTGCGCCCGCCCGTCCTGCGCCGCTCCGAAGACGATATCGAGGTGGCCTACGAGTTCGAGGAGCCCGCCGAGCGCATCGAGCAGCTGACCCTGGTGGCCGCCGAGTCTTCGCGTCGGCTCGACGAGGCGCTGCTCGCGGCCGGTGTGCGTTGCTCGCGCGTGAGGATCGCGGCGCGCACCGAGCGCGGCGACACCCTCGAGAGGGTGTGGCGCACGGACGTGGGCTCGCGTGCGGGCGCCTTTTCCCGCCACATGGCGGACCGGGTGCGCTGGCAGCTCGAGGGATGGCTATCGGGCACCGCGAACGGGCCCGAGCCCGCGCCACTGACGAGTCTCAGCCTCACCGCGCAGGACGTCATCGCCCTGGGGGACGAGCAGGCCTTCCTGTGGGGAGGGGTCTCCGGCGCCGACTCTCGTGCCCAACGCACCGTGGAGCGCATGCAGTCGTTGCTGGGGCCCGATGCCGTGCTGGCGGTGCGCGAGCAGGGCGGACGTTCGCCGCGCGACCGCGTGCTCGCCGCGCCGTGGGGGCAGGAGGTGACGCCCGCGCGCAAGGTCGACCACCCCTGGCCCGGGCGCATACCCGACCCCGCGCCCGCGACCGTGCTGCCGCTGCCCGAGCCCCTGCAGGTGCTCGACGCCGGCGGCAGCCCTGTCATCGTTGACCGCCGCCTGGCTTTGTCAGCCCCGCCCACCTGGGTGCGTCTCCAGGCCGATCCTGGCAAGGCACGCGCCGCCGCGGCCAGGCGTCACCCCGCCGCCGGTCATGTGGGGGACGAGCCCACCTGGGAGGCGGCCGAACCTATCGAGGCATGGGCTGGGCCGTGGCCCATCGCCGAGCGGTGGTGGTCGGCCGAGGCGTCGCGGCGCGCCTATCTGCAGGTGGCACTACGCCGGGCGGAGGGGGGACCGGCGCTGCTCGCCGCTTTCTCCGGCGGCCAGTGGTGGCTCGAGGCCATCTATGACTGAGCCCCGCTACGCCGAGCTGCACGCCCACAGCGCCTTTAGCTTCCTCGACGGTGCGAACCACCCTGAGGAGATGGCGGCCGAGGCTGGCAGGCTGGGCCTCAGCGCCCTCGCCATCACCGACCACGATGGCCTGTACGGCGCGGTGCGCTTCGCCAATGCCGCGCGCGCCATCGACCTGCCCACGGTGTTCGGCGCGGAACTTCACCTCGCCGCCCCCGAGACCCCTGGCGGCCCGCCCGTGCTCGACCCTCCCACCGGCAAGCCCGACCCGCGCGGCTCGCACTTGTTGGTGCTCGCGCGTGGGGCCAGCGGCTACGGCAGGGTGTCGCACGCCATCGGCATGGCACACCTCGCCACCGGCGAGAAGGGCCTGGCCCGCTACACGCTCGAGGACCTGGCGGCCACGGGCGACGGCGAGTTCCTGGTGCTCACCGGCTGCCGCAAGGGCACCGTGCGCCGGGCGCTGGCGGGCGTGGGTGTGCCGGGTGCCAACCCGCTCGACGGTGCCGTGACCCGCGCTGGGCATGCCGCGGCGCGCCGTGAACTCGACCGGCTTGTGGGGATGTTCGGCCGCGACAACGTCGCCGTCGAGATCACCGACAGCGGCGACCCGTTCGACTCAGAGATCGCCGATGCCCTGGCCGACCTTGCCTTCGACGCCCGCCTGCCGCTCGTCGCCACCACCAATGCGCACTACGCGTCCCCGCGCGATGCCGACCTCGCCGCGGCCGTCGCGGCCGTGCGCGCCCGCTCGTCGCTGGACGACATGGACGGCTGGCTGCCCGCGGGGGCCGCCGGACACCTGCGCTCGGCGGCCGAGATGCTGGTGCGTCACCGTCGCCACCCACAGGCCGTCGCTACCGCGGCTGCGCTCGCCGACGAATGCGCCTTCGACCTCCAGTTGGTCGCCCCGCACCTGCCGCCGTACCCCGTACCGGAGGGGCATTCCGAGGCGTCATGGCTGCGCGAGCTGGTGCGCCGCGGCGCATACGAGCGCTACGGGCCGCCGCATGCGGAACGTGTGCCCGGTGCGTGGGCGCAGATCGAACACGAGATGAACGTCATCGAGGCGCTCGATTTTCCCGGCTACTTCCTCATCGTCCACGACATCGTGAACTTCTGCCGGGAGTCCGACATCCTGTGCCAGGGCAGGGGATCGGCAGCCAACTCGGCGGTGTGCTTCGCGCTCGGCGTCACCGCCGTCGACGCCGTCACCCATGGGCTGCTGTTCGAGCGCTTCCTCGCGCCCGAACGCGACGGACCGCCCGACATCGACGTGGACATCGAGTCCGACCGTCGCGAGGAGGTCATCCAGTACGTCTTCCGGCGGTTCGGCCGCATCAACGCCGCCATGGTCGCCAACGTCATCCAGTACCGGCCCCGCTCCGCGGTGCGCGACGCCGCCAAGGCGCTCGGATACGACGCGGGCCAGCAGGATGCGTGGTCCACGAGCATCGACAGGTGGGGGTCCCTGCGTGTCCCGCAGGAGAAACAAGAGGAGTGGGCGGCGAAGCAACGTGACGCCATGTGGCCCGAGCCGCCGCCCTCCCAGGACCTCGACCACATCCCCGAGCCCGTCCTGGATCTTGCCGACCGCTTCATGCGCCTGCCGCGCCACCTGGGCATTCACCCCGGCGGCATGGTGCTGTGCGATAGACCCGTGATCGACGTATGCCCCGTGGAGTGGGCGCGCATGCCCGGCCGCACCGTGTTGCAGTGGGACAAGGACGACTGCGCCGACGCGGGCCTGGTGAAGTTCGATCTGCTGGGCCTGGGCATGCTCTCGGCGCTGAGGTACGCCTTCGGCTACATGCGCGACGTCGCGGGGGAGAGCCTGGGTCTGCATTCGCTGCCGCAAGAGGACCCGGAGGTGTACGACCTGCTGTGCGCCGCGGACACCGTGGGCGTGTTCCAGGTCGAGTCGCGCGCCCAGATGGCGACCCTGCCGCGCCTGCGTCCGCGGCGCTTCTACGACATCGTCATCGAGGTCGCGCTCATCCGTCCCGGTCCCATCCAGGGTGGATCCGTGCATCCGTATATCAACCGCGCCCGCGGGCGAGAGGAGGTCACGTACCTGCACCCGCTGCTCGAGAAGTCGCTGGGCAAGACCCTGGGCGTGCCGCTGTTCCAGGAGCAGCTCATGCAGATGGCCATGGACTGCGCGGGGTTCGACGGCGCGCTTGCCGACCAGCTGCGCCGCGCCATGGGATCCAAGCGCAGCCCCGAGCGCATGGAGGCGCTCAGGGCACGCTTCATGGTGGGCGCGAATGAGCGTGGCATCACCGCCGACGTCGCCGCGCAGATCTTCGACAAGCTCAAGGCCTTCAGCGACTTCGGCTTTCCCGAGTCGCACTCCTATTCGTTTGCCTACCTCGTCTACGCGTCGAGTTGGCTCAAGGTCCACCGGCCCGCCGCCTTCTATGCGGGCCTGCTCGCGGCGCAGCCCATGGGCTTTTACAGCCCGCAGTCCCTCGCGGCCGATGCCAGACGTCACGGCCAGGTGGTGTTGCGGCCGTGCGTGGCGAGGTCCGATGCGCTGGCCACGGTCGAGCGGCTCGACGCGCCGTTTGCGGCGCCGGGGGAGACGCGGGCGGATATGGCCAGACTCGTGCGTGTTGACCGCACGCTCGCGGTGCGCATGGGGCTCGCCTCGGTGCGCGGGCTCGGGGCCGACGCCGCCCAGGCCATCGTCGACGCGCGCGCCGAGCGCCCGTTCAGCGACCTGCGCGACATGGCCAGGCGCGTGCGGGTGCGGCCCTCCGGCGTCTCGGGCCAGGCGGGGCTCGCACCCGAGAAGGGCCTCACCACCGCGCAGTGGGAGGCGCTCGCCACCGCGGGCGCGCTCGAGTCCTTCGGGGTGACGCGCCGCGAGGGGCTGTGGGCCTCGGGAGCGCTGTCGCTCGAGGGGCCCGACACGCTTCCCGGCACCGCGCCTGGCGTCGACGCCCCCATGCTGCCGGGCATGAGCGTGGTGGAGGAGGCCATCGCCGACGTGTGGGCCTCGGGGGTCTCGACCGACACCTACCCGACGGTCTTTGTGCGCGACGGCCTCGACGCCCAGGGCGTCCTCACCGTGGCAGGGGTGCTGGGTTACGAGGCGGAGCGGCGTGTGAGCGTGGCCGGCGTGGTGACGCATCGCCAGCGCCCGGGCACCGCGAAGGGAGTGACGTTCCTGTCCTTGGAGGATGAGACGGGCTTCCTCAACGTCATCTGCTCGCGCGGGCTGTGGCGCCGCTTCCAGGCGGTCGCGCGACGCTCGCCGGCGCTGGTCATACGCGGCCGCATCGAGCGCGCCGACGGCGCGACCAACCTTGTCGCCGAGCACCTGTCTGCGCTGTCGCTGAAGGTGCCGTCGAGGAGTCGCGACTTCCGGTGACGGATTCGCCAGCGTGGTGAAAACACCTGCCAGAGCCGTGCTAGAGTTTCTTCTCGCTGATCCGCTCGCAAGAGCAGAGCAGTCACCCTGTCCGGGTGGCGGAAATGGCAGACGCGCTAGCTTGAGGTGCTAGTGCCCGTATTAGGGCGTGGGGGTTCAAGTCCCCCCTCGGACACCACGAGACGAAGGGCCGGAGCAGACGCTCCGGCCCTTCGTCGTTTCTCCTCCACGAGCACCTCGCGGCGTACATCGGGAATAGCAGGGCTCTCACCGAAGTTATCCCTGCCGTCCGACGCAGTACACCTCAACGTGGCAAGGGAGAGAAGCTCATGGCCACCATTTTGTGGATCATCGCCGTTCTGCTCGTCATCTTCGGCATCGTGCGCATCGTCCAGAAGGACGTCCTGTGGGGCGTCATCCTGATTGTGGTTGGCCTGCTCATCGGCCCTGGAGGCGTGAGCATCTTCACCTGACAAGCCGGCCCCGCGCCGGCTCTTCACGGAACGCCCGCCCGGCCGCCCGTTCCCTCCTTGAGGGCGGCCCGGCGGGCGTCGTCATGTCCGGCTCAGCCCGTTAGCCTGAGCCCATGAGCCTCGACGTCGTCCGCACCTGCCAGGACCTCATCCGCATCGACACCTCCAACTACGGAGACGACCCCGGGCCGGGTGAGCGCGAGGCCGCCACCTACGTCGCCGATGTCCTCAGCGGCCTGGGCCTCGATCCCGTCATCCGCGAGTCGGAGCCAGGTCGCGCAAGCCTCACCGCGCGCTGGAAGGGCGCCGACAGTGAGCGCCCCGGCATGGTGCTCCACGGCCACCTCGACGTGGTGCCGGCCTTCGCCCAGGACTGGTCGGTCGACCCCTTCGGCGCTGAGATCAAGGACGGCATGCTCTACGGCCGCGGCGCCGTGGACATGAAGAATATGGATGCGATGATCCTCGCGTCGGTGGCGCAGATGATCGACTCGGGCCAGCAGCCGCCGCGCGACGTGGTGATCGCGTTCTTCGCCGACGAGGAGCACGGTGGGCGCAGGGGAGCCGGATGGATGGTCGAGAACCACCCCGAGGACTTTGCCGGCTGCACCGAGGCCGTCAGCGAGGTGGGGGGCTTCTCCGCCTACGTCAACGGCAAGCGCGCCTACCTCTTGCAGACGGCCGAGAAGGGCATCCAGTGGCTGCGCCTCATCGCGCATGGCAAGCAGGGCCACGGCTCGCTGGTGCACACGGACAACGCGGTCGCTCACCTCGCGGGAGCTCTGCACCGGATCGCCTCACACGGGTGGGACATCGACGTCACGCCCACCGTGGAGACACTGCTGCGGGGAGTCGCCGACCTCGAAGGCATCGCGTACGAGGCCACGCCCGAGGTGATTGGGCGGCTCATCGACGGCCTCGGTGCGGTGGGCCCCATGATCGACGCCTCGATCCGCAACACCGCGAACCCCACCATGATGGACGCCGGCTATAAGACGAATGTCGTCCCCGACACCGCCATCGGCTACGTCGACAGCCGCTTCCTGCCAGGGCAGCAGGAGCAGGTGCTGCGCCAGATCGAGGAACTCGCCGGCACCCACGTCAAGGTGGAGCCCTACATCACCGAGCGCAGCCTCGAGGCGCCCTTCGACGTACCGCTGGTCTCGACGATGGTGGCCGCGCTGGAGGTCGAGGACCCGGGCGCGACGGTGCTGCCGTACAACATGATGGGCGGCACCGACAACAAGCATCTCGCCGCGCTAGGCATCGCCGGCTACGGGTTTGCGCCGCTGCAGCTGCCGCCCGACTTGGACTTCCCGAGCCTCTTCCACGGCATTGACGAGCGCATCCCCGTCGATTCGCTGCATTTCGGCACCAAGGTGCTCAGCCGCTTCCTGGCGAGCTGCTAAGCGGCGCCGTCGCGACGGCAAGCCCGCCACGGCATCGGCCGTCCTGGCGGTGCCTGACGCCTGCCCTAGGCGCCTCGGGGCGAAAGTGGTGCCACCTGGCGCAGCGCGTCGTGCACCCACTCGCGCACCACGGGGCTACGCCGCGTCGGTGCGCTCCACCCGCATCACGCGGCGCTTCAGCCACACTCGGCGCGCGCCGCCGATGAACTTCTGCGAGCGGGCGAGCTCCCAGCGGCCGTATTCAGCCTGTTCGGTGAGCAACGAGCGGGCCTCGGACCGCGTGACGTCACGCGGGATGTCGACCACGCGCCACTCAAAGCGGCTCGCGGCGGGCTCGCGGTGACGACGCGGGTGGACCACGTGGGCTCCGGCCGGGTTCGAGTGATTGCTCATCACACCTCCCATTGAACTGCATTCGCGGATATCGTCATGACTATGAGCGCTGAAGCCCGTGAGGCACTTCGCCGTCTGACCGCCGCCTTCGAGGAGCACCTCGAGGCGGTGGTGTCGCGCCGCGGCGAGGACGATGCCGCGGTGGACGACGCGTACGAGTCGCTCGCCCAGGCCTTCGTGCGATACGAAGAGGCGCTCGACATCGAGTACGCGGAGACGCTGCCGGTGTTGCTCGACGAGGACTTCGAGGACGAGGTCGAGGACGACGAGGAGCTGGACGATGATGCCCTCGACGGCCACGCCGAGGAGGACGAAGAGGACATGGATGACGACATGGACGACTTCGACCTGAGGAACGGGTAGGCGTCGGTCGTCATCGTCTACCTCCGCTCGGGATATCCGAGAACGGGGGCGGAAACCTCGTCGAGCGCCTCGCCGATGGCGGGCGGTAGTGCGAGATCCGCGGCGTCGAGCGCCGGCAGCAACTGCGCGGCCGTGCGGGCGCCCACGATCGCGCTCGTGAGCCCGGGCCTGCCGAGCACCCACGCGAGCGCGGTTTCCAGAGGCGACCAGCCCAGGCCCTCAGCGGCGGTCTCGAGGGCGCTGACGACCGCTCCGGCGCGCTGACCCATGTAGGGCGCGACGAAGCCCGCGAGGTGCTCGGAGGCCGCGCGGGAGTCGGCGGGGATGGCGTCGCGGTACTTACCGGTGAGGACGCCGCGGCCGAGGGGCGACCAGCCGAGGACCCCCATGCCGAGCGCGTCGGCCGCGGGCAGTACCTCGCGTTCGATGCCGCGCTGCAGCAGCGAATACTCGACCTCGGTGACGGCGATCGCGGGCCGACCGGTCGCCATGGTGGCGATGCGCGTCATGGCCCATGCGGGGAAGTTCGACACCCCCACGTATCGGGCGCGTCCCGAGTTCACCGCGATCTCGAGGGCATGCAGGGTCTCGTCGAGGGGGGTCACCGCATCAAACGCATGCACCAACCACACGTCGACGTGGTCCGTGCCCAAGCGCGCGAGTGACGCGTCGAGGGTTCCCAGCAACGTGTCGCGCGAGGCGTCGATCATGCCGCCGCGGTCCGTGCGCTTGATGCCCGCCTTGGTGCAAATCTGCACGTCGTCGCGGGCGATCGTCCCGCCGAGCAGGGCGCCGATGAGCGTCTCGGAGCCGCCGTCAGCGTAGGTCGCGGCGGTGTCGAGCAGGGTGCCACCAGCATCGAGGAACGCGTCGATCTGCTGACCTGCCTCATCGGCGTTCGTGTCACGCGACCACGTCATGGTGCCAAGCGCGAGGCGCGACACCTCGAGACCGCTGCTGCCGACGCGTGCCCGTTCCATGGACGCGAACCTACCGAACGTGTCCCGGTGGAGCCTGTCGCGACGCGCGGGCGCTAGCCTTGCCGCCATGGGTTGGTGGGAAGCGGTCATCCTCGGACTGGTGCAGGCTCTGACGGAGTTTCTGCCGATCTCCTCGAGCGCGCACATTCGCGTCATCGGGCCGCTCTTGCCCGGCGGTGAGGATCCGGGCGCGGCCTTTACGGCGATCATCCAGCTGGGTACCGAAGCGGCGGTGCTGCTGTACTTCCGCAAGGACATCGCACGCATCATCGCGGCGTGGCTGGCCGCGCTTGCGGGCCGCAACGGCGCCGACCGTGCCCACCGCTTCGGCAAGGGCAGCCCCGATGCGCTCATGGGCTGGTGGGTGATCCTGGGCTCCATCCCCATCGTCGTGCTGGGTCTGATCTTCCAGGACTACATCGAGGGTCACCTGCGCAACCTCTACATCACCGCGGCCGTCCTCGCGATCTTCGGTCTGGTGCTGGGGTGGGCGGACAAGGTCGGTAGGCGCGAGCGCGAACTCGAGTCACTGCGCGCCAAGGACGCCTGGCTGCTGGGCCTGGCACAGGCGATGGCCCTCATCCCGGGGGTGTCGCGCTCGGGAGGCACCATCTCGATGGGCCTGTTCCTAGGACTCACCCGCGAGGCGGCGGCGCGCTACTCCTTCCTGCTGGCAATCCCCGCCGTCATCGGCTCGGCCGGGCTTGAGCTCGTGACGAACACCGATGAGCTCACGGCGGCGGGCGGTCCGGGCTTCGTCAACACCGCCATCGCCACTGTCGTCGCGTTCGCGGTCGGCTACGCCGTCATCGTGTGGTTCCTCAAGCTCATCACGCACCACACCTTCTGGCCCTTCGTGTGGTACCGCCTGGGCTTCGCGGCGGTGATCGTCGCGCTGCTCGGCGCCGGGGTGATCCCGGCCATCTAGGGGAGGGCCGATGCCGTGGTCGGCTTGAGCGTCCGTCTCCCCGGGCGGCCGGCTACTTCGACATGCCGCCGTCGCCGCGGCGACGCAGGAACTGTTCGAACTCGGCGGCGATGGCGTCGCCCGACGCCTCGGGCAGGCTCGTCTCGTCCATCACGGATTCGAGCTGACGCACGTGATCCGCGATCTCCTCGTCATCCTCGGCAAGTTCGTCGGCGCCGCGCTGCCATGCCTCGGACTCGTCGGGAAGGTCGCCGAGGTCGATCGTCACGCCGATGAGCCGCTCGAGTTGGGTAAGCAGGGCGGCGGACGCCTTGGGGCTCGGCGGGTGAGCGATGTAGTGCGGCACCCCCACCCACAAGCTGAGCACCGTGATGCCGCGTAGTTGCGCCTCGTGCCCGAGGACGCCGACGATGCCAGTGGGGCCCTCGTAGTCGGAGCGTTCGAGCCCGAACCTTTCACGCGCGTCCTCGTCCTCGCTGGTGACGAAGGTGGGCAGGGGGCGGGTGTGGGGGACGTCGACGAGCAGGGCGCCCACCGTCACGATGGTGGTCACACCTAGGTCCTCGGCGTGGTCGAGTAACTCGGCACAGAAGGTCCTCCAGCGCATGGAGGGCTCGATGCCGCGGGCGAGAACGATGGCGGGACCACCCTCGGGGCGGGCCGTCGACAGTACGGTGCCGGGCCACGAGACGACCCGGTCGCCGGAGGGACCGCGGGTGATCGTCGGGCGGCTGACCTGGAAATCGTGATAGTCCTCGGGGTCGAGGGCCGCGTGGTCGCGGGCGTCCCACCACGTGGCGAGGTGGTCCAGCGCCTGGGACGCGGCGGAGCCGGCATCGTTCCATCCCTCGAACGCCGCGAGCATCACCGTCTCGTCCGAGCCGAGCGTGGGTTCCTGATCCTCCGTGTCCATCCGCCCAGCCTAGACTCGTGCCCCGTGACTACGCACGCATCTTCGCCCGCCGCCGTCCTGTGGGACATGGACGGCACCCTCATCGATTCCGAGCCGTACTGGATTGCCGCCGAGACCGAGCTCGCGGCCCGTTTCGGTGTGACGTGGACGCACGCCGACGGACTCGGACTGGTGGGTAACCCACTCACGCTGTCGGCGCAGATCCTGCGCGAGCGGGGCGTCGACCTTCCCGACGAGGAAATCGTCGAGTTCCTGTTGGGTCGCGTCAGCGAGCAGGTGCGCGCGCACGTGCCATGGCAGGAGGACGCCCGGCTCCTCCTCGAGGCGTGTGTCGAGGCAGGCGTTCCCTGTGCCCTCGTCACCATGTCGTACACGCGCCTGGCCGACGCCTTCCTGGAGTCGGTGCCGGGAGCCTTCTCGGTGGTCGTCACGGGCGACCGGGTGAGCCGCGGTAAGCCCGACCCGGAGGCGTATCTGAGCGCTGCCAGCGAGCTCGGCGTGGACATCGAGGCATGCGTGGCGATCGAGGACTCGCCGTCAGGGGTGGGATCGGCCTGGTCCTCGGGCGCGCGCACGGTCGCGGTGCGCCGCCTGGTGGCGATCGAGCCGCGCGAGGGTCTCAGCCGTGTACGCTCCCTCGACGCCTGGGATCTCGACTCGCTGAGCCGGGTCGCCGGCGGCGAGGTCATCGACGAGCTCGGCGCCGACCGCTAAGCCTTACCCGCGCGCCCAGGGCTGACGCTCGAGCGTGACCCGTTGGCCGCTGGACGCGGCCTGTTGCATGGCGATCGCGAGCGCCCAGTCCTGCGCGCCGTCCGCCAGGGGATAGGGCGGTGCGCCGTCGGCGTGGATCCACCGGGACATTCCTGCCAGCAGGTCGGTGACGGCGATCTCGTCATCGGCCATGCGCGTGCCCACCCAGGGGTTGCGGTACAGCACGTCGGTGCCGAGCGAGATGTGGTCGAGGTCGTTGCCCTCGAGGTTGAGTTCCACGCCCGTGTGCCGTCGCTCCAGGTGTGTCGTCGTGATGGTGCGCGGACCCGTGAGCGCGGTCACCCGGTCGTTCGCGATCTCGCCGCGTGAGCCGCGCACCGCGATCCTGTCCGCCCTCAGCGCGTTCCACCACTGGTTATCGGTGAAGTCGTAGGTGCCGACACGTCCGGACTCGAACCGGAAGATGGCGCGCAGCGTGGTGGCGTCCCTCTCGGTGTTGTCGTCCGTCCACCCCTCGCGTGTGTGCGGGTCGACCAGGGGATGGCTGGACTCGATCGCGGTGACCTGGGCGCCCTCATCGCCCACGCCGAGCATCCGTCGCAGCACACCCATGGCGTGATAGAGGTGCGTGGAGGACACCTCGACCTCGTTGACGCGCCCGATGAGGCCCCGGTCGATCACCGCGCGGCGTGCGACGTGACCCGGATAGCCGGGGTACTGCTCCGCGATCTGCACCAGGCCAGAGGCGCCGACGTCCGCCCACAGCCGATGGAGCCCGTCGAGGTCGGGCGCCGGCGGCGTCTCGCACAACACCGGCAGTCCGAGGGCTACCGCCTCGCGGGTGACCTCGGGGGCCGCCTCCCACGGCACCGAGACCACCACGAAGTCGGGCCGGTCCGCGGCCACGGCGTCCGCCAGCGAACGCCACGACGCCAGACCCCGCTCGGCCATGGCACGCTCGCCCACCTCGGCGCGGCGCGTGACCACGCCCGTGACACGGAACTGGTCCGGCAGTACTGCGGCGGGGCGCAGGAAGAAGGGCGCGCGCCAGCCGTAGCCGACGACGGCGAAGCTCACTGGCGGGGTGGTGATCGTCATTGATCGTCCTTTCATATCGCTGTCGGGTTACGCGCTCACGGGACGCACGCCGAGCGCACGCTCCACCGCGTCGGGATCGAGTGCAGGGGCCTCGCCGCCGAACTCGGGGCACAGCGATTGGAACGAGCACCAGCCGCACAGCTTTGACTTCTTGGGCCTAAACGCGCCCGTGCGCGCGGCACCGAGAATCTCATCCCACAGCTCGCGTACCTCGAACTCGATCTGCGCGAGGTCGTCGTCGCTGGGGCGCAGCACCAGCGTGCCGCCGTCCTTGAGGAACAGCAGTTGCAGCAGCGCGGGCCGTCGTCCTCGCAGACGCTCCACCAGCAGCGCATAGAAGCGCATCTGGAACTTCTCCTTGTGCCCGTACTGCGGCAGCGGCGTCTTGCCAGTCTTGTAGTCGATGATGCGGATGGATCCGTCGGGGGCGACGTCGACGCGGTCGATGAACCCGCGCAGCAGCGGGCCGTCCGGCAGCTGCAGTTCGACAAACTCCTCGCGCCCGTCGGGCTCCAGGCGCTGCGGGTTCTCCATCGTGAAGTAGGTGGCGAGCCGCCCGCGCCCCTCCGCCAGCCAGGTCGCCTCGGCGTGGGAGTCCTCGTGGAGCGCGCCGAGGGCGGGGTCGCGCTCCACCATGGCACGCCACTGCGGCTCCAGCATGGCCGATGCCGTGGCCTCCGTGCGCTCCACCGCGGGCTTGTCGTAGAGATGCTCGAGCACGGCGTGAACGAGCGTGCCGAGGGTCGCCGCGGCCGACGGCGGCTCGGGGATCTTGTCGACCACCCTCAGGCGGTACAGGTGCGGGCACTGACGGAAATCGCCCGCGCGCGACGGCGAGAGGGCGGGGGAGCGACGGGCCATGCGACCAGGGTAGGCGCACCGTGTGACATCGCCGCGGCACGGGACGGGACGGGCGACCGTCTACGGTGGAGCCCATGACGCAGTCCCCGCGCCCCACCCGTGGCCTGACACTCGGGCGGATCTTCGGCGCTCGCATCGTCGTTCAGTACTCGACTCTTCTCATGCTGGTGATCCTCGCGCTGTTGTTTGCGACCAGCGGCGGGGTGGAACTGACCAGGCGTACCTTCACGGTCGGCCTCATCCTCGCCGTGCTGCTGTTTGTGTCGGTGTTCCTGCACGAGGTTGCTCACGCGGCGGCAGCCCGCTCCTTCAAGCGCGACGTGAACGAGATCGTGCTCACGCTCTGGGGCGGCCACACGAGCTACGACGCGCGCGCGCTCACGCCGACGGTGATGGGAGTCACGGCCGCCGCCGGCCCCGTCGCGAACCTGGTACTCGCGGGCCTTGCCTGGATACCCCTGGCGTGGGGCGCACTTGAGCCCACGTTGCGCGACTGGGTGCTCGGCGACGTCACGCTCTACCTCATCGTCCAGTGGGTGGCGTGGGCCAACCTGGTGCTGGCGATCTTCAACGCCCTGCCGGGCATCCCCATGGACGGCGGGCGCGTGCTCGAGTCGATCGTGTGGGCCGTCACCGGCAACCGGTACACGGGCATGAAGGCTGCGGCGTGGGCCGGCCGGGTCATCGCCGTCGGCGTCGTGGTCGTCGCGCTGGGGATCCCGGTGCTGGGTGGCCGTAGCCCCGACCTGTTCGACCTGCTGTGGGCCATGCTGGTGTTCGCGATCCTGTGGCCCGCGGCGTCGAACGCGCTCAAGGTGGCGCAGGCGCTGGGCAAGCGTGCCAGCGTCACCGCGCGCGACCTCACCGTTGCCGCCGTCACGGTGCCTCACCACGTGACGGTGGACCAGGCGCGCAGCGCGGCCGAGGCCGCAGGCGCCGTCGAGGTCGTGGTGCTGGCCGTCGACGGAGCCGCGGCCGGCCACTTCCCGGCCGCACTGACCGACGCGGTCGAGGAGGCCGACCGCGCGACGACGGGTCTGCAGTCGGTCACGATGCCGCTACCGCGCGGCGCGGCGATCGACGCCGGGGCCGGCGGCGACGCCCTGGTCGACGCCCTGCAGCAGTGGTGGGGCCGCACCGACGTGTGGGTCGCGGTGGACCGCGGCGAGATCGTCGGGGTTGTGAGGCTGGCCGATGCGATGAAGGCCCTGCAATAGCTCGCACCTAGACTGGGGGACATGACTTCCCCCTTACTCCCGACGGGCGCCGCCGAGCGCCGCGGCCCGCTGCGTGCGGGCGACCGCGTGCAGCTCACCGACGCCAAGGGACGCCACCACACGATCATTCTCGAGGCCGGCAAGACCTTCCACACGCACCGCGGCCAGTTCACGCACGACGAGATCATCGGCCGGCCAGAGGGCACGGTCGTCACCAACACCGCGGGCTTCGACTACCTGGTGCTGCGCCCGCTGCTGAGCGACTACGTCCTGTCCATGCCGCGCGGCGCGGCCGTGATCTACCCGAAGGATTCCGGCCAGATCATCCAGATGGCCGACATCTACCCGGGCGCCCGGGTGGTCGAGGCGGGTGTGGGCTCGGGGGCGCTCACCATGTCGCTGCTGCGCGCCGTGGGCGACGGCGGTTCGCTCACCTCGATCGAGCGCCGCGAGGACTTCGCGGACATCGCGCGTGGCAACGTCGAGTTCCACTTCGGCGGCCCGCACCCCGCCTGGGATCTGAAGATTGGCGACTTCGCCGACCGCGTGGCGGAGGTGGGTGAGGTCGACCGCATCGTGCTCGACATGCTCGCGCCTTGGGAGAACCTCGACGCGGCGGCCGATGCCTTGGCACCCGGCGGTGTGCTGCTCGCCTACGTCGCGACCACCACCCAGCTGTCGCGCCTCGCGGAGGCGCTGAAGGACCACGGCGGCTACACCGAGCCGCAGGCGTGGGAGTCGATGGTGCGCACCTGGCACCTCGAGGGCCTCGCCGTGCGCCCCGACCACCGCATGATCGGCCACACCGGCTTCCTCCTCACCACGCGCCGCATGGCGCCCGGCGTCGACGCGCCGCTGCGTAAGCGCCGCCCCGCCAAGGGCGCCTATGGCGAGGAAGACTGGTCGCCCGAGGACCTGGGCGAGCGCGCCGTGTCCGACAAGAAGATCCGCCGCGTGCGTCGTGACGCCACGCGCCCCATGGCCGAGGAGGGGGAGAACTGATGGTGACCGAGGGACAGGACCGCGTCGCCGCCCTGCAGGCCCGCAACGCCGAGCTACAGCGTCTGCTCGAGACCGCACGCCAGTCGCTCGGTGAGATGCGCGAGAAGCTGGCCGAGGCATCGGCCCCGCCGCAGACCTTCGCGACCTTCGTCCAATGGTCGGGCGAGCATGCCGACGTGATCAGCGGCGGCCGCCGCCTGCGCGTCGCCGTGCTGCCCGGCGTGCCGCGGGATCTCACGCCCGGCGACGAGGTGCTGATGAACGCGATGAGCGTGGTCGTCGGCGTGGCGGAGGCCGAGAAGGTCGGCCAGAGCGCCCTGGTCCGCGAGGTTCTCGACGACGACCGCGTGCTCGTGGTCGCGCGCGGCGAGGACGAGCGTGTCGTCATGCTCACCGGCGGCGACGCCCGGCAGCGCCTCACCGAGGGCGACACCGTCATCATCGACGCGCGCACCGGGTTTGCCACCGAACGCGTCGACCGCACCGGCGTCGAGGCGCTCCTGCTCGAGGAGGTGCCGGATGTGGACTTCGATTCCATCGGCGGCCTCACGGCGCAGATCGAGCGCATCCGCGACGCCATCGAGTTGCCGCTGCGCCACCCCGACCTGTACCGGGAACACCGCCTCAACCCGCCGCGCGGCCTCCTGCTGTACGGACCTCCGGGCTGCGGGAAGACCCTCATCGCGAAGGCGGTCGCACACTCGTTGGCCGATGCCGTGGGCGCCGACCGCTCCTACTTCCTGTCGGTCAAGGGGCCCGAGCTGCTCAATAAATACGTGGGCGAGACCGAGCGCTACATCCGCACCATCTTTGAACGCGCCCGCGCCAAGGCTCACTCCGGTGCACCGGTCGTGGTGTTCTTCGACGAGATGGAGGCGCTGTTCCGCTCGCGCGGCACGGGCGTGAGCTCCGACATGGAGACCACCATCGTCCCGCAGCTGCTCACCGAGCTCGACGGCGTAGAGCAGCTGGGCAACGTCATCGTGATCGGTGCGTCGAACCGCGAGGACATGATCGATCCGGCCATCCTGCGACCCGGCCGCCTGGACGTGAAGATCGAGATCTCTCGTCCAGACGCGGCGAGCGCCCGCGACATCTTCTCCAAGTACCTCACCGCGGACTTGCCGCTGTCCGCGTCCGCCATGGAGCGCGGTCGCGGCGACGCCCAGGCCGCAGTGCGCGAGCTCGCGGAGCATGCGGTGGACCGCCTGTATGCCGACCCGGCCAACAAGGCCCACATGTCGGGTGCTCTGGTACGCAACGTCGTCGACCGTGCCAAGACGCTCGCCATCAAGTCCGTCATCACCGGCGGGGAGCGTGGCATCACCGCCGAGCACCTCGAGCGCGCCTGCGAGCAGGAACTGGCCGAGGCCCGCGCCGTCGCGGCGTCGACCCTCAGGGAGGGCTGAGCGTGCGGGTCGTCGGCATCGAGACCGAGTACGGCATCGCGGACCCCGACCGTCCGCAGGCCAACCCCATCCTGATGTCCTCGCGCCTGGTGGAAGCATGCCGGGGCTGCGCGAACGGTCACACGACGCGCTGGGACTACGGCGGCGAGGACCCGCTCCAGGACCAGCGTGGCGAGCGACGGGACCGGGCCACGGCATCGGCCGACATGCTCACCGACGCCCACGAGTACCGGCCCGAAGACGGCGCCGTCACGCTGCGCCGTCGGCGTGGCTCGTGGGAGGACCCCGCGCACCTCAACGCCGTCCTCAGCAACGGCGCCCGCTTCTACGTGGACCACGCCCACCCCGAATATTCGGGTCCCGAGGTGCGCTCGGCCCGCGACGCCGTGCTGTGGGACGCGGCGGGGGACCGGATCGCGCTCGCGGCCGCAGCGCGCTACGCCGAGGACGAAGACGGCCGCGTCGAGCTGTACAAGAACAACGTCGACGGCAAGGGCTCGAGCTACGGCACGCATGAGAACTTCCTCGTGGACCGCGCGGTCGACTTCTCGGCCCTCGCGTCCCGGCTCACCGCCCACCTCGTCACGCGGCAGATCTTCACGGGCGCCGGCCGTGTGGGCCTCGGACAGCGCAGCCAGGAGGCGGGTTTCCAGATCTCCCAGCGCGCCGACTACATGGAGGCCGAACTGGGCCTCGAGACCACGCTGCGCCGGCCCATCGTCAACACGCGCGACGAACCCCATGCGACGCGCGCCCAGTGGCGCAGGCTGCACGTGATCATCGGCGACGCGAACTGCCTCCAGGTGCCCGTGTTCCTCAAGGTCGGCACCACCGCCCTCGTGCTCAGCGCCATCGAAGCCGACGACGAGCGGCTCGACGCGCTGGTGCTCGCCGACCCCGTGGCGGCGGTCGGTCAGGTCTCGCGCGACCTCACGTTGCGATCCGGCTTGCCACTCGCCTCCGGCGAGAGCGCGACCGCGCTCGAGATCCAGCGCGCGCTGCTCGAGATTTGTCGCTCGTACGCCGGCGACGCGGACGACGCGCTCGTCATTGCGCGCTGGGAGGCCGTCCTCGAGGCCCTGTCGCGCGACCCCATGGAGGCCGCCGCGGACGTCGAGTGGGTGGCCAAGCTTCGCCTCCTGGGCCGGCTGCGTGACAAGCATGCGACCGTCGACTCCGACGGCGTGGCCACGCCGCTCGCCTGGGATGCGCCGCTGCTGAGCGCGATCGACGTGCAATGGAGCCGCCTGGGCGACGGCTGGGCCGCCAAGCTCGCGGCCGCCGGTCAGGTCAGCGTTGTCGTCGATACCCACGAGGTCGAGCGCGCCGTCACCCACGCGCCGGCCGACACGCGCGCACGCCTGCGTGGCGGCGTCGTCGCGGCACGCCCGGACGTCGTCGATGCGGCGGGATGGTCCTCGGTGGTGCTTGACCTCGACGGCGATCACCTTGAGGTGGTCCACCTCGACGACCCGCATCGCGCGAGCCACCCCGTCCTCGACCGCCTCATCAGGGGAGCGTGACGCGGCGGGCGACCACGGCATCGGCCGCCCGGTCTAGACTTCCCGGTATGGGTCAGACATTCTCCTCAGGCCAGCCGTACGAAGACGACGCGCCCGAGCCGGCGCCCGCTCCCGCCAAGGCGGAGAGCACCGACGCACTCGACTCGCTGCTGGATGAGATCGACGACTCGTTGCAGACCAACGCCGAGCAGTTTGTGCGCTCCTTCGTGCAGAAGGGCGGGCAGTAGCCGCGACCACCACCGGCTTCGCGACCGACGTCCCCGCGCCGCTCGAGGTGCCCGCCGCCCGGCGCATCTTCGGGCTGGAGACCGAGTTCGGCCTGCACCTCGACGCGCCCGGCGCCCGCAGCGTGACGCCCGAAGAAGTGGCCGGGCACCTGTTCCACTCCGTGGTGCGATGGGGCCGCTCGTCCAACGTATTCCTCACCAACGCGTCGCGGCTGTACATCGACGTGGGTGCGCACCCCGAGTATGCGACCGCCGAATGCGACTCGCTCACGGACCTCATCGCCTCCGACAAGGCCGGCGAGCGCATCGTCCAGGACCTCGTCGCCGAGGGAGAGCAGCGCCTGCGTGACGCCGGCGTCGACGGCACGATCCACCTGTACAAGAACAACACCGACTCGGCCGGCAACAGCTACGGCTGCCACGAGAACTACCTGGTGCGCCGGCGTGCGGATTTCCGTGCCTTCGCCTCGGCGCTGCTGCCGTTCCTCATCACCCGTCAGATTGTGACCGGCGCTGGCACCATTACCCGCACGCCGCAGGGCGCCCACTATTCGTTCAGCCCGCGAGCGGATCACATGTGGGAGGGGCTGTCGTCCGCGACCACCCGCTCGCGTCCCATGATCAACACGCGCGATGAGCCTCACGCGAACGCCGAGCTGTACCGCCGCATGCACGTCATCGTCGGCGACTCGACGATGGCCGAGCCCACCACGTTACTGAAGGTCGGCGCGACCGATCTCATGCTGCGGCTCATGGAGGCGCACGTGCGCCTGCCCGACCTCACGCTGGCCAACGAGATGCAGGCCATCCGCGCGGTCGCGCACGACATCACGGGAGCCGCGACGGTCGAGCTCGCCGACGGCCGCCACCTCACGGCGGTCGAGATCCAACAGTCGTACCTCGATGTGGTGCGCGCGCACGTGGGTGACGTGATCGAGCCCACCGCAGAGGTGGAAAGCATCCTCGACCTGTGGGAGCGGGGCATTCGTGCGGTGCGAGAACAGAACCCTTCGCTCGTCGACACCGAACTCGACTGGGCCATCAAGTGGCGGCTCATCCAGCGCTACCAGGCCCGCCTGGGTTGCCGCCTCGACGACCCGCGGCTCGCGCGACTCGAACTCGCGTTCCACGATGTGTCGCCCGAGCGGGGCCTGTATCACCGTCTGGTGTCGCAGGGGCTGGTCCGCACGGTGGTGGAGGACGCGGCGATCGAGCGTGCCCGCACAGTGGCGCCCCAGAGCACGCGCGCAAAACTGCGAGGGGCGTTCGTCGAGGCCGCCTCCGCGTCGGGTCAGGACTACACCGTCGACTGGGTTCACCTGAAGCTCACGGGCGCGAGCAAAACGGTGCTTCTCAAGGACCCTTTCCGCCACGAGGACGCCCGCGTCGACACGCTCCTGGAGTCCCTCAGCGCCGACGAGCGCGGCTAGACTCGAGTCTCCCCACCTGCTCGGAAGGACGTCGCCATGCGTCGATTGCTCGCCTGCGCCCTCGGTGTGGTCGTCGCGCTGTCCGCGTGCACGGGCCCCGATCCCGACCCGTCGGTGACCGCGACCCCGGCGGGTGATATCTCCGACATCGTGGTGGGACAGTCGGATACGCTCGCGCCGTCGCTGACCTTCGAGCCAGGCCTCGACTACGCGCAGGAACAGTCATTGCTGCTGTGGAACGGGGAGGGCGCGCCTCTCGAGGATGGGCAGCCGCTGCTGCTCGACCTTTACGGAGAGTCGCTCGACGATGCGACCCCGGTGGTCAACACCTTCGACGGGCTTCCGCAGTCGTTTGTGCTCACGGAGGAGTCGCTCGGTGAGTCGCTGTACGCGACGCTCATCGACCTCAACGTCGGCGCGCGTGTGCTGACGGTGTCGCCGGGCAGCGGCGGCGAGGACCAGCCGCCCGTCACGATTCTGATGGACGTGCGCGCGGAGACCGCGGTGGGGCAGCAGGCTGACGCGCCGGCGGGTATGCCTGCGGTCAGCATGGGGGCCGACGGGCAACCCGTCGTCGAGATCCCCGAGGACGCCCCCGTTGTCTCTGACCTTCATGTGGCCACCCTCATCAGGGGAGTGGGCCCGCAGGTGACGACCACGTCGCGCGTGCTCGTGAACTACGCCGCCTTCTATTACGCGGACGGGGAGAACGACGAGGACGGCGCCTGGGAGGCGGGCGACCTGTTCCGCTCGTCGTGGGGTGCCGACCAGGAGCCCCTGACGCTCGACATGGATGCGGGCGAGGCCGTGCAGGGACTCACGCAAGGCATCTTGGATCAGACCGAAGGGTCTCGCGTCGAGATCGTCGTGCCTGGGTCGATCGGTTATCCGTCGCGTGGCACGATGGTTTTCGTCGTGGACATCCTCGACGTGTGGAACTCGGAGGAATAGTGGGCGCTGCCGTCAGGGTGATCCCCTGCCTGGACGTCGACGCTGGGCGCGTCGTCAAGGGTGTGAATTTCGTTGAGCTGCGCGACGCGGGCGACCCCGTAGAACTCGCGGCGGCGTACGGGGCCGCCGGCGCAGACGAGGTGACGTTCCTCGACGTGACCGCCTCGTCCTCCGACCGCGCCACGACCTATGACGTCGTGGGCCGCACCGCGGACCAGGTGTTCGTGCCGCTGACCGTGGGCGGGGGAGTGCGCTCGCCCGAGGACGTCGACCGTCTGCTGCGCGCGGGCGCCGACAAGGTGGGCGTGAACACCGCCGCGATCCAGCGTCCCGAGCTGATCTCCGAGATCGCCGCACGCTTTGGCAGTCAGGTCTTGGTGTTGTCGGTGGACGCGCGTCGCTGCACGGGAGATACCGTCACTGAGTCGGGCTTCGAGGTGACCACGCACGGCGGGCGCCACGGCACGGGCATCGACGCCGTCGAGTGGGCGCGCCGCGGCCAGGAACTCGGTGCGGGCGAGATCCTCCTGAACTCCATGGACGCCGACGGCACCAACGACGGCTTCGACCTCGACATGCTCGCGCGCGTGCGTGAGCAGGTGACGATTCCCCTGATCGCCTCGGGCGGCGCGGGGACCGCCGAGCACTTCGTCGAGGCGGCCCGCGCCGGCGCCGACGCCGTCCTCGCGGCGAGCGTCTTCCACTTCGGTGTGCTCACCATCACGCAGGTGAAAGACCACATGCGCGCAGCCGGGATTGAGGTGCGATGAGCCGCGACGACACGGCGCGGAACTATCGACTCACGGGATCGTTCAACCGCAAGGCCGTCCAACTGCTCTCTCACGCCGTGAAGACGGAGCCCAAGCGCTTCGCCATCGCCATTGGCTCCGCGGCGGCGTTCTCGCTGCTCACAGTGCTGTTCGGCACGCTCGTCGGCGACATTACCGACGAGGTCGTGATCCCAGGAGTCGAGGGCGACCCCATCGGCGGCATCTGGGGAGACTTCACGCAGGACCCCGTGACCGCGATCTGGATCGCCGGTGCCGTGTTCCTTTCCATCGGCGTGGTCAATGCCGCCCTGGTGGGGTTGCGCCGCGGCGTCCAGGGCATCGCCGTGGCGGGCGTCGCGGCGGAGCACCGCCGTGTGGTGGCCGATGCACTGGCAAGCCTGCCGCTCGGCTGGCACCGGGCAAACCCGTCGGGACGCATGCTGTCCGCCATGTCCTCGGATTCCGAGAGCGCCACCAACACGCTGCACCCGTTCGCGTTCACCATCGGGTCCTTCGTGATGATGTTCGCCGCCGGGTGGACGATGTGGCGCATGGATCCGTGGCTGGCGGTTACGGGACTGTCCGTGGTGCCCATCATCTTCCTCATCAACTACGCCTACGAGAAGGTCATCACGCCGCGGTGGGACCTGGGCCAGTCGCGCCGCGCGGAGGTCTCGACGATCGCTCACGAGAGCTTTGAGGGCGGCACCGTGGTCAAGGCACTGGGTGCCGAGGCTCGCGAGACCTCGCGGTTTGCCGAGGCGGCCCGCGGGCTCCAGGACGCGGACGTCAAGGTGGGGCGCACCTCGGCCTGGTTCGAGCCGCTCATGGACCTCATCGTGCCGCTCGGCGCCGTGGCGCTCATGATCGTGGGCGCCATCCGCGCCGAGGCCGGCTTCGTGTCCGTCGGCAACGTGGTGTCGTCGATCTACTTGGTGACGCTCATGGCCGTGCCGATTCGCGGTGTGGGCTGGGTGCTGGGCCAGATGCCGCAGGCACTCGTCGCCTTCCGCCGCATCGGCGAGATCGCCCAGGCGGCCACCGAAGTCGACGAGCCGGGCCACCGCCACGTCGCTAAGGACGGCGCCGGGGAGCTCGTGTTCTCGCACGCGGACATCGGGGCGGACGACGGCGATGGCAATCTCGCTATGATCCTGCACGACGTGTCGCTGCGCCTGGAGCCGGGCACCGTGACGGCCCTGGTGGGAGCCACGGGTGCGGGCAAGTCCACGGTGGCTCTCGCCGCGTCGCGGCTCGCGCGCCCCGTCGACGGCGCGATCACCCTCGACGAGGTGTCCCTGGAGGACATCGCGGGCCTCGGCGGGCACGTGGCGTTGGTCCCGCAGACGGCATTCGTGTTCGCCGGCACGGTGCGTGACAACGTGACCCTGGGCGAGGACTACGACGACGAGCAGGTCTGGGATGCGCTACGTCGCGCCAACGTCGTCGACGTCATCGAGAAGTTGGCGCGCGACGGTCAGTCGGGCCTCGACGGCGTGTTGGCCGAGCGAGGCATGAACCTGTCGGGTGGACAGCGTCAGCGCCTGGCGCTGGCACGCGCCCTGGTGCGCCGGCCCCGCGTCCTTGTCCTCGACGACGCCACGAGCGCCGTCGACCCGCGCGTCGAACAGGACATCCTGCATGGCCTCGCGGCAGACGGTCAGGGACCCACCGTGCTGATCATCGCCTACCGGCTGGCGTCCATCATGCTTGCCGACGCGATCGTCCATGTCGACGGCGGACGGGTCGTCGACGCGGGCGTGCACGCCGACCTGGTGGAGCGTGACGCGGGCTACCGCGAGCTGGTGCTCGCCTACGAAGAGGACTCGCGCCGTCAGGCGGAAGAAGAGGCGGGACGAATCTGATGCGCCAGCCCATGGATACCCGCACCATGTTCCGCCGCGGCTTTGCGGTGAGTCCCGAGTTCCGCGTCGGTCTCGGCGTCACCCTCACGCTCGCCGCCTTCGCGGCGACGGGCCGCGCCGCCGTGCCGTTCCTCACGCAGCGCGTGACGGACCTGGGGCTGATGGCGCCGGGCGGCGTCAACCTCGGCGTGGTCGTGCAGTACGCCGCGGCCGGCGCCGTCGTGCTCGTCATCGCCGCGATCCTCGCGTGGCGCGTGCGCGTGCGCATGGTGACGGCCGCCGAGACGGGCCTCGCGACGCTGCGCATCCGCGCGTTCCGCAAGGTCCACGAGCTCTCGGTCCTCACCCAGAACGAGGAGCAGCGCGGGCGTTACGTCTCTCGCGTCACGGGTGACGTCGAGACCATGCGTGACCTCATGCAATGGACCGGCGCGGCCATGATCATCGCCGCGCTCGAGTCCGTCGTCGTCTTCGGCGTGATGCTGCTGTACTCGTGGCAGCTCTCCCTGATCATCCTCGTGGCGTTCATCCCCATGGTCGGCTCGCTGATGTGGATTCAGCCGCGCGTGAGCCGTGCCTTCCAGCGGGTGCGCGAGCAGATGGCGGACCTGCTGGGCAAGACCAGCGAGCAGATCGTCGGAGTGTCCACCATCCGCTCGTACGGCGTGCAGCAGCGCATGCGCGATCAACTGCGCGAGGAGAACGACGACATCCTGGCCGCCGAGAAGAAGGCCTCGATCCTCGCGTCGGTGAACTTCTCGTCGACCGTGATCGGACAGTCGCTCGCGACCGGCCTCGCCCTCATCGGCGGCACCGTCATGGCCGTCAACGGCATGATGTCCGTCGGCACCGTGGTGGCGATGGCGTTCCTCGTGCACCAGTTCTCCGGTCCGGTGATGTGGATCATCGAGATGCTCGCCGAGATGCAGCGCGCGCTGGTGGGCTGGAAGCGCGTGCTCGAACTCGTGGATGAGGAGATCACCGTCGCGGACCCTGGCGCCGACGGCACCCCCATCCCGCATGGCCACGGCGAGCTCGAGATGTCCGGCATCCGGCTGACGTACCCCGGCGGGCCCGAGGTCCTCAAGGGCATCGACCTGACGGTGCCCGCGGGCAAGCGCATCGCGTTAGTCGGCACCACCGGCTCGGGAAAGACGTCGCTCGCACGCCTCATGTCGCGCTTCTTCGACCCCACCTCCGGCACCGTCAAGGTCGGCGGCGTCGACGTGCGCGAGGTCCCGATGGACTCGCTGCGCCGCTCGATCGCCGTGGTGCCGCAGGAGGGCTTCCTGTTCGACGGCTCCGTGTTGTCCAACCTCGCGTACGCGCTCCCGGAGGCCGATGAGGCCGAACTGCGGGCGCGGTCTCTGGCGGCCTTCGAATCGCTCGGCCTCGAGGGCTGGGTCGACGCTCTACCCGGCGGGCTCGACTGCCCGGTGGGCCCACGCGGCGAACTGCTGAGCGCCGGCGAGCGCCAGCTCGTGGCGATCGCCCGCGCCTACCTGCGCGACCCCGACCTGCTGATCCTCGACGAGGCCACGAGCGCCGTCGACCCCGCTACCGAGGTGCGCATCTCGCGTGCGCTCGAGTCGCTGATGCAGGGACGCACCTCCGTGGTGATCGCCCACCGCCTGTCCACGGCGGAACGCGCCGACCTCGTCGCCGTCATGGAGCACGGCGAGCTCACCGAGGTGGGCCCCCACCGCGATCTCGTGGCCGCGGGTGGCACCTACGCGTCGCTGCATGGCGCCTGGGTGGCTCAGACCCGCGACTGAGCCACGGCATCGGCCCCCGTCTATGGCGGAAATCGCCGCATGTGCGCCACGAGGACCACTTTCATGGCGGAGATCGGGCCACCAGGAAGCACAGGGGTGACGACCGGGAGCGGCGCCGACCGAGAGATCTGGAAGGATGTGCCCATGCCTTTGGACGCCAGCATCGCCGCCCGCCTCAAGCGCAACGCCGATGGCCTCGTGTGCGCTGTCGCGCAGGATCGCGATAGCCGCGACGTGCTCATGGTCGCGTGGATGAATGACGAGGCCCTGCACCAGACCCTCACGACGGGGCGCGCGGTGTACTGGAGCCGTTCACGTCAGGAGCTGTGGCGCAAGGGCGACACGTCCGGCCACCACCAGGATGTGCACGCCGTCGCGATCGACTGCGACGGCGACGCGCTGCTTCTGACGGTGACCCAGCACGGTGCCGCATGCCACACGGGCGAGCGCACCTGCTTCATTGAGGGCGGCCAGCTTCCGGTCACCGTCGAGGGAGCCTCCGCGTGAGCGAGACTGTGCGTCCCTCCTGGGGCGAGACCTGGCCCTCGCTGGAGCGGTTTGTCGAACTGGGCGCCACGCGCCGTGTGGTGCCCGTGGTGCGCCGCGTGCTCGCCGACGGCCTCACCCCCGTCGCCGTGTACCGCGCGCTGGGCCAGGAGCGCCCGGGCACCTTCATCCTCGAGTCGGCCGAGCCCGATGGCACCCGGGGCCGCTTCTCGTTCGTGGGCGCCGACTCGCGGGCGACGCTCACCATTCAGGGCGACGATGCCCGGTGGGCGGGCGACGTGCCGGTGGGCCTGACTGACGGTGCGCCCCTCGAGACCATCCGCCTCGCGCTGAAGGAACTCCAGTCCGAGCCGATCCCGGGTCTCCCGCCGCTGACGGGCGGCCTGGTCGGGGCCCTGGGCTGGGACATCATCCGCCAGTGGGAGCCTACGCTGCCGTTCAAGGCACCGCGGGAGATCGACGTGCCGGACGTGACCCTGCTGCTCGCGACGGACATCGCGGCCATGGACCATCACGACGGCTCCGTATGGTTGATCGCGAACGCCGTGAACGCGGACGCACGCGCCGAGGGCATCGAGCGTGCCCATGCCGACGCCGTCGCGCGCCTGGACCGCATGGAGCGTGCGCTCGTGGACGCCGACACCACCGAGGTGTCGCGGCTGGATCCCGACGCCCCCGAGCCCGCGCTTACGCAGCGCAGCGCACCGGGGGAGTACGAGGAGGCGGTGCGCTTTGCCAAGGAGGCGATTCGCGACGGCGAGGTCTTCCAGATGGTGCCGTCGCAGCGCTTCGACGTGGAGTGTCCCGCGAGCCCCCTCGACGTGTACCGCGTGCTGCGCACCCTCAACCCGTCGCCGTACATGTACTGCTTCCACCTCGCCGACGACGAGGGTCGCGAGTTCGCGGTGGTGGGCGCCAGCCCCGAGTCGCTCGCCGCGGTCAAGGACGGCAGGGTGTCGACGTTTCCGATCGCCGGCTCGCGACCGCGCGGCGCGAGCGTCGAGGAGGACGCGAAGCTCGAGGCCGACCTCCTGGCCGATCCCAAGGAGATCGCCGAACACGTCATGCTCGTCGACCTCGCGCGCAACGATCTCGTCAAGGTCTGCGAGCCGACGTCGGTCGAGGTGCTCGAGTTTATGAAGGTCAACCGTTACAGCCACATCATGCACATCTGCTCGACGGTGGTCGGCGAACTCGAGCCCCAGTACGGACCGGTCGACGTCCTGACCGCGACGTTCCCCGCCGGCACCCTGTCGGGCGCGCCCAAGCCGCGTGCGATCGCCCTGATCGACGAGATCGAGCCGGCCCGCCGCGCTCTGTACGGCGGCGCCGTGGGCTATTTCGACTTCGCGGGCAACATGGACATGGCCATCGCCATCCGCACGGCGCTCATCGAGAACGGCACGGCGCATGTGCAGGCCGGCGCAGGCATCGTCGCCGATTCCGTGCCCGCGACCGAGGACCAAGAGACCAAGGACAAGGCCGCAGCCATGGTCCGTGCCATCGGCATGGCGGCCCGCCTCAGAACCATCACCGCTGGCTAGACTGGCCCGCGACGACGTCAAGGAGAGATACATGTCGAGCATCGAGATTGCCCCCGAGGACCTTCCGGAGGTCGCCCACGCGAACCACGGTAAGACCACGGCGGCATGGACCACCAACATCGGTCTCGTGATCGCCGCGCTGTTCATCGGCCTGGGCCTGGCCTTCCCGGTGTGGGCGCTGGTGTGGGTCGGCGTCGCCATCGCCGTCGTCTCCCTGGCCACCGGTGCGACGCTACGCGCGTTGGGCCACGGTCAACCGCTGAGCTGACGGCCTCCGCACCGGACGCCGCCCGATTCGAAGGAGCATCACATGACTGACGTCCCTCCGCCCCCCGGCGGTCAGCCCCCGTACAACGGCGGACAACCTCCCTACGGTGGGATGACGCCTCCGCCCCCCGGCGGCTACGGTGCCCCGCCGCCCCCCGGCGGTTTCGGCGGAGCGTCCGAGGAGAAGAACAACCTGGGAGTCTGGGCCCTCGTGCTCGGCATCCTGACGTTCGTCTGCTGCGGAATCTTCTCCGCCATCGCCGCCATCATCGTCGGCAAGAAGTCGATGGAGGCCGCCGACCAGGGCCTCGCGACCAACGGCACGCTCGGCAAGGTCGGCTACATCCTCGGCTGGGTGGGTGTGGCCCTGTCGGTCGTGGGCATCGTGCTCTACGCGATCCTATTCGTAGCGGGTATCGCTACGAACGACTTCTCGTACTGATCTCACCGCGATGACGATGGCCGATGCCGTGGTCGCCCAGTCGCCTCCCTCACCAGGGAGGCGACTTGCGGCGCCGCTTGCGGCGTCGGCCATCGTCACGTCGGCGGCCGTTTACACGGCGCTCGCCAACCCGTACCAGGAGGGTTTCTTTCCCTCCTGCATGTGGCTGTCGCTGACGGGGCATTGGTGCCCCGGCTGCGGCGGCCTGCGGGCGGTTCATGAGCTTGCTCACGGTGACGTGGGGGCGGCGCTCGCCCTCAACCCGGTGGCGGTGCTCGTGGTCCTCCCGCTCGGCATTGCCCTGCTGGTGGCGTGGCTCAGGGCGGGCTGGCAGGGGCGTTCGGGACCACGCATCCCCATGTGGGTGGCCATCGCTCTTCCCGTCGTCTTCGGCGCCTTCTGGATCGCGCGCAACATCCCGGCGCTTGAGCCTTTCCTCGCTCCCTAGAGCGGCGCCGGCCGAGGTCAGGCGGCCTGGTGAGCGCCGGTACGATGGGCCGCATGGCAAGGGGAGAGCGATGACGACTGTGCTGGATAGCATCGTGGCGGGAGTGCGCGAGGATCTGGCGGTGCGCGAGAGTGCCACCACCATGGATCAGCTCAAGGAGCGGGCCGCGCGCCAGCCCGAGGCCATCGATGCGCGCGCCAAGCTGGCGAGCGCCGAGGTCTCGGTGATCGCTGAAGTCAAGCGCTCGAGCCCCTCGAAGGGTGACCTCGCGTCGATCTCCGACCCCGCCTTGCTCGCCACCGAGTACGAGGCTGGGGGAGCCTCGGTCATCTCGGTCCTCACCGAGCAGCGCCGCTTTGGCGGCTCGCTCGACGACCTCGACGCGGTGCGCGCGAAAGTTGACATCCCCATCCTCCGCAAGGATTTCATCGTCACGCCGTACCAGGTGTGGGAGGCACGCGCCCACGGCGCGGATGTCGTCCTTCTCATCGTCGCGGCGCTGGATCAGATGGCCCTCGAGGGGCTCGTGGAGCGCGTCCACTCGCTCGGCATGACCGCCCTGGTGGAGGTCCACGACGCCGAGGAGGTGAGCCGCGCCGTCGACGCCGGCGCGCGCGTCATCGGCGTCAATGCCCGCAACCTCAAGACCCTTGAGGTCGACCGTCACACGTTCGCGCGACTGGCTCCCACGATCCCCGCGGGAGTCGTGCGGGTGGCCGAGTCCGGCATCCGCGACGGCCACGACGTGGTCGAGTACGCCCGCATGGGGGCGGATGCAGTGCTCGTCGGCGAGGCGCTCGTCAAGGACAAGGACCCCCGCCAGGCGGTGGCCGACATGGTCGCGGCCGGCGCCCACCCGGCCCTGCGTGCGGTGCGCCCGTGACGGGCTCCCTGCAGTCCGCGCCGGGACCGTTCTTCGGCGAGTTCGGCGGACGCTTCGTCCCCGAGGCCCTCATGGCGGCGCTCGACGAGCTCACCGACGCCTACGACAAGGCGCGCGTCGACCCGGCGTTCTCGGAGGAGCTTGAACGGCTCGCCCGCGACTACACCGGTCGTCCCTCGATCATCACCGAGGTGCCGCGCTTCGCGGCCCATGCGGGCGGCGCTCGCGTGTTCCTCAAGCGCGAGGACCTCAACCACTCCGGCTCGCACAAGATCAACAACGTCCTGGGCCAGGCGCTGCTGACCAAGCGCATCGGCAAGAAGCGAGTGATCGCGGAAACGGGAGCGGGCCAGCACGGCGTCGCCACCGCGACGGCCGCCGCCCTGATGGACCTCGAGTGCGTCATCTACATGGGCGAGGAGGACACGGAGCGCCAGGCGCTGAACGTCGCCCGCATGCGCCTGCTCGGCGCCGAGGTGATCCCCGTGGCGACCGGCACGCGGACGCTACGCGACGCGATCAACGAGGCCTTCCGCGACTGGGTCGCCAACGTCGAGACCACCAACTACGTGTTCGGCACGGCCGCGGGCCCGCACCCGTTCCCGGCGATGGTGCGCGACTTCCAGCGCGTGATCTCCGTCGAGTCGCGCGAGCAGATGCTCGCCCTGGGCGGGCTGCCCGATGCGGTGCTGGCCTGCGTGGGCGGCGGCTCCAACGCGATCGGGTCCTTCGACGCCTACCTGGACGACACCGACGTGCGGCTCATCGGTTGCGAGGCCGCGGGCGACGGAGTGGAGACCGGCCGCCACGCCGCGACGCTCACCGGCGGCCGCCCTGGCATCCTGCACGGCTCCATGTCATACATTCTTCAGGACGACGAGGGCCAGACGCAGCCGTCGCACTCGATCTCCGCGGGGCTCGACTATCCCGGGGTCGGCCCCGAGCACACCTGGCTGTCCTCGATCGGGCGTGCCGAGTACTGGCCCGTCACGGACGCCGAGGCGATGGACGCGTTCCGCCTGCTGACCCGCACCGAGGGAATCATGCCCGCGATCGAGTCCGCGCATGCCCTCGCCGGCGCCATCCGCCTGGGCACGGAACTGGGCCCCGACGCGACGCTGCTCGTGACCCTCTCGGGCCGCGGCGATAAGGACGTCGAGCAAGCCGCGCGCTGGTTCGACATGTTCCCCGGAGAGGACGCATGAGCGCCATCACCGACCGCATCGACGCCTGCAAGGCGGAGGGCCGCGCGGCGCTCGTCGGCTACCTGCCGGTGGGCTACCCCGACGTCGACACGTCGCTCGAGGCCATGCGCGTGTTCGTCGAGGCCGGCTGCGACATCGTCGAGGTGGGCCCGCCCTACTCCGACCCCGTCCTAGACGGCCCTGTCATTCAGCATGCCGCCGCGATCGCGCTCGAGGGGGGCGTGCGGGTCGACGACGCGTTCCGTGCCGTCAGCGTCGTGGCACAGGCAGGTGCCGTGCCCGTCATCATGGCGTACGCCAACCTCATGCTCAGCCGCGGGTGGGAACGCTTCGCGACTGATCTGGTCGCCGCCGGGGGAGCGGGCGTGATCACGCCCGACCTGACCCCCGATGCGTCCCCGGAATGGATTGCCGCCGCCCGCGCCGCGGAGGTCGACACCATCTTCCTCACGGCGCCGTCGACGACGCGCGAGCGCATGCAACTGACGGCCGATGCATCGCGCGGCTTCGTCTATGCGACCAGCCTGATGGGCGTGACGGGGGAGCGTGCGTCGGTGGGCGACGCGGCCGCCGACGTGGTGGCTCGCACCCGCGAGGCGGGCGCCGAGCGCGTGTGTGTGGGCCTGGGAGTCTCAACCGGCCGGCAGGCGGCCGAGGTCGCGCGCTTTGCCGACGGCGTCATCGTCGGCTCCGCGTTCGTGAAGGCTATGGGAGATGCGGGCGACCTCAAGGCGTTGCGGGTCAAGGTCGAAGAGCTCGCCGCCGGTGTGCGGGGAGAGGCATGATCGCCGCCTCGATACCCTCGCCACCGGTCGAGTGGTCGTCGTTCTCGATCGGCCCGCTCACCATTCACACCTATGCGCTGTGCATCGTCGCGGGCATCTTCGTCGCCCTGTGGCTCACCACGCGCCGCTGGGTCGAGCGTGGCGGCGACCCTGACCTCGTGGGCGAGATCGCCCTGTGGGCTATCCCGTTCGGCATCATCGGTGGTCGGCTCTATCACGTCATCTCGACGCCCGGCCCGTACTTCGGTGAGGGCGGCAACCCCGTCGACGCCTTCAAGATCTGGGAGGGCGGGCTCGGCATCTGGGGCGCCGTCGCCCTCGGCGCCCTGGGCGCCTACATCGGCGCGCGTCGCCACGGTGCAAGCTTCAGCGCCTTCGCCGACGCCGCCGCCCCGGGAGTGCTGATCGCCCAGGCGATCGGTCGCCTCGGCAACTACTTCAACCAAGAGCTCTTCGGCGGTCCGACCGACCTGCCGTGGGGGCTCGAAATCGACCCCGCCTTCCGACCGGACGGCTACGAGCAGTTCGCGACGTTCCACCCCACGTTCTTGTATGAACTGCTGTGGAACCTCGCGGGGGCATTTCTCATCATCTGGCTCGACCGCAAGCGCGACCTGCGCGGCGGTCGAGTGTTCTGGCTCTACGTGATCGTCTACGTCTCGGGCCGCCTGTGGATCGAGACGGTCCGCATCGACACCGCGGTGCACATCCTCGGAGTGCGCGTGAACGTGTGGGTGTCGATCGGCGTGCTCCTTCTCGCCATCGTCGCGTTCGTGCTCCTTGGGCGTCGCCAGCGCGCCTCGGGGGTTCACATCCCGCGCGGCGAACTCGCCGCCACGGTGACGACGGCATCGGCCGTCGAGACGACGCATGCACCGGCGGATACAGCCCCCGAGGGCACAGACTCCCCGGACGATCGTCCCGAAGACCAGAACAACTCATAGACGATTCTTTACCTCGGGCCTTAAGGCGGTACGCTGAACACCCGTGTGTTCACCGGGCCGACGGCGCCCCTGCTACCCAAAGCCCACGTGTCCCCGTGGGCGGTTAAGGACGGTGTGATGGCAGCGCTTCTTGGCGCCTCGCAGCCCGCTTTCGGGCTCTATAACCCCGCGTACGAGCATGATGCGTGTGGTGTCGCCTTCGTGGCGACGCTGCGTGGCACGGCCGGCCGCGACATCGTGGATGCGGGGCTCACGGCGCTGAAGAACCTCGAACACCGCGGTGCCGTGGGCGCCGAGACGGAGACCGGCGACGGCGCAGGCATCCTGACGCAGGTCCCGGACGTGTTCCTGCGTTCCGTCGTGGATTTTGAACTGCCCGAGGCTGGTCGCTACGCGGTCGGCATCGCCTTCCTCACGCCCGGCACCGAGGCCGACGAGGTGCGCGCCTTCGAGGACGCCGCCGCCATCGAGAACGTGCGTGTCCACGGCTGGCGCGACGTTCCTGTCAACCCCGAGCCGCTGGGACCCTCGGCCCGCGCCGCGATGCCGGTGTTCCGCCAGGTGTTCGTCTCGGCCGATGGCGCGCAGGGGATCGAGCTCGACCGCCGCGTGTACCGGGTGCGCAAGCGCGCCGAACGCTCCGGCGGCCCGTTCTTCGCGTCGCTGTCGAGCCGCACGCTGACCTACAAGGGCATGCTCACGACCTACCAGCTCGAGCAGGTTTTCCCCGACGTCACCCACGAGCTGTTCGCGTCCGAGCTGGCGCTGGTGCACTCGCGCTTCTCCACCAACACGTTCCCGTCGTGGCCGCTCGCGCAGCCGCTGCGCGGCATCGCCCACAACGGCGAGATCAACACGGTTCAGGGCAACCGCAACTGGATGGCCGCACGCGAGGGCACCCTGCAGTCGGACCTCCTGGGCGAGCTCGGCGAGTTGATGCCCGTGTGCTCGCCGTCGGCGTCTGACACCGCCTCGTTCGACGAGGTGCTCGAGCTGCTCCACCTCGGCGGCCGTTCGTTGCCGCACTCGGTGCTGATGATGATGCCCGAGGCGTGGCAGAACAACGACGAGATGGACCCCGCGCGACGAGCCTTCTACGAGTACCACTCGGCGCTCATGGAGCCGTGGGACGGCCCCGCCGCGCTGCACTTCACCGACGGCACGCTGATCGGCGCCACGCTCGACCGCAACGGACTGCGTCCCGGACGCTTCTGGCTGACGGACGACGGCCTTGTCGTCGCCGGCTCGGAGGCGGGCCTGCTCGACATCGACCCCGCCAAGGTCGTCCGCAAGGGTCGCCTGCAGCCCGGCCGCATGCTGCTCGTCGACACGGCCGCCGGCCGCATCATCGAGGACGAGGAGATCAAGTCGACCCTCGCCGCGGAGCACCCCTACGAGCAGTGGGTGCGCGACAACGCCGTGCGCCTGTCCGAGGCGCCCGAGCGCGAGCACATCGTGCACTCCCGTGCCTCGGTGAAGCGTCGCCAGCGGGCCTTCGGCTACACGGAGGAGGAGCTCAAGAAGCTGCTCGTCCCGATGGCGCGCGACGGTGCCGAGCCCCTGGGCGCGATGGGTTCCGACACCCCGATCGCCGTGCTCTCGAGCCGCCCGCGACTACTTTTCGACTACTTCACGCAGATGTTCGCGCAGGTCACCAACCCGCCGCTGGACGCCATCCGCGAAGAGATCGTCACGGCCATTTCGGGCGCCATCGGCCCCGAGCCGAACCTGCTGGCCGCGACGCCCGAGCACGCGCGCAAGATCATGCTCGACTTCCCGGTCATCGACAACGATGAGCTCGCGAAGGTCATGCACATCGACGCCGACCCGCGTCTCAAGGGTGTGTTCTCGGCGCGCAAGATTCGCGGCCTGTACCGCGTCAGCGCCGGGCACGAAGGCCTCGAGCGGCGCCTCGCGGACATCTTCGACGAGGTCGACCAGGCCATCCGCGAGGGTGTGTCCTTCATCGTGCTGTCCGACCGCGACTCCAACCAGGACTTCGCGCCGATTCCTTCGCTGCTGTTGACCGGTGCGGTGCACCATCACCTGGTGCGCAACCACACCCGTACCCGCGTGTCGCTGCTCGTGGAGGCCGGCGACGTGCGCGAGGTGCACCACGTCGCGCTGCTAGTCGGCTACGGCTGCGCTGCGGTGAACCCGTATCTCGCGATGGAGACCATTGAGGACCTCGTCGAGCGCGGCTACCTGGGCGACATCGACCCAGACAAGGCGGTCAAGAACTTCATCAAGGCACTCGGCAAGGGTGTGCTGAAGATCATGTCCAAGATGGGGATCTCGACCATCCAGTCGTACCGCGGTGCGCAGGTGTTCGAGGCCCTCGGATTGTCGCGCGAACTGGTGAACCGCCACTTCGCGGGCACCCCCAGCCAGGTCGATGGCGCAGGACTCGACGTCATCGCCAAGGAGGTGGCATTGCGCCACGCCGACGCGTACCCCGCGTCGGGCGACCTGCCCGTCCACCAGCGCCTTAACACCGGCGGCGAGTACCAGTGGCGCCGCGACGGCGAGGAGCACCTGTTCGACCCGCAGACGGTGTTCAAGCTCCAGCACGCGACCCGCACGCGTCAGTACGACGTGTTCCGCGAGTACACCGACCGCGTCGACAACCAGTCCGAGCGGCTCATGACGCTGCGCGGCCTGCTCGAGTTCGACTCCGGCCGTGAGCCCGTGTCGATCGACGAGGTCGAGCCCGTCAGCGAGATCGTCAAGCGCTTCAACACGGGCGCCATGTCGTACGGCTCGATCTCGGCCGAGGCGCACGAGACGCTCGCGATCGCCATGAACCGCCTGGGCGGACGCTCCAACACCGGTGAGGGCGGCGAGAGCCCCGAGCGCCTCTACGACCCCGAGCGCCGCAGTTCCATCAAGCAGGTCGCCTCGGGCCGTTTCGGCGTGACGTCCGAGTACCTCGTGAACGCGGACGACATTCAGATCAAGCTCGCCCAGGGCGCCAAGCCCGGTGAGGGCGGTCAGTTGCCGGGCAACAAGGTGTACCCCTGGGTCGCCGACACCCGTCACTCGACGCCTGGCGTCGGCCTGATCTCCCCGCCGCCGCACCACGACATCTACTCGATCGAGGACCTCAAGCAACTGATCCACGACCTAAAGAACGCGAACCCCGGGGCGCGCATCCACACCAAGCTGGTGTCGGAAGTGGGCGTCGGCACCATCGCTGCCGGAGTGGCCAAGTGCAAGTCGGACGTGGTCCTCATCTCGGGCCAGGACGGCGGTACCGGCGCGAGCCCGCTGAACTCGCTCAAGCACGCGGGTGTGCCGTGGGAGATCGGCCTGGCCGACACCCAGCAGACCCTGGTGCTCAACGACCTGCGCGACCGCATCGTGGTCCAGGTCGACGGCCAGATGAAGACCGGCCGCGACGTGGTCGTGGCGGCGCTGCTGGGCGCCGAGGAGTTCGGCTTCGCGACCGCGCCGCTCGTCGTCGAGGGCTGCATCATGATGCGCGTATGCCACCTGGACACGTGCCCCGTGGGTGTCGCCACTCAGAACCCCGAGCTGCGCAGCCGCTTCAGCGGCAAGCCCGAGTTCGTCGTGACGTTCTTCGAGTTCATCGCTCAGCAGGTGCGCGAGCACCTCGCGGCGCTGGGCTTCCGGTCGATTGCGGAGGCCGTGGGTCATGTCGAGGCACTCGACGCGCGCAAGGCGATTTCCCACTGGAAGGCCGCGGGCCTCGACCTCGCGCCCTTGCTCGCCCGCCCCGAACCCGGCCGCGCGATTACCAGCGCCACCACGCAGGACCACGGCCTGGAGCACGCACTCGACAACGAGCTCATCTCTCGCTCGCAGCCCGCGCTCGAGCGTGGCGAGAATGTCGAGATCGACCTGCCGATCACGAACGTGAACCGCACCGTCGGCACCATGCTGGGGCATGAGGTGACCAAGCGCTACCGTGCGGTAGGCCTGCCGGACGACACCATTGCGGTGACGTTCCATGGCTCGGCCGGACAGTCATTCGGCGCCTTCGTCCCGCGCGGCATCACGCTGCGGTTGCTGGGCGACGCCAACGACTACGTCGGCAAGGGCCTGTCGGGAGGGCGCATCGTGGTGCGTCCCGCGCGCGAGTCGATGATGGACGACTCGAAGGACGTCATCGCCGGCAACGTCATCGGCTATGGCGCGACCGCGGGAGAGATCTTCCTGCGCGGCCAGGTCGGCGAGCGCTTCTTGGTGCGCAACTCCGGCGCCACCGCCGTCGTCGCGGGCGTCGGTGACCATGCCCTCGAATACATGACGGGAGGCACCGCGGTCATCCTTGGTCGCACCGGCCGCAACCTGGGAGCGGGCATGTCGGGCGGTACCGCCTACGTGTTCGACCTGCGCCCCGAGCGCGTCAACGCCCAGGCCATCGCGAGCGGCGAGCTCACGCTCAGCCCGCTCGACCCCGAGGACGAGGTGATCGTGCGCACGCTGCTCGAACGCCACGTCGACGAGACCGAGTCCCCGCGCGGTCGCGACCTGCTGGCGCGGTGGGACGAGATCAAGGGCCGCTTCACGCGCGTCCTGCCCGCCCAGTACGCACGCGTGCGCGAGGCCCTCGCGGAGCTCGAGAGCTCCGGAGGGGACCTCTCCGCGCCGGGCGCATGGGCCGAGTTCCTGGAGGTGACGAGCCGTGGCTGACCCGCGCGGATTCCTCAAGACCCGTGAGCGCGAGCTCCCGAAGTCCCGTCCCGTCGAGGTGCGTTTGCTCGACTGGAAGGACGTCAAGGACCAGCTCAGCAAGGACGAGCCCACCCTGCGCCGTCAGGCCGGGCGCTGCATGGACTGTGGCATCCCGTTCTGCCACCAAGGTTGCCCGCTGGGCAACATCATCCCCGAGTGGAACGACCTCGTGCGCGAGGGCCACTGGGCGGATGCGATCGAGCGCCTGCACGCGACCAACAACTTCCCGGAGTTCACCGGGCGGATCTGCCCTGCTCCATGCGAGACTTCTTGTGTGCTCGGCATCAACCAGCCCGCGGTCACGATCAAGAACATCGAAGTCGAGATCATCGACCACGCGTTCAAGGACGGCAACGTCAAGCCGTTCATCCCGCAGCGCCTGACCGGCAAGACGGTCGCCGTCGTCGGCTCGGGTCCCGCTGGTCTGGCCGCCGCCCAGCAGCTCACCCGCGCGGGTCACACGGTGCGCGTGTACGAGAAGGACGACGCGATCGGCGGCCTGCTGCGCTACGGCGTGCCGGACTTCAAGCTCGAGAAGATGCACATCGACCGCCGCATCGAGCAGATGGAGGCGGAGGGCACCCGCTTCCGCACCTCCGTGACGATCGGCGAGGACATCACGTGGGACGAGCTGCGGGCCCGCTACGACTCCGTGCTGATCGCCACGGGAGCCCCCGAGCCCCGCGAACTTCCCCTGCCCGGGCGTGAGCTGGACGGCATCCACTTCGCGATGCCGTACCTCCACCAGGGCAACGAGGCCGTCGCCGGCGCACAGGTCGAAGACCAGATCACGGCCGCGGGCAAGCACGTCATCGTCATCGGTGGCGGTGACACCGGCTCCGACTGCATCGGCACCGCGCTGCGCCAGGGGGCGGCATCGGTGACCACCTTGGCGATCGGCAAGCAGCCGCCGCTGTCGCGGCCCGAAAGCGAGCCGTGGCCCACCGACCCTCGTGTCTTCGAGGTGTCATCGAGCCACGAGGAGGGCGGCGAGCGCGAGTACCTCGCGTCGACCGTCGAGTTCGTCGGCGACGAGGCGGGCCACGTGCGCGCGCTCAAGGTCGCCGTCACCCAGTACAACGAGGACGGCTCCCGCACCCCCACCCCGGGGACGGAGCGGGAGATCCCGGCCGACCTCGTCCTCATCGCGATGGGCTTCACCGGCCCCGAGACCGATGAGTTGCACACTCAGGGCGGCGTTGCCGTCACGGACCGGGGGCGCATCGAGCGCTCGGACGACTTCCACACCTCGACCGACGGCGTGTTCGTCGCAGGCGACGCAGGACGCGGCGCCTCCCTCGTGGTGTGGGCCATTGCGGAAGGCCGAGCGGCCGCCGCAGCCATCGACGAATACCTGACCGGCAGCACCGAGCTGCCGGCACCTGTGACGGCGCGCACGGTAGCCATCCGCGCCTGACATACGACTGAGGTTGGAGAACATGCGTAAAGCGAAGATCGTCTGCACCATCGGGCCGGCCACCGCGCCGATCGAGCGGATGCGCGAGCTGGTGAACGCGGGCATGGACGTTGCCCGTATCAACCGCTCGCACGGCTCGACCGAGGAGCACGAGGCGGTGTACAACAACGTCCGCCAGGCGGCCCAGGAGGCCGGGCGGAACGTGGCGGTGCTGGTGGACCTGCAGGGCCCCAAGATCCGTCTCGAGAAGTTCGCGAACGGCCCCCACGAGCTTGCCGTGGGTGACGTGTTCACCATCACGACGCGCGACGTCGAGGGCACCAAGGACATTTGCGGCACCACCTTCAAGGGCCTGCCCGGTGACTGCTCGCCCGGCGACACGCTGCTGATCGACGACGGCAAGGTTCGCCTCGAGGTCACCGACGTGGTCGACGGCACCGACGTCGTCACCAAGGTCGTCGTTCCCGGCCCCGTGTCGAACAACAAGGGCATCAACCTGCCCGGTGTGTCCGTCTCGGTGCCCGCGCTGTCCGAGAAGGACGAGGACGACCTGCGCTGGGGCCTCAACATCGGCGCGGACTTCATCGCGCTGTCGTTCGTGCGATCCGCCAAGGACTACGAGGACGTCGCCCGCATCATGGCCGAGGAGGGCATCACCCTTCCCGTCGTCGCCAAGGTCGAGAAGCCTCAGGCCGTCGACAACCTCGAGGAGATCGTCGACGCGTTCGACGGCATCATGGTCGCCCGTGGTGACCTTGGTGTGGAGCTGCCGCTCGAAGAGGTGCCGCTCGTTCAGAAGCGTGCCATCGAGCTGTGCCGCGCCTACGCGAAGCCCGTCATCGTCGCCACCCAGGTGCTCGAGTCGATGACCCACTCGCCGGTGCCGACCCGCGCCGAGACCTCGGACTGCGCCAACGCCATCCTCGACGGCACCGACGCGGTGATGCTTTCGGGCGAGACCTCGGTCGGTGACTTCCCGATTGTCACCGTCGAGACCATGGCCCGCATCGTGCGCAACACGGAGGAGAAGGGGTACTCGCGCATCGCGCCCTTCCTCACCACCCCCAAGACGCGTGGTGGCGCCGTGACCCACGCGGCGGCCGAGATCGCCGACGTCCTGGACATCAAGTACATCGTCACCTTCACGCAGTCCGGCGACTCGGCGGTCCGTATGGCCCGCCTGCGCCCGTCGGTGCCGATGCTCGCCTTCACCCCCGACCCCAAGACTCAGAAGCGCCTCGCGCTGACGTGGGGCGTGAACGCGCGCGTCGTGGACCGCGCCGAGACGGCGGATGACATGGTCAACATGGTCGACGCCGCGCTGAAGGCCGATGGTCTGGTGGAGGACGGCGACTACGTGGTGGTCGTCTCCGGTACCCCGGTGGGCATCCCCGGCACCACCAACTCGGTGTTCGTGCACAAGATCGGTCAGGTGCGCGGCTAACGCCCCGGACCCGACGCACAGGGCCCGCCACACCGTCAGGTGTGGCGGGCCCTTCGCCGTCGTCGGCCGCGCGGACGGCCGATGCCGTGGCTTAGTCGCGCTGGGGGGCGAAGGTGGCGGCGTCGCGGTCGGGCAGGGTGGGCTTCGCTCTCTGGTAATCCTCGCGGAACAGGGGAGAGGAGATCAGGAAGTCCGCGGTGGCGATATTCGAGGCCATGGGGATGTTCCACACGGCTCCCAGGCGCAGCAGTGCCTTCACGTCGGGATCGTGGGGCTGGGCCTCCAGCGGATCCCACAGGAACACCAGCATGTCGATGCCGCCCTCCGCGATCTTGGCGCCAATCTGCTGGTCACCGCCGACCGGGCCGGACAGGAAGCGGTGAACGGGCAGACCCAGCTCGTATTCAAGCAGCGTGCCGGTGGTCCCCGTCGCATACAGATGATGCGGCGCGAGGGAGCCCTTGTTGAAGCTCGCCCACTCGAGTAGTTCGACCTTCTTGTTGTCGTGCGCGACGAGCGCAATGTGTCGCGAGGCGATGCGTGCCATCGGTCAACCTCCTTCGATTCTCCGACGAGTATCGCAGGCGGCGACCCGAGGATGGGCCCCCAACACAGCATCGGCCCTGGGAAAGCGATTGCTCTCACCAGGGCCGATGCCGTTCTCTGGTGCCCCGAGTGGGATTCGAACCCACACTGGTACGGGTTTGAGCCGTATGCCTCTGCCAGTTGGGCTATCGGGGCGTCCGGAGACTAGGCTAGCGCCTGTGACCGAAGCCAAGAACACACCCGAGACCGTCGCCCCCACGAGCGGAGCGAGGAAGCGCCGCGCCGTCGTTGCCGAGGACGAGGCCCTGATCCGTATGGACATCGTCGAGACGCTCCGCGAGGGCGGCTACGACGTGGTCGGTGAGGGCGCCAACGGTGAGGAGGGCGTCGCGCTGGCCAAGGAGCACAAGCCCGACGTCGTCGTCATGGACATCAAGATGCCCGTCATGGACGGCATCACCGCCGCCGAGCAGATCGCCGCCGAGCGTGTCGCTCCCGTCGTGCTGCTGACGGCGTTCTCGCAGACCGAACTCGTCGAGCGCGCCCGCGACGCCGGTGCCATGGCCTACGTCGTCAAGCCGTTCACGCCGGCCGACCTGCTGCCCGCCGTCGAGATCGCCGCGTCGCGGTTCTCGGAGATCCGCGCCCTCGAGTCGGAGATCGCGGACATCAACGAGCGCATGGAGACCCGCAAGAAGGTCGAGCGCGCCAAGGGCCTGCTGATGGAGAAGATGAAGCTCAACGAGCCCGAGTCGTTCCGCTGGATCCAGAAGACGTCGATGGACCGCCGCCTTACGATGAAGGAGGTCGCGGAGGCCGTCATCGAGCAAATGGGCGGAAAGTAGGATCATTCGCCCCAAGGCGCGTGTCGATACGGTCGACACGCGCCTTTTGCATATCTGCCAGGTCACAGAATCGTGATGATCAGGACCCCCACTGGAAATGAATGGTCGGTAACGTGAACCCATCGCCGCCAGGGACCGTCCTTGGGGCGACAAGGCTGACAAGCAATGTCAGTGTGGAGGGAACACAACATGGCACGATGGAACACCATCGCGCGGGGCGCGGCCTTTGCGGCCGCCGCTTCGCTGGCCCTCGCGGCCTGCTCGACCGACGCTGAGCCCGAGAGCTCCGAGTCGGCCACGGGCGGCACCGAGGCCACCGGTTCGACCGAAGCTCTGAAGATCGGCACGGTGCTGCCGCTGACCGGTTCGCTCGCCTTCCTCGGCCCGCCCGAGGTTGCCGGCGTTGACCTCGCGATCCAGGAGATCAACGAGGCCGGCGGTGTGCTCGGCGCCGACGTCGAGGTGGAGCACGGCGACTCGTCCGACACGCAGCAGGCGCAGATCGCCCCGCAGACGGCCTCCGGCCTGATCTCGAACGGCGTCTCCGCGATCATCGGCGCGGCCTCGTCGGCCGTGACGCTGAACTTCATCGACGACGTGATGGCGGCCGAGGTCGTTCAGGTCTCGCCCGCGAACACCGCGACGTCGCTGTCGGGCTATAACGACTTCTTCTTCCGCACTGCTCCGCCGGACTCCGTGCAGGGCAACGCGCTCGCCAACCTCATCCTCGACGACGGCCACACCAACGTCGGCATCCTCGTGTTCAACGAGGACTACGGCACCGGTCTGCGCGACGTCATCAAGTCGACGGTCGAAGAGGCCGGCGGCACCATCACGTACGGTAACCCGGGCGAGGAGTTCGACCCGGCCGCCACGAACTTCTCGGCCGAGGTCGAGGCCGTCATGGCGACCGACCCCGACGCGCTCGTGGTGATCGCGTTCGACCAGACCAAGCAGATCCTTCCCGAGCTGCTGGCCGCTGGCATGGACCCCGCCACGCTGTACATGACGGACGGTAACACCGCCGACTACTCGGCCGACCTTGACCCGGGCGCCATCGAGGGTGCTCAGGGCACCATCCCCGGTGCTCAGGCCTCGGACGAGTTCGCCACGCGCCTCGAGGAGGCCTATGGCGAGACGCTCGACTCGCTCGCCTACGGTCCCGAGTCCTACGACGCCACCATGCTGGTCGCGCTCGCCGCGGTCCACGCTGGTGCCACGGACGGTCCCTCGATCCAGTCGTCGATGGCGGCCGTGTCGGGCGCCACTGGCGGCACCGAGTGCACCGGCTTCGCCGAGTGCGCCGAGCTGCTCGAGGCTGGCGAAGAGATCAACTACCAGGCCGTCTCCGGCGTGGGCCCGTTCAACGACGCCAACGACCCCTCGGCCGCGTACGTCGGTGTCTACCAGTACGACGAGAACAACGTGCAGAACTGGGTCTCCGAGGTCTTCGGTGAGGTTCCCGCCTCCTGATCCTCGTGATCTAGCACAGCACTAGGGGAGGGCCCCGGCTTCGGCCGGGGCCCTCTTCGTGTATCTGCCGCGTCGTGGTGGGCGACCCAGCCGGGACATCGGCCGCACGCGCGCGAGGCGGGGCGCGGTCACTGGGCTGATTGCCCGCATAGGGGCGCTCAGCCGGCTTTCCACGCGGTCGATGCGTGGATACGACCGCTGCCGCGGTATCGGCCATCCGACCGGCCACGCGCGTGCCACCGCACGCCGACCGGCCACGCGCGTGCCACCGCACGCCGTCCCGCCCGTCATTCCTGCGTATGACGGGCGCGTGTGCAGATATCGGCTCTCGAGCCCGGCCCAGCGCGACTTGTCGGGCTGGACCGCCAACACATCCCGACCCCGCCGGCCCTGCCCCAGGCCCCACCCGCCCACGCGCAGCACAGCGCCCCGCCGGCCAAGCCGACGGGGCGCAGTGGAGACAGCGACGGGGGAGTTACGCCCCGAGCGTGCCCAGGTAGAGCTCGATGACCTTGGGGTCCTTCAGGAGCTCCTGACCGCTTGCCGTGTACGCGGTCGTGCCCTGGTCGAGCACGTAGCCGCGGTGGCAGATCTGCAGGCAGCGGCGGGCGTTCTGCTCGACCATGATGACCGTGACGCCGGTCTTGTTGATCTCGCGCGTGCGCACGAAGGTCTCGTCCTGACGGTCGGGCGACAGACCCGCGGAGGGTTCGTCGAGGAGCAGCACCTTCGGGTCCATCATGAGCGCACGGCCCATCGCGACCATCTGACGCTCACCGCCGGACAGCGATCCCGCACGTTGGTTCTTGCGGTCCACGAGCTTGGGGAACAGGTCCCCGATCCGCGACCACGCCGCCTTGAACGCCTTCGGATTCTGATAGGTGCCCATCTCCATGTTCTCCATCACGGTGAGCGAGGGGAACACGTTGTTGTTCTGGGGCACGAACCCGATGCCGCGTTGGACCAGCTCGTCCGCGCGCATGTTGGTGATGTCCTCGTCGCCGAGCTTGACCGACCCCGCGCGAATGGGGACGAGGCCGAACAGCGACTTGAGGAACGTCGACTTACCAGCGCCGTTGGGGCCGATGATGCCGATGAGCTCACCCTCACGGACCTCCATGGAGCAGCCGTTGAGGATGTCGATGCCGGGCAGATATCCGGCGTAGAGGTCGTCGGCGTGGACGATGACGGGGGCGTCGCTCATGAGGCGTCCTCCGAGAGATCGGTGTCGTGGTGGGCGCCCAGGTAGGCGTCCTGCACGGCGGGGTTGGACATGACGGTCTGCGGCGGGCCCTCGGCGATGATCTTGCCCTCGGCCATGACCACCACCCAGTCCGAGATGCGGCGCACCATGTGCATATCGTGCTCGACGAAGAGGATGGTCTTGCCCTCGTCCTTGAGCTCGACGATGTGGTCGAGCAGGGACTCGGTGAGCGCGGGGTTCACGCCAGCCATCGGCTCGTCGAGCATGATCATCTCGGGGTCCGACATGAGCGCGCGCGCCATCTCCAGCAGCTTGCGCTGGCCGCCCGAGAGCGAGCCGGCGTAGTCGTCGCGCTTCTCCCACAGCTTGAAGCGCTTGAGGAGAACCTCGGCCTTGTCGGTGATCTCGGACTCTTGCTTCTTCCACGTTCCTGGCACGAGTGCGCGGAAGAAGTTCTCACCGGATTGCTGGGCCGCGCCCAGTCGCATGTTCTCCAGCACCGTCATACGGTTGAGCGCCTTGGTGAGCTGGAAGGTACGCACCTTGCCGGCACGCGCGATCTTGGCGGGTGAGGTGCCCACGAGCGAGTGGCCGTTGAACATCCACTCACCCGTCTGCGGCTTGTCGAAGCCCGTCAGCAGGTTGAAGAACGTGGACTTGCCGGCACCGTTGGGGCCGATCAACGCGGTGATCTGGTGGCGTTGCACCTCGAAGTGCTCGACGTCGACGGCGGTGAGGCCGCCGAAGTGCCGGTGCACGTTCTTCGCGGTGACGATGGGATCGGGCTTCGGTGCTCCAGGCTCGTGGGGCACGGAGGCGAATGCGTCAGTCATTGAAAGCCAGCTCCCTCTTGTTGCCGAGGATTCCCTGTGGTCGGAAGATCACCAGGCACATCAGGGTGATGCCGACGAGTACGAGCGAGAACGGTTCGATCTCGACGGGCGACAGCACGGAGGACGGGATGAACGCCGATGCGAGGCCCTTGATGAGGACCAGCGACATCCAGAAGATCATGGAACCCACGATGGGTCCCAAGACCGTCGCCGCGCCACCGAGCAGCAGCAGGGTCCAGATCCAGAACGTCGTCGGGCGACCCATGGAGTCGGGTTGCACCGAGCCGCCGAGGGCCCACAGCACGCCGCCGAGCGCGCCGATGACGCCACCGAGGACGAGGGCCTGCATCTTGTACGAGTAGACGTTCTTGCCGAGTGCACGCACGGCGTCCTCGTCCTCGCGGATGCCCTTGAGGACACGGCCCCAGGGGCTACGAGCGAGCTGCCAGTACAGCAGTGCGAAGAGCGCGACCGCGACCCACGCGACGATGACGAGCCACCACGACGACGACAGCGAGCCGTGGCGCGTCCAGAACAGGAACGTGATGTTCTCGTCCGGAAGTGGGCTGAGTTCTTCGAAGGTGAACTTGAAGTCGTTGCCTCGAATACCCGTCGACCCGCCGGTCAGCGACTGCAGGGTGTTGGATCGTCCGAGGTAGCGCACCAACTCGGCCGCGGAAATGGTGGCGATCGCGAGATAGTCGCCGCGGAGCTTCAGCGTCGGCCAACCCAGGAGCAACCCGAACAGAGCGGCGACGACGATCGCGATGACGAGGGCGAGCCAGATGGGCGCTCCGCGCGACGTCGAGATGGCGTACCCGTACATGCCCAGCAGCATGAAGCCGGCGTGGCCCATGTTGAGCAGGCCGGTCAGGCCAAAGTGGAAGTTGAGGCCAATCGCGGCGAGGGCGAAAGCCGCCGTCGCGGGCGCGAAGAGCTCGTTGATGGAGTCGAGAAGCAGATTCATGACTTAACCGACCCTTTCCGCTCGACCGAGGATGCCTTGCGGGCGAACCAGCAGCACCAGAATGAGGATGCCGAGGGCGACCGCATACTTGAGGTCGGTGCCGACCCAGAGCGTCGACATTTCCACGGCGACACCGATGACCAGGGATCCGACCAATGCGCCGAAGGGGTGGCCGAGTCCGCCCAGCGTGACGGCCGCGAACATCAGCAGCAGGAGGCGGGCGCCGACATCGAAGGCCGCGGCGTTGTCGTACAACGCCAGCAAAATACCGCCGACGGCCGCGAGTCCGGTCGCCATCATCCACACGAGGCGGACGACCTTGTCGACACGAATACCGGAGGCCGATGCGAGTGCCGGGTTGTCCGACACCGCGCGGGTCGCACGGCCGGTACGGGTGCGCATGAGGAAGTAGGCGACGCCTCCCAGGCACACCAGGGAGATCGCGACGGACCACAGGGTGCTGATGCCGATCGAGAAGAGCCCCATGTCGATGCGCTCATCGATCGAGGTCGTGAGGCGCTGGCGTTCCGCGCCGAACCACCACTGGATGAAGTTCAGCATCGCGAGTGACAGACCGATCGAGACGATCATCTGCTGGACGATCGACACTCGCCGGCGGCGCAGCGGCGACCACAGGAACTTGTCCTGTAGCCACCCGGTACCGGCGGCGACCGCGATCGCCGCGATGGCCGCGGGGAAGAGCGGTAGCCCGATGGTGAACTCGAACGGCAGCAGGGGTAGCGACACGGGCTGAGGCGTGGTGAAGAAGAAGCACAGCAGCGCGCCGAGCGAGACCTGCTCGCCGTGGGCAAAATTGCTCAGGCCCGTGGTGCCGTAGATCAGCGATAGCCCCACGGAAGCTAGCGCGAGCAGGAGGCCGAAGACGAGTCCGTTGACGAGCTGTTGCACGACACGGTTGTCTCCTGGTTCTGCGGGCGCTGCGGCCTCGGCGTGGATGATGGTGCCGGCCTGCGTCGCATGCGCTGCTGCCTCACCCGAACCCGCCACGGCGTGTGTGACGGCGGTGTCCGTGCCGGCGGCGAGGGCGGGTGAGCCCATCGCAGTCAGCACAACAAAGGCGGCGGCGGCCACGACGAGGACGACGAGCGCGCGTAGAAGCACGCGTCGATCGACTCTGTTCGTCAAGGGTCCCCTCCAGGTTGGATTGCGGCTCAACGTACGCCCCGAATGTTTCGCCTATGTGGCGGGTCTGCTTCGAATGGCGCATGTGAGGCGGGAGGTGGCCAAGAGCCGTCCCGTTTCGTCCTCGATGCGCACGGCGTACGTCGCCACGGTGCGGCCCAGGTGGACCGCCTCTGCAACACCCGTCACCAGTCCCGTCTTTGCGGAGCGGTGGTGGGAGATGCTGAGCTCGATACCGACGGCGATGTGGTCGGGGCCCGCGTGATGCATGGCGGCGATGGAGCCGAGCGTCTCGGCGAGCGCGGCGGACGCGCCTCCATGCAGCAGCCCATACGGTTGGCGGTTGCCCTCGACGGGCATCGTCCCCTCGACGCGTTCGGCGGTGGCGGACACGATGGACATGCCCATCCGGGAAATGAGCGTGTCGTCGGCGAACTGCCGATCGCTGGCCGCGTCGTTGTCGGTCATGGCGTATAGGTTTGCATAGTGAGCGATGAAACACGACCAACGCTGCTGCTGATTGACGGCCTTTCTATGGCATTCCGGGCATTTTTCGGCCTGCCCGTCGAAAATTTCGCGACCGAGACCGGTGTCCCGACGAACGCGGTGTACGGCTTCACGACCATGCTCGCGACGCTCATGAAGGAGCATCGACCCACCCACGTGGCCGTGGCCTTCGACCTTCCCGGGGGCACCTTCCGTACCGAGAAGCTGCCGTCCTACAAGGGCACCCGCGACGCCACGCCCCCCGAATTCGAGCCGCAGGTGCCGCTGATCCGAGAGATGCTCGACGCGCTGCGCATTACCGCGGTCGACAAGGAACGCTACGAGGCCGACGACCTCCTCGCGACATACGCGCGGCAGGGCCGCGAGGCCGGCATGCGCGTGTTGGTTGTCTCGGGTGACCGCGACACCATCCAATTAGTGACCGACGACGTCACACTCCTGTACCCGCGCAAGGGCGTATCGGACCTCGTATTCTTCACGCCCGATGCCGTGGCAGAGAAATACGGCGTCGCGCCTCACCAGTACCCCGAGTTGGCAGCCCTCGTGGGAGAGACGAGCGACAACCTCCCGGGCGTGCCCGGCGTGGGGCCCAAGACCGCGGCGAAGTGGATCAACGCGTATGGAGGGCTCGAGGGCATCCTCGACAAGGCCGACGATGTTCCCGGCAAGGCTGGGCAGAGCCTGCGCGACCACCTCGATCAGGTCCGCACCAACCGACGCCTCAACCGCCTGCTCGACGATCTCGAGGTTGAGGTCGCGCTCGACTCGCTTGAGTATGAAGGCGCCGATGCTGCGGCCGTCCACCAGGTGTGCGATGCGCTGCAGTTCCGCACGCTGCGCGAGCGGTTGATGCCGCTCGTCGTGGGCGACTCCACCGAGACCGCCCCCGAGGAGCCCGCTGAGGTTGAGGTGACGACCGACGGCGCCCTCGCCCAGGTGACCGCCCTCACGGGTGAGGTCGTCATCCACGTCGACGGGCGCATCGGGCCCGATGCCGACGCGTGGGCGCTCGGAGTGGCCCAGGGAGACCGGGCCTGGGGGATCGACCTCAGCGACCTATCGGGCGACGACGAGCGCGCGCTGGCCGCGTGGCTCGAGAACCCCGACGTGGCCGTCGTCGCGCACGCGGCCAAGTACGCGTGGCACGCACTCCAGGCGCGATCCATGACGCTGGCGGGCATCGCCGGCGACACGCAGATCGCGGCGTTCCTCGTCAACGCCGACCAGCGCGGCTTCGATCTCGAGTCGGTGCTGCAGCGCTACCTCGGGATTGCTCTGACCGGCGGCGGCGCGACGGGGGAGTTGGACCTCGGGCTCGGGTCCTCGGCCGCGCAGGCTGCCGGTCAGTCGGCCGCGCACGTGCTCGCGCTGGCCGCCGAACTTCACGCGGAGGTCGACAGGCGTGGCATGGCCGACCTGTACCGTGACCTCGAAATTCCTCTCGTCACGGTCCTCGCGCACATGGAACATGCGGGTATGGCTGTCGACGGCGAGGCGATGGGCCAGCGCCGTGACGCCGCCGCGCAGAGGGCCGATGCCGCCGCCCAGGCCGCCTACGCGTCCATCGGCGGCGATCAGGTCAACCTGGGAAGCCCCAAGCAGCTTCAGGAGGTGCTGTTCGAGCGCCTCGGGATGCCCAAGACGAAGAAGATCAAGACCGGCTACTCGACCGACGCGTCGTCTCTTGCGGATCTTCAGGCGAAGAACCCGCATCCCTTCCTGGAGGCGCTGCTAGCGCACCGCGACGCGTCGAAGCTGGGCCAGATTATCGAGACGCTTGCGCAGGCGGTGCGCGCCGATGGCCGCATCCACACCACGTTCTCCCAGGTGGTGGCGTCCACCGGGCGGCTCAGCTCGAAGGATCCCAACCTGCAGAACATCCCGATCCGCACGGAGGAGGGCCACCGCATCCGCGAGGCGTTCGTGGTGGGCGACGGGTACGCGACCCTGCTGACGGCGGATTACAGCCAGATCGAGATGCGCATCATGGCCCACCTGTCGGGCGACGAGGGGCTCATCGAAGCCTTCAGGGCGGGTGAGGACCTCCACCGGTTCGTGGGAGCCCGCGTCTTCGGCGTGGAGCCTGCTGACGTTTCGTCGGAGATGCGCTCGAAGGTGAAGGCCATGAGCTACGGCCTCGCGTATGGATTGTCGTCCTTCGGGCTGGCGCGCCAACTCTCGTTGCCAGTCGGTGAGGCGCAGAAGCTGATGGACGACTATTTTGCGCGTTTCGGCGGGGTACGCGACTATCTTCACTCCGTCGTCGAGCAGGCCCGTCAGGTGGGGTACACCGAGACCATCATGGGGCGCAGGCGCTACATCCCGGACCTCACATCCACCAACCGCCAGCGTCGCGACATTGCCGAGCGTGTCGCGCTCAATGCCCCGATCCAGGGCTCCGCGGCGGACATCATCAAGAAGGCGATGCTGGGTGTCGATGAGGCGCTCGCCGCCGGTGGGCTGAAGTCCCGCCAACTTCTCCAGGTGCACGACGAGTTGGTGATCGAGGTAGCGCCCGGCGAGGAGGACGCGATCGAGCAGATTCTTGTGGAACAGATGCACGGCGCGGCCGATCTATCAGTTCCTTTGGACGTGAATGTAGGACGTGGGTCGAACTGGCGCACCGCAGGCCACTAGATAGGGTGTGGGCATGAGGATCGGAATCCTGACGGGCGGGGGAGACTGCCCCGGCCTGAACGCTGCCATTCGTGCCGTCGTCAAGCGCGGCACGTCCGAGCACGGTTGCTCGATTGTGGGCTTCCACAACGGGTGGCAGGGCGTCATCGACGGCGACGCCGTGCCACTGACCAGGGACGACGTGAGCGGCATTCTCGTTCACGGCGGCACGATGCTGGGCACGGCCCGGTGCCACCCTCACAAGGTCGAGGGCGGGCTCGAGGCCGTTGCTCAGACCGTCGAGGACGAGAAGATCGATGCGCTGATCTGCATCGGCGGCGACGGCACGCTGCGCGCCGCGTCCAAGGTGCAGGCGAAGGCCGGAGTGCCGGTCATCGGCATCCCCAAGACCATTGATAACGACGTCGTGGGCACCGACTCCTCGATCGGCTTCGACACGGCCGTCACCATCGCGACCGAGGCGATTGACCGCCTGCACTCCACCGCGGAGTCGCACAACCGCGTGATGGTCGTCGAGCTCATGGGCCGCCACTGCGGGTGGATCTCCGTCACCGCCGGCATCGCGGGCGGCGCCGACATCATCCTCGCTCCTGAATCGCCCTTCGATATCGAGGTGATCGCGAAGAAGTTGCGTCACCGTCACCGCTACAAGAACTTCTCCATCGTCGCCGTCGCCGAAGGTGCCGTACCCGCCGAGGGCTCGGCGTGGGAGGCGGACGACACGCTCGACGCCAAGGGCAACCCCATCGCGGGCCAGATCGGCTCGCAGGTCACTCGTGCGATCGAGCGACTCACAGGTTTCGAGGCGCGTCTGACGACGCTTGGCTACGTCCAGCGTGGCGGCGTCCCCACCGCCGCCGATCGCCTGCTCGCCACTCGCTTCGGCATCGCCGCGATCGACGCGGCCGTCGCCGGCAACTACGGCACCTTCACCGCGCTGCGCGGCGAGAGCGTCGAGATGCTGCCGTTTGAGGTCATGGCTGGCAAGACCAAGTACGTCCCTGACGAGCTCCTTCAGGCCGCCTGGGGGCTCTAATCCGGGGGTGGGTCACGCCTCGCCACGCTTCGGTTGGGTGTCACGTTCTCCGGTAGCCTTGTTCGCCATGACCCGCGTGATCACCTTCGGCACCTTCGATGTCTTTCACATTGGCCACGTCAACATGCTCGTGCGCGCCGCTGAGATGGGTGATCACCTGACCGTGGGAGTGTCCTCCGACGCGTTGAACTTCTCGAAGAAGGGTCGCTTCCCCGTGTACCGCGAGGAGCACCGCGTCGCGATTGTGAAGTCGCTCGCGTGCGTCGATGAGGTCTTCGTGGAGCAGTCGCTCGAACTCAAGGGGCAGTACATCACCGATCACGCGGCCGATGTCCTGGTCATGGGAGACGACTGGGCCGGCAAGTTTGACCACTGGGGCGACCTGTGCGAGGTGGTCTACCTTCCGCGCACCGCAGAGGTGTCGACTACCGACATTATTCAGAGCATTCGCGAGGACCTCAACTAACGGTGGGTGTGCGTTTCCGCGACCGCAAGCCGCACACTTTGTGCTGAGGCGGCAGTTGGGGATAGGATGTCCGTTGGCGTCGTGCGCCTGCGCGCGTGACGCCAGCAACAATTCCACTACTCATCCATTGTCCATCGGAGTCACTCCTTAATGTCCGTATCCACCCCCGAGTCCACCCCTATCGCCGTCAACGACATCGGCTCCGCTGAGGACTTCCTCGCAGCCGTCGACGCGACCATCAAGAACTTTGACGACGGCGACCTCGTCGAGGGCACCATCGTCAAGGTTGACCGTGACGAGGTCCTGCTCGACATCGGCTACAAGACCGAGGGCGTCATTCCCTCGCGTGAGCTGTCGATCCGCCACGACGCCAACCCCGACGAGGTTGTCAACGTCGGCGACACCGTCGAGGCGCTCGTCCTCCAGAAGGAGGACAAGGAGGGTCGCCTGATCCTCTCGAAGAAGCGTGCCCAGTACGAGCGTGCCTGGGGCTCGATCGAGAAGATCAAGGACGAGGACGGCGTGGTGACCGGCTCCGTGATCGAGGTCGTCAAGGGCGGCCTCATCGTGGACATCGGCCTGCGCGGCTTCCTTCCCGCCTCGCTCGTCGAGATGCGCCGCGTGCGCGACCTCGCCCCCTACATCGGTCAGCAGATCGAGGCGAAGATCATCGAGCTCGACAAGAACCGCAACAACGTGGTCCTGTCGCGCCGTGCCTTCCTCGAGCAGACCCAGTCCGAGGTGCGCTCGTCGTTCCTCACCGCGCTGCAGCCCGGCCAGGTCCGCAAGGGTGTCGTGTCCTCGATCGTCAACTTCGGTGCGTTTGTTGACCTCGGCGGCGTCGACGGCCTCGTGCACGTGTCGGAGCTGTCGTGGAAGCACATCGACCACCCCAACGAGGTTGTGTCGGTGGGCCAGGAGGTCGAGGTCGAGGTTCTCGACATCGACATGGACCGCGAGCGTGTCTCCCTGTCGCTGAAGGCGACGCAGGAGGACCCGTGGGCCGTCTACGCCCGCACCCACGCCATCGGCCAGATCGTGCCCGGCAAGGTCACCAAGCTCGTCCCGTTCGGCGCGTTCGTGCGTGTCTACGACGGCATCGAGGGCCTCGTGCACATCTCCGAGCTCGCCGTGCGCCACGTCGACCTGCCCGAGCAGGTCGTCCAGGCCGATGAAGAGGTCTTCGTCAAGATCATCGACATCGACCTCGAGCGTCGCCGCATCTCGCTGTCGATCAAGCAGGCCAACGAGGGTGTCGACCCGGCCGGCGAGGACTTCGACCCCGCGCTGTACGGCATGACCGCCGAGTACGACGACCAGGGTAACTACAAGTACCCCGAGGGCTTCGACTCCGAGACCCAGGAGTGGCTCGAGGGCTACGACGAGGCTCGCGAGGCCTGGGAGGCCGAGTACGCCAAGGCGCACGAGCGCTGGGAGGCGCACAAGAAGTTCGTGGCGAAGCAGGACGAGCAGGCCGCCGAGGCCGAGACGTCCGAGCCCGCCGCGGGTGCCAGTGCCCCCCGCCGCGGTGGCAAGCGCGACGCCGGTGCGTCGTACTCGTCGCACGACGAGTCGTCGGACGCGGGCACGCTCGCCTCTGACGAGCGTCTCGCCGCTCTGCGTGAGAAGCTGACCGGCAACTAAGCCGATCCCCGAAGGCCCCCGACCGTCCGCGGTCGGGGGCCTTCGTCTTTCTCGGGGGAGGGCCGATGGCGTGGCTGGGTTGGCGTCTACGCGGCGGTTCCTGACAGACTCGCCCCATGCTTCGCATCGGCCTCACGGGCGGTATCGCCGCCGGCAAGTCGACTGCCTCCGCGCGCCTGTCTGAACTGGGGGCACGGGTCGTCGATCACGACGTCTTGGCCCGTCGGGCGGTCGAACCCGGTTCCGCGGGCCTGGTGGACATCGTCAGGGCCTTTGGTGACCGCGTCGTGAAGGACGGGGCGCTGGACCGCCCAGCGCTGGCTGCCATCGTGTTCAACGATCCGGTGGCACGCGAGCGGCTCAACTCGATCGTGCATCCGTCCGTGTTCGCGATGGGGCGGGCGGCCGATCGACAGGCCAGGCTCGACGGCGTCGCGGTGGTCGTTCACGACATCCCGCTGCTGGCGGAGAGCGCGCTCGGCGGCGACTTCGACCTCGTCATCACCGTCGCGGCGCCGGAAGACGTGCGTGTCGACCGACTGATCCACACGCGCGGGATGACGGAAAGCGAGGCTCGCGGTCGCATCGCTTCCCAGGCGAGCGATGAGCAACGGGCCGCCATCGCAGACGTCGTCCTCGACGGCTCGGGTTCCGCCGACGCCCTGCGCTCCCAGGTCGACGAGCTGTGGCGTACCCACGTGCCACGCTAGCGGCGCCCAGCCCCGGCATCGGCCGACCGTGATGTCGGTGACGCCGCGTACCGTAGGAGCATGAGTCCCGATCTGCGCCGTAGTGAGGCACCGTTCCAGGTGGTCTCGGAGTACCAGCCCTCGGGCGATCAGCCCAAGGCCATCGACGAGCTCGCCGCGCGCATCCAGGCGGGGGAGCAGGATGTGGTGCTGCTGGGCGCGACGGGCACGGGTAAGTCGGCAACCACGGCATGGCTGATCGAGCGCCTGCAGCGTCCCACGCTCGTCATGGCCCACAACAAGACTCTCGCAGCACAGCTCGCGAATGAGTTCCGGGACCTCTTGCCCCATAACGCCGTCGAGTACTTCGTCAGCTACTACGACTACTACCAGCCCGAGGCGTACGTCCCCCAGACGGACACCTTCATCGAGAAGGACTCCTCGATCAACGAGGAAGTCGAACGTCTGCGTTACTCGGCCACCAACTCGCTGCTGACCCGCCGCGATGTGGTGGTGGTGTCGTCGGTCTCCTGCATCTACGGCCTCGGCACACCCGAGGAGTACATCAAGGGCATGGTGTCGCTCGCCGTCGGCGACGTCGTCGACCGCGACATGCTGCTGCGGGAGTTTGTGCAGATGCAGTACAGCCGCAACGACCTCGCGTTCACGCGCGGCACGTTCCGGGTGCGCGGCGACACGGTCGAGATCATCCCGGTGTACGAGGAACTGGCGATCCGCATCGAGTTCTTTGGCGACGAGATCGACGCGCTGTACACGCTGCACCCGTTGACCGGCCAGGTTGTCGAGCAGCGTCAGCAGGTCCACGTCTTTCCCGCCTCGCACTACGTCACGAGCGTGGATCGCATGGAGAACGCGATCCGCACCATCGAGATCGAGCTGGGGGAGCGGCTCGAGGAGTTGGAACGTCAGAACAAGTTGCTCGAGGCCCAACGCCTGAAGATGCGCACCACGTTCGACCTCGAGATGATGCGCTCCGTCGGCACCTGTTCTGGCATCGAGAACTACTCGCGTCACATGGAGCAACGCGCCGCCGGCACCCCGCCCCACACCCTGCTCGACTATTTCCCCGACGACTTCCTGCTGGTGCTCGACGAGTCGCACGTCACCGTCCCGCAGATCGGTGCGATGTTCGAGGGTGACCGCTCGCGCAAGCGCACGCTCGTGGAGCACGGATTCCGGTTGCCCTCGGCGCTCGACAACCGCCCCCTCACGTGGGGCGAGTTCCTGAACCGCACAGGCCAGACCGTCTACCTGTCGGCCACGCCGGGGCAGTATGAACTCGATGCGGCTAACGGTGTGGTGGAGCAGATCATTCGCCCCACCGGACTGGTCGACCCCAAGATCGTGGTCAAGCCCACGCAGGGCCAGATCGACGACCTCCTCGAGCAGATCCGCCAGCGCGTCGAGCGCGACGAACGTGTCCTGGTCACCACGCTGACCAAGAAGATGGCGGAGGACCTCACCGAGTTCCTATCGGACCGCGACGTGCGCGTCGAGTACCTGCACTCCGACGTCGACACCCTGCGCCGCGTCGAGTTGCTGCGCGAACTGCGCATGGGGCGCTACGACGTGCTGGTCGGCATCAACCTGCTGCGTGAGGGACTCGACCTGCCCGAGGTCTCACTCGTGTCGATCCTCGACGCCGACAAGGAGGGCTTCCTGCGCTCCGGCACATCGCTGATCCAGACCATCGGCCGTGCGGCGCGCAACGTCTCGGGCGAGGTCCACATGTATGCCGACACCATCACGGACTCGATGGGCACCGCGATCGAGGAGACCAACCGTCGCCGCGACATCCAGATCGCGTACAACCGTGACAACGGCATCGACCCCACGCCGCTGCGCAAACGCATCGGCGACATCACCGAGATGCTCGCTCGCGAGGAGGCCGACACGGCCCAGGCGCTCGACGAGGCCAAGAGCGCGACGTCGGGCAAGGGCCGGCGTGGCGCCAAGGACCCCTCGCCCATGGCGGGCCGGCCCGCGGATGAGTTGACGCAGTTGATCGAGGACCTGAGCGACCAGATGCGTGAGGCGGCCGCGGAGCTCCAGTTCGAGATTGCGGCGCGCCTGCGCGACGAGATCGGCGAGCTCAAGAAGGAACTGCGACAGATGCTTGCGGCAGGCTAGTGATGGGTACGGCGGTGTCGCCGCGCGCGGCTCTGACCTAGGATTGCCCGGTGACCGATCCTCTTGTCTGGACCGCGACGATCGCGCTGATCGTCGGCCTCTTCGTCTTCGATTTCGCGGTCGTCATCCGCAAGCCCCACGAGCCCTCCTTCAAGGAGTCGGCGCTGTGGTCGCTGTTCTACATCGCGCTCGCCATCATCTTCGGTGTCGTGCTCCACGTGTGGCACGACGAGTTCGTGACGGGGGAGTTCTTCGCCGGCTACATCACGGAGAAGGCGTTGTCGGTGGACAACCTCTTCGTCTTCCTCGTCATCATGACCCGCTTCGCGGTTCCGCCCAAGTACCGTTCCCGCGTGCTCCTCGTGGGCATTGCGATCGCGCTCGTGCTCCGCGGCGTCTTCATCGCGGCGGGCGCTGCTGCGCTCGACGCGTTCTCGGCGCTGTTCTACGTGTTCGGCGCGTTCCTCATCTACACCGCCTGGGGTCTCGCACGCGAGAACAAGGACGAGGACGCCGAGGAAGAGTACGAGGAGGGACGCCTGGTGCGTGGCGTCCGTCGGCTGTTCCCGGTGACGGACGGCTACCGCGAGGGCCACGTGTTCGTCCGCGAGCTGGGCCGGCGTATGGCGACGCCCATGCTGTTGGTCATGGTGGCGATCGGGTCGACCGACGTGCTGTTTGCTCTCGACTCGATCCCCGCCATCTTCGGCTTGACCCAGGACCCCTTCATCGTGTTCACGGCGAACGCCTTCGCCCTGTTGGGTCTGCGCCAGCTGTACTTCCTGGTGCAGGGGCTACTGCAGCGCCTCGTGTTCCTTCACTACGGTCTCGCGGCGATCCTCGCGTTCATCGGCGTCAAGCTGGTGCTCCATGCCCTGCACGAGAACAATTTGCCGTTTATCAACGGTGGCGAGCACCTCGAGGTCCCCGAGATCTCGACGGGCACGTCGCTCACGGTGATCATCGGCATCCTCGTGGTCGCGACGGTCGCGAGCCTCATCGCGACGCGTGGCAAGTCGGCGAACCTCGCTGCGAAGGTTCAGGCCGAGTCCGGCGGGGAGGCACTCGAGGCCACGACGGGCGATGCGGTGGGCGGGTCACCCGCGGACGGCGTCGTCCGCGAGGGCGGCGAACGTGACGGCACGGTAGCTGAGGGAGTGGTACCCGACGAACGTCGCTGACGCACATCTCCTCCCACGCACAAGGCGCTCATCCCTCACGGGACGAGCGCCTTGTGCGTGCGTGGAAGACGAGCCGGCGGGTCTCAGGCCCAGACGGCTGGCCAGCTGCGGATGCGGCGCTGCGTGATGAGGCCCGCGGTCCAGAACGGATCGTCGTCCAGCATCGACTCGACGTCCGCGAGGGTGGCGGCGCGGCCGATAAGCAGGGCGCCGGCGGGGCCCTCATCGTCGAAGCGGCCGTAGGCTGGCATGCGGCCCTGCTCGGCCAGCGCGGCGAGGTGGGCGCGGTGCTCGGGGCGAAGACGGTCGCGCTCGCCCGCCCGGTCGTCGTACACGTATTCGATCATCCAGTCGGTCATACGCTCATCGTCGCAGTGGTGCGTGCCGGCCCCGCGCGGCGACACGCCGGTTCGAACGTGCGTTCGAACGGCTTGCCGCGTACGATGGCCGGGTGAATGAACGTCTTCTGGTCCGTGGCGCGCGCGAACACAACCTCAAGGGTGTCGACCTCGACCTCCCCCGCGACTCGCTGATCGTGTTCTCCGGGTTGTCCGGCTCGGGCAAGTCGTCCTTGGCTTTCGACACCATCTTTGCCGAGGGGCAGCGCCGCTACGTCGAGTCGCTCAGCGCCTACGCTCGTCAGTTCCTGGGGCAGATGGACAAGCCCGACGTCGACTTCATCGAAGGCCTGTCGCCGGCGGTGTCGATCGATCAGAAGTCGACCAACCGCAACCCGCGCTCGACGGTCGGCACCATCACCGAGGTGCATGACTACCTGCGCCTGCTCTATGCCCGCGTGGGAACGCCGCACTGCCCGGTGTGCGGGGAGCGCATTCAGGCGCAGACCCCGCAGCAGATTGTCGACTCGGTGTTGAGCCTGCCCGAGGGCACGCGCTATCAGGTGCTCGCACCGGTCGTGCGCGGCCGCAAGGGCGAATATGCGGACCTGTTCGAGGAGCTCCAGCAGCAGGGCTTCGCCCGCGCGCGTGTGGACGGCGAGGTCGTACAACTCACCGAGCCACCCCAGCTGGAGAAGAATCTCAAGCACGACATCGAGGTCGTGGTCGACCGCCTCGTGGCGCGCGAGGGAGTGCAGCGCCGCCTCACTGACTCGGTCGAGACGGCGCTACGCATCGCCGACGGCCTGGTGCTGATCGACCCCGTGGACGACGACGTGCCGGCGCGCCGCTACAGCGAAAAGCGCGCCTGCCCCAACGACCACGTGCTCGCGCTCGAGGAAATCGAGCCACGCACGTTCTCCTTCAACGCGCCCTACGGCGCATGCCCCGAGTGCACCGGCATCGGTGTGCGGCTCGAGGTCGACCCCGGGCTTGTGGTCCCGGACGAGGACCTGAGTCTCAACCAGGGCGCGGTGGCACCGTGGAACGCCTCGTCGTCGGAGTACTTCGGCCGCATGCTCAACGCATTGGCGGACGATCTGGGCTTCTCGATGGACACGGCATGGCGCGACTTGCCGGAGTCCGTGAAGCAGGCCGTCCTCATCGGCAAGGACTACCAAGTCCACGTGAAGTTCCGTAACCGCTTCGGGCGCGAGCGTCAGTACACCACCGGGTTCGAGGGCGCGATCTCGTGGATCCAGCGCCTGCACGAGCAGACGGAGTCGGACTTCTCGCGCGAAAAGTACGAGGCGTACATGCGCGAGGTGCCGTGCCCCGTGTGCAAGGGCACCAGGCTCAAGCCCGAGGTGCTCGCGGTCACCATTGGCGGACGCTCGATCGCCGAGGTCTCGGACCTGTCGATCGCCGACGCGCGCGACTTCCTGCTGACCGCCGAGCTCGACGAGCGCGGCCGCCAGATCGCTGTTCAGGTGCTCAAGGAGATCGACGCGCGCCTCGGGTTCCTGCTCGACGTGGGCCTCGACTATCTGACCCTCTCACGCGCGGCTGGGACCCTCTCCGGTGGCGAGGCTCAGCGCATCCGCCTGGCCACCCAGATCGGTTCGGGACTGGTGGGCGTGTTGTACGTGCTGGACGAGCCGAGCATCGGCCTGCACCAACGCGACAACCACCGCCTCATCGAAACCCTCACGCGGCTGCGCGACCTCGGCAACACGCTCATCGTGGTCGAGCACGACGAGGACACCATCCGCGCGGCCGACTGGGTGGTCGACATCGGCCCCGGCGCAGGCGAGCACGGGGGAGAGGTCGTCCACACCGGAACCGTTGAGGAGCTGCTCGCGAACGAGCGTTCGCTCACGGGCGCCTACGTCGCCGGCACGCGTTCGATCGCCGTGCCCGAGGAACGGCGCGTTCCCGACAAGGGGCGCGAGATCACCGTGGTCGGCGCTCGGGAGAACAATCTGCGCGACATCGACGTGTCCTTCCCGCTGGGTGTCCTCACGGCGGTGACCGGGGTGTCGGGATCGGGCAAGTCCACCCTCGTGAACTCGATCCTGTACACGTCGCTGGCGAACACGCTCAACCGCGCGCGGCAGGTGCCGGGACGTCACACCCGTATCACCGGCGTCGACCAGCTCGACAAGATCGTGCACGTCGACCAGGGGCCCATTGGACGCACGCCACGCTCCAACCCCGCCACCTACACGGGCGTGTGGGACAAGGTGCGCAAGCTGTTCGCCGACACCACCGAGGCAAAGGTGCGCGGCTACGGACCGGGTCGGTTCTCTTTCAACGTCAAGGGCGGCCGCTGCGAGGCCTGCTCGGGTGACGGCACCCTCAAGATCGAGATGAACTTCCTGCCGGACGTCTACGTGCCGTGCGAGGTCTGCAAGGGCGCGCGCTACAACCGCGAAACCCTCGAGGTCCACTTCAAGGGCAAAACGGTCGCGGACGTGCTCGACATGCCCATCGAGGAGGCCGCCGACTTCTTCGAGGCCATCCCCGGCATCTCTCGCCACCTGCGCACGCTGGTCGACGTGGGGCTCGGGTATGTGCGCCTCGGCCAGCCCGCACCCACCCTTTCGGGGGGCGAGGCGCAACGCGTCAAGCTGGCGTCCGAGCTGCAGCGCCGGTCGACCGGTCGGACCATCTACGTGCTGGACGAGCCCACGACAGGGCTTCACTTCGAGGACGTCCGCAAGCTCCTCGCGGTCCTGCAGGGGCTGGTCGACAAGGGCAACTCGGTCATCGTCATCGAGCACAACCTTGACGTGATCAAGAGCGCCGACTGGCTCATCGACATGGGCCCCGAGGGCGGCTCCGGCGGCGGCATCGTGGTCGCCGAGGGCACCCCGGAGGAGGTCGCCGCGGTCGAGGCGAGCCACACCGGCCGGTTCCTTGCACCCATGCTCGGCATCGGTGTGCCAGCCTGATCCCGTGACCGATCCCACGACGTACCGGCCCGCTCCGGGGACCATCCCCACGCGGCCGGGCGTGTATCGCTTCCGCGATCCCCATGGCCGTGTGGTCTATGTGGGCAAGGCCAAGAACCTGCGCGCGCGCCTCGCGAACTACTTCCAGCCGCTGAACAATCTCCACCCTCGCACTCGCATGATGGTGACGACGGCCGCGTCGGTGGAGTGGACGGTGGTGCGCAACGAGGTCGAATCCCTCATCCTCGAGCACACGTGGATCAAGGAGTATGACCCTCGCTTCAACGTGGTCTTCAAGGACGACAAGTCGTATCCCTACCTCGCGGTCACGCTCAACGAGAAGTACCCCCGCATTCAGGTCATGCGAGGCGCGCGCAAGAAGGGGGTGCGGTATTTCGGGCCGTACGCCCGCGCATGGGCGATCCGCGAAACGGTCGACACTCTCCTCGCGGCGCTCCCGGTGCGCACCTGCGCACCCGGGGTGTTCCGCAAGGCCGAACGCCAGGGCAGGCCCTGCCTGCTGGGGTACATCGACAAGTGCTCCGCACCCTGCGTGGGGCGCATCTCGGAGGAAGACCACCGGGCGCTCGCCGAGCGCGTGTGTGCCGTCCTCGGGGGCGATGCCAAGGGCATCATGCGGGACCTCACGCGCACCATGACCGAGGCCGCGGAGCGCGAGGACTTCGAGGCCGCCGCCCGTGCGCGCGACCGACTGCAGGCACTCACCGCCGTGCTCGACCGCAACGCCGTCGTGCTGGACGCGGGCGTTGACGTGGACATCTTCAGCCTGGTGGACGACGAGATGGAGGCTGCGGCACACGTCTTCTATGTGCGCGATGGCCGCATCACGGGTGAGCGCGGATGGGTGGTCGACAAGCCCGAACCTCTCGGTCCCGAGGCCATGGTTCTGCAGCTCGTCCAGGAGGCGTACGGCTCGGCCGAACCCGAGGAGATCCCGCCGGAGGTGCTGGTGCCCGCCTTGCCCGAGGATGCGGCGCCCCTCGCGGAAGTACTGGGGGGCCTGCGCGGCGCCCGCGTGGCGATCAGGGTGCCGCAGCGCGGTAAGAAGGCCGAGCTCGCGCAGACGGGGCATCAGAACGCGCAGCAGGTGCTCGATCAGCATCGGCTGAAGCGTGCGAGCGACCTCACCACCCGGTCGGCGGCCCTGCAGGAGTTGCAGGAGGCGCTGGGCATGGCGGACGCGCCGCTCAGGATCGAGTGCTACGACATCTCACACACCCAGGGCACCAATCAGGTGGGGTCGATGGTGGTGTTCGAGGATGCGCTGCCACGCAAGAAGGAGTACCGGCAGTTCTCGATCGCCGATGCCGTGGACGACACCGCGGCGATGGACGAGGTGCTGACGCGCCGTTTCACCCGGTACCTGGAGGAATCGCAGCTGCCGCCCGAGGAGCGTGAAAGCGCCCGCTTCGCCTACCCGCCGCAGCTGGTCGTGGTCGACGGTGGCCTGCCCCAGGTCAACGCCGCTCGCGAGGTGCTCGATCGCCTGGGCATTACGGACGTGTTCCTGTGCGGACTCGCCAAGCGACTCGAGGAGATCTGGATTCCCGGTGAGCCATTCCCGGTGATCCTGCCGCGTGGCTCCGAGGCGCTCTATCTCATGCAACGCGTGCGCGACGAGGCACACCGTTTCGCGATCCGCCACCACCGTGCAAAGCGTGGCAAGACGGTCAAGACGAGCGAACTCGACAGCCTCCCCGGCATCGGCCCCTCCCGCGCCAAGGCGCTCATCCGGCACTTCGGCTCGCCCGCGCGCCTCAAGGAGGCCTCGGCGGAACAGATTGCCCTGGTTCCGGGCATCGGCGACGGCCTCGCTCGGTCGGTCTACGCCGCGTTGCGCGGTGACGATGGCATGCTGGAGGCATGACGGACGACACTCATCCGCCGACCTATCCCTCGGGGATCCCGCGGCTACGCCTCGAGACCACTGAGCGACCCTCCGAGCTGCTGGTGCTGACCGGGATGTCGGGCGCCGGTCGGACCCGGGCGGCTGCGGTGCTCGCGGATCTGGGCTGGTATGTCGTCGATAACCTCCCGCCCCACCTGCTGGCTGGACTCGTCGAATCGGTGGTGGGCTCCGATGCGACCCGCAAACTCGCCGCCGTCGTCGATGCCCGGGGCGGGGCCTTCTTCGAGGACCTCGCGCCCGTGGTGGCCGACCTCGAGGAGCGCGGCGCGAGCGTGCGTATGGTGTTCCTCGATGCATCCGACGGCGCGCTCGTGCGACGCTTCGAGGAGGCGCGCCGGCCGCACCCGCTACAAGGGGACGGGACGATCCTGGAGGGCATCGGCCGTGAACGGGCCAAGCTCGCGGCGATTCGCGGCGAGGCGGACCACGTGATCGACACGTCACGCCTCAACGTGCACCAGCTGCGCGAGCTCATCACCGAGCAGATTGCGGCCGAGGTTCCCCAGCTCCACGTCAACGTGCAGTCGTTCGGCTTCAAGAACGGCATCCCCGCCGACGCCGACTTCGTGGCCGACGTCCGCTTCCTCCCGAACCCCCACTGGGACCCCGAACTCAAGCCCCTGACGGGCCTTGATGAGCGGGTGCGTGCGTACGTGCTCGGCGGCGTGGGCGCCGAGGACTTTCTCGCGGGCTACACGGGAGTGATCGACGGTGCGCTGCGGCATTACCGGGCCCACGACAAGCCCTCCGTCACGATCGGCGTGGGCTGCACCGGCGGTAAGCATCGGTCGGTCGCCATCGCAGAGGAGCTGGGCGTTCGGCTACGTGAGCGCGGCTACGACGTGCGTGTGACGCACCGGGACCGGCCGCAGGCATGAGTCTCGCGGTGGTGGCGCTCGGGGGAGGGCACGGCCTCTACCACTCGCTGACGGCGCTGCGTGGGTTCACCGACGACCTGACTGCCGTCGTGACGGTCGCCGACGACGGGGGATCCTCCGGCCGCCTGCGCGCAGAAATGGGCATCGTGCCTCCCGGCGACCTCCGCATGGCGCTGTCCGCGCTGTGCGGTGACTCCGCCTGGGGTACGACCTGGCGCGACGTCCTGCAATGGCGCTTCACGACCGAGGGGCCGCTCGACGGTCACGCGCTCGGCAACCTGCTGATCGCCGCCCTGTGGGACCGCAGCGGCGACGTGGTCGAGGGCCTCGACTGGGTGGCGCGCCTCCTCCAGGCCCATGGCCGTGTCCTGCCCGTCTCCGAGGAGCCTCTCACGGTACGTGCGGAGGTGGAGACGGCGCGCGGCATCGAGGTCGTGCGCGGACAGGTCGCGGTGGCCACGGCGGCCGGGCGCGTCCGGTCGCTCGCACTCGAGCCGGCCACGCCCCGGGTGCCAGACGCGACTCTGCAGGCCATCCGTAAGGCCGATGCCGTGGTCCTGGGTCCCGGTTCCTGGTACACCTCGGTCCTGACTCACTTTTGCGTGGCACCGGTGGCCGCGGCGCTCGTCGTGGCGGGTCCGAAGGCGACGGTCATCCTCAACGTCGGCGATGAGGACGTCGAGACGGAGGGAATGAGCCGGGTGGATGACATTCGCGCCTTGCGCGCGGCCACGCCGGAGTTCCGCCCCGCCCAGGTCGTGGTGGACGTGACTCACGCCGATGATCCCGGGCTACGTGAGGAGGTCGCGGCGTGGGGCGCCCGGCTCGTGGTGGCAGACGTGCGCGATCCGTATCAGGCCCACGCTCACGACCCCCAGCGGCTGCGCGAAACGTTGCGCTCCCTCCTGGCCTCAGAGAGACCAGGAGGCCTCGCGTCCGCCCGATGAATGGCACAATCAGCGCATGGCTTTGACGGCACAGGTGAAGGACGAACTCGCGCGGGTCGCGGTCGATAAACTCTCGGCTCGAAAGGCAGAGGTCGCCACGATGCTCCGCTTTGCCGGCGGACTGCACATTGTGAGCGGCCGGATCGTCATCGAGGCCGAACTGGACACCGCCGCCGGGGCGCGCCGACTGCGCGCCTTCATCCACGAGGTTTATGGCTTGGTGGGCGAGATCATCGTCGTCTCCGGCGGTGCCCTCAAGAAGGGCAACAGGTACGTGGTCCGCATCGTCAAGGAGGGCGAGTCCCTCGCACGCCAGACGGGCCTCCTCGACCAGCGCGGGCGACCCGTCCGTGGACTGCCGCCGCAGGTGGTCGGCGGCTCCGTGGACGACACGGTCGCCGCATGGCGAGGAGCGTTCCTTGCCCACGGCTCGCTCACCGAGCCAGGCCGCTCGTCCTCGCTCGAGGTGACGTCGCCCGGCCCGGAGGCCGCGCTGGCCCTCGTGGGCGCCGCGCGCCGCCTCGGCATCTCCGCCAAGTCGCGTGAGGTCAGGGGAGTGGACAGGGTCGTCATTCGCGACGGCGAGGCGATCGCGCAGCTGTTGACCCGCATCGGCGCTCACGACTCCGTCCTTGAATGGGAAGAGAAGCGCACACGACGCGAGGTGCGCGGCACCGCCAACCGCTTGGCGAACTTCGACGACGCGAACCTGCGTCGCTCTGCGCAGGCGGCGGTGGCCGCCGGAGCACGGGTGGCGCGCGCCTTCGACATCCTCGGCGACGACGTCCCCGAGCACCTGCGTGAGGCCGGCGAGCTCCGCCTGGCCAACCGGGATGCGTCGCTCGAGGAACTCGGCAAGCTGGCAACCCCGCCGCTGACGAAGGACGCCGTCGCGGGGCGTATCCGCCGCTTGCTCGCGACTGCGGACAAGCGGGCCGAAGAGTTGGGTATTCCCGACACCGAGGCGGGCATCAACCAGGAGATCCTCGATCTCGACTGACCCTTCACCAGGACTTTCGTCGCGTCTCGTCGATCAACGCATCGGTGTAGGCTGACGGAAGAGCCCCGGGGTTCCGGGGACACCCAGCGCACGTCGAGGTGCGCGCAGAATCCACACACAATCGCGCCGGCAATGGTCGGCGCAAGCCGAGGAGATTCACTGTGACCATTAAGGTCGGCATCAACGGCTTCGGCCGTATCGGACGCAACTTCTTCCGCGCAGCGCTCGCCGAGGGCGCTGACTTCGAGATTGTCGGTGTGAATGACCTCACCGACAACCACACCCTGGCGCACCTGCTCAAGTACGACACCGTCCTGGGCAAGTTCCCCAAGGAGGTCACCTACGACGACGACAACATCTACGTCGACGGCAAGGCCATCAAGGCTCTCGCCGAGCGTGACCCCGCGAACCTCCCCTGGGCCGAGCTGGGTGCCGACATCGTGATCGAGTCGACCGGTTTCTTCACGGACGCCGAGAAGGCCAAGGCGCACATCGCCGCCGGCGCGAAGAAGGTCATCATCTCCGCTCCTGCGAAGAACGAGGACGCCACCTTCGTCGTGAACGTGAACCACACGGACTACGACCCCGAGAACCACCACGTGATCTCGAACGCGTCCTGCACCACCAACTGCCTCGCGCCCGTCGCCAAGGCCCTCAACGACGCCATCGGCATCGAGAAGGGCCTCATGACCACGGTTCACGCCTACACCGGTGACCAGAACCTCCAGGACGGCCCCCACAAGGACCTCCGCCGTGCCCGCGCCGCCGCGCAGAACATCGTCCCCACCTCGACCGGTGCCGCGAAGGCCGTCGCCCTCGTGCTGCCCGAGCTCAAGGGCAAGCTGGACGGTTTCGCGATGCGTGTTCCCACGATCACCGGCTCGGCCACCGACCTCACCTTCGAGGCCGGCCGTGAGGTGACGGTTGAGGAGGTCAACGCCGCGGTGAAGGCCGCTGCCGAGGGCCCCATGGCCGGCACGCTGTCCTACGTCGAGGACGACATCGTCTCCTCGGACATCGTGGGCGACCCGCACCAGTCGATCTTCGACGCCAAGCTCACCAAGGTGTCGGGCAACATGGTCAAGATCGTCGCCTGGTACGACAACGAGTGGGGCTACTCGACCTCGCTCGTCAAGCTGACCACGTTCGTCGGCGAGAAGCTCTGATCCACCCCTACGGGAACTGATCGTGGTGACGCCCGCGCACGCGCTGCGTGTGCGGGCGTTGCCATGTCACGACAAGGCAAGAGGATTGACATGAAGACCATCGCAGGACTGGGAGACCTGACCGGCAAGAAGGTGCTGGTCCGCTCCGACCTCAATGTGCCGCTCGACGGCACCACGATCACCGACGACGGCCGCGTGCGCGCGTCGGTGCCCACCATTCAGGCGCTGCTCGACGCGGGCGCCGCGGTCATCGTGACCGCCCACCTGGGCCGCCCCGGGGGCGAGCCCAAGCCCGAGTACTCCCTCGCACCCGCCGCTGCGCGCCTGTCGGAGCTGCTCGGACGCCCCGTGACCCTCGCCGCAGACCTCGTCGGCGACTCGGCCAAGCAGACCGTCGCCGCACTCGAGTCCGGCCAGGTCGCCATGCTCGAGAACGTCCGCTACGACGCCCGCGAGACCTCCAAGGTCGACGAAGAGCGCCAGGCGCTCGCGCAGGAACTGGCCGCCCTCGCGGACGTGTTCGTGTCCGATGGCTTCGGCGTGGTTCACCGCAAGCAGGCATCGGTCTACGACGTCGCTCAGATCCTGCCCGCCGCGGCCGGCACGTTGGTCGAGAAGGAGGTCGTCTCCCTCTCGCGCGCCACGACCGACCCCGAGCGTCCCTACGCGGTCGTGCTCGGTGGCTCGAAGGTATCCGACAAGCTCGGCGTCATCGGCAACCTGCTGACCAAGGCCGACCGCCTCCTCATCGGTGGCGGCATGGTGTTCACCTTCCTCAAGGCCAAGGGCTACGAGGTCGGCTCCTCGCTGCTCGAGGAGGACCAGATCGACACCGTCAAGGGATACCTCGAGACCGCTGAGGCCAACGGCGTCGAGATCGTCCTGCCCACCGACATTGAGGTCGCCGCGGCGTTCGCCGCGGACGCCGAGCACAAGACCGTTCCCGCCGACCAGATTCCGGACGGCTGGATGGGCCTGGACATCGGCCCCGAGTCGGGCGCACTGTTCGCCTCGAAGATTGCCGATGCGAAGACCATTGTGTGGAACGGCCCCATGGGCGTGTTCGAGTTCGAGGCCTTCGAGGGCGGCACGCGTGCCGTCGCGCAGGCCATGATCGACGCCGACGGCTTCTCGGTGGTCGGCGGTGGCGACTCGGCCGCGGCTGTGCGTCGCCTGGGCTACGACGAGGCCGGCTTCAGCCACATTTCCACGGGCGGCGGCGCGTCGCTCGAACTGCTTGAGGGCAAGGTCCTGCCGGGCCTGGCCGTACTGGAGGACTGACCCATGGCACGTACCCCCCTGATTGCGGGCAACTGGAAGCTCAACCTCGACCACCTCGAGGCCACCCACACCGTGCAGAAGCTGGCGTGGCTGCTGCGCGACGCGAAGCACGACTTCGAGGACGTGGAGGTCGCGGTGCTCGCCTCCTTCACCTCCATCCGCTCCGTGCAGACGCTCGTGGACGCCGACAAGCTCGAGCTAAAGTACGGTGCTCAGGACATCTCGAGCCACGAGTCCGGCGCCTACACGGGCGAGGTCTCGGGCGCGCAGCTCGCGAAGCTCGGCGTGTCCTATGTCGCCGTGGGCCACTCGGAGCGTCGTGAGTATCACGGTGAGACCGACGAGGTCGTGGCCGCCAAGACCAAGGCTGCCTTCGACAACGGCATCGTGCCGATCGTGTGCGTGGGCGAGGGCCTCGACGTGCGCAAGGCTGGCGACCAGGTCGAGTACACGCTTGCCCAGGTCGACGGCGCGCTCAAGGACCTTCCCGCCGACAAGGCGAAGGACGTCGTCATCGCCTATGAGCCCGTGTGGGCCATCGGCACCGGCGAGGTCGCGACCCCGGCGGACGCCCAGGAGGTTTGCGGTGCGATCCGTGGTCGCCTCGCTGAACTGTACGACGCGGAGCTCGCCGACGGCGTGCGCGTGCTGTACGGCGGCTCGGTGAAGTCCGGCTCGATCGCCCAGCTCATGGCCGAGCCCGACGTGGACGGCGGCCTCGTGGGCGGCGCAAGCCTCGACCCTGAGGAGTTTGCGAAGATCGCGCGCTTCCGTTCACACCAGGTGGGCTGACGCCCGTGCGTGGCGCCTACCAGGATGCGCGATTCGTCGCGTATCCTGGTAGGCGATCCGAACACGTCTGAGGAGAACTGTGGCAATTCTGGAGACCACCCTGTGGGTCCTGCTGGTGATCAGCTCGTTGGTGATCATCGGTTTGGTGCTCATTCACCGCGGCCGCGGAGGCGGCATCACCGACATGTTCGGCGGCGGCTTCGCCTCCGGCGTGCAGTCGTCGGCGGTGGGCGAGCGCAACCTCACCCGCATCACGTGGATCACGGCGAGCGTCTGGGTGGCGATCATCGTGCTCCTTGGTCTCATCGCGCGGTTCGCCGTCTAGCAGCACCTGAGGGGAAGATTTCATGGCAGGCGGAAACGCCATTCGCGGGTCGCGCGTCGGCGCTGGACCCATGGGCGAGGACGAGCGTGGAGAGTCAGCGCCGCGTCAGGTCGTCAACTACTACTGCGCGAAGGGCCACGTCACGTCGCCCAGCTTCGCCATCGGCGACGAGGGCGACGCGCCTGAGGTGCCCATCGAATGGGACTGCCCGCGTTGCGGCCTTCCCGGCGGCCTCGACAAGGACAACCCGCCGGAGCCGCTGCGCAACGAGCCGTACAAGACGCACCTCGCGTACGTGAAGGAGCGTCGCTCGGAGGAGGAGGGCCAGGCCCTGCTCGACGAGGCACTCGGAACGCTGCGCGCCCGTCGCGGCGCCACCGCCTAACGACACCGAGACTCCAGGCCCGGCCTCCCCGACAGGGGCGGCCGGGCCTTGTCGTTCCCACCGGTGTGCCGCGACGCATGCCAGGATAGAAGGCGACCCCCGCCGACCCCCTCAGGAGGAAACTCATGAAGATTGAGATCGAATACTGCGTGCCGTGTGGCTACCTTGACCGCGCCATCGAGGCACAGCGGGCACTGCTCACCACGTTTGGCGGCGCCGTCGACTCGGTGGCGCTGGTGACGGGGGACAAGGGTGTCTTCACGTTCCGCGCCGACGGTGACGTGATCTACTCCAAGCCCGACGAGTTCGACATCACTCAGATCGTCGAGTCGGTCAAGGCACGTCTGGCCGCGTAACAGTCGACACACGTGAGGGGCGGGGCCAGATGGCCCCGCCCCTCACGTGTATGGCCCGTCCGGGGCCGATGCATCGGCTGACCTATACCTTCGTCGTCGCCGCGACGTCGACGAGCCACAGCGTGCGCTCGGTCCCGTCGACGGCGCCGCCGGGCACACCGGAGCGGCGCAGGGAGTCGCGCACGGCATCGGCCTTGCCCTCGCCTGCAGCCACGACCCACACCTCGCGGGCGCGGTTGATGCTCGCGAGGCCCAGCGAGACGCGAGTCGGTGGCGGCTTGGGCGAATCGTGCACAGCGTGCGTCTCGGCCGTGGGCCCGGTGAACACCGGGTGGGCCGGGAACAGCGAGGCGATGTGCGCGTCGGGGCCAAGCCCGAGCAGCAGCACGTCCCAGGTCGGGGTGCCCGCCTCGGCGATCTCACGGGCATAGTCGGCGGCGGCATCCTCGGCGGAGTCGAACTGGTCGCTCGCACCCATCCGGTGGATGTTCTCTTCGGGAAGAGGTAGCGAGTGCAGCAACGCCTGTTGCGCCTGGCCCTCGTTGCGATCGGCGTCACCGGTGGGAACGAAGCGCTCGTCACCCCACCACACGTGCACGCTGGTCCAGTCGACGGTCGCCGCGAGGGGGGACGCCGCGGCGGCTTCCAGCAGCGCGATCCCGACGGTCCCGCCGGTCAGAACGGCGTCTGCGCGCCCGCGTAGGGCAACGGCATCACCGAGCGCCAGCAGCAACCGTGCGCCGGTCGCCTGGGCCACCGCATCGGCATCGGCGTGGACGATGACCTGCCTCATGCGATGCTCACTGAAGCGCTGTCCGCGCCTGCCCACCGGCGTAGGGCCTCGCCGTAGACGGGATCGTCGTCGAGCCGGCGTAGTTCTTCGGCGAGGCAGTCACCCAGGGTTCGTGCAGGCAGCGCGATGGTGTGCTCGGGCTGGCCCGGCTGGGTCAGGGTCGCATTGTGGCCGTCGGGGCGCGCGATGCCGATGTCGCCCGAGGGTGTCTCGAGGACGATGGACTGCAGGCCGCGCACGTCGTCCGCGTAGGTCGCCTCGAATTCACATCCGAGGGTGCCCTGGAGCCAGGCGCCGAGCAGCAGGATGGACGGGCTGCCGGTGTCGCCGTGCAGGCGCGCCTTCGTCACGCGCTGGTCGGCCACCTGCTCGAGCGCCGCGGCGAGCAGCGCACGCCAGCGGGTCACACGGGTCCATGCGAGGTCCGTGTCGCCGGCCTGGTAATGCTCGGCGAGGTGGCGCAGGACCGCGACAGGGTCGGCCTCGCCCTTCGAGTCGGTGATCCGGCGCGAGGCCATGCGGCCGATGCTCGAGGCACCGGGGTCGGTGGGGACGGCGGCCGGCCACCAGGCGACGATCGGGACGTCGGGCAGCAGCAGCGGCATCACCAGGGTGTCGCCGTGCTCGGCCTGGACACGCGAGGGGCGCAGGACGACCACCTCGGACGCGCCAGCGTCGCCGCCCACGCGCAGTTCCGCGTCGAGGGTTCCCTCGTCGCCGTCGTGCGGGGCGATGACGATGATGCGGCAGGGGTGCTCACGCGACGCCACATTGGCGGTAGTGATGGCGTCCTCGACATCCGCGTCGGTCGCGTCGATCACGAGGGTGAGGACGCGGCCCAGCGTGATGACGCCGAAGTCCTTACGCGACTGCACCAGGCGCTTGTTGATCTCGGAGATCGAGGTACGGGGCAGGTCGATGATCATGGGCGCCTCCAGACGCGTCCGTCCTTGGCCAACATGGCATCGGCACTCGCTGGGCCCCATGTCCCGGAGCGGTACTGCTCCGGCTGGGTACCCGACCCTTCCCAGTGCGCGATGACCGGGTCGAGCAGCTTCCACGACAAGGCCACCTCCTCGTGGCGGGGGAACAGTGGCGGGTCGCCGAGTAGCACGTCGAGGATGAGGCGTTCGTACGCCTCGGGCGAGGACTCGGTGAAGGCGTTTCCGTAGCCGAAGTCCATCGTGACGTCGCGCACCTCCATCTGAGATCCGGGCACCTTGGAGCCGAAGCGCAGCGTCACGCCCTCGTCGGGCTGCACGCGGATGACGAGCGCGTTGTTGCCCGCCTCGGTGCCCTCGATGTCCTGGAAGTACGGGCTCGGGGCCTTCTTGAACACGAGCGCGATCTCGGTGACGCGACGGCCCAGGCGCTTGCCTGCCCGCAGGTAGAACGGGGTGCCAGCCCAACGGCGGTTGGGGACGTCGAGGCGGATCGCGGCGTATGTCTCGGTGATCGAGTCCGACGGGATGTCATCCTCGTCGAGGTAGCCGCCCACCTGCTCGCCGCCGCGCCAGCCGGCGGCATACTGCCCGCGGGCCGTGTTCGTGTCGAGGTCGGCGGGCAGCTTGGCGGCGCGCAGGACCTTTTCCTTCTCGCCTCGCAGGTCATCGGCGTCGAACGTCGCCGGCTCCTCCATCGCAGTCAGCGCGAACAGCTGCAAGAGGTGATTTTGGATGACGTCCCTGGCTTGGCCGATACCGTCGTAGTAGCCAGCGCGCGAGCCGATGCCGATGTCCTCGGCCATGGTGATCTGCACGTGATCGACATACTGGCTGTTCCAGATGGGCTCGAACAGCTGGTTCGCGAAGCGCAGCGCCAGCAGGTTCTGGACCGTCTCCTTGCCCAGGTAGTGGTCGATGCGGAACACGGAGTCGGGCGGGAAAACCTCCGACACGACGGCGTCGAGCGCGTTGGCGGTCTCAAGGTCCTGCCCGAAGGGCTTCTCGATCACCACGCGGCGCCACGCGCCGTCCTTGGCGTCCGACAGGCCCGAGTCGCGTAGTTGCGTGAGGACCTGGGGGAACGCGGACGGGGGGATCGACAGGTAGAAGGCGTGATTGCCGCCCGTGCCTCGACGTTCGTCGAGCTCCTCGACGGTCTCGCGCAGGCGACGGAAGGCGTCGGGGTCGTCGAAGGTGCCCTGGACAAACCGGATGCCTTCCGCGAGCTGCTTCCACGTCTCCTCACGGAACGGCGTCCGTGCGTGCTTCTTCACGGAGTCGTAGACGACCTCTTCGAAGTCCTCGCGGTCCCATTCGCGTCGCGCAAATCCCGTGAGTGCGAAAGCGGGCGGCAGGAGGCCGCGGTTCGCAAGGTCGTACACGGCGGGCATGAGTTTCTTGCGGGCGAGGTCGCCGGTGACGCCGAACATCACCAGGCCGGACGAGCCCGCGATGCGGGGGAGGCGGCGGTCGCGCGGATCGCGCAGCGGATTGACCATGTCAGACCTTACGTCGCGACGGTGACGCCGCGTGGGTTCCGGGGGAGGGGGGAGACGATGAGGGGTGGCGCGGCGCTGACCGAGCCACCCCTCATCGACGTACTACTGGGTGGCGGCGATCGTCTCGCGCGCCTTGGCTGCCACGTTGTCGGCGTTGAAGCCGTACTTCGACAGGAGCAGCGCGCCGTCAGCCGACTCGCCGAAGTGGTCGACGGAGACGGTGCGGCCGTTGTCGCCCGCGATCTCGGTCCAGCCCAGGCGCGAGCCGGCCTCGACGGTGACGCGCGCCTTGAGCGCGGCGGGGATCACGGACTCGCGGTAGGCCTCGTCCTGACGCTCAAAGCGCTCACGCGACGGCATCGACACCACGCGGGCCTTGACGCCCTCACCGGCCAGCACCTCGCGTGCCTCGACGGCGACGGAGACCTCGGAGCCCGTGGCGATGATCACCACGTCGGCGTCCTCATCCGCGCCCGCCAGCACGTAGGCGCCCTTGGCGACGCCCTCGGCCGAGGTGCCCTCGAGCACGGGAAGACCCTGGCGCGACAGGATGATCGCGGAGGGGCGGTCGGTGGTCTCGAGGATCGCCTTCCACGCCGCCGCGGTCTCGTTGGCGTCCGCGGGGCGGACGACGTCGAGACCCGGGATGGCGCGCAGCGTCGCGAGGTGCTCGATCGGCTGGTGGGTCGGGCCGTCCTCGCCGAGACCCACCGAGTCGTGCGTCCACACGAAGGTGGTGGGGATGCGCATCAGGGCAGCAAGGCGGACCGACGCGCGCATGTAGTCGGAGAACACGAGGAACGTGCCGCCGTAGGTGCGGGTCAGGCCGTGCAGCGTGATGCCGTTGAGGATCGCACCCATGCCGAACTCGCGGATGCCGAAGTGCAGCGTGCGCCCGTACCACTCGGCGTTCGGCCACGAGTGGGTCGAGCGGCGCGGGGGGATGAACGAGGGCTCGCCCGCCATGGTGGTGTTGTTCGAGCCGGCGAGGTCGGCGGAGCCGCCCCACAGCTCGGGCAGCACGGGCGCGAGGGCGCCGAGCACCTTGCCCGAGGCGGCGCGGGTGGCGACCTTGGTGCCGACCTCGAACGTGGGCAGCGCCTCGTCCCAGCCCTCGGGCAGCTCACGCTTGGACAGGCGTGCGAGCAGTGCGGCGCGCTCGGGGTTCTCGGCCTCCCAGCGGGCGAGCGTCGAGTTCCACTCGGAGTGGGCCGCCTGGCCGCGCTCCTTGACCTGGTGCATGTGGGCGAGGATCTCGGGCTCAACCACGAAGGACTGCTCGGGGTCGAAGCCGAGGACCTTCTTCAGGCCCGCGACCTCGTCCGCGCCCAGCGCCGAGCCGTGCACGCCGCCCGTGTTCTGCTTGGTGGGCGAGGGCCAACCGATGATGGTCGACAGGCGGATGATCGACGGCTTGCCGGTCTCGGCCTTGGCGGCCTCGATCGCGTCGAAGAGTGCGCCGGGGTTCTCCTCGTAGCCGCCGTCCTCGGTGATCCAGTTGACGTGCTGTGTGTGCCAGCCGTAGGCCTCGTAGCGGGCCATGACGTCCTCAGTGAACGAGATGTCGGTCTCGTGCTCGATCGAGATGCGGTTGTCGTCCCAAATGACGATGAGGTTGCCCAGCTCCTGGGTGCCCGCGAGCGAGGAGGCCTCGGAGGAGACGCCCTCCTGCAGGCAACCATCGCCGGCGATGACGTAGACGTGGTGGTCGAACGGCGAGGTGCCGGGGGCGGCCTCGGGGTCGAGAAGGCCGCGCTCCTTGCGGGCGGCCATGGCCATGCCGACGGACGAGGCGATGCCCGTGCCGAGGGGGCCGGTGGTGATCTCGACGCCATCGGTGTGGCCGTACTCGGGGTGGCCGGGCGTGCGCGAGCCCTCGGTGCGCAGTGCCTTGAGGTCGTCGAGGTCAAGGTCGTAGCCGGAGGCGAACAGCTGCAGATACAGCGTCAGCGACGAGTGGCCCGCGGACAGCACAAAGCGGTCGCGGCCCAGCCACGACGAGTCCGAGGGGTCGTGGCGCATGACGTTCTGGAAAAGCAGGTACGCGGCGGGCGCGAGCGAGATGGCGGTGCCGGGGTGCCCATTACCGACCTTCTCCACGGCGTCGGCGGCAAGCACGCGCAGAGTGTCCACTGCGCGGCGGTCGGCATCGGTCCAGGTGACGGTCACAGATTTCTCCCATGAATCGTGAGATGGTTCCCTGCCAGCCTAGCGGCGTCTGGCGCGTGCCGATGCTCACCTGCAACAGTTCACGGGTGCCGCTTTTATGCGGTGAGGCACCGGCTACATGGCGGCAATCTGAGCGCGCGCGAAGTGGCGGGGGTCGGCAAGCGGGACCGGCGTGTGCCGCTCGCACGGCGGAGCGCGGTGCACCGGTACCATGGAGCCCATGTCCCAGGCCACCTCTGCCGCGTCCCGTCGCGCGAGCACTCCCGGATCATCGCGCATCTCCGCCGGGGACAAGGCGAAGGCCTACGTCGCGCTGACCAAGCCGCGGATCATCGAGCTTCTGCTCGTCACCACGGTGCCCGCGATGATCCTCGCCGCTGACGGCTTCCCCTCGTGGACCCTGCTCGTCACCACCGTCGTGGGCGGATACCTGTCCGCCGGCGCCGCGAACGCGTACAACATGTACCTCGACCGCGACATCGACGCCGTGATGAACCGCACCAAGGGGCGTCCGCTCGTCACGGGCAAGGTGACGCCCTCCGAGGCACTCACGTTTGCCTCCATCCTCGCCGTCGTGTCGACCGCGTGGTTCTGGGTGGTCGTCGGCTCGCCCCTCGCGTCGGTGCTCTCCGTCGCGGCCATCGTCGGCTACGTCGTCATCTACACGATGATTCTCAAGCGTCGCACGGCCCAGAACATCGTGTGGGGCGGCGCCGCGGGGTGCATGCCGGTGCTGATCGGGTGGGCCGCGGTGACGCAGTCGCTGTCGTGGACTCCCGTGCTGCTCTTTCTCATCATCTTCTTCTGGACGCCCCCGCACTATTGGCCGCTGTCCATGAAGTTCAAGCGCGACTACGCGCGCGCCGAGGTGCCCATGCTGCCCGTGCTCGCGAGCAGCCGCCGCGTGGCCGTCGAGATGATCGGCTACGCCTCCGCGATGGTCGCGACGACGCTGATCCTCGTTCCCGTGGCGGGTATGACGTGGGTCTACGCCGGCGTCGCCGCCGCGGCGGGAGCCTGGTTCATGACCGGCTGCATCCGCCTGTACCGTCGCGCCCAGCGCGACGAGGCGAAACTGAAGGAAATGCGGCTCTTCCACGACTCGATCACCTACCTCACCGTCGTGTTCGCGGCCATCATGGTGGACCCGTTCCTGCCGGAGGCCCTGACCGTCTGGGCCGGCTGAACCGGGGTGACCGAGTGACCGGCAACGACGCGGTGTTCGGCATCGACGAGGCGCGCGAGGCGTACCTCGCTCACGTCGCGGTCGAGCGCGGGCTGAGCGCCAACACCCTCGCTGCCTACCGGCGCGACCTCACGCGCTACACCCGCTTCCTCGCCACGCGCGAGCGAGCCGCCATGGACGAGGTGACCCGCACGGACGTCGCGGACTTCGCCCAAGCCATCGGTACGGGAGTCGACGGCGGGCGGCCGCTCGCGCCGGCATCGGCCTCCCGCACCGTCGTCGCCGTCCGCGGCTGGCACCGCTTCGCGCTGGCCGAGGGGTGGAGCACGTTCGACGCGGCGAGCGACGTGAAGCCGCGGGCCATCCCGCAGCGCCTGCCCAAGGCCATCTCGACGGGCCACGTCGAGGCGATCCTGGAGGCCGCGTCGGCGGGCGACGGCCCGGCGCCGTTGCGTGACCGCGCGTTGCTCGAACTCGTGTACGCGACCGGCGCACGTATCTCCGAGGCCGTGGGCCTCGATGTGGACGATGTGACGCTTGCCGAGGGCGAGGAAGCGGTGCTGCTGCGAGGGAAGGGGCGCAAGGAGCGTGTCGTGCCCATCGGCGGCTACGCCGCGCGAGAACTGCACGCCTATCTGGTGCGTGCGCGCTCACCGCTCGCGCAGGCTGGTGCGGGTACACCCGCGCTCTTCCTCAACACCCGCGGGGGTCGTCTGTCGCGCCAGAGTGCCTGGACCATCCTGAAGGTGGCCTCGGAGCGCGCCGGGGTCGCCGACGTGTCCCCGCACACGCTGCGTCACTCCTTCGCCACCCACCTGCTTTCGGGGGGCGCCGACGTGCGCGTGGTGCAGGAACTGCTGGGCCACGCGTCCGTCACGACCACCCAGATCTATACCGCCGTCACCCAGGACGCCCTGCGCGAGGTCTACGCCACCAGCCACCCGCGCGCCCGCCGCTGAGCGCCCCGCGACCGGCGGTAAGGTGTGGCACGTGACCGACTTCCCTGAGCCCGCAGCCCTCGCCAGCCACGGTCCCGCGCGCGTGGTCGCGCTGTGCAACCAGAAGGGCGGCGTGGGCAAGACCACGACGACCGTCAATTTGGCCGCGTCGCTCGCCGAGTATGGCCGCAAGGTGCTCGTCGTCGACTTCGACCCGCAGGGGGCGGCGTCCGCTGGACTGGGAGTCAACCCCAACGAGGCCGAGCTCACCATCTACGACCTGCTGATGCGGTCGTCGGTGAAGGCCGAGGACGTCATCGTCGCCACCAATGTGGACAACCTCGACCTCATGCCCGCCAACATCGACCTGTCGGCGGCCGAGGTGCAACTGGTGGGCGAGGTCGCGCGCGAGTCCACGCTCGATCGCGCGCTGCGCGGCGTCGAGGACGACTACGACGTCATCCTCATCGACTGCCAGCCGTCGTTGGGCCTGCTCACCGTGAACGCCCTGGTGGCGGCGCACGGCGTCATCATCCCGCTCGCGAGCGAGTACTTCGCTATGCGTGGCGTCGCGCTGCTCGTGGAGACCATCACGAAGGTGCAGGACCGCCTCAACCCGCGCCTGACCATCGATGCCATCATCCCCACGCTCTACGACGGCCGCACCCTGCACTCGCAGGAGGTCGTCGAAAGCGTCCGCCACGGCTTTGGCGACAAGGTCACCGAGACGATGATCCACCGCACCGTCAAGTTCCCGGACGCCTCCGTCGCCGCAGAACCCATCACCACGTTCGCGCCGCAGCACGCGGGCGCCCACGCCTACCGTCAGCTCGCGCGTGAGCTCGTCGCGCGCGGCGTCGCGGCCTGACGCACGTGGCGGGTGACGGCGCGGTCGCCGTGACGGGGGCCGATGCCCCTGGCGAGCCGGGCGGCGCCGTCACCGAGGCGGCGGCCCCACGCGAGGCATTTTCCGTCCACCTAGACAACTTCGAGGGCCCCTTCGACCTGCTCCTGAGCCTCATCTCGAAGCATGAGATGGAGATCACCGACGTCGCATTGGCGCGGGTGACGGACGAGTTCCTGGCGATCATCGGCGGCGGCGACAAGGATTGGGACCTCTCGCAGGCCTCCGAGTTCCTCGTCGTGGCCGCGACGCTGCTCGACCTCAAGGCCGCCCGGCTGCTGCCCCAGGGCGAGGTCGACGACCTCGAAGACCTCGAACTGCTGGAGGCGCGCGACCTGCTGTTCGCGCGGCTGCTGCAGTACCGCGCGTTCAAGGCCGTCGCGGGGAGTCTCGATGAGATGTTGCAGGCGCCCCGGCGCATCCCGCGCGACGTCCCTCTCGAGCCGCACTTCGCGATGCTGCTGCCCGAGTTGGTGTGGTCGGTGACGCCCGAGCAACTCGCGCGCCTCGCGGCGCACGCGTTGCAGCCCAAGGCCACCGACACGGGCGTGAGCCTCGCTCACCTGCACGCCCCGGCGGTGTCGGTGCGCGAGCAGGCGGCGGTCGTGACGAGCCGCCTACAGCGCGAGCACGTGATGACGTTCCGCTCGCTGGTACGCGACGCCGACCACGTCAACGTCGTGGTGGCGCGCTTCCTCGCGTTGCTGGAGCTGTTCCGTGAGGCCGTGGTCGCCTTTGACCAGGTACGCTCGCTCGGCGAGCTGACGGTCCGGTGGACCGGCGGCACCGACCAGGTCGAGGTCTCCGACGAGTTCGACGATGCCGCAGATGAGGGCTCGCCCTCCGACGCCACGGAAGGAAACCCGGACAGCGATGGCTGACACACACCTCGCGGGAGCGATCGAGGCGATCCTGATGGTCGTCGACGAACCCGTCGCCGCCGCGGACCTCGCCACGGCACTCGACGTGCCGACCGAGCAGGTCATCGACACCCTGCATGCGCTGCGCGACGAGTACGCGAACCCGGACCGACCGCGAGGCTTCGAGTTGCGCGAGGTTGACGAGCGCTGGCGCATCTACTCCTCCAGGCTGTATGCCGATGCCGTAGGGGCGTTCGTGGTCGACGGCCAGTCTGCGCGGCTCTCTCAGGCCGCGCTCGAGACGCTCGCCGTGGTCGCCTACCGCCAGCCCGTCACGCGCGGGCAGGTGTCGCAGGTGCGTGGCGTGAACGTGGATTCCGTCATGAAGACGCTCGCGGCTCGCGGCCTCGTCACCGAGGTCGGCGAGGTGGCAGGCGCGCTGCAGTACGGCACCACCACGGAGTTCCTTGAGCGCATGGGGCTGGGCTCGCTCGACGAGCTTCCCGAACTCGCCCCATACTTGCCTGATCTTGCCGACATCGATGGGGAGGGCCGCTAATGGACCTCGAGATTCACCGTCCCGAGGGCGTTCGCCTGCAAAAGGTGCTCGCCTCAGCAGGGGTTGGCTCGCGACGCAAGTGTGAGGTGCTGATCGAGCGTGGCCTCGTCAAGGTCAACGGCGAGGTCGTCGACCAGTTGGGCGTCCGCGTCAACCCCGCCGAGGTCGTGATCGAGGTCAAGGGTCAGCGCATTTCCGTGGACGATGACGCGCTGACGGTGGTGCTCAACAAGCCGCGCGGCGTGGTGTCGACCATGTCCGACCCTCAGGGCCGACCGGCGCTGGACGACTACGTCAGCGAGTTCCCGGAGCGACTGTTCCACGTGGGCCGCCTGGATGCCGAGACCACCGGGGTGCTGCTGCTGACCAACGACGGCGAGCTCGCGAACCGGTTGGCGCACCCCACCCACGGCGTGTCGAAGGTATACGTCGCGAAGGTGGCGGGCTCCGTGCCACCCAACCTGGGAACCAAACTGCGCGCGGGCGTGGACCTCGAGGACGGACCGGTGAGGGTCGCGTCGTGCCAGATCCTCGACGTGTCCCAGGGACACTCACTCGTCGAGGTCGAACTGCATGAGGGCCGCAACCGCATTGTGCGCCGCATGTTCGACAAGGTGGGCTTCCCCGTCGTGGACCTGGTGCGCACCCGCTTCGGACCCATCACCCTGGGCAATCTGGGCCCCGGTGAGCTGCGTCGGCTCACCCGCGAGGAGCTGGGATCCCTGATGAAGGCCGCGGGTCTCTAGCCGGTTCCCTGTCGCGTCGGGATCGGGCACGCGCCCCGATACGATGGACGCCATGACGACCCGAGCGATTCGCGGAGCCACCTCGCTCGAGGGCGACGCCAAGGACCACCTGCACGCGCGCACTCAGGAACTCGTCGCGCAGATGATGGCCGCCAACGGCCTCACCCCTGACGACGTCATCTCCGTGTTCTTCACGTGCACTCCCGACATCGTCTCGGATTTTCCCGCTGCCGCCGCCCGTGAGATGGGCTTCGCCGACGTGCCGCTCATGTGCGCCGTCGAGATGGCGGTGCCCACGGCATTGCCGCTCGTGGTGCGGGTCATGATGCATGCGGACGTCGACATGCCGCGCTCGGAGGTCAAGCACACGTACCTCCACGAGGCCGTGCGGCTGCGCCGGGACATCGCGCAGTGACGACTCGACAGGGCGCGTTGCCGGAGGCGGCGAGCGACGCTCGCGTGCACATCGTCGGCGCCGGACTCATCGGCGCCTCGGTCGGCATCGGCCTGACTGCGGAGGGGTGGTCCGTCACCATCTCCGACGCCGACCCGCAGGCCGAACGCCTCGCGCACGCCATCGGCGCCGGCGGCGCCCTCACGGGTGACGCTCCGCGCCCTCACCTGGTCGTCGTCGCCGTGCCTCCCTCCGCGGCGGCCGATGCCGTGGTGGCCTCCCTGCGTGCGTGGCCCGAGGCGGTCGTCACCGACGTGGCGTCGGTCAAGGGCCCGCTGGCGCGCGCGGCCGTCGCGGCGGGGCTGGGGGAGCGCTACGTCGGTTCGCATCCCATGGCTGGGCGCGAGATTTCGGGCGGCCGCGCCGCCCAAGGAGACCTCTTCAAGGCGCGGCCATGGGTCGTGTGCGCCGGCGAGGCACCGCGCGCCGCCGTGGACCTCGTGAGCGCCGTCGCGCGCACGCTGCAGGCGGACGTGGTCGAGATGGACGCCGAGGCGCACGACGCCGCGGTGGCGCGCGTCTCCCACGCACCCCAGGTGGCCGCGTCTGCGGTCGCGGCAGCCCTGGGCCCGCTCACCGGCAATGACGTCGCCCTGGCGGGCCAGGGACTGAGAGACGTGACGCGGATCGCGGCGTCCGAGCCCGCCATGTGGGCCGACATTGCGCGGCTGAACTCTCATTCCCTCGTCACGACGCTCGAGCACATCATCGCTGACCTCGAAGACGTGCGCGACGCCGACGACATTGGCGAGGCCCTCACGGATCTCATCGAGCGCGGCCGTATGGAGGTCGCTCGCATTCCCGGCAAGCACGGCGGCGCCACCCGCGACTGGGTGGCCGTCACCGTGATCGTTCCCGACCGTCCCGGCCAGTTGCTGCGCCTGCTGACCGATGCGGAGGCGGCCGCCGTCAACGTCGAGGACATCACCATCGAGCATTCACCGCGTCAGCCCGTGGGTCTCACGACGCTGCACGTCCTACCCGAAAGCGCACCCGCCCTCGTGGAGGCGCTGACCGCACAACACTGGGAGATCGCTTCACCATGACCGGAATCGTCATCGCCATTGACGGGCCCGCCGGCACCGGCAAGTCCACCGTGTCTCGCGAGGCCGCCAAGCGCCTGGGCCTGGCGTACTTCGACACGGGCGCCACCTACCGGGTGGCGACACTCGCGTGCCTGCGGGAGGGCGTCGACTTCTCCGTGTCCTCCGACGTGGCATCGATGGTGGCCACCATGAACGTCGAACTCGTGCTCGACCCCGCCAACCCGCGCGTCATGCTGGACGGCGAGGATGTCTCCGCGCTGATCCGCACCGACACCGTCGCGCTGACGGTGTCGAAGGTCGCCACGAACCTCGAGGCGCGTCCGATCCTGCAGCAGATGCAGCGCGACGTCATCGCGGCGGAGCTCACGGGCGGACGCTCGGGCGGCAAGGGTGTGGTGGCCGAGGGGCGTGACATCACGACCGTCATTGCACCCGAGGCCGACGTGCGCATCCTCATGACCGCGGACGACGAGGTCCGAGTCGCGCGCCGGGCGGGCGAGGGCGCCGACCTCGCCACCGTCCGCGAGGCCGTGCTGGGCCGCGACAAGAAGGACGCCACCGTGGTGAGCTTCCACGAGGCCGCCGACGGCGTCCTCACCCTCGACACCACCGACCTCACGATCGAGGAGGCCGTGCAGGCCGTCCTCGATCGCGCCGCCGAGGCGCAGGCGTGAGCGACGCGCGCGTCCCGAGCCGCTGGGGGCCGCGTTGGTCCCGGTGGGTGGGACGCGCGCTCGCCAAGGGCCTGTGGCGCACCGAGGTGCGCGGGGTGGAGAACATCCCCGCGTCGGGTCCCGTCGTCGTCATCGGCAACCACGTGGGCCTCATCGACGGTCCCGTCCTTCACGGCATCATCCCGCGCGGCTCCCACTTCCTCATCGGCAGCCACATGTTTCACGGCGTGCTCGGCGTGTTGCTGCGGGGTGCCCAACAGATCGAGGTCGTCGATGCGGGACGCGACGCGCTCGCCCAAGGGCTCGCGGTGTTGCGCCGCGGCGACGTCGTCGGGGTCTTTCCCGAGGGCACCAGGGGAGCGGGCAGGGCCGATGCCGTGCACGGCGGTGCCGCATGGCTCGCCATCCAGTCGGGAGCGCCCCTCGTGCCCACCGCGCTGGTCGGCACCCGGCACACCGGTGAACCCACGGGCGTGTGGCCGCGCCCAGGACGGCGTATCCTCGTGGAGTTCGGCGAGGCATTCACGCTCGATCTCGACGCGAGTCTCAAGGGCCGCGCACGTCAGGAGGCGGCGCAGGCGCGGCTCGCCGAGGAATTGCGTGCGCGCATCGACGCGACCCTCGCCACCACCGACCTCACGCTGCCCCTCGACGAGGCGGCGAACCTCAAGGAGACCTCATGACGGACGAGACCGAGTACGGCGACACTGAGTATCGCGGCCTCGAGGACGTACCCGAGCGCGTCGAGGTGCCCTCGGACCCCGCGGAGAGCCTCGACGAGGTGCGCGAGGCGGCGCTGCGCGCGGGCCTCGACGCCTACGAACTGACGGACGACGACCTCGCGACGCTTGCCGGCGAGGAGCCCGTCGACACGGAAGAGGCGCTGCCCACCCTCGCGATCATCGGCCGCCCCAACGTCGGCAAATCCACGCTGGTCAACCGCATCATCGGGAAGCGCCTCGCCGTTGTCGAGGACACCCCTGGCGTGACCCGTGACCGCGTGTCGTACCGCGCGGAGTGGGCCGGGCGTGACTTCATGCTGATGGACACCGGCGGCTGGGAGGCGAAGGTCCAGGGCCTGGATCTCTCCGTCGCGCAGCAGGCCGAGGTCGCCATCGACATGGCAGACGCGGTCCTGTTCGTGGTGGACGCGACCGTGGGGGCCACGGCCTCCGACGAGCATGTGGTGCGACTGCTGCGCGCCTCCAAGAAGCCCGTGGTGCTAGTGGCCAACAAGGTTGACGGTCCTCAAGGCGAGCTCGAGGCGGCCGCCTTGTGGAACCTCGGACTGGGCGAGCCGTATCCCGTCTCCGCCCTCCACGGACGCGGCACCGGCGACCTGCTCGACGCCGCTGTGGCGGCGCTGCCCACTGAGATGCCCCAGGTCGAGATCGACCCCGATGCGCCGCGCCGCATCGCGCTCGTGGGCCGGCCCAACGTCGGCAAGAGTTCGCTGCTCAATCAACTCGCGGGTGAAAACCGCGTGGTGGTGAACGAGGAGGCCGGCACCACCCGGGACCCCGTTGACGAGGTCGTCGAGATCGGCGACCGCCGCTGGACCCTCGTGGACACCGCCGGCATCCGCCGTCGCGTCCACCAGACCAAGGGTGCGGACTTCTATGCGTCGCTGCGCACGGGCGCCGCGATCGACCGCACCGAGGTTGCCCTCGTGCTGCTCGACGCGTCGACGCCGCTGACCGAGCAGGACACGCGCGTCATCACGCAGGTCGTGGAGTCGGGCAAGGCTTTGGTGCTTGTGTTCAACAAGTGGGACCTGGTGGGCGAGGACGAGCGCTTCTTGCTCGAGCGGTCCATCGAGAAGGACCTGGTCCAGCTCACGTGGGCGCCGCGAGTCAACCTCTCGGCGCGCACCGGCTGGCACACCAACCGCCTTGTGCCGTCGATCGACCTGGCGCTCGGCTCGTGGGATCAGCGCATCTCGACCGGCCGGCTCAACTCGTTCCTGGGTGAGTTGGTCGCGGAGCACCCGCACCCCGTGCGCTCGGGCAAGCAGCCCAAGATCCTGTTCGCGACTCAGGCGTCCAACCGACCGCCACGCTTCGTGATCTTCGCCTCGGGCTTCCTCGAGCCGACGTACCGGCGCTTCATCGAGCGTCGCCTGCGCGAACAGTTCGGCTTCGAGGGCACCCCCATTCAGATCTCCGTGCGGGTGCGCGAAAAGCGGGCGCGCAAGCGCTAGCGAGTCACGGGCGGCTCACCGCGCGAGGGCCGGCTTAGCCGCGCGTGGGTGCGCTGACGTGTGCGACCTCATACACGTGGCCGTCGGTGCGTCGCGGCCGACCCATCAGGAGGTCGAAGCCGATGGCGTCGCCGGTGGCGGCGTCGAGCGCGCGGACGCTCGCGCGCGCGTCACGCTTGAGGGCCGTCGCGTTCGCGTCGGTACGCAGCCGGTCGGCGGCGTCGGCCCACGTCTCGTCGACATGCGCGGGCGCGCGCGTAAACACCGCGGTAGTGGCCTCGCGGGCGCCGGCGGCGTTCAGGTGCATGCTGGCGACGGGCCACAGGTCTACGCGCGGGCGACCGAAGTCTGCCTCGATGCCCTGAAAGCCGTCGCCGCCCCACAGGAAGCGACCCATGCGGGAGGTGTTCGCCCACACGTAGACGGGCGCATATTCGTTCGCTGTGGCACCGTTCACCCCCACTTCGCTCATGCAGTAGGCCTTCAGGACCAGTCCGTCGTACTCGTCGAGGGCGTGGCCACGCTCGGCCACACGGCGACGGATGAGCGTCATGTCGTAGTCGCGGGGAAGGGCGATGGAGTAGCGCATGGCGATCATGCGCCGAGCCTACTGACTCGCGTGGGCCTGAAAGGCGAGGCCGACCAGGTCGCGCAACACCTCGAGGTCGATGGTGTCGAGGCGTTTCACGTACACGCACGAGGCTCCCGTGGTGTGAGGGCCGAGCCGCTCAAGCACTGCGCTCGACGCCTGGTGGTCCTGGAGCCCGTAGAAGGCGAGCTGCCCGCTGCGCGGTGAGAAGCCCACGCGTGGCATGTCGCCCTCGCGACCGCTCGCGTAGCGGTAGTGGTAGGTGCCAAACCCGATGATGCTCGGCCCCCACATCACGGCGGGCTCTCCCGTGACCTCACACATCAGCGCCACGAGTGCCGTGCCTTCCGCGCGGCGGCGCGCGTGCGTCACGGTCGCGAGGAAATCCTCGACGGGGACGTCCGTGGGACGCGTCGCGTTGCCTGCCACGGGGCCAGGATAGGCGGCACAGAGCCGGTGTGCGCAGTGATGTGGGCCACGCGCGTCTAGGACGGTGGGGCTCCTGCACGGTAATCTCAGCGGGTGCTCGATGTGATGACCCTCAGGATCACACTCGGCATTGTTTCCCTCGTCGTCCTTGCGTTGTTCTGGGTCGGCGTCTATCGCCCCACGCGATCCCCGTTTGCCGGCTGGTGGACCATGTCGCTGGTGTGGTCGAGCATCGGCCCGCTCCTGTTGCTGTTGAACGGCACGCCCGCTCAGGTCATCACCAACCCGGTGTCATCAATGACCACCGTCTGGGGTGCCTTCTCGGTGTGGTTTGCGACGCGGTCGCTGCGAGGCCGGGGGGCGCACCCGCGCTGGATGGTGGGCGTCTCCGTGGTCGTGTTGGTCGCCGCATTCTTCGACGATCCTGCCACGAACACCTGGGCGGGAAACGGCCCGATGTTTGCCGTCATGGCCACCTGCTTTGGCCTCGCGGCGTGGGACATGTTCCGTGTGTGGCAGGACCGACGCGAACTCCCCGACCGCCGCAATGATGAGGAGGCGCTGGTCGCGCTGATCGTGTCCGGTCTCGCCGCCGCTCTCCTCAGCGCCTTCTACGGGTTGCGCACCCTGTTGTTCGTGGCGCTCGGACCAGAGTCCGAGGTCTTCACTGCGGTGGTGGGCACCGGACCCACCACCATCGTGTTACAGGTGTGCCTCGTGGCGGTGACCTTTACGGTGTCCGCGCTCGGCTACGACCAGCGCACGCAGGAACTGCGCCGCCAAGTGGCCCACGACGACCTCACCCACGTGCTGGGGCGGGCGGCATGGATGGACGGCGCGCGGGCGCTCATCGAAAACAGAGTGCGCTCGGGTGACAGCATCGCGATCGTCGTGGCCGACATCGACCACTTCAAGGCGATCAACGACTCCCGCGGTCATGCCGTGGGCGATGCGGTGCTCCTCGCGTTCGGCACGGCGATGGCCGACGTGTTGCAGCGCGGCGAGATTGCGGGCCGGCTCGGCGGCGAGGAGTTCGCCCTGGCCCTGATCGGAGTCGATGCCGACGCCGCCCGCCGTCGTATGGACGAACTCAACGACCGGCTGACCTGGCTGCTGCGCACGGACCGCCTACCCGCGACGACCGTCAGCTATGGCATCTCGCACGTTCGCGAGCGGGATACGGTCGAGATGGTGGTCGAGCGTGCCGATGCGGCGATGTACCGCGCCAAGCAGTCCGGCCGCGACACCGTCGTCGTCGATGGCGCCGATCAGCCGCCGGGGTCGTCGGCCTAGCGTTTAGCCGCCCAGCGTCGCGTGCCCCTCCTCGCGTTCCCGCAGAGCGCGGCGCAGCACCTTCCCGACGTTGGTCTTGGGAAGCTCGTCGAGGAACTCGATGTGGCGCGGGCGCTTGTAACCGGTGAGGCGTTCGCGCAGGAAGACCGCCAGTTCCTGTTCGGTCAGTGACGGGTCGCGTCGCACCACGAAGAGCTTGGGTACCTCGCCCGCGTGCTCGTCCGCTACCGGAATCGCGCCCGCCTCGAGGACCTTGGGGTGCAGCATGGCGGCGTCCTCGATATCGCCCGGATACACGTTGAAGCCGGAGACGACGATGATCTCTTTCTTGCGGTCGACGATCGAGAAGTAGCCGGTCTCGTCGCGCGTCGCGATGTCTCCGGTCAGCAGCCAGCCGTCGTCGGTGAGCACGGCGGCGGATTCGGACTCGTTGCGCCAGTACCCCTTCATCACCTGGGGCCCGCGCACCGCGAGCTCACCGGGCTCCCCGAGCGCCGCCTCCTCGCCGTCCTCGGTGAGAATCCGGACATCGGTCGAGGACAGCGGCACGCCGATGGTGCCGATGCGAGGCGGCAGGTGCGTGGGGTTGACCGAGACGACGGGAGAGGCTTCGGTGAGCCCGTAGCCCTCGACCATGTGGGTGCCGGTGACCTCGTGCCACGTGCGGGCGACGGCGGAGCGTAGCGCCATGCCGCCGGCCACCGAAATGCGCAGGCGCGACAGGTCGGCCTTGGCGAACTCGGGGTTCTCGAGTAGCGCGCCCGCAAGCGTCGACACGAGCACCAGCGCGTGTGGACGGGACTGGTCGATGGTCTTCACGAAGGCAGGGATATCGCGGGGGTTCGTGATGAGCACGTTGTGGCCGCCCAGGCGGAAGAAACCGATGCAATTCACCGTCAGCGCGAACACGTGATACAGCGGCAGCGCCGCGATGACCGTCGAGTCGGAGTCGAGCACCGCGCGCATCTGGCCGATGAACTGCTCCTGGTTGGCCAGCAGGTTCCAGTGGGTGAGCATCGCGGCCTTGGTGCCGCCGGTGGTGCCGCCCGTGTACTGCAAGAACGCGAGGTCCTCGGGGCCGATGCCCGGGTCGGCAAAGCGGGCAGGGTCACCGGAAAGGAGGGCGCGGAACGGCACCGCCTGCGGCAGCGAGTAGGCCGGCACCATCTTCTTGACGTGCTTCGCGACGAGGTTCACGATGGTGCGCTTGGGCTGGCTGAGCATGTCGCCCGCTTGCGTAACGATGATGTGCTCGATGGTCGAGTCCGCGATGACCTGCGCGGCCTTGTCGGCGAAGTTGGCCAGCACGATCATGGCGCGGGGCTCGGCGTCCTTGACGACGGCCGCGAGTTCGGAGGTCGTGTAGAGAGGATTCGCGTTGACGACGATGAGCCCGGCACGGAGGGCGCCGTAGAGCACCACCGGGTACTGGAGCAGGTTCGGCATCTGCACGACGATGCGGTCGCCCTTGACGAGCCCCAGCTCGTTTTGCAGGTACGAGGCGATGCGCGTCGCAATGTCGTCCACCTCGCGGAACGACAGGGTGCCGCCGAGGTTGGAAAACGCGGTGCGCTCGCCGAACTGCTGCGCGGCCGAGCGCGCGAGCTCGCCGAGGGAGCGCTCCGCGGGCGCATGAATGCGGGGCTCGACACCGGGCGGGTAGTGCGCGAACCAGGGCCGGGTGGCGTCACCCACGGGGTCGATGTCGGCGGGGACGGGGGCGGGGGTAGGCATCTGCATCTCCATTGATGTCGATGGGGGACTGTCTCAGGTGTGGGATGAGGGTACGCGAGTATGGGCCGTCCACTCGCGCATCCAGTCGTCGACACGCAGATGGGGCGGGAGCCCGCCCACGGCGGCCTCCAGCTCGTCGTGGTCGACGCTGCCGCCGGTGCGACGCAGAAAACGGGTGCGCACCAGCGCATGGGCGTGCACGGTGTCACCGACCATGAAGCGCTGTTCGAGGTAGCCCCAGCGCTCGTCGAGGCCGACGATGCGGGTGTGGAGGTCGAAGCGGGCGCCCAGCCTCAGCTCCTTGCGAAACGTGATGGTCTGGCCCGCGACGACCGGGAACCACCCGCGCCGCTTGAGGTCGGCCCAGAACCCCGAGCGCACCATGAGGTCGAGCCGGCCCAGATCCATGAGGGTGAGATAGCGGCCGTTGTTCATGTGGCCGAGAACGTCGAGGTCGGTGGGGGCCACGCGGAAGGACGTGACCGACTCGTCCCACAGCGAGGCCGACGCGCCGCGACGAGGGGATCGCTTCAGGCGCAGCCTGAGCCACAACAGCCGCCACCAGAGGTTCACGGCCGCACCCGCATCCTCAGGTGTGGCTTGGCGCCGTCGGGGGTGGTGACGTCGGCGTCCCAGCCGCCGGGGGCATCGGCCGCGCGGAATCCCACCGTGCCGGGCAGCAGGATGGGCTTGGCGAAGTCCACCTCGACTCCATACGTCGACGGCAACCGTTGTTCGAGCGCCGCGAGTGCGCGTGCATGCGTCCACATGCCGTGAATGATCGGCCTGGCGAAGCCGAACGCCTTGGCGGCGACCCGGGACGTGTGGATGGGATTGGGATCGCCCGACACCCGCCGGTAGTCGCGTCCCAGGGTGGACGACAGCCGCCACCGGCCCTGCAGCGCGCGTGGCTCGAAGGGCTCGTGGGGAGCGTCCTGCGGGGTGCCCTCTGCGCGCATCCCGGTGGCCAGGTAGGTGCTCGTGCCCTGCCAGACCACGTCCCCACCGACCTCCGCGCGCGCGACCAGGTCCACTAGGGCGCCGCGACGGTGGGCACGGGGAGTGGTGGCATGGACCGCCAGGTCGAGCGCCTCGTCCGCGCTCACGGGACGCTGAAGGCGCATGGTGTTGCTGACATGGACGGCGCCGACGAGTCGCACCGTGGCGTGCGCGTCACTCAGGAGATGCACGTGCAGCGGGAACGCCAGGACGTGGATCCAGGTGGGCGGGACCGTGTCGCGCAGGGTCAAGCCGGTGACTCGTGAGTAGTCGGCGAGCCGGGCACGGTCCTGGATCACGCCCGCGAGCCGCACCACGTGCTCGGGCACACGCGCCACCGACGCCCGGCTGGGCAGGAGTGCCCGGGCGACACTGCGTCCCATGCCAGGTGGCGAGTCAAGGGTGACGACGGCGGTCATCAGGCACCCACGAGGTTCTGCCCGCACACGCGAATGACCTGGCCTGTCACGGCCTTCGACGCGGGGTCGAGCAGGTAGCCGATGGTCTCGGCGACGTCGACGGGCCGGCCACCCTGACTGAGCGAGTTGGAGCGGCGGAAGATCTCGCGCTGGACGAAGGGGATCCTTCCCGTCATCTCGGTCTCGATGAAGCCCGGCGCGACCGCATTGACGGTGATGAGGCGTTCGGCGAGGTCGGGCGCCATCGCCTCGACGAGCCCGGCAACGCCCGCCTTGGAGGCCGCGTAATTGGTCTGGCCCTTGTTGCCGGCGAGTCCCGAGGTAGAGGCGATCCCGACGAGTCGCCCGCCGTCCACCAGGCCGCCGTCGGTCGCGGGGTCGAGCAGGATGTCGTTGATCCGTATCTGGGCGGCGAGATTGACGTCGAGGACGGAGGCCCAACGTGCGGCGTCGGTGTTGACGAGCATCTTGTCGCGCGTGATGCCGGCGTTGTGCACCACTGCGTAGATGCCACCGGCGCGGGCGGCGTGCTCGGCAATGCGGCGGCCCGCATCGGCCGCGGTGATGTCGAGCTGGAGGGCGGAGCCGCCCACCTCGTTGGCCACCGCCGCGAGAGACTCACCCGCGGCGGGGATGTCGACCGCGATGATGTGCGCCCCGTCCCGTGCAAGGGTGCGAGCGATGGCGGCGCCGATGCCGCGGGCGGCGCCCGTGACCACGACCACCTTCCCGTCGAGCGGCCGGTCGTCCAGTGCGGTCGCCGGGGAGTCAGTGTGGCCCACGGACCAGGCCTGGCCATCGACGAACGCCGAGCGGCCCTGCAGCACAAAGCCGAGGGTCGACACGAGGTCGCCGGCGACGGTGTCGGGGGTGACGCGCACCAGCGTGGCGGTCGCGCCGCCGCGCAGTTCCTTGGCCACGGTGCGGTTAATGCCGTCCAGGGCGCGTGCGACGGACCGTTGCTCCCAGTCGCCCTCGGCGGGTCGGGCAAGGGTGACGATGCGCCCCGACTTCGCCAATCCTCGCACCGCGGGACGGAGCACCGCGCGCAGCTGCTCGAGCTGGTCGATGGTGGTCACGCCCGTGGCGTCGACCACGAGCGCGCCGATGCGGCTGCCGTAGCCGGGCGCCGGCTCCTGGCCGTCGTCCACGATGGGGGATTCGACCGAGCGTCCCAGCAGTGCGAGCGTCTCCCGGGCGAGCGTCGACTCGCCGATCTCGGCGAGCACGATGGCACCTTCGGGCCAGGTGCGGCCGCGGGCAAGGCGCGGTGGCTCCTTGAGCCCCGCCTTGGCGGCGATGGCCTTGCCCGGCTTGGACGTGAAGGCCTTCTCGAGCGCGCTCATCACACCGCCTCCAGAATCGCGACGACGCCCTGCCCGCCGGCGGCGCACATGGAGATGAGTCCCTTGGTGCCGGGCCCGCGCTCGTGCAGCAGCTTTGCGAGCGTGGGCACGAGCCGCGCGCCCGTGGCCGCGAACGGGTGGCCCGCGGCGAGCGACGAGCCGGTGACGTTGAGGCGCGAGCGGTCGAGCGAGCCGATGGGGGAGTCGAGTCCCACGGAGCGGCAGTACTCGGCGTCCTCCCACGCCTTGAGGGTGGCGAGCACGGTGGACGCGAACGCCTCGTGGATCTCGACGAGGGCGACGTCGTCCAGGGTCAGGCCACGCCGGGCGAGCATGCGTCCGGTGGCCGCCACCGGCCCCAGCAGCAGGTCGGCGCCGCCAGGGTGGTCGACGGCGGCGACTTCGGCGTCGACGATCCGGGCCAACGGGGTCAGGCCCCGCGCCGCGGCCCACTCCTCGCTCACGATGAGCGCCGTCGCGGCGCCGTCGGACAGCGCCGTGGAGTTGCCGGCGGTCATGGTGCCCTCGGGGCCGCCGAAGACGGGCTTGAGCGCCCCGAGCTTCTCGACGGTGGTGTCGGGCCGCATAATCGCGTCGGCGGCGACCCCCAGATACGGCGTGACGAGGTCGTCGAAGAAGCCGTCCTTCCAGGCCTGGGCGAGGTGGTGGTGGCTCGCGGCGGCAAGCTCGTCCTGTTCGGCGCGGCCGATGCCCCAGCGTGCGGTGGTGAGCGCCTGGTGCTCGCCCATCGACAGCCCCGTGCGCGGCTCGGCGACTCCGGGCGCTTGCGGAGCGAGGTGGCGGGGGCGGATGCCCGCGAGCGCCTTGACGCGTGCGCCCGCCGAGCGGGCCCGGTTGGCCTTGAGGAGGGCCCGCTTGAGACCGTCGCTCACGGTGATGGGGGCGTCCGACGCCGAGTCGACGCCGGCGCCGATGCCCACATCGATCTGTCCTAGCGCGATCTTGTTCGCGATGTAGACGACGGTCTCGAGACCCGTGCCGCAGGCCTGCTGGAGGTCGCAGGCGGGGGTGGAGGGGGACAGCGCCGAACTCAGCACGACCTCCCGGGTGAGGTTGAAGTCCTTCGGGTGCTTGAGTACGGCGCCTCCGGCGACCTCGCCCAGGCGTTCGCCGGCGAGCCCGAAGCGGGCCACGAGCCCGTCGAGGGCTGCCGTCAGTAGGTCATGGTTCGAGGCCTCGGCGTAGGGGCCGCCGGCCTTCGCGAAGGGGATCCTGTTGCCCCCGAGCACCACAGCGTTGTGGGTCACACGTGCCTCCATCATTGGCGGGAACTCGGCAGTGCCGATGTACGTGATACCCAAGGTAGCAGATACTCGCAGTACCGGGTATGGTGGCGGCATGGCCACCGATGGCAGGGACGCCCGCTGGGATCAGCATCGCGTCGACAGGAAGCGCGAGCTCGTCTCGCATGCGTTGCGCGCCATCCGCGTCCACGGCCCCGGGGTCAGCCTCGAGGACATCGCGGCACGGGCGGGCACGTCCAAGACGGTGCTGTACCGCCACTTCGGGGGCCGCGCCGGTCTCTACGCCGACGTCGTCGACTCGGTCCACGCGTACATTCGCGCCGATCTCACCGCGGCACTCGACATGTCCCAGGCGCGCGATCTTGCGCAGCTGACCACGACACTCACCGACGGCTACCTGGCCCTCGTGGAGCGCGATCCCGACATCTACCGCTTCGTGATGAACGGCGCTGGGGGAGCAGGCGCGGTCGACCCCGCGGGCCGCGTGCCGATCGTCATCGCGTCATCCGTGGCCGCCGTGATCGTCGCGCGGGCCGGCGACCAGGGCATCGCGGCCGCCACGTCCCAGACCTGGGCACACGGCCTCGTCGGCTTCATCCAGGCGGTCGCCGATCGCTGGATGGACGACCCCGACCGCGAGCCTCGCCGCGCCGTGGTCGACCGCGTCGGCGCGCTCTTCGCCCCCGCTTTTGCCGCGGCCACCCATACCTCGCAGGCCGAGCCAGTGACGGCATCGGCCCTCGCCACAAGCAACCCCGTGACCTGATACCCGCCACACCCCAGGAGGATCGACAATGACGTTGACCGACCAGACGGCCTCGCCCGTCCATCACGAAAGCCTCACCGCACTCGGCTCGAACCTGCGCCGCGTGCTCGACGGGCCGTACGCGAGCGAGCGCGCTGTCGGACGCGCGACCTTCCCCGCTGACGACATGCTGCGCGACCCCGAGCTCGACGTCGCCCAGTCGCGCGAGTGGACCCTCGGCCGGCTCCGCGAACTCGAGGAGCACGGGTTCGGTCACGCGGGCGTACCCGACGGCAAGAACTCTGTGTCGGACCCGCTCACCGCCGTGATGGCCTTCGAGATGCTCGCGCACGGCGACCTGTCCGTCACCATCAAGTCCGGCGTCCAGTTCGGACTGTTCGGCGGCGCCGTGACGAACCTGGGGACTCAATGGCACCACGAGACCTTCCTCCCGGGTATCACCGATCTCAGCCTGCTCGGCGGGTTCGCGATGACGGAGCTGGGCCACGGCTCCGATGTGCAAAGCCTCGAGACCACGCTCACGTACGTGCCGGACAGCGACGAGATCGAGGTGCACTCGGCCACGCCTGGCGCCACCAAGGCCTACATCGGCAACGCCGCGAAGGACGGCACGATGGCCGCCGTGTTCGGCCAGTTGTGGGTGGGCGGCAAGTGTCACGGCGTCCACGTGGTGTTGGTGCCGCTGCGCGACGACGACGGGCGTGATCTTCCCGGGGTCACCACGGGCGACCAGGGGCACAAGGGCGGCCTGTTGGGAGTCGACAACGGCACCATCCGGTTCGACCATGTGCGCGTGCCGCGACGTATGCTGCTCAACCGCTACGGAGGAGTCACGGACGACGGCACCTATGCGTCGCCCATCGACAACCCGAACCGGCGTTTCTTCACCATGCTCGGGACGCTGGTGCGCGGCCGCGTGTGCGTCGGCGGCGGTGCCGGCATCACGGCGCGCAGGGCGCTGTCGATCGCGGCCCGCTACGGCCTCACGCGCCGACAGTTCCCCGCCGCGGGGCGCCAGGGTGGCGTGTTGCTCATGGACTACCTGGTGCACCAGAAGCGCATCCTGCCCCGCATCGCGCGGGCCTACGGCCTGGGATTCGCGCAGAACGAGCTGATCGAGGCCCTCGTGCACGTCCAGGGGCCAGAGGAGTCCACCGAAGCCGAGCAGCGCGACCTCGAGACCCGCGCCGCCGGGCTCAAGGCCATCACGACGTGGTTTGCGAACGATGCGGTGCAGGAGGCGCGCGAGGCGTGCGGCGGCGCGGGATATCTCAGCGAGAACCAGCTGGTGGAGATGCGCCGCGACGTCGACATCTTCGCGACCTTCGAGGGCGACAACACCGTGCTGCTTCAGTCGGTGACGAAGGCGCTGCTGACCGACTTCCGACGCGAATGGGGAGAGCTCGACCGCACCGGGGTGGTGCAGGCCACGGCGCGTGTGGCGGGGGAGCAGTTCGTCGAGGCCACCTCGGCGAACCTCGTCCTTGAGCGCCTGGCCGATGCCGTGCGGCGTAAGCCCGAGGAGACCACCCTGACCGACCGCCGCTGGCACGCGCTGATGTTCGAGGAGCGAGCGCGTCACTCCCTGGAGTCGCTCGCACGCCGCATGCGCGCGGCCGCCAAGGACCACGGCGACTCGTTCGAGGCCTTCAACGCGCTCGGCGAGCACGTGCAGTTCGTGGCGCGCGCCCACCTGGAGCGGCTCGTGCTGCAGGCCTTCGTCGACGCGATCGACGCGTGCGAGGATCGCGAAGCGCGCAGCGTTCTCGACGACCTGTGCAGCCTCTTCGCGTTGACGTCCATCCACGAGCAGCGGGCGTGGTTCCTCGAGCACAACCGCATCAGCTCGGCGCGCTCCAAGGCCATCGGGTCGCAGGTCGACGACCTCTGTCGCCGCCTGCGCCCACACACGCTCGCGCTCGTGGAGGGCATGGGCATTCCCCAGGCGTGGCTGGGGGCGGCGATCGTGCGCGACTGAAGTCGCCCCAGATCTCCGACTAGGGGTCAGAAACGGCGAGTGTTGCCAGGGATTATCCTGGCAACGCTCGCCGTTGAGCGTGTTGCCCCGTTCCGCTCGACGCGAGGTCCGCCCATGTCCCCTGTAGTGTCTCCCTCCCGCACCCGCGTGGCGCTGTTCGCGCTGGCGATCGGTAGCTTCGGCATTGGCACCACGGAGTTCGTGGCGATGGGGCTGCTGCCCGACATCGCGCGCGACCTGTTGCCCGGCTTGTGGGACGCCAACCAGGAGGAGGCGCTTGCCCGCGCGGGCTGGGTGGTATCCGCGTACGCCGCCGGCGTGGTGGTCGGAGCGCCGACCATCGCGGCCGCCGCGGCTCGCTTTCCGCGCAAGACGGTGCTGACCGTCCTCAGTGCGGTCTTCACGCTCGGCACCATCGCATCGGCCCTCGCCCCCACCTTCGCCACCGTCATCGCCGCGCGCTTCATTGCCGGACTGCCGCACGGCGCGTACTTCGGCATTGCCGCCCTGGTGGCCGCGCGCCTCATGGGGCCCGACAAGCGCGGGCAGGCCGCCGCCTTCGTGCTGTCGGGCCTGACGATCGCGAACATCGTGGGCGTGCCGGCCGTCACGGCGCTGGGCCAGTCGGCCGGGTGGCGGGTGGCGTACCTCGTGGTCGCCGGCATGTTTGCGGTCGCGACGGCCGCCATCGCTGTGTCGCTTCCCGTGACGCCTGGCGACCCGCACGCGACCATGCGGCGCGAGGTCGGGGCACTCGCCCGGCCGGCGGTGTGGTTCGCGCTCCTCACGGGCGCGCTCGGCTTTGGCGGCTTCTTCGCGGTCTACAGCTACGTGTCGCCGCTTGCGACCGAGATCACGGGGACGAGCGAGGGCTTCGTGCCGCTGGCGCTGATGATCGTCGGCGTCGGCATGACTGTCGGCAACTTCGCCGGCGGCCGCCTCGCGGACACGGGCGCCATCCGCGCCATTTTGTGGCTCTTTGCCGCGTTCGCCTTGTCGCTCGTGTTCCTCATCGTCACCGCGGCGTCGGTGGTGGGGTTGCTGGTGGGACTCTTCCTCGTGGGGGCCTCGGCCGCCGCGCTCTCGCCGGCCATCCAGACGCGCCTCATGGACGTCGCCGGCGACAGCCAGACCATGGCGGCGGCGCTCAACCACTCGGCGCTGAACATCGGCAACTCGATTGGCGCCGCCCTCGGTGGCGCTGTGCTGGCGGCCGGGCTGGGATATTTGGCGCCCACCTGGGTGGGCCTCGTGCTGTGCGTCCCCGGTGTGCTGTGTGCGCTGGCGGGTCTGGCGATCACGCGCCGCGCCGCCGCTCGCACCGCCACCGCCTCCGAGTCCGTTCCGGCCGCCGTGTAGGGGGACATCGGCTGCTTGGGGCCGCCGATGCGTCAGTTCGCCGCCGTACGACGCGCCCCCGGCGTGGGTGGCCAGACGCCGTCACGGAGGTAGGTCGCGACGTCGCGCGCCGTGCGTCGCCCGCCGCGGTCGGCGCCGATGGTCGACGCCTGAGGGCCGTACCCCGCGAGGAACAAGCCGGGGACGTCCACGGCGTGGCCGTCTGCGACGCGCACACCGTCGCGTGCGCTGAGGCCGACGGGGGCGAACGGACCGAGGTCCGCGTCGAACCCGAGGGCCCAGATGATCGCGTCGAGGGGCTCGAACCCGCCATCCTGCAATACCGCGCCGTCGGCCGTGAGTCGTGTGAACATCGGCACGCGAGTGAGCAGCCCGGCGCGACGCATGCGGGCGATGGGTGGAGTCATCGGCATCCCCGTGGTCGAGACGATGCTGGGAAGTGGCTTGCCCGCACGAGCGGCGTCGTCCTGGAGCCGCACCGATGCGCGCCCCAGCTCCGTGCGGAGCATCTCGTCGCGCTCGTGAAACACCACCGGGCGGCGAGTGAACCATGTCACGCGGCTCGCGACCCCATCGAGTTCGCGCAGGAAGCCGAGGGCAGAGGCCCCGCCACCCACGACCGCGACCCGCATTCCGGCAAAGTCCTCGGCGCGGCGGTACTCGGGGGTGGTGATCTGCGCGCCGCGGAACGAGTCGCGACCAGGTATCTCTGGCAGCCGTGGGCTGCCCCAGGTTCCCACCGCCGCCACGACCACCCGTGGACGGAAGGTGGCGGCGGCATCGGCCGTCGTGACGTCGAAGCCGCCGTCGGCGGCGCGCGCGACCGAGGTGACCGCGACCGGGCGCCGCACGTGGAGGTCGAGGTGGCGCTCGTAGCGTCCGTAGTAGTCGGAGACGACGGCCGAGGCGGGTGGGTCCGTCGGCGCATCCGCGAACGAGACGCCCGCGGCCGCCATGTCGGGCAGGTCGGCGATACGGTGCGCGTCGCCGAGGCGCAGTGAGTCCCAGCGGTGCTGCCACGCCCCGCCGGGTCCTGGACCGCGGTCGACGATCACGAAGTCGGAGCCGGGCACCATGCCGCGTTGCACCAGGTGGTGGGCAACCGAAAGCCCTGCCTGGCCCGCGCCGATGACGAGAACGGGCGCGGTCGAGTGGGTCACGGCTCAGGTTTACGCGTCGTGCTCCTGCTGAGGCAAATCTGGGCGGGCCGGCTGCACCACGCGCAGGCCGGTGGCACAGTGCAGCACGGCGACAGAGGCGAGGCCCACCGCCGCGATGATGGACAGCGTCGTGGCGATGGCGGCGGCACCACGCGCGGGGTCGAGGAACGGGTACGGCACCCAGCCATCGCGGGCGGCCCGGACGAGGAGGAAGGCCGCCCACCCGGCTGGCACCAGCAGCACGGTCCACCACGTCGACACCGGTAGCCGCCGGCGCCGGCCGACGATGAGCCAATCGAGTACCAGGATCGCGCCCGCACCTCCGTGGAGGATGGCGTTGGCCCAGGGAAACAGGGGGTTCGCGTGCTGGGCGAGGACCGCCCAGTAGACGATGCCCGCGATCACGAGGTAGGTCGCGGCGTTGACGCGCAGCAGCGACAGCCACACCCGCTCCGAGGGGCCGGCGAGGGCCGATGCGGTGAGGGCCACCACGCCAGCGATCGCCGCCAGGGGAGTGAAGTAGCCGGGAAGCTGGCCCCACGTGAACGTGCCGTGGGTGAGGTCTGCCCAGCCTTGAAAGCCCAGCGCGACCGCAATCGCGAGGGCGGCGCCGAGGCGCAATATTCTCAGTGTGGCTCCGTTGCTCACGCGTCGCACATTACCGGAACTTTACGAAAACCTGAACAAGGCATGTCCGTGTCGTGGTGTTTTGTCCGGGACGGGTGGGCTCATGGCGTGGGGCGCGGTGGTCATGGCCGCGGCCAGGGCGAGAAGCGGGCACAATGGTGCCCGTCGCCATGCATCAAACGAGGCCTCGGATCCGCGGCAGACGCGGACATTGCTGGCGCGAGACCACCTGAACCCAGGCGTGCGCTCGCGCGCCCATCGTTATTGGAGGATGCATGTCCGACGTCACCATCGAGACCACGACGGCCGGGTCGCTCCCGCGTTCGCCCGAGCTCGTCGAGGCGACGAAGTCGCTCACCGTCGCCGAGGACGGTTTCACCCTCGTCCAGACCGACGAATACAAGGAAGCCGCCGCAGCGGCCGTGACCGCCCTCGTGAAGCGCCAGCTCGACGCGGGTATCACGCGCGTGGGTGACGGCGAGTACGGCAAGGCGATGACGGCCTCGCACGACTTCGGCGCCTGGTGGTCGTACTCGTTCCAGCGCACCGAGGGTTTGGCGCTGCCGCCGGCCGATGCCCCCATGCCCGAGCCCGTCCGCTCGAGCCCCGGCAACGTGCAGCTCACCTCGATGAACGACCGCCGCGACTGGGTGGCCTTCGCCGAGGCATACCAGGACCCGTCGTCCGGCGTGCTGCTAGGCGAGCCGCCGTTCTGGCCGCTCACCGTCTCCGACATCTCGTACCGCGGCCAGGACCTCATTGCGACCGACATCGCGAACCTCAAGAACGCGATGGACGCCACAGGCCAGACCCACGGTTTCCTCACGTCACTCGCTCCCGGCTCCGCCGCCCGCATCGGCAACGTCCACTACAAGGACGAGGCCGAGCACATTTGGGCGTGGGCCGACGTGATGCGCGAGGAGTACAAGGCCATCACGGAGGCCGGCCTCACGGTCCAGCTCGATGACCCGTCGCTCGCCGAGAGCTGGGACCAGATCAACCCGGAGCCGTCCGTCGCCGACTACCGCGCGTTCCTGCAGACCCGCATCGACGCCATCAACCACGCGATCGAGGGACTCCCGCGCGAGCAGGTGCGTCTTCACATCTGCTGGGGCTCGTGGCACGGCCCCCACACCACCGACCTCGAGCTGCGCCACATCCTTGACCTGTTGCTGACCATCAACGCCGGCGAGTTCTCGTTCGAGGCAGGCAACGTGCGTCACGAGCACGAGTGGAAGGCGTGGCGCGACGTGTCGATCCCCGACGGCACCATCCTGGTGCCCGGCGTCGTGAGCCACGCGACCAACGTCGTGGAGCACCCCGAACTGGTCGCTGACCGCATCGAGCGCTTCGTGGACATCGTGGGTCCCGACCGCGTGGTCGGCTCCACCGACTGCGGCCTGGGCGGGCGCGTGCACCAGCAGATCGCGTGGGCCAAGCTCGCGTCGCTCGGCGAGGGCGCGCGCATCGCTGCGCAGCGCATCGGCGGCTAACTTCTGTCTTTTTGACGGCGCCGGTTCGCCATGGGGGACCGGCGCCGTTGGTGTGTCGGGGGCCTGTGCCGGGACCCGGCCACGCGTGTCGCGTGAGCGGCGCCAGGGGCGCGCGGAAACCGGGCCGACATACGGGTCTGGCACCATAGTGCGGCGCGCGACCCGCGCATCGGCCCTTCCCACCTCACCATCCTGGAGGTCTTCCCATGTCTGTCGTCGACCCGCCCATCGCAGAAAAGCACGCCGTGTGGGAGGATGCCCTCGCGATCCCCACAGGAGCGCTGATGATGTCCTTCGGGCTGTTCCTGCTGGACCAGATTGGGGGAGTGTCGGGCGGGCTCGCAGGTGTGGCGATCCTGGCGAGCTACTGGACGGGCCTGGGGTTCGGCGTGGTGTTCTTCGTCATCAACCTGCCGTTCTACTGGCTCGCGGTGCGGCGCATGGGGTGGACCTTCACCCTCAAGACGCTCATTGCCGTGACCTTGATTTCGGTGTTGACCTCGGTGCACGGGCTGTACATGGACGTCTCAGACGTGAATCCGCTCTATGGCGCGGTCTTTGCCGGGCTGTCCATCGGCGTCGGGATGCTCATCATCTTCCGTCACGGCGCCTCTGCGGGAGGCTTCGGCATCCTTGCCGCGTGGCTGCAGGAGACACGCGGGTGGCGGGCCGGTTTTGTGCAGGGGGCCCTCGATCTCGTGGTGGTGGTCGCATCGCTCGCCTTGGTGCCGCTGCCGATCTTGCTGTGCTCGATCCTTGGCGCGGTGCTGCTGAACCTGACGCTCGCGATCAACCACCGGCCTGGCCGTTATTTCGGGTGAACCGGGCCGTCATGGTCAAAAACGGTCCGGGCGCTGTGTAGACTGTTTCCCGGTCCAAACGAGGGTTCCGATCCTCGCAGCAGGCCAGTTTCGGGCTGTGGCGCAGCTTGGTAGCGCACTTGACTGGGGGTCAAGGGGTCGCAGGTTCAAATCCTGTCAGCCCGACCGAGAAACTGAGCCGTCCTTCCTGGTAAATGCCAGGAGGGGCGGCTCTTTTTCGTGCAAGCGGGCCCATGGCCACGGCTGCTGTGTCGCACGGCGCGACCGCACGGGCCTCGAGGCATGCGTAGGTCGGCATTCGGCACCTGGGGTGGCGGAAGGCGCCCTGTCGTGGGCCGCGCGTGGCTCAGTACAGGGTCACCACTTCGAGGGTGCGTAGTCCTTGAGGAAAACCCCGAAGAGATCCTCGCCGGTCTCGCCGCGCACCACGGGGTCGTACACGCGTGCCGCACCGTCGACCAGATCGAGCGGGGCGTGGAAACCCTCCTCGGCCAGCCGCACCTTGGTGGGGTGCGGGCGCTCGTCGGTGATCCAGCCGGTGTCGACGCTGGTCATCAGGATCGACTCGGATTCAAACATTTCCCGGGCGCTGGTGCGCGTGAGCATGTTGAGCGCGGCCTTCGCCATGTTGGTGTGGGGGTGGCCCGGGCCCTTGTAGCCGCGCTCGAAGACTCCCTCCATCGCGGAGACATTCACCACGTAGGAACGCCCCGACGCCGATGCCGTGGCAGCCGCCGCGAGCGCTGGACGCAGGCGGTTAATCAGGATGAACGGGGCGGTCGAGTTGCACAACTGCACCTCGAGCAGTTCCAAAGGCGTGACGTCGCCGACCGCCTGCACCCACGAGTTCGTGTCGTGGAGGTCGGGCACCAGGCCGCCCGCATCGATGGCGGTGCCATCGGCAAGCCGAGCCAAGGATGACGACCCTGGTGCGAGGGCCTGGTCCGTGAGCCGCTGTGCCTCGCGGGATCCCATCTCGGCCAGGTGGGCGGAAGCAAGCAGTGGGTGCGTGGCCGCAGAGGCCTCGATGCTGACGGGATGCGCGTCGGTGGTGCGGCCAAGGGTGAGCAACTGGGGGCCCTTGCCCTCGGGCCACAGTCCGTGCTCGAGCGGCGCGGACTCTGCGTCGACAAGCGGCGCGTAGGCGCCGGGGGAGCGGCGCACCGTCTGGGCGGCGTTGTTGATGAGGACGTCGAGGGGGCCGGCTGCGGCGACGGAGTCTGCGAGGGACACCACCTGGGCGGGGTCGCGCAGGTCGATGCCGACAACAGTGAGGCGGGGGAGCCACTCGGCAGCATCGGGCATGGCCGCAAACCGGCGCACGGCGTCGCGAGGGAAGCGCGTGGTGACCGTGAGGTCGGCGCCGTCGCGCAGCAGCCGCAACGCGATGTGCATTCCGATCTTCGCCCTGCCGCCAGTGAGCAGTGCACGCCGTCCTCGCAGGTCCGTGCTTGCGTGCCGCTTGGCGTGGCTCGTCTCCGCGCACGACGGGCAGAGCTGGTGATAGAACGCGTCGACCAACGTGTACTTCTGCTTGCAGATGTAGCACGGGCGCGCCTTAAGGTACTCGCCCGCCGTCGGGGTCGCGGCACGCGCCTCGAGAGTGAGTCCGCGCGTCTCGTCGTCGATGCGGTCCGATGCCCCCGTCGCCGTGGCGGCGACGACCGCAGTGTCGTTGGCCGCGATTGTCGCGCGCCGTTCACGTCGCCGGCTCTGCTTCACGGCCTTGATCATGTGAGCCGTTGCGTTGCGTACCGCCACGAAGTCGGGGTCGCTCTCGTCGACGTCGCTCAGGGAACCGAGGACACGCAGCGTCGTCTCGAGGTCCGTGGGGTCGATACGGTGCTGGCGGTCGGCGGGTGCGGGCGGTGTGGACACTCGCTCTATTTTACGGACGAGGGCCCGGTGTGAGGTCCGGCGAGGTCCGCATCAACGTCGCGTCGAGACCGTGACTGTAAACTTGGCGTTGCGCGCGGCCTGCTCCGTCGTGCCGATAGCGCCCTCAAGCAGCGGGCGGTATTTCAGGCCAGAGTTCCATACGCACCACAGCTGGCCGCCCGGGCGAAGCACCCGGGCGACGTCGGCAAACATGCGAGGCGCGAGGAGATCGGTCACCGCGGCGGCGGAATGGAACGGCGGGTTCAGCGCGATGAACGACGCGCTCGCGTCGGGCCTGGCGCTCAGCATGTCGTCCCGCGCTACCGCGACGCGGTCCTGGATGCCGTTGGCGAGCATCGTCGCCCGTGCGGACTCGACGGCGACGGCCGACTGGTCGCACGCGTAGACGTGCGCGTCGGGGTATCGCGTCGCCATCCACGCTCCGACGATCCCGGTGCCGCAGGCCAGGTCAATGAGGGGATCGCTGGGGGTTCCGCCGGCCGATGCGATGGGCAGGCTCTCGAGCAGCAGCCGGGTTCCGATATCGAGCCTTGCGCCCGCGAACGCGCCGCCGTACGCGCGCACCTCAAGCCCCTCGGCTTGCGCCGCGGCCGGCGCGGGGTCGACGCCGTCGTGCGGTTCGCGGGCAATCAGCACGCGAGACTTTTGCCGGGCGTGGCTGACGTCGAGCCTGCCGAAGTGTTCGCTCAGTACGGCGTTCATCGACACCGACATGTGCTTGAGGCGTCCGCCCGCCACCACGATGACGTCCGGGTGTGCGTGCGCGGCGATGAGGCCGGCGATGTCACGCAGGGAGTCGAGCGAGCGGGGGAGCCGTAGCAAGACGACCCTCGCCCCGCGGACAAGCTCCGCGCGGAGCGGCAGGACGCGAAAACTGTCCGAAAGGCTCGCGCGCCTCGCATTAGCCTCGAGCGCACGTTCGCCCGTGAGCGAGTCGATGTGCGTTCGTACGGCCGTCGCGCCGGCATCGGCCGCCCCGAGGGTGAGCGCGCCGTACGCATCGTTGATGACCACGATGTCACCCCGCTGCGAGGCCTCGCGGATGTCGGCGGACTCGTCCAGAATCAACCGGTCGGCGGCGTCGACGGCGACCAGCCCGGGCGCCTCGACATCGGGCCAACGCCGCAAGGCCTCAAACGCGCCGCTCATCGCGTGACAGCGCCAAGGACGCGCTGCGGCGTGTGGGCCCAGGCCGGGGGACGGGTATGGACGCCAGCCGTCAGGAGGCGCGAATGAGAGCCGATCACGATCGAAGCCTAGCCTCGAGTCTCCGCGGTAGTCCCCGATGTGGCGCACTGGCGGCAGCCGGGCACGCGTCGTCGTGCTGACCCGCAGTGATCGACGTGCGGTGAGGACCGGCTCGCTCTCGCACGTTCCGCTTGGTGTCGCGCGTGCGGCGCCGCCGGTCATCGCGGACGGGGCCTCAGGGCCCACGGCGGACAAGCGGAGCGGGGGGAAGGACGAGTGGCCGCGGATTAGGGGCTCGGAACATGGGGCGGTGCTTGCTCAAGCACCCTGACTCCAGCAGCAAGAACGTGGTGAACATTGGGCACACCGGTGAGCCTCAAGGCTTCGGCGCCGGTCGAGTCACGGACAATGACGGTCGGAGTTGAGGCGATGCCCAGCGACTCTGCGAGGTCGGGCTCGGTCTCGATCGGGTGCTCGACGACGGTGCTGCCGGGGATGTACTCGGCGGCCCGAGCGAGTACGGCGCGTGTGCGTGTGCATGCGCCACAGAATGCCGAGGTGAAGACGTCGAACTGCACCGTCGCCGTCATGCTGGAACTTCCCGTGAGGCGAGCTGAGAGAGCGCTTCGCGGAAGGCCGCCGGTTCCATGTCGGCGCCAAAGAGGGGCGATCCCGGCTGAAGACAGTGGCTATCGGCCAGCGTCCCGGTCGAGACGGGATCGAAACCGAGGTCGTCGACGAACCGTGCGATCGTTGCTACCGCATCGAGATCGTCTCCCGCGACGCCGAGAGCAACTCGACCGACGGTGCCTGACGGTCGAGCAAGCTGCTCCATTTCGTGATAGCCGATGTGGTTGAACGTCTTGACCAGCCGTGCGCTGGCGGGAAGGGCAGCGCGGACGATCAGGCTTGAGGCGTGAGCGCGTGAAGCGAAGTCGGGCAGGACGCCATCGGTGGGTTCCCAATAATTCATGATGTCGACGACGATCCGTCCCGCCAAGGTGGACAGTGGTAGCTCTCGCAGTCGTCGCAGAGGCACCGCCAAGACCACGATGGGAGCGACGCTCGCGAGTTCCGCGGCGTCGACGGCTCGTACTCCCGGGGTGAGGACCCGCGTGACCAGATCCGTCCGCCAGGCCGGACCGGACGTCGCCACCGCAACCCCATAACCAGCGTCGAGGGCACGGCGCGCGATCGCGACACCCGACTTTCCCGCGCCGAAGATCCCCACCGTGCGCTCGGCGAGGGCGGTCATCGCGCGCCCACGCCCGTCGCTGAATCGCCGCCGCCTTCACGGCGGGCAATTTCGGCTCGGACCACGGGGGCGACCTCGGTGCCAAGCAGTTCGATTGCGCGCATGATGTCGGCGTGAGGCAGCGGACCGACCGCCAGCTGGAGCATGGTGCGCTGGTGTCCGATGACCTCGTGGTGATGAAGAAGCTTGTCGATCACCGCCTGGGGTGATCCGACGGCGTAGGTAGATCCGGGCCCGTTCTTTGCCGCCATGTGCTCCGCGGTCATGCCGGCGATGCCTCGCGAGGCTCCTGCGGTGTTGAACAACTCAGCGTCCGCCGGGAAGTACACGTCCGCGGCCTTCTGAGAGGTGTCGGCGACAAATCCATGAAGGGTCATGGACACGGGCTGGGCCGGCTTGTCGTAGTGGTCAAGGGCCTGCCGGTAGAGGTCCGCGAGCGGTGCAAACTGTGCTGCAACGCCCCCGACGGTGCCGAGCACCATCGGCAATCCGTGCGCTGCCGCGCGGATCACAGAGTTCGGGCTTCCTCCCACCGCGACCCACACCGGGAGCGGGGTTTGTACTGGGCGGGGCAAGATGACTTCCTCGTCGAGCGGTGGACGGAAACGGCCCTGCCACGTCACTGGCTCGTCGCCTCGCAGACGGATGAGGAGGTCGAGTTTCTCGTCGAAGAGTGCGTCGTAGTCCTGAAGATCGTGGCCGAACAGTCGGAACGAGTCCAGCAACGCGCCACGACCCACCATGGCCTCCGCGCGACCCTGCGAAACGAGATCGAGGGCGGTGAACTGTTCGAACACGCGCACAGGGTCGTCCGAACTCAACACCGTGACCGCACTGGTCAAACGGATCCTGTGCGTGCGCGCCGCGGCGGCAGCAAGGATGACGGGCGGAGCGGGAGCCGAGAAGCCGGGATGGTGATGCTCTCCGATCCCGAAAACGTCCAGCCCCACCTCATCGGCCAGGACGATTTCCTCGATAAGTTCCGGGATGCGTTGCGGTGGGCGCACGCCTCCGCGCACCGCGATATCAGCGAATGTAAACGCACCGATCTCCATGAGACCCAACCCTTCTCGACGCCGATGGCCTTCGCACAATGATAAGTGACGCAGATAAGCCACTTGTCCGTGCGGGTCGGGCGCGGAGGCCTGGGCCAGATGGCAAGGGAGCGCGGTGCGGTGCGGTGCGGCACGCGCGATTCGGCGCGGTGAAAACGAACGGGGCGTGGCTAGCGCCGCGCGGGGTGCCGGGTGGACTGTCGTCGGTGCGACTCGCCGCTAGGGTGCGTGGTCGTGCGTCGCGGGTTGAGTGTCATCGGCCTGCCGGGGCAGCGTATGACACAGCGCATCGATATGCGCCTCGAGATGATCGCCAATGTCCACCCGGGCGGGGTCATACAGCCACTGGATTTGCAGGCCGTCCCAGAGGGCGAGTAGCCAGATGGCTTCATGGCGGGCGCGTGAGGTTCCGGACGGCCCGGAGCCGGCGGCGGCATCTACCAGGCGTGCGACGGCATCGATGCTGCTGCGGTAGCGCTCGGCGAAAAAATCATGCGCCGGGTGTCCGGGCGTGGCAGATTCGGTCGACAGGCGAACGTACAGCCTCACCAGGCCGGGGGTATCGCGTGCGTCCGCGCGTGCGCCGGCGGACAGGGCGCGCAATTGCTCGGCGGGCGCATCGTCGACATTGCCGTAGCGTCCACGCACAAGCTCGTCGCGGCGCTGGAGCACCTGCAGTAAGAGGTTTTCCTTCGACCCGAAATGGTGGAGCACCGCGGTCTTGGAAACGCCGGCGAAGCTCGCAAGGTCGCGCAGCGACGTGGCGTGGTAGCCCTCTCGAGAGAACAGGTCGGTAGCTCGCTCGATGAGATGCTCCCGTTGGGCGCGACCGGACGCGTAGCCGGTGGGGAGCGCTGGCGTGGGCGCGATACCGTCCGTGCGCTGCGACGGGCGCGCAAGAGCGACGGTCTCAGGCGGCGTTCCCTGTAGGCGCGCCACCCTGTCGGCGAGTTCCCGTGCGACGTCGACCATCTCGGGAACGTAGAGCGACATGATTTGGAGCCCGTCCCAGGCGGCGTTAAGCCGCGTCGCCTCACCGTGGGTGTCGGCGACGGTTCCCGCCTCGCGAAGCGGGACGAGCGCTTGAGCGGTCAAGGTGCGCGCGAGCGCGTACCGATCGCGGAATCGCTCCAGGTGAGGGCTCTGGGTGTTCGCCGCGAGGCCGGCGAGTGACGAGAAGAGCGCGGTGTATCCGGGAGTGGACGCGTGGTTGCGGGCGACGGCCACAATGTCGTCGAGTCGGGGCGTGGCCGGACCGACGGGGAGCGCTCCCTCGACGGCGGTCACCACAGCCTCGAGGAGCTCTGACTTGTTGGCGTAGTGCCGCAGCACAGTGGGGTGTGCCACGCCGGCTTCACCAGCGATGTCGCGCAAAGATACTGCCTGGTATCCGCGCTGAACGAACAGCTTCTGCGCCGCCTCTACGATCCGTCGCCGAGTGTCGGCGGCCGCCCGTGCTCGCCGATCTCCGTTGCGCAGCGCAGGCGCTAACGAGGGTGTTGCCTCGGTCATGTCTGAGTTCCTCCCGACCAGCGCCCATCATCTCATCCAGGAGTCGCACGGCGTGTAACACTGCTCGGCGTGTACCGCGTGGACCATGTTTGCGTACCAATCGGTCTAATTCCGTGTACAGTGGCGCTGCGCACAGAGGAGCGCCATCCTTCACGTCAAAGGAGACAACATGTCAGAGTCAGCCGCCCCGCCGCAGAAGACACCGGCCACCTCGCCCGAAGGCGAGCCCACGCGCACTCGCGCGTCGTACGTCGTCGGCCTCGCCGGCGGAACGTTCGGCGTGTACTTGGCGCTGCTCACGCCGGTGCTGGTGTCGATGGCGTTCAAGATGACCCGCATCACCGACACGCAGGCGGAGGCGACCGTCACCCTCGGATTGGTGATGGGCATCGGCTCGTTCTTCGCGGTGATCGCCAACCCGCTTGTGGGCCGACTGTCCGATCGCACGACCTCGCGGTTTGGCCGGCGTCGGCCGTGGATCGTGGGCGGTGCGCTGGCCGCGCTGGCGGCGTTCGCGCTCATCGGAGCAGCCACTGAGGTCTGGATGGTGTTCATCGGCTGGTCGGTGGTGCAGGTGGCCCTGAATGGAGTGCTCGCCGCGCTCTTCGGCACGGTTCCCGACCAGGTGCCCGTCGATGGTCGAGGTAAGGTCTCGGGTCTCATCGGCCTGATGACGCCGCTAGGCATCCTCGGCGGAAGCGTTCTTGTGAGCGTGCTCAACGACGACTTCAGCCGCTTCGTGGTGCCCGGCGCGATCGCGGCAATTCTCCTCATCGGCTTCGCGGTTGTCCTACGCGACCGACAGCACACGGGTCCCGTGGAGCGCTACGACTGGAAGGAATTCCTCGGATCGTTCGTGTTCAACCCGGTGAAGTACCGCGACTTTGGGTGGACGTGGCTCACCAAGTTCCTGATCATGTTCGGATACGCGGGCGTGGCGACGTTCCTGCCCTTCTACCTCACCGACCGATTCGACCTTGCTGAGGACGCCGCGATCCAAATCGTGTTGCTGTCCAACATTGTTTCCTTCGGAGCCATGGCTATCTCGGGTCCGTTGGGTGGAGCGATTTCCGACCGCATTGGGCGTCGGCGACCGTTCGTCACCATTGCTGGCCTCGTCATCGTCGTCGGCCTGGTCGTCGTCGCGTTCGCACCCGCACCGATGATCGTCGTCGTGGGCCAGGGCATTATCGGGCTTGGAGCCGGTTCGTTCCTGTCGGTTGATCTCGCCTTGGCCACGCAGGTGCTACCCGACGAAAAGGACGCCGCCAAGGACCTCGGCGTTCTCAACATCGCCGCGGCGTTGCCGGGCTCCATTGCCCCGTTGATTGCACCCGTCGTCATCGCCGCGGGTGCAGGTACCGCGCTGGGCGGGTACGCACTCTTCTACCTTGCCGGCGCCGTCGTGACGCTTGCCGGCGCCATCCTCGTCTACCAGATCAAGGGAGTCCGATGACCACGCACCACGCCGACGTATCGACCGACGGGGTCGACCGCCGCTATCTTGATGCCTCTCTTCCCGTGGAGGAGAGGGTCGAGATCCTTCTGGGCCAGATGACGCTGGAGGAGAAGGCTGGACTCTTCTTCCACGCCATGATCATGGTGGGGGAGGGCGGCGGCCTCTCCGGCGCTGACTCGAGCATGGGCATCCCGTCCACGGATGAGTATGTCAACGGCCGTGCGATGAATCACTTCAACCTGCTGGGCGGGGGACAGCAGCCGCGCGACATCGCGATCTGGCACAACCGGATCCAGGACCTCGCCGCCCAGTCCAGGCTCCAGATCCCCGTCACCATTTCGTCGGATCCTCGCCACTCGTCAAGTGACGACAACCCGCTGGCATCGCTACAGGCCGGATCGTTCTCTGTTTGGCCGGAGACGATGGGACTCGCGGCAGTCGGAGACGAGGCCCTGGTGCAGCGGTTCGCCGAGATTGCGCGTCAGGAGTATCTCGCCGTGGGTATCCGCGTTGCGCTCCATCCCCAGGTGGACCTCGCCACGGATCCCCGCTGGAGCCGTGCGCTCCAGACCTTCGGCGAGGATCCGGAGCTGACCTCGCGTCTTGGCGCCGCATATGTCCGCGGATTCCAGGGAGACGCCCTGGATGCCCACTCGGTCGCAACGATGACGAAGCATTTCCCCGGCGGTGGCGCTCAGAAGGACGGCGAGGACCCTCACTTCCCGCACGGCCGCGAGCAGGTCTACCCGGGTGGTGCCTTCGAGACTCATCTGAAGCCGTTCGAGGCGGCGCTTGAGGCCGGTACGAGCCAGATCATGCCCTACTACGGCATGCCCGTCGGCACCGAATACGAAGAGGTCGGTTTCGGTTTCAACAAGTCGGTCATCACCGGGATTCTGCGCGATCGCTACGGATTCGACGGGCTCGTGTGCACGGACTGGGGCCTCATCACCGACGCCGAAGCCTTCGGCGAACCCTTCCCTGCGCGCGCGTGGGGAGTCGAGCACCTCTCGCGGCGCGAGCGCATGATCAAGATCCTGAACGCAGGCGTCGACCAGTTCGGCGGTGAGGCCTGCCCCGACCTGCTCGTGGACATTGTTCAAGCGGGAGAGATCTCGGAGGAGCGCATCGATGTTTCTGCGCGGCGCATCCTGCGTGAAAAGTTCGTCCTCGGGCTCTTCGAGAACCGACACGTCGACCCTGAACGCGCGGCGCAGATTGTGGGATCTCCGGAGTTCGTCTCGGCAGGGTTGGCTGCACAGCGGGCGGCTATCGCCGTGTTGACGAACCGCGAGGTCGACGGCAGCGCCGTCTTGCCGACGGGACGCGGACGCCGCATCTATGTCGAGGGCATCGACGCCGAGATTGCCCGGCTGTACGGCACAGTTGTCAGCGACCCGGCAGAAGCAGAGATCGCCGTGCTGCGCATTCAGGCACCGTACGAACAGCGGTCGACGACCTTTGAAAACTTCTTCCACAACGGATCGCTCGAATTTCCGGATGAGATGATCGCGCACGTGAAAGAAGTCGCAGCGCAGGTGCCGACCGTTGTCGACCTCTACCTGGACCGGCCCGCGATTCTCACGCCCTTCGTCGAGGACGTCGCGGCGATTGTGGCCAACTGGGGTTCGGATGCCTCCGCAGTGCTCGATGTCGTCGTGGGCGACGCTACCCCTCTCGGCAAGCTCCCGTTCGATGTCCCCTCGAGCATGCACGCCGTGGAGGCGAACCGTCCCGACGTGCCCTTCGACACGGCGGATCCGCTGTTCACGTTCGGGCACGGCCTCGAACTCGATGCGCGTGGTCCGCAGGGTGCGGGCGAGTAACGCGACAGCTCACCTACGTGTGGGGTGCGTACTCGGGCGGGGACGGCGGCCTGCGGGCCTTCGATACGCGACACGCGCTGAGTAGACACCGCTCCACGTCCCGTGCCGCCCGTAACACCGGGCGGCACGGGATGTGTTCGTGTGAGGCGCCAGCGGCCGGCACTGCCGGTTGCGCCATTCACCATGCCCCGACGCGGCGTACAAGCGAGGCGCGCTGGCGACCTGTCGTGGCGCTCAGCTCGGCTCGGTGGCGCTGGAGCTAGCGCCACCGTGGAGACGAAGCATCGCCCGGTATGTCTGAGCAGGCGACGGTGCGGCGGGCAGACGACGAGCGCCGGGTGCCGCGAAGGCTTCCAAGAAATACTCCACGAGCCGCGCCGACATCACGGGTGCCAGGGGGCCTGCCCCGGCGACCACGCCTGCATGCGCCATGAGGATCAGCACGACATCCTCGGGAGTAAAGTCCTTCCGCAGCGCGTCCGCGTCTTGCGCCCTCGTGACCAGCGCTGACAGCGCCGCGTACGCGCGGCGTCGCTCGCTCTCCGCGCGCAAGGATGGCGGAAAGGTCATCGTGAGCACATCAGCGAACCCACGGTCGCCGAGCTGCATCGCTGTCAACGCGCGCACGAAACTGGTGAACCCGTCCCACGGGTTAACCTCGCGCAATGCGTGTTCGGCCGTCTCGGCGTAGGAGGTGATCTTGGCCTGAAAGGCTGCCGCGATAAGAGTTTCCTTGGTCGGAAACCTTCGCCTCAACGTCGGTTCCCCTACGCCAGCGTGGAGGGCAATCTGCCGCATCGACACGTCCAAACCACGCTCGGCGAAGAGCTCCTGGGCCGCGCCGAGGAGCCGGAGGCGGTTCCGTTCGGCGTCGGCACGGAGCCCTGATCCCGCACCGTCTGCCATGCCGTCATGGTAGCGAGCAAGACGTGGCGTGAGGCAATTGCGTCACTCACTGCGGTGTGGCGTGACGAAGGCGGACTCGTTCAGAATCACCGGTGCGGTGGTGTCGACGGCGACCAGGCCGGGGACCTCGATGTCGGGCCAGCGGCGCAGGTCGTCGATCAGTGCGGTCACGGCGAAACCCTGGCCGTGGGTGCTACGGGAGCCCCGTCTGCGAGGATGGGGGCATGGTTGACCAGAGTGCTCGCCAGGGGCTGATCCGCCTTCCAGCACCCGGGGCGCGCGTGGTGGTGCGCTACCTGATCGCCACCGGCGAGGCCACGGACGCACTCGGCGAGCTTCTCGGCGCGGACGATCAGGAGGTCGTGGTCGACGGTGTGCGCGGAGTCGCGCGCATCCCCGTCAATGCGATCGTCGCCGCGAAGCAGGTGCCGCCGCGTCCGCAACGACGCCCCCGCCTTCCCGAGTAGCCCACGGGCGCCAGCCCTACCGCAGTGATGATACACATGTCTTGACATTCATATGACGACATGTTCATATGATGCGCATGGACGGATTCACCGTGATTGCCGAACCTGCACGGCGCGCGATCGTCGACCGGCTGCGCATCCACGACCATGACGTCGGGGCACTGGTCAGTGCTCTAGATCTCTCGCAGCCGCTCATCTCAAAGCACCTGCGGATCCTGCGGGACGCAGGTGTCGTGGATGTCGAGGCCATCGGCAAGCGTCGGGTTTACCGTCTCACCGACCGTCCGCTTCCCGATGTGATGACCTGGCTCGCGCCCTACATTGCGCAGTGGACGGCGAGCTTTGACAGGCTCGCCTACGCGATGGATGGGGAGGAACCCTCATGACGGAACGGCCGACCGATGCGGCGATTGTCGCGGCGATCCGCGCCCACACCGAGGTGCTTCTCGAGCACGAGGCAGGGCGGTGGACTCTCGTGATGCGGCGCCACTTCACCCAGGAAGCGGATCTCCTATGGCGGATGCTGACCGAACCCGACCGGCTGGCCTGCTGGTCTCCGGTGGTGCCGGACCGCCCGCTCACCACGCCCGGGCCCGCGACGAGCCGCGAGAACCCCGATGACGATCCGGTTGACACCGAGGTCCTCAGCGCCGACGCTCCGCACTCGCTCGTGCATCGCTGGCGCGACGACGTGCTGCGGTGGACGATCACGCCCGACGCCACGGGCGCCGTGCTCGAACTGAGGCACCGCATTGCCGACCGCACCGACTCACCGGTCTATGCCGCCGGCTGGCACGTCTGCCTCGCGCGGCTCGCCGCCGAGGATGGCGCTGCCCGCGAGCGCCCCACCGGCCAGCGGTCGCTGGCGTATGGCTGGGAGGGCCTACGGGACAGGTACCGAGACGAGCTCGCCGACTAGCGTCACCACATTGAGGTGCGTCGCGTGCGTGGCTAGGCAGCCGTGACGATCTCTTCGCGACGCTGCATGAATGCGGCGACACGCGCGGCCGTTCGCCGGGCATCGTCCTCCAGTTCGACCGCGAGCGCCTCGAGGCGGGTGTGGAGCTTCGCGGCGCTTGTGCGGGCCTGGGCGATGCGGTCCCTCACCATCCAGTCGCTGAGGATGTTGTCGAACAGCACGTCAAACACCGCGAGCGTGTCGGAGATGGTGACGCCGTCGAGGGCTGAGGCGCCGATGTCGGCGAGCTCGACGGAAAGCCTCTCAAGGTGCCTGTTGACCTCGACGAACGCATCGGTGGCCTCGCCGATCCTCGAGTGCTTGATCGCGTCGGCGACGATGCCGCCGCCAAAGAACGTGTCGTAGGTCGACCAGCCGCCCGCACTGTCGAGCTTGGCGAGGGCCTGGTCGAGGGCGGCGATTGTCGCGGCCAAGGCGTCCCGCGCCTCGGCGAGTTCCCGGAGGTGTGACTCGGCCTGACCGACACCGACGGCGATCTCGGTGAGTTCCGCTGTCTGGTGACTGCCAGCGGCGTGAAGTGCCCGCTCATAGGCGGCGAGCGCCTCAACATATGCGCCCTCGGCGCCGCGCAGCAGGTCGTGCTCTCGCCGCACGCGTTCGTTGTCCGCGTCGGCGCTGGTGAGCCGCGCCCGTGCGGCCGCGACCGCGAGCTCCGCAGCGGTGACCTCGGCGCGCTCGACCGTTAGACGGTCGGACACGTTGCCCCGCAACGTCGCCCACACCTTCGCCGGGGACAGGTGCGCCAAGCGGTCGACTTCCGCCCGCTCTGCCTGAAGCTGCGACTCGAGGTCCGTCAGTTCTTGGCGCCGCCTCCCCACCAGGTTTGCGGTGGTCTTCAGTTGCGCAGTGAGGCGCTGATGGCGAGCGCGCGCGGCGCCAGCAACCCGGACGGCTTCGGCGCATTCATCCTGAGAGGAGCCTGTCATTCGCACACTGTGCCACAGGCCTCAGCGGCGCGGCAGTATCACGGCCGCGAAGGGTAGGAGGGGACTCCTCGTTGGCAAGGATCGTGTCACCAGGGATGCGTAAGACGCGGCGTCCCCGTGCGGGCAGTCTGATCACCAGGGCGCGCCCGCGAGAGGGCGGGGCGTCCCGAAAGGCCTGCGGGGTCGACGGGTACCGCTACAGGTGATGGGCGGCCGTGTCGGTGCCGGCGTGTCGTTGCCAGGCGCAACGCTCACAGTCACGAAAGATCTATACCCTGGGGGGTATACCATTGGCCTATGGCTACTACCGATCTGACTACTGACACCTTTGCCTCGACCATCGAGGACAAGGACATCGTCCTCCTCGACTTCTGGGCGGCGTGGTGCGGCCCGTGCCGGTCCTTCGCGCCGGTCTACGAGGCCGCCTCCGAGCGCCACACGGACATCACCTTCGGCAAGGTCGACACCGAGGCCGAGCAGGCATTGGCCGCGACGTTCGGAATCACTTCGATCCCGACGCTCATGGCGTTCCGTGAGGGCGTCATCGTCTTCGCGCAGGCCGGGGCGCTGCGGGCGCCGCAGCTCGAGGACCTCATCTCACAGGTCCGTGCACTCGACATGGATGCCGTCCATGCCCAGGTGCGTGCGGAGCAAGAGGAGCAGGCCGAGGGGGACGCCGCGAGGTAGTGCGTTGTTGTGGTCAGCATGCGGCACTGGGCGTTCGGCCAGGCTCGCGCGCGCTTCGCTGGCGACCGTGAAGGCTAATTGCCGCGACGGCGCGCCAAGTCGTCCCCCTCAGCCTCCGCCACGATCCTGTTGACCATGCCGCTGAAGACGAGGCCGTGGAACGGCAGCATCGCGAGCCAATACAAACGGCCGGTGAGCCCGCGGGGGAAGAACACGGCGCGTTGCCGGTAGACAGAGCCGTCGTCGCGTGGCTCCACCCCCAATTCCAGCCATGCCTTGCCCGGCACGCGCATCTCTGCGCGCAGGCGCAGGAGGCTCTCGTCCTCGACGGCCTCGACACGCCACACGTCGATGGCGTCGCCCACCCGCACGCCCTCGCGAGTGCGCCGGCCACGCCGGTGGCCCACGCCTCCCACGACGCGGTCCATGAGCCCGCGCGTCGCCCACAACACGGAGGCCGAGTACCAACCGGTCGCCCCGCCCACTTGGGTGACGACATCCCAGACGGCCGATGCCGTGGCTGAGGTTCGCTTGCTGCGTGAGTCCTGGAAGACGGTGCGGCCGGCCCATTCGGGGTCCGACGGCATGGGGTCACTCGGAGCGCCGGGGACGCGGGCATCGGCCCAACTGGTTTCGACATCGTCCAGTTCTATGCGGCCGAGCGCCATCCGTACGGCCCGGTGGTACCCGGTGAGCCCGTGTGGCGGGGGAGGGATGAGCGTGTCGATGGCTCCGCCGTCGCGCACCACGCACGTGTGCAGGAGGGACTCGACCAGCGGCACCGCGATGCGCCGCGGCACCGGCGTCACCAGTCCTACCCAGTGCGACGCCAGCCTCGGAGTAAACACGGGCAACGCGGTAATGGCGCGGTGGGGAAGTTCGGCGACCTCCGCGTACCCGTTCATCATCTCCGTGTAGCGCAGGACATCGGGTCCGCCGATGTCGAAGGCGTCATTGACCTCGTCGCGCACGCGCAGCGCCGCCAGCAGGTAGTACAGCACATCGCGCACGGAGATCGGCTGGATCCGGTTGAGGACCCAGCGCGGTGCGGGCATGTACGGCAGCACCTCGGTGAGGTGGCGGACCATCTCAAAGGACGCCGAGCCCGATCCGATGACGACGCCGGCCTGCAGCACAATCGTGGGAGTGGCGGAGGCGAGCAGAATGTCGCCGACCTCTTTGCGCGAGGCCAGGTGCGCGGACAGCTCGCCGGGCGGGTGCAGGCCGCTCAGGTAGATGATGCGCCGCACGCTGGCGTCGGCGCAGGCGCGCGCGACCGCGAGCGCGATGGCCCGGTCCAGGCGTCCGTAGTCCTTGCCGCTCGACATCGAGTGCACCAGGTACACGACGGAATGGACGTCGGCGACGGCGCGCCGCATCGCCTCCTCGTCGGCGGCGTCGCCCTCGACCACCTCGACGTCGTCGGCCCATGGCATGGCCGCGATCCTCGCCGCCGTTCGGGTGAGAACGCGCACGCGGTAACCCCCGGCGAGCATGCGGGGCACCAGACGTCCGCCGATGTACCCCGTGGCGCCGAGCACCAGCACCCGCGGGGCGTCTCCGTCCGGCGCCGGGGCTGCGGCGAGGGCGTCCTCGGTGCCGAAGGGCCACGCGAGTGCGCCGGCCGTGTCGGCACCTTCGGCGGAGGGGGTGGACGGCTCGTTGCTCATCGGTCGGGCCTCCAGTGCGGCGTCGGTGCGGGTCTGTACCGATGAAACCCTGGTGCTGAGCGCTGCTATTCCCGGGGGAGCGTCAGACCGGCCTCGACCTCGTCCAGGAAGATGTCCGGGAAGAGCGCCTCGTCCGGGGTGCCGGGCACCGCCGCATAGTCGGAAAAGTCGGTCACGCCGGCGTCGGCGAGGACGTCCTCGACGATGAGCGTCTGGCCGCTGACCTCGCCGGGCGGGCGCGTCAGCACGGCGTGCGCGGCATCGGCATAGATCTGGGGCGTGCGGCTGACCTTCATGAGCCTGTCCCCGCCCAGGATGTTCTGGACGGCGGCGGTGGCGATGGTGGTGCGCGGCCACAGGGTATTGGCGCTGAGGCCGCGCGGGCCGAACTCCGCCGCGATGCCGAGCGTCACCATCGTCATACCGAACTTGGCCAGGGAGTACCCGGTGTGGGCGCCAAGCCAGCGCGGCGACGCGTTCAGCGGTGGCGACAGGGAGAGCACGTGGGCGTGATCGGAGCGCAGCAGTGCGGGCAGCGCCGCACGGGTGAGCATGAACGTGCCGCGCACGTTGACGTCCTGCATGAGGTCGTACTTCTGTGCCGCAAGGTCGGCGGTCCCCGTGAGGTCGATGACGCTCGCGTTGTTGACCACGATGTCGATGCCGTCAAAGCGTTCGAGTGTCGCGGCGACCGCGTGCGCGATGTCGTCGTCGTTGCGGACGTCTCCGACGAGGGGGAGAGCCTCACCGCCGGCGGCGACCACGGCATCGGCCGCCGTGAAGACGGTGCCCTCGAGGCGGGGGTGCGGCGCGTCGGTCTTGGCGAGCATCGCCACGTTGGCGCCGTCGCGGGCGGCGCGAAGGGCGATCGCGAGGCCGATGCCACGGCTGCCGCCGGACATGAGAATGGTGCGTCCCGCGAGGCTCATCGTGCGCCCCCACGTTCGCCGTGCGAGTCGGCGAAGGCGGCGATGCGGTCACGCGCCTCGGCGCCGTCATATGCGGCGCCGATCGTCGCGGCCTCGTCGTCGAGGCTGTCGCGCCACGGCCGCGAGGCTCCCGCGCGCACCAGGCGCTTCGCCTGCCCAAGAGCATGATGTGGGCCGTCGGCCCATGCGCGTGCGATGGTGACCGCCCTCGCCTCGGGGTCGTCGGCGACCTCCTCGACGGCGCCCCACGCGAGCGCCGTGGCAGCGTCGAGCTCGACCCCGGTGAGCAGCACCGCCAGGGCGCGACGTTCGCCGATCGCGCGCGCGAGCAATGTGCTGACGCCGAGGTCGGGAGTGAGGCCCACGTCGGCGTAGCGCCCCGCGATGCGCAGCGTCGGCGCGGCCACGACGTGGTCCGCGGCGAGCATGAGGCCGATGCCGCCGCCGGCGACCGCACCGCGTACCGCCGCGACCACCGGGACGGGGGAGTCGACGAGGGTAGCTAGCCCCTCGTGAATCACGCGGGCGGCGCGCGTCACCTCTGCGCCCGTCACGCCCGCGGCCGCCATCGCCAGGACGTCTCCGCCGGCGCAAAAGGCGGGCCCCTCGGCGTCGAGGACGATGGCGCGCGCCCCGGATGAGGTCGCCTCGCGACACGCGTCGCGATAGGCGTCCCCCATCGCGAAGTCGAACGCGTTCAGCCGTGAGGGGCGCGCGAACGTGAGGTGCGCGATGCCGTCGGACACGCTAAGGCGGATGGATGCTGACACGAGACCTCCTCGCGGCTCGCCGGTGAGCCGTTGGACCCATCCTGTCATGGACGGGGCCTTGCCCCGACGCGCATCCTGTGTTCGAATAGCGATATATCGTTCACTATCGCTCGAACGTCTCGTTCGGGCCCGTCACCCGGAGGACACCATGGGACGACACACCGGATTCACCCCGTCGCAGGCCTCGGAGGCCATGTGGGACGCGATGGAGCAGCTACGCACCCAGTTCGACCGCAAGGTCGGCACCCGGATGGGCAGGGGAGACGTGCGTGCCGCCGTCCTCGCACTGCTTCACGAGGAGCCCATGCACGGATACCAGATCATCCGCGAGATCACCGAGCGCACCGACGGTCGGTGGAAGCCCAGCGCCGGATCGGTCTACCCGACCCTGCAGCTGCTTGCCGACGAGGGCCTCGTCCAGGCCGAGCAGAGCGCCGACCGCAAGACCTACGCGCTGACCGCGGAAGGTGAGGCCGAAGCGGCCTCAGCCGCGGCATCGGCCCCTTGGGTGAGTGTCGAGAAGGATGGTCACGCGTACGGCGCCACCGCGAAGGCGGGGCTCGACCTTGCTCAGGCCGTCGCGCAGATGGCGCGCACCGGAACCGCGGCGCAGCAGGAGCGTGCGACGGAGATCCTTACCGAAGCGCGACGTAAGATCTACTCGATCCTGGCGGAGGACTGACGGGAGGTCCGCAGCCCGGTCGGGATCGAGGAGAGCCGATGCCCGACGTCCCCCGTGATCGCGCCCGCTATCGACGGATCCTGCGCTTTGCCGCGTGGCACTTTGCGGTGCAGTGGTGGTACGAGATCGCCCTACCCGTCATCGGGCTGCGCCGCGTCGCCGAGCGGACGCGCGCCCGCCGCATGCGTACGTTCGCGCAGCGTTTCCGCGGCCTCGCGGTCGAGCTGGGCGGGCTGATGATCAAGATGGGGCAGTTCATGTCCTCCCGGCTCGACGTGCTTCCGCCCGAGATCACCAAGGAACTCGAGGACCTGCAAGACGAGGTTCCCGCGGTGCCCTTCGAGCAGCTTCGGGCTGCGGCCGAGGCGGACCTCGGAGGCACACTCGAGTCGATCTTCGAGGACTTCGATCCCGTCCCCGTGGCCGCCGCCTCGCTCGGCCAGGTGCACCGTGCGCGCCTGCGTGAGGCCGATGCCGAGGTCACCGGATACGTCGACGTCGTCGTGAAGGTACAGCGCCCGGGAATCGGCGACATCGTCGAGGTCGACCTCGCGGCGCTGCGGCGCGTGGCGCGATGGGCCATGAAGATCGGCGCGGTGCGCCGGCGCGTGGACATGCCCGCCCTGATCGAGGAGTTCGGCGCGGTCAGCCGCGAGGAGGTCGACTACCTTCACGAGGCCGCGGCGTCGGAGCGCTTCGCCGCGCTCTTCGAGGGCGACGATCGCGTGCGCGTGCCGCAAGTGGCCTGGGAGCGCACCACCCGCCACGTGCTCGTGCTCGAAGACGTCTCCGCGATCAAGATCACGGATCACGCCGCGCTGCGCGAGGCCGAGATCCCGCCCGCGGCCGTCGCGCGCGTCTACGCCGAGATCATGCTCGACCAGCTCTTCGTGCACGGCTACTTTCACGCCGACCCGCACCCGGGCAACCTCTTCGTGACGCCCGACCCCGAGGCCTCGCTGGGGTGGCGCCTCACCATCGTCGACTTCGGGATGATGGGCGAGGTGCCGCAGTCGCTGCGCACCGCCCTGCGCGCCCTCGTCGTGGCGGTCGCGAGCCGCGACGGTGCCGGCCTCGTCAAGGCCATGGGGACGGCGGGGGTGCTGCTGCCTTCCGCCGACACGGCCGAACTGGAAAAGGCACTGTCGACCCTCTTCGGCCGCTTTGGCGGCATGGGCTTCGCGGAACTCAAGGAGGTCGACCCCCGCGAGTTCCGGGAGTTTGCCCAGGAATTCGGCGTGCTCGTGCTCGACCTGCCGTTCCAAATGCCCGAGGACTTCCTGCTCATTATCCGTGCCCTGTCGCTGACGTCAGGGGTGTCCACAGCGCTCGACCCGCGCTACAACGTGTGGGACACGGTCGAGCCGTACGCCCAGCGCCTCCTCCGCGACGAGACTCGCTCATTTGCGGCCGATGCCGGACGCGAGGCGGTCGACATCCTGCGGTTTGCGTGGGGTCTGCCTGGCAGGCTCGACGGTATCCTCGCGCAGGTCGAATCGGGCAACCTGCCGGTCACGGCGCCTCGACTCGAGGCCGTGGTAGTGCGGTTAGAGCGCACGGCGTCTCGGCTGGTGAGCGGCATCGTCTTCGCGGCGACGCTGCTCGCCGGAGCACTGGTGCACGCTGAGTCTCCCGGCCTCGGGACCACGCTGATGGTGGCCTCTATGGTCCCGCTACTCGCGACTGTCTTCGGGGGTCGTCGTTCGCGGTAGCTTCCGCGAGGACGGTGACATCGGCGACCTCGCGCTCGCCTTCAGGTGAGACGCCGATGCCGTGGCTGGGCTACGAGGCCCGGCCACGGCATCGGCCGTCAGTCACTACTTGTGTCGCGGCTTGCGGAACGGCTTGCCGCCGCCGTCGCCCCGGTCGTTCCAGTCGGACTTGCGGCCGCCGGAGCGCAGCTTGTCATACGAGCCGCTACCGCCCCCGCCGGGCGGACGCGAGTCGTAGCCGCCGTCGCGCTGACGGCGGGGTGTCGGACCGCGGTCCACCTGAAGCTCGATGAGCTGACCCGAGATGCGCGTGCGCTTGAGAGCCTCGAGCGCCTCGGAGGGGAGGTTGGCGGGAAGCTCGACGAGGGAGAAGTCGGGCTTGATGGTGATGCGACCGAAGGCGGAGCGATCCAGGCCGCCTTCGTTGGCGATGGCGCCGACGATCTGGCGCGGCTCGACGTGCTGACGGCGGCCCACCGAGATGCGGTAGGTGATGCGGTCGCCGCCGCCGCGGGGACCGCGGTCGGGACGCTCGTCGCGGTCGCGACCCTTGCGCTCCTGGAAGCCCACGGAGGCGGGCCTTTCCTGCGCGGGGTCGAGAAGGAGGGGAGTCTCGCCCTGGGACACGACGGCGAGCGCGGCGGCGACATCGGCCTCCGGCACGTCGTGGTGTTCCACGTAGTGGGCGATGATGTCGCGGAAGCGGTCGATGCGCTCACGCTGTTCGAGGGCCGCCGTGATCGAGGCGTCGAAGCGGGTCAGGCGCGTCGCGTTGACGTCCTCGGCGCTCGGCAGCGGCATGGGCGTGATGGGCTGTTTGGTGGCCTTCTCGATGGAGGATAGGCGGCCGCGCTCGCGCGGGGTCACGAACGCGATCGCGTCGCCCGTGCGACCCGCGCGTCCGGTACGGCCCACGCGGTGGACGTAGGACTCGTTGTCGATGGGCAGGTCGTAGTTGACGACGTGGCTGATGCGTTCGACGTCCAGGCCGCGGGCGGCGACATCCGTGGCGACGACGATGTCGAGCTTGCCGTCCTTCAGCTGCTGGATGGTCTTCTCGCGCTGCGCCTGGACGATGTCGCCGTTGATGGCGGCGGCGGCATACCCGCGGGCACGCAGGCGCTCGGCGACCGTCTCGGTCTCGTTCTTGGTGCGCGTGAAGACGATCATCGCGTCGAAGTTCTCGACCTCGAGGATGCGGGTGAGGGCGTCCATCTTCTGCTGGTAGGCCACGACGAGGTAGCGCTGTGTGATGGAGGCCGAGGTCGCGGTCTTGCGCTTGACCGTGATCTCCTGCGGGTCGCGCAGGTACTTCTGCGACAGGCGACGGATCTGCGCGGGCATGGTCGCGGAGAACAGGGCGACCTGCTTGTCCTCGGGAGTCGAGGCGAGGATGGTCTCGACGTCCTCCGCGAAGCCCATCTTGAGCATCTCGTCGGCCTCGTCAAGCACCAGGTACTGCAGTTCCGACAGGTCGAGGGTGCCCTTGTCGAGGTGGTCCATGATGCGGCCGGGTGTGCCCACCACGATGTCGACGCCGCGGCGCAGCGCCGACAGCTGAACGCCGTAGCCCTGACCGCCGTACACGGGCAGGATGTGCACGCCGGTGCGGTGGTTCGCGTACTGCTCGAAGGCCTCACAGACCTGCAACGCGAGTTCGCGCGTCGGGGCGAGGACGAGCGCCTGGGGCTTCTTGCGCCCGGGTGTGAGGCGGTCGAGGATGGGCAGCGCGAAGGCTGCGGTCTTGCCGGTTCCGGTCTGCGCGAGACCGATCACATCGTTGCCCTGGAGGAGTGGGGGGATGGTCGCGGCCTGGATGGCGGAGGGGGTTTCGTAACCCATCGCCTTGACCGCCCTCAGGACGGAGTCACCCAGTCCGAGGTCGGCGAACGTGGGTCCCTGGTCGGGCGCGATGTCGTCGGCCGGTGCTGGATTCTCAGTCGTCATAGGACAAGGGTAGGCCGTCGCGGGCACTGAGGCCTAGGACCAGGGCAAACGCCGCGCCGGTCACTCGTCGTCGGCGCTTTCGTCGGCGGCCGTGTCGGTGTCGCCGCCGCTCGCGTCGTCGAGGTCGTCGAAGACGCTGACCACGTCCTCAAGGAGCGTCGGCTTTTCGGGCGCAACGAAGGAGCCGACCTCGGTCGCGACGTACTCGAGGTGCCACCACTCGGGCTTCGAGCCACCCGGGCGCGCCCAGGTGGGGTGGACCCAGCCGAACTCGGCGCCGTTGGCGGCAAGCCACCGCGCGGAGGCGTAGTCCATGTCGACCGCCATGCCCCAGCCGTGGTTCGACGTGCCCGGCACGGCCGCGGTGCCAGGCTTCGCCGCGCGTGTGCGCACCTGCAGGGCGTACGACCGGTACGAATCCGTCAGCGACAGGTGCGTGCCGGTCTCGGCGTAGTAGGCGTCGTCGGCGGCCTCGAGAGCTGCTGCGGCATCGTCCTGCAGGTAGTGGCCCGAGGCGAAGTCGAGGGAGGCGAGGCTCCCGGACGTGAGGCGCCCGTTCGATCCCGACACTCCCGAGGGCTGTCCCGACCAACCGTTCTGGCGTGCGGCGACGGCGGCGCGGTTGGCGTCGGCATAGTCCTCGCGAGCGGCGGCGACCTCGTCGTCGTACTCCTCGAGCGCGGCCTCGTTCTGCACGGCCTGCTCGGCGTTCTCGGCGTCGATCCACTCCTCGTGGGAGCGACGCACCGCGGCGAGGGCGTCGGCATGCGCGGTCACGGCGCCCTGAAGCGCCTCGAGCTGGGCGAGAGCGGCGCCGCTGTCGCTGGGCTCCAGCTGGGACGACACCAAGGCTCGGAGGTTCGCACGTGCGGCCGCGTAGTGGGAGAGCACGGTGGCATCCGTGACACGGTCGCCGACGTCGCTCACGCGCTCGTCGGCATCCGTCGCAGCGTCGTGCGCATCGTTCACGGCCTTCGCGAAGTCGCTCAGCGCCTTCGTGAGCAGGGCGTCCTCGGCGATCTGTTCAAGGTGCCGTGCCTCGGCCTCTACCGTTGCCGTGGCGTTCTCGAGCCGCTCGGATGCGGCGGTCAGCGATGCTGCAGCCGCGCGAGCCTCGTCGGGGTTGTCAAAGGCAGCGCCGTCGACGACGAACGTGGCATCGGTGGCGGCCTCTCCCGACGTGCCCGATGCGCCGGCGTCGTCGCCATCGGCGGTCGTCTCGGAGGCGTCAGTGGAGGCGTCTGCCTCGGGGTCCGTGGCAGCCTCGGCGTCGGTTGCGGCGTCTACGGACGGGGTCGCAGAGGGGGTCGCGGAGGATTTCCCCAGGAGATCCTCGGTGGTCATCTCATTGCCCGCCACGGTGACGTCGTCGGTGGCGATCTCCGTGTCGGCGTCCGCCTCGCCCGTCGCGTCCGCGTCCGCGGCCTGGCTCGGGGCCTGCCCGGACTCGGCGTCGGATGCCGTCGACTCTTGTCCGGACGCCCCCGGCGACGTCGTCTGAGCGGTGACGGGGGCGACCACATCCGTCCCACCGCCGGTACCCGCGGCGGCCGCTGCCGCGGATTCCGCGGTACGCGCTGTCGAGGCGGCGAGGACGGTGGCGTCCTCGAGGCTGTCGACGGCGGCTGCGACATCGTCGGAATCGGTGACGCTCGCTGCCTGCTGGGAGACGGCCTCGGCCTCCGACAAGGTCGTCGCGAGGGCATGCTTGCGTTCCTCGTACACCTTGGCGGCGGCCTGAGCCTCGGTGACGGCCACGTGGCGGTCGACCGCGTGTGCGCCGTGGGCGCCGACGATGCCGGCGCCGAAGCACACGAGGGCCACGGTGGCGAAGAACGGACGGTGGGGGTGGGGCAAATTGAACATGAAGGAGGGGGGTCAGGTGACAGGCGTCCAGGCACGCAGAAGCATGCCCAGGTGACGGCAAAGTGACTCTGCGCGGGGGGCGAACAGGCGTGCGCCGAGGACGGCTCTCAGGAGCCGACCAGCCGACACACCGCGTCATGTGGTGTGACGTCAAAGGGGCGGACGGGGGATCCGCCACGGTCAAGGAGCGGCGCACCACCGGTCGCTGACGGGTGTTCAACGTACGAGTAGGCGTGGATGTTGCACGAGCCGTGGCGGTTCGGCTTAAGGTATCCGCCATGCCTGTCGCCCTTGCCCGCCTTCGCACGCCCGCGCTCTATGCCGGAGTTGTTCTCGTCGTGCTCGGCGCAGCGCTCGAGGTCGCGCTCACCATGGGACTTGCGGTGCCGTCATGGGGCGCCGAGATGTGGGAGACGGGCGCGATTCTTTGGGCCGCGGCCATGGTGACGGCCGTGGCTTCTCCTGGGGCCGGCGTGGACGCGGACGTCTACGCCGCCCCGGTACGTGGCATGTGGCTGGTGCGACGCTCGCCCGCAACGCGGCGGCCCAGCCACGGCACGCACACGTGGGGCCGGACGTACGGCATCGACTTCGTGTATGGCTCGGGCAAGGGTGATGTGGGTGGCCATGTCGCCGGCGGGTTCGCGCGGCCTGGCCGGTATCTGGGATTCGGTCAGCCGGTGTACTCGCCAGTGGACGGGATCGTGGTGCATGTCGCCGATGGCGCCCGTGACCACCGCGCGCGCACATCCTTGTGGGGACGTGCCTGGTACCTGATCGAATGCCCCTTTCGTGCGGCGGGCGGCCCGCGTGCCGTCTTCGGCAATCATGTGGTGATCCGCCTCGCCGACGGTACCCATGTGCTGGTGGCACACCTGCGCCGTGGATCCTTGCGCGTGCAGCAGGGTGACGGCGTCGCAACGGGTGCGTTGCTGGCGGCCTGCGGCAACTCGGGATCTTCAGCGAAGCCGCACGTCCATGTGCAGCGCCAGGACATCGCCTCGCCGTACATCGCGATGGGTCTGCCGTGGGCGTTGGAGGGCCGGGGGATTCCCCGGGTCGGCGACGACATCGGCGTCACCGTCACGATCTAGTTTCCCGGGTACGCGGTACCCGGTGCACGGGCGCGCGCGGGCTCGTGTGCCCGGGTGCCCGCGTGCGCGGTGCCGGTCTACGCATTCCGTTGTCTGCGGTCCGGCTCGCCGGGGAAGTTCTATCGGAACCTGCGCAACCACCGGTGCCGTCCTTGCGCCACAGGTGGTGTGAAGCACGAGCGCCGCAAGGTGTGTGCGAGGCTGACACCGTGACCAAGGACAGCGGCCGTGAGGACCACACTCCTGACGCGACCCTGACGTCGCGTAGCCGTCGAGCTCCGGCGTTGCCGGGACGTCGAGACGCGGGCGACGCGTGGGTCGAGGGCGCGGACGGCGCGCGGTATTGGGGTCGCTTTGGCGCGGCGGGATTGCTGGTACACGATCCTTCCCGAGGCGTGCTGCTGCAGCACCGCGCCACCTGGAGCCACCACGGCGACACCTGGGGCATCCCCGGCGGTGCCTTGCACGAGGGTGAGACCGCCTTTGACGGGGCCTGCAGGGAGGCGGCAGAGGAGGGCGACGTGCCGCGCGACGCTGTCGCGCCGGTGGCGATGGCGGTCCTCGACCGTGAGGTGTGGCGCTACACGACGGTGCTCGGTCGGGCCACGGAGCGTTTCGAGGCCCGCGCGCTTGATGCCGAGTCCCACGAACTGCGCTGGGTGCCGCTCAAGGAGGTGGCGCGCTTGCCTCTGCATCCGAGCTTCGGGGCGGCATGGGAGCTCCACCGCGCGCTACTCGCGGCCGATCGGGTCCTCATCGTCGATGCCGCGAACGTCGTGGGAGCGCGGCCGGACGGCTGGTGGCGTGACCGCGCCGGAGCCACATCCCGGTTGCTAGAGCGGCTGCGTGACGTCACGGCGTCGGGCATTGCCCTCGCCGACTGGGCGCGCGTCGATGCAGACGGGCTCACAGTCGAAGGCGCACGTGGCGCGACACCCGTCGACACGGCAGCACGAGCGGCCGATGCCGGACTCTCCGTGCGCGTCCTGCCACGGATCGTCGTGGTGGTCGAGGGCCAGGCGCGCGAAGCGGTGCGGGGCGGCGCGGCCGCCCGCAGGGGCGGGCAAAAGCCGGGGCATTCCGGTATCGGAGTCGTGCCGGCAGCCGGGTCTGGCGATGATGCCATTGTCGATGAGGTGAGGTCGGCGGTCGTCGACGAGGCCCGCGAGCAAGGCGACGAACGCAATATCGACGTCGTGGTGGTTACTTCGGATCGAGAGCTTCAAGCGCGCGTTCGCGACGCCGGCGCACGGGCTGCCGGTGCGCGGTGGTTGCTCACGCAACTCGACGGGCTGGATTCGGATCTTAGGGACCACGGGGAGTAGCGCCGCCCCTCGTCATGCGCCATACGGGCATGGTCCATGTCGCGCGGGTCACCACCAGCGAATGAGGTCGGCGCCGTGCACAGATGCGTGGCACCGCTGCCACGGTGTGACGTGGCGGACGCGGACGGGGAGGTCTCGCCAGCGGTGGTGTCGGCGCGATCCCGTGGCGGCGACGGCGCGGCCGCGACGAGTGCCACGGGGGAGAACTATCGACTCGGGGGTGGAAGCGCGCTTCTGGCACGCGTTTGCGACGTGGCGCGTGTTCAGGCCGCGTTTGCGTGTCGTCGGACGCCAGTGATCGGGACGGATCGCTCTCGATGCGACATGCGAGGGAGGTGTCGCCGGGTGGAGTTCTTCCGTCGTCGTCGGAGTGGGGAAAGGCGACGGGGGTCGCGTCGCCGGGGGCATGACCAGTGCGATCCGCGTCCGTTGTGGAGGGACGTAGCGCCGCCATGGGATTGTTGGGAAGCTCATACAACGCACGCGCGCCAGGACGGGGCCGCTGGTGAGGGTCGATGGACTTAGGCGGGATAAACGTCACAGTGCTGCGGGTCGCGATGATCACCCAACCTTGGTGGTGAACATCGTGGTGGCAGCGAACGCAGAGCAGCACGCCGTTAGAGAGCGAAGTCTTGCCGCCTTCTGACCACGGGATGATGTGGTGTGCGTCGCACCAGGAGGGCGGCGCTCCACACTTGGCGCAACCGCGATCGCGTTCCGCCAACGCCAGCTTTTGGATGTGGGAGAAGTAGCGCGCGGTACCCAGGTCGAGGGTTTCCTTCTCGCCCCCGAGAATCGCCGGGATGATTCCTGCACGTGCAGCCATGCGTCGGCACGTCGCGGGGTCGAGGGTGCCGTCCGCGCCGTCCACGAGCCCCGCATTGACGAGGGCCTGCTTGAGCGGATCGAAGTCGACGCGGACCACGATCTTTGCCTGATGGTGGGGCAAGACATCGACATCGCACCCTTGAAGATGGCGTGCGAAGTCACCGAGGGAGTCGGCGCGCACTTGCCCCGGTGAGCGCTTGTCGACGGTGACGGCGACACCCTGGCGAGCGAGTTCTTCGGTGTCGCGCTTGGTGCGGAAGTGCTGATCCACCATGGCGTCGAGCACGGCCTTCATCGCGAGCCCGCTCTCGGGGTCCAGGCGCGCATCGAAGTGGAACATCCCGTCGTGCTCCTCCTTGATAATGCAGTAGCGGCGCATCCGCTGGGCCTCGGCCCGCTCCTCCGCGTGGGAAGGGTCCAGGTCCGACTCCCACCGCAGGACGGCCTTGACGAGGCTGTCGTAGGTCAGCCGGCTCGCGCACGCGACGAGGGCCTGCTCGGCCTTGCGCGAGCGTTCGCGGTCGCAGTAGGGCCAGACGCGCCGCAGCATCCGGGTGATCGCATACGCGGCGGGGGAGGCCAGGCTCGCGTCGTCGATGGCCGCGGCGACGATCGGGAAGACCGGCTCGTCGTCGGAGGGCGATGGCGCAACCGTGGTCGCCGGAGCCGCGCCTGAGGCCTGGTCAGGAACGAGCAGAAGCCCGTCCCCGTCGGCTGCATCCGGCTCTGACGATCCGGGCGAGGGCATGTCGGAAGTCTCTGGCGCATCATCCCCAGCCCCGCCCGGCTCCATCCCCGCATCCTCCGCAGCCGTCTCTAGGGCAGCCGCCGCACGCTCAGCGGCCCGCTGCACCTCCAGAAGCACGCGCCCGGCCTCGATAAGGCGTTGCGCGTCGGCGTTGGTGTTGCCGGTTTGGTCCGCGACCAGCGCCCGCGCGGATGCAAACCCGCGCGATCGTGCGAGGGCGCCGAAGCCCCGCTCTTTGCCGGACAACTCGTCCTCGACGATTGCGACGAGCGACATTGACCGCGAGGCCCTCCGGATGATCTGGCCGAGCGCGTACCCGAAGGCCAGCAGATCGTCCTGCTGCAACACGTTCACATGGCTCAGTTCCAGCTTCCGGTCTGAGGTCACCGTCGCAAGTGCGCGTTCCGTCCAGAGCGCCGCGCGCTCCTCGGCGGCGGTCATGCGGGCGGTGTCGACGGCCATGACTCCATCACATCACCACCCTCTGACATCGCACGTCAGTGCAGGGAGAGGCTTTACTTCGGCGCAGCCACCGTCTCCCGCAGGAACGCCGCCACCTCGTCCATCTCGCCCGGATCGACGCCGTGCGCCAGTTCGGGATACTCGCGTCGCGTGAGCGTTGTATGTGCCTCGAGCCACGTCGCCGTGCGCGCGACAGCTGCCGGCCAGATGACCTGGTCGAGCAGCCCGCGGCCCCAGAAGACGGGCGGGCGTGCGGAAGCGAACGCGGCATCGGCCGACTGTGCCCGTGACGCCGTCACAAAGCCGGACAGACATACGGCCGCCGGCACGCGCTGGGGTCGCGTGCGCAGCAACTCGAGCGCCATCAGCCCTCCTTGGGAGAACCCGAGCGGCACTACCGGCGCGCTATCAGGTAGCGACGCATCGACCCATTCCCATACCGCCTCGACGGCGGCGTCGGCCCCGGCCTGCGAGGGTTCGTCGGGCAGTGACAGCGGAAACCACTCGTAGCCGCCAAACCCCATGTCGCCCGGCGCGCGCAGCGACACCCACCGCAGTCCCGCGGGCAGCCACGACGTCAGTCCCACCAGGTCGCGCTCGTGGGAGCCGTACCCATGGAGGAGCAGGACGACGGGCGCGGTGGGGGAGCCGGAGACTTCGGGCCCGGGCACGGCGGTGGTGATCCTCATGGCGTCAGTATGCCGGGCGTGCTTGACTGGCCAGGGCGACGGAAGGCCCGTCGCACACCACCTTTGGAGGCCACCATGGCAGTGCACAGCAAGGCATCGACGACGTGGAAGGGCGGTCTCGCGGACGGCTCGGGTACCACCGCTCTGGCCTCGGGAGTCGCCACCGTCGGCGTCAATTGGAAGGCACGTGCCGAGGGCTCGGCCGACACCACGACGCCCGAGGAGCTCCTCGCCGCCGCTCACGCCTCGTGCTACTCGATGGCGCTGTCTCACGCGCTCGGAGAGAACGGCACCCCGCCTACCCAGATCGACGTCACCGCGGAGGTGACGTTTGTGCCCGGTGAGGGTGTCCGCTCCTCGGTGCTTACCGTCTCCGCCACCGTCGAGGGCATCGACCAGGTGAAGTTCGGCGAGATTGCCGAGGACGCGAAGGACAACTGCCCCATCTCGAAGGCCCTGGGCGGCGTCCATCTGTCGCTCGAAAGCGCCACGCTGCTCGACTAAAGCGTCACGACGGCCGATGTCGTACGCACCCCGCGTACGGCATCGGCCGTTAACGCGTTAAGCAGTAAGTGAACTCACTAGATCGCCCAATGCGTGAACTGTCCGCCCACGAGCGTGGCCGCGACGGGCATGGCGAGGAGCTCGTCGTAGTCGCACGTCAGCGGATCGGCATCGAGGACCGCAATGTCGGCGGCCTCGCCGACCGCGAGGCTGCGCCCATCGGTCGAGGCGGCAAGCGCCTGCGCGCGCGTCAGCGACTGCTCCGGATGCCACGGCTCGCGGTCGTCGGCGCTACGGTGCACCGCGGCCGCGATGGCACGCCAAGGGTTCAGCGGCGACACCGGGGCATCGGAGCCGAGCACCACGGAGGCCCCGGCATCGCGCAGGGACGCAAAGGGGAAGGTGCGACCCGAGCGACCCGGCCAGATCTTCTCCGACGCGTCGCGGTCGTCCCACAGGTGCTCAGGCTGCATGGACGCCACCACCCCGAGCGCCGCAAACCGCGCCAGGTCGTCCTCGCGCACCAATTGGGCGTGCTCGATGGTGCCGCGCGCGCCGGTCGCGGCGAAGGCGTCGAGAGCGTACGTGACGGCCGCGTCGCCGATGGCGTGCACCGCGACGTCGAAGCCCTCCGCGACGGCCCGAGTCAGCAACGCGACCGTCTCGTCGGGGGAGTAGTTGAGCACCCCGTATTCGCCGGAGGCGTAGGGCTCGTGGCAGTACGCCGTGCGCGTGTTGAGCGAGCCGTCGGTCAGCACCTTGAGCGGACCCACCGTCAGCAGCCCACCGGTGTCGGGAATGACGTCGCCCCCGGTGAGGCCCATGTCGAGCCGTTCGTCGAACTCATCGGGGTAGAAGCCCGAGCGCACCCGGAAGGCGCGCAGCCCCTGCGACATGCGTCGCGTCCAGCCGTGGAGGTTGCGCGCCATCTCGAGGTCGACGAGTCCCACCAGCCCCAAGGCCGCCGCCTCCGCCGCCGCCTCCGAGATCGCGACGTCCTCGTCGCCGGGTGCCTCCTGGTCCAGGCGCTTTTGGAGGTCGAAGGCGTCGGCCTCCCGCAACACCCCGGCGTGCGGCAGTCCGTACGCGTACCGTGCCGCCGTGTTCACCCATACCGCGTGCAGGTCGCCCGAGAGCAACACCACGGGTCGGTGAGGAGACACCTCATCGAGCAGCTCGGCCGTGGGTTCGTCCTCCCACAGCGCGTCGCGATAGCCGTTGCCGATCAGCGCCGCAGGGACGTCGAGTTCGGCGAGCAGTCGCGCGCCCACGATCTGCGCCGCGAAGGCAGCGCTCGTCGCACTGGAGAGGTCCAGTCGACGGCGCACGATGGCCCACTGGGTGAAATGCACGTGCTGATCCCAGAGCCCGGGGATGACCCAGCGGCCCTCGAGCGAGATGCGCTGAGCATCGGCGCCCGCCGTCGTGGGGTCGGCAAGCACGCCGTCGCGCAGCAGCAGGCGCGTGGTGGTGGGCGAGCCCGGCAGGCGGGCATCGGTCAGCAGGACATCGGACACGCGCGGCCTCCTCGTGGGGTGGGTGTCGCGCCAGCATAGGGCCGATGCAGGAGCCCCACCGCTAGCATCGCGCCATGGCGCTTGTCTCACCGGTCGTTCCCATCGCCGCCGCAGGCTCGGCCATCAAGGAGGCCGCGATCGGCGCGCGCATGCTGGTACGCGGGCTCGCCACCTGGCGCACCGCGCCGCGCACGATGGCATGGGGACTCCTTCCCGCCGCGCTGTCCGCCGTCATCCTGGGATTCGTGGTGGTGGCGGCCCTCGCGGGGGCGTTCCCCCTGGGCACGTGGACCGCTGACCTAGCGTTCGAGCCGGGCTCGTTCCCGCATGGTGCGCTGCGCCTGCTGGTCGCCGTCGCCGTCGTCGGCGCCGCCGCCCTGATCTCGATCTACACGTTCACCGCGCTGGCGCTGCTCGTGGGCCAGCCCTTCTTCGAGCGCATCTCGCGCGAGCTCGACGCCCACGACCCAGCTCTCGAGGGCGAGGACCCCGAACCCTGGTGGCGCGCCGCCCTGCGCGGCATCGCCGAGTGGGCGCGGTTGCTGCTCCTGACCGTGCCGCTGGGCCTCGTCGCGCTGCTGGTGGGGTTGATCCCTGTGGTCGGGACGGCATCGGCCTTCGCGCTGTCTGCCGGACTGGGAGGCTGGTTGCTGACGCTCGAACTGACGTCGTATCCGCTCAGCCGGCGCGGCATCGTGTCGCTGGCTCAGCGTCGGCGAGCCCTCCGTGGCCACCGCGCCCGCGCCGTGGGCTTTGGTGCGGCCGTCTTCCTGGTGTTCCTCATCCCGGGCGGCGTGGTGGCGATGATGCCAGCGGCGGCCGCGGGAGGAACGGCGCTGGTCAGGTCGCTTCCCGCAGATCGCGCGCGCCGCGCCTGAGTGCGTCGAGGACGGCGGTGACGGCCGGATCGGTGCGCGAGGAGACACGTAGCGCGGCGAACACGGTCCGGAATGCGGGCGTATCAAGAGGAGACAGCGCCACGGACTGCGGTGCGGTGCTCGTCATGAGGCCCGGCATCAAGGCCACCGCATGCCCTGCGGAGATCAGCGCCATGTGCGTCTGCAGGTCGGCGGTCTGAAACCTCACGTCCGGCTCGAACCCGGCCACGCGACAGGTTTGCTCGGCGAAGTGGCGGGAGGCCGCCCCGGTCGGCTCCATGACCCAGGGGAGGGCCGCGGCAGCGGCCACACTGGCCACGGGCGCGAAGGCGGCCGATGCCACCTGGATCTCGTCGCGCACCAGCGTCTCGCGCACCAGTTCGGGGTGGTGAGGCGCGCTGTGGTGCGGGTACTCCTCGGCTACCACCAGGTCATATTCACGGGCCCAGGTGTCCTCGAGTGCCTGTGCGGGTTCCGCCTGGGTGATCTCGACCCGCACCTCGGGGGTCGTCTCTGCCAGCATGGACAGGGTGCGTGGCATGAGCGCGAGGGCCGCGGACTGGAAGATCGCCATCCTGACGGTGCCGTGCGGGGAGTCCTGCGTCGCCGCCACGTCGGCGCGGGCACGCTCAAGCGCCGCGAGGACGTCCTCGGCGGCGCGGGCGAGGGCGGCGCCCGCGGAGGTCAGGACCAAGCGACGTCCCACGCGCCGCGTCAGCGCCGTGCCGGCCTCGCGGGTGAGCGCCGCGAGCTGCTGGGAGACGGCGGACGGGGTGTAGCCCAGCGCATCGGCCGTCTCTTGGAGCGTGCCGCGCACGGCAAACTCCCTGAGGGTCCTCAACTGCGTCGCGTCGTACATCTCCACAGTTAAGCATCGCTGAATCAAATCCTGCAGAATGCCGCGCTAGTGCTAATGCCAGACGAGGTCGCACACTGATCGCTATGACCCCGGACACGATGACGACGCGCGCCTCCAGCACGGAGGCCGATGCCGCGATTGCGCAGGTGCGCACCTGGCTCGCCGACTCCTACGGCGAGCGTGGCGGCGCCGCGGCACGCCTCATGGAGGACATGCTGCGCCGGGAGGGTGGCCTGGGCTTCCTCACCGCGTTGCTCGATGGACTTATGCGCCCAGAGGACGCGCGTGTGGCCGCCGCGGGGCTGAGGGCGGCGGTCGCCATCGCACCGCGCGACATGCCCGCGGGCCTGCGACCTGCGCTGACGCTCGGCGGCGCGGCAAGCCGCATCGCGCCCCGCCCCACCGTCGCCGTCGCGCGCGCCGTGGTGCGGGCCATGGTGGGCCACCTGGTGGTGGATGCCCGCCCCGACAAGTTGGGGCCTGCGCTCGCACATGTGCGCCGTCACGGCGCCGAGGTCAACCTCAATTTGCTGGGCGAGGCCGTGCTCGGCAAGGCCGAGGCGCGCCGCCGCGTGGAGCGCACCACCGCGCTCATCAAGCACCCCGACGTCGACTACGTCTCCATCAAGGTCTCCGCCGCGGTGGCGCCCCACCCCGTGTGGGCCTTCGACGAGGCCGTCGCCGCGGTGGTCGACGAACTCCTGCCGATGTACCGCACCGCGCTGTCCCACGGCGGCGTGTTCATCAATCTCGACATGGAGGAGTACCGCGACCTCGACCTCACGCTTGCGGTGTTCCGCGACCTGACGGCGCGCGAGGAGCTGCGAGGCCTTCCCATGGGCATCGTCCTCCAGGCCTATCTGCCCGACTCGCTCGCGGCGCTCGAGGAAATTCAGCGTCTCGCGCGCTCGCGAGTGAAGAACGGGGGAGCGCCTCTCAAGGTGCGCATCGTCAAGGGCGCCAACCTCTCGATGGAACGCATCGAGGCAGAGCAACACGGTTGGCGTCTCGCGACGTGGGACTCGAAGGTGCTCTCGGACGCGCATTACAAGCGTCTGCTTGATCGCGCCCTCGACCCCGACAGCCTCCCGAGCCTGCGGGTGGGCGTCGCCGGGCACAATCTCTTCGACATCGCCCTGACCCGCATCCGCTGCGCCGAACGCGGCATCACCGAGGGCGTCGACCTGGAGATGCTGCTGGGCATGGCACCCGGTCTTGCCGCGACCGTCGCGAACGACATGGGCGGTGTGAGGCTCTACACGCCCGCCGTCGCTCCAGGCGACTTCGACGTGGCCCTGGCCTACCTGGCCCGCCGCCTGGAAGAAGTCGCGAGCCCTGGCAACTTCTTGGCCGATGCCGGGGACCTGGCCGATGGCGACACCGCCTTCGTGGCCCAGGAGCGGGCCTTCCGTCGCTCCCTTATGGCCTCGAGGGGCCTGCCCGCCCGCGAGCGCGGACGCGGCGAGGAGCGGCGCCGCGCCGCGCACGACGGATTCGTCAACACGTCCGACTCGGACCCCGCGGTGCCCGAGGTGCGCGACGCCGGACGCGCGGCCCTCGCCCGCGCCGCCGACCCCGCCACCGAAGCAGGGGCTCAGACGCTTGCCGCGGCACGCGTGGAGGACCCCTCCGCGCTCGACGCGGCCATCGCCACGGCTCACGCCGCAGGCAAGGCATGGGGCGCCGTCCCCGCCTCCGAGCGGGTAAGCCTGCTCCGCGCCGTCGCCGACACCGTAGAGAGCCACCGCGACGTCCTCCACGAGGTCATGGCGGACGAGTGCGGCAAGACCCTCGAGCAGTCCGACCCCGAGGTCTCGGAGGCGATCGACTTCGCGCGCTACTACGCCATGAGCGCCGAGCGCCTGGATGCCATCGAGGGCGCGACGCCCCAGCCCCGCACCCTGACGCTCGTCACTCCGCCGTGGAACTTCCCGGTCGCGATCCCGCTGGGCTCCACCCTCGCCGCCCTCGCCGCCGGCAGCGCCGTCATCCTCAAGCCCGCTGAGGAGGCCGCCCGCTGCGGGGCCGTCATCCGCGAACTGCTCACCGAGGCCGGTGTCCCAGCCGACCTCGTCATGCTCCTGGACATCGACCCCGAGGTCCTGGGAGACCAGCTCATCGGCGACGAGCGCATCGACCAGGTCATCCTCACCGGCGCCTACGAGACGGCGCAGCGGTTCCTCGACACCCGGCCAGGGCTCGACCTGCGCGCCGAGACCAGCGGCAAGAACGCGATGGTCATCACTCCCAGCGCCGACGTAGACCTCGCGGTGCGCGACCTCGTCCAGTCCGCCTTCGGGCACGCCGGGCAGAAGTGCTCCGCGGCGTCGCTCGCGATCCTCGTGGGATCCGCCGCGGACTCCGAGCGCCTGCGCGGCCAACTGATCGACGCCGCCACGTCCCTCATGGTGGGCCGCGGCAGCGACCCGGCCACCCAGATGGGCCCCGTGATCCTCCCTCCCTCTGGCAAGCTGCGCCGCGCGCTCACGACCCTCGAGCCGGGCGAGTCCTGGTGGGTGGAGCCCCGCGAGATCGAGGCCGACCTGTGGACCCCCGGCGTGCGCGGCTGGGTGCAGCCCGGCTCGTGGTTCCACCTCACCGAGTGCTTCGGCCCCGTCCTGGGCATCATGCGGGTCGACACGCTCGAGGAGGCACTCGCCGTCCAGAACGCCGTCGACTACGGCCTCACCGCCGGGCTCCACAGCCTTGACGAGGAGGAGATCCGCACGTGGCTCTCCGGCGTCCAGGCCGGCAACGTCTACGTCAACCGCGGCACCACCGGCGCGATTGTGCAGCGCCAGCCCTTCGGCGGCTGGAAGCGCTCCGTCGTGGGGACCACCGTCAAGGCTGGCGGGCCCCACTACGTGGCCTCGCTCACCGGGTGGGTGCGATCGGCCGATGCGGTGGCCGGCTCCCCGTCCGTCGCACCTAAGGAGGGGGCGGCCACCCCGACGGGCCAGGTGGCCGCGTTGACGGCCGACGCGGCGGCGTGGGTTCGCGACGCCGCCGCGCGCGACGCGCACGCGTGGGCAACGGAGCTGGGTGTGGGGCACGACCCGAGTGCCTTGGCCTCGGAGTACAACGTGCTGCGCCACACGCCCGTCGACACCCCGATCCGCTGGGACGGGCACGATGCGGACGCGCTCGTGCGGGTGGTGGCCGCCGCGCTGGCGGTGACGGAGCACGCGACGGTGAGTACGGCATCGGCCATCGGAGACGATCTCGCGGCGCGCCTGAACGTCGCGGGCGTGACCTGCGTGGTGGAGGACGGCGACGCCGCCCGCGAGAGGGGGACGGCCCACGGCCGTCTTCGGGCGGTGGGCGCCGTCGAGGACGGACTCATCGGCCACGCCGACCTCGCGGTGTATGCGGACGAGCCCACCGGCGCGTGGCTCGAGATGCTGCCGTTCCTGCGCGAGCAGGCCGTCTCCATCCTCGCGCATCGCTACGGCACTCCCTTGGCGACCAGCGCACGGGTCGCTCACGACGTCACCACGGGCGCGCTCGGCGCCGCGCGCGGTTAGCCGGTGGACACGAGGGGCGACCCGCTACTGTGGCGCCGTGCGCATGCTTTCGTGGGGTATCCGTCGCCTTGACGTCGTCGGCTCGGCCTTCGGTGTCTTCTTCGTGGTCCTGTCACTGACGCCCTCGCTGCTGCCGCGCCCGTCGTGGGGCCAGGGGCTCGTCACCGGTCTGTCATTCGCCGTCGGGTACGGATTCGGCGTGTTGACGTGGCGCGTGCTGCGGCTCGTGACCGGCGGCCGGGTGCGCTGGGACGCGTCCGCCCCCGGCTGGATCGTCGCCGTCGCCACGCTCCTCGCGTTCCTGGCGGTGCTGCCCCTGGGCGTGCGCTGGCAAAACGACGTGCGCGAGGCCGTCGGCCTTCCCGACGCGGACGGGATCCAGTGGCTCGCCGGACTGATCGCGGCGCTGCTCGGCGTGTGGCTCGGCATGGGCATCGGCCGCGGCATCCGCCGCCTGCACAACCGCCTGCGACCGTGGGCGGCACGCGCCGTGTCCGCCGTCTCGCGTCGCGACGCGGGAGCGCGGCCCGCGGCGGTGAGCCTCAGCGCCGGACTGGCCACCACTCTCGGCGTCATCGTCATCGTCGCGGTCGGCACCACTGTGCTGTCCCTGCTCCTCACGGGCTTGTATAACCAGCGCAACAACAACTACGACCCCGCGTTTGCGCAGCCCACCAGCGCGCTGCGCTCGGGCAGCCCCGACAGCCTCGTCAAGTGGGAGGACGTGGGCCAAGCAGGCGTGAAGATCGTGGGCGACGGCCCCACCGTCGAGGAGATCGCTGCGGTGACCGACCTCGAGGCCACCGAACCCATCCGCATCTACGTCGGCATCAACTCGCCCGGCACCGTCGAGGAGCGCGCGCAGTTGGCGGTGGCCGAGCTCGAGCGCACCGGCGCGGCCGAACGCTCCCAGTTGTTGGTCGCGGGCACCACGGGCACCGGCTGGCTCGATCCCGCGGCGATCGACGGCTTCGAGTATCTTCACGCCGGCGACACCGCACTCGTGACGATGCAGTACGGGTCTACCCCGAGCCCCGTTTCGGCGCTGCTGACCCCCGAGCTTGCGCCGGAGGGCACCTCGGCCCTCTTCGACGCCGTCTACGCATGGTGGTCGGAGCTGCCCGAGGACTCCCGCCCGGAACTCACCGTCTATGGCCTGTCGCTCGGCTCGTACGGCATGAACGCCGCCTTCGACACCGAGGAGGACCTCCTCACCCAGACCGACGGCGCCGTCCTCGCGGGCACGCCGAGTTTCACGGCGCTGTGGAAGGACCTGAACGCGCGCCGCGACGCGGGCTCGCCGATCTTCCGGCCCGTCCTCGACGAAGGCGAGAACATTCGGTGGGCCGAACAGCGCGGCGACCTCGAGGCGCTCGACGGACAGTGGAACGAGCCGCATATCGCTTACCTGCAGCACGGCGACGACCCCATCGTGTGGATCGGCCCCTCGGTGATCTGGTCACACCCCGAATGGCTGCGCGACCGACAGCGCTCTCCGATGGTCAGCGACGACATGTTCTGGATCCCCGGGGTCACGGCCTTCCAGGGCGTGATTGACCTGATCCTGTCTCAGGGCGTGCCCGAGGACGCCGGCCACAAGTACGGCAACATCGCCGTCTACGCCTTCGAGTCCGTCACCGGCGACGCCGGCCTGTCCGACGAGGCGCGCACGCGGATCGAGGAGATCATCGCCACGTACGACCCGTACTACATCCTCACCTACTAACCCGACCCGTACGTCGGGGAGGTCGAGGACGGCCGATGCGTGTGGCATCGGCCGTCCTCGGGAACACCTGCGTGTGGAGGTGCGTTGACGCTCGACGCAACCGACCGACGGAGGTGAGCGCCATGCCGCAGGAGGCCTGGAGCAAGAAGCGAGAACGTCAGTACGAGCACATTCGCGACAGCAAGCTCGATGCCGGAGCAAGCCGCGACGAGGCGGAGGAGATCGCCGCCCGCACGGTCAACAAGGAGCGGGCCCGCGCGGGGGAGTCGGAGCAGGCGTCCACGACGTCCACGAACGACGTTTCGAGCGGGCATCGCGGCGGCAAGCGCTCGGGCCACGGTCCCGGCGGCCGCACGAAGGCGCAACTGTACGAAGAGGCCAAGCGCAAGGGCGTCAAGGGCCGCTCGTCGATGAACAAGAAGGAACTACTCGACGCGGTGGGGCGCTGACGCGCGCGCCGCGACGCTCCGGCATAGGCTGGAGGAACCCGGATGTGACCCGAGAGGAGAGCACCATGACCGAGAAGTCGGCCACCGACACCCGCCACTACAAGTTCGAGCAGATCAAGGCGAAGGAGCTCGCGCGTGGCGCGTCCGAGGACGAGGCTTCGCGCATCGCCGCAGAGACCGTCGACAAGGTTCTCGCCCAGGAAGCCGCAGACAAGTAGTCCGGTAGCATCGCTCGGGTGAGCATCACACCCGAGCAGCGGCCCGCCGAGGTATCGCACGCGGTGTGGACAGCGCCGAACGTGATCTCGTTCGTGCGCATCCTGCTCATCGCGGTCTTCGGTGGGCTCTTCATGGCCGAACGCGATGTCGCCGCGATTGTCGTGCTGGCCTGCGCGGGGCTGTCCGACTTCCTTGACGGCTTCCTCGCGCGGCGCTGGAACCAGGTCACGGCGCTTGGTCGCCTGCTGGACCCCGCGGCCGATCGCCTGCTGACGCTCGTGGTCGTGATCGGCATGGCCGTGCGCGACATCATCCCGTGGTGGCTCGTGGTCATCCTGCTCGCGCGCGACGCTATGGTGGCCTCGGCGCTGGTGTGGGGCCGCGCGCGGCGCATCCGCAGCCCCCATGTCACGCTCGTGGGCAAGGCGGCCACCTTCTGCCTTTACATCACCCTGCCGTTGGCATACGTCGGGTATGCGGTAGCGACGTGGCTCAACACCCTCGCGATTGTGCTGTCGCTGGGCGCCGCAGTCCTGTACTGGGTGTCGGGAGTGGGATACGTGCAAGACATTCGCCATCGCGCCGCGGCGGCGCGGCGGGCGCCCCGGATGTCGGCCGACGGGCCTAGGATGGAGACTCAGATCCGAGACAGCGAGGAGGCGTCATGACCTACGACGAGAGTCCTGTCGAGCGGACCATGTCCCTCGACGCCCAGATCACCAGCGACGACGCTCCCGCGCGACTGTCCACCCAGGACGACGCCGCGATCGACGCACTCGACGAGACCTGCGCGCTGCTGATCGTCCATCACGGCCCGAACCAGGGCGCACGCTTCCTGCTGGACGTCGACGTGACGACCGCGGGTCGGTCGGTCTCGGCCGATATCTTCCTCGACGACGTCACGGTGAGCCGCGAGCACGTGCAGTTTGTCCGGTCGGGCTCGACGTTCACCGTGAAGGACGCCGGCTCGCTGAACGGGACGTATGTGAATCGCGAGCTGGTGACCGAGAAGGTGCTGGCGGCCGGCGATGAGGTTCAGATCGGCAAGTACCGCATGACGTTCCACCCCGGAACGGCCGCCTGACCCCATGGCAGCGCTTCGCGCCGCCGCCTCCGCGCCCGAGGGTGCGCCCGCGGCACCACTCGAGGGGACATGGCCGCATGCCCTGTCCCACGAGCCGCTGTTGCGGGTCTCCGACGTCCTTGGCCTGGTCCAGTCGGAGTTCCCTGCGTTGACGCCGTCCAAGTTGCGTTTCTTGGACTCCAACGGGCTCGTGACGCCTCACCGCACGCCCTCGGGTTACCGGCAGTACTCGCCGGCCGACGTCGAGCGCGTGCGCTTCGTGCTGCGCCAGCAGCGCGATCACTACCGGCCGCTGTCCGTGATCGCCTCGCACCTGGAGGCTCTGGATGAGGGCCGCATGCACGAGGCCATCGCGCCGCATGCCGTCGCCGACCAGGACGCCTATGTGGACCACGGCGATCTCGCACGGGCCGCGTCGGTGGAGGCGTCGGTGGTGTCGCTGCTCGAGGCCGAAGGGATCATCGCTCAGGCGGTGCCCGGGCGGTTCGACCGCGCTGTCGTGCCGTTAGTTGTTGCCTGCGGCGCCTTCCTCGCCGCTGGGGGAGCGAGCCGCGATCTGGGCCTGTTGGGACGTGCGGTGTCGCGAGAGGCCGACGCTGCCGTGACCGCCGGTCGCGCCGATCGGCACCGGGGCGACGACAAGGCCGCCGACGAGGCCACGCGTGCCCGCATGGACGCCGCCGTCGCACTGTTTTCCGCCTGGCTTCACGCCGAGGTCGATAAGTAAAGACATCGTGACCTGGGACGTGCCGCGTGGTGCGTTGACCGAGTCAAGCTTCAACCGTAGGTTGAAGGTCGAGAGGGAATGAGGAGGGCTCATGGCCGACAGCAGCTCGCGCGACGTCCGCGTCGTGAGCGATCAGGGGATTCTTTTCGACGACGGCCTGGCCGACCTCGACAAGGACGCCGGATACCGCGGTCCGACCGCGTGCAAGGCCGCAGGCATCACCTACCGCCAGCTCGACTACTGGGCCCGCACCGGCCTCGTCGAGCCCACCGTGCGCTCCGCCGGTGGCTCGGGCACGCAGCGCCTCTACGGCTTCCGCGACATCCTCGTGCTACGCGTGGTGAAGCGCCTGCTCGACTCCGGCGTGTCCCTCCAGCAGATCCGCACCGCGGTCTCCCACCTGCGCGAGCGCGGCGTGGAGGACCTCTCCCACATCACGCTCATGTCCGACGGCGCCTCGGTGTATGAGTGCACGTCCGACGACGAGGTCATCGACCTGGTCCAGGGCGGCCAGGGCGTGTTCGGCATCGCCTTAGGCAAGGTCTGGCGTGAGCTCGAGGGCTCGCTGTCCGAGTTGCCCGCCGACCGCGGCGAGGCCGAGCCCGTCTCCGACGGCACGGACGAGCTCGCCCAGCGCAGGGCGAAGCGCACCGCGTCCTAGCGGCACACCCGAGGACCTACCCGCGCCCTCCCCATCGGTTTAGCCCACAGTTGTGGCTGATGAGGCCTGGTGTGGCATCCGTGACGTGACCATCGGTCACATCAGCCTCATGCGTCACAAGCATGGGCCAAACCTCTAAGTGGGGCCGCGATAGTGTGAGCCTCAGTCAAGACAGGTTCGAAGGGGAGTCAATGTTTTCTAAGGTGCTCGTCGCCAACCGTGCAGAGATTGCCGTGCGGGCCTTCCGCGCGGCCGTGGAGCATGGAGCCAAGACCGTGGCCGTGTTCCCGCACGAGGACCGCATGTCCGAGCACCGTGTGAAGGCCGACGAGGCCTACCGGATCGGCGAAGAGGGCCACCCCGTCAAGGCGTATCTGGATATTGACGAGATGCTGCGCGTGGCAAAGCACGCTCGCGCCGATGCCATCTATCCCGGCTACGGCTTCCTGTCCGAGAACGTCGAGCTATCCCGTCGCTGCGCCGAGGAGGGCGTCACCTTCGTGGGCCCGCCGCCCGAGGTGCTGGCCAAGGCAGGCGACAAAGTGGCCGCACTCAAGGCCGCGCGCGAGGCCGGCGTGCCGGTGTTGGACTCGTCCGAGCCCTCGCGGGATGCGGACGAACTGATCGATGCCGCCGACCGCATCGGTTTCCCCGTCTTCGTGAAGGCGGTCGCTGGGGGCGGCGGCCGAGGCATGCGCCGCGTCGAGACCCGTGAGGCGCTGCCCGAGTCGCTCGCGTCCGCGATGCGAGAGGCCGAGACCGCCTTTGGTGACCCGACCGTGTTCCTCGAGCAGGCCGTGCTCGGTCCGCGCCACATCGAGGTGCAGATCCTCGCCGACGGCACCGGAAACATCGTGCACCTGTACGAGCGCGACTGCTCCGTGCAGCGCCGCCACCAGAAGGTGGTCGAGATCGCCCCGGCGCCCGCCCTGGACCCGGCCATCCGCGAGGCGCTGTGCGCCGACGCCGTGAAGTTTGCCCGCTCCATCGGCTACGTCAACGCGGGCACCGTGGAGTTCCTGCTCGCCACCGAGGGCGAGCGCGCGGGCCAGCACGTCTTCATTGAGATGAACCCGCGCATCCAGGTGGAGCACACGGTGACCGAGGAGGTCACGGGCGTCGATCTCGTCGCAGCCCAGCTCAGGATCGCCGCGGGCGAGACGCTCGAGCAGATCGGCATCCGTCAGGAGGAGATCGCCACGCGGGGCTTCGCCGTGCAGACCCGCATCACCACCGAGGACCCCCTCAATGGCTTCCTTCCCGATACGGGGAAGATCGTCGCCTACCGTTCGCCTGGCGGCGCTGGAGTGCGCCTCGACGGCGCGACGGGTATGGCCGGCAACGAGATCACGGGGCATTTCGACTCGATGCTCGTCAAGCTCACGTGTCGTGGTCACGACTTCGACCAGGCCGTGCGGCGGGCCTCGCGCGCGCTGGCGGAGTTCCGCATCCGCGGCGTCACCAACAACATTCGGTTCCTGCGCGCGGTGCTCGCCGACGAGTCGTTCCGTGCCGGGGGAGTGACCACCGCCTTCATCGAGAACAACCCGCAGTTGCTCGAGGTGCCCGAGAACGCCGAGCGCTCTACCAAGCTCCTGACGTTCCTCGGCCACCGCACGGTGAACCGCGCCCATGGGGAGCCGCCGACCGCCATGGTGTCGCCCCGCACGAAGCTGCCATCCATCGACCTCGACGCCGCACCTTCGGATGGCACACGCCAGCAGCTGATCGAACTAGGCCCCGAGGGCTTTGCCCAGGCGCTGCGCGCCGAGACGCGCCTGCGCCTCACGGATACCACCATGCGCGACGCCCACCAGTCGCTGCTCGCGACGCGTGTGCGAACCTACGACCTTCTGGGCGCCGCGGGCCACACCGCCCGCATGATGCCCGAGCTGTTCTCGATCGAATGCTGGGGCGGAGCGACGTATGACGTCGCCATGCGGTTCCTCTCGGAGGACCCATGGCTGCGCCTCGCGGACCTGCGCGAGGCCATGCCCAACATCGCCCTCCAGATGCTCCTGCGTGGGCGCAATACCGTCGGCTACACGCCGTACCCGGACGAGGTCGCACATGCGTTCGTCGAGGAGGCCACCTCCACCGGCATCGACATCTTCCGTATCTTCGACGCCCTCAACGACGTCGACCAGATGCGTCCGGCCATCCAGGCGGTGCGCGACACGGGGCAATCGGTCGCCGAGGCGACGCTGTGCTACACCGGCAACCTCATCTCTCCCGACGAGAAGATCTACACGCTCGACTACTACCTGCGCCTCGCGGAGCAGTTGGTCGACGCCGGAGCGCACATCCTCGCGGTGAAGGACATGGCGGGCCTACTGCGCCCCGCATCGGTGTTCGTGCTGGTCGACGCCCTGCGCAAGCGCTTCGACCTGCCGGTGCACCTGCATACTCACGACACGACGGGAGGCCAGGTGGCCACCCTGCTCGCTGCGGCCGAGGCCGGCGTGGACGCCGTCGACGTCGCCAACTCGGCGATGGCGGGCACCACGTCTCAGCCGCCCATGAGCGCCCTCATCGCCGCGATGGAGTACACGACGCGTCAGACCGAGATCCCGCTCGACGCGGCGCTCGACCTCGAGCCGTACTGGGAGGCCGTACGCAAGCTCTACGGCCCGTTCGAGTCCGGTCTACCAGGGCCGACGGGACGTGTGTACCGTCACGAGATCCCTGGCGGGCAGCTCTCGAACCTGCGCCAGCAGGCGATCTCGCTGGGGTTGGCAGACAAGTTCGAGCAGATCGAGGACATGTACGCCGCCGCGGACCGGATCCTCGGCCGCCTCGTCAAGGTCACGCCGTCCTCCAAGGTGGTCGGTGACCTTGCGTTGAACCTCGTTGCCGGGGGAGTGGACCCCGCGGACTTCGAGGCCAACCCTCAGGAGTACGACCTGCCCGACTCGGTCATCGGCTTCCTCCAGGGCGAACTGGGCGATCCGCCCGCGGGCTGGCCGGAGCCGTTCCGTTCCAAGGCTCTCGAGGGCCGGGGCGGATCCAAGCCCCGCGCCGAGCTAAGCGAGGACGACAAGGCATCCCTCGCATCGGCCGGGCCCGAGCGCCGCAGGCGCCTCAACCACCTGCTGTTCCCCGGCCCCGCGGACGACTTCGACGTCGCGGTCGACACGTACGGCGACATCTCGGTGGTGGACACCTTCCACTACCTCTACGGCATGACCGTTGGCTCCGGTGAGGAAGTCACCGTCCGGCTCGACGAGGGCAAGGAGATCATCGTCTCGCTCGAGGCGCTGGGCGAGCCCGATGACCACGGCGAGCGCACCGCGATGTTCAACTACAACGGCTCCCTGCGCCCGGTTCAGATCCGTGACGAGGCCGCCTCCGTCGACATCGTCGAGCGAGAGAAGGCCGATGCCTCGGCCGGCTCGATCGGCGCGCCCTTCTCGGGGATGGTCACCGTCACCGTCGCCGAGGGCGACACCGTCGAGAGTGGTCAGACCATCGCGTTGATCGAGGCGATGAAGATGGAGTCCTCGATCACGGCGCCCGTCAGCGGCACCGTGTCACGGATCGCGATCGACGGCGCTCAGGCCCTGCATGGGGGAGACCTGATCCTGGTCGTCGAGTGACGGGGTGAGCGTGGCGGGGCAGCCGGGCGGTGGTGAGAAGCGCCTGGTAAACGATTTGAGGACGTAGGTCCCCCGACATCCGACCGTCCGCCTGTGACACTGGAGTGAGCACAGGAGGAGGTCATCATGAAGGTTCTCGTCGCTACGGGTTCAAAGTACGGATCCACCCGCGAGGTGGGTGTCGCCGTCGCCGAAGAGTTGACGGCGCTCGGCTTCGACGTCGACGTCGCCGAGGCCTTCGAGGTGGGCGGCGTGCACTTCTATGACGCGATCATCGTGGGTTCCGCGGTGTACGGCGGCCTGTGGCGCCGCGATGCCTCCGGCCTCGTCCGCGAAAACGCCGAGGAGTTGCGCCACCGAGACGTGTGGCTGTTCTCCGTGGGGATGGCCACCGTGAAGCAGCCGCATCAGGAGTTCAACGAGGCGAAGGAACTGACCTCGCTGATTGCCGCTCGTGAGCACAAGACCTTTGACGGCGCCCTCGACTACGAGAAGCTCAACGCAGGGGAGAAGGCCATCATCCGCGCCCTCAACCCGCCCAAGGGCGACTTCCGCGACTTCGCACAGATCCGCGACTGGGCTCACGGCGTGGCGACCGAGCTGAGGGCGGTCGCGGCGCTGTAGCGGCGACGAGACCGGAGGCTACGCCGCGAGGCGCAGGGCCTCGTCGACCACCGTCAGGGCGCTCGACAGGGCCGTGACCGCCGGGGCGGCGGCATCGTCGTGGGGGCTGCGCCAGCGCGCTGCGACCTCGATCTGGAGTCCTGCGAGTCCGAGATGCTGCTGCGCGAGGCTCGTGACCGTGTAGTGCGGGCTGGCATCGAAGGGCGCATCGACGGCCACGTCGAACGATTGGAGCTCCTCGCGCAGGATGTCGACCGCCATCTCCTCGAGAGCGCCCGGCTGGGGTCCGGTTCCCAGGCAGAAGTCGGGGCCGTGGCGGTCACTCATGCCGTGAATGTCCACGACCATGCGGGCGGGAGCCCTGAGGTCGCGCAAGTGACGCGTGAACTCGTCGTCTCGCTCGTCCCACGTCTCCCACTCGTGGCGTGCCCGCGTGACGACCACCGTGGACACCTGGGCCACCTCGCCGGCCAACATCGTGAGTGACCCGGTGTGCAAGTCCGCCTGCTTCAGAGCGCCGGCACGGTAGTGCTTGGTGGCATGCGGCGCGGTCAGAACGACGGCGCTACCCCGATCGGTGAGCAGCGCGGGATCGGCGCCGCGTGCGTGGGCGCGGGCCGTGCCAAACTCGTCATGGAGCTCGCGCCACCTCGTCGTGATGTCTGCCGTGTCGATAGTCTCGGTCATCGCTCCTCCAGCCTTCTCAGGGTGGCGCGTACATCGGCGCTGGTAGAGAGCATATCGTCGCGTCGGTGCCGCCCCGGGCAGGCGCGCGGACAAGGGCGGGAGGTCAGCCGATGTCAGCCGGCTGCCATGGCGCGCCTTGATCGGCCCGCACCCAGTTCGCGTAGGCGGCATGGTCCACGCTCGCGCCCCGGAACCAATACGTGGAGCCGGGGTTCCAGCCGGCGATGACGCTTGCGACGCCCTCGAACACGTCGAGCGGGCGCCCCGCGAGGTCCAGGTATGCGGCGAGGGTGAGGTGCACGGCGTCCCAGTCTGCTGCGATGGCCGACCAATCGGGGACGACCCAACGCACGTCATCGCGGCCGGTGGTGTGGAACCAGTCGTGTCGCTTGGACGCGGTCACCTCCAGGGGCGCCGCGCGGCACAGGGCCACCCAGTCGTCGCGTGTTTCGATGACGCGCACGCGCGCCTCAGGCTTGGCGAGGACGGGAGCGGTCATCGCCTCCGTCTCGCCGAACGCGTCCTCCACGAGGGAGAGGCCCCAGGGGCCGATGCCTGTCGAGGAGGGAGTCGAGACCACCAGGCCGTGCGGGGGAGTGGACCACCAGGCGCCGCTGTAGCTCGCGCGAGGGTCACGCGGCCAGTCGCGCTCAGCGCCCCGCTCGTCCTCGCGGGTGCCGGTGATCCAGCCCTCGAGGAGGTCGTGGCCGGCCGATGCCGTGGGCCAGCGCGCGTTCGCCTCGCCGTCGCGGACGTGGATCACCGCGTATGCGGCACCGTCGGGCCGGGGGAGGAGGCCGTGTCCGATTACCGCGGCGCCGACGCGCGCCAACGGGCCGTCGAGTTCGGGTCGAGACGCGAGAATGTCCTCGCCTCGTGGAGGCTGCCAGTAGGCGGCCTCGTCGACGGCCTCGACGAGTGACTCCCAGACATCGGCGGTGGTCATCGCCATGAGGTCGAGGTCACTGATCTCGCGCGCGACATCCGCTACCTGGTAGTGAGGCATGTCGGGAGGCGCCACGGTCTGCCCCTTAGCGTCGGTCCAGCCAAACATGACCGTCGACGTTCCCGCGCCCGGGTCGAGGTCGTAGCCGACGTGAAAGACCATGGTGCGTACGGCATCGGACATCCGGGTCGCCACTGCGAGCAGGAACCTCCGCCCGCGCGGGCCGGCGAAAGCCGGTGACGCACTCACTGAGAGAACTCCATGCCGATCGTGCCGTTTTCGGGGATCGGTTCGCCGGGAGCTGGCGACTGATCGACGACCACGCCGTCCGTCTCCATCATGATTTCTGGCCGTGAGCCGGTGACGGCCTCGATCTCGTCGGCAGCCTCGTCGAGAGTCATTCCCATGAGATCGGGAACGGGTGTGGCGACGACGGCCGTGAGAGATGCCGTCGGATTCGGCTCGCCGGGATCCGCACAGCCGGTCGCGCCAAGCACGACGAGCGCGCCCACAACGGTGAGTCGCCACGACATCTTTCCCCCTAGGTGTTGCATCGAGCCTGGCAGGCGCCGTCAGCTCGCGCAAGCGTGACGCGCGTCCTAGAGTCGACCTCGTGACCCCGCGCATGTCTCACCGGTCCTGGAAGTCGATCGCGTCGCATCGGTCCGTGTTGTCCATCGGCAGCAACCGTTCGATCCTCAGCATTGGCTCCACGGACTCTGTGCTGAGCATCGGCTCGTCGGGCTCGATCCTGTCGATCGGTTCGTGGCTGTCGGTCGGCTCCGTGTTATCCGCGCTGTCTGTGGCGTCGGTGTTGTCGTGGCGTTCGGTGGGGGCGATGGTGCGAGCGGGCCATTCGCACTCAAACTGACATAATGCACATTATCGGCGTTACACGGGTTTTCCCTGGTAGATGCTTGTGGCATCACGGGGCGCTTACGGCGTAAACTCATTTCTAGATCTCCTTGTGCGTAAGGTATCTCCGCTGAGGAGGTCAGGCCCCGGGCCGGTTGCAGCCGCCCGGGGCTGACCCTTTTCTAGAAGGACTCGCCGCCGAAGCCACCGGCGCTGGTCGGCCGCAGCATCGTCGCCTGAATCTGGGTGGGCGTGTCGACGCGGGCCTCGAAGTCCTGGACGACCTCACCGGCGATCAGCGTGTCGAAATCACCGATCTCCTTGGAGCGGAACACCGCGAGGGCCTTGGTAGTCACGTCGAACAGGAGCGCCTGGAAGAAGGTCACCGGCTCGCTCTCGTCCTTGGGCGTGAAAGTGTTCTTGGTGCGGTTCAGCACCAGGTAGTCAGAAGTGGCGTCAGCCATGATGAATCCCTTGTTCAGTATCTCCCCGATTGCAGTCGGGTCCGGCCCGGGTAGGCCGATGCGGCGAACATACACCCGCGCCCTACACCGCGCAAGCACTCAGAGTCAAAAGGCGTGTCGCTAGGCTATGTACGACTGACTGAGGGGGTCACCGTGAGAAGAAACTGGCTGGTAATTCTGAGCGTAATCGTTGCCGTGATCGTGGCGTACAAGATGCTCGAGCCTGACTACTGGGATCTTGTCGAGGCCAATACGCGATGCGCCAACAAGCACGGGAGTCAAGCCGTATGCACCGAGGAGTCTCGTGAGATGAGCAACTGGGCGTTCTATCTCAAGTACGGGAAGCTCTGGTAGGTCTCCCCCGCGATCAGGTGGGACGGCGGCGGCGGGCCGCCGCTTCGCTTGCGCGCCCCGCGCGCCCCCGTTCCAGCCTTTCCACAGTTATGGCTATCAGAACGAGCCAGCCGGGCCGACGTGGTATTTAGCCTGGTATTCCGGCCTCCTGGGGCTTCTTCCGTGGCCCTTCGGGCCGCGTGGTCGAGTTTTCGCCGGTTGTCGGCGGCTGTCGCGCCGACGTGCGGTCGCTGCCTGGGGTCCCCCGCGTCCCCGCTGGCTCCGTCGATCCGCTTCGCGGCGCGCTGCGCGCGTCCTTCGGACTCGACTGCGGGGCCCCTCGCGCCCCAGACGCTACCCATCTGGGTGTCAGCTTGTGCCCGATGGGGCATGGACGACGGGGTGGGGCCGCGCGGGTCGTCGAGCTCGGAGACGGTCGAGAACCACAGGTAAAGCGCACGCAATATTAAGCAAAATGTTGCACAAGTTGACAGGGTGTGCTATGGGGCAACGCACGGGTAAAGACAGTCAAGTCGAGGTAAAGGCCGGCGGGTGCTCGACGCTGCCCAGTGAGCGTAGCGCGAGACCGAGCGCGAGAACCGCGCAACTCAGGGTCGAGCGCGAGCACGCCGATAATCGCGGCATGAAGCGACTAGAGCGATCCCCGTGGCACGGCATGAGCGGCGCGCAGCTGCTCGAGTTCCAGGAAGCGTGCCACGTCAAACGGCTCACGCACGACACGTTGGACGAGTGCGAAGAGCTCACCGCAGCGGACTACGCGCGCCGATGCGCGACACTGCTCGCGAACAACGACCTTCAAGGGGCGTTGTGGTGCGCGGATATCGCGGCGTCAGCGTACGCCGGTATACAGCGACGCCAGGCGCACCGCGAGATCCAGCCCGTCGTTGACGAGGACCCACATGCCGCCGACGTTGGACGCCGGTTGCGCGCGTAGCCGCTCGAGGTAGTCCAGCCGCGCGGCCTGGTCCGGTGCGAGCTCGAGGCCTTGCGCCTCGAGGCGGTCGCCGCGATAGCGCAGGCGACGCAGCTCGCGGCGCTCGATGGACGACATGCGGCCCGCGTTGATGCGTGACAGGCGCGCACGAGCGACGGGGATCCCAGCGTGCTCGAGGCGGCGCAACTGCACCGCCGCGTTGCGCGCTTCCGCAAGCTTGCGCAGCTCGCGGCGAATCTTCATCCATGCGTTACGCGTGACCGGCACGACCTCGCGGGCACGCTCGAGGCCCCAGTAGCCCCAGAACCGCCCCGGCCCCTTGCCCGGCCGCTGCCACAGCTCGGGCACGTCGTGCTGGTATTCCTTGCCGTCGCCGGTCTTGGCGGCATGCTTGTTGAAGTACGACGCGATGCGCCGGTGATCGGACCACTGGTCCACGATGTCGAGGCACCCGCGTGGACGGTTCGCGGACGGATAGTGTGCGGCGCGCTGCTTACGAGCGTCAGCGCCGACCGTACCGCACGCGGCGATCCACTGGTCAGCGATCCACAGCTCGGGCTTGCGCCCGTCGATCTCGTCGGGCACCCGCACGAGCAGGTGCAGGTGTGGTGCGCCGCGCTCTTGGAACTCGAGCTTCCACACGCATTTCAGTTCGCCGAGCTTGTACGCCCACCGGTCGCGAAAGCGCTTCATGATCTTCTTGAATTCCGCACCCGATCCCGCCAGGCTCTTCCAGTTGCCGGGCATCGTCAGCGTGAGCATCGCCAGGGCGCCGGGCTCGTCGAGCCACTCCCCCAGGTCGAGTTGCGCGCACGCTTCGGCCATGCGTGCACGTGAACGCTTAGACCATCCCGTGATCTGCCCGCGCGTGCCCTGGCTGCTGTCGTCTGCGAGCTCGTCGACGAGCTCAAACAGTGTGATTTCATCGCCTTCAACCATGTGCCAGTCGTCGGCCACATCGGGCAGCACCCACTGGTGACGGCGACGCGCGCGCAGCGTGCCGAACGAGATTTCGAGCTCGTAGGCCGGTTCGGAGTCGTCCCACAGAGACGCCTTGGGTGACCACATCGGCGCGGAATACGGGCGCTCGAGCAGCGTTGACACATGGTGCGCGACGGCCTCGAGGTCAGCCGCGCCGGGAAGCACGGGGCGCGCGCCGTCGATCTCACGGGCAAGGGTCTCGACCTCGGTCCAGTCCGAAGCGTCACGAAGCCACCCACTGACCGCGCTGTAGTCGGTCAGTGGGTGGCAACGCTTCGTGCTCGTCAGCACGCGCACCCCCGGTATCTAGCCATTGCAGTGGCTTGGGTTACGTTCTCAAAAATAGTGGACGCTAGAAGCGCTGACCACCATCAAAACTGATTACTTCAATGTCATCGCCAGAATCTTCCAGCAGCTCGACCTCATCGCCGTACGAATCTTCCAATTCGCCCCGCTTATACCCCGAGCCGATGACCTCAGAACGGCTCTGCTGACCGTCCACCAACACGTTGAACGCGACCGCCTGATTCGCCGTCACGCTGGCTCGAGCTTGTGCTGCTGCCTTCGCTTCCGCGATCGCTGTCGCCTTCGCTATCGCTCCCGCCTGAGCGAACTTCCGTCCCAGCCAAAACGCGAGCCCAGCGATCAGCACCGCCGCTAGCGCCGTCGATCCCGCCGTCAGTGGCGGCGCGTTCGATTGCCCCGCCACCATCGCGTGACCCGTCGCCGCGACGATCACCACCGCCGCTACTACCGCGAACATCCGAAACACCCTCACCCTCCTTCCTGTAGGCGTCCACCGTGCGCAGGTGATCCGCTTCTTGCACGAACCCGTACGTGTCGTACGCGTCCGCGACCTTCTGATCGAACCGGTGATACGAGCGAAGCATCGCCATTTTCGGCTTGCGGAAGTACTCCGGCTCATACGCACGCGCGGTGAACAGCCAGGGCTTCTCCCCCAGGCCGTACGTCTTGCACCACCACATCAGATTGGTGACGTCGCGCACGACCGCATCAATGCGACGTTCGTGCTGAGTGGACCAGATCAGATCCCAACCCATCTTGCGCGTCTGCGACAGCATCGTCAGCCACGACATCGGCAGCTTGAGAGCACCACGCGCAGGAAAGTACAGGTGCGCCTCATCGAGGACGATCACACCGGACGGGAGCCGCATCAGGTCCTTGGGCTCAAACACCGTCACATTCGGATGATCAATCGGATAGTTGGAGAACACGGGCCGCTTGTTCGCGATCTTCAACACACGCTTGGTCAGCGTGTACGTCTTCCCCGAGCCAGGACGGCCGACGTAGCCCTCAATCATGCTCGAGCCCCGAGCACGTCCCAGGCGTCGCGCTTGTGCTCGCATTCGCCCTTGAGTCGCTGGCGAGCGAACATGATCGTGAACAGCGCTTTCATCTCCACGGGCTTGCGATACCGGTGAGCGCGTACGGCACGCACCGAGTCGAGTGCGGGCACGCAGTCCTCGCACCAGGTGCACAGCAGCGGCTCGAGCTTGTCGGCGAGTGACTCGAGCGCACGTACGCGATGAATGAAGCTTCTTTCATGCATTAGTTGGACCCCCAGAACTGGTGATAGACCCACACAAGACCGTTCCATGCCGCCGTGGTGAGCCACACGGCCAGCAGGAGACCGGCGACAGCAAAGATCGCCGTAAGGGGCACGTACACGTTGAACGCAGACAAAGACGTGCCCCACTGCATTGACGCGCCCGAGAAGTCGTCCACGTCCCAGTTGACGGCAGGTAGCAGCGACACGAGTGCGGCGGCGATCCCGCCGACGAGCTGCAACAGCCATTCAGTGATCATGCTTGCGGTTCCCGGTTGCCCAGCGCGGCCGCGACCATACGGACAGCCATCCAAAGCCCACCGGCCCAGATAGCGACGGTCATGATCGAGTAGACGGTGTCCCAGCCTTGCGGTTGTTCACACGGGATCTCGAGATCCACGTCAGCGTTGAGCGGCATGAAGTCAGGGAACGCGCACGAGCCGGACGAGTAGCCGCCGATCAGTCCCGACACCACAGCGGTGCCGGTGGTGACGATCACGAACGGCGGCTTGTCGAAGATCTCAGTGCGCCATGTGGCCATGAGACCGTCCACGAATCCGGCGCGGGGCATGAACGCACACTTGAGGGGCCGCAACACCCACTCCAAGGGGTTGAACACGCCGAGCCCGTTGGGCCAGCAGCGGTCCGTGTCCTCGTCGTGCTCGATCACGTCATCGATGGGCGGGGCGATGGGGCCGCAGGTTAGTCCGACGCAGGGAACGGGGATCGTGGTTTCGCCCGTGTCAGGTTGCGAGCCCGTGCCCGTTGAGGGGTTGACCTTCTTCAAGTCGTCGTAATCGGACTGGTCAAGCGTCTTGGTGATCGTGCCTACCGAGACCGTCCCGTCTGGCTTGCCCTCGACCCCGACGTTGGGGCTGATCTGGCCGGGCTTGCGGTACAGCGAGCAGTACCCGAGGTCCACCGGTTGACCGGAGAACGTGCACTCGTAGTTGTCGAGCTTCGCGGGATCGTTCCACCAGTTCGGGCATCCCGCCGCCGTAGGGCCGCAAAACTGAGCCGGATTCTCACTGAACACACGCCACAGCTGTAGATCACATTCACCGCGCGTCATGCACCGGTCAAACTCCGTCGGAATGCGCTGAATCAGTTGATCATTCTCACCAGAGAACAGTTCGTGGACCCCGCCATCAGGGTCAATGAAGTTCACCGAGTAAGCGCCGAGAACGCGGCCAGGACCACAGTTCAAGTCTCCGAGCTCGACCGGTACATCGCCAACGGAGCCCGCGATATCGACCGTGCTCGTGACGACCTCAGTGTCGTCAGCGCCGATGCATTCCATCGTGGACACGACTTGACCAGTCAAACCACCCGGCTGCCCAGGGAGATAGTCCGGATGCTGCTGCGGATACCAAAAGTAATCGGCGTATCCATCGCTATTGCGCTCACGCACCCTCAGCATCAAGTACCTATCGGTGACATCCAACGGCTGAGTAAAGCACTCACCCGTGAACTCGCCATCATGCCGGCATTGAGTCACATCAACCACGCCAGAGGACCCCGCGGAGTCACCATCGACGTCGTACAGGTGCACCGAAATGAGGCCAGTATGCGACGGAGAGCCTAAGCAGGGGCGAAACTGCGAGACCCCGATATCAACGCAACTAGTCGAAGCCGTCACCACGACCGTATTCGGACCCGTCCACACCAAACCCGTGTAAACCGCCTGCGAGTTCGGCGTCACGGGCGGCGCAGGATTCCAGCCCGGCTCCGTGCCCTCCGACATCGGAAGACCCGCCTCATCCGTGTCAACGAAGAAGTTCTTCGCGCTCGTGACGGCATCGCCGAGAACCTCGCCACCCAAATAGATTCCCGTGGCCGATGCAGCCATGACACCGGCTGCGGTACCCGTCGCGCTTAGTCCGGACACGCCCGCGCCCACGGAAGCGGCGCCGGTTGCGGTCGCTCCTTTGCCTTTGCCGAGCATAAGTACGCCGAGTCCAGCCAAAGACTCGAGGTCCTTAATCTCGCCCGTGTCGGGATCGACGTACTCATCTGACTGGCCCGAGGTTCCGAAAGAGAACAGGCCCGCGAGAGCTGCGCTCATGCAGTCGGACCACTCCGACGTGCCAACCACATCCATGCAACCCACGCCGTCCAAGTCGGCGGCGACGGCAGGCGCGGTAGTCGCGGGCGTGAACATGGTGAGGACGAGAGATAGCGCGACAGCGAGGCTCGCGTAGCCGCTGATGCGGCGGGCCTTCGAGCTAGTCACGTTGTCCTCTTTCGCCAGTGTGCCGGCCCCCCACCCGGGGGTTGTGGTGGAGGGCCGGCACAGATCGGTACTGCAAGTGGCTTACGCCTTGTTCATGGTCTGGCGCAGCCACTTGATGCCGACGCGGATGCCGATACCGGCAACGACGACGGCCACCGCAGCGACGGCAAGCAGACCGATCAGCGCGGCACCGTCCGTGAACGCGCCGGAGATCGCGGGGTCGAGAGTCTCCATCCTTTTTCACCTCCTCCTAATCAGTTTTCGTTCTCTGCGACATGCCGTCGCAGAAGCTTTGATGCCAGGCCGATACCGGCCCCGGCGCTAAACGCGAGGATCCAGATCGCCACGATTTCGCCGATCATGCGTCCATCGCATCCGACAGCCACGCCATCGCGACGTTGAAGATCTCCACCGTGATCAGCGTTGCGGCAGCGAACCCCAGGAACGGCATGACGAGGCTCACCGCGCAACCCCCAGGAGGGAGCCAGCGGCGAGAACGATCAGGCCGACGACGGCGGGCACTACGGCCACGAGCTCGAGGGCGCTCATGCGGTCACCTCACGGCGAGCGCGACGAGCACGGGCACGAGTCCACAGCCACGCGACGCCCTCCGAGCCGATCCAGAGCGCGGCGACGAAGGCGACGCCGATCCCCAGACCGACAGCGACAGCAGCCGTAATCGCTTCGGAGACAACCTCGCGAAGCGCTTCGGCCTCGTCGGCGTCGAGGACGATGCTTGCCGGGTCGCCGATCATGCGACGGCCCGCCTGGTGCGTTCGTGGCGCTCGAGCTCGAACATCGTTGCGTGGTCCACCGCCGCCTCAAGCGCGGTCTGTGACGCGGCGTAGAGCGTCCAGCCGCACGTGCAGGTCGCGGTGATCCGTCGGTGCTCGTCGGCGTGCGTGCACTTGACGTTGTGGCCGTTCATCGTGCGAACCTCCAGCCACCGAGGAACGCGACGCCGGTCGAGCCGTACAGCAGCAGATCCGCGAGGGCGTCGAACTTGTCGCCGCGCTCCGCTTCTTGCCACTCGCACGTGTCCGCGATGGAGAGCGTCACGTTGTCGGAGCAGGTCACCGGCTCCACTTCGCCCCCAGGAGTCTCCACGGCTTGAGCTTCGCTACCAAGACCAGCAGCAGCACCAACGGCAAGACCCACCACCGCGTACCGAAGCCAGCGACGAACGCGGAGAAGGTTGAACCAAAGACGTCCCACACCGCTACCCCCGCTCAACCTTGACCGGAGCAGGCATGTCAGCCAGCAGCGACACGTTCACCGTGTGCAGCTGCGCGGTCTCGCACAGCGGGCACGTCAGTTCAAGAACACCCCACCGTGAATCACGAAAAAGGGGTGAAGAAATAACACGGTCGCAATAACCACATTGTGTGCAATGCGTTTCGATGATTCTCGCAACGCTTTTCTCGGAAGAAACTGGCCAGTTACCAGGCACCTTACCGAACTGCACATTATCGGCGTTATGCGAAGGTGAGCGGGCAGCCGCTACCAGTCACGCACCGCGGGCGTTCAGAGTCGCCACACGGCTTCGTCGTCGTCGCGTTCCTCAGTGCGTCGCATGCCGAGCCGCGTTGCCACGCGCTCCGATGCGACGTGACCGTCAGCAATGCTTGCACGGAACTCCGTGACGCCCTGAGCGCGCAATGCGTCAATGACCAGCGACGATGCACGTCTCGCATAGCCGCGTCCTTGGTGTGTCGGGTCGATGAGCCATGCCAGCGAGGCGGTCACTGGCACGGTTTCAACCCGAATGCTGGCCTGGACAAAGCCGACAGCCGTTCGGGTGTCGACAACCCTGATGATCCAGTTGAGCCATGCTTCGGTGCCGTCTGGCGACATGCCGCGGGATTGTCTGACATAACGTTGCCGGAGCGTCTCGAGTGATGGCGGCTCTCCACCCGTGAACTCGTAGAGAATCGGATCTGCGAGCACCGGGGACATTTCCGCTGCATGCGACACGCGAAGAGGCTCCAGAGTCAACGAGGGATCCCCGAGCACTCCCGCACTGAACACTGGGTACTCCCTCACGGAGTGACCGACAACTCGATCCTGTTCGCCCACGGATCGTCGAAGCTGACCGTACGTCCATCATCGGCGAGCGACACGCCCGCGAAGCGCAGCCTCTCCCCCGCCTCGCCGAGTTCGTCGGCGCTCGGCACGCCGATCCGCACGAGCCCTAGTCCCAACGCGGGCGCCCGCAGCCCCGCGCCCCGTGAGTTCCACACGTTCATCGCCATGTGGTGGTGATAACCCCCGGCGGAGACGAACAGCGCCTGGCCCGGCATCGCGAACGTCTGGTCGAATCCGAGTGCGTCCACGTAGAACGTCCGCGCCGTGTCGACGTCGCCCACGGACAGGTGAACGTGACCCACCGTCGCCGGCGCCAAGTCAGCTGTCGCATCGGCCGTCTCGACGACCAGGTGCTCGCCGAGGAAGGCGTTCGGGTCCACGAACAGCGTGTCCATCTCGACCTGGCCGTGCGTCCACGACCACTCGGTGCGGTCGCGGTCCCAATACAGCTCGACGCCGTTGCCCTCGGGGTCGTTCATATAGAACGCGATGGACACCAGATGGTCCGCGCTGCCCGTGTAGGTCCCCGGGAAGCGGCGCGCGATCGAATATAGCGAGCGTGCTAACTCTGCGCGCGTGTCGAACACGATCGCAGTGTGGAAGAGCCCGGCGGAGCCACGTGCGGCCCAGGAAAGGTCGGGCGTGTGCTCAAGAATGACGATGGGTACTCCCCCGCGTCCTAACACGGCCACCCCGTCTACCAGGGACATCAGTTCGAGCAACACGCCGTCGCGGTAGTACGCGACCATCGCGTCGAGGTCGGCGACCTTCAACGTCACGGCGCCCATGCCGGTGGCTGCGGCGAGCGAGTCGGGCCGATGCGCCGGCTGGGTCGTCATGCGAGCTCCAGCAGGTGTCCGGTCACGTCGCGCTTCGCGGCGAGGTAGCGGGCGTTGGCGGCGGTCAGGTGAACCCCCGTCGGTACCTGTGCCTCGACGTGCACGCCGAGGTCCTCGAGCTGACTGGCCTTGTCGGGGTTGTTCGACAGCAGTCGAACGCGATCCGCTCCGACGGCGCCGAGCATCTGCGCGACCATTGAGTAGTCGCGCTCGTCGTCGGCATGGCCCACGGCGCGGTTGGCCTCGTACGTGTCGAGGCCCGTGTCCTGCAGCGCGTAGGCGTCGAGCTTGGCGTACAGGCCAATCCCGCGACCCTCTTGGCGCAGGTAGGCGAGGAAGCCGCCGGTCTCGGCGATCCGCTCGACCGCCTCGCGCACCTGGGGACCGCAGTCGCAGCGCTCCGAACCGAAGACGTCGCCCGTGAGGCATTCGGAGTGCGGACGCATGAGCGGCGCCTCTCCCCCGGCGCGTGCCGTCTCCAGCGCTCCGCGCCAGTCGCCCAGGCCCAGGAGTAGGTGCTCCTTGCCGTCGACGAGCCCCATGAACGTCATGACATCCGCCTCGGTCGCGTAGCCGTCGGCGAAGCTCAGCGGCACTCGCACACTCGTGCGTACGGTCGCGTCTGGCACGGCCGATGCCGTGGTGGGGTGGGCAACGATGGTGGCGGTCATGGTCACTCCTCAGTCGGATGGCCCCATCGTAGGGCCATTCACTTGAGGGTTCAACTAATGAGATGCGGTCGGCATTCCCTCGGCGTCGCCCAAGGTGCGCCCGAGTGCCACGAGGCCCGTCAGGAGTGCCGCGCGCTCGTCGCGGGTGAGCCCGGAGAGGATGCGCGATCCATTCGCGGCATGGTCGCGGTGCGCTGCCTCCTGGAGCGCTCGTCCCTCTCGAGTGAGTCGTACGCGCACCACTCGACGGTCACTGTCATCGCGGGCGCGCGTGACGAGCCCGCGGGCCTCCAAACGCGTGACGCGATGAGTGGTGGTGCCGGACGAGATGAGCAAGGCGCGGTCGAGCTCCCCCGGTTTCAGTTCGTACGGAGCTCCCGCGCGCCTCAGCGCAGAGAGCACGTCGAATTCCCACCCCTGCAAGCCGTGCTGCGCGAAGACGGCATCGAGGCGGACCTGAACCAGGCCCGCGAAACGCGACAGCCGCCCAATGGTGGGCAGCGCCTCAAGGTCGAGGTCGGGACGCTCGGCGGCCCACGCGTCGACGATCGCGTCGATCGCATCCGGATGGCGTTCTGTCATGGCTTCATCCTGCCAGCGGAATATCTTGACGTCGAGATATGTCAGATAGTTTGATATCAAAATATCTCCCGAAGAAGGCCAAAATGAACACGACCCGCACGGTCGCGGTGACCGCACTGGCACCCCTCACCTGGGGCACCACCTATCTCGTCACGACCGAGTTCCTTCCCGATCACCGCCCCCTCCTCACCGCGACCATCCGCGCCCTGCCCGCAGGGCTTGCGATCCTCGCCGCGACTCGAGTCCTCCCCCGCGGCGACTGGTGGTGGAAGGCCGCCGTGCTTGGCACCCTCAACATTGGTGCGTTCTTCGCCCTGATGTTCGTCTCCGCGTATCGCCTTCCCGGAGGCATCGCGGCCACGCTCGCGGCCATCAACCCGCTCATCACCGCGGTGCTCGCCGGCGCCGTGCTGTCGGAACGCGTCTCGCGCGTCGCACGCCTTGCCGCGGTCGCAGGGCTGGTGGGTGTCGCCATGCTCGTGATCACACCCTCGGCGCACCTGGACGCGTGGGGCATCGCCGCAGGACTCGCCGCGGCCGCGTCCACCTCCGCGGGGGTGATGCTGACCAAGAGATGGGGACGGCCCGTGCCGCTCATCACGTTCACCGGATGGCAGCTGGTCGCCGGAGGTCTCGTGCTGCTGATCCCGATGCTGCTGGTGGAGGGCCTGCCACCGGCGCTCACGGCGCAGAACATCGCCGGGTACCTGTGGCTGACGCTGCCAGGCACGGCGCTCGCATATGTGCTGTGGTTCGGCGGGGTCCTCCGCCTCCCCGCCGCTCGCGTCAGCCTGTTGAGTTTCCTCACTCCGCTAACGGCCGCGGCGCTGGGCTGGTGGCTCTTGGGTCAGTCGCTCACTCTCGTCCAGCTCGTGGGAGGCGCCGTGGTCCTGGGCGCGGTCGGCGCCGGCGCACTTGCGGGCCGCCGGCCCGCGACCCCGCCGTCGGCCACGCCACTGCCTGCACTCAGCGGCGCGTCACGCTCACGGTAACGACGTCGCCGATGTCCTTGCCCAGCGCGTTTCTCACCTTGGCATTCAGCGAGATCATGTGCCCGCCGCGGCCCGTGACCATCGCCCCCACATTGGACAGTTCGACCTGGTCGACCATCGCATCGACCCTCACGGATTTCCCGGTGCCGAAGAGTTCCGCCGAGTCCGGGATCTCGACGCACGCCCACGTCTCGCCCTTGACCTCGACACCGATGACGGCCTCGAACGCCACCTGCTGCGCGCTCATGAGACGTACTCCTTGAGGTGCTGCCCGGTGAGCGTCGAGGCATCGGCCACGAGGTCGGCGGGCGTACCTTCGAACACCACCGAGCCACCGTCGTGGCCGGCGCCCGGCCCCATGTCGATGATCCAGTCGGCGTGCGCCATCACGGCCTGGTGATGTTCGATGACGATGACGGACTTGCCCGAGTCCACGAGCCGGTCCAAGAGCCCCAGGAGGTTCTCGACGTCGGCCAAATGCAGGCCCGTGGTGGGCTCGTCGAGGACGTACACGTCGCCCTTCTCGGTCATGCGTGCGGCCAACTTCAGGCGCTGGCGCTCGCCGCCGGACAGGGTCGTCAGCGGCTGACCGAGCTTGAGGTAGCCCAGCCCCACGTCGCGCATGCGGTCCAAGATCTTGTGTGCGGCGGGGACCTTCCCGTCACCCGCGGCGAAGAACTCCTCGGCGGCGGCGACGGACATCTCAAGCACCTCGGCGATGTTCTTGCTGCCCAGCGTGTGCTCGAGGACGGACGCCTGGAAGCGCCTGCCCTCGCATTCCTCGCACACCGTCTCGACCGAGTCGAACGGGCCGAGGTCGGTCACGACCACGCCCGCGCCCTTGCACACGGGGCAGGCTCCCTCGGAGTTCGAACTGAAGAGCGCGGGCTTCACGCCATTGGCCTTCGCGAACGCCTTGCGGATGGGCTCCAACAGGGCCGTGTAGGTGGCCGGAGACGAACGTCTCGAGCCGCGAATCGGGCTCTGGTCCACCGCGATTACCTCGTCGCGCGGCGTGATCGAGCCGTGAATGAGTGACGACTTGCCCGAGCCCGCCACGCCCGTGACCACGACCAACACTCCCGTCGGGATGTCGACGTCGACCGCCCGCAGGTTATGCGCATCGGCCCCCCGCACCTCGAGCACGCCCGTGGGCGTGCGGACCGAGGACTTGAGCGACGCGCGGTCGTGCAGGTGACGCCCGGTGAGGGTGTCGGCCTCGGCGAGCTCGGCGGGCGTGCCCTCGAAGACCACCTCTCCCCCGTCGCTGCCCGCGCCCGGCCCCATATCGACCACATGGTCGCCAATGCGAATCGCCTCGGGCTTGTGCTCGACCACCAGCACCGTGTTGCCCTTGTCGCGCAGCTGCAACAGCAGGTCGTTCATACGGCCGATGTCATGTGGGTGGAGCCCGATGGTCGGCTCGTCGAACACGTACGTGACGTCGGTCAGCGCGGAGCCGAGGTGGCGGATCATCTTGGTGCGCTGCGACTCGCCGCCCGACAGGGTGCCGGTGGGCCGCTCGAGTGAGAGGTACCCGAGCCCGATCTCCACAAAGGCGCGCAGCACCGCGCGGATGCCGTCCACCAGTGGGCCGGCGGCGGGTAGCTCGACGTCGTCGAACCACGTCGCCAGGTCCGTGATCTGCATGCGGCACAGGTCGGCAATCGACGCGCCTGCGATGAGGGACGAACGCGCGGTTTCGTTCAGGCGCGTGCCGTCGCACTCCGGGCAGGTCTGGAAGGTCACGGCGCGTTCGACGAAGGCGCGGATGTGCGGCTGCATCGCGTCCTTGTCCTTGCTCAGCATCGATTTCTGGATGCGCGGGATGAGCCCCTCGTAGGTCATGTTCATATTGGAGAACTTGACCTTGGTGGGCTCCTTGTACAGGAAATCCTCGCGCTCGCGCTTGGTGAAGTCCTTGATGGGCTTGTCGCCGTCGAGGAAGCCCGACTCCGAGTAGATGCGCACGTACCAGCCGTCCGCGGTATAGCCGGGCACGGTGATGGCGCCGTCCTTCAGCGACTTGTTCTCGTCGAACACTTGGGCCAGGTCGATGTCTGAGACAGACCCCATGCCCTCACACCGGGGGCACTGGCCGCCCTGGATCGAGAAGGACCGCACCTCCTTGGTGGTGGTGCCGCGACTGTTCTCCATCTGCACCGCACCCTGCCCCGAGATGGACGCGACGTTGAACGAGTACGCCTGCGGCGAGCCGATGTGCGGTTCGGCGACGCGCGAGAACAGCATCCTGAGCAGCGCATTCGCATCCGTGGCGGTCCCCACCGTGGAGCGGGCGTTGGCGCCCATGCGCTCCTGATCGACCATGATCGCGGTGGTCAGACCCTCAAGAGAGTCGACGTCGGGCCGGTTCAGCGAGGGCATGAAGCCCTGCACGAACGCCGGATAGGTCTCGTCGATCAGGCGGCGCGACTCGGCGGCGATGGTGCCGAAGACCAGCGAGCTCTTGCCCGAGCCCGAGACGCCCGTGAAGACCGTGAGGCGCCGCTTGGGTAGGTCGACGGAGATCTCGCGCAGGTTGTTCTCGCGCGCTCCGCGCACGCGAATGAGGTCGTGGCTGTCAGCCTCGGTCACGGGAGACTCCTTCGAGATGGCCGATGCGGCGGCAGGGTCGGTCTGCCTGTGCGCCCAGTCTGCCAGGTGCCTTAGCCACGCTGCTGGAGGCGGATCAGGTTGCCGGCCGGGTCGCGAAGCGCACAGTCGCGCACGCCGTAGGGCTGGTCCGTGGGTTCCTGGACGACCTCGACGTCGTGGCGTTCGATCTGCTCGAAGGCCGCGTCGACATTGGGCGTCGCCAGGAGAAGTGATGCGAAGGTGCCCTTCGCCATCATCTCCGCGATGGTCTGCTTCTCCTCGTCCGTCACGCCGGGGTTGGCCTGCGGCGGGTACAACACGATGTTCGTGTCGGCCTGGCCAGCGGGGCCGACGGTGATCCAGCGCATAGCGCCCTGGCCCACATCGAGGCGCACCTCGAAACCGAGCACGTCGCGGTAGAACGCGAGCGATGCCTCGGGGTCGGTGAGCGGCAGGAACGACGAGTGAATGGTGATGTCCATGGCTTCACCGTAGGACGGTGAGGTGCGCCGCGGCTTCTCGATTCCTGACCGGTCTGGCGGCTTCCCGGGTGACGAGCGTGGGAAGGCCCGCCACGGCATCGGCCATCTGACGGCGGTAGGCGCCGGGCGACAAGCCCACCAACTCCGTGAAGCGGGTGGTGAACGTGCCGAGCGACTGGCAGCCGACGGCGAGGGCCACGTCGGTGACGCTGAGGTCTCCGCGGCGCAGCAGCGACATGGCGCGCTCGATGCGTCGCGTCATGAGGTATGCGTACGGCGTCTCCCCATACGCGGCACGAAAGGAGCGGGAGAAGTGCCCGGCGGACATCCCGACGCCCGCGGCCACCTGTTCCACGTCCAGAGGCTGAGCGTGGTCGCGGTCCATCCGGTCGCGGGCACGGCGCAGCAGCGCGAGGTCGCGCAGGCGCTGCTCGGCGGGAGTCGTCACGGCTTCATGGTGCCACTTCATGATGCCGATGTGCGGCGCGCGACGTAGCCTCGGGACATGACGCAGACACTCACGCTCCCCGACGGGCGCGGCCTCGCGATGTACGGCTCCCCGGGAAGCGAGCTCACCGTGTTCTGGCATCACGGCACGCCGGGGACGGGAGCGCCGCCGCCGTTCGCGCTCCCGGACGGCTGGGCGTGGGCGGGCGTCGACCGCCCGGGCTACGGCGACTCCACTCGGTTGCCGGGCCGCTCCGCCGCGGACGTCGCACGGGATGTGGCGGCGGTCGCCGACGAGTGGGGGCTTGAGCGCTATGCGGTCGTCGGGTATTCGGGTGGCGGTCCGCACGCGCTCGCCTCAGCGGCGGCCGATGCCCGGGTCGCCTGGGCCATCACCGTCGCCTCGCTCGCTCCCCGGCACGCCGAGGGGCTCGACTGGTTCGCGGGCATGATCCCGTCCGGTGTGGCCGCGCTGGGCGCGGCGGAGAGCGGCGAGGAACAGCGCCGGGCTCTCCCCGACGAGGACTATGACCCCGAGTTCACCGAGCGTGACTGGGAAGCTCTGCGGGACGGCCTGGGCTGGCTCGGCGAGGCCGGAGGCTTCCCCGACGGGCCCGTCGACGACGACCTCGCGTATGTGCACAGCTGGGGCGTGGCGCTCGCGGACATCCGCTGCCCGGTCACGCTCCTGCACGGCACCGCAGACAGGATTGTGCCGGTCACTCACGGGCGGTGGCTCGCCGGGGCCCTCGCCGACGCGCGTCTCGTGGAACTCGAGGGTGAGGGCCACGTCAGCGCCCTCGCGTCTCTGCCGCGCTTCCTGACCGCCGCGCCCTAGATCAGGCCGTCAGCGCGGCGAGCGAGTTCGCCACGGCCGCCACCGCGTCGCGATCGATCGCATGGAAGGCCCACGTGCCGCGCTTCTCGCGTGTCACGAGGCCGGCCTCGTGCAGCTGTCGCAGGTGATGCGAGACCGTGGGCTGGCTGATCCCCAGCGGCTCCTCCAGGTCGCACGCACACACGGCCCCATTGGCGGCGAGGATGCGCAGGATCCGTAGCCGTGTGGGGTCGGCGACCACCTTGAGCAGCGCCGCGTCGGTCGCATCGTCGCCCTCGGGCACCGACAAGACGGTGCCGGGCGTGCAGACGTCGGCATCGGCCAGCAGATTCTCGCGCAGGGACATTCCGGCAGGCTAGCCGGAACATCGAGACTTATCAATATTGACAGCCATCAATATACGCGCCATCCTGGCCGCATGAGCGACTCCAAGCCCTCCGTCATCTTCGTCTGCGTCCACAATGCCGGCCGGTCCCAGATGGCCGCCGGATACATGCGCCACCTTTCGGGCGGCGCCGTCGAGGTGCGCTCGGCCGGCTCCATGCCCGCCGACCAGATCAACCCCACCGCGGTCGAGGCGATGCTCGAGGAGGGCATCGACATCCGCGAGGAGCAGCCCAAGGTTCTCACCCCCGACGCCGTCCAGGCATCCGATGCCGTCATCACCATGGGCTGCGGCGACGCCTGCCCGTACTACCCGGGCAAGCGCTACGAGGACTGGGTCCTCGAGGACCCCGCCGGCCAGGGGATCGAGGCCGTGCGTCCCATCCGCGACGAGATCAAGGGCCGCGTCGAGGCCCTCCTCGCGGACCTCGTCAAGTGACGGCCGCCGCACCCGAGGTCGTCCCCGGCCGGCTGTCCACCCTGGACCGGTGGCTGCCGCTGTGGATCGGCCTGGCGATGGTCGGCGGCGTGCTGCTCGGTCAGTTCGTGCCGGCCATCGGCGACCTGCTCGAGTCGATGGAGATCGGCGGCATCTCGATTCCCATCGCGTTGGGCCTGCTCATCATGATGTACCCGGTGCTCGCGAAGGTGCGTTACGACAAGGTCGCCGCCGTCACCGGCGACAAGAGGCTCCTGACCTCGTCGCTGGTGCTCAACTGGCTCGTGGGCCCCGCGGTGATGTTCGCCCTCGCGTGGATCTTCCTTCCCGACCTCCCGGCCTACCGCACCGGCCTCATCATCGTGGGGCTCGCCCGGTGCATCGCCATGGTCGTCATCTGGAACGACCTCGCGTGCGGCGACCGCGAGGCGGCGGCCGTGCTCGTCGCGATCAACTCCGTCTTCCAGGTCGTCGCCTTCTCGCTGCTCGGCTGGTTCTACCTCACGGTCCTGCCCGGCTGGCTGGGACTCGATACGCAAGGCCTCGACGCCTCGATCGGCACCATCGCGCTCAACGTGCTGATCTTCTTAGGGCTCCCGCTCGCGGCGGGCTTCGCCTCCCGGGCCATCGGCGAGCGGACCAAGGGCCGCGAGTGGTACGAGGACGAGTTCCTCCCGCGCATCGGCCCCTTCGCCCTCTACGGGCTGCTGTTCACGATCGTGCTGCTCTTCGCGCTGCAGGGCGAACAGGTCGTCGCCCACCCGTGGGACGTGGCCCGCATCGCGCTGCCGCTGCTCGCGTACTTCGCGGTCATGTGGTCCGTCGGCATAGTCACGGGCCGCGCGCTCGGACTCGGCTACGCCCGCACCACCACCCTGGCGTTCACCGCGGCCGGCAACAACTTCGAACTCGCCATCGCCGTCGCGATCGGCACCTTCGGCGCCACCAGCGGCGAGGCCCTCGCGGGAGTCGTGGGACCACTCATCGAGGTGCCGGTCCTGGTGGCGCTCGTCTATGTCAGCTTATGGCTGCGCCCGCGCCTGTTCCCGGCCGATGCGACAGCTACCCTCTCCCCCAGCCGCACCTAGGGCGGGAAGCCAGCCACGGCATCGGCCATTCCCAGGAACAAAAACGTGAGGCGGGAACATCCCCGCTAGCAGGGTCGTTTCCCTCCTGGAAGCAGGCACCACCCCCGCCTGCACACGACCTAGGGAGGCTGACATGGCTGATCGAGCACTGCGCGGAATGCGCCTGGGAACCCAGAGCATGGAGGCGCCGGGCAACGCCGAACTCGCGGAGCGCCGCGACGTCCACTACGACTGCCCCAACGGGCACATCGTCACACTGCCGTTCTCCGTCGAGGCCGACGTCCCGCTGTCGTGGGAATGCCACTGCGGCGCCCTCGCCCTCCTGCGTGACGGCGACCGCCCCGCCGACAACGAGGTGAAGCAGCAGCGCACCCACTGGGACATGCTGCTGGAGCGCCGCACCATCCCCGAGCTGGAGGAACTCCTCGACGAGCGCCTCGAGCTGCTGCGGGCCGGAAGAATCGGCAGCTAAGCCCTACTTCTTCGAGAACGCGCGACGCACCTGCGTCGCGCGTTCTTTTATGCCCCAAGCAGTCGTCTTGACCAGCGCCTCGCGGATGATCGCGCCGCTCATTTTGGATTGACCCTGCTCGCGCTCGACGAATGTGATCGGCACCTCGACGACCGTCCCACCCGCCCGCACGACGCGCCACGCCATGTCGATCTGGAAGCAGTAGCCCTGCGACTCCACGCCGCCCAGGTCGAGGGAGCGCAGCGTCGCGGCGCGGTAGGCGCGAAAGCCCGCGGTGGCATCGTGCACCCCCAGACCCAGCATCAGCCGCACATACGTGTTGGCGCCGGTCGACAACGCGCGCCGATGCATTGGCCAGTTCTCGACGGCGCCCCCGTCGACCCAGCGCGAGCCGATCGCGAGGTCCCACTGTCCGGGCGCGGAGAGCACGCGCGGGAGATCCACGGCGCGGTGGGAGCCGTCGGCATCCATCTCCACGAGCACGTCGTAGCCGCGTTCGAGCCCCCACGCGAAGCCGGCCAGGTATGCGGCCCCGAGCCCGGCCTTGCCCGGCCGGTGCAGCGCGTGGACGTGGTCGTCCGAGGCAGCCCGCTCGTCGGCCCAGTCGCCCGTGCCGTCGGGTGAGTTGTCGTCCGCGACGAGGATGTCGACGTCGGGAGCGGCGGCGCGCACGGCGTTCACCTGGACCGGGAGCGAGTCGCGCTCGTTGTAGGTGGGGATGATGACGAGGGTGCGGGTCACCAGTCGTACCTTTCGCGAAGGGACCGGCCGGCGGCCGAGGCGACGAGGATGACCGGCACCAGCAGGAAACCCCAGTGCCACAGGTACCTCAGGCCCACCGCGGGCGTGGTCTCGGTGCGCAGCGGCATGGTCGCGTAGATCTGTTCGGCAGTGAAGAGGTCGGTCTCCTCGAGGAGGCGCCCGTTGGGGGCGACGACGCCCGAGACACCCACCGTGGAGATCTGGATGGCCGCCCGACCCGTGGTGATAGCGGCGAAGCGGGTCATCTGGAGCTGCTGCGTGGACTCGGCGGTGAGGCCGAAGCTCGCATTGTTGGTGGGCACGAGCAACACCTCGGCGCCGTCGGCCACCGCGTCGGTGACGATCGTGTCGTAGGCGATCTCGAAGCAGATGGGCGTGCCGACCGTAACGACGCGGTCAAGAGCGGCGACGGGCACGTGAATGGTGGCCTTGCCCTCGCCCGCGAGCACCTCGGTCTGCACCAGGTCGACGGCGTCGGAGAAGTTGCGGACGAAGCTGCGCAGGGGGATGTACTCGGCAAACGGCGCGGGGCGCTGCTTGTTGTAGGTGTCGAGCACCTGGCCCGATGTGGACCACAGCAGCATCGAGTTGTAGCGGCCCACCTCCGGAGAATAGTCATTCGTGCCCAGTAGCAGCGGCGCCTGGGCCGCCTGGGCCGAGGACGTCACGAGCTCACGGGACTCCTCGTCCGCACGCGGGTCGTAGTCCGAGGAGTTCTCGGGCCACAACAGCAGGTCGATGGGACCCGGTTCCGACTCCACGAGCGCCATGGTGCCGTCGTGGTGGTTCGTGGTGACCTGGCGCGCCTGCGAGAACGCGTCGAGGCCCGCGTTGGGGACGTTGCCCTGGACCGCGCCCACCCGCAGCGTGCCGTCCGTGGCCTGGGTATCGAGCGGGAGGAACAGGCCCGAGATGAACAGTGCGGCGCCCGCGATGGGCGCGACGCCGGCGAGGACCAGGCGGCGGGTGAGCATCGCCTCGATGGCGAGGCCCAGCAGCGCGCCGACGGTGGCCACCGCGAGGGTGGTCAGGGGAAGGCCACCCAGCCATGCGATGCGTGCGATGGGGGCGTCGACCTGGGAGAACGCGATACGTCCCCAGGGGAAGCCGCCGAACGGGATCATCGAGCGCAGCTGCTCCATGCCCACCCAGACCAGGCCAAAGGCGAGGGGCGACCACCACGTGGCACGGCCATGCATCAGGGGCGAGCGCCTCACGGCGGCCCAACCTGCGCCGAACAGGGCGATGAACGCACCCTCGGCGATCGAGAGGGCAACCCAGGGGACCAAGCCTACGGAGGCATCGGCCCACGTCAGGTGCGGCAACAGGAAGCTGATCGCGAAGACCCACGTGATGAGGAAGCCCCGCCACACAGTGGCCTGCGCGAGGGCGAGCCACAACATGGCGAGCGAGACGTAGATGAGCGGCCACCAGCCCAGATCCGGGAAGCCGGCATTCATCACCAGTCCGCCGCCGACGGCGAGCACCATGGTCGTCAGGAAGCGGGGCACGCGCTCAGCCTACTTTCGGCTCAGGCGTGCACGGGACAGCCTCACCGGACGGCATGCAAGGTGGCCGGGCTGGCCCCACTTCTAGTAGGCCACCACTCCCCTGCGCATCGACTCGATGGCGGTGCGGGCGCGGTCCTGCATCTGCTCGGTGGGCGCGACCTGCGCGACCTGGTCGAGGACGTCGATGACCTGCTTGCACCAGCGCACCATGTCGCCCGGCGCAATCTCCACGTCCTTGAGCGCCTGGTCGAGGTTCTTGCCCTGAGCCCATGCGTGGATCGCGGAGACGATGCCCCACTGGGGCGCGGGGGCGTCGGGAAGCTTGTGCGCGTGCTGCAGATCGTCGACCCGTGACCAGACGCGGACGGTGTCCTTGAGCGCCCGGCCCAGCACGCCACCGGGCCCGCCGGGGATGTGGGGCGTGCGGGTGTCGTCCTCGCGCCGGCCCCCATAGAGCAGCGTCGAGACGGCCGCGGCCAACGCCGGCGGGTGAAGCTCGCTCCAGACGCCTGTACGCAGGCACTCCGCGATGACCAGGTCGTTCTCGGAGTACAGGCGCTTCATCATGGTGCCCTCGTGGGTGACGGCCGTGTCCGGTCCGGAGCCCGCGAGGTAGCCCAGTTCGCGCAGCACGGCGCAGCGGCGGTCGAAGATCGTGGCGATCGAGCCCGTCGCGTGAGCGATCTCCCGGGTCAGGCGGTCGCGGTCGCGCAGGGTGCGGTGATACCGCTCGGCCCAGCGGGCATGCTGCTCGCGGTCGGGGCACTGGTGGCACGGGTGGGCGGCCATCTCGCGGCGCAGCGCATCCACGCGGCGCTGGTGATGATCCTGCTCAGGCCGCTCCTTGCGCCGACTGGGGGCGTCGAAGGTGTGGCGGGCGGCCTCGATCTGCTGCGCGAGTTCACGGCGCACCCGCGCGTTGCGCACGTCTACACCCTTCTTGACGCGCACCCCGCCCACGTGCTCGATGCCCGCCTGCAGGTCGGCGATGGAGAGGCGGAAGAACCTGGCCTCGTCGCTCACCACCGTGGGCCGCGGGGCGGATTCGTGAGGGTCGGGCTGCGCGACGACCGCGAAGCCTTGGCGTTTGCCGGACTCGATGCGCACCACATCGCCGCGCCTCAGCCCCGACAGGGTGTCCACGCCTGCCTCGCGCCGGGCCCGCTTGACGGACTTGGAGGTGTCCTTTTGGGCGCGAGAGATGCGCTCACGCAGCGCCGCGTACTCCATGAAGTCGCCCTTGTCGCACGTGGCCGATGCACGGTAAGACTCGAGCGTCGTCTCCAGTTCGCGCGCGCGGCGTGCCTTGCCCACCACGTTCTGGTCGGCCTGGAATTGGGCAAAGGACAGCTCGAGCAGCTCGCGCGCCTGGTCGACTCCCGACTGGGACACGAGGTTGATGGCCATGTTGTACGACGGCGTGAAGCTCGAGATCAGCGGGTACGTGCGACGAGACGCGAGGCGGCCCAGCTGAGGCGCGTCGAAGCCCGGGTGCTCGACCACGACGGCGTGCCCCTCGATGTCTATGCCACGCCTACCCGCGCGGCCGGTGAGCTGCGTGTACTCCCCCGCCGTCAGGTCCTTGTGACCCTGGCCGTCCCACTTGACGAGCTTCTCGAGAACGACGGATCGCGCGGGCATGTTGATGCCGAGCGCCAGGGTCTCAGTGGCGTAGACCACCTTGAGCAGGCCCGCCGCGAAGAGCTCCTCGACGACCTCCTTGAACAGCGGGATGAGGCCCGCGTGGTGGGCGGCGAGTCCGGCCTCGAGGCTGTCGCGCCATCGGAGATATCCGAGCGCTCCGAGGTCCGCGGTGGGGATGCCCGAGCAGCGCTCGTCCACGATGCGACCGATCTCTGCGGCCTCCTCGGGCGTCGTCAGTTGCAGGCCCGAGGCGCGCACCTGGTCCACGGCGTCCTCGCACCCGGCGCGTGAGAACACGAACACGATCGCGGGCAGCAGCCCCTGCTGATCCAGTTGGTCGATGACGGCAAAGCGCGGCGGCGCGCGGCGCCCCGCGGGCCGGCGCCCGCCGCGGGTAGGACGACCACCGCGGCCCCCGTATCCCTCGCCCGAGCGTGAGCGGCGCGTGATCGCCTCGAGCTCGGGGTTGAGGCGCGGGTGGGGGCCCGGATCCTGCGGGTCCACGCCGGGCGAATACAGGTCGAACAGGCCCTCGCGCACCAGCACGTGCGGCCACAGCGGGACGGGCCGGTGCTCGGAGACGATGACGCGGGTGTCGCCCCGTACCTCGGTGAGCCAGGCGCCAAACTCCTCGGCGTTGGACACCGTGGCGGACAGGCAGATCAGCGCGGTGCGCTGGCCCAGGTGGATGATGACCTCTTCCCACACCGAGCCGCGGAAGCGGTCGGCGAGGTAGTGGACCTCGTCGAGGATGACGGCGCCCAGGTTGTCGAGGTCGCGCGAGCCCGCGTAGATCATGTTGCGCAGCACCTCGGTGGTCATGACGACCACCGGCGCGTGCGGATTGATGGATGTGTCGCCCGTCAGCAGCCCGACGTTCTCGGCGCCGTAGACCCGGCGCAGGTCACCGAACTTCTGGTTGCTGAGCGCCTTGATGGGCGTCGTGTAGAACGCCTTCTCGCCACGGTCGAACGCGTGGCGGACCGCAAACTCGCCGACCAGCGTCTTGCCCGCCCCCGTGGGCGCCGCGACCAGCACCGAGTGGCCATCGGCCACCGCCTCGCACGCCTCGCGCTGGAATGGGTCCAGGGGGAAGGACAGCGAGGCCTCGAAGTCGGTCAGGTCGCTGCGCTTGGCCCGCGCCCGGGCGGCCGCATAGCGTTCGGCGGGAGAGGTCATGTGGCCAGGCTAATCGTGCGGCGGCACCACCACGTGCAGCGCGCCCGGCACCACGGAGACCTTCAGCGGGGCATCCGTCACGAGTTCGCCATCGGCCGATGCCGTGGGCAGCCTCCCGCCCGCCTCACCAGGGGCGAGGGTCACCTCGCGTGCGGTGCGGACCGTGACGGCCGGATGATCGACGTGCTCGCCGCGCTGGAGCTTGGGCAGGATCGCGGCGATCTGAGGCAGGGTGAGCGCCTCGGCGGTCACGACGTCGAGCACGCCGTCCTCGAGCGACGCTCCCGGCGCGAGCGGGATGCCGCCGCCCAGGGTCGTGCCGTTGGCGATCGCCACCAGCGTGTACTGCTCTTCCTCGGCGTGCGCCCCGTCCAGCGACACGCGCGCGCCGTAGGGCCGGAAGCGCGGCAGCTCGAGCCCGATGGCGACCTTGTACTTGAGCGGTCCGCGCGGGAACGTCATCCGCATGCCGCGCGCCGCAATCGCGGCGTCGATGCCCGCCGACAGCACGCCGGCGAAATACCGAGGGCGGCCGGCCAGGCCCGGCGCCGTGACTTTGCCCAGGTCGATCGTACGGACGGTGCCGGCCGCAAGGGCGGCCGCCACGGCATCGGCCCCCTGAACGATGTGGTGGACCGGCAGTTCCAAGGCGGTCGCGAGGTCGTTTCCCGAGCCGGCGGCGATGACGCCGAGAGGGAGGTCGCGCTCGGCGCACACCTGGGCACCCAGGTGAGCCATGCCGTCCCCGCCGACGACGACGAGGGCGTCGAGGGAGCCGGCGGCGTCCTCGGCCGCGTCTCGTGCCGCGCGCCAGGACTCACGGGTGAGGTCCACCACGTCGTGGCCGTGGAAGGCGAGGCGGTCGAGCGCCTCAGCGCCCCAACGGGCGCCCCGTCCCGAGGCCGCGGTGGGGTTGGTGACGACCCCGAGCCTGCTCACAGGGCCTCGAGGGTGGGGCGCTTGCGCTCGCGCAGCCAGCCCACCCCGATGCCCGCAAAGTACAGCGCGCACATGGGCAGCGCCATGGTCATCATGGTGAAGACGTCGGGCGTGGGCGTGAGGACGGCGGCGAGGATGAAGATGATGAGGACGGCCCAGCGCCAGCCCTTGAGCCACGTGCGGGTGCGGACGATCCCGGCCCACGTAAGGAACACCATCACGACCGGGAAGACGAACGCGAGGCCGAAGGCGATGAACAGGCGCAGGGTGAACGTCATGAGCATCTGCGCGTCGAGGACGTTGGAGCCGCCCTCGGGCGTGAAGCCCGTGAGGATCACCACGGCGCGGGGGTAGACCCACGCGGCGAGCGCGAGGCCCGCGGCGAACAGCGGGATGGAGGTCGCGAGGAAGCCGACGGTGTACCACTTTTCGCGCTTCTTCAGCCCGGGCGCCACGAACGCCCACAGCTGGTAGAGCCACCAGGGCGCGGAGACGACCACGCCGACGAAGATCGCGACCTTGAGCTGCATGTCGAGGGCCGTGACGAGGCCCGCGAAGTTGACGGTGACGATGCCGTCGACGTCCTCGGCTGCCTCGAGGATCGGGCCCTGGATCGCCTCGAAGACCGGCTCGTAGAGGAACCAGCCGGCGACCGAGCCCAGCGCGATGCCGATCGCGGCAAGGAACAGGCGCTTGCGGAACTCCCTCAGGTGCGCGCTCAGCGGTTGGCGAGCCTCGGGATTGGCCCGCCGCGAGCGACTAGTTGCCACGCCCCTGATCGTCCGAGGGGAGGTCCACCGTCGAGTCGGGAATCTGGCTCTGCTGCGGCGCCTCGGGCGCGGCGGCCGGCGTGGTGGTGTCGCGCGGGGCGGGGGCGCCCTGGGCGGTGCCGGTGCCGTCAGCGGCGGGCGCGTCCTGCTTGCCCGTGGCGTTCTTGTCCGAGCGCAGGTTCGCCGTCTCGTCCTTGAGGATGTTCAGCGACTTGCCGATGCTGCGCGCGAGTTCGGGCAGCTTGGGCGCACCAAACAGCAACAACACGATTACCGCGATGATGATCCATTCGCGTGCACCCATGGTTTGACTCCTTGCGTCGGGAACTGGCGTCCAGTGTAGTCGCGGTGGTGAGGCCGATGCCTACCGGGCCTGCGCGTCGAGGACGGCCTGCGCTTGGGTCGCGATCTCCTCGCGCAGGGCTTGCGGCTCGACGGAGACGAGGTCGGGGCCGATGGCCAGGAGCCGGCCCGCGGTCCAGGCGGGGTTGGCGACCCCGAAGGTCGCCGTGACGGTGCCGTCGTCCCCGGTCGTGAGGCTCACGCCGGGCATGTCTTCCACGGCCCACCGCGCCACGCGGCCCAAGACGACGGTGGCCTCGTAGTGAGGCTGCAGGGCGAAGCCGTGCGAGTCGGCGGGCGGGTGCTCGGTGGGGCTCGTGGTGGTCGTCGCCGAGGTGACGCGGTCCAGGCGCAGCGTGCGGTAGTCGCCGGCCCGGCGGCACCAGCACTCGACGTAGGCGGCGGCGTCGATGAGGACGATGCGGTGGGCCTCGACGGTGCGCTCGGTGCGCCGGTCGTGAGCGTCGACGTAGTCCAACGCCACGGCCGTGTCGGTGGCGATGCCGTGCTCGAGCGCCTCCCGAACTTTGGGATCGACGGCGGTGTCCGGGACCACGTCGAGACCCACAGGGCCGACGGCGCCACGCAGCTTCGTCAGCACGGACTCGGCGGCCTGGGGTGCGGCGCCCGAGGCCGTCAGCGCGGACAGGGCGCCGATGAGGGCCGCGGCCTCCCGCGGCGAGAACGACACCTGGGACACGCCCTGGCCGTTGGTGAGGTCGGCGATGCCCGCGTCGAACAGGTCGGCGTTGAAGTCGATGAGGTCGTTGTGCTGGTGACCGGGAAGTCCGGACACCCACAGCGTCTCGACGTCGGCGCGGATCTGTTTGACGCTCACGCCGAAGTGGTCGGCAAGCTCGGTGAACTCGGTCTCGCCGTGGCGCTCGAGGTAGTGCACGAGCCCCAACAGGCGCGTGAGCCGGGCCAGGGTCTTGTCAGCCACGTGCCACCTCCAGGGCGGCGAGCGCGTGGGCGCGGACCGCATCGGCGAGCTCAGCGGGCTCAAGCGCACGCACGGCGCCACCGCGGGCCAGCACCTCGTCGCGCAGTTGGTCGAGGTGGCGGTAGTCGACCTCGACGATGTCCCAGTCGCCCTCGGTGCCTGTGACACGGCCGCGGCTGCGCAGGGCGTGAGCGGCCTCGGGACGGATGGCGAGCCGGGCTGTGCCGGGGTTGGCGTCGGGCAGCAAGGCCGCGTCGATGTCGGCAGGCGGAGTGAAGGCGCCTGGCTCGCCCGTGAGCGCCACGTCACCCAGGACGCGGCTGAGGCGGAAGGTGCGCGGGGCGTCGCGGGCGGCGTCGTGACCGATGAGATACTCCGCTCCCCCGCTCAGCAGAATCTTCCACGGCTGCACCGTCCGGGTCGCGGTGCCCGAGGAAGCCGAGGCGTACTCGAAGGTGACCGCCTGGCGCAGCTGGATGGCCTCGAGCACGAGCGCGGTGGCGTCCGTCAGGCGCGTGGACAGCGCGGCGAACGGCAGCGCCTCCGGGGCCGCGTGCGAGGACTCCGACGCGGCCTTCACGAGGGCCTGACGGGCATCGTCGCCGAGCGTCACGCCGTGCCAGTAGTCGGCGGCCAGTGCCAGGACGGCACGCTCGGCGGCCGTGAAGTCGAGCGGCGGCAGCTTGGCCTGCGCCGGGTCGATCCGGTAGCCGATGTCGTCGCCGTAGGCCTGGTGACGCACTGTGACGACGGGAACCCCCAGACGGCGTAGCTTGTCCTTGTCACGCTCGAACATGCGCTCAAAAGTCGCCTTGCGGCGGGCGCGCGTCGCTTCGTCCCAGGATGGGTCGTCGCGCTCATAGCCCTCGACCGACGCGCGGATCTCGTCCTTCGTCATGCGCACTCGCGCGTGCATGAGGGCGATGATGAGGTTCAGTAGCCGCTCCTCGGCGGGGATCGCCATCTAGACGCGCACCGCCAACAATTCCGTGGCGAGGATGGCGCGGGCGCCGGCTGCGTAGAGCTTGTCCATGATCTGGTTCATCTCGCTGCGCGGGACCATAACTCGCACCGCGTGCCAGTCCTTGCCGTGGAGCGGGGTCACGGTGGGCGCCTCCATGCCGGGGCTCACCGCGATCGAGTCCTCGAGCTTGTCGTTGGACACGTCGTAGTCCACGAGGATGAACTGGCGGGCCATCAGCACGCCGCGCAGGCGCCCGGTGAGGACCGCTATGTCGTCCTCGGAGGTGTCGGTTCCGCGGATCAAGATGGCCTCGGACTTCAGGATCGGATCGCCGAAGATGTCCAGGCCGGCGGCCCGGAGGGTGGTGCCGGTCGAGACCACGTCCGCCACGGCATCGGCCACACCCAGGCGCACCGAGGACTCGACGGCGCCGTCAAGGCGCACCACCTTCGACTCGACACCGAACGACTTCAGGTGGTGCTTGACCAGGCGCGGGTAGCTGGTGGCAACGCGCTTGCCCTGGAGCTGCTGGATGTCGCCGATCTCGCCCGCGGGGGCGGCGTAGCGGAAGGTCGAGCCGCCGAAGCCGAGCTCGAGGTGCTCGACGGCCTCGGCGCCCGAGTCGAGCAGCAGGTCCCGTCCGGTGATGCCGGCGTCGACCGTGCCGGCGCCCACGTAGACGGCGACGTCGCGCGGGCGCAGGAAGAAGAACTCGACGTCGTTACGGGCGTCGTGGAGCACCAGTTCACGGGCGTCGCGACGCTGCTTGTAGCCGGCCTCCTTGAGCAGCTGGGAGGCGGGTTCGGACAGGGATCCCTTGTTGGGGACGGCAATGCGCAGCACGGGTTTACCTCAGAGGTTCTTGTAGACGTCGTCGAGAGAGATGCCCTTGGCGACCATCATCACCTGGGCCCAGTAGAGCAGCTGGGAGAGTTCCTCAGCCGCCTCCTCGTCGCTTTGATGCTCGCAGGCCATCCAGGACTCGGCAGCCTCCTCGACCAGCTTCTTGCCGATCGCGTGGACTCCCTTGTCGAGCATCGCTACCGTGCCCGAACCCTCCGGGCGTTCCTCGGCGCGACGCTGCAACTCCTCAAACAGGCTCTCGAACGTCTTCACGCGGCCAGCCTAGTGGGGTCGCGGCGGCCCGGAGCAACCCAGGCGCCGACCCGACGGCTACAGGCCGCGCAGGATCAGCGCGGTGGACAGGGCGGCCTCGACGGCCTCGGCACCCTTGTCCTCCTTCGAGCCCTCGAGGCCAGCGCGGTCGAGGGCCTGCTGCACGTCGTCGACCGTCAGCAGGCCAAAGCCCACGGGCACGGCGTGCTCGCGCGCGACGGCGGTGAGGCCGTCGGTGGCGGAGGCGCAGACGTACTCGAAGTGGGGGGTCTCGCCCTGGACGACCACGCCGAGCGCGGCGATCGCGTCGGCGCCCGCGCGGGCCAACTTCTCGGCGACCACGGTCAGCTCAAACGCGCCGGCCACGCGGGTGACGCGGTAGTCGGCTCCGGCCTCCTGGGCCGCGCGCACGGCGCCGGCCACGAGGCCGTCCATGACGTCGGTGTGCCACAGGCTCGCGACGATCTCGATCTTCAGGCCGCGGCCGTCGACCGTGAGTTCGGGTGCACCGTCTCCACTCATGCGTTGTCTCCTAGCAGGTGTCCCATGCGTTCGATCTTGGTCAGCAGGTACTGGGCGTTCTCGGGGTGCTCGCCGTAGTGGTGCGGCACCCGCTCCGTGACGGAGATGCCCGAGGCCTTCATCGCCTCGACCTTCGCGGGGTTGTTGGTCATGAGCCGGACCTCGGTGAGGCCCAACTGGTTCAGGATGGCCGCGGCGGCGCCGTATTCGCGCCGGTCAACCGGGAAGCCTAGTTCGGTGTTCGCGTCGACGGTGTCGCGGCCCTGATCCTGCAGCGCGTACGCCTGGATCTTCGCGACGATGCCGATGCCGCGGCCCTCGTGGCCGCGCAGGTACACCACGGCACCGCCCTCGGCGGCGACGCGCGCGATGGCCGCGTCCAGCTGGGGGCCGCAGTCGCAGCGCAATGAGCCGAAGGCGTCGCCCGTGAGGCACTCCGAGTGCACGCGCACCACCGGCGTCCCGCCCTCGGGCACCGGCGCGGTGAGTGCCACATGCTCCTCGCCCGTGCGGGCGTCGCGGTAGCCGTGAATGGTCACCACGCCGTGGCGGGTGGGCAGGCGCGCCTCACCGAGTGCGACCACGCGATGCGGGGCCGGCTCGACGGCGATGGGCTCGTCGCCCTGCGCACGTCGGTAGTCGATGAGCTCCTCGATGGTCATGAAGACGAGGCCCTCGCGTTCGGCGACCGCTGTCGCGTCGCCGTAGCGCATCATGGTGCCGTCGTCGTTGACCATCTCCGCGATGATGCCGACGGGCTCGAGTCCGGCCAGGCGGCACAGGTCGACGGCGGCCTCGGTGTGGCCGGGCCGATGCAGCACTCCCCCGGCGACGGCGCGCAGCGGCAGCACGTGGCCGGGACGGATGACGTCGTCGGGGCTCGCGTCGGGCTTGGCGAGCGCCTGGAGGGTGCGGTGGCGGTCCGCCGCAGAGATGCCTGTGGTGACACCGGACGCCGCGTCCACGGACACCGTGTACGCCGTGCGGCGCGGGTCCTGGCTGTTGGGAACCATGAGCGGCAGGTTCAGGGCATCGGCCTTCGGACCGGGCATGGGCGCGCACAGGTAGCCCGACGAATGGCGAATACCCCAGGCGATCCACTCGGTGGTGGAGGTCTGGGCGGCCATGATGAAGTCGGCCTCGTTCTCGCGCGCGTGCGAGTCCGCGACGAGGACGGGCTTGCCGTCGCGCAGGTCCTGCAGGGCGCGTTCGATGCGCGCGGTCACGTCGGCGTTCATGCCCGCTCCCCCAGCATCTTCTCGACGTACTTGCCGATCACGTCGACCTCGACGTTCGCGCGGTCGCCGATGGTCAGGTCGCCAAAGGTCGTCTCGACCAGGGTCGTGGGGATGAGCGACACGGTGACGTGTCGACCCTCCAGCTCGGCGACCGTCAGCGAAGTGCCGTTGAGCGCGATCGAGCCCTTACGCACCACATAGCGTTCGAGGTCGGCGGGGATCTCGAAGGTGAGGTCGGTCCACTCGGGCTGCTTGTCGACGGCGACGAGCGTGGCCGTGCCATCGACGTGGCCGAGCAGCATGTGGCCGCCGAGGCGGGCATCGGCCCTGAGGGCCCGCTCGATGTTGACGCGGTCGCCCACCGCGACGCCGGACAGCGCCGTGGTCTCGAGGGTGATGCGCATGACATCGGCCGTCCAGGCCTCGCCCTCGGACGCCGCGACCGTGAGGCAGACGCCGTTGACGGCGATGGACTCACCGTGCACGTAGTCGCCGTCAAGAGCGGACTGAATGGTGAGCTGAGCGGTCGAGCCATTCTCGACCACGGAGACCACCGTGCCGACGGTCTCGACGATGCCGGTGAACATCAGATTCCTCCAGAAAGATGCGCGGTGACCAGCGTGTCCGCGCCCAGGCGCGTCGCGGTCACATCCTCACCCCTCAACGCGTGGGCCATAGTGTCGATTCCCAGGTCCGCCACCACCGACGGACCCGATCCGAGCAGGGCGGGCGCGATGTAGGCATTGACCTCATCCACGAGTCCGGCGCGAAGAAAGGCGCTCAGCAGTGTAGGCCCTCCCTCCACGACGAGCGTGCGGACCTCGCGCTCCCACAGGGCCGCGAGGACCTCCTCGGGCTTGTGGGTGGCCATCCCCACGACGTTGTCGTCGCGCCACACCTTCGCGGACGAGGTGTCCCTCGAGCCGACCACCACCCGCAGGGGCTGGTGCCCGCCTTCGGTGCCGCCGGGCCGGGCCGACAGCGACGGGTCGTCGATCTCCACGGTCGCGGTGCCCACGGCGATCGCGTCGACGCAGCCGCGCACCTGGTGGGCGTGCTCACGAGCGGCCTCGCCGGTAATCCAGAAGCTGGTGCCGTCCGCGGCGGCCATGCGGCCGTCCAGGGTCGAGGCCCACTTGGCGATGACATACGGCCGCCCGCGCTCCATGGCGTAGCGCCAGCGAGCGGTGATGGCGAGCGCGCCGCCGTGCGAGTGGTGTTCGGCGTGAATGCCGCGCGAGTTGAGCGTGGCCGCCCCTCCCGCTGACGCGTCGCCGGGGTCGGCGACGGCGTAGTACACGCGGCCGATGCCGGCGTCGGTGAGCGCATCCGCACACGGTCCGGTTCGTCCCGTGTGATTGCACGGTTCGAGGGTGACGTGCGCGGTGGCGCCTGCAACGTTCGCGCCGCGCTCGCGGGCGTTCGCCAGCGCGGCGACCTCGGCGTGGGGGGTGCCGGCCCCCTTGTGCCAGCCCTGGCCGAGGACGCGCCCGGAGTCGTCCGTGATGACGCAGCCCACGCGCGGGTTGGGCCCGAACGCGGGGCCGTTGCCGGCGAGGACGACGGCGAGGTCCATGGCCTGCTCGGGTGTGAGGCCCGCGGGGTCCGTGGGCGGCGCCAGGAAGCCGGCGTCGAGGCCGGCGCTGTCCGGCCCGCCGACGTCAGTCATGCGCCACCGCCGCGGCGGCGAGGGAGCGCAGGGTGTCCACCTCGGCTGCGGGGTCCTCCGCCTTGTAGACGGCGGAGCCGGCCACGAAGATGTCGCCGCCCGCGCGCGCGACGGTCTCGATGGTGTCGCGCGCGATGCCGCCGTCGGTCTGGATCCACAGGTTCCTGCCGGCTTCGTTCGAGGCGTGGCGCAACGCCCGCACCTTATCCATCATGTCCGGCATGAACTCCTGGCCGCCAAAGCCGGGCTCGACGGTCATGACAAGCACCATGTCGAACTCGGCAAGGTCGTCCATGATCGCGTCCACCGGCGTGCCGGGCTTGAGCGCCACCGAGGCGCGTGCCCCGAGCTTCCGGAGGTCGCGCGCGATGGCCTTCGGGTCGTTCGCGGCCTCGTAGTGGAACGTCACCGACGTGGCGCCCGCCTCCGCGTACCGAGGAGCCCAGTGGTCGGGATTCTCGATCATGAGGTGCGCGTCGATGGGCATCGGCGAGACCTCGGCGATGCGTTCGAGCACCGGCAGGCCCAGCGTCAGGTTCGGCACGAAGTGGCCGTCCATGACGTCGACATGGAGCCAGTCGGCGGTGTCGACCTTGACGATCTCGCGCTCGAGATTCGCAAAGTCCGCGGACAGGATGGACGGGGCGATCTGCATACCCATACCCCGAGCGTAGCCGCTGGCAGCCGGCCTCACGCCCGGGTCAGCAGCTGGATGAACATCGCGTCGGTGCCGTGGGCGTGCGGCCACAGTTGCACGTGCGGTCCGTGACCCCATTCGGTGGGCTGTGTTCCGGTGGCCGATGCCACCGCGAGTCGCGTATCCAGCACCGCCAGTCCGCTATCGCGGACCACGTCGAGGGTTTCGGCGAGCACCGGTGAGCAGGTGACGTACGCAAGGACGCCGCCCTCGGCGAGGAGGCTGCCGGCGTGCGCGATGAGGGCGTGTTGCAGGTCCACCAGGTCGTCAAGGTCGTCGATGCTGCGCCGCCAGCGTGCCTCGGGCCGGCGTCGTAGCGCGCCGAGGCCCGTGCAGGGCGCGTCGAGAAGGATACGGTCGTAGGGCTCGGAGGGCTCCCACGTGCGGGCGTCGGCGCGGTGGACGGTGGCGACGCCCTCGGGGATGGCCTTGAGGGATCGGCGGACCAGCGCGGCGCGATGCTCGTGGAGTTCGAGTGCCTCGAGGCTCGCCATGCCCTCGGAGGCCGCGGCGGCGAGGAGCGCGGCCTTGCCGCCGGGTCCGGCGCACATGTCGAGCCAGCGTTCGCCGGGGTCGATCCTGGAGCCGACGCCGGCATCGGCCCGTCCCGGGATCGCGGCGTCCGCATGCACGAGCGCGAGGGCGGCGATCTGGCTGCCCTCGTCCTGCACCGCCGCGGTGCCCTCGCCGACGGCCTCGATGTCGCCGGGGGCGCCGCCGCTGAGGCTCACGCCCAGCGGCGAGTACACCGTGGCGGCGCCGTCGGCCTGCTCAAGCAAGGCGTCGCGGTCGATGAGGCCGGGCCGGGCCACGAGGGTCACCGAGGCCGGGGCGTTGTCGGCCTCGAGCAGTTGCGTGAGTTCGCCGGGACGCCCGTCGGCGGTCAGGGCGTGCTCGAGCTCGCCCACGACCCACGCGGGGTGTGAATGCCTGATGGCTTGGGACTCGCGGCTCGTCCCGGGGGCCACACGCGCGAGCCAGGTGTCGAGATCGCGCTCGGTGACGCGACGCATGACGGCGTTGGCGAGCCCCGCAGCGCGCCCGTTGACGGAGCGGACCAGGTCCACGGTCTCGGACACGGCCGCGTGCGCGGGTACGCGCATGGCGAGGGCCTGGTGGACGCCGAGGCGCAGGGCGACGACGAGGTCGATATCCAGGGTGTCGGTGCGGCGCTTGGCCGCGTCCGCGATGATCGCGTCGTACAGCCCGCGACCGCGCAGGGCGCCGTACGCCAGTTCGGTCGCGAAGCCCGCGTCACGCCCGCTCAGCCGGTGCTGCTTGAGGATGCCGGGCATGAGGAGGTTGGCGTAGCCGTCCTCGGTCTCGACGGCGTAGGTGACGTCGTAGGCCGCACGGCGTGCGGGGTCGATGCGCGCAGGACGCTGATCGCGTTCACCGCGTGGGGCGCCGCCGCCCTGGCGTCCGCCATCAGAGCGCCCTCCTGAAGAGGGCCGGCGGGAGCCACCCTGGGCATTGGCCGCCATCACGCCTCCCCGAGGATGGCGTTCTCGCCCAGGCGAGCGCCTCGCCACCAGTCGGCGGCGGCCATGGGCTTCTTGCCCGCGGGTGCGATGGTGCCGAGCGCCACGGGCGTCGAGCCGGTGGCGACTACCACGCGGCCCTCGTGCTCGAAGACGTGCCCTGGCGTGCCTGTGGGGCCGTCGGCGAGGGGGCTGACGGGGCCGAGCTTCGCGACGGAGCCGTCGGGCAGCGTGGTCCAGGCTCCGGGCGCGGGGGTGCAGCCGCGGATCTGGCGGTCGACGATGTGTGCGGGGCGCTCCCACGCGACGTAGGCGTCCTCGCGAGTGAGCTTCGCGGCGTGGCTGACGCCGTCCTCGGGCTGAGCCTGCGGGACAGCGGCGCCGCTCACGAGCGCCTCGATGGACTGCAGCAGGAACGGCGCGCCGGCCTGGGCGAGGCGGTCGAGCAGGTCGCCGGCCGTGTCCATCGCACGGATGCGTTCGGTCATGGTGCCGATGACGGGGCCGGTGTCCATGCCCTTGTCCAGCACGAACGTGGTGGCGCCGGTGATCTCGTCGCCGGCCATGAGGCTGCGCTGGACGGGGGCCGCGCCGCGCCATGCGGGCAGCACCGAGAAGTGCAGGTTGACCCAGCCGTGTGCGGTGGCGTCGAGCAGCGCCGGCCGGAGGATCTGGCCGTAGGCGACAACCGCGGCCGCGTCGGCCTCGAGGGCGGCCACCTGCGCGATGAACTCTGGGTCCTTCGCATCGGCGGGGTCGAGGACGGTCAGACCGTGCGCCCGCGCGGCCGCCTTGACGGGGCTCGGGTGGAGCGTCTTTCCCCGCTTGCCGCGAGCGTCGGGCTGGGTAATGACCGCGGCAATCTCGTGCTCGGAGGCGACGAGGGCCTCGAGCGCGGGCACGGCGACGTCGGGGGTTCCGGCGAAGATCAGGCGCATAGGTCCATCGTAGGTGGCGCCGACGAGCCTCCCTGCGGCGCTACAGATCCAGCGGCCCGTCTACCTTGAGCCGCAACTGCTCGCCGCCCTTGCCGCCGCCCGCTGACAGCCGCTGCTGGGTCGCGCGGAGCGAATCCACGACCGCCTGAGCGCGGCCGCGCGGCAGGAGCAGCGAGACGCCGTCGGGACGCGCGATCACGGTGGCGCCGTCCACACCGTCGCGCACGCCAGCCGCACCCACGGCACTGTCCACCGTCCACGGGTCCCCGCTGACGTGGACGTGACGGCGGTGGGGGGGGAAGCCAAGCGGTGCGCGTTCGGCGAACTCGTCGCGCGCGGCGTCGACGGGAGACCACGTCGACAGCGCCCGGCGGGTAAGGTCCGGCAGGTCGCCGACCACGGTCACCGCTCCCCCGTCGGCTCGGCGACGCACCAGGGCCGATGCTGTCAGCCACCACCGCACGGCCCTCAGCTCCGCGCCGAGCCCCGCATGCGCGGGCACCCCGGCGTCGACGATCACGAGGTGCGCGTAGCCACCGTCGACGGCGGGCAACGCGGCCGGGGTCGCCACGACGATGCCGTCCGTGACGCTGAGATCGGGCACCACGCCCGTCGCGGAGCTCGACACGGTGAGGGTGACATCAGGCGCCATGCGCGACAGTTGCTCCGCGATGCGTTCGATGCCCTGGCGCAGGTGCTTGAGCCGGTGCCCATGGCACTCGGGACAGTGCCAGTCGGGCTGGGGATGGCCGTTCTCCAGGCACACGGGATCCGCCCCCGCGCCGGGCAGCGTGAGCGGAGACTCGCATTGGCGGCACACGGCCCATGCGTCGCAGGCGGCGCAGGCGGCGGCGTGGACATAGCCCGCGCGGGGCACCATGACAGCGACCGGCCCGCTCTCCATAGCGTTGATCAGGGCTCGCCAGGCGCTGCCCGGCATCCAATGCCAGCCGCTGGGCCCGTCGGCGTCGCGCCGCTCGGAGGTCAGCACGTCGACGGCGGGGACGGCGTCGCGCACCGCGTCGCGCGCGGGGATCTCGGCCCGCGCCCAGCCGTGCTCCACCAGAGCGATCGCGTCGGCACTCAGGGCATAGCCACCGATCACGACCGCCGCGCCGCTGTCTGCCTTCTGACCGTCCGCCCGCATCGCCGCCACCGTGCGCGCGTGCAGGTACGGCGCGTGGAGTTCCTCGTACACCGTGTTGGCCTCGTCCCACAGCGCGAGGAACCCCAGCTGCGGGACCGGCTGCATCACCGCTGGCCTCGTGCCGACGACGAGGCGTGCATGGCCGCGCATCGCCGCGAGGTACGACCCGAACCGCTGCGTGGGCCCGTCGTCCGAGTCCAGCACCGCGACCTGGCCGCCCGCTCGGGCGGTCCACCGCGACAGCCCACGCCTCTCGCACTCGGCGAGGATGGCCTGGATGCCGCGGGCATCGGGCACCACCAGGATGGCCGATGCCGTCTCGCCGATGGCGCCGAGCGCCGCCTGAACGAGGGCGTGGGCTGGCACGGACGTGCGGGGCTCATTCTCGGGAAGGCCCTGCCAGAGCACCCGATGGCCTGGCCGCAGGGACAGCCCTCCCGATGCACCCTGGTCAAGCGCCGTCGCATACGCAGGATCGGCCTCGGGCGCGGGCCACTCCCGCTTCTCCACCGCGAGGACGCGAGGCGGTGCCATGAGCCGCAACACATCCCACGTCGAGCCGCCGTACCGGCGAGCGATGCGCTGGGCGAGCGTCAACGCATCGGCCGAAAACGACGGCACGAGCGAGGACGAGGTCACCGACGCGAGCCGCCCCTTGAAGTCGCTCTCCACGACGACGTCGGTCACGACGGCCGCGAGCACCTGGCCCGCCATCGGCACGCGCACGCGCGAGCCCACCGCGACGGTGTCGACGAGCTTGTCGGGGATCCGGTAGTCCAGCGGCTTGTCGAGATGCGGCAGCGGGCTATCGACGCGGACCCGCGCCACGGGCCCCGTCGCGGGCTCTGCTTCGGGGCCGGTTGGGGTGGCGCCGGCCGGTTCGGGGAGCGCGAACAGCGCGTCCTCTCCGGGCTCCGACTCACCCACGGCGTCCACTCCTGCCGATGATGCGCGCCTCCTACTGCGCGGCGCTGGCGAGCGCCGCGGCGCGGTCGGTGCGCTCCCAGGTGAAGTCGGGAAGCTCGCGGCCAAAGTGGCCATAGGCGGCCGTCGCGCGGTAGATGGGGCGGCGCAGGTCCAGGGCGTCGATGATCGCGGTGGGACGCAGGTCAAAGACCTCCTTGATGGCGGCCTCAATCCGGGCCGGGTCGACCGTCGCGGTGCCGAAGGTCTCGACGTACAGGCCCACGGGGTGAGCGGTGCCGATCGCGTAGGCGACCTGGACCTCGCAGCGCGTCGCGAGGCCCGCGGCGACCACGTTCTTCGCGACCCAACGCATTGCGTAGGCGGCCGAGCGGTCCACCTTCGACGGGTCCTTGCCGGAGAAGGCGCCGCCGCCGTGGCGGGCCATGCCGCCGTAGGTGTCGACGATGATCTTGCGGCCCGTCAGGCCGGCGTCACCCTTAGGGCCGCCGATCTCGAACCGACCCGTGGGGTTGATGAGGCTACGGTGACCCGTGGCGTCGAGCTCGTACGCCTCAAGGACGGGCGCGATGACGGCCTCCTCAAGCGTCGCGCGCAGCGCCCCGGTCTCCCACGACTCCTCATGCTGACTGGACAGGACGACGGTGTCGACGGTGCGGGCCGTCTCACCGTCGTAACCGATGGTGACCTGGGCCTTGCCGTCGGGTCGCAGTCCGGCGACGGCGCCGTCCTTGCGCACCTGAGCGAGGCGCTGGGTGAGGCGGTGCGCCATCGCGATCGGCAGCGGCATGAGCTCGGGCGTGTCCGTGCACGCGTACCCGAACATGAGGCCCTGGTCGCCCGCGCCGAGCTCGGAGCCGTCGGTGTCCGTCGCGGAGCCCACGCCCGCCCAGATGTCGGGGCTCTGCTCGCCGATGGACACGGATACGCCGCACGAGTCGCCGTCGAAGCCCACCTTGGAGGACGTGTAGCCGATGCCCGTGACGACGTCGCGAATGGTGCCGGGGATGTCGACGTATGCCTCCGTGGTGACCTCGCCGGCCACGTGCACCAGTCCGGTGGTCACCATCGTCTCGACCGCGACACGGGCGGCCGGGTCCTGCGCGAGCATCGCGTCGAGGATCGCGTCCGAGACCTGGTCGCACACCTTGTCGGGGTGGCCCTCGGTGACGGATTCGGAGGTGAACAGGCGGAGGTCTGACATGCGGGCCAGCCTAGCCGCCGGGCCCGACACCCGGGTGCGCGTGATGGCCCGCCGGGACCCATGACCCATTCCCCGTGCCGCGCGTTCCCACTAGGTTCGTCACCATGCGAGGAGGGACACGGGCGGACAAGGTCACGGGCACCGGGGGCGTCATCGCGCGCATCATCTCCGGCGGGCAGACCGGCGTCGACCGTGGCGCGCTCGATGCCGCCATCGCGGGCTGCGTGGTCCACGGCGGCTGGGTCCCCGCGGGCGGGATCGCCGAGGACAAGCCCTACGCGCCCGGCGTGCTGATCGACTACCCGGGCCTCAAGCCCACCATGTCCGACGACCCCGCCATCCGCACCCGGCTGAACGTGCGTGACGCCCACGCGACGCTCGTGATCGGCTCTCCCGAGGTCTCTCCCGGGTCCGCGCGTGCGATCGCAACGGCGGGCGAACTGCGCCGGCCCTGCCTCGTCAATCCCCCGACCCCCGAGGCAGCGTTTGCCGGCCTCAGTGAGGTGGGCCGCGAACTTATCGTCAACGTGGTCGGCCCGCGCGAGTCCGAGTGGCCCGGCGCCCAGCAGGTCGCCCAGCAGTACGTCGCTGCACTGCTGGAGCTCGACAAGGGCTGAGGGCCGCCGGGCACCAACGCGACCTGTGCCACGATCGTGGCCATGACCGACACCCCACGCATCCTCGCCAGCACCGGGGCGTCTCGCGGCATCGGCCGCGGGATCGCCCTGCGCGCAGCCTCCGAGGGCTGGGAGGTGGCGGTCGGCTACAGGTCCGACAAGACGGCGGCGGATGCCGTGGTCGCCGACATCGAGGCGCTCGACCGCCGTGCGTGGGCGTTTCCGGTGGATATCACCGATGCGGCGTCGCTCGACCGCTTCTTCGCCGGGGCCGCACAGTATGGCTCGCTGCGCGGCGTGGTCGCCAATGCGGGCGCCGCGACGGCCGTGGGGCCGCTCCTCGAGCAGGACCCGGCCGCGCTGGCGCGGGACGTCGAGGTCAATCTGACCGGCGCGGTGCTGACGTGCCGGGCCGCCCTTCCCCTTCTCGAGGCCGGCGCGAGCATCGTGCTCATCGGCTCCGCCGCCACCCAGCAGGGCTCGCCAGGCACCTATGTCCACTATGCGGCGGCGAAGGCGGGCGTCGGCATACTCGCCCAGGGCCTGGCTCGCGAACTCGGTCCCGCACGCATCCGTGTCGCGTGCGTCGAACCTGGCACGGTACGCACCGAGTTCCACGCCGACCCGGACCGCCCCGACAAGGTCGCCTCCGCGATCCCCTGGGGCCGCCCGGGCGAGCCGGACGAGGTCGCGGGCGCCGTCACCTGGCTGCTGTCGGACGACGCCGGCTATGCCACAGGCGCGGTGCTGCGCGTGGGCGGAGGGTTCTAGCGTTCCGGACCGAGCAGTCGGCCGATGCTGTCGAGGACCGCGTGGGCCACGGCGAGCTTCGTCCCGCTCGCCTGCGCCACCGTTTCCCCGGCTCCGTCGAGGATCACGACGGCGTTGTCGGGGGCTCCGAACCCCTTCGACTCCCCCACCTCGTTCACGACGAGCAGGTCGGCGCCCTTGCGCCGGGCCTTCGCGGCGCCGTGCTCAAGGACCGTGCCGGAGGCGTCGCCGGTCTCGGCCGCGAAGCCCACGACGACCTGCCCCTCACACTTTGACGCGGCGAGCCCTGCGAGGATGTCCTCGGTCTGGACAAGCTCGAGCGTCATGCCGGACTCGCCGTCCTTCTTGAGCTTGGTTGCCGCGACCTCGGCGACGCGGTAGTCGGCGACGGCCGCGGCCATGATGACGATGTCGGCGTCATCGGCCCGTGAACGGATGGCCGCGCCGAGCTCGGCGGCGGTCGCGACGTCGACACGGTCGATCCCCTCACCGAGAGGGAGATCCACATTGGCGGCGACGACGGTGACGACCGCGCCGCGCTCACGGGCGGCCTCGGCCAAGGCAAAGCCCTGGTGTCCCGAGGAACGGTTGCCCAGGTAGCGCACGGCGTCGATGGGCTCGCGCGTCCCGCCTGCGGAGATGAGGACGCTGACACCATCAAGGTCGCCCCAGGAGCCGTGGGTGGCGCGAGTGTCATTGTGTGCGCCAGGGGACAGAGCGCCAGAAGGGCCGGAGCCGACCATGGCGTACAGCGCCTCGACGATCACCTCGGGATCCGGCAGGCGGCCTGGTCCAGAATCGGGGCCCGTGAGGCGCCCGACGGCCGGCTCCAGCACGCTCACCCCGCGCGAGCGTAGCGTCGCGACGTTGGCGACCACCGAGGGGTCGTTCCACATTTCGGTGTGCATCGCGGGGCACACCAGCACGGGTGCCTCGGTCGCGAGCAGCGCATTGCCGAGCAGATCCGTCGCACGTCCGGCGGCCATCTGCGCGAGGAAGTCTGCGGTGGCGGGGGCGACCAGCACGGCATCGGCCCGCTGACCGAGCCGGACATGCTGCACCGACGGCACGTTCTCGAACGTGTCCGTCGGTGCGGGGTGTCCGGACAGCGCCTCCCAGGTGGCGCGTCCGACGAAGTTCAGCGATGCCGCTGTGGGTACGACGCGGACGTCGTGCCCACCCTCCTTGAGCAGCCTCAGCACCAGCGCAGCCTTGTAGGCCGCGATGCCGCCGGTGACGCCCAGGAGGACGCGCATCGAGGAGAGTCTTACTTCTCGGCGGAGTCGCCCAGCTCGAGCAGGCTGCCCTCGTTGATCTCGCGCAGCGCGACCGAGAGGGGTTTGTCGGTGGAGTCGGCCTCGACGAGCGGGCCCACGTTCTCGAAGTGGCCCTCGCCCAGCGCCTCGTAGTACGAGTTGATCTGGCGTGCGCGCTTCGAGCCGTAGATGACGAGGGCGTACTTGGAGTCGACCTTCTCGAGCAGCTCGTCGATGGGCGGGTTGGTGATGCCCTCGGGGTGTGCGACGGTTCCAGCCACGGTTACTTCCTTACGTTGATGCTGCGTTTCAAGTCCAGCGCACTAGTCTAGCGCGGGTCCCTCACGAGGGCTTCCAATTCGTCCACGGCGCGGTCAAGTTCGTCGTTGACGATGACGCGATCGAACTCGGAGACGGCCGCGAGTTCCTCGCGAGCGGTCTCGAGGCGACGCTCGCGCTCCTCGGACGTCTCGGTGCCGCGGCCCACCAGCCGGCGCACCAGCTCGTCCCACGACGGCGGTTCGACGAACACGAACAGCGCCTCCGGCATCGACTCCTTCACGAGCCGCGCGCCCTGGAGGTCGATCTCCAGCAGCGACGGGTCGCCCGCCTCAAGGTGCTGGAGGACGGGACCGCGAGGGGTGCCGTAGCGGTGCGTGCCGTGGACGGTCGCCCACTCGAGCAGCTCGCCGCCGTCGATCATGCGGTCAAAGTCGGCGGGCGTCACGAAGTGGTACTCGACCCCGTCGGTCTCCCCCGGTCGCGGGGCGCGGGTGGTCGCCGACACGGACAGCCACACATCAGGGTGGCGCGCCTTCAGCGCGCGCACCAGCGTGCCCTTGCCTACTGCAGTCGGACCCGCGAGGACAACGAGTCGACTCATCAACCCTCGCGCTCGACCAGCGCGGACACCTGATGGGCTCCGAGCCCTCGGATGCGACGTGCCTGCGAGATGCCGATTTCCTCCATGGCCGTCTCGGCACGCTTGGGCCCGATGCCGGGAAGGCACTGCAGGAGGTCACGCACACGGATGCCGGCGAGGGCATCGTCAGCTTTGGCGCGGTCGATGGCCTCCGCGAGGCTCATCTCGCCGCGTGCGAGCTCCTCCTTGAACACGCGGCGCGCGCTGCGCACCGCGGTCGCCTTCACCAGCGCCTGTGCGCGCTGCTCGTCCGTGAGTTCCGGTGTCGCCACTTTCCCACTTCCTTTTCTCGAAACGGGTCCGGCAGGAGGGTTACCCCTGCAGGGCCGCCTGTGCCGCGTCCGATGCCTCTCGCACCGCGGAACGCAACTTGTCCAGGGAGGGTCCCTCAGCGAGAACACCTCTCGACTGATTGACGAGTACGTTGCGCTTGGAGTTCCCGAATACCTGGGACAACTCCGCCGGCCCCGCTCCCTGAGCGCCTGCACCCGGCGCGAGGATCGGTCCATTCAGACCGTCGAGGCCGATGCCGAGATCCGACACCGCCGAGCCCACCGTCGCCCCCACCACGAGGCCGACGTCACCCATCGGTTCTGCACCATCGTTCAGGGCCGATGCCTGACGCACCATCGCCGCCGCGACGGCTTCGCCGTTCGCGCCGCGCGCGTGCTGGACCTCGGGACCCTCGGGGTTGGAGGTCAGCGCGAGCACGAAGATGCCCTTGCCGTGCTCCGCCGCGAGCGAAAGCGCCGGCTGCAGGGAGCCGAAGCCGAGGTACGGCGACACGGTCAGCGAGTCCGACTCGAGGGACGAGCCGGGACGCAGGAACGCGTCCGCGTAGCCGGCCATGGTCGAGCCGATGTCGCCGCGCTTGGCGTCCATCACCGTCAGCAACTCCGCCGAGCGGGCGTCGGCCAGCAGCCGCTCGAGGACGGCGATGCCCGCCGAACCGTGGCGCTCGTAGAACGCGATGTTCGGCTTGATCGCCGCAGCCTCCCCCGCCGCGGCCTTCACGACCGTGTCAGAAAAGGCCGCGAGGCCATCCGGGGTGTCGGGCAGGCCCCATTGGGTCAGCAGGGCCGTGTGGGGGTCGACGCCCACGCACAGCGGTCCGTGCCGCTCCATGGCGGCCGCCAGCCGCACTCCGAAACGCATCCGAGTCTCCTTGCCGGCGGCTAAGCCGCCCTCGTTACTGCCATGCTACCTGGGATGACGCTTTCTGCACGAGGACCGAACGTCCCGCACCACGACGGTTAAGCCGTGGCCTCCTGCAGGCTCAGCACCTCGAACGGGCCCTGACGGCGCGCCTCGATGGCCTGGACGGCCGCGGCGAGCTGCTGGGTGGTCGTGACAATGGCGGCGTCGTGGGCCGTGGCGGCCGCACGAATCTCGTAGCCGTCAGCACGCGCGCCCTGTCCCTCGGGGGTATTCACCACGAGCGGCACCTCGCCGGTCGAGATGAGGTCCACGATGGTGGGCTCCCCGTTCGGGCCCACGCCCTCGGAGTACTTGCGGACGATGGTCGTGGGGATCCCGTAGCGCGCCAGCACCTGAGCGGTGCCGGCCGTCGCGAGGATCTCGAAGCCCATCTGGTGCAGGCGTGCCACCGGGAAGGAGATCTCGCGCTTGTCGCGGTCGGCGACCGACACGAACGCCTTGCCCTCGGTGGGCAGCCCTCCGAACGCGGCGGCCTGCGACTTCGCGAACGCGAGCGGGAAGGTCGAGTCGAAGCCCATAACCTCGCCGGTCGAGCGCATCTCAGGGCCGAGCACCGAGTCCACGACGTTGCCCTCATGGGTGCGGAAGCGCTTGAACGGCAGCACGGCCTCCTTGACGGCGAGGCGCTGCGACATGTCGAGCTTCTCGGCGCCCTCGGCCGGCAGCACACCGTCGGCCTTTAGCTGAGCGATCGACGTGCCGGCCATGAGCAGCGACGCGGCCTTGGCCAACGGCACGCCGGTGGCCTTGGCGACGAACGGCACGGTGCGCGAGGCGCGCGGGTTGGCCTCGAGCACGTACAGGACGTCGGACACGAGCGCGTACTGGACGTTCATGAGGCCGCGCACGCCGATGCCCTTGGCCAGCGCCTCGGTCGCCTCGCGGATGCGGGTGAGCTCGGCCGAGGACAGCGTGACAGGGGGCAGCACACAGGCGGAGTCGCCCGAGTGGATGCCGGCCTCCTCGATGTGCTCCATGACGCCGCCGAGGAACAGCTCCTCGCCGTCGTACAGCGCATCCACGTCGATCTCGATCGCGTCGTCGAGGAAGCGGTCGATCAGCAGCGGGGCGTCCGTGGCGTGGTCGCCGATGGAGTCCATGCGGGTGCCGTAGTCCTCGAGCTGCGCCTTGTCGTAGACGATCTCCATGCCGCGGCCGCCGAGCACATACGAGGGACGCACCAGGACGGGGTAGCCGATGCGGCCCGCGATCTCGATGGCCTCGTCGATGCCGTGTGCGGTGCCGTAGTCGGGCGCGGGGACGCCGGCCTCGTCGAGGACGCGGCCGAAGGCCGCCCGGTCCTCGGCGTTGTCGATCGCCTCGGGTGAGGTGCCCAGGATCGGGACGCCGGCATCGGCCAACCGCTGTGCGAGCGACAGAGGCGTCTGGCCGCCCAGCTGCACGAACATGCCCTTGACCGGTCCCGCGGCCTTCTCGGCCTCGTAGACGGCCATGACGTCCTCGAACGTGAGGGGCTCGAAGTACAGACGGTTCGCCGTGTCGTAGTCGGTCGAGACGGTCTCGGGGTTGCAGTTGACCATGACGGTCTCGTACTGGTCCTTGAGGCTCAGGGCCGCGTGGACGCAGGAGTAGTCGAACTCGATTCCCTGGCCGATGCGGTTGGGGCCCGAGCCGAGGATGATGATCGCCTCGCGCTCGCGCGGGGCCACCTCGTTCTCGACGTCGTAGGAGCTGTAGTGGTACGGGGTGCGGGCCGCGAACTCGGCGGCGCAGGTGTCGACCGTCTTGTAGACGGGGGTCACGCCCAGCTCGCCGCGCAGGGCGTAGACGTCCTCCACCGTGAGGCCGCGCAGCTGCGCGATCTGGGTGTCGGCGAGGCCATGGCGCTTGGCCTCACGCAGCACGTCGGCGGTGAGCTCGGGGGCCGATGCCGTGGCGGCTGCCACTTCATTCATCAGCAGCATCTGGTCGAGGAACCAGGGGTCGATCTTGCACGCGTCGAAGACCTCCTCCATGGTCACCGTGCCGGCGAGGACGCCGCGCAGGAGCTGCTGCACCTGGATGAAGCGCTCGTCGGTGGGGATCGTGATCTTCTCGAGGAGCTCCTTGACGGCCGCGGCATCGGGTGCCTCGCCCTCCCAGTGGAAGTTGGCGGCGCGCTTGTCGATCGAGCGCAGCGCCTTGCCGAGGGCCTCGGTGAAGTTGCGGCCGATGGCCATGGCCTCGCCCACCGACTTCATGGTGGTGGTAAGGATCGGGTCGGCGGCGGGGAACTTCTCGAAGGCGAAACGGGGCACCTTGACCACGACGTAGTCGAGCGTGGGCTCGAAGGACGCGGGCGTGGAGCCGGTGATGTCGTTGGGGATTTCGTCGAGCGTGTAGCCGAGCGCCAGGCGGGCCGCGATCTTGGCGATCGGGAAGCCGGTGGCCTTCGACGCCAGCGCCGATGAGCGGGACACGCGAGGGTTCATCTCGATGACGATGAGGCGGCCGGTGTCGGGCTCCACGGCGAACTGGACGTTACAGCCGCCGGTGTCGACGCCGACCTCGCGGATGATCGCGATGCCGACGTCGCGCATGCGCTGGTATTCGCGGTCGGTCAGGGTCATGGCGGGGGCCACGGTGACGGAGTCGCCGGTGTGCACGCCCACGGGGTCGACGTTCTCGATGGAGCAGACCACCACGACGTTGTCGTTGCGGTCGCGCATGAGCTCGAGCTCGTACTCCTTCCACCCGAGGATGGACTCCTCGAGGAGCACCTCGGTGGTCGGCGAGTAGTGCAGGCCGGCGCCGGCGATGCGGCGCAGGTCCTCTTCGTTCCACGCGAAGCCGGAGCCCAGGCCGCCCATGGTGAACGAGGGGCGCACCACGACCGGGTAGTTCAGGTCTTCGGCGGCCGCCAGGCACTCGTCCATGGTGTGGCAGATGGCGGAGCGCGCCGAGTCGGCGCCGCAGCGCTCCACGACGCCCTTGAAGAGCTCGCGGTTCTCGCCGAGGTTGATGGCCTCGAGGTTGGCGCCGATGAGCTCGACGTCGTAACGGTCGAGAATGCCGGCCTCGGCCGCGGAGATGGCGGCGTTCAGCGCGGTCTGGCCGCCGAGGGTTGGCAGGAGGGCGTCGGGGCGCTCCTTGGCGATGATCGCCTCGATCACCTCGGTGGTGATGGGCTCCACGTAGGTCGCGTCGGCGAACTCGGGGTCCGTCATGATGGTGGCGGGGTTGGAGTTGAGCAGGATCACGCGCACGCCCTCGGACTTGAGGACGCGGCAGGCCTGGGTGCCGGAATAATCGAACTCGCAAGCCTGGCCGATGACGATCGGGCCGGACCCGATGACCAGCACGGAGTTGATGTCGTCGCGCTTGGGCATCAGGCGCGCACTCCCTTCATGACGTCCACGAAGCGGTCGAACAGGTATGCCGCATCGTGGGGGCCGGCAGCGGCCTCGGGGTGGTACTGGACGGAGAAGGCGGGAAGGTCTAGGCATTCAAGCCCCTCGACCACGTCGTCGTTGAGGCACACGTGGGAGACCTTGACGCGGCCGTAGCCTGCGGGGCTGTCGGTGTCGCCCTCGAGGGGCGCGTCGACGGCGAAGCCGTGGTTGTGCGCGGTGACCTCGACCTTGCCGGTGGTGCGGTCCATCACGGGCTGGTTGATGCCGCGGTGGCCGAATTGCAGCTTGTAGGTGCCGAAGCCGAGGGCCCGGCCCAGCAGCTGGTTGCCGAAGCAGATGCCGAAAAACGGGGTCTTGGTGTCGAGGATCTGCTTGAGGGTCGCGACGGAGCGCTCGGCGGCGGCGGGGTCGCCGGGGCCGTTCGAGTAGAAGACGCCGTCGGGCTGCGACTCGAGGATCTGCTCGGCGGTCCAGTCGGAGGGCACCACGGTGACGCGGATGCCGCGCTCGGCCATCATCTGCGGGGTCATCGCCTTGATGCCCAGGTCGACCGCGACCACGTTGGCGACGGTCTCGACGCCGGCCGGGGGCTCGACGACGTAGGCCTCGTCGGTCGACGCATCGTCGGCAAGGTGGGCGCCGGCCATGGACTCGCCGCCCTTGACGCGCTCCACCAGTTCCGCGGTGTCAACACGCGCCCCGCCTGGGGCGAGTGCCTCGCCGGAGAAGATGCCGGCGCGCATGACGCCCTCGCGCAGGATGCGCGTCAGCTGGCGGGTGTCGATGCCGGAGATGCCGACGATGCCCTGGTCACGCAGGTCGTCCTCGAGGTTGCGCTGGCTGCGCCAGTTCGAGGGCCTCCGTGCGGGGTCGCGCACCACGTACCCGGCTACCCAGATCTTGCGGCTCTCGTCGTCCTCGTCGTTGACGCCGGTGTTGCCGATGTGGGGCGCGGTCATCACGACGATCTGGCGGTGATACGACGGGTCGGTCAGGGTCTCCTGGTAGCCGGTCATGCCGGTGTTGAAAACGATCTCGCCCAGGGTCTGGCCGGTGGCGCCGTACGCCTTGCCCTCAAAGGTGCGGCCGTCCTCGAGGACGAGCAGCGCGGTCGTGTCTGTCACGCGGGGGCTCCTTCGGTCAGTGCGGTGAAACGGTCATCAAGATAGGTGGGCGTGCCGCGCAGGAAGGTGGCGACGGCGCGTCCGGGAAGCTCGATCCCGCCGAACGGCGAGTTGTTGCTGCGCGAGTCGGTGCCCGCGGGGTCCACCGTCCAGGCGGCGGCGGGGTCCACCAGCGTGATGTTGGCGGGTTCGCCGACGGCGAGGGGGCGGCCGTGGGCCTCGTCGCGGCCGATGCTGGCCGGGGTCTCCGACAGGATACGGGCCACGTCGCGCCAGGTGAGACGGCCGGTGTCGACCATGGTCTTCTGGACGATGCCGAGGGCGGTTTCGAGGCCGATCATGCCGAAGGCGGCTGCGCCCCACTCGCAGTCCTTGTCCTCGTCCGGGTGCGGCGCGTGGTCGGTCGCCACGATGTCGATGGTGCCGTCCTCGAGGCCGGCGCGCAGGGCGTCGACGTCCTCCTGGGTGCGCAGCGGCGGGTTGACCTTGAAGCGCGGGTCGTAGCCGCGGGCGGACTCGTCGGTCAGGAGCAGGTGGTGAGGCATGGCCTCGGCCGTGACCTGAATGCCGCGGGCCTTGGCCCAGCGGACGATGTCCACGGAGCCGGCGGTGGACAGGTGGCAGATATGGACGCGCGAGCCGACGTGCTCGGCAAGCAGCACGTCGCGGGCGATGATCGACTCCTCGGCGACGGCGGGCCAGCCTGCCAGTCCCAACTCGGCGGAGACGAGGCCCTCGTGCATCTGCGAGCCCTCGGTCAGGCGCGGCTCCTGGGCGTGCTGGGCGATGACGCCGTCGAAGGTCTTCACGTACTCGAGGGCGCGGCGCATGAGCAGCGGGTCGTGCACGCACTTGCCGTCGTCGCTGAAGACACGCACCTGGGCGCGCGAGTTGGCCATGGCGCCCATCTCGGACAGCTGGGTGCCGTTCAGGCCCACCGTGACCGCGCCCACGGGGTACACGTCGACCAGGCCCACCTCACGGCCGCGGCTCGCGACCAACTCGACCACGCCGGCGGTGTCCGCGGTGGGCGTGGTGTTGGCCATGGCGTGGACGGCGGTGAAGCCGCCGCGTGCGGCCGAACGGGAACCGGTCTCGATGGTCTCGGCGTCCTCGCGGCCGGGCTCACGCAGGTGCGTGTGGAGGTCGACCAGGCCCGGAAGGGCGACCAGACCGGAACCGTCCATGGTGCGGGCGTCGGCTGGAACATCGGCCGCCGTCAGGGAAGAGATCTGTCCGTCGACGATGACGATGTCGGACGGGGTGTCGCCGTAGAGCGAGACGTTGGTGATGACGATGGGGGCGCTCACGCGGAGGCCTCCTCTCCGGAAAGCAGCAGGTACAGGGCGGCCATGCGGACGGCGACGCCGTTGCTGACCTGTTCGACGATGACGGAGCGCGGCGAGTCGGCCGCCTCCGCGGAGATCTCCAGGCCGCGGTTCATGGGGCCGGGGTGCAGGATGATGGCGTGGCCGGGCATGCGGTCCATGCGGGCACGGTCGAGTCCGAAAAGGCGCGTGTACTCCTCGGGGCTGGGGAAGAACCCGGAGCCGCCGCCGGTCATGCGCTCGCGCTGGACGCGCAGCATCATGATGGCGTCGAGGTCGTGCGCCTCGAGGGCGTCGTCCAGCGTGAAGTGGACGGACACTCCCCCGTCGCGCTCAAGGCCGTAGGGCAGCAGGGTGGGCGGGGCGACCACGACGACCTTGGCGCCGAGGGTGCGCAGCAGGGCGATGTTGGAGCCGGCCACGCGCGAGTGCAGGACGTCGCCCACGATCGCGACGGTGAGGCCGTCGAGACCCTTGCCGTCGACGCTGTCGCCCACGTTGGCTGCCATCAGGTGGCGGCGCATCGTAAACGCGTCCAGCAGGGCCTGCGTGGGGTGCTGGTGGGTGCCGTCACCCGCGTTGAGGACGGACACGGAGCCGTGCAGCCAGCCGGACTCGGCCAGGCGCTGGGCGGCTCCGGAGGCCCAGTGGCGGACCACAACGGCATCGGCCCCCATGGCCTGCAGGGTGAGGGCAGTGTCCTTGAGGGACTCGCCCTTGGACAGGCTCGAACCCTTGGCGGAGAAGTTGATGACGTCGGCGCTCAGGCGCTTGGCCGCGGCCTCGAACGAGATGCGCGTGCGGGTGGAGTCCTCGAAGAAGAGGTTCACGACGGTGCGGCCGCGCAGGGTGGGCAACTTGCGGATCTCTCGTTCCTGCGTGGCGGCCATCTGGCCGGCGGTGTCGAGGATGAGGACGGCGTCCTCGCGCGAGAGGTTCTGGGTGCCGAGCAGGTGCTTCATGCGCGGCCTCCCGTCAGGATCACGGCGTCTTCGCCGTCGCCGGTTTCGGTTAGGTGCACGTCGACGCGCTCGGTGCGCGAGGTGGGGATGTTCTTGCCCACGAAGTCGGCGCGGATAGGCAGCTCGCGGTGACCGCGGTCTACGAGGACGGCGAGCTGGACCGCGGCGGGGCGGCCCTCGTCCTTGATGGCGTCGAGGGCGGCGCGAATGGTGCGGCCGGTGTGGAAGACGTCGTCCACCAAGACCACAACCTTGCCGTCGATGCCGGTGGCCGGCAGCGTGGTGGCGCCAAGGGTCCGCGTGGGCTGGTGACGTAGGTCGTCCCGATACATGGTGATGTCGAGGGAGCCGGTGCGCTCCTTGGCGTCGAACCCGGGCTCGACCTCGGCGATGTTCGCGGCGAGGCGATGGGCCAGCGGCACTCCCCTGGTCGGGATGCCGAGGAGGACGATGTCCTCGTGGCCTTCGTTGCGCTCGAGGATCTCGTGCGCGATGCGTGTGAGGGCGCGTCCGATATCAGACGCACCGAGAATGGTCCCAGTCATCCTGGCGACCTCCTTCCCCGCCTCTCTGGACGGTCCTTAAAGGATGTCGATGTTCGCTGGTTAGCGTACCCGGTCGGGCGGGGTGGCGCGGACCGAAGATCGGCCGCGCCGCGTCGCAACGCAACGAGGCAACCGGCGGCACACGTTGGTGTCCTTCACCTCGCCACCTCCGGTCACGGTGGGGCGTGGCTGAAGGTGGACGGATGGATCTTCACGCGTCGGGCTCGGAAGCGTGCTGTCACGTTGCGGTAGCGGGGTGGCCGGTCATGCTTTGCCGTCGAGTGCGCCCCGTTCCAGGCGACATCAGGCACGGCCTGGCGTAGCTCTTCGGGTTCCATGGGGGCCGACCTGATCGAGGGAGTTCCGGGCTTGGCACACGACAGGGTCTTATGACGCGGCGGCGAACCTCGTCGCGACGACTCTCCCGGTCGTGCCGATGACCGTCGCCGATGGTCGCCTACCTTGGTGGCCGCTACTGGAGTTTCAGTGAGAATCTCGGATGGCCCGGGCAGTTCCGTCGGCGTCGCAACGGCATCAAACAGGCCCCGGCCTCCCGGTTGAGGTGTTCGCGTGGGGTCGAGATGCTCCGGTGGGATGAACCACACCTCAGTCGAGGTGGTCTCGATGACCCAGCCGTCGCGGTGGACGTCGTGGTGGCAACGCACACAGAGCATGACTCCGTTGGCGATATCGGTCTTCCCGCCGAATTCGACGGGGACGACGTGGTGGGCGTCGCACCAGGCCGGCGGGGCACCGCACTTTGCGCAACCGCCGTCGCGGGCCAGCAGAGCAAGCTTCTGCTGTGGTGTGAAGCCGGGCCGCTCGTGACCGAAGTCGAGCGTGCACGAACCTCCTCCCAACACCTGTGGGATCAGCCCGGCGCGGGCGACAAAGCGCCGCAGTTCTCCGGCGTCCGGCGTCGTCGACAGCCCATCGATCGAGGCCTCATTCGCCATGCCCTTGGGCGTGTCCACGTCCATGCGCACGATGACCTTGACACCGGTCTGGGGAAGGATGTCGACGTCGCATCCGGCGAGATGGCGCGCGAAGTCGCCCATCGCGTCGGCCCGCACCTGCTCGGGCGTGCGCTCGTCAATGCTGACGACCTTCCCGGCCTTCCTGGCGTCCTCTGCCCTCTTGCGGAGCCGGAAATGCTGATTCACCATCGCATCCATGACCGTCACCAGCGGGGCACCATTTTCTGGGTCGAGCTGGCCGTTGATCCGGATCATGCCGTCGGCGTTCTCGCCGATGTGCAGGTAGCGCCGTTCACGACGCGATTGCGCGAGCTCTTCGATGTGCGCCGCGTCAAGCCGTGCCTCATAGCGGTTGATCAACTGGCGCAATCGCTGGGAGCGCATGTGTCGAGCCGAGAAGACCAAGTCCTTCTCGGCAGCCTCGAGTTCCGTGGGCTCACATCGGTCCGCCACGCGGCGCAGCATTCTCGTGATGGCGGTCGCGGCGTCGGTGCCCAGGTGGCCGGCATTGACGGCATCGGCCACATGCCCGAACACCGGCAACTCGGCTGGCGTTGGCGCTGGCGCGGCGTCGTGTCCGTCAGGTCGCGCCGCCGGCTCCTGCGGAGGCTTGCGCGCCCTTTCCGCATTGGCGAGCGTTTCGCCCAACTCGATGAGTCGGCGTGCCTCCGGGCCGGAAACACCGCCTTGCTTCTCAATCAGTTCCGTCGCGTCCTTGTGCCCCTGGCGGCGGGCCAGACCGAGGTCGCGTGCCTTCGCGCGAGAGCGCTCCGCTTCAGCCGCCGCGGCCACGGCCATCATCCGCTGACTGTCCTGGCAAACCGCGCCGATCGCCCACACGAGGTCAGACAACGCGACATCATCCATCGGGTCGATCATCGCGCTCGTAAGTGAGTCACCTCGCAGCAGCGCCTCGCACACGTGCTGGCGAATCTGTGCACGCCTCTGTTCGCGCTCCTGGGCTGCGCCGGGAGCGGCGATCGGGGCGGGCGTTGATGCCATGCTCACATCACACCAGAGGGG
>NZ_BBRL01000005.1 GCF_002090135.1 Demequina sp. NBRC 110055 | reverse complement strand
CCCTTCTGGTGTGATGTCTGTATGAGCATTTCGTCCGTTTCGTCGCTTGGGGTGCCGGCCTCGAGTGTGACGCGCTTGCCGCGTTCTGAGCGGGAGCGGCGTCGTGAGGAGTTGGCGTTGTCGGTGTGCCGGGCGCTGTTGCGTGGCGATACGTTGACGTTTGCTCAGGCGCTCGCGATGGGCGATGCGGTGGAGGATTTGGGGTTCGCGGCCGGGTCGGTGCGTCAGGCGACGGATCGCATCATGGCGGTCGTGGCCGCGGCGCAGTCGTTCCGGTCCGACTCTGGCGGTCGTGGGGTGGGGTTCGCGCGTGCGCGTGGGCATCGCAATGCGATCGCGATGGTGGAGAAGCAGGCGGGGGTGTCGGGGCCGGAGGCGCGCCGGTTGCTTGAGCTCGGTGAGACGCTCGCGGATGCGGAATGGGCGGCGAAGGCTGCTGAGGAGGCGGCGCGTGAGGCGGCCGAGTCGTCGAGCCCCTCCGGTCCTGACGCCGCTGACGCCAACGGGAGTGACGGCAGCCCGGGCGAGAGTGGCCCGGTCGATTCCGGCCAGCCTGGTATCGGAGGCGATGTCGGGACCGATGATTCACTGTTTGCCACCGGCGACGCTCCCGCTACTCCCGGACCCTCGCGTCCTGTCGCGCCCGCACCGTCGGGTCCGGTGTTTGCTCATGTGGCGGCCGCGTCGGCCGACGGGGATTTGGGTGCTGAGGCGGCGACGGCGATCACCAGGATGCTGCGTGGCGTGGCCGAGCGTGCCGATGTCGAGTTGATGGTGGAGGCCGAAAAGGATCTCGTGTTCAAAGCGCGTCAGATGTCGTTCTACCGGCTCGGGCAGGTCATCAACCGGTGGCGGGATCGTCTCGATGCCGACCATCTCGACGAACTCGCGGCCGAGCGCCGTCAACGCCGGTACCTCAATGTCGGTGAGAACGCCGACGGGATGATCCGTATCAACGGGCAGCTGGATCCCGAGAACGGTGCGCCGTTGGTGGCGGTCATGGATGCCATGGTCAATCAGCATTTCCGTACCAAGAAGCGCGCCCAGGACGCCGCAAAGCAGGGTCATATCGTCACGGTGGATGAACGCACCCCGGGGCAAGTGTGTGCGGATGCGATGGGAGAGTTCGCTCGCCATCTGGCCGGCTGCAACGTCAAGAATCTGCCCCACGCCAGTGCCCAAGTGATTGTGACGATGGACTACGACACGATGCTCGCTGCCGCCAAGGGTGACAGCGTGCTGGGCGCCACGATCGAGGGGCTCTCGGCCACGCCGGATGCGGGAGAGCTTCGCCGCATGATGGCTCGCGCCGGTCTGGTTCCCGTGGTCTTGGGTAAGCGTTCACGCACGCTGGATGTGGGCTACCACGGTCGGTATTTCAACGCCGCTCAACGCGATGCGATGTTGATCCGTGATGGCGGATGCGCGAAATGCTCGTTGCCGGCGTCGTCGGGCGACGGTCATCACATCATCCCCCACGAGTTCGGTGGAAAATCCGAAACGAAGAACGGCGTGACGTTGTGTGTGAGGTGTCACCACGACGTCCATCGTGAAGGCTGGATCATCGTGGCCACCGAGACCGAGGTGTGGTTCATCCCACCCGCCCACCTCGACCCGACCCGCACACCCCAACCCGGTGGTCGGAGACTGTTCGACGCGACCGCGATCTACGGCGACCACCTGCCACCGGTCGAGGACGTCATCGCCCGCACGCCCGTCGCCGCCACCCAAGCCGGCGACCACCGGCGACGCCAGAAGCCGCCACCCTCGGGAACGTCGCGATCGCAACGGCCCGAGTCGCCTTCCCGCCCCGTCTCGACTCCCCGGTCCAGAACATCCGCCTGCACCATGGAACCCGCACCCAGCATCAGCATGCTCGTCGAGCCTCTACCTGATGCGTCGAACAACAGCAGCACTCACCGCGGTCAAGAGTCATGCGTGGCCAACCGGGTCGCCTCGATCATCCACGCGAGTGGTGACGATATGAAGCCGCCGCCCCATCGGACAACGCGAGACCACCGGCGATGGCGACGCCACGAGGTTCCCTCGGGCCTCGTCGTGAGTTCGACGGTCTTCACTCACCCTCCGCCCAGGCGCGAGTACGAACGAGCCGTGCCTTACCAGCCGCCGCCACCGCCGCCGAAACTGCCGCCGCCCGAGAAGCCGCCGCCGGTCGAGAAGCCCGAACCGCCCGAGGATCCCGGCGTCGGCGTGCTGATGGCCGCATCGGCAAGCGAGGTGAGGTCCGTCATCTGGCGCCCGAAGGCCGCGTGATACAGCCAGAAGGAGCCCGCATACGAGGCCCCGCCATACCAATCGGGGGCCGGCACATCGTGGCCCTCCCGCGCGAGACGCGCAAAGACATCAGCCCACCGCTCCGCGACGCCGAAGGCGATCGCATAAGGCAGGTACCTACTGAAGATGTCGTTCCCCTCCTCGAAGCGGAGCTGCGCGCCGTCAGCGGTCGCGAGGTAGAGCTTGAAGCCCTCCGTCTGCGCGAGCACGCGCGAACCCTCGGGCGTCCGCGCGGGCGCCTTGTTCGTGAGGACCAGCATCACTAACCCCACCAGCCCGATCGCCACACCGACGAAGCCCGCGCCCCACATCGCCGCAAGCACAAAGGTCGCGGCCACCCCCACGAAGAGCAGCACGATTGCCATCGCCGCCCATGACCCGCGTGCCGACTTCGGGTTGCGCCGGAACCACCCGCGATCCGTCACGTCGCGGTACATCTCCTCCTGGACCTTCGCGAGGTCCGCCGCGAAGGTCGTCTTGAGGTCCTCGAAGGTCACCTCGCTGCGTCCCTCGAAGATCGACTCGAACAGCATGCGGCCGTACGGGGGCATCTCCGCATCGGCCTCGCGCAACTTGACCAGCCGGTAGTCGGCCGGCGGCTGCTCCTGACCCACCGGATCGATCCTGAGGTATCCGCGCACCGCCTGATCGACGATCGTCGCCGTCACGTCGCGCACATCCGCCTTCTCGTCCAGGAGGGTCCCTAGTTGTCCCGGACGCAGTCCGCGGGGAGGCTCGAACTGCACCGCGATCGGCGCCCTAGGATCGCGTCGCATCACCGCCGCTTCCGCATCGGACAGTGGCTCGAGACCCGGAGCGACGCCCGCGTAGACCATGTCCGTCCCGGTGCGCCGCAGCCGTCGCATCACGAGCCAGATGCCGCCCACCAGGATCAGAAGCGCCACCCCCACCGTCCACACGTTGATGGCAAACGCGCGTGCCACGTCGTTGGCGACTTGGGTCTTGGGAGTGGTGTCAAAGGACCCGGCCGGGTACAGCGCCGCGACGGAGAGCGGCTCGTAGGGCTCCACGGCATCGGCCGTGTAGGTCACCGATGTGCCCGGCTCCCCCGCCGAGCAGCCGCCCGTTGACCCCTCGGGCCCCGCAAAACACCGCACCGCCGTCGCGGCCACGGGCGATTCCACCGTGACCGTGATGTCCGACACCGGCGTCTCCCAACCCGTGCCGATCGCGTTCCAATAGAACTCGTCGCCCGCCAGGTCGCCATCGGTCTCGCTTGAGGTGGTGGCATTCATGACGTGCCCGACCGTGTAACTCAGCACGTAGGTCTGCAGCCCCGACACATCCGAGATGTCCTCGTCGCCGATGCGCACGTACAGGGTGTCGCCCTGCATCTCGGTCGCAACAGCGGCGGGAGCGCCCGTGGGACTCGTCGCCTCGATGTCGCCGATGTCCCACACGCGCTCAAGGTCGGAATCCGCGATCCCCTGCGTCGTCGGGAACGTGAAGATCACGCCGTGCCCCGGCGAATCACCAAAGTCGAAGTCGATCTCGGTGGTCACCGCGACGGAACCATTCGGGTCGAGCACATAGGTGGCGTCCCAGCGCGTCACCTCGCGGCCGGGATAGTCCTCCGCGGCCGATGCCGCCGTCGCCCCTCCCGTCGCGGTCAGAACCGGCACGGTCGTCAGTGCCGCGAGGGCAACGGTCAGGAACGGACGTAGCAATCGCATGCGTCCATCTTGGCGAAGAAGGAGGCGCGTGACCAGGGACGACGGGCCGTGGATCCCCTGGCGCGCGGGCGTACGCCTTAGTAGATGTGCGGGCGCCCCGCTCGTCGTGCCAGCGCCCCGCTCGTCGTGTGGGCGCCCCGCGAGTTGTGCGGGCGCCTCGCTAGTCGTGCCGGCGCAGGCTCATCGCCCGCTGAGCCTCACGGTTGTCCTGCTTTTCGCGCAGGGCCTGGCGCTTGTCGTAGTGCTTCTTACCGCGGCCGATACCGATCTCGAGCTTCGCCCGCCCCTTCACGAAGTACAGCCGCAGCGGCACAATCGTGAAGCCCTTCTCGCGGGTCTTGATGAGCAGGTCGTTGATCTCGGCGTGGTGCAACAACAGCTTGCGGCGCCGGCGCGGCGCGTGATTGGTCCACGTGCCCTGCGAGTACTCGGGAATGTGGACGTTCTCGAGCCATGCCTCGGTGCCCTCGACGTGCACGTAACCGTCGACGATCGAGGCGCGTCCCGCCCTCAGCGCCTTCACCTCGGTCCCGCGCAGCATCAGGCCGGCCTCGTAGGTGTCGTCGATGAAGTAGTCGTGGCGCGCAGCGCGATTGGTCGCAACGACCTTCTTCTCGTCGGACTTCTCTGCCATGACTCACCTCCTCGAACGAACCGAACCTGACGCGACCGCCAGGGCGATGTACGAGTCTAGGCGACAACCGCCTAGAGCATCGACATCGGGTTCACGGTCGAGCCGTTGACGTACATCTCGAAGTGCAGGTGGCACGCCGTCGACGACCCGGTGTTGCCCGAGTAACCCACCAACTGTCCACGCGACACCCGCTGTCCGCTTGATACCGCGAAACGCGTGAGGTGGTTGTAGCTCGACATCACGTAGTCGCCCCCGACCACGCCGTGGTCGATCATGACCTGGTTACCGAAGCCGCCCACGGTCTTGGCCCATTCGACCGTGCCGCCTGCCGACGCATAGATCGGGGTGCCGCAGTAGGCGCGGAAGTCGGTGCCCGCGTGCAGGCGCCAATAGTGGTAGATGGGGTGGTAGCGCATGCCGTAGGACGACGTGATGTAGACGCTCTTCGTCGGATACGCAAAATAGCCGGACGCCGACGGCCCACTGCTGGACCCTCCGGAGGTACTGCCGCCATTCTTGGCTGCCTCCTCGGCGGCCTTGCGCGCCGCTTCGGCCTCCGCCGCCGCCTTGGCGTCCTCGGCATCGGCCTTGCCTGCCTCCGCCGCGTCGAGACCTTCCTGCGCGGCCTTCTTGGCCGCGAACAGCGCCGCCACCTGGTCGCGCAGTTGAGCCTGGAGCGCGTCGTTTTCGGCCTGCTGCGCGACGTAGGTCTGGCGCTGCGACTCGAGGTAGTCCTTCACCTCTTGTGCCTCGGCCAGCTTGGCGTCAAGGTCGGCCTTCGCCGCCTCGGCCGCGGCCTCCTTCTCCTGACGCTCGATCACCAGGGCATCCGCCTGAGCCTTGAGCTCCGTGATGTACTCGCGCACCGCCTCTTGGCGTGCCCCACGGTTGCGGTTCACTGCCGCGATCTCGTCGAGCTCCGCCAGGGTCGAGGCCTGCACCCGCGCCGCGGACTGCTGCGCGGTGAACTCGTTGACAAACTCGTCCTCGTCGGTGGCGCCGAACACGATGCCGAGGCTCGCCTCCGCGGAGCCGCCCTTGTACGACTCGCGCGCAATGGCGGCCACGCGCGACTGAAGTTCCTGGACGCGGTCCTCGTCCTCGGCGATCTGCGCCGTAATGGCCTCGTCCTGAGCCTCGGCGGCGGCGAGCTTGTCGGCGACGATGCCCTGTTCCACGATGGCGGCCTCGACGGCCTCCTTCGCCTCGGCGAGCGCCGCCTCGAGCGGCTCGATTTGCGCCTCGAGGGCCTCGAGCTCCTGCGAGGCCTCGACGATCTTCGCGTCCGTGTTCTCGAGGGCGCTGGCGAGCTCGTCGGCCCGCTCCTGTGCCGCTTCGCGGTCCGCGTTGGTGTCGGCGATGCCGGACTCGGCCTCGCCGATCTTGTCTTCGGCCTTGTCGATTTGGTCTTGGTATTCGTCGATCTGGTCGTCGTAGTCGTCGGCGACCGCCGAGCCGCCCAGTCCGATCGCGAGGCCGCCAAGGATCGCGGTGAGCATCACCGCGATGATGAGGATGAGGGGACGCCGGTTGGTGTCAGTCATGCGCGCGTGTACCTATTCAATGTCAGAAGCGAGGCGGCGCCCGCGAGCCCCACCGCGATGAGCACGAGCCACGGGGCCACCGCCCACACATCCTCGCGTCCGATGTAGTCGACCCACGAGATCGACCCCGTCAACCAGCCTTCGACCAAGTACTGGGTGCCGAACCACAGCCCCGCGATCGCGAGCGCCGCGCCACCCGTGGCCGCCACCGCCCCCTCGAGCATGAACGGCAGCTGAATGAGCGACCGCGAGGAGCCGACCATGCGCATGATCGTGGTCTCGCGCCGGCGTGACAGCGCCGACAGGCGGATCGTGGTGGTGATGAGCAGCATTGCCGTCACCATCATCACGATCGCGAGCGCGGCGGCCACGACGGTCGCCGCGTTGAGGAAGTCGAAGAGGTCGTCGAAGACCTCGCGCTGGTCGTAAACGGACTCGACGCCGGGGAGGCCTGCCGTGGCATCGGCCACCACCTGGAACTCCTCAGGATCGGTGAGCTTCACGCGCATCACGGGGGCGAGGTCCTCGGGCTCCAGCTGCGAGTACACGCCCGAGTCGTCGGCGGCCACGATCGACTCGTAGACCTCCTCACGCGTCTCCACGTACACCGACTCGACGAGCTCCGAGACGTTGCCCTCCTCGAGCACCGCCACAATGTCGTCCGTCTGCGCCTCGGTCACGGGACCGGCCACGCAGTTCTCCTCGTAGGAGTCCGGCGGGCACAGGAAGATCGACACCTCGACCTTGCCGTACCAGGCGTCTTTCAGTTGCTGGACCTGCATCTGGGTCAGCGCCGCGGCGCCCACAAAGGTCAGGGAGACAAACGTGACGAGCGCGACCGACAGCGCCATCGTCGAGTTGCGGCGCAGGCCGTTCCAGACCTCGCCGAAGATGAACCGCAGCCGCATCAGACGGTCTCCAACCCGTAGACGCCGCGGTCCTGGTCGCGCACCAGGTGGCCGCCCTTGAGCTCGATGACGCGCTTGCGCATCTGGTCGACGATCTCGTCGTCGTGGGTCGCCATCAGCACCGTGGTGCCCGTGCGGTTAATGCGGTCGAGCAGGCGCATGATGCCCACCGACGTGCCGGGGTCGAGGTTTCCGGTCGGCTCGTCACACAGCAGGATCGGCGGCCGGTTCACGAAGGCGCGCGCGATCGCGACGCGCTGCTGCTCTCCGCCGGACAGCTCGTGCGGCATGCGTCGCTCCTTGCCCGCCAGACCCACGAGCTCGAGCATCTCCGGCACGTTCTGCTTGATGTCGCGCTTGGACTTGCCGATGACCTGCAGCGCGAAGGCCACGTTTTGGTACACGGTCTTGTTGGGCAGCAGCCGGAAGTCCTGGAAGACCGCCCCGATCTCGCGGCGCAGGTGCGGCACTCGCCAACTCGACAGCCGGTTGAGGTGGCGACCCGCGACCCAGATGTCGCCATCGGTGGGGCGCTCCTCGCGAAGCACGAGCTTGAGGAACGTGGACTTCCCCGAGCCCGACGATCCCACCAGGAAGACGAAGTCGCCGCGCTCGATCTCCACGTCGATCGCGTCCAGCGCCGGACGGGCACCGCGCGTATAGACCTTGGAGACGTTGTCGAGTCGAATCATGTGTACGTGTGCGCGAGGGGTAGTCACGCGCTTCCGCCAGCATCGTAAGAACGCGTCAAGCGGCTTGCCGGGAGGCGCGCCGCTGTGACCGTGTCGCCTTCGTCACCGCTTGGTGGTGGCCGATGCCGTGGCTGGGCTACGTACGGAGGCGCCGTACGGAAGCCCCCTCCACGCATCGGCCCTGGGTAGGCGCCTGAAGCGTTAGTCCTGCTGAGTCTGCTGCTGCTTGCGCCAGCGGATGCCGGCGTCAATCAGCCCGTCGAGGTCCCCGTCGAAGACCACCTGGGGGTTGCCGACCTCGTAACCGGTGCGCAGGTCCTTGACGAGTTGCTGGCCGTACAGGAAGTAGGAACGCATCTGGTCGCCCCAGCTGGCCTTGATGTCGCCCGCGAGTTCCTTCTTCTGGGCCGCTTCCTCTTCCTTCTTCAGCAGTAGCAGGCGGGACTGGAGGACGCGCATGGCGGCGGCGCGGTTCTGGATCTGGCTCTTCTCGTCCTGCATCGACACCACGATGCCGGTGGGCAGGTGGGTGAGGCGCACCGCCGAGTCGGTGGTGTTGACCGACTGGCCGCCGGGGCCCGAGGAGCGGAAGACGTCGACCTTGATGTCGGCCTCCGCCACCTCGATGTGGTCGGTCGACTCGATCTGTGGGATCACCTCGACCGCCGCGAAGGAGGTCTGGCGCTTGTCGGCGGAGCCGAAGGGGCTGATGCGGGCCAGGCGGTGCGTGCCGGCCTCCACGGAGAGCGTGCCAAAGGCATAGGGGGCGTTGACCTCGAAGGTGGCGGACTTGATGCCCGCACCCTCGGCGTACGAGGTGTCGAGCACCTTGGTGCCGTAGCCGTGACGCTCGGCCCAGCGCAGGTACATGCGCAGCAACATCTCTGCGAAGTCGGTCGCGTCGTCGCCGCCCGCGCCGGAGCGGATCGTGACGACCGCGTTGCGCTCATCCCACTCCCCCGACATGAGGGTGCGCACCTCCATGGCCGAGAGATCCTTCTTGAGCGTCTCGAGCTCGGACTCGGCCTCCGCGAGCGTGTCCTCGTCCTCGCCCTCGGTGCCGAGCTCCACAAGCACCTCAAGGTCCTCGATGCGGGTGCGGATGCGGTCCAGGCGGTCCTTTTCCGCATTCGCGGCGGACAGGGCGCTCGTGACGGCCTGGGCGTTCTCCTGGTCGTCCCACAGGTCGGGCGCCGCCGCCCTCTCCTCGAGCTCGGCGATGCGCGCGGCGAGCTTCTCGGGGTCGCTCACGGCCTCGATCTGGTGGAAGGTCGCGTTGAGCGCGGAAATCTCTACAGGAAAGTCGGTGGCCACGACGGTCCAGTCTAGTCGCGTGCCCGGGTCCTATGCTCGTGGCCATGAGCGACGGGATCCTGACCCACGATGAGAGCCGTCACGCCACACCGCGCATGCTCGTGCGACTCACCGTCCCTGCGGTCGTCATCGGCGCCATGTGTGCAGTGTTGCTGTGGGCCATCGACGTGGCTGCCGAGGGCGTGACCCACGTGTTGTGGGACTGGATCCCCGAGGTAGGCGGCTTCGACGCCGAGTCCTGGTGGTGGCCCATCCTCGTGTTGGGGCTCGCGGGAGCGGCTGTCGGCACCATCATTCGCTACGCCCCCGGGCACGGCGGCTACGACTCCGCCACCACCGAACTGGTCGCACCTCCCCTGCCGCTGAAGGCGCTGCCCGGCATTGCGGCGGCGCTCATCGTGTCGCTGGGTGCGGGCGTCTCACTGGGCCCCGAGAGCCCCATCATCTCGATCGCCGTGGGGCTATCCGTGTGGGGCCTGGCGCGCATCGTCCCGAACGCGACCGCCGGGCAGGTGCTGTTGGTGGCAGGCGCCGGCATGATCGGCGCAATGTTCGGTTCCCCCGTCGCCGCGGCGCTGCTGCTGACGGAGATGGTCTCCGGGGGACCCCGGCAGGGACTGCTGTGGGACCGCCTGTTCGCCCCGGTCGCCGCCGCCGCATCCGGCGCCGTGGTCGCGATGTGGCTGGGGGTCGCCTTCATCCCGGGCAACCTCGACGACTACACGGGGCCGGGATGGTCCGACCTTTACGTGGGCATCCCGATTGCCTTGGCGGCCGCCTTCGCGTCGCTGGTCGGCGCCCGACTCATGCCGCCCCTGTGGCACCTGCTGCGACGCTTCCCGAACCCCATCGTGTTCACCACCATCGGCGGCCTGCTGCTGGGCGTGCTGGGCGCCGTCGGCGGCACCATCACGATGTTCAAGGGCGCCGCACAGACCGGCGAGCTCCTGGCGACGGCCGGCGAGTACACGTTCTGGGGCCTGCTGGGACTCGCGCTCATCAAGGTCGCAGCCCTCACCGTCTCTGCCGCCGCAGGCTTCCGTGGCGGCCGCATCTTCCCCGCAGTGTTCATTGGCGCCGCCTTCGGCCTGGCCGGGCACGCGCTGGTGCCCGAGTCCTCGCTCGCCCTCGCGATCGCCGCGGGCGCCGTGGGGTCCATCCTCGCGATCGGCCGCGACGGCTGGCTCGCGATCTTCATGGGCGTGGCGCTCGTGGGCGACGTCGCGGTGTTGCCAGCCATCTGCGTGATCGTGCTGCCAGTGTGGCTCATCGTGACGACCGGGCCCGAGATGCTGGTGCACGGTGCGAAGGTGCCGCCGAACGCGGGCCACCAGCCGCCCGCGTGATCCACTCCTCGCGCTACCAATAGGTCGATAGGCTAGTCGGAGCACCGGCCGTCTATCCGAGGAGCCCGCCCCGTGAGCCCAGCCCGCCTCCCCCTGGTTCCCCCGCAGCCGGGCACCACCCGCATCCTGGGCGCGACAGTGATCGACGGCACCGGCGCGGAGCCGCTCGAGGACATCGACGTCGAGATTCGTGACGGTGTCATCACGTCCGTGGGAGCAACAAGTCCTGCGGCGAGCGCCGCCGACGTCGTGATCGACGGGCGTGGGGCCTTCGTCATGCCGGGATTCATCGACACCCACGTCCACGTCACCATGCCGGATGCTTCCAGCCACGAGATGGCCCTGTGGTTCGCGGAGGAACACTCCCTGGCCACCGCGGACATCATGCGCCTGACGCTCGAGGCGGGGGTGACGGCGGCGAGGGACCTGTCAGGGTTGACCCCGGGCTTCCGCAACGCCGTCGCCCGTGGCTGGATCACCGGGCCGCGCATGCACATGTCAATTGCACTGCTGTCCCCGACCGGCGGTCACGCGGACCCGTCACACGCGAACGGCACCGTCGCCCCCTACGTGGCGTGGGAACCGATCGCGAGCGGCATGGTCGTCGACAGCGATGACGAGGTGATCAAGGCCGTGCGGACGCTCGTGCGCACGGGTGCAGACGTGATCAAGGTCTGCACCACGGGTGGGATCTCCACCCCCACCGACAGCCCCGACGACCTCGGGCTCAGCGAACACCAGGTACGCCTGATCCGCGATGAACTTGCGCGTCGCGGGGGCCGCCCGATCGCCTCGCACGCGCAGGGCCACGAGGGCGCGCTCAACGCCGTGCGGGGCGGCACCACGAGCCTCGAGCACGGGTATGACATGTCCGACGAGCTGATCTCCGCGCTGCTCGCGCATGGCACGGTGCTGGTGCCCACCCTCTCGACGTTGTCGCTCGCGCCCGATCCCACGAAGAAGTCCGCCGAGGTGGTGGCGAAGAAACTCGAGTGGCAGGAGCGTGGACGCGACGCGGCGGCCCGGGCGATCTCGGCGGGCGTGATGGTGGCGATGGGCACCGACGCAGGAATCTTTCCCCAGGGCCGCAACCTCACCGAATTGGGCCACCTCGTCGACGCGGGCTTGACGCCCCTGCAGGCGATCCACGCCGGCACGCAGGCCGGAGCGCGGCTACTCGGGCTCGACGACCATATCGGCACGGTGCGCCCAGGCTTGCTCGCCGACCTGGTGGTGACAGAGGTCAACCCGCTGGCACGCATCCACGACCTCGCCGACCCTGCGGCGGTAGAGGTGGTGCTGCAGGCGGGCGCGGCCCGCAAGGATCGCTCGGGACGCGCAGCGGGCCTCGGGGCCTAGGGCGCTGCGCGAGCACTGAGGCGAAGAGGGCCGGGCGCGACCCGAGACTAGGCGGGATGAGCGCGTACTGTCGTCTCCTCGACGGAGACGCGCTCCCTCCCTAAGCGCGCCGCGATCTCCACCTCGCGTCCGCGTGAGGTGACGAACATGGCGACCGCGACCGCCGCCAGCACTGCCGCGGCGACTGCCCACAGCGTGGCGGCTCCGCCGCGGGCGAGGATCCACCCACCGAGTGCCGGTCCAATCGCGTGCGAGCCGGACCAGGTAAGGCCCGACAAGCCCTGATAGGTCCCCCGCAGGCGCGGCGGCGCGAGGGACGCCACCATCGCCGCCGCGAGGGGGAAGGTCACGAGCTCCCCCAGGGTGATGATGACGATGGCCGCCACGTGCGCGGCGGCGCTATGAGCCACCGTGAGCAGCGCGAAGCCCGCTCCCGTCAGCGCGATGCCCGATCCGACGGCTACTGACGACGGCAGGCGCTCCACCACCGCCATCGCCGGCAGCTGCAAGAGGCACAGCAGCACGCCATTGACAGTGAGGAGCATGGCATAGGTGCCGAGCGAGAGGCCCTGGCCGGTCATCGCAAGAGGCATGGTCGACGTCCACTGGGTATAGACCACTGTGTACGCGAGCATGAGTGTCACCAGGGTCACCAGATGACGGTCACGTAGCGCCTGGCGATAGTGGCCCCGAGCCCGCGTCCCTGTCACCAGCCCCTCCGCAGAACCCGCGACCTGTGGGGAAGGCACAGCGGGAGCCGCCCAGCGCGCCGGTCCGATCCGTCGCTCGCGCAGGGCGACGGCCAAGGAGGCGGCCACGACGGCGCACACCGCCGCCTCGACCACGAAGATCAGGGTGAACGACACGCGCTCAAGCCGGATTGCGACGATCGGCCCAATCGCGAAGCCCAGGTTGATGGCCCACACCTGCAGCACGTAGGCGCGCTGCCGCCGCTCGGGAGCCACGTGATCAGCGATGAGGGCGCCGAGCGCCGGCCCACCGAGATGACCCGCCATCCCGTAGGCAAGGAGCACCACGACGAGCGAGGGCAGCCCGGGCGCGAGCGGCACGGCGAGCAGAAGCACCGCAGAGCCGACGAAACTCACCAGGATGACGGGAAGGCGTCCCACCCGATCGGACAACGGCCCACCCAGGAGGGATGCCACCACGCCGCCAGCCCCATACGCAGACACCACGAGCGAGGCCGTCTCGATCTCAAGTGCGCGCCCGGTCACGAGGTACGTCGACAAAAACGGCACCACGAATCGCCCGGTCCACAGGACGAGAATCGCCGACCAGATGACCCAGAAGACGGCAGGTAGTCCAAAGAGGCTCCTGGCCGTTCCGCCCGCCACGGGAGGACGCGGCGCGCCGCCGCGCATGGCACCGCGAGCCACGGCGCGGCGGCCAGCGGCGCGGCGACGAACGGCGCGGCGACGAACGGCGCGGCGGCGAACGGCGCGCGTCCTCACTGCACGGTGGGCGTCGGCTCGACCTGCGAAAGCACCGCCGCACGTCGGCGCGCTCGCGAGGACACCGCCCAGGCCACCGCAGCGGTCGCCGCGCAGCCAAGGAACAGCGCCGCCGACAGGAAAGGCAGCGAATCCAACTGACCCGTCTGGACCCTGGAGCTCGCGAGCGCGGCGCCAAGCGACGTTCCCGTATAGATCAGTGACGAGTTGATACCGACCACCACGTTGATGTGCGCCCCCGCGTTTCCGACAATAAGGGCCTGGAGCGGCGGATTGATCGCCCACGAGCAGAACCCCCAGGCGAGCAGCGCCACCGCGGCGCCAAGGGGTCCTGACACGAAGGCCAGGCATGCGACCGACGCGGCGGCGGCGATACCGAGCCCGGTGAGGACCCTTGCTGGGCCCCACCTGTCGGCAACCCCGCCAAGCAGGCCATTACCCGCAAGCCCCGCGACGCCGTAGCACAGCAGCAACGCCGATAGCAGGGCGCCAGAGGCGCCGGTCGCCGACGCGAGGAACGGTGAAATGAAGGTGTTCAGGCCACCCGTGGCCGCACCTTCGAGCAGGGCGGTGGCGAGGGTGGCCGCCAGCACCACGAGGGCCGAGGCCCACACGACCGAGGCCACCGACTCACGTCGTCGCGCCTGCTCACCCGCGGTACGCAGCGCAGGCTGCCAGGACCGGACGGCAAGAACGGCGGCCGTGGCGAGTGCCGCGATGCCACCTGCAATCACGAACGTGGCGCGCGCCCCCACCGCCCCGGCGAGAAGATTGCCCAGCGGCGCTCCCACGAGGGAGGACAGAACCATGCCCGTAAAGGAGATCGACAACGCCCTCGAGCGATGCGCACCCGCGACGATCGAACCCGCATGTACCGTGCACATGGGAACGACCGCTGCGACGGTCACCGCCTGCACGACGCGCACCGCCATCAACTGCGGAGCCGAGTCGACCTGCGACACCGCGACCGCCACGACAGCCACGAGCGGCAGCCCGACGAGCAACACGCGGAAAGGCTCACGCCGACGCACCAGCCACGCGATCACGGGCGCGGCCACGGCATACGCGAGGCCAAAGACCGCGTTCGAGCGACCCACATCGGCCATCGAGATCCCGGTCTCCTGCGCGAACACCGGCAGGACGCCGGGCACCAGCATCGAACCGAGGGTGGCGGCGAAGACGGCACCCGCGAGCGCCCACAGTGTGACGAGGGCGCGCCGCGACACCCCGCTCACACCGCTGCCGGGGCGGCGTCCTCGAGGGAGCCGAGCCATCCCATGGTGTCGTCGCTCGTCACGAGCGCATCGCTCTGGAGGTAATGGATCATGTCGAGCGCGTCGTCGTGGGCCTGCAGGGACGACCCCATCACGACGTCCGTGACGACATTGATGTAGAAGTCACGCTGGTGGGCGTCGACGGCCGTGTAGAGAATGCAGATGTCGGTGAAGCCGCCGATAAGCACGAGCGTCTCCGCCTTGTAAGCCTTCAACACGATGTCCAGCTCGGTGCCGAAGAAGCCGCTGTAGCGGCGCTTGCGGATGTGGAACTCCTCAGGCAGTGGCTCGAGCCCCTCGGCGAGCTCTGTGTACTTGTTGCCCTCGATGCAGTGGGGTCCCTCGGAGCCGTCGAGCTCGCGACCGATGTCGGCCAGGTGAGGCTTGTGCACTTCCTGGATCCACACCACGGGCACGCCTTTGGCGCGGGCCTCGGCGACCATCGCCACGGCCTTGTCGCGCTGCGCGGGGATGTCGAACGGGTCGTCCTTGGACATCGGGCCGTCCATCGGGCCACCCTGAAAGTCGATGACCACGAGGACGGTGTTGCCGTGGATGTTCATGCGTTCTCCTCGGTGGCGGCGGGGGTGGGCTGGGCGTCGGGGTTCGGCTGAGCATCGAGCCAGGCGTCGACGGCGTCGAGCGTCACGAGCGCGTCGCGCTGGAGGTACTTCATGGCCCTGAGCGCCGCATCGTGCGCCTTCTGCGAAGACCCGATGACCATGTCCGACACCGTCCGGAAGCGATAGTCCAGTTGGTGCGCGTCGACGGCCGTGTAGTGGATGCACACGTCCGTCATGCCGCCGATGAGGATCAGCGTCTGCGCCTTGTAGCCCTTCAGCACAATGTCGAGCTCCGAGCCGAAGAACGCGCTGTAGCGGCGCTTCTTGATCAGGTACTCCTCGGGGCGCGGCTCGAGCCCGGGGTGCAGCTCGGTGCGCGGGTCACCCTCGACGCAGTGCACGTTCTCGGTGCCGTCGAGCTCGCGGCCCATGTCGATGAGGGAGGGCTTGTGGACCTCCTGGATGAACACCACCGGCACGCCCTTGGCGCGGAAGCGGTTCACCATGTCGACGGCCTTGGCATTGCGCTCAGGGCGGCCCGGCATGTAGCCGGGCTTGTCCGCGCCGAACGACGACGGCTGGCCGCCGCCCTGAATGTCGACCACCACGAGCACGGCGTTGCCGACGATGTCGACCGTGTCCGCGGGGGTGATGTCGGTCACCTGGAGGGGCATGAGGGGTCCTTTCGAGGGGTCAGGTGAGGCGCACCCGCGGGTCGACGGCCGCGAGCGCGACGTCGACGAGGGTGTTGAGGATGACGTACACGGCGCCGAGAATCAGGCAGACCGCGGCAATCGCAGGGAAGTCGCCCACGCCGATCGCGCCGGACAGGTACGAGCCCAGGCCGTTCCACGAGAACACCTGCTCGACGACCACCAGGCTGGAAACCATGAATCCGGCCTGCACGGCGAGCAGGGACAGGGCCGGCGAGGACGCGTTGCGCAGCGCGTGACGGCGCAGGACCGTGCCCTCGCGCTCGCCGAGCGAGCGGGCGGTACGCGCCCACGGAGACGTGAGCGACGAGGAAATGCCGTCGGCGAGCACACGAGCGAGCGCCACACCCGAGCCGACCGATGCCGCAAGGGCGGGCAAGATCAGGTGGGCGATCGCGTCCCCTGTGTACGTGGGGCTGCCGTGCAGGATGCCGTCGAGCACATAGAACCCCGTGCCGTCGTCGTACGGACCGTACGAGGACCTTCCCGCGGCTGGCAGGGCCCCGTCGAGCCACTTGTAAAACACCAGCACCGACAGCATCGCGATGAGGAACGACGGCGCGGAGGCGGCGGAGAAGAAAACGAAGCGCATGAAGGCGCCGAACTTTCCGGGCCGCGAATACAGCGCCGACAGGGACACGCCGATGACAACGGTCAGCGCGAGCGCCCAGCCCGCGAGCTCAAGCGTCGCCGGCAGGCGCGTCGAGAGTTCGTCGGCGATGGGGCGCTTCGACGCGAGCGAGATGCCGAAGTCGCCCTGTACCGCGCCGGCGACGAAGTTGCCGAACTGTACGGGGATCGAATCGTCGAGCCCCAGTTCCTCGCGGGCGGCCTCGACGGCCTCCGCGCTCGCGTTGACGCCCACGTAGGTGCGCACCGGGTCGGAGTCGGCGACCTTGCCCAGCGTGAACACGAGCAGGGTGAGGAAGAACAGCACCACGACCAGCGACCCGAGCCGCTTCGCCACAAAGGTCAGCATGGTCAGACTCCCGTCCGCCGCAGCACGACGCGGATCGCGTCGCCGGCGTAGTTGAAGGCGAAGGCCAGCAGGCCGATGACGACGCTGGGGAGCACCGCTACCCACCACGCGTTGAGGAAGTACTTCATGCCGTCCGAGGCCATGCGGCCGAGCTCGGGGGCCGGCGCCGGCGTGCCGAGACCGATGAAGGACAGCGCGGCAAGCGTCATGACGACGGCGCCGATGTCGAGGCTGGCCGTCACCACGACCGTGGGGGTGATCGCGGGGATCACGTGGCGCCACAGCAGGCGCCATCCCTTGACACCCGAGACACGGGCGGCCTGCACATGAGGCAGGGCCACGACGCGGCGCACCTCGCCTCGCACCAGGCGGGCGTACAGCGGCCACCACACGACGATGATGCCGATCATTGCCGATCCGAGCGACTGGCCGATCGCGGCGGCGATCGCCATCGCGATGATCATGGCGGGGAACGCCAGGAACAGATCGGTGAAGCGCATGAGCGCCGTGTCGAGCCAGCCGCCTTTGAATCCCGCGGCGACGCCGATGAGCGTGCCGATGGCTGCCGACACGAGCGTGACGACGAGCGCGGCAAAAAGGCTGCGCTGCATGCCCGCGACCAAACGGGTCGCCATGTCCATACCGAGCACGTCGGTGCCGAGCACGTGGCCCGACGACAACGGCGGCTCCAGCTGGCCACCCGACGGGATGATGGGGCTGTAAGGCATGACGGCGGGACCCACGAGCGCGATCAACACGATGACGCCGACGCCGATGAGGGATAGCTTCTCCCCCACGCCGAGCGCGGACCACGCGGTGTCGCGCGCCCCCGACTGCTGGGCCTTCTCGATCTTCTCGAGGGTGCTCTTACGCGAGAACGGCATCGACGAGCCTCCGTCCGTAATCCGTGGTGATGTCCTGAGCGAGCCGCTCGGCGGGGACGGTCTCGACGATCTCGCCGCCAGTCATCACGAGCACGCGGTCGGCGATGAGGCGCGCCGCGGCGAGATCGTGGGTGACGAACATGATCGAGATGCCAAGCGAGTGGCGCAGCAGGTTGATGAGGTTGAGGACGGAGCAGGCGACCGACACGTCGAGGGCGCTCGTGGGCTCGTCACAGAGAAGTACGGAGGGCGGCACCACGACGGCACGGGCGATCGCGACGCGCTGCTGCTGCCCGCCAGAGAGTTGGGTGGGCCGGGCCGCGAGCACGGACTCATCGAGGCCGACGAGTTCGAGAGTCGACAGTGCCATCGCACGCATCTCGGCGCGTGTCTTGCCCTTGCCGGTGGCGGTGTGCTCGATGCGCTCACGCAGCAGCTCCTCGACGGTGCGCCACGGGGTCAGGGAGGCGCCGGCGTCCTGAAAGATCACCTGCGTGCCTTCTCCCGCGACGCCCTGCGCGTTCACGACGCCGGTGTCCGCGGTCTCGATGCCGCCCGCGATGCGCAGCAGCGTGGACTTGCCCGATCCGGACTCGCCCACGAGTGCGACGGCCTCGCGGTAGCCGATCTCGAACGACACGTCCTTCAACACGTGGTTGTCGACACGGCGGCCACGCACCCGCGTCGAGTACGTCTTGTTGACCTCGTTCACGGCGAGGGAGGGCCGGGTCACATGCCCGACAAGCGTGACGTGGTCGAGGCCCGTCGCCGCACCGACCGCGGCGGTGGGCCCGGCAAAAGCGTCCCAGGTCAGGTCGCCCGACTGCCAGGCGGCCGCCACGTCGAGTTCGGGACGCTCGAGTTGCGTCAGCACGTCCTCCATCGAGGCGACCACGGCAACCTCAGGCGCCCCCACGGGGCGAGCACGGTCGGTGTCGAGGGTGATACGCGAGGCCATCAGGCGGCGCGTGTAGGCATCCGTGGGGCGGGCGATGACGTCCTCGGCGGGCCCCGCCTCGACGACGACACCGTCCTTCATCACGGCGATGTCGTCGCACATGTGGCGCGCGACACCGAGGTCGTGGGTGACGAAGAGGACCGCACAGCCGGCGTCCTCGATCGACTCGCGCAGGACCGAGAGCACCTCGGCCTGGACGGACACATCGAGCGCGGTGGTGGGCTCGTCCGCGATGAGCAGGCGCGGTCCCGGGGCGAGGGCGAGCGCGATCATCACGCGCTGGCGCATGCCGCCCGAAAGCTGGTGGGGGTACTTCTTGAGGACCTCGCCTGCGCGGCGGATCTGCACGCGTTCGAGCGCCGCGACGGAGGCCTCGGCGGAGCCGGTGTAGCGGTTGAGCATGCGCCCGATCGTCATCGTCGGGTCGAGCGACCGCATCGGGTCCTGGAACACCGACGTGACGTCCGCACCCCTGACCTTGGCCCACGCGGGATCGGTGATGGGGGTGAGGTCGCGCCCCGCGATCGAGATGCGGCCCGTCGCCTCGGCCTTGCCGTCGGCGGGGATGATGCCCTGGACCGCGGCCCCGATGGTCGACTTACCGGACCCAGACTCGCCCACCAGGCCCAGGCATCGGCCCGCGTCGATGGCGAGAGACACGTCAGACACCGCAGTGACGACGCGGCCACGGCCCCGATACGTGACGGTGAGATCGCTCACCGTGAGGACGGGCGAATCGGCCATGGGCCTCTCCTTCGCTTGCTCAGGGGTGTCGCGGCGCCGGCCCTCAGGACCGGCGCCGCGACGGGGTGGGGCTTGTTACTCGGTGGGCGACAGCTGCGTGAAGTCGAAGGTGATGCCGAGCAGCGGGTAGCTGGCCGACCCCGCTCCCTCGATGGACGCCTGGAACGCGGCCGAGACCTTCAGGTCCGCCATGGTGTACCAGGCGGCCGACTCGGTCACGAGCTCCGTCACCTCGCCGTAAAGCGACTCATCGCCGGTCTGGATCGCCTCGTCGAGTACCTCGTCGAGGCCGTCGACCTCGGGGAAGAACAGGTTGAGGCCGCCATTGGACGAGTACAGGAGTCGGGCCCACGCGTCGGGGTGCGCCGCATCGGGGAACACGCTCATGAGCGAGATGTCGGGGGCCTTCTCCGGGTCGAAGACCGTCGACCAGTAGGCGCTCGACTCGAGGCCGATCGACTCGGCCGCGATGCCGACTGTATTGAGCTGTGCGGCGAAAGTGTCGGCGATCTCCTGGCCGCCGGGGACGTACGACGGGTAGTTGATCGTGATCGTCTGCCCGGCGAGGTCCCCCTCGGCGAGGGCCGCGAGAGCGTCGGCGTCGTACTCGATGCCGGTCTGGTTGACCGAGGGGTCGACCATGGTCGCGGGGAACACTCCCGTGGAGGTGACGCCAAGGTCGCCGTAGACGGACTGCACGATGCCGTCCCAGTCGACACCCGCGAGCAGCTCCTGGCGGGTCTCTGCCGAGGCCAGCGCATCGCGGTTGGGGTTGAGGTACACGACCGGCGCCATCATCGACGGGTACGTCGCGGCCTGGAGGTCGTCGTTGGCGCTGAGCGCGTCAAACAGGGGCTTGTTCGCCGAGCCAATGTACCCGTCCAGCTCGCCGCTCTCGAGCTGCAGCTGGATGGTGTTGGTCGAGTCGAGGATGTGGAACTCGATGCTCTCGTAGCCGCCGGTCTCGCCCCAGTAGGAGTCGTTCGCGACGAGCTCGTACTGGACGCCCTCGTCGAAGCTGCCGTACTGGAAGGGGCCGGTGCCGGCCGAGTTGGCGGCGAACCACTCGGCGTCGTCGCCGTGCGCCTCGAGGGCGTCGGGCGAGATCATCTTGAGGCCAAACGGCGAGGCGAGGTAGTCGAGGAACGCGTCGTTCGGGGCCTCGAGGGTGAAGACGACCTCGGTGTCCGAGGGGGTGTCGATGGAGGCGATGCCGCCCACCAGGTAGCCGGGGCCGGAGGCGCCTTCCGCAATGAGGCGGTCGACCGAGGGCTGGACTGCGGCCGACGTGAAGGGCGTGCCGTCAGCGAACGTGACGCCGTCGCGCAGGGTGAACGAGTAGGTGAGGCCGTCCTCGGAGACGGTCCAGTCGGTGGCGAGCGACGGCACGATCTCGGCGGCCTCGGTGCCGGTCGCGTACTTGACGAGACCCTCGTAGGCGGCGAGCACGAGATTCATCTCGGACCCGGAGTAGGCGGTGCTCGGGTCGGGCGCCGAGATGTCCGAGGACAGTCCCATGTCGAGCGTGGTGTCGAGGGCCGAGGCGTCCGAGGAGCCCGATGCCCCGGCCGACTGGCCGGGAAGGGACTCGTCAGCGCTCGAGCATGCCGTGAGGCCGAGCGCGAGAGCGGCTGCTGACGCGAGGGCGAAGGTGGTGCGGCGGTTCACTGCTGGCTCCTTCGATGAGGTGTGGGGGGCCGTCCGGGCGACGGGGCCATCTCCATGACGGTGAACCGAACCTATCGGTCAATAGTTACATGGAGTCGCGAAGAGTGTTACGCGGGTGTTTCGGGTGTCTGGGATTCCAGCCACACGAGCCAGTCACCGGCGGCGGTGATGTCCGTCGCACCCTCGATCGCGTGCGGCTCGCAGAGGAATCCGTTGACCACGCGGCCGTCGTGAAGGGCGACGCTGCCGATGGCCATCGGGGCGGGAAGGCCGTCCACGAAGGCCCCGAATCCCGCGGCGGGAAGCCGCCACACCTCGCCCGCGATCGCTCCGCCCGAAGGGGTCCTCACGAGCCCGGGCTTGGGGGGAACCGTATTCAGAGCGTACATCCGGTACGCGCGCGCGGTACGCGCGCGTTCGACCAACACCGCTCCCCTGTCGGCAAGCTCGTGGTGCAGCGGCTGTCCCTCGCGGTGGGCTCCCACCACGAACACGTCGATCTCGTCAGGCTCGGCCATCGCGACGCCATCCCCCTTCTGCGCTCCCACGAGGGACCCCTGAATGTCCGCGGCGATGGCGCGCAGACGGTCGTCGCCGAACGCATGGCCGGTGAGCATCGCACCGAACTCGTCGCCTCCCGCGCGGCCTGCGGGGAACGCGATAGCTGCATAGTCGAGCAGGTTGGCGAAATTGGTGAAGCGTCCCATGCGCGAGTTCGCACCCACGGGATCGGCTGCCACCTGCGCGAGCGAGGGGTGCCACGTGGTCGTTGGCGTGAGGACCGCCGCGGCATCGGCGAGCAGGGCGCGGGAGGCGGCGCGGTGCGCCTCGAGTGTGCGCTGGTCCGCGAACAGTGCGGCGGCGGAGTGTCCGCCGCCGGCCAGCACAATGCCGGCGACGGTGGGGTCGATGCCCCCGCCGATCGCGTCGCGGTGCGCCTCGAGGTGCTCCCCCACCGCGGCGTAACGTTCGGCCACGAAGGAGGACTCGTAGAGCATGCGAGCGGCGTCGAGCAAAGGCGCGATCGACCGCTCGACCACGTCGAAGCCCGCGAGCCTTGAAGACTCGACCACGAGGGCGAACTGCTCTGCCCAACCGGGGGCGAGTTCGCCGAGGTCGGCGGGGGTGGGGACGATGAGGCGGCGGCGAGCGCTCGACGCGAGGACGACGCGCTCGGGCGCGCGCAGCGAGAGAGGGTCCCCCGCGTCGGGTCCGGTCATGATCTCGACCGCGCGTGCGGCGAGGTCGACATCGCGACCAAACACGGTGATGCAGTCAAGCGACGCACAGGCCGGCACTACTCCGGTCGTGGGTACGAGCCCGCGCGTGGGCTTGAGGCCCCACAGCCCATGCAGCGCCGCGGGCACCCGGCCGGAGCCGGCAGTGTCCGTGCCGAGGGCGAGGTCGACGAGGCCCAACGCGACGGCGACCGCGGAGCCGGAACTGGACCCGCCGCTAATGCGGTCCTCGCGCGTGGCGTGCCGGACGGCGCCGTAGGGCGAGCGGGTGCCGACTAGACCTGTGGCGAACTGATCCATGTTGGTCTTGCCCACGACGATCGCACCGGCCGCGCGCAGCCTCGCGACCGCGGGAGCGTCCTCGGCGGGGTGGTAGGCGTAGGTCGGGGCCGCCGCGGTGGTGGGGCAGCCCGCGACGTCGATGTTGTCCTTGACCGCCACCAGGCGGCCCGCGAGCGGCAGGTCGCGCCCGGCCGCGACCGCGGCGTCAACCTCGGCCGCCTCGACGGCGAGCTCGTCCGCGGCGCGCACGTGAATCCACGCTTCCGGCCGTTCGCTCGAGGCGAGCGCCGCGACGTAAGCGGCCACGGCATCGGCCGCACGGACGGGCGCCGAACCGCTCACGCCGCCACCCCCGGGTCCGTGACGACCACACGCAGGGGCGTGGGGTTGAAATCGTTACAAGGATTGTTGACCTGCGGGCAGTTGGAGATGACGACGAGGACGTCGCGCTCGGCGCGCAGGGCGACGCGCTTGCCTGGAGCCGACATGCCGTCAACGATGCCGAGCGTCCCGTCCGCCTCCACCGGCACGTTCATGAACCAGTTGATGTTCGACACGAGGTCGCGCGGACCGAGCCCATGCTGAGCTCCCTCGAGCAGGAAGTTCTCGCGGCACGCGTGATGAAAGAGCGTGTGGTGGCCGTAGCGCAGCGTGTTCGACTCCTTGGAACACGCGCCGCCGATGGTGTCCTGACGCTCGACCTCGTTGCCCACGATCGTCATGAGGGGGTGACCCTCATTCGACATGAGGACCGATCCCTCGACCAGGTAGGCGTTGCGCTGGGCCGCGAGCGTGGACTGGACGCTGTAGCGCTCGTCGTGGTCGGCGGCGTCGAAGATCAGGCAGTCGCCCGACTGGTTGCCGCCCACGTCCACCAGGGTGAGGACGTGGCCCGCGCGCACCACGGCCGACCAGCCGGCGCGCGGTGCGATCTCCTCGTCGAGCACCACGGCGCCGGGCACCAGGGGCTCGGAGCGGTCGAAGTAGTCGGCCTCGTGCGTGGCCCACGTGACGGTCATCGGATCCCCCTCGCGAGAAGGTGCTGCTGGGTGTTGAGGTAGGCGCGGGTGCGCTCGGGTGTGGCGCTCCACCACGGATCGCTGGGGGCCGATGCGGCGGCCGCCCAGGCGTGTACGCGCAGCGGTCCGCTGCGGTAGCCCTCGGCGGGGTCGAGCGGGTGGGCGGCGTTGGCGATCAGGATGGTGAGGGGCATCTCTGCGACGAGGTCGATGCTCGCACCGGGTCCGGCCGCGCCGGTCCACTCCAGGGCGCCCGTGGGCGCCACGCGGACGCCCTTGAAGAAGGACACGCTGGGGGGCAGGTCACGGGGCTCGAGGCCCTCCTTGGCGGCGGCCAGTAGCAGCAGCTCGCGCCCGGCGGCGGTCGCGGCGTGCGCCTCGCCCGCGCCGTAGCGCGCGGCGTTGCCGGCGAGGGTGGTGACGCCGCAGAACGCGTCGTGGTGACCCTCGGCGGTGTCGGCGACGACGGTCGCGAGGACGCGACCGTCGCCCGACAACAGCGGGTGGCCCTGACCGAGGTACGCCTGCCACGGGATCTTCTGGGTGTCGGCGACGTTGAGGCGCTCGCCACGGTTGAGCGCGCTGTGAAGGACCACATGCGCGCATGCGTCGCCGGTGACGTCCTCGAGCCGGATGCGGGTGCCCCGAGCGACGGTGGCATGCGTGTAGCCGGGGCCGCCGACGGTCTCGGCCCACACCAGCGTCCCGGGATCGACGCCCTCGGGCGCATACGGGGAGGACGAGGGCGGAAGGTAGGGCATCGCCTCGACGGCCGTGTCGGCGCGCCCGCGGGCGTCGTCCCTGGCCTGGGCGAGGGTCGCGGTGCTCGCGCGGCGGCCAGCGCCAAGATCCTGCGTCATGTCGTCACCTTTCGGTCGATAGGTACACGCCGAGTGTAGAAGTCATTTGTTTCCGCGCCATTACAGCCGGGCGACCTACCTATCAACGGGCCGGTGGGGCGCTACTGTGGGGGACGATTCGCCATGACACACGCCGACACCACGCCCGCCACCGAAGACGATGCCGCCGCCGCCACGCGCCGGTCGCGCCCCCATGGCAAGGAACCCGTAGGTCGCGACCGCATCCTCGACGCCGCCGCGAAGCTCTTCGTCGAGCAGGGCTACGCCGCCACGACGACGCGCCAGATCTCCGCCGCCGTGGGCATCAAGCAGCCATCGATCTACTACCACTTCCCCAACAAGTCGGCGATGCTCAACGAGCTCCTTATCGACACGGCCAGGCCGTCGATCGATAAGGCCCGCGAGCTACTCGCGGCCACCGACGCCGACCCCCTCGACAGCTTCCTTGAGCTCATTCGCTTCGACGTGCACCTGCTCGCATCGGGGCCGTCGAACATCGGCGCCCTGTACCTGCTACCCGAGACGAACGAGCCCCTCTTCGGCTCCTTCCAGGCGCTCCGACAGGAGCTGGTGGGCGCCTACGGCGCGCTGCTACGCCGCGCAATCGCTGCGGGCCAGGCGGACGTCGACGACGCGGCCGCGACGGCCGCACTACTGTTTTCCCTCGTAGAGGGCGTAATCCTGCGTCGAGCCGACGACCCGCGGCTCGACGCCGCGGTGGTCGCCGAAGGGATCGAGAAGGCGACGCTCAGGATTCTCGCCGCGACGCGCTAGGCGCGCGACTCTACTCGACGCGCAGCGCCTCACCCCGCGCAGCCGCGACCCACGGCCAGAATTCGGGGTCATGCCCCGGCCACACCTCGACGTCGCCGCCTCGCATGTCGGCGAGGCGCTCGACAGCCTCCTGCGCGGCTTCCGCCGCACCCTCCACCGGCACCACCGAGCAGCGCCGCCGTGTGTCGAGGTTGTCGACCAGGTCGGCGGCGTCGCACGCGAGCACCACCACCCGTCCAGAGGCCAATTCGATGCGGAACGACTGATGGCCGGGCGTGTGGCCGTGGGTGTCCAGCGCGGTGAGCCCGGGCGCGATGGCGGTTTCCCCGGCGATCTCCCGCAGGTCGTCACCCGCGTCCCAGACGTCGGACGGCAATACGACGTCGCGAATGCCGGCCCCCGACGCCAGCCATTCGAGCTCGCGGCGCTGCAGGATCACGGGCACGCCGTCGGGTACGTGACGGATTCCGCCGGTGTGGTCAAGGTGGACGTGACTGATGGCACACCCCGCGAGCGTCTCCCAGCTCAATCCCGCGGCGGCCACCGAGTCGAGCAGCGGATCTCCGAGTGGCACCACCGCGGTGTAGCTGTCGTAGTTGAACACCTCGCGACGACGCTCGGGGTCGCGCACCACGGCGACGTTGAAGCCGGTGTCGAGCAAGACCCACCCGTCGGCGTACTCGACGGCGACGGCGGTCACGGGTTCCAGCAGATGCTTGCCGGGATCGCCACCGTCAACGGACATCGACTCGCGCATGGGTTCGTAGCCCACCACGAAGGGACGCACGGCCACGGGCGGCCCGGTGACCGCCAGCGGCGCCGTCAGCGGCGCGACCGACGCCGCCATGTCAGGCCACCGTCCTGAGCGAGACAATCGCGTCGCCCGCACCCACGGTGGCGCCCGCACCCGCCAGCACCGCGTCGACCGTGCCCGCATGAGGTGCCACGACCTTCGTTTCCATCTTCATGGCCTCCACGACGGCGACCGTATCGCCCTGGTCGACCCATTCGCCCTCCGCAACCAGCACCTTCCACACATTCGCGGCGAACGGCGCCTCGACGGCCACACAACCCTCGGCGAGGGCCGCGGGCGCCGCGGCAACCGCAGGCTCGATCACACGGTCGAACTCCCCCGCGGCTTCCCACGCGTCGCGCTCCGCGGCGAACGCGGCCCGCTGGGTTGCGCGGAACGCCGCGATCTCCTGGGCATTGTCGTCGAGGAACGCCGCGTGCTCGCGCATCGACATTGTCCCCTCGGTGATCTCCGGGCGCCACAGCCCCGCGCTGAAATCCGCGCGAAGGCGCAACAACTCATCTGCCTCGACGGGATACCACGTGATGCGGTCGAAGAAGTCGAGCAGCCACGGGCGGGTGCCGTCCACGGCGCGGTCGTCGCCGGCGAATGACGCCCATCGGTCCCACACCTGGGTGGTGCGGCCCACGAACTGGTAGCCGCCGGGGCCTTCCATGCCGTAAATGCACAAATAGGCGCCGCCGATGCCGACCGAGTTCTCCGCCGTCCACGTGCGGGCGGGGTTGTACTTCGTCGTCACGAGGCGATGACGCGGGTCGAGGGGCGTGGCGACAGGCGCGCCCAGGTACACGTCGCCGAGCCCGAGCACTAAGTATTCGGCCTCGAACAGCGTCCGGTACACGTCGTCAACACCCTCAAGCCCGTTGACGCGCCTGATGAACTCGATGTTCCACGGATTCCACGGGGCGTCGTCGCGCACGCCGGCCTCGTACCGGGCGATGGCTTCGCGCGTCGCGGGGTCGTCCCACGACATCGGCAGGCGGACGTGGCGGCTGGGCACCACGAGGTCGTCGGCCTCGGCAACCCCGGCCGCGAGCTCCACGAGCGCGTCGAGCGCGTCGCGAGTAAGGAACGACGGGTCCTCGAAGGTCACCTGGAGGGACCGAATACCCGGCGTGAGATCGCGCATGCCCTCGACCGGGGCGTCGCGTAGCGCCTGATGCAGCACGTGAATGCGGGCGCGAAGCATGAGGTCCAGTTCGAGCGCGCCCAACTCGATCAGCACCGAGTCGTCGCCCTGGCGGCGCAGCACCAGCCCCTCACGCTCCGCCAACACGCCGCGAGGCGCGCCGGCGGGCTCCTGATGGGCGGGCTCGAGGCGCACCATCCGCACCGTGTCGCCGGGGGCCAACTGACCAAGCTTCCAGCGCTCGCCCTTGGCGATCGTGACGGGCGTGACAAAGCCGCCGAGGCTGGGCCCGTCGGGGCCGAGCAGCACCGGGGTGTCCCCCGTGAAGTCCATGCCGCCCACCGAGTACGGAGTGTCGTGGATGTTCGACGGGTGAAGACCGGCCTCTCCGCCGTCCTGGCGAGCCCAGCGCGGCCGCGGGCCCACGAGCCGCACGCCCGTGCGGTCGGAGTTGAAGTGCACCTCATAGGGTTCGCTGAGCACGGCGTCCACGTCGGCCTCGGTGAAGAAGTCCGGGGCGCTATGGGGCCCGTCAAGCACCCCGATCTCCCAGGTGTGGCCGATGCTCGGGCGAGCCTCGTACGGCACCTCCGCCACGGCATCGGCCGGGTGGGCCGCCGACACCCCGAGCGGCAGGACGTCGCCGGCCACCAGCGCGCGGCCCGCGTGGCCGCCGAAGCGGCCGAGCGTGAAGGTGGCCCTCGAGCCGAGGTGCTCGGGCACGTCGATGCCGCCCTCGACGAGCACGTAGGCGCGCAGGCCCTGCTTGACGCGGCCGACCTCGACGACGGCGCCCGCGGGCACAAGGAACGGCTCCCACATGGCGACGGGTGCGCCATCGACGGCAACCTCGGCGGGGGCGCCGGTCACACACACCCACCGCTCTCGACCAAAGCGCAGACGCGGCCCGCTGACGGTGCACTCGAGTCCAGCGGCGCGCGCGCCGTTGCCGAGCGCACGGTTACCGAGCGCGAAACTGCGGTCGTCCATGGGGCCCGACGGCGGCACGCCGATGTGCCACAGGCCGGTGCGCCCCCGCTCCTCCTGGACTGTCGTGAGGAAACCGGGCGCCTCCACGCGCAGGTCGTCCACCGCCGCAATCGCGCCTGATCCCAGCGTTGCGGTGGTGTGTTCGCGGCGCGCGACGGTGCGGTCGGTCGCGATGGCCCTCAGCAGCGCAAGGTTGGTCTGGATGCCGTCGATCCTGGTCGCGACGAGCGCGCTGCCGTGACGCTCCCACGCCTCCTCGCGGGTGCGGCCGTAGTTGATGACCTTCGCGATCATCGGGTCGTAGCGAGGCGACACCTCGGTGCCTGCAGACACCCAGGTGTCGACGCGGGCATCGGCCGCGAAGGCGGCGCGGGTGATGGTACCGGGGCTCGGGCGGAAGTCGGCGCCTGGGTCCTCGGCATAGACGCGGGACTCGACGGCGTACCCCTCGACGGGCACCTCACCCGTCGCGTCGTAGAGGTCGAGGAAGCTCGTGTCGCCCGCGCCCAGTCGGATCATCCACGCCACCAGGTCGACCCCGGTGATGGCCTCGGTGACGGGGTGCTCCACCTGGAGGCGTGTGTTGATCTCGAGGAAGGACGCGCGACCCGTACGGGCGTCGACAACGAATTCAACCGTGCCCGCGCTGCGGTAGTTCACGGAGGCCGCGAGCGCCCTCGCGGTAGCGTGCAGTTCCGAGCGCACCGCCGGATCGAGGTCGAAGGCCGGGGCCTCCTCGACGACCTTCTGGTTGCGCCGCTGCAGCGTGCAGTCGCGGTCGCCGAGCGTCACCACGCGGCCCTCGCCATCGCCGAAGACCTGGACCTCGACGTGACGAGCATGCTCGATGAAGGACTCGGCGAAGACCCCGCCGCCGGCGACGTCCGCGACACGGCGCACCGTCGCGTAGGCGTCCTCGACCTCAGCAAGGTCGCGAAGGACCGCCATGCCTTTGCCGCCGCCACCGCCGGCCGCCTTGAGGATGACGGGTAAGCCGATGCGCGCGATCTCGTCGCCCGCGTGGGCCGCGTCGCGCAGGTCCGGCGTAGCCGCCGCGAGCGGCACGCCCGCAGCCACCGCATGCGCGCGCGCCGCCTGCTTGTCGCCGAAGGCATCGATGTGCGCGGGCGCAGGACCCAGGAAGACCAATCCGGCGGCCTCGACCGCGCGCGCGAAATCGGGGTTCTCCGACAGGAACCCGTAGCCGGGGTGGATGGCCCACACGTCATGCGCTAGGGCAACCGCGACAATCTGGTCGATGTCCATGTACGGGTCGACGTCGCCGCGGCGCTCGAGCGCCACAGCCTGGTCGGCCACGCGGACGTGACCGCTGCCGGCGTCGTCGTCGGCGTAGATCGCCAGCGTCGTGCCGCCCAGCTGCGTGACCGAGCGCGCGATGCGCACCGCGATCTCCGCACGGTTCGCCACCAGAACCTTGCCTACCACCATGGAAGCCGCCTCTCGAGTCATCGGACTGGAAGCAACTCTATCGGGCGATAGTTACTGGCATGTTTCGCGGCGGAAACGAGCGGGCCACCGCACCGACCCTCGGCGGTTCGGCGCGCCAGCAAGGACCCCGCCGCGCCCGTGACGCCTGAGCCTCGAACCGCCTCTTGACCGGTATAGAAGATCGGCGTACTTTACCGGTATAGGTGCGGCGCGCCCGGCGCCAACCTCGTGGGAGGGGAGAACCACTATGGAGGCATTCGGAATGTCGATTCTGGGCATCGAACTGAGTCGCCGGCAGATCGAAGGCGGCATGAACACACCTGATAGCCACCGCCACGACGACTCGTGGGAGGTAGGCGACGTCCCCGACATCCTGCTGACACCCCGCGCGCGGCGGCGCACGTCACAGGACGCGCCTCGCACAGCAACCGAGGCACCGTCCGCGGCCCAGGCCGCCACGCGACCCCACCCGGCATGACCGCAGCACGTCCGTGAGGACGGCGCACGTGACCGAGAAACACGCGCAAGGCGCCCTATCCTGGGAAGCCACGACGGCGCGGGACCTCCCCGCACCCCTGCCGTCGCGGCTCCAGGAGGACTCCGAGATGGCTCGTGTGACGCTGCAGACCATCGCCGACGCCGTCGGGGTGAGCCGCATGACCGTCTCCAACGCCTTCTCGCGCCCCGACCAACTCTCGACCGCACTGCGCGACACCATCCTCGCGGCCGCCGCCGAACTCGGCTACACCGGCCCTGACCCGGCCGCCCGAGCCCTCGCTCGAGGCTCCGTAGGAGCGATCGGTGTCGTCCTCACCGACTCGCTCGAGGAGGCATTCCTCGACCCGGTCGCCTCGGCCTTCTTCGGAGCCGTGGCCGCCACCCTCGCCCCCACAGGCGTTGCCGTGTCCCTCATCCCCGCGGCGAAGACCGGCGGACACGTCACTGCACGCGACCTCGCCATCGACGGCGCTCTGGTGTGCGCGTGCCAGCCCGACGCGGAGGCGGTCACGTGGCTGCGCAGGCGCGGCCTGCCCTTGGTATTCGTCGACAACGACGCCCCTCCCGGCTACCCCTCCGTCACCCTTGACGAGAGGGCGGGCGGACGCAGCGCGGCGCAACATCTCATCGACCTGGGCCACCGCGACATCGCAGTGCTCACGATGGAATGGGAGCGTTCCGAGCCCGGCTGGCGCGGTGCGGACGAGCCCGAGCTCAGCAACATGGTGGCGCGCGAGCGTCTGGCAGGAGCGATGGAGGCGTTCGAGCCGGCCGGGATCACCCCCCGCGTGTACCTGGTGCGCGACAACGTGGAACGCGAGTGGGGTCCCGGTGTCGAGGCGATGGTCGCCGAGGACCACCCCACCGCCGTCGTGTGCTTCTCGGACCTCATGGCGGCGGCGGTCGTGACGGCCGCCCACGCGCGGCACCTCTCCGTCCCCGGCGACCTCTCCGTCGTCGGTTTCGACGATATTCCGCTCGCCACGGCGATCCGTCCCGCGCTCACGACGGTGCGCCAGGACTTCCGCGCCAAGGGGCGCATGGCAGCACTGGCGCTGCTCGAGGCGACGGCGCACGGCCGCGCGGACGACCGCACCCCCGACCACGGCCCCCTCACCGTTCCCGTCGAGCTCGTGGTGCGCGACAGTACGGGCCCGGCCCCTGGCGCATAGCCCACCACGGCATCGGCCATCCTCACCAGATACGGACACGGCACGGCCCCGGCTCCTCCAGGAAGCCGGGGCCGTGCCGTGTGTGGCTGGTGTGCGCTACTTGGCGACCTTCTTGGCGGCCTTACGCGGCGCCTTCGCGGCGGCAGCCTCCACTGCGGCGGCGCCGGCGGCCTCGCGCGCGGCGACGTCCTCGTAGCGAATGCCGTAGTACGCGGCCTGCATCATGACCTTCATGTCGGCCAACATCGGCAGGCGCGGGTTGGCGGGTGCGCACTGGTCCTCGTAGGCGTTCATGGCGAGGGTGTCGAGCGAGGCCATGAACTCGGCCTCGTCGATGCCGATCTCGCGGAACGAGCCCTCGATACCCACGGCCGCACGCAGCTCCTCGACCGCGGTGGCGTAGGCCTCGACGGCCTCGTCGGGGGTCGAGTGCGGGAGGCCCAGCACCTTAGCGATCTCCTGGAACCGCTCGGGAGCCACGTAGGACTCCTGCTTGGGCCACGAGGTCGGCTTGGTGGGCACCTTGCCGTTGTAGCGGATCACGTGCGGCAGGTACACGGCGTTGGTGCGGCCGTGGGCGACGTGGAAGGTCGAGCCGGTGACGTGCGACATCGCGTGCACCAGACCCAGGAACGCGTTGCCGAAGGCCATACCGGCAATCGTGGCGGCGTTGTGCATCTTCTCGCGTGCCTTCTCCGCCTCGGCCCCACCCTCGACGGACGTCGCGATGTTCTCGAACACCAGGCGGATCGCCTGGAGCGCGAGGCCGTCGGTGAAGTCGTTCGCGTACACCGAGACGAAGGCCTCGGTGGCGTGCGTGAGGGCGTCCATGCCGGAGTCGGCGGCCACGCGGGCGGGCAGCGCCCGGGTGAGGACCGGGTCAACGATCGCGACCGACGGGGTCAGTGCGTAGTCCGCGAGCGGGTACTTGCGACCGGTGTCGGTGTCGGTGATCACCGCAAAGGGAGTGACCTCGGCGCCGGTGCCCGACGTGGTCGGGATACACACCAGCTGCGCAAGCTCGCCCAGCTGCGGGAACGTGAAGGCACGCTTGCGGACGTCGAAGAACTTCTCCTTGAGGTCGCTGAAGACCACGTCCGGGTGCTCGTACATGAGCCACATCACCTTCGCCGCGTCCATCGGCGAGCCGCCGCCGACCGCAATGAGGGTGTCGGGCTTGAAGGCGCGCAGCACCTCGGCGCCGGCCGTGACGGTCTTGATGGACGGCTCGGGCTCGACGTTGTCGATGATCTGGACCGACACCTTGTTGTTGCGGCGGTTCAGCACGTCCAGGATGCGGTCCACGATGCCGATGCGGGTCATGGTGGCGTCCGTGATGATCGTCACGCGCTCCACGTCGGGCATGGACTTGAGGTAACGGATCGAGTTGGGCTCGAAGTAGGTCTTCGCAGGAACCTTGAACCACTGCATGTTGTTGTTCCTCCGGCCAATGCGCTTGACGTTGATCAGGTTGATCGCCGAGACGTTGTTGGACACCGAGTTGTGGCCGTAGGAGCCGCAACCCAGCGTGAGGGACGGCAGGAAGGCGTTGTAGATGTCGCCGATGCCGCCCTGCGAGGACGGGGAGTTGCAGATGATGCGGACGGCCTTGACGCGCTGACCGAACTCCTGAATGACGGACTGGTCGGTCGCGTGGATGGCGGCGGAGTGACCCAGGCCGTGGAACTCGACCATGCGCTCGGCGTAGTCGAGGCCCTGCTCGGTGGTCTCGGCGCGCAGCACCGCGAGGACGGGGCACAGCTTCTCGCGGGTCAGCGGCTCGGACTCACCGACAGTCGAGACCTCGGCGAGGATGATCGAGGTGTCGGCGGGCACGGAGAAGCCGGCCTGCTCGGCGATCCAGGTGGGGTGCTTGCCCACGACGTTCGGGTTGAGCTTGGCGCCCGCGCAGTTCTCGCCATCGGCCTTGACGCCGAAGATGAACTCCTCGAGCAGCGCCTTCTCCTCTGCGGTGACGCGGTAGGCGTGCAGGCGGTCGAATTCGCTCAGCGCCTCGTCGTACAGCGAGCCGTCGAGGATGACGGCCTGCTCCGACGCGCACACCATGCCGTTGTCGAACGCCTTCGAGATCACGATGTCGTTGACCGAGCGCTTGAGGTTCGCTGACGCGTGGATGTAGGCGGGCACGTTGCCCGCGCCCACGCCCAGGGCGGGCTTGCCGCACGAGTATGCGGCCTTCACCATCGCGTTACCGCCGGTGGCGAGGATCAGCGCGATGCCGTCGTGGTTCATGAGCGCGCCAGTAGCCTCGAGCGAGGGGTGCTCGACCCACTGAATGCAGTGCTCGGGGGCGCCAGCGGCGATCGCGGCATCGCGCACCGCCTTCGCGGCGGCCACGGACGACTGCTGGGCGCTCGGGTGGAACGCGAACACGATGGGGTTGCGGGTCTTCAGGGCGATGAGCGACTTGAAGATCGCGGTCGAGGTGGGGTTCGTCACGGGGGTGATGCCCGCGATCACGCCGACCGGCTCGGCGATCTCGGTGATGCCCAGCAGCTCGTCCTCGTGGATCACGCCCACGGTCTTCATGGGGCCCATCGAGTGGGTGACGTGCTCGCACGCGAAGATGTTCTTCACGGCCTTGTCCTCGAAGACACCGCGGCCGGTCTCCTGCACGGCCTGCATGGCGAGGTCGCCGTGCTGGCTGAGCGCCGCCACGGAGGCCTTCTTGACGAGGAGGTCGACGTCTGCCTGGGTGAAGGCCGAGTAGGCCTGCAGCGCGCGCTGGCCGTTGGCGACCAGGCGGTCGATCTCGGAGGCGACGGACGGGGTCTCCTGAGCAGCAGACTCCTGAACTGCAGACTCCTGGGTGGCGGTCATGGTGTTCTCTCCCTTGCCTGGGGCTCCGATGTGGTGCCCTGATACTTCGACGATAGGGGCGCGTGAGACGCGTCACATGAGGCCTTTGTCCCGTAGGACATTCGTCCTACCAGGGCCTTTGTCCCGGGTGAGTGGGCTTGGATGCGGCCGATGCGGTGGCCGGCTTGGCCAGCCGGCCGACCTACGCGCCCGCCTGGGGGAGGTCGTCGACATGCACCACGGCGCGGTCGCGCCCGGCGGCTTTGGCTTCGTAGAGGGCCCGATCGGCACGTTCCATGGCGTCTTCCAGGCGCTCACCTCGGCGCGCCGCGACGATGCCAAAACTGATGGTCGCGGCCCGTTGATCGGGCGCAGATCCCCGCCGCACCGCCGCCGAGATTTCACTCGTCAGCGCCAGGGCCGCATCGGCGTCCGTCTCCGCCAGCAGCAGCGCGAACTCCTCGCCGCCCAGGCGGCACGCGAGGTCGCGCTCCGCCAGCAGGGCTCGACACGCGTGACCAAAGGCGCGCAACACGCGGTCGCCCTCGGCGTGACCGTGGGCGTCGTTGAGTTGCTTGAAATGGTCGAAGTCGGCGGCGACGACGTACGACGCACCACCGTGCGGCGCATCGAGGACCGCCTGGCCCTGCTCCATGAACGGAGTGCGGTGCAGGAGGTCGGTGAGGTCGTCACGCATCGCGCGCCGGCGCCACCGCTCCGAGATCTCGAAGCGCGACAGCTCGGTCACCGAATACGTCACGACCACCATGGTGAGAGTGATGACGACCGTCGTGATCGCCGGCCCGGTCCAGGTGACGTACCAGGGGTCGAGCGGACCCAGCACGAGGAACACGGCCGCACGGATCGCATAGAGCAGCGACATCGCGCTGGCCGCGAGCGCGACCGAGACCACGGCGTGGTGGGTTCCCACTCCCGCGCCGCCGGCGGGCGCGCGCCGGTGCTCGCTCGCGAGGTTCCATAACTGCGCGCCGGCCAGCCCGAACATCACCGCCATGCCGATCAGCAGCGCGAGCGTGCCCGCCAGGACACCCTCGTGACGGGGCAGCAGCGTGGAGAAGACCAGGACCGCCACGGGCGCGGCGGCGATCGCGACGGGCCGTGTGGTGAGGTGGCGCAGCGACCGCGCCGCGACCCACGCGAAGGCCGCGGCGAGCACCGCGAGCGCGTGGCCCACGGCATCGGTCAGCCATCCCCACGAGGCGCCCGTGAGCCCATACATCGCGGTGCTCAGGGAGGAGGCGACCACGACCAGGCTCCACCACCCCGCGTACGGGGCGCGTGAGGGCAGATAGGTGCCGAAGAACACCAGGATGAAGGTGAGCACGCCCACGCACGCCTGGACGAAGCGCAGCGTGTCGAGGTCGAGCATGGACAGAGCCTAGAGCCAGCGCGAGCGCGGCGGAAGGCGGCCCGACACGGGCGAGTGTGGCATCGGCCGGCTGGACGACCGCCCGCGGGGCGGGTCTGCTAGTAGACCGTGAGCCCTCGCTCGGCGAACTGGCGGCGCACCCGCGCGACGAGCGCGGGCTCCGGGGCCTTGGTGTCCTCGAGCGCGTACGGCTCATTCAGCGCGTGCCACTTCTCGCGGCCCATCTGGTGGAAAGGCAGCACCTCGACGCGCTCAACGGTGTCGAGCTCGGCGAGATAGTCGGCGACCAGGTCGACGTTGTGGGCGTCGTCGGTGAGGCCCGGCACCAGCACGTAGCGCACCCAGATCTTCACGCCCTGAGCCGACAGGCGCCGACCGAAGTCGAGCGTGGGCTGGAGCGCGCGGCCCGTGACCTTCTTGTAGGTGGCCGGGTCGCCCGACTTTACGTCGAGCAGCACCAGGTCGGTGTCGGCGAGCAGCTCGTTCGAGGCGCGGGCGCCCAGGAAGCCGGACGTGTCGAGAGCCGTGTGGATGCCCATCTCCTTGGCGCCGCGAAAGATGCGGGCGACGAAGTCGGGCTGCAGCAGCGGCTCGCCGCCGGAGATGGTGAGGCCGCCGTCGGAGGCCTTGAGGACGTGGGAGTAGCGGCGCACGCGGGTGAGGATCTCGTCCGCCGTGGCCCTGGTCCCATTACGCATCATCCACGTGTCGGGGTTGTGGCAGTACAGGCAGCGCAGAGCGCAGCCGGCCAGGAAGTACGTCAGCCGGGTGCCGGGTCCGTCCACCGCGGTGACGAGCTCCCACGAGTGGATGGTGCCCTCCTCACCCTTGGTGTGGCGCACGCCGTGGCGCATCTCCTCGTCGGCATCGCGCATGGAGCCGGCGCTCGGCCCCGCCGCTCCCACGATGGGGAGCGACGGGCCGGCGATGGTGATGGGCTCGGGGACGGCCTCGGGCTCGGCGGCCTTCGTGGTGCCGGTGCTCGTGGCCGATGCGGCAGCCACCCGGGCGGGGACGGTGGCGGTCATGATGCAGTCGCCTCCTACAGCGAACCGTGGAACGTGCGGGACAGGACGTCGAGCTGCTGCTCGCGGGTGAGCCGCACGAAGTTCACGGCGTATCCCGAGACGCGGATGGTCAGCTGCGGGTAGTTCTCGGGGTGCTCCATGGCGTCCTCGAGGGTGTCGCGGTTGAGCACGTTGACGTTCATGTGGAAGCCGTGCTCGATGGCGTAGGCGTCCAGCACACCGACCAGGTTCTTGACCTGCTCGGGCTTGTCGCGGCCGAGCCCCGCGGGCACCACGGTCGTGGTGAGCGAGATGCCGTCCTGGGCGTCGTCGTAGGGCAGCTTCGCGACCGACAGGGCGGAGGCGACGATGCCGTGGGTGTCGCGGCCGTTCATCGGGTTGGCACCCGGGGCGAAGGGCTCGCCGGCACGGCGGCCGTCGGGGGTGTTGCCCGTGGCCTTGCCGTAGACGACGTTCGAGGTGATAGTCAGCACCGACTGCGTGTGCTTCGCGCCACGGTAGGTCTGCTGCTGGCGGACCTTGTCCATGAAGCGGTGCACGAGCTCCACGGCGATGGCGTCGACACGGTCGTCGTCGTTGCCGTAGGTCGGGAACTCGCCGGTGATCTCGTAGTCCGTGATCAGGCCGGTCTCGTCGCGCACGGGGCGCACCTGGGCGTACTTGATGGCGGACAGCGAGTCAGCCGCGACCGACAGGCCGGCGATGCCGCAGGCCATGGTGCGCAGGATCTCCTTGTCGTGCAGCGCCATCTCGATGCGCTCGTACGCGTACTTGTCGTGCATGTAGTGGATGCAGTTGAGCGCGTCGACGTACGTCTCGGCCAGCCAGTCCATGGTCTTGTCGAAGGCCGTGACGACCTGGTCGTAGTCGAGGACCTCGCCGGCCATGGGTGCCGCTGCGGGCGACACCTGCTTGCCGGAGACCTCGTCGCGGCCGCCGTTGATCGCGTACAGCAGCGCCTTGGCGAGGTTGACGCGAGCGCCGAAGAACTGCATCTGCTTGCCGACCTCCATGGCCGACACGCAGCAGGCGATGGCCGCGTCGTCACCGCACTGCGAGCGGATCAGGTCGTCCGACTCGTATTGGATGGACGAGGTGTCGATCGACACCTGCGCGCAGAAGTCCTTGAAGCCCTGCGGCAGCGCGACGTTCCAGAACACGGTGAGGTTCGGCTCGGGGGCCGGGCCCAGGTTGTACAGGGTCTGGAGGAAGCGGAACGAGGTCTTGGTGACGAGGGTGCGGCCGTCGTCACCCATGCCGCCGATGGACTCGGTCACCCACGTCGGGTCGCCCGAGAACAGGTTGTCGTACTCGGGGGTGCGCAGGAAGCGGACGATGCGCAGCTTGATGACGAAGTCGTCGACGATCTCCTGCACGTCCGTCTCGGTCAGCGTGCCCTCGGCGAGGTCGCGCTGGGCGTAGACGTCCAAGAACGTCGAGGTGCGGCCCAGCGACATCGCGGCGCCGTTCTGCTCCTTCACCGCGGCAAGGTAGCCGAAGTACAGCCACTGCACAGCCTCGCGGAAGTCCTTGGCAGGGCCGGAGATGTCGTAGCCGTAGCTCTTCGCCATCGCCTTGAGCTCGTTCAGCGCTTTGATCTGCTCCGAGTTCTCCTCGCGGTCACGGATGACGTCCTCGACGGAGCGCTCCATGTCCAGCAGGGCGCGCTCGCGCTTCTTGCCGGCGATGAGGGCGTCCACGCCGTACAGCGCCACGCGGCGGTAGTCGCCGATGATGCGGCCGCGGCCGTAGGCGTCGGGCAGGCCGGTGACGATGTGGGAGGAGCGGGCGGCGCGCACGTTCGGGGGGTAGACGTCGAACACGCCGTCGTTGTGGGTCTTGCGGTAGGTCGAGAAAATCGTCTCGAGCTCGGGGTCCACGGGGTAGCCGTAGGTTTCCAGGCTCTTGGCCACCATGCGCCAGCCGCCGTTGGGCATGATCGCGCGCTTCAGCGGAGCGTCGGTCTGCAGGCCGACGATCACGTCCTCGCCCTCGCGGATGTAACCCGGGGCGTGGGAGGTAATGGTGGACGGGGTGTGAGCGTCGACGTCGTAGACGCCCTTCTCACGCTCTTGCGGGAACATCGCGGTGATCGATTCCCAGGCGCGGGTGGTGCGCTCGGTGGGACCGGCGAGGAAGCTGGCGTCGCCTTCGTAGGGCGTGTAGTTCGCCTGCAGGAACCCTCGCACGTCGATGCCCTCTGACCAAGGTCCCCGCTCGAATCCGCGCCACTCGGTGGAGTAGGCGATGGTGTCTTCGGCGGTCCGGGGGTCGGTGGCGGTCATGTCGGTTTTCTCCCTCTGCCCAACGGCGCGGGCGGTGTCTCCGCGGTGCATCCGTTGAGCCACACTTCGAAAGTACGAGCCCGGATGCCCGTTTTCGCGGGCCGAAGGTCCCGTTCCGGACGGCCGGCGGCGGATGCGACCGCGCGCGGCGCTCGCCGGGGTCACGGGAGAGGCGCGAGAGCTACGCCAGGACCTACTCGCAGACCACCCCGTCACCATCGTTGTCGCGGTACCAGTCGTACTCGGGATCGACGCCCTTCACATAGGGGCCATAGCCCGAGGGAAGATCCTTGCAATACGGGTATCGCTGGTCCGTACCGGAGCTGGCCGTCGCCGACTCCTTGGTGGTCGCCTGCGTCACCACAGCGGCGGCCTCAGCCTCGTCGGCTCGCTGTAGCGCTTGCTCGAGATCCTCCTCGAGCGCCGCCACCTGCAACTCAAGATCGCCCGCGCGCCCCTCCCATACCGCCGCGTCATCGAGCTGCGCCTCGAGAGCATCGATCGCAGCGTCTTGGGCCTCCGCATCGGCGGCGGCGCCCTCAAGCGCGGAAATCTCGGCCCTGAGTTCATCCACGGCCTCAATGTCCGCAGCCAGATCCGCCGCAGCTTCCCGCTCATCCGCCAGGGCGGCCTGCGCTGAAGTGAGATCGCCGTCGAGTTGCGCGACCCGATCCTCCAGCGCCGTGTACTCGGGCGATGCCGTCACATCGCCACTGGGGGCGACGATCACCCCAGCCACAAATGCGGCGACACCGACAGCGGTCGGAATTACAACAGAACGGCGCGCAAAGGCACTCTTGATACTCATGCTCAGTCCCCTCAGACTTGAAGACGCATCACATGGGGGACTCACAGAGAGCTCCACCGCTCCCCGTGTGCGGCACGTCCTTGCCCCGCGGTCCCCCGTGTGCGGCTGAGACTACGCGCGGACCCAAGGAAGCGAAAGTCCTCGCGGTGGACCTAACTCGCCCTGGCGGTCGCGGTCGCAGTGATGGCGATGCCGTCGCTCCAGGGCGCGAGCGCGTCGATGCGCCACGGCAGATGCACGGTGCGACCCAGGACGATGCGGGCGGACTGGCCGTCGGACCCGGACGCGTCGATCAGGCTGACCTCAGTGATCCAGGGACGGGAGGGATCGGCCGCAAGGCGGCTCGCGGCGTGCGCCCGCACGGCCTCATCGTCGAGGGCGATCACCGCGGCCCCACTCCCGTAATACGAGGGGCCATCCACGGCATCGGCCGCCGCCAAGGCAACCTCATCAGCAAGGGTGATAAGCCTCAGCCGCTCGAGGTGCACCTGGGTCGCGCTGGCCACGACAAAGACCGCGAGCGCGATGACCACGATCCACCCGAGTGACCACACCGCCATCGAGCCCTCGTCGTCGCGCCAGTGCTCGGACAGCCTCGACGAGCGTGCGGGCGTCACGGCCCCACCCCATCGATCGGTGAGGCGCCACGGGCCGTGAGCGTGACCGACAACGGCGTCACCTCAAGCACGGCCGCCGGCACCCCGGGAAGCGAGACATCGCCCGTGACGTCCGCGACCACCACCGAGCCCGGGCTCAGGCACTCCCCCTCGCACGCGAGGCTGACGTCGAGGGCGCCCACGCCGAAGTCCTCGGCCACCACGTGGGTCGCGGCTTCCGCATGGGCACTCGCCTCGCGCCAAGCGCCCTCGCGACTGTCCCCGGCGATCAGCGCGTCCACTCCGCTCGTGGCGGCGGCCCTGGCGGCGGTACGCGCGGCCGCCTCGGTCGCGTACAAGCCCGCCTGCACGTGCGACAACGCGACCACAAGGTAGACGAGCGGAATCATCACGAGCACGGTGACGCCGAGGAACTCGACGAGGGCGGAGCCCTCGTCCGACGTAGTGCGGCGGCGCACTCGGGAAAGCAGGCCGTCGCGAGGGCTCGCCATTAGCGCCCCTCCTCGAGCGCCCGCGCCTCGACGGTCATGTCCCCCATCCCCCAGGTGCCGATCACGGGCACCGGGGCACTCAGCGTCACGCGAACCCCCTCGGCGCCGTCGATACTCACCGTTGCGCCGTCGGCGCGCACCTCCACACCCGGCAATGACTGGTGCGCGACCTCCAACGCGCGGTCTGCGCCGTCGGCGGGCTCCCGGTCCGCGGTGGCGGCATGGCGTGCGCCCTCGTGCGCGCTCGAGATCAAGGTGTTGCGCACGTGCAGCGCCAGGACCACCTGGAGCAACGCGAGCGCGAGCAGCACCACGAGGGTGCCGATCATGACGAACTCTGCGGGAGCGCTGCCACGGTCGTCGCGAAGGTCAGCCCCCGGTGACGCCGTCGATCGCATCATCGAACAGGCCCGCGAACGTCGGCTCTGCGATCGCCCAGATCACGGCCACGAGCCCAGCCGTCATGAGTGTGATCAACACCCAGCCGGGCACATCGCCGCGATCATCGCGCATGTCCGCCACGCGGGCGGCGATCGCTTCCATCCACTTCTTCTTCATCTTCCTCCCCTTTTCTCTTTCGTGTGTGACTTCCGCTTACAGCCCCCACCTGAGAGTCATCAGGCCCGGAAACACCGCAAAAAGAACCGTGATGGGCAAGATGATGAACACGACGGGGACCAGCATCGCGATCTCCCGTTTGCCTCCCTCTTCCATGAGCGCCTCGTGCCCGCGCGAACGCACGTCGGCCGCCTGAGCGCGGAGCACCTGGCCCAGGGGCGTGCCGCGTTCCACGGCCGTCGCGATGCCCTCGGCGAAGCGGGTCATGGCGGGAAGTTCAGTCGCCTCGGCCATGCCCGTCAACGCCGCCGGCAGACGCGCCCCCGCGCGAACCTCACCCAGGGCCTTCGCGAGCTCTTCCGACATAGCCCCATGCGTGAGGCGCGCGACGCGATCCAATGCCGCGACGGCACTCTCCCCGGCACCGACGGCAAGCGCAAGCATCTCGGCCACCGTGGGAAGTTCGGCCAACAGGCGGCGCTCACGCTTCTTGATCGCGCGCGTGAGCCACGCGTCGCGGGCGAGCATCGCGCCCGCGGCAGCCACCACGACGAGGATCGTGAGCGAGACGACGGACGCTCCCCGCGCCGCAGCGAGAAGCAACGCCAGGGCAAGCCCCGCCAGCAGGCCGGCGATGCCCCAGATCACCTGCTGTGCCCGGAATTGCTCCACCGTGGTCGTCGCGCCTGATCTGCGCAAGCGGCGTCGCAGCTGGTCCGACGGCGAGCCGTACCGTTCCAGGAGACGCACCCCGTCGCGGACCATAGGGGCGAGAATCCGCTCCAACGTCGGCAGCGGGGAGACCGTCACCGAGCGCCGCCGGATCTCGTCCGCCGTCGACGCGCGCACGTAGGGGGCGATACGGAGAGCAAGGCTGGGCCTGCGAGCGCGCACCCATGCCGCGATGAGCGCGACGCCCGCTCCGAATCCCAGCCCCACCGCGATCGCCTGCCACATCATCGCAGCACCCGCTCTTCCGACGTGAGTCGTCCGGCCCGGACCATGAGGCGGTACGCGACCACGGTGGCGGCGGCTCCGGCGATCACCACCGTGACTCCCGCGGCCGAGTTGTACGCCGCGAGGCTCTGGCCGCGGAAGGAGAGCATCGCGAGGACCACCCACGGTGCCGCCGCAGCAAGTCGTGCCGCATTGACGGTCCAACTCTGGCGAGCCGCGATCTCTCCCCTCACCCGAGCATCAGCCCTCAAGAACTCTGCCAGCGTGCGCAGGGTCTGCCCCAGATCCGTGCCGCCCACCTCACGCGTGAGCCTGAGGGTCTCGACGATGCGATCCGCAACCGGGTCGGCTAGACGCGCCTTCAGCAGGTCAAGGCTGTCGTGGAAGCGGCCGGATGCACGATAGTCCTCCCCGAACAGGACGAACGGCTCGCGCAGCGCATCGGGTCCTCGCGTGCCGACCTGGGCGACCGCCTCGGGCAGCGTCAGACCCGCTCGTACGCCCGAGGCGAGGGAATCGACGACGTCGGGCCACAGTCGGCGCGACTCGTCCGCACGCTGACGCGCCCGCATCCCCACGAGGGCGAAGGGACCGCGGGCGGCGAGGACTCCTAGTCCGATGCCCACCACGGCCGAGCCGGACAGGCTTGTGATGAGCAGCGCGACGACCAGCCCGAGTCCCGCCGCGGTAGCGATCAGCGCTCCGGGCGTCACGGCACCCGCGCCGGCCTGCACGAGCCGGTCGCCGAGCGACGCGTGCCAGGCCGGTGCCCGCCGTGGCTCAAGTGGCGGCGCCCAGAAGGACCACCACACCATGAAGACTCCCAGCCCCGCGACGAGTCCCCACAGCGCGCCCATGATCAGATCCCCAGGAGGTCCTCGACGCGGAAACCGGCGCGAACGAAGCGCTCCTCGCCCGGCGGGAAGCCGCCCGCGCGCACCAGGCGCTCACCGTCATGAGCGAACAGATCGGCGGTCTCGACCACACCGTTTTCGACCCTGCCCGTCACGCCCACGATCTCGCGCACCCGCCGTGCACCGCGGGCGTCCATGTCGAGGTGCACCACGAGGTCGAGGGCCGATGCCACGGTGGGCACCACGAACCGGTCCGACACGTTTTCGCCTGCGAGTAGCGGCAGGGTGCACATTTTGACGATGGCGTCGCGCGCCGAGTTAGCGTGGATGGTCGACATGCCTGGAAGACCCGCGTTCAGTGCCACGAGCATGTCGAGCGCCTCGGCCTCGCGTACCTCGCCCACGATGATGCGACTGGGGCGCATCCTCAGCGCCTCCTTCACGAGGCGTCGCAGCGGAATCTCACCCGTGCCCTCAAGCGAGGGCTGGCGGCACTGGAGCGCCACCCAGTCACGGCCGGGCAGGCGCAGTTCGAAGACCTCTTCGCACGACACGACGCGCTCGCGCGGCGGGATCGCCCCCGCGAGCGCGTTGACCATGGTGGTCTTGCCCGCCTGCGTCGCTCCCGACACCACAGTGTTCAGGCCCGCCTCGACCGCCGCGGAGAGGAACGTCGCGGCCTGACGCGTGAGCGAGCCCAACTCGACCATGTCGTCCACGTGGCTTGCTCGCACGATGAACTTGCGGATGTTGACGGCCCAATGCCTATGGGTGACATCCGGAATGACGACGTGGAGGCGCTCGCCGCCCGGCAGGGTCGCGTCGACGAAAGGGCTGCTGAGGTCGAGGCGGCGACCGCTGCTCGCAAGCATCCGCTCGACAAGGTCCTCAACTTGCGGCTGTGTGAGCACCGTCGTGGTGAGTTCGGCCGCGCCGCGCCTGCTCACAAACACCTGCGACGGAGAATTGAGCCAGATCTCCTCGACTTCCGGGTCATCGAGATAGCGCTGCAGCGGGCCCAGCCCCGCGACGTTGTCGAGGACGGCTTTGGCGGTGCCCGCGGCATCGGCCACCGGCACCTCGCTGCCCGCGAGCGCGCGGCGATCCCAGGCCGCGAGTTCCTCCATCACCAGCGCGCGAACGCCGGCGACGTCGCGGGCGGGGTCCATGCCGGACTCCCGGATGCGGCGCCGCACGTCGGACTCGATACGAGTGACCGGCTCGGCCGTCATGGTCTCCGAACGTAGCCGCGCGGGCGCGAGCCTGCCACCGGAAGCGGTTTCCCTGGGGAAAACCGGCGGATCTCTACTGCGCGGCGAGCACGGGGAAAACGTGGTCGCGCAGGAGAGGCGCGAGAGGGACGGTGGGCGCGTCCGGGGCGACCCAGCGCAGTTCCTCGATCTCCGCGAGCGGTTCGCCGATGACGACAGGCGGGTGCGCGAAAACGTCGGCGTGGACCTCGTATCCATCCTCGTTCGCGGCGGCGGCCACGAAGGTGCCGAGCGGCGTAAGAAGCGCCGGCTCAAGCTCGACTCCCAGCTCCTCGTGCGTCTCGCGGACGGCGGCCTGGGCTGCGCTCTCCCCCGGCTCGTGCTTGCCGCCGGGGAACATGAACAGCTCGGTGCCGCGCTTGCGGACCGTGAGGACACGGCCCTCGGCATCGCGAAGGACCACAGCGCTGACGACGATAGGTGTGGGCATGGAGATGACCCTCTCACGCGCGAGCCGACCGGCCGTGCGACGATGGCCGCATGTGCGGGCGCTACGCAAACTTCCTCACCGAGCAGCAGCTCATGGACCACTTCGCGATCGCGACGGCGGCCGACGACCCTCGCCTCTTCGACCCCTCATGGAACATCGCGCCCACGCAGCAGGTGGCGATCGTGGTGCCGGGAAAGGCCGACGACCCGGGCCGGCGGCTCGAGGCGGCGCACTGGGGGCTGGTACCGAGCTGGGCCAAGGACCGGTCCGTGGGCGCGCGCATGATCAACGCACGCTCCGAGACGATCGCCGAGAAGCCGTCCTTCCGCTCCGCATTTGCCAAGCGCCGTTGCGTGGTGCCGGCCAGCGGCTACTTCGAGTGGCAGACCTCGGCTGACGGCAAGCAGCCGTTCTACATTCACCCGACGGCCGATGCCCCCCTCGCTTTCGCGGGCCTGTACGAGTTTTGGAAGGACAAGTCCCTGGGCGACGACGCCCCGTGGCTCGTCACCACCACCATCGTGACCACCGCAGCGCGCGGCCCGATGCAGGACATCCACGACCGCCAGCCCGTCATGATGACGCGCGAGGCGCTCGACGCGTGGCTGGACCGCGACGCCGACCAGGGCACCCTCTTCGACGTGATCGCTGCCCCGGCACCCGACCTCGCGTGGCATCCGGTCCGCAAGGCGGTGGGCTCGCCGACGAACAACGCGCCGGAGAACGTCGAGCCCGTCTGAGACCGCGCTGGGCGTCCACCAGGAAGCGCCGAGGTGCGCGGGGGCGCAGTGAGTGTCCACTGCGGCGCACGGGGCGGAGGTGCGGCGGGGTGGACGCGGGGGCCGGTGGAGGGGCGCGCGGGTGTGATTGATACCATCGTGCGAGGTGGCAGCCCAAGGAGCAGCGTGATCAGAATCGGTATCGCGGAGGACGTCGAGTCCAACCGCGTCGATCTTCTCCATCACCTTGCGCGCTACTCCGAGGAACACGGCACGGAGTTCGCCACCACGGAGTACTCCGATGGGGCCGACCTGGTCGCCGGCTATCGCCCCCGGTTCGACATCCTCTTCCTCGACGTCGAGATGGCACGCATGGACGGGCTCGAGGCCGCACACCGCATCCGCGAGGTGGACCCCGAGGTCATCATCATCTTCGTCACCAACATGGCGCAGTACGCGATCAAGGGCTACCAGGTCGACGCGTTGTCCTACCTCGTCAAGCCGGTGCCGTACTTCGCCTTCGCGCAAGAACTCACCCGGTCGCTCACGCGCCTGAACAAGAGCGACGACGACGCGGTCATGCTGTCCGTGGGCGGCAGGGTGGCACGCATCACGACCCCCGACATTGTCTACGTCGAGTCCGTCAAGCACCGCATCACCGTGCACACCCTGGACTCCGAGTACGTCTTCTCTGGCACCCTCAAGGCCGTCGAGGAAGAGCTCGAGGGCAAGGGGTTCTACCGCTCTAACAACTGCTACCTGGTGAATCTGCGCCACGTCACCTCGGTCGAGCCCACCAGTTGCGTCATGACGGGCGGCGAGGAACTCGCCGTCAGCCGTCCGCGGCGCAAGGGATTCCTCGACGCCCTCACCGACCACGTGGACAGCCGGACCAGGAGATGATCGACTCCCTCCCCGACATCCCCAGGCTATTTACGGGTCTCGCGGAATGGTCGGCATGCCTCGTCTACATCCTGCTGATGAGGCCGCGGTTCAACCGGTGGGCTATGGTCGCCGCGTGTGCGGCCGCACTGCCCGCACTGATTGGCATCCAGTATCTAGCCGCCTCGCTACCGCTCGAACTGTGGGTCCTCGGCATGGCGATGGCCGCGGGCGGCATGTACCTGTTCATCTTCGCCGTCGCGGACGTGCGCCCCCGCGAGGCGGGCGACCTCACCGCCCGTGCCTTCGTCCTCGCGGAGCTGGTCGCGTCCTTCGAGTGGCAGCTCCACGTGTTCTTCTTTGGACTCGAGGACCGCCATTCGCTCGAATACGTCCTGCTCGGCGGCATCTACCTCGGCGTCTTCGTGGGGGCCCACGTCGCCGAGCGGCGCCACTTTCCGCAAGACCACCCGCTCCCCGTCGACGCACGCACGCTAATCTCGGTCGTCGCCGTCGCGACCGTCACGTTCCTGATGTCGAACCTGTCCTTCGTCACGACATCGACACCCTTTTCGGGTCGCCTGGACCCCGAGGTCTTCTACATCCGCACCCTCGTGGACCTGTGCGGGTTCGTGATCCTCTTTGCGCTGCGCGGTCAGCGCCTGGAGCTGTACCGCTCGCAAGAGGTCGCGACCGTGTCGATGATGCTGTCCAACCAGCGCGAAAACTACCTGCAGTCCAAGCACGACATCGACGAGGTCAATCGCAAGTATCACGACCTCAAGCACTACATCCACGCGATCAGGGCCGAGGAGGACGCGGGCGAGCGGGCTCGCTACATGGACGAACTCGAGGAGTCCATCCGCGGCTTCGAGACCTCGACCCTCGAGACGGGCAACGCGGTGCTCACCACCATGCTCACCGCCAAGCAGAAGCAGGCCGACCGCTACCGGATCACGATGACGATCGTCGCGGACGGGTCCGCCGTGAGCTTTGTCGACGCCATGGACCTGGTGACCATCATCGGCAACGCGCTCGACAACGCCATCGAGGCGGTCTCGGCGCTTCCCGATGCCGAACAGCGCCTCATCCGCGTCGCCATCCACCGCCAGGACAGCTTCACCGTGATCCGGGTCGAGAACTACTTCCCCGGCCGCCTGCGCCTGGCCGACGGCATGCCGGTCACCACCAAGGGCGACTCCCGCCACCACGGCTATGGGCTCAAGAACATGCGCTCCACCGCCGAGCGCTACGGCGGCTCCCTCACCGCCCGCGTCGAGGACGGCTGGTTCGTGCTACGCGTCCTGCTGCCTGCTCCCGTCGCCAAGCGCTGAGACGCAGGTCGTGCAGCCAGCGCGACAATCCATGCGCCGGGCGGCTTTTCCGTAGCCGATGCCCGCTTGACTTGACACGTGCGCGCACCGGCGCGCGGTCGAGGAGGATCCATGGGCTGGGCGGCACGCGTCTGCGGTCTGGGGACGGCCACACTCGCGCTGACGGCGTGCACGGCCGATGCCGGCGCGGGCTCGGCGGCACCGCTCGGACCCGCGGTGGTCGAGTCCGCCGACTCCCCCACCGGCTACGAGGTCACGTTCCGGTACGCCAACGCCGACGCGGACCAGGTGTGGCTGGCTGGCGACCTGTATTTCTCTCAGCCGCCGTTCCTCTCGCTCGAGGGCGCCAGCGAGTCGTGGCTCGGAGACCAGTGGTCCGAGGGCGACGTCTCGACCCTGCCCCTTGCGGCCGACCTGGCGCCGCTGACCCGCACCGACGACGGCGTGTGGGAGATCACCACCGCGGTGCCGGCCGGCACCTGGAACTACGGATTCGTCACCTCGGCATGCCAACTCATCCTGTTGTGCACCGTCGCGGAGGACCCGGCGAACACTCCCACCCTCGCGACAGATCCGACCGCGACGCAGCGCTGGTCCACGCTCACGGTGGCGGCAGAGCCCGCGCTCGCCGACGACCGGCGCGGAACGCTCACCCGTGTCGACGACCCCGACCTCGGCGTCTACCTGCCGGCGGGGTTTGACCGCACCCGGGAGGAGCGCTACCCCCTGCTGGTCCTGTCCCATGGGGCGGGCGACGACGAGACCGCATGGTGGACCCAGGGCGGGGCCGAGCGGCTGCTCGATACGGCAGTCGCCGAGGGCACCATCCCGCCCGTCGTGGCCGTCACCACGGACTTCAACCACCTCTCCTCGGAGGGGATGTCGGACCCCGAGTTCTTCGACCACTACACGGCCTACCTCGAGGACACGGTGATTCCCTACGCGGTCGAGAACCTGAACGCCACGACGGACGCCGCCGACCGTGCGTTCGCCGGGTTGTCCATGGGAGGCCGGCTCTCCGAGCACCTGCTCCTGAACTCCCCCGGGCTCTTCGACGAGTACGGCATGTGGTCCATGCCGCGTGCGGTGCGGGACGTACCTGCAGACTCACTCACGGCAACGGACCTCGCCCACGCGGCGACGGCATCGGCCGTCCACCTGGGAACGGGCAACGAAGACTCCCTCACCCCCACCCCAGCCGCCTTCGCGGCGCTAGCGGCTACCTACGCTGACGCGGGGCTCACGGCCACCACCTACGAGACCCACGGCGGACATACGTGGTCGGTGTGGCGCCAGATGCTCGCCGACTTCCTGGAGACGACAGCGTTCAGGCAGTGAGCACGTTGTCGACCATGCTGAGGGCGGACGCGATCGCCATGTGCATGTCGAGGTACTGGTACGTGCCCAGGCGGCCGCCGAAGTGGACGCCTGATTCCGCCGTCGCGAGGGCTCTATAGGCCTCGAGCCGCTCGCGGTCGGCGGGCGTGTTGACCGGGTAGTACGGCTCGTCTCCTCGCACGGCGGCGCGGGAGAACTCGCGCGCGATCACCGTCCGGTCGGACGGGTACGTGCGCTCGGGATGGAAATGCCGGAACTCGTGGATGCGCGTGTACGGGACGTCCTCGTCGGCGTAGTTCATGACCGAGGTGCCCTGGAAGTCGCCGGTGGCGAGCGTCTCCCACTCGAAGTCGATCGTGCGCCACCCGAGGTCGCCCTCGGCATAGTCGAAGTAGAGGTCGAGCGGGCCGGTGTAGACGACCGGTACGGAACCGAGGGTCGCGGCTCGGCCCACCACGGCATCGGCCGCCAAGAAGTCCTCCCCCAAGCGCACGTCGATGAGGGGGTGGTCGACCATCCGCTCGAACCAGGCGGTATACCCGTCGACGGGCAGTCCCTCCCACGTGTCGGAGAAATAGCGGTTGTCGTACGAGTAGCGCACGGGCAGGCGGGAGATGATCGAGGCAGGTAGCTCGCGAGGATCGGTCTGCCACTGCTTAGCCGTATAACCCCTGATGAACGCCTCATAGAGGGGGCGGCCGATGAGGGACACCCCCTGCTCGTCGAGGTTGGCCGGCGTGCGGCCCGCCATCTCGGCGGCCTGCTCCGAGATCAGCGCTCGCGCGGAATCGGGGCCGTGGGCCGAGCGGAAGAACTGGTTGATAGTGCCCAGGTTGATGGGCATCGGGAAGACCTCGCCGCGGTGCGTCGTGTAGACGCGGTGTGTGTAGTCCGTGAAGGCCGTGAAGCGGTTGACGTACTCCCACACGCGCGCGTTCGAGGTGTGAAACAGGTGCGCGCCGTAGCGATGCACCTCGATGCCCGTGGCGGCGTCGACCTCGGAGTAGGCGTTCCCGCCGATGTGCTCACGGCGATCCACGATCGTGACCCGCCTGCCCGCGGCGGCCATCCTCTCCGCGACGGTGAGGCCGAACAGCCCCGCTCCGACGACCACGAGGTCGCTCATACGTGCGTCCCGGCTAGTTGAGCTGCAGCGCCCACACGGCGCTGCGATACGCGGCCTGTGACACCGTGCGCCCGGGGCGGCCCGGCAGCGTCATCAACTGCACGATCGCGCTGCGGCGAAGGTGCCGGTAGACCACGGGGTCGTCGTAGCGCAGTTCCTTCCACATCTGCACCCTACGCGCGAAGTCCTCATCCCTGCCCGAGCGCATGAGCATGGTCGAGGAGATCACGCACACGATGCGCAGGTGATGCAGCAGGTAGCGGTACAGCGCCGGCGGCACGTCGTAGGGACTGACCTCGACGTCGACGAGCAGCTTGTTGACCTTGAGTTGCTGGTCGATGCGCTTGATCATGACGGCCTCGTTGACCGACTGATCGGGGCGCCCGATGAAGTACCGGTACAGGTCGACGTCCAGGTAGTACAGCGACTGCACGTGCTGGAGGGGCTCGTAAACGTAGAGGTTGTCGACATAGAACGTGTGCTCGGGAAGACGGAGCCCACACTCGCGCAGCACCTCGGTGCGATACACGAGCGAGTGCATCATCAGGTACTGGCTGGCACGAAAGCGGCCCACCTGCTCCCAGCCGATGACACGCCCTTGAGGCAGCACGTTGCGATAGCGCACCGCGCGCTTGTGGCGCCGCCCCACCTTCTCGTACACAAAGTTGCTGACGACGAGGTCGACGGGATTCGCGTTCTCGGCGAAGCCCCTGAGCGTGTCGAGAAGTGCCCGCAGGGCATCCTGGTCGACCCAGTCGTCCGAGTCCACCACCTTGAGATACGCGCCGCGGGCCTCGTCGATGCCGACGTTGATCGTCGATCCGTGGCCGCCGTTGGGCTTGTGAATCGCCCGCACGATCCCCGGGTGCGCGGCCTGATACAGGTCCGCAATCGCTCCCGTCGCGTCGCGCGAGCCGTCGTCGACGATGAGGATCTCCATGTCCTCGGCGCCGATCAGCAGCGAATCCACGCACCGCTCGATCCAGTCGGCCGCCTGGTAGGCGGGCACGACCACGCTCAGCGTCTTCATGTGTGGTGTCCTCGGGTCAGCGGCCCTCGGGGCCCGCGTCGTTCGTGGGGGTCGCCTGCGCAGGCGCCGCCGCATCCGCGGACTCAACGCTCGAGGAGGCCGGCGTGTTGCCCGCACCGGAGGCTGCCTTGCTCGACTGGGCGACCGACGCATCGGTCACCTGGCCGGCGCCCACGGGGTCCGCGCCCTCGTCTTCTGGCACGCGCTTGAAGATGATCTTGAAGATCGGGAAGAACACCCAGAACGAGATGGCCGCGTTAATGACCATCGTCACGACGTCAGCGACGGATTCACCGGTCGAGCCCCAGCCGAGCGTGTCCATGAAGAAGTCGTAGACGGGCACCTTGTAGAAGCCCTGAGCCGCGGCCGCGACGAAGGTGATGATGACGTACGCGAGGAAGTACCACGCGGCGGCCACCCAGGCCGAGGTGTTCGACTTGAACGTGATGTTGCGCTGCAGGAAGAAGTTGATGATCTGCGCCACCGCGAGCGTGATCTGCACCGCAAGGAAGTACGCGAGTCCACCGCCGCCACCGTCGGAAATCTCGCCGGCGGGGTAGTCGAACATGTAGTACTGCGAACCGTCCACGTTGGAACCCACCGGGAGCACCTGGAAGTCCTGGTTGACCAGGTCGGTGCCATTGAACCAGCCACGCAGCAGCGGCATCAGCACAAACTGCAGCACCGTCACCGCGTTCGAGAACACAAAGAACATGAGGAACTGGGCGACGCCCGTGTGGCGCTCCTCGAAGCCATGCCACCACGTCTTGATCGCGTTCATGGATGGTTCTCCTTACTTGGCAGCGGCCGCGGCGGCCACGGACTCGAGCTCGCGCTTCAGCGCGCGAGACGTGGACTGGTTGCGGAAGAAGGCACCGATGAGCGCGCCAGCGCCGCGGAAGAAATGACCGTTGACGATGCGGACGATCTGGTCGACCATCGCGGGCGAGACCATGCCGTTGGTCATCTTCGCGGTGGCGCGGAACGGCATGTTGTACAGGAAGTACAGGTTGAGATCCGGCTTGCCCTTACGCTCCGAACGGTCGATGAGCGAACGCAGGATCCGCGCCACGAGCCGCGCGAGCGGGTTCTTCGCCTGGTGCATGCCACGCAGAGGGTCGTTCACGCCAAGCAGGCCGGTGGCCGTCGGCGTGAGCGGGCGACCGAGCAGCTGCGCAAAGTCCGCGTCGCTCACGTGCGCGATGGCGCCAGTGGCGTACGGGGCAGGCGTCGTGTCGGCGGCCGATGCCGCACGTCCGGTGACGTGGTGGGCGCCGGTGAGCCGGGGGTCGGCGCTCGAGGCGCCGATGACGATGTCGTAGTCACCCTCCTCGACGGCCCACGCCTTCGCGTCGACGTCGAAGTGGCGGAACGTGTACTGATCGAAGGGAATCGTGACGCGCGCCGTCTCCCCCGGCGCGAGGCGCACCTTGCAAAAGCCCTTGAGCTCGATCGCGGGGCGGTACACGCCCGCCGAGGTGCGGGACACGTACATCTGCGCCACCTCGGCGCCCTCGCGCTCACCCGTGTTCGTGATCGTGAAGGAGGCGCCCGCGTCGGTGACGGTCAGGTCCGCGTAGGCAAACGTGGTGTAGCTGAGTCCGTGGCCGAAGGGGAAGCGCACGTCCTTGCCCACGGTCGCGTAGTACCGGTAGCCCACGTACGGGCCCTCGCGGTATTCGGAGCTCGGTCCGGTCGCGGGGTAGTACGCCGCAGTGGGGGTGTCCTCGAGCGTGAGCGGGTAGGTCTCGGCCAGGCGACCGGCGGGGCTGGCTGCGCCCGTGAGGAGGTCGACGAGGCCCTCGGCGCCGGCCTGGCCGCCGAGGTAGCCGTGGAGCACGGCGGCGGTGTCGCCGATCCACGGCATCTCGATGACGGAGCCGGCGGACAGGATGACCACGATGTTCGCGTTGACATCGCGCAAGCGTGCCAGCAGGTCCACCTGGGCCTGGTGCAGACGCAGGTGCTCGCGGTCCTTACCCTCGGATTCGGCGACCTCGTCGAGCCCCAGGTAGAGCAGGACAACGTCGGCACCCATGGCGGCGTCGGTCGCCTGCGTGGCGAGTTCCTCGTTGGGGGTACCGTCGCGTTCGAAGCCCTGCGCGTAGGCGACCACCTCGAGCGCAGACGAGCGCAGGGCATCGAGCGGCGTGCTGAGGCGGGTGGTGTTCACGACCGAAGAGCCGGCGCCCTGGTAACGCGGGGTGTCGGCGAAGTCGCCGATGACGGCGACTCGAGTGGCGGGCGCGAGCGGCAGGATGTCGCCCTCGTTGCGCAGCAGCACCGCGGACTCGCGGGCGGCGCGACGGGCCAACTCGTGGTGGGCGTCGTTGTCGACGGGGCGCGCCTGGCCACCGTCGGCCCAGCGCACCAGCGCACGCAGCTCCGCGACGCGGGCGTCGAGGTCCTCGCGGCTCAGCGAGCCGTCCTCGAGCGCGGCGAGAATACCGGGCACCGACGCGAGGCCGGGCGAGGGCATCTCAAGGCCGCCACCGGCGGCGATCGCGGCGGGGGCCGAGTTGCTGCCACCCCAGTCGGTGATGACGGCGCCGTCAAAGCCCCACTCGTCGCGAAGAATCTCGGTCAGCAGGTGCGCGTTCTCGTGGGCGTACTCGCCGTTGACCTTGTTGTAAGCGGACATCACCACGCGGGGGCTGGCCTCGCGCACCACGATTTCGAAGGCCGTGAGGTAGATCTCGCGCAGGGTGCGCTCGTCGACGACCGAGTCGGAGGCCATGCGGCGCAGCTCCTGGCTGTTGACCGCGAAGTGCTTGGGGCTAGAGGCCGTGCCCTGCGACTGGATGCCGCGCACGTAACCAGCGGCGAGGTGGCCCGCGAGGTAGGGGTCCTCGGAGAAGTATTCGAAGTTGCGTCCGCATAGGGGCGAGCGCTTGATGTTGAGGCCCGGACCGAGCAGGACGTCGACGTCCTGGCTGGCGGCCTCGGCGCCGAGTGCCTCGCCCACGTCCTGAGCGAGGGTGGGGTCCCAGCTATTCGCGATGGTCGCGGAGGTGGGGAAACAGGTGGCGGGCTCCGAGGCCGCGATACCCAGGTGGTCGCCCGATCCGGTCTGCTTGCGCACGCCGTGGGGTCCGTCAGCGAAGAACAGCGAGCGGATCCCCGCGTGCGGGAACGCACGCGACTGCCAGATGTTCTCGCCGCTCATGAACGCCGCCTTTTCGAGGTCGGTGAGCTCGGTGGCGGTCTGCTTGTCAGACATGGGTGGTGCTCCAAACAGGGACCGGGTGGCGCGGGTGGCGCAGGGAAAGGGATGAGGGGCCGTGGTACCGGGCCGGCCGGAGGGGGATGGCCGGCCCGGCACCACGGGTCGGGTCACGCCGTGGCGGGGGCCTTGTCGGCGTCCTTGGCGGAGCCGCTGTGACGGCGCACGCGCAGGACGACCATCACGATGGCGCCGACGAGGCCCGCGCCGATCACGGCGGTAGCCGCGATCTGGATGACGACCCACGTTGGCGGCGTGTAGTCCACCGTGGCGCCCGGTGCCAGCCCGTTCATCGCGTTCGAGTTCGCGACGGTGAACAGGATGTTGTGGGTGGCCTCGCGGATGTCCGTGACCGCCTTGGCCGAGGACGTGTCGCCGAAGGACTTCGACGGCTGGAACGTCAGCGTGAGGTCCGTGCCGGCCGCGATGCCCTCGTTGGGGTTCATGTAGGGGTAGAGGTTGAAGTCCGAGATGGCGAAGCCCTCGAAGCCCCATTCCTCACGCAGCACGGTGTCCATGAGCGCCTCGGAGCCGCCGGCCCACGTCGCGCCGATGCGGTTGAACGAGCTCATCATGCCGGCGGCACCGATGGTGGTCTCGGCGAGGGTGCCCTCGTCGTCGGCCAGGTAGGTGACGGGCATGTCGATGTTCTTCACACCGATCTCGAACGGCTTGAGGTAGAGCTCGCGGATGGTCTGCTCCGTGGCCCACGTCGAGATGCCGTTGTTGACGCGGTTGGTCTCCTGCTCGTTCATCGCGTAGTGCTTGATCATGGTGTAGACGCCCTTGGTGGCGATGCCGTTGGCGACGGAGGTCAGCATCTCGCCGGACAGGACGGGGTCCTCCGAGTAGTACTCGAAGTTACGGCCGCCGAAGGGCGAACGGTGCAGGTTCACCGCGGGGGCGTACCAGCCGTTGATGTTCTTCAGCAGCGCCTCGTTGCCGAGCATCTCGCCCATCGCGGCACCGAGCTCGCGGTCCCACGTCTGCGCGATGAGGACCTCGGAGGGGTAGGCCACGCCGTTGATCGACGAGTTGATGAAGGAGGAGAAGCCCGCGGGGCCGTCCGGCTCCAGGGTCTGGGGCTTGCCGATCGAGCCGATCGGGGCGGTCTGGTACGCGCCGTTGAGCAGCACGTCCGTCATCTCGCCCACGGTGAGCGAGTCGAGCAGCTCGTCCCACGCCGGGTCGTCCTTCGCGAGGCCGCGCAGGTCGATCAGCGAGAGGTCGGAGTTGGCGCCGGTCGTGGGCATCTCGCCCTCGAAGGCGTCGGCCGCGGCCTCGTAGTCCCAGGCCTCGAAGCCCTCGACGATCGCGTCCGAGGCGACGAAGTCGTCGCCCTCGGGGGCGGTCGGGAACGTGCCGGCGAAGTCGGCGCGCGACATGACCTGGACGGTGCCGTTGGCCCCGTCGGCCGTCATCTGCGCGGAGACGTCGTCGAACTGGTTGGTCGCGGCAACCTCGTCGGTCGAGCGGGGGTTCGACTCGTCGTAGACGACCGTCTCGTCGACCGTGTAGGTCAGCGGCTCGGTGCCCTCGGCGATGGTGTGCGAGTCGGTCTGGACGCGCACCTCGTAGTCACCGGCCTCGAGCACGTAGGCGCCCGCCTCGGCGTAGTCGTAGGACGCCATGTCCTCCACGGCGAAGGACACGGTTACGGTCTCGGAGGCGCCGGGCTCGATGACACCGGTCTTGGCGAAGTCGGTCAACACCACCTCGGCCTTCTCGATGCCGCCCGCGGTGTACGGGGCGTTGACGTAGACCTGCACCACGTCACGGCCGGCCACGTCACCGGTGTTGGTGACGGTGACATCGACGGAGATCTCCCCGTCGACCTCACCCAGCTGCGAGCCAGCGATCTCCCACGCGAAGTCCGTGTACGACAGTCCGTAGCCGAACGGGTAGACCACGGCCTCGTTGTAGTCGATGAAGCCCTCGACGGCCGCGGTCTCGTAGTAGCGATAGCCGATGTAGATGCCCTCGGCATAGTTCACGAAGGGCGCCTCAGAGGTGACCGTCGCGTTCGACGTCGCGGACTCGGTGGCCGAGACGGGGTACGAGGCCTCGATGTTGTCGTAGATGAACGACCCGAAGTTGGCCCAGGTGGGGTCGGCGGTGAAGTCGGCCGCCCACAGATCGACGGTGTGGCCCGAGGGGTTCACCGCGCCGGACAGGATGTTGCCCAGACCGTTGAAGGCCGTCGCGCCGGGCGAACCGGCGAGCAGGATCGCATCCACGCCCTCGTCATCCTGGAGCTCGCCAAGCTCGAGCGTGGTCGAGGCGTTGACGACCACGACGACGGTCTCGAAGCTGTCCTTGGCCAGAGCAATGAGGTCCTTCTCGTCCTGGTTCAGCTCCAGCTGGTGCTGGCCCTCCTCGGCGCGGGGGTCGACATTGTCGGGGTTGGCGATGTCGAGCACGTCCTGCGCGAGGTCACCGCCCTCACCACCGGGGCGACCGATGAAGATCACGGCCGCGTCGTTGTACTCGGCGAAGGAGCCCGAGACCGCCTCGTAGTCGGACACGGGAAGCTCACCGATGGTGTAGGTCGAGTCCATCGGGAGGTCCATCTCGATGTGGCCACGCTTGTTTTCCTGCGCGTACGCGTCGATGGTCTGGTAGACCTCGTCGTTGATCGAAAAGCCTGCATTCTCCAGGCCGGTGCGGGCATCGACAGCCGTCGTGGTGTCGACCGAGCCGGAGCCGGCGCCACCGAAGACCGGGTCGGCGGCCGCGCGACCCAGCATCGTCAGCGCGGAGGAGGACTCGAGCGGAAGCGCGTCGCCCTCGTTCTTCGCGAGCACAATGCCGCCGTCGCCGATGTCCTCGACGAGGTCACGTGCCGCCGCGTCAACCGCGTCCATGTCCTCGTAGTCCGAGGAGTAGTACGTGGTGTCCCAGTCGGCGGACTCCTCGGAGTTGGTGAAGGTGTACGTGCCCGATCCGAGTTGCGAGGCAACCCAACCGCCGGCGATGACCAGTGCCATGTTGGCCACGATCACGACGATCGTCACGAACGCGATGATCGGAATCCAGATCGACAGGTACTTCTTGTTGGACATGCGGGCCTTGGTGGAGGCCGCGTCCGGCGACGCTTGTGCAGTCACGTCGGTGCTCCTTTAGTCGGGGCGGGGGAAACTTGAGGGGGGTCGAGGGCTGCGGCGTTCAGGAACCGCGCCCGTCGCGGTGGTCCTCGCGGTCCGGGACTCGCCCGGCCGAAGCCGGGCGAGCCCGCCGCGGTGGGACGGGTCTTACTCGGTGACCTGCGTGATCTCGCCGTCCTGGTCGATCTGCCAGGTCTCGCCGGTCGCGGCCGAATCGGCCTCGATCACGTAGTTGCCACCGTCGATGTTCACGGTGCCGGTCACACGCTCGGCGGCGTCGGTCTTCACGAACGGCATCACCATGAGGCCGTACTTGACGGTCGGCGAGTCCACGTCGCTGGCCAGCATCACCTGGGCCCAGTCCTCGTCGGCGAGCGCCTCGTCGACAGCGGCCTTCGCGGTCTCGAGGTCCTGCGCCACGTCAACGGTGGCCTCTTCGGTGACCTCGGTGTCGGTGCCCGCCGTCGCCTCGGCGTCCGCGTCGCTCGAGCACGCGGCGAGCCCGAAGGTACCGGTGGCGGCGATCAGGACAGCGAGGCCGCCAGCCCGCATCTTGTTCATGTTCATGATTGCTCCTTGGAGTGATGCCGGACGGGTGACGCCCGGGACTTGCGGTGAACGGTGCGCGGGTTGCAGCGCCGCTCAAGTGTGCCCCGGTGGGGCTGGCGACGTTGGTGCCAGCCCCACCGGGAGGGATTTAGTTGGTGATCACGCCGGACCAGTTGAGGCCGTAGCCGTAGTCGTAGGCGTTGCCTGCGGCGTCGGTGTAGGGCGTCATGTCCTTCGCGACGTCCTCCTGCTGAGCCTCGACCGTGTCCATGTCCGCGGGGAACTGGATCGGCAGGCGGCCCTGGGGCTCGGAAGCGCCGGTGACGATGTCGAACAGGGCCATGTCGCTGGTGCCGAAGCCGACGACGATCGCGTCGGCGTCAGCCTCGAACTCGGCCGGAATCACCGCGTTCTGCGCCTTCAGGGCGGTGACGACGGGGATGTCCTTGCCCGAGGCCTCGACGGCGTCCACGGCACGCTCGAAGGCGTCGAGGTCGGCCTCGTTGGACGCGGTCACCGAGTTGCCGAAGTACGAGCGGTTCTCCTGCGTGCCATCCTCGAGGAGGTCACCCGAGATCGAGGTCTGGCGCACGTTGTCGCCGTCGGCGGTGTACTCGCGGTACTGCAGCGACAGCGGGTAGTAGCTGTCCGACTCGGCGTCGTAGCCCGAGTTTCCGAAGACCGCACCGGTGGTGGGGCTGTCCATGCCCACGAGGACCAGGTCCACGTCGGTCAGGTCGGGGGTCGTGTAGTTGACGACCTTGCCGTCCTCGTCGAGCTCCACCTCGTCGGTCACGACATTCGCGAAGTGCTCCGCCGCGACGTCGAGGTCGAGGCTCGGGCCCTGCGAGTAGGTGGCGTCACCGAAGAGGCTCGGCAGTCCGTTGTCGCTCGACTGCGGGATGTAGACGGTCTTGTCCGACCAGTCCTGACCCTCGGCGATGGTGCCATCGTTCTTCAGCATGACGACCGAGGCGAGCTGCGCGTCGTAACCCGCCGCGACCTTGTCGTCGGAGGCGAGCACCGCGCCCGAGACCTCGGGGTCAAGGAACGCGTCTTCGTACAGGCCGGCCTGGAAGATCATGTTGAGGATGCGACCACCCGACTCCTGGAAACGGGTGACGGCGTCGATCTCCTGCTCGCCGGCCTCGAACTGCTCCTGCCACAGGTCTGCGGCCTCGAGGATGAAGGTCGCGTCGTTGACGCCACCGAACATGTCGTGGCCCGTGCCCAGCACGTGCACATAGCGCTCGGCCGGCGTCATGTCTTCTGCGCCCCACGCGGTCGCGATGAACGCGCCCTCGTCGTTCGCGCCAGTCATGACACCCCAGTCAGTGACGACCACGCCGCCGAACTCGTTGTCGTCGCGCAGGATCGACATGAGACCGGTGTCGTAGGCGGTGCCCATGCGGTCCTCGAACAGCGGCTCGCCGTCGGCGTCAAGCGAAACCGAATACGAGGTCATGATCGAGGCGGCGTCGAGCGCGCCCTGGAAGACCGAGATGTGCTCGTCGAGGTTGTCGCCGGGGTACACGCCGTACTTACCGGCGTCGGTGTGGGACTCGCGTCCGCCCTCACCGGGTCCGTCACCGGGCCAGTGCTTGATCATGGCGTTGACGGAGTCTGCGCCCCACTCGGCCTCGCCGTCCGTGCCCTGGAAGCCGGCAACATAGGCGGCAGCGTGCTCGGCTGCGGCGGCGGAGTCCTCACCGAACGTTCCCAGCACACGGAGCCAACGGGGCTCGGTGGCGAGGTCGATCTGGGGGCTCAGCGCCGTGGCGATACCCAGCGCACGGTACTCCGCCGAGGCCGCCTCGCCGAACTGGCGGGTGTACTCGGGGTCGAACGTCGCCGCGAGCCCCAGGTTCTCGGGCCAGCGCGAGATGTCGGCACCATCGGCGTTGTAGTTGCCGCCGGTTGCCGCGCCCGAGCGCGGGTCGGACGCAAAGTTCACAGGAACGTAGGGGTTGTCCTCGGTCGCGAGGGTCTCGACGAAGGCCTGCATCTCGTTGACCCACGGCACCGTGACCTCGGCGTCGGAACCTGCGGCGTTCAGCACCGCACGGAGGTTCGAGTTCTCCAGGTACTCCTTCTGCGCGTCCGTGAGGCCGTCCGCAGGGGAACGCTCGTGCGAGCTGAAGAGCATGAGTCCGGCGACCTGCTCGATCGACATCTGCGAGGCGAGGTCGGCAGCACGCTCATCCGAGGTCAGACGCCAGTCCTCCCACGTGTCGAGAGTGCCGTTGGCGTTCATGTCCTTGAAGGCATAGGTCGCGCCGTCGACCTCCTCTTCGAGGAGGGTCACGCCACCTTCGGCGCTGTACGACAGCACGGGACCGTCGCCGGGGTTCTCGACGACGACGAAATCCGTGGTGCCGTCCGAGACCTCGCGGGTCGTGTAGTCACCGGTGGCCTCGGCGGTGGCCGATGCGCTTTCGCTGGGGCCCGGGTCCTCGTTGTCACCCGAGCAGCCCGCAACCGCGAGCGCAAAGATGCCAAAGAACGCCGTGGAGCGCGCGATACGTGAGCCTCGCATTAGAGCTCACCCTCCTTCGTGTGGATCATGCTGCTTCTCCTCCTTGAGTCGCTGCCGTCGCCCTCAGCGGGAAACGGAGATCAGACGTCAACGGACTCGCACGGTGCGTGTCCTCATCCCCCGTTCGCCGCGTCCCGGGGCGTCAGTGCCGAGGTGACCTCGATGTGACCTGACGCGGTGGCAAAGGATGTGAAAGTGAGTTAATCAACCGGACACATGCCCGTGGCAGGGTGATGACACAACCTGTCGCTGAGCGCGCATGATCTGTCGCCACCGTGACTGCGGCGTGACCCACCGTGACCTTCCCGTGACCTACCGTTGGTCGGCGAATCGTTTCGATTTGTGGCGTGATAGCAGGGCCGATGGCGTCAGCGGCGGTGGCGGTCCGCTACGCGCGGCGCACGTGCAGGTCGCCCGCCAGCACCTCGCGCTCGCCCTCGCGCGTCGCGATCACGAGGGCGCCGGACGGCGACAGCCCCGTCACGCGACCGCTGACGGCGACTCCCCCCGGCTGCTCCACCGCTACCTCCCAGCCGATGGACGCGCACACAGCGCTCACCGACGCGTGCACACGCGGGAACTCGTCGTCGAGCTCCCACATCGCGACGGCATCGGTGAGGTGGGCGGTCAGCGACCGCATGAGGGCCGCGCGATCGAGCGCGCTCGCTCCCAGCGACGCGAGCGACGCCGCATGCGGCACCGGCAACTCGCCCGGCTCCTGCGACACATTGATTCCGATCCCCGCGACAACCGCCGCGCCGGCGTCGGATCCCGGCGACCCCGGCACCACCTCACACAGGATGCCCACGACCTTGCGCCAGCGCCCCCAGCCCGGGATGTCCTTGGCTCCCGCCTCGACCACCACGTCGTTGGGCCACTTGAGGTAGGCGCCCACGCCTGCATCGCGTAGGGCGCGCACCGTCGCGAGCCCCACCACCAGCGGAGCCCACCCCAGCGCAGCGGGCTCCACGGACGGGCGCAGCAGAAAAGAAACAGTGAGCGCCGCACCCTGGGGCGTCGCCCACGAGCGCCCGGCGCGACCGCGCCCCGCGGTCTGGTGGTCGGCCACGTAGGCCGACAGCGCGGGCCACCCTTCGGGGTCGTTTGCCACGGCCGCGAGGAGCGCGGTGTTGGTCGACGGCGAGGCCCCCACCACCTCGAGCCGAGCCAGCTGGCGGGTGGGGCCTACCAGGCCGGCCACGGCATCGGCCGTCAAGGGACGGCGCGAGGCGGCGACGGCTGAGGGCGCGAGGGGATCCACGCGGCTAGGCTATCCGTCAGCCAAGTCCCAAGGGAGAACCGTGTCCGAACCCCGTCCGACCGCGACCACCGCCGGTGCGCTGGAAGACCTCCGCGGCAAGATCACCGAGGCCGTCGCCGCCCACGAGGAGATCGCCGCAGGCAAGCAGCACCCCCGCGGTAAGAAGACCGCCCGCGAGCGCATCGATCAGCTGCTCGATGAGGGCAGCTTCGTCGAGCTCGACGCCCTCGCCCGCCACCGCAGCCGCAACTTCGGCCTCGACAAGAACCGGCCCTACGGCGACGGTGTCGTCACCGGCTACGGCACCATCGACGGCCGCCAGGTCGCCGTGTTCAGCCAGGACTTCACCGTGTTCGGCGGCTCGCTGGGCGAGGTGCACGGACAGAAGATCACGAAGGTGCAGGACTTCGCGCTGCGCACGGGCGTGCCGCTGATCGGCATCTCGGACGGCGGCGGCGCGCGCATCCAGGAGGGCGTCGCGGCGCTGACGCAGTTCGCGGAGATGTTCCGGCGCAACGTGGCGGCCTCGGGCGTCATCCCCCAGATCTCACTGATCCTCGGCCCGAGCGCCGGCGGGGCCGTCTACTCCCCAGCTTTGACGGACTTCATCGTCATGGCAGATGGCACCAGCCAGATGTTCATCACCGGCCCCGACGTCATCAAGTCCGTCACGGGCGAAGAGGTCACGTTCGAGGACCTGGGCGGCGGGCACGCCCACAACGCAAAGTCTGGCGTGGCGCACTACCTCGCGCAGGACGAGGACGACGCGATCGAATACGTCCAGCACCTCATCCAGTACCTCCCGCAGAACAACCTCACCGACTCCCCCACCTGGGAGGCCGAGGCCGACCTCGAACTCACGGACGAGGACACCGCGCTCGATGCGCTCGTGCCCGACTCGCCGAACCAGCCCTACGACATGAAGACGGTCGTCGAGACGGTGCTGGACGACGGCGAGTTCTTCGAGATCCAGCCCCTGTTCGCGCCCAACGTGCTGACCGGGTTCGGCCACATCGAGGGTCACAGTGTGGGCATCGTCGCGAATCAGCCGCAGTCGATGGCCGGCACGCTCGACATCAACGCCTCCGAGAAGGCCGCGCGGTTCGTGCGCACCTGCGACGCCTTTAACATCCCCGTCATCACGTTCGTGGACGTGCCGGGCTTCCTTCCCGGCGTGGACCAAGAGCACCAGGGCATCATCCGCCGCGGCGCCAAGCTCATCTACGCCTATGCCGAGGCGACCGTGCCGCTCGTGACCGTCATCACCCGCAAGGCCTACGGCGGCGCGTACATCGTGATGGCCTCCAAGCAGCTGGGCGCCGACGTCAACCTCGCGTGGCCCACCGCGCAGATCGCGGTCATGGGCGCCGGCGGCGCGGTCAACATCCTGCAGCGCCGGACGCTCGCGAAGGTTGCCGAGGACGGCGGGGACGTCGAGGCCGAGCGCGCGCGACTGACCGCCGAGTACGAGGACCAGATCGTCAACCCCTACGACGCCGCCGACCGCGGCTACGTGGACGCCGTCATCGAGCCCCACGAGACGCGCGAGCAGATCACACGGGCCCTGCGCGCGCTGCGCACCAAGCGCGCCTCGCTGCCCCCCAAGAAGCACGGAAACATCCCGCTATGAGCGCCGAAGACGTCTCCGAGGCGGCCGCGGGCCTGCGCGTCGTGCGCGGCACACCCGACGCCGAGGAGCTCGCGGCTCTCGTCGCGGGCATGGTCGCCGTCGCGGCCGCCAACGAGGAGGACGAGGCGCCCGGCTCCCCCACGTCCGCGTGGATGGACCGCACCCGAACCCTGCGCGGCTCCCACCGCGACCTGCCTCTCGGTCGCGGTGACACGGCCTGGCGCCACTCCCTGCGATGAATCTCACGCGGCCGATGCCGTGGCGGGGTCACGCATGAGCCTCGCCAAGGCGGTCCTCGCCGCAGGTGCGGGGCTGGGCGCCGCGCTCGTCGCGCCGCAGGCGTGGGCGCGCGTCACCGCGCTGGGCTCGCTTCACACCGCCTCCTCCGCGTCGCTGCGCCCGGCCGATGCGGCCCTCGTGCTCGGGGCGAGGGTCTGGGAAGACGGGCGGCCCAGCCTGTTCCTTCGCCAACGCGTCGAGGCCGGCATGGCGCTGTACGAGCGCGGCCTGGTCTCGCGTCTCGTGCTCACCGGGGCTGGGGAGAATCGCGAGGGGCTCGACGAGACCGAGGCCATGGAACGCACCGCCCGGGAGTTGGGCGTGCCCGCCCACGCTCTCGACCGCGACCCTCACGGTCACGACACCCGCGCCTCGGCGATCAACGCGCGCGACAACCTGGGGCTGACCTCGGTCATCGTGTGCTCGCAGGAGTTCCACTTACCGCGCGCGATGTGGCTGTGCCGTTCCGTAGGACTCACCGTCCAGGGCGCCTTCCCTCCGGTACTGGGCCGGCCGCACACCTACTTTGGTTACGGCCGCGAGATCCCGGCGACGTGGAAGGCAGCCCTCGAGATCGTGCGGGACACCGCCGTCCCCGGGCCCGCCGAGCCGTAACGTGCCGCGCCTCAACCCGCGCCACCGGTGGAAGGTCGCCGCCGCCGTGACGCTCCCGATCCTCATGATCTTGCCGTGGGTGAGCGTGACGGTCACGACTGCCGGGGACGTCCACGCGGAAGCCGACATCCACTCCGCGAGCGCCGACGGCCTCCGGCCGGCCGATGCCGCGCTGGTCCTCGGCGCAGGTGTGCGGCCCGATGGCACCCCGTCGCCCTTCCTGCGCGACCGCGTCGAGGTGGGAGTTGCCCTGTACGAGGCCGGACTGGTCGACGTGCTGTTGATGAGCGGCGACGGAGATGACTCGTCGGGGTACGGCGAGACCGCCGTCATGCGCGCCCTCGCCGAGTCGCTCGGGGTGCCGACAGAGGCGATCGTGGAGGACCCCGAGGGACTCGACACCGAGGCCTCCTGCATGCGGGCGCGCGAGGTGTTTGGCGAGGACTCGGTGACGATCGCGACGCAGCAGTTTCACCAGGCGCGCGCGCTGTGGCTGTGCAGGCAGGTGGGCATGGACGCCCAGGGCGTGTACCCGCCGCCCACGCCCACGCGTCACACGCTGACCGGGCACGTCCGCGAGGTCGCGGCGGTGGCCCAGGCCGTCGCCGCCTCGACGCTCTCTCGATAGCCGCCGCGAGACTTTCGTTGAAGCGTCAAGCGGAGTATCATCACCCCATGACGGTCGAGTCCCCGAGCACGCTGAGCACCCAGGATGAGCTCCTGTGGCGCCGCTTCTCGGCGATGCTGTCGACCGTGCCGGCCGCTCTCGACGAACGCCTGCGCGCACTGACGGGACTGAACCACTTCCAGTTCACCATCCTGGCGACCCTGCAGTCGCAGCCGGATGGCACGCTGCAGCTCGCCGAGGTCGCCCGCGCCGCCGACTCGTCGCTGTCGCGCCTGTCGCACACCATCTCGAAGCTCGAGGCGGACGGTCTCGTCGCGCGCAAGGCATGCGACCACGACCGCCGCGCCAACTGGGCGGTGCTGACCGACGAGGGTGCTCGCGTGGTGGACCAGGCCCGCGAGTCCTACGACCTCATCAAGCGCGAGGCCCTCGTGGACCGCATCCCCGAGCATCTGCGCAGCGAATTGACCGAACTCTTCACCGCCATGCTGCCCGGTGCCGTGGCCCAGCAGTGCGCGTCGATCGACGCCGACCTCACGCACTAAGCAGCGGCACTTCCGCACGCCCCACGTCTACGGCGCTACTCCCCCGAGCGCCCCGCGGCGACGATGGTTGCCAAGATGCCGGCCAACTGCTCGACCTGCTCGTCGCTGAGCATGTCAAGGTGCGAGACAAAGCCGCGCTCCGCCTCTTCGACCGCCTCGTTCACGAGGGCGATCCCGTCCTCGGTCAACGAGAGAAGTCGCACGCGCCCGTCCTCGGGTGACGAATGGCGGCGCACCCACCCGCGGTCGACCACACGCTGGACCACACCGGACGCGATGTTGGGCTTCACGCCGAGCGCGTCGGCGGCCTCCGCGGTCGGGACGCCCTCGGAGCCGTGCAGGAACACCAGCAGATGAAACTGCGCGGGCGTGAGCCCCTCGTCCACCATCGTGCGCGAGTGATGGCGCATCGAGTCGCGCATGATGCGGTGCTGCAAACGCAAGATCTCCGCAATCGTGTCGTCGCGAGTCATGGTGCTCCTCGGGTGTGGCGGGTACGGGACCCGGACGTCGCATCGGCGGATAATTCGTGTCAGGCGAACTTGATTGTTCGCGTCACATGAATTATCGTAGCCGACATCCCGCCGACGGGATCATCCCGAACCCCGTTCTCAGGAGAACTCTGTGTCTACGTCAACCGACGCGACGCACGCGAACCTCGACGAGGCCCTTGCCGAGGGCATCTCGGAGTCCACGTACCGCCGCCGCTGGGCGATCCTCGCCACCCTCTGCCTGGGCCTCATGACCGCGATGATCGCGAACATGAGCCTCAACCTGGCTCTGCCGGAGCTCGCCGTCGAGTTCTCGATGACGCAGCTCGAGCTCACCTGGGTGGTCGAGGCCTTCACCCTCGTCTTCGCGGCCCTGCTCTTCATCGCCGCCGCGATTGCCGACCGCTACGGCCGCAAGCGCGTCATGATGGTGGGCCTCGTGATCTTCGTGCTTGCGTCCGCCTACGCGCCGTTCTTCGCGTCCACCGCGGGCGAGCTGATCGCCTCGCGCGCCATCATGGGCATCGGCGGTGCGCTCGTCATGCCCACCACTCTGTCGCTCGTCAACGTGGTCTTCCCTTCCAAGGAACGCCCCAAGGCCATCGCCATCTGGGCCGCCGTCGCCGGCGTGGGCATGATGATCGGCTCGGTCCTCACGGGCCTGCTGTTGCACTTCTTCGACTGGCACGCTGCGTTCCTGCTGGGCGCCGCGTTCGGCCTCGTCGCGATCCCGATCACCGCGCGGATCGTGCCCGAGTCGGTCGACGAGAAGGCCACCCCCGTGGACTGGATCGGCGGCCTGTTCGTGACGCTCGCGCTCGCGGGCATCGTCTACACGATCATGGAGGCGCCCTCGCACGGCTGGGAGAGCCTGACCGTGGCGATCGCGGCGGTCGGCGCCGTGTCGCTTGCACTGTTCATCTGGTGGGAAAGCCGCGTCCGCTACCCCATGCTCGACCTCACCCTATTCAAGCGCCGCCGCTTCACGCTGTCCGTCGTGTCCGTGACGCTGACGTTCTTCGCGATGATCGGCGCCTTCTACTCGATGACGCAGATCTTCCAGCTCGTCATGGGTTACGACGAGCTCACCACCGCACTCGCGATGATCCCGCCCATGCTGCCCATGATGGTGCTCGGCCCCATGGTGCCCCGCCTGGTCGCCAAGGTTGGCACGCGCTGGACCGTGGTGCCCGGCCTCCTGGTCATCGCCGGGGGCTTCCTCCTCATGACGACATGGCCCACGATCCCGTCGTACTGGGACTTCTTCATCGCCATGACACTCATCACCGCAGGCATGGCCCTCGTCATGACGCCGGCAACCAACATGTTGATGTCGTCGGTGCCTCGCAACCGCTCGGGCATGGGTTCGGCGATGAATGACACCACGCGTGAGTTGGGCGCCTCGCTCGGCATCGCGCTGCTGGGCTCCCTCATCGCCAACCAGTACACGTCCGGCATCTCCGACACGGCGTCGCAGCTGCCCGCCGAGGCCGGCACCGCCGTCCAGGACTCGCTCGCGGGTGCGGTGGCGGTGACGGATGCCATGTCCGCCCAGGGCGGCGACGTCGCCGCGGGTGCCGCACAGGTCCTCGACGCCGCCCAGGTCGCGTTCATGGACGCCAGCCAGCACGCCATGCTGATCTCGGCGATCATCGCGGGCGCCACGGCGGTGCTCATGCTGCTCACGCTGCCCAAGGGCGACAAGGCACTGTCGGCCGAGCCCGGCCTCACGCTCGAGGAGACCGAGGCGGCGCGCGCGGGCTGACGCCGCACGCGCGCGTCTGGGTGCGGGGACTCTAGGCCGACATCGCTCTGGCGAGCACTGCCCCTGCCTCCCGCGCCCAGCGCAGGGTCTCGGCCATCGCGGCCTCGCCGCTACCGGCGAGGCCGGTGAGCGAGGCGGCCAACGCGAAGGCGTCGGTGGGCGCGTCCACTCGCCCCGCGACGAGCGCCACCGGGATGCCCGCTGCGGTGGCGCGGCGGCGCACCTCCGAGACCACCTTGCCCGCATCGGACTGGCCGTCGTAGGCGCCCTCCCCCGTCACCACGAGGTCGGCGGCGGCGAGCGCCTCAGCGAGACCCACCGCGTCCGCGACGGCAGCGGCGCCCGAGCCCAGCGTGGCCCCCCACAGCGTGAGGCCGTACCCCGTGCCGCCCGCGGCGCCCGCACCGGGGGCGGCCGGATCGGCCTCATATCCCGCCTCGGCGGCCACCCGCGCGAGGCGGGCGAGTGCCGCGTCGAGAACGTCCACATCGCCGGGGCTTGCGCCCTTCTGCGGACCGAACACCGCGGCGGCCCCCGCGGGACCGGTGAGCGGGCTCGTCACATCCGACAGCACGCGGGCCCCGCCCGGCGGCAGAGGACACAGCTCGGTGAGGTCGACCCGGGTGACGTCCGCGAGGCCGCGCCCGCCGTCAGCTATCGGCTCGCCGGAAGCGTCCAAGAAACGCGCTCCCATGGCCGCGAGCGCCCCGGCTCCCCCATCCGTCGAGCACGAGGACCCGATCGCGAGCAGCAGCGAATGCACGCCCGCGTCGAGCGCCGCCGCGATCGCCTCGCCGAATCCGCGCGTATGGGCGTCGAGCGCCGCAAGCTCCTCGATGAGGGTGATGCCGGAGGTCGAGGCAAGCTCGACCACGCCCACCGGCCCGCCCGCGCCCGGCAATTCGAGCCAGGCTGCCTCGACGTCACGCCCATCCGGCCCGGTCACGGTGACCGCATGCCGCACGGCGCCCGGCGCGGCCGCGAGCGCGTCGAGCGTACCCTCGCCTCCGTCCGCCATGGGCAGCGTCACGATGTCGCCTCCGGGACGCACGTCGTGCCAGCCGTCGGCGATCGCGCGGGCGACGTCGGCGGCCTCGGCCGTGCCCTTGAACGAGTCCGGCGCGACGACGACCCTCATGCGTCGGTGTCCACCAACGCGTAGCCGAAGGAGTCGAGCGCCACCTCGGTGACGTTCTCGCCCGTCAGCAGGTCGCGCCCGACGACACGCACCACCGCGGGCTCGTCGCCGTGGTTAATGACGGTGACCACCGAGGCGCGCTGGGCGACCTCGATACTCACGGGCAGCCCGGAAAGTACAGGGGCGACGCCGGCGCGTTCGAGCGCCCAGCCGGCCACCGCATCGGCCCCCTCCTCGTCGGGCACCGTGGCGAGGTACCAGCCCACGCCTGCGCCGTGCGAGTGCTCCGTCAGTGCGGGATCGCCGTCGCGGCGACCGCCGCTGAAGGCGGCGACGGGCTCGGCGCCGCGCAGCACCACCTCCTCGGCAAGCAGTGTGCCCGTCACCGTGCCGAAGGGACCGGTGAGCGGCGCCGTCGCCTGCCCCGCAGCCCCCGGAGCCGCGAGCGCCCCAAAGTCCTCGATCGTCACGCCGAGCGCCTCGCCCAGGCGGGTGAGGAAGCCTCCGTCAAGGAAGGCGTCGCGCTCGTCGACCACGTCCGTGAACGGTCCGGCGAGCAGGTGCCCGCCGTCGGCGACGTACGACGTCAGCGCTGCCGCGCCGGCCGGGCGCAGCAGATACAGCGCCGGCGCGAGCACCAGGTCGTATTGGGAGGCGGTGACGCGCTCGGGCGGCACGATGTCCACCATCACGTGACGGCGGTGAAGGGCCCGGTACCAGCGCTGCAGCACGGCGACGTAGTCGAGCACGTTGGACGGGTGGTCGGGGCTCTCGACCGCCCACCAGCTCTCCCAGTCCATGACCAGGGCGACCCTCGCATCGGCCGTCCCGACGGGAAGAGAAGGCAGCGACGCGAGCTGTGACCCCAGCTCCCTCACCTCGCGCCAGATCCGGGTGTCGGTGCCGGCGTGGGGCAGCATTGCGGCGTGGAATTTCTCTGCGCCCGCGCGGGACTGGCGCCACTGGAAGAAGAGGATGCCGTCGGCGCCGCGGCCGATGCACTGCATCGACAGGGCCGCCATCTGCTGGGGTGCCTTGGGGGCGTTGGTGGGACGCCAGTTGAGGGCGCCGGTGACCTGTTCCATGAGCATCCACGGCACCTCAGGCTTCATGGAGCGAATGAGGTCGCGCTGGAACGCGGCGTCGCGGAACGACTCGGGCTCGTCGGGGTCGGGGTAGGCGTCGTCGGTGACGACGTCCATGTGCTGGGCCCACTCGGGATAATTCGCGGGCTTGAACGGGCCCATGAAGTTGGTGGTGATGGGCTGCGTGGCACCCGCGGCGAGGATGATCTCCTTCTCCATCAGATAGCACTCGAGCAGCATGTCCGAGGTGAAGCGCTTGAAGTCCAGCAGCTGGCCGGGGTTGTGGCTGTAGGGCGCGGCCGCGGGGGTGCGTACCTGGGCGAACGCGGTGTAGCGCTGCGACCAGAATGCCGTGCCCCAGGCCTCGTTGAGGGCCTCGACGGTGCCGTAACGCTTCTCGAGCCAGGCGCGGAAGGCGTCCTGCGCGGCGGGCGAGTGGTCCTCGTGGAGGTGGCAGCCGTACTCGTTGTTGACGTGCCACATCACCACGCCGGGGTGGTCGACGTATCGCTCGGCGAGCGTGCGCACCAGGTCGGCGGCTAGGCGGCGATACACCGGCGAGCTGGGCGCGTAGTGCTGGCGACTACCCGGACCCAGCGTCACGCCCTCGGCGGTCACGGGCAGGATCTCGGGGTACGTCTCGTGCATCCACGGCGGCGGGGAGGCGGTCGCGGTGGCGAGATCGACGGCGATGCCGCCCTCGTGAAGCAGGTCGATCACCCGGTCGAGCCACTCAAGGTCGTACTCGCCCTCGGCCGGCTGGATGCGGCTCCACGAGAAGATCCCCAGGCTCACCATCGTGACGCCAGCCTCGCGCATGCGCTGGGCGTCCTCGACCCACACCTCCTCGGGCCATTGCTCGGGGTTGTAGTCGCCGCCGTACTGCATGCTCGTGTCCTTTCACGGGTGGGGTGGTGCCAGCCTGGCCCAAAGCCATGGCGACACGCCAGTTAAAGCCGGCCGTCGCATCGGCCGGTCGGTAGTGACGGCCGATGCCGTGGCTAGGCGAGGCTTTCGGGGTCGCCCTTGCGAGGGCGGGCGGGGATCGCGACGATCGCGAGCGCGGCGCAGCCGAGCGCGGGCACCAGCAGGGCGGGCAGCGCCCACGTGGCGACGCCCACGAAGCCCGCGGTACTCGCGAGGTAGGCGGCGCCGCCCAGGTCGCCGCGCAGCTGAGCGAGGCCGCGTAACGCGGCATTGCGCCAGCCGCCGTGGGGGTCCCACTGGCCGACGGCCGCCATGAAGACGACCGCGAGGGCCGTGATCCCCAGCCAGCCGATGACGGCAATGAGGGTTGCTCCCGGAAGCAGTCCCGTGCCGGCAAGCTGGATGTCGACCACGAGGACCGTGGCAATCACGGCCGTGACGAGGGCGACGGCCGCGCCGCCTAATGCGCCGGCCCTGACGTCGTTCCAGAACTCGGCCCACGGCGAGGCCTCGCCGCGCAGATAACGCGTGAGGTGACGCACGCCCGCGGCCGCGGCCGCGGGGGCGGTCACGAGCGGCAGGGCCGCGAGCGTGATCATGATGCCCGTGAGTAGCACCTCGCCCCACAGCGTGAAGCCGCCGTGGGCACCGGGCCAGGCGTGTGGCACCCAGCCCGCGCGGGTGGGGCCGAAGCCCTCGGTGTCCGCGCGGGCCGCGGCGCGGCGCTGCTTTCGGGTCGACATGGCGGTCCTCGTCAGCCCTTCAGGCCCTGGGTCGCCACGCCCGCGATGAGGAGGCGCTGGAAGACCAGGAAGAACAGCAGGATCGGCACCATGCCGAGCAGCGAGGCCGTGACCGTCGCGCCGTAGTCCGAGGTGCTGGTCTGGTCGTTGTAGAGCTTCAGCGCGATGGGCACCGGGTACTTCTCGGGGCTCGTCACGTACATCAGGGGGGCTAGGAAGTCGTTCCAGGTCCAGATGAACGAGAAGATCGCGCTCGTCACCAGAGCGGGCTGGATCAGCGGCAGCATGATCGAGGCAAAGGTGCGGACATGCCCGGCGCCGTCCACGCGTGCCGCCTCGTCCATCTCGCGCGGGATGCCGCGCATGAACTGCACCATGAGGAAGACGAAGAACGCCTCCGTGGCGAGGAACTTGGGCAGGATCAGCGGCCAGTAGGTGTCGATCATGCCCAGGTTGTTGAACAGGATGTACTGGGGAATGATCACGACGTGGAACGGCAACAGGAGGGTGCCGATCATGGCGGTAAAGAAGATCCCCACACCCTTGAACCGGATGCGCGCGAAGGCGTACGCGGCCATCGACGAGCTGATCAGGGTGCCGGCGGTCGCGGCGATGGCGATCACCGCGGAGTTGGCGAAGAAGCGCCAGAGCGGCACTCCGGCGATGCCCTCCATCACCTTGGCGTAGTTGTCGAACGTGGGGTCCTCGGGCAGCAGCGCCGGGTTCTGTCCGAACTCGCTGTTGTCCTTGAAGGTCGCGAAAATGAGCCACACCAACGGGTACAGCACGATCGCGGTGAGGGCCGCCATGGCGATGAACCAGATCGCTGTCGTGATGCGCTTGCGGTTCCAGTAGGGCCGGGGCGCGGGCACGCGCTCCTGGTCCGCGTCGTCGCGAACCCAGACGTCTCCTCGCTGAGTCATCGGTTGTCTCCCTGGTAGTGCACCCACATCTTGGACGTGCGGAACAGCACGAACGCGATGATCGCGACCACGATCACGAGCGTCCAGGCCATCGCGGAGGCGTAGCCCATCTGGCCGTCGCTGAACGCCCGCTTGTACAGGTACAGGGTGTAGAAGTTCGTCATGCCGGCCGGGCCACCCGAGCCGTTCGAGATGATGTACGCGGACGAGAACACCTGGAACGCGCCGATCAGCTCGAGCAAGAGGTTGAAGAACACCACGGACGAGAGCATCGGCAGGGTGATCGACCTGAACTTCTTGACCGGGCCCGCGCCGTCCATGTCGGCGGCCTCATACAGCTCGCGCGGCACCTGCTTGAGGCCCGCAAGGAAGATGACCATCGGGGCACCAAACTGCCACACGGCCAGCAGGATCATCATGGGCACCACGAGGGCGACGTTGCCGACCCAGCCGCCAATCTCGAGGCCAAAGAAACTCAGGGAGTTGTCGACCGGGCCGTCCGTCGAGAACATGGCGCGCCACACGATCGCGACGGATACCGAGGCGCCGATCAGCGAGGGCGCGTAGAACGACGAGCGGAAGAATCCGGCGCCGCGGTCGCGGTAGTTCAGGAGCATCGCGACGCCGAGAGCGGCGGCGAGCTTGATCGGGGTACCCACGAGCACGTAGATCAGGGTGATCTTCACCGACTGCGTGTAGTTGGGGTCCTCGGTGAACATGCGGATGTAGTTGTCGAAGCCGATCCACTCGGGCGGCGAGAACAGGTTGTACCGCGTGAAGCTGAGATACAGCGAGTAGAGCATCGGGACCAACGTGAGCCCGAAGAAGCCCACGAGCCACGGGGTCAGGAAGCCGTAGCCGGCGATGTTCTCGCGCCAGTGGCGCTGCTTGCGGGTGAGTCCCTTGGGGTCGCGCGGCGAGGCGCTGGCCCTCTGCTGGTCCGTGGCGTCATCGACACGGTTCACGGTGCTGGTCACCATTGATCCTTCCGTCGCAAAGAGGCTACCCCGTGGGGCCCAAGCGACGGCTCGGGCCCCACGGAGATGCGGTCAGGAGTTCAGGACCACGTCCATCTCGGCGAAGAACTGCGACACGGCGTCCTCCACGGTGACGGTGCCGAAGCCCAGCTCGGTGCCGAGGACACGGAACTTCTCCTCGAGCGTGCCGTAGCCGACGAGCGGCACGGGCGGGGCGTCGCCCAGGCGGTCGGCGATGGACTCTTCATACTCGAGGATCTGCGCGTCCATGCCTTCGAACGTGATGCCGTCACGCATCGACTGGGAGGCCGGCAGTCCGCGGTTGGTGCCGAAGATCGCGCCCACCTCGGGCGAGTTGATCAGGAAGTCCACGAGCATGGCGGACTCGGCGGGGTGCTCGGTGTTTGCGGAGATAGTGTGCAACATCGAGGGCTTCTGGTAAAGGTCCTTCGCACCCTCGACGGTCACGGGAGGCTCGATGAGGCCCAGCTCGGTGTAGGACTCGCCTAGCTCACCGAGGTAGCCGGCGCCGAAGTTGTCCCACGTCAGTTCGGAGGCGGTGAAGCCGCCACCGAAGCCCGAGATGGGGTAGATCTCTTCGAGCTTCTGCTGAGAGATACCGATATTGTTCTCGCCGCGCAGCTCGGATCCGGACTCCCAGAACTCGGTCAGGCGCGCCTCGTCGAAGCCGGGGGTGCCGTCCTCGTTGAAGAGGTTCTTGCCCTCGGCGCGCAGCTGCACCTCGAAGTTCTGGATGCGGCCGGTGTAATCACCGCCACCGTAAACATCGTCACCCGAGGCCGCGGTGACCTCTCCGATCCACTCGGAGTACTCGTCCCACGTGCCCCCGCCAAATTCGGCAACGCCGGCCTCGTCAAGGAGCTTGGGGTTGGTGTACATGCCCCACGCGTTGGTCGACGTGGCGATACCGGTGGTGACACCGTCAACCACGCCGATGCCCAGGATCTGCTCCGTGAGGCCATCGGTGTTGATCTCGCTGCCCAGGTACGGGCCCAGGTCGAGTAGCAGGCCGTTCTGCGAGTACTGACGCAGGTACGAGTAGTCGAACTGCATCACGTCGGGCAGGCCACCACCGGCGGCCTCCGTCTGGCGCTTCTCCCAAAACTCGGGGAAGCCCAGGAACGTCTCGTTGACCGTGATGTTGGGGTACTGCTCTTCGAACAGGTCGATGGACTGCGCGTACATGTCCGCGCGGACGTCGTTGCCCCAGAAGGCGAAGTCGAGCGTGACGTCTTCACCGCTGGCTGCCTCACCCTCGCTGGACTCTTCGCCGGACGCGGAACCGGTGGGATCCGCCTCACCCTCCGCGTCGGACGAGCAGGCGCTGAGCGCGATGCCGCTTGCCGCCGTCAGCGCGACGAGCGCCATGAATCGGCGGCGCTTGTGAACGTTCACCATGTCATTTCCTCCCGAAAACTTCGTTGTTCTCTCGTGGTGCGCGGCCTGTCGAAACGGGCCGATGCGCCCCCTCCTTTGGAAAGCGCTATCCGTAACGTAACCCATCGATTGTGCGCGGTCAACGCCGAAACCGGAAACGTTTCAATCGTGACCATTCTGAGACCTTGGTCCCAGAGATGAGACCGGGCGAACGCAGCCTCAGACTCTGCTCGCGCATCACGCGCCGACCGCCCCGAGGTCCAGCCCATGGCGGTCGGCGCGAGTGCGCGGGGGCCCGGTTTAGCAGACCTCGTCCCCCACGTGCCCGGGCCGGCGCTCGTTGACCGGGGCCTCGAGGCTCGCCATGCGAGCACCGTCGGCACGCAGCTGCGCGGGCGTGATGCGCGCGCCGTCGTGAGCGGCCGAGGAATACACGGCGGTGACGATCTCGAAGGATCGCGCGGGTTCGGCGGCCTCGGGCGGCAGTGGCTCGCCAGCGGCGAGCGCCGCGTAGACGCCCCTGAGGAGCGGCACGTGCCCGCTGGGCTCCTCCGCGTCGGGCAGCGCCCAGCGCGCGACCTCTGCCTCGTCCACTCCCGGGGCGGGCGTGATGCGCCAGTGGTCGTGGCCGTGTCCGTACAAGTGCTCGAGCGTGACGGTCGCCTTCTCGGTGTCGATGCGGATCGCGCTGACCTCGCGTGGCGACACGGCCGAGGTCACCACCGTCGCCACCGCTCCCGACGCGAATGCCACTGTCGCCGTCGACGAATCCTCCGTGCCAGTGTCGCGTCCCACGCGCCAGAGGTCCGCACGAACCGACTCCCAGTCGCCGAGCAGGTACGCGAGCAGGTCGATTTGGTGGATCGCGTGGCCCAGAGTCGGACCACCCCCCTCGGTCGCCCACGAGCCTCGCCACGGCACATCGAAGTATGCCTGATCGCGGAACCACAGTGTCTGGCACACCGCGACAAGCGGCCGGCCCAGCGCCCCGGATTTGACCAGGCCCTTCACGTGCGCCGCCGCCGTGCCGGTGCGCTGCTGGAACACGATGGCGAGCCGCCTGTCGGCGCGCTCCGAGGCGGCGATCATCGCATCGAGTTCCGCGAGCGACAGTGCCGCCGGCTTCTCGCACACCACGTGCGCCCCCGCCTCCATGGCAGCGATGGCCTGGGGCGCGTGAACGCCGGGCGGCGTGCAGACATGGACCACGTCCGGCGACGCCGTCGCGAGCATGACGCCGAGATCGCCGAACACCTCGCCTCCGTACGTCTCGACGAAGCGCTGCGCCGTATCGGGGTCTCGGTCCGTGACGCCCACGAGTTCTGCTCCGTCGAGCGCCGCCAGCGCCTGAGCGTGGGCGTGAGCGATCGCTCCCGTGCCGACAATCGCGGCGCGCAGGGTGGTGGTCATGATGCTCCTTCGAGACTGAGGGTGGTGAGAAGTCCGCACATGCCGAAGGCCGGTGCGGTGGCGGGCCGAGTGACGCGCCCGCCGGCCAAGGTCGTGGGGCTGCCCGCGGCCAGGGCCGCAAAGGCGGCCTCCGCGTGGCGCGCCTGGGCGGCGAGATTATGCTCCCAGGTGTCTTTCCAGTGGCCGATGCGGCGGCTGACCAACGCGGCCGCCCTGCGGTACAGCGTGGCGAGGGCGTCGGGATCCACCGCGCCGCTACGAGTGAGGGCGCCATAGCCCTCGACGGCGAGATCGCGGCGTTTTGCCGCCGCGGCCAGCCGCTCATCGTGAGACGCCTCAGGTCCAGGCAGGGCTGCGGCCGCGGCGTACGCGTCGGGGTCGGCGAGGATGTCGTCGGGGAAGGTCATCACCGCGTCGCCCGCCTCGGGAAGACCGGCGTGCGACATCACCACCCTCAGGTGCAGCTCCCCCTTGTTCACCGCACGGTGAACCACACCCGGCGTGAACCACACGGTGTCGCCGGGGACCAGCGGGCTGACGGTAAAGCCCGTTGCGTCGAGCGTATGGAGCTCGCCACGCCCGGAGACGACGAGGTAGGCCTCGCTTGCCACGGTGTGCAGGTGGGGGGTGCCGCCCGCGAGCCCGTCTGGCGCCACCGAGGAATAGACCTCGAGATTGCTGACCGAAGCCCCCGCCGGGAACTCGTTCACGCCCGCTCACCCCAGCGCGAGGCGACGGCCGCTGCCACCCCAGCCGCAGCATCGGCCGTCAGCCCGCCGTCAGCGACGACCACGCCGTAGCGTTCGGTGAGAGTCTCCCCTGGGGCGATCTCGCGCTCCACGGAGAAGAACGGCGCGGGGCACAGGCAGGCGAACTGCTCGGTGCGCGCGAACCACTCCGGCGGATGGGCGACGTTGGACGGATCGTCGACCATGAGGATCGTTGAGGTGCGGTCCACCTCATCATGACGGCCGCGAAAGCCCATCCACGGGGCGCGAGAGCCTCGCATCTCCTCTCCGCCTTCTCCCTGGGGAGAGAGGATGACTCCTCCCGTGAAGGAGCGCGGGCCGCGCCAAAACAGGCCGCCGTAGCCGGCGTTGTCCCGCCCGCGCGTGGTGGGCGAACCGATCGGGATGCTGCGCTCGGTGGCGTTACGCATCCGAGTCTCGAAGGTCAGGAGCCAGGAGTCGTCGTCGAGGATGGTCGCGCCGATCGCGCGGGCCTCGGTGAACACGAGTTCGCCGCCTTCTGTGACCCAGTCGAGAGTCTCGACGATGCGTGCCTCGCGGCCCGAGTCGAGCGAAGCGAAGCCGACGTGGACCTGCTCGCCGTTGTTCGCCAGCTGCACGTAGCCCTCGTCACGCACGAAGGTCGGGCCACCCCAGAAGTTCTCGTCACCCACGACCGGCAGCGACCACGCGATGCCCTTGTGCCACACGTGATCGTGCGGCCTGAACAGGGACACCACCGCTCCGCCCAGCGTCCGGAGCGGACTGAAGTAGGGCCGAGGCGACTCAAGTGTCACGTCGGTGGGGCGGTACACGTAGTGGGCGAGATCGCGGCCCGCGTGGCTGAGCACCACGCGGTCGCCGCGGTCGTCCAGGACGATGTCGGTCAACGTCGACCTTCTTCCTGCGGGGCATGTATCGCCCGGCATTGCGGTTGCGGAAAGCGCTCTCCACCCTAGGGCGTGATCCGCGCGGCGTCCATGACATCGGCCCGCCATCGTGCCAGGCTAGGGGAAAGCCACGGGTTCGTCGGCGTCAAGGGCGATGACGGCGGACGCGTGCATCTCTCATCTCGGTGGCGCATCGGCCATGCCCACCCGTCGAAAGGCCTCACGTGACCGACACCGCCCGCACCTCCCCCGTCACGCTCCATGACGTGGCGCGCGAGGCCGGAGTGTCACTCGCCACGGCCTCGCGTTCGCTGAACGGCTCCACGCGCAACGTCAAGGCCGCGAACCGCGAGCGCGTCCTCGAGGCCGCCGAGCGCCTGGGCTACAGCGCCAACGCCTCCGCGCAGGCCGTCGCCCGCGGCACGACCACCACCGTCGCGCTCCTCGTGGGTGACATCGCCGACCCGTACTTCTCGTCGATCGCCGCAGGCGTGGTGGGTGCCGCCGAGGATCACCATCTGGTCGTCACCATGGCCGAGACCAGGCGCGACACGGAGCGTGAGGTCGAGATGGTGCGCGCGCTTCGCGGTCAACGTCCGCGCGCCATCATCTTGGCCGCGTCTCGCCGTGTGGGCGACCCGCATGCCGATGCCCTGGCCGAGGAACTCAGCAAATATGAGTCCGGCGGCGGACGCGTGGTCTTCATCTCCACCGTCGACGCGCCGTTTCGCATGCTTCACGTCGACAACGCCGGCGGCGCGAGAGCGCTCGGAACACAGCTCGCCGCGATGGGCTACCGCAGCGTGGCCATCCTGGCGGGCCCCGGCGGCGAGGATGCCCCGCCGCTGCGCACCTCCGAGGACCGCCTCAGCGGGTTCCGCGCCGGCCTTGCCGAGCACGGGATCGAGGTTCCGCCCGAGCGCGTGGTGTCAACGGCGTTTACGCGCGACGGCGGCTACGAGGGTATGCAGCAGCTGTTGACGACGCACGGACCCACCCTCGGCGACATCGACCTGGTGTTCGCCGTCAACGACGTCATGGCCGTGGGCGCCATGAGCGCCGCGCGCGACGCCGGTCTCATCCCTGGACGCGACATCGCCATCGCCGGGTTCGACGACATCCCCACCCTGCGCGACGTCACCCCGCGCCTCACCACCGCCAGCCTGCCCCTCGAGCGTGTGGGCGAGGAGGCGCTGGCTCTCGCGCTGGCCGAGGAGGCCGGGTCGCCTGCCCTCCTCGAGGCCGAGGTCGCCGTCCGAGAGTCGACGCCGGGACGATAGCGGGCCCACCCGGCCGTCGTCTCGATTCCTTGAGGCTGCGATGGTCACTTTTTGCGTGCAAGTGACCAAGACAGCCTCAAGGGACTTGTCCGGCATACGCGTCCCCGTGAGGCGGTGCGCCACCTGGAGGCGGCTCACGCGAGTGCGCGCACGGAAACTCGCAGCCACCGCTCTCGAGGGCGCACGGGTGCGCCGCGTCCCACCAGCGACCGACCATCCACCCACCAGCTACCCGCTTACCAGCCCACTTGCGCCACGCGCTCACTTCCGCGTACCATTCGGTAAACGCTTTCCGCTAGGGAAATGCCAGGCAGGTGACCATCGTGGCCGCTCGCCACGCACCGCTCCCGGACCGAGCACACACGCCCGCATGGCGGCAACGAGGCCGCCATCGCCCAACACAGTGAGGGACCACACCGTGACCACGCAGACCATCGGCATCATCATGAACGGCGTCTCGGGACGCATGGGCTACCGCCAGCACCTGGTGCGCTCCATCCTCGCCATCCGCGACGCGGGCGGCGTGGAACTGCCCGACGGCACCAAGGTGCAGGTCGAGCCTCTTCTCGTCGGACGCTCCGAGGCAAAGCTCGCCGAGCTCGCCAAGAAGCACCACATCGAGCACTACACCACCAACCTCGACGAGGCGCTCGCGGACGACCGCTGGCAGATCTACGCCGACTTCCTGGTCACCAAGGCCCGCGCCGCCGCGATCAAGAAGGCCATCGCCGCCGGCAAGGCGATCTACACCGAGAAGCCCACCGCCGAGTCCTTCGACGAGGCCCTCGAACTCGCCCGCCTCGCCACCGCGGCCGGCATCAAGAATGGCGTGGTCCACGACAAGCTGTACCTGCCCGGCCTCATCAAGTTGCGCCGCCTGATTGACTCGGGCTTCTTCGGCCGCATCCTGTCCGTGCGCGGCGAGTTCGGCTACTGGGTCTTCGAGGGCGACTGGCACCCGTCGCAGCGCCCGTCGTGGAACTACCGGGCCGAGGACGGCGGCGGCATCGTGGTCGACATGTTCCCGCACTGGAACTATGTGCTCGAAAACCTCTTTGGACGCGTCGAATCCGTCTACGCCCGAGCGGTCACCGAGATCCCGGAGCGTGTGGACGAATCCGGCCAGGCCTACGCAGCGACCGCCGACGACGCCGCCTACGGCATCTTCGAGCTCGCCGGCGGCATCACCGCCCAGATCAACTCCTCCTGGACCACCCGAGTCAACCGCGACGAGCTGGTCGAGTTCCAGGTCGATGGCACGCATGGCTCCGCGGTGGTGGGCCTGTTCGGCTGCAAGATTCAGCCGCGCAACGCGACCCCCAAGCCCGTGTGGAACCCGGACCTGAAGAACGAGATCGACTTCGACTCGACCTGGGTGGAGGTGCCCGACACCGAGGAGTCGGTCAACGGCTTCCGCGCGCAGTGGGAGGAGTTCATCCGCCACGTCGTCGCCGACACCGAGCACCGCTACGACTTCCTCGCCGGCGCGCGCGGCATGCTGCTCGCCGAGAAGGGGCTCGAATCGCACCGCTCCGGCGCGCGTATCGACCTGCCGGAGATTTCCGCCGACCGCGTCCCGGACACCGCCGAGGGCGCGGAGGCCGGCGAACCGGCACGTACGGAGCGCTGAGCCCCTCCATGTCCGACAGCCTCACGTTGCTCTCCGGCGACGGCGCCACCCGCGCCGTCGCCGTCAGCGAGCCCACCGCCCTTACCCGACCCCATGGACCGCTCACCGCCCGCGTGGCGTACGCCGCCGCGCACGTGGTGCCCCGTGCATCGGCCGACAACACCCCCGGCCAGCCGGCGGACATCGACTGGGACGCCACCCTCGCCTACCGTCACCACCTGTTTTCGTGGGGCCTGGGCGTGGCCGATGCCATGGATACCGCCCAGCGCAACATGGGCCTCGACCCGGCCGCGGTGCGGGAGCTCATCTCCCGCTCGGCGGCGGAGGCGTCCGCGGCGGGCGCGCGCATCGTCGTGGGCGTCAACACCGACCATGTCGAGGACGAGGTCATCACGCTGCCCCAGGTGATCGACGCCTACAAGGAGCAGCTGTTCCACGCGGAGGACGCGGGCGCGGGCGCCGTGCTGATGGCCAGCCGCCACCTGGTGCGCGCCGCCGAGTCGGCCGACGACTATCGCCGCGTCTACGACGAGGTCCTCGCCGTCGCGAGCCAGCCGGTGGTGCTGCACTGGCTCGGCACCGCGTTCGACCCGCAGCTTGCGGGCTACTTCGGCTCCGACGACTGGCGCGTGGCCGCCGACACGGTGGTCGACATCATCGCGAGTAACCCGCAGACCGTCTCGGGCATCAAGATGAGTCTGCTGGACTCCCAGTCGGAAATCGCCGTACGCCGGCGCCTGCCAACGAGCGCGCGCATGTTCACGGGCGACGACTTCCACTATTGCGAACTCATCGAGGGTGACGAGCAGGGAAACTCGGACGCGCTCCTGGGCGCCTTCGCGGCGCTCGGCCCGCACGCCTCGGGCGCCATCCAGGCGCTCGGCGAGGGCGACGTGGTCCGCTACCGCGAGATCCTCCAGCCCACGGAGGAACTCAGCCGGCAGATCTTCGCCGCCCCCACCTTCTACTACAAGACCGGCGTCGCGTTCATGTCGTGGCTCAACGGCCACCAGGAGGCCTTCCAGATGGTGGGCGGGCTGCACTCGGCGCGCTCGCTGTCGCACCTGTCGCGCATCGTCGAGCTCGCGAACGCGTGCGGCGCACTCGAGCAACCGGACCTCGCCGCGCAGCGCTGGCACGCCTTGCTCGGCCTCAACGGAATCGAGGCCGCATGAGCGCCCACCCCCGCCTCTCGATGAACCAGGCGACCCTCAAGAAGGCCACCCTCGCCGAGGCCATCGCGAGCGTCCAACAGGCCGGATACCAGGCCATCGGCACCTGGCGCGAGCCCGTGCAGGACGTGGGTCTCGATGAGGCTGCACGCATGATCGCGGACTCGGGCCTCAGGGTCTCGACCCACTGCCGCTCGGGCTTCTTCACCATGCCTGACGGCCCCGAGCGCATCGCGTCACTCGACGACAACCGGCGCGCCATCGAGGAGACGGCCGTGCTTGCGGCCGCCGGTGCCGAGGGCTCACGACCCGTGCTCGTCCTGGTGGCCGGAGGGCTGCCGGACGGTTCGCGCGACATCGTCGGCGCGCGCTCGCGGGTGGCCGATGCGCTAGCCGACCTCGTCCCCCACGCCATCGATGCCGGGGTCACCTTGGCGATCGAACCGCTCCACCCGATGTACTGCTCGGACCGCGCGGTTGTCTCGACGCTCGGCCAGGCACTGGATCTTGCCGCACGGTTTGACTCGTCCGCGGTAGGCGTCGCCGTCGACACGTTCCACATCTGGTGGGACCCCGACGTCTTGGGCCAGATCTCCCGCGCGGGCCGCGAGGGCCGCATCGCCACCTACCAGGTGTGCGACTGGGCCACCCCGCTGCCGGCCGACGTGCTGTTGGGCCGGCGCTACATGGGCGACGGCATCATCGACTTCGCCTCCCTCACGGCGGCCGTCGAGGCGGCGGGATACACGGGCGACATCGAGGTCGAGATCTTCAACGCCGAGATCTGGAACGCTCCGTGCGACGAGGTTGCAGGCCACACGGCCGAGTCCTTCGCCGCGACGGTGGCGCCGTACCTGTCCTGAACCGGACCGGGAGGCGACGCCGTTAGGCTCGCGGACATGACCATGCCCTTCGTCCTCGCCTCCCAGTCCCCCGCGCGCCTGGCCACCCTGCGCTCGGCCGGCATCGAGCCCGAGGTCCTCGTCAGCGGCGTGGACGAGGATGCGGTGCTCACCCAGCTCCGCGCCCACCACGAGCGCGAGGGCTGGGGCACCCCGGATCCGGCCGATGCCGTCCTCGCCCTGGCACGCGCCAAGGCCGAGCACGTGGCGAGCCAGTACGAGACCGGGGCGATGGTGCTGGGCTGCGACTCGATGCTCGAGCTCGACGGCGAGATCCACGGCAAGCCCGCGGACGCCGCCGCGGCGCGCGAGCGCTGGCGCATCATGCGGGGGCGCACCGGTGTCCTTCACACCGGCCACTGGATCGTCGACGACCGCGAGGACGGCTCGCGCGGATCGCTCGGCGCCACCTCCTCCACCACCGTCCGCTTCGCGCGCCTCACCGACGACGAGATCGATGCCTACGTCGCGACGGGCGAGCCCTTGCAGGTCGCCGGCGCGTTCACCGTCGACGGCCTGGGCGGACCGTATGTCGAGGGCATCGACGGCGACTATCACGGCGTGGTGGGCGTCTCCCTACCGCTGCTGCGTCACCTGCTCGCCGAGATCGACGTGCCCATCCACGCGCTCCGCACCGAGGCGTAGGCGTCGAAGGAAGGCCGGCCACAGCATCGGCCATTTGTGGACTGGCGACAACCTACGCGCCCGTAACCCAAGGAATCGCCAAGTTCGTTGTCGCTTACCTACAAAGGCCGCCCGGCGGCGTGTCCCGGCAGGCCAAACTTGCCCCGCGCGCCCAGCGCGGACCGTGGCCGGGTGCGGGCCGCGCGATACCGTGACCGCGTGCCACGTTTCTCTTCCGTCCTCATCGCCAACCGCGGCGAGATCGCGGTTCGCGTCATCCGTGCCTGCGCCGACGCGGGCCTGACGTCGATCGCCGTCTACGCCGAGCCCGACCGCGACGCCCCCCACGTGCGGCTCGCCGACGAGGCCTACGCGCTGGGCGGATCCACGGCGGCGGAGACCTACCTCGACATCGCCAAGATCATCGAGGTCGCCCAGCGCTCGGGTGCGCAGGCCATCCACCCCGGCTACGGCTTCCTGTCCGAGAATGCCCAGTTCGCGCAGGCGGTCATCGATGCCGGCCTGACCTGGGTCGGCCCTCCGCCCGCCGCGATCGACGGCCTGGGCGATAAGGTCAGCGCGCGCCACATCGCGCAGCGCGCCGGCGCTCCCCTGGTCCCCGGCACCAAGGATCCCGTGGCGAACGCGGACGAGGTGCTCGCCTTCGCCGACGAGCACGGCCTCCCGGTCGCCATCAAGGCGGCCTTCGGCGGCGGCGGCCGCGGCCTCAAGGTCGCCCGTACCCGCGAGGAGATTCCTGAACTGTTCGACTCCGCGACCCGCGAGGCCGTCGCCGCGTTCGGCCGCGGCGAGTGCTTCGTGGAGCGGTTCCTCGACAAGCCGCGCCACGTCGAGACCCAGTGTCTGGCCGACGAGCACGGCAACGTGGTGGTCGTCTCGACGCGCGACTGCTCGCTGCAGCGCCGTCATCAGAAGCTCGTCGAGGAAGCCCCGGCACCCTTCCTCACCGATGAGCAGAACACGCGCCTCATCGAGTCGTCGAAGGCCATCCTCGCGGAGGCCGGATACGTGGGCGCTGGCACGTGCGAGTTCCTGGTCGGCGCGGACGGCACCATCAGCTTCCTCGAGGTCAACACCCGCCTGCAGGTGGAACACCCCGTGACCGAGGAGGTCACCGGCGTGGACCTGGTGCGCGAACAGTTCCGCATCGCCGCCGGCGAGCCCATCTCCGTGCTCGAGCCCGTCACCCGCGGCCACTCGATCGAGTTCCGCATCAACGGTGAGGACCCGGGCCGAAACTTCATGCCCGCGCCCGGCACCCTGTCGACGCTGGTGTTCCCGTCCGGCCCCGGAGTCCGCGTCGACGCCGGCGTGCGCCAGGGCGACACCGTCTCGGGCAACTTCGACTCCATGATCGCGAAGGTCATCGTCACCGGCGCGAGCCGCGACGAGGCGCTGCAGCGCGCCCGCCGCGCCCTGGCGGAGATGGTCGTCGAGGGCATGCCGACCGTCGTTCCGTTCCACCGCGCGGTGCTCGACGCCCCCGAGTTCACGGCGGCTGCGGGCACCTTTGGCGTCTACACCACCTGGATCGAGTCGGAGTTCGCTGAGATTGTCGCGTCGCTCGGCTCCGCCGGTTCCGGCGTCGAGGAGGCGGCCGATGCCGCTGCCACCGAGCGTGTCGTCGTCGAGGTGGGAGGCAAGCGCCTCGAGGTCGTCCTTCCCGCCGGGCTCGCCCGTGCGGGACGCGCCAACGCGCGCAGCGCTGGCGGCGCCGCGAGGCGCGCGCCGCGACGCTCCAACGCTGGCGGCGCCCGCGCCGCGACCGGCGACTCGCTGGCCTCCCCCATGCAGGGCACCATCGTGAAGGTGGCCGTGGAAGACGGCGCCACCGTCGAGGCCGGCGACCTCATCGTCGTGCTCGAGGCGATGAAGATGGAGCAGCCGCTCGTGGCGCACAAGGCCGGCACCGTGAGCGGCCTCACGCACGCGGTGGGTGCCTCGGTGTCCTCGGGCACGGTCATCTGCGAGATCGCCGACGCGTCGTAAGGCGCGAGGTCGCAGCAGCTCAGCTGCCCCCGCGACCGCGCCCGTTTCGCCGCCTCGGGCCCACGCAGGTAGCGTGACCAGCATGGACACCGCACAGCGCCGCGCCCTCGGAGTCGTCGCCGTCGCAGCCTGGTTGCTGATCGACGCGGTTCGCACCGCGGGGCCGCTCCTCCTCGATTTGGGCGAGCCGAGGATGACGCCGGCACTCATCGCGGTCGTGGCGACGGCGGTGGGAGGCGCCGTCCTCGCCTGGATCGCAGCCGAGGCTGGGCGTCACTTTGGCCACGGGCCGACCGTCGGCTTCGTCCTCATCGTCGTCGCGGTGTTCCGCCTAGCACTGCCCGTCTTGTCAGGCACGTGGCTCATCGGGGTGGGCCTGTACCTTGCGGCCCTCGCGCTCGCCGGCGTAGTCCTCGCGAGCCGAGTGGCCCTGGGCAACGGCGGTGGGGCCGCCGCGGTGGCCGGAACGTCGCTGGGAGCGGCGGCTGCCCTGGCCGAGCAGGGCCTCCTGCGCACGTGGGACGCGCCCTGGCGCGGGGATGAGTGGGGCTGGAACGCCCTGGCGCTACTCGCCGCGCTCGCCGTCGTGAACGCCGTGAGGGGCCGCCACCTCGATGCCGCCCCCAGCTCGCGTGGCTGGTGGGCGCTGGGCCTGTATTGGTCGACGCTGCTGTATGCGTTCGCCAACGTCGCATGGGTGAACACCCAGGCCGACGTCCGGATGTCAGGCGGGCTCGCCCTCGCGCTCGCCGGCACGCTCGTGGGCGCCCACCTCGCCTCCCAGTCACGTGCCATGACCGAGGGGGTGCGCGTCGTCCTGCTCTGTCTCGGCGTCGTCGCCGCGGCCGCCGCCTTCCTCACCATGGGCACCGAAGCGGCGATCGCTGTGCCCGTCGCAGCCGCCACCGGCGCACTGGGCGCCGCACTCGTCATCCGGCCGGGCGAGGTGTCATCCCTGGGGCGCCTGGGCGCGTCGTTCGTCTTCATCGCGGCCATCGTCGGACCGCTCGTCCTCGTCACCATCGACCGATCGGTCGACCTCCCCGTGCCCGCCGCCATCGTGCCCTTTGTGGGGCTTTCGGCCGTCATGATCCGCGCCGCGATGCGTGCGGGTACCGCGCCCGTGGAGCGCGCCCTCAGGGGCGTGTGGCTGCGGCTCGGCGTCGGTGCCCTCGGCGCGGCCGCCGTCGTCACCTGGACATGGGCAAGCTACGAGCGTGCCGATGACATGCCCCCGGACACGCTCGCCTCCCCCGTGGTCGCCACCTGGAACCTCCACCAGGGCATCACACCCTCGGCGCAGGGCGGACCCGGACTCGACGCAGGAGCCATCGCGGCCGCCCTCGACGGCGTGGACGTCGCCATGCTGCAAGAGGTCAGCCGGGGATCCCTGCTAGGCGGCGGCGCCGACATGGTCGAGTTCCTCGCCGGAGAGACGGGCATGGTCGCGTCCTCGGCCCCGGGCCTCAGCCCCCAGGTGGGCCACGCGATCCTCACCTCGGGCCCCCACAGCGACGCGGACGTGACCGAGCTTCCCGACGGCGATGGCTCCGACCGCGCGGCCCTCACGGTGACCTTCATGGGCACCACCTACGTGACCGCGACGTTCGCCACGAACATCGACGAGGCGGGCACTGAGGCCGCCGCCATCGTCGATGGCTTGGCGGGCGCCGGCCCCGTCGTCGTCGGCGCTGACCTCCCCGGCGATCCCACCACACAGACGTCGTCACCGGCGCTGGCCACGTTCGCGGACGGCGGCTTGAGCGCCGTGGCCACCGGCACCGCCACGCAGGACGGCGAAGTCCTCGCCGAGGTGGGAGTGCTCGTGGGCCGCGAGGTCACGTTCGCGGACACCGCCGTGGTGGCCGCCCCCGGCTCCGACCACGCGCCGCTCCTCGCCACGGTGAATGCGGCCGATGCGGTGGCGCCGGTCGACGATGAAGCCCCAGACGACGAGGTGGAGGCCAGCCCCACCCCGTCGCCCTCGGTGAGCGTCAGCGCCGAGTAGGGCGACGCCCCAGGTACCTCAGCTGCGCGACGCGTCACCCATGTGGTGCAGGCGGCGCGCCACCTCGGACACCGTGCCCGACAGCGACGGGTAGACCGTGAACGCCGAGGCGATCTGGTCCACGGTCAGGTGGTTGGCCAGCGCCAGTGTCAGCGGGAAGATATGCTCGCCGGCACGCGAGCCCACGATGACCGCCCCGAGCACCTGGCCCGTGACGGTGTGGCCAAAGATCTTCACGAAGCCTTGGTCGATGCCCAGCATCTTGGCGCGCGGATTGCGCGCGAGGTCCAGTTTGGACACCTCGTAGAAGATGCCGCGCTCCTGGAGCTCGGCCTCCGTGGCGCCCACCGAAGCAATCTCAGGTGCGGTGAACACGTTCGAGGCGACCTGGCGCAAGTCGATCGGCGTGACCGCATCGCCCAGGGCGTGCGCCATGGCGATGCGCCCCTGCGTCGCGGCCACCGAGGCCAGCGGCAGCACACCGGTGCAGTCGCCCGCCGCGTAGACGCCGCGCGCGGAGGTGCGCGAGACCTTGTCGACCTGAATGTAGCCACGCGGGTCGAGGGTCACGCCGGCCTCGTCGAGCCCCACGCCGGTGGTGTTGGGCACCGAGCCGACGGCCATCAGGCAGTGGCTTCCTTCCAGCACCGTGCCGTCCGCGAGCGTCACGCGCACTCCGCTTCCCGTGTTCTCGGCGGACTGGGCTCGCCCACCGACCACGTGCATCCCGCGCTGGTGGAAGATCTCGGTGATGAGGTCGGACGCCTCGGGGTCCTGCGTCGACAGCACGCGGTCTCCGGAGGCGACGAGCGTCACCTCGCAGCCGAGGAGGTTGTAGGCGCCCGCGAACTCGGCTCCGGTCACACCCGAGCCGACCACGATGAGGTGCTCGGGCAGCGCCTTCAGGTCATACAGCTGCGTCCAGGTGAGGATGCGCTCGCCGTCGGGCTGCGCGTCGGGCAGGATGCGCGGGCGCGCGCCCAGCGCGAGCAGCACGGCATCGGCCTCAAACGCGTCGTTTTCCGTCTCCACACGGGTCGGGCTGACCAGCCGCCCCTCCCCCTCGACCACCTGGATGTCGTTCTTCGCCATGCGCGTCGCGATGTCGTACGACTGCTTCAGCACCAGCTTGCGCACCCGCTCGTTCACGGCCGCGAGGTCGACCTTGTGCTCCGACACCTCGGACGTGTCGGAGCCGTCGCGGTCGCGGATGCCCAGCTGCGGGGCACGGTCCGCGATGGTGCGCCACTCGGCGGTGGCGATCACGGTCTTGGAGGGGACCACGTCGGTGAGCACGGCGTTGCCGCCGAGACCCTGACGTTCGATCAGGGTGACATCGGCCCCCTGCTTGACTGCGACGAGGGCGGCTTCATACCCGCCCGGGCCGCCACCAACAATGACAATGCGTGGGGACATAGGACCATTGTCCCGCATGCTGAGACTGCCAGGCACAACCCCCTCACGGATGGCCGATGCCGTCGCCAGTGACGTACGAATGCCGGCCGATGCATCGGCCCGGTAGGCCCATTAGGCTCGGCGTATGAGTGAAGCCACCACCCTCGCCTCCGAGGCCGCCCAGTCCATCGCCGCTGCTACCGGCGTCGAGCATCACGACATCGCCCTCATCCTGGGCTCGGGATGGGGCGGCGCCGCCGAGCTCATCGGCGAGGAAGTCGCCTCCGTCCCCGCCGCGGAGATCCCCGGCTTCTCCGGACACGTGGTCGCCGGCCACCACGCCACACTGCGCTCGCTGCGCACCGAGGACGGCCGCCACGTGCTCGTTCTGGGCGCGCGCCAGCACTTCTACCAGGTACGCGACGCCGGCAAGGTTGCCCACGCGGTGCGCACCGCCGCGGCCACGGGATGCTCGACGCTGGTCGTCACCAACGGCTGCGGCTCGACCCGCCCCGAGGTGGGCCCCGGCTCCGTCGTGGTGATTGACGACCACCTGAACCTCACCGGGGCCACGCCACTCGAGGGCGCCACCTTCGTCGATATGACGCAGGCCTACTCGCCTCGTCTGCGCGACCTCGCCCGCTCGATCGACGCGTCGCTGCCGGGCGGTGTGTACGCCCAGTTCACGGGCCCGCAGTACGAGACCCCAGCCGAGGTGCGGATGGCCAAGACGCTGGGCGCCGACCTGGTGGGCATGTCCACGACGCTCGAGGTGATCGCGGCACGCGAGGCCGGGCTCGAGGTCCTGGGTCTGTCGCTCGTGACGAACCTCGGCGCGGGCATCGGCGGCGAGACGCTGAACCATCAGGAGGTGCTCGACGCGGGCGCCGCCGCGGGCCCGCGCATCTCGCGACTGCTCGCAGACATCGTGGAGGCCATGCGATGACCGGCATCGAGGGCCCCATCACCGCCGCGCGTGCCTGGGCCGCCGACGACCCCGACCCGGCCACGCGCGAAGAGCTCGAGGCGCTCATTGCCGGCGCCGAGGCGGGCTACGACGACGCCGTCCACGAACTCGCCGACGCCTTCCGCGGCATGCTGCAGTTCGGCACCGCGGGCCTGCGCGGCAAGCTCGGAGCCGGGCCGAACCGCATGAACCGCGCCGTGGTCATCCGCGCCGCCGCGGGGCTCGCGCGCTACCTCACCGACTCGCTGGTCGAGCTCGGAATCGACGGACCTGCGCGCGTGGCGATCGGGTATGACGCCCGCCACGGCTCCCACGAATTCGCGACCGACACCGCGGCCGTCATGACCGCGGCGGGCCACCACGCGATGGTGCTGCCCAGCGCGCTTCCCACCCCGGTGCTCGCCTACATCACGCGCTCGCTGGACGCCGATGCGGGCGTGATGGTCACCGCCTCCCACAACCCGCCCCAGGACAACGGCTACAAGGTCTACCTGGGTGGACGCGTCGTCGCCGACGAGGGCCAGGGAGCGCAGATCGTGCCACCGCACGACGCGGGCATCGCCGCGCGCATCGCCGAGGTCGAGTCGGTCGAGTCGGTGCCGCGCGCCGAGTCCGGCTGGGAGAGCCTCGACATGACGGTGCTCGCGCGTTACGTGTCCGAGGTCGCCAGCCTGGTCGGCATGCCCCCGGCGGACGGCTCGCGCGACGACGTGCGCATCGTCCTCACGCCCCTGCACGGCGTGGGCGGCGGCACCGTCGAGGCGACCCTGTCGACGGCGGGCTTCACCGACCTGCACACGGTGCGCCAGCAGGCCGCGCCCGACCCCGACTTCCCCACGGTCGACTTCCCCAACCCCGAGGAGCCCGGAGCGATCGACCTGTCGCTTGCGCTCGCCGAGGAGGTGGGCGCCGACGTGGTCATCGCGAACGACCCCGACGCCGACCGCTGCGCTGTGGCCACCGACATCGACGGCCGCTGGCAGATGCTCCATGGCGACGTGGTGGGCGCCCTGCTCGGCGAGCGCATCGCCTCCCGCGGCGGCTTCCCCGAGGGCTCCGTGCTCGCCAACTCGATCGTGTCGTCGCAGATGCTGGGACGAATCGCCGCCGCCCACGGGCTGTCCCACGCCCACACCCTGACCGGGTTCAAGTGGATCGCGCGCGAGCCTGGCCTCGTGTTCGGCTACGAGGAGGCGCTGGGCTACTGCGTGGCGCCGGACCTGGTGCGCGACAAGGACGGCATCTCGGCCGCCGTGATGATCGCCGACTACGTCGCGGAACTCAAGGCGTCGGGCCGCACCCTCGCGGACGCGATCGACGACCTCTCGCGTGCGTACGGCGTGCACCTGACCCGTCAGGTCTCGGCGCGGTTCACCGACATCGCGCAGATCCCCGCGCTGATGTCTGAGCTGCTGGCCTCGCCCCCGGAGGCGCTCGCAGGCTCGCCCGTCACGGCCACCGACGACATGAACGAGGGCTTCCACGGACTACCCGCCACGAACGGACTGCACCTGGCCACCGAGTCCGGCGCGCGCGTCATCATCCGTCCGTCCGGCACGGAGCCCAAGGTCAAGGCCTACCTCGAAGTCATCGAACAGCCGTCAGACGCTGTCGAGGACGCGCGCCTGCGCGCCGAGGACGCCATGGACGCCCTCGAGGCGGACATCCGTTCCCTCCTGGGGGTCTAGCCCAGCGGCTCGCACGCCCCAGCGCCCCATGGGACACCCACCGTTGCTCTGAGCGAATCTGGGTGTCCTATGGGGCGCTCAGCGTTGTGCTGGTGCCAGCATCAACGCAACTGCCGCCTTCGCTCGCGCGTACCGACTGCGGATGGTCGAAGGAGGCACCTGCTCCAATGCCGCCACCTCGGCGAGCGTGAAGCCGTCCCAGTGGACCAGGCGGAGCAACTCAGCATCGCTGGGCTCCAGGCGCGCGATCGCATCGCGCACCGGCAAGCCGTCATCAGCGGCCAGCGCTACGGCACCCTGGGTCACGAGTCGAAGTCGGCTCGCGAGTCGCGTGCGCCGCACGTGCCCACGCTGGGCATTTCGCACGACTCCGCGAGCAATTCCGAAGAGCCACATGCGTGCTCCAGTCTCATCCGCGGGAAGCGCGTTGCGGCGGCGCCACACAATGGCCATTGTCTCGGCCAGCGCGTCGGGCGCATCGTCAACACCAATGCGCCTTTCGAGGTAAGCAAGGAGGGCTTCGCCGTTCTCGTGGAGAATTGCTTCAACGTCATCCACCGTAGACCCCGCTCACTGTCGGGCACGTGAATTCCCCGCTCCAATTCAGATGCGAGATCGAGTACCCCAGCGCACTCACGTGGTCGAGAGTCGCTGCAAAGATCGCGTCGTTGCTCGACGTCTCCCGAAGATAATTGGCGTCGAAGGCTACGCCATCGCGTGCGTATGAGATCCGGTTCGATGACTCTCGGCTCGGAATGTCAACACGCGACATCAAGTCTGGATCGCTCAAGAAATCTCGGGCGGCCTTAACGGCACGTGGGTCGTCGCCGTCAAGGTCGCCGACGATGCCCTTGCAGATACCGTCTCCACCTGGCGCCGCGTAGATGTACTCGATAAGAGCCTCGTCGGCCCACGGAGCGTTCCATATCCCCGAAGCCGCCGCGACGCCTCCGAGTCCCATCAGCGCGACCGCGCCGATGGCGGTGGCTGCCGCCCGCCGCACATTATCCGATGGCCGTGTACGTACCGCGAGACGCAACACCTCAGCAGTCCGCGCCGGAGTTGGTTTGCTTGTCATGGGTCCGCTCGCGTCGAGCAGCTCATCGATTAAGTCGTCACGCATCGTCGTCTCCTTGTCACCCTTACCCGGTATATGTCCGGCTCAGGGCGATCTGACGACGCTCACGAGGAGTAGTTTCAGTACCCGCCGTCGCCCGCATCGTCGGAACCGGCCGCACCGTCGAGCCCGTCGAGCACGGCCTGCGTGCCCGACAGCCCCAGGCGGGAGGCGCCGGCCTCGATCATGGCGAGTGCGGCATCGGCCGTCCTGATGCCACCGGAAGCCTTCACACCCAAGGCGTCACCGACCGTCGTGCGCATGAGCGCGACGGCCTCGACCGACGCACCACCGGCGGGGTGGAAGCCGGTCGAGGTCTTCACGAAGTCGGCGCCGGCGGCGACGGCGGCCCCGCAGGCGCCCACGATCGCCTGGTCGCTCAGCGCCGCGGACTCGATGATGACCTTAAGGATCTTGCCCTCGGGCACGGCGGCGCGCACGGCGGCGATGTCGGCTTCGACCTCCTTGAAGCGGCCCTCGATAGCGGCGGCGACGTCGATCACCATGTCGATCTCGTCGGCACCCTGCGCGATGGACAGTGCGGCCTCGGCGGCCTTCACGGACGAGTGGTGCTTGCCCGACGGGAACCCGCACACGGTCGCGACCGCGACGGACTCGGGAACCTCGACCGGGAGCATCGACGGCGAGACGCAGATCGAGAATACGCCGAGGCGGGCGGCCTCGGCGGCGAGGGCCTCGACGTCGCCGGGGGTGGCCTCGGGCTTCAGGAGGGTGTGGTCGACGTACTGGGCCAGTTCGGCACGGGTGAGAGTCATGTCACCAGCCTACGGGCGCGGCTTGCCGCCGCGCACGCGATGTGAGAACCTCCAGATGCGGCCGACCCGGCCCCACCGGACGAAGTGACGTACCCGGCCACGCGACAAGACGTCTCACAGGAGAGACCTCATGGCGTGGATCATTCTCATCATCTCGGGCGTCCTCGAGGCCGTCTGGGCGACGGCCTTAGGCAAGTCCGAGGGATTCTCGCGGCTCGGGCCGAGCCTCGTGTTCGTCGTCGCGCTCGTCGCGTCGATGGGCGGCCTGGCGTATGCCATGCGCACGCTGCCGGTTGGCACGGCCTATGCGGTGTGGGTGGGCATCGGCGCGGCCCTCACCGTCGGCTACGCGATGGCGACGGGCGCGGAGACCGCTTCGCTCACCAAGGTGCTGCTGATCCTCGGGATCGTGGGGTGCGTCGTAGGACTCAAGGCGCTGCACTAAGGCGAACGGACGCTCACCGTCCCCCAGGAGACACAAATCTCCTCAGAGCGACGGTGAGCGTCCCATGGTGCACATCACGCGGGCGCGGGCCGCGAGAGAGCGTCAGTCCTCGAAGCCGTACGCCTCGAGGATGGTCTCGGCGAGTTCGCCGCGCTCCTCGTAGGGCAGGAAGGCTCCCCACGCGGCGGTAAGAGTGGCCTCAAGGAGGTCCTCCTTGGTCCAACCGGCGCCCTGCAGCACCTCAAACTCGCCCGACATCGTCACGCCGGACACCAGGCGGTTATCCGTGTTGATGGTCACGGCGAAGCCCAGGTCGCGCAGCGTGTGCATGGGGTGGTTCTCGATCGACGGCGCCGCGGCAGTCTGCACGTTGGACGTGGGGCAGCACTCGAGCGGGATCTGCTGGTCGAGCGCGTGACGCGCGATAACGCCCAGCGTGGGCTCCTCGCCGTCGAAGTCCTCGATGTCCTCGTGGATGCGCACGCCGTGGCCGATGCGGCGGGCGCCCTGGAACAGGGCCTCGCCCACCGAGTCGGCGCCGTCGGCCTCGCCCGCGTGGATGGTCACGGGGAAATGAGCGGCGCGCAGCGCGGCGAAGGCGGGCGCGTGATTGCCCGCGGAGAAGCCGTTCTCGGGGCCCGCGATGTCGAAGCCCACGCAGCAACGGTCACGGTTGACGATGGCGAGAGCGGCGATCTCGGGCGACCGGTCCAGGTGGCGCATAGCGTCGAGAATGGCGCCCACACGGATGGCGCTGCCGGCCTCGGCTGCCTCGGCGATGCCCTCCTCGATGCCGGCCTGCACGGCCTCGACGACCTGCTGGAGGTCCAGGCCACCGGAGACGTGCTGCTCGGGGGCGTAGCGCAGCTCGGCGTAGATGACGCCGTCGGCGGCGAGGTCCACCACGGCCTCGCGGGCGATGCGGCGAAGGTTCTCCTCCGTCTGCATGACGGCGATGGTGTGGGCGAAGGCCTCAAGGTAGCGCACCAGGTCGCCCGAGCTAGCGTTCTCGGCGAAGATGCGCGCGAGCTCATCCGGGTCGGTCGAGGGCAGCTCGTGGCCGATGGCGGCGGCGAGCTCGATGAGGGTCGACGGGCGCAGTCCGCCGTCGAGGTGATCATGTAGCAGGACCTTGGGCAGGGCGACGATCTCGTCGTGAGTGAGTGTCATGGCACCAGGCTAGCGGCGCCCGGCCACATCAGCGCCTCGCGGGGCGAGGCAGCACCATCCACGACAGCCGCGACCAGTGACCCAGCGCGGGTTCCTTGCCGCCGCCCTCCACGAACCGGTCGACGCCGAGCGGGAGCACCCGGCCCGACGAGGGTTCGTAGATCTCGAGGCCCGCCTCCGTGCGCGCGGTCATGAGCACGACGTGGCGCGGCATCACCTGGTCGAGCCCACCGCTCGAGTCGCCGCCCACGTACAGCGGCACGGGAATGCCATCACGCAGCGCGGCCGAGGCGTGCGCGAGCGCGGCCTCCATCGTCTCCGAGTCCGTGTCGTCGAGGATCGCGCCTCGAAAGCGCAGCCCGGAGTACCTGGTCACATCGTCGACGCGCCAGGGCGGCGTCCCGAACCCCCGCGGCCACGGGGCGACACCCAACGCGCGCGACGTGGTCGCTCCGTGCATCACCCGCTGCAGCGCGTGCCAGCGCTCCTCGATGGTGCGCGGCCCATACTCGAGCGCGGCCGCGGCCTCCGAGGGAAGGTGATCTCCCAGAGAGCGTCCCGTCGCGACCCACGCGGCCGCGAACGGGTCGCCCCGCATCAGCATCATCGCCATGACCGCGGCGCCACACGTGGTCCGGTCGACCTGCACCGCCCGTATCGATCCGAACCGCACGGGGCCGATGCCGCGGCCGGCGGGACGACGGATCGTTTCCTTCGCCGTGTCGGGCAGGCGATGCCAGGCTGCCGCGAGCGCGGCAACGGCCGTGAGCGGGGCGCCCGACGCGGTCGCGCGTTCGATGACGGCGGCGTCGTCGCCCAACTCTGACAGCGCGGCCTCGAGTGCCTTGCGATCGGCCGGCGAGGCGGCCTCAAGCCTGCGCGCGTAGACGCGGGCCGTCACCGTGGCGCCGTCCGGCCGCACGCCGTGCTCGGCGACCTCGCGGGCGTGCGCCACCTGGGCCACGCCTCGCCACTGCCCCGTGGCCCCCACGAAACGGCCCGCCTGCACGGCGAGCGACGTGAGGGTCCACCCCATCAGCTGTCCGCGTCGACGCGGTCGAGCAGGATGCGGCGCTCCACGGAGGCGTCACCGATGTCGATGGCTCCCGCGCCGTCGCACGCCTCGGCCAGCGCAGCGAGGCCGCGCGGCATGCGCGCCTCCGTCTCCGTGTGCAGCGTCGCGATGACGTCGCCGGCCTTCACCGTGTCGCCCAGCGTCTTGTGCAGGGTGATGCCCGACGACACCTCGACGGGGTCCTCCTTGCGCGCACGGCCCGCGCCCAGTCGCCACGCGGCGATGCCTGTACCGAGCGCGTCGAGCCGGGTGATGACGCCGTCGCGCTCCGCGCGCACCTCTTCGGTGTGCTGTGCGGAGGGCATGGTCGCATCCGGGTCGCCGCCCTGGGCCGCGATCATACGGCGCCACACGTCCATCGCCCGGCCGTCCTTGAGTGCGTCGGCCGGGTCCACGTCCGTGACGCCCGCGCCGGCGAGCATCTCGCGCGCGAGGGCAACGGTCAGTTCCACCACGTCGGCGGGGCCGCCGCCGGCGAGCACCTCGACCGACTCGGTGACCTCGAGCCCGTTGCCGATGGTGAGGCCCAGCGGGGTCGACATGTCGGTCAGCAGCGCGGTGGTCTTCACGCCGGCGTCGGTGCCGAGGTTCACCATGGTCTCGGCGAGCTCACGCGCGTTGTCGAGGTCCTTCATGAAGGCGCCCGAGCCGACCTTGACGTCGAGCACCAACACCCCGGTACCTTCGGCGATCTTCTTCGACATGATCGACGCGGCGATCATGGGAATCGACTCCACCGTGCCGGTGACGTCGCGCAGCGCGTACAGCTTCTTGTCCGCGGGGGCGAGGCCGGAGCCGGCCGCGCAGATGACCGGACCCACCTCGCGCAACTGCGCCTGCATCTCCTCGTTGCTGAGCGCCGCGCGCCAACCGGGGATCGACTCGAGCTTGTCGAGCGTGCCGCCGGTGTGACCCAGGCCGCGACCCGAGAGCTGCGGCACGGCCACTCCGTAGACGGCCACCAACGGCGCGAGGGGCAGGGTGATCTTGTCGCCCACACCGCCGGTCGAGTGCTTGTCAGCGGTGGGCTTGCCGAGGCCCGAGAAGTCGAGCCGCTCCCCCGTCGCGATCATCGCGGCGGTCCAGCGGGCGATCTCGGCGCGGGACATGCCGCGCTGCAGGATCGCCATCGCGAGCGAACTCATCTGCTCGTCGGCCACCACGCCGCGCGTGTAGGCGTCGACGACCCAGTCGATCTGGTCATCGCTCAGCGTGCCGCCATCGCGCTTCACGCGAATGACGTCGACGGCGTCGTGCCTTTCGGTACTCACTGCACCTTCTCCAGGTCCTCCGGCCCGAACGCGCCGGGCAGGAACTCGTCCATGGTCATGATGCCGCTGGCGGTCTCGACCAACAGCGAGCGGCCACCGTGCTCGAAAAGCAGCTGGCGGCATCGGCCGCACGGAGCCAAAATCTCCCCGTTGCCGTCCACGCACGTGAAGGCGACCAAACGAGAGCCGGCTCCGTCGGTGTGCAGCTTGGACACGAGCGCGCACTCGGCGCACAGCGTGAGGCCGTACGAGGCGTTCTCGACGTTCGCGCCGATCACCACCTCGCCGGTGTCGGTGAGGGCTGCGACGCCCACGGGGAACTTCGAGTAGGGAACGTAGGCGCGGGTCGAGGCCTCGCGAGCGGCGGCTCGCAGGCCGTCCCAGTCAATGTCGGGCACGGGTGCCTCTCTACTTCTTGTACGGGATGCCTTCGGCGGCCGGCGGGCGCGAGTGGCCCACGAGGCCGGCGACGGCGAAGATGGTCGCGAGGTACGGGAACATCGCGAGGAACTGCGAGGGGATGTCGGAGCCGATGATGCCCAGCTGCACCCGCAGGGCGTCGGCGAAGCCGAACAGCAGCGCCGCGGCGAGGGCACCGCGCGGGCTCCACCGGCCGAGGATCATGGCCGCCAGCGCGATGTAGCCCTTGCCAGCCGTCATCTCCTTGCCGAACGCGAGCCCCGACGCCACGGTGAAGAACGCGCCACCCAGACCGGCGATGGCGCCGCCCAGGATGGTGTTGCGCACGCGGGTGCGGTTGACCTTGATGCCGACGGTGTCGGCGGCCTTGGGGTGCTCGCCCACGGCGCGCACACGCAGTCCCCAGCGGGACTTGAACAGCATGATCTGGAACACGATCACGACGACATACATCGTGTAGACCAGCAGGTTCTGGTCGAACAGCACGGGGCCGATGATGGGGATCGACGACAGCAGCGGGATCGGCAGTGCCGCGAGGCCCAGCGAGCGGTTGAGGTCGGGGTTGTCGGACATCACGGTCGAGAAGAAGAAGCTCGTCAGGCCGATCACGAGCATGTTCAGCACCACGCCCACGACGATCTGGTTCACCCAGTACTTGGTGGCGAAAATGGCGAGCACGGCGCCGACCAGCGCTCCGGCGAGGGGCGCGGCGATGAGGCCCACGTAGGCGTTGCCCACCATGGAGGCCATGAGCGCCGCGAAGAACGCGCCGGCAAGCAGCTGGCCTTCGATGGCGATGTTGACGATGCCCGAGCGCTCGCACAGGGTGCCGGCGAGGGCACCAAAGATGAGCGGCACGGCGAGGAACAGCGATGAGGTCAGCAGGCCTGTGATCTGGATGCTGGTGTTGTCGCGACCGGCACCCGCCCACGACAGCAGCGCTCCCATCACGGCCATGCCATAGACGATGGGAAGCCACAGCCCGGGCTTGCGGTACTGGTTCGCGAGGTACGCGGAGTACCCCGCGAGCGCGAGCGCAATGACCGACAGCACGATCGCCGCGATCTTCGACGGCAGCGTCAGCGTGGGGAGGTGGACGAAGTCGGAGCTCGTCGCGACCACGAACGTCGTGTCCGAGCCCGAGGGCGTCCCGAACCCGAAGATCAGCAGCGAGATGAGGGCCACGACGCCGAGGCCAATGGGGCCCTTCCAGCTCTTCGTCTTCAGCACGTCGCCCGACGCGGCGGCGTCCGGGGTGGCGGTGTCAACCGTCGTGGCGCTCATGCCGCCACCTCCTTCTCGTGGGCGGGGGCAGGCAAGCGGAAGATCGACCGCACGAGCGGCGGGGCCGCGATAAAGAGCACGATGGTCGCCTGGATGACGAACACGATATCGACGGGCAGACCCGCGAGCACCTGCAACGACGGTCCGGACGCCTTCAGGCCGCCGAAGAGGATCGCGGCCAAAACAGTACCGAGCGGGCGCGAGCGGCCTAGCAGCGCCACGGTGATCGCGTCGAAGCCGATGGACCCAGCGATGTCGAGGGTGAGGTTCTTCTCGGTGCCGAGCACCTGAGCAGAGCCGGCGAGGCCCGCGAGCGCGCCGGCGATCACCATGACGAGGATGGTGCCCTTCGCAACCGACATACCGGCCGTGCGCGCGGCGCGCGGGTTGGCGCCCACGGCGCGGAACTCGAAGCCGAGCGTCGAGCGCTCCATGAGCCACCACACACCGAAGGCGCAGGCGATGGCCAGCACGAAGCCCCAATGCAGCGGGAACTGGCTGCCCAACAAGAGGGGGTACTGCGCGTTCTCGGCCACGGTGGGCGAGATGGGGTTGTTCTGGCCCTCACGCTGGAAGGCCTCGAGCGACAGCAGGTAGCTCAGCAGGTTCAGTGCCACGTAGTTGAGCATGATCGTCACGATCACCTCGTGCGCGCCGGTCCGTGCCTTCAGGAAGCCGGGGATGAAGCCCCAGATCGCACCACCGAGGGCGCAGCCGATCACCGCGACAAGCAGGTGAGTGAACCCGGGGAGGTCCCATGCGAAGCCCACCCAGCCGCCGAGCGTGGCGCCGATGATGATTTGACCCTGGGCGCCGATGTTGAACAGGCCAGCACGGAAGCCGATGCCGAGACCCAGACCGGCGAAGATGAGGGGCGTCGCCATGGTGAGGGTCTGCGTAAACGGCTTGATCGCAGCCGCGAATGTGTCGGCCCTGGTGTTGTAGATCGCACCCTGGAACATCGCGGTGTAGGCGCCCCAGATGGCATCCCACATCGCCGACAGGGTGTCGCCCGGGCGAGAGAAGAAGTAGGCCGATGCCGTACGCACGTCCTCGTCCGCGATGACGATCAGAATCGCTCCGATGATGAGCGACGCCACCACCGCCATGATGACGACAAGCGTCGAGCTCTCGAGAATCTCGCGAAGCACCTGCTTCGCGCGGCTCGGGGTTTGGGGCTGCTGGGGCGCCTCGGTCACTGCGGTGGCGCTCACGCTGCCTCCTCCTCGTGGGCTCCGGCCATCATGAGGCCGAGGGTGTCGCGGTCGGTGTCCGGCGGGACAATGTCGACGATGCGTCCGTGGTACATCACCGCGATGCGGTCGGCGAGGGCATATACCTCGTCCAACTCCGAGCTCACGATGAGCACGGCGGCTCCGTTGTCGCGCTCCTCGATGATGCGCTTGTGCACGAACTCGATCGAGCCGACGTCGAGGCCGCGCGTGGGCTGCGACGCGATGAGTAGCTTCAGGTCACGGGCGAGTTCGCGCGCGAGGACGACCTTCTGCTGGTTTCCACCCGACAGCGAGCCGGCGAGGGCCTGCGTCGACGTGGTGCGCACATCGAAGCGTTCGACCTGCTCCTCGGCGTTTTTCGCGGCGAACGCCGTGTCGATCGCGCCCGCCTTGGAGTACGGCGCCTTGTCGTACAGGTCGAGGATGAGGTTGTTCGTGATGGTGAAGTCGGCGACCACGCCATCCTCCGTGCGGTCCTCGGGCACAAAGCCGATGCCGGCGTCGAGCGCCTCACGGATCGAGCTGCCTGTGAGCCGGCGTCCATCGAGCGTGACGGCGCCCTCGGCCGAGGGGACGATTCCAAGAATCGCCTCGGCGAGCTCGGTCTGGCCGTTGCCCTGCACACCCGCGACGGCGAGGATCTCCCCTGCGCGCACCTCGAAGCTGACACGGTCAAGGTGCTTGAGCGACGTCGCGGGGTCCACGACGGACAGACCGTCGACGACAAGCATGGGTTCGCCGGGCTGGGCGGGCTCCTTGGAGACGGTCATGGACACGTCGCGCCCCACCATGAGCGAGGCGAGTTCCTCCTGCGAGGCCGTGGGCTCGGCGGTGCCGACCACCTTGCCGCGGCGGATGACAGTGATCTGGTCCGCGATGGCCTTGACCTCGCGGAGCTTGTGGGTGATCAAGACGACGGCGGTGCCGGTGTCGCGCAACTGGCCGATGATCTCGAGAAGCTCGTCGGTCTCCTGCGGGGTGAGCACGGCGGTGGGCTCGTCGAGGATCAACACCTCGGCGTCGCGCGACAGCGCCTTGATGATCTCGACGCGCTGCTGGGCGCCCACCGACAGATCCTCGATGACGGCATCGGGGTCGATATGGAAGCCGAACCGGTCGGAGATCTCCTTGACCTTGGCGCGCGCGGCCCCGAGGTCCAGGAGCTTCGCGGGGCCGGTCACCTCTTCGTGCCCGAGCATGACGGATTCGGCGACGGTGAAGACGGGCACGAGCATGAAGTGCTGGTGGACCATGCCGATACCCGCGGCCATGGCGTCGCCGGGGCCAGCAAAGACGGTGGGCTCATCGTCGAGCAGGATGTCGCCGCCGTCGGCGTCATAGAGCCCGAAGAGCACGTTCATGAGGGTGGATTTGCCGGCGCCGTTTTCACCGAGCAGGGCGTGCACCGTGCCGGGTTCGACCACCAAGTCAATGCTGTCGTTCGCCGTGAAGTCCCCGAACTTCTTGGTGATGCCCCGCAACTCGAGTTTCACGCCATCGTCCCTTCCAGCGCCGCGGATGCGCGGCTGTTCGTTCAAGTCAAGCACGAGGGGCGTGCCGCGTCCACGCGGCACGCCCCTCGCTTGTGGGGGGATAGTTCCCCTGGTACTGCTGGTTACTCGGCGGCGCCGGAGGCCTCGATGTCACCGGCGATGATGCCGGCCGAGATCTCGTCGAGCGCGGCGATGACGTCGTCGGAGACGGTGCCCTCGGCGAAGTCGGCCACGCCGACGCCCTCGTTCTCGAGCGTGCCCACGTAGGGGTCCGCCACGAAGCCGTCGTTGACCGTCGACTCGATGGTGTCGAACACCGAGTTACCGATGTTCTTCAGCACCGACGTGAACACGATGTCGGCGTACTCGGGAGCGGTCTGGGTCCAGTCGGAGTCCACACCGATCAGCCAGGCGTCACCCGCCGACTGAATCGCCGAGGCGGCGCCGAGGCCCACCGGGCCGGCCACGGGCATGACGATGTCCGCGCCCTGGTCGAGGAAGCCGTTGGTGATGTTGGTGCCCTGCGACTGGTCGTCGAAGTCACCGGAGAACGAGTCCATACCCAGGACCTGCACGTCGGCGTCGTTCTGCTCGTTGTAGTACTCGACACCCGCCTGGTAGCCGGTCATGAAGATGGTGACCGAGGGGATCTCGATGCCGCCGAAGGTGCCCACGGTGCCGGTCGTGGAGGCCGAGGCCGCCGCGTAGCCGGCGAGGAACGCGGCCTCGTCGGTCTCGAACGTGATGGGCTTGATGTTCGGGGCATCCGTGGTGCCGTCGAAGTCGTTGTCCGCGAGGTCGTCGATGATCGCGTACGACACGTCGGGGTTGGCCAGGGCCGAGTCGACGGTGGCCTGGCTCAGCAGGAAGCCCACGGTGATGATGAGGTCGCAACCCGCGGCGACCTGCGCCTCGAGGTTGGGGCCGTAGTCGGAGTCCGAGGTGGACTCGGCCTCGGCCTTGGTGATGCCCAGCTCGGCGACGGCGCGCTCGAGGCCCTCGTACGCGGACTGGTTGAACGACTTGTCGTCGAAGCCACCGGCGTCGGAGACCATGCAGGCCATGAAGTCGACGTCCTCGGCGGGAGCGGCGGTCTCGGAGGTCTCGGCACCGGTGGTGGTCTCCTCGGTGGGCTCGTCCTCGGGGGCCGAGGCACACGCGGCGAGCGCGAGGGCGGAGGCAGCGGCCACCGCACCAATACGAATCATGGTCTTCATGTGATTCCTCACTTGTCGTGCCTGTAGGGGTACGCCAGGCTCTTGCGTTGTGAGACATGCTACGCATGGGCGTGTTACGCAGACCGTCTCAAATGTTGCTCGCAGGCTACGGTTCGGTATCAATCTGTCCTGGTAGGCGCCGTCCAGAACAAGTCTTAACCGGGTAATTGCACATCCTTGACGCGCTGGGCGGCCTCGCGGCTCAAGACCAGCAGCGCCTCGTCGGTGTCGACGACCACCGCATCGGCCATCCCCACGATCGCGAGCGGCTTGGTGCCGCCCACGACGACGGCGCCAGGCGCGCCCACGAGCGACACGGGACCGGAACGGTTGACCCGGATGGCGCCATCGGCATCGGCCGCCAACAGCGACGCGAGGGAGTCAAAGTCGCCCACGTCGTGCCACGGGAAGTCTCCTGGCACCATGGCGACGCCGCCCTCGGCGGCGACGGGCTCCGCAATGGCGTGGTCGATCGCGATCTTCGTCAACGTCGGCCACACGCGCGCCGTCACCTCGTCGCGCTCGGGGCCGTCCCATGCCGCGGCAATCTCACGCACGCCCGCCTCAAGCGTGGGTTGCAGGCGGGCGAGGTGCGCAAGCAACACCGAGGTCGAGACCACGAACATGCCGGCGTTCCAGGAGTAGCCGCCCTCGGCGAGCATGGCCGTCGCGGTCTCCTCGTCGGGCTTCTCGGTGAAGGCCTCGACGGCGAAGGCGCCGGCGACCTCGGGCAAGGATGCCCCCGCCTTGATGTACCCGAACGCACTCGACGGGGCATCGGGCGTAATCCCGATCGTCACCACCTTGCCGGTCCTGGCGGCCTCGACGGCCAGGCGCACCGCGGCGTGAAAGCCGGACGCCTCGGGGATGACGTGGTCGGCCGCGAAGGACCCCATGATGCGCTCGCCATGGCGCTGCTCGATGACCGCGGCCGCCAGCGCGATGGCCGCCATCGAGTCGCGCGGGCTCGGCTCGGCGATGATGTCGCCCTCGGGGACCCCCGGGAGCTGCGAAGCGACGGCATCGGCATGCCGAGCGCCGGTCACGATCACGGTCTCCTCCGCGAGCGGAGCGAGGCGCGCCACCGTGTCCTGGATCAGGGTCGCACCGGTGTCCAGGAGATCGATCAGGAACTTGGGTCGCGAGGGCTGCGACAGGGGCCATAGGCGCGAGCCGACGCCTCCCGCCGGCACCACGGCGATGAAATCGGGGACGACGTTCTCAGGAGTGACCTCAGCTGTCATGCGACCAGATTAGGATGGGTCGCGGAATCCCGGAACCATCGAAGGAGTCTCCGTGTCGCCAGCGACGACGCTGTACAGGGGCCATGAGGGGATGTGGATGTGGGTCGTGCACCGCACGACAGGCGTCGCCGTCTTCTTTTTCTTGCTCGTCCACGTGCTCGATACCGCGCTCGTGCGCGTGTCGCCCGAGGCCTATAACGAGGTGATCGGCTCGTACAAGACGCCCTTGTACGCGATCATCGAGGCCGGGCTCGTCGCCGCGATCGCGCTGCACGCCTTCAACGGCCTGCGCATCATCGCCGTGGACCGCTCGACGTGGGCCCTGCGCCACCAGCGCCAGCTCGTCTGGGCGGTGTGGATCGGCTTTGCGATCCTCATGCTCGGCTTCCTGCCGCGCCACCTGATGCACGCCTTCGGAGGTGCATGATGGCTCAGGCTCCCGACCTCACCGCCCCCAAGCGTCCCGTCAGCCACTCGACCCTGGGCCGCGCCCAGCGCTGGTCGTGGATGTTCCAGCGCATCTCGGGCGTCGTCCTCATCGTGCTGATCTTCACCCACCTCTTCATCAACCTGTGGTGGGGCGACGGCATTAACCAGATCGACTTCGCCTTCGTCGCGGGCAAGCTCGCGAGCCCCTTCTGGCAGTGGTTCGACTTCCTGATGCTCACCCTCGCGATGATTCACGGCGCCAACGGCATGCGCATGATCATCGACGACTATGCCCGCAACCCCGCATGGCGCGCCACCCTGCAGTGGGCGCTGCGCATCGCCACCGTGATCATCGTGGTGCTCGGCACGCTGGTGCTCTTCACCTTCGATCCCTGCCCCGCGGACGCCGACCCGTCCCTTCTCCCCAGCCTTTGCGAGGACATCTAAATGGCCACCGAGCACGAGTTCGACGTCGTCATCGTGGGCGCAGGCGGCGCCGGCATGCGCGCCGCGCTGGAAAGCTCCCAGCGCGCCAAGACGGCCGTCATCACCAAGCTGTACCCCACCCGCTCCCACACGGGCGCGGCGCAGGGGGGCATGGCGGCCGCCCTGTCAAACGTCGAGGACGACAACGCCGAGTGGCACACCTTCGACACGATCAAGGGCGGCGACTACCTCGTCGACCAGGACGCCGCCGAAATCCTCTGCAACGAGGCCATCGACGCCGTGCTCGACCTCGAGAAGATGGGCCTGCCGTTCAACCGCACCCCCGAGGGCAAGGTGGACCAGCGCCGCTTCGGCGGCCACACCCGCAACCACGGCGAGGCTGCGGTGCGCCGCGCCTGCTACGCCGCAGACCGCACCGGCCACATGATCCTGCAGACGCTGTACCAACAGTGCATCAAGCAGGAGGTGGAGTTCTTCAACGAGTTCTATGCGCTCGACCTCATCCTCGACGGCGACCCGCAGGCCGCGGGCGAGGACGGCGAGGTGTCCGTCTCCGGCGTCGTGGCCTACTCGCTCGCCAGCGGCGAGATCCACACGTTCCGCGCCAAGTCCGTCATCTTCGCCACCGGCGGCGCCGGCAAGGTCTTCAAGACCACGTCCAACGCCCACACGCTCACGGGCGACGGCATGGGCATCGCGCTGCGCGCCGGCATCCCGCTTGAGGACATGGAGTTCTTCCAGTTCCACCCCACAGGCCTCGCGGGGCTCGGCATCCTGCTGTCGGAAGCCGCGCGCGGCGAGGGCGGCATCTTGCGCAACTCCGAGGGTGAGCGCTTCATGGAGCGCTATGCCCCCACCATCAAGGACCTCGCGCCGCGTGACATGGTCGCCCGCGCGATGGCCAACGAGGTGCGCGAGGGCCGCGGCTGCGGTCCGAACAAGGACTACGTGCTGCTCGACCTCACCCACCTCGAGCCCGCGCACATCGACGCGAAGCTGCCCGACATCACGGAGTTCGCCCGCACGTACCTGGGCGTCGAGCCGTACACCGAGCCCGTGCCGGTGTTCCCCACCGCGCACTACGCGATGGGTGGCATCCCCACCACGGTTCAGGGCGAGGTGCTGCGCGACAACACCCACGTCGTCAAGGGCCTCTACGCCGCGGGCGAGTGCGCCTGCGTCTCCGTGCACGGCGCCAACCGCCTGGGCACCAACTCGCTGCTCGACATCAACGTGTTCGGCCGCCGCGCCGGCATCGCCGCCGCGGAGTATGCCAACGCGACTGACGCCATTCCCTCCCTCCCGGCCGATGCATCGGCCGGCCTGGAACAGACGGTCGCCTCGCTGAGGGCAACCGTGGGTGGCGACGGCACCGAGCGCGTGGCGCAACTGCGCCGCGAGCTCCAGGAGACCATGGACATGAACGTCCAGGTGTTCCGCACGGCCGAGTCGCTGGCCGAGGCCCACCGCGTGGTCAAGGACCTCCAGGAGCGTTACACGAACATCGCGATCCACGACCGCGGCACGCGCTTCAACACGGACCTGCTGGAGGCGATCGAGCTGGGCTTCCTGCTGGAGTTGTCCGAGGTGGTCATCGCCGGCGCCGAGGCCCGCAAGGAGTCCCGCGGCGGCCACTACCGCGAGGACTTCCCCACGCGTGACGATGAGAACTTCATGCAGCACACCATGGCCTACAAGCGCGCCGACGGCACCGTCGAGCTGGACTGGAAGCCCGTCGTGGTGACCCGGTATCAGCCGATGGAGCGCAAGTACTAAGGGAGGGCACCGACATGACCGCAACAGCCGAGGCGCCCGCGAAGGCCGGCGCCGTCCCGTCGATGACGGTGACGCTGAAGATCCTGCGCTTCGACCCCGATGGCCTCGACGGCCGCGAACCGGGCTCGGAGTACTGGGAGGAGTTCACGGTCGAGGCGCACGCCACCGACCGCGTGCTCGACGCCCTGCACAAGATCAAGTGGGACATCGACGGCACGCTCGCGTTCCGTCGCTCGTGCGCGCACGGCGTGTGTGGCTCGGACGCGATGCGCATCAACGCGCGCAACCGCCTGGCCTGCAAGACGCTCCTGAAGGACCTCAACCCTTCGCGCCCCATCACCGTCGAGCCCATCAAGGGCCTGCCGGTCGAGAAGGACCTCATCGTCGACATGGAGCCGTTCTTCGCGTCCTATCGCGAGATCATGCCATTCCTCATGACGAGCGGCCCCACCCCGGAGCGCGAACGCCTGCAGTCCCCCGAGGACCGCGCCAAGTTCGACGACACCACGAAGTGCATCCTGTGCGCGGCGTGCACGACGAGCTGCCCGGTGTTCTGGACCGACGGCCAGTACTTTGGCCCGCAGGCCATCGTCGGTGCACACCGGTTCATCTTCGACTCGCGCGACGAGGGCGAGTGGGACCGCCTCGAGATCCTCAACGACAAGGCCGGCGTGTGGAAGTGCCGCACGGCGTTCAACTGCACCGAGGCGTGCCCGCGCGGCATCGAGGTCACCAAGGCCATCTCCGAGGTGAAGCGAGCGCTCACCACGGGCAACGTCTGAGCCCACCCGCCGTTCGCGCCGCAAATGAGGCCATTTGCGGCGCGAACGGCGGTCTGGTGCCGCATTTTCGGCCGCCAGGAGCGGCGGGACCACAGCGGACGGCCGATGCCGTGGCCGCCTAGCGTCCGGGCGTCACCACTGCGAGTCGGGGTCGCACCACAGCTGACCTTCGGGCATGCCGCGGCCGCCGCAATCCTGCGCAAACGATTCGTACTCCGAGCCCGTACCGCTGTCCCAATACAGGTCGTCGCAGGCAACGTTGTCTCCCGCGGCGCACTGGTCGTAGAGCGCGTCCAGCTGGGGGTCGTCCCCGTAGTTTTGGGCGCTGTAGTTGTCCCACGAATCCTCAAACTGCTCCGTGAAGCTCTCGCCGTCCGAGGTCTCAAGTCCGGAGAGGAACGCGGCGCCCATGATCATCGCGGTGCCAGCCGCGGCCCAGGCGATGGTCCCGATCACGCCCAGGACGAGCCCCGTCACGGCCATCCAGGTGCCGCGACGCAAGTCCTGAGCGGTGCGGCGCAAGCCCACAGCGCCGAGCGCGATCGACACGACCGCGAAGCCCAGCAGACCGGTGACGAAGGCGGCGATCGAGACGCCGTCGTAACTGGGCTTTGCCGGGCCCGTCTGACCGTAGGAGTAGGCGGCGCCATAGGCGGGCGGAGGCGTGGTGGGCGGGGCTGCCGAGGAGGCGCCGTAGGCCGACGAGGAGCCCGGCGCCGGCGTGGCGGCGTAGGCGGGCGACGCCGGCGTGCCGGATTCGGGCGCCCACGAGGGCGCTGCCTGGGGCTCGAACGATTGCGGCGTCGTGGGCATCGGCTCCGTGACGGGGACGTCGGAGTCCTTGCGCGAGCCCGAGGAGGGCTGGCGGAACGGGTCGTAGTCGGTCACGGATTCTCCTTCGTCGCTGACGCGAGAGAATGTACTGGTAACCGCCGGTTCGCGCCACCCCGAGCCTGCCCGACGGTCACCCGCTAGGACGCGGCACGCCCCGTCGCGCGGCGCGTCGTGACCGACCCGCGCGCGCGGCGCGAGGGCGTCGGCATCTCGGCGATCGGCTCATCGTCGATGCTCTCCGCGACCTCCGGGTGGGTGCCCAGCCAGGCGGCGGCTCCCAAGATGATCCGTGCGGTGAAGTCCACGAAGATCATGATGGTGAACACTGCGGTCACGGATCCCAGGACGGGGTTCGACGACACCGACTCGACCATGATGTTGACGCCCTGGCGCAGCACCCCGATCGCCAGTGCGGACAGCAGCAGCGTCCACAGCAGCGGTCTCACGGGACCGCGGTAGCCGCCGAGCACCACGATCGCGAGGGCGACAAACGCGGCATCGAGGAGCACTCCGACGGCGATCGCGGGACCGCGGATGATCCAATCGGAGGCGAGCCCGTCGGATAGGAACGACGCCAGCAGCGTGGCGAACTGGGAGGCCAGCACCTGCAGCACAATGCCGGAGACCACCAGGATGATGATCGCGAAGAGCGCGATGAAGTCACGGATCTTGCCCTGCGCCGGGGACGCCTCGCTGAGCCCCAGCATCGCGCGCACTCCGAGCCGCACGCCGCGGAGGTATCGGGTCGCGGTGTTGAACAGGACCAGGAAGGACACGAGACCGACAATCCCGTTGATGGTCTCGGGCTGGATCGAATCCGGGGTGATGAGCCCCTCCTCGCCGCCCGTGGCGACGACCCCGGGAATGGCCTCGTTCAAGAACGAATAGAAGCGGTCCTGCCACTCCTCGTTACCCGCCAGGAGGAAGCTCGACAGCGTGATCGCGATGACGACCCCGGCCGCGAGCGACGTCAAGGAGTAGTAGGCGATGCCGCCCGACAGGATCATCGCGTTGCGATCCTTCATGACCTGCAGCGTGCGGCCCGCGCGGGTGGACTCGAACCACGCCTTCTTCTCCTTGGCCTGACCGATCGCCTCCTTGGTGCGGTCGATGGCGCCCATGTCTTCCTCGCGGGCACGCCGCTGCACCGAGACCTGCGTCTCGTGCGCTGCCTGCGCGGCGTGGGCGTGAGGGTCGTCACGGCCGCTCATCGGCTCACCTCCAGCGCTGTGGCTTCAACAGTCCTACGCGGTCATACAGACGCTCGAGCGTTCCGCGAGCAATCGCGGAGGCCTTGGTCGCGCCCTCGTCCAGTACCGAGTCCAAACTGTCGGGGGACTCGATCCATTCCATCGCATTGTCGCGAATCGGCGTGAGGTACGCGACCACGGCATCGGCCAGGTCGACCTTGAGGTGGCCGTACATCTTGCCCTGGTAGTCCTCGACCAGCTGCTCGATGGAGCGTCCGTCGATCGCCGAATAGATCGACAGCAAACTCGAGACGCCAGGCTTCGTCTCGCGGTCGAAGCGGATCTCGGCGCCGGTGTCCGTGACCGCGGACTTGATGGACTTCGCGACCTTCTTCGGGTCCTCGAGGATCTCGATGAGACCCTTGCCGTTGGATGCCGACTTCGACATCTTCTTGGTGGGCTCCTGCAGGTCGTAGATCTTCGCCGTCTCCTTGACGATGTACGGCTCGGGCACGGTCGCCGAGCCCTCGCCCAGGCGCGTGTTGAGGCGCTCCGCGAGGTCACGGGACAGCTCGAGGTGCTGACGCTGATCCTCGCCCACGGGCACCAGGTCCGTGTCGTACAGCAGGATGTCGGCGGCCATCAGCACGGGGTAGGTGAACAGGCCCACATTGGTGCCCGACTCCCCCACCTTCGCGGACTTGTCCTTGAACTGCGTCATGCGTGACGCCTCGCCGAAGCCCGTGAAGGTCGACAGCAACCATGCGAGCTCGGCGTGCTCCGGGACGTGCGACTGGACGAAGACGAGCGAGCGCGCGGGGTCCACCCCCGCGGCCAGGAACTGCGCGGCGGTGCGGCGGGTGCGCGAACGCAGCTGCTCGGGCTCGGGAGACACCGTGAGGGCGTGGAGGTCGACGACCGAGTAGATCGCGTCGTAGTCCTCCTGCAGCGCCACCCAGTTCACCAACGCGCCCAGGTAGTTACCCAGGTGGAGGGAATCGGAGGTGGGCTGCATGGCGGAAAACACGCGGGGCTTCATGCACCCCATCATTCCAAACTCCGCGGGGCCAGGGGGACCGCTTCCGCTCGCCTCGCCACGCATCACGCCCCACGAGTGACGAAGTGACGGCGTTCTGGCGGACACGCCGTGTCAGCGGCCGCGACACGCAGTACCCCGTCGGGATCACCGTCACTTTGTCACTGGCGTGGATGCGAGACCACGCGGACACCGGCCGATGCCGCGGCGGGCTTTCTTACGTGGCCTCGGTGTCGTACGGCGCACCATTGAGCGTGACGTCGCCTTCCGGCGTGCCGGGAGCCGATGCCGTGGCGGGGTTGGCCGCGGCAGGGGTGGCGGCGCCGGTCCCGCCCGCGGCCGCGCCGGAGGTCGCTCGCGGAGCCTGAGCGGGCTCCGCGAGCGCCTCGCGGACGATGCGGCGCGGGTCGTACTGGCGCGGGTCGTACTGGGACCAGTCGACGTCGCCGCCGACGTCGTTCTTCAGCTGGTCCTTGCCCTGGTTGACGTAGTCGCGGCCGCGCACCACCCAGTCGCGCAGCTGCTTGGCGTAGGAGGGCATCCGTTCGGGCCCGACCACCAGGATCGCGACCAGGATGATGACGAGAAGCTCGCCGCCGTTGATGCCAAACACGCGACTATTGTGCCCGCTTACGGGGTCTCTTCGTACGTGACCTCGTTGCTCGAGCCCAGCGTGACCGTGACATCGCGCTCGCTATCGCCGTCCTGGACGGTCAACACCACCTCGTCGCCGGCGTCCTTCGCACGGATCGCGACGATGAGCTCATCGGACTGCGTGATGGGCCGGCCGTCGATCGCGGTGATCACGTCGCCCGGCTCGATGCCCGCCTGGTCGGCGGGGCCGTCGGCGACCACGCCGGCATCGCTGTCGACCACCTGCACGCCCTCGCCGGTGTAACGCCCGTCGAGCTGAACGCCGATGACCGGGTAGGTAGCAACGCCGTTCTCGATGAGTTGTTCGGCGGTGCGCTGGGCCTGGTTAGACGGGATCGCGAAACCCAGGCCGATCGAGCCGGTCTCCGAACTTGCGCCCGACAGGGTGGCGATCGCGGAGTTCACGCCGATGACCTCGCCGTTGGCGTTCAGCAGTGGCCCGCCCGAATTGCCGGGGTTGATGGCGGCGTCAGTCTGCAGCGCGTCGATGTAGGCCTGCGACTGGGTGTCCCCTGCCGTGACGGGGCGATGCATCGACGACACGATGCCGGTCGTCACCGTGCCCTCGAGGCCCAGCGGCGAGCCCACGGCGATGGTCGCGTCACCCACGACGACCTCGTCGGAGTCGGCGAAGGTCAGCGGGGTGAGCCCGGTGATATCGACCTTGATGACGGCCAGGTCGTAGTCGGCGGTGGCGCCGATGAGCTCGGCGGAGTGCTCGGAGCCGTCCGAGAACACCACGGTGATGTCCTGGGCGCCGTCGACCACGTGGTTGTTGGTGAGGATGTAACCGTCGTCCTGGATGACGAAGCCCGAGCCGGTGGCCGCGCCGCCCTGCATCGTCGACTCGATGGACACGACGGACGGCATCACGGCGGCCGCGACCGCGGCGACGGAGCCCTCGGGACGGTCCACGCTCTGGCCCGTCGTCATCGCCAGGGACGCGCTGGGCGAGCCAAACTCGTCAAACGCCCAGGCGCCGGCGACGCCTCCACCGAGGCCCAGCAGGAGCGCGCCGGCGGCGATCCCTGCGACGGCGCCTGCACCCACGCGCCCCTTCTTCTCCTTGGGCGGAGCGACCGGTGCTGGCGCACCGTAGCCGGTGCCGTCATACGGCGGCTGCGCAGTCGACATCGTGCCGTCGGAGGCCGGGGTCAGCGGCGGCGTGTAGGGCGCGGTCTCGTCGACAGGGGGCACGGGCTGAGCGGGCGCGGGCTGAGCGGGCGCCGCCGGGGCGGCCGGGCTCGTGGCGGGCGCGGCCTGCTGCGCGGCCGGCGTCGGCGCGGGCGAGCCGCCCTGCGTCGGGATCACTTCGGTGTCGTCGCTGGACACGCCCGCACCACCCTGAGGGCGGGACGCGTCGGCGTTGGGGGAGGCAAAGGGGTTGTCAGACATGAGGGGGCTCCTTTGAAGGTCAGTCTCCTGCGACCACGTCGGCGATCCGCTCCACGCCGTCCACGACGCGGGCGAGGACCCCAGCGGGATCATCGGAGGGGAAGCTGGCAGCGACGGATTCGAGGGTGTCCACGGCGCAGTCACACGTCGCCGAGATCACCAGTTCGCCGCATTGCCACACGATCTGATGGGGGTTCTCGTTGACGAGATAGACGGCGCTACCGGCCACGTCGACGGTCGGGAATCGCTCGGCGAGATCGTCGACCAGCTCACCGCGCTGCTCGGTAATGACGATGGTGTCGAGCCCGGACAGGAGTGACTGCACCAGCACGATCCCACCCGCGCTGTCCGTCACCACCTTCGCTTCGACCGGCACCAGGTCGGCCGAGTCCCATGCGGGACTCGCCCAGTCGCGCAGCTCGTCACCGCTGCGCATCTTCGAGGCCTCATAGAAGCTGACGGGCACCGCGGCTGCCTGATCGGCGGAGCCCTCCGCGGCTGCGAGCGTCACCTCCTGAGGCGCTCCAAGCGAATACAGGACGCCCACGGAGGCGCCCACGACGGCCATCACGATCGCGAGCATCAGCACGGGGTTGTGTCCCCGTCCCGAGGCTGCCCGCGCGACGTGCTTGGACTCGCCTCGCGCCACCTCGGCCATGTGGTCGCGGTCGAGCAGTTGGCGCGCGAAGGTCATGTCGATGCCTGCGGAGGAGGTGCGTAGCGCCTCGCGCGCGGAACGCAGGTCATCCCACCTGAGACGACAGTCCGCGCACGCGTCAAGGTGCGCCATGGCATCGGCCGTCTGCTCGGCGCTCAGCCGATTGTCGAGCAGGTCGTGGATGCGATTCCCGAGGTGTGCGTCGCTCACCCGTCACCTCGCGTCGGTGCGCGGTGAGCCAGGGACTCACGAAGCTTCGCACGGGCGCGAGACAGTCGGGAACGGACGGTGCCCATCTTGATGCCGAGCGTCGCGGCAATCTCCTCGTACGACAGACCCTCGATGTCGGACAGCACCACGGCGGCGCGGTATTCCGGCTGAAGGTCGGCGAGGGCGGCGATGATGTCATCGCCCAGATGGGACATGTCGAAGGCGTCCTCGGGCTGTCCCGACCGCTCGTGGCGGTCGAAGCTGTCGGACGTGGCGACGGAGGCATCGTCGTCGGCCATGAAGTCGAACCGGATGCGCTTCTTGCGGCGCACACGATCGAGGAACAGGTTGGTCGTGATGCGGTGAAGCCAGCCTTCGAATGTGCCGGGCTTGTACTGCGACAGCGAGTTGAAGACGCGGATGAACACATCCTGCGTGAGATCCTCGGCGTCGTGCTGATTGCCCGTCAGGTGATAGGCCAGCCGGTACACCCGGCCGGAGTGCTCCTCGACGATGCGCTCCCACGTCAGATCGTGTGTAGCGGTCGTAGGGGTCGCGGAGGACGCGGCGGCAAGGTCTTGCGCCTGAGTCATGGTGTTTCCCTCCTCCACATTCGGGTCAACGGATGTCGCTAGGACCATGTTCCCACCCTTTGCTGGGAGTTTGCTGAGACCCCGGTCCCACCTGGGCCGTTACGATGCTTCCCAGGAGGCTGATGATGAGCATCGAAGCGGCGAACTGGGCGTACTGCGAGGACTTCCGGCCCGAGGACCGTGTCCTCCTGGAGGCCCGGGACACGGCGGACCAGTTGGGTTGCACCCCCGTGCACCCTGGTGCGGGCCAGCTGCTGCAGGTGCTCGCCCAGGTCAGTGGCGCGCGTTCCATCGTAGAAATCGGCACGGGCGCGGGCGTCTCCACCACGTATCTGCTGCGCGGCATGGGCGACGAGGGCGTCATCACGACCATCGACATGGAGCCCGAGCATCACAAGGCCGCCAAGCGCACCCTGAGCGCCGGCGGCTTCCGCCCCGAGCGTGCGCGCATGATCACGGGCCGCGCCCTCGACGTCTTGCCGCGCCTGACCGATGCCGGCTACGACATGGTGTTGATCGACGCGCGCAAGGCCGAGTACCCCCAGTACCTCGAGCAGGCGCTGCGCCTGCTGCGCGTGGGGGGCATGGTCGTGATCGACAACGCCCTGTGGCACGGACGCGTCCCCGACCCCGCTCAGCGCGACGAGTCCACCACGGCCGTCCGCTCGACGCTCAAGCTGGTGCGCGACGACGAGCGCCTCACTGCCGTGCTCACGCCCTCGGGCGACGGCCTGCTCGTCGCGGTCAAGAACGCGCCCTAACGGCTCGTTTCCGGGCCGAGGCTCGCGCGTCAGCGCGCGGCTATGCCCCCTGCCACCGGACACGCCAAAGCCCGGGCGGCCATGTCATCGGCCGTCCGGACTGAAGCGAAAACAGTGAGGGGTGAGGCGCCTACTGCAGGGCGCCAGCGAGGGCGTCGCGCAGGGCCGCGACCTCGTCGGCATTGATCTCGACGACCAGGCGGCCACCGCCTTCGAGCGGCACGCGCATCACGTAGCCGCGACCCTCCTTCACGACCTCCATGGGGCCGTCACCGGTACGGGGCTTCATCGCAGCCATATGCGTTTCTCCTCGAAAGCTCTCCTGCATGAGCCGCGCAGGCCGCGCGGCACCGGGCTCTATTCTACGGCCTCAGGACCATAGTCCCCGCACAGCGGTGAGGTGCGTCACATGCTCCCGGTGACCGGGCCAGGCTCGGGCTCCACGGGCCCCGTGCCCTCGCCGCGCGCGTAGTCGCTGACGATCGCAATCGCCTCCTCGATGTCGTCGGTCACGTGGAAGAGGTCCAGATCCGTCGCTGCCGCCTTGCCGTCGGCGATCATGGAGTCGCGCAGCCACTGCACCAATCCATCCCAGTAGGCGTGACCGACGAGCACGATCGGGAACCGTGTGATCGTCCTGGTCTGCACCAAAGTCAGCGCCTCGAACAGCTCGTCCATGGTGCCGAACCCGCCCGGCAGCGCGATGAAGCCCTGCGCGTACTTCACGAACATGGTCTTGCGCGCGAAAAAGTAGCGGAAGTTGATGCCGAGGTTCACGAACCGGTTGACGCCCTGCTCGAACGGCAGCTCGATGCCGAGACCGATCGATACACCGCCGGCCTCCTGCGCCCCCTTGTTAGCGGCCTCCATGACGCCGGGGCCACCGCCGGTGATGACGGCGAAGCCCTCCTCGACCAGGCGCCTGCCAATGGTCTCGCCCTGCTCATAGTCGGGCGCGCCCTCCTTGGTGCGGGCCGATCCGAACACCGAGATAGCAGGACCGATCTCCGCGAGCGCGCCGAAGCCCTCCACGAACTCGCTTTGAATGCGCAACACCCGCCACGGGTCCTCGTGCAACCAATCGGGTGCCTCCTGGTGGCCCAGCAACCTGCCGGAAGTCGAGCTCTGGGGGATGTTGCGCCCGCGCAGCAGCACGGGTCCCTTGCGGTACTCGCTCATAGGATTCCTCCTCGGTTGGGGCCGATGCCGTGGCTGGGCGACCTACTCGCCTCGCCGCGGGTCGTGGTCAGGCGGTCAGCCACGCCTCCAGGCCGGCGCGGCACGCGACGATGTGGGACACCGGGCAATGCTCGTCGTCGGCGTGGGCGAGCTCGGGGTCTCCGGGGCCATAGTTCACGGCGGGGATACCGAGAGCGCCGAAGCGGGCGACGTCGGTCCAGCCCACCTTGGCGCGGGGCGCTCCCCCGCCGACTGCGGCCACCGCGGCCGCGAAGGACTGCGCGAGGGGGGCGTCGAGTCCGGGCCGGCACCCGGCGGCGAGGTCGGTCCACTCAAGGGCGTAGTCGGCGACACCGCTCGCGGCGACGACGCCCTCGACGTGAGCCTGGGCATCGGCCACGGACTTGTCAGGCGCGAAGCGGTAGTTGACCGTGACGGTCGCGGCGTCGGGGATGACGTTGCCGGCAATGCCGCCGCGCACACCGACGGCGTTCAGACCCTCGCGGTACTCGAGGCCGTCCACCGTGACGGTCGCCGGCTCGTAGGCGGCCAGGGCGGTCAGCAGCGGAGCCAGGCCGTGGATCGCGTTGACACCCTTCCAAGCGCGGGCGCTGTGGGCGGCGCGGCCGCGCACGGAGATGTCGGCTCGCAGCGTGCCGTTGCAGCCGCCCTCGATGCCGGCGCTCGTGGGTTCGCCCAGCACGGCAAAGTCGGCCCCGAGCAGGTGCGGGTGGCGGCGGGAAAGGCGACCCAGACCGTTCTTGGACTCCTCGACCTCCTCATGGTCGTACATCACCCAGGTGACGTCCCGCGTGGGTGCGTCCAGCGCCGCGGCGAGGCTGAGCATGACGGCGACCCCGGCCTTCATGTCAACGCTGCCACGTCCCACGAGGGTGTCGCCGCCGTTCTCCCACGAGTGCGGCACGTTGCCCTTGATAGGCACGGTGTCGAGGTGGCCGGCCACGATCACGCGCTCGGCGCGGCCCAGTTCGGTGCGGGCAATCAGGGCGTCACCGTCGCGCGTGACGCTCAGGTGCGGGGCATGGGCGGCGAGGGCCGCCTCGACGACGTCGGCAATCTCGTGCTCGCCTCCGCTGACCGAGGCGATGTCGATGAGGGCGGCCGCGAGCTGCGCGACGGGGGCGGTGAGGTCGAGGGCGGCCATGTCGTCAGCCTAACCAGGCGGCCGACGACGGCCGCGCACCCTGCCGAGCGTCCGCCCGCCGAGCCCGAACATCGGCCGCCCGTAGGATGGGCGCTATGACTCGCCCCGCATATGGTTTCGGACTTGCGACGTACGACGCCGAGGGCACGGCCCTCGACACGTGGTACCCCGCCCCTGCCCTGGGGGACGCCCCCGCGGGCCAGCAGATCCCGGACGCGCTCGTCGAGGCCGAACGCACCGACGCGCTGCGCGCCGTCGAGATCCGCGCCGTGCGCACGGTCATCGACCTTGATGCCGCCCCGGCCTCGGTCGAGGACGCCTACCTGCGCCTGCACCTTCTGTCGCACCGCCTGGTGCAGCCCCATGGCCTCAACCTCGACGGCCTGTTCGGCGCGCTCACCAATGTGGCGTGGACCTCTGCCGGGCCGTGCGCGATCGCGACGCTCGAGGACACGCGCCTGCGCTTTCGCGCCGCCGGCCAGCACCTCACCGTGTTCGGCGTCGACAAGTTCCCGCGGCTGGTGGACTACGTCGTGCCGTCCGGCGTGCGCATCGCCGATGCCGACCGCGTGCGCCTGGGTGCTCACCTCGCCGAGGGCACCACCGTGATGCACGAGGGGTTCGTGAACTTCAACGCCGGCACGCTGGGCCACTCGATGGTCGAGGGCCGCATCTCTGCGGGTGTCGTGGTGCACGACGGCGCCGACATCGGCGGCGGCGCCTCCATCATGGGCACGCTGTCTGGCGGCGGCAAGGAGGTCGTCTCAATCGGGGCGCGCTCGCTGCTGGGCGCCAACGCTGGCGTCGGCATCGCGCTCGGCGAGGACTGCGTCGTGGAGGCCGGCACGTACATCACCGCCGGTACGAAGGTCACGCTGAAGGGCCGCACCGACGAGGACGGCAACCCGGTCATCGTGAAGGCCCGTGAGCTGTCCGGCCACGACGGCATCCAGTACTGGCGCAACTCCGTGACCGGCGCCATCGAGGCCGTCACACGTCAGGGCTCGGGCATCGAGCTGAACGCCGCCCTGCACGCGAACTAGCGTGGCCGCCCGGCGTCGCGGGCGCGGCGCCGGCTGGCTCGCGCTCGTCCTCATCGCCGCCGTCACGGTCGCGGCGGTGGTCTACGTGCCCCGCCTGTGGGAGCGCTACGGCGACGAATACTTCGCGTCCACCACCTGCACGGTGACGGTCGGCGAGCGCACCGACTCCAAGACCGCGGAGCAGGCCAACAACATTGCGATCATCGTGGCCGGCTCGATGCGCTGGGGCCTGCCCGCACGCGCAGCCACCATCGCCGTCGCCACCGCGATCCAGGAATCCACGCTGCGCAACATCGACTACGGGGACCGCGACAGCATCGGCCTGTTCCAGCAACGTCCCTCCCAGGGCTGGGGCTCGATCGACGAAATCATGGACCCGTACTACGCGACCGATCGGTTCTACGAGGCGCTCATCAAGGTCGACGGCTGGACCGATGCCGAGATTACGGTCGCTGCGCAGGCCGTGCAGCGTTCAGGCTTTCCCGAGGCGTACGCCGACCACGAAGAGGAGGGGCGCTTGTGGGCGTCGGCCCTCACCGGCCACGGCGGCACGGTCACCTGCGACCTGGACCAGGCCGATGCTCCCACGACGGCCGCCGCGTTCACGCAGCGCCTGGCAGACGACTTCGGTGACGGCGCCTTTGCAGTCGAGGCCGTCGGCGTCGCGGGGACCGCCGGCACAGGCTCGGACACGGCGCTACGCGTGCGCGGGGTCGATACGACGGCCGACAGGGCCGTCCAGGAGTGGGCCGTCGCCGTGGCGGCATTCGAAGGCGTCACGGTGGCGTCCGGTAGCGGCGGCACGTGGGTGCGCGCCGAGGACGCCGCGACCGTCTCCCCCTCCCCCGGCGCCGTCACCGGCGGCGACGGCACGGAGGTGTGGCTACGGACGGCGGCGCCCGGCGAGGATTGAGCGCCCCCTAGCGCTCCGACAGGGGCGCGTACGTGCGGTCGGTCTCGCCCGTGTAGATCTGGCGCGGGCGGCCAATCTTGGTGCGCGGGTCCGCGAGCATCTCGCGGTAATGCGCGATCCACCCGGGCATGCGGCCCAGCGCGAACAGCGGCGTGAACATGGGGGTGTCGAAGCCCATGGCCGAATACAGCAGACCGGTGTAGAAGTCGACGTTCGGGTACAGCTTGCGCTCGATGAAGTACTCGTCGGAGAGCGCGATCTCCTCAAGGCGCTGCGCCATCTCGAACGTCTCGTTGTTGCCGCCCAGCTCCGCCAACACCTGGTTCGCGACCTTCTTGACCTGCGCGCCGCGCGGGTCGTACGACTTGTAGACGCGGTGCCCGAAGCCCATCAGGCGGGCTCCCTCGACACGGTCCTTGACCTTCGCGACGAACGTCTCGACCGAGTCGCCCGACTCCTTGATCTGGTCGAACATGCGCAGTGCGGCCTCGTTGGCGCCGCCGTGCAGCGGACCGGACAACGCGCCCACGCCCGCGGCCACCGAGGCGTAAATGTTGGCCTGCGACGAGCCCACGATGCGCACCGTCGAGGTCGAGCAGTTCTGCTCGTGGTCGGCGTGGAGGATCAGCAGCAGGTCGAGCGCCTTGCGCATGACCGGGTCGATGTCGAGCTCACCGTCGGCACCCGAGAAGCAGATGCGCATGAACTCGTCCACGTACTTGCCGCCCTGGCGCGGCTCGATGAGCTCGCCGCCGGAGGCGCGGCGCTGAAGGTAGGCGATGACGGTGGCGGACTTCGCGAGCAGCAGGACGGTCGCGAGTTCGAGCTGCTCCTCGTCCGAGCCCACCGACTCCGGGTAGAAGGTCGACAGCGCCGAGATCGCGCCGGACAGCACGGCCATCGGGTGAGCGTCGCGCGGGAAGGCACCCAGGAAGGTCTTGATGCCCTCGTGCACATGCATGTGGCGCGAGACGCGGTTGTTAAACGCGTTGAGAAGGTCCTCGGTGGGCAGTTCACCGTGAATGAGCAGGTAGGCGACCTCGAGGAACGTCGAGTTCTCGGCGAGCTGCTCGATGGGATAGCCCCGGTACTTCAAGATGCCCGCGTCGCCATCGATGTAGGTGATCGAGCTCTCGCAGGAGGCGGTGTTCATGAACCCCGGGTCCACGGTGACGAGACCGGTGTCCTTCAGCAGGGTGGAGACGGCCACACCGTCATTACCGATCGTTGACCGCTCGATAGGCAACTCTCGAGTCGTCCCATCGACCGTGAGACGTGCGTCGACCACTCGTGTCATTCCGAAAACCCTCCAGGGCACCGCAGCGCCATTGTGTGCGTTCGCTTGAGGGCGAGTTTACCCATCTTTGGACAAACGGAGGACCGCCTGCCCGATGCGCTCGTCCGTCGCAGTGAGGGCGATGCGCACATACTGCTGCGCCGCCGGACCGTAGAACGCCCCCGGGGCCGCAATGATGCCCCGATCCGCGAGAAAGCCCAGCGTCTCCCAGCAATCCTCGTCGCGAGTCGCCCACAGATAGAGCCCGGCCTCGGAGCCCGGCACCGAGAAGCCCGCGCTCTGCACGGCGGGCAGCAGGGCCTCGCGCCGCGCCCGGTAGACCTCGCGCTGGGCGGCGGTGTGCGCGTCGTCGCCGAGCGCGACCGTCATGGCGGCCTGCACCGGCGCAGGGACGATCATGCCCGCGTGCTTGCGCACCTCGACGAGCGCACCGACCAGCGCCGGGTCGCCGGCCACGAACGCCGCACGGTAACCCGCGAGGTTGGACTGCTTGGACAACGAGTAGACGGCGAGAAGACCATCGAAGGAGCCGCCGCAGACCGCAGGGTCGAGAACCGACGGCACACCGCCGCTCGCCCACGGCTCCTCCCAGGCGAGGGCCGCGTAGCACTCGTCGGAGGCCACCACGGCACCGATGGCGCGCGCAGCCTCGACCACCTCGCTCAGCTCGTCCCGTCCGAGGACCTTGCCGGTCGGGTTGGACGGCGAGTTGAGCCACACGAGCTTCACGTCGTCGCGGCCGGCCCAGTCGGAGACGTCGTCGGTGGCGAGGGCGGTGGCCCCGGTCAGCCGCGCGCCCACGTCATACGTGGGGTACGCCGATGCGGGATGCACCACCATGTCGCCCTCGCCGAGCCCCATGAGCGCCGGCAGCCACGCCACCAGCTCCTTGGAGCCCACCGTCGGCATGACGCCGTCCAGCGTCAGACCGGCGACGCCGCGCGTGCGGGCGAACCAGTCGATGATGGCCTGACGCAGCTGCGCGGTGCCGATCGTCGTGGGGTAGCCGGGGGCATCGGCCGCTGCCGCGAGGGCATGGCGGACCACCTCGGGCGTGGGGTCGACCGGCGTGCCCACCGACAGATCCACGACGCCCTCGGGGTGCGCCGAGGCGCGCTCACGGAAGGGAGCGAGCGAGTCCCACGGGAAGTCGGGCAGGGAGCGTGGGCTCAGACCCATGCGCGCCGGCCCGCGTCAGTTCTGCGGGGGCAACGACTTGATGAGGTCGTGATCGTGCTCGATCAGACCCATCTTCGCGGCGCCGCCGGGCGAACCAATCTCGGAGAAGAACTCCACGTTCGCGTTGTAGTAGTCGGCCCACTTGTCGGGGACGTCGTCCTCGTAGTAGATCGCCTCGACGGGGCACACGGGCTCGCATGCGCCGCAGTCCACGCACTCGTCGGGGTGGATGTAGAGCGAACGCTCGCCCTCGTAGATGCAGTCGACCGGACACTCGTCGATGCAGGCCTTGTCCTTGACGTCGACACAAGGCAATGCAATGACGTAAGTCACTTTGTCTCCTCCAACCGGGGCGATACGGATCGCTTCATCATAGCGCCGGGTCCCCGGTCGGGACACACGGCGCGAGGACAGAGTGAGCGCGGGGGTGACACGGTCGCGGGCGCGACATCAATCGTCCTCGGACGTGTCGTCCGCCACGCACTTGATCGCATCGTTCGGCGCGTAGGTCCAGGTATCCACGTTGCGGTCGACCTCTTCCCCGTCGAGCGTCACGACACGCGTATTCGTGATGGTGAAGCCGGGCTCGCCGGGGCCCTTGGCCTGGCAGTTGTCCGCCGTCACCTCGTCGACGCCGGGCTGCGTGATGTTCGTCTTGTCGGATGCCCAGGTCTCTACCTCGAAGTGGGGCGTCGACCACACGTCGACGTGCAGGTCTCCGCCGGAGATGTACGAGTTGAACAGCGCCGCATACGGCGTGTTGTTCTCGAAGATGACGTTGATCGTGGTGCCCCACAGCGTCGACTCGCGGCCCGCGGGGTAGCGCGGGAACCACACGGAGTGCGGCCGGTGCTGGATGAGGTCGTAGCCGGCGAAGTAGGCGGCGTTGTAACTGGTGGTCGCCATCTGGGACAGTCCGCCGCCGATGCCGTCGGTGAGGATCCCGTCGACGATCACGTGAGCGTCGGCGTAGCCCTCGGCCTCGGTGATGGGCGACAGGATCTCGTGCAGGTTGAACTGCTCGCCCGGCATGATGATGGTGCCCTTGACGTCGGCCGCTGCGGTGCGGAGGTTCTGGGTGCGCACGTACTCATTGGTCAGAGGTGTGTCGAAGGCGGACACGATCTCCTTGAAGTCGTTGACGCCGAGCGACTCGGCGGAGTTCTCCGGTTCCACGACCGTTACGGGCAGTTCCCCGGCGCGGTTGGGCGAGCCGGCAGCGGCGACGATCGCATCGCCCAGCGCGGCGCCGTCGATCGTGATGCCGTTGGCACCCTCGTCGATGGTGAGCTCGGAGTTGGACGCGAACTCGACCGAGGCGTCCTTGGGTTCCGTCTCGAGCTCCGGGTGCGCCTCGATCACCTCGGGCGCGATCGCCTCGCCATCCACGACGAGCGTCAGGTCGCCGCCCTCGGACTGCACGCTGGAGTGCGCGGCCACCTGGTCGGCGGTAATTACGGCCTCGCCGGATTCCGCGCTGAGGGTGACGTCACCGGCGAGGAACTGTCGCGACAGGTCCTGCGCAAAAGAATCGGCCGTCTCGTCGGTGACGGAGGGGGCTGTCACCGTCGCGACCGCCTCGACCGTCAGCGACGTGGGCCATGCTTGGTCGACGAGCGCGGCGGTCGCGTCGACATCGACCTCGATGGCGTCGGTGCCGGGGTGCGAGACTCCCGCGGTGCCGACGATCTCCACGGAAGCGTCGACGGCCTCGCGGTCCAGGTCCGCGGCGGCCGCCGTCACAGCAGACGCGAGAGCTTCATCGTCGACGGTCGCCACCGGGTCGATGTGACCGCCGCCCGCGAGGTGCTGCCACAGGCGTTCGGGGCGCAACGTGAAACCGGTGAGATCGGCGATGGTCGCCTCGGCATCGACCCCCAGGCCGGCATCGGCGGCAGGGAATGCGGTCGACTCGTCCTCGGCGGTGAGGGTGATGTCCTGGGCCGCGAGAGCGTCGGCCGCCTCGGTGATGGAGGCGATCGCCGCTCCTGTCGATTGCCCACCGATCGCCACACCAAGCGTCTCGGTCTCGCGCGGCACGGTGCCTGACAACAGCGCCTGGGCTCCGACATAGAGTCCCGCCAGCACGATGACGACGACGGGCACGGCGAGCCAGCCGCGGCCGCGCTTGTTCGAATGGGAGCCGCGCTCCCCGGTGGCCTGGTGCGAGCTCAGCATGGCCTCCGTACGCACGTCGTCGACGCTGGCCGGCCAGGCGGACGGCTCGCGGGGGGCCGCTGCGGCGGCCGGGAACACGGTGGTGGGTGCGGTGACAGGCTCGGCCTGCACCGCCGTCGCGTCGGCGTCGGATTCGGCGTCGGTCTCAGCCGATGCCGTGGCGGCTGCCGCTCCAGCGGCCGCCAGGCTCACGCGAGCCACCGGGCGCGTGTCGGTGTCGGCCTCGACAACGTCGTCGTCGGAGGTTGGGGTCTCGGTGTCGGGGAGAGTGCTCCCCAGCGGCGGCGCGTCGGGGGCGTCCGCGAGCCAGGTCGGCGCAGCCAACTCCGAGGTGGGCGTGTGCTCGACAACGGGGACCGGCGTCGCATCCGAATGCGCGCCCTGGCCACGAGCGGCGCGCGAGCGCAACGCGCGGTGTGCGGCGCCGTGACGACGACGTTCGCGCTGCGCCTCGGCCTCGAGGCGCGCCTGATTCCTAGCTCTTGACATGGTCCCCCACCAGCAGTTTCCTGGGCAGCAGCGCTGCCACGACGATCGCGACGACTCCCCCGGCGAGCCATGCGTACCCCAGCGCATCCGCCGCGATCAGCACGGATCCGCCCGGCCCTTCGAGCGTCCACACGAATGCCGCACTCATAAACAGCGCGGCGAAGGTGCCGAGCCCGGTCCACGACAGCCACACCCGCGCAAAGACCGCCGCGAGCAACACCATCACGCACGCCAGGACGGCCCCCCAGGGCGGGATCGAGCGGTACGCGATCGAGCCCACCGTGGCCACGATGAGCCCCCCGACCGCGAGCACGACGTAGCCCATGGAGTCCTTCATGGGTCACAGGATAGGCGGTGAGGGCGACGCCGCCGCGCCGCCACCCGGCTCAGGAGCAACCGGTGCCAGGCTCGTAGACGTATACCTGGGTGGTTCCCTGCGCGAAGCCAGTGCCGTCGACGAACGTGGACTCCTCGGGGAAGTCGTAGATCTGCATCATCGCCCCGTCACGGCAGAGGATCCAGTCGCGGCCGTCGGGCCCGGCGTACATGCCCTCCACCATGATCGCCGTACCGGAGGCAACTCTTTCCCAGTCCTCGGCACCCGACTCGTAGACCACGTCATCACCCAGGTCGCCGCCCGGGAGCGCGACGCCCCACGTCTCAGCGCCGCCTGTGTCCGAGTGGTACCACGCGAGCGCCTCCCCCTCGGGAAGCGGCGCCCACGCGGGCCACGCGGCCTCGGCGTCGGCCCCCGTCTCGGTGGCGCCCCCGCTGCACGCCGCAAGCATCATGACCGCCAGCACCGCTGGCACTACTGTTCGCATTCCCCGCATACCAGGCATGCTAGTCATCCCACCGCACGACCACATCGGCCGCCCGAACGAAAAGAAGGGCCCCGCCCGGCGAACCGGACGGGGCCCTCGAAGGCGTAGAGACTTAGCCCTGGCGCTTGGCGCGCGAGGCGGCGCGGCCGCGCTCGGTCGCGTCGAGAATCACCTTGCGGATACGGATGTTCTCGGGCGTGACCTCGACACACTCGTCGTCGCCGGCGAACTCGAGGGACTCCTCGAGGGTCAGCTGGCGCGGGGGCGTGAGGCGCTCGAGCTCGTCACCGGTCGCCGACCGGATGTTGTTGAGCTTCTTTTCCTTGGTGATGTTGATGTCCATGTCCTCGCCGCGCGAGTTCTCGCCGACGACCATGCCCTCGTACGTCTCCTCGGTGGGCTTGACAAAGAAGGTGCCGCGGTCCTGAAGCGTGAGGAGCGCGTTGGTCGTCACGGCGCCCTGACGGTCCGCGACGAGCGAGCCGTTGGTGCGGTACTCGATGAGGCCGGCCCACGGGGCGTAGCCGTGCGAGATCGACGAGGCGATGCCGGTGCCGCGAGTATCCGTGAGGAAGGTCGAGCGGAAGCCGATGAGACCACGCGCGGGGACGATGAACTCCATACGCACCCAGCCGGTGCCGTGGTTCGACATCGACTCCATGCGTCCCTTGCGGCTCGCCATGAGCTGCGTGACGGCGCCGAGGTGCTCCTCGGGCACGTCGATGGTCATGTGCTCCATCGGCTCGTGCTTCTTGCCGTCGATCTCCTTGGTGACGACGACGGGCTTGCCGACGGTGAGCTCGAAGCCCTCGCGGCGCATCTGCTCGACGAGGATTGCCAGTGCCAACTCGCCGCGGCCCTGCACCTCCCACGCGTCGGGGCGGTCCGTGGGCAGGACGCGCAGCGACACGTTGCCGATGAGCTCCTTGTCGAGGCGGTCCTTGACCTGGCGCGCCGTGACCTTCGCACCCTTGACGCGTCCGGCCAGCGGCGAGGTGTTGATACCGATGGTCATCGAGATGGCCGGGTCGTCGACCGTGATGCGCGGCAGGGGGCGCGGGTCGTTGATGTCAGTCAGCGTCTCGCCGATGGTGATCTCTTCGATGCCGGCCACGGCGACGATGTCACCGGGGCGCGCCACCTCGGCGGGCACGCGCTCGAGGCCCTTCGTCTCGAGCAGCTCGGTGATCTTCACCGAGGAGATGGAGCCGTCGGCGCGGGCCCACGCGACCTGCTGGCCCTTGCGCAGCTCACCGTTGAAGATGCGTAGCAGCGCGAGGCGGCCGAGGAACGGCGACGCGTCGAGGTTGGTGACGTGCGCCTGCAGCGGGTGGCCCTCCTCGAACGAGGGGCCGGGGATGCGCTGCATGATGGTCTGGAACAGCGGCTCGAGGTTCTCGGAGTCGGGCAGGTCGCCGTCGGCGGGCTGGTTCAGCGACGCACGGCCGGCCTTGGCCGACGCGTACACCACAGGCACCTCGAGCAGCGAGTCGACGTCCAGGTCGGGGACCTCGTCGGACAGGTCGGACGCGAGGCCCAGCAGGAGGTCGTGGGTCTCCTCGACGACCTCGCTGATGCGAGCGTCGGGACGGTCGACCTTGTTGACGACGATGATCACGGGCAGCTTGGCCGCGAGCGCCTTGCGCAGCACGAAGCGGGTCTGGGGCAGCGGACCCTCGGAGGCGTCGACGAGGAGCACGACGCCGTCGACCATCGACAGGCCGCGCTCGACCTCGCCACCGAAGTCGGCGTGGCCCGGGGTGTCGATCACGTTGATGGTGACGCCGCCCTCGGTCGCCGCCTCACCCGTGTAACGGATGGCGGTGTTCTTCGCGAGGATGGTGATGCCCTTCTCGCGCTCGAGGTCGCCGGAGTCCATGGCGCGCTCCTCGACGTGGGCGTGGTCGCCATAGGCGCCGCCCTGGACGAGCATGCCGTCCACGAGGGTGGTCTTTCCGTGGTCGACGTGGGCGACGATCGCGACGTTGCGCAGGTCGGAGCGCACAGGCATAGCAGAGTCTCGTTTCGTTGAGGGAGAAGGCGGTCCCGAACGGGACGGACGGGGCCATTGTATAGGGCGCGCGTACGGGCGGCCGATGCTGCGGCGGGCCGGGCGGCCCGCGTGCGTGGGACCATGGTCGCCATGCAGATCTATCGCAGCCGGTCGTCGCAGGTATGGGGATGGTTGTGCGTCGGACTCGGCGCGCTCATTCTCCTCATTCAGCTGATCGGCTCGGGGCTGGAGCAGATTCACGTCGCGTTGGGCATCGCCGTCGCCTTCGCCGCCGCGGGTTACGCGGCGTTCCTCCGCCCCAGCGTGGCCGTGGGAGAGGACCACGTGGAGCTGCGCAACGTCACCCAGACGGTGGTCGCGCCGTTCTCTCGACTCGCGGGCCTCGAGGCGCACTGGTCCCTCGAGTTGGTCGGCGACGACGACAAGAAGGCGGGCGCGTTCGCCGCGCCGTCGCGCACGGGCCGCGACCGGGTCCGCCCCGCGGAGGACGGCAAGTCGGCCGAGGTTGCGGGGCTCATCACCGCCGCGTGGGATGCCTACCGCGCCTCGGCGGACACGGCGGTCGAGCCGACCGCGGCATCGGCCCTCGGACATCCCCCTGCCCCGGCCTTCTCGCGCCGCGTCGACTGGGTGGGCGTGGGCGCCGTCGCGGCGGCCGTCGCGGGGCTGGCGCTGGCCTTCCTCGCGTAAGGACGCACTGATAGCCTCCTCCCAGCGTGTCGCTGAGGACACGCGACAGAGATTTCTGAGGGGGAATCCATGCGAATCCACGCCGTGGCGCGCGTGCGCGCCATTCGACCGACCATCGCCGCCGTTGTGCTTGCCATGACGGCGGGAATCGTGGCGGCAGCACCGGCACACGCCGGCGGCCGGTTCAGCGACGTCCCGTCGTCACACCAGTTCAGTTCCGAGATCACCTGGCTCGCGAATCGCGGCGTCACGACCGGCTATGCCGATGGCACGTTTAGGCCTCGAGCATCGGTGACCCGCGAGGCCTTCGCGGCCTTCCTTTTCCGTCTCGAGGGTTCGCCGAAGGTGACGCTCCCCACACGATCCCCCTTCGTGGACGTCAAGACGAGCGATCAGTTCTACCGAGAGATCGTGTGGCTCGCCAAGAGCGGGATCTCCACGGGATGGTCAGACGGCACCTTCCGCCCCAAGGACGCCATTTCCCGCGAGGCGATGGCCGCCTTCCTCTACCGTGCGGCAGATGCAGATCATTGGTCGAGCTACGACGAGCTCTTCACGGACGTCGACTGGTACGACAAGTTCTACGACGAGATTGATTGGCTCGCCCAGGAGGGCATCACGACCGGGTTCAACACCGGCTACGGGTGCCGCGAGTTCCGCCCCAAGGACCCGATCACGCGCGAAGCGATGGCGGCATTCTTGTACCGCTACGAAACGGGCAACGGGACGCCGTTGTACTGGACGAGCTGCAATCCACCCGCGCCCACCACCAGCGAGCCGTCGATGCCCGCCGACAAGGACTGCGCCGACTTCGCGACGCACGCTGAGGCGCAGGCCTGGTATCGGAAGTACTACCCGTACTACGGCGACTTCGCCCGGCTCGATGCCGACAATGACGGCTTGGCCTGTGAGACCCGGCCGTAACGTCTAGGACGCATCGAGCAGAGGCTGGCATCGTCCGCGGATGCCAGCCTCGCGGCACTTCACGCCTCACTATGCCTCAATGCCGGCGTGAGCCTCGAGGAATTCGTGGAGCTCACGGTCGTCCACGCCCGGGTAGGTGCCGTGAGGCAGCGGCGCAAACAGGTGCGTACGCACGCGGGGGCTTGCCCAGCCCTTGCCCTCCCAACGTTCGGCAAGACCGTCCTGGGGACGCCGGCAACACGTCGCATCGGGGCACGTCGACGCCTCGCGCAGCTGGGTCTCGCGGCCACGGAACCACTTGGACTCGCCGTACGGGACGCCCAACGTAATGGAGAAGTCGTCTGGCGTGCCGGTGCCGGTTTGGGTGGACTCGAAGAACGTTCCCGCCGGGGTGTCGGTGTACTGGTAGTGCTCGGTGGTGCGCGTGCGCCGCGCGAAGGCTCGTCGCGCACTCCAGAAGCGACACACCACCTCACCCTCCGTCGAGCCCGTCGCGTCAAGCGGCAACGGCAGGCCGTCGTTCTCGTACGCACCCGTCACCGTGCCGTCGCCGTTGACGCGGAGGTAGTGCAGCGTGAGGCCCAGGTGTTCGGTCGCGAGGTTAGTGAAGCGCAGCGCCGCGGCCTCATGCGTCACACCGAACGCGTCACGCAGATCCTCGATCGCGATGCTGCGCTCGCGCTTGGCCGCGCTGAGGAAGGCGACCGAGGCCTCGCGCGGCATCAGGCAGGCGGCTGCAAAATAGCTCGCCTCGAGTCGCTGCCGCAGGAAGTCGGCGTAGTCGGCGGGAGGCCGATGCTCGAGCACCTTATGCGCAATGGCTTGCAGTGCGAGGGATCGCAGGCCGTGGCCGCCGGGGATCGACGCTGGCGGGATGTAGATGCGCCCGCGCTCCATATCGACGACGCATCGGGCCGAATGCGGCAGGTCGTCGGTGTGCACAATCGTGAGGCCCACACGGTCGGCCATCTCGGCGACGGTCCGGTGGGTCAGGGCACCTCCCGTGTGGCCCACCTGGTCGGTCGCTGCCTGGGCGAGCAGCTCAAGTTCGGGCAGGTAGTTGTTCACCTGGCGCATCTCGAGGCGCTGCTGGGTGTTGGCGCGGCGGGCCTCCTCCGGCGTCGCGATCGACTGCCGGGCGCGCCTCTCAAGTTCGCGGTGCAGGCCCACGAGCGTGCGTAGCGTCTCTTCGCTCATCGTCTTGCCCGCCCGAAGTTGAGGAAGGCCTAGTTCGAGATAGGTGGGGGAGGCCTGCGCGCGCTCCAATTCGATCTCCAAGGCGGCTCTCGCCGTGGGCGGCGCCGGATCGAGCAGCGTCGCAGAGGTCACGCCAAGCGCGGCGGCGATGGATTCGAGCAGCGACAGGCGCGGCTCGCGGCGGCCGTTCTCAATGAGCGACAGGTGGCTGGGCGCGGTGCCGGTCGCGTCACTGAGTTGATCGAGGGTCAGGCCCGCGGCAGTACGAAAGTGCCGGACACGGCGCCCGAGGGTGGAGAGATCAGCCATGACTTGACAGTACGAGAAGAAGCGCCAAACTTCACGCCAAAATCACCCACCAATGCCCCTGCAGATGCGCTTACGGTGAAATCGCCGGACCACTTCTCAGGAGGAAGACCATGACCGTGATGGACACCGACGTCGTCACCACCGCACCCGCATCGGCCACCCCGTCCGTCGTCGCGTGGGTCGAGTCCATGGCCCGCCAGCTCCAACCGACCGAGGTGGTGTGGTGCGATGGGTCCGCCTCCGAGCGCCGTCGCCTCATCTCGACGATGCTCGCGGCAGGCACTCTCACCGAACTCAACCCTCAGAAGCGCCCCGGCTCCTACCTCGCGCGTTCCCACCCGGACGACGTGGCACGCGTGGAGTCACGCACCTTCATCTGCTCCGAGTCCGAGGCCGACGCGGGCCCCACCAACAACTGGGTCGCCCCCGCTCAAATGCGGGCCACGCTCGAGCCCCTCTTCGCCGGCGCGATGCGTGGGCGCACCATGTACGTGGTCCCCTTCTCCATGGGGCCCCTGGGCAGCCCGCTCGCCCGCCTGGGCGTGCAGGTCACCGACTCGCCCTACGTTGTCGCCTCCATGGGCACCATGACGCGCATGGGTGCGGATGCACTCGCGCAGATCGGGCCCGACACCGCATGGGTGCCCGCCGTGCACAGCGTGGGCGCCCCTCTCGCCCCTGGCGAGGCGGACGTCGCGTGGCCGCGCAACGACACCAAGTACATCGTCCACTACCCCGAGACACGCGAAATCTGGTCCTATGGCTCCGCCTACGGCGGCAACGCCATCCTCGCGAAGAAGGCCTTCGCTCTGCGCATCGCCTCGGCGATCGGGCGCGACGAGGGCTGGATCGCCGCGCATATGCTGCTCCTCAAGGTCACCAACCCCCGCGGCAAGGCGTTCCACGTCGCGGCAGCCTTCCCCAGTGCCTGTGGCAAGACCAACTTTGCGATGCTGCAGCCCTCCATCCCTGGCTGGACGGTCGAGACGATCGGCGACGACATCGCGTGGCTCGCCCCCGGCCCGGATGGTCGCCTGCGCGCCATCAACCCGGAGGCCGGCTTCTTCGGCGTCGCGCCGGGCACAGGCGTCAACACGAACCCCGTGGCCATCGACATGCTGGGCGAGGACACGATCTTCACCAACGTCGCGCTCACCGACGACGGCGACGTGTGGTGGGAGGGCCTCACGCCCGACGTCCCGGAGCACCTCGTCGACTGGCGCGGCAATGACTGGACGCCCGACTCCCCCACGACCGCGGCTCACCCGAATTCTCGCTTCACGGTGTCCGCGGCCCAGTGCCCCACCATCGCCGACACGTGGGACGACCCCGCGGGTGTCCCCGTCGACGCGATCATCTTCGGAGGACGTCGCGCCACCAACGTGCCGCTTGTGGCCCAGGCGCGTTCCTGGGAGCACGGCGTCTACCTCGGCGCCACGCTCGCCTCGGAGCGCACGGCAGCGGCCGAGGGCGCCGTAGGAGAACTGCGCCGCGACCCGTTCGCCATGCTTCCCTTCTGCGGTACCGACATGGCCGACCACTGGCAGCACTGGCTCGATGTGGGCGAGCGGTTGGGCGACGCGGCACCGGCCATCTTCCAGGTGAACTGGTTCCGCAAGGGCGCCGACGGCAGCTTCCTGTGGCCCGGGTTCTCTCAGAACGCGCGGGTGCTCGCGTGGATCATCGATCGAGTAGAGGGCCGCGCCCACGCCATCGACAGCATTCAGGGCCTGGTGCCCGTCGACGGCGCGATCAACTTCGCCGCGGCAGGCGTCTCCCGCGACCAGTGGGGCGCGCTGTTCGCAACCGACCCTGCCGCGCTGACCGCCGAGGCCGACGACACCGACGCGTTCCTTGCCCGCTTTGGTGCCAAGGTGCCCGCTGCCGTGGCGGCCCAGCACGCCGAGACTCGCCGGCGCATCGGCTAAAACGTCCCCGGCGGCCGGGCCTACGTGTGGATTCCGCCGGCCGCCGGGGCACACTCTCCTCCCCCAACCCGTCCACCCCGCGACGCTGGCACACTGACGCCATGACGATCCTCCACGTGACCCGCCGCACCGACTGGGAGGCCGGCCTCGCTGCGGGCACCTATGAGATCTCCGGGCGCGACCTCACGCTCGCGGACGAGGGATTCATCCACTGCTCCTATCCCCACCAGTGCGCGGAGACCGCAGCACGGATCTGGCCCGACCACCCCGATGACCTCGTGGTGCTCGTCATCGATGACGACGCGGTGCGAGCCGACGGGGTGCGCGTCGTGGACGAGGGCGCGAGCGAGCTGTTCCCCCACATGTACGGCCCCGTGCGACCGGCGTGGGTCACCGATGTGCGCCCCGCGCGCTGGGAGGACGACACCTTCGTCTGGTGACGCCCTCCCCATCGCGCCCTACGCGCACGCCCCCAGCGCTGCCCACGGGCCCCAGACGCTTTCGCCCGGCACCTGCGAGCGCGACCACCACTGCGCCTCGTAGTTGACTCCCTCGAAGGAGACCGTCGAGCCTCGGTGATAGACCGTGGAGGCCTCCCACACCGCGGAGCACTGTGCCACCTCGGGAGCGGCATCGGCCGGGCCAATCTCGACCCATGGGCCCCACGCGGAGGCGCCGGGCTCGGAGCCGCGGTTCCACCAGCGCGCCTCGTAGATCGTGCCGTCGTGCTGCACGCGGTCGCCGCGGGTGTACACGGTCGACGGGTACCACGAGTCCGGTCCAGGCTCGGGCGACGTCACCTCGGGCAGCAGGTCGATCACCGTCGGGCTGGAGTTGGCGACCAGGCGCGCGCCCGTGTCAGCCGGGGCAAGCGCCGTGAGTTCGTAGAGCCCGTGCATCTCGACGGAGCCGTCCGGCGCGATCTCGGGAGTGACGCTCGACGCATCGGTCGTGACGAACCAGTCGGCGGTGACGCCGTCACCGTCGAAGTGGTTGGACGGGTCGGTCAGGAGCGACGTGTCGGCCTGATCGAGGGCCACGACGTCCGCCGAGGGGTTCGACCACGAGATCACTCCCGCCGCCCGATAGTCGGTAGCCGCCGCATTGGTCTCGAGGCGGATGCCGCGATCGTTGTCGACCGAGGTCACGTTCTCGAGGCGCACGTCGGGGCCGGAGTTGGACGTCACGCCCGTGGCGAGATTGCCGTAGCTCACCGAGTTGCGCAGCAGGTGGTCGCCAGGCATCGACTCGCCGCCGAGCTTGAAGCCGTTGCCCTCACCCGTACGAGTGGGGTCCTCGCTGAGCCAACCGTTGTTGTAGGCGACGGAGTCCTCCACCACCACGGTGCCGATGGGGCCCGTCGTCGACTTGGCGTAGAGATCCCAGCCGTCGTCGATGTTGTGGTGCGCGATGTTCGAGCGGAAGACGTTGCCCTCCCCCACCGTGAGCTTGGCCGCGAAGCCGTCGGCGTCATTGCCGCCCGGGTCCGCATTGTGGTGCGCCTCAGACGACACCACGAGGTTGTGGGAGGGCCACATGGCAGGCGGCTCGGCCGACAGGCCCGAGATCTGAATGCCCGTGTCCTGATTGTGGCGGGATTCCACCCTTTCCACGATGTTGTGGTGGCCCTGCACGAGCATCGGCTTGGCCTTATCGCCCGAGCCGGTGATCTCGAGGTTGTACACGTGCCACCAGTCAGCCCTGAGATTGATGCCGCCCGTCGCGGAGCCGCTCAGGTCGAGCACGGCCCGCGATCCGGGCTCCGACATCAGCACGATGGGAGCGTCCTCGGTGCCGTCGTGGCCGCGGTCGGCCACGATCGCACGGTCCGGTGTATACGTGCCGTCCATCAGCACAATCTGCTGTCCCGCCTGTGCGAATGCCACCGCGGTGTGGATGTCCACGGGGCGCTGCCGGGTGCCGTCGCCGTCCGAGGTGGCGTCGGGCGCCACCCAGATCGACTGGCCGGGCTCACCGAACGAGTCGACGGTAATGGTGACGGGCACGTCGACGGGGTCGGTGGACTCCAGTGCCTCGTACTCGCCCAGCTGCGGCTGGTCCGGTCCGGGGATGGCGCGAGCCGTAAAACGGTTGACGCCCGGTTCGAGTGACACTGCTCCTCGCGCCTGGCGGCCGGGCTCGAGCACCAGTCCATCCACGACGACCGCTCCGGAGGCGTCGAGGATCTGGCCGGTGCCGTAGAAGTCCGCGACCAGCGGGATGTCGAGCGAACGGGCCGGGGTGGTGTCGGTGACGTCCACACTGAGGGAGGTCGGCACCTGCTCGATGGGACGCTCCTGGGCCGGATCGTCGTCATCGGGGTGGACGGTAGTGAACTCCCAGTCAGTCACGGTGACCACGATCTTGCGCGCCACCGCGAGCCCCACGTAGAAGCGCTCCGCGTCCTGCACCAGCAGCATGTCGGGGTCGTACTCGATGACCTCGTGTACCGCGCCGCCGTCGCCGCTGCGGTCCCACATCGCATGGAATCCGGTGTTGGAGCGGCGCAGTGAGAACGTGTAGGTGTCGCCGGTGTCAAAGCGCGGCGCTGTTCCGGCCTCCTCCCGATAGCTGGAGTCGAAGACCTCGGAGCCGCTCTGGTCTCGCGTGCCCGCCGTGTTGTCGTTCGTGGCGCCGGTGTACCCCGTCACGAACCTGGCACCGGGCATACCGTTGACAACCTCGGCGGTGCCTTCCCCGTAGCGGGTCACCACGGCACCGGCGGAGTTGAAGTAGCGGTCGGGGGACGAGCCCGCCACCAGCGAGTCGACGGCGATCACACCGAAGCCCGACTGGCTGTCCTTGGTCGAGGCGTCGTCCACGCGGAACGTCGCGGTGAGCGTGAAGTTCTCGGTCGACGGGTCGACCTCCGTATAGAAGTATTGGAAGCCGTCTTCGGACGAGGCGAGTTTGGTCGAGCTCGCCTTCGCGTCGAACAAGATGGAGCCGTCCTCATTCTCGGTGATGGCGCCGCCCGAGCCCGCGTTGGACCCGATATCGGCGGCCTGCCACCTTTCGACGGCCGATGCCACACTCACTTCGGTCGCCGGGCCCACTTGGGCGTCGTCACCGCGGTGAGCGACCACGCGTATCTGCACGGTCGCCCCCGGCGTGAGGCCGGGGACGTCGGCCGAGGTGCCGGCGACGCCGTCGACGGCGGCCGTAAAGCCCGCACCCTCGTCGACCTCGACCGTGTACGTCTCGGCCTCGGCCACGGCACCCCACTCGACGGTGACGGTCGCGGCGCCGGCGCTGACGGCACTGGTCAGCGCACCGGTGATGTCGGGGGCCGCCAGCGGCAGCACGAAGGCCGGGGCCTCGACCTGCGGGGACGTCAGCGCGGTGGCCTCGCCGGCGCGGGTGAGGGACACCTGCACGGTGTAGGCACCGGACGCCGGCGGCGTGACCCGGAGCGTGCCGTCTGCACCTGCGGTCGCCGTCAGGTCCCGGTCGACCACGGTGCCGGAGTCATCAGTCAAGGCGACGCGGGCAAGGTCGGCGCCGTCGGTTCCGATGAGGCCGGTGTAGTTCACGAGCAGGTCGTGGGGCGAGGCGGGGTCGACGGCGATGGCGTCCACGGTGGGCGCGGCGACATCGGACCACGCCGCGCGGGCGACCGGGTCGTCGAGCCCGATCTGTGCGTAGTAGAGGTTCACACCCGAGGACGGCGAGGCGATCCAGTACGTGCCAGCCGCCGGCACCTCGAGCACCTCCGTGGCGATGGGCGCGCCGTCGTCATCGGCGAGCGCGGGCACACTGTCGAGGGGCGTCCACGAGCTGTCGAAGAGCGCCAGTGCCCGGTCGCTCGAGCCCGATCCGCTGCGCGCGTGCACCACGACCTGCGTGGGTCCGTCGACAGTGAACGACAGCGAGCGCTGCGCCGCGTCACCGGAGCCGTTGAGCTTGATCCGTTGGGTGTAGACATCGCCGCGGTCCGACACGCGGCTGCTGCCGTCGACCGTCACGCCCTTGGAGGAGGTCGAGTGGACGGTGAAGTCGCCGACGACGACGTCGGCCGTGTAGGCGCCGGGAGCCATATCGTTGGCGTTGACGGCGCCGGCGGGGCCCACGGCCGCGGCGGGAACGGCCACCACCGCGGTCAGGACCATCGCCGCGAGCGCGGCGAAAGGTGCACGGGTGCGGGCGGCTGTGGTGCTCATGAATCTCCTCATTGAGATCGTTGACGCTGCCACGCCCTCGTCATTGAAGGCGCTCGGTAACCGGTTTCTCACACGGTAAGCGCATTCCATGTGCGGTGTCAACCGCAATCCATCGCACGCCGGTAGCCTTGCCGCATGTCGACCCCCTCCCCTTACGCCGACGACCTTGCGCTCGCCCTCGCCATCGCCGACGAGGTCGACGCGCTCACCATGGCCCATGCGGATCCCGCGTCACTCACGGTCGAGATCAAGGCAGACGAGACGCCGGTGACCGCCATCGACCGCGCGGCCGAGCGCATCGTTCGCACGCGAGTCGAGGACGCCCGCCCTGACGACGCGATTCTGGGCGAGGAATTCGGCGCGAGTGGCGACAGCCCGCGTCAATGGGTGGTCGACCCCATCGACGGCACCAAGAACTTCATCCGCGGGGTGCCCGCGTGGGCCACGCTGATTGCCCTCCTCGTCGACGGCGAGCCCGTGGTCGGCGTGGTGAGTGCCCCCGCGCTCGGGCGCCGCTGGTTTGCCGCGGTGGGGGGCGGAGCCTGGCGCGGCCAGACGCCGGCCGATGCCGTAGCACTCTCGGTCTCCCGCACGGCCGACTTGAGCGAGGCGAGCGTGTCGTATTCCTCGCTCACGGGCTGGGAGGAGCGCGGCCGCCTCGAGGCGTTCCTCGAGCTGTCGCGCACCGTGTGGCGCACCCGCGCCTTCGGGGACTTCTGGTCATACATGCTCGTGGCCGAGGGTGCCGTCGATGCGGCCTTCGAGCCCGAACTCGCCCTCCACGACATGGCCGCACTCGTGCCGATCGTCACCGAGGCCGGCGGGCGCTTCACCTCGCTCGACGGGGCGCCCGGCCCGCACGGAGGCGACGCCGTCGCCTCCAATGGCGTGCTCCACGACGCGATCGTGGACGCCCTGCGGCCCTAGGGCACAGCGGGCCCGGGGACCGCCCCGAGCTCCCCCGGCCCCCACCACAGGAGGTCGCGCGATTCGAGCCGCTCGCGTCCATCCTCGCCCGCGCGCGCTGCACGGACGTCGGGCGCCGCATCCGGCTCGTCGATGAAGACGCAGGCGATCTGCCCGACGCCCACCCGGCCAGACACGGCTACCGCAGCGGGGTGCTCGCCCACCATCTCCGTGACATCCGCGCGCGCGTAGTCGGCTACGACCACCACGCGCAGGGGCGACTCATACTCAACGACCGAGGCCATGGCGGCCGTGTCGCGCACCTGCTCCGCGATCTCCTCCTCATCGTCGAGCGAGGAGATCTCGAGCATCCGGTGCGTGAGCGCGAAGCCACGCTCGGGGGCAAACAGGCCCACCGCGATCTGCTCGAGATCCGCGAAGGTGGCCGGCACATACACGCGCATGAGTTCAGTGTGACAGCGCGTGTCGGTCGAGGGTCGATGGCCGCGCCGCCTCGACCAACGTCGCTGGCGTGAGGGCTGCGGCAAGGGCGGCGATGGACCGGCGCAGAGCCGACCGCGGCGCGCGTTCGGCGAGAGCGCGACCGGCGAGCGTCGCGGCATCGGCCGCCCGGGGATCCCACGGCAACGTCCACACGGATTCGATGCCCGCATACCGTACGAGGGCATCGGCGACCGCCTCCTCGGGCCTGCTCCCGGCGACGTCGGCCCTCACCCTGTTGACGACCACCACGGGTTCGCGCACGCCCACGTCCGCGAGGTCGGCCAGCCCGTGGATGAGGCGCTGAATGCCCAGCGGCTCGGCCGTGCCCACGGCGACCACGGCATCGGCCGCGTTCAAAGCCGACAGCGTCGCGCCGTGGCGCTGAGGCGCTCGCGTGTCGTATGTCAGTTCCTCGTCGCGTTCGAGCCCGAAGCCCGCGTCGATCACGACAAACTCCGCCGCCTCGCGAGCCCCCTGCCAGACCTCGTCGAGCGCCACGCCGGGGACCTCGAGCCAGCGGTGCGGGCGCGAGATGCCCGTGATCACGCGCCACCGCTCGCTCACCCGGATGGCGGCGGCGTCGACGTCGGCGCCGCGCACCGTCCCACGCTGGGCAATGCGTGCGAGACCCGCGAGTCCGGGCGCCTCGTCCAGGAGTCCGCAGGCCTGGGCGACGGCGCCGCCGTACGTGTCGGCATCGATTAGCAGCGCCTCGCGCCCGGCGTGCGCGGCCTCAGCGGCGAGGTTGAGTGCCACCGTAGTGCGCCCTGGCGCGCCCGTGGGGCCCCACACGGCCACGACCATGCCTCGATGACCGACGGCGTCGTGCTCGGTGGCCGTCGGCACGGGTCCCCGAGAGCCGGCGGAATCGCCGCCCACCGCATCGGCGACAGCCTGCGCGATGGCCTCGTCCGTCGCATGGGGTGCGAGCACCGCGGCGATACCCAGCCGCGCCAGCTGCTCGCCGGTCTCGCGCGTGCGAGGCCACGCCACGACCGCGACACCCTGCGCTCGCACGTCGGCGATGACCTCGCGAGTCAGCCGCGCATGGTCCGAGACCAGCATGACGGCGCCGACACCGGCGCGCGCGGCGGCGACCGCTTCGACGAGGTCGGCGCACCGCCTCACGACTTCAAGATCGCGCCTCGCCGTGCACGCCTCCACGATGCCCGACTCGCGGGGGCCGGCGACCGCGACGATGACGGAGATGCGGGTCACGGCGTTCCCCCTAACCCCAGCACGGCCAGGTCGCCTCCGGACGCGACGGCTTGCAAAAAGGCAGGCACCTCGTCCTGCGGCACCGCAACGTAGACGACCTGATCGGCATCGACCGCAAAGGCACCCTCGGCCTCGGTGACCGCGGTGACGACGAGCCCCTCGCCCAGCAGCACCGTCGTCGCCACGCCCGCGTTGTCCACCGTCGTGAGCCAGACGTCGACCACCGCACCGGGCCCGATGCCCGCGTCGAGGGGCATGGAGGTGGCGACTGCGACGGGCCTGACGGTCACGTCACCGGCGTCGGCGAGCACGGCGGCCGGCACGAGTTCCCCCTGGCCAACCGTGCGGGTCACGACCTGACCGACGGGCGGGTCGGCTTGTGCAGCGACGTACTCCGCTGACGACACTCTGACGTAGGAGACGACGAGGTCGTCCTCCGCGATGACGTCGCCGGGCGCGAGGGTCTGTCGCGCCGCGTAATACGGCTCGGTCGCATCCGCCGAGCGCACGAGCACCGCGACGGCGACCACCGACAGCGCGATCAGTGCGATGCCGATGAGCAGCCGAGGGTCGCGCCACGTCGGTCGTTTGAGCCGACCGGCAATGGGTCCCGCATCGTTCATGGCTCGCCCCCCGATGGATGTCGCCCGATGCCGCTCAAGAATGCCCGCTCACGCCAGCGACGGCAACACCTGTGGACAACGCCGGCGCTCGTGAGGCCGCATGACACAATGTCGCTATGGCGCCACGATTCCTGAAGATCGAGGACGTTCAGGAGATTCTGAACATCTCGTCGCAGCAGGCATACTCCCTGGTGCGCAGCGGGGACCTGCCCGCAATTCAGGTAGGCGGGCGTGGCGTGTGGCGCATCGAGGCGACCGAGCTCGAGTCGTATATCGCCCGTCAGTATGAGGTGGCGCGCCACAAGGTCGACCGCAGCGAAGCCTAGGCCGGTCGCACCACCACAATCGCCGAGGTGGGCACCGTGGCCGCCGCGCGGCCCGGTTCGCCGATCTCGAGGTGGTCGGCGCCTACCCAGGCGATCAGCCCCACCCTAGAACCCGTCCGGGTGACGACCGCAACCCTGGTGCGATCCCTCGCGAGCGATCGCAAGACGCTGGTCAGACGCACCCGTCGCTCGACGACGCCGCGGTGCGCGCCACGTGCGGGCAACCCCTCGATCGCGTCGACGCCAGCACTCGCCACCACGTGTTCGCGCCCGTCCGCGTCGCGCACGAGTATCCACTCGTCGCCGCCGTCTCGCACCTGAGCCTCCAGGATCGCGCCGTCCGCCAGCGCGAGCCGCACGCGGCTGCCCTGAGCCGCGGCGACGCGCGCACTCCACGGCACCGACGCGCGCTCCGAGCGCTCACGAGCGGCCACTTCCTCGCGCCACGCGGCCGCCCCGTCGGCGTCCGCCTGCGCCTCGAGGTCGGCGAAGAGTTCCTCCCACCGCATCCCGTCACGGTAGCCGCGCTGTCCACACTTTGCGGTTCCGGTAGACAACCTCGCCCCGCTCAAGTAGACCTAAGGACATCAAAGAGCATCAAAAAATATCAAATGGAGGCTTCCCGTGTCTGACACCGTCATCTCCGCTTCCCCGTCGATACCTCCCGGCGTCGGCGCTTCGGCAGGCGCCCGCGCCGCCGCCTGCGGCGTGATCCTCGCCGTGGCTGCCGTGGGATACGCGCTGGCGCGCGTCGCCTGGGAGGTCGGCACCGGTCACGACCGGGCGGGCGGGAACCTCGGCGCCGCGGCCGCGGTCGAGGACATCGTGGTGGCGACGGTCGCGCTTGTAGGGGCGGCGGCCTGTGCATGGTTGACGCTCGCCGCGGTGGCGGCCGCGATCGCTCCACGGCGGCTGCGTGGCCGTATCGCCGCGCTCACGCCCCTCGTGTGGCGCCGCGTCGTCGGCGTCGGTCTCGGAGCGGCGGTCACGGCCGGCATCGCGACCTCGGCGTCCGCGACGCCGGGATGGATCGTCGAGCCTGGTCCGGACGACACCTCTGCTGCCGGCTGGCTCAACTTCGACGGCCCGGCCATCGCTACCGATGCGCCGGTGGCGATGGCACAGTCCGAGGCGGCAGAAACGCCGCCCGCGGCGACGCCACTCGCAACGCCGCAGCCGCAGGGCCCCGCGACACGCAGTGACCGCACCGCACCCTCCGCACCACCTGGCATCCCCGACCAGGAGTACACCGTCACCCGAGGCGACTCCCTGTGGACCATTACGGCCGCACAGCTCGATACGGACGACGCCCCGACCATTGCGGCGGCGTTGCCGGCGCTCTACGAGGCCAACCGGGCGGTCATCGGGGCAGATCCGCACCTCATCGTGCCGGGCCAGGTCTTGGCACTGCCCGAGGGGTGGACGCGATGAGCGCCTTGCCCGCTCACGAGCCCGCGCGTCAGGGCGTCGACCGTCCCGCCGCGGGTCGCCGCCCGGAGACGGTGCGCCCCTACGCTCGCCCGCACACGCTCCTGGGCGATCCCGCGCCCCTCGCGTGCACCCTGGGCAAGGCCGTCATGGAGTCGATCTCGGGCGGAACGGACCTCAGCCCACTGGCACGCTGGATCGCCCCGGAGCTTCGCGAGACGCTGCTGCGCCAGCAGTCGCTCGCTCGCCGCCGCGGGCTCAGGCCGCGGCCCACCCAGATTCTGCGCGCCCGCGTCTGCCGTACCTCGGCGACGAGCGCCGAGGTGTCACTGGTGGTCGACGATGGAGAACACTCCCGCGCCATCGCCATGCGGCTGGAGGACATGCACGGCCGCTGGCTTGCGACCGTCATCGACGTGCTGTGAGGCCTACTCCTCGTTCTTGCCGTGGCAGAGCTTGTACTTCTTGCCGGAGCCACACGGGCACGGCGAGTTCTTGGCCGTGCCGGGGAACGTCGACCCATCCGCTTCGGGGCTCGATGCCGCGCCGCTGGAGCCGGCCACCGCGGAGCCGTCGCCGCGCTTGACCGTGGCCGAGCCGTCCTCCGACGGACCCGAGTAGGTCAACGCGCCCATCGACGACTGCATGAGCGCCCCAGGGGTGGTCGACGACGCGGTGAACTGTTGGCGCTGGCGTGCGGGGCCGGGCGCACCGGCGGTGGGGCCCGTGGACGTCGCGGGGCCGCGCCCGCCGCTCTTGCCCGGGGGAACCACCCCGGGGGCCGGCGCCGCCGCGGCGGTCTGAGCGGCCGATGCCGCGGTGACCGGTGCGCCCTGCGGCTGCTTCTCACGCTTCTCGACCCGGTACAGCACCTTGAGCGCCTGCTCCTTGATGCCGTCGCTCATCGCCTCGAAGAGCTGGAAGCCCTCGCGCTGGTATTCGGTCAGCGGGTCGCGCTGACCCATGGCGCGCAGGCCGATGCCCTCCTTGAGATAGTCCATCTCATAGAGGTGCTCGCGCCACTTCGCGTCCAGCACCTGCAGGACCACCTGACGCTCGACGGTCCGCAGCAGCTCGGAGCCGATGCGTTCCTCGACGGCGTCGTACTGCACGCGGGCGTCCGCGGTCAGTTCGCGCTCGAGGAACGCGGAGCTCAGTTTCTCGATGCCGCCGGCCTCGTCGACGATCTCGTCGACCGTGACGGACACGGGGTAGATGGTGTGGAGGTCCTTCCACAGGGCCTCGAGGTCCCAGTCCTCGGGGGCGCCGACGACGGTGGTGGCGGTGACGTAGGCACGCACCACGTCGTCGATGAACGTGTGGACCTCCTCCGAGAAGTCCTCACCCGAGAGCACCTCGCGGCGACGGCCGTACAAGACCGTGCGCTGCGAGCTCATGACGTCGTCGTACTTCAGGATGTTGCGACGGATCTCAGCGTTGCGACCCTCGATCTGCGCCTGGGCGCTGCGCACGCCGCGCGTGAGGACCTTCGACTCGATGGGCATGTCGTCGGGAATGGCCGACGAGTTCATCATCGTCGCCGCCATGCCCGACTGGAACATGCGCATGAGGTCGTCTTCGAGAGACAGGTAGAACCGCGACTCACCCGGGTCGCCCTGACGGCCCGAGCGACCGCGCAACTGGTTGTCGATGCGGCGCGACTCGTGACGCTCGGTGCCGAGGACGTAGAGACCGCCGGCCGCGAGAACCTCGTCGTGCTCACTGGCAACGTCGGCCTGCGCCTGCGCGAGGACATCGTCCCAGACGCGCTCGTACTCCTCCGGGTTCTCGTGGGGGTCGAGGCCACGCTCGGCCATCTCCTGGACCGCACGGAACTCGGGGTTGCCACCGAGCATGATGTCGGTACCACGACCGGCCATGTTCGTCGCCACCGTGACGGCACCCTTGCGGCCGGCCTCGGCCACGACCGAGGCCTCCTTTTCGTGCTGCTTGGCGTTGAGCACGGAGTGCTTGATGCCACGCTTGCGCAGCTCCTTCGAGAGCTTCTCCGACTTCTCCACGGACACCGTGCCGACCAGGACCGGCTGACCCGCCTCGTGACGCTCGAGAATGTCGTCGATAACCGCGTCGAACTTCGCGGCCTCGGTCTTGTACAGCAGGTCCGACTGGTCGATGCGCTGCATCGGCTTGTTCGTGGGAATCGGCACCACGCCGAGCCCGTATGTCGAGTTGAGTTCGGCGGCCTCGGTCTGAGCAGTACCGGTCATACCAGCGAGCTTGTCGTACTGACGGAAGTAGTTCTGCAGTGTGATCGAGGCGTAGGTCTGGTTCTCCGCCTTGATCGGCACGCCCTCCTTGGCCTCGATGGCCTGGTGCAGACCCTCGGAGTACCGACGCCCCTTGAGGAGGCGGCCGGTGTGCTCGTCGACGATGTCGACCTCGCCGTCCTGCACGACGTAGTCGCGGTCACGCTTGAACAGTTCCTTGGCCTTCACGGCGTTGTTGAGGAAGCCGATCAGCGGGGTGTTCTGCGGCTCATAGAGGTTCTCGATCCCCAGCGCACGCTCGACCTTCTCGATGCCGGGCTCGAGCATGCCGACGGCGCGCTTCTTCTCCTCGACTTCGTAGTCCTCGTCGAGCGTCATCTCGCGCACCATCCGCGCGAACTCGACGTACCAGCGGCCGTTGTCGCCGGAGGCGGGGCCGGAGATGATCAGCGGCGTGCGCGCCTCGTCGATGAGGATCGAGTCCACCTCGTCGACGATCGCGAAGTGGTAGCCGCGGTGCACCAGACCCTTGACGTCGAGGGCCATGTTGTCGCGCAGGTGATCGAAGCCGAATTCGTTGTTCGTGCCGTAGGTGACATCGGCGGCGTACTGCTGACGGCGCTGCTCGGGCGTCATGCCCGACAGGATGCAGCCGGTTTCCATGCCGAGGAAGCGGAAGACGCGTCCCATGAGGTCCGACTGATACGAGGCCAGATAGTCGTTGACGGTGACGACGTGGACACCCTCGCCGGTGAGCGCGTTGAGGTAGGCGGGCAGCGTCGCGACGAGGGTCTTGCCCTCACCGGTCTTCATCTCGGCGATGTTGCCGCCGTGGAGGGCCGCGCCGCCCATGATCTGGACGTCAAAGTGGCGCAGGCCAAGCGTGCGCCGGGAGGCCTCGCGGACCGCAGCGAACGCCTCGGGGAGCATCGAGTCGAGGCTCTCGCCATCGGCGTAGCGCTGCTTGAACTCGGCCGTCAGCGCCTTGATCTCGGCGTCCGACATCTCCTCGTAGACGCTCTCCATGGCGTTCGTCAGGGTGACCATCTTCTCCAGGCGGCGCAGCGTGCGACCCTCGCCCATGCGGATGACGCGATCAAAAACGGACACAGTCAATGCTCCTGACGTCTCGGGAATCCTGAACCATCGTAGGCGCTCAGGCCGGGGCGGCCTGCGCGTCTCGCTGAGGGCGCAACAGGACAATCGCCACCGCGAGTGCGCCGCCGCCCACCATGCCCCACCACCCCAGCCGCTCCCCCAGCACCAGCGCGCCCAGCAGCGCGGCCACGAGCGGCTCGAGCAGGGACACGATGGTCGCCACAAACGGCGGGACGGTCGCGAGGCCGGAGAGGTAGGCGACGTACGCGAGTGCCGTGGACACGATGCCGAGGGCAAGCGCGTAGGCCCACCCCTGCGCACCGGCAGGCGCGACCCACCCCGTCGCCAGCGTCACCGGCACGAGCATGAGCCCGCCCGCAGTAAATGACAGGCCCGTGAGGCGTACCGCGCCGAGCCCCGGGACCGGTGCCCGGTTGACGAAGGTCAGCGCCGCGAATGTCGCACCGGCGGCCAAGGCGACCGCGACTCCCGCGAGCGCGCCCTCGCCGGCGTCGATCGACGTTCCGAGCAGCGCGACGAGGCCCGCGAGGGCCGTGCCCAGGGCGACCAGGGTGCGGCGTGGCGGCCACGCGCGGCCCACCACGGCATCGGCCATTGCCACCCACAGCGGCGCGGAGCCGATCGTCACGAGGGTCGCCAGCGACACCCCGGCGAGGCCGACGCCCCCGAAGTAGAGCACTTCGAAGAGGGCCGTGAGCGCCCCCGTGACGAGGACGCGCCGCCACATCGGCGCGGTGAGCGAGCGGGCGGCGAGGCGGCCGGAGACGACCAGGAAGGCGACGAGCGCGAGCCCCGCGATGAGCATGCGCCACATCGCGACGGCGTAGGCGGAGGTTCCCGACGAGTCCGACAGCAGCGAGCCCAGCAGGCCTCCTGTGCCCCACAGCACCGCCGCGACGACGACGGAGACGAAATGAGGGGTGCGCACGCCGGAACCCTACCGGCGCGCGCACCCCTCGTGACGGAGCGCGATCAGGCGGTTTCGCGTGCGTCCTCGTGCGCGTCCGCCGTCTCAAGGTGAAGGACGCCATAGGTCCAGCCGCGGCGACGGTAGACCGCCGAGGCGAGGCCGGAGTCAGCGTCATGGAAGAGGAAGAAGTCGTGGCCGACGAGTTCCATCTGGTCAATGGCCTCGGCGACGGTCATCGGAGTGGCCTCGTGGGTCTTGGAACGGATGACGATGGGCGTGCCGTCGATGGCGACCTCGCGGGTGGCGTCGTGCGGTGCACCCTCCCAGGCCTCGACGGACTCGATGGGGGACTCGCCCGCGGTCACCGCGGGGTCGTCCTTCGCCTGCAGATCGGTGACGACCTCGTGGAGCGAGGGCTTGCCGACGTGGCGCTTGGCGCGGCGATCGTGAATGCGGCGCAACTGCTCGGTGATCCTCATGGAGGCACGCTCGAGCGCGGCGAGGCGGTCATCGGCAGAGGCCTCGGCGCGGAGCACGCCGCCCTTGCCGTGCAGCGTGATCTCGACGCGTTCGCGGTCCCCCGAGAGCTTCGGATTACGTTCATGGACGACGGTGACCTCGGCACGCGTCGCGCGGGTGGCGAGGGACTCGATCTTGTCCATCTTCTCGAAGATCTTGTCCCGCACGTCCTCGGAAACCTTGGTGTGGCGTCCGATAATCGCGATGTCCATGGTGAAAGCTCCTTCGCAGTTCATGAATGTGGCCATGCGGCCTGGGGGCTTGTGGTGACTGCGGCGCCGACTGCGCCTGCTTCATCACCTCCCCTGACTCGAAGGTGCCGGTGTGGTGGACCGGTGGAATCTCACCCTAGCCCTCTTGTGACGGATGTGCGAGCAGGCTCCGCCACGGCGAGGACGACGGCTCCGGCGACGACCGCCCCGGCACGCTCGAGTGCGTCGCTGGCTGCCGCGAGCGAGGCTCCGGTGGTCATGACGTCGTCGACGAGGACGACGGTCGCGCCCGCGAGCGCCGTCCGGGCGCGCACCGCTCCCGCCATACCCTGCCAGCGCCGACGCGCCGAGCCGCCGCGCTGCTCCCCTCGCGCCATCGTGAGTGCGCGCGGCATGTGACGCGCAGGTGCGCCCGCCCGCGTGAACCCGGTAGCGGCGGCCGCGCCGAGCAGCGCCGGCAGGTCGCGACCCCGACGGCGCGCGGCGCCTGGCCGGGAGGGCACCGCGACGGTCGCGAGGGTGCCTGGCAGCGCCGCGAGCGCGGGGCCGATGCCGAGTGCCGCCCGCGTCATGGCGTCTCCCAAGAAGCGGTCGAGGTCCCTCCTGGCCGCGTCCTTCCATGCGGTGACGAAGCCGTCGGCGGGGCCCGCGAGCGTCGCCGCGGCCCACACCGGTAGCGGCGCCGTGCCGTCGACGTCGAGACGCGGCGCCAGCGATTCCACGCGCAGCGCGGGCTCCCACCACACGGCCGCGCACGCGTCGCACCAGCGCACGTCGCGCTCACCACACCCGGGGCATTCCACGGGCACCACCAGCCGCGCGAGGTCGCGCCCCGCCGTCGCCAGGGCTTGACCGAGCGCCGTCATCGCCTGAGCATGAGCGCTCGCGCGCTCGCCATGTGTCACGGCGGCCGATGCTGTGGTCGGCCTCGGTGCGGTCGAGGGGCTGGGGACGACGGCTACCCGGCGTAGGCGAGGTCCTCGACACCCTCGAGCACGCGCGACCACGACGTGCCCGCACGTTCCTCGACCACCCCGTCACCTCCGACCACCACGAGGGACGACTCCCCCGTGCGCGCGGTCACGGCGACGGCGCCGCCCATGGCGCCAATGGTGGTGGTGCGGCCACCGACCGAGGTCAGCCACAGCGGCGACGCCGCGCCTTCGATGGGCTCGCCCAGCACCGCGACCGTCAGCGCATCGGTCCATGCGATATCCAGGCCGGCACCCACGCCGGCGCCCACCCCGATCGGCTCGCCGATGCCCGTCGGACTTCCCTGGGCATCACGCACCACGGCCGCCACCTCCAACGAGGCCTGGTTGCCCGCGCGCGAGAGCACGGCGATGCGGCTGCCCTCGCGCGACACGGCGAGCGCGACCACCGAGCGAGACGCCAGCCATTCGTCGCCGAGCTCGACGACCTCGCCCGCGGCGGTCGCGACCTGGAGTGCACCTCCGCCTGACTCGACGCTCCATACGGCGCCGAAACGATCGAAGCTGGGTGCCACCAGGGCATCTCCAGGAATGATCGTGGTGGCCGTGGCCGGAGCCATCTCCGTTGCGGCGGCGCCGACGGGCTCAAGCGCCTCGGCACCCGCGGCGAGGTCCTCGGTGACCTGCACCCCGACGCCGTCGACGGCGAATGCCACTCGCGTGCCGTCGTAGCTGAGGGCGACGCCATGCGCCGCCGCTCCCACGCCACCCGCGTCGGCGGGCACGACGATGTCGTCGCCGTCCCACAGTCCCAACCGGTCACCCGCCAGGGTGGCGGCGACGGGGTCCGGCACGGGCGCCTTCGCAAGGGTGACCGAGCCGTCGTCGGCGATCGGGAGTCCGCCGATGCGCACCTCGACATCCGTGACGTCTGGCAGCGAGCCGAGCGTGAGACGCATCTGCTCGTCGGCGAGAGCACGCTCCTCGGGCGTTCCCGCGGACTGGGCCGTGAGGTCGACGGTCGCGACGCCGCCGGTGACGACCACGGATTCCACCGCGAGAGCGGCGGCCGCGGGGAAGCCGGTGACGACGGCATCGGCCAACCACGTGGAGGGGCCCTCGATGAGTTCGCGTGCCGCCGCGGTCGCCGCATTGACGCGAGGCAGCCACCGTTGCTCGGGAGTCGCCGTCGTGAGGTCGGGGGTGGCAAACATGAGCTGGACCGAGCGGAAGAGGCTGACGAAGTTCGCCTCGGAGATCACCACGCCGTCGGCCAGGGAGGAGATGCGCCACTGGCCGTCGTCACCCTGCTCCATCTCGAACTCGATGCGCTCGACGGTCTCGTCAGCGATGTCGGTGAAGCGGCCCGAGTCGTCGACCTGGGCGGCGACCGGAACCTCGTACGTCACGGTGTCGCCCGTCTCGTCCCACTGCGGTGCGACCGCGCCGGAGTCGTAGACCAGCGTGCGCGCGGCCGGGTCCCACGTCGATGCCGCCTCGTCGGTGAGGAACTCGCGTGCGAGCGTGAAGTCGCTCGCGACGCCGCTGGCCGAGGCCGTGAGGAAGCCGGTGACGATCGCCTCCGGCTCGTCGGTCGCCCCCGGTCCCTGCGCGATGGGCTGGAACGGCTCGATGGGGTCGACGTCGCCGTCGCCCTCGCGGACGGGCCCCTCGACGGGGATCGAGGCGCAGGCGCCCAGGGTCAGTGCTGCCGCCGCGGTGACCGCGAGGATTCGTGTGAGACGCATCAGTCACCCTCCCGTGACGTCGGGTGCACCACGTCGGCGTCGCTCGTGAGGTCGGCGACGTCGGTCAGAGCCGAGGAGAACACGACCTCGGGGCCGACCGCGGTGAACGCACCCTGGCGCTGCACCAGCGGTAGCGGCGCATTCTTGCCGAGCCCCTCGGCCGTGCGTGGCAGGAGCAGACGGAAACTCGCGCCCTGGCCAGGCGCACCCCACACCTCGAGCGTGCCATCGTGGAGGTGGGCATCCTCCCGAGCAATCGAGAGTCCCAAGCCGGTGCCGCCCATCGTCCGGGCGCGCGCGGCATCGGCCCTCCAGAAGCGGTCGAAGACGCGGTCGACCTGCTGCGTGGTGAGGCCCACGCCGTGATCGCGCACGAGCACCGCGACGCCGCGCCGGTTGGAGGCCACGGCAACCTCGACGCCCGCGTCCGAGGCGTGCTCGACGGCGTTCGACAAGAGGTTGCGGACAATGCGCCCCACCCGCGGACGGTCGATCGAGGCGGTGTGTGTCCCCTCTCCGACTCGCATGGCGATCGTGACACCCATGCCAGCGGCGACGGGAATCATCGCCTCGACCTCGTCGCGGACGACATCAGCCACATCCATGGACTCGAACTCCAACTGTGCGGCGCCCGCATCGATGCGCGAGATCTCGAGGAGGTCCGCGAGCAACGCCTCGAAGCGGTCCAGCTGGGTGCTGAGCAGCTCCGCCGAGCGGGCCGCGGCCGGGTCGAGGTCGCCGCGCGCGTCGTGCAGGACATCCGACGCCATCCGGATCGTGGTCAGCGGCGTGCGCAGCTCGTGGGACACATCGGACACGAAGCGTCGCTGCAGCCGCGACAGATGCTCGAGGCGCGTGATCTGGCGTTGCAGAGACTCCGCCATGTCGTTAAAGGTCTGTGCGAGGGTGGCCATCTCGTCGTGGCCGCGCACGCTCATGCGCTCGCTGAGCCGGCCCTCGGCAAGCCGCGACGCCACGCGCGCGGCCTGGCGCACGGGCCTGACCGCCTGACTGGTCACGAACCACGTCATCGCGACCACCAGGCCGACCAGGACGACGGCGCCGACGGTGAGAATCTGCTGGATGAGGTCGAGGGTCGCCTGCTCGTCCGCGAGCGAGTACACGAAGTACAGCTCGTACGGGCCCGCGGGTCCCAGATCGAGCGGTGCGCCGACGACCACGCCCGGCACAGACGGATTCGTCAGCTCGACGAACTGCCAGGGCTGATCCGTGCCGCCGTCGACCGCGGCGCGCATCGCAGCGCTGATGGGGGCGCCCACCCCGGTGGGCAGCTCGCCCACGGTCAGCGGGATCTGCGAGGAGTTCTCTGGCGAGCGCACGATGACGATGCCGCGCTGGTCCCCGCCGAGCGAACGCAGTTCGATGAACAGCTCATACACCAGCTCTTGCATGTCGGCCGGGTTCGCGGCGGTGGTCGAACTCGCCCGCTCCTGTGCGATGGTGGCGTCGCGGGCGGACTCGGCGAGGATACGGTCCACGCGGTCCTCGACGAGGCCATCGCGAATTTGTGTCGTGGCGTATGCGCCGAGCGCGATGACCGTGCCAATGCCGACCACGAGGGTCGATGACACGACGCGCAGCGACATTGACCGCGACCATCGCCGCGCGGCTGAGCGCACGGGCGCGACCAACGCGGCGCCGACGGCCCGCGCGGACGTGCTCACGGGGTGTGGCTGCCGGCCTTGTACCCGACGCCGCGAACGGTCTGAATGATCTCCGGGTTCTCCGGGTCGCGCTCAACCTTCGCGCGCAGGCGCTGAATGTGGACGTTCACCAGGCGCGTGTCGGCGGCATGACGGTAGCCCCACACATCCTCGAGGAGCACCTCACGGGTGAAGACCTGCCCCGGCGAGCGGGCCAGCGTGGTGAGGACGTCGAACTCGAGTGGGGTGAGGGGGATCATCTCCCCGTCGCGGCTGACGCGGTGGCCGGTGACGTCGATCTCCAGGTCACCGATGCGCAGGGTGGGCGACGCGGCCGTGTCATTGCGGCGCAGGCGGGCGCGCACACGCGCAATGAGCTCGCGAGGCTTGAACGGCTTGGGGATGTAGTCGTCGGCCCCCGACTCGAGGCCGAGCACCACGTCGACCGTGTCCGACTTGGCCGTCAGCATGATGATGGGCACGCCGGACTCGCCCCGGATCTCACGACAGATGTCGATGCCGGAGCGCCCGGGCAGCATGAGGTCGAGCAGGATCACGTCGGGCTGCTCGGCGCGGAACACACCGACAGCTCGGTCCCCGTGGTCGCAGAAGATGGGGTCGAAGCCGTCGCCACGGAGGACGATGCCGATCATCTCCGCCACCGCAGGATCGTCGTCGACCACCAGGATGCGTGCCGTCATGACGCCATCTTGCCATGTGGCGCAACGCGGGCACGAGGACCCCACGCCGCGCGGGAGGTGCGTGGCAGGATAGGCCGGGTCAAGGGAGGCAGACACGTGACCGAATCCGATCCGACGGGCTCACCCAGCACGCCCCAGTGGCCGACGCCTGGCCCCGCATCGGCACCGCCGGCATGGACCACACCCGGTGCGCCTGTCGGTCGGGCCGCCCCGCCGTCGGGTCAAGCTGCGCCGCCGTCGGTCGCCCCCTCACCGACGGCCGGGCACGCTGTGCCCGCTCCCGCCGCGCCGACCTATCGTTCGTGGCAGCCCGGAATCATCGCCCTGAAGCCGCTGAGCTTTGGCGATTTCCTCGCCGTCCCCTTCAAGGCGTTGCGTTTTAACCGTGCGGTGATGATCGGTGCGCCGCTGCTTTTCACGCTTGTCTCGACAGTGCTGTCTCTCACCACGCTGTGGATGGTGGTCAATGACCCCCAACTGGGGTTGCTTTCGGCCGCTCCCACACTGTCGGGCATTTCGGGCGAGACGATTGCGCTGATCGTCATCGCGATCGCGGCCGCGCTCTTGGCGGACGTGTTCTCCAGTTCCATCATCGCCCCCGGTGTCGCCCGTGCCGTGCTCGGCGAGCGGCTGACGATCGCGACCGCCTGGAAGCAGGTGCAGCACCGCCTCGGATCCCTGCTTCTCCTGTACCTGGTGTCGTTCGTCGTCATCTGCGCCGTGGTTGCGCTCGCGTGCGCGCCGCTTCTGCTCGCGTTCCTCGGCGACGGTGCCGCCGCCGCCGGCGGTGTGGCGTTGACGGTGCTGTTTTTCCTCGCCGCGATTCCGCTGTTCCTCGCCATCACCGTGGTCCAGGGCGTCACCCGTGCGCTCATCGTGCTCGAGGACGTCTCGATGGTGCAGGGCCTGCGCCGCGCGTTCGGGCTGATCAAGGGTCGCTTCTGGTGGTCGCTGCTGATCGTCTTCGTCGCAATGTTTCTCATCAACATCGCGGCGTCGGTGTTCCAGTACGTGGGCCAGTTCGGCGCCGTTGCGGTGGGACTCATCGCTCCTGACTCCACGGCGGTGTTGGCGATCAGCTTCTTCGCGATCTATGGCGTCGCCTACGTGGTGTCGATGGTGATGGTCTACGCCTACCTTGGCGCGATTTTTGCGCTGCTCTACATTGACCTGCGCATGCGCCACGAGGGCTTCGACATCGACCTCGCGCGTGCCGCCGAGGCCCGCGCCGCCGCCCAGGCGGGACGAGCCTGACGCATGCTCTTCACCATTCCCGTCGATCCCGACGCAGACGAGGCGCGCCGCTGGGCCGTCGACGAGCTGTCGAAGGCCGAGTACCGCGCCGAGCCCGCGACGTGGCTGGCACGACTCGGACAATGGCTGCGTGAGCTGTTCGAGGGCCTCGACGGCTTTGGCACGGGGCTGGGGCCCACGGGCGTGATCCTGATCGTGGCGGTCGCTGTCACTCTCGTCGCCCTCGTCGTGTGGCTCGTGGTGGGACCCCTGCGTCGCTCGCGCAGGGCCGATGCCACGGCAGCGGTTTTGGGTGACGACCGCCGCAGCGCGGAAGCGTTGGAGGCGGCGGCCGCGCACGCGGCCGCCGCACGCGACTGGGATCTCGCGGTGACCGAGATCTACCGCGCCTGCGTCAGGAGCCTCGATGATCGCGGCGTGGTGACGGTGACGGACGGGATGACGGCGGACGAGGCGGCGCGCGACATCGGTGCGGCCGTCCCCGTCGAGCGCGATCTCGTCGCGGCGGTCGCGCGCGACTTCGAGAGCGCACGATACGGCCGCGGCGGACTCAACGAGGCCGCCTGGGTGAGCGCACGCGACAGCCATGAGCGCCTGCGGCGCGCGCATCGCACCGCCGTCGCCGCCGAGGTGCGACGGTGAGCGTCGACTACGCGCGCGCCGACGTGCGCCCGTCCCTGGCCAGGCGGGCTCGCAAGCGGCCCATTGCCCTCCTCGCGGCGGCCCTGTTTGTTGCGATCGTGGTGGTGCTCGTGTGGTCGTCGAAGCCCCAGGACTACACGCCACTGTCACCGGACAATGCCGCGGGAGACGGGGCGCGGGCCGCAGCCGAGATCCTGCGCGGCCAGGGCGTCGACGTGCGCAAGGTCGCCACGCTCGGCGCAGCGCGCGTCGCCGACCCGCCGACGACCACGCTCGTCATCGCCGAGCCCCACCTGCTGCAGGAGTATCAGGTTCAGGCGTTGCTGGACTACCCGGGGGACCTGGTCACGCTTGGCGCCGACGACGCGACGCTTGCCGCCACCGCATCGGGCCTCAGCACGTCTTCTGACAGCGGCTCCACGCTCGCACTGGCCGCGTGCGACAACGACGATGCTCTCGCCGCCGAGCAGGTCGAGGCCGGACCGTGGACCGTGCTCGGCACGCCTGCCGCCGGCGTCACCACCTGTTTCCCTACCCCGAGTGGGGCCGCCACCTATGTGGACCTCGAGCGTGACGCCGGGCGTCTCACGATCCTCGTCTCCCCCGACATCGTCACGAATGAGCGCCTCGACCAGGCGGGCAATGCGGCGCTGACCCTCCGCACCCTCGGGCGCCACGAGAACGTGGTCTGGTACGTCGCGGACGGCTTGGACACGTCGGTTCCCACGTGGGAAGGCGGCGACGGCATTGCGCCGCCGGAGTCCGTGCCCGTCAGCCCCGATTTCCTCCCGCCCGGCACCCTCCCCGCCGTCTTTGCCCTCGGACTCGCCGTCATGGTGACGGCGCTGTGGCGTGCGCGACGCTTCGGACCACTCGTCCGCGAACCCCTGCCGGTGGTCGTGCGCGCCTCCGAGGCGACCCGCGGCCGCGCCCGCCTGTACCGACGCTCCCGCGCCGCCGGCCGCGCCGCAGCAGCCCTACGCGCCCACGCGGCGACGCGTATGGGGGCACGCCTGGGCGTGCCCCGCGCGGCGGGTGCAGATTCCCTGGTGGACGCCATCACCCGCGCCACGGGCCGCGACCGCGGCGCCATCACCGACCTCCTGTACGGCGCCCCGCCCACGAGCGACGCCGCCCTCATGACCCTGATCACCGAGCTCGACACGCTGGAAGGCGAGGTTCACCGACCGTGACCGACACTCCTGAGTCCACACCCGACACCACCCCGGAGCGGCCCACTGCCGAGCCCGGCCAGGCGTACGAGCCCAGCCCGGCGCCCCCGGCCGGCCAGGCGCCCCCGGCCGGCCAGGCGCCCCCGGCCGGCCCCGCCGGTGAGACGCGCGCGGACGGACAGCCGGCCACGGCATCGGCCCCCGGTGCCTCCGAGGCGCGCGAGGCACTCGGGCGACTGCGTACCGAGGTCGCGAAGGCCGTGGTGGGCCAGGATCAGGTCGTGACCGGCCTGGTCATCGCCCTGCTGTGCCGCGGCCACGTCCTCCTCGAGGGAGTGCCTGGCGTCGCGAAGACGCTGCTGGTGCGCACGCTGTCGCGCACGCTCGGCGTCGAGTCCTCACGCGTGCAGTTCACCCCCGACCTCATGCCCGGCGATGTCACCGGCTCGCTGGTGTACGACGCCCGCACGGCCGCCTTCTCGTTCCGCGAGGGCCCGGTGTTCACCAACCTCATGCTCGCCGACGAGATCAACCGCACCCCTCCGAAGACCCAGGCGTCGCTGCTCGAGGCCATGGAGGAGCGCCAGGTGACGGTCGACGGCGACTCCCGAGCCCTTCCCGACCCGTTCCTCGTCATCGCGACCCAGAACCCCATTGAGTACGAGGGCACCTATCCCCTGCCCGAGGCCCAGCTGGACCGCTTCCTGCTCAAGCTGCCGGTGCCGCTGCCGGCTCGCGAGGCCGAGATCGAGGTGGTGCGCCGCCACGCCGCCGGCTTCGACCCTCGCGACCTCGACGCCGCGGGCGTCACGACCGTCGCCTCCGTCGAGGACCTCGTGACCGCGCGTGCCGAGGTCGCCAAGGTCGACCTCTCCGCCGACGTCGCGGGCTACATCGTGGACATCTGCCGCGCGACCCGCGAGGCCGCCTCGGTCGCCGTGGGCGTCTCGCCGCGCGGCGCCGCCGCCCTCATGGCCACGTCGCGCGCGTGGGCATGGATGCGAGGCTCGACCTTCGTCACCCCCGACGATGTGAAGACGCTCGTGGAGTGGACGCTGTCGCACCGCATTCAGCTGCGTGCCGAGGCGGAGCTGGAGGCGGTCACCACCCGCTCGGTGCTCGGCTCGGTTCTCGCCTCCGTCCCGGTGCCGCGCTAACCCATGTATCTCACGGGGTGGACGGCGTTGCTGGCGGCGCTGGGCGCGGTTCCGGCGCTGTGGAGCACGGGACGCACCTTTGCGTGGGTGTGGGTGCTGGGCGTCCTCACCCTCGCCCTGATGGATGCCTGGCTCGCCCCGCGTCCGACCGATGTGGGGGTGCGCCGCGAGACTCCCCGCGCCGTGCGTCTCACGGAAAGCACGGCGGCGTCCCTCGAGATCGCCAATCTGGGCCGGCGCACGATGCGACTCGCGGTGCGCGACGCGTGGCAGCCGTCGGCCGGCGCCGACACGAGCAGGCACCGCCTGCGCCTCGCCGCCGGCGAGGCCGCCCGGCTCACCACCACCCTGACGCCCACGCGGCGCGGGGACCGCAGCGCCGACAGGGTCACCGTGCGGCTCGAGGGGCCACTGCGGCTCGCCGGACGGCAACGGTCCATCGACGCCCCCGGCGTCCTGCGCGTGCTGCCGGAATTCGCATCGCGCCGCCACCTCCCCTCACGCCTCGCCCGCCTGCGCGAGATCGACGGCCAGACCGCCGTCCAGCTCAAGGGCGCCGGCGCCGAGTTCGACTCGCTGCGCGAATACGTGATCGGCGACGACGTGCGCTCGCTCGACTGGCGGGCCTCCGCGCGTCGCGGCGAGGTCCTCGTGCGAACCTACCGGCCCGAGCGCGACCGACGCGTCTTCACGGTGCTGGACACCTCACGCCTGTCCGCGGCCCGCGTGGGAGACGCCCCCCGCCTCGATGCCGGCATCGAGGCCACGCTTCTGCTTAGTGCCCTGGCCGCGCGGGCCGGCGACCGCGTCCAGGTCACGGCCTTCGATCGCACCGAGCGTGCGCGCGCCGCTGGCACGACGGGCCCGGCGATGATGCCGGCTCTCGCCGACGCCCTCGCCACCGTCCAGCCCGCGCTCCTCGAGCCCGACTGGGCGGCGCTCGCCCGGCTGATCCAGGGCAGGCTCAGCCAACGCTCGCTCGTGGTTCTCCTGACGACCGTCGACGTGTCCTCGGTCGACTCGGGCCTGCTCGACGCCGTGCGCGCGCTGCGCCGCGAGCACGTCGTGCTGGTGGCGTCCGTCGAGGACCCGCACGAGGCCGAGATGCTTGCCGGCCGCGAGGACGTCACCGAGGTCTACTCGGCCGCGGCTGCGGCACGAGCGGCGCTCGAACGCGACGCCGTGGCGATGCGCCTCAGGCAGCTCGGAGCCGACGTGGTGACCGCAGGTCCCGACGACCTCGCACCGGCGGTCGCGGACCGCTACCTCGCACTCAAGGCCGCGGGGCGGCTGTAGCGAGCCACCTCGACGCTCCCCAGGAGTCGTTCGGTGCCCGTATTTCGCGCGCACCGGGCACTGAACGACTCCCAGGAGGCACGGGACGCGCACGGGGCGAAGCAGACAAGCCGCTACGCGCTCACCGCCACGGTGTCGACGGCGAAATCGCCCTCGACGTCGCCGGTGGCCCGCGCCCGCACCGCCGCGCGGCCGAAGGCGAACACGTAGATCCAGAACGCGGCACACGCCACGACGCCGATGGCGTCCTTGATGGCCCACGGGATAGCCGCGCCGGTGATGAAGCCCTCGATGAGCCCCGAGATCAGCAGCACCACGACGAGCCCGAGCGCGACGCCGAAGGCGGTGCGGCCCTCCTGCGCGAGCGCCTCGCCGCGTGAACGCGGGCCCGGCACGAGCATGGTCCAGAACAGCCGCAGCCCCGCTCCTGCCGCGACAAAGACCGCGGACAGTTCGAGCAGCCCGTGGGGTGCGAGCAGCTGGAAGTACACGTCGAGCAAGCCCGCCTCGGCCATCACGGCACCGGCGACGCCCAACTGGACCACGGTGTTGTACAGCAGGATCAGCGGGAAGATGCCGGTGATGCCCAGCGCGATGCACTGCGCCGCAATGAACCAGTTGTTGGACCATACCGAGGCCGCGAAAGAACTCGAGTCGTACTCGACGTAGTAGTTGGCGAACTCGTAGTTGGCGATCGCGGCGCGGGTCTCGGCGTCGCCGATGAGGTCGAGGGACTCGGGGTGCGTCACGGTCCACCAGGCCGACAGCGCCGCGAGCACCACCACGGACAGGGACACGATCACACCCCACCACCGCACCCGGTACAGCGCCGCGGCGAGGCCGTACAGCAAGAAGCGCCTGAGCGGCTGCGTGGACGCCTCATGGGCACCGGTGAGCCACACCCTGGCCCCCGCGAGCAGAATCGACAGTCGCGTCACGAGCGCGGGCTCCGGCGCCGCGGAGCGCACGGCCGAGAGGTCGCCTGCCGTGGACTGGTAGAGCCGTGTGAGCTCGTCGGCCTCGGCGCCCGTCAGGCGGCGCCGGCGCGTCAGCTCCCTCAGCCGCGACCAGCGCGACTCGCGCGCACGGGCGAAGGCGTCGACATCCACGCCGCTACGATGCCACACAACGGCGACCACGCGCGGAGGCACCATGCAGGACGACGAGATCCTCATCGGCGAGGGCGTCGCGCTCTCGACGGGCGCGGCCCCCGTGACGCTGCGCATGCTGTCGGGAGCCATCGACGCGCTCGTCTACGGCGGCACCGCCGTCGCGTCGTTCCTGGTGATCGCGAACTCCCTGGGCGCGTACCTCAACGGCGCGGCCTGGCGCGCCGTCACCATCCTCACGCTCGTCACGACCCTGGTCCTCCTCCCGGCCGCGGTCGAGACGCTCACGCGCGGGCTGTCGACGGGTCGCCTCGCGGTGGGCCTGCGCGTGGTGCGCGACGACGGCGGACCCATCGCCTTCCGCCACGCCTTTACGCGCGCCTTCGTCGGCCTCGCGGAGGTCTACCTGTCGTTTGGCATGATCGCCGTCACGACGTCGATGTTGTCGGCTCGGGGCAAGCGATTGGGCGACATGCTCGCCGGGACGTACGCGATGCGGGTGCGCGGCGGCGCGAAGGCCCTGCCCCCGCTGACCATGCCGCCGTTCCTCGAGCCGTGGGCCACGACCGCGGATATCCGCCGTCTGCCCGACGGCCTGGCCCTCACGAGCCGCATGTTCCTCGCCCGCGCGGCCGCGCTTCGCCCCGACTCGCGCGCGCGGCTCGGCACCGATCTCGGGGCGCGCGTCCTGGAGCACGTCTCTCCCACGCCGCCGCCCGGCACCCACCCGGAGTACGTCATCGCCGCGGTGCTGGTGGAGCGTGGCAGGCGCGAGTACGCGCTCGAGGTGGAGCGCCAGGCGCGCGCCGACCGCGAGGACGCGCGCGTGGGTGCGCTGCCCTACGGCGTCGCCGACGTCGACAACTGAGCCACGGCATCGGCCCGCGAGAATGGCCGATGCCGCGGCCGGCCGCCCAGGCGGCCGTCAGTAGCGGTAGTGGTCCGGCTTGAAGGGGCCGTGCTGCGGCACGCCCAAGTAATCGGCTTGCTCCTGCGAGAGTTCGGTGAGCCGCACCCCGAGCGCGTCGAGGTGGTCGCGGGCGACCTTCTCGTCGAGCACCTTGGGCAGGCGGTGCACACCCAGCGGGTACTCGTCGAGGTTCACCCACAGTTCGATCTGCGCGAGCACCTGGTTCGCGAAGGACGTGCTCATCACGAAACTGGGGTGGCCGGTCGCGTTGCCGAGGTTCAGGAGGCGACCGGCGGACAGGATGATGACGCTGTGGCCGTCCGCGAAGGTCCACTCGTCGACCTGGGGCTTGATGGGCTGGTGCTTCGCGCCCGAGCGGGCCAGGCCCGCCATGTCGATCTCGTTGTCGAAGTGGCCCACGTTGCCCACGATGGCCTTGTCCTTCATCGCGGCCATGTGCTCGACGCGGATGATGTCCTTGTTGCCCGTCGTGGTGATGAAGAAGTCGGCGCGTTCGACGACGTCCTCGATGCGGGCCACCTCGTAGCCATCCATCGCAGCCTGTAGCGCGCAGATGGGGTCGACCTCGGCGATCACGACGCGAGCGCCCTGGCCGCGTAGCGCCTCCGCGGCGCCCTTGCCCACGTCGCCGTAGCCCGCGACGAACACAAGCTTGCCGCCGATGAGGACGTCGGTGGCGCGCATCAGGCCGTCGGGAAGCGAGTGGCGGATGCCGTAGCGGTTGTCGAACTTCGACTTCGTCACCGAGTCGTTGACGTTGATCGCGGGGAACAGCAGCTCGCCGCGTGCGTGCATCTGGTCCAGGCGGTGGACGCCTGTGGTGGTCTCCTCGCTCGTGCCGAGGATGCCGGCGGCCATGCGGGTGAAGCGCGTGGGGTCGGCCGCGAGCGAGCGGCGCAGCACCTTGCGCATCGACTCGACCTCCTCGTTGTACGAGGGGTCCTCCTCGTCGAGCGGCGCGGGAACCTCGCCGGCGGCCTCGTAGCGGACGCCCTCGTGGACCAGCAGGGTGGCGTCGCCGCCGTCGTCCAAGATCATGGTGGGACCGTCGACACCGTCCCACGTGAGAATCCTGTCGGTGTACTCCCAGTACTCGTCGAGCGTCTCGCCCTTCACGGCGAACACGGGCGGTCCGGCGGGGGCCGAGTAGGTGCCGGCGCCGACCACGACGGCGGCCGCGGCGTCGTCTTGGGTCGAGTAGATGTTGCACGAGGCCCAGCGGACCTCGGCTCCGAGCGCGGTAAGGGTCTCGATCAGCACGGCGGTCTGGGTCGTCATGTGCAGCGAACCGGCGATGCGCGCGCCGGCGAGCGGGCGGGCGTCGCCGTACTGGGCGCGCAGGCTGGTGAGGCCCGGCATCTCCTGCTCGGCGAGGCGAATCTGGTGGCGGCCGGCCTCGGCGAGGGCCAGGTCGGCGACGACGTACTCGTGGGTCACGGGGAGTTCTCCTTGGTGGGCGCGGGCTCGGTCAGCGCGCGGCGCAGATCGGGTTCGATGAAAATGAGGCGGGCGGCGGGCACGGCGGCGCGGATGCGGTGTTCCGCATCGTCGATGTCGGCGGCAACGTCGGCCATGGTCGCGCCCGCGCGCACCGCCACCTTGGCGGCGACGAGCACATCGTCGGGGCCCAGGTGCATGGTGCGCAGGTGGATGACGTCGGTGAGGCCCGAGGCGTCGAAGGCCGCACGGATGCTCGCGAGGTCCTTGGGTGTGGCGGACTCCCCCATGATGAGCGAGCTGGTCTCCCGGGCGAGCACCACGGCGATGACCACGAGGAGCAGGCCGATCATCGCGGTGCCGGCGGCGTCCCAGCGACCGTCACCGGTCACGAGGGTCATGGAAACACCGAACAACGCGAAGACGAGGCCCGCGAGCGCGCCGGTGTCCTCGAGCAGCACCACGGGCAGTTCGGGAGAGCGCGAGCGGCGGATGAACTGCGGCCAGGTGAGGTCGCCCTTGGCTGGTCGCGACTCGCGCACGGCGGTCCTCAGCGACGCGCTCTCGAGTGCAATCGCCACCATCAAGACCGTGACGGGCACCCACTGCCACGACTCGATGGGTTCGGGGTGGCTCCACTTATGCCACGCCTCATACAGCGCGAACAGGCCGCCGAGCGTGAACAGCACGACGGCGACGAGGAACGCGTAGTAATACCGGGCGCGCGCATAGCCGAAAGGATGGTCGGCGGTCGCGACCTTCTTGGCGCGCTTGCCGCCCACGAGAAGGAGCACCTGGTTGCCCGAGTCGGCCACCGAGTGGATCGCCTCGGCGAGCATCGACGAGGCACCCGTCAGCGCCCAGGCGGCGAACTTCGTGACGCCGATGCCGAGGTTGGCGGCGAGCGCCGCCACGATGGCCTTGGTGCCACCCTCCGTGGACACCTCAGTCCTGCCGGATCAGCGCGAGCGCGCGGTCACGGACGGACTTCATGGTCGCCTGGTCGGCGGCCTCGACATTGAGCCGCAGCAGCGGCTCGGTGTTGGACGCGCGCACATTGAGCCACCAGCGCGGTTCGGCGTCCCAATGCGACAGGGTCATGCCATCGAGGTCGTCCTCCACGGCGCCCTCGGCCGCGAAAGCCTCGCGCACGCGCGCACGGGCGGCGTCGGCGTCCTCGACGGTCGAATTGATCTCGCCCGAGGCGATGTACGGGTCGCACGGCGCCAACATCTCGCTGAGCGGCCCCTCTTGCTGGCCCAGCGCGGCCATCAAATGCATGGCGGCGAGCATGCCGGTGTCCGCGTAGAAGAAGTCGCGGAAGTAGAAGTGTGCCGAGTGCTCGCCCCCGAAGACGGCGTTGAGCTCCGCCATCATCGCCTTGATGTTGGAGTGGCCCACCTTGGAGCGCACGGGCGTCGCGCCGGCAGCGGCGAGCTGCTCGGGCACCGCGCGCGAGGAGATGAGGTTGTGAATCACGGTGGGCTCGCCGCCGTGGGCGCGTTCGCGTGCCGCCTCGCGCAGGCCGACGAGCGCCGTGATGGCCGATGCCGGCACTACCTGTCCCAACTCGTCCACCACGAAGCAGCGGTCGGCGTCGCCGTCGAAGGCCAGGCCGAGGTCGGCGCCATGCTCGAGGACGGCTGCCTGGAGGTCCACCAGGTTCGCGGGGTCGAGGGGGTTGGCCTCGTGGTTCGGGAACGTGCCGTCGAGCTCGAAGTACAGCGGGATGATCTCGAGGGGAAGCTCCGCGAGGTCGGCCGCGGTGCCGAGCACCGCGGGCACCGTGAGGCCCGCCATCGCGTTGGCGGCATCGACGACGACCTTGAGGGGGCGGATGCCGCGCAGGTCGACAAGCTCACGCAAGAAGGCGCCGTAGTCGCCCAGCATCTCCTTGTCGGTGCGCGTGCCGGGGTGCTCGGCCGCGGGAATCCCGTCGACGAGGTAGCGCGCGGTGAGTTCACGCACGGCCCCCAGACCCGTCGTCTCACCGACCGCCCGGGCCAGCGGGCGGCACATCTTCATGCCGTTGTACTGCGCGGGGTTGTGCGAGGCGGTGATCATGATGCCGGGCAGCTCGAGGACGCCGGAGGCGTGGTAGAGCCCGTCGGTCGAACACAGGCCGATCTCGGTGACGTCGAGGCCGCGGTCACGCAATCCATCTCCCACGGCGGCGGCGAACAGCGGCCCGGAGTCACGCATGTCGTGCCCGATGACCACGCGGTTGCCGCCCTCGGGCAGCACCACCGCGTCGGCGAACGCGGCGCCGATCGCGCGCGCGACGTCCTCGGTGAGGTCCTCGCCGACGATGCCGCGCACGTCGTAGGACTTGATCAGGCCGCTAAGGTCAGGTGTCTCGCTCACGCGAGACAGGCTAGTGCCTAGGCGTCGGACGCGACCACGCGAAGGTGCCCGCGACGCGGCTCGGAGGCCGTCGGAGCGGCTACCGGAACGGAGCGCGTCACCGGTGTGGACGCGGGTCGGCCCGCCTCGCGCACGGCGCGCGCGAGCGCGTCGAGGTCGTCGGGCGAGGGGCCCGCATCGGTGAACTCCTGGTGGATGTGGACCACGTCCCAGCCGCGCGGCGCCGTGAAGCGGTCGGCGTGGTGAGCGCACAGGTCGTAGCTGTGTGGCTCTGCCTGCGCCGAGAGTTGGCCCACGACCACGGTCGAGTCGTCATACACATAGGTCAGGGTCGCGGCCGCGGCACGGTCGCAGGTGGTGCGGGTGCATTGACGAGTGGACTTCACACTCGGGACGCTACTCGCGTCGCGGGCGCGCACGTCCCTGCCACGCCGTGGGTGGGGGTAGCCTCGGCGCCATGGGCCGTCGCGATCGTCATGACAGGGGCCTCAGGGCACCCTTGTTGCCCTACGACGTGCCGGCGTGGACCACGCGTGCCGAGCAGTTCGATGATCTGGTGCGTGACGCGGTCGAACGCCTAGAGGGCAGGTGGGCGCAGCACTGGGGTCGTGTGGAGTTCGGCACGGAGGATGTGCCCGCGTCCGAGCCCACGCCGTGGGAGACCGGGGTGCCGTTGGGCCGCCTCTTCCCCGCCGATCTCGGCCAGCCCGCCCGCATCGTGCTGTACCGCCGCCCCGTTGAACTGCGCGCCGACGGCGCGGAGCGCGCTGCACTGGTGCGTGACCTCATCGCCGAGCACGTCAGCCACCTGCTGGGACGCTCGCCCGAGGACATCGATCCCGACTACGGGCTTCCCACGTAGCCGCCGGGCACGATGCTCACCAACCGGTCGGGCACGGTCGTGGCCACGGGCGACAGCGTCGTGATGAAGCCGGCGTCGGGGTCCGCGACCGCGAGCGCCCAGGCGACACGGTCGGTCGCGAGGAGCACGGTGCCGGGCTCGACGTCGAGGCCGAACCGTTGGACCGTCTCGGCCGCGACGGGCTCGTCGAGCACCACCTCGCCCCCCAAGTCCGTGAGCGTCAAACGGCCAGCGGTGCCGGCGGCGACCACCGCGGCGACGTCGCCGTCGGGAACCACCACGGCGCGCTCCTCGTCGGTGACGACCTGCGCCTCGGTCCAGGCGATGTCCAGAGCGTTGTCGACCCCCGTGTCCGGCGCGGCCTGCCGTGCCACGCTGACGCGCGCGGCCGCGGCCACCGGGGCATCGGCCTCGATACTCACCGCCTGCACGTCGCCGTCGGGAAGCACCAGATCCGTCACGGTGCCGGGCTCGAGGTCCACGCCCTCCTCGCCGAGCCATGTGCGCACGCCGTCGCCGCCCCACAGCGCGAGCGACACGTGGGCGCCGTCCGGCGCAATGAGCCGCACCGCCGCCGGAGATGAGGCGCTGACGGGCCCGGCGACGGGAACGATGAGGCTCTCGCCTGCCTGCGTGGGCGCCGCCCACTCGGTGCCGGCCGCCACGAAACCATCGAGCCGAGAGTCTTGCAAGGCGGCCGCGACACCGACACCGCCGGCGACGACCCGCACCGCAAGTCCCGGCACCTCCGCCTCCACCCCCTCCAGAAGGATCGACTCCTGGCCGTGGGGCGCGACGGACACCACGATCGGCTCTGCCACCTCGCCCACCGGGCCATACAGCGTCACGTGCGCGCGCGTGACGGTGTCCGCCGTGTTCGTCAGCACGAGGCGCGCACTTGCACCCAGCGCCGTCGAGCCAGCGACCAGCCACTGATCCTGCAGGGGCGGCATACACGTGGTTCCGGCCAGTGACGCAATGTCCCCGCCGCCCACGCGCTCCACCTGGGCTCCCCACGCGCCGTCGATGGCCGTCCCCTCGGCGGCGTTGTCTCCGTCTGGGGAAACCCAGAAGTCGCGGTCGGATGAACCCGCGTCGAGATCGGCGTCCCCGGTATCAATGTCGCCCACGGGCACCTCGAGAGGTCCGGGGCATGCCAAGGGAAGCGGCGTTGGGCTCACGGCCACGTCCTGGACCTCGGCGGGCGCCGGCGTGGCAGGGTCAGGAAGCGTGACCGCAAACAGCACGGCGACGCTCGCCATGGCGGTCACCGCAGGCACGAGCCTCGTCAGCCTCATGCGCGCGTCTCCTTAAAGCCTCGCGCGCGCAACGGGATCGCTCCGAGGAGCGCCCAGACGATGGCGCCCGCCCCGAGCCACCACCACACGCGGTGGGCCGTGTCGTCGTAGTCAAAGTGAAGGTGGCCGGCCCCCGGCACGGCGAACGCGACGCGCCCGACGGGGTCCTCGATTCGCTCGAGGGCGACACCATCGAGGGTGGCCGTCCACGCCTCGTCCTGAGCGACCGCGATGACCGCGGTGCCGGCGCCGTCCACGTCGACGGCGCCTCCCGAGCGGCCCATAGTCGCCGGGGTGACCCCACCGTCCGTCTCAACCCACGCACGTGAGACCGCCACGGCATCGGCCCGTTGAAGACGCCACGAGGTGCCGCGATCGGACGAACCCAGCAGCGTGAGGTCGGGCGACTGCGCGAGCGAATCCTCGAGCGCATCGGCCCCCGGGGAGGCGACCACGACGCCAATGCCCCAGTCCACGAGTGAGTCGCCCGCACCTGCCTCGCCGCCGAGCATCCGCGCGATCGCGTCGTCGAGCGTGGCCACGCCGTTGACGGTGGCGCCCGTGGAGCGCGCCGCGGCGCGGCCATCGGCCAGCAGTTCACCCGCGGACGAGATGACCTCTGAGCCGTCGGTCGCGAGGACGGCCGCGGTCACGACGCCGTCGTCGTCGCCGAGGACGAGCACGCGCTGGCGCGTGGGTTGATGCTGTTCGAGCGCCGCGACCAGAGGAATCACGTCGCGCGGGATCGCGGACACCGTCGTGGGTTCCTCGCGTCCCGGCCACACGAGCGTGGCGACATGACCCATCACTGCCACCGCGACCATAGCGGTCACGGTCACGGCGCCGCCGCGCACCAGTACCCTCACGGCGCCCGTGCCGACTCGCCATGCGCCATCGAGCCCGGCGCCCGTCACCAGCATCACACCGATGGCCAGCACGGACAGCCCCGGGCCGGCCCAGCCGTTCGCGCTTGCGGTGCCGGCGCCCGAGTCGGGCGATACGGCGGTCGCCGCCTGCGCGGCGGCGACCATCATCCCCGCGGCCATGGCGACCACGCCCGCGGTGGTGACTCTCCATCGCCGTCCGCCCAGCAGCGCTGCGGCCGCAGCGACCAGGACCACCGGGACCACACTCGCGGAAACTGCGGCGAGCACCTCAGGCACGCCGGGCGCCGTCCCCCACGGGTTCATGAGGATGTCCAGCACCGACGAGCCCGACGCGAGCGACGGACCCGGCTCGCGCGCGATCACAGACCAGGCGTCCGGCGTCGCAATGCCCTGCGACACGGCCGCCACCCATCCTGGAAGGGCCACCGCGAGCGTCGGGATCGCGAGGGCGAGCAGGCCCGCACGCCGGCCCGGGGTGATGAGGGCGAGCACGAGCAGGCCTGCGAGCGCGGGCAGCGCGAGCAGCGGCGAGGCGATGGTGCATAGTGCGAGCGCGACGGCGCCCGCCATGCCGGCGCTCGGCGACGGCTGGGGCCGCACCGGGAAGTGTTCGCCCGCCCCGACGCGCTCGCCGCGATGCCACCCCGCCGCGCGGATGATGCCGAGCACGGCCAGCGGAAGCAGGGCATGAACCATCACCGCGGTGATGCGGCCCTGCTCGACGCTGACGATGAACGACGGCATGACGGCGTACGCGACGGCCGCGCTCGCGCGGAACACCACGGAGCGGCTGATCGCACCGGAGGCGGCCCATGCTGCGAGGCCCGCCCACAGGGGTGCCAGCCCCAGCAGCAGGCCGACCCCGGCCGCGAGGCCGCCCGGCACCACGGACAGCGGCAAAAGTAGCGGGGCCAGGCCACCGTCGACGGCGGGCGCCCCCAGACCCTGCTCAGTCCACCCGCCCAGGCCGCGGTCCCACACGTCGCCTACGGACATGTCCGTGACGCCCAGCACGTCGCCTGCCAGCATTTGCCCACGCAGGATCCCCAGGATCCAGTCGCCGTGGAGCGTCGCGGACACCGCGGCGAGCGCGACCCCCGTGATCGCGAAGGCGCGCCAGGTGCGTCGGCGCGAATGGTCGAGCTCGGCCCGCACGACGTCGGTGGGGGCCGACGCGGCACGCCACGTTTCGTACTCCCCCCATTCCCGTACGCGCATGTCATGGCGAACCTGGGCGCCGGTAGCGAGGAGTCGACGCTCGGCGGCACGACTGCCCCGACCTCTCCCCGCGCTCGACGTCACACGTCGGCGCGAGCGCCATAGCCGCGGCAGCATGCCCGTGAGGCGTGCCGGCACGGCGAGTTCCGCCGCGAGCATCCGCGCGTCGTTGCGCACCACGCGCGTGACAGCACGCCACCCTGAGGAGAGGAACGCGGCGACAAGCACCAGTGGCGTCATCCACCACGGCGAGTAGGCAAGAGCGTGGAACCATTCCGCGGCGCGGCGTGCGGAGTAGGTGTCGCGGCGGCTTCCCTGGTCCTCGCCGCGGCGCGCATACAGCCGTTCCTGGGCGTGGCGGATGCGGGCGCGCGGGACCGCCACCACGTCGCCGCCCGAGCGCCACACGCGCCGGCAGAAGTCGAGGCTGTCGCCCCAACCGGCGTACGCGGGGTCGAGTCCCTCGAGACGGTGCCACGTGTCGCGACGTACGAGCGCTCCCGCGAGTGACACGGCGAGCACATCATCACGCGCGTCGTATTGACCCTGATTGACGTCGTTTTCATCGACGAGCGTGACCCGCCGCGCCCCGACGCGGGTCGTGGTGGTGCCGAGGCTCACGAGACGCGCGGGATCGTCCCACTGCACCTGTGCGGCACCCACCACCTCGGCGCGGTGGCGCTTGCGGGCCGTGGCCGTCAGGTGCGCCAGCGCTCCCGGCAGGGGCGCGGAGTCGTCGTGGAGCAGCCACAGCATCTCGCCGGCGCGGCCCGGAGCGAGAGCCAACGCGTCGTCGATGGCGCGGCCCACATGGGACGCGTCGCTGCGCACCACCGAGATAGGTGGCGTCGAGGGCAGCAGGGGTTCCTGGGCGTCGCCGCACAGGACGAGATCGATGTGATCGGGAAGGGGATCCTGTGCCGTCACGGCATCGAGGACCGCGGCGAGGCGCGACGACTTGCCGTCGCTGACCACCACCGCGCGCACCGTCAGGCGCGCCGAACTCATACCCTTCCCACGCGGGCTGACCGGCTAGACGGCGCGACGCTTGAGCTTGCGCCGCTCACGCTCCGACAGCCCACCCCAGATCCCGAAGCGCTCATCGTGCTCAAGCGCATAGTCGAGGCACTCGGAGCGCACGTCGCACGACGCACACACCTTCTTGGCCTCGCGGGTCGATCCACCCTTTTCGGGGAAGAAGGCCTCGGGATCGGTTTGGGCGCACAGCGCGCGCTCTTGCCATGCCAGGGGGCCATCGTCCTCGACACCGTCAAAGATGTCGACGACCGACGCGAGCGTCGGGGACGGCTTTCCCGCGTCCGAGGGCACTGCGCCTTCGTAGATATTCCACATAGGCTTCCCTCCGATTTCAACGCAGAACGTGAGCCTGCGTTGTAGGAATTACACCCGTGTAATCCCCGTGCGTCAAGTCGAAAGATCTCGCACGCCCCTCAGGAAGCCCCCACCCCACGCCAGATGCATGGTCGCGAGGACCAGCGGCATGCGCATGGTCGCCTCCGAGCCCGCCCGTGAGGCCAGCACAGCAGAGGCGCCCAGCACGCCGAGCGCGTAGCCGCCGGGAATGATCAGCGTCCACGCGAGCGCGGGGATGCCGGCGAGCACACCGACCACTCCGAGCGCCAGTCCCGCGGCCACCGCTACGGTTACCACGGGCGCCGCAAAGTAGCGCAGCGAACGCGACTGCGGGTGGCGACGGATCACCTCGCGCCGCCATTGGCCCGTGCGCCAAAACTGGGTTGCGAGGTCGCGCCATGTCGCGCGGGGAAAATACGGCACCTGCATCTGCGGCACGAACCACACGAGATACCCCGCCTCACGCAACCGCATATTGAGTTCCCAATCCTGAGCCCGCACATAGTGTGGGTCGTAGCCACCCACGTCCTCGAGTGCCTCGCGCCGAAAGGAGCCGAGATAGACCGACTCCGCGCGTCCCGCGGTCCCCCCTTGGCGGTGTCCGGCACCACCGAGGCCCCAGACCGACGACATCGCCACGGCGACGGCGCGCTGGAATGGTTGCTGGCCTTCCGGGACCATGCGACCGCCCACGTTGCCCGCGCCGGTGCTACGTAGGGCATCGATGGCGAGATCGATGTACCCGCGTGGCATGAGGGCGTGACCATCCATGCGCACGATCACGTCGTGACGGGCAGCGGCAATGGCGGCATTGAGACCGTCGGGAGTCCGGCCGGTGGGGTTGTCGACCATCGTGATGCGCGCGTCATCGGCAAGGGCGGCCGCGACTGTTTCCGTCCCGTCGGTTGACGGCGCCACGGCGACGACCACCTCGACCTCGCCGCGATACCCACTGGCGAGGACCGCGCGGACGCTGTCGCGCAAGTGCGCCGCCTCATTGCGCACGGGAAACACGACGCTGACCGCAGGAAGCGATGACAAAGGCGGCAAGGACATCACAGCGCGAGCCTAACGGCACCTCCGCACCTGCTCCGCGAGTCTGCCGTAACGCGGGGGCGGATCGATCCGCATGGCCCCCTCCACACGCCCCACCTACCTGGGACGACGCCGCCACACGAATGCTACGTTTCAGAATGCATCGCGCGAGGCCGATAATGACTTTGTGGCGCGCACCACGCCGTAATCTCGCGCGCGCGGAACCGAGCAGGGCTTTTGCGCGTTAGAGTCGCGAGCGTCTCCGACGCCTTCATCGACTGTTCTTGAGGAGGACCATCCGTGAGCTCATCCGGCTCGAGGTCACGTGCACGGCACGGCGCCCGCCCTGTCAGTAGGCACGTGCTCGCCGCGGTGGCAAGCGGCGTCGCCGCGGTCGCGGGATTCGCGGTCGTGTACGGCGGCACCTCTGCCCTGCTCTTGCAGGGCTCCTTCGACACCCACGACACCAGTTCATTGCTGGCCAGCGGCGAAGGCGAGACGGCCGTCGTCGATGACTCCCCGAACGATTTTGCCGCGGGGCAGCCCCTCAACATCGTCTTGATCGGTACCGACGAGCGCAACGGCGAGAATGCCGAGATCGGCGGCGACGTCGCGGGTGGCATGCGCGGCGACACCACCATGGTGATGCACATCAGTGCCGACCGCGAGCGCATCGACGTGGTCTCCATCCCCCGTGACTCGCGCGTGAGGATCTCCGACTGCAGGATGTATGACGGCGAAGTCATCCCTGGCTGGACCGCCAAGTTCAATACCGCACTCGCCAACGGTGGACGCAATGGCGACCGCGGCGAGGGCGCCGCGTGTGTCATGCAGACCATCATGGATCTCACCGGGGTCGACCTCGGCGGACACTTCGTCATGGTCGACTTCTCCGGCTTTGAGGACATGGTCGACGCGATCGATGGCGTGCCGATGTGTATTACGCAGGACATGCGGTCGAAGAAGGCCAACCTCGACCTCACCGCGGGCGCACAGGTGCTTGATGGCGAGACGGCACTGGCCTTCGCCCGCGCCCGTACCGGGACGGGTCTCGGCGGGGACGGCACCGACCTCGCGCGCATCGAGCGTCAGCAGGAGTTGCTGACGAACACCGCCCGCAAGGTGCTCGGCATGAACTATCTCACCGATGTCTCCGAGCTCACTCAGTTCGTGCGCGCGGGCGCCGAGTCGCTGTCCATGGACTCCGAAATGGGCTCGCTCAACAACATCATCGGCCTCGCGTACAGCCTCAGGAATTTCGAGACCAGCAACCTGAACTTCTATACCGTGCCGTGGCACTACCCCGGCGACGGCAAGGGTGACGTCGTGTGGACGGAGCCCGAGGCGACCGCCATGTGGCAGGCCCTGATCGACGACGTCCCGATCGAGTCGACCGACCCCACGGTCGAGAACCCCACCGCGGATCCCGAGCCCTCGGCAGAGCCGTCGGTCACGGCTTCGCCCGACGCCACCGCCTCGGCCGAGCCGAGTTCGACCCCCTCCGCGACCGCGACGACGCCTACCCCGTCGGTGAGCCCCTCGCCGCTGCGCGAGACGCAGGACGAGATCCTCGACGGTTGCGTCATCCCGCAGTAGCCCCCCGTGAGAAGGGCCCCGCACGCCGAGCGTGCGGGGCCCTTCTCGTTGGTGAGCGCGGCACTACTGGCGGCGTAGCGCCTCCCCCTTGGCATACGCGACGTCGCGCAGGCTCGCCTGGAAGACGCGCATGCGCTCGCGCAGAGCCGCGCCCTCCTCCGTAGGGGCTGAGCCCAGCATCCGCGCGGCCAACAGACCCGCGTTGCGCGCCCCCCCGATCGACACGGTGGCCACAGGCACCCCGGCCGGCATCTGCACGATGCTCAGGAGTGAGTCCATGCCGTCGAGGTGCTTGAGCGCCACAGGGACGCCGATGACCGGCAGCGTCGTCACCGACGCCAGCATCCCTGGCAGGTGCGCGGCGCCACCGGCCCCGGCGATGATGACGCGGATCCCCCGCGACTCCGCCTCGCGCCCGTAGGCGATCATCTCCTCTGGCATGCGGTGCGCGGACACGACGTCCTTTTCGAAGGGGATCCCGAACTCCTCCAAAGCCTCGGCCGCCGCCACCATGGTGGGCCAGTCCGAGTCGGATCCCATGACGATGCCGACGATGGGGTCGCTCATGCTGGTACTCCGTCCCTGACGACGGCCGCCGCGGCCACCGCCCGCTCATAGGTCTCGGCGCGCTCGGCGCCGGAAAGGTTGACGTGGCCCACCTTGCGGCCCGGGCGCACGGCCTTGCCGTAGAGATGGATTTTGGCCGATGCATCGGTCACCTCGGCCAGGGCAGCCTCGAGGTCCGTGCGGGCTCCCCCCAGCACATTCGCCATCACCGTCCACGCGGACGTGGGCGTGGTGTCTCCTAGCGGCAGGTCGAGCACGGCGCGCAGGTGCTGCTCGAACTGGCCCGTGACGGCGCCGTCCATGCTCCAGTGCCCCGAGTTATGCGGGCGCATGGCCAGCTCGTTGATGAGCAGCCCGCCGGCCGTCTCGAACAGTTCGACGGCAAGCGCACCCGTGACGTCAAGCTCGGTGGCGATGACGGTGGCAATGCGCTCGGCCTCGGCCTCGAGTGCCGGGTCGAGGCCCGGCGCGGGCGCCGTCACCTCGGAGCACACCCCGTCGCGCTGCAGCGACTCGACGGCGGGCCAGGTGCGCGACGCTCCCGAGGGACGGCGCGCGATCTGGATCGCCAGCTCGCGGGTGAACGGCACCTTCTGCTCGAGAAGCAGGCGGGGACCGCCGACGGCTGCGGCCTCGAGCCAGGCGCGGGCGTCGGTGGCACTGCGCACCACCATCACCCCCTTGCCGTCGTAGCCGCCGCGCGCAGTCTTGAGGATCGCCTCGCCGCCGTGCGCGTCGAGGAAGGCCTGAACGTCCTCCTCGGAGCGCGCCTCGGCCCACGCGGGGTTGGGGAGACCGAGCGCGTCCATACGCTCGCGCATCGCGATCTTGTCTTGCGCGTAGTGGAGGGCGGCGAGGCCCGGGCGGACGGGTACGCCGGCGCGTTCGCACGCCTCGAATACCTCGGCGGGGATGTGTTCGTGTTCGAAGGTCACGGCATCGGGCACGGGAGCGGACAGTAGGCGCGCGATCGCGTCGGCGTCGGAGGGCAGCCCGACCACGGTCTCGTGGGCAGGTGCAGCGGCGGGTGCCGCATCCGACTCGACGAGGACGCGAAGGGTAATGCCGAGGGCCGTCGCTGCGGGCGCCATCATGCGCGCGAGTTGGCCCCCGCCGATCACGGCGACGATGGGGGAAGTCATGGCTGCACCCTACCCGGCAGTAGGCTCGACACCCGTGACGATCCTCGACCGTGTACGCGCCCGCGGCGCCGAAATGCTGCGCTTCGGAGCGGTCGGCATCGCGGGGATCGTCGTCAACCTCGGCGTGTTCAATCTGCTGCGCCTCGGGCCGCTCGCGCCCGACAGCGAGGTCGCCGGCAGCGACGACCGGGTCGTCACCGCCAAGATCATCGCCACCCTCGTGTCGATCGGCTTCGCGTGGGTCGCGCATCGCGGTTGGACCTTCCGCGGTCCCAGCCGTCACCGTCCGCTCCCCGAGCTCGCCTTGTTCGCGACGATCAACGCGGTGGCGCTCGCGCTCGAGGCCGGCGTTGTCGCTCTGAGCCACCACGGGCTGGGCTTCGAGTCCGCGCTGGCCGACAACATCGCGTCGGTGCTGGGCATCGGCCTCGGCACCGTGGCGCGCTACCTGGGGTTCTCGCTGTTCGTGTTCTCCTCGGACGCCGACGCCGCGCGGGTGGCGGTGGACCCGGCGGTGGACCCCGAGGCCAACGAGCGGTAGGCGAGCCTCAGCGGCGCCGGCGCGGCCCTCCCGAGCGGCCGTGCGGGATGACGGTCTCCAGGTCGACCATCTGCGGCACGCCCTGGAGGAAGACCGCAAAGGCCGCGGGAACGCGCTGCGCCAACTCGAGCCTGCCGCCATCGGCCGTCACCAAATCGCGCGCGAGCGCGAGACCCAGGCCCGTGCCGCGACCGGACGTCACCTCGCGCTCGAAGATGCGCGGCGCCAGATCCTCGGGCACCCCCTCGCCCTGGTCGCGCACCTCGATCACGATCGCGTGGTTGGCCCCCGACTCGCGGGCCGCCACCGTCGTGATACCGGCTCCGTGGTGCAGGGAGTTCTCGATGAGCGTGGCGAGCACCTGAGCCAGCCCGCCCGGCGTCGCGAACACGGTCGCGTCGGTCGGGTGAATCACGAGCTCGCGGCCCGCGGCGCGGAACGCCTGCGCCCACTCCTCGCGCTGCTGCTCGAAGACCTGCTCGAGCACCACAAGCTCCGTGCCGGAGCCGAGCGCGCGCCGCGAGCGCCCCAGGAGCTCGTCGACCACGCCGACGAGCCGCTCCACCTGCTCGAGCGACTTCTCGGCCTCCTCGCGCACCTCGTCCTGAGTCGACAGTGCTGCGATCTCCTCGAGCCGCATGGTGAGTGCCGTGAGCGGCGTACGGAGCTGGTGGGAGGCATCGGCCGCAAATTGTCGTTCGGTGGCCAGACGCGCCGCCATGCGGTCGGCGCTGCGGGACAACTCGTCGGCCACCAGGTCGATTTCCTCGATGCCGGTCTTATCGAGGCGCGGACGGACCTGGCCGGTGCCGAGCTGCTCGGCGGACGCGGCCAAGTACACGAGCGGCGCGGTCAGCCGGTTGGCCTGCCACCGAGCCATGGCGAGTCCAGCGGCGACGGCGATCACGCCGAGGCCCAGCACGAGAGCGACGAACTGGGCGCTGATCCAGAAGACATCCCACCAGTCCATGTACATCACGACCACCAGGCCGTCGTCCGTCACGTGGCTGTCGGAGAAGGACCGGGTGGGTTCGGTACCCGCGGTCATCTCGGTGCCGTCGGGCAACTGGACGTACATGTAACTGGGCGCGTTCTGTGCATCCGACACGTACGAGCCCAGCACGTTGTCTGTGACGGTCTCGCCCGCGCGGTAGCGCACCTCCAGCGCCCGCGCCGCCGTGGTGGTGCGCAGGTCGAGGTCGCGTAGCGCGTCCTCCTTCACGATCTGCGCGGCGACCACCGCAAGCGGAATCCCCAGGAGGATCACCGCGACCGTCAGAGCCGCGATGGTGGCGCGCAGCACCCGGCGGCGCATGAGGGACTACTCGTCGTTCTCGAAGCGGAAGCCCATGCCGCGCACCGTGGTGATGAAGCGCGGCGATGCGGCGTCGTCGCCCAGCTTGCGGCGCAGCCAGGACACGTGCATGTCCAGGGTCTTCGACGGGGCGGACGAGTCCGCGTCCCACACCTCACGCATCAGCGTGTCGCGCGAGACCACCGAGCCGGCGTTCGCGACCAGCAGGTGCAGGAGGTCGAACTCCTTGCCCGACAGCTGCAGTTCCTTGTCGTCGAGGAAGGCACGGTGGCCCGCCACGTCGACGCGCACGCCCGCGACGGCAAGCTCGCCGTTGGAGTCGCCCACGAGGCGGCGGCGCAGCAACGCGCGCACGCGCGCGAGCAGCTCGGCCAGGCGGAAGGGCTTGGTGACGTAGTCGTCGGCGCCCGCGTCGAGGCCCACCACGAGGTCGACCTCGTCGGCACGCGCGGTGAGCATGAGGATCGGCACCTGCAGGCCCTTGTCACGGATGCGCCGCGCGACGTCGACCCCGTCGATGTCGGGCAGGCCGAGGTCAAGGATCACCAGATCCGCATCGTCTGCCGCACCTACTCCTCCCATACCCGTCCCGTGCCATTCCACGTCGTACCCCTCGCGACCCAAAGCGCGGGTCAAGGGTTCTGAAATGGTCGGGTCATCTTCGACCAAGACAATTCGCGTCATGAGGACACGATACCCGGCGGGCGGGCGAGCGCAACGACACCCGCGCGCGGGCGGCCGATGCCGTAGCTGGCACGGCATTCGCCTCACTACCGCGACGCCTCCTCGCGCGTGAGAACGCCGCCGGTACGCTGGGCGATCGTGACCACGACCGTCGCGCCCGGCCGCCTCGACGGCCGCGTGGGCGCCACCCTCGCCGCCGCTCCCGAGCGCCTTGTTCTCGTCGTCACCGCGGTCGCCCTGGCCGCGGGAGCCATGGTGAGCCTCGGCCTGCACACCTGGTGGACGGTGATGCCGTTGGCCGTCGTCCTGATCGCGGTGGCCTGGCGCCCACTCGCGCCACTCTCGCGTGCACCGCACGACGCCCTCGCGGGACTGATGGTGGTGGCTGGAACGGCGGTGTGGACCGTCGTCAACGTCGCGCTCGCCGCCGAATACATGCTCGTGGTGCGCGATCCCGGCTTCCTCACCCTGTCGGGCCTGTGGCTCGTCGACCACCCGTCGACGGACATCCCCGCCGCCGGCGCGGTCGAGGCCGCCGCGGCTAGCAGCAGTTTCCTTGCCGACGCCTCGGAGGCGTGGAACCTCAACGGGGACATGATTCAGCCTCAGGGCGCCAAGATGCTGCCGGCGACCATCGCCGTCGGCGGCTGGTTCGCGGGCGACACCGGCGTGCTCGCGGCCAACGTCGTCATCGGCGCGGCGGGCATCCTTGCGGTCTACGCGCTCGCGCGCTGCTTCCTGTCGCCGATGGCCGCCCTCGCGCCCGCGGGGGCCCTCGCGCTGACCGTCTCGCACATCGGTCTGTCCCGGCCGGCCTACACCGAGCCGCTCGCGTTGCTGCTGGCCATCGCCGGGATCCTGTACGCCTGGCGCGGGCTCACGCAACGCTCCACCGCGTTGATGGCGGCGGGGGCGATCTGCGCCGGTGCCACGACGTTGGTGCGCATTGACGGCGCCTCGGGTGCGATGGGCACCATGGCGGGGGTTGCCATCGCCCTGGCCGTGCTTGAGGCCCCGCGGGCGTGGCGGCGCCGCGCGCTCACGGTCTTTGTGGTCGTGACGACCGTCACGTTGGCGGCGGGCTATGCGTCGGTGGCGGTGTGGAGCGCGGCGTACTTTGAGCGGCTGGCGAGCGAGGCGGTCGCGCTGTTCGCCGCCGTCGTTCTCGTCGCCGTGGTGCTGCTCGCCTGGGGCGCCACGTGGACCGAGCGTCGCCGCGGCGACGCGTGGCTCACAGGAGTGTCGCGGCGCCTCGGAGCGACGGGTGCATGGATCGTCGGCGGCGCCGTCATCGCGGTGATGGCGCTGTTCGCGTCGCGCCCGCTGTGGACCACCGTGCACCGCGGCGACACGACCTCGAGTCAGGATTTCGTCAACGGCGTCATCGAGAGTTTCCAGCGCGCGCAGGGCCTCACCGTCGATCCCACGCGCACCTATGCCGAGTCGACCGTCACGTGGCTGTCGTACTACCTCACGTGGCCCCTCATCGTCCTCGGAATCCTCGGACTCGGATGGGCGACCATGCGCATGGTGAGGCGCGACGCGCCATGGGCGGTGCTGGTCGGTTCCGTCCTCGCCCCGACAGTGCTGTACCTGTGGAAGCCCAACATCGTGCCCGACCAGATCTGGGCGATCCGCCGCTTCGAACCCGTCACCCTGCCGGGACTGCTGCTGCTCGCTGGCGCGGCCGCATGGTGGCTCACCTCGCTGCTGCGCGGCACCGATGCCCGCCGCATCGCCCGCCGGGTCGCTGCCGTCGGCATGATCGGCCTGCCGCTGACCACCTGGGTCTCCGTCCAACCCACCGCCGAGTTCCCCCTGTCGACGGCCGTCAACGTGACGACCAGGGAGATGATCGGGGCGCGCGACATGATCGACCGCCTGTGCGCCCTGGATCAGGGGCGGCCCATCGTGCTCGTCGGCACGTCCGAGCTCTTCGGCGGCCTGCGCACGGTGTGCGACGTGCCTGTCGTGCTGGCGCTCGCCCCGCCCACGGCGGCGCAGATCGCCCAGATGGCCGATGCCTGGGGCGAGCAGCCGCTCGTCCTCACCCGCACGATCGATGACGTCCCGTGGACCGACGCACCCCAGACCGTGCTGTCGTCCAAGGTGCGCCACTCGACCTACACGCTGCAGGCCCTTCCCCGCACGGTGTCGGTGCGCACCTACACGTGGTACGCGGGGACCGCTGTGGAATCGGGCGAGGTCGCGCCGCTCAGCGCGCTTCCCACAGCCTCCGCTCCCTGACCGGGTTATCCCCAGGGGCGCCGCGACCGATGCGCGGCGGCGCGGAGCCCTGCAGGGTCGTGGCGTGAGAGTCTCCGACGACCATGACCGTGACTACGAGGTGCGCCCCGGGGCCGCCGCGAGGGACATCGCTCGCGCGTTGGGGGTCACCGAGGTGTGGTGCGGCGACCAGCGCTTGGCGCCGGACCACCCCGCCGGGGTGCCACCGCTCGTCCACGGCGCGCGGCTGACTGCGGCCGCGCGCGGCACGCTGGCGCGCGCCGGCGACGTGACGATCGAGGCCGTGCGGGGGCCCGATGCGGGCGTGCGCGCCCGTGTCGATCACGAAGGCCTCACCGTGGGCAGGGACCGCGCGAGCGGGCTCGCCGTCGCCGACCCCGCGCTGTCGGCCCACCACTTCAGCGTGATGCCCGGCGGACGAGTCCGGGTACGCGACCGGGGCTCGACAAACGGGACCCGCCGCACGGTCGCCGACGGCACGACGACCGTGGCCGCGGGCCGCAGCGTCTTCATCGTGACGGGAGCCTCCACCGATGAGGAGTCAACCGAGGACGTCCGCACGGCGCGAATGCCTTGGACCGTGCTGGCGGGCAGCGTCATGAGCGGCCTCGTGATCGGGGCGATCACGGGGCGGTGGTGGCTTGCGGCGCTCATGCTCGTCGCCGGCGCCGCAGTGATGAGCCCCGCGGTCGTGGCGCGTTACCGCCGGCGGCGGCGCGAGCGGCGCGCCGAGCCCGCGCGCACGCCCCCAGGCAGACTCGCCATCCGCGGACGGGGGATGTGGCCCGCGGGATACGCCCGTGCAGTGGCCCTCGACCGCGGCCGGCGGCTCGACGGCGTCACGTACGAGTCCTGGATGCGCTGGCTCGAGCCACCCACCGCCGAGGACCGCGTGGCCCTGGTGGGACCACGCGATGAGGCGCCGTCATGGGCCCAGGCCACGGTCGACGTGGGCGAGGCCGCCGTCCGCGAGCGCGCCGGCGCGAGCACGTGCACGCGACCGCCGCTGTCGGTGAGCGCCCACGTGGCCGACGCCGCTGCCCGGCGCGCCGCCGGCCACGCGCCAGCCGACGCCCTCCCCCGCACCGTCAGATGGGGCGACCTGCGCGAGGCCGCGGGCACCCAGAGCACCGGGCCGCGCGCGGTCGGCCTGGCACGCTCGCTCACCGCCACGCTCGGTATCGGCCACGACGGACCCGTCACGATCGACCTCGACCGTGACGGGCCGCACCTCCTCGTCGCCGGCACGACGGGCTCGGGCAAGTCCGTCGCGCTCGAGACGCTTGTCACGTCGCTGGCGCATGACTACGGGCCTGCGGACCTGTCGATCGCGTTGGTCGACTTCAAGGGTGGGGCGGGCCTTGCCGGATGCATGGAGCTTCCCCACGTCAGCGCGACCCTGACCGACCTGGACGGCCCCCTCGCGCAGCGCGCTCTCACAGGAATCGCCGCCGAGCTCGACGCTCGCAAGGCCGCCCTGCGCGACCGGGGGCTGACCTCGTGGCACGACTGGGAGGCGGCCGGTGACGCCCCCTGCCGGCTCCTCGTCGTCATCGACGAATACCAAGAGGTCGCGTCCGTTGCGCCCGACTTCGTGCCGGACATGGCACGACTCGCGGCGCAGGGGAGGTCGCTGGGGCTGCACCTGGTGTTGGCGACCCAGCGTCCGGCGGGAGCGGTGACACCGGTGGTCCGCGCGAACGTCGCGACCACGCTCGCGTTGCGGGTGGTGTCCGACGCGGAGTCGCGCGACCTCGTGGGCAGGCCAGACGCCGCCACCATCCCCCGCGACACCCCGGGCCGCGCCTTGCTGGCACGCGCGGGCGGGATCGAGGAGATCCAGACAGCCTCGCCCGATGCGCAGCGCTCACCCGCGGTGGTCTCGACAGGTGCGGCGGTGCCGCCCGGCACGCCCCTGGCCGACCTGGCGCACGAGAGTTGGGCCGGGCACCCGCGCCCGGCGCCGCTGTGGCAGGCGCCGCTGCCCGACCGCCTCGATGCCGCCGACCTCCATCCGCGCCCCGCTGCGCCTCCAGACAGGGGCGCGACCGAAGCTTGCCTCGTCGTCGCCCTCGCAGACCTGCCCGAGGAACGCCGCCTTATGCCGGTGCTGTGGCGCCCTGCATCGGGCCCGCTGGTCATCGTCGGCTCCCCCGGGAGCGCGAGGGACGCCGTGCTGGCCTCCCTCATGCGCGAGGCGGCCACTCACGGCATGACGCCCATTCGTCTCCCGCAGGACCCCCGTGAGGCGGCGCGGACGCTCTCCCTGGCGGTGGATCCCGCCCACCTGCTCATCGTCGACGACGCCGAGGGTGCCCTCGCACGGCTGGCCCCCGTCGACGACGGCGCGGCGGTGGAGGCCCTCCTCGCCCGCGGGACGCTGGGGCATCCGACCGTGCTGGCGGGCGGGCCGCAGGCCTCGACCCGGCTGGCCCGTGGCGCAGCGCTCACTGCGGTCATGGCGCCATGCGCCCCCGGGCAGGCCCAGGCATGGTCGGTTCCTCGCGACGTGAACCTCGGGAACGTGCCCGGTCGCGCCTGGCTCGTCCGGGCCGAAGGGGGGTGCCTCGTCCAGCTCGCGACGGCCGATGCGGCCCCGGCGGCGCGCTGCCTGGTGCGCCCGCTACCGCGCGACGTAGGCGACGCGCTGCACCGCTCCGGGGCGTGGGGCGTGGGCGGTGACGACGCGGCGGCCTGGGCCGCGCCTGGCGCGCCGGTGACCGTAGTCGGGCCCGCGGGGCTTCGTCGCCATGCGATCGCGGCATCGATCGGGCCCCACGCCCGCGAGGCCGACTCCCCTCACCTCGCGCCTCACGAGGCGACGCTGGTGCTCCAGGAGCCCACCTCGCGCCTCGTCAGGATGCTCGCGCCGCTCGATCATGCGGGCGTCGTGGACCACCCGCCCGTGCCCGGCAGGGTCGCGGTCATCGCGGCGCGGCGCGCGGCGGCGGTGCAGTTGCCGTCAGATCTGGGGATCGGCGCGCGTCTCGAGGATCAACGCGGCGCCGGCAACCACGGCACTCACCATCGTGGCGACGGCCCCAGCGGTTGACACCTCCAGCAGGTACCAGCCCGCCGCGAGTTGCAGGACCTGCCACATGATCCCGTAGGACCGCCCCCATCGCCGTCCCTTGCTCACGGCCGCCGCGGCTGCAGCAAGGGGCACCGCAAGGACGGCGAGCATCACGACGAGCGACCAGGTCAGCGCGGGGTCGTCCGAGCCCGCGATCCCGTGCCACGCGTACGCGACGGCGCCCGCGGCCAATGCGACCGCTTCAAGGGCCATCACGATCGCGGCGACCGGGCGCGTTGGCGCCGATGACAAGGGGCTCTCACGCGTCATGGCCCCCACCCTAACGAGCGTGTCGAACGTGACCCACCACACAAAATTAGGGTCTTGTCATCTGTTGTTAACAATGGGAAACTTGAAACAGTGACATTTCGCGATGGCAGCGGCATGAACCCCCTCACCCTAGGCGGGCTTTGCCATGCCTCCACAACCCTAGGAGGTCCACATGGACTGGCGCGACCGCGCTGCATGCCTCGACGTCGACGACCCGGAACTGTTCTTCCCCGTCGGCAACACCGGGCCCGCTCTCGTGCAGATCGAAAAGGCCAAGGCCGTCTGCACCACGTGTGAGGTCCGCGACACCTGCCTGCAATGGGCGATGGAGCACAACCAGGACTCGGGCGTCTGGGGCGGCCTATCCGAGGACGAGCGCCGCTCGCTGAAGCGCCGCGCCGCTCGCGCCCGTCGCGCCGCGAAGTAACGCGACCACGCTTCCACGGCGCCGCAGCTCACCGCTGCGGCGCCGTTGTCGTGTCACGGCAGCGCCGGGTCCATGCCCCCGGCGGACGCCGGCCACGCGCGGTGCGCTATTCGCCCACCTGCACGTGGAGGTCCACGGCGGATCCGGTGTCAGTACGCCGCCACTGGATTTCGCCACCGAGCTCATTCTCGACGAGGGTGCGCACAATCTGCGATCCCAGGCCAGACGGCTCGGCGCTCAGGCCCTTACCGTCATCGGCGATGACGACCCGGAGACGGGACTCGTCCGTACGCTCGGCTGTCACGATGATGATGCCGTGCTCGCGTCCCTCGAAGCCGTGCTCGACCGCGTTCGTGACCAGCTCGGTCATCACGAGCGCCAACGACGAGGCGTACTGCGCGGGGATCAAACCGAAGTCGCCCTCGCGCAGCAGTTTCACCTGCACACCTGGCGATGCGACCTCGGCCGCCATCCGCATCGACCGCGCCGCCAGGTCGTCAAAATTCACCAGTTCGTCGAGCGTGCCCGACAGCGTCTCGTGCACCAGCGCAATCGTGGAGACGCGACGCATCGCCTCCGCGAGCGCCTCCTTCGCCTCGGGCGCCTGCACGCGCCGCGACTGGAGGCGCAGCAGCGCCGCGACCGTCTGGAGGTTGTTCTTCACGCGGTGGTGGATCTCGCGAATGGTCGCGTCCTTGGTGATGAGCTCGCGCTCGCGGCGCCTGAGCTCCGAGACATCGCGGCACAGCAACACGGCGCCGATGCGCTCCCCGTACTCCGTCACCGGGATGGCACGCAGGGACAACGTGGCGCCGTTGGCCTCGACATCCGCACGCCATGGGGCGCGCCCCATGACGACCATCGCGAGGGTCTCGTCGATGTGGCCCTTGTCGGTCACGAGCTCGCTCGTCACGCGCGGCAGTGACCTGTTCATGAGCGATCCGGTCACGCCAAGGCGGTGGAAGCAGGACAAGGCGTTGGGGCTTGCGTAGGTGACGTGGCCCGCGGCGTCCAGGCGCAGGACTCCATCGCCGACGCGCGGCGCTCCGCGGCGCGAGCCGGTCACCGACATCTGTGTGGGGAACTCGCCGCGCGTGATCATGTGAAGTAGATCGTCCGCGGCACCCTTGTAATTCAGTTCGAGGCGGCTCGAGGAGCGCGACACCGCCTGGGACACCTCGCGCGTGAGGACGCCCACGGGGCGTCCGTCCATCACGATGGGGAGAGCATCTTCGCGCACCGCATACGTCTCGTCCCAGCGGGGCTCACGCGAGGCGGTGATCCCACCCTCGTCGAGCGCGCGCTGCAGGTGGGCAATACGGCCCGCGGCCGCCATCGTCCCCACGACGTCGTCCTGGTGCACGGTGGGTCCCGTCGACGGGCGGCACTGGGCGACCGCCACGAAGCCGTCGTCGACCTTGCGCCACATCACCAGGTCCGCAAACGACAGGTCCGCGATGATCTGCCACTCGGCCGTCAGCAAGGCGAGCCACTCTGCCTCTGCCTCGGACAGGGGTCCGTACTTCTCTGCCGTCTCTCTGAGTGTCGCCACGCCCCTAGCCTAAGTGGCCACAGGGGTCGCGGTAGCCTGGGTCTCACCGTCGAAGGGTTCGCATGGAGATCACACACACGCACCGGTTCGACGCGAGCGTCGACGAGGTCATCGCGATGCTCGCGGACGAGTCGTTCGCGCACATGCGTGGCGCGACCGGCGGAGCCCACGACGGCGGCGCCATCGTCACGGGCCGTGCGGACGAGGCCTTCTCGGTCTCGATCAGGCGCACGATCCCCTCCACCACCATTCCGCAGGAGTTTCGCGGCTTCGTGGGCTCCACACTCACGGTGAAGTACACGGAAGCCTGGCAGGCGCCGGCGGGCGCCGGCCGCCACGCGACGTTCGCGGTGGAGATCATGGGTGCGCCGGGCCACGCCTCCGGCAGGCTCGACCTCACCCCCGACGGTACCGGCTCGGTCTTTGGCGTCGAGGGGAACGTGTCGGTCAAGGTGCCGCTCTTTGGCGCGATCATCGCCAAGGCCGTGCACAACGCGGTGCTCGAGGGCATCAAGGCCGAGCTCGCCGACGCGGACGCCTGGCTGGCCGCTCGGTGACGCTGCGCCACCCCGTCCTGCTCGTCTTCGTGGGCGGCATGCTCGGCGGTGCGGCACGCATCGGCATCGACGCCGTTCTCCCCGCCGCGGCGGGTATGCCCTGGGATCTCGTGGCTATCAACATCGTGGGCTCGGCGGCGTTGGGCGCAATCGACGGCCACCTCAACGTGCGGGGCAGCCGCTGGTGGCGTCCCTTTGTCGCCACCGGCGTCCTGGGTGGGTTCACTACCTTTTCTTCTGTCGCGGCGCTGCAGTGGACCTCCGGCGCGGGCGCTGGCGCGTCGATCGCGCTTCTCGCCGTCACGGTCGTGGCGACCGTGGTCGCGGCCGTAGTCTCTCGACGCTGGGCCATCGCGCGCGCCGGAGCGGCCGCATGAGCGTCGTGCTGGCTGTCGGCGCCGTCGTCGGCTGCGGGGTCGGCGCCGTCGTGCGCCACCTGCTCGCACAGCGCGTGACCGGAGAGAACCTCGCCTGGCACACCATCGCCGCCAACACCCTGGCGTGCGCTCTCGTCGGGGCGGTGGCCGGTATCCCCGACGCACCCGCGGGCCTCATGCTCGTGCTGGGGACCGGGGTGGGCGGTGGGTTGTCGACCTTCTCGACGCTCGCGGTAGACGCGGCGCACCTGTGGGAGGCGGGAGAGCGAGGCCGCGCAGTCGCCTACCTCGCGCTGACGTGTGCCGCCGGTGTCGCCGCGGCGTGGGCCGGATGGACGGCGACGTCCACCCTCGGCTGACGTTGCCGTCCTAGAAGGTTGCGCGCGGACGGCGCCTCGCGGCCGCTACCGCGGGCCAGGCTATGACGGCGAGGCCGACGAGCAGGGCGGGCCACACCGCGTCGCCCGCTCCCACGAGAGCGACGACGGCCAGTCCCAGCGAGCACACCAGCCCCACGACCGACAGCGTCGCGGGTATCGCGAGACCCGCGGTGCGACCCCCACGGCGCTGGCTGACTGCGGCCAGGTTCGCCACGGCGTAGTACAGCAGCACGCTCGCAGCGGAGACCAGCACGAGGCTGGCTCCTTCGGTCCACACGAGCGCGACGGCGCACGCGCCGACGACGGCCTCGGCGCGCCACGGGGCGGCCGACGCCCCCGTCGCGGCGAGCACCCGCGGGAGGTCACCCTCGCGGGCCATGGCCATGGCGGTGCGGCCCGCGCCCGCCATCACCGCGAGCATCGCGCCTCCCACGCTCAGGGCTGCCACCACCGTCGCCACAACCACAGGCACGCCTCCCATGCGGGCCAGTTGCTCGATGGGTGCGGCCGGTCCGGACGCCACGATGACATCGCCGTCGCGACGAGCCGCGGGCACCAGGCGATCGGCGCCAAGGCGGGAGAGGGCCGCCGCCACCACCAGGTACAGCGAGACGACCACTGCCAGCGCAAACAGGATCGCGCGCGGGATGGTTCTCGCCGGCGCCTCCACCTCCTCGCCCAGCGTCGCAATGCGCGCATAGCCGGCGAAGGCGAAGAAACACGCAGCCACGGCGACAAGAAACGTCATGGTGGGTCCGGCATCGGCCGCGAGCACCGACACAGGCGGGCCCGCATCCTCGGGCGTCCCGGTCAGCGACAGCGCCACGATCACGACCAACGCGGCGACCACGATGATCGCGATGAGAGTGGCCCCGCGAGCGGTGCGGGTGATCCCCCCCGCATTGAGCGCCCACGCGGCCACGATCGCCGCCGTCGCGATGCCCTGGACGTGTCCTGGCAACACGGAGGCGCCCAGCACGGTGGCGCCCACCGCGACCGAGACCGTCTTGCCTACGACAAAGGCCGCCCCGGCCACGTGTCCAGCGAAGGGACCCAGCTCGGCGCGGCCGTAGGCATATGCGCCTCCCGCCACCGGGTAGCGCGCCGCCAGCTGCGCCGTGGACAACGCGTTGAGGAGCGCGACGATGGCAGCGCCGGCGACGGCAGCCATCGCCCACCGCCCTGCGGCGAGCACCTCGACCCACATGTCGGAAAACACTCCCGCGCCCAACATGGAACCGACGCCGATGCCGGTGGCGGACAGGAGGCCGATGCGGCGGGCGGTCGTCACGCGGCGACACTACCGGGCGGCGGGGCCGCCTTGCCAGGAAACGACGAAGGCCCGGACCATATGGTCCGGGCCTTCGTTTTCTCGTAGCGGGGACAGGATTTGAACCTGCGACCTCCGGGTTATGAGCCCGGCGAGCTACCGAACTGCTCCACCCCGCGTCGGCTTGATTACTCTACCCGACGCGGGGTGATGCTCCAAATCGCCTACTCGGCGGCCTGGATCTCGGTGATGCGGTCATCGGCGGCGACGGCCGCCTCGAGCGCTGCGGCGAGGTCGTCCTGCGCCTCACCGTAAGCCGCGAAGTCGCCATCGGCGAGGGCGGCCTCACCGTCTTGCAGCGCCTGCTGCGCGTCGGCGAGGGCGGCCTCGAGGTCGGCCTGCGCCGTGGCGATGTCACGGTCATCGGTGCCGGTCTGCGTGGGCTCCGGCTCGGGCTGCGTCGTCGCGGTGTTGGTGGGCTCGGGAGTGGAGGACGTCGTCGGCGTCGGCGTGGGCGTTGCGCCCGTGTCCACGTCGGCCTCGTCAGTGACCTCACCCTCGTCCGTGATGGTCTCGGCCTCGTCGACCTCCGGCGCGGCACCCGGACCGAAGACCTGGTCGAGCGCCTCCTGGAGGGTGTCGGCGAAGCCGATCTCCTCACCGAAGGACACGAACACCTTGCGCAGCAGGGGCACGCGCGTGCCCTCGGAGGACTGCACATACACCGGCTGGACGTACAGCAGTCCGCCACCGACGGGCAGGGTCAGCAGGTTGCCGTTGACCACATCGGAGTCACCCTGGCGCAGCAGGTTCAGCGTCGTCTGCGCGTCCGAGTCTGCGTTGAAGTTGTTCTGCACCTGACCGGGGCCGGGGATAGTGGTGTCGCGCGGCAACTCCAGCAGCCGCAGCTTGCCGTAGCCCTCCGCGACCTCGCCATCCGCGTTGCCCGTCTCCGAGTCCACCGCAAGGTAGCCGGTAAGGATGTTGCGGTCGGTCTCACCACCGGGGATGTACGAGCTGTACAGCGAGAACGACGGCTCGTCCTGACCGGGCATCTGCAGGGTGAGGTAGTACGGCGGCTGCAGGGTGGTCTCGCCCACGGTCGGGTCGTTCGGGAGCGTCCAGGTGTCCTGGCCGGAGTAGAAGGCCGAGGCATCGGTCACGTGGTAGCGCTGCAGCTGGTGGCGCTGCACCTGGAACAGCTCCTCGGGGTAGCGCAGGTGGCTCATTAGGTCACCCGAGATCTCCGAAATGGGCTGGATGTTCGTGGGGTACACGTTCTGCCAGGTCTGCAGCAGCGGGTCCGACTCGTCCCACGCGTACAGCGTGACCGAGCCGTCGTATGCGTCGACCGTCGCCTTGACCGAGTTGCGCATGTAGTTCAGCACAGTCGGCAGCGGCGAGCCCTCCGAGTCGGCGAACAGCGTGCTCGACTGCAGCGGGGAGGCGTAGGGGTAGCTGTCGGTCGTCGTGTAGCCGTCGACGACCCACACCACGCGGTTATCAACGACCGCGGGGTAGGTGGTGGAGTCGAGCTCGAGGTACGGCGCCACGCGTGCAACGCGGTCGAGCGGGTCGCGGTGATACAGAATCTGCGACTCGGAGGTCACGCGATCCGAGAACAGGATCTGCTCCTCGCCAAACTTGATGGCGTAGAGGATCTTCTCGGCGATGCTGCCGATGCTCGGTCCGCCCTCACCGTCGTAGGTCGTGTTGACCTGGCCGGTGGTGGAGTCGTCGTCCGGGTAGTCGAGTTCCCAAGGGGAGGTGCCCTCGGGGGCCCCGACGATCGAGTAGTCGGGCAGCGTCTGACCGAAGTAGATGCGCGGTTCGTATTCGCCCAGGTCTCCGGTGGACGGGATGCCGCCCTGGAAGAACGCGGGCTGGCCATCGGATGTGGTCCGGTTGCCGTATGCCGCAACGACGCCGAAGCCGTGGGTGTACACCGTGTGGTCGTTGACCCAGTTGCGGTTCTCGGCACCGAGGCCGTCGAGGTCGAGTTCACGGACGGCGATGACGGTGTCGTTCATCTCGCCGTCGAGCTCGTAACGGTCCACCGCAAGCTCGTCAGTGAAGTTGTAGTACTGCTTGTTCTGCTGGAGCTGCTGGAACGCCGGGGACACGATGTTGGGGTCCAGCAGGCGAATCTGCGCGGTGGTCTCGGCGTCGGCACGCAAGGCCTCGGCCGATGCCTCGGTGGTCGCGTCGTACGACGTAGGCTCGACATGCTCGAGCCCGTAGGCCGCCAGGGTCGCGTCGATGTTGCGCTGGATGTACTCAGCCTCGAGGTCCTGCGCGTTCGGGTTCACCTGGAAGTTCTGCACGATCGCCGGGTAGACACCCCCGACGACGAGCGCGGACAGGACCATCAGGGAGACGCCCACGGCGGGGATACGCCAGTCTCCGCGCCAGATGACGGCGAGGAACAGCAGGCCCACCAGGAGCGCGATGCCAAACAAAATGCCCTTGGCCGGCAAAATGGCGTTGATGTCCGTGTACAGCGCGCCGTAGTACTCGCCCGTTGACTCGTTGAGGAGGGCGTAGCGGTCGAGCCAGTAGTTGGCGGCGATGCCCAGCATCACCAGCAGTCCCGACACCGCGAGCTGGATGCGCGCGCCTCCGGAGGCGACGAACTCGCGGCCGCCGCCGGAGATACCTCCGTACAGGAGGTGCACGAAAGCGGCCAGGAGCGTGCACAGGATCGTGATGACGAGCCAGAAGCCCACGAACGCCTGAAGGATGGGCAGGGTAAAGACGTAGAAGGACAGGTCCAGCCCGAATTCCGGGTCGACCTCGCCGAACGACGTGTGGTTGAGCCACGCGAGGGTGTCCTGCCAGCGTGCCGCCATCGCGAAGCCGGCGACGATGCCCACAAAGATCGGCAAGGCGATCATGATGCCGCGCTCGATGGGCGCGATCTGCTCGCGGTACTGATCAAGCGCGCCGCGGCGCGCCCCCGTCGCGGGACGCACACGCTTGGCGACCCACAGCGAGAGGAAGACCGCGCCTCCCGCGAGCACCGCGAATACGGCGAACAGCACGATGCGTGCGATCCATTGCGTCCACAGGATGCCGGTGAAGCCGACCTGCTGATACCAGGCGATCTCGGTCCAGATGTTGGCGGCGATCACGGTCGCGACCACCAGGATGGCGACGGCAATACCGGCGATCAGCAGCGGCGATCGGCGCTTGGGTGGGACCGGCGACGCGGGGCGTTGCGGTCGGTCGGGTCGGTCGTCGAACGTCACGGATGGTGTCCTTGCTCGTCAGCGGCGGCGGGGTGGGGTCCAGCGTAATCAGGGAGCGGTGCAGGTGGCCAATTGCGAGGTATCACCCGCACCGATCGCCTCGATGGCGGCGTAGCCATCGTCGAGGTCGTCCACCGCAAAGACGTCCAGGCCGTCCGGGATGTTCCCCACGACCTCGTCGCAGTTTTCGACGGGTGCCAGGAACCAGTCTGCGCCGGCATCGCGGGCGCCATGCATCTTCATGCGAATCCCGCCGATCGGCTCGACATCGCCGTCGGCACTGATGGCGCCTGTACCTGCCACGTGGGCACCCCCGAGCTCGTCGACTTCGGTGAGCTTGTCCATGATCGCCAGCGAGAACATGAGCCCCGCCGAGGGTCCTCCGACCTTGTCGATCTGGACGGTGACGTCGATGGGCATGTCGAAGGTGGGCTCGACGTATATCCCCATCACGGCGTTCCCGGTGCCGTCATCGAGAGTGGCGAACGTCGCATCGACACTATTGCCGTCACGGTCGACGGTCACGGTGACGTCATCACCAGGCGCGAGCGCATCGAGCTGGTCGAAGAGATCCGTGTAGGAATCGATGGAGACCCCGTCGACGGCCGTGATCATGTCGCCGGGCTCGAGGAGCCCCTCGGCGTACGTCGAGTCCGTGAGCGCCGCAACCTCGATGGTGGCCGGCACGTCTTCACCGAGCGCGGTGAGCGCCGCGACCGTCGCCGACTCCTGCGATGTCACCCATTGATCCTGCGACTGCTGCTCCACCTCGTCGCGGTCGTCGGGATCGCCGAGGACCGCCTCTTCGGGCTGGACATAGCGGTCGTCGGCGATCCACCCGCGCAGCACCTGGCCCAGCGAGAACCACGTCGACGAGCCGCGCGCCACCGAGACGGTGGTGAGCCGCAACTCGCCCGACGCGTCGTACGTGGGTGCCCCGGCGATCTCCACGAGCGCCGCTCCATCGTCGTCCGTCCCGAGCGTGTCGAAGGTGGGTCCCGGCATACCGATCGCGAAGCGCGCAGGCAGGATCGACAGCAATGCCAAGAGGATCGCGGCGCCAAGGCCCGCGATCGCAAGCGTCAGATCGCGTCGCGAGGCCGGGTCGGCATCGGTCTCGACGGAAGCGAAGGGGTCCGGCGCGGTCGTCACCGGCCCATCATTGCTCATAGCGAACGTCTCCCCCAAGTCACCCCCCTGAGCGTTACCGTGGACTCGACGCTCGCGAGGTGCGCGAGAGTCGCGACCCCAGGAGAGTGCGTGAGCGACGAGAACACCCCGTGGATGCGCCTGTTGCGCGAGTTGTTTGGCGACGACGCGGATGCCGCCCTCGCCGAACTCGAGCGTATGGGGATGGATCCCAGTGCCCTCGCACAGGCATCCGGCATGCTCGAGAACCCCGCCATGATGGATCACGTCCTGTCTCAGATTCGTTCGCTGGTCTCGCAGTCGCAGGGCCAGGACGTCAACTGGACCCTCGCGCACGACGTGGCGCGCGGCGTCGCGGCGCAGGGCGGCGACCCCACCGTCACGTCCCAGGTGGCGCAGGAACACCGCGCGGCGATCTCGCGTGCGCAGCTGTGGCTCGACGCCGCCACGGACTTCAACCCCACGGGCAGAGACCCTCAGGTCATCAGCCGCGCGGAGTGGGTCGAGGCGACGCTTCCGACGTGGCGTGTCATCGCCGGTCCCGTGGCCGTGAGCGTGTCGCGAGCGCTGACGTCGATCCTCCGCGGCGAGGACGGCACCGGGTCGGCGATCGAGGCGATGGGCCTCGACGGGGCCGAAGCCGGCGCGTTGGTCCAGTCGATCAGCCCGACCGTGTGCGGCATGCACATGGGTCAGGCCGCCGGCCAGGCCGCCCGCGAAACCTTCGGCGTCACCGACTTGGGCTTCCCGCTCCTTGCCGAGCCGCGTGTCACCCTCGTCCCGAGCGTCATCGCGGAGTTTGCCTCCGGCCTCGACATCCCGAACGACGAGGTGCTGACCTTCCTCGCGCTGCGCGAAGCCGCCCACGTGCGCCTGTTTGCCGCGGCCGCGTGGCTACCCGGACACCTGCACAATCTCATCGAGCGTTACGCCGCCGCCATCACGATCGACGTCGAGGCGCTCGACGAGGCCGTGGCGGACATCGGAGTCGCCGATCCCGCCAAACTCCAGGCCGCCCTCACTCAGGGCATCTTCAGCCCGCGACACTCGGACGAACAGCACGAGACCCTCGCCTCGATCGAGACGCTGCTCGCACTCATCGAGGGGTGGGTCGACGAGATCTCGCTGCGGGCCGCCGCACCCCACCTGTCGTCGATCGGTCAGCTCAGCGAGATGCTTCGCCGCCGCCGTGCGGCGGGCGGTCCCGCCGAGGACGCGTTCAAGACGTTGCTCGGGTTGGAGCTTCGCCCACGTCGCATGCGCGAGGCGGCATCCCTGTGGCGCGAGGTCACGCTGGCCGCGGGCCCTGAGTCCCGTGACCGGGTGTGGTCCCACCCTGACCTGTTGCCCACGGGCGCAGACCTTGACGACCGCACCGCGTGGGTCAAGCGGTGGGTGTCCGGTGGCACCGACGGCGACGACATGGACCGCGAGCTGGAGGCGTTCCTCAGCGGCGCGACCACCGGCGATCCCACGGCCGGCGACACCACCCCCGACGACGACGCTCCGGAGCCTCCGGGAGACGACGAGCGCCCCTGAACCTGGCCCGGCGGCGACACGGGGCGGTCCGCCTGTGCGGCAAATGTGCCGTCCCCGTCTACGCTGGGTCCTGATCGGCCCTCGTGGCCACCACCGTGCGCGCCATTGTTGTGGCGTGCGAAGAAGAGAAGGAGAAGCCGAATGGCCGACAAGTACGCTGGCGAGTTCTACTGCGTGAAGTGCAAGGACAAGCGCACCACCGAGGGTGACGTAGTGGTTTCCGAGAACGGCCGCCGCATGGCGAAGGCCGTGTGCCCCGAGTGCGGCACCAAGCTCAACCGCATCCTCGGCAAGGCGTAACTCGCCTCACCGCACAGGTTTCACGACGGCCCGTCCCCGCGAGGGGGCGGGCCGTCGTCATTGGTGCCGGGGGTGCCCCGCATCCTGTGGACAACCCTGGTGGGCGTCACCGCAGATGCCACGCTGGCGGCATGAGACTGCGTCAGGGAGTGCCCGTCCTGCCGCGACCGGACGGCGGGGTCCAGGTGGGATGGACGCGACCGGTGGTGGTGGCGCACGCCAGCGCCGAGGTTGAAACCCTCCTCGCGACCCTCGCCGTGGGCGGAACGATCGGCGCGGACGACCGGCGTCGCCATGGTGCGCTCCTCCAGCGTCTCAGCGAGGGCGGACTGCTTGAGGCGGCGCCGCCCACACCCGTGAGGGTGCGGGTTCACCACACGGGGACGTTCGCGGTCGCCATCGCGGCGGCCGCCGCGCGTATGGACGCAACCGTGGGTTTCGCGCCTGATCACGCACCCTTGCCCGATGGCACCACGGCCTCGTGGCACGCCATCCGCGCGCTACGCGCCGCCCATCCGCGCGCGCGCCTGTTACCGGCGGAGGGGCCGAGCGACATCGACGTGCTCGTCGCGTGCGTGAGCGCTCCCCCGCTGGCCACGGCGCTGCTCGCACGCGACCAGCCCCACGTCGCCGTGCTCACCGATGACGGCGGCGTCACGGTCAGTCACGTGATCACGCCCGGCGTCACACCCTGTAGCACCTGCGCGGCCCTTCACGCAGCCGATGCGGACCCCGCTTGGGTGGACCTCGCTCCCGTCATCGGCGCTCACCCTCCCCGCGTCGAGCCCCGCGTGGCGTCGACGGCGGCGGCGCTGGCCGCGCATGCATGCATCCATGGCGGCGCCGTCGCGTGGCGCATCAGCGATGACGGCACGATGTCCTCGTCGACTCCGCGCCCTCACTCCGCATGCCGATGTGGCGCCTCGGGTCCCGTGGGCGACGTCCTGGGGGCGAGGAGGGCGCGCATGCCTCGGGGGTGACGGCGTCCGCGCCCGCCTCGGGTGTGACGACGTCCGAACGTGATGCGGCCGGCATACGCCTGTCAGTGCTCGGCAACCACCTCGAGCACCTGCTGCCCGTAGGCCTCAAGCTTCGACGCCCCGATCCCGCGGATCGCGGCCAGCTCGGCGCGCGTGCCCGGCCGGGAGCGTGCGATGTCGACGAGCGTCGTGTCGACGAGGACCGTAAAGGCCGGCTTGGAGGCCGCCTGCGCGACGGCCAGGCGCCATGCCTTGAGCGCCTCGTAGAGCCGCAGCTGCTCGGCGTCGAGGTCCCCCAGCGCGTCCTTGGCGGCGGCGCGGCGCGGCTTCGGGCGGGCACCGTCGGGCCACCATCGGTCGAGGAAGCGCGTGCGTTTGCGGGTGGCGCGGCCGCCCTCCTTGCGCGCGCGAGCGAAGCTCAGCGCCAGATGCTCGCGAGCGCGGGTGATGGCCACATAGAGAAGCCGGCGCTCCTCCTCGATCGCCTCCGCGGTTTCCGCCATCTTGACCGGGAGCAGGCCCTCCGAGCACCCGACCACGAAGACCGCGTCCCATTCGAGTCCCTTCGCGGCGTGCATCGTGGTGAGGGTGACGCCCTCGACGGCCGGGGCGTGCTGGGCCTGGGCCCGCTCCACCATGTGCTCGACGAACTCGCGCATCGTCATCGCTCCGCCGGCGTCCTCGTCGAGGTCGTCGGCGAGTTGGGCGAGGCTCTGCAGCGAATCCCAGCGCTCCCGCACCGCGCCGCGCGCGGCAGGCGGCTCCTCGCTCCAGCCGGCATCGGCCAACGCCGACCGCACCTGCGACCCGAGCGGTTCATCCGAGGGGGCGACCGCCGCACCGCGCAGCAGCACCATCGCCTTGCGCACCTCTTCTCGGTCAAAGAAGCGCTGACCACCGCGCACCAGGTAGCCGATGCCGCGTGCGCTCAGCGCGTCTTCGAGCGCCTCCGCCTGCGTATTCATCCGGTACAGCACCGCGATCTGCGAGGCGGGAACGCCCGCCGACATCAGACGGCCGATGCGGTCGGCGACTCCCGCCGCCTCGGCACCATCATCCTCGTAGGCGGTGTACTGAGGGTCGGGACCCGAGGGGCGTTGTGAGACCAACTCGACACCCATACCGGCGCTGCCGCGTTGCACCATCAGTCCGTTGGCGAGATTCACGACCTGCGGGGTGGAGCGATAGTCGCGCACGAGCCGCACGACCGTCGCGCTGGGGTGGGTGCGGGTGAAGCCGAGCAGGTGTTGCGGGCTGGCGCCCGCGAAGGAGTAGATGGTCTGGGCCGGGTCGCCCACGACGCACAGTTCGTGACGATCCCCCATCCACTGCTCCAGGAGGAACTGCTGCAGGGGAGAAACATCCTGGTACTCGTCCACGACGAAGTGGCGATACTGGCGCCGGATCTGTTCGCCCACCTCGCCGTGGCGGCCGATGATGTCCGCCAGCAGCAGCAGGATGTCCTCGAAATCGAGCACGACGGACTCGGTCTTGGCGTCCTCGTAGGCGCGCATGACGTCGACCACCTGGCGACGCTCGACCCCCGCGGGGGCGGGACGTCCCGCGTCCGCCGTGACCCGTACGTAGTCGTCGGGCGAGACCAGGGAAACCTTGGCCCACTCGATCTCGCTGGCGAGATCGCGCACCGTGAGTCGGTCGGGCTGGAGCCCGGCCGCGCGAGCGGCGCGGCCTACCAGGGGGGCCTTGTGCTCGACGAGCTGGGGGATCTGCCCACCCACCACCTGTGGCCAGAAGTAGCTCAGCTGCCGCAGCGCCGCGGCGTGAAAAGTGCGGGCCTGGACGCCTTGGGCACCCAGCGCGCGCAGGCGCTGGCGCATCTCCCCTGCGGCACGGGCGGTGAAGGTGACGGCCAGCACCGACTGTGGGTTATAGGCGTCGACGCGCACGCCGTAGGCGATGCGGTGCGTGATGGCTCGGGTCTTGCCCGTGCCGGCGCCCGCGAGCACGCACACGGGCCCGTGCAACGCCGTCGCGACCTGGCGCTGTTCGGGGTCGAGGGCTTCAAGGATTGCGTCCGCTGACATCGACGCCATGGTGTCAGGTGTCGCTGACATCGTCGGGGGCGGTCTCCACGGCCGGTGCACCCAGCCAATCCTCAAGCAGCGCCCTCGCGATCGATCCCACGGGTGGCGGCACGAGGGTGCCGGCGGCCACCTCCGCGGCGAACTGGCCACGGCTCACCCACCGTGCCTCGGTGATCTCGACGCCATCGGGGGTGAGGTCGCTCGATGCGGCACGGGCACGAAATCCCACCATGACCGAGGCCGGGAACGGCCAGGGCTGCGACGCGACGTACGCGACGTCGGCGACGTCGATCCCCACCTCTTCGGCGACCTCACGGTGGACCGCCTGCTCGAAGCTCTCCCCCGGCTCGACGTAGCCCGCCAGGTGCGAGAAACGTCCGGCCGACCAGTGGGCCGCGTGAGCGAGCAGCAGGCGCTCGTCGGCGTCCGTCACGGCGACGATGATGGCGGGATCGGTACGCGGATAGTGGTCACGCTGCTCCGCCTCGCACCGGCGCACCCAGCCCCCCTGTACCGCGACCGTGGGCTCGCCACACCGGGCGCAGCGGCCGTGCGTGTCGTGCCAGGCGGCCAACGCCACCGCCGTGGTCGCGAGCTCCCTGTCCTCCTGCCCATCGGGGTCGTCCGTCAGCGCGCCGAGCACGGCGCGCAACGGCGTCAGCGTCGCACCGTCCGCAATCCACGAAGCGAGGTCGACATCGGGATCGGTCGGCACCACGAGGCCCACATCGCGGCCACCTCGGTCCCTCTCGCCGCCGGACCCACGACCCCCTTCGTGCCCGAGAAACGCCCGCAGCGTAGCGTCGCGGATGGCGTCGCCCGGCACCCTCATCAGACGACCATCACGCATGAGGACGGCGCCGCGGGAGGCGACCACGGCATCGGTCGTCGCCAGGTCGACGTCGACGCGGCGGTGCGCCTGCCGGTCGATCAAGAGGGGGTGCTCGAGGTACGGGGAGACGGTCACCCGGCCCACGCTACGGCACCCGCGGGTGCCGACTGGGCGGCGTGGAGCGTGGCGACCGTCCCATTTTGGCCCTAGCGTGAGGGCGTGCCTCGTTCTCCGCTCGCGCTCGCCGCGCTCGCGTCGGCCGCCGTTCCCGGCCTCGACGTGTACGACGTGCTGCGTAGCCCCCACTCGGACGCCGACTTCGACGTCGTGATCGTCAAGGACGGCACAGGGACCCGATGGGTGGTGCGCGCCCCGCGTCGCGCCGCCGCTGGCGCCGCCCTCGAGGCCGAGCGCTCGCTGCTGAAGGCCCTCGGCCGTGCCCACGACACGGGGCTCTTGTCGTTCGACGTGCCGCGCCCGCGCGGTGCGGTGCAGATGGAGCCCGTCACCGATGGCCGCGCGATTGTCTACTCGGAGGTCGCGGGTGCGCCGCTCGTGTTGTCGCGCCTCGAGCCTGGGCCGGGCCTCACCGCAGGTGTAGGACGCGCGATCGCGGAGATCCACGAGTTGCCGCCGTCGCTCGTCGAGGACGAGGGTCTGCCCACGTACGACGCCGACGAGTACCGCCAGCGTCGCCTGTCCGAGCTCGACACCGGCATGCAGACGGGTAAGGTACCGCCGCGTCTTGCCGACCGGTGGGAACAGCAGCTCGAGAACGTCGCCTGGTGGCGCTTCGAGCCCACCGTGGTCCACGGCGACCTCGGCGAGCACCAGGTCATGGTCAGCGGCGATGGGGTACGCGGCATCGTCGACTGGATGGATGCACGGGTCGCCGACCCCGCCGACGACCTCGCCTGGCTGGTGGCGGCCGCCCCTGACGACATCCTCGACTCGATCATGGAGGCCTACCGCCTCAAGCGACGCGAGACCCGCGATCCGCATCTGCTGGATCGCGCACGGCTGTCCTCCGAGATGGCGCTGCTCAGGTGGCTCATGTACGGGGTGCGCACCGACAACGCCGACGTCATCGCCGACGGCGAGGGCATGCTGGCCGACCTCGAGACCATGCTGTTCGATCAGGACGATGCCGCGCAGTAGTTCCGTGCGCCGTCACGGCTCGCTGACCGGTCAGGACTCGCCGCGCAGCAGGCCGACGATCTCCTGACGCGTCATCAGGCGTTCGGGCCACACCGTCTGGTCGGCTCCCACGTAGTAGAAGGCCGCGTCGACCTCCTCGAGCGGGATGCCCTTCCATTCGGACCACGCGAGGCGATACACCGCGAGTTGCACCTCGCGTGCGGCGCGCTCCGCGTCGTCGCGCGGGGGCCGCCCCGACTTCCAGTCGACCACCGTGACACGCTCGAGCCCCGCCCCTGCGGGGAACACGGCGTCGATGCGCGAGCGGATCGTCACGCCGGCCACCGGCAGTTCGACGCGCACCTCGATGTCGCTCGGCAGACGCTCCGCCCACTCGGATCGGGCGAAGGTCTCGCGCAGGCGTGCGACGTCGTCGGCCGCGAGGACGTCCGCGCCGAGGGCGTCCTCGGAGGCCAGGTCCTCGGCGGTGAGGAGCGAGGGGTGCCCATAGTGCGCCTCGATCCATCCGTGCAGCGCCGTGCCGCGGGCCGATGCCAGGGTCGGCTCCTGGGGCAGCGGGCGACGCAGCTGCTCGGCGAAGCCCTCGCGGTCTCGCTGTAGCCACACGAGCTGGGAGGTGGTGAGGTGACCCGGCAAGGCGACGGCGCCGACGTCGCGCGAGCGCTGATCACGCTCGCGGAGCATCGCCTCGATCTCGCGGCCCCACGGCAACTGATGCCAGGACGGCGGCGACTGCGTGTCGAGGGCGGCGGACGCGGCGGCGACATCCGCCGCCAGCGCGCGACGGCGCTCCTGCTCGGCGGTGGGCGCGGGCGGCCACAGTGCGGACGCCAGCGGAGCCTCGGGCTTGTCCGCCTCGTCGTCGGGTCGCGGCGCCCAGCCGGCGGCCGTGACCGTGCCGCGGTCGACGAGGTCCTGGAGGAACACCGACGGGGCGAGCACCGATGTCGAGGTGCCCCACCAGGAGCCGGACAGCAGCACATGGGAGCGTGCGCGGGTGAGCGCCACGTAAAACAGGCGGCGCTCCTCCTCGAGCCGATGCAGTCCCGCCTCCGCCTTGAAGCCGGCGATCGAGGCGCCGAGAGAGGCACGGTCCTCGACGTCGCCTAGGTCCCACCACGGCAGGTCGTCGCGGTCGAGCCGGAGCGGATACGGCAGGGCCCCAGCCTCGTTCATCCAACCGCTGTCGTTGACGGCAAGGCCCTCTGGGGTTTCCTTCGGGAGGCTGTCGAGCGACGGGAACTGGCTCGAGCGGGCGCCCTGCGTCATGCCCGGGATGGCGACGATGTCCCACTCGAGACCCTTCGCGCTGTGGCACGTGAGGATCTGCACGGCGCCCGGTTCGGGCTCCTTGACCGGCGCGGACAGCCCCCGTTCCTCGCTGCGCGCGGCCTCGAGCCATGCGAGGAAGGCGCCCAGGGTGGCGCGCTCGGCGCCCGCCGCAAAGGACCGAGCCGCGTCGAGGAAGGCGTCGACATTGCGCACGGCCCGACCATCGGGGCGAGCGACCTCGGCTTCGATGTCGAGCCCCCACGCCCGCTCGGCGAAAGCGATGAGCTCGGTCAGCGACAGATAGGTGCGTTCGCGCACGGCGCGAATCACGTGGCGCAGGACCGCGAGGCGTGCGTGTGCCTCGGCCGTGAGGCTGCGGCCCTCGCGAGACACCCATCCTGGGGCGGGCAGCCTGTCGACGCCGTCGACGATGGTCGCAGCCTCGTGCCGCGCGTCGGAGTCGGCGCGGTCGCGAGCGTCCCGATCCCTGTCCGACCAGTCCTTGAGTGCCATGAGGTCGGCCGGCCCGAGTGCGAGCCGCTCGCCCGCGAGCAGACGCATCAGCGAGTCCCCGCGCGAGGGGTCGTGCGCCACCTGCAGAAGTGCAATGAGCTCGGCCACCTCGGGCGTGTCAAGAAGCCCGCCGAGACCGACCACCTCATAGTCGAGGCCGGCGCGCTCGAGCGCCTCGACCATCGCCGGGAACTGGGCGCGGCGGCGGCACAAGACGGCGGCCGATGCGGGGGCGCCGTCCTTGCCCGGCCCCAACTCGAGGCGGCGCGCGGCGATAAACCCGGCCACGGCATCGGCCTCGCTCACCAGATCGGTAGCCATGTGGGCGAGCAGCCCGGGTGCGACGCGCGCGGGTTCGGCACGGCCAAGATACTGGCCGGTGGAGCGCAGTGGCTCCACGTGGACGCTCGGGTGGGCCGGGAGGGCGCCGGCGACGGCGTTGGCGGCACGCAGCACCGTCGCCTCGTTGCGCCACGACACCGACAGGGTGCGGCTGATCACCCGTGCGGGCCCGCCGAACTCGGTGACGAACGACGACAGCGCGCTCGCCGAGGCTCCACGGAAGCCGTAAATCGCCTGGTTGGGGTCGCCGACGGCCATGACGGGGTGGCCGGGTCCGAACATCGCGGCGAACAGGCGCAACTGGGCCGGCGAGGTGTCTTGGAACTCGTCGAGCAGGACCACACGGTAGCGCGCCCGTTCGATGGCCTGGACGGCGTCGAGGTCGGCCAATGCGACGCCGTAGGCGACCTGGTCGGCGAAGTCCAGGTAGGACCCGTCACGTTTGCGCGCAAGGTAGCGCTCGACCATGGGCGCGAGGTCCTGCACGGTGACCAGTTGCTTCAGCGAGGCCGCCTCGGGAGTGGGGTTGCCGTTGGCATTCACGAGCGCCGTGCCACCGCGGGCACCGGGCAGCCCGTCGAGCGACGACAGGACGCGGCGCGCCCATTCGGCGACGGCGGCGGGGTCCGTGAGGTGCTCGCGCGTCTGCCCCGCGAGGCGCATCACGGCCTGGGTCAGGGTGGAGACCGACGCCTGAGTCTCGACGGGCTCGGACCAGTGCTGCACGATGTCGTCGGCGATCTGCCACAGCGCCGCGTCGGTCAGGGTTGCCACATCGGGATCGATGCCCAGCCGCAGGCCGTGCTCGGCGACCAGCGAGGCCGCATAGCCGTTGTACGTCGCGACGCTCACGGGCGGACGCGACGGGTCCTCACCGAAGACGGCGTCGAGGCGCGCCTCGGCCCGCTCCGCGATCTCGGCGGCCGCCTTGCGCGTGAACGTCAGGCACAGGATCTCGTCGGGGGCCAGGTCCCTGCCGAACAGGCGGGCGCCATGATCGAGCAGGTACGCCATGCGCATCGACAGGGTCTCGGTCTTGCCCGACCCGGCGCCGGCGACGACGAGCGTGGGCTCGAGGCCCGCACCGATGATCGCCTCCTGCTCGGGCGTGGGCGTGGTGCGTGAGTCGATGAGGGCGGCGAGATCGCGCACGGAACGCTCGGCGCCGTTCACGCGCCCGGCCTGCGCGTCGTGGTCGACCCGGGCGTCGTCGGCCATATCCGTCATGCCTGGCTCACCTGACGTCCCTCCAGCTGCACGGGGCAGGCGCGGCGCACGGGGCACTGCCCGCACATGTCGTTCTCGGTGGCGAGGAACGCCCCCGAGGCCATGACATCGACCACCGTCGCGAGGCGCTCGCGTTGCTCGGCGACGTCGATGGGTTCCTGTTCGCGCACCGCGTGGTTCTTGGTGGAGCCCCCGACAAAGACCAGGGCGGCACCATCGGCATGGTCAATGCCGGGAAAGGCGCCATGCGCGGCCGCAAGTTGGTACATCGCGAGCTGGGCATGGGTCGAGGGGTCCCCCGCGTAGGCGGGGTTGCCCGTCTTGAGGTCGACGATGCGGGCGGTGTCCTCCCGGCGCTCGACGCGGTCGGCGCTGCCGATGAGCAGGGCGCGGCCGATCTCGACCTGGAATCGCTGCTCGAGCTCGACGCGGTCTGGGGGGTTCGAAGCGAAATATGTCGCGAGCCTCGCGATCATCGCGTCGGCCTTCGCCCGCAGCGCGCGGTCGGGCAGGGTGTCGTTACCCGCGATGTCCGGCCAGCGCTCGTCGAGCGCCGCCTGCAGTTCCTCGGCCGTGCCGGCGGGGTGGGCCTGGGCGATCTCGTGGATCAGCGTGCCGAGCTGCTGCTTGTCGCTGTCGGGGCCCGCTCCTCCAGCCGTCTCGAGCGCCCACCTCAACGCGCACCGCTCGACGCCCTCGACCCGCGAGGGTGAGACCCGCACTGGGGCATCGTCGGCGTAGAAGCCCGCGCCCGTGGAGGGCTCGGCGACCCCATTCCATCCGCGCGGATCCGCCCCGACGACCCCCGCATCGGCAAGCCTTGCCAGCGCCGTCGCATACGCCTCACGTGGGGGGCCGGAGGCCGCCACGCCTTCCGCCCTCAGTGCGGCCACCGCGTGACGTAGGTCGGACACGCGGGGCACGGTGCCGGTGTCGTGGCGACGCGCACCGGTGGCCGCCTCGATCCAGTCCATGAAGCGTGAGGGACGGGTGTCCTCGTCCTGGACGGCCGTGACGATTAGCGTCCTCCTGGCACGCGAGAGCGCGACGACGAAGGAGCGCGCCTCGTCGTCCATGACGGAACGGCGAGAGGCGGCCGCGAGCGCGGAGCGGCGCTCCGGGTCAAGCCGCTCGGGCTCCGCACGGAAGGCCAGGATCTCGGCCAGGTGTTGGGCGCCGAGCACCGAGTCGCGCAGCCGCAGATTGGGCCATACGCCCTCCTCGACACCCGCGACCACGACCACGTCCCACTCGCGCCCCGCGGCCGAAGCGGGCGTGACGAACGCGACGGCGTCGCCTCCCTGCGCCCGCGCACCGAGCGTGTCGATCGCGAACTCCTGCGACGCGAGGTGCTTCGCGAAGCCGACGGCCGTGACGCCCCGCATGCGTTCCTCGACGTTCTGCGCCTCGCGCAGCAGCGCGATGACGGCATCGAGGTCGGCATCATCGCGAGCGGAACCGGCCAGGGCGCCGGCCCGCCAGGACTCGGCTACCCCGAGCGAGTCCCACAGCGTCCACAGCAAACGGCGCGGCGACGTCTGGCCTTCCTGGGCGGCCGCCCTGGCCACCGCGACGGCCGTGCTGGCGCGCAGCGCCGCTCGCGCCTCCTCGCCGCCCAGGCTCGCGAGCCGCGCCGGATCGGCCAGGGCCTCGGGAAGCAATTGTCCGGCCGGGGCCCGGCCGCCGCCCGAGCGGTCCTCGCGCACCAGTGCGCGCCGAAGGCGTCGGAGGGCGACGGGGTCGAGCCCGACGAGGCGAGACGACAGGACCTGTGCGGCATCTTCCTCACTCCACGCACGGGCGTCGACCGCGATGAGCATCATCGTCAGCAGTGGCGCGACCACCGGCTGCTCGTGAAGCGCGACACCGTCGCCCAGGGACTCACAAGGAATCTCGGCCGCCAGCAGGTCCGCGTGGAGGGAACGCAGTTGGTGATTCGACCGCGCGATCACGGCCATGCGCGCCCACGGAGTCGCGGGCCCGTCGATACCGTGCCTGGCGCGGCGCAGGGCGGCCGCGATCGCGCGCGACTGCGCATAGCGATGCGGCGCCACCAACAACTCGATGGCGTCGGCGTCGTCGGCGGCCTCGCGTGCCGGCCACCGCGCCGAGCCGACGCCCTGGGTGCCGATGCGTGCGGTGGCTGCCGCGACGGCCGCCTCCACAGCCGGCGCCTGCCGGTGCTGGTGAGTGAGCCGCACGAGGGTCGCCGAGAAGGAGTGCCGACCCGCCGGGGCCGTCGCGGCGGCGAGCGCCGACGGTACGGCGCCGCGGTAACCCTGCACCGATTCGTCGGCGTTGCCGACGAGCAAGAGTCGGGACCCGCGGGCCGCCAGTGCCTCGAGCAGGGCGATGACCGCGGCGGTGGCGTCCTGATAGTCATCGACGATGACGAGGTCCCATACGGGCGCGGCTCCCCACTCGCTGTCCCACGAGTCGAGCGCGACGGCCGCCTCGCGCGCGACGCCGGCGGGGTCGTACCGCAGTCCCTGGTCCTCGAGCAGGCTGCGCCACATCACGTTGTCGAGGTATTCGGCGAGGACCTCGGCCGCCGCCGCCCACTCACGCCGTCCCGTGCGTTCGGCGAGGCGTCTCAGTCCCTCGGGCTCGAGACCCGCCTCTGTCGCGCGCATGATGACGTCTCGCAGTTCGGCGCGAAAGCCAGGCAGTCGGGTCGCCTCGGGCGGCACGACGCCACTCCAGTCGGGCCCCATGCCGTCGCCCGCCCGGTGCCCGTCGAGGAGGTCACGCAGGATAGCGTCCTGGTCCGCGCCGGTGATGAGGCTCGGGACCGGGTCTCCGAGGGCCTCGGCGCGGGCGGCGAGGATCGTGTGCGCGACGGACGCCGCCGTGCGCACCACGGGAACGCCGGTGGCGCGGTCGACGGCGGCCGACACGACGTCCCTCAGGTCTGCGGCCGACGTCCTCGTCGCGGCGAGCACCAGGAGGCGCTCGGGCGCCACCCCGCGGGCGACGGCCCGTGCCGCCGCGGCGGCCACGACGGTGGTCTTGCCAGAGCCCGGGGGGCCGACGACGACCGCATGACCGGAGTCGGCAGCCGCGACCGCCTGCTCCTGATCAGCGGTGAGGGCGGTGGCAGTGGACGTCATGCCCACACCCCACCACAGGGCTGTGACATCGCGGCCGTCGCCACGCGGTCACTCGTCGTCGCGCGTCGCGCTCACGGTCGGCGTGGGGGTGGCGGTAGGTGCGGGGGATGGCACGGGCTCGTCGGGCCACGGCCAGGGGTTGACAGTGCAGTCCTCGGGGAGGTCCACCTGGTCGGTCATCACGAGCGCCTCGCCGGAGACGCAGACGCCGTCCTCCTCACCCAGGAGGTGGCCCACGCCGTGGTTGACGAGGTATGCCCTCGCGTCGGAGCGGTCCTCGCCGTATGAGGAGAGTCCGGCCGCCCAGTCGTACACGGAGATGACGGCGAGACCCTCCTCCGCGCATGACGTCGGCTCCGCGTCCATGGCTGACGGCGTGGGGCTCGTCGTCGCGTCGGTTGCGGCGCCGACGCTCGCGGGCGTGTGGGGAGCCGGGCACCGCTCGGCGGCCCGCGTGGGACTGGCGATGACGATGCGCATGTCGGGCGCTCCCGAGGTGGGCACGAACTCGTAGCGTCCTCGGGCGGCCCACCCGCGCGGGTCGTTCAGGGTCTCGAGGACGAAGGTGGCGAGCGCGTCGCCGTCCATCGCGAGGCCGTTTTCGTACTCGACCCTCACCCACTGCACGGTCGCACCGGAGCCCGTGGGTTGGGCGTCACCCGTGGCAACCTGCAAGTCGCCGCCGGCCTGCGTGGGCACGTCGAGCGACAGCAGGCCGGCTGCCAGATCCGCATCGTCGAGTTCGCGGTCGATGGGCTCGAGCGGCGGAATCGACACCTCCGCCTCGGGCGTGGGGGTGGCGCTTGCACTCGGAGTCACGGACGGCTCGGGAGCCGCCAATTCGCCGCCCACCAGGGAAGTTCCCCACCCCACGCCGATGCCCAGCGCGAAACACCCGAGCACCACGCCGGCGGTCACGGCGAGCCCGCGCACGCTGATTCCCCTGCCCGCGAACAGGCGCTTCTGTGGCTCGGTCACGCCCCTACGATAGTCATCAGAGTTGATCGCCCCGACCTTTGGAGGACACCGTGGAGATTCGCATCGGCGTGCAGAACGTGGCACGAGAGATCGTCATCGAGACGGAACTGAGCGGCGACGAGGTCGCCTCCAAGGTGGCCGATGCCGTGGCTGGCGCCACGCTCGACCTCACCGACGCGAAGGGTCGCCGGGTGGTCGTGCCCGCCGGATCGCTCGGCTACGTCGAGATCGGCGAAGAGACCAAGCGCCGCGTCGGCTTCGGCGCCTAGACGCCTCAATCCTGGTCGGACGGCAAAGAGGCCGTCGAGCGACGGTCCACCGTCGCCACCTCGAGCCCGCGCTCCTCGAGCGCCTGTCGCAACGCCCACGGTCCCGAGACGTAGAGCGAGTCGGAGTAGCCCGGCGCGCCGATCATCCACTCGTGTGAGGCCGGGATGACGGCAACGGGAAAGAACGCCATGTTCCCTGCCCATGACAGCAGGCTCTCGAGCGGCTGCTCGGCGAGGCGTGCATGGTCTCCGTCGTGCCAGCGCGTCGCGCCGTACGCGAACTCGACGGACCTCGCTCCCAGCGAGCGCCACAGGCGGTCCTCCGCGTACACATCCCAGCCCACCAAGTCGACAGGCCCGGACAACCCGGCATCGGCGAGCGCGGCAAGCAGCCTCTCAACGACGTCGACCGGCACCGCAGCTGACCACGGAAACACGTCCCGTTCCTCGTAGTCCGGGACCAACTCCTGGAAGCGCACCTCGGGATCGAGCGCGTCGACCCCCGCAACCTCGCGCCAGGTGAGAGTGACGTCGTCCTCCCCCTCGATGGGCAGGAACACCCGCGTCATGGACTCGGCATCGACCGGCCCCAGGCTCGCGACGTGGCCACGCACACTCCCCGTGACGGGCCACCAGTCGCTCATCGTCCCGCGGACTCCGCGATCGAGCGGGCCACGAGCGCCGCGCCGGCCGGGTCGTAATTCTCGATCCGCACGATGCCGCCCACCTCGTCGTCCTCAAGCGGCTCGAGGGTCGCGTACTGCGAGTCGAGTAGGCCCGCGCCGGCGAAGTGGCCATCTCTCTTGGATCGCGCACGCACGCGCGGCTCGAGCACGCTCTGCGGCGCGGCGAGGTGGACGAACACCACGTCCTCACCGGCGATGTCCCTGATGCAGTCGCGGTAGACGCGGCGCAGCGCCGAGCACGCGACGACCCGGTCCTCGCCGTCAGCCAACCACTCTCCCACTCGGGCGAGCCACGGCCATCTGTCGTCGTCCGTGAGGGGAACCCCCGCGGCCATCTGTGCCACCGCATCGGCCGAGTGAAGGTCGTCGGCGTCCTTGAACTCGGCCTTCACTGCGTCGGCCAGGCGCATGCCGACCGTCGTCTTGCCGCATCCCGTGACACCCATAACTACTACGCGCATAGGCATCACCTTAGGGCTGTGCGGACTCCTCGCTCTGCGGCGCGGGCGTCGCCTTGACCACGGTGACGCCGCTGGTCATGCTCATGCCCTTCTTCCGCATCGCACGCGCGCGCTCGCCCGCGGAGCGCAGGCGCGGGTTGACGTACTCGTCGATGCCGAAGTTCACGAGCGACAGCGCCATGCCGAAGATGGCGATGCACAGGCCCGCGGGCACGTACCACCACCAGAAGTCGGGGAAGGCGCCGTTTTGCTGCGCCCAGAACAGGATCGTGCCCCAGTTCAGGTTGGTGATCGGGATGACGCCGATGAAGGCGAGCGTCGTGAGGCCCAGCACGGCGGCGGTCACGGTTCCCACGAAGCTCGAGGCGATGATCGCGGTGAGATTGGGCAGCATCTCCACCGTGATGATGCGTAGCAGTGTCTCGCCGTTGGCGCGGGCGGCCTGCACGAAGTCTCGATTGCGCAATGACATGGTCTGGGCTCGCAGCACCCGCGCACCCCACGCCCATCCGGTGATGGCAATGACCGCCGAGATCAGCACGATCGACGGGTCGTCGTATTGCGAGGCGATGATGATCATCAGGGGCAGACCGGGGATGACGAGGAAGACGTTCGTGAGCGCCGACAGCGACTCGGAGCGCCAGCCGCGCACATAGCCGGCCGCGACGCCCACGAACACGGCGACGAACGTGGCGAGCACGCCGGCGACGAGGCCCACGATGAGGACTCCCCTCGTGCCGTAGATGATCTGGCTCAAGACATCCTCGCCGAGGTGAGTCGTGCCGAGCCAGTGCGCCGCCGACGGCGGCTGCTTGAGGGCGTTGTAGTCCTTATCGAGGGGCCCGTACGGGGCGACGAAGGGCGCAAAGACCGCCGTCAGCGCGAAGATGCCGATGATGACGAGGCCCGTGATGGACTTGCCATTGCGGAACATCGCGAACGACTGGCCTATCTTGCGCAGTGGCGACGGCCGGCGCGGCTCCGTCGGAGAATCCTCGCGGACCTCGGAATCCTCGGTCGTGGGGAAGTTCGACACGGTCATGATCAGGACTCCATCATTCGGGTGCGCGGGTCGAGGATGGCGTGGACCACGTCGGCCATGATGTTGGCCGCCAGCACCGCCATCGTGATGACGAGGAACAGACCCTGCATAAGCGGCCAGTCCTTGGCGTTGGTCGCGTCCAGCAACATCTTGCCGACGCCGGGATAGCTGAAGACGAGCTCGGTCACGAGCGTGCCGCCGACGATGAACCCGAGCGCGAGCGCGAAGCTCGACAGTTGCGGAAGGACGGCGTTGCGGGCGGCGTACGACCGCAGCACCCTCTGGGGCGCGAGGCCCTTGGCCTCCGCGACCGTCACGTAGTCCTCGTCGAGCACCGTGATCATCATGTTGCGCATGCCGAGGATCCACCCGCCGAGCGACGCGAACACGATGGTGACGGCCGGCAGCGTGCCGTGCGCGACGACCTGGCCGACGAAGTCCCACGACCAGTTCGGCACCGTTCCCTTGTCATAGGCGTGGGAGGCCGGGAACCAGCCGAGCCGGGTCGAGAAGATGGCGATGAAGATCAGCGCCATCCAGAAGTACGGCACCGTCGAGAAGAAGGTTGCGAACGGGATGACGTAGTCGCCGCGCGAGCCACGCTTCCAGCCGATGACGGAGCCCACCAGGGTGCCAATCGCGAAGCTGAGGATCGTCGCCAGGCCGACGAGGCCGAGCGTCCACGGCAGCGCCGACGCGATGACGTCGGTGACGGGGGCAAGCCCCTTGGAGAACGACACCCCGAGGTCGCCGCGCAGCAGCTGGCCCCAGTAGTCGAGGTACTGCTGCCACAGCGACTTGTCCGAGTCGAGCCCGAACAGGGTGCGCAGCGAGTCAATCGCCTCAGGGTTGAAGTCGCTTTGATGCTTGACGACGTACGCGGTGACGGGGTCGCCCTTCATCAAGCGGGGCAGGAAGAAGTTGATGGTGATGGCCGCCCAGGCCGTGAAGGCGTAGAAGGCGGTGCGGCGCAGGATGAATCTCACGGCCGTCAGCTCCTCGGAGTCGCCGGACCGGCGGGGTCGGCAAAATGCTTGTCGGGATCGGGCGAGGCGTCCCGCAGCGCGCGCGTGTAGTCGTGCTGCGGGTTCAGGATGACGTCGTCGGCGGGGCCGCGCTCCACGACGACGCCGTGGTGAAGCACCATGATCTCGTCGGAGAAGTGCCGCGCGGTGGCGAGGTCATGGGTGATGTACAGCACCCCGAGGTTCGATTCGCGCTGGAGGTCGGCGAGGAGGTTGAGGACCCCCAGGCGGATCGACACATCCAGCATCGACACGGGCTCGTCGGCGATGAGAAGTTCCGGACGCGAGGCGAGCGCGCGGGCGATCGCGACGCGCTGGCGCTGTCCACCTGAGAGCTCATGGGGGCGGCGGTCGACGACCGCGTCGGGTTCGAGCCGTACCCGCTTCAGCAGGCTGCGCACCTCGTCCTCGACCTGGTCACCGGGCACGACCTTGTCGAGGCGCAGGGGGCGCTCGAGGTGGTGACGGATGGTGTGGTACGGGTTGAGCGACGCGAAGGGGTCCTGGAAGACCATGCGGACGCGCTGGCGGTACGCTCTCAGGCCCTTGCCGCGCCGCGGGATCGGTTCGCCGTCGAGCAACACCTCTCCGCTGGTCTCACGCTCAAGCTGCGTCAGGATCTTCGCGATCGTCGACTTGCCCGAGCCGGACTGGCCCACGAGCGCGATGGTCTGCCCAGATGTCAGGGTGAAGCTGACATCGTCGAGGGCGAGCATGTCGCCCGCGCCGCGCACCTTGTATTGCTTGGTGACGTGGCGGAAGTCGAGGGTGGTCACTGGTCGCCCTCCTCGTGCTGGCCGCCGCGGATGAAGTCACCGCGGTCGCCGGTCAGGCTCGGGAACGACCCCAGCAGGCGGCGCGTGTACTCGTGCTCGGCCTGGCGGTAGATGGTCGCGGCGGGCGCGAGCTCCACGATCTTGCCGTCCTTCATGACGGCGATGCGGTCGGAGATCTCGAGCAGCAACGGCAGGTCGTGCGTGATGAAGATGACGGAGAATCCGAGCTGCTCACGCAATTGAGAAATCTGGATGAGGATCTCGCGTTGGACGAGCACGTCCAGGGCGGTCGTGGGCTCGTCCATGATCATGAGCTGCGGCTTGAGAGCCATCGCCATCGCAATCATGACGCGCTGGCGCATGCCGCCCGAAAGCTCGTGAGGATACGAGCGGTAACGGTCGCGGCCGACGCCAACGAGGTCGAGCAGGCGCTTACCTTCGTCCGTCCGCTCGGCCTTCTTAAGCGAGGGCCGATGCGTGGTGAAGACGTCGTCGAGCTGGTCACCGACGCGCGCGACGGGATTGAGCGAGTTCATCGCCCCCTGAAAGACCATGGACACCTTGTTCCAGCGGAACGCCCGCATCTCGTCGATCGTCAGGGAGTTGATGTCGACGTCCTCGCCCGACTCGTCATGGAAGACGGCCGAACCCGACGTGATCACGGCCGGTGGCTTGAGGAGTCGCTGAATCCCATAGGCGAGGGTGGTCTTGCCGCAGCCGGATTCGCCGGCCAGGCCGAGAATCTCGCCGCGGCGCAGCTCGAGAGAGACGTGGCTGACGGCCTCAACCGGCGGCTCGACGTCATAGACGACGCTGAAGTCCGCCACAGTCAGCAGGGTGTCGGTGGTCACGGGTGCCTTCCTGGGGTCTCGAACGGGGCTTGCCCGGTGGGGCGAGGCCGGCTGGCCCCGCCCCACCGGGTCAGCGAGTCGATCAGTTCGCGGGCTCGAGGCTCGTGAGGATGAGCGACGCGCCCGGCATCGTCGGGTTCGGGTCCGCGTAGGGGTCCTCCTCCGACGGCCAGCCCACGTAGTTGCGGGTGTTGTACTCGGCGAGGGACGGACGCGTGCCCACACCGATCGTCGGCACCTCGTCGACGTAGATCTGCTCGATCGTGGCGAGCGCGGCCTGACGGCTCGCGTCGTCCTGAGCGGTCGAGTAGTCGTTGAGCGCCTGCGTCACATCGGCGTTGTCGAAGCGGCCGAAGTTGTTGTTGGCGGGCTCACCGATCGGTACCAGCCAGTCCTGGCTGAGCATCGACTTGTACATGTCGTACGGCGTGAGGCCGCCGTCGGTCCAGTGCAGGATGGCGTCGAAGTCTCCCAGCGCGGAGTCGTTGAACCAGGTGTCCGCGTCGGGAGTGTCGACGGTGGCCTCGACACCGAGCTCCTTGACCTCGTCCGAGACCAGCGAGATGCCGGTGACGTAGTCGTTCCAGCCCTGAGGCACCGATAGCGTGAAGGTCACGGCCTCGCCGTCGGGGTCCATCAGCGTGTCGCCGTCCCAGCTGTACCCGGCGTCCTCGAGCACCTGGCGGGCGCCCTCGACGTCGACCTCGTAGTTAACACCCTGGTAGTCGGGCGCGATGTACGAGTCACCGACGGGGGTCGGCAGGCCGGTGATCGACGTGAGCTCGGGCACGCTGCCCTCACGCGCGATCTCGGCGTGCTTGGCGCGGTCCACCACCATGTTCACGGCCTGACGGAAGGCGACGTCGTTGAACGGCTTCTCGGTGAGGTTCATGTACATGATGTCCGTCGCGAGTCCGGCGGCGGCCCAGTACTGGTTCGCTTCGTCCTTGTCGAGGTACGCGGACTGGATGTTCGGGATGAACGCCTGCGCCCAGTCCGCGTCGCCGGTGGCGAGGGCGGTGGTGAGGGCCGTGTTGTCGTTGTACGACACGTAGTACAGCGTGGGCACGGCGAGGTCGCCGCCCCAGTAGTCGTCGCGCGCGTCGAGCTGCACCGACTCGGTGGAGAAGCTCGTCATCGTGTAGGGACCCGTGCCAACCGGCTCCAGGAAGGGGTCCGTGGCGGGGTCCTCGATGCCCTCGTAGACGTGCTTGGGAACGATGAGCTTCATGAGGACCTTGTCCTGCTTGACGAACATCGGCTCGGCGAACTGCAGGGTCACGGCGTTGCCGTCTTGCGTGACGCTCTGCAGCCCCAGGGCGGCGGTGTCGATCTCAGGGTGGTCGAGGAACAGCTGGTACGTGTACGCGATGTCATCGGCGGAGAACGGCTCCCCGTCGCTCCACATCACCCCCTCACGCGCCGTGACAGTGACGGAGGTGGTGTCCGCCGACCACTCGATGCTGTCAGCGAGCCACGGGATCACTTCCGCGGTCGGGTCGACGGTGTTGACCTGAGCCAGCGGCTCGAGAATCGCGTTGATATAGCCCAGCTTGAGTCCCGAGGAGTCGCCGACCCAGGGGTTGTTGGACTCGGTCGCGATCGCGCCGTCGGGCTTCGCGATGGTGAGCGGCGCGCCGGGAGTGGCCGACGTGTCGCCGCCACCCGATCCGCTGGCGCTCGCGTCGGTTTCGGGGTTGTCGTTGCCGCTGCACGCGGTGAGCGTCAGCGCGGTGGCCATGCTGAGCGCCACGATCGAGGACTTCCTCATCCTCATGTCTTCCTCCTTGAAGAGCGGACCGGCGGTTGCCGGTGCCGTGGTGGGTGGCTCACCGGGGTGAGCCGTGCTGGCTGAACCTCCCGGTCCGGCTAGGGCGTGGCATCCACGGGGACGTCGATGACCCCCCGGATGTCCCGCACCGACCGTCCCGTGTGCAGGCGATAGACGCCCTCCGGCAGGACCCATGCGTCCTGCCGCACATCCCATATCTCGAGCGCGCGGCGCGGGATCCGCACGGTCACGCTCGCCTCCTCGCCCGGGGAGACAGTGACGGCCGCGAAGCCGCCGAGCCACCTCACCGGGCGATCATGCTCGTCACCGGGCGCCTCGACATACACCTGGACCACCTCGCGGCCGGCGCGTGTGCCGACGTTGCGCACGGTGACGTCCACGTCGATCCCCTCAACGCTCACGCCTGCCGCGCCCACCGCGTGCTCCCAGCGCGTCCACCCCAGGCCGTGGCCGAACGGCGCCGCGGCGGTGGCACCGGAGCGCTCCCACGCCCGGTAGCCCACGTGCACGCCCTCGGCATAGTCGACGACCCCGGCGACCGGGACCGCGTGAGGCACGGGCACGTCCTCCTCGTGTGCGGGAAGGGTCCACGGCAGGCGGCCCGAGGCCTCGATCCGACCGGCCAGCACGTCCGCGAGCGCGTGCCCGGCCTCCTGCCCCGGGAACCACGCCCACAACACGGTGCGCGCCTGGTCGAGCCACGGCAGCAGCATGGGTGCCCCGGCGTTGACGATGATGACCGCGTCGGGAACCTCGGCGAGGACGCGCGACACCAACTCGTCCTGGCACCCCGGCAGCGACAGCGTGGCGCGGTCCCATCCCTCGGACTCGCACTCCTCGTTGGTGCCGACTACCACCACGGCGAGGTCCGCCGCGCGGGCCGCCGCCACGGCATCGGCCATCTCCTGCTCGTCGCTGCGCCGCGGCAGCGCGTGGCGCAACTCGGCGCGCACCATGCGGCCGTACCCGGCCGCGTCGATGACCTGGTGACGGGACGTGAGGCGCACGGTCTTGGGCTCGACGACCTCGACGTCGACGGGCAGCCCGTGGGGCGTGTTGACGGAGGAGTCGAGCACACAGTCGACCCCCACACGCCGCTCCCCTTCCGACGCCACGACCCCGTCAATCTTCGTGCGGTGGATGCCCACGGTGCCCACCGACAGGCGATGGATGCCCGGCTCGTCGAGCGTCACCTCGGCGGTGAGGATCACGTCCGTCGCGGCTGCCGGAATATCCCTCAGCCAGCCATCGTGCGCCTCCAGGGCGTCCTCGCACACCACCGCGCCCGCGGAATCGAGCCACGTCACCCCGAGCCCCGCGGGCACGCGGCCAGCAATATCGAGGCGGGGCGCGAAGACCCGGGGGTCCCCGCCGCGCTCGGACACGATGGTGGCATCCGGCCAGCGCGCGGCAAGCCCCTCGTGCGGGGTGACGACATGGGCGGGGTGCACGGTCGACGAGCCGCCTCCGAGCACGTGAGGACGTTCCGCATTCGCGCCCAGCAAGGCAATGGTGCGAGGGGCCGGGCGGTCCCACACGGCGCCATCGTCGGGGGCGCGCAGGACCACGGTGCCCCGGGCGGCCGCGCGGCGCGCGAGCGCCGCGAGGTCACGTTCGAGGACGGGCCGCGGCGTGGCCTCAAAGGCGCCCACACGGTGGGCAAGCAGGAGCACGCGGGCGACCTTGTCGTCGATCTCGCCCTCGCGCACGCGTCCGTCTCGCACCGCGGTTAACAACCCCTCGGCCCAGGGGCCCCCTGGACCGGGCATCACGAGGTCGAGGCCGCCCGCGGCGGCCTCCGCGGCGTTCCTGGTCGCCTCCCAGTCGGACACGAGCACACCGTCGAAGCCCAGATCGTGCTTGAGGATGTCGACGTTGAGGTGGCGGTGTTCGGTCATGGGCGCGACCTCGACGCCGTCGTCGACGCCGTTGTAGGCCGCCATGAGCGACCACACGCCGGCCTCGACCGCGGCGGCGAAGGGGGCGAGATATACCTCGCGGAGGGTGCGTGCGTCCACCCGGGACACCATGGAGGTGCGCTCCGTCTCGGAGTCGTTGGCGACATAGTGCTTCATGCAGGCGGCCACGCCGGCGTCCTGGATGCCGCTCACCAGCGCGACACCGATACGCGCGGTGAGAGCGGGGTCCTCGGAGAAGCACTCGAAGTGACGGCCGCCCACCGGGGTGCGCTGGATGTTCACCTGGGGGGCGAGCACCACGTCCACGCCGTGAGAGCGCGCCTCCTGCGCGAACGCCGCACCGACCTCGCGGGCGAGGTCGAGGTCCCACGCGGCCGCAATGCCCGAGGGGGTGGGCAGCAGGATCGACGTCTCGCCCTCGGTCTCTCCCAGTCCCCTCACCCCGACGGGTCCGTCGGAGAAGGTCACCGAACGCATCCCGAGCTCGGGCAGGGCGATGAGTCGCCACATGGTGGCGCCCGTGAGGAGCTCGACCTTGCGCTCCAGCGGGAGGCGCTCGGCTAGGGCTCGGCAGCCCTCGAGCGTGGTGCTCGTCGGCTCGGACGTCGTCGTCACGTGAGGTGCTCCTCGTCATCGGGGACGGGGCCTGGCGGTCCCGCTGGGCAGTAACTTACAATGCTGTCAGTAAGTAGCAACGCCGAGACGAGGATCGATACCGTTTCGTGACCTGGGCGTGACGTGGTCCTGAGGCTCGCGTCCCGCCACCTAGACTCGGTTTCGTGATCCGCGGCAGCCGCCGCGGGCGCACAGACCACCGCGACGAGGACGACGATGGCGACGACCAGACGACAGCTCCCCCCACGGCCAGAGACGGCCGCACGACGCCGGGAGATCCTCGCCGCGGCGCTCGAAACCTTTGGAGCCAAGGGCTACAACAACGGCCCGCTCGCGGAGATCGCGGAACAGGTCGGCATGACCCACGCGGGGATCCTCCACCACTTCGGTTCGAAGGACCGACTCCTCGTCGAGGTGTTGCGCTACCGCGACGAGTCCGACGTCGAGGGGATCGAGGGCCAGCACATCCCCGACGGCATCGAGTTGTTCCGCCACCTCATTCGTACGGCGTTCGCCAATGAGCAGCGCCCCGGCATCGTCCAGGCCTACGCGGTGCTGTCGGCGGAGTCCGTCACCGACGCCAACCCCGGCCGCGAGTACTTCGAGGACCGCTACCGGGTGCTGCGCGGCGAGGTGGCGGAGGCGTTCCGCGTGATGTGCGCCGAGCGCGGCCTCGACGAGCCCGCGAGGGTCGACCGCGCGGCTGCCTCGGTGCTCGCCGTCATGGATGGCCTGCAGGTGCAATGGCTCTTGGACCCCACCCAGGTCGAGCTCGCTCAGACGAGCGCGTTCGCGATCGAGGCCATCGCCCTCCAGGCCCTCGATCCGCGCCCCTCTCCGTTTGACGGGGGCGCCTGACGCGCGGCCAGCCGGCCACGGCATCGGCCCTCCTGGCCCCTCGCGCCTGCGTGAGCGTAGAATGGGCGACGACCCGGGGCTGACCGGTCGTTGTGTGTTGCGCGGCGCCGCTGAAGAGAGCGATGGCCGCGAGCGAGGATGATTCGCGATCGGCTGCCCGCCGTTACCGCGCGATTCGACGCGCACACACTCAAAGAGGACACATGACAGACACGCATGCCAGCGTGCAGACCCCCGACCAAAGCTTCGCCGATTTCGACGTCAACCCCGCGATCGTCGAGGCGCTCGCGAACCACGGCATCGTCGCGCCGTTCCCCATCCAGGCGATGACGCTGCCCGTGGCCCTCGCCGGCCACGACATCATCGGCCAGGCCAAGACCGGAACGGGTAAGACCCTCGGCTTCGGTGTGCCACTGCTGCACCGCACCGTCTCCCCCGGCGAGGACGGCTTCGACGCGCTGCCCGAGCCCGGTAAGCCGCAGGCCCTCGTGGTCGCCCCGACCCGCGAGCTCGCCGTGCAGGTGGCCGGCGACCTCGAGACCGCGTCCAAGAAGCGCTCCACGCGCATCGTCCAGATCTACGGCGGCCGCGCGTATGAGCCGCAGATCGAGGCGCTCGTCAAGGGCGCCGAGGTCGTCGTCGGCACCCCCGGCCGCATGATCGACCTGCTGGGCCAGGGCCACCTCGACCTGCGCTACGTGCGCACCGTCGTGCTCGACGAGGCCGACGAAATGCTGGACCTCGGCTTCCTTCCCGACGTTGAGCGCCTGCTCGCCGCAACGCCGGCGTCGCGTCACACCATGCTGTTCTCGGCGACCATGCCCGGCGCCGTGGTGTCGCTCGCGCGCCGCTACATGACGCAGCCCACGCACATCCGTGCGGCCGACCCCGACGACGACGGCGCGACCGTGAAGGCCATCAAGCAGGTGGTCTACCGCGCCCACGCCCTCGATAAGATCGAGGTCCTGGCCCGCATCCTGCAGGCCGACGGTCGCGGCCGCACCGTCGTGTTCGCGCGTACCAAGCGCACCGCCGCGAAGGTCTCCGACGAACTGCGCGACCGCGGCTTCGCTGCTGGCGCCATCCACGGCGACCTGGGCCAGGGCGCGCGCGAGCAGGCCCTGCGCGCGTTCCGTCACTCGAAGATCGACGTGCTGGTCGCGACCGATGTCGCGGCGCGCGGCATCGACGTCGAGGACGTTACCCACGTCATCAACTACCAGTGCCCCGAGGACGAGAAGACGTACCTCCACCGCATCGGCCGTACGGGTCGCGCGGGCAAGACGGGCACCGCCGTCACCTTCGTGGACTGGGACGACGTGCCGCGCTGGACGCTCATCGACAAGGCCCTCGACCTGGGCTTCCCCGAGCCGGTCGAGACGTACTCGTCGTCCGAGCACCTCTTCACCGACCTCGAGATCCCCGCGGGCACCAAGGGCCGCCTGCCGCGCGACAAGCGCACGCTTGAGGGCCTCGAGGGTGAGAAGCTCGAGGACCTCGGCGAGACCGGCAAGCACACCGGTGGCCAGGGTGGCCAGGGTGGTCGCGGCGGCCGTGACGGCGGCCGCGGTGGTGAGCGTGGCGGCCGTGACGGCCAGCGCTCGGGCGGCAACCGCAACCGTCGCCGCTCCGGCGGCTCCGGTCAGGGCAACTCGGGTTCGGCTGAGTCCGGCCAGGCTGAGCGTCAGCGGCGCGCCGAGGGCGGCGCAACCGACGGCGAGGCCAAGCCGCGTCGGAATCGCAACCGTCGTCGTCGCCGCTCCGGCGGCTCCGGCCAGGGGGGCGCCCAGGCGGCCCCTGCGCAGGAGGGCTAAGCCTCCTTTCACGTCCCGAGGGGCGGCACCGTTTCGGCGGTGCCGCCCCTCGGCGCGTGGAGGGCTCGACGGCGGCCGATGCCGTGGCTGGCTACCGCGTGCGCGCGGCCTCGAGCGCCGCGAACGCCTCGGGCGACGTGAGGTTCTCCCCCAGGCGGTTGCGCTTGCCGGTGCCGTGATAGTCGCTCGCGCCCGTGCGCACGAGGCCGAGGGTCTCCCCCAGTCTCACGAGCCGCGAGCGCGTCGCCTCGTCGTGGTCCCGGTGATCGATCTCGATGCCCACCAGGCCGGCGCGCGCCATCTCGCCGATCACGGCATCGGCCACCACCCGGCCTCTGGCCGCCGCCCCCGGGTGGGCGAACACCGTCACTCCCCCGGCCCGGCGCATCGTCGCGATCGCGGCGGTCACCTCGGGCGCGAAGTGGGGAACGTAATAGCGCGAGCCGGGGGCAAGGATGCGGTCAAACGCCGCGTCGCGGGTGGGGACCACGCCCAGGTCGACCAGGGCATCGGCGATATGCGGGCGTCCCACGGTGGTGCCGATCCCCGCGCGCGCCGCGACGGCATCCCAGCTGAGCGGAAAGTCGGCCGCGAGGACGCCCACGATGGCCTGCGCCCGGTGCACCCTCGCCTCACGCGTGAGGGCGAGCATGTCGCGCACGTCGGCGTCCGAGCGGTCGTGCCAGTACGACAGCAGATGGATCGAGATGCCCCGGTGTTTGCACGAGACCTCGATGCCGGGCACGAAGGCGACCCCGGCATCGGCCGCCGCCGCGTGAGCCTCGTCCCAGCCGCCGATCGAATCGTGGTCGGTCAACGCCACCACGTCGATACCGGCCTCCGCGGCCTCCCGCATCACCTGCGCGGGGCTGCCCGTGCCGTCCGAGACGGTCGAGTGCGTGTGCAGGTCGATGCGCATACGCGCCAGCCTACGGGGACGCACCACTCGAGACCTCACGGTCCCGCGTCGCCGTGCGACCATAGGCGGGTGACCGACGACACCGCTGACAAGACCAACAAGGCACGCGCCCTGCGCCCGGACAACGACGAGTTCAAGGCCTGGATCGGCTCGCAGTGGGCCGAGCCCGAGGACCTCGAGACCACCGCCATGGCGTCCGCCCCCTTCGCCGCCGCGCGCCGTGCGCGCCTGTCGGCCCAGTTCCCCGGCAAGCGCATCGTCGCTCCCGCCGGCGAGCTCAAGGTGCGCTCCAACGACACCGACTACCGGTTCTCGCCCGACCGCGACTTCGCGTACCTCACGGGCCTGGGCACCGACCGCGAGCCCGGCGCCGTGCTCGTGATGGAACCGACCGCCGAGGGTCACGACGCCACCCTGTACCTGGTGCCCCCCGCCACGAAGGACGAGGACGGCTTCTACACCGATCCGCGTTCCGGCGAGTTCTGGATTGGCCGCCGCCCGGGCCTGGCGGAGTTCGCCGCCCTCACCGGCATCGCAACCGCGCCGCTGTCCGAGCTTCCCGAGGACATCACCCCCGCCAAGCACCCCAAAAAGAAGGTGCGCGCCGCGCTCCACCTCGACCGCCTCGTCAAGGACGAGTGGGAGATCCAGCAGATGCGCGACGCGGTCGACGCCACCATCGCGGGATTCGAGCGCGTGGTCGGGGAACTGCCGCGCGCCATCGAGCACAAGCGCGGCGAGCGCGTCATCGAGGCCACCTTCGACGGCCACGCCCGCGAGGAGGGCAACGCGGTGGGCTACGAGACCATCGCCGCCGCCGGCGACCACGCCACGACGCTCCACTGGATCACCAACCACGGCCAGGTGCGCGCGGGTGATCTGCTGCTGCTCGACGCGGGCGTCGAGGTCGAGTCGCTGTATACGGCCGACATCACCCGCACCCTGCCGGTCACCGGCCAGTACACGCCGGTCCAGCGCAAGGTCTACGAGGTGGTCCTGGAGGCCGCCGACGCCGCCTTCGCCGTCGCCCGCCCCGGCGCCACCCTGCGCGACGTCCACGAGGCCGCGATGGACGTCATCGAGGCGCGCCTCACCGAGTGGGGCATCGTGCCCGACGCGGATTCCGACGAGTCCAAGCTGTTCCGTCGCTGGATGGTGCACTCCACGTCGCACCACCTGGGCCTCGACGTGCACGACTGTGCCGCCGCCAAGCGCGAGACGTACATGGACGGCCCGCTCGAGCCCGGCATGGTCTTCACCATCGAGCCGGGCCTGTACTTCAAGGCCGACGATCTCGCCGTGCCCGCCGAACTGCGCGGCATCGGCATCCGCATCGAGGACGACGTGCTCGTCACAGCCGAGGGCGTGGAGAACCTCTCGGCGGCCCTGCCTCGCGACCCCGACGCGATCGAGGAGTGGATGCAGCGCCACTCGCGCTAACGCTTTTTTAAGGCCGATGCCGTGGTGGGGCTCCGTACGGAGCCCCACCACGGCATCGGCCATCGAGGACCGTGTCCGGGCATGAACGCCCCCGCCGGTACGTTGGGAAATCGTGACCGTTCGACTCTCTGTTCTTGACCTTGCCCCCATCGGACCCGACGAGACGCCCACTCAGGCACTCAGCCACAGCGTGGATCTGGCCCGCGCGGCCGAGCGCTCCGGCTACGCACGAGTCTGGTACGCCGAACATCACAACATGGCTCGCATCGCGTCCTCGGCGACGTCGGTGCTGATCGCGCACGTCGCGGCGCATACGGAGTCCATCCGCCTGGGCGCGGGCGGCGTCATGCTGCCCAATCACTCGCCGCTGACCATTGCCGAGCAGTTCGGCACGCTGGCGTCGCTGCACCCCGGGCGCATCGACCTGGGGCTGGGGCGCGCGCCCGGCGGCGACCGCGCCGTCTTCGTGGCGCTGCGCCGGGAGCCGTCGTCGTCGGACGCGTTCCCCCAGGACGTTCTCGAGCTGCAGGCGTATCTCGGCGACGACACCCGGGTCCACGGCGTCGAGGCCGTGCCGGGCAAGGGCACCCACGTGCCGCTGTACATCCTGGGATCGTCGCTCTTCGGGGCGCAGCTGGCGGCGCAACTGGGCCTGCCCTACGCCTTCGCCTCTCACTTCGCGCCCGCAGCGCTGGAGCAGGCGATCGCCGTCTACCGGGAGGGCTTCCAGCCGTCGGCGCAGCTCGACTCGCCCTATCTGATGGTGGCCGCCAACGCCTTCGCGGCGGCCTCCACCGGGGAGGCCGAGGAGCAGTTCGCGGCTGCGCGGCGCTCGCGCGTGCGCATGATGATGAAGCGCGGGCCCTCGACGCCGGAGTACTCGGACGGCGAGATCGACGCGTTCCTCGCCTCGCCTCAGGGAGCCCAGCTCGCGGACATGATGCGAGTGACAGCCGTGGGCACGGGCGCCGAGGTGCGCGCGTGGCTTGACGAGCTGGCGTCGCAGACGGGCGCCGACGAGATCATCACCGCGCACGGCGCGCTCACCCCGGCCGCGCGCGTGGCGTCGGTGGAGCTCACCGCGGCCGGCTGACCAGTTCGGTGTGCACCTCAGGAGCCATCCAGTGCCCGCTGTCGCGCGCGGAAGCGAGCACTGGATGGCTCGCAGGGAGCGCCCCCGCGCGTCGGCCCGCTAGACCGCGTGCTCGGCGAGCGTCTTCACGCCCAGCCGCATCTCCTCGGGGCTGAGGTAGAACGGCAGGCGGAACCGCGCCGCTCCCCCGCCGGGCACCACCTCGAAAGCGGAGCCGGGGGCGACGGGCACGCCGGCATCGGCCGCCCTGGCCGCGAAGCGGTCCGCGTGGGCTCCGGGCACCTTCACCCAGAGGCAGGGACCACCATCGGGCATGCGGTACTCCCACTCGGGCGCGAATTCACCGAGCGCCTCTACGGTCGCGGCGAGCGACTCGCGCATCGAGGCGATCCGCCAGCGAAGCGTCTCCTCGTAGTGGTCCTCGAGGAACACCCGCGCGAGGCGCTGCATGAAGGCGGGGCTGCCCAGGTCCATCGCCGCCTTGCGCTGACGTAGCTGCGCCGCGAGCGTGGGGTTGGTGTGCAGCCAGCCGATGCGCATGCCTCCCCAGAAGATCTTCGACAGGCCCCCGATGGTCACCACCGAGGCCCCCGTGCCCAGGGTGGCGAACGGTAGAGCCGGCGGTCCCGTGAGCGCCAATTCGCCGGTGATGCGGTCGTCAATGAGGGTCGTGCCGACGGCGGCGGCGACCTCGGCGAGGTGCAGTGCGTCGGGCTCCGACAGCGCGGTACCGGTGGGGTTGTGGAACGTGGTGACGTAGGCGGCCGCGGGGCGCGCGGCGCGGAGCAGCTTCACCGCGGTGGCCACGTCGAGCCCGTCCGGCCCCATGGGCAGCGCGAGGGGACGCGAGCCCGCCGACGCGACGGCGTCGAAGACCCCGGGGTATGTCACCGATTCCATGGCCACCGTGCCGCCCGCGCTCGCCAGTCCCGTCACGGCGAGCCAGAGCGCCTGCTGCCCGCCGGACGTCACGACGACCTCGTCGGGGCGGGCCGGGATGCCCTGCAGGCGCAGGCGGTCGACGATGGCACCCACGAGGTCGGGGTCGCCGAGCGCCGCGTATCCCGTGCCGAGCGTGGGCGTAGCTTCGAGCAGCGACGCCGGGTCGGCAAACGCGCTCGCGACCACGGGGGCCGGGCCGGGGCACGCCGAGGACAGCCCGACGAGTGGCACCTGTGCGCCGGGAAGGATTTTCGCGAAGCGGTCTTGGTGACTCATGCCGTCCAGGCCGCGGGCGCGCGAGCCGAGCCGCGGTACCGCGCCGGGGCGCACGTCGAGCCACTCCTCGTCGCGAAGGCGCTGGTAGGCGGCCGTCACGGTGTTGCGCGACAGGTGCAGGCTGGTCGCGAGCGCGCGCTCCGAGGGCAGGCGTGTGCCGTGCTCGAGCGAGCCGGCCTCGGCGAGCGACACGATAGCGTCGGCCAACTGCTGGTAGAGGGGCCCGGTGCCCGACTGCCAGTGGTCGAGGACGTCGCGAAGTTGGTCGGCGGTGGTGCGCATGGGGCCATTCCACCGCGAACTGGACCCCTCTGACCAGTGCCAGCGAAGCATCAAGTGGCACTGGATTGGCAGTGCCAGTCGCGAAAGGCTTACCGCATGAACGCCCTCACTCCGCTCGAACGGGTCCACACCAACCCCACGTCATTGGCGCGCACCCGCGAGCGCATCGGTCTCATCACCGAGGCCGCGCGGCGCGCCGGCGCATACGTTGCCGGGGCCGCCCACCGCCCCGTCGCCCCGACGGCCGATGCGGTGGCCGGCCTGAGCGCCTTCCGTCGCCCCCTTCCCGACGCGCCCCGCCCGGCACGCGAGGTGCTCGCAGAACTGGACGCATTCGGGTCGCCCGCGACGACCGTCGTGACGCACGGGCGCCACTTCGGCTTCGTGACCGGAGGCACCGATCCGGCCGCGGGTGCGGCCGCGATCCTCGCCGGGGCGTGGGATCAGAACCCCGGCGGGGCGTCGCCCGTGGCGGAGACGCTCGACGCAGTGGCATGTGCGTGGATCGTCGAGGCGCTAGGCCTACCGCGCGACGCGGTGGCGTCCTTCAACGGCGGCGCGACCATCGCCAACCTCACGGGCATCATCGCGGCGCGCGACGCCCTGCTGGCGCGCGCGGGCTGGGACGTGGCGCGCGACGGCCTCGCGGGGGCGCCGCGACTGAGGGTGATCGTGGGCGAAGAGGTCCACATCTCGGCGCTCAAGGCGCTGCGACTGGCAGGCATCGGCGAGGCCCATATCGAGCGCGTCCCGACCGACGGCGTCGGCGCGATCGACGCCTCCGCGTTCCCCACCGACACCGACCACCTCACGCTGGTCCTCCTCCAGGCCGGCAACGTCAACACGGGCGCCTCCGACCCCTTCGCCGCGATCATCCCCGGCATCCGCGAGCGTGGCGGCTGGGTTCACGTGGACGGCGCCTTTGGGCTGTGGGCGGCGGCCGCGCCGACGCTGCGCGACCAGGTCGCCGGCGTCGCGCTCGCCGACTCGTGGGCGACGGACGGACACAAGTGGCTGAACCTCCCCTACGACAGCGGCATCGTCATCGTGCGCGACGGGGAGGCACTCGGTCGCGCCATGACTTCGGACGCGGCGTACCTGCCGCCCGACCCGAGCGCGCCGCGCAATCGGGGCATCCAAATCTCGCAGCGGGCGCGCGGCGTCGAGGCGTGGGCCATGCTCGCCTCGCACGGGCGGTCCGGGCTTGCCGAGCTGGTGGAGCACTCCTGTGCGCTCGCACGGCGGATGGCCGATGCGCTAGCCACCGGCGGCGCGGAGATCCTCGCGCCCGTCGTTCTCAACCAGGTCCTCGTGGCCTTCGGAGACGACGCCACGACCGCTGCGGTGATCGACGCCGTGCAGGCCGAGGGCACCACGTGGGCTAGCCCCACCGTGTGGCGCGGGCGCCGCGCCATGCGACTGTCGGTGTCCGATGCCGCAACGACCTCGGATGATGTTGCCGCGGCGGTCGCAGCGATCCTCGGCTGCTGGGAGCGCACCAGGCTTTAGGCTGAGGCCATGAGTCTGCCTGCGGAGAGGGTCTACGTCGCTCGTCTGGCGGGCACCACCGTCTTCGACCCTATCGGCGATGCGGTGGGCCGCGCCCGCGACGTGGTGCTGCTGATGCGCCGTGGCAACGCGCCCGTCGCCGTGGGCCTCGTCGTCGAGGTCCCAGGCCGTCGCCGGGTGTTCCTGCCGCTCACCCGCGTCACGTCGATCGCGCCCGGCCAGATCATCTGCACGGGAGTGCTGAACCTGCGCCGCTTCAAGGCACGCACCTCCGAGACGCTTGCCATCGCCGAACTCCTTGAGCGCTCCGTCACGATCAAGACGGGACGAGAGCCCGCCTTCATCGAAGACCTCGCGATCGAGCCGATGCGCGACGGCACGTGGCAGGTGACGCGCCTGTACGTGCGCAAGGCCGAGCGGCGCAAGGGGGTCCTGGGCTTCTCTCGCCGCGGCGAGGCCGTCGTGGTGGGCCTTGACGAGGTCACGGGCGTGTGGAAGCGCGACGAGCTCCAGGGGGCGCAGCTGGTCATCCAGTCCTTTGCGGACCACAAGCCCGCCGACCTTGCCGCCGCCCTCATGGAGATGTCGCCGTCGCGCTCGGCCGAGATTGCGGCCGCGCTGGATGACGAGCGACTCGCCGACGTTCTCGAGGAGCTGCCGGAGGAGGACCAGATCGCGCTGCTGGGCACCCTGCGCTCCGAGCGTGCCGCGGACGTCCTCGAGGCCATGGACCCGGACGACGCGGCCGACCTGCTGGGCGATATGCCCGACGATCAGGCACAGGCCCTGCTCGAGCTCATGGAGCCCGACGACGCCGACCAGGTGCGTCAGCTGCTGCACTACGAGGACGACACGGCGGGTGGCCTCATGACCACCGAGCCCGTCATCGTCAGCCCGGAGACCTCGGTCGCAACGTGCCTCGCGATGGTGCGCAAGGAGAAGCTGCCACCCGCGCTTGCGTCGATGGTGTTTGTGGTCCGCCCGCCGCTGGATGTGCCCACCGGTCGCTACATCGGGCTCGTCCACCTGCAGCGCCTCCTGCGTGAGCCCCCGCACGAGCCCGTGGGCTCCTACGTGGACCCCGCGATCGAGTCGCTCGACCCCGATGACTCGCTGCAGGAGGTCTCGCGCCGCATGGCCGCGTACGACATCCTCGCGCTTCCCGTCGTCGACGACGCGCACCGCCTGCGCGGAGCCGTCTCGATCGACGACGTGCTGGACCACCTGCTACCCAGCGACTGGCGCGAGCACATGGACGACGATGAGGAGGTCGCCTCATGAGCGAGCGCCTCGACCGTCCCCAGGCGGACAAGCGCCGGTTCGGGTTCTTCCCGCGCAAGTCGCGCCGCTCGGATCCCGACCGGATGGGAGCCGCCACCGAGGGCATCGCACGCTTTCTCGGCACCACGCGGTTTCTCATCTACCTCACGGTGTTCTGCATCGTGTGGCTCGTGTGGAATACGTGGGCGCCCGAGTCTGTGCGTTTTGACTCGGCGGCCAACGGCTTCACCGCGCTGACCCTGATGCTGTCACTCCAGGCGTCCTACGCCGCCCCCCTCATCCTGTTGGCGCAGAACCGTCAGGACGACCGCGACCGCGTGGCCGCCGAGCAGGACCGCCAGCGCGCCGAACGGTCGCTCGCGGACACCGAGTACCTCGCGCGAGAGGTCGCGGCCCTGCGTCACGCCGTCAACGAGACCGCGACGCGCGACTTTGTGCGCTCCGAGCTGCGTGCGCTCCTCGAGGAGTTGCAGCGAGAGGACGACGAGCGCGACGCCTCGCGGTGACGCCGGCGCTAGGAGCTGTGGTCGAACTGGCCTGACGAGCGTCGCGGCCTGAACGTCAGGGTCGCGAGCAGGGCTCCCGCCGCCGTCAGTCCTACCGCCAGGCTCGCTATGACAGGCGCGGAGAAGTAGCGCGCGAGCGCGGGCCCCGGCGACCGGAACACATCGCCGAGGGTCCCCGTCAGCGGCGCCGGTAAGGCGATCGAGTCGAGGCTCGCCTGTCCAACTGCCACGCCCACTGCGAGCGAAAGAAGCGCGATCGCGACGGCCACCGTTCCCGTCGCGGCGCCGGGCTGTCGCCCGCCCAAACGTAGGCCCGACCCCACCATGACGCCGATCACCACGGCCGCGGCCTGCACCTCCGCGCCCACGAGGATGTACAACGAGGCGTAAAGCACCGCACCCATGACACCGAATCCGACCGCGGACATCACGGATCGAAGCCACCGTCCGCGAACGACCACGGGCGTGGGATTGGTGGACGGACCAAGGGGCGGCGGCGGGAGGGTCGCCATCCACTCAGGGGCGCCGGACGGCTGCGCGTCGGGTGCGGGGTGGTACGCCTCGGGGGACGTCGCGGAGCGCACTCGCACGCGGTCGAACCCACCCATCACGCCCCCAGTTCCTCAGCGGGGGCCGAGCGCCCCCTCGCGATGCTCGTTCAACCTGGCACCGGCCCCCTCCTCGAGGCAAGTGCGACGCCGCGCCGTGTGAGGCATCTCACACAGCGAACGTGACAAAGCCGGACGTTCCCGGCCGTCGAGGCGGCCCGCGACGAGCGCCTACGATGGATGTCATGCCTACCGTCGAGCTCGTCCGCGACGCCCTTAGCAAGGTCATCGATCCCGAAATCCGCCGTCCCATCACCGAGATCGGCATGGTCCGCTCGATCGATGTCGACGACGCCGGAGTGGCCACCGTGGGGATCGACCTCACCACCCAGGGATGCCCCATGAAGGAGCGCATCACGGGCGACGTCACAGACGCCGCCGCGAAGGTCGCGGGCGTCACCAACGTCAAGATCGAGCTGGGTGTCATGAGCGAGGAGCAGCGCCTCGAACTGCGCTCCAAGCTCCGCGGCGGCAAGCCCGAGCCGGTCATCCAGTTCACCCAGCCGGGCAACATGACGCGCGTCTACGCCATCGCCTCCGGTAAGGGCGGCGTCGGCAAGTCCACGGTCACCGCGAACCTCGCCGCCGCGATGGCGAAGGACGGCCTCAAGGTCGGCGTGCTCGACGCGGACATCTTCGGCTTCTCCATCCCCGGCATGCTCGGAGTGACCGGCCAGCCCACGCGCCTCGACGACATGCTGCTGCCCCCCATCGCCCACGAGGTGAAGGCCGTCTCGATCGGCATGTTCGTGCCCGCGGGGCAGCCCGTGGTGTGGCGCGGGCCCATGCTGCACCGCGCCATCGAGCAGTTCTTGGCCGACGTGTACTGGGGCGACCTCGACGTGCTGCTCCTCGACCTTCCGCCCGGCACCGGCGACATCGCCATCTCGGTAGCTCAGCTGCTGCCCCACGCCGAACTCGTGGTCGTCACGACCCCGCAGTCGGCGGCCGCGGGCGTCGCGGAGCGTGCCGGATCGATCGCCACCCAGACCTCGCAGAACGTCGTGGGCGTGGTCGAGAACATGGCCTGGCTTGAGCAGGCAGACGGCTCGCGCCTGCACGTCTTTGGCGAGGGCGGCGGCCAGGTGGTCGCGGACCGGCTCAGCAAGACGCTGGGCACTTCGGTGCCCGTCCTGGGTCAGGTCCCGCTCGACATCACGGCGCGCGAAGCCGGCGATGCGGGCACTCCCGTCGTGATCTCCGACCCCGACTCGCCCGCAGCCGAGGCCCTCACCGCCGTCGCGCGGTCGCTGTCAAGCCGCCAGCGCGGCCTCGCGGGCCGGTCGCTGGGCGTCACTCCCGTCAAGCGCTAAGCGGGCCGCATCGGCCCCGTGACGTGAGGCCGATGCGGCCGCGAGCCTCACGCTCGGCGTCAGCCGCGCGGCCGTCCCCACCCGACGATCAGGGCGGCCACGGCGCCGGCAAGCAACGTGCCGGCGCTGACAGGGGGCGTGGCGAGCGCGGCGAGCAGGGCCTCGTTGAACGACGGCGCCGCGGCGCCGATCATGCTGAGCGCCTCGTTCTCCCCTCCGACGATGCCGGTGGCGGCCATCACGTGAACGCCGAAAATCGCGGCGACCGCGGACGTCGCGAGGCTCCACGCGTCGGCGGTTCGCGACAGCGTCCGCGCGGTGAACCCCGTCGCGGCCGCGACGGCGGCACCCAGCACGAGCAAGGCAAGGGCGTCCGGATCGTCCGGCACGAGGAAGGACAGCAGCACACCTAACACCAGGGCGAGGCCGAGCACGACGGCGGCCGGTGCCATCGGCATCCGGCGCACGCGCTCGAGCACCGACGGTGATGCCGATGCGGTGGTAGCGGGCGCGGCAGGCGTGGAATCGGTCATCGGAGTGGTCCTCTCTCGACACGGCGCAGGCTCACAACAAAGCCGTGCATCAGGGATGACGGTAGTCGATAATGAAGCCCGTGACAGCGTTTGAGCCTCACGCCTCGGTGGCGTGGATGCCGTCCTGGCCACGCGGCCAAGGGGAACTGCAGGCGCGCGAACTGTTCGGGCGCACCTTCGGGGCAGAGCCCGACGGCGTGTGGAGCGCGCCCGGCCGCGTCATCATCATCGGCGAGCACCTTGACTACAACGCCGGGCGCACCATGTCCGCCGCCACACCCCACCGGACATTTCTCGCGGCCCGTCCACGCTCCGATTCCCGTATCCGGATCGTCTTCGACCAGGCTACCGCCCTGCCCGGCACGGACGGCGTGTGGGAGGGCGACCTCGACGATCTCGCCCCCGAGGGCCTGTCCGGCTGGCATGCGTATGCGACGGGGACGTTGTGGGCGCTGCGCGAGCGCGGGTATGACGGTCCCGGCCTCGACATGGCGGCGGCGACGTGCATCCCCGTCGGCGCGGGCCTGTCGGGCTGGGGAGCGATGGAGGCGGTCACGGTCCTCGCCGCCGACGCCCTCTGGGGCCTGTCACTCGGCGGGACCGAGGCCGGCCGCCTCGAGCTCGCCGAGGTGGCCTACGAGGCCCAGAACCGCTACATCGGCACTCCCTTTGGCGGGCTCGATCAGCACACGAGCCTGCGCTGCCGGGACGGAGAGGCGATCACGCTGTCCTTCGCCGAGCTCCCTCCCCCTGCCACCCGCTACGCACTGCCGTTCCGAGAGTACGGACTCACCCTGCTCATCACCCGCACTGCCCATCACTCGCCGCTCGTCGACGACCAGTTCATCATGCGGTCGCGTGAGTGTGCCGCCGCCGCACGCCTCCTCGGCGTCGACTTCGTGGGACGTATGGCGGAGGAATCGGACGCGCTGGAGCGCGTCGACGGGATCGAGGATGGCGACTTGCGTCGCCGCGCACGCCACATCGTCACGGAACTCAGGCGCGTGCGCGCCATGGAGGCAGAGCTGGCGAGCACCGCCCCAGCGCACGACCGCTTCACCGAGATCGGCCGGCTCATGTACCGCTCACACGCGTCGCTTGAGCTGGACTTCGAGGTGTCCTCTCCGGCGCAAAATCGCGCCGTGGACGCCGCGTATCGCGCGGGAGCGCTGGGCTCTCGCATGTTCGGCGCCGGGCTGGGCGGCTCCACGATCACGCTCGTGCGGCGCACCGACGCCGAACGCACCGCGCACCGCATCCGTGAAGCCCTTCACGAGGCAGGCGATGCCGACCCCGAGTTCCTGCTCGTGTGACCTACAGGTCGTACTCCACGACGAGTGGGGCGTGGTCCGACCAGCGCGTGTCGTACGACGGCGCGCGATCCACGCGCACGTCGGTCACCGCGGCCGCGAGCGCGGGCGAGGTCAGCTGGTAGTCGATGCGCCAGCCCGAGTCGTTGTCGAAGGCCTTGCCGCGCTGCGACCACCACGTGTAGGGGCCAGGGCGATCGCCGGCGTGCACCCGGTGCACGTCGACCCAGCCGGCCTCGATCCAGCGGTCGATGTAGGCGCGCTCCTCGGGGAGGAACCCCGCGGACTTGAGGTTCCCCTTCCAGTTCTTGATGTCGTTGTTGGTATGGGCGATGTTGATGTCGCCCATCACGACGACCCGCTCGTGAGCGGCCGCGAGTGCCTCGAGGCGCGCGGTCATGAGCTCCAGGAAGGCGTACTTGTCGGTCATCGACTCGGGCTTGTCGACGTTGCCTGAGTGGACGTAGACGGACACGATCCTCACGTCGCCCGCGGGCGACGGCACGGTCGCCTCGACCCAACGGCCCGTGTGCGTGGCGGCGGTGGCGGACTCGCCGAGCGCCTCGGCGCCCACGTGCACGTCGGACAGCTCGGTGCGCGACAGAATCGCGACGCCGTTGCGCCCCTTCTGCTCGCTGATGTGGTCGGCCACGTGCCAGGCCCCGCCCAGCTCGGCGGCCAGCAGGTCCTGCGGCGCCCGCACCTCCTGCAGGCATACCACATCGGCCCCGACCTCGTCGAGCCACGGCAGCATGCCCTTGCGCAGGGCGGCGCGCACCCCGTTGACATTGACCGACACAATCCGCATCAGCGAATCCCCGCCTTCCTCTCGCTTGCTTCCACCACATTGGCCAAGAGCATCGCCCTGGTCATCGGACCCACTCCCCCGGGATTGGGTGAGAACCACGCGGACTTCGCCACGGCATCGGCCGCAATGTCACCCGCCACCTTGGACTTGCCCGTCTCGGGGTCCGTCACGCGCGAGACGCCGACGTCGATCAGCACGGCGCCGTCCTTCACCATGTCGCCGGAGACGATTCCCGGGACGCCGGCTGCGGCGACGATGACGTCGGCCCCACGCGTGTGCGAGGCAAGGTCCGCCGTGCCGGTGTGGCACAGCGTCACGGTGGCGTTGACGGCTTTGCGGGTCAGCAGCAGGCCGATGCTGCGGCCCACCGTCGTACCGCGGCCCACCACGACGACGTGCTTGCCATTGAGGTCGATTCCGTGGCGCTCGATCAGCTCGATGATGCCCTTGGGGGTGCACGGCAGGCTCGAGTCGACGGGCTCCGCGATGCGCAGGACCAGGCGGCCCAGGTTCGTGGGGTGCAGGCCGTCGGCGTCCTTATCAGGGTCGATGAGCTCGAGCACGCGGTGTGTGTCGATGCCTCTCGGCAACGGGAGCTGAACGATGAAGCCCGTGCAGGAGGGGTCCTCGTTGAGGCGCACGACGGCGGCCTCAATGTCCTCCTGCGTGGCTGTCTCGGGCAGGTCCTCGCGGATCGAGGCGATGCCCACCTCCGCGCAGTCGCGGTGCTTACCGGCGACGTACCAGGTGGAACCCGGGTCCTCCCCGACCAGTAGCGTGCCAAGACCGGGAGTGACGCCGCGCTCGGCGAGCGCGGCGACCCTCTCGGTGAGCTCGGCCTTGATCGCCGCCGCGGTGGCGGTGCCGTCGAGCTTCTGGGGAGCCATTACTGGGCGAGGCCCTCGTAGAGCGGGAAGTCGTCGGCGAGGCGCTTGACGCGTGCGCGCAGGCCCTCGAGGTCGGCCGACTTGCCGCCGATGAGCGCCTGGGCGATGACCTCGGCGACCTCGGTGAACTCTTCGGCGCCGAATCCGCGGCTCGCGAGTGCCGGCGTACCGATGCGCAGGCCCGAGGTGACCATCGGGGGACGCGGGTCGAACGGCACGGCATTGCGGTTGACGGTGATGCCGACCTCGTGCAGCAGATCCTCGGCGTCCTGACCGGTGAGCTCGGAGTGGCGCAGGTCCGCGAGCACCAGGTGCACGTCGGTGCCGCCGGTGACGACGTTGACGCCGGCCTCGATGGCATCGGCTGCCGTGAGGCGTTCCGCGAGGATGCGGGCGCCTTCGAGGACGCGTGCCTGGCGCTCCTTAAATTCGTCCTGGGCGGCGGCCTTCAGCGCGACGGCCTTGGCAGCGATCACGTGCATGAGGGGGCCACCCTGCTGGCCGGGGAAGACGGCGGAGTTGAGCTTCTTGGCGAGCTCGGTGTCGCGCGACAGGATCATGCCGGAGCGGGGGCCTCCGATGGTCTTGTGGATCGTGGTCGAGACGACGTCGGAGTGCGGCACGGGGCTCGGGTGGAGGCCGGCGGCCACGAGCCCGGCGAAGTGGGCCATGTCGGTCCACAGTTTGGCGCCCACCTCGTCGGCGATCGAGCGGAAGGCCTCGAAGTCGAGGTGGCGCGGGTAGGCGGACCAGCCAGCGATGATGACGTCGGGGCGCTCGGCGAGGGCCTGCTCGCGCACCTGCTCCATCTCGATGCGGTGCGTCTGCTCGTCGAGGCCGTACGCGGCGACCTCGTAGAGCTTGCCGGAAAAGTTGAGCTTCATGCCGTGCGTGAGGTGGCCACCGTGGGCGAGCGAGAGGCCCATGATCTTCTGGCCGGCGGAGATCAGCGCGTGCAGGACGGCGGCGTTGGCGGTCGCACCGGAGTGAGGCTGGACGTTCGCATACTCGGCGCCGAAGAGGCTCTTGGCGCGCTCGATCGCGATGGTCTCGGCGACGTCGACCTCCTCGCAGCCGCCGTAGTACCGGCGGCCGGGGTAGCCCTCGGCGTACTTGTTGGTGAGGACGGAGCCCTGCGCCTGGAGGACGGCGCGGGGAACGAAGTTCTCCGAGGCGATCATCTCGAGGTAGGTGCGCTGGCGTCCCAGTTCGCGGTCGAGGACCTGAGCGATTTCGGGGTCGAAGTCCTGCAGCGAGGCGTTCATGACCTCGTGCGTGGCGCTGGAGTCGGTCGTCATGTCATTCCCTTAACGTCAGGGCGGCGTGGGGCCGCCGGGTGTCCGGTGACCATGGCCCAGGCGTACGACCAACAGTCGGCGAATGCGTGCCGCTCCCTCGTGGTGACCCACTGCGCCAGTCGCGACGCGCGCCAGTCTAGCAATCGGCCGATGCCGCGTCACTCGGGCGAGCGGGTCCGCGGCCACTCGCGGTCACGCGGCGAGCCGATGCGCCAGCGGCTCGACCACCAGGTGAAATCGGACAACGGTGCGAGCCACCTGCCCACCACTGGTCGCGACGCCAGCCAGGCGAAGACCAACGACGCCACGGCGAGGACGATGACCGCGGGAACTCCCGCCATGCCCAGTGGCGTTCCGGTCACGTACCAGGGCATGAGGACGAGTGGGTGAAGAAGGTAGACGGCGAGGGTTCCCCTCCCGATGGACGAGACACCGGGGACGCGCCGGTAACACACGGCGATGACGCTCGCGACGAGTAGCGCCGACACCGCGAGGATGAGGGCGCGTCCGGCGAGCCCCTCGCCGGGACCCACCCCGAGACGCTCGTACGAACGCGCCATGTGGAAGGGGTTCACGCTCTGGTCCGCACCTGCGGTCAGCACCCACGCGGCAGCTGCGAGCAGGAGCGCGGCGCCCGCCCACCACCACCGCGCGAGCACCTGATTCCACTCCGCGCGCCAGAAGAGGCCGGCAGTAAAGAAGGGCAAGAAGCCCAGGATGCGGGAGAGGGAGTAGTCATAGCCGATGGCAGGAACGAGACCCGCGGCGAGCGACAGCGCGACAGAAATCGCCACGGTCCAGGGCGTTTGCATCAGGACGATCGCCGCCAGACGCCACACCAAGAGCGCAGCGAGGTACCACAGGGTCCAACTAATGCCCGGGAAGTCCAGGGAGAACGCGTCGTCCGTGAGGTACGCGATCAGCAACCGGTGAAGAACCTGGAACACGACGAGCGGAAACAGGAGACGCGCGACGAGAGCCCCCACGGACCAGGCCCGGGAGTACCGCGTGAGATACCCACTGAGAAAGACGAACGCTGGCATGTGAAACATGTAGATCCACAGTTCGGCGGCGCGAGCAGCCGGGCCGGGCACCACCAGCATCGCGTGCCCGAGCACCACGAGCACGATGAGCACCCCCGCCACCACGTCGATCCGGTCGTCCCTCGCGGGCCGCTCGGGGGCGGCCCGCTCCGGTCCTGACCGGACGGGAGCGGGGCCGTCCGCGGTGGGACTGTTCGCTGTATCGCGGCCGCGCGCACCACCGTCGGCCGTCATCGCCGCCTCCTCGTCGCCGTCGAGTTCCGTCACTCCATGCCCGGAACCGCCGGGGAGGCCAGTAATATTCCTCGGATGTGGAGCACGACACCCCGGCGCGCCGAGGCGGTGCCCGCGTGACGTCCCTACGCAAACGGCTGTCCGCGGTGCGAGGGCGACTGTCGGCACGCACCGATCGCTTCGCGACACGCCGGGCGCGCGAAGACTTCGCTCCCTCCGCCCGCCCTCTTCCCGGTCGCGACATCGTGGCGTGGCGGGGGCAAACCGGCTCCTTTCGCCTGGTGCGGCTCGAACGCCGGTGCCGTGTCGACTCCCTTGAGGTGGACGTGGACGACCGCGCGCTCGTCGTGCGCGGCGTGTACGCCGGACCGCTCCCGAGCGACTTCGGCCTTCAGGGAACCGAGGCTCATCCGAGCGCGCCGGCGACCGCTGTCGGTGAGGGCAGGTTCGAATGCCGGGTGCCGCTGCACGCGACCGGTTGGATGGGGAAAGATCGGGTGCTGCCCGCCGGGACATATGTCCTGACCGTGTCGTACCCGCATGGCCGGGACCGTCTGCTGGTGGCCCCTGCCGCCGTGCGGACGACCTTGCCGGCCCACGCTCAGAACGCGTGGCTGAGCGTCACGGTGGGCCGTGCTGCCCTCGGCACCATCACGGTGACGATCGCCGCGCCCCTGGCTCCCGACGAGCAAGGCACGTCCGGGCGCGCCGCGGTCACCGCGATCAAGCACCCCACGCCGGTGGTGAAGGACGCGCTGTTCCTTCAAAGCTGGTTCGGCAAGTCTTTCTCTGACAACCCCGCGCCATTGGCCCATGCACTGCGCGACGACGCGCGCAAGATCTTCGTTGGAGTCCAGGACTTCTCGGTCGAGGTGCCCGACCATGTCACGCCCGTCGTGGTGGGCTCGCGCGCATGGTGGGAGGCCATGACCTCGTCGCGGGTGGTGGTCGACAATAGTTGGATTCCCCCGCAGTTCAAGCGTCGCGCGGGCCAGAAGGTCGTGCAGACCTGGCACGGCACGCCGTTGAAGAAGCTCGGATACGACCGGTCGCAGCACGAGGGCCGGCCGTCGACTCCGCAGTCGTTCAAGTGGGGCAGTTCGAAATGGGACCTGCTCGTCTCCCCCAATGCGTACTCGACGGAGATTCTGCGCCGCGCCTACACGTATGACGGACGGATCGCCGAGATCGGCTATCCCCGCAACGACGTGCTGGTGGCCGATGGAGCGCTCCGCGCCAAGGTGCGCACCTCGCTCGGCATCGGCCCCGACGAGACCGTCGTGCTGTATGCCCCCACCTTCCGCGAAGACGCCCGCGCGACTAGCGCATTTTGCGATGTTCATGCCCTGGGCCGGGCGCTCGGGTCGCGATATCGACTGCTGGTGCGCGGTCACAGCGCTACGGTGCGATCGGCGGCGCGCCATCGAGGCCGTCACGTCCTCGACGTGACCTCGTACCCCGAGTCCTCCCACATGCTCGCGATTGCCGATGTGCTGATCACCGACTACTCGTCGGTCATGTTCGACTTCACCGCCACAGGCCGTCCCGTGGTGTTCTTCGCGCCGGACATGGAGGACTACGCCGACGCCGGCCGCGGCGTCTACTTCGACTTGGCCGACCGCGCGCCGGGCCCGGTGGTGCGGGACGAGAGCCAGCTGGCAGGTGCCGTGCGCGAGGCCTGGGTCGGCCGGTCCCAAACGTCGGCCGATTACGACGAGTGGACGGCGCGTTTCAACACCTACGACGATGGCGGCGCGACCGAGCGCCTCGCGGCGATCTTGCGGGAGTGGTTCTAGCCCGTCTGTGCGGCCGATGCCTCGCGGCGTGACGTCCGGCGCTGGGTCCACCACGTGGAGTCCATCAGCGGCCGGGTGACGCGGATCACCGCCGGTCGCGATACCGCGTATGCGAACAGCGGCGCGGCGAGCACCATGATCAGCAGCCACGCGCCTTCGCCGATCACCGTGGAGTAGCCGTGCTCTCGCCCCGGGTAGAGGACCAGCGGGTGCAAGAGGTAGATCGCGAGCGAGGCGACGCCGGCCTGCGCGAGCCAGCGGCGCGACCATCCGGTCAGTGACACAAAGGCGAGCGTGAGCGCGAAGCCCGCCAGCAGGACCCCCGCGCGCACCACGATGCCATCGACGTCCGAATAGTGCAGGTCGGCGTAATCCTCGTGGAGGAAGAAGATGCGCCGGCTGACCTGATCCTCTGTGATGAAGGAGAACACTCCGGCGGCCACGAACGCCGCGAATGCGAGCATGCGTACCGGCAGTTGTCGCAGCCGCGCGAACCACTCCTCCTTCCACACGAGACCGAGCGCGAAGAAGGGCAGGAAGCCCAGGGTACGGGCCAACGAAAGATCCGGGCCGATGGCGGCGATAACGCCGGAGCCGAGCGCGACGACGAACGTGACGGGCACCAGGTAGGGGATCTTCACGAGCCACGGTGCGGCAAGCCGCCACACCAGCAACGACAACAGGTACCAGGTGGTCCACGCCGGCTGGACCAGACTGGGCCAGTGGGCCTCGCCGGCGGTCAGGCTCAACACGCCCGCGTGAAGCACCTGGAAGACCGCGTAAGGAAACAGGAGCCGCGCGGCAATCTTGCCGGGAGACCAGTGCGACGACTTTCGGGTGAGGTACCCCGAGAGGAAGACGAACGCGGGCATATGGAACATGTAGAGCCACTGCTCGAGCGCCTCAGCGTAGGGCCCGGACAGGGGCGCGATGGCGTGCCCCCACACCACGAGCACAATGAGCAATCCCACCGCGGTATCCAGCGAGCGGTCTCGCGAGCGTTGCCGGTTCGCGGTGGCGCTCGGGCGCGCGTCAGCGACAGACTTCATCATTACTTCATTGTGCGCCCGCCGAGTCTGTGGAAAATCTCAGACGGCCGCCGGGCGGCTAGTTGTCGCCGCGTACCGCATTCTCGTCGGCATCGTCGTCGACGATCGCACCGGACTCGAGCACCTTGCGAAGATATGCGTAGGTGAGATCGCCGTTGACCTGGTCGAACTGGTGCTCGTATCCGGCCTTGTTGTATAGCGAGATGTTGTGCTTCGAGTTCTGGCCAGTGAAGACCCACACCTCGCGGGTGGTGTCGGGCAGGTAGCCGAGCACGGCGAACAGGAGCTGAGTGCCGATGCCGTGGCCCTGCTGATCGGGAACGACCGCCAGGCGGCCGATGGTGGCCTTATCGCCTTCGAGGCCCACACGGATCGAGCCGATGAGGCGGTGCCCCTCCCACGCGCCCAGGGTCACGACGTCCTCTGACTCGAGGTCGACGATGAGTTCGTCGAGGGTCTGGGTCAGGGCGGGGATGTGCGGGTCGCCGTACAACTGCGCCTCGGTGACGAAGGCGGCACGCCGCACGGTCAACAGTTCGCCTGCGTGATCGGCACCCACCACATCGATGCGGACGCTCTCGGTCTCAGCCATGCATCCATCCTGGCACGGAAGCCTGCTGGACCACGGCCGTGACGCGCGGGCCCGGGTCGGGCGCCAGAGCGCCCGGTACGCTTGCCTGGTGCGTTCCCTTCACCCGGCGTCCCCGGTATGTCCGTTGACCGACGAACGCGGTCCGCGTTGCTAGCGCCGTTGCGTTCCCTCGCCGGGGCCACCATACGACGGCTGGGGCTGCTCCCGGGCGGAGTCCCGGACGGTCGGGGCGATGACGACAAGCTCGGCGACTACGTGATTCGTTCCGAGTCGCTGGTGTTCTTCCCCGACCCACCGGAGAACCTGTATCAGTTGCGCCAGTGGTACGGAGCACTTGCGGAGCTCGACAAGTACGGGGGCGTCACCGTCATCACTCAGGACAGCCGGACCGCGCGGGCCGTGCGCGAAGAAACTGACTTCGAGGTCCTGATCGTGGCCAGGAACCGCACGTTTGCAGGACTCGTCGATCGTGGCAATGCCAAGATCGCGATCTACGTGGGCCACGCCAACAACAACATGGTGGGCCTGCGCTCCACGGGCGTCGCCCACATTTTCTTGGCCCACGGCGACTCCGATAAGTCGGTGTCCGTGTCGAATCAGGTCAAGGGCTTTGACTTCACTTTTGTCGCCGGGCCGGCGGCGATCGAGCGCTACGCGGCCGAGGTGCTCTTCTTCGATGCCGCCCGCCATCTCCGCGTCATCGGGCGCCCCCAACTGCCCGAGCGCGTCTCGCGAGACGAGGCCCGCGTGGTGCTCTACGCCCCCACGTGGGAGGGCTCGCAGGAGACGAACGCCTACTCCTCCGTGATCTCGCACGGTGAGGCTATCGTGCGGTCGCTCCTCGCCTCGGGCTTCTCGGTCCTGTACCGCCCCCACCCCCGCCTAGGGGTGTCGGATCGCCGCTACCGGGAGGCCGATCAGGCCGTTCGAGCGCTCGTGACGGCCGCAGGAGAGCATGGGGAGGTGGATACCTCCGCCGACCAGACCGATGCCATGCAGAGGGCCGATGTCCTCGTCACCGACATCTCAGCGATGAGTTCCGACTGGCTCAGCCAGCGCAAGCCGCTCCTCGTGACGGTGCCCGTCACCCCCCAGGCCGTGCCGGCCGGTCCGTCGCGCCTGCACATGACGGTGCCGCGCATCGACGCCACTCAGGCCGTCGGCACTGGTGAGTTAGTGCGCCAGACGATCGCGGACCCCACGCACCTGAACGACATCGAGGAACTCGCCCACCATTACCTGGGCGGACTCAACGCGGCCGAGGCCACGGAGGCCTTCGTGCGGACGTGCCGTGAGGTTGCTCAGGAGCGTGATCGGGAACGGGCCGTGAAACAATCCGGTCATGCATCGCCCTGAGGACCGCCCCGCGCATCCCACTATCGAACAGATCCGCGAGGTCTGCCAGCCGCCCGAGATCCGGGGGCGCAAGAACTCGGAGCACTGGACGGGCGACGTCTTCACCCGGTCGCTCTCTCCCTACCTAACACGAACTTTTGTGCGTGCGGGGATCAGCGCCAACGGCGTGACGGTCGGCATGATCCTGTGCGGCTGGGCCGCGGCCGCTGCGCTTCTCATCCCCGGGTGGTGGGGTCCTCTGTTGGCAGCCGTCCTCGCGATGGGCCAGATGCTGCTCGACGCCTCCGACGGCGAGGTCGCGCGCTGGACCCGCAAGATGGGGCCGCGCGGCATCTTCCTCGACCGGATCGCTCACACCACCACGGAGTCGCTGGTACCCATGGCAGCGGGGCTGCGCATCGCCATCGAAAGCGACCCGATCGACTGGCGCTGGGCCCTCGCGGGCGCGCTACTCGGCATGCTCGTGCTGTGGAACAAGTCGCTCAACGACGGCTCGCGCCTCGCTCGCGTCCAGGGCGGACTACCCCTGGCCAAGGAGGACACGGGCATCAAGGTGCCCACCGTCGGCTGGGTCGCCCGCGCACGCCGGGCGGCGAACCTCGTGCCCATCCACCGCGCCTATCACTCGGTCGAGCAGACGCTCGTGATGCTCGCGTTCGCCATCGTGGGTGCCATCGCGGGCTTCAACGGCGTGGCCGCGGCCGTCGTGGTGCTCCTCGTGGCGGCGCCGTTCGTCATCGCGGGCCACACGCTGGCGATCCTCACCTCGGCCCAGCTCAAGGCGCCGCCGGCTGCGTAAGCCAGCCGCGGCATCGGCCGCTCCTAGTAGTTCGCGGTAAACGACCACAGCCATGGCGACTTGCCGTTGGCAAGTTTGCTGCGGATGCGCTCGGCGCCCGTGATTGTTGAGGTCTTGCCCGTGGACGATGTCGCGGTCACCTTGGTCGCGGCCGCGTCGGAGCCGCCTGCGGTCCGGCCGGTGACCTTGATCGAGACGACGTCCGACAGGCCGAACGCCGACTTCGCCGTGGACTGACTCAGCGTCTGGGTCCAGGAGCGGTTGGGGTTGATCGAGCTCTCGGACCAGGGGTCATCCGTCGAACGCAAATATGACAGTGTCGCGCTCCAGATGTCCTCGCTGTTCTCGGTCTGACCTCCGGACGAGGAGAAGTAATAGGTCCGCGCGATGGAGCCGCCGCTCGTGAGCACCTTGCCCTTGGTGCCGCTGACCGTCGCGTTGACGGCGCTCACCCAGCGCTTGCCGTAGTACGCGTTCGTGCCTTCATTCTCCTTGACCCAGCCCGAGTAGTTCTGGTCGCGAGTGTCATCGACGATGTGGCAGTCGCAGCTCGCCGATCGGCCACTGTTGTAGGCGCGCAGCGCGTAGCCACGGGCGACGATGGCCTGCGCCTGGAGCGCGTCCGCGTCCCACGACGAGGGCATCTCGGCGATGCCGTAGAGGTACTCCGTGTTGAGCTTGAGCTCATTGGTGATGTTGATACGGCTGCTCGGTGCAGAAATGAGCAACTTCCCGTGGCGGTACTTGCCATGGGTCGCACGGATCTCGGAGGCGCCATTTCCCTTATAGATATCGACGTAAACGTCCTCGTCCGAGGTCGACTGGTAGTTCGTCGTGGCTTCCCAGTGCAGAGCGACGTCCTTGGTCGCGGTCGCCTTGACGCCACCATCACGCTCAATCGTGATCGAGGTGCCGGAGCGGATGATGTGAAGCTTCTCGTTGTTCTTCCCGTACCAGGTGGTGTGGGGAGTCGACTCGCCCTTGTTGTAGAAGCGCAGGCGCCACTGGCCGTCGTCGGTCTTGTCGTCACCGATCGAGCGCACCACGACTGTCGCGGTGTCCTTCCAGTCGCTGCCGCTGCCGTAAACCTGGACCTTGAGGTTCTTGTCGGCCTCGACGGACGACACCGTGGTGCCCTTGTAGTAGTACGTCAGGATGTCGCTTGCACTCTTGCCATCGAGCGCCATCGCTTGAGCCCCGTACTGCGACATGCCCACACCGTGGCCGTAGCCGGCACCCTTGACCGTGAAACTTGTCGGGATGAGCGGCTTCACGTAGGGGCTACCACTGAGGCGGTACAGGAACGCCGCCGTGGCCTCACGGGAGACGCCCGACTTGGGGCGGAAGGTGCCATCCGCGTAACCGGTCGTGATACCGGTCGAGCGCAGCCAGGTGACCTCCTTGTAGAACTTCGACGAGGTCGACATGTCCTTAAACGGAGAGGTCTTGGGGGCGCTGAAGGAGGGACTTCCCTTGTAGCGATAGAGGAAGGCAGCCATGGCGTCACGATCAATGGTGTCCTTGGGGCGGAACGTGCCGTCCGCCCAGCCGGTGGTGATGCCCTGCTTCGACAGCCAGACAATATCCTTGTAGAACTGCGAGCCCTTGGCGACGTCCTTGAACGGCGACGTCGAGGGAAGCGACACGGAGGGGCGGCCACTCAGGCGGTACAGGAACGCCGCGAAGGCCTCGCGCGAGACCTCGTCCTTGGGCCGGAAGGTGCCGTCCGCGTAGCCCGTGGTGATGCCCTCACCCGCGAGCCAGGAGATCTCCTTGGCGAACTGGTGCGAGGCGGGCACGTCGGAGAAGCCGGTCGCCGCGTTCGCCGGCGCCGCGACCAAGGTGAGTGCCACGCTGACGAGCGCAACAAGCGCAGCAGCAAGGCCTCTCCGCTTGCCGGGGCGGGGGGTCGTTTGGGTTAGTACGTTGTCGCTCACACCAAGTCCACTTCGTGACACAAGTGACTAGTGTGACACCTGAGCACGGTGCGTCAAGAGGATGAGACGAATCCGACGGCACCGATGCCATGGTCGCGGTCAGTACGCTGGGCGCCATGACGCAGACCGACACCCGCTATGTGCTGAGCCTGTCCTGCCCCGACGGCCCGGGGATCGTGCACGCGGTTTCCGGCGCGTTGGCGGAACTCGACGGCAACATCACGGAATCGCAGCAGTTCGGGGACCCGGACACTGGCCTGTTCTTCATGCGCGTCGAGGTCACGAGTCCCGCCGAGCGCCCGCAGATGGAAAGCGCCGTGGCCACCCTTGCCGCGCGCTTCGGTATGACGTGGAATCTGGACGTCTCCGGCCGACGTATGCGCACGCTCGTGCTCGTGTCCAAGGCTGCTCACTGCGCGAACGACCTGCTCTTCCGTGAGCGCGCAAAGACGCTTCCCATCGACATCGTCGCGATGGCCGGAAACCACACCACCCTCGAGCCACTTGCATCGTTCTACGGCAAGAGGTTCCACCATGTGCCGGTGACTGCAGAGACTAAGGCCGATGCGGAGGCTCGCCTCCTCGCCTTGGTCGACGAGTTGGACGTCGAGCTCGTGGTGCTCGCTCGGTACATGCAGATCCTCTCCCCCGAGTTGTCCGAGGCGCTGCGCGGGCGAGCGATCAACATCCACCACTCGTTCTTGCCGTCGTTCAAGGGCGCGCGGCCGTATTTCCAGGCTCACGACAGGGGCGTGAAGCTCATCGGGGCGACGGCGCACTACGTCACGAGCGACCTCGATGAGGGCCCGATCATCGAGCAAGAAGTGGAGCGTGTGGACCACTCACACACGCCCGAGTCGCTCACGGCCGTCGGTGCCGACGTGGAGCGCCGAGCGCTCGCTCGGGCGGTGCGCTGGCATGCCGAACACCGTGTCCTGTTGGACGGTCACCGCACCATCGTCTTCCGGTAGGGGCCGAGCTCCCGTAGACCGAGTCGAGCGCAAGCCAAGGCTCGGGCGCCTGAGCCGCAGCCGTGGCCTCGGCACGATCCGGAAATACCTGAGCAAGAGTGGGATTCTTCACACCAGATTCCCTTTGCGTGTCGGACGCAGATAACTTCGCGCCTCATGAAGGCAGTTTTCACGCGCGCCACGATCGCCCTCGCTGTTGTCGCCACCCTCGCCGTCGGGGCGGCGGTGCCCGCCAGCGCTGCGACGAGCGGAGACGACCGTATCGAGACGGCAACCAACGCCTACCGCGCCTCGTACGGCGTGGATGACCTTGGCCGCAATGGCGGCGTGGACTCGGTGGCGCAGTCGTGGGCGGAGCACATGCGCTCGACCCGCACCTTGGCACACAACCCGAAGTTCGGTTCGCAGATGCCGCAGCGCGGACTGTCGAGCTGGGGCGAGAACGTGGGCTACGCGTGCGGCTACGGCGGCGTCAACGCCAACACGGACGCGATCATCAAGGGCTGGAAGAACTCCTCGGGCCACCGCGCGAACATGCTGCGCTCGACCTTCACTGACATCGGCATTGGCGTCGCATACGACTCGGGCCGCGACTGCGTCTGGGCAGTGCAGGACTTCGGTCGTTACACCGCTGCTACCTCGGCCGCGGGCTCGATGTTCTGGGACGTGCCGGCAAGCCACCAGTTCCACGACGAGATCGAGTGGCTAGCCACCGAGGAGATCACGACGGGCTACGCCGACGGCACGTTCCGCCCGTCCAACGACGTGACTCGCGAAGCCTTCGCGGCCTTCCTTTACCGCTATGCGGGCGAGCCTCGCTTCTCGGCACCGAGCCGTTCGCCGTTCAAGGATGTCTCCTCGTCCTCGCAGTTCTACAAGGAGATCTCATGGCTCGCGTCGACGGGCATCACGACCGGCTGGTCGGATGGCACCTTCCGTCCCAAGCAGGAGATCTCGCGCGAGGCCATGGCCGCGTTCCTGTACCGGTACTCGGGCGAGCCGGGGTTCTCGGCGCCGAGTCGTTCACCGTTTAAAGACATGGACTCGGGCGACCAGTTCTACCGTGAGGTGGTCTGGCTGCGCAGCACGGGCATCACGACGGGCTTTGCGGACGGCACGTTCCGACCCTCGGACGATGTCACGCGCGAGGCAACGGCGGCCTTCTTCGAGCGGGCCTCGAGCATCCTCTAGTGATCTCTGAAGGACGCCGTCAGACTCTGCCCGGTTTGGGGTGGCTCCTGCGGCACGGGGATGCCGAGATCTCTTGGGCATCCCCGTCCGTCGCTTAACGGCGCCCCAGGAACCGCGCGCACTCCGTTGCCGACTCCTTCGTGACCTACCCGGGTCCACGAGCGTGCACCGTGGAACTGAGCCTCAAGCCGTGGGGCACTGAAAGCACTCGAACACTCGGATGACGTCCGTGCAGAAGCGGTGGGCACTCGGCACGAGCCTTGGGCGGTCGGCGCCGCGCGACGCTGAGTGCACGAGCCATCGCTTGAGTGACTCCGCTTGTTTGCTCCGCCCCCCGCTCCTCGAGGACGGCCGCTCGTCTTCGACGCTCGCCGGACGCGATCATCGGTGCCACCAGCACGCGGCTGCTTGGTTCGGGTTCTATGGCGCAGGCGGACACGCCGGATTTCCTTGTCGTCCCGTCCCCGCCGGGTGGGCGTGTAGCGCGTCGCCGGTGGTCGCCGACTTGCGTCGCGGCGTTCGGGGTGCGGGCAATGACCTCGTCGAGCGCGGGTAGATGGTCGCCGTAGACCGCGGTCGCGTCGAACAGCCTCCTGCCACCGGGTTGGGGGGTGCGGGTGGGGTCGAGGTGGGCGGGCGGGATGAACCACACTTCGGTGTGGGTGGCGACAATAATCCAGCCTTCACGGTGGACGTCGTGATGACATCTCACACACAACGTGACGCCGTTGGCGGTTTCCGTCTTGCCACCGAACTCGACGGGGATGATGTGGTGGCCGTCGTCCCAGGCTGCCGGCAGCGAGCATTTCGCGCAGCCCCCATCGCGCTTGAGCATCGCGATGCGTTGCGCCGGGTTGAAATACCTGCCCTGGTAGCCCACATCGAGTGTGCGCGAGCCCTTGCCCAACACTGAGGGGATCAGGCCGGCGCGGGCCAGCATGCGGCGCAGCTCTCCCGCCTCCGGGGTCGTCGACATCCCTTCAATCGTGGCGCCGAGGGTGCTGTCGCCCTTCGCGGCGGCCAGCATCGTGTCGTAGTCCATCGTCACCACCACCTGCGCACTGGCATGGGGCAGGACCTCGACGTCACAGCCGGCCATATGACGCGCGAACGCTCCCATCGCGTCCGCACAGACCTGCGCAGGGGTGCGTTCATCGATCGTGACGACATGACCGTGTTTTTGGGCGTCGCGAGCCTTCTTGTTGGACCGGAAGTGCTGATTGACCATCGCGCCCATGACCGCGACCAAGGGTGCGCCGTTTTCGGGATCGAGTAGCCCGTTGACACGGATCATCCCGTCGGCGTTCTCCCCGACATGCAAGAACCGGCGTTCACGACGCTCGGCCGCGAGCTCTTCCACATGCTCGGCATCCAGACGGTCCCGCCACCGGTTGATGACCTGACCAAGGCGATAGACCGACATGTGCTTGGCGGCGAACACTAGATCCTTCTCCGCCTGGACCATCAGATCCGCATCCGCGCGTGGTGCCACACCACGCAGCATCCTCGTGATCGCGGAGGCGGCCTCCGCACCAAGCTTCCCGTCAGCTGACGCGGCTGCCACCAACCTAAACACCGGACCCGACGGCACCTCGGGCGCCGACGCCCCCGGCGATATCGCAGCGCCTCCCGCCGAGGAATCACTGGCACTACCCGGAAACAGCGACCCGTCGTCTTCCACGGGCGCGACGGGATCTGACGGGTCAGGATCCGAGGCGCCCGAAGGGTCTGCGTCGACAGGAGTCGGCACGCCGTCACCAACCTCGTCATCCGCACGCGCCGCCTCAGCAGCTAGCGTGGCCCGTTCCGCATCCGCGAGCGTCTCACCCAGCTCCATCAAACGCTTCGCTTCCGGCCCCGACACCCCCGCCTGCTTCTCCACCATTGCCTGCACACTGCGATACCCACGCGCACGCGCAAACCCCACCCCAGCACCATTGTCAGAGCGCCACGCCTGCGCCGCGGCAGCAACCGCCATCATCCGATCCGTCGCCTGCCGCACCGCCCCAGCCGCGAACCCCAAATCCTCCACCGCATCGCCCATCGCGAGCGCCTGAGCAAACGTCAACGTATCCCCACGCAACAACGCCCTTAACACCGACAACGCCAACTCCGCACGCCGCGCCTCACGCTCACCACGCCGACTACCCACGGCCGGAGCACCGAGCGACGAAACGGACGAAATACTCATACCCACATCAGAAGGG
>NZ_BBRL01000004.1 GCF_002090135.1 Demequina sp. NBRC 110055 | reverse complement strand
GTCGGACTCTGCGCGGACAACAACGCTCAGCGCCCCATAGGACGCACCGATCGGTTCAAAGCAACGGTGGTTGTCCCATGGGGCGCTGTGGCGTGCGAGTGAGGCTCAGACCATGTCGAAGGTGTCAGGGTTGGGGCCCTGACGGCCGGACTCCCCCTGGTCGAGCGCGTCGATGCGGGTCATCTGCTCGGGCGTGAGCGTGAAGTCGAAGATCGCGAAGTTCTCCTCCATGCGTTCGCGCTTCATCGACTTGGGGAAGATGATGTCGCCGCGTTGCAGGTGCCAGCGCAGGATCACCTGGGACGGGGCGCGTCCGGTCTCGGCGGCGATCTCGGCCACCGTCGCGTCGTCAAGCACCGCTCCCTGACCCAGCGGGCCCCACGCCTCGACAGCGATTGCGTGGTCGTGCGACGCCTGGCGAGCGGCCTCGTTGCGGAAGTAGGGGTGCACCTCGATCTGGTTGACCGCCGGCGCGAGCCCGGTCGCGTCGACAATCTGGTTGAGGTGATCGGGCTGGAAGTTGGACACGCCAACCGACGTGAGCCTGCCGTCTGCGGTGAGCTCCAGCATCGCCTTCCACGTCGACACGAAGTCGCCGTCGTAGCGCGTGGGCAGCGGCCAGTGAATAAGGAACAGGTCGAGCCTGTCGACGCGTAGCTTCTCCAGCGTCTCCTCGAACGTGCGGATCACGTCGTCGCGACGGTGGTTGCCGTTCTGGAGCTTGGAGGTGAGATAGATCTCGTCACGCGGGATGCCGGAGTCCGCGACGGCCTCGCCGACCTCGGCCTCGTTCTTGTAACCCTGCGCCGTGTCGATGTGGCGGTACCCGACCTCGAGTGCGGCACCGACGGTGGCCGCCGTCTCCTCGGGAGGCACCAGGTACGTGCCGAATCCCAGCTGGGGGATCGTCGTGGAATCGTTGAGCTTCACTGAATCAACCATGGTGAGGCCAACCACGTGGACGGCGCGGCGATTCCCGCACCGCGCGCCACGCCGGGTCTAGGGTCGCTCGTAGGAGCAAGTTACGCGAGGGAGCCGCCCATGCCTGACGCCGTCATCGAGGTCAGTGGCCTCACCAAGCACTTCGGCAAGTTTCGGGCGCTCGATGGGCTCGATCTCACGGTGACGAAGGGCGAGGTGCACGGATTCCTCGGCCCCAATGGCGCGGGCAAGTCCACCACCATCCGGGTGTTGCTGGGCCTGCTCAAGGCAGATGCCGGCAATGTCGCCTTGCTCGGTGGCGACCCGTGGAAGGACGTCGTCGCGCTCCACCGGCGCCTCGCCTACGTGCCCGGGGATGTCTCCCTGTGGCCTGGCATGACGGGCGGCGAGGCCATCGACCTGCTCGGGGCGCTGCGCGGCAGCCTCGACGAGGCCCGGCGCAAAGAACTAGTGGAGCGGTTCGAGCTCGACACCACCAAGCGTGGACGCCAGTACTCCAAGGGCAACAAGCAGAAGGTCGCCCTCGTCGCCGCCCTCGCCTCCGATGCCGAGCTGCTCATTCTGGACGAGCCCACCTCCGGCCTCGACCCCCTCATGGAACAGGTGTTTCAGGACACCATCCAGGAGGCCAAGGACCGCGGCGTCACGGTGCTGCTGTCGAGCCACATCATGTCCGAGGTCGAAACCCTGACGGACCGCATCAGCATCATCCGCGAGGGAGCCATCGTCCGCACCGGCACCCTGGACGACCTGCGCACCGACACCCGCTCCACCATCACCGCGAGCCTCGCGCGCACGCCCGACGCCGCCCTCCTCGCGGCGCTCGACGACGTCACCCTCAGCGGTCACGACCTCACCGCCACCGTCGAGCCCAGCCAGATAGGCGAGGCCATGGCCCTGCTCACCCAGTACGGGCTGAGCGACCTCACCGTCCAGCCCGCGAGCCTCGAGAAGCTCTTCCTCGAGCTGTACGACAAGGCGACGCGATGACCGCCCAGCCCGCCACGGCATCGGCCACACCCAAGGCCGCCCCCAAGGCCACCGGCACTCGGCTGCTGCTCACCACGTCACTTCACCACGACGGGCGGCGCATGGCGCCGTGGCTCGCGCTCGTGACGCTGCTGTCCGTGTCGTCGGTGCTGGTCTACCCCTGGGTGTTTCCCGACCGGTCCGACCGGGAGGCATTGCAGCAGGCGATCGACTCGAATCCAGCGGTGGGTCTCATCTTCGGCCCCGCGAACGACCTGCTCACCACCGACGGATTCAATGCGTGGCGCACGCTTGCGCTGGGCGGCTTCCTCGCGGCCATGGGGGCGATCTTCACCGTCGTTCGCGCCACCCGCGGCCAGGAGGACTCGGGGCAAGCGGAACTGCTCGCCTCGGGCGTGATGGGCCGCTCCACGCGGCTGCTGACGGGCGTCATCATGGCCCTCACCGGCGCGGTCGCGACCGGCGTCATCGCGGGCAGCCTGACCATCCTCTGCGGCGGTGGCACCGAGAACTCGCTGCTCCTCGCCAGCACCTGGACCGTGACCGGCTGGATGTTCGCGGGGGTCGCGGCGGTCGCAGCGCAGATCGGCGCCGACGCGCGCACCTCCACAGCCATCTCCGTGGGGACGCTCGGCACGCTGTTCATCCTGCGGGGCTTCGTCTACTCCGTCGAAGGCCCGGCGTGGGCCATCTGGATGAACCCCCTGGGCTGGATGCAGGAGACCGCGCCCGCCGGCGACAATCGGTGGTGGCCGCTGTCACTCGGCATCGGCCTGGCCGCGGTCCTGCTGGTGATCGCCTTCGCGCTCGAGGGCGGCCGCGACTTTGGCCAGGGCCTCATCAAGCCCGGACCCGGACCCGAGCGCGGGCGGGCGCGCGGGCCGTGGGGTCTCGCGTGGCGCCTCGCCAGGGGCTCGGTGATCACGTGGACCATCGCGTTTGTGCTGCTGGGATTCGTGTTCGGCTACTTCGCGATGTCCATCACGGACCTCATTAAGGAGGGCAGCCCCCTCGCCGCCGCGCTCGCCTCGGGCGCCGTGAACCCCGACGACCTGGTGGGCGAGTTCCTTGTCTCCGTGCTCTCCCTGGTGTCGATCTTCGCGGCCATCCCGAGCGTGCAGGTCCTACTGCGGGTCCGGGGCGAGGAGATGGAGGACCGAGTCGAGCCCATCATGGCGACGGCGACCGCACGGCCTCGGTACTACGCGGCGAATGTGGCGCTCGCGCTAGCGCTTCCCCTGGTCTACATGGGCATCGCAGGAGCCGTCATCGCGGCGCTCGCCTCGGGCGCGGACCTCGGCGTCGAGTTCGGCGAGGTGTGGCTCCAGGCCTTCATGATGGGGCCGGCCATCTGGACCATCATCGCGGTGTCCGTGGCGATCGTGGGCGCCCGGCCCAAGGTAGCCGTCGCGGCGTGGGCGGGCGTCGCTGCGACCTTCGTCATCACCCTGTTGGGGCCGTCGTTCAAGTTTCCCGACTGGGCGCTCGGGATCAGCCCCTTGTGGCACGCGCCCAACGTCGTCGTCACGGAGACCGATTGGACCGGGCTGGCGTGGGTCACGCTGGTCGCACTTGGCTTCACTCTCGTGGGGTTCGCCGGCTTCCGCCGTCGCGACCTGGCCGTCGAGTAGGGCCGATGCCGCGGCGGGCGGCCGTACTGGGGCTCAGCTCCCGCGATACGTCGAGTACGCGAACGGGCTGAGCAGGAGTGGCACGTGATAGTGATCGCCGTCGCCCACGGTGAACGTGATGATGACCTCGGGATAGAACGCGTCCACGCCCTGACGCTCGAAGTACATGCCGGTGTCGAAGCGCACCTGATAGTCCCCGGGCGCGAGGCGGTCGGGACCCAACTCGCCGATGCGGCCGTCGTCATTGGTGACACCCGAGGCGACCGGCTCCCAGCCGCCTTCCTCGCGCGCGGACAAGGTGACGGCGACACCCGCGGCGGGCGTCCCCGTGACGGCGTCGAGGACGTGCGTCGTCAGGTGGCTCATGCGTTCTCCCAGGTGGCCTTGAGGCGCAGCGCGGCGATCTGCCGCAACTGCTCAGACGTCTCGTTCAGTTCGGTGAGCGGATCGTTGGCGAGGCGGCGCTCGAGCTCGGCGAGGATCTCCTCGCGCGTGCGGCCGGCGGCGCGGATGAGGAACACGCGTCCAAAACGCTCCTCGTAGGCGCGGTTGCCCGCCTCGAGACGGTCGGCGAGGACCTCATCGGGGCTTTGGCTGGCCGACTGCTCTGCGGCCGAGAAGCGCGCCTCCGCGCCGTCGCCCTCGTGACTCTCCCCGATACGAGGGTGGGCGCCGAGCGCCTCGTCGACCTCGGCCTCACTGAGGTCGGCCGCGGCGCGTTCCGAAGCCTCCAGCAGCGCCTCAAGGGTGTCGAACTTCTGCTCGACAAGTTCGTCAGCCCACCGGCGAATCCGCAGGCACGACAACAGTTGGTCACGATCCACACTCATCACACCATCCTAGGATGGCAGGCATGGATGTCACGGGAGTGGTGCTAGCCGCGGGGGCGGGAACACGCGCCGGAGGCCCCAAGGCGCTGCGCAAGCGCGAGGACGGCACGCCGTGGCTCACCGTCGCCGTCGAGGCTCTGCGTGGCGCGGGATGCCGCGAGGTCATCGTGGTGCTCGGGCCTGAGGCCGATGCGGCGGCTGGGTTGGTGCCACGCGGCACCTTGCCCGTGGTCGCGTCCGATTGGGCCGAGGGCCAGTCGGCCTCCCTCAAGGTGGGGCTGGCAGCTGCATCCACGTCGAGCGCGGACGCCGTCCTGCTGACCCTCGTGGACCTGCCGCACCAGAGCGCGGCGGCGGCGCGACGTGTGGTCGCGGCCGGCGCGGACGACCCGCGTGGCAGCCTCGCGCGCGCTCAGTACTCGGGCGTCCCGGGGCACCCGGTGTATCTGGGCCGTGACCACTGGGGCGAGATTGGTGGGAGCGTCAGCGGAGACGTGGGGGCGCGCGAGTATCTCGACACGCACCTGACAATCGCGGTGGACTGCACCGATCTGGGCGGCGGCGAGGACGCCGACGCTTAAGGCGTCTCGGAGAAGCCGCGCCGGGTCATCACGCCCCAGGCGGCCTTCTCGCCACGCAGCGACGCGATGAGGCCACGCACTCGCCACCACAGGTGCAGTGGACGGAACCAGAACGGCTCAAGCACCGCGGCGAGGGAAAGCCCCGCCATGTCGGACAGGCGGCGGTAGCGTCCGAACGCGACGACCTCGACAAGAAGCGCCGCAAGCGATACCGCGATGGACAGCAGGAACGACACGGCGACGAACACCACGAACACCCAGGGCGCGATCCACCCGAACGCGATACCCACGATCGCGGCGGCGAAGCCCACCAGCTCGATGACCGGCCCCCACAGTTCGAAGAGCCAGAAGTACGGCATGGTGAGCATGCCGAGTCGCCCGTAGCGTGGCCTGCCGATCATGTCGCGGAACTTGCCGAGCAACTCCCCGAGCCCGTGGGACCATCGTCGGCGCTGACGCGAGATCACGGCGAGGGTCGAGGGGGTCTCGGACCAGCACACGGGCTCCGCGACGAACACCACGCGATAGTCCTGGCGGCGTTCCTTGAGGAGCCGATGCGTCGCGACCACGAGGTCCGCGTCCTCGGCCAGCGACGTCTCGTCAAGCCCGCCCACCTCCGCCATGACGTCGCGGCGGAAGACTCCGAAGGCTCCGGAGATGATCATGAGGCCGTTGGCGGCCGACCACCCGGCACGGCCCACCAGGAACGCACGCATGTATTCGAGTACCTGGGTGCGCTCCAGCATGGTGCCGGGAGCCTTGACATCGACCACGCGGCCGCGTTCCACGGTCGAGCCGTTCGACGGCAACACCACTCCCCCGGCGGCGACGACCGTCGGGTCGTCCACGAAGGGCTGGGCGACCCGCAACAGAGCATCGGGCTCGAGGATCGAGTCCCCATCGATCATGCACACGAGCGGCTTGGAGCAGAGGCGAAACGCGGCGTTGACGGCGTCGGATCGGCGCCCCACCGACGCCTTGCGCAGCAACACCAGGCCAGGGTGGCGGCGGGAGCGATACGTCGCGATGGTGCGCCCCACCTGCTGGACGCCGTCCTCGACCACCGGCACGTACCGCTCCTCAAGGTCGAACGTGTCGATCAGGCGCTGGGCGGTGGCGTCGGAGGAGCCGTCGTCGACCACGATGATCTCCAGGCTCGGGTAGCGCGCCTCGAGCAGCGACTGCACCGACTGCAGGATGCCCGCCTCCTCGTTGTGCGCGGGCACGATGACGGACACCCCTGGCGCGAGCGGGTTCGAGAACGTGAGCGCCTGCGTGTTCTCGTCCTCCCACCGTTGTTCGCGTGCCACGTGCACCGTGGCGCCGATGATGACCGAGCCGAAGATGACGTGGTGCACCAGGTAATACAGGGTGAGCGCGAGGGTGACGACCGTGAACACCCACTCCACCGGGCTCATGGCTCAAGCCTCACGTGGTGGAGTTCGGCGTATGCGCCATGAAGCGAGCGCTGCACCAATGGAGGCAGGTCGTGGCGACGCAGGCGCGCGTCGATGGGCGTCGCCGAGCGCGGGTCTCCCAGGCGCGCCAGGGACCAGGCCGCGGCATCGACAACGGCAGGATTGTCGTGGGCGACCGCATGCTCGAGCGCGACGCGGGCATCCGTAAGATGCAAAAAGCCCGCGACCTCGGCGGCCATCGCGGTGACCTCGGGGCGATCGGACTGCCACGCGAGGCCAAGGGAACGAGCCGAACGCGGCGCGGTGTGGACGATCGACATCGCGGCGACCGACACGGGCAGGGGCGTCGCATCTGACTGCGCGGCCCGCACCAGGAACGGCACTGCGGTGTCGATGCCGCACTCGCCGAGCGCGCGGGCGGCGGCCGAGCGCACCCTCACGTCGCGGTCGCTCAGCAGGTCCAGCAATGGACGGGTCTCGCGATCCGCGAGGCATGCCACGAACATGCGTGCGCCACGGGCACGTGTAAGAGAGACGGGGCTGTGCATCATCTCCACCGCATGCCGGCGAAAGCCCTCGGCGGTGAGCCAGGCCGCGAGCGTCGCGCGATCCGCTCCGCGCAGTTTGGTCGAGAGCCTCGCGGCTGTCTTCGCGAGCGCGCGCCTGCGTGCCGATCCCCACGGCGCCCGCACGTTCTCGGACTCAAGGACGCGGAACAGCACCTCGCGGGCCCACGTCGCGCGGCGCGCATCGGCGGCATCGGCCCCCCATCGCCACACCCGGATCACCAACACGGCGACGACGAGCACCGCCACGAGCGCTGCCGAGCCGAGCAGGAGCCACGCCGCGAGCGACTCCGCGCCCGCCGTGGAGAGGTCAGGCATGCAGCAGCCGGGCGACGCGAACCATGAGCTCTCGGGTGGAGAAGGGCTTCTGAATGTATTCGTCGACACCTACCGCGTAGGCCCTCTCGAGGTCCACCTCAAGCGCCTTCGCGGTCAGCATGAGTACCGGGATGGTCGCGAGCGCGAGGTCCGCACGCATGGCCTCACAGACCTCGATGCCGTTCATGCGCGGCATCATCCAGTCGAGGATCACCAGGTCGGGTGTCGACGCCACGACGGCAGCGAGTCCCGCCCGCCCGTCAGACTCGACCTCGACCTCGTGACCACCCGCGCGGAGCTTGTGCGCCACCAGCAAGGAGATGTCAGGGTCGTCCTCGATCACGACGACACGTGCCACGCGGTGCTCCCTTCGTTGCGGCGCGCCGATCTCACGCCAGGCTGCTTGGGGTCCACCCTAAACTGTCAGGCACGACACGCTCGGAGGTGACGTAGTGCACGTCTTGACGGCCGCACGGCCCGCGCGGTTGGCCCTCACCGTGGCCGGCCTCGTCGTTCTCACGTTCACACTCGGCGTGCTCGCCGTAGAGCTCGCTGCCTACGGGGAATCCACCTCGGCGTGGTGGCCGGCCGCGGGCACCGCCGTCATTGCGGTCATGGTGTCACCACGGCGATGGTGGCCGTGGGTGGCGCTCGCCCTCGTGGTTTTCACCGGGGCGTCTAACGTCGCTGCGGGGCGTGACCTCAATCTCTCCCTCGCCTACGGCTTGGTGAACGCTGCCGAAGCGACCGCAGTTGCTTGGCTCCTCACGCGCGGCGGAAGCCCCCCACGACTGGTGAACGTGAAGGAAGTCTCAACCCTCCTGGTTGCCGCCGCGGTCGGCTCCGCAGTTGCCGGCGTGGGTGCGGCCACTTCCGTCACGCTCATCCAGGGTGGGATGTGGTGGCCTACGGCGTTCTCCGTCTTTCCCAGCCATCTTTCCGCCATCCTCACGATCCTGCCGATCGCACTGGCGCGTCGGGGCGAGTCTCGTTCGGCGGGCTCGCCCCTGCGCTGGCTCCAACCATGGGCGCTGGCGGTGGCAATCATCATCGTGTTCAGCACTCGATCCCAGTTGCCCATCACCTTCATCATCTTCCCCCTGCTCATGTGGGGCGCCTTCGCACTGTCCATGCGGGCGCTCGCGGTGGAACTGGTCATCACCGCAACGGCGGTCACGACGTTCACGATGCTGGGCAATGGACCGTTCGCTATCTCGGACTGGAGCACCCTTGAGCAGCGGATCGTGGTGCAAGGGTTCCTGTGGACCTTTGTCGCTTCCACGCTGTACGTATCTGCAGCGCGCATCGAACAGCTCACCGCCGTGACGCGCGTGCGACGTCGAGAGGAACTCTTGCGGTCGGGCATCGTCGGAGCCCCCATCGGCATGCTGCTCCTACGCGAGGACAACGACGGCAGGCTTTGGACTATCGAGAGCAACGCGCGGGCCCGCAGATCACTGGGCCTGGGCAGCCTGAGTGATCACGACGGTGAGGAGCCGATTCCGGTCCAGGCAGAGGACGACGGTACCCGCGCCCTTGTGGAGGCCGCCCGTTCGTCCACAGGCACGGATGGCGACGACACGACCGCCGTTGACGTCACCGTCGCCGGACGATCACTCGAGCTCACGGCCACACGCATGGACCCGGAAGACGAGGACACCCTCGTCATCGTCCAGGTCGGCGATGTCACGGAACAGCGCCAGCATCTCCGGGCCGTGCGCCAGGCGCTGGCTGCGGAAAAGGAGGCAGTGGCGACGCTGCGCGCCGCGGACCGCGAGCGCGAAGAGTTCGTCGCATCGGTCAGTCACGAACTGCGGACACCCATCACGAGCATCGTCGGCTTCGTCGAGGTCCTCCTCGACGAGGAAGACGTGGACCCGGTGCAGCGCCGTCATCTCGAAATCATCGAACGCAACGCGCGGCGACTGGGCGGCCTCGTGGAAGACATCCTCGCGCTCACCGTTGCCACGACGGCCCGCCGCGCCGCCTGCGACGTCTCACGCCTCGCCGCCGACGCCGTGCAGGACGTGAGTACCGGCGCCGACCAGCGCCGCGTGTCGATCGTGATGCGCGACAGCCCCGCCACCTTCGTCGTCGGAGTGCGCGCGGACCTCGAGCGCATCCTCATCAATCTGCTCAGCAACGCGGCCAAATTCAGCCCACCGGGCTCGACGGTGCACGTCGCCATCGACCGCCAGGGCGACCCGGTGCGGCTGACGATCACGGACGAGGGGCCAGGCATACCGCCCGACCAGATCGAACAGGTCTTTGGCCGCTTTCAGCGCGGGACATTCGCCACCGAGAACCAGGTCCCTGGCGTGGGACTAGGACTCGCCATGGTGCGCGAACTCGCCCACCGCAACGACTTCACCGTGCGGCTCGTCTCCGACGGCGAGCACGGCACCACGGCCGTCGTCGAGATGCCCCGCTCGCCCTCGCCGGACTTCACGACGTAGCGCACCCGCAGTAGCGTCCTTCCATGGCGATCTCGCTCAACAACGTCGGCATCGCGGTGAGGGACCTCGACGCCGCCGTGGCGTTCTTCACCGACCTCGGGCTGACGGTCGAGGGCACCGACACCATCAGCGGCGAATGGGCCGACACGGCCGTCGGCCTCGACGGCAACCACGCACGCATTGCGCTGCTAGCCACCCCCGACGGCCACGGCCGCGTGGAGCTCTTCGAGTACCTGCACCCCGCAGCCATCGAGACCGGGCCGACCGAGCCGAACACCATCGGCATGCACCGGATCGCGTTCCAGGTCGACGACATCGACGTCTCGCTCGAGGTCGCGGCCCGTCACGGCTGTCACCCTCTGCGCGGCGTCGCGAACTACCGCGACGTGTACAAGCTCACCTATCTGCGCGGCCCCAGCGGCATCCTCGTCATGCTCGCCCAGGACCTCCGTGAGGCTCAGGACGCCGAGCCGACCGCCTGAGCGTCGCTCTCGTCACTCACCTGCGCCCACAACTCGTCGAGGGAAATGCCCAGGACGCACGCGATCGCGGCAATCGTGGGAAAGGACGGTGTCGCTACCCTGCCCGACTCGATCTTGCGCAGCGTCTCCGGCGAGATGCCTGCCGTCAGCGCGGTGGCGAGGAGGGGGCGCTCGCCGCGCGCACGGCGTAGCGCCACACCCAGGCGCTGCCCGCGCTGGAGCTCGTCGACGGTCAGGGGAAGGCGCACCATGAAGCCAATACTAATACCGGGATAGTATTCTGGGATAGTTATTCGCCTCACCGAAGGACGACCCAATGATCGAGCTGTTCACCACCGCCGAAATCGCCCGTGCCCGCCGCACCGGCGCCCTCGTCGGAGACATCCTTGCCTCTGCGCGTGAGCGCACGGTGGCGGGCACTAACCTGCTCGAGATCGACGCGTGGGCGCGGGAGATGATGACGGACGCGGGCGCTCAGTCCTGCTACGTCGACTATGCCCCGTCGTTCGGCGACGGACCCTTCGGCCACTACATCTGCACCTCGGTGAACGACGCCGTGCTGCACGGCCGCCCGCGCGATCAGGTGGTCCAGGCCGGCGACCTCGTCACGCTGGACCTCGCCGTATCGCTCGACGGGATCGTCGCGGACGCAGCGGCCAGCTTCGTGGTGGGGCCAACGGCCGATGCCGCAAGCACCGCGCTCATTGACGCCACCGAGCGTGCACTCGCCGCGGGCATCGAGGCCGCGGGGCCCGGCGCACGCATCGGCGACATCTCGCATGCCATCGGCGACGTCCTCACCGCAGCGGGCTACAGCGTTAACACCGAGTTCGGCGGCCACGGGGTGGGATCGACCATGCACCAGGACCCCCACATCCCGAACCTCGACCGGGCGGGCCGCGGCTACCGGCTGCGCGAGGGCCTGCTGCTCGCGATCGAGCCATGGGTCATGGAGGATACCGATGAGCTCGTCACGGATACCGATGGGTGGACGCTGCGCTCCGCGACGGGCTGCCGCACCGCGCACAGCGAGCACACGGTCGCCATCACCGAGGACGGGGCGGAGATCCTGACGCTCCCGAGCGCGACTCGGTAGCGGCGCCGGGGGGCTACGTCCGCGGCACGCGCACCGCGAGCGCTCCTGGCTGCACCGAGAACGTGATGCGGGCCGTCTCGCCGACCTCGTCCCCGTCCAGTTCCAGCATGCGGGGCTGCTCGAGGTCCACCACCAGGTCCTTCACGCGACGGTGATCCACCGACTCGGAGCTCTCGGCCCTGTCACTCGCGCCCACCAGGCGCTTGAGTCCGTTGTCCCACACCATGGAACGCAGCGTGTCGAGCCAGCCGGAGACGCCGTCGGCGCTGAGTACGAGCATGTCGAGCTCGCCATCGTCGGGCAGCGCATCGGGCAGGAGCGTCACTCCCCCGGTCAGGAGCCCGCAGTTGCCGACGATCAGGGTGTGCGCCTCGTACCGCTCGGTGTCGCCATCGTCCACACCCAGCCCCATCGCGATCACGTCGCTGGCCGAGACGGCCCGACCCAGCGACTCCACATAGGCGAGCCAGCCCACCTTGCCCTTGAGGTCCTCGTCGGTCTCGGTGATCATGTGCGCGTCGATGCCGATGCCCGCCATGACGGTGAAGGCCAGTCGCACGTCGCCATCGCCGCAGTCGGCCTCCGCCCAGGCGAGATCCACGGTACGGTCCTCGCCGCTGAGCGCGGCGGCGAAGGCATCCGGCAGCGAGTTCAGCGGGATATCGAGGTTACGCGACAGCAGATTGCCGGTGCCCATGGGGACGATGCCGAGGGCCGCATTCGTGTCCGCATCGGCAAGCGTCTGCGCCACCGCACGCACGGTGCCGTCGCCGCCCGCGGCCACCACGACATCGGCCCCCGCCTCCAGCGCCTCGCGGGCCTGCCCGAAACCGGGATCCTCGACCGTGGTCTCCCACCACGAGACCTCGGTATCGGCACCCTCGAGCGCCCTGTCGAGCGCCTCCTGGAGATCGTCCTTGCTGGTCTTGGCCGGGTTCCACACAATGCCAACGTGCGCTGCGTTCACGGCGTGCCTCCTCAGTTCGCTTCCGTGCCTGACGTGCGCGCGCCGCCCCCGCGCCGTCGGGGACAACGCCGCGTTACGCCTGGATAGTCCCGGCGACGGCCACGCGAGTGAAGCCCCCTACCCAGATCTCCTCGGCATCGGCCGTCACCGAGACGCGTCCGTCGCGTCCCATCGCCGTCCCCTGACGGGCGACGTACGGAGCCTCGATGCGCCCGGACTCCGTGAGCCACTGTGCGAGGGACGCGTTGAGCGAGCCGGTGACCGGGTCCTCCCACACGGGCGCGCCGGCGTCGTAGACGAACGCGCGCACCTCCAGGTCCACGCCCTCGGGATGGCCGATGCCGTGGCCGGCTCCGTACAGACCCACAAGCCCGTAGAACCCGCGTTCCGAGCGAGGGCTCGCATCGGGTTCGCATTCCAGGACGCGCGAGGCGTCGGCGAGCAGCAGACCCAGCCAGCCCGGGCCGTTGTCGACCCAGGCCGCGTCGACGACCTCGTCGCGCGCGATGCGTAGGCGGTCACAGGCGACCGCGAGGTCGGTCTCCTCGACCGCGCCTTGACGGATGCGCGGCGGCGCGGCGAAGGCGAGCGACTCGCCGTCGACCCGTACCGGCACGAGCCCGGCACCGCACTCTTGGACCACGTTGCCAGGCTGGTGCGGCGTGCGCCCCGCGTCGAGCCACGCCCGCGCCGTGCCGAGCGTGGGGTGCCCGGCGAAGGGGAGTTCCTCGGTGACAGTGAAGATGCGTACGCGGTAGTCCGCGTCGGGCGTCGTCGGCGACAGAACGAACGTGGTTTCGGACAGGTTCGTCCACGTCGCGATGCGCTGCATCTGGGCGTCACTCAGGCCGTCTGCGTCGAGGATCACCGCGACAGGGTTGCCTCGGTAGGGGCCGGAGCCGAAAACATCAACCTGACGGAAGGGGCGCGCACTCATGTCCGTCAGCGTAGGGCGCGCGACGGGTGCCGCGCGGGTGGCCGGTGGCACCCCGTTGTGCCCCGGCCCGTGCGGCAACGAGCCTTAGCGTGCCTCGAGGACGTCGACGGTGAACACCAGCGTCGAGCCGCCGGGGATGGGGCCCATGGTCTGGAATCCGTAGCCGGACTCCGGTGGGACGACCAGCAGCAGCTTGGAACCCACGGGCTGACCGACGATGCCGTCGACCCAGCCGTCGATGAGCGCGCCGTAGGCGATGGGGAAGGAGATGGCCTCGCCGCGGTCCCACGACGAGTCGAACTTGGCGCCGTCCCACAGCCAGCCGCTGTAGTGCACGGTGATGTGCTGGCCCTCCTTGACCGGCTCACCGGAGCCGGCCTCGTGGACCTCGACGACGAGTTCGTCGGGCTTCGCGGCCCCGGCGAAGTCGATGCTGGGCGCGCCGTTGGCGTCGCGGGTGATGGTGGGCAAAGTCATAGTCGCTCCTTGGGGTGGGGTGACGTCCACAGTAGCGGCCGCGGCCGGGTCCGCCTCCCTCGCGAGGGTGAGCACGGCGGCCTCGAAGGCATCGAGGGCCACGGCGACGTCGTCGGCGCGCACAGCCTCGTCCTTGTGGTGCGAGATGCCGTCCTTGCAGCGGATGAACAGCATCGCGTAGTCACACAGGTCCGCGATCGCCATGGCGTCGTGGCCGGCCTTCGACAGCAGCGTCATCGGGGCGCCGTCGCCCGTGGCACGAATGCCCTCCTCGATCGCGGCGGCGAGGCGCGCACCCACCACCGTGGCCTTCGCCTGGTGCTTCTCGTCGATGCGGAAGTCAAGGCGGCGAGCAGCCGCAGACTTGAGCGCCTTCTCCTCGATATCGAGCCACACCCGGTCGCGTAGCGCGTCGGTCTCGGCGCGCAGATCGAGGCTGAACTCCGCGCGGCCGGGGATGACGTTCTGCGCGCCGGGGAAGGCTTGCATACGGCCGACGGTACCGACGGCGCCGGCGTCGCGCGCCAGCTCCTCGACGGCGACGGCAACCTCGGCCGCGCCCAGCAGCGCGTCGCGACGACGCCCGTAGGGCACGCCGCCGGCATGCCCCGCCTCACCGATCATGGTGAGCTCGAAGCGCCTGGCACCCATGATGCCGGTGACGACACCCAGGGCCTTGTCGGCATCTTGCAGCAACGGGCCCTGCTCGATGTGGGCTTCGAGGTAGCCGATGACCCGGCGCGGATCCATGGCCGCTTCGCCGATGCGCTCGGGGTCGAGCCCGAACGCCACGAAGGCGTCCCGCAGGCTCGTGCCGTGCGGGTCGGTGAGGTCCCACCATGACTCGTCCCAAGTTCCCGCGACGGCGCAGGAGCCGAGCAGGGTGCGACCAAAGCGCGTGCCCTCCTCATCCGCGAAGCCCAGCACCTCGATGGCGAAGGGAAGGCGCTCGCCCCTGGCGGCCACGCGGCCCACCACGGCGATCGCCATCAGCGTGCCGAGGATGCCGTCGTAGCGCCCGGCGCCGGGCACGGTGTCGAGGTGGGAGCCCAGCAGGAGCACCGGGGCGTCCTCGGTCAACCCCGGGTAGGTGCCCCGCTGATTGCCGGCGGCGTCCTGCCAGGGGGTGAGGCCGGCATCGGCCATCCACTCCCCCACGGTCCAATTGGTGCGGGCGTGCTCGGGCGTGAGGTAGGCGCGGTCGATGCCGTCGTTGGCGGCCGTATGTGTCGCGAGGATGTCACAGCGGGCGAGGATCTCGGCGGCGTCGTGGGCGCTCACAGCGCCGCCTCGTACACGTCGTACGCGGCCTCGACGCCGGCACCCGATTCCATGCGGTGGCCCGCGCGGCGCAGCACCGCTTCGAGCGCCGCCACGGTCGTCAGCACGGCATCGGTCCTCGCGTTGAATCCCATGGTGCCGAGGCGCCAGATGCGGCCATGCAGGGGCCCGAAGCTGGTACCGATCTCGATGCCGAAGTCCGCGAGCATCGCCGCACGGGCCGCGTCGCCGTCGACACCCGCGGGGATCTCGACGCCCACCACGTTGGTCATCTTGTACGCGAGGTGGCCAAACGGGGTCAGCCCCAGGGCCGATGCTCCCGCAAGCATGGCGCGTCCGTGGAGGTCGTGCCGGCGCCACGAGGCGTCGAGCCCTTCCTCCAACAGGATCCTGGCGCACTCGCGGGCGCCGTAGAGCATGGTCGTCGCCTCGGTGTGGTGGTTGAGCCGGCGCTCGGACCAGTAGTCGAAGATCTGCGCCATGTCGAGGTAGTTGGAGCGGATGGGGGCGTCGAGGACGGGGTCGTCGGCGTCGCGGATGCCCTCCTCGACGCTCTTGCGCCCCTCGATCACCGCTGCCGCCTTGGCGGAGAACGTCACCGGGGCCGAGCCCGAGGGCCCGCCCAGGCACTTCTGCAACCCGGCGGTGACGACGTCGAGTCCCCATTCGTCGGTGCGCAGCTCGTTGCCGCCGATGGTCGCGGTCGCGTCGACGTACAGCAGCGCGCCGTGGCGCTCGCACAGCTCGCCCAGTCCCTCGAGGGGCTGCGCCATGGTCGTCGAGGTGTCCCCGTGCACCACCGCGAGCACCTTGGGCTGCACCTCGATGAGCGCCGCCTCGATGGCCTCGTCGGTGAAGACCTCTCCCCACTCGGCCTCGATGGTGTGCACCTCTGCGCCCACCCGGCGGGAGATCTCGGCGAGCAGGTGGCCGAAGCGGCCGAAGATCGGTACCAGCACTCGGTCGCCGGGCTCCAGGAGCGATACGAGCGCGGCCTCGATGCCCGCGCGGGACGTGCCGTCGACCAGCATCGTCTGGCGGTTTTCGGTGATGAAGACCTGGCGGTAGAGGTCCATGACCTCGTTCATCGCGCCGGTCATCGCGGGGTCATACTGGCCCACCAGCTGGGCGCTCATGGCGCGCAGGACGCGCGGGTCGGCGTTGATGGGGCCGGGGCCCATCAGCAGGCGGGGCGGCATGTTCACGGGACCGGGGATGCTCACGAGCCCATTCTGGCCTGCCGTGGTTACGCAGGCATTTCGTGGTCATGGCGCGTGTCGCCGGCAGCACGGGCTCGGGCCCTGGACCCCGGCGCCACGGTGTGGCTACGATGCAAGGGCCAACGCGGGGAGCTCGGGACAGCCGAGCTGAGAGGACGGCCACATGCGCCGTCGACCCGAGAACTTGACCTGGGTAATGCCAGCGTAAGGACGTGCCAGACGGCGCGGGCGTGGGCACGGCAGGTCAGGCGCGCTCCGGCGCGCCAGGGTCCCTGCCGTACGCACCCGCGTCTGTCGGCGACGGCGTGCTGCGTCGCGTGTTCCTTGGGTCATCAACCGCAGGAGACACGCATGATCGCTGAAATCCAAGTCCTCCCCCGCCCCGTGGGCACCCCCGAGGACCGCTACGCCCACGTCGACGCCGCCATCGCCGCCATCACCCGCTCCGGGCTCGCCTACGAGGTGGGCGCGATGGGCACGACCATCGAGGGCACGCCCGACGAGATCTGGCCGCTGCTGCGCACCATTCACGAGGCCACGCTCGCCGCGGGCGCGGAGGGCTGCATGTCGATGATCAAGGTCTCGGGCTCCGCGGCCGACGACGGCCCAAGCGTCCAGGACCTCGTGGGTAAGCACCGCGCGTGACGGCCGATGCCGTGGGCGCCGCGCGCCCGCGCGGCGGCTCGCGTGCGCGTGCGGTGGCCGTGGGCGGCGTCACCGTCGTCGTGCTCGTCGCGCTGTGGGAGGGCGCCGTGCGCCTGGGCGGCCTGCCGCCGTTCATCCTGCCCGCGCCCTCTCAGGTAGCCGCCGCGGCCGTCGATCAGGCGCCGCAGCTCGGCGAGCACGTCACGACGACGCTGACGGAGGCCGCGCTGGGGCTCGCCCTCGGCGCGACCATCGGGTGGCTGCTTGCGGTCGTGACCGCGACCGTACCGACCGCTGGGCATGTCGCCCAACCCCTCGTGTTGCTCAGCCAGACCATCCCCACGGTGGTCCTGGCCCCGCTGCTGATCCTGTGGGCGGGGTTCGGGCTGACCTCCAAGGTGATCGTCGTGGCGCTCACGGTGTTCTTCCCGGTACTGATCTCCGCGGCGGCCGCGATCCGTGACGTGGACGCGGAGCACGCCGACATGGTGGCAGGGCTCGGCGGCACCAGGCGCCACCAGTTGAGGCTGGTACGCCTGCCCGCCTCCGTTCCCGGCGCCCTGGCGGGACTGCGCATCGCCGCCACCTACGCCGTCGGCGCCGCCGTGGTGTCCGAATACCTCGCCGGCGAGTCCGGCATCGGCGTCTTTATTCAGCGCTCGCGCAAGGCCTACGCGGTCGACCAGATCTTCGTCGGGATCGCGCTCATCGCACTCCTGTCCGGCCTATTCGTCCTCGTGTTCCTTGGCCTCAGCCGCGCCCTCACTCCGTGGCAGCCCCCGGCTGCTCGCCTCTAACTCCTTAAGGACCCCCTCATGAACATCCTTCGCTTCGCTCCCCTCGCCGCCGCGGCGACCTTCCTCGCCGGCTGCTCCGGCGCATCGGCCGACGACACCACCTCGGCTGACGCTGAGGCCTCCGCGAGTGTCCTTACTGAGGTGTCGGTGGTGCTCGACTGGACACCCAACACCAACCACGCGGGCCTCTACCTCGCCCTCGCGAACGGCTGGTATGAGGACGCGGGGCTCGACGTCACCGTGATCGAGCCCGGCGAGACCTCCGGCACGCAGCTAGTGGCCACCGGCCAGGCGGACTTCGCCTACTCCGTCGCCGAGGGCCTCCTACCCGCCCGCGCCGCCGGGGCGGACGTGGTCTCGGTGGCCACGATCATCGAGCACAACACGTCCTCGTTGCTGTCGCTCGCCTCCGACGAGATCACTCGCCCGCGCGACCTCGAGGGCAAGCGCTACGGCAGCTATGGCTCGGACCTCGAGACGGCGATCATCTCCGCGCTCGTCGCGTGCGACGGCGGCGACCCCGACCTCGTGGAGCACACCCCGCTCGTGAGCGACGACTTCCGCATCGGCCTCACCGAGGACCAGTTCGACGCCGCGTGGGTGTTCGACGCCTGGGACACGGTGCGGCTCGGTGAGGTTGACGGGCTCGACGTCACCACGATGGCGTTCCGCGACTGGTTCGACTGTGTCCCCGACTGGTACACGCCACTGCTGGCGACGTCCGCTGACCTGATCGAGGCCGACCCGGCCACGGTGCGCTCTTTCGTCGAGACCACCGCACGGGGCTACGAGGCGGCCATGAAGGATCCGCAGGCCGCCGCTGACGCACTCATGGAGGCCGCACCCGAGTTGGACCGCGAGCTGGTCAATGCGAGCGCGCTGTGGCTCTCCGACCAGTACGCCTCCTCTCCCGACGCATGGGGCGTGCAGGAGGCCGACACCTGGGAGGAGTTCTCGACCTGGCTCACCGCCGGCGGCATGCTCGACGGCGACCCCCGCGTGGACGAGGCGTGGGCCAACGAGTTCCTGACCGGTGAGCAGTGACCGCTCCCGTGCTCGCGGCGAGGGGCCTTGCGGTGACCTTCGCCGGCGCGGGGCGCGCGGCCCGGGACATCGCCGTCCTCGATGACGTGACGCTCGAGGTCGCCGCCGGCGAGTTCGTGGCCGTGCTCGGACCGTCGGGGTGCGGCAAGTCCACGTTGTTGCGCGTACTCGGCGGGCTGCTGGGCCCCGACGCCGTGGTGCGCGGCGAGGTCGACGTTCCTCGCTTCGCCGACGGACGCGGTGCCACCGCGTGGATGCCGCAGCGCGACGGATTGCTGCCGTGGCGGCGGGCGTTGCCCAACGCAATGGTCGGGGCGGTGGCCGCGGGCGTGCCGCGCCAGAGGGCCGAGCCGCGAGCGCGGGCACTGTTCGAGGAGTTCGGACTCGCCGGCTTCGAGCGCGCCTGGCCACACGAGCTCTCGGGAGGCATGCGTCAGCGGCTCGCGCTGCTGCGCACGTGCCTCGCCGACAGGCCGGTGCTGCTCCTCGACGAGCCGTTCGGCGCGCTCGATCCAGTCACCAGGCGCCGCATGAACGCGTGGCTGGCAGGCATCGGCCTGGCCGACCGAGCGGGGTCCGCGGTGGTGCTCGTCACCCACGACATCGACGAGGCCGTCGCGCTGGCCGACCGGGTGGTCGTGATGTCGGAGCGTCCCGGCCGGGTCGTGCTGGAGGCCCGGGCCACCGACGGCTACGACCGGGACGCCCTGCTCGCGGCGCTGGACGCACCGTCGCCGACGACGAGAATCGCGGTCGAGTAGGCCTAGCCCTTGAGCGCCGCGAGCCACTCCATCGCGGTCTCGATCAGCGCGAGGTCCGAGCCACGGGGCCCCACCAGGCACAGTCCCACAGGGCCGCCGTCGGTCTCGAGCACCGGCACCGACAGCGCGGGGCGGCCCGTGATGCCGGCGACGGCGGTGAGGCCGAGCGTCGCCTCCCGTACCGCCTGCAGCCGCTCAGCACTCGCGTCGCGCGAGGGCGCCGTGGACGAGGCCGACGGCAGCAGCAGAATGTCGTCGCCTAGGGCGAGGTCGATCGCCTTGCGCGCCTCTCGCTTGGCCTCGAGCGCGGACGACTCCTCGTCCTTGGTCACCGACGCGGCCCACGCGAAGCGTGCGGTGACGTCCGGCGCGAGCGCGAGGGGATGGGCCGAGATCCACTCCTGCCAGTGGCGCGACGCCTCGGCGGACTGCGTGTAACGGAAGATGCGGAACAGGTCGACGGGATCGGGCAGATTGACGGGCTCGAGGCTCGCGAACACCCCGGCGCCAGAGAACGCGTCAATCACCTCGCCCAGCGACAGGGCGACGTCGTCGTCCGCGGCGAGAAATGTGGGCCCCGAGACCACGGCCGCGTCACGCGCCACGTCGCGCTGGCTCTCGGAAGGGAGCGAAGCGCGGGCCGCCGCCAAGAGCGTCTCTCCGTCCCGGGTCAACCACCCCGCCGTGTCGTACTGCGGAGCGAGAGGCAGTGCGCCGTTGAGGGACACCAGGCCGTGCGTGGGACGCAGGCCCCACAGCCCCTGGTACGACGCGGGCACGCGAATGGATCCGGCAGTGTCCGTGCCGAGGCCGATGCTCGCCTGGCCCTGGGCGACGGCGCTTGCGGGACCCGAGGACGATCCTCCGGGGATGCCCCCGGGGACCGCGGGATTCGGGGGCGTGCCGTAGGCCTCGTTCATCCCTGCGATCGAGTAGGCGAACTGGTCGGTCTGGGCGATTCCCACGACCGAGGCGCCGGCGCGGGTGAGGGCGGCCACGGCATCGGCCGACTCCTCCTCGACCTCGGACTCCGCGAGAAAGGCGGGCACTCCCGCCCCCAGGTGCTGGCCCACGACGGCGAAGACATCCTTCACGGCGACCGTGTGGCCCGCGAGCGGCCCGGTGGGTGCACCGGGGGCGAGCGGGTTACCGACGATGCGCCAGACGCGGGTGTCGATCGCGGGAGTCGGCGCGCTCACGTGTGCGGCCTCGATGACCCAGCCACCGGGGGTGGCGTCGGACTCGGTGCGCCGCCACAGCTGCGTCACCATGCCTCGCCCACCCTTCGCGGGGGCGTTCACCGACGTGAGGTACGCGTGCCTGTCGCTCAGCACGCTGATGTGGGTATCCGTCACCTCGCGGGTGGGGACGCCGCCGCGGGCGCCGCGGAAGCGGTCGATCTGCTCGCGCCCCACCAGGAGGCCGCCCGCATCACCGCGGAGGGCATCCGCGCCGTCGACGAAGTAGTGGCCGAGCGCGTCGATGTCGTTGTCCGCGAGCGCGACCTCATAGCCGATGAAGGCCTCCATCAGGCCGGCGGGGACCTCGACCCCCTCGGGGACGTGGACCCGGGTCATGCGCGCGTGGCCGTGAAGTCGGACTTGCGGATCATCGCGTGCACTCCTTGGACGAGATCGACCACCTGCGAGATGCGGAAGTCGGTGGCGGCAGAAAGATAGGCGTAGGCGAGGTGCGGCTCCATACCGTGGCGGGCGCCGAGGATGGCGACTGCCTGACGCACACATGCGCGCATTGCCTCGTCAAGGTCCGCGTCCATACCGGTAGGGATGAGGAAATCGGCGGTCTCTCCGAGCGGCCCGGCGAGCTCACCGAAGGCACGCAGCGCCTGGCGCTCGCCGATGAGCTCGAGCGTGACCGTCGCGCGCAGCGAGGCCTCAAGCGCGGTCAGCGCCACCTCGCCGTCGCCCTGCGCAAAGTGCGGATCGCCCGCGTAGAACAGGGCGTCGGCCACCTGCACAGGCAGGTACACCGTGGAGCCCACCGCCAGTTCCTTGACGTCGATGTTGCCGCCGTGCGGGCCGGGCGGGACCGAGTGGGCGCGCTCGTCGGTCGCGGTCGCGACGCCCATGATCCCTAGGAAGGGGGCGAGCGGGAAGCCTGCCACGGCAGGCCCGCCGTCACGGCCGGGGAGCCAGCCTCGCCAGGTGCCCGCGGCATCGGCCGCAATGGGGGTAAAGACCGAGACGTTGCCGTCCGAGGCCGGCATCTCCCCTGGCAGCGCGCCGCGTCCATGGCGGTTGGAGATCACGCCGTACGGCACGCGCGGCGTGAGGTCCTCGATGGTGACGGCGAGCAGGTCCCCGGGCCGGGCGCCGGAAACGGCGATGGGGCCCGTGACGACGTGCGGACCGTCGCGCTCGGGGTCGCGGGCGGCCGATGCCGTGGTTTCCCTGGCCTCGTCCAGCACCTCGTGTGCGGGGACGCCGTGGGCGCCAAAGAACGCCTCGGGGTCCGAGCCCTGGTCGGGCAGAAGGCCCTCGTGGGAGAGGGTGTCGATGACGATGGTCGCACCAGGTTCGACGGTGAGAACGGGGGCATCGGCCCGGCAGGGAAGGCGTCCCCAGGTGACCGTGTCAGTCGTGACGGGCACATAGGTGGCTCCGTCGACGCCCTCCCCGCGGCGCAGCACTCCCGCAAAGTCGCCCACGTGCATCCTCCCCGGTACCCCGCCCGGGGTGCCCTACTCTTGGTCGAGACTACCGGCGGTCTTCGACCTGCGAGGTCGACCACCACGGCCCTGCGAGAGGATCCCCATGAGCGAGCGCCTGCGCGCCAACCCCGCCGCCACCCACCTGGGATTGATGCTGGCACTCACGTTTTCGACCGGCGTCATCGACGCGGTCGGGTACCTGGGCCTCGACCGCGTGTTCACGGGCAACATGACCGGCAACGTCGTCATTCTCGGCATGGGTCTCACCGGCGTCGACGACCTGCCCGTCGTCGGCCCGATCATCGCGCTCGTCGCCTTCATGTGCGGCGCGGCGGTGGGCGGACGCACGCTGCGCACCTTCGATGCTGGCTGGTCCCACAAGACCACGGTGCTGTTCTCCGTCGTGGCCACCGTCCTCACCGCGGCAGCCATCGTGGTCATCGTGGATGAGGAGCCGGTCGAGTGGCTCGCGCTGACGGTGACGGGTGCCCTGGGAGCGGCGATGGGGCTCCAGGCCGCCGTCGCGCGTCACATCGCCGTGAAGGACGTGACCACTGTCGTGGTGACGTCGACCATCACCGGGCTGGCCGCGGATTCGGCCGCGGGCGGCGAGGGCCTGAACTTTTGGAAGCGACGCATGGGCGCGATCCTGCTCATCGGTGCCGGCGCGTGTGTGGGGGCGCTGCTGCTGCAGTGGCACCTGGGCGCCGGCATGCTGCTGAGCGCGCTCATCACGACGGTGGTGGTGCTCGTGGGGCACCGGTCGCGACCGGTCGCGGCGTAACCCACAACGGTCAGCGTCCCATGGGGCGCACCGATTCGCTCAGAGCGACGGTGGTGGTCCCATGGGACGCTGCCGTGGATCAGACCGCGGACCAGCCTCCGTCGGAGGGCAGGATGACGCCGTTGACGTTGTGACCGTCGTCCGACAGCAGGAACGAGATCGAGGCCGCGAGCGACTCGGGGCCCACGGGCGTGGGCAACACCGCCATGGCCGTCTGGATCCGCTTGGCCGCCATGGGCGAGTCGAACGATGCCTGGATGCCCGTGATCACCGGGCCGGGAGCGACGGCGTTGATGCGCAGGCCCTGCGGACCGTAGATGAAAGCGGCCGACTTGGTGATGCCCACCACCGCGTGCTTCGAGGCGGTGTAGGCCAGACCCGCGGCGGAGCCACGCAGGCCCGCCTCGGAGGTGATGTTCACGATCGAACCCGTGTGGCGCTCGAGCATGTTCGGGATCACCGCGCGCGAGAGCTTGAACAGGCCCGTGGCGTTGACCGCCATGACCCTGTCCCACATCTCATCGGTGACCTCGTGCAAAGGGGTCATGTTGTCCATGATTCCGGCGATGTTGGCCAGGCCATCGATGACGTCACCCGCGGCCGCGACGACGGCGTCGACATCCTCCTGCTTGGTGATGTTTGCCACGACCTTCACGAGGTCCAGCCCCGCGTGCTCACCGATGAAGTCATCGAGGCCCGCCTCGTTGAGGTCGACGGCGATGACACGGCCGCCTTCGCGCGCGACGCGGCTCGCGGTCGCACGGCCGATGCCGGAGCCGGCGCCCGTGACGATGATCGTCTTCCCAGTGAAGCGACCCTCGGTCACCTTTTCCTCGAAATCGGGCAGCTCGATGGCGTCGTCCTCATCCGCAGGAGCGGCCTGGGCCGCCTGCGCCGGCTCGGCGCCCTCGGCGGCGGGGTCGTAAGCCTCTGCCATGGCGACCAGTTCCGCGATCTTCTCCTCGGAGAACTGGCCCTTGCTCATGGGGATGAGTCGCTTCATGGCGAAGCCCTGCACGGGCTTCAGCTGCGACGCGTCCTGGCCCGCCTCGGCGAGCATCTTGCGCAGGATCGGCCCGCCCTGCGGGTGCGCCAGCCAGTCCTTGATCTTGGTGTCGCCACTGAGGCCCGTCGAGCCTGCGCCGGCGGCGGTCGCGCCTGCGGCGACCGGAGCATCGGCCGCCTTGTCCTTCTTGCCGAACATGTCTCTCCCCTACTTGGTGATGCTGGTGAGTCGCCCCGCCGCGTGCTTCGCGCCGAGGTAGCCGAAGACCGTCGCCGGTCCGATGGTGGAGCCGGCACCTGGGTAGGTGCGGCCCATGACCGATGCGGTCGTGTTGCCCGCCGCGTACAGCCCCTCGATGGGGGCGCCGTCGGTGTCGAGCACGCGGGCGTGCTCGTCGGTGAGCAGGCCGCCCTTGGTTCCCAGGTCACCCGGCACGATCTTGAAGGCCCGGAAGGGGCCCTTCTCGATGGGGCCCAGGTTGGGGTTCTTCAGGCTCGGGTCGCCGTAATAGTTGTCGTACGCCGTGCGGCCACGCTCAAAGTCCTCGTCGACGCCGGTGGCGCAGAAGCCGTTGAAGCGGGTCACCGTCGCCTGGAGGACATCCCAGTCCATCCCGAGCTTGGCCGCGAGCTCCTCGAGGGTGTCGGCCTCGACGACGGAGCCGGCCTTCTTGAGCTTGCCGAGGCCTTGCAGCGCGGCATTGTTGAGGAAGCGCTTGGCGTGACGGCGCTCGGTGATCATCCACGAGTGGATGGCGGGCACCGTCTTGTCGCGCTCGAGGATGGCGTGGCCCACGTCGATGTAGCTCGCGGACTCGTTGCAGAAGCGTTGGCCCGACTGGTCCACGATGATCGAGTACGGGTCGGAGCGTTCGTTGACGCTGAACTGCGCCTCACCGTTGGGCATGAGGATCGAGGCACCCCACCAGGCATCGTCCATGAGCGCCACGTCGGCGCCCGCGTCGATGCCCACCTGAATACCGGTGCCGAGGTCACCCTCGGGTGCCGACGAGTAGCCCTCGATGCCGTGATGCTCGCGACGCCATTCCTTGTTGCGTGCAAAACCACCGGTGCCGAGCATCACGCCTGCGCGAGTGCCGATGCGCTTGACACCACCGGGCGTCGTCACTTCGGCGCCGATCACCGCACCGGAGTCGTCCTTCACGACTGCCGTGATGGGTGTGCGGAGGCGTACTTCGACACCCAACTCCTTCGCGGTCGCCATGAGGTGCCCTGTGTAGGCGCCGCCGAGCCCGTAGAGCTTCTTGCCGGTCGCCACGCCCTTGAGCGTTCGGCCCACGAACTGGGCGCCGCGGGCGAAGCCGTCGCGGCTGGACCATGCGCGGGTCAGGAGCCACACGTCGTCGGTCTTGAGCGGCGCGGGCATCATGGCGCGCGAGGACGAGAACCACGAGCCTAGGCGCTTGGCGTCGAAAGGCTCGGTCTCGATCGCGCGACCACCATCCATGCCGCCGGGCTTGTCGGGGTAGTAATCCGGGTAGTCGGCGCTCAGCGCCCATCGGATACCCAATCGCTTCCAGTCGTCATAGACCTTCGGCACGGTGGCGATAAACGCGTCGCGGCGCTCGTCCGAGCTCGCCGGGCCAACATCGCCAATGGTGACGTCCATGTACTCGCGTGCCTTGTGCGGCGAGTCCTGCTTGCCGAGTTTTCCCATGTCGGGATGGTTAGGCATCCACAACCCGCCACCGGAGATAGCGGTGGTGCCACCCCACTTGTCCGTGCTTTCCACGACGAGGACGCTCAGCCCCTCGTCCGCTGCGGCGATCGCCGCGCTGAGCGCGGCTGCTCCGCTGCCCGCGACCAGCAGGTCGACCTCTTCGTCCCACGTCTGCCGTGCCATCTGTGCCTCTCTCTCGCGCGCACTACCGGACAACTATGTCCGGTCTCTAGTCTAGGCACATGACCAAGGGCCCACGCGCGAATCGCGGAGGTGTCGCGGCGGGGCGCGAAAACCGCGCCGCGCTCATCGCTGCCGCGCGCGTGGAGTTCGAGGCGAATGGCATCGACGCTCCCCTGTCAGCCATCGCGCGGCGCGCCGGCGTGGGCCAAGGAAGCCTCTACCGCCACTTCCCCGACCGAGTGTCGCTCGCCGTCGCGGTGTTCGAGGAGAACATCGAGGAGATCGAGGCCCTTGCCGCAGACGGCGCGCCGTCGCTGCGTGCCGTCACCGACCTCGTCACGCACCAAATCGAGGGCGCGAGCGCGCTCATTCAGCTGATTGCGACGGAACGGGCCGACGCCAGGGTCGATCACATTGCGGCACGCCTTCGCGCGGTGGTCGCCGCCGCGTGGGCCGAGCATGCCGCGGACACCCCCGCAGGCATCACCGACGAGGACATCATGCTGGCCATCAGCATGGTCGCCGCCGCCGTCAGCCTGGCGCCGGCCAGCGAACGTCACTACCTCGCGAGGCGGGCGTGGCGCCTGCTGGGCCCGGGCATCGGCCGCGCGGTCGCTCCGGGCGATGAACCCTAAGCCGACTCGCGCTCGACGAGTCGAGTCGTCAGGACGGTAGTCCGCTCACGGTCCGTATGGCCCGCGAGTACATCGAGGAGGATGTCCGCCATCTCGCGGCCCATCTCGACCGACGGCTGGCGCACGGTCGTCAGCGGGACCTCACAGGTCTGCGCCGCGGGACTGTCGTCGTAGCCGACGATCTTGAGGTCCTCGGGGATGCGCCGGCCGCGGTCGAGCAACACGGGCATGGCGCCGCTGGCCATGAGGTCGGACGCGATAAACACACCGTCGACCTCCGGGTAGCGATCGAGAAGTGTGCGCGCAGCTCGGGCGCCTCCCACGACGGAATAGTCCCCATCCACGACGGGTCCGGGGGTGAGGCCGGCGCTCTCCAGGGTCGAGCGCCAGCCCTCCACGCGGTCGAGCGCGCTCTGCATCGACAGCGAGCCCGAGATCGTCGCGATGTTCGTGCAGCCGCGGTCGACGAGGCGCTGCGTCGCGGTGACGGCGCCGCCCACGTTGTCGACGTCCACGACCCAGCAGTCCACACCGGCCAGGCCCGAGCGACCGCCAAAGACGACGGGAAGCATCTGGCCCACCTGGGTCAGCGAGGTGTCGGACGTGTGATGCGAGACCACCACCACCCCGTCGACGGCGCCGCCCGCGAGGTAGCGCAGCATCTTCCCCTGGGGCGCGTGGTCCGCGATCATCAGTGTCAGCACATAATCCGACTGCTCGAGCCGATCATTGATACCGGCAACGATCGACGCAAAGTAGACATCCCCGAAGAAGCGGGTGGTGTCCTCAGGCACCACGAGCGCGATCGCGTGACTTTGCTGGCTCACCAGCGAGCGCGCCGCCCTGTTGGGCACGTAGCCGAGCGCGGCGATCGCCTTGCGCACCGCATCGGCCGAGTCGGGGTGCACCTTGGGTGAACCGTTGACGACCCGTGAGACCGTGGCCCTGGACACACCCGCCAGGGCGGCGACCGCCTCAAGCGTGGGCGCGGTGTGGCGGGTGAAGGAGCGCTCGCCCGAGCGGGGGGCGGCAGTGGTGCCGCCCCCTCGCTCAGCGTCGAGCGCGGGTGCGTCGGGGGCCTGGGCCATGATCAGCCCTTAACGGCTCCCGCCATGATGCCCGAGACCAGCTGGCGACCCGTGAAGATGAACAGGATCAGCAGCGGCACGGTGGCGAGCAACACGCCCGCCAGCACCAGCGAGTAGTCCACGAAGTAGCTGGCCTGCAGGATCGACAGCGCGACCGGCAGGGTCGGGTTCGACTGGTCCAGCACGATGAAGGGCCAGAAGAAGTTGTTCCACGACTGCACGAACGTAAACAGGAACAGCATGGCCGCCGCGGGCCGCACTGCCGGCACGGCCACGTGCCAGAAGGTGCGGATCATGTTGCAGCCGTCGACGCGGGCGGCCTCGATGAGTTCCGTCGGCAGCGACTGCTGCATGTACTGGGTCATCCAGAACACGCCGAACGCGGTCACCAACGCAGGGATGATGACGGCCCACAGCGACCCCGTCCAGCCGTAGCGAGACATGATGATGTACAGCGGCACCACACCGAGCTGAACCGGAACGGCCATGGTCGCGATCACTGCCACAAACAGCCAGTTGCTGCCCTTGAAGCGCAGCTTCGCGAAGGCGTAGCCGGCGAGGGTGGACAGCACCACGGTGGTCACGGACACGGTCGTGGAGACGATCAGCGAGTTGCCCAACGCCTTCCAGAAGTTCACCGCATCCGCGTTGATCACCGTCGAGGCGTTGGCGAAGAAGTTGCCGCCGGGCAGCCAGGACATGTTGGGATCGCGGATGGTCGTGGCATCACCCGAACCGATCAGGAACGACCAGTAGAAGGGGAAGAGCGAGGCGATCATGACCGCCGCGAGCGAGCCGTAGACGAAGAATCCCGGTCGGTTGAGGTTGACCATTCCCTTGCGCTTGGTCGCCATCACTTGCTCCCGGACGTGTCAGAGGAGATGAGCCGTCGCGTCAGCCAGAAGTTGAGCAGGCCGAAGGCGAGGATGATCAGGAACAGGAGCCACGCAATCGCGGCGGCTCGACCGAAGTTCAACTGACCCCATCCCGTGTTGTACATGTACATCGTGATCGTGAGCCACTGCTTGTCCGCGCCTCCTGTACCGGTGGTGTCGAACATGCGCGGCTCGTCGAAGATCTGCAGGCCGCCGATGGTCGACGTGATGATCACGAAGATGGCGGTGGGGCGGATCTGGGGCAGCGTGACGGAGAAGAAGCGGCGAGTCTTGCCCGCGCCGTCGATGGCGGCGGCCTCGTACAGCTCGCGCGGGATGGCCTGCATGGCGGCCAACAGGATCAAGGCGTTGTAGCCGATCCAGCGGAAGTTCACCATCGAGGCGATCGCGAGATGGCTGGGGATGACGTCGACGTGCCACTGGATCGGATTGATGCCGATGAAGCCGAGCCAGTGGTTAATCAGGCCATACGTGTCCGCGAACAGCTGCGAGAAGATGAGCGCGACGGCGACAGGCATCATGACGTAAGGCACCAGGACGCCCATACGCCAGAACGTGCGCGCGCGCAGGTTGTGGTCCAGCATCGCCGCGATGAAGGTCGCGATGATGACCTGCGGTACCGACGACAGCAGGAAGATCGAGAAGGTGTTGCGCAGCGCGATCCAGAACTGGCGGTCGTTCAGGACGAACTGGAAGTTGTCCCACCCGAGGTACTCACCCGTGTTGCGGATGGTGTCCCAGTCCATGAACGAAATCACGGCGGTATAGATGATCGGGAACAGACCTGTCAGTCCGAACACGATGAAGAACGGTGCGATGTAGAGGTACGGGGATGCCTTGACATCCCAGTGCCCGAGCTTGTCGCGCCACGTGTACTGCGAGCGGCGCGGCTCGACTTCGGTGGTGGCCATGATTTTCCTTCGGACTGTCGCGGCGGATGGCTAACGGGAGCGGATCCGGGGCGCCCCGCGAACGGGACGCCCCGGACTTCAAGGAGTCGGCTGGCTTAGCCGAGCGCCTCGATCTCGCTCACTGCCTTGTCCCACGACGCGGTGGGGTCATCGGTACCACCGTCCACGCGGGTCAGGGCGTCCGTGATCGCCGTGTTGACCTGGAAGTAGAACTCGCCCTTGAACGGCGCCGACGGAACGGCCTGCGCGCGGTCAGCGAACAGGGTGCCGATGGGGGCGTCGTTGAAGAACGCGTTCGTGGCGTCGGCCACTGCCGGGTCCTCGTACGCAGCCGGCTGGCTGGGGTAGGTGCCCGCGTTCGCGAACGCCTTGGCCTGCTGCTCGGGGGCCGTCAGCCACAGGGCCAGCTTCTTGGCCTCGTCGACGTTGGCGCCGTTCGAGGGGACCGTGAGCCACGAGCCACCCCAGTTGCCGCCGCCGTTCGGGAACACGTTGGCGATGTTCCAGTCGTCGGCCGCGTCGCCCACGTTGCCCTCGATCACGCCGAGCATCCACGGCGGGCACAGCATGGTCGCGTAGTCGCCGTTCGACATACCGGCGTTCCAGTCCTCGGTCCACTGCTGGAATCCGGTCGACTGCGTCTCCGCAGCGGCCGTGAGCTGGTCATATGCAGCCTTCACGTCCGCGTTGTCGGTGGCGATGATCTCGCCCGTGTCCGCGTCCTCGTAGGCCGGGTTGATCTGGCCGATCATGCCCTGCCAGATGCCGGAGGTCGAGTCGAAGAACGCGTTACCGGTCGCGTCCGTGTACTCCTGGCCCACCTCGAAGAAGTTGGCCCAGTCACCGTCGAGGAGCGTCGCCACCTCGTCGGGGGTACTCGGCAGGCCGGCCTCCTCGAACAGCGAGGCGCGGTAGCAGATGGCCTCGGGGCCCACGTCGGTGCCGGCGCCGATGAGGCGGCCGTCGGCGTCGGTGGCGTCCGCGACCTTGGACTCGAGCCAGCGGCCCTCGGTGTCAGCGGAGGTGAGGTCCTCGAGGAGGTCCGAGTACTGCATCACCTCGGGCATCCAGTCGACCTCGATCATCTCGACGTCGGCCAGGCCGCCGGGGCCCAGCTTGGTGAAGAAGTTGGTGCGAGCGTCACCGGACTCGGCCTTGCGGTCGTAGGTGATCGTGACGTTCGGGTTGAGGTCCATGTACTCCTGGATCAGGTCGTACTCGTAGTCCGCGTTGGGCTGCTCGACACTGTTGTAGCCAGGGGTGTTGAAGGTCGCCAGCGTGAGGGTGACGGGCTCGCCACCGGTCTCCGCGGGGGTCTCTTCGGTCGTAGCCGAGTCGGTGGCCTCCGGCTCGGTGTCATCGCCGTCCGACGAACAGCCGGCGATGGTCATAGCGAAGATCGCGGCACCTGCGGTGAGGGCCAGCGTCTTCTTGCGTCGCGTGAAGCTCACGTTCACTCCTTTGTGAGTCCTAGTAGTAGTGACCTAACCCGGGAGAGCGCTCTCTCGTGCGTGAGAGCGCTCCCACGAATCGTTACGACCGTACCGCCGGTCGGAATGCTGTGTCCACGAAAACGGGCCTCTCAAAACGTTTCGATACCGATTTGTGACCTACCGAGATCGAAACGTTGCGATCACGCCGTCGTGGTCGTCCGGAATGTCCCGGCACGACACGCGGTTCCGCCTGTGTGAAAGCCATCGCATACTCGTCCTTCGGCGACACCGACGTCCTTAACCTCACCGAGCTTCCCGAGCCGCACCCCGGGCCGGATACGGTCGTCGTGGAGGTCCACGCGGCGGCCATCAACCCCGTCGACTCCTACATCCGGGGCGGCCACCTTGCCGGTGTACTCGACGCGCACTTTCCGGTGGTGCCCGGTTGGGACGTCGCCGGTGTCGTCGTGCAGGTCGGTCTCGACACGCCGGAGTTCTCCGTGGGCGACGAGGTCTATGCCTATGCCCGCAAGGACGTCGTGAGCGGCGGCACCCTCGCCGAGCGCGTCGCCGTGCCGGCCCGTACCGCGGCTCTCAAGCCGCGGTCGCTCTCCTTCACCCAGGCCGCCGCCGTACCCCTGACGGGACTCACCGCGCTCCAGACTCTGCGCCGGGCGGGCGTCGAGGCCGGAGACCAGGTGCTCATCCACGGCGCTGCGGGCGGCGTGGGAACCTTCGGCGTTCAAATCGCGACGCACCTGGGCGCGCACGTGGTGGGCACGGCATCGGCCGCCAATCATGACTACCTGTGCGATCTGGGAGCCGAACCGGTCGAGTACGGCGAGCACCTCGTCGAGCATGCATCGGTCTACGCCCCCGAAGGGTTTGACCGAATCATCGACTTCGCCGGTGGCGCCTCGCTCGACTCCGCGGCGGCGCTCCTGTCCCCCACCGGCACGGTCGCATCCATCGCCGACCCTCGCGCGGCGACCGAGTTGGGTGGCCATTACGTATGGGTGAGGCCCGACGCCGAAGACCTGAGGACGCTGGCGCAGTGGATCGACGACGGCCGTATCCATGTGGAGATCGCCGCGGAGTATCCGCTCGAGCGGACGGCCGAGGCGTACCGAACCCTCGCCGGCGGTCACACGCGCGGCAAGATTGTCGTGACGGTGCACTAAGCGGCGCCGTCCCGGCGGTCAGCCGCGCCGCGCGGTCAGGGTTGCCTGCCCCAGCACCCGTGTGCCCTGGTAGATCACCAGGGACTGGCCCGCGGCGACGCCACGCATGGGCTCGTCGAGCGTGACAGTCAGCGTGTCGCCCTCGCGCACTACGGTGCCAGCCGTAGGCGCGCCGTGAGCGCGCACCTGCGCCTCGCATCGCACGGGCGAGGCGGCGGTGACGTCGGGTGCGAGCCACACCGTCTGCTCGCCCTCGAGAGTCGTGACGGACAAGAGCGTCTCGGGGCCGACGGTGACGACGTTGCGCGCCGTGTCGACGCCCGTGACGTAGCGCGGGGCACCGTCCGCTGCGGGCCTGCCGATGCCGAGACCCTTGCGCTGACCCACGGTGAACGCGTACGCGCCCTCGTGCGCGCCCACCACGGCACCGTCCTGGTCCACGATCTCGCCGGGGCGCTCACCGAGGGAGCGCTGCAGGAAGCCCTTCGTGTCGCCGTCGGCGACAAAGCAGATGTCGTAGGAGTCGGGCTTGTTGCTGACCCCGAGGCCGCGCGCGGCGGCCTCCGCCCGCACCTCTGCCTTCGAGGCCATGTCGCCGAGCGGGAACATCGACCGTGCCACCTTTTCCGGCCCCATCACCGCCAACACATACGACTGATCCTTGGCGGCGTCGCGCGCGCGGTGAAGCTCGCGAGTGCCGTCGTCGCGGATCTCGATTCGCGCGTAGTGGCCGGTGGCCACCGCATCGAAGCCCAGCACCTCGGCGCGCTCCAGCAGGGTGTCGAACTTGATGTGCTCGTTGCAGCGCACGCAGGGGTTCGGCGTGCGACCGGCCGCGTACTCGTCGAGGAAGTCCTGCACCACCAGGTCGTGAAACTCGTCGGACAGGTCCCACACGTAGTACGGGATGCCCAGCTTGTCCGCCGCGCGGCGCGCGTCGTTGCTGTCCTCGATCGAGCAGCAGCCGCGCGAGCCCGAACGAAACTCGTCACGGTTGCGGCTGAGAGCCATGTGGACGCCGACGACGTCATGACCGGCATCGACCGCCCGCGCCGCGGCAACGGCAGAGTCGACTCCGCCGGACAGGGCGGCGAGCACGCGCATGGGGACCTCCAGGGAAGACTGCCCGTCCATGGTACGCGTGCTCTACGACCGCGCGAAGCGCGATCAGTCGGCGAGGAGCCGTCCGCGCAGCGCGGCCACGGTGTCCTCGTCGCCGCCGTGAGCGCGGTACCAGGCTGCGACGCCACCCTCGGCGTCCCACCTGTCGAGGACGGCCTCGATGGCATGGGCGGGAGCGTCGAAGACCTCGGCGGGCATCTGCGACAGTGCCGCCTCGCGGAACTCGTCGCTCACGCCGCGCATCATGCGCGCCATCACGCCGTGCATCTGCGCCGCGGTCGCGACGTAGTCACCGACGATGCGCTCGCGCGACACCCCCACGAGCGCCTCGATCACGGCGGCGAGCACGCCGGTGCGGTCCTTACCTGCGGAACAGTGGATCAACACCGGCGCGTCGGCCGTGGCCACCTCCGCGACGGCCCTCACCAGGGCTGCCGCCGCGGGACCCTCGGTTATGTGCGTGTACAGCGCACTCAGGGACGTCAGCGTCTCGCGCGCCTGCGCGCCGGTGAGGGCGGCGTCGTCGAGTACGGGAATGTTCACGACGCGAGCATGGGTCGCCAACGGATGGTCGTGACCCTTCTCTGCCACCCCGCGCATGTCGATGACGGTGCGCGGCGGCCAGGGTTCCAGGCCATCAGGGGCCTGGTCCCCCGGCGCCGGCGCGTCGGATCGGTAGAGCACGCCGGCGCGAAGGCCGGGCGCCGCCGTCGCGATATCGCGGGCATTGGCGAGACAGGAGTCGGCGGCGGGCGATGCGGACACGAGGCAACTCCTTGAGGGTCGTGAGGTGTGTTCAGCCTGGCAGAGATGTCTGGGGCAGGCGCCGTCCGGCACGCTACGTGGAAGAATGACGGCCATGCGCCTTGCCCTGCCCACCCTCGCCGCCGTCGCCGTCGTCACGCTGGCGGCGTGCTCGACTCATGTGGATCCCGTGAACGCCGCCGATCCCCGGGTCGACGAACAGTGGGGTCTGGATGCCGTGAACTCACGGTCGTCGTGGGAGTACGCGACGGGCAAAGACGTGGTGATCGCGATCGTCGACACAGGAGTCGACGACGGCCACCGCGACCTACGCGCGCAGATGGTCGGCGGCTACGACTTCGTCGACGACGACCGCAACCCCAAGGACGAGAACGGCCACGGCACGCACGTGGCCGGCATCGCGGCGGCGGCGGCCAACGACTACGGCATCATCGGCGCGGCTCCAGAAGCCAAGATCATGCCCGTTCGTGCTCTCGACGCCGAAGGGTCGGGCTCCAACGAGACCATTGCGGAGGCGATCGACTGGGCCGTCGACCACGGCGCCAATGTCATCAACCTCTCACTCGACGAGACAGGCCTGCTGGGCCGCATCGAGAAGGGCGGCCCTGTCAACGCCGCCATTACCCGCGCCGACGAGGCGGGCGTGGTCGTGGTCGCCGCCTCTGGCAACGCCGGCGAGGTGGGCCAGCAGTACCAGTTCGGCGTTCACGTCCTCGTGGTCAACGCGTCGAACAAGGTGGGCACCGCAACCTACTTCTCGAACGTAGGGGACGCGCGCGCCGTCGCCGCACCCGGTATGGACATCCTTTCCACGGTGCCCACGTACTCCACGACCCTCTTCCCCGACGGCTCGGACGGCTACGCGACGCTCGCCGGCACGTCGATGGCGGCTCCGCTCGTGGCGGGCGTCGCCGCTCAGTTGATCTCGGCCGGCGTACCAAGCGAGGAGGTCATCGACCTGCTCACGGAGACGGCGTCGAACCCCGACGACCGTCCGGGTCTGGGCAACGGCATCATCGACGCGCGCGCGGCGCTGGTCGAGGCCGTCGACCGCGGTTTCATCGCAGTCGACTGACCCCGGAGTCGCGCACCTCCACCACGCCGGCGGGCTCGCCCAGCAGGTCCATCGTGGCCCTCGCTGCCGTGTCGATGTGAACACGGTCCTCGGACCTGGGCGCCTGCTCGTCCCACGTGCCAGGGCCATAGAAGAGCCCATAGCGGATCGACAACCCCCCGACCGAGTCGACGGCGTCCTCGAGATATGCGACGGCCCGCTGCGCGGCGCCCGGCAGAGAGAAGGCGACCGATTGGGCGATCAGGTGGGCATCGACGGCCGATGCGGCCGCGACCAGAGCGTCGGTTCCGACCGTCCGGATACGGCCCAGACCGCGCACCTTGAACAACAGCGCCGAGCGACGGTCGGGAAGGTCCGTCGCCTGATGCATGACGAGGTCGGGCCGGTGCTCGTGCGCGACCGTGAGCATCGCGGCGGCGTCCATCACGTCGGCGACCACGGGAGTCGCCCCCGCCGCGGTCAGCAGCGCCGCCTTCGACGGCGTGCGCGTGATGCCGACCACGTCGTGTCCGGCCTCGAGCATCAGCGGCACCAGCCGGGCGCCGATCACGCCCGTCGCGCCCGCCAGCAGGATCCTCATGGGCCCACGATAGGGCGGGAGCGCGCCGACCGCGCGAGAAAGCAGGGGTGTCAGCGCTGGCGTACCCGCAGGGCGCGCTGGACCGCATCGGGCAGGACTGCCATCAGGGCGTCGAGGTCGTCCGTGGTCGTGGTGTGGCCCATCGAGATACGTAACGTGGCGGAGGCGTCCTCGTGCGAACGCCCCATCGCCTCCAGCACGTGACTCGCCTGCACGACGCCCGCCACGCACGCGGAGCCGTTCGAGACCTCGATGCCGTGGCTGTCGAGCACATACAGCAGGGCCTCCCCCGGCGCTCCGGGCACGACGAGGTGCACGATGCCCGGCAAGGCTCGGGTACCGTCCTCGGGCCCTGAGACGACGGCCATGGGCACCTCGGTGCGCAGCCGCGCGATCAGACCGTCTCTGAGCGCCGTCAGTCGCGCGTGTTCCGTGTCGAGGTCCGCGACGGCGGCCTCGACGGCCACTGCAGCCGCGATCGCGCCCGCGGGGTCGAGAGTGCCCGAACGCACCGAGCGTTCCTGTCCCCCGCCATGGGTGAGGGGCGTGAGGCGTGCGCCGCGCGCGAGGAGGAGCGCACCGATGCCCACTGGTCCGCCCACCTTGTGCGCGCTCAGGGCGAGCGACGTCAGCCCCGAGGCGGCGAAGTCGACGGGCACATGCCCCACTGCCTGGACCGCGTCCGAATGCACAGGCACCCCGGCATCGGCCACGAGCGCGACCACGTCGGCGAGGGGCTGGAGCGTGCCTACCTCGTTATTGGCCCACATCGCCGAGATCACCGCGACGTCGTCTCGGTGGGCAGCGAGCTCGTCGCGCAACGCCGCGATGTCCAAGGTGCCGACCGCGTCGACGGGAAGTTCGACGGCGGTGGCGCCCTCATGCGAGGCGAGCCAGCGCACGGGGTCGAGCCCGGCGTGGTGCTCGATGGCGGTCGTCACGATCCTGGTGCGGGCGGCATCGTCCCCCCGCCGCTGCCAGTAGTGGCCCTTGATCGCGAGGTTGTCGGCCTCCGTGCCGCCGGAGGTCCAGATCACCTCTGTCGGGTGCGCGCCGAGCGCCGCGGCGAGGCGTTCGCGCGCCTCCTCGACGATGGCGCGCGCGCGCCGCCCCGCGCCGTGCAAGGCCGAGGCGTTGCCGACCTCCACGCTGGCCTTGAGCCACGCCTCGCGCGCCTCGGCCCGCAGGGGCGTCGTGGCGGCATGGTCGAGGTAGGTCACGGCGTCCAGTCTAGAAAGCGACGCGCTACGGTGGCGCCATGACGGAGATTCCCGGCAGCCAGCGCCTGCACCAGCTCGCCCTCCTCACGCTCGACCATGGCGTCGCCTCGGCCGCCGACGGCCCCGTGATCGCCTTCACCGTCGAGGAGGACGCCGAGGGGAAACGGTCGCTGCACCGCTTCGCGTCGGAGACCCTCGAGGAGGGCCTCATTCATGCCCGTGCGAGCCTGCGCGAGTCGCCCGCGGACCTCATCGCGGTGTGCTTCGACGGCTTCGTGACGCTCGAGGAGGGCAAATTCGATGCCGTCTGGGTGATGGCCCAGGAGCGCGGCGACCTGCGCTCTCAGTCGTTCTTCCAGCGCTACCAGCCGGCCGATGCCGAGGGCGGCTTCTCCCCCATCGGCAACGCCGGGTGGGGAGGCTCGGCCGATCCGCTGTACCGGCCCGAGAACGACTGATAGCCGATGCGGTGGTTGCCCACCGCATCGGCCATCCGTTGTCGCGCGCTACGCGACGCGCACGCGGCTGCGGCGACCGGCAACGGCCGCGAAGCCGGCACCGACCGTCAGGAGCAGGAGCGCTGCGGTGATCGAGGCAACCACCTCGGGACCGGTGCCCGACAAGGAGCCGGAGCCTGCGTCGGTCGCGGCTGCGGTCACCGTGATCTCGTAGCGGGCGAGCTCGTTGCCTGCCTGGTCGAGCGCGACCAGGTGATGCGTGCCGGGCTCGAGATCGACGGGAATCGTCACGGTCGCCGTCGCGGTGCCGTCCTGCACCATGACGACCGCGAGGCGCTGGTAGACGCTCTCGACCCCGAACTCGACGCCCAGGACCTCCTCGGGCAGATCGTTCAACGCGATCGTCACGCTAGCGCCTGGCGTGAACGTGCCCGACGGCACCGTCCAGCGCGGACCGTTGCCTTGGCCGTTGCCGCCGGCGTTGCCGTTGCCGTTGCCTCCGGCGTTGCCGTTCTGGCCGGCGTTGCCGCCCGCGCTCCCGTTGCCGTTGCCCCCGGCATTGCCGTTGCCGTTGCCGCCGGTGTCGCCGTCACCATCTCCATCACCGCCGCCATCGCCATCGCCATCGCCCGGCTCGACCGGAGCGTCGCCGAGGCTCAGGCCAATGAGCACGGGGTCGTGGTCGGACGTGCGGTACATGTCGGGCGCATAGAGCGACTCGATCTGCTCATTAGTTTGGAACTCGGTGTTGTAGTCCAGCACACCGGGCTCATCGGCATTGATGTGGAGGTGGGCCGAGTCGGTCACCTGCTCTACCAGCGACGACGAGCCAAACGCGTAGTCGAGCGATCCCCACTGTCCGTCGTAGACGTACGAGTAGTCGTCGGCCAGGTCCACGTAGCCGGCGTCACGGAGGACGTCGATGGGGTCCTCCTGGGCGTACGAATTGAGGTCACCCATGATGATGACGTCGTCGTCCTCGACGCCCGTGGGGTAGGTGGCGATCCAGTCGACGAGCGCCTCGGCGCCCAAGCGACGGGTCTCGTTCCAGCAGCTCGCGCCGTCGCCCTGGTCGGCGTCGAGCCCGCTGTCCGCGCAGCTGCCCTTCGACTTCCAGTGGTTCGTGACGACCGTGAAGGTCTCGCCGGACGCCGTCTCCTCGAAGGTCTGGGCGAGCGACGGACGATTACGGTCGTCGTCGAATCGATCGTCGACGCTGGAGTCGAGTACCGCGAAGGTACCGGCCTCGGTGACGACATCGGCGTTGTAGAGCACACCCACACGGATAGTGTCGGTGCCGATGACGCCGGTGTCGACGTAGGTCCACGCGTCGCCGCCGGTCGCGGTGTTCAGCGCGTCGGCGAGCACCGCGAGCGGTTCGGCGCCGGGGGTGTTCTCCATCTCCATGATGCCGATCACGTCGGCGTCAAGCTCGGTGAGTGCGGCGACCAGCTTGTCGGTCTGTCGCTCGAGCTCCTCAACGCTGTCGGCTCCGCGGCAGTACTGCTTGAAGCCCTCGGGTCCACAGATCATGCCCGAACCATCGATGGTCGTGAAGAAGTTCAGCACGTTAAAACTCGCGACCTGGAGCGTGCCACCCACCTCGGGAGCCTCGGTGGGACGCGGGTTAGCTGGCTGGAAGTCGGGGGTCGGAGCGTCGGCCGAGACCGGGCGCACACGCCACGCATTCCCGGAGGCGGAGTTGCCCGCCCACGTGTACGTCATCACGCCAGTCAGGCCGGTCACGGTGTCGCCGCCGCGAAGCGTGTTGGCCGCGCTGAGCGGCTGTCCCCCGCGACCCATCGGGTCGACGTTCTGCAGGTTGATCGCGTCATCGATCTTGATAGTGGCGAGATCGTTCGATGCCTGGAGAGCGTTGGCGGCCTCGCCGGGCTCGACGATGGCGGTCGGCTGGTCGAGCTTGCCGATGCCCGACACGGTCACCTCATTGAAGCGACCCAGCTGGTAGATCTCCGTCACAGTCAACTCGCCTGGGAAGGTGACGAGCATTCCCTCGTAGCGCTCGGCCTGCGCGGCGTCGGCAAACGGAAGCGTCACCTCGGCGGGGGTCACGGACTCACCCTCACCGAGCAGCGTCACCTCCGCGTAGCTCATCTGCGTCTGTCCCTGGTATTCCGACACCGCGCCGGTCACGGTAACCAGATCGCCCAGATCAACGTCGTCCGCTCCCGCGTTGAAGACGAAAATTCCGTCCGACGTTGCAGCGTCTCCATCGGTCTCACCGTCGGGCGACTGCAGGTAGTAGCCGCGTAGCGAGCCCTCGGCGGACGTGCCTGGGTAGTTCGCCACGACCACGCCGGTCGTGGTCACGGTGGTGCCCGCGTAAGGCGACGTGTCGGTGCTGCCCTGGATCTCACCGATGGTGATGGGGCCCGGCGTCACCGTGAAGGTGGTGGCGAGGTCCTCGACCATCGGGTCTGCGGTCTCGCCATCGCGATCGGTGACGGCCGATGCGTCGACGGTCAGGTAGCACTCCTCACCGTTCGCGAGGGTCGCCTGAGGGGTAAAGGTGTAGGACGCGGCGCCGCCAGCTTGTTCAAGGGCGACGTCTCCCGTCTCCACACAGGTGAGGGTGACTGCGCCCTCGGCGAGGTCCACGTCCTCGGAGAATGCCACCTCGATGATGGGGTCGGTGCTCACGCCCATCGCGCCGTCCGCCGGCGTGATCGACGAGACCGTGGGGGCCACGTCCACCACCTCGCCGCTGCAGTTCATGGTGTGGGTGCCGAGGCCGTCAAGGACATCCTTGCCAGCGTCGGCCCACTGGCCGGCGTCGTAGGTCGTCGCCCCCTCACACACGGTGGCGTTGCGTTGAAGCGAGACATCGGCGCCCCAACTGGGTCGTTCGCCGATGACACCGAGCACGTCAAGGATCGTCTCGCCCTTCACCAGCGCGACGGCATCGTCGCCATTCCACTGAATGGAGCCCGTGGTGAGGTCCGCGAGTGCGGCGACGTCGTTAGTGCCGCTGGTGTTGTTGCTCGCCACCACATACACGTCGCCCTGCGCGAGGAAGCCGTCGAGTTCTATCACCGATGACGCCGTAGTGGCGCCGTTCTGATAGGGCTGAATCGAGTAGCCCGCGAGATTCACCGCGGCTCCCGTGCCGTTGTATACCTCGATAGCTTTGTTGTAGCCCGATCCCTCGACGTACTCACTGATGATGAGGTCGCTGGCGTAGACGGTCTCCTCGGCGGCAGTCGCGGGGAGGGCTGCTGCGCCCACCCCCAATGCTGTCACGGCCGCGACCGTTGTGGCGCGCATGCGCATGGATTCTCCCTGCTAGTAGGTGCCCCGCCACGCTAACTGGACACAGCAAAGGGGCCGTTGCGAGCCGGAAAACACTACGTAAACACTGCGTGACATGCGGGACTACGGGGTCCGACTCCTGAGTCGCGCGCCACCTAGGCTGAGGTGAGGACAGCGAAAGGATTCCCATGGCCACCTGGTTTATCTCCGGCTGCTCGACGGGCATTGGTCACGCGCTCGCCGCCGCGGCCGCCGACGCGGGCCATACCGTGATCGCGACCGCACGCCGGCCCGAGACGCTCGATGAGCTGGTCGCCGCACACCCGGACACGGTGACGGCGCTCGCGCTCGACGTCACGGATCCCGACAGCATCGCCGCCGCCGTCGCGCAGGCCACTGAGGCCGGGCCCATCGACGTGCTCGTCAACAACGCGGGCATCGGCTACTTCTCCACCATCGAAGAGTCCGACCCCGTCGAGGCACGCCGGGTCCTCGACACCAACTTCTGGGGCGCCGCGGACCTCACCACGGCACTGTTGCCGCACCTGCGCGAGCAGCGCTCCGGCCACGTCATCACCATCTCCTCGATCGCCGGCGTCCGCGGATCGGCAGGCATGGGCTACTACTGCGCGTCCAAGTGGGCCGTGTCGGGCTTCATGGAGTCGCTCGCCAAGGAGGTCGCGCACCTGGGGATCAAGGTGTCGATCATCGAGCCCGGCCCCATCGTGTCCCAGTGGATCCCTTCGGGCGCGAAGGTGCGAGACATTCACCCCGACTACGCCGAGGTCATGGAACCCTATTGGGAGCGCATCGACCGCCTTCCGGGCAACCAGCCCGGCGACCCGCACGCGCTGGCTCGCGTCATGCTCCAGATCGCCACCATGGACGCTCCCCCACTGCACCTGCTCGCCGGCCGCCACGCCCTCACACAGGGTGCGGCCAAGGCGCAGGCACTCGCCGATGAGGCCGCGCGCTGGGAGGACCTGGGCCTCTCCGTCGACACGCGCGGCTGACCGCACACAGCGGGCGCTCCCGCCCGTCGTCTCGCCGATCGACGGGTCGGTGCGGAGAGTTCCGCGGTGCAGCCCGTCATATCGCACATTGACGGGCGTCAGTGCAGGCGCGGGCGAGCGCCGCGAGCGATCAGCCGGCGCGGTGCTCCCTGATCCGCGCGATGGCCTGCGGGATGACGTCGAAAAGCGAGCCCACCACTCCGAAGTCGGAGATCTCGAAGATGGGCGCATCGGGATCCAGGTTGATGCACACAATGGTGCCGGACGCCTGCATCCCTCCGCGATGGTGCACGGCGCCGGAGATGCCCGCCGCCACGTACAGCGCTGGGGTCACCGTCGTGCCGGTCTGACCCACCATGTGCTCGTGGCTGATCCAGCCTTCGTCGGTCGCGTCACGCGAGGCACCTACCGCGCCGCCCAGCAGCTCGGCGAGCTCGGTCACGAGCGCATAGTCTCCGCCGGTGCCTCGCCCGCCGGAGACCACGACGGGCGCCTCCGCGAGCGGCACGCCCGCGCCCCGCTCGACCGGCTCGACCGCCACTACGCGCTCGCGTGTGGCGGGACGATCCACCGTGACGGGAACGATCACCGCGTCGCCGGGAGTGTCGGCAGGCACCGCCTGCGTGGTGTTGGGCCGGATGCCCACGATGGCGCGTTCCGTGTGGATGCGCGTGCGCACGTTCCACGTCGCCGCAAACACGGTCTGCACCGTCTCGACCCGACCGTCGACGATCTCGGCGCCCGCCGCGTCGACGACGACGCCAGCGCCCGTGGCCATCGCCAGGCGCGTGACGATCTCCTTGGTGACGAATGTCGAGATGACGACCACCACGTCCGCGTCCTCCAACGCGGCCCCCAACGCGGCCGCCGCATGGCCCGCGAGCCGCATCTCCGCGTCGACGACCCGCACCTCGGTGGCGCCGTAGTCCCCTACGAGGGCCACGGCATCGGCCGACGGCACGCTCCCGAGCCACACCGCCACGGGAGTGCCGAGCGAGCGGGCGAGTGTGAGCGCCTCAAGGGCCGGGCGCGTCACCTCACCGTCGCGGTGATCGATGAGGACGGCGACGGTGGTCATGCGAGCCCCTTTTCGATGAGGAAGTCGGCCAGCTGTGTGCCGCCGTCCCCCGTGTCCGTGACGGTCACGCGGTTCTCGCGCGGCGGCGCAGGCGACGCGTCCACGACGACGGTGCGCGCACCCTCCCTGCCCACGCTCGCGGGATCCACGCCCAGATCCGCGAGTGACCACAGGGCCACCGGCGCCTTGCGCGCCGCCATGATGAGCTTGAAGTTGGGATAGCGCGGCTTGTTCGCCTCATCGGTCACCGAGACGACCGCGGGTAGCGGCGCGACAACGGTCTCGTGCGCGTCGGCGAGGTGGCGCTCGACAGTCACCTCGCCGCCAGCCACGGAGACGGCCGATGCCAGGGTCGCCTGGGACCAGTCGAGCTCGGCCGCGAGCGCCGTGGGCAGCATCGACGTGAGACCGTCGAGGGCCGCCATGCCCGTGATCACGAGGTCGAGGGGCGCCTCGTCCTGCACCTTGCGAACAGCAGCAGCCATCACCTTCGCGGTGCCGAAGACGTCCGAGTCCGCGATGGCGTCGTCCGAGACGTGGATCGCGTGTTGCACTCCCAACTGAAGGGCCTTACGGACGGCGACCACCGCATCGGCCCCACCCACGGTGAGGGCGTAGACCTCACCCTCGCCCGCGGCCTCCACGAGCTGGAGGGCGGCCTCAACGGCATGCTCGTCGAGCTCGTTCATGGTGCCGTCGTCCGCCGTGCGCGTCACACGGCCGCCGGTGAAGGACCGCTGCGACTGCAGGTCGGGGACGTGCTTGACCGTGACCAGAATGCGCATGCCACGAGCCTAACCAACGTCCCTCGCGGCGTCAGCGGGACGGGTGTCCCGGTCTTGGCGGCGGGACGGTTCACCCCGAACTGAGCCTGCCGTCGTGGGGGCCGTCGGCCGCCTTTCGCTTCTGCTCCGGCCTTTCGTCGCGCCGTTGAGCGGCCTCGGAGGCGTGCGAGGCGAGGGTGGCGGCGATAAACGCCACCGCACCAGTCATCGTGGCCGCGGCGATCCCGCCCGCGAGGGGCCGCTGCTCGCCCGGCGGTAGCGCGTAGTCGATCACCGAGGCCGCTGCGAACGAGAGCGACCCGAGCATGGTCAGCCACGTGGTCGCCGGCGTGCGGGCGCGCGGGTCCCACAGCTGTTCGCGCTTGGACACGGCGACGAGGGCGAGGGTAGCGGCGGCGACGTAGGCGGCCGAGCCCCAGGGCGCGCTGGTCCACACCACATCCCCGGCGTCGATGTCGGTCAGGGACGCGATCAGCGAACCCAGGATCGACACATTGAAGAGCACCCCACCGAGCAGCCGTGTCGCCGCCGCCCACCAATCCGCAAGATTGCCTGGGGTCGACCCACGGTGGGGGACGCGGCGCCCGTCGAGCCGCAACTGTTCGATGGCGGCCCAGGTAAATAGCGCAGAGCCGCACAGGTAGACGAGGTTGGTCGCGACGGTGCCGATGACCGCCATGGTGTGCGTGTACGCGGCGACGATGAACAGCACCGATCCGGCCGCGAAGCCCCACGCCTCGCGCCGCATCCACAGCAGACTCCTTGCGCGCATCGGTCCACCGTAGGCACAGGTGCTTCCTCAGACGCAAGCGATGGTGTGGTGACGGATCCGACACGCGGGCATAGGTGGCGCTGTCACACCTTCCAGGCACAATGAGGGCATGAGCATCGAGGGAGTCACCCCGTCCCCCACCCCACACCGCCTGGGCGTCCACCTCGTGGACGACGGCGCAGTCGTCGGCGTCTACGCCGGACACGCCACGGCCGTGGAGCTGTGCCTGTTCGATGCGAGCGGCGCCGAGACCCGCGTGGAGTTGTTCGGCCCTAAGGCCGGCGTGTGGCACGCCTTCGTCCCCGGCATGGCCGAGGGGCAGCACTACGGCTTCCGCGCTCACGGACCGTGGGCGCCTAAGAAGGGCCACCGCTACAACCCCGCGAAACTCCTGCTGGATCCCTACGCGCGAGGCATCGAGGGCCACCTCACGCCGATGAATGACCCGCGTGCGCAGGCCCTGCTGTCGAACAAGGACGACACGGATACCGCACCGCTGGTGCCGCGCTCGGTGGTGACGGCGGAGCCCGGCGGCTCCTGGCAGACCCCCCGCCCCCAGATCCCCTGGGAAGACACCGTGGTCTACGAGCTGCACGTCAAGGGTTTCACCCAGCAGATGTCGGATGTGCCCGAGCACCTGCGCGGCACGTACGCGGGCCTCGCCCACCCGGCATCGATCGAGTACCTCGTGTCGCTGGGGATCACCACTGTCGAACTCCTGCCCGTGCACGCATTCGCGTCCGAGCCGCATCTCGAGAACATGGACCTCACCAACTACTGGGGCTACTCGACCATGGGCTTCTTCGCCCCGCACGCCGCCTACGCGACCGAGGATGCACGCGCGAAGGGCGCCCAGGGGGTGCTCGACGAGTTCGTGGGCATGGTGGACCTACTCCACCAGGCCGGGCTCGAGGTCATCCTCGACGTCGTCTACAACCACACCGCCGAAGCCGGCTGGGGTGACCGAACGCTGTCATGGCGCGGGCTCGACAACCACGCCTACTACCGTCATCAGCCACACTCCCCCGGCCACTACGACGACACCACGGGGACCGGCAACACCCTGGATTTCTCGCACTCGCGCGTGGTGCAGATGACGCTGGACTCCTTGCGCTACTGGGTCGAGGAGGTGGGTGTCGACGGCTTCCGCTTCGATCTCGCGGCGACGCTGGGGCGCACCGGGCACGGCTTTTCTACTCGCCACCCCTTCCTGGTGGCCCTCACCATGGACCCGCTGCTGGGCGGTTCGAAGCTCATCGCGGAGCCCTGGGACACCGGCATGGGCGGCTGGCAGGTGGGCAACTTCCCCGCGCCCATGGCCGAATGGAACGACCGCTTCCGCGACAAGGTGCGCTCGTTCTGGCTGGGAGACATGGCCAAGGGCGCCCGCAGCCACCCCACGGCTCCCGAGCTCGCGACACGGCTCGCGGGCTCGTCGGACCTGTTCGGCCACTCCGAGCCGCCCCTCATGCGCGGGCCCATGGCCTCGGTGAACTTCGTCGCCTGCCACGACGGCTTCACGACGTACGACCTCACCACCTACAACGGCAAGCACAACGAGGCCAATGGCGAGGACAACCGGGACGGTACGGACAATAACCGCTCGTGGAACCACGGATTCGAGGGTGAGACCAGCGACGCGGACATCAACGCGATGCGTCGGCGCGCCATGCGTAACCTCCTGGGCACCACGCTCCTGAGCGCGGGGACGCCGATGCTGCTGGCCGGCGACGAAATCGGCAACACCCAGGGCGGCAACAACAACGCGTACTGCCAGGACAATGAAATCTCGTGGCTTGATTGGGGACTCCACCCGTGGCAGGCGGACCTGCGCGCCACCGTGCAGCACGTGGTCGCCCTACGTCGCGAGAACCGCGTGCTGCGCCCCGCCGAGTTCTATGAAGGGCGCGATCCTCACCCCGACGACGACAACCCGCGTGCCGACTCCGCGTGGTTTGCCGCGAGCGGCGAACCCGAAAGCGAGGACTGGTGGGAGGACCCGGCCACGCGCGTCCTGCAGTTCATGCGCTCCCTGTCCGACCGCGACGAGCCCGATGCCCTGCTCATCGTCAACGGCTCCAACGATGCCGCGACGGTGGTGACTCCGCCCGACGACGGCCCCGACTGGGAGATTGTGTGGGACTCGGCGTGGGAGTCCCCTGTTGGCGTTCCCAGCGAGATTGTCAAGCCCGGCGAGGAGCAGGTGCTTGAGCCCCGCACGCTGCGCGTGCTGCTCTCGCGGCGGTCCTAAGCCACGCATGGCCGATGCCGTGGCGAGGCCCGTACGGGGCTCGCCACGGCATCGGCCGAGTGGGGTTACGGGGTCGCAGCGCAGGCCGAGTGGTTCAGGACGAACTCCTCGATGCTCCGCGCATCATCGGCGGCTCCGATGAACCCGAAGGTCAGCTTCTTGCCGGGTCGTATCACCGAGTTCCACGGCATCGCTTCCACGGTGACGTCGCCGCCACTTTGCTGCTCGGTTCCGCTCCACAGGTTCGTGATCGTCTCGCCGCCCGCGAAGCTCCACGAGAGGTCCCAGCCGTCGATATTCTCGTCCGAGACGTTGGCGATCCATACCTGAGCGTTGAAGCCGCCGGGCCAGCGTCCATTGACCTTGTACGAGATCTCACAGATCGGCTCGGCGTCATACGCGAGCGTGGTGGTCGCGAAGGCGAGATCGTGCACCGCAGACTCGACCTGGTCCTGGGTGGAGCGCTGCGACACCATCAGGAGGGCTCCACGCTCGGCTGCCAGGTCGAGGCGCGCGAGGCTGTCCTCGGTGTAGGCCGCGCGGTCCACGTCGGCCGCCGCCGCCAGCGCCTCGGCGAGCACGCCGGTGTCGCCAACCGACTGCTCGACGCGCACCAGCCTCACGTCGTCGACGTACGACCAGTCACCGGGGACGAGGTCCGCCGAGACCCACACGTCGGCCGTGGACGGCTCGGCGAGGGTGAACGTCACGCTCGCCTCGTCGTGGTCGGGCCAGCCCGGCAGCGCGAGGGTGTCGGTGTGCGTGGAGGTGCCATCCCAGGCACCCAGTTCGTAGGTCGTGTCCGAGGCGCCGTCGGCGCCGCCGCCCGCCGAGCGCGCGCTGAGCGCATAGGTACCCGCGGGAAGCGTCGCGGTGCTCTGCTTCGCTGAGATCCAGAAGCCGGAGGCGGCGGCACCGTTGGACCAGCCGTTGAGGGCGTAGGAGCCTTCGAGGTCGCCATAGGCCGCGACCCACGCGGTACCGTCGTCGGCGCTAGGCCAGGTGTCACCGGCCTCGATGACCCACGGCGACGGGTCGTCGACGCCTGCCTCGAAGCCGCCGTTGACGATCCAGTTGCGGGCCGTCACCGTGACGGTCGCGGTGGCGGGCCAACCGTTCTCACTCTCGCCGTACACGGTGTACTCGCCGGGTCCGTCGATGAGGTCCAGCACGTCGTGCCATGTCACCGCTTCGATGCTCGTCGAGTCGTCGTACGCCACCACCGTGACGGTCGCGGGCAGGCCGATCTCGTCGCCGTCGACGACGCTCACGGTGACGGGCCGCACGGAAGGATCGGGAATGGAGCTGTCACCCTCGGTGAGGCCGTCGACCGCGTCGGCGAGCGCCGCCGTGGCGGCGTCCGCCGAGGCCTGGCTGGGCTCGGGTGAGCCCAGAATGAGGTCCGCACGGTCGAGCCCGCGGCGCACGGCGAGGGCCGAGACGGCGGTGTAACCGTCGAGATCGATCGCGGCCGCCTGCTCGGCGGCCTCGGAAAGCGCGGCGGTGTCGACCGGCTCGCTGTCGACCACCTCGGCGAGAATCACCTCGTCCACGGTGCCCCACGCGCCCGCGGCGGCGTCAACGGCGATGGAAACCACCGCGGTGCCGTCGGCGGCGACGCTCAGCGGCGCCGTGGTGGGGTTCTGCCAGTTCGTCCAGGCGTCGAGCGTGGCCGTCGCGGACACGGTTGAGATCCCCGATGAGGCGGAGATGACGACCTGGTCGCCGGCGCGTCCCTGCGCCTGCGCGGACATCCGGTATTGGCCCGGCGCGAGGCCGGAGACGGTCTGCTGGACCGTGAACTTCACCGGGTTGGCGCTGTAGAAGTGGAGCGAGCGCTTCGAGTTGTCGTAGGGATCGTCGGCGGCGGAGATGGTGTAGCCGTTGCCGCTTCCGGTCCACGGCGCGACCCCGTCCTCAAAGCCACCGTTAACCACCACGTTGGTGCCGGCGCCGCCCTCGGGAAGCACCGTGACCGTGGCGGTGGCATCGACACCCGCTGAGGTGACGCCGCGCACGGTGTAGGTGCCGGGACCTTGGATCCAGCCGTCGCGGTAGGTCCAGGTCACGTCCTGGGTCTCGGTGACGCCATCGGTGTAGCGCACCTTGACGGACGAGGGAAGGGTGATGGTGTCGCCGTCCGCGACGGAGAGTTCGGGCGCGATGACGCCGTCGAGCTCGCGCGGACCCACGGTGCCGTTGACGGCGTACTGGTAGACGTTGAGCGACTCGAGGGGCGTACCGTCGAACGCGAACATGGCCTGGTTGTCCCAGGCCGAGCCGCCGTAGTACTCGTCGTGGATGTACTCGTAGGAGGCTGAGGTCGCCCAGCCGGAACCGTACTGCTCCCACAGCACGGCGTTGGCGTCAACCTGGTCGGCCGGACCCACGGGCAGCCATGCGGGCTCCCAGTAGAACGTGCCGATGCCTCGACCCTCGTCGACGTTCGCGACTGCCTGCATCACATCACGGACCGCGAGCGCCTGCCCCTGCACGGACGTGGAGTACTGGTCATAGTCGCTATAGATCACGTTCGTGTGACCGTCGCCGTCCTCGAGCGTGTGCGCCCACGAGACCTCGGCGACGGCGACCTCCTTGTCGAAGGTGGTCGCCACCTCCGACAGAGTGCTCGTCAGGTTCTCGAGCGTGCCGTGCCAGTACGGGTAGTACGAGCTGAGGAACACGTCGTAGTCGACGCCGTTGTCCGCGAGCCGCTGCGCATAGCCGGGGTAGGCGCCGCGCTCGGGGTTCGTGAAGTGCACCGCAACCTTCGCGTCCGGGTACACCTCACGCACTGCGGTCGAACCGGCCTGGAAGATCTGCGACGTGTCGGACCAGGAAGAGTTCGAGGTGGTGCCGGCGATCTGGCCACCGGTGGTCTCGTTTCCCACCTGCACCATGCCGACGTCGACTCCCGCGTCCGCCATCTGCGTGAGGGTCGCGGCGGTGTAGTCGTGGACGTCGGTCACGATCTCGTCGAGCGTGTCCCCCGACCACGCCTTGGGAAGGATCTGCTGGCCCGGGTGGGCCCAGAAGTCCGAGTAATGGAAGTTCACGAGCACCTGCATGCCCGCATCGGTGGCGCGCTCGGCGATCTCGGTGGCCCGGTCGGCGTCGACGTTTCCGGCGCCATAGCCCTGGCCCTCGGCGTTGTAGGGGTCGTTCCACACGCGCACGCGCACCCAGTTCACGCCGTGGTCGGCGAGAATCTCGAAGAGGTCTCCTGGGTCACCGGCGTCGTCGCGGAACACCACGCCGGACTCCTCGAGCGACAGCACCGAGGAGACGTCGACGCCGTTGATCCAGTCCTCCCCCATCCCTTCGACCTTGGGGACGGTGATGCCCGCCTCGGCGGGTTGGTCGGCGGCCAGCGCCGCGCTGGACGTTCCCGCGGCGGTGAGGGCGCCCATCACGGCTACCGCCGTGACCGCTCCCAGTCGTGATCGCAACTGTGCCATCGCGTTGTCCTTTCGATCCACATTGACCTGAGGTACTGCCATGGTGCGCCGGGCGGCGCGGAGGCGCCTACGGCGCCGAGGGGTACTCGGCGGCGTCGCGTGACGCCGCCGTCCCGCCTGGGGCGCACACATACCTTCTCACCGGTGGGACCGGTCCCAACGGTGAGAAGGCTGCGAAACGCTCGTGCGGAAGGAGCATCGGCCCGGGGTTATCCCTTGACCGAGCCCGCGGTGAGGCCGCCCACGATGTACTTCTGGAGCGACAAGAAGATGATGAGCACCGGGATCGACGCGATCACCGCGCCGGCGGAGAACAGTCCCCAGTTGGCGCTGAGCTGGTTCGACACCCACTGGTACATGCCGACCGCGAGGGTCCATTGATCCTGAGAGACCAGCACGATCTTGGCGAGGATGAAGTCGCCGAAGGCCGAGATGAAGGCCAGCAAGCCCACCACGGCGAGGATGGGGGTCACGAGCGGCATGATGAGCTTCCAGAAGATCTGCGCATGGGTGGCGCCGTCGACCTTCGCGGACTCGTCGATGTCCTGCGGGATGGTGTTGAAGAAGCCGTACATGAGGAACGTGTTGGCCCCCAGCGCCCCGCCCAGGTACACGCAGATCAGGGCGATCTTCGAGTTGATGCCGAGGGCGGGGATCACGTTTCCCAGCGCCGTCAGCAGGAGGAAGACGGACACGAAGGCGACCGTCTGCGGGAACATCTGCACGATCAGCAGGGTGGTCAGTCCCCCGCGGCGGCCCTTGAAGCGGAAGCGCGAGAAGGCGTAGGCCGCGCAGGCGCCCATGAGGACGGCGCCCAGGGCCGAGGCCCCGCCGACGATCAGCGTGTTCCACACCCACGTCCAGTACGAGGTGTCGGACAGTGCTGCGTAGTTGCTGAACGACAGGTCGGAAAACAGTGCGCTCGTGGAGGACAGGGTGCCCGACGACGACAGCGATGCCGACAAGACGTAGACCAGCGGGAAGGCCGCGTAGAAGATGATGATCGCGGCGACGGGATACTTCCAGCCGACCTCTGCCCACCACCGCGAGCGGCGGCTGGGGTTGCGGCGGGCGGGTGCCTGGGCGGTGATCTCACTCATGGCTAGATCTCCTCGAGCTTGCGGGTCTGGCGGAAGGCGATCGCCGAGATAATGCCGACGACGATGAACACGATGATGGACAGCGCGGAGGCGAGACCGTAGTCAGCGGATCCGCCGGAGACGCCCGAGATGTTGTAGATCGCGGAGATGAGGATGTCCGTCGAGCCCAACCCGGAGGTGCCGGGGAAGGGTGGCCCACCCTCGGTCAGCATGTAGATGATCGTGAAGTTGTTGAAGTTGAACGCGAATGAGGAGATCGCGAGAGGCGCGGTCGACACCATCAGCAGCGGCAGCGTGATGGAGCGGAACTGGCGCCACCGGCCCGCGCCGTCCATGCGCGAGGCCTCCATGGTCTCGCTAGGAAGCGCCTGCAGCGCGCCGGTGCAGACCAGGAACCAATAGGGGTAGCTGAGCCAGAGGTTGACCCACAGGATCGCGAGCTTGGCCAGCAGGGGGTCGCCGAGCCAGTTGATGTCGGCGCCGAAGAAGAACCAGTCGTTGATGATGCCGAACTCGCGGTTGAGCATGCCTCGCCACAGCAGGGCCGACATGAACGCGGGGAAGGCGTAGGGGAGGATGAACACGGTGCGCATCCACTTGCGGCCACGGATGCGGTCGTCGTTGTAGATGAGGGCGAAGAGCAGGCCGAGGCCGAAGCTCGTGAGCACCGTCAGGACCGCGAAGGCGAAGGTCCACAGGGTGACCTTCAGGAGCGGGCCCGCGAGGTTCTGGTCGGTGACGGCGCGCACGAAGTTGTCGAAGCCGACGGTCACGGACCAGCCGGTGGGAAGGCGCGAACCGTCATCGGCGACGAAGTTGCCGGTCTCCTGGTCCGCGTAGTAGACGGTGCCCGTTTCCTTGTCGGTGAAGGTCTGAGCCTCGTCATCCCATTCGATGGACGACTGGTAGACGGCGCCGGACGAGCCATCGCGGGTGCGCATCGACCCGTCTTCCGCCTCGTCGGAGACCGGGACGCGCAGGTCGATGACCGCCTGCTGCAGGTCCTGGTCGGAGAACAGTTCGTTTTGGGAGACGACCTCCCAGCCGGGCACCTCGGTGGCGCGTCCGTTGGCGTCCACGACGGCGCCGCCGACGGGCTCGAGAACGTCATCCTCGGTGCCGACCGAGACGATGCCGTCCTGGGTGACGGCGAAGCCGAGCGTGTCGCCGTCGCGGACGATGCTGAGCGGCACGGTGGGCGTGCCGTCGACGCGGCGCTCGTTTTGGATCAGCGTGGCCTCGACGGCCTGCTGCTGCGACCCGGCGTGCCCGGTGCCGTAGTTCGTGAACGCGACGTAGCCGGTGTAGGCCAGCGTAAACAGTTGGAAGATGGCCAGGAAGACCAGGCCGGGATACAGGTACTTCAGCGGCAGGGTGCGCTTGGCGAAGTAGATGATGTCGGCGGCGACGATGAGGACGATCGACAGCGTCAGGATCGCCCAGGCCTCGGCGTTCCATGCCGACATGATGATGGTGAGCGCCAGCGCGTTCACCAACGCCATCAGCAGCAGCTTGGCGATGAACCCTCCGCCGAGTCCGCTCCAGCGCCGGGCGTGCGACTCCTTCGGAGCCTGAGGCTCCTTCACCGCGACCGCGTCATCGTGGGCCATTGTCTCTCCTGCTGTGTCGTCGTTGTCAGTGCCGGGCGCGCCCGGCGGGGAGAGGGAGGACGAGCCGGCGAGCCGACCCGTCCTCCCTTCGGACCTTAGCCGATGGCGGCCTCGAGCTCCGAGACCATCGAGTCCCAGGTACCGGCGGGGTCATCCGCGGTGCCCGTGATGAGCTGGATCTCGGCGGCGTTCCAGAAGTCCCACACGTCACCCATCTGCGGGATCGACGGCATCGGCACGCCCTGCGACGCAGAGGCGACGAAGCCGGCGGTGATGGGGTCGGACGAGAACTCCTCGGCCAGCGCGGTCAGCGCAGGCAGGCGAGGGTCGGCCTCGTACAGGGCGCGCTGGGCGTCCTCAGTGGCCATGTAGTTGGTGAGGAACTGGTTGGCCAGCAGCGTGTTCTCCGACTGCGAGGACACGTAGAAGCCCTGCACACCCACGAACGGGGCGGCGGTCTCGCCACCGGCGGAGACCATGGGCGAGACGACCAGGTTCATCGAGTCGTCGTCGAAGAACGGCATCCAGGGACCCTGGAGGATGAACGGCGACTCACCATCGGCGAACAGCTGGTTCGAGGTGTCGTAGTCGATGGTGTCCGAGAAGTAACCGGTACCGGCCGAGCCGTTGTCGTACAGGAACTGCGCGAAGGCCTGGCCGGCCTCGCCGCCCATGCCGACCTCGGCGGTGTACGAGCCCGACTCGTCCTGGACGAACACGGGGGCGCCGAACGAGGTCTGCAGCGGGTACGCACTGTAGCCGTCACCGGAGGTGCCGTTCGTGAACAGGATGAACGGGCGGTCCTCGAAGCCGGCCTCCTCGGACATCGCGATCATCTCGTCCCACGTGGTGGGGGCGGTGTCACCGACGAGGTCGGCGTTCTGGATGAGCGCGATGGCCTCGGTCGCGTAGGGCAGGCCGTACAGCTGGCCGTCGTACGTGAAGGCGTCGATGGCGACCTGCTCGAAGTCGTCCGCGGTCTCGCCGAGGTCGACCGTGTTGACCACACCGGCCTCCACGAGCGCGCCGGCCCAGTCGTGAGCGCCGACGGTGATGTCGGGGCCCTCGCCGGTGGGGACCTGGGCGATGAAGTCGTTGCGCAGGTCCTCGAAGTTCTTCTGGACGATCTCGACGGTCGCGCCGGTCTCGGCCTCGAACGTGTCGGCGACGGTCTGGATGGCGCCCTCACGCTCGGCGTCGGTCCAGATGGTCAGGGTCTGACCCGAGGCGTCGATCGCCTCCGAGGTCTCCGAGGCCGTGGCGGTCGGCTCGGTGCTGGCGGTCTCCGCGGGCTCGGGGTCCGAGCTGCACGCGGCCAGGAGCGCAGCGGTCGCGACGAACGCGGCTCCCATTCCGATCTGCTTGCGCATGATGTTTCCTTCCGAAGTGGGGGTCGTCATCCGCCTCTGCTTCGAGGCGCCTGAGGTGACGACCGTTGTGCTCACGAGCGGCACCGTGCCGCTCGCTGATGGTGCTGGTCCGGGGTGTCGTGCCGTGACGACTGCGTCACGGCACGGTGGAGGTGGCGATCAGGCACCACCCCCCGGGTTCTCCCTCGCGACGCGGACGACGGCGACGTCGCCGGCCGGGAGGTGGAGGTGTCCCTCGATCTCGGCACCGTCCAGCAGGTTGGTGCCCGTGATCGACAGGCTGGTGTCCGTCTCGCGGTGGTTGACCGCGATGACGAAGTCGTGGGTGGCGCCGCGGCGGGTCATGGTCTCGAGCCCCTCGGGGCCGCCGGAGAGCACGACGCCCGCGTCGGCGTAGACCTGGTCCGTCACGGCCTTGAGCGCCTCGACGCCGAAGCGCGTGCCGACGTACCAGGCGACTCCGTTGCCGTGGGTGTGGCGAGTGACGGCGGCAAGGCCAGCGCCGGGGCCGCCCGCAAAGGTGCCGCGCACCTCGGCGCCCGCGAGCGCGATGTCCTCGGCCCAGGCATCCGTGGGTAGCTGCGTGCCGTCGAACTCGACCGCGCAGGTCTCGCCCTCACGCAGTGGCAGGAACTCCTCGACCGTGAGGCCCAGGGCGTCCTTGAGGGGCGCGCCGAAACCGCCCTCATGCACGGCGTCGTTCTCGTTCACGATGGCGGAGAAGGCGCCGACCAGCAGCGTGCCGCCCTGGGCCACGTAGGCGGTGAGGTTCTCGCCGGCCCGTGCCGTGAGGAGGTACGAGGTGGGTGCCACCACGAGTCGGTACGCGGAGAGGTCCGCCTCTGGGTGCACAAAGTCGACAGCGACGTTATCGCGCCACAGGCGCTCGTAGTAGGCGCGCATGCGCTCGCGGAACTGCATGTCGTCGCTGGGGCGCCACTCGAGGTCGTGCGCCCACAGCGACTCCCAGTCGTACAGGACAGCGACGTCGGCCACGACGCGCGAGCCGCGCAGCTCCGCGATGTCTTTGAGGTCCTGACCCAGCTGCGTCACCTCGCGGAAGACCCGCGAGTCCTTGCCCGCGTGGGGAAGCATGGCCGAGTGGAACTTCTCGGCTCCCGAGCGCGAAGCCCGCCACTGGAAGAACAGGATGCCGTCCGCGCCGCGGCCCACGTGGGTCAACGCGTTGCGACGCTCCTCGCCGGGGCGTTTGGCGATGTTGCGGCCCTGCCAGTTCACGGCTGAGCTCGAGTGCTCCATGAGGATCCAGGGGTTGCCGCCGCCCACCGAGCGGGTGAGGTCGGCGGACAGCGCCAGCCCCACGTGAGCGTCGGGGTCGGGCGACCACAGGTAGTGGTCATCGGAGACGACGTCGACCTCCCGGGCCCACTTCCACAGGTCCGTGTTCCACGACTGGTGAGCCATGAAGTTGGTGGTCACCGGCTTGTCGGAGTACTGGCGGATCGCGTCGCGCTCGATGCGGAAGCACTCGCGCAGCTGGTCGTCCGTGAAGCGGGCCCAGTCGAGCTTCATCGCAGGGTTCGCGATCGTGGGAGTCGCCGCGGGGGCCACCACGTGCTCCCAGTCGCCGTAACGCTGACCCCAGAACGCGGTACCCCAGGCGGCGTTGAGAGCCTCGAGGGTCCCGTACCTGCCCTGCAGCCACAGGCGCCAGGCAGCCACCGAGCGGGGGCCGAAGTCCTCGCCCACCGGCACGCCGTACTCGTTGTGGACGTGCCACATGACCACGGCGGGGTGATCCGCGTAGTGGCGCGCAAGCTCGGCCGCCATCCGGGCGATGGCCTCGCGGTACTCGGTCGACGCGTGGGAGGCCATGCCCCGCGAACCGAAGCCCATCACGGTGCCGTCCCTCGTCACGACCCGCGACTCGGGGTACATGTGGAAGAACCACGCCGGCGGAGACACCGACGGGGTGCCAAGGTCGACCGCGATGCCATTGGCGTGCAACAGGTCGAGCAGGTCATCCATCCAGGAGAAGTCGTACAGCCCCTCCTTGGGCTCAAGCATCGCCCACGAGAAGATGCCAACGGAGACCAGGTTGACGCCCGCCTCGCGCATCAACGCGACGTCCTCGTTCCACACCTCGCGCGACCACTGCTCGGGGTTGTAATCCCCGCCGTAGGCCAGGCCTTCGAGAGCGGGCCAGGAAGACTGCGTCATGACACTCCATTGGATCGAGCGGCGCGCGGCCGCAATACGTGCTGGTCACTCTTGGTCGGGGACTGTGACCGGTCCCAGTCTGACTCCTTGCCGACGGTTTGGCAATCTGGCGGTGCGATCGTGATGAAACCGTGACGCATCTGTGATGCGCGCGCTCATCGCGATGGAACCGTTTACATTTTTACCCGGCCGCCACCGGCCTTGCGACCGCTCGTCAGGTTTGTAATCCAACTGTAACCGCTTGCATATGGTGCTGGCGCACAGGCGTCTCACGCGCGCTAGGCTCATGAATCGTGGAACAGACCGAGGGAGCTGCTGCACGCCTGGCGCGCCGCAAACCGACCATCCGCGACGTCGCGGCGCAGGCCGGCGTGTCACGCGGCACAGTGTCGCGCGTGATCAACGGCGGGCACTGGGTGTCGCCCGAGGCTCGCGCGAAGGTCGAACAGGCCATCGAGGCCACCGGCTACTACGCCAACACTCACGCCCGCTCGCTCGCGACGGGGCGTTCGGATTCCGTCGCCTTCCTGTTGACCGAGCCCCAGCACCTGCTGTTCGCCGACCCCACGTTCGCCCTGCTACTGCGGGGAGCAGCCGAGGCACTCGCGGCGCGCCACAAGACGCTCGTGCTCCTCGTCGCCGGCACGGCCGAGGAGCGCGAGAACGTCGCGCACTTCGTCGGCGCCGGGCACGTCGATGGGGTCCTCTTGATCTCCTCGCACGCGCAGGACCCCCTGTTGGAGACGCTCATCGCGACCGGGATCCCCACCGTCGCGTGTGGCATTCCCCTGGGGCACCAAGGGCAGATTCCGACCGTCTCGGTCGACGAAGCCGGCTCGGCTCGCACGGCCACGGAGCACCTCATCGCCGCCGGCCATCGCCGCATTGCCATGATTGCGGGCCCCGAAGACACTCCTGGTGGACGCTTCCGCGTGGACGGATATCGCGATGCCATGAGCGACCGGTTCGACGCGGCGCTAGTCGAGCGCGGCGATTTCTCCCTGGAGTCCGGGGCCGAGGCCATGGAACGACTGCTCGCCACCGATCCCTCGATCGATGCCGTGTTTGCCGCCTCCGACCGCATGGCGGCCGGCGCGATCGCCACGCTGCGCAAGGCGGGCCGGCGGGTTCCTCAGGACGTGGCTGTGGTCGGCTTCGACGACTCGGGATTCGCCGAGTCCTTCGACCCCCCGCTCACCACCATGCACCAGCCCTTCGACGAGATTTCCGCGCATATGGTGCGACTCCTGCTCGACACCGTGGCCGGGCGCGAGCCGGATTCCGTGACGCTCCCCGCCACCCTGGTGCGCCGCGCCAGCGCCTAGGTGACGTCCCTGACCACCCCGCGCCGGCATCGGCCGACTTCCATCGTTGGAAGCGTCCACCAGGGCGCAACCCTGGGACGACCCACCCCGTGGCGGGTATCCCCGGCGCCCGAACACCGGTAGGTTCGCTCTATGGCCTTCCCAGGTGAATTGTCAGTTGGACGGATCCCGGTCGTGGGCGTGAGCCCCGCCCTCGAAGAAGGCCGATGGCCCGCGAAGGCGGTCGTCGGCGAGGCCGTCCCCATCACCGCCACCATCTTTCGTGAGGGTCACGACGCCGAGGGCGCGACCATCGTCGTCACCCGGCCTGACGGCAAGCGTGACGTCCGGCCGATGCCCCTGAAGGACTTCGGCAACTCGCTGTACGAGGGCGTGTACATCCCGTATCTGGAGGGCATGCACACCTTCCGAGTCGAGGCGTGGTCGAGCCCGTACACGACCTGGGCTCACGCTGCCGAGGTCAAGGTGGCGGCCGGCGTCGATGTGCAACTGATGCTGGACGAGGGCGTCGAGGTGCTCACCCGAGCGCTGACGGAGGTCCGCCGCAAGGCAGCCCGTAAGGACCTCCTCGCCGCGGCCATCGCCGCGCTCCAGAACCGCGAGCTGACGCCCGCACAGCGACTCGCGCCCGCTCTCGACGATGCGGTACGGGACGAGCTCACGGAACGCCCGCTGCGCGACTGGGTCAGCCCGTCGCGGGAGTACCCCCTGCTGGTGCAGCGCGAGAAGGCGCTGGTCTCGGCGTGGTACGAGATCTTCCCGCGTTCCGAGGGGGCGCGCTACAACGCCAAGACGGACGTGTGGAAGTCGGGAACCTTCACGACCGCCGCCAAGCGTCTGCCGGATATCGCGGCGATGGGTTTCGACGTGGTCTACCTCACCCCCATCCACCCCATCGGACTGACGCACCGCAAGGGGCGCAACAACTCGCTGACCGCGGAGCCGACCGACCCAGGTAGCCCCTACGCGATCGGCGCCGCCGAGGGTGGCCACGACGCGATCCACCCCGACCTGGGCACCATGCGTCAGTTCAAGAACTTCGTGAAGGCGGCGGCCGACAACGGGCTCGAGGTCGCGCTCGACCTCGCCCTGCAGTGCTCCCCCGACCACCCGTGGGTCACCGAACACCCCGAGTGGTTCACCACCCGGCTCGACGGCACCATCGCCTACGCGGAGAACCCTCCCAAGAAGTATCAGGACATCTACCCCCTGAACTTCGACAATGACCCCGAGGGCATCTACCAGGCCGTTCGCGACGTCCTCCAGGTATGGATCGACGCCGGCGTCACGCTCTTCAGGGTCGACAACCCCCACACCAAGCCGCTGACGTTTTGGGAACGACTGCTCGCCGACGTCGCTCGTCGCCACCCCGACGTCATCTTCCTCGCCGAGGCGTTCACGCGGCCCGCAATGATGCATACGCTGGCGAAGATCGGGTTCCACCAGTCCTATACGTACTTCACGTGGCGACCCACCGCGGAGGAGATGGCCGAGTACCTCGAGGAGGTCTCTGGCGAGGGCTCGTTCTATATGCGCCCCAACTTCTGGCCCACCACGCACGACATCCTGACGCCTGACATGCAGGCCGGCGGCGCGCCGCTGTATCAGGCACGCGCCGTGCTCGCCGGCACCGGATCGCCCTCCTATGGCATCTACACCGGCTACGAGTTGGTCGAGAACGTGCCGCGACCCGGCGTCGAGGAACAGATCGACAACGAGAAGTACGAGTTCAAGCACCGCGACTGGTCCCAGGCGGACGCGTACGGCGTCCGCGAGGTCATCACGCGCGTCAATGCCGCGCGCAACAGGCACGTCGCGCTGCGACGCCTACGCGGGCTGACGGTGCATGAAAGCTCCAACCCGTTCATCCTGTGCTACTCGCGGCATGTGCCGGCCAACCAGTCGCCGACGGGCAAGCCCGACACGGTCATCGTCGCCGTCAGCTTCGAGCCGCACGTCGCGCACGACGCGATCATCCGGCTGGATATGGAGGCCATCGGCCTGACCGACGACGCCCGCATCGTCGTCGACGACGCGCTGACGGACGAGACCTTCACCTGGGGCCGCGAGTTCTACGTCAGACTCGACCCGGCCGTGACGATGGCGCATGTGGCGGAAGTGAGGACCCCATGAGCGTTGTTGTCCCTCACCACACGACGAACGGAAGGCGGTGAACCGTGGCTGACCGAGGAATCGACACGGTCGTGCTCAAGGAGATCGCGGCGGGAACGCATCACGAACCCCACGCGGTGCTGGGCCCCCACGTGCACGACGCGGGGGTTTCGATCCGCGTGCTGCGCCCGCTGGCGCGCGCGGTGAGCATCGAGACTCTCGAGGGCACCTTCGACGCCATCCACGAGGCCGATGGCGTATGGCGCACCGAAGTTCCCGGCGAGGAGACTCCCGACTACCGGGTGCACGTCACCTACGACGACACGACACTGACGCAGGACGACCCCTACCGCTTCCTGCCCACGCTCGGCGAGCTCGACCTCCACCTGATCCGCGAGGGACGCCACGAGCGCCTATGGGACGTCCTGGGCGCCAACGTGCGCCGCTACCCATCCGTGCTCGGGGATGTCGAGGGAGTGTCCTTTGCCGTGTGGGCACCGAATGCTCGCGCGGTGCGCGTCGTCGGCGATTTCAACTACTGGAACGGCACGGCGCACGCGATGCGCTCGCTCGGCTCCTCGGGCGTCTGGGAGCTCTTCGTGCCGGGCACCTCCGCCGGCACCATTTACAAGTTCGAGATCCTCGGCAAGGACGGCACGTGGCGCCAGAAGGCCGACCCGATGGCGCGCGCCACCGAGGTGCCGCCGCAGACCGCATCCATCGTCGCCGAGTCGTCCTACTCATGGAGCGATGACGACTGGATGATCCGACGCGCCCAGTCCGAGGCGCACCGCGCGCCCATGAGCGTCTATGAGGTCCACCTGGGCTCGTGGCGCCAGGGCTTGGGCTACCGCGAGATGGCCGACCAGCTCGTCGAGTACGTGACGCGCATGGGCTTCACCCACGTGGAGTTCATGCCCGTCATGGAGCACCCCTTCGGCGGGTCGTGGGGCTACCAGGTGACGTCCTACTACGCCCCCACCTCTCGCTTCGGTTCGCCCGACGAGCTGCGCCACCTCGTGGACACGCTCCACCGCCACGGCATCGGCGTCCTGCTCGACTGGGTCCCGGGCCACTTCCCCAAGGACGAATGGGCGCTGGGCCGCTTTGACGGCACCCCGCTGTACGAGCACCCGGACCCGCTGCGCGGCGAACAGCCCGACTGGGGTACCTTCATCTTCGACTTCGGACGCCCCGAGGTGCGCAACTTCCTGGTCGCCAACGCGGTGTACTGGCTCGAGGAGTTTCACGCCGACGGCCTGCGCGTCGACGCCGTTGCGTCGATGCTCTACCTCGACTACTCGCGCCGTGCCGGTCAGTGGCGCCCCAACATCCACGGCGGCCGCGAGAACCTCGACGCCATCGCGTTCTTGCAAGAGGCCAACGCCACCGCCTACCGCACCAATCCCGGCATCGTCATGATCGCCGAGGAGTCCACCGCGTGGCCGGGCGTCACCGCGCCCACGACAGGCGGCGGCCTAGGCTTCGGCCTGAAGTGGAACATGGGCTGGATGAACGACACCCTGCGCTACCTCGGCGAGGAGCCGATCAACCGCCACTACCACCACCACACGCTGACGTTCTCGCTCATGTACGCCTTCTCGGAGCAGTTCATGCTGCCCCTCAGCCACGACGAGGTAGTGCACGGCAAGGGCTCGCTGGTGCAGCGTATGCCGGGCGATCACTGGCAGAAGCTCGCCGGGGTCAGGGCGCTCCTGGCCTACCAGTGGGCTCATCCCGGTAAGCAGCTCATCTTCATGGGCGCGGAGATCGGCCAAGAGGCCGAATGGTCCGAGGGTCGTTCCCTCGACTGGTGGCACCTCGACGACCCGCTCAACCAGGGTGTGCAGGACCTCGTGCGCGACCTCAACGGGCTCTACAAGGTGACGCCCGCGCTGTGGGAACGTGACACGGACCCCCAGGGCTTCACATGGATCGACGCGGACGACTCCGGTCGCAACACCATCTCGTTCCTGCGGTGGGACTCCCGCGGGGAGCCCGTGGCCGTGGTCGTGAACTTCTCGGGCAGCGCCCACGAGGGCTACCGCCTGGGCCTGCCCGCCGGCGGCGCGTGGGACGAGGTGCTCAACACGGACTCGGAGCTCTATGGCGGCTCCGGCGTGGGCAACCTTGGCCGCGTTCAGGCCGAACCGATTGCCGCCGGATCGCAGGACCACAGCGCCATCGTGCGCCTGCCGGCGCTCGGCGCCGTGTTCCTGCGCCCGCATCGCGACTAGACGCGACAACGCCCCCGCGCCGGGCGGCCCCGGGGTATCGGGACTGCCTGGCAGCGGGGGCGCGGACGCGGACCGCTAGAAGAGCGCCGCCGACAGCGCACGCCTGGCGTCGGCCACGCGCGGGTCGGCCGTGCCGAGCACGTCGAAGAGCTCGACCAGGCGCAGACGCACCTTCTCGCGCTCGTCCCCGGCTGAGCCGCGCACGGCGTCGATGAGGCGGGCGAACGCGTCCTCCACCTGGCCGCCGACCACGTCCAGGTCGGCGACGGCCATTTGCGCGTCGACATCCGTGGGCGCATCGGCCGCAGCCTTGCGCGCCGCCGCGAGGTCGAGGGTGCGGGTGCGCTGCATCAGCGCCACCTGGGCACGTCCGGCCTTGGCGTCGTGGTCCTTGGGGTTCTCGCGCAGCGCCTGGTCGTACGCGGCGATGGCCGCGTCGTAGTCCTCGCGCTCGATCGCGTCGTAGGCCTCCTGATGCAGCGGCGGCAGCGGCTCCGGCTCGGACTCGGCGGCCGGGGCCGCAGCGGCCACGGTGCCGGTCACGCCGTGCTGCTGGGCGACCTCGAGCACCTGGTTCAGCACGTCGCGAATCTGCGCCTCCTCGGCATTGCCCTGGAACAGCGGCGCGGGCCGGCCGGCGATGAGCGCGACGGCCGTCGGCACCGCGGTGATCTGCAACGCCTGAGCGATGCCGCCCTGCACGTCGATGTCGCAGCGCCCGACGACGAATCGACCCTCGTAGGAGCCCGCCACCGTCCGGATGCGCTCCACGAGTTCGCGCGACGCCGGCGAGGCCGACGACAGGAACACGATGACGACCGGCACCTCGGTCGACTGCTGGGCGAGGTCGTTGAGGTTCGCCTCGGTGACGTCGATGGGCGCGGGCAACTCCGCGGCACCGGCCGCGCCCGGCGCGGAAGCGGCCGGGGCGGGCTGGGCGAACTGGGACAGGTCGGGGGCGCCGCGCAGCGGCACCTCGGGCTTTTCAGTCATCACTTCCTAGCTGTCGGAGACCTGGATCAGGTTGTGGTCGGCCGCGACGACGGTGGGAAGCCCCTCCGCATCGGGCCCGGGGATGGCGAGCACGATCATGTCGAGATAGTGATGCGTCACCGTGTCGTCGAGCTCGCCGTCCAGCAGCGGCTCATCGGCCTCGGAGATCGACACCGTCGCATCCTCGACCGTAAACGACGAGGTGATCTCGAGCGGCGCAAACACCAGCGCGCCGCCGTCGGCCGTGCCCATCACATAGGTGTCGTCCGTGACCGTCTGGATGGTGTCGACGTACTCGCCGTCCTGTTCCTCGGCGGCCTCGGTGAGGGTGTCGCGCGCGGCAAACAACTGCGCCCGGTAGGAGTCCTCGCCGAAGTTCTCGTCGAGGTCGGAGTCCGCCCCCTCGCGTAGCAGCGTGAGGTAGTCGGTCAGCACGGCATCGGCCGTCGGGTCGAGCGCGTCGTCCTCGAGCGTCAACTGCTCGGCTCCCGTGGTGCTCCCTGGCATGGCGGGCACGGTGGCGCCGGGGATCATATGCGCCCAGCCTCGCAGTTGGTAGTCGTCGTCGATGGACTCCTGCACCCACAGGTACATCACCGGGGTCTCGTCCTCGGACGCCTGCTCCGAGACCGTCGCGAGGGTGCGTGGCCAGGTGTCCGCGGCGGACACATAGACCGCCTGCTGGTCGCTCGGTAGCGCCACCGGGGTCTCGTCGTCATCGTCGGCGCGCGTGTATTGCGCCTCGCGGATGGTGACGGCGTCGCCGCCCACCCGGTCGGTCAGCAGGTCGGCGTCCTTCTCCTCGTCGGCCTTTGCCAGCTCGTCCATGGTGTCCGCGATCACGCGCGAGGACTGGGCGTCGAGCAGCGTGGCGGCCTCGGCCAGCGGCGGCGCGGACGTCACGGGCGCCGGCACCTCGGCGACGCAGCCCGTCAGTACCAGGGCGGACGCGGCGGCGAGCCCGGTCGCCTTCACGATGCGGTTCATGCGCGGTCCTCCTTGTCCGTGGTCGGGTCGTCGGGCGTGGGCTCGGTGGGTGGGGAGGCGGCCGATGCCGTGGCCGGCTCGTCGTCGAGGCTCGCCTCGGGCAGGTGCTCACCGGCCGCACGGCGCGCACGTCGCGAGCCGGGACGGGCGTCGTCCTCGTCGTCGCCGGTGCGCTGGCGGGAGGCCACCCACTCCTCGTAACGAGCCTGGACGGGACGCAGGTCGAGGAAGCGCAGGATGAGAGCGATGACGCCGACGACCGTGAGGACGATGCCCCACCAGATCAGCGGGGTGATCCAGCCGTCGTTGACCTCGCGCTCGAAGCCGACGTCGGTGCTCGACAGCGCGGACCCGTCGCGGGCCATCACCACCAACACCTCACCGTCGGGGACGTCCGACGCGACGATCTCGAGCCGGTCGGTGCCGTCCCACTGTTCGCGCCAGTGATCCGTCGACGTCTCGGTGAGCAGGTCCACCTCGGGCTCGGCGCTCGGCGAGGCCGATGCGGAGGGGCTTGCCTCGGCATCGGCAGATTCCTCCGCGGAGGCGGAGGCGCTCGGCTCGGCGGAGGCGCTCGCGGAGGCGCTCGCGGAGGCCGACGGCGACGGGCTGGGGGAGGTCGCGGCGCCGGCCGCATATGCCTCAGTCGACAGCACCTCCCACTCCGGTAGGCCGGTGACGGCGGTCGCCTCGCGCTCGGCGAGCCAGGCATCGGCATCGACGGGCCGGGCCGTGACGGCGACGAGGTCGCCGTCACCCTCAATCCCGATGGTGCTGTCCGCGGCAAAGGCGATCATCTCGGGGCTGTACACCACCACCGCGGTGCTGAGCTCTGCTTCGGCGCTGACTTCGCGCGGCGGCCGCTGCGCATCGGCGATCAGACCCGCTGCTAACAGCAGCACTCCGATCACGCCCGCGATCAGCGCGGTCGTCCTCACACTCACGTCGGTCCTCCTTATGTTCTTGTCCACTCTAGGAGACACAGGCCCCAACGTCCCAGTTCGCGGCTTTGTGCCTCGGGCCGCGCCCATTACCCTGGAGCGGACTGCGCACGCCATTCAGACGGCCGCGCCCAAGGAGTGACAATGCCAGAGGACAACCTTCCGTTCCCCGTTGCCATGCGCGGCTACGACCGCGAGGCGGTCGCCGCCCACGTGGCGCGACTTGAGGATGCGGTCAAGGAGGCTCGCGAGGCGGCCGAGCAGGCACGCAAGGACGCCGACACGACCCGTACGTCGCTCGACGAGGCACAAAAGAGCCTGCGCGAGTCGGAGCAGCCCACCTACAAGGGTCTGGGCGCCCGCGTCGAGCAGCTGCTGCGCTCGGCCGAGGAGCAGTCTTCCGACGTCGTCGCGCGTGCCAACACCCACGCCCAGGACACCGTCGCCCGCGCCCAGGTCGCCGCGCAGCAGCTGCGCGCCCGCGCCGACAACGAGGTCGCCGAGATCCTCGCGCAGAGCCGCCGCGAGGCCGAGGAGATTCGCACCGCCTCCGAGCACGAGGCCACCGGGGTCAAGGAGGCGGCCCAGCGCGCGGCCGCCGAGACGGTCGAGAAGGCCCGCCGCGACGCCGAGCGCGTCAAGGCCGGAATCGACGCCGAGGTCGCCGAGCTGAAGGCCGGCGCCGACCGTGAGGCTCACGCCCTGCGTGCCACGGCGGAACGCGAAGCCACCGAGACCCGCGTCGCCGCCCAGCGTGAGGCGCAGGAGCTGCTCGAGGCCGCGCGCGCCGAGGCGGACACGACCGCCGCCGACGCGGCCGCGGAGGCCGACCGCGTGCTGGCCGAGGCGGAGCGGGAGCTCGCCGAGGCCCGCGCGGAGGCCAAGCGCCTCGAGGGCGAGGCACGCGATGCCAAGTCCGCGGCCGACGCGGAGGCGTCCGACATTCGTACGACGGCAGAGGCCGACGCCGCCAACCTGCGTAACGAGGCCCACGCCTTCCTCACCCAGGCGAACCGGGAGGCCGACGCGACCCGGGCATCGGCCGAGACCGATGCGCGCGACCTGCGAGCGGCGGTCGCCGCCGAGGTGGCGTCGCTGCGCGCTGACACCGACGAATACGACGAGGCCATGCGGGCCGATGCGGAGGACTACGCGACCGGGACTCGCGGCGAGGCCGACGCCTACGACCGCGCCACCCGCGAGGAGGCGGAACGCTACTCGGCCGGCACGCGCGCCGATGCCGATGCCTACGACGCCGCGACCCGTGAGAGCGCCGAGTCCGACGCCGCCGACGTGCGCGCCGCCGCGCAGACGCACCTGGACGAGGTCACCGCGGCCGCCGCCGCCCACCGCGCCGAGGTCGAGGCTGCGGCCGACGACTACGACCGCGCCACCCGCGCCGGTGCCGACGAGTACGCGGCCACCGCAAGGACCGAGGCGGATGAGGACGCCCGCGACGCGCGCGAGGCTGCCGACGCGTACGACGAGGCCACGCGGGCCGATGCCGAGGCTCACCTCGAGGCCGTACGGTCCGAGGCCGATGAGTACCGTCACGTCACGCGTGCAGAGGCCGACGACTATCGCTCGCTCACCACGGCAGAGGCCGACGCCTACGCGCTCGACGCCCGCGTGGGGGCTGACACGTACTCCGAGGCGACCCGCGCCGACGCGGACGCGTACCGCGAGGCCACCCAGTCCGACGCGGACCGCTACGGGCGGCGCACGCGCGCCGAAGCGGACACGTACTCGGAGGACACGCGCGCGGCGGCCGATGAGTACGACGCCGCCACCCGCGCCGAGGCCGACGACTACCGCGCCGCCACCAGCACTGAGGCCGACACCTACCGCGAGCGGGTGCAGGGCGAGGCGGACGAGTACGCGGGCGTCACGCGCCGCGACGCCGACGACTACCGTGACGCCACCCACGGCGCCGCGGACGAGTACAGCGCCGAGACCCGCACCGCCGCCGACGACTACAGCGCCCTTACCCGCGCCGAAGCCGACACCTACGGAGCCGACACCCGCGCGGCGGCCGACGAGTACGACGCCGCCACCCGCAAGGGGGCCGAGGACTACGCGGATGCGACCCGCTCGGCCGCCGAAACCGCGAGCCGGCAGCTGCGCAAGGACGCGGACCTGTACGACCAGGCCACGCGTCGCGCCGCCGATGAGTACGACGCTGCAACGCGCACCGCGGCCGACGATGACGCCGCCGCCGCTCGCCGCGAAGCGGACGACTACGCGGCGACGACCCGCACCGAGGTCGACGCTTACGACGAGACCACCCGCCGGGAGGCCGACGCGTACGCCCTGTCGACACGCGAGGGCGCCGACCGCGACGCCGCCCGCACCGTGCAGGCGGCACACGACGAGGCCGAGGAGCGCCTCACCGCCGCGCAGCAGGAGGCCAAGCACGTCATGGGCATCGCCCAGCGTGACGCCGACCAGGCGCGCGCCGACGGTAACGCCGATGCCGACGCCGCCCGCGAGGAGGCCCGCCGCGCCCGCGAGGACCTGCAGATCGAGATCGCGCAGCGCCGCGAAGCGGCCGAGAAGGACCTCACGGCGCGTCACGAGGAGGCGAAGGCCGAGACCGCCGCCATGGTCGAGGACGCGCGTGTGCGCGCCGACGAGGCCGAGGAGCGGCTGTCGAGCGCGCTGGAGCGCGCCGAGGTCACGCGCCGCGACGCCGAGGTCCACGCCCAGACGCTGCTCACCAACGCGCGCAACAACGCCGACGAGATCGTCTCCGAGGCCCGCGAACACGCCGAGGCGATCATCTCGGAGGCCGTCTCCGACGCCGAGCGTGAGCGCACGATGGCCGCGCGCGAGGTCGACGAGCTCAACCGTCAGCGCGAGTCCATCACCGGCTACCTCGACGAGTTGCGCAACCTCCTGGGTGCCGACCCGATCGCTGGCCTCGCCAAGGCATCGGCCCTGCGCCAGGAGCACGAGGCCGCCGAGGCTGCGGCAACCGCGGACTGACCCCTGTGGACGCCTCTCGCGACGACGCCACCTACCGCCGCCTCGCGCAGGCCGACGCCATGGAGCGGCGTCGGCTAGCCGAGGTGGCGCAGGCGGCGGCGCTCGTGCGCGAGTTCGTGGCCGATGCCGTCGCGGCGGGCGTCGAGCCCGAGCGGCTCACGGCGCGCACGTATGACGGGAAGGCCCGCTACCGCACGGATCTCACCGGCTGGTACCTCAAGCACGATCGCTCGGTCGCGGTCGGCGTCGACGGCGAGTTCTACGTGCTCTCGGTGCCGTCGAGCCTGCGCGGGCGCCTGAGCGGCGCTCAGGTGCCGCCGGCCGAGCCGCCGCTCGAATTGGGCAAGGGCGGGCGAGACGGCGAGTCCATGCCCATGCGCCAGGCCCTGCAGCAGCGCCTCGAGGCGGGAAACTCCTGGAGTTAGCGGCGCCTACACGAGCAGCGGGGCGAGGGCCCTGGCCACCGCGGCCGGGTCCTCGAACGCGGCCAGGTGCCCCACACCCTCGATGACGACGGGCTCCACGCCGAGCGCCTCGGCCATCGCGTCAATAGCCTCGCGCGGCACCACGGCGTCCTTCTCCCCCGCGATCACCACGGCCGGGCCATCCACGGAACGCAACACCTCGGTGCGGTCGGGCCGCTCCGCCATCGCCCTCTGACCCCACGCGACCCCCTCGCCGTGGTGGCGGGCGATGTTGCGGGCCACCCATTCGACGAGCTCCTCGCGGCGCGCTCCCTCGGTGCCGATGAGACCCTCGGCCATCGTGGCGGCGTCCTCGACGCTGTCGCGATGCTCGACGGCGTCCGCGAGCGCGCGGCGCTTAGCGGCCGCCTCCTCGGTGTCCGCGAGCGCCTTGGTGGCGATGAGGCCAAGGCCGGCCACGGCATCGGGATGCCTCTCGACGACCGCCATGGCGACGTAGCCGCCCATGGAACAGCCGATCCAGTGCGCCTTGTCCTCGCCGGTCGCCTCGCGCATGGCCAGCACGGCGGCGTCGGCGATCAGCTCGAGGCTCGGCTCGTCGTCCGGGAGTGGCATCTCGCCGATGCCGGGCATGTCGAAGGTGATCACGTCGCCGCGGACGTCGGAGCCGAGGACGGACAGCAGCCCCTCCCACTGTGCGCGGTCGACGGGGAAGGCGTTGAGGAAGACGATGGGGGTTCCGGTCATGCGAGCACCTCGCTTGGGACGGCGGTGGGCAGCGGCGCGACACCAGGGGCGACTCGGTCGACGATGGCGTCGAGCACCAGTCTGACGTACTTCTCCCCGACCCACAGGTGTTTCGCGCCCTCGACCGCGATGAGGTCGAGCTGGGCTAGCGGCGCAAACCGCTCGCGTGCCTCGTCGGGTTGCAGGAAGTCGTCGAGCTCCGGCACGAGCGCCGTGACGGGGCGGCCGGTCGCGGCCCAGCGCTCGAGGTCGTCGGGCTGGGCGCGGTGCAGGGGCGGACTGAGCAGAATCGCGCCCTCGACGTCCTGGTCGGCGCCGTGCATGAGGGCGAGCTCCGTGCCGAACGACCAGCCCACGAGCCACCGGCGCGGCAGCCCGCGCTCGACGGCAAAGGCGACGGCCGCGCGCAGGTCGGCGGCCTCGGTGACGCCCTCGCCGAACTCTCCCTCCGAGGTTCCTCGGGGCGAGTGGGTGCCGCGGGTGTTGAAGCGCAGCACGGCGATGTCCGCGAGGTACGGCAGGCGCCAGGCGGCCTTGCGGTACACGTGGGAGTCCATGAAGCCGCCGTGCGTGGGCAGCGGGTGCAGGGTGACGAGGGTGGCGACGGGTGGGCGACCGTCCGGCGGCAACGCCAGTTCACCCACCAGCGTGAGGCCGTCTTCCGTGGTCAGCGTGATGTGCTCGCGCGTGGCGGGCAGCACGGTCATGGCACGGATCTCCTCCATGCCAGCGGCCGGGGCCTCGCTCGCGTGGTCGCTGGTCTGGGCGGCGTCGTCAGCCACGTGTCCTCCCGAACGTGTTCCAACAGTGCGTGTGCCAGTGGCGGCGCTGGGCCGCGGCGGCGTCTGGTCCGAAGAGTCCGTCCGCGGGCCACGCGACCACGTGCACGCTCTGGCCGTCGATCTCCTGCGAGCAGCCGGGGCACGTGTAGGTCTTCTCGCTGGGCCGCGGGGTCGCGACGAGGTACTCCTCGCCGCCGGGGCCCCTTTCGCGCCGGCCGCCCATGCTCCCCGAGAGCCGCTCGACGTCCAACTCCTCGTGCGGCTGCCCGTACGGACGCTTGCGCGAGCGGCGGGACTTGGGCATGCGGCCCAGTCTACGGGCGGCTCGGAAGGCGCCTCGCGTTGATGCCCACGCGTCCGTCGGGCCCGTCAGATGACAGCACGACGGGCCTGAGTGCAGATTTCTGCAGTCAGGCCCGTCGATGCGTCACTCATGCGCGCGGAGCGCTGGCCACCGGCGGGGCTGCCGGTGTGGCTACCCGCGCGGCTGCCGGTGTGGCGGCCGGCCCACTCGCCTGCCTAGAAGTGGCGCGGCGGGGTGTCGGCGAGCGCGTCCGCCTCCGCGGCGGGGACCACCTCGCGGCGGCGCAGCACCTCGCGGTAGTAGTACGCCGAGTCCTTCCAGCGACGCTCGAGGGTGTTGTAGTCGACCCGCACGATGCCGAAGCGCTTGGCGTAGCCCTGCGCCCACTCGAAGTTATCCATGAGCGACCAGGCCATGTAGCCGCGGACGTCCGCGCCCTCGGCGACGGCCTTCAGCACGGCGTCCAGGTGGCCCTCGAAGTACTCGATGCGGTCGGTGTCGCGCACGCGGCCGTCGGCGTCCACCACGTCGTCCCACGCCGAGCCGTTCTCGGTGACGTACAGCGGCTTGCCCGTCTCGCGGTAGGTCTTCAGCAGGTGGGCGTGCAGCGCGGAGGGGTCGACGTTCCAGCCCATCGCGGTGTGCTTGCCCGTGAGCGGCATGAACTCGATCTCCTCGTCGCCGGGCCACGGCGAGTTGGCGCCGGCCTTGTGCCCGTCCGCGAGGGTCGCGAGCTCGGACTGAGCCGCGGCCTTGTGGGCGTTGTGGCGCACCAGGTGCGACGCGTAGTAGTTGACGCCGAACCAGTCGATGCGGCCCTTCATCTCCTCCAGGTCACCGTCGTGTACGAACCCCCAGTCGGTGAGGTGGGCCGTGTTGGGCTTCAGCACCGCGGGGTAGGTGCCCTGGATGAAGGGCTCGTGGAAGAAGGTGTTGGCCAGCGCGTCGATGTGCGCGGCGGCAGCGAGATCCTTGGGGTTGGACGGGTCCCAGGGGCGCGGCGTGTGGCAGTTGTTGACCAGACCGATCTGGATGTCGGCGTTGACGGCCTTCATCGCGTCGTACGCGCGAGCGTGCGCGAGGTTCAGGTGGTGCGCCGCCGTGAGTGCCTCGACGTCGTCGGCGTGGCCCGGGGCGTGCGCGCCGGCGCCGTAGCCCACGAACGAGCTGACCCACGGCTCGTTGAAGGTGGTCCACATCTCGACGTCCGCGCCGAACTCCTCGACCATCCGGACGGCGTAGGGCACGAAGGCGTCGACGGTGTCACGGCTGAGCCAGCCGCCGTTGTCCTCGAGCTCCTGGGGAAGGTCCCAGTGGTACAGCGTGATGAGGGGCGTGATGCCCTTGTCCTTCAGGCGATCGACGATGCCGCGGTAGAACGCGATGCCCTCCGCGTTGAACTCGCCGGTGCCGCCCGGCTGCACGCGCGGCCAGGCGATCGAGAAGCGGTACGCCTCCAGACCCAGCTCGGCCATCATGTCGATGTCCTCTTCCCAGCGGTGGAAGTGATCACAAGCCACGTCACCGTTGTCACCGCCCACGACCTTGTCGGGGGTGGCGCAGAAGGTGTCCCAGATCGACAGGCCGCGGCCGCCCTCGTGGGCACCGCCCTCGATCTGATAGGAGGCGGTCGCGGCTCCAAGGAGGAAGCCGTCGGGGAACTTCGCAGGCGTCGTTGTCATGCGATCCAGTCTAACGAAACGTTTCGCGATTTTCTACCAGTCGGTAGGGCTGATGCGGTAGTCGCCCGTCCGCGCGGCTTCCGCCTCGCGGGGCGCACCTGCCGCGCGGTCAATCTATCGATCGCCCGCACCACGCGCGGCGGCCCGGCCCTTCCCGACGGCCGATGCTCCTGGCAGACTGCCGTCAGGAGGTCACCTATGGCGCTGCTTACCTGCCGGTTCTTTTCCGACACGCTTGGCTTGTCGACGACCGCCACGGTGCTGTTGCCCGAGCCCGCGACGGAGGCAGGCGTCCCGGCCGCGCCCGGCCCGCCCGGCGCCACGCTCCCCGTGTTGTACCTGTTGCACGGGCTCTCTCAGGACGATTCGTCGTGGACCCGATACACCGCGCTCGAACGGTATGTGGCGCATAGACGCCTCGCGGTCGTGATGCCCGCGGTCCACCGGTCGTATTACGCCAACCAGGCCGACGGCTACCGCTATCGCGACTTCCTGGTCGACGAGCTCCCGCGGGCGATGCAGGCCTTCTTCCCCCTGTCGACTCGGCGCGAGGACACGTTCATCGCGGGACTGTCGATGGGCGGCTACGGAGCCATGAAGGCCGCGCTTTCCTACCCCGACCGCTACGCGGCCGCCGCAAGCCTCTCCGGCGGCCTCGACGTCACGGCCAAGCCGAACCTGGCGCCCGAGGAATGGCGCCGCACCTTCGGCTCCCCTCAGGCGGCACGAGAGGCGGGCGAGGACGTCGTCGCACTGGCACGCGCGTCCTCCCCCGCCGCGGTGCCGCGTCTGTGGGCCTGGTGCGGCACGGAGGACTTCCTGCTTGAAGAGAGCCGCACGTTCGCGCGGGCCTGCGACGAGGCCGGGCTGGGGCTGGAGTACTCGGAGTCCCCCGGCGCCCACGACTGGCCCGCATGGGACGAGCAGATCCCGCGGGTCTTGGACTGGCTCGACCCTCTGTTGGCGACCTAGAACAGGCGCGTGGTGGGGTCCTCGGCGCCGCGCATCGCGTCGTAGTCGAGAATCAGGCAGCGAATCCCCCGATCCTGGGCCAGCACGCGCGCCTGGGGCTTAATCTCCTGCGCGGCGAACACGCCCTCGACGGGGCTCAGCAACGGGTCGCGGTTCATCAGTTCGAGGTAGCGCGTGAGCTGCTCCACGCCGTCGATCTCGCCGCGGCGCTTGATTTCGACCGCGACGGAGCCGCCCGAGGGCGACTTCGCGAGGATGTCGACAGGGCCGATCGCCGTCATGTACTCGCGCCTGACCAGCGTGTGACCGTCACCGAGCAGGGCGATCTGCTCCGCGAGCAGCTCCTGAAGGTGTGCCTCGACGCCGTCCTTGATGAGCCCGGGGTCGACGCCTAGGTCATGTTGGGTGTCGGCGAGCACCTCGTAAATCTCGATCTCGAGGCGGTCGTCGGTCTTGTCGTGCTGAACCGTCCAGACGGCCTCGACGCCGGCCTCCGTCTGCGCCTCGGACGGCGCGACCTCGCGCGTGGTGCACGGCGGGCCCATCCAGTTCAGCGGCTTGTAGGACCCGCCGTCCGAGTGCAGCAGCACCGAGCCATCGGCCTTGAGCATGATTGCCCTCGTTGCCAACGGCAGGTGCGCGCTGAGCCTTCCGGAGTAGCGGGCGGCGCAGCGGGCGATCACAACTCTCACGCCCACCAGGATAGGGGCTTCAGACCCGGGGCCAGCCCTCTCACGAGGCAGCGCAGAGGGCATGCAAAGGGCCGCCCGGCATCGCCGGGCGGCCCCTCACAAAAAACCGGATCAGTCCTCGTCGGGCACCACGGGGTCGGCGACGATGGTGATCGTGTTGTGGTCGAACGACACGAAACCACCCGTGACGGGGAACTCGTGCTTCTCGTTGTCGCTGGTCACGCGGATCGTGCCGGCCTTGAGGATCGAGAGGATCGGCTCGTGGTTGGCGAGCAGACCGATCTCACCCTCGACGGACGGCGCGATAACGCGGCTCGCCGAGCCGGACCACATCACGTGGTCCGGCGCGACGATGTCGACGGTCAGGGCATCGGCCATGATCAGCCGATCTCCTTCTGGATGCGGTTCCAGGCCTTGTCGAGGTCCTCGAGACCACCGATGTTGAAGAACGCCTGCTCAGCGATGTGGTCGTACTTACCGGCCACGATGCCACCGAAGGCCTCGATGGTCTCCGACAGCGGCACGGTCGAACCGGCCACACCGGTGAACTGGGTCGCCATGTAGGTGTTCTGCGACAGGAACTGCTGGATCTTGCGCGCACGGGCGACGATGATCTTGTCCTCTTCGGACAGCTCGTCGACACCGAGGATCGCGATGATGTCCTGGAGCTCCTTGTTACGCTGCAGGATCGCCTTGACGTCCGACGCCACCGAGTAGTGCTCGGCACCCACGTAGCGGGGGTCGAGGATACGCGAGGACGAGGTCAGCGGGTCGATCGCCGGGTACAGACCGCGCGACGCGATCTCACGCGACAGCTCGGTCGTGGCGTCAAGGTGCGCGAACGTCGTCGCGGGCGCCGGGTCGGTGTAGTCGTCCGCGGGAACGTAGATCGCCTGCAACGACGTGATCGAGTGACCACGCGTCGAGGTGATGCGCTCCTGCAGCTGACCCATCTCGTCCGCCAGGTTGGGCTGGTAGCCCACGGCCGAAGGCATGCGGCCCAGCAGGGTCGACACCTCGGAACCGGCCTGGGTGAAGCGGAAGATGTTGTCGATGAACAGCAGCACGTCCTGCGACTGCACGTCGCGGAAGTACTCGGCCATGGTGAGGGCCGACAGGGCGACGCGCAGACGCGTGCCCGGCGGCTCGTCCATCTGGCCGAAGACCAGGGCGGTCTGGTTGATGACGCCCGACTCGGTCATCTCGTCGATGAGGTCGTTGCCCTCACGGGTGCGCTCGCCGACACCGGCGAACACCGACACACCGTCGTGGTTGTTCGCCACGCGGTAAATCATCTCCTGGATGAGGACGGTCTTGCCGACACCTGCGCCACCGAACAGGCCGATCTTTCCACCCTGCACGTACGGCGTGAGGAGGTCGATCGACTTGATGCCGGTCTCGAACATCTGAGTCTTGGACTCGAGCTGGTCGAAGGCCGGGGGCTTGCGGTGGATGGGCCAGCGCTCGGTGATCTCAACCGTCTCGCCCTCCTTCGCGTTGAGGACCTCACCGGTCACGTTGAACACGTGGCCCTTGGTGACGTCACCCACGGGGACGGAGATCGGGGCGCCGGTGTCGGTCACCTCGGCGCCGCGGACCAGGCCGTCGGTGGGCTTCAGTGCGATGGCGCGGATCATGTTGTCGCCCAGGTGCTGGGCAACCTCGAGGGTCATGTGCAGGACGCCCTCGTCCTCACCCTGGGCCGACAGGTCGATGTCGACGGTGAGGGCGTTGTAGACGTCGGGGATCGCGTCCGCGGGGAACTCGATGTCGACGACGGGGCCGATGACGCGCGCGACGCGACCGATCACCGGCGTGTTCGCGGCCTCCTGCGACGCCGGGGCGTCGGTCTTAGCGGTGGGGGTCATGGATGTGCCTTCCGGTCACGAGGCCGCGAGCGCATCGGCGCCCGAGACGATCTCGCTGATTTCCTGGGTGATCTCGGCCTGGCGCGCCGAGTTGGCGAGCCTGGTGTACTGGCGAATGATGTCCTCCGCGTTCTCCACGGCGGTGTGCATCGCGCGCTGGCGGTTGGCCAGCTCGGATGCGGCGCCCTGAAGCATGCACGCGTGGATGCGGGACTCGATGTAGCGCGGGAGCAGAGAGTCCAGTACCTGCTCGGCGCTGGGCTCGAACTCGTACAGGGGCTCGACGTCCTCGCCCGGCTCAGCGACACCCGAGACAAGCTCGATCGGGAGCAGCCGGATGACGCGCGGCTCCTGCGACACCATCGACGAGAAGTGCGTGTAGACGATGTGAAGCTCGCTCACACCACCCTCGTCGGCCGACGCCGTGAAGGCGCCGTACAGGGCCCGCGCGATCTCCTGGGCGGTGGCGAGAGTCGGGGCGTCCGACTCTCCCTGCCACTCGCCCGCCAGTTCGCGCTTGCGGAACTTGAAGTAGCCCACGCCACGGCGGCCGAACGCGAACGGGACGATCTCCTTGCCCTCGCCGCGCAGACGCTCGGCAAGGCGCTCACCCTCACGCAGGACGTTCGCGGAGTACGCGCCCGCCATACCGCGGTCAGCGGTAATGACGAGCACGGCCACGCGGTTGGTGTCCGTGCGCTCGGTGGTGAGCGGGTGATCGATGCTCGAGTGGGTCGCCACGGCGCTGATGGCCCGTGTGATGGCGCGCGAGTACGGGGCGGCGGCGGTGACACGGTCGCGAGCCTTGCCGATGCGTGAAGCCGCAATGAGCTCCATCGCACGGAAGATCTTCTTCAACGACTGTGTCGACCGGATCCGCTGCCGGTAGACGCGCTGCTGTCCACCCATCGGCTACTTCTTCTTCTTTGCGACGATCTGCTCCTGCTCGACCTGAGCCTCGCCGCCGCCCTCGATCGAGGCGGAGGTGGTGAGCTCAGTGCCCTCGGACTCGAGGAACGTCGAGACGAACGAGTCGACCTCGGTGTGCAGCGTCTGCTCGTTGTCGTCCGACAGCTGACCCGTCGAGGCGATGTCCGACAGCACCGAGGTGCCGCGACGCAGGTGGTCGATCATCTCGCGCTCGAAGCGCAGCACGTCGGCCACAGGGATCTTGTCGAGCTTGCCCTTGGTGCCTGCCCAGATCGAGACGACCTGCTCCTCCACCGGGTACGGGGTGTACTGGGCCTGCTTGAGCAGCTCCATGAGGCGAGCACCACGCGTCAGCTGCTGGCGCGACGCCGCGTCGAGGTCGGATGCAAACATCGCGAAGGCCTCGAGCGAGCGGTACTGGGCGAGATCGATCTTGAGCGTTCCCGAGACCTTCTTCATCGCCTTGACCTGCGCCGAACCACCCACGCGGGACACGGAGATACCGACGTCGATTGCGGGGCGCTGGTTGGCGTTGAACAGGTCGGACTGCAGGAAGATCTGGCCGTCCGTGATGGAGATGACGTTGGTCGGAATGTACGCCGAGACGTCGTTGGCCTTCGTCTCGATGACAGGCAGACCCGTCATCGAGCCAGCGCCCATGTCGTCCGACAGCTTCGCGCAACGCTCGAGCAGGCGGGAGTGCAGGTAGAACACGTCGCCGGGGTAAGCCTCGCGGCCCGGCGGGCGGCGCAGCAGCAGCGACACGGCACGGTACGCCTCGGCCTGCTTGGACAGGTCATCGAAGACGATGAGGACGTGCTTGCCGTCGTACATCCAGTGCTGGCCGATGGCCGAGCCGGTGTACGGGGCGAGGTACTTGAAGCCCGCGGGGTCCGAGGCGGGGGCGGCGACGATCGTCGTGTACTCGAGCGCGCCGGCCTCCTCGAGGGCGCCACGCACGGAGGCGATGGTCGAGCCCTTCTGACCGATGGCCACGTAGATGCAACGCACCTGCTTGGTCGGGTCGCCCGAGTCCCAGTTGGCCTTCTGGTTGATGATCGTGTCGATCGCGATCGCGGTCTTACCGGTCTGGCGGTCACCGATGATCAGCTGGCGCTGGCCGCGACCGATCGGGATCATCGCGTCGATGGACTTGAGGCCGGTCTGCAGCGGCTCGTGGACCGACTTGCGGTCCATGACGCCGGGCGCCTGGAGCTCGAGGGCACGACGGCCCACGGTCTCGATCTCACCCAGGCCGTCGATGGGGTTACCCAGCGGGTCAACCACGCGACCGAGGTAGCCGTCACCCACGGCGACGGAGAGGACCTCTCCGGTGCGGTGGACCTCCTGGCCCTCTTCGATGCCGGTGAACTCACCGAGCACCACGACACCGATCTCGCGCACGTCGAGGTTCAGGGCGAGGCCCAGGGTGCCGTCTTCGAAGCGCAGCAGCTCGTTCGCCATGCAGCCGGGAAGGCCCTCGACGTTCGCGATGCCGTCGGCGGCCAGCGTGACGCGGCCCACCTCTTCGCGCACGACGCCGGACGGCTCGTACGACTTCACGTAGCTGTCGAGCGCACTCCGGATCTCCTCCGGACTGATCGTCAACTCAGCCATGTCTTTTCTCCTGTCACTACCGCCGGATAGGCGGTGGTCGTCTGTGCTAGCCGACGAGTCGTCGTCGTGCGTCGTCGAGCTTGCTGAGGATGGTGCCGTCGACCACCTCTGACCCGACCTGAACTCGGATGCCGCCCAGGACCTCGGGGTCCACGGCGACGTTGATCTTGATCTCGCGACCGTACGCCTTGGCGAGGATGCCCGCCAGCCGCTCACGCTGCGCGGCGGACAGCTCGACCGAGGCCGTCACGGACGCGACGACGCGTCCACGGCGCTCGGCCGCCTGCTCGAGCAGCGCGTTGATCGCGGGGATCAGGCGCCGTCCGCGCGGCACGCCGACCGCACGCGCGAGCAGCGCGTGCGTCGTCGGTAGCAGCTTGCCGCCCAGCGTGTCCTCGAGCAGCTGCAGTCGCTGCTCCTTGGTCGCCGAGCGGTTCGAGCCCGCGATGAGCAGTTCGCGGTTCGCGACCAGCAGTCGCTCGACCCGGAACAGCTCCTCCTCGACCGAGGACAGCGTGCCCTGGGACTCGGAGTAGGCGAACAGCGCCATCTCGCCGGCGTCCTCGATGGACTCGGCGAGGTCGGCCTCGCCGGACCAGCGGGACTCGGCGAAGGCCGCCACGATGTCGACCGCACGGGGCTCGAGAGACCCGAACAGCTGCTTCACCAGCGAGGCCTTGTCCTTGCCGGGGCGGGCAGGGTCGGTGAGCGCACGGCGCAGCGAGCCCGACGAGTCGAGCGCGTCGACCACGACGAACAGGTGCTCAGCAATCGTGAGCCCATCCTCACCCGCCGCGGTGACGATCGGGTCAAACTCCCGGATCACCGCGTCGTGCGAGGCCTGACTGGTTCCACGCATCGGGCTTATCCCTCCGCCTTCTGCTTGCTGTCCACCTGGGACTCGAGGTCGTCCAGGAAGCTGTCGATGATGCGCTGCTGACGAGCGTCGTCGGCGAGCGATTCGCCCACGATGCGCGAGGCGAGCTCGGTGGCGAGCGCGCCGACCTCGGTACGCAGCGACACGATCGCCTGCTGGCGCTCGGCCTCGATCTGCTTGTGGGCGGTCTCGACGATGCGCTGGGCATCGCCGGAGGCCGCCGTGCGGCTGTCGGAGACGATCGCAGTGGCCTCGGCGCGGGCGTCCTCGCGGATGCGCGCGGCCTCGGCGCGAGCCTCGGTCAGCTGAGCGGTGTACTCCTCGAGCGCCGCTGCCGCCTCAGACTGCGCCTCTTCGGCCTTCTTCAGGCCGCCCTCGATCAGCTCGGCGCGCTCATCCAGCACTGCCTGCATCTTGGGCAGCAGCACCTTCATGAACACGACGACGATGATCACGAAGATGACCGCCGACCACAGGATGTCGTACGGGGCCGGGATCAGCGGGTTAGCAGAGCTCTCCCCGTGAGTCTCCTCGGCCGCGACGACCAACTGGTTGAGAAGCGTCATGGCTTAGGTGAAGAGGAAGCCGGTGACCAGGCCCAGGAGCGCGAGCACCTCGACGAACGCGACACCGATGAACATGGTGGCGCGCAGCTGGCCCGCAACCTCGGGCTGGCGGGACATGCCCTCGATGGTCTTGCCGATCAGGATGCCCAGACCGATACCAGGACCGGTCGCAGCGAGGCCGTAACCGATGGTCGCGACGTTGCCCGAGACCTCGGCGAGAGTGGTGGTGTCCACTGTGTTTCCTTCCGTTGGATGCGAGCCCCGTCCGAGGCCCGCACGTCTTGTGGGGGTGAAGTTCTTAGTGCTCTTCCTCGATCGCCATGTTGATGTACACGGACGACAGCATCACGAACACGTAGGCCTGCAGCGCCGCGACGAAGATCTCGAACAGCGTGAAGGCGAAGCCTGCGGCGAAGGTGACGGCGCCCATGGACTTCATGAATCCGGCGGCCTCGAAGAAGAAGTACTGCGTGGCGGCGAAGCACAGCACCAGCAGCAGGTGGCCGGCCATCATGTTCGCGGCGAGTCGCAGCGCGAGAGTGGCGGGCCGCAGGATGAACACCTGCAGGAATTCGATGGGGGTGAGCAGGACGTAGATGCCCTTCGGAACCCCCGCGGGGAACAGCGACAGCTTGAGGTAGCCGCCCAGGCCGTGCTGCTTGACGCCCACGCCCAGATAGAGCACGTAGACCCAGATCGCCATGATGATCGGCAGGCCGATGAGGGACGTACCAGCGATGTTGATCAGCGGGATCACACCGGTGAGGTTGAACGCGAGAATCGCGAAGAACAGCGTCGTCAGGAACGGCAGGAAGCGCTTGGCGTTCTCCTTGCTCATCACCTGCTCGACGATCTGCGTGCGCACGAAGTCGAGCATGAACTCGAAGGCACCCTGGCCACGACCGGGAACAAGCTTGGCGTTGCGCACGACGAGCCACACCAGCAGGATGAGCACGGCGGCCGCGATGACGCGGGCGAGCTCGATGCGGTTGAACTCGAAGAGCGTGCCCTCGAACAGGAGGGCCGGCGGGTAGAACTCGTCCACCGTCGGGGCATGAAAGCCGTCGGAACCGAAAAGCCATCCGAAGAAGCCGGTCGACGACTCAGCATCGGACGAGGTCTCGGTAACGGCACTCATTGCCGTAACCAGGGCCAGATTCGCCACAGAAATTTCTCCTGGTGTTGTGGAGCACGCGCGGGCGGGGCTGCCGAGCACGCCGGGGACCGTGATGCGTAGGAATCCTAACGCATGAAACGTCCTACTTCGACCCTCCGTCGACGTACGGGATGCGTGCGGAACGGATTACCGAGAAGTCAACCACAAGCGTCGCGATGACGCCGGTGACGGCGAAGGCGGCGAACAGCTCCCGATGAAAGCCGTCGATACCCGCAAGCACGACAAGCGCGATGACAATGATGAGCATCTTGGCCAGCCACGAGCCACCCACGTAACCCGCCATGACGTGCGCGGGCTTGTCATGCGCGATCACCATCGCGACCTGCGTCGTGAGGCCCGCGAGGGCCGCGACGAGCACGCCGGTCTCCGCGGCGATGAGCCCGGCGGTGCCCGCGACCAGCAGCCCGACGGGCACGGCGATGACGGCGAGCGCGACGATGACGATGACGGTGACGCGCAGCGCGCGACGGTAGGTGCGCGATTCCTCGTTCACTACTTCTCCTCGGGGGACGGGGTGCGGATGGCCGATGCCGTGGCCGGGTCATCACGATCACTGACCTCGCGCTCGGGCGAGGCGGGCTCGTCGTCTGCATCGGCCCGTCGCCCCTCCGGCGTCAGCCGCTGCAAAGGCTTCACTCCCCTGCCGGCGGCGCGCCAGCCTCGCGACAGGCGCCGCCTGAGCGGCGGGGAGAAGGTGACGAGGCCCACGATCGCAAGCGCCACGCCCGCGAGGACGAGCGCCACTCCCAGAGGCAAGAACACGAGCGAGACGGTGCCGAACGACAGCACGAACGTCCACAGGTACAGGACGGAGACCGCCCACCGGTGAGAGTGGCCCGCGCGCAGCAGCACGTGGTGGAGGTGGTGGGCGTCGGGCATGAAGGGACTGTGCCCCTTGAGCGTGCGCCTGATCACGGCAGCGGTCATGTCGATCAGCGGTACGGCCACGACCATGAGGGGCAACACGATGGGGATAAAGGCGGGAATGCGCTCGCGCTGCGAGACCACCTCGGGGTCGATCTGGCCGGTGACGATGATCGCGGCGCCGGCGATGACGAGTCCCAGCACCATCGAGCCCGAGTCGCCCATGAAGATCCGGGCGGGGTGCAGGTTGTGGGGCAGAAAGCCGAGGCATGCGCCGACCAGCACCGCCAGCACGAGCGAGGCGAGCGACGAATAGTCGCCCGGTGACGCCGAGCGGGCGAGCACGTAGGTGTACGTGAGGAAGGCCGCGCCGCCGATCGCGATGACCCCTGCCGCGAGACCGTCGAGGCCATCGACAAAGTTCACGGCGTTCATCGCCACGACCACCACGATCACGGTCGCGGCGAGCGACAGGTACGAGCTGCCGATGGTGAGGCCGAAGATGGGCACCGAGACCAGCTGAACTCCGCCCCACGCCATGATCAGCGCGGCGAGCACCTGGCCCGCGAGCTTGGCCATCCAGTCGAGGTCCCAGATGTCGTCGGCGAGGCCAAGCAGACACACGAGCCCCGCTCCCGCGAGCACGCTCCACGCGGCCGACGAGGTTTCGAAGACGGGTGTGAGGAACGGGATATTGCTCGAGACCGCGATACCTCCAGCGAGCCCGAGGAAGATCGCCACACCCCCCAGTCGCGCGGTGGGCAGCTTGTGGACGTCACGGTCTCGCACGGCCGTCACGGCCCCCACACGGAACGCGAGGTGCCTCATCGCCGGTGTCGTGGCGTACGCAACGAGCGCCGCGATCACCAAGAGCGTGAGGTAAACCTTCACCCGTCGGCCTCCGGGGCATCGGCCGCCGCGGGCTCGGGCGCGAACGCCGCGGCGCCCGCGATCTCGACGAGCCGATCGCGGCTGATGCCGCCGTCGCGCACGACCTTCAGACCCGCGGGGTCGGTCGCGTCGACGATGGTCGACGCTGTGCCCAGCGGGGCGTCGCCGCCGTCGAGGTAGACGGCGACCGCGTCGCCCAATTGCTCGAGCGCGTCCGATGCCGTGGTCGCCGCAGGCTGTCCGGTCTTGTTGGCACTGGTCACCGCGAGCGGGCCGGTGCGCTTCAGCAGCGCGAGGGCAGCCGGGTGATCCGGCATCCGCAGCGCCACGGTTCCGTGGGTGTCGCCGAGGTCCCAGGCCAGCGACGGCTGGGCTTGCACGATGACCGTGAGGGCGCCGGGCCAACAGGCCTCCATGAGGGCACGGGCGGCATCCGGCACGTCGTAGCCCAGTCCGTCGACGGTGCGAGCGTCCGGGATCAGGACGGGCGGCGGCATCTGGCGTCCGCGGCCCTTTGCGGCCAGGACAGCAGCGACGGCCTGCGGATTGAAGGCGTCGGCGCCGACGCCGTAGACGGTGTCAGTGGGCAGCACGATGACGGCGCCCCGGCTGACCGCGTCGACGGCGGCGTCGAGGCTGGGACCCCAGGTGGCAGGGTCAGAGCACGGGTAGATCACGAGAGGTAGTGTCTCAGACACCCACGCGAGTCACGATGAGCATGCGGTCGCGTCCCGTCAGGTCCTGCTCGGTACGGGCTCCATCCCAGAACTCGGAGCGCTCGCAGTGTTCCCTGAGCGCCGCTCCCTGGTTCTCGGCGTGCTCCATGATGAGCGTGCCGCCCACGCGCAGCAGGCGCGCGGCCTCGTCGATGATCGCGCGGGGCAGATCAAGGCCGTCCTCGCCCATGCCGTACAGCGCCTCCGGCGGGTCGTACTCGCGCACCTCGACGTCGCGAGGCACGCCGTCCGGCGGGATGTACGGCGGGTTGCTGACGATGACGTCCGCGCAGCCCTCGAACAGGTGCAGGCAACGCTTCGCGTCGCCCAGCAGCGTTCGCGTGCGCTCGCGCACCTCGGCGCGCATGCCGCGCGCGTTGATGCGCAGGTAGACGAGGGCGCCCTCGGAGGCCTCGACCATCGACACCTCGGCGTTCGGGACCTCATCCGCGATCGACAGGCCGATGGCGCCCGACCCGGCGCATAGGTCGGTGACGCGGACCTTGCCGTCCTTGCCAGGGGTTGCCGCGCGGGCCGCGTCGATGGCGGCCTGGGCGACCACCTCGGTCTCGGGACGCGGCACGAAGACGCCCGCCCCGACCTGGAGGTCCAGATTGCGGAAGTACGCCTTGCCCGTGATGTGTTGCAGCGGCTCACGGCCGACACGACGGGCCACGCGGGCCTCGAGGAGGTCGTGATCAAGCGGGTCGAGGGGCCAGTGGTCGTCACGCGCGGCGGCGGTACGGACCTCTCCCGGCTCCCACTTGAAGGTGTGCGCCATGAGGACCACGGCATCGGCCTCAGGCGAGGGAACCCCCGCATCGGCCAAACGGCGCGTGATCTCCTTGAGTCGTGCTCCGACGGTAGGCAATTACGCCTCGTGAGCGGCGAGGCGAGCGGCCTCGTCGGCATCGATGGCTGACTGGATCACGGGCTGCAGGTCTCCTGCCAGGACGTGGTCAAGGTTGTACGCCTTGTACCCGGTGCGATGGTCGGCGATGCGGTTTTCGGGGAAATTGTAGGTGCGAATACGCTCCGAACGGTCGACGGTGCGCACCTGCGACTTGCGCATGTCCTGGGCCTCGGCCTCCGCCGCTTCCTTCTGGGCGGCGAGCAGGCGGGCACGCAGGATGCGCATGGCCGACTCCTTGTTCTGAAGCTGGCTCTTCTCGTTCTGGCAGCTGACCACGATGCCCGTGGGCAGGTGCGTGAGGCGCACGGCGGAGTCGGTGGTGTTCACCGACTGGCCGCCCGGTCCCGAGGAGCGGTAGACGTCGACGCGCACGTCGTTCATGTCGAGCTCGACGTCCTCAACCTCTTCCGCCTCGGGGTACACGAGCACACCGGCGGCGGAGGTGTGGATGCGGCCCTGCGACTCGGTCGCGGGCACACGCTGCACGCGGTGCACACCGCCCTCGTACTTGAGGTGGGCCCACACGCCGTCCTCGGGCTCGACGGAGCCTTTGGCCTTCACGGCGACCGAGAGGTCCTTGTAGCCGCCCATGTCGGTCTCGGTGGCCTCGAGGATCTCGGCCTTCCAGCCCTTCGACTCCGCGTACTTGAGGTACATCTTGAGCAGGTCGCCCGCGAACAGCGCAGACTCCTCGCCACCCTCGCCGGACTTGATCTCGAGGATCACGTCGCGGGCGTCGTCGGGGTCGCGAGGGATAAGAATGCGGCGCAGGGTCTCGGTGGCCTGCTCGGCCGCCTGCTCCAGCGCCGGGACCTCGGCGGCGAACTCGGGGTCGGCACCGGCCATCTCCCGTGCTGCCTCAAGGTCGTCCTGGGCGGTCTCCCAGGCCCGATGCGCGGCGACGACGCGGCCGAGCTCCGCGAACCGACGGCCCAGCGTGCGCGACTTCCCGGCATCCGCGTGGATGGAGGGGTCGGCGAGCTGACGCTCGATATCGGTGTACTCGTCCAGCAGAGGCTGGACTGCTGCGAAGGCTTCGGCCACGTCGTCGTCGGGTAAGGCTTCGGGTTACTTCTGGTTGCCGTAGCGCTTCTGGAAGCGCGCGACGCGGCCACCGGTGTCCATGATCTTCTGCTTGCCGGTGTAGAACGGGTGGCAAGCCGAGCAGACCTCAACCGAGATCTCGCCGCTCTTGACGGTCGAGTTGGTCTCAAAGGTGTTGCCGCAGGTGCACGTGACAGTGGTGGCCACGTACTCGGGGTGGATGTCCTTCTTCATGATCTCCCTTAAGAGTGCCTCCGGGTCCTTGCGCGTACTTCGCGGTCGGTGAACCGGACGGCCAGCGTTCTATTGTGCCACGGTCGTCAAGGGGTGGCGAGCCGCGTGTGACGTCGGGCACGTCGGGCGACCAGGCTGGCCACGGCATCGGCCGCCCCCCGCGCGCGCGAACCGAGCCACGGGGTGCCCGAAAATCAAGCAATCCGGGCGCCCCGCGGCTCGTAGGAAGGGGTCGCTAGGAGACCGCCACCGTCATCGAGGTGCCCTTCTGCTTGAGCACCTTGATCTGGGTACCTGTCGCGGGGAGCTTCACGCCGTGGTTGGGCAGCTCCTCGAACCAGTACTGGTCGGTGTCATCGAACACCCGGTTGCCGGCCTGGCCCTTGATCTTGCTCCTCACGCCATCGACATGGAGGGTCATGCCGTCCGTGCGAGTCAGCCCGAACGGGGCGTCATAGACCTGCACGCGAGCCCGCCACAGGTCGCCGTTGACGTCCTTGAGCGGAGTGGGGTGCGCATCGATGTAGAGGTTGCGACCACTGCCCGGGTGGGCGAAGGTGTCGTTGTCCGAGTACGAGGTGTCCCAGTACGAGATCAGCAGACCCTCCTGGTAGGCGTAGTGGTCCACCAGGTCGGGCTTGGACTCGCCATAGCCGAAGAAGTACGGCCCGGTCTCGAGGTACTTGTCGTACGAGGTGTAACTACGGTTCGCCGCGATATAGAAGTGCGGGTAGTCCTCGGTGGACTCCTCCCCCACGATCGCGAAGCCGTCGGCGACCCAACCGTTGTCTGCTGACTCGGCATCGTCCGAGAAGACGCCCTCCACCGCGATGTCGTCGAGGAAGATGCCGTCGACCACGTCGGGGTCGTTACCCGCGACTCCACCGTCGGTCATGTAGCGCAGGCGGAGGCTCACGTCCTGTCCGGCGAAGGCGGTGAGGTCATAGCTGGCGTCCATCCAGTCGGCCTGGGTGCCGTCCGTCGCGAAGATGTCCTCCGTTGTGGTGAGGCTTCCCTCGATCGGCACGTAGCCCGAACCCGAGTCGACCTCGACGTAGAAGTAGTCGTAGCCGGTCTCGATGTCGTAGCGGGCCTGGAATGTGAGTTCTGCACCCTCGGCAGGGACGGTGAGGTCGCGGGTAAGGGTGCTGGAGAGGTCGTCGCCCGTTCCGGAGTACCACTGGCCTTCACCGCTGGCCGGCGCGCCCAGGTCGACCGTGACCGTCTTGGGCGGCAGGCCCACGATGAGGGACTGGGGCTTCTTCGAGTTGTACTCGGCGGGGCCAAGATCGACCTTCTTCTTAGTTCCCGCGGTCACGTACTCGTAGTCGAGCCAGCCCAACTGGAGCTTGTTCCACGCGCCCAGGTCGCCGCCGCGCTCGCCGAGCCCGCCGTCCCTCTTAGCGTTGAGCCGACTCTGCGCCATCAGCGTCCAGTGCTCGTTGTTGTTGTCACCGCCGGACAGCACGTTGTAGTCGTCCGGGAGCCCCAGGTCGTGGCCGTACTCGTGGTAGAACACGCTGCGCCCGCCGTTTTCAGGCTGGATGGTGTAGTCGCCGATCCACACGCCGGACGTGCCGATCTCGGTGCCACCCAGGGGGTTGCTCGACGGGCCCGCCAGGCCGATGGTGTTGGCGAAGGCGTACCAGCGGTGGGACCAGATGGCGTCCGAGCCGTAGATGGGGTCGCCATCGGCCTGGTCTCCACCCGCGTGGACGATCTGGAAGTGGTCGATGTAACCGTCCGGCTCATTGAAGTCGCCGTCGCCGTCGAAGTCGTAGCGGTCCCACACGTCGAACGACTGCAGGTCCGCGTTCACCTCCTCCTCGGAGCGGCCCTGGGCAAGCTGGTCCTCGTACCAAACGTTGGCGGCGTCCTTCACCAGGTCCCAGACCGTGCTGCAGACGTTCGAGCCACAGGCGTCGGTGCCGTAGCGGGCCTGCGAGTAGTCGACCTTGACCCAGTCCGTCACGGTGCCGTCCACGCTGTAGCGGCCCGAAGACTGCGTCTCGTAGTACTCCCGCAGCGACTCGTCGTCGCCGAAGTACAGGTCCTGGTAGTGGCCCTGGTCGTAGTCGGCCTGCCACACGGTGGAGTTGTCGACCTTGCGGTCGGGGGCCGGGATCTCGTTGTGGAGCGGGCCCTCGGTGCGCTGCGCATCCTCGGCAGGCTCGATGCCGTCGAGCTGCTCGTCGCCGAACTCGGCGAGAATCACGAAGATCCGGTCGGTCGCCTCGCGGGACAGCTCGACGTACTGGTCCTTCGTCTTCGTGCCGCCCTTGGCACCGCGGGCGTTGGGATTCGTCGCCGCAACGGCTTCCTCGCCGACCTTCGCGACAGTGCTTGCACCGCGCTGCTCGGTCTCTAGGTCACCGGTGAGGACCTGGGCCACCGCGCTCTCGCGCAGCGCCGAGCGCTTCTCGTCGAGGGGGTTCGGCATGTTGTCGCTCTGAACGGCTTCGCTCGCGACCGGATCCTCCGGTGGGGCGCCGTTGGCGCTAGGCGCGGCGTGGGCCGCGGGGACGGCGAACATGCTCCCTCCCAGAAGCGCAACTGTGGTCGCCGCCAGCATGGTCTTTCGCATCCATTCCTCCGTGCGTATCGGATGCCAGAGCCGCTCGTGGTGGTCCCGGCATCGTGCCAGGCGGGTCCGGTTGGCCCGCCTTGGTGCGTGACGCCTCGATGAGGGCTGTGGCGTCCCCATCGGAGGTCGCATCGTCACGACCTGGGGAATAGACGTAGCACCCGTTCGGGGCGAATGTCCTGGTTTGTGGGGTATTCAACATCTGACTTGCGCTCTCAGAAACCTCACAGTCGCGGGGGCTGGCGGCCGCATGCGCCCCGTGGATTCTGGCGGGACATGAGGGTCGGATTCGGGCCATTTTCGACCCTCATGTCCCGCTGGGACGCGCGGCGTTGTCCACAGATCGCGCCGAACGCTTCTGAAGGCTGCGGGAAGGTGGTCGGATGGCCGTTGTGCGCCTCATCCTCGACCTCATGGCACGCGATCGACCGCTCGCCGAATTCCTCGCATCGAACGCACATGCCTTCACGAGGTCGGATTTGGTGTCCGGTTGGTCGCGGGTCGCGCTCGAGCGCGTCGTACATGACGGCAACGCGGAGCGGATTCTTCCGGGCGTGTACTGCGGTCGTGCGCACCGCGCGCACCCGGTGGTCATGGGCGAGGCACTCAACCTGTGGCACCCCGCCGGGCTGGTCACCGGCCCGCTGGCTGTCCACTTGTATGCACCATCGATGCCCGTGCCTGCCGTCGCCCACGTGCGAGTCATCAATGGGCGCCGCCCGCGAGCCCCTTCCTGGGTACGCACCATTCAGGGCGACAGCGTCACGCGCAAGAGCTATCCGAAGATGATCGGCTGCACCGTCCCCCAAGACGCGGTCCTCGACGCATGGCGGGTCGGCTCGCCGGGCGACCGGCTCGACTTCCTCTGGCAAGCACTCTGGACAAAGGTGTGCACCGCCCGCCAGTTATCCAGCACTCTCGCACAGGCCCACCGCGTCCCGTCACGAAGCGCGTTGCAGCAAGTACTTAACTGGTTCCGCGATGGCGCAACGTCGCCGTTGGAGGTGCGTGCCAAGTACGAGACGTTTGCTGACGCGAGGTTCAGGGAGTTTGAGTGGCAGGTTCCGCTCGTGTTCGGCCCACGTCGCGCCGTCGTCGACATGCTGCATCGCCGCGCCATGGTCGTGGTGGAGCTCGACGGCGACCGGTTCCACTCCACCGTCAGAGCTCGCAATGACGACAGGAACCGGCAGACCGACCTCACCGCCGCCGGGTATTCGGTGGTGCGCTTTGGCTGGAACGACATCACGCAACGTCCCGAGTGGTGCCGCGAGCGCGTCCTGCGGACCGTGGCCGGTCGTCTTGCACGCCGTAGCGGGACATGAAGGCCGGAGTTCGATTCACGCACATCCCCGTGGCCCCACCCTTCGCCCTCGCGCCGGCGCACTTGTGGCCAACGCGCATGGACGATTGACCCCACTCCCGGCATGAAGGGGTATGAATGCATCACCGATGAACGACCTTGACCACCTGCTCGCGCGATCGGCGCCTCCGTCCACGCCTGACGGGCCCGCGATGGACGCAGCAATCAGCGCGCTCGTCGACGAGGCGCGCGCCGCGGCCACTCCACGCCGGCGCTGGCGACGCCGCGCGCTATGGACGGGCGCCGCGGTAGCGGTAATCGCCCTAGGAGGAGCGGGGGCCGCAGCGGTACTCCCGGATAGGCGTACCGAGCCAGATCCATTCATGCTCTCCACCGAGCAGTGGAACGCGATGCCCGCTCAGATCGAGTGGACCTATACGGATGCCGATGGCTACCGCTGCGCGGCGCGTCTCGTGACATCTGAGCTTTCCAAGGCGCAGGAAACCGAGATCCGCTCGCGGCTGAGCGATCCCGCATCGTTGCTCGAGGCCGACGGTGGCGCAGTGCGCGCCGAGTTCATGGCACGGTACGACGAGGACGAGCGCAAGCAGGAGATCGCAGACAGAAGCACGTGGGCCTCGTGGATCGAGCTCGCCTACGACGAAATCGCACGCCTCGACCTCGACGCTGGCACATCGGAGCTCGAGGGCGTGCCCATGACCTCGACTCATACCAACGAAACATTCGAGCACGCCTACTCCCGGCTCATCCTGGATGGCCTTGAGTCCGACCTCGTCGACCCACTCAGCGATCTTGTCCCGGACTCAGCCTGCGAGGTGGGCGAGTGAGTGCCGCCGACGATCAGTTCGCGGGCGACCTGCACACGCACGGGCCCGACATCCTCCGCTACCTCCAGCGCCGCTCCCCCGATGCCGCCGCCGACCTGTTGGGCGAGACCATGCTCGTGGCCTGGCGACGGCGAGCCGATGCGCCGAGCGAGGACGGCCAGACGCGCCTATGGCTCTTCGGGATCGCGCGGATGTGCCTCCGCGGGCACAGGCGCGACGAATCGCGCCGGTTGAGACTGACGGAGCGCGTAGCGGTACTCGCCGTGGCACCGCCCGACACCGACGAGGCGCTCGTCCTCGACGTGCGTGCCGCGATCGCGTCCCTCCCGGAGCCCCAACGCGAACTCGTCGAGCTCATTCACTGGGAAGGTCTCTCGATCGTCGACGCAGCATGCGTCCTGGGCACGAAAGCCTCGCCAGCGCGGTCGCGCTATGCGAAGGCGCGGGCCGCGCTTGAGGACACGCTGGCATCGGCCGTCGTGGACCGGTGAGTGCCTCGTAGCGGGACATGAAGGTCGGATTCGGGCGATTTTCGACCCTCATGTCCCGCCAGGAGCGAGGCGCGCGGGGCGGCTCGGGGCAGAAAGACGCGAGGGCCCCGGCGCCTCCCACAAGGGAAGGCTCCGGGGCCCTGGCGAGAGCAGCGCGGTCCGTCGGGGCCGCGTGCCGCCTACTTCGTGGTGAGCTCGTTGTCGAGGTCGTCCTTGCCCGGCGTGGTCTTGGCGACCTGCATCAGGAACTCGGCGTTCGACTTGTTCTCGCGCAACTTGCCCAGCAGCAGCTCGGTCGCGGCCTGCGCGTCGAGCGCGGTGAGCACGCGGCGCAGCTTCCACATGACCTTGAGTTCCTCGTTCGAGACCAGAATCTCCTCGCGGCGCGTGCCGGACGAGTTCACGTCCACGGCCGGGAAGATGCGGCGGTCCGCGAGCTGGCGCGAGAGGCGCAGCTCCATGTTGCCGGTGCCCTTGAACTCCTCGAAGATCACCTCGTCCATCTTGGAGCCGGTGTCGACGAGCGCGGTCGCGAGGATGGTCAGCGAGCCGCCGTTCTCGATGTTGCGCGCCGCGCCGAAGAACTTCTTGGGCGGGTACAGCGCCGCCGAGTCCACGCCACCGGACAGGATGCGGCCCGATGCGGGTGCGGACAGGTTGTAAGCGCGACCCAGGCGGGTGATGCCGTCGAGCAGCACCACGACGTCCTGGCCCAACTCCACCAGACGCTTGGCGCGCTCGATCGCGAGCTCGGCAACCTGGGTGTGGTCGGAGGCGGGACGGTCGAACGTCGACGCGATGACCTCACCCTTGACCGAGCGCTGGAAGTCGGTGACCTCCTCGGGGCGCTCGTCGACGAGGACCACCATGAGGTGCACCTCGGGGTTGTTCGCCGCGATCGCGTTGGCGATGTTCTGCATGATCAGCGTCTTGCCGGCCTTGGGCGGCGACACGATGAGGCCGCGCTGACCCTTGCCGATGGGCGCGACGATGTCGATCACGCGGGTCGACAGCAGGCGCGACTCGGTCTCGAGGTGCAGACGCTCCTGGGGGTACAGCGGGGTGAGGTCGCCGAACTCCTTGCGGTTCCTGGCCTCCTCGGGCGTCACACCGTTGACCGTCTCGACGTGCGCCAGCGCGTTGAACTTCTGGCGCTGGCCGCGGTCGCCCGGACGGGGAGGACGCACGGCGCCAGTGATCGCGTCACCCTTGCGCAGGCCGTACTTCTTGACCTGGTTCATGGACACGTACACGTCCGACTTGCCCGAGAGGTAGCCGGTGGTGCGTACGAAAGCGTAGTTGTCGAGAATGTCGATGATGCCGCCGACGGGCGTCAACTCATCGTCGTCGTGGACGTCATCCTCGTCCTGGCGCAGGCTCTGGCCTCCCTGGCCGGAAGCCTGCTCATCGCGCTCACGGCCACGCCCACGGCCGCGACCGCGGCCACGGCGGCGGCGCCCACCACGCTCGTCGTCATCGTCGCTCGCGCGGTTCTGATTGTCACCCTGGCGGTCGTCCTGAGCGTCCTTGGCCTCGGGCTTCTCGGCTCCGGGCAGCTGCAGTGCCTCGGCGGCACGGCGCGCTCGCTCGGAGCGGTCGTCCTGCTCGTTGCGGCGCTGAGTGTCGGCCTGGGCTGCCTGCGAGTCGCGGCCGTCCTGGCGCGCGTTCTGAGGCTGGCCGCCCTGCGACTGGCTGCGGCGCGAGCGCTGCGCGGCGGGCTTGTCCGCCGCCTCGCCGGAGGCGGGGGCCGATGCCGTGGCGTGGGCCGCGGCCTCGCTCGCCTGGGCGGAGCGGGCAGGCTCGGAAGCCTGCCCGGACGCATCGGCGGCGGGTGCGGCGGCCTTGGCGGCTGCGGCGCCGGCCTTCGAGGCCCGCTCCTTCTTCGGGGCGGTGGCGGGCTTGGCCGGGGCGGCTCCGCCGTTCTTGATGGCCTCGATGAGGTCACCCTTACGCATCTTCTTGACGCCAGAGACGCCCAGTTCGGAGGCGAGTGCCTGCAACTGGGGGAGCTTCATGGCGCTGAGGGCCGCGCTGTTGTCCGCGCTGGCCACGGTGGTGTCGGTCACACTGTTCCTTCCCTCGCACGAGCCGGGGCGGCTCTAGAGAATGTGAATGCGAGTGATCCCCTCAAAGCATCCGGGTATGCGCGTACGCCGTCGTCCGCTGACGCTTCAAAGTCTGGGAATCGTTCCTCACCCGCGACCTGTGTCTGCCGGGAGGAACATGGCCAGGTTAGCACCCGGCGGTTCGGCGGCTCAACCAGCGTGATGTCCGGGCGTGGCGCACGCGCGCGAACCTGCGGGTGCCCCGGATGTCACGGTGCCACAGCAGAGGAATCTGCGCGTCCATCTTGCTGGCGCCACCGCCGCGCAATAGCCTCAAGCTGACGAGCCGCCGACGGCGCGTCGGCAACCAACGAGAGGATGTGCGGTCCATGACCCTCGGACCCATCGAAATCGTGGTGATCGGCTTTGAGTCCGGCACCTTCAAGGGCGAGATCGTCCAGGAGCTAGGCACCCTGGTCGACGCCGGCACCATCAGCATCGTGGATGGCCTGTTCGTGCGTCGCACCGCCGAGGATGAGCTCGACTATCTGGAGCTGGACCAGGTCGGCGACGACTCCGAGGTGTCGCGCCTCGCGGCACTGGCGGACCGCATCGACGGCCTGGTGTCCGCGGAGGACGTCGACGAACTCGCGGGAGAACTGCCCGTGGGCGGCGCGGCGGCGATCCTGGTGTTCGAGCACACGTGGGTGAAGCCCCTGCGTGACGCCGTCTTCGCCGCCGGCGGCGAACTCGCCGAGTCCATCCGCGTCCCCGGCCCGGTCGTCAGCGAGGTTCTCGCCGAGATCGAGGCGCTCGAAAACGAGGAGAACTAACATGCCCCGCAGGATTGGCCGCCCCGGCCTCATCGGCACGATGGCTCGCACGGCCGTCATCTCGGGCACCGCCACCGCGGTGTCCGGCAACGTCGCTCGCCGGCAGGCCGGCCGCGCGCAGGCCCGCCAGGAGCAGCAGTACGTTGAACAGGCCCAGGCTCAGCAGGTGCAGGACAACCAGGCTCAGCTGGCCGCCATGCAGGCGCAGCTCGCGGCCCAGCAGGCCGCACCCGCGGCACCTGCCGCACCCGCCTCCTCGGCCGGTGACGACCTCATGGCACAGCTGTCCAAGCTGGCCGACATGAAGAACGCAGGGATCCTCAGCGACGACGAGTTCGCTGCCGCGAAGGCGAAGCTCCTCGGATGACCGGTTGGGCTTCCCTGATTCGGGAAACTCGCTGGTCAGGGAAGCTCAATAGCGTCGACTACATGCGCGACGCGGTCCTCTTCGAGGGGGACCGCGTCCGCGCGCAGTACACCCGCTTCTGGCTGCTCCTCATTCTTGCCGCGGCCATCGCGACGGCGGGCATCGCGGCCGATTCGACCGCCACGGTGATCGGCGCAATGATCGTCGCGCCGCTCATGCGCCCCATCCAGGGGACCATGCTCTCCACAGTCTTGGGAGACCGTCGCCAACTCATCCGCTCGATCGCCACCATGTGTGCGGGCGCGGCGGCGGCCGTCGGCGTCGGCTTCCTGCTGGGGCTCCTCCTCGTGCAGCCCATGCTCGCCTCCACGAACGGTCAGATCGCGGGGCGCGTGTCGCCCGGGCTCGTCGACCTGTTCGCGGCGCTCGCCACGGGCGTCGTGGGATCGATAGCGCTGGTGCGCTCCGACATCTCGGACACGCTGCCAGGCGTCGCCATCGCAATCTCCTTGGTCCCGCCGCTGTGCGTGGTGGGCCTCACCCTCGAGTCCGGCGCGTGGTCGCAGGCGCTGGGGGCGCTCCTGCTCTTCGTGACCAACGTGGCCGCGATCCTCGCGACCGGCGCGATCGTCATGGCGATCTACGGGTATTCGAAGTTGAGGCTGCTCGAGGTGGAGGACATGGAGGCCGAGCGCCGCCGCCGCGTCCGTGTTTACCTCACGACCGCGTCGCTGGTGCTGCTCGTGTCCGGCCCGCTCGCGTGGTCGACGGCGAAGGCCATCGAGGACCGCGGCCGCATCGCGTCGGTGCAGTCGTACCTCGAGGACCTCACGGTGGACACCCGCTGGGCAGTCGTCTCGGTCACGCCGCGCGAGGACAACGTCATCTACGTGGTCGTCAAGGGCACTCCCCCGTTGCCCGACGTCGATGAGGTCTACGCCGGCATGGAGAGTGCCGGACTCGATGCCGACGACATCGTGCTCGAATTCATCCCGTCATACACCTTCGACGTGAGCGGCGAACGCGATAACTTCTAGCGTGACCCCCACACGGAGGCGCACTTATGACGAACGCGGAACATAAGTCGCGTCCGTGCGGTGGCGGACGGCCCACTTTGGTCACCCGGTCCGATACGATCGAGAGATGATCGACCAGCGCGGGCAGGAGACCCTCACCGGTTCCGCGCAGTCGGAGATCTTCCAGATTCTGCGCGATGGACGCCCGCGCACCCGCTCCGAGCTCGCAACCCTCACAGGACTGGCCCGCTCCACCGTGGCCGCCAGGGTCGACGCGCTCTTGCGCACGCGCCTGATCACCCCGGTGGCGGATGCCGCGTCGACGGGGGGACGCCCGTCTCGCCAGTTCGCCTTCGACGGTACGCAGCACGGGGTCTTGGGCGTGGACATCGGCGCCACCCACGCGCACATCGCCATCAGCGACCTCCAGGGCACGCTCCTCACCGACTCCGTCGCCTCGATTGCCGTAGCCGAGGGCCCAGAAGCCGTCCTCGGCTGGGTCATCGAGGAGGGCGCCCGCCTGGTCGCAGCGTTGGACGCCGCGCCCGGGTTCCTGCGCGCTATTGGCGTCGGCCTGCCAGGCCCCGTCGAGCACACCACCGGCCTCCCCGTCGACCCGCCGATCATGCCCGGCTGGGACCGCTTCGACGTGCCCGGCATGCTCACGCGCGCCTTTGGCGTGCCGACCTTGGTCGACAACGACGTCAACGTCATGGCCGTCGGCGAGCACGACGCCTTTTTCCCCGATGTCGACGACCTGCTCTTCGTGAAGGTGTCGACGGGCATCGGCGCCGGCGTTATTGCCAGCGGCCACATGCACCGCGGCGCGCTCGGTATCGCTGGAGACATCGGCCACGTGTGGGTGCCCGAGGCCGACGACGTCCCGTGCCGATGTGGAGCGACGGGCTGCCTCGAGGCGATCGCCGCGGGCCCCGCCATCGCCGCGCGGCTGCGCGAGTCCGGCCTCGACGTCACAGGCCCGCAGGACGTCGCCGCGGCGGTGACCCGCGGTGACATCGAGGCGGTGCGCGCGGTGCGGGATGCCGGCCGCATCATCGGCCGCGTTCTCACGACCTGCGTGAGCCTCATCAACCCCGCGGTCATCGTGTTGGGCGGACCCATCGCGAACGCAGGCGAGCACCTCCTCGCGGGTGCGCGCGAGGTGATTTACGCGCGGTCGACGCCGTTGGCCTCTGGCGGACTACAGATTGTGCGCTCGCGCGGCGCGGACAATGCTGCGGTGGCGGGAGCCTCGGCCATGGCGATCCAGCAGGTGCTGTCGGTGGACAGCATCGAGGCACTCATTCGCGAGAACGCGTAACGCGTCGCGCCGACCGAGCAACGCCCGGCCGGCGCGACATCAGACTCCTGCGAAGGGTCGGTCAGTCCTTGGTGCTGAACGCGGCGTCGAAGGCCGCGTCGGGGGCGTCGAACGCCAGGCGACGGACGAACTCGAGCGCCTCGGGCGCGCCGAGCAGCCGGTCCATGCCGGCGTCCTCCCACTCGACCGAGATGGGACCCTCGTAGCCGATCTGGCTCAGCATGCGGAACGCGTCCTCCCATGGCACGTCGCCGTGGCCGGTAGAGATGAAGTCCCAGCCGCGGCGAGGATCGGCCCACGCGAGGTGCGAGCCCAGGCGGCCGTTGCGGCCGTTGACCATGCGCTTGCGGGTGTCCTTGCAGTCGACGTGATAGATGCGGTCCTTGAAGTCCCACAGGAAGCCCACCGGGTCGAGGTCCTGCCACACCATGTGGCTGGGGTCCCAATTGAGGCCGAAGGCCTCCCGGTGGCCGATGGCCTCGAGCGTGCGCACGGTGGTCCAGTAGTCGTACGCGATCTCGCTGGGGTGAACCTCGTGCGCAAACTTCACGCCCTCCTCGTCGAACACGTCGAGGATGGGGTTCCAGCGGTCCGCGAAGTCTTGGTATCCCGCGTCGATGGCGTCTTGACCGACGGGCGGAAACATCGCGACGTACTTCCAGATCGACGATCCGGTGAAGCCGATGACGACGTCGACGCCCAGGCGCCGTGCCAGCCGCGCGGTGTTCTTCATCTCCTCCGCGGCGCGCTCGCGCACGCCTTCGGGGTCGCCGTCGCCCCACACGCGCGGGCCCACGATGTCTTGGTGGCGATGATCAATAGGGTCGTCACAGACCGCCTGACCCTTGAGATGGTTGGAGATCGCGTAAAGCTTCAGGCCGTGGCGCTCGAGCAGGTCGAGCCGGCCCTGCACGTACTCCTCGTCGTCCCACCGCCACGGATCCAGGTGGTCGCCCCAGCAGGCCAACTCGAGGCCGTCGTAGCCCCACTCGGAGGCGAGCCGGGCCACCTCCTCAAGCGGAAGGTCGGCCCACTGGCCAGTGAAAAGGGTGATCGGTCGCGTCATTGTCAGTCCAATCCTTTCCGTGAAGTATGTGTCAGGCGGCGGTGGTGAGCCAGGTCGAGCCCGCCTCGGCGGAGCGCTCGACGGCGTCCAGCACCCGCTGCACCTGGTAGCCCTCCGTGAACGACGGGCGCGGCTGCTCCCCCGCGGCGATCGCCTCGACGAAGTCCTTGGCCTGGTGCACGAACCCATGCTCGTAGCCCAGGAGGTGACCCGGCGGCCACCAGGCCGAAAGATATGGATGCTCGGCCTCGGTCACGATGATGCGCTTAAAGCCCTGCTCGGTCGCGGGCGCCGTAGCGTCGTAATACTGCACCGCGTTGAGGTCCTCGAGGTCGAACAGGATCGCGCCGCGGTCCCCCGCCACCTCGATACGCAGGCCGTTCTTGTGGCCCGTCGCGAAGCGTGTGGCCTCGAACGCGCCCAGTGCGCCGGAGGCGAATCGCCCCGAAAACGACGCGTAATCATCGACCGTCACGGGACCCGTGCCGTCGCCCACCGAACCGGACAGACCCTGGCCCGCGCCGAGCATCGGCCGCTCCTTCACGAACGTTTCGATGATGCCGGAGACGGACTCGAGGGACGAGCCCGTGATGAACTGAGCGAGGTCGACCGCGTGCGCACCGATGTCCCCCAGGGCTCCGGACCCGGCCTTGGACTTATCCATGCGCCACGTGAGCGGCGCCTGGGGGTCGGACAGCCAATCCTGGAGGTACTGCGCGCGCACCTGGCGGATGGTGCCGACGGCGCCGCGCGCCACGAGATCCCTGGCAAAGGCGGCGGCGGGGATGCGGCGGTAGGTGAAGCCCACCATCGCGAAGACGCCGCGCTCGGCGGCGGCAGCGGCGGCAGCGGCCATCCGACGAGCCTCCTCGACGGTGTTGGCCAGCGGCTTCTCGCACAAGACGTGCTTGCCGGCCTCGAGGGCGGCGATCGCCATGTCGCAGTGGAGGTGTCCGGGGGTGACGATGTCAACGATGTCGATGTCGTCGCGGGCGATGGTCGCCGCAAAGTCCTCGGAAGCCTCGGTCCAGCCCCACGTGGAGGCGAGCTGCGCGTTCTTGTTGGGGTCGCGGCCCACCATCACCGCCATCTCGGGCGTGGCCGGCAGGTCGAAAAATCGGGGGGCTGTCCTCCAGCCCTGGGAGTGTGCGGCGCCCATGAATCCATTGCCGATCATGGCGACGCGCATAGGCGCGGGCATCTGGCTCTCGCTTTCTGTGGTGGAGAAGGGGCGGCCGATGCGGTGGTCGCGTCTGCGCGCGACCACCGCACCGTCGGGGGTCCGGTTAGGACTCGAAGCCGATCTCCAGGTAGTCGTCGACGTTGTCCGCGGTCACCACCGGGGCGTCGAGGACGATCCGGTGCGGGACACCGGGCGACGCGAGGTCGGACATGTCGGCGCCCTGAGCCACGAGGCGGGCCAGCGCGATGCCGTCCGCCGCCTGGGTCGACGGGTAGATGACGGTGGCCTCGAGGACCGAGTCACCCGCCTGGATGGCCTCCATGGCGTTGAGCGAGCCGGCGCCGCCCACCATGAAGAACTCGTCACGTCCGGCCTCGTCGATGGCCGCGAGGACGCCGATGCCCTGGTCGTCGTCGTGGTTCCACAGCGCGTCGATCTCGGGGTTGGCCGCGAGCAGCTCCGCAGTGACCTCCTGGCCGCCGGCGATGGTGAAGTCGGCGGCCACGCGAGCCGACACGGACAGGCCGCAGTCCGCGAGCGCGTCGTTGAAGCCCGCGGAGCGGTCCTGGGTGAGCGGCAGGGAGTCGATGCCGGCGACCTCGGCCACCACGGCATCGGACTGGCCCGCGAGCTGCTCACAGATGTAGGTACCGGCGCTCACACCCATGCCGTAGTTGTCACCCAGGATGGTGACGCGCGCGGCGTCGGTCGAGGAGAACTCGCGGTCGACGTTAATGACCGGGATGCCGGCCTCCATCGCCTTGAGGGCCGCTTCGGTCAGGGCCGCGCCGTCGGTAGGCAGCAGCACAATGGCGTCGACGCCGTCGTTGATGAACGTCTCGACCTGGCTAATCTGCAGGTTGGCGTCGTTGGTGCCCTCGGCGACCTTGAGCTCGACGTCGTCATACATCTCGGCCTGCGCGAGCGCGGCCGAGTTGATCGCGCCCAGCCAGCCGTGGTCGGCGGCGGGACCGGAGAAGCCGATCACGACCGTCTCGCCCGAGCCGGACTCTTCGCCCTCGTCGGTGCCGCCTGCCTCGGCGGTGGTGGTGCTCTCCTCGGCCGAGCCGTCGTCGTCGGAGCTGCAGCCGGCGAGGAGCGCGACCGCGGCGATCGCGGTGGTGCCGGCGGCAAGCATCCGCATGCGTGTGGAGCGGGATGCGTACATGGATTCCTCCTGATGTGGATCACTGTCGTCGTTGCCAGCGATGCGGCTTCTCAGGGCCTCTCTCATCCTCGGGAGAGGGCTGCTGATGTCCACACTGACACTCGCACGCTAGCAGGGTTTGGCGCCATGTGTGCAACTTTTGTTTGTCCCTCGTCATAACGATTCGGCAACGACCGTCCCGCCGCCCTCGGGGCAGAGTCGGTCATTTACCCTGGTAAACAGCACCACAACGATGGAGATCCGGCCGACGCCGTGGCTGAACTCCAGCCACACCCCCCTTGCGAGGGCTCTAGGACCCCGTGTTATGTTCATCGCGTGATCGAAGACGACCACCCCGTGTCATTACTCGAGGTTCGGGGCCTCGTAAAGACCTTTGGCAGCGCCCGCGCGCTCAAGGGAGTCGACCTCCAGGTCCTCCCTGGAGAGGTGCATTGCGTGCTCGGCCAGAACGGCGCCGGCAAGTCGACCCTGATCAAGACCTTGTCGGGAGCACACCAGCCCGACGAGGGCGAGATCGTGTGGAACGGCGAGCCGGTGACGATCGAGAATCCCGTCGCCGCGCTCGAACTGGGCATCGCCACGATGTACCAGGAACTCGACGTGGTCGACGGCCTCTCGATCGCCGAGAACATCTACCTGGGCCACGAGTTGGCGCGCGGCGGCGTCCTTAGCCGGCGCGAGGCAGCCAAGCGCACGCGCGACCTGATGAAGCGCCTGGGGCACCCTCAGCTCTCCCCCTCACGCGAAGTGGGGACGCTGTCGCCCGCCAACAAGCAGATTGTGTCCATGGCTCGGGCCTTGTCGCACGACATCAAGCTGATGATCATGGACGAGCCCAGCGCCGTGCTGGACTCGGAGGAGGTCAATAACCTCTTCCGCGTGGTCGACGAGCTCACCTCGCAGGGCATCGCCGTCATCTACATCTCGCACAGGCTCGAGGAGATCGAGCGCATCGGCGACCGCATCACCGTGCTCAAGGACGGCGCGTCGGTCGGCTCGAACCTACCGGTCGCCCAGACTCCCCCGCGCGAGCTGATTCCCCTCATGACGGGCACGGACGTCGCGCACGTCTTCCCCCAGCGCGCCCCCATCGCCGATGACGCGCCCGTGGTGCTCGAGGTCGAAGGCCTCACCCTCGCGGGTGTCTTCGAGGATGTCAGCCTCACCGTGCGCGCGGGCGAGGTCGTCGGGCTCGCCGGACTCGTCGGCTCGGGCCGCTCGGAGATCCTCGAGACCATCTACGGCCACCGCAAGCCCACCTCCGGCACCGTCTCCGTCGGCGGTCGGCGCCTCAAGCCGGGTTCCGTCGGAGCGGCCGTCGCCGCGGACATGGGCCTGTCCCCCGAGGAGCGCAAGAGCCAGGGCCTGCTGCTCGAGGAGCCTATCTACCGCAATGCGACGCTGTCGACGTTCAGCCGCTTCGCGAAGGCCGGCCTGCTCGACGAGGCCGCCGAGCGCCGCGCCACCGAAGAGCAGATGAAGGCCCTCGAGCTGCGTCCCGCCGAGCCGAACCGCATCACTCGCACCCTGTCGGGCGGCAACCAGCAAAAGATCATGCTCGCGCGCTGGCTCATCCACGGCACCAAGGTGCTGGTCCTCGACGAGCCCACCCGGGGCGTCGACGTGGGCGCCCGCGTGGAGATCTACGGGCTGATCCGCGACCTTGCGGCCGCCGGCACCGCCATCCTCGTCGTCTCCTCGGAGATCGAAGAGGTCTTGGGCCTGGCCGACCGTGCCCTCATCATCGCCGACGGGCACGTGCTCGCCGAGCGTTCCACCGCCGACATCGACGAGCACGGCGTGCTCGACATGGTCATGAAGGGAAGTGCCGCGTGAGCGAGCAGACCACCACCCCAGCGCCTCGCCCCGGGGCGACCGAGAACGCCGGTGACCCGGCGGGCTCCGCCCCCAAGGCCAACCCCCTCAAGCAGTTCTTCAGCGGCCCCGCCGGCCGCAGCATCGGCCTCGTGGTCGCGTTGATCCTGCTGATCGTCATCGGTGCCATCACCGCGGGCGAGAACTTCATGAACGTCGACAACATGTTCGTGATCCTGCGCTACGCCTCCGTCATCGGCGTGGTGTCGATCGGCATGACGTTCGTCATTACGGCCGGCGGCATCGACCTGTCGGTCGGCTCGGTGCTGGGCCTGTCCTCTGTTGTCGCATCGCTGGGCGCGATCCAGACCGCCTCCGAGGGCTTCTGGCCTCTCATGGTGTTCGTCGCCATCGCCGTGGGCGTTCTCGCGGGACTGACCAATGGCTTCATCATCGCCTACGGCAAGGTGGTCGCCTTCATCGCGACCGTCGCCATGCTTGCCGCCGCGCGCGGCCTCGCCGAGCTCATCTCGCAACGCTCCACACAGGTCGTCACGAACAACGGCTTCCTCGACTTCTTCCGCGGCGACCTGTTGGGTGTCTCGTGGGTGGTGTGGATCTTCGCGCTCGTCTCGCTCGCCGGTTGGTTCGTCCTCAACCGCACCACGTTCGGCCGCCGCACCGTCGCGATCGGTGGCAACGAAACCGCCGCCCGCCTCGCCGGCGTCGCCGTGAAGCGCCACACCGTGTACCTGTACATGATCGCCGGCGCGTGCGCGGGCATCGGCGCCACCATGACCCTGGCCCGCACCACAGCTGGCACGTCGACGCATGGCATGCTCTACGAACTCGACGCGATCGCCGCGGTGGTGGTCGGCGGCACGCTGCTGATCGGCGGCCGCGGCACCATCGGCGGCACCGTCCTGGGCGTGCTGCTGTTCGCGACGCTGAGCAACGTGTTCACCCAGAACAACCTGTCGTCCTCGGTGCAGCTGGTCGCGCGCGGCGTCATCATCGTCGTCGCGGTCATGCTGCAGCAGCGCTTCGCCAACCGCGAGTCCACCGGCTCGGGAGGCTAACGCCACCACCTTCGCGCGAAGGCCGCCGCCCCGTGAGGGGGCGGCGGTCTTCGTCGTTGCCGGTCCGGATGGCCGATGCCGTGGCTTACGCCTTCGCCGCGCCCCCACCCTCGCGCGGCTCGGGGTCCGTTACCCGTGAGTCCTGCGGTAGCGCCGCCTCAGGGACGACGCCCTCCTCGACCGGAGCCGGGGGAATCGGGGCGACCGTCGCATCGGCCGGCTCCTCGAGAGCCTCGTCACTGATGCCGCCACCGAGCGGGTCGTCGACGTCGTCGACCGGCGCCGCGAACTGCGCCTCATAGAGCCTCGCATAGGCGCCGTGCGCGGCGATCAGCTCGTCGTGGCTGCCCTGCTCCACGATGTCGCCGTGCTCCATGACGAGGATGAGATCGGCGTCGCGGATGGTCGACAGGCGGTGCGCGATGACGAAGCTGGTGCGGTCCTTGCGCAGGTCGGCCATGGCCTGCTGGACGAGCAGCTCGGTGCGCGTGTCGACGGAGCTGGTGGCCTCGTCGAGGATCAGCACACTGGGCCGCGCCACGAAGGCGCGCGCGATGGTGATGAGCTGACGCTCACCCACCGACACGTTGGTCGCGTCGTCGTCCAGGACCGTGTCGTAGCCCTCGGGCAGCGAGTGCACGAAGCGGTCCACGTACGCGGCCTTCGCGGCGTCGAGGATCTCCTCTTCCGTGGCCGTGGGGCGACCGTACGCGATGTTGTCGCGGATGGTGCCGCCAAACAGCCACGCGTCCTGCAACACCATGCCCGTGCGCTGGCGGAGGTCGTCGCGGGTCATCTGCGCGATGTCCGTGCCGTCGAGCGTGATGCGGCCGCCGTCGAGCTCGTAGAAGCGCATGATGAGGTTCACGAGTGTGGTCTTGCCCGCGCCCGTGGGCCCCACGATCGCGACCGTCTTGCCCGGCTCCGCGACCATCGACAGCCCCGTGATCAGCGGCTTGTCCTCCTCGTAAGAGAACCTCACGTCCTCGAACTCGAGGCGGCCGCGGAACTGCGCCGGGGTGTCGGCGGGGTCGAGGTCGTCGCTCTGGTCGTCGGCGTCGAGTAGTTCGAAGACGCGTTCGGCCGACGCGACGCCCGACTGCAACAGGTTGAACATCGAGCCCAATTGGCTGAGCGGCTGCTGGAACTGGCGGGTGTACTGAATGAACGCCTGGATGTCGCCGATGGGCAGCGAGCCGTTGGCCACCATCACACCGCCGACCACGGCCACGGCCACGTAGACGAGGTTCCCCACGAACATCGTGGCGGGCATGATGATGCCGGAGATAAACTGCGCGCCGAAGGAGGCCTGGTAGAGCTCCTCGTTCTTCGCGTCGAACTCCTCCTGCGTGCGGGCCTGGCGGCCGAACACCTTCACGAGCGAGTGGCCGGTGTAGGTCTCCTCGATCTGGCCGTTGAGCTCTCCAGTGTGCTTCCATTGCGCGACGAACTTCACCTGCGAGCGCTTGGCGACCTGGGTGACGATGATCAGCGTCAACGGGATCGACACGAGGGTGACCAGCGCGAGCACCGGCGAGATCACGAACATCATCACGAGCACGCCGATCACCGTGAGCACCGAGGTAAACAGCTGGCTCAGGGTCTGCTGCAGCGTCTGGGACACGTTGTCGATGTCGTTAGTGACGCGGCTGAGGAGCTCTCCGCGCTGATGCTTGTCGAAGTAGCTCAGGGGCAGGCGGTGGATCTTGGTCTCGACGCGTTCGCGCAGCCGGTAGACGGTGCGCTGCGTCACGCCGTTGAGGATGTAGCCCTGGGCCAGCGACAACAGGGACGAGGCGACATAGATCACGACCACCCACAGCAGGATGCGGTGGAGGCTGTCGAAGTCGATGCCGGTGCCCGTCACCAAGCCCTCGAAGATCACCGTGGTGGCGTTGCCGAGGATCTTGGGGCCGATCACTGCGAGCGTCACCGATGCAGCGCCGAGCAAGATGACGACGGCCACCAGCGCACGCTCCGGCGCGAGTTCGCCGAAGAGGCGCTTGAGGGAGGCGTTGAAGTTCATCGCCTTCTCGGTGGGCATGCCCGCCCCACCCATCGGGCCCGGGCCGCCGCCGCGCGGACGTGCACGGGCCGCGGCCTTGGTGTCGGCGTCCTGCACCGGCGCGGTGGTCTTGTCCTGCTTGGCCATCACGCCTCCTCCGCCCGTAGCTGGGTACTGACGATTTCTTGATAGGTGGGCGAGGTCGCGAGCAGCTCGTCATGCGTACCGCGGTCCACGATCTCGCCGTCCTCGATCACCAAGATGAGGTCGGCGTCCTGGATCGAGCTGACGCGCTGGGCGACCACGATGACCGTGGCATCGGCCGCCGCCGTCTTCAGCGCCGCGCGTAGGCGGGCATCGGTCGCGGTGTCGAGCGCGCTGAACGAGTCGTCGAAGAGCAGGATTTCGGGCTTGCGGATCAGCGCACGCGCGATGGACAGGCGCTGGCGCTGGCCGCCCGACACCGTCGTGCCGCCCTGTGCCATGGGGGTGTCGAGGCCGTCCGGCATAGCCTTCACGAAGTCCTCGCCCTGGGCGACGCGCAGCGCCTCCCAGATCTCCTCATCGGTCGCGTCCTCCTTGCCGTAGCGCAGGTTGGAGCCGACCGTGCCGGAGAACAGGTACGGGCGCTGCGGCACCAGGCCGATGCGGGTCCACAGCGTCTCGAGGTCCGCCTCGCGTAGATCCACACCGTCGATGCTGACGGTGCCGTCTGTCGCGTCGTACAGGCGCGGCACCAGGCCCACCAGGGTGGACTTGCCCGCGCCGGTCGAGCCGATGATCGCGGTCGTCGTGCCCGGCGTGGCGGTGAAGGACACGTGCTTCAGCACGGGCTCCTCGGCGCCAGGGTAGGCGAACGTGACGTCGTCAAAGACCACGGTGCCGCGCTGCGCAAAGGTACGGGTGGCATCGGCCGCCTGGACGACGGTGCTGTCGGTCGACAGCACCTCGCTGATGCGGTCGGCCGAGACGGAGGCGCGCGGGATCATCACGAACAGGAACGTGGCCATCATCACCGACATGAGGATCTGGATGATGTAAGTCAGGAACGCGGTCAGCGCCCCCACCTGCATCTGACCGTTCTCGACGCGCTCGGCACCAAACCACAGCACCGCGACCGAGGAGACGTTCATGATGAGCATGACGATGGGGAACATCGCGGCCATCAGGCGGCCGGCCTTCAGAGCGGACTCGGTGACCTTGTCGTTGGCCTGGGCGAAACGCGCCGTCTCCTCGCGCTCACGCACGAAGGCGCGCACCACGCGGATGCCCGTGAGCTGCTCACGCATGACGCGGTTGATGGCGTCGATGCGCTTTTGCATGCGCTGGAAGTGGGGCACCATGCGCGAAATGATCGCGATCACGGCGATCAGCAGCAAAGGGATGGCGATCACGAGGATCCACGACAGCGTGGCGTCCTGGTGCAGCGCCATGAACACGCCGCCGATGGCCATGAAAGGCGCCGTCACGAGCAGCGTGCAGCCCATGAGGACCAGCATCTGAACCTGCTGCACGTCGTTGGTGGAGCGGGTGATGAGGCTGGGGGCGCCGAAGCGCTGCACCTCGTTCTCGCTGAACGAGCCGACGCGCCTGAAGATGTTCGCGCGCAGGTCGCGACCCACGGCCATCGCGACCTTGGCGCCGAAGTACACGCCGGTGATCGCGAACGCGATCTGCAGCAGCGACAGGGCGAGCATGATGCCGCCCACCTGCCAGATATAGGGGATGTCCCCGGTCGCGACGCCGTCGTCGATGATCGACGCGTTGAGACTGGGCAGGTACAGGTTGCACACCGCCTGCGCGCCTTGGAAGATCACCACTCCGAGGAGCAGCTTCCAGTAGGGCTTGGCCGATGCGACGAGCAGCGGCCACAGGGCGCCCTTCGTCTTCTCGTCGTCCTTCGCGCCGCCGGTGCTGGCGCGCGTGGCGACGGCCGTCATGCGGCCGCCTCGCACATGCGTGTGATGGTCATGAGTTCACAGTAGAACTGTCGCGCCTGGTGCGTGGCCCGCGCGGGACTTCCGTTCGCTACCAGCGTGCCGCCCTGCCCTGCTACGGCAAGGAGCGAACGAACGTGTCCGGGTCTGCCTCCGAGACGGGAGTGAACCCCACGCGCGGGTAGAACGCGCGAGCGCCGTCGTTGCGCGGGTCGATACCGAGGTGGACGCCCCTGGCGCCGCTGTGAGCGAGCACACCGCACGCCGCCTCGATGAGCGCGCGGCCGGCTCCCCTCCCCTGCGCCTCGGGCAAGAGGTCGATATGGAGGTGGGCGGGAAAGTCCTCGATCACCTCGAGGAGCATGCGGCCATGGTCGGCGGCGCTGCGCAGGAGCTTCTCGTCCGCCTCGGTCACGAGCGCGTGGCGGTCGGCGACCGAGGGCCACCAGGTCTGGGTGAACCATGTCTGAAACGCGCGGGTGTCCGCGGTACCCAGCACATAGCCCAGCGGACCGTCGCCCTCGTCCCACACGAGCGCGAAGCAGGCGGGGCCGTGGAGGTAGGGCGTGGCGTAGACGTCCGCGAGCGCGGTGTCGTCGCTGTGGTGGCCGGTGGCATCGGCCCCCGCGTCGCCGGTGAGGCGACAGATTCTCGCGATGGCGGCGGCGTCGCCGGCGCCGGCCTCGCGAATGGCTGGATGGACCGGTGAAGAGGCGGCGATCACAGGCGCTGGTCCCGTGCCGCCCAGTCCATGCCGCGCTCGATCAGCGCGCTGACCTGCGGCATCTGCAGCAGCTCCACGGTGTGGCCGAGGGTCGTGGCGAAGATGCGTCCCTCACCCCACTGCCGGGTCCACGCGACAGGCATGGTCAGCGGCCGCGACCACTCGTCTCCGTCGCCGGGCACGAGCTTGCAAGTGGCCAGTACCTCGTTGAGGGAGTCCGTCAGCACCCAGTACTGCTCGGTACTGACGGCGAAGTCGTCCAGGCTGGCAGTGATCGGGTGCACGGCCCCGGCATCGGTGACGTGGACCGTGTAGTCCCGATACGGGTCGACATCGGTGCGGCCCCGGTCCTCGGGCGCATGGGGGTGAGCGGCGAACTGGGCTCCCGTCAACTGCAGGTAGTCGGGCGCATTGCGGAACGAATCGATAAGGCCGCCATGCCAGCCGGCGAGACCGGCACCCGCCGCGACGGCGGCGCGCAGGCCTTCGACCTCATCGACGGTGGCGCTTCCCATGGTGACCGATTGAACGATGAGGTCGTAACGCGCCATCGCATCGGCGTCGGCATAGATCTCGGGAGTGTCCTCGATCTCGACCCGAAAGTTCATGCGATCGAGCGCGGGCAGGAAGTGGTCGGTGGACGCCACCGGGTCGTGTCCCGGCCATCCCCCTCGGACAATCAAGCAGGCCCTCGTCATGCGTCCCCTTTCGCGGCGGTGCGAACGCGCCCATCATAGGGCGGCACACGGGTGGCCTCGCTAGCCCGCTGTCCGCGCCGCCCAGGCGAGGCCGCAGCGGATCACGTGCTCGACCTCGGGGCGCAGGAGTGTCTCCATGTCGTGGCCAAGCGTGTGGACGAAGATGCGCCCCCGACCCCAGCGTCGCGTCCACACCACCGGCATCGTCACCGGCGCATCCCACTCGTCGCCCATCTCCGCCACCATCGTCGCGGTCGCGAGCACCTCGTTGAGGCCGTCGGCGAGGACCCAGTACTGCTCGGTCACGACCTCGAACGCGTCCACGCCTGCGGTGATCGGGTGAGACGCGCCTGCGGCCGTGGGAGTCACGCGGTAGCGCCGGAAGGGCGGCGAACCCGGAGCAGTGTCTGGCGGTCCAGGGTGTGCGACAAACTGTGCCCCGAGCATCTGCAGGTAGTCCAACTGGCCGCGGTACGCGGCGATGAGGCCGCCATGCCATCCGGCGAGACCCGCGCCGGCGACTACCGCCGCTCGCAGCCCTGCAGACTGCTCATCGGTGATGGTGCCGTTCGTCACCGCCTGAACGATGAGGCCGTAACAGGCCATACGGTCCGCGTCCGCGTAGACCGCCGGGCTCTCCTCGACGTCGACCGCGAAGCCCAGATCCTCGATCGGGGCGACCATCGCCTCGGTCTGCGCGACCGGGTCGTGCCCAGGCCAGCCACCGCGGACAATGAGGCAGCGGGACATGGCGGCGCGCTACACCCGGTGGGTGGTAGCTCCGGGCACCCGCTCAACCGTGTGCACCACGCGCCAGTTCTCGTCGCCGATGCCGCGCGCCCACTGGGGCATGCCGGACTTCAGGCCATGCGCGGCGAGGTCGGTGCCCAGCACCAAGACCGAGGGCCCGGCCCCCGAAACGACGGCGGCCAGGCCCTGTGCGCGCAGGTGCGACATCATCGCCATGGCGGCCGGCATCACGTCGGCGCGATAGCCCTGGTGCAGGCGGTCCTCCGTGCCCTCGAATAGCAGCTCAGGCTGGCCGTTGAGCGCGGCCACCAGCAGCGCGGCGCGGCCCACGTTGAACGCGGCGTCACCGTGGGGCACCTGCAGGGGCAAGACGGAGCGCGCCTGCTTGGTGGGCAGCGTCGATCCGGGGATCAGAACGGCGGCCTCGATGCCCTCTGCCATCGACAGCGTGGCGGCCTTCGCGCCCGACTCCCCCACCCACGCGACCGTCGCGCCGCCGTAGATCGCCGGCGCGGCGTTGTCGGGGTGGCCCTCGAATTGGGTCGCGATCTCGAGCGCGACCTCGGCGGACAGCGCCTCGGGCTCGGCGATCAGTCCGCGCGCCGCGGAGATGCCTGCGACGACAGCGGCTGCGGACGAACCGAGCCCGCGGCCATGCGGAATGCGGTTGACGGCGCGGATCGACAGCCCGGTCTGCGACGCGTTGACGTGATCGAGCGCGGCGCGTAGCGCACGGACGACCAGGTGGGACTCGTCGCGCGGCAGCGAGTCGGCGCCCTCACCCTCGATGTCCAGCTCAACGGCGGCCGATGCGACGGCGCGCACCTCGACCTCGTCGGCCAGCCCCAGGGCGAGGCCCAGCGAGTCGAAGCCGGATCCGAGGTTGCCCGCGGTCGCGGGAACGGTCACGACCACATGGTCGGCGCCCAACCGCATGGTTACAGCCCCAGGACCTGTGCCGCGGCGGCAACGTCGACGGGGATCACGGTCGGCTCGACCTCGTGGCCCGCGAGCGCGGTCGCGGTGTCCTTGAGTCCGTTACCCGTGACGGTGCACGTGATAGTGGCGCCCTTCGGCACCTCACCGAGCGCCGCGGCGGCCAGCAGACCCGCGATGGGCGCGGCCGAGGCGGGCTCCACGAATACGCCCACGTCGGCCGCGAGTCGCGCCTGGGCGGACAGAATCTGGGTGTCGGACACCGCACGGATCCAGCCGCCGGACTCGTCGCGCGCGGCGACGGCAAGGTCCCACGAGGCGGGCTTGCCGATGCGGATCGCGGTCGCGACCGTCTCGGGGTCCTTGATGGGGTGGCCTGCGACGAACGGCGCGGCGCCGGCGGCCTGCACACCCCAGATCTTGGGTCGCTTGGTGGCCCGGCCCGCATCGGCGAACTCCGTGAAGCCCATCCAGTACGCCGAGATGTTGCCGGCGTTACCCACGGGGAGCATGTGAATGTCGGGGGCGTCACCCAGCTGGTCGATGATCTCGAACGCCGCGGTCTTCTGACCCTGCAGGCGATACGGGTTGACGGAGTTCACGAGCGCGACGGGGTACTCCTCCGACAGCGAGCGCACGATGTCGAGGCACTCGTCGAAGTTGCCGTCGACCTGTACCAGCTTCGCGCCGTGCACGATGGCCTGCGCCATCTTGCCCGCGGCGATCTTGCCCTGGGGGATCATGACGACGCAGTTGAGGCCCGCGTGGGCGGCGTAAGCGGCGGCCGAGGCGCTCGTGTTGCCGGTGGAGGCGCACACCACCGTATGGTCGCCGTCCTTCACGACCTGGGTGATGGCGCTCGTCATGCCGCGGTCCTTGAAGGACCCGGTCGGGTTCATGCCCTCGACCTTGACGAAGACGTCGGCTCCCACCTCGGCCGAGATCGACGGCGCATGCACCAGCGGCGTGCCGCCCTCGCCGAGCGAGATGAGGCGATCGTCCTCATCGAACGGCATGTGCTCCAGGTATTCGCGGATCGCTCCGCGCCAGACGTGTGCCACTTACTCTCCCTCGATCCTCAGGACGGACCAGACATCATTGACGGCGTCGGAGGCGCGCAGGTCCTCGACCGTCGCACGCAGCGCGGCCTCGGACGCGCGGTGCGAGGACAGGATGAGGCCCGCATGGCCCTTGCCCGCCTGCTGACGCACCGACTCGATGCCCACGCCGTGGTTGGCGAACATCTGCGCCACCTGGGCGAGCACTCCGGGCCGGTCGGGCACGCTCATGCGTACCGCGTAGCGCGTCTGGGCATCGTCGATGGGCAGCACATCGTGACGCGCATAATTCGATTCGCGCGGGCCGCGGCCGCCGCCGGCGACGTGACGGGCCACGGAGACGACGTCTCCCAGGACGGCCGATGCCGTGGGCGCCCCTCCCGCTCCCTGGCCGTAGAACATCAGCTCGCCTGCCGCCTCGGCTTCGACGAACACCGCGTTGAACGCGCCGCGCACGCCGGCCAACGGGTGGGAGGCGGGCAGCAAGGTGGGATGGACGCGGACGCTGACGCCGGCATCGGCCTGATCGGCAATCGCCAGCAACTTGATGACGCGGCCCGTCTCCTGGGCCGCCGCGATGTCGTCCGCGGTGACCGCGGTGATGCCCTCGCAGTAGACGTCATCGAGGTGCACGCGCTGGTGGAAGGCGAGCGACGCGAGGATGGCGGCCTTCGCGGCGGCGTCGTGGCCACCCACGTCGGCGGTCGGGTCAGCCTCGGCGTAGCCCAGCCGCTGAGCCTCCGCGACCACATCTGCGTAGTCGAGACCCTTGGTGGTCATCTCGTCGAGCACGTAGTTGGTGGTGCCGTTGACGATGCCGAGGATGCGGGTAACGTGGTCACCGGCGAGGGACTCGCGCACGGGACGGACCAACGGGATCGCCCCCGCGACGGCGGCCTCAAAGTAGAGGTCGGCGCCGGCGTCGTCGGCGGCCTCGTAGAGCTCGGCACCGCGAGTGGCGAGCAGCGCCTTGTTAGCCGTCACCACACCGGTGCCGGCCGCGAGCGCGCGCAGAATGAGCGCACGCGCGGGCTCGTCGCCGCCCATGAGTTCGACGACCACGTCGGCGGAGTCGACCAGCGCCTCGGCGTCCGAGGTCAGTAGGTCGACCGGGACCACCGCGTCGCGCGGCACCGACGTGTCGCGCACGTAAATGCCCGCGATGTCGACGGGCGCACCCACACGCGCGGAGAGATCGTCGCGCTGTTCGGTGAGGAGTCGCACCACCTGGGTGCCGACGGTCCCGCATCCGAGGATGGCGATCTTGACGGAAGCTGCGGCGGTGGACACGGCGCCCACTCTATACGGGTCACAGGCGGCGGCTCGTGCGGTGCGCCTCTTGTCCTGCGGCCTGCCCGTGGTGCTGAATGGGCGGATGACCGCCTTCTCCACCCGGCCCGCCCTAAGGCGTGCCCACGCGGAACTGCGGCTCCTGGGGCTCTTCGTGGTGACACAGCTGCGATGCCTGGTGTTTGCCATCGCGATCTTCGCGGCGATGGCGGTGACGGAGCTGGTCGACGCCGGCATCGGCCGCTACGACGCGCTCCTCGTCGCCGGCCTCGCCATCACCGCCGTCCTGTGGTGGACGGGGTACGAGACCACTCGCGAGGTCGGCGTCATCTTCGCCTTCCACCTGTTGGGACTGGGCCTCGAACTGTTCAAGGTCAGCCAGGGCTCGTGGGCCTACCCCGCTGAGGGCGTGACGATGATCGCTGGGGTGCCCCTGTATTCGGGATTCATGTACGCCGCCGTGGGCTCCTACCTGTGCCAGGCGTGGCGGCGCTTCGACCTGCGCATTACCGGCTACCGCGCCGCGCCCATGCTCATCTTGGCGGTCGCGGCCTACGCCAACTTCTTCACGCACCACTGGATGTGGGACGTGCGCTGGCTCATCGCCGTCCTCTTCGTGATCGCGATGTGGGACACGTGGGTGCACTACAGCCTGGGCGACACGCGATTGCGCATGCCACTGGCGGTCGCCTTTGTGCTCATCGGCTTCTTCCTGTGGCTCGCGGAGAACGTGGGCACCTTCCTTGGCGCCTGGCAGTACCCCGACCAGGAGGCGTTCTGGCAAGCGGTCCACATGGGCAAGCTCGGCTCCTGGGCCCTGCTCGTCACGCTGAGCTTCGTCATCGTCGCGACGCTCAAGCAGTACGAGGGCACGTTCTACGGCCACGCCGGGGACGAGGCGACGGTGACGCGGCGATAGCCACCGCCACGGTGACGTAGCCTGCGTGGCATGTCACGCCCCGCCCGAGTCACCATGGTCTGCACCGGCAACATCTGCCGCTCCCCCGCGATGCACTATCTCGCCCGGCGCGAATGGGGCGATGCCGCAGAGGTCACGAGCGCCGGCATCTATGCGGAGATCGGCATGGATGTGCCCCAGCCGATGCGCCGCGCGGCCGAGCGCCACGCGCTTGTCATTCCGAGGCATCGGCCCACCCAACTCGACACGCGCATCCTCAGCCAGGCCGACCTCGTGCTGGTGGCGACGCAGCAACACGCCAGGTGGATCGAGGCGGAATGGGGCGGCGTCGCGCCCCACGTCTTCGGCATCAAGGAGGCGGCAGAACTCGCCGGGCGGGCTCAGCGACCTGCCGGTGACACCGCCGCAGAACGGCTTGCGAACGCCGCCGCGGCATTGCACGCCGCCCGCGAGGCTGACCCCGCTCCGCTGCGCAGCCTGGACGACCCCTGGTCGCTCGACCAGGGCACCTACGACCGCGTGATGGACGAGATTGTCAAGGATCTCGCCGCGCTCACCGAGTGGGCCGGGCTGGGCCGGACGCACGAAAGCGGCGACCCGGAGCGCTGAGGGGGGGTGTGCTCCGGGCCGCCGCAGTGGCGGCGCGTCAGTGGCCGAACGCCTGAATGGGCGGCATCTTCTCGCCGCCCGGGTCGACGCTGGAGTCGTCGACCTCGGCATTCGCGTCCGCGCGCGTCTCGCCCGTGGGACGGTCCTCGGACTCGTCCTGCGCGTCAAAGGCGGTGCGTCCCTTGGCGCGTCGTTCCTCCTCGACCTCTTGGGCGAGTTGGGTCAGGGCGTCGGTGCCCTCGTGATCCTTGAGTGACATGGCGGTCTCCTTTCCACCGTGTCCGGCAACGCCGGTCACGTCTAGGGAACGCCCACGAGTCGCTCAGATACTTCTCAGGTAGCGCCTCACAGCGGCCCGAGGTTCGCGGCGCCGGGCGGTGCGTCGATGTCGACCTCGTCGTCGTCCTCGTGGTCTTCGCGGGTCTCGCCGTCGTCGGCCGGCGTGTCATCATCCGGCATTAATCCAGCGCCTCCACGCTCGCGCTCCGCCTCAACCTCGTCGGCGATGTCCTGGAGGGCCTGGGTGCCCTCGTGAACATCCTTGTCGGTGGGGTCTGACATGATCTCGCTCCCTCCGTCGGGTGGACGACACGGTGCCGCCTCGCCCGCGTCAACGCGTCGACGCCGCCAGACCTTCCCCGGCGGCCGATGCGTCGGCGGGCTCGCGCTCCCCCGCGCCGTGGCGTGGGTCAGCTCCCGTAGCGTTGACGCGCCTCGTCGATCTGGGGCACGGCGGCCTCAAGCAGGTCGGCGAGGTCTCGAAGCCGCGTGGCGACCTGGGACCCGAGATCGGTGAGCGTGTAGTCGACCCGTGGCGGCGACTCAGCGTAAGCCGTGCGGGTGATCATGCCGTCGCGCTCGAGGGTGCGCAGCGACTGCGCGAGCATGCGCTCACTCACGCCATCGACGCGGGAGCGAAGTTGGCCGAACCGTTGCGTTCCCTCGCCAAGCGCGATAAGGATGAGGGAGGGCCATTTGTCGGCGACGTCCTCGAAGGTGGATCGCGACGTGCAGTCCCGCGCGAAGACATCGGCCACCAGGGCCTGATCCGGCGCGGAGTCGAGCGACATGCTCCCCAGAATACGTCCGAAACTGCGGAATAAGTAGTCACTTACTGATCGTTAGCATTGGCGTAGCATCCGCATAACTCCCCCTACGGAAGGACGCATCATGACCACCATTGCCGTCACCGGCGCCAGCGGCCAGCTGGGCCACCTCATCGTCGAGCACCTCCTGAACCGCGGCGTGGACGCGGGCGACATCGTCGCCGTGGCGCGCACCGAGTCGAAGGCCGCCGACCTGGCCGAGCGCGGCGTCACCGTTCGCCACGGCGACTACGACGCCCCCGAGACCCTCGACGCCGCCCTCGCGGGTGTGGACCGCGTCGTCCTCGTGTCCGCCTCCGAGCCCGGCAAGCGCCTGCCCCAACACCAGGCCGTCATCGCCGCGGCCGAGAAGGCTGGCGTGAGCCGCATCGTCTACACGTCGCTCATCAGGGCCAGCGAGACGTCCAACCCGCTCGCCCCCGAACACGTGGCGACCGAGGAGGCCCTCGCGGCATCGGCCATCCCTGCCACGATCCTGCGTAACTCCTGGTACATCGAGAACTACACCGCGCAGATCCCCGGCTACCTCGCCCAGGGCGCCATCACGACCGCGACCGCCAACGCGCGCCTGTCAGCCGCGACCCGCAGCGACTACGCGGAGGCGGCTGCCGTCGCGGCGCTCCAGGACGCCGAGGGCGCCACCTACGAGCTGGGTGGCGACACCTTCACGATGACCAATCTTGCGGAAGCTATCACCACCGCAACCAACACGGACGTGCGCCACCACCTGGTGAGCGTCGACGAACTCGTGGGCGGCATGGTTCAGGGGGCGGGCATGGATGAGGGCACGGCCCGCTTCTGGGCGAGCGTCGATGCCTCGATCGCCAAGGGCGAGCTCGAGACCGAGTCGACTGACCTCGCGGACCTCATTGGCCACGAGCCCACGTCGATGCAGGACGCGGTGCGCGCAGCGCTGTAAGTCGCGTCTGGAAGGACCGCAGCCCGGCCCCCTCGTGGGAGCCGGGCCGCGGTGCGTGAGGCCTCTGCGGGGGTCACTCCCCCGCGACGTCCCAGCTGAGCAGGTCCTCGAGGGTGTCGCGGCGGACCAGCACCTTCGATGCCCCGTCGCGCACGGCGACCACGGCCGGGCGCAGCGCGGCGTTGTAGGTCGAGGCCATCGAGCGGCCGTACGCACCGGTCGCCGCGACGGCGAGCAGGTCGCCGCGCCTTGTGTCCTCGGGTAGGTCGACGTCGCGGACCACGATGTCGCCGCTCTCGCAGTGCTTGCCGACCACGCGCGACAGCGTCATCGGCGACGAGGACAGCCGCGAGGCGACCTCGGCGTGGTACTCGGCTCCGTACATGATGGTGCGCGGGTTGTCGCTCATGCCGCCATCGACGGCGACATACTGGCGCGAGCCGCCATCCTCCAGGCGAACGTCCTTCGTGATGCCCACCGTGTACAGCGTGAGCCCGGCAGGCCCGGCGATCGCGCGCCCCGGCTCGATCGAGAACCGCGGCCACGCACCACCGATGGGATCCATCACGGCCGCCACCGCATCGGCAATTTCGTAGGCGGCCACGGACGGCTCGAGCGCCTCGGCATCGGCCGTATACGCGATGGCATAGCCGCCACCCAGGTCGACCTCGGGAAGGTCGGCCCCGGTGTCGGCCGTGAAGGCGGCGCGCAGGCGCAGCATGCGGTCCGCGGACTCGCGGAAGGCCTCGACGGACAGGATCTGGCTGCCGATGTGGGTGTGGATGCCCAAGAGCTTCAGGCCGGGGGCGTCGTGGCACGCGAGCAGCGCGTCGTAGGCGGCGCCGGACGCGAGCGACAGGCCGAACTTCTGGTCCTCGTGGCTGGTCGCGATGTACTCGTGCCCACCCGCGTGCACGCCGGTCGTGACGCGCACCATCACGGGCGCGATCACACCCATCTCGCGCGCGAGCGCGTCGAGCACCTCGATCTCCGTGAACGAGTCGACGATGATCCGCCCCACGCCCACGGACAGCGCCCGGCGCAGCTCGTCCTCGGCCTTGTTATTGCCGTGAAGGCCGATGTGCTCGGGCGGCATGCCGCCACGCAGCGCGATCTCGAGCTCGCCGCGCGAGGCGACGTCGAGGCACAGGTCCTCCTCGCGCATCCACCCGGCCACCTGCGAGGCGAGGAAGGCCTTGCCCGCGTAGTAGACGTCGACCTTGGCGCGGTGGCGGCCAAACGCGGCCGTGAAGTGGTCGCGGAAGGCGGCCGCGCGCGCACGGAAATCCGCCTCGTCCACCACGTAGAGGGGCGTGCCGTGCGCGGCCGCGAGGTCGCGCACGTCGATGCCGCCCACGCTCAGCGCACCGTCGTCACCGCGGGCGACGGACGAGGACCAGACCGCCATCGGCGTCACATCCGCTCGGGCGCGGAGACGCCCAGCAGGTGCAGGCCGTTGCGCAGCACCTGCTGCGCGGCGTCGTTGAGCCACAGGCGCGTGCGGTGCAAGTCGGTGACCTCCTCCTCGCCCTGCGGGGTCACGCGAGTGCGGTCGTACCAGCCGTGATACGTCGAGGCGAGCTCCTCGAGGTAGCGGGCGACGCGGTGCTGCTCGCGGAACTCGACGGCCTGGGCCACGATGCGCGGGAACTCGCCGAGCACGCCCAGCAGCTTCGAGTCCCACTCGTGCTCCAGCTGGGCGGCGTCGAAGCCGTCCTCGCGGGCGATGCCGTACTCGGCAGCGTTGCGCTGCACACCGCACGTACGGGCGTGGGCGTACTGGACGTAGAAGACGGGGTTCGCGTTGGTCTTGGACGCCAGCAGGTCGAGGTCGATGTCGATCGACGAGTCCGCGGAGGAACGCGCGAGCGAGTAACGCGCGGCGTCCACCCCCACGGCACCCACCAGGTCCTCCATCGTGACCACGTTTCCCGCGCGCTTGGACATGCGCACGGGCTCGCCATCCTTCACGAGGTTCACCAACTGGCCGATGATCACCTCGACCAGGTCAGGCGAGTAGCCCAGGGCCGCCGCGGCGGCCTTGAGGCGCGCGATGTAGCCGTGGTGGTCCGCGCCCAGCAGGTAGATGCACAGGTCGGCGCCGCGCTCGGCCTTATCGCGGATGTAGGCGATGTCACCCGCGATGTAAGCCGCGTTGCCGTCCGACTTCACGACCACGCGGTCCTTCTCATCGCCGTGGTCGGAGCTGCGCAGCCACCAGGCGCCGTCAGCCTCGTACAGCGCACCCGACTCCTTGAGTTCCTTGAGCGCGTGCTCGACCTTGCCCGACTCGTGCAGCGAGTCCTCGTGGAAGTACACGTCGAACTCGACGCCGAAGTCCCTCAGCGAGTTCTTGATCTCGTTGAACATGAGGCGCACGCCGCGCACGCGGAAGAACTCGATCGCCTCGTCACGGGGCAGCTCGAGCGGATCGGTGTCGCCGTTCTCCATGGCCTCGACCATGACCTCATTGGCGATGTCCTGGATATACTGGCCGCCGTAGCCGTTCTCGGGCGCGTCCTCACCCGCGACGACCGCGTAGAGCGAGCCCGCAAAGTTGTCGATCTGGCTGCCGTGGTCGTTGAAGTAGTACTCGCGGGTCACCATCGCGCCGTGGAACTCGAGCAGGCGCGCGAGCGAGTCGCCCACGGCCGCCCAACGCGCACCGCCCAGGTGCACGGGTCCCGTGGGGTTCGCCGAGACGAACTCGAGGTTCACCGACGTGCCCGTCAGCGACTCGCCACGGCCGTAGTCGGCACCGTACTCGACAATGCCGCGCGCCAACTCACCGGCGGCGCCTGCGGCGAGGCGGATGTTGATGAAGCCGGGGCCGGCGACCTCGGCCGCGTCGATGCCGTCGATCTCGGCCAGGCGCTCCACCAGGGTGTCGGCGAACTCGCGCGGGTTGGTGCCTGCCTTCTTCGCCAGCTGCATCGCAATGTTGGTCGACCAGTCGCCGTGCTCGCGCTGGCGGGGACGCTCCACGCGGATGTCCTCGGGGACATCGAACGGGGACAGCTGGAAGTCGCTGTCGTCGATGCCCTGCAGCAGGGCGGCGCGGATCTGGGCGGCAAGTTCCTCGGGAGTCACCCGTCGAGTCTATCGGCGCGCACACGGTGCTGCCCTCCTGGGTAGTCTCGCTTCCGAATGGCCGATGCCACGGCCGGGCGCCGTAGAGACGAGGGAGTCGCGATGGGTTTTGAGGAGGCGCTCGGCTGGGCGCGCGCGCAGGTCGAGACAGGTGCTTCTCCGGGCGGGGTGTTGGGACTCGTGACCGCCGACGGTGCGGTCGAACTCGACGCCGTCGGCGACGCCGCCCCGGGTGACGCCTATCCCCTGTTCTCCATCACCAAGGCGCTCGTGGGGCTGACCGTCGGGCGCCTCCTCGAGGCCGGCTCGCTCTCGCTCGATGATCGGCTGGCCGATGCCGTGGCCGGCTTTGGCTCAGACCGTCCCGACGAGGTGCAGTTGCGCCATCTGGTGTCTCATAGCGCAGGGATCCCCGAACCCGCGCTCGACTTCGCGGGCGATCTCGACGAGGCGCTGCTGGCGCCCGGCCGCGACTTCGAGGCGGGCACGGTGTCGCGCTACTCGTCCATCGGCTACCAGGGCATCGTGCGGATGATCGAGCACGCGACGGGGCGGTCCTGGCGGGAGGAGCTAGCCGCCACCCTCGCCCCGGTGGGCGCCACCGGGGTGACGATGGAGACCGATTCCTCGGCGCATCGGCCGGTGCTCCGCGGCGACGCCGCGCTCGACTGGGATGCCTTCGCTCGCCTACGCCACCCCGGGGCGGGCGCGGTCGCGACCGCCGAGGACCTGCTCGCGGTGGGACGGTCCCTTCTGGCCGACGACGGGGCCCTCGTCTCACCGGCCACGCTCGCGCTGATGCGCACCTCGCTGACGGCGGGCATGGCCACGATCGACCCGTACCCACCTGAACGCGGCTGCGAGTGGGGCGTCACGTTCTGTCTACGCCGGCGCGTGCCGGGGCTCGTCGCGACCGACGGGTTCGGCCACGCGGGCTGGGCGGGCACCGAGTTCTGGGTGCACCCCGAGCGCGGCGTGGCGTTCGTCTGGCTCACCAACGTGGCTGGCGCCGAGGGCGAGGGGATGGACCCGATCGCGCTGGCCAACGCCGTCCTCGCCTAGGGGACGAGCCGGCTCTCCCCTCGCTCGAGGAGCGTGACGCGGTCGCTCGCACCGGCAGCGGCCACCGCCGCGACGAAGGCCTCGCGCGGCTGCGTGAAGTGCGCCCAGTCGTCGATGTGAGCCGGGATCACCGTCGCGTCGGGCCAGCGCGAGGCGATCTCGAGGGTGCGTTCGGCATCGGCCGTCAACATCATGTCGTTCAGACGAGGGGAGCGCGCGGCTCCGGCGAAGACGATCGCGACGTCGACCTCCGGGAAGCGGTCGGCGACCCTGCCCGCCTTGCGCACCGAGGAGTTGTCGCCCGAGACATAGAGCGTGGGCCAGCCCTCCGCCTCGAGCACGAATCCCGTCACCTGGCCGGCGAGGTGCTTCACCACGGACGGGCCGTGGCGCGCGGGGACCGAGGTGATCGTGACCGTCGACGTGCCGCCGGGGATGATCGCCTGATCCCAGCGCCGCATGCCCTGGGCCGCGGCGAGACGCTCGCCTCCCTCGGGCGTGGTGAGGATGTGGCGGACGCCGTCGAGCATGGCGCGTCCAGAGACGTCGAGGTTGTCCTCGTGCTCGTCGTGGCTGAGCAGCACCACGTCGATGTGGCCCACCTCTTCGCGCGTCACAGCAGGCCCCGCGAGCTTGGTGAGGTTGCCGACCGGGCCTGGATCGTCGAACGTGGGGTCGGTGAGGAAGCGCAGCCCGGCGTACTCGATGAGCACGGTGGGGCCGCCGATGAGGGTGAGCTGCGCCTGCGCCGTCATGGCGCTAGTCAAGCACCTCGGCGCACCTCGACGGCCTCGACCTGGCATTGGACGGGGAAGGACTCGGCGCACGCGCCCGTCCACACGTTGATCGCGTCGCCGGCAAGGATGTCCGCGGCGCTGTCGACGGCACCGCCGACCGCCACCTCGGGGCCTAGCACGAAGGTGGTGCCCTCGAAATACTCGTAGCCGGGCGCCGTCCCGAACGACACGCTCGTGGTGTCCCCCTCGGTGACCACGGCATCGGCCTTCCCGACGGCCTCCGGCTCACGCTCGGGCAGGCTCGAGCCGCACCCGGCGAGGACCAGGGCGACGCCGGCGACGGCGATCAAGCGCTTCATCCCCACAGTGTGAACCGTTTCCTGCTCCGGCACCCGGTGCGTCGCCCCGTTTGCGGCGGTGGCGACGGCGTGTCGAGCCGCGATCCGGTTCAAACTGTCTGGGATGAGGGGGTCTGGGTGGAGGCGCGGACCACGAGCTCGGGCTGGAACACCACGTGGTCACGGGTGGCGCCCTCGGCGGCCTCGCGCTCGGCGAGCAGCAACTCGACGGCGGTCGTGCCGATGGCGCGGCGCGGCTGGCGCACCGAGGTGATCGGGACCACGGCGGCGGCGGCAAACGAGATGTCGTCGTAGCCCACGAGCGCGACGTCGCCCGGGATCGACACCGGGTCGGGCCCCGACAGCAGCGCCTGCTGGACGCCGATCGCGAGCAGGTCGTTGGCCGCGAAGACCGCATCGACCTCACCGGCGCGCACCATGTCGCGCACCTGCGCGCCCACGCGCATGCCTTCCTCGAGCGTGAGCGCCTCGGTGTCGAGACGCACCATCGAGGAGCCGTCCACCTTGGCGATCGCGAGGTCGGCGCCGGCATAGCGGTCGGCCACCTGGTGGATCGAGTGAGGGCCACCCACGAAGGCGAGCCGGCGACGGCCGCCCTCCAGCAGGTGCTCCGCCGCTATCCGACCCCCAGCGACGTCGTCGACGGCGACCGAGGCGACCGAGGCATCGGCCGTCGAACGGTCCACCAGCACCACGGGGATGCCGTGCTCGCGCAGACGCGCCACGGAGTCCCCCGCATCCGCGGTGGGCACCAGCAGCACGCCCGCGACGCGTTGGGTCTCGAACTGCTCAAGGTGCTTGCGCTCGCGCGCGCCTGACTCGTCGGAGTTGGCCAGGGTGACGGTGAGGCCCGCTTCCTCGGCGCGGGCCTCGGCGCCGCGCGCGACGTCGGTGAAGAAGGGGTTCGACACGTCGAGCACCACGAGGGCGAGCGTGGTCGACTGCCCGGCGCGCAGCTGGCGCGCGGCGGCGTTGGGGACGTAGCCGAGCTCCGCGATCGCCTCGCGCACCCTCTCGACGGTCGTGGCCTTGACCTGGTCGGGGCGGTTCAGCACGTTCGACACGGTGCCGACAGACACCCCCGCCCGCTGCGCGACCTCCCGCACACTGACTGCCATCGCTTACGCCCTCTCGTCTACCTATCCCATGAATCGTTACACAGGCTCGCGCACCAGCAGGGACGCTCGCGGGCGAGAGCCACACGGCGGCCCCGTCGCCGCATCCGACACGCGCATCTGCCCGAGTGGCTGGAAAGCGCTATCCGTCTGTGACACGATAACAGCACGTGCAGTGCGGCACGGCGAGCACTCCCGTGTTGACAGGGGTCGCTCGGGGCCGTACTGTCGGCAGAGTTGAAACGATTCACAACGGCGACAAGGCACCCACGCCACTCGCCCCGGCAGGACAGGACAACGACGTCATGACGAACTTCGCGAGCATCGCCCCGCGTCTCGAGGAACAGGCCATCGAGCTGCCCTCGTGGGCGTTCGGCAACTCCGGCACACGGTTCCGGGTGTTCACCACGCCCGGCACACCGCGCGACCCCTTCGAGAAGATCGCGGACGCCGCGCAGGTCCACCGGCACACGGGGCTCGCCCCGACCGTCGCCCTGCACATCCCGTGGGACAAGGTCGACGACTACAGCGCACTCGCGGCCCATGCGAAGAACGAGGGCGTCGCGCTCGGCACCATCAACTCGAACACGTTCCAGGACGCCGACTACAAGCTGGGTTCCCTCGCGCACCGCGACGACCGCATCCGCCGCAAGGCCATCGATCACCACCTCGAGTGCATCGACATCATGGATGAGACGGGCTCGCGCGACCTCAAGATCTGGCTCGCGGACGGCACCAACTACGCCGGCCAGGACGACATGCGCGGCCGGCAGGACCGCATGCACGAGGCCCTCCAGGAGATCTACGCTCGCATCGGCGAGCACCAGCGCCTGGTCCTCGAGTACAAGATCTTCGAGCCGGCGTTCTATCACATGGACGTGCCGGACTGGGGTACGAGCTACGCTCAGGTGGCGGCGCTCGGCGAACGCGCCACGGTGTGCCTCGACACGGGCCACCACGCCCCCAGCACCAACATCGAGTTCATCGTCATGCAGCTGCTGCGCCTCGGCAAGCTCGGCTCATTCGACTTCAACAGCCGCAACTACGCCGACGACGACCTCATCGTAGGCGCCGCCGACCCGTTCCAACTGTTCCGCATCATCGTCGAGGTCATCCGCGGCGGCGGCTACGGCAAGGACGGCGACACCGCATTCATGCTCGACCAGTGCCACAACATCGAGGACAAGATCCCCGGCCAGATCCGCTCCGTGCTGAACGTCCAGGAGATGACGGCGCGCGCGTTGCTGGTGGACCGTGAGGCTCTGACCGCGGCACAAATCGAGGGCGACGTCCTGAAGGCCAACGGCATCCTCATGGACGCCTTCTACACCGACGTCCGCCCGGACCTCGCCGCGTGGCGCGAGTCCCGGGGCCTGCCCGCCGACCCCATGCAAGCCTTCGCCGATTCGGGCTACCTCGCCCGCGCCGCCGAGGAGCGCGTGGGCGGCACGCAGGCCGGCTGGGGCGCCTAAGCCGTGCCCCGCATCTGCTTCACCCTCCAGGTGGACCCGGCGCGGCTCGACGAGTACGTCGAGGCCCACCGGGCCGTCTGGCCCGAGATGCTGGAGGCCATTCGCGACGCGGGGCGCCGGGACTACTCGCTGTTCCTGTCCCCCACCGGCCTGCTGGTGGGCGTGTACAAGACCGATGACGATGCCGCCTCCGCGGCGGCCCTCGCCTCGGACCCGCGTACCGCACGCTGGGAGGAGACGATGGCGCCGTTCTTCGTCTCACTCGATGGTGATCGCCCGGACCAGGGAGCGCCGCAGCTACCCGAGGTCTTCCACCTCGAAACCCAACTGAGCGCGGCGGGCCTGTCGTGACCGCGGCCACCCTCACGGTCGAAGACGTCTTCATCGACGGTGCCGTTCCCGCCCGTCTCTATCGGCCGGCCGACGCGGCCGCCGGCTCTCGCGGCATCGTCTGGTGTCACGGGGGCGGCTTTGTCCACGGCGACCTGGACATGCCGGAGGCCGATGCCGTGGCGCGCCGGTTTGCGGGCGCCGGTCACGTGGTGCTGTCGGTCGACTACCGGCTGGTCACGGCCGCCGGTGAGAACCGCTTCCCCGCCGCGCACGAGGACGTCCTCGCCGCCGTCGCGTGGATGGCGGCGCACGCCGAGGAGTTCGGCGTGGATCCGGCACACCTGATGCTGGGCGGCGCGAGCGCGGGCGGCAACGTCGCCGCGGGCGTCGCGCTGCGGCTGGCACGCGAGAGCGCGGCCGGTGCCGGCGGTCACGCGCCGACCCCCGCCGACCTCTACCTCGCCTATCCCGTCACCCACGCAAGCCTGCCGAGCGCGAGCCCGCAAGCGGCATCGGCCGTCGTCAAGGCCCCCGAAGGCAGGCGGTTCCGCCCCTCCAAGGTCGCAGCGATGAACCTGCACTACGTGGGCGACGCCGCGATCCTCGCCGACCCGTACGCCTTCCCCGGCGGGCACGACCTCACCGGAATGCCCCGCACGCTCATCATCGACGGCGACGCCGACGACCTGCGCGCGATGGGCGAAACCTTCGCCGCCGAACTCGAGGCGGCTGGCGTGGACGTCACCTACGCCGTCGAGCCAGGCACCACGCACGGCCACCTCAACCACCCCGAGCTCCCCTATGCGGAGCGCACCCTCACCACCGTCCTCGCCTGGCTCGCAGGCGAGACCCCCTGACTACCTCGAAGGACGATCATGACGAACCCCGTCGCCCATGACCTCATCACCCGCTCCAACCGCCTGGGGGCCGACCCCAAGAACACCAACTACGCCGGCGGCAACACGTCCGCGAAGGGCTCCGAGACCGACCCCGTGACGGGCGAGTCCACCGAGCTGCTGTGGGTCAAGGGCTCGGGCGGCGACCTGGGCACGCTCAAGGAGTCCGGCCTTGCCGTGCTGCGCCTGGACCGCATGCGCGCGCTCGTGGACGTCTACCCCGGCGTCGAGCGCGAGGACGAGATGGTCGCGGCGTTCGACTACTGCCTGCACGGCAAGGGCGGCGCGGCCCCGTCGATCGACACCGCCATGCACGGCCTGGTCGACGCCAACCACGTGGATCACCTTCACCCCGACGCCGGCATCGCCATCGCGACCGCCGCGGACGGTGAGGAACTGACCCACAAGATCTTCGGTGACGCGGTGGTGTGGGTGCCGTGGCGCCGCCCGGGCTTCCAGCTGGGCCTCGACATCGCCGCCATCAAGGAGGCCAACCCGCAGGCGATCGGATGCATTCTCGGCGGTCACGGCATCACCGCGTGGGGCGACACCTCGGACGAGTGCGAAGCGCGCTCGCTGCAGATCATCGACACCGCCGCGGCCTACATCGAGGCCAACGGCAAGCCCGAGCCCTTCGGCCCGGCACTGGACGGCTACGGGGCGCTGGCCGCCGACGAGCGTCGCGCGAAGGCCGCCGCCCTCGCCCCCACCATTCGCGGTATCGCGTCGACGGACAAGCCCATGGTGGGTCACTTCACCGACGCCGACGTGGTGCTGGACTTCCTTAGCCGTGCCGAGCACCCGCGCCTCGCGTCGCTCGGCACCTCCTGCCCCGACCACTTCCTGCGCACCAAGGTCAAGCCGATGGTGCTCGACCTTCCCGCCGACTCCTCCGTCGAGGACGCCAAGGCCAGGCTCAAGGAACTTCACGAGGCCTACCGTGCCGACTACCAGGCCTACTACAAGGCCCACGCGACCTCGGAGTCGCCCGCCATCCGCGGTGCCGACCCGCTCATCGTGCTGGTTCCCGGCGTGGGCATGTTCTCGTTTGGCGCGAACAAGCAGACCGCGCGCGTGGCCGGCGAGTTCTACATCAACGCCATCAACGTGATGCGCGGCGCCGAGGCCCTGTCGACCTACAGGCCCATCTCGGACGCGGAGAAGTTCCGCATCGAGTACTGGGCACTCGAGGAGGCCAAGCTCCAGCGCATGCCGAAGCCCAAGAGCCACGCCACCCGCGTCGCGTTCGTGACGGGCGCAGCCTCGGGCATCGGCAAGGCCATCGCGACCCGCCTCGCCGCCGAGGGCGCGTGCGTGGTGATCGCCGACCTGGACCTCGCCAAGGCCCAGGAGGCCGCGGCCGAGTTGGGCTCGACCGACGTCGCCGTGGGCGTGCAGATCGACGTGTCCAGGGCCGATGCCGTGGCGGCGGCGATCAACGAGGCCGTCCTCGCGTTCGGCGGCGTGGACCTCATCGTCAACAACGCGGGCCTGTCGCTGTCCAAGCCGCTGCTCGAGACCACCGAGCGCGACTGGGACCTCCAGCACGACGTCATGGCGAAGGGCTCGTTCTTGGTCTCTCAGGCGGCCGCCCGAGTCATGATCGACCAGGAGATGGGAGGCGACGTCCTCTACATCGCCTCCAAGAACTCCGTGTTCGCCGGCCCCAACAACATCGCGTACTCCGCCACCAAGGCGGACCAGGCTCACCAGGTGCGCCTGCTCGCCGTGGAGCTGGGCCAGTTCGGCATCAAGGTCAACGGCATCAACCCCGACGGCGTCGTGCGCGGCTCTGGCATCTTCGCCGGCGGCTGGGGCGCCAACCGCGCTAAGACTTATGGCATCGACGAGGAGAACCTGGGCGAGTTCTACGCGCAGCGCACGATTCTCAAGCGCGAGGTGCTCCCCGAGCATGTCGCGAACGCCGCGGCCGTCCTCACGGGCCCCGACATGACCCACACGACCGGCCTGCACGTGCCGGTGGACGCGGGCGTGGCGGCGGCATTCCTGCGATGAGCCCCTCCCCCGCGAACCCGGTGGCCGTCGCCGCCGTCGACCTGGGCGCCACGAGCGGCCGGGTGATGGTGGGACACGTGGGCCCCGGGGAGTTGCGCCTGCGTCAGCTGGCGCGGTTCCCCAACGGCCCCGTGGCCCTTCCCGACGGGCTGCACTGGGACGCCCAGGCGCTGTACCGCGCAGCGCTCAGCGGCCTGCGCGATGCGCATGCCTGGGAGAGCGGCATCGCCTCGGTCGGCATCGACTCCTGGGCCGTGGACTATGCGCTGCTGCGCGGCGACCGCACCCTCGGCGAGCCGTTCCACTACCGCGATGCCCGCTGTGAGGCGGGAGTCGCCGCGGTGCACGCCAAGGTGGGATTCCCGGGGCTGTACGCGCGTAACGGCCTGCAATATCTACCCTTCAACACGGCGTACCAACTGGCCGCGGAGGACCCCGCGGTGCTGGGGCTTGCCGACCGCATGCTGCTGGTGCCCGACCTCCTCGCGTTCTGGATGACGGGTCAGCAGGTGGCGGAGCGCACCAACGCGTCGACCACCGGTCTGCTCGACGTGGCCAGCCGGGAGTGGGACCTGGCCCTCATGGAGGCGTTGGGCCTGCCCGCCGCGGTGCTGCCCGGCCTCGTGAGCCCCGGCGACCGCATCGGCCCTCTGCTGCCGTCGGTCGCCGAGGCGACCGGGCTGGCGACCACCACCCCGGTGACGGCCGTGGGAAGCCACGACACGGCATCGGCCGTCCTCGCGACCCCGATGCGCGAGACGGGAGGCGCCTACATCTCCTGTGGCACCTGGGGCCTGGTGGGCGTCGAGACCGAGGCGCCGGTGCTGACCGACGCGGCGCGCGAGGCGAACTTCACCAACGAGGGCGGCGTGGATGGCCGCACAAGGTTCCTCCACAACGTCATGGGCCTGTGGCTGCTGAGCGAGACGATTCGCACCTGGGAGCGCGGCGGAGAGAGCGTGGACCTCGAACGCCTACTCGCCGAGGCCGATGCGGTCGGCGACGACGTTCCCGTATTCGACGCCAATGACGACTCCTTCCTTGCGCCCGGAGACATGCCGGCGCGGATTGCGCAGTGGCTCACGGAGCGCGGGCTGCCGGCACCGTCATCGCGGGCCGAGATGGCCCGCTGCATCATCGAGTCGCTCGCGGCCGCGTTCGCTGACACGGTCGCCGAGGCCTCGCGCCTGTCCGGCCAGGCCGTCGACACCATCCACCTCACCGGCGGTGGCTCCCAGAACCGGCTGTTGTGCCAGCGCACGGCAGACAGGTCCGGCCTTCCCGTAGTCGCCGGCCCCGTCGAGGCGACCGCGCTGGGCAACGTGCTGGTGCAGGCGCGCTCGCTCGGCGCAACGGGTGAGAGCATCGAATCGCTGCGCGACCTCGTGGCGCGCACGCAAAACGTCCGCACGCACGAGCCTCAGGGAGGCACCCGATGAAGATGGAGCGACGCGTCCCGCGTCCCGCCGACCTGGCCCCGCTGATGCGGTTCAAGGGTTTCGAGCCCAACGGCCGCGCCCGGCGCCTGGCCAAGGCGCACCGGATCGAGGACCTGCGCACCATCGCGAAGCGCCGCACCCCCAAGGGCGCGTTCGACTACACCGACGGCGCCGCGGAGTTCGAGCTGTCGCTGGGTCGCGCCCGCCAGGCCTTCCGTGACATCGAGTTCCACCCCGCGATCCTTCGCGACGTGTCCTCCGTGGACACGTCGGTGGAGATCCTGGGCGGTGTGTCCGCGCTGCCTTTCGGCATCGCCCCCACCGGCTTCACGCGCATGATGCACGCCGAAGGCGAGCGAGCCGGGGCCTCCGCCGCTGGCGCCGCGGGCATCCCGTTCTCGCTGTCGACCGTGGGCACCACCTCGCCCGAAGGGGTCCGCGAGGCCAACCCCGACGGCCGCAACTGGTTCCAGCTGTACATGCAGAAGGACCGGGACAAGTCGATGTCGCTGGTCTCCCGCGCCGCGGAGGCCGGCTTCGACACGCTGCTCGTCACGGTGGACGTGCCCGTGGCCGGAGCTCGCCTGCGCGACTCGTACAACGGCTTCACGATCCCGCCGCAGCTCACCCCCGCGACGGTGCTGAACGCCATCCCGCGCCCCGAGTGGTGGTGGAACTTCTTCACCACCGAGCCGCTCACGTTCGCGTCGCTGTCCGAATGGAACGGCACCATCGGCGAGCTGCTCAACGCACTCTTCGACCCCACCGTCGACTTCGACGACCTCGCGTGGATCCGCGACCAGTGGCCCGGCAAGGTGGTCGTCAAGGGCATCCAGACGGTCGACGACGCCAAGCGCGTGATGGACCTCGGCGTGGACGGGATCGTGCTGTCCAATCACGGCGGCCGGCAGTTGGACCGCGCACCTGTGCCGTTCCACCTGTTGCCGTCGGTGCGTGCTGCCCTCGGCAAGGACGCCACCATCATTCTCGACACGGGCATCATGTCGGGGGCCGATGTCGTGGCCGCCCTGGCGATGGGCGCCGACTTCACGCTCGTGGGACGCGCCTACTTGTACGGCTTGATGGCGGGCGGGCGCGAGGGCGTGGACCGCACCATCGAGATCCTGCGCACCGAGATTGTGCGCACCATGAAGCTCCTGGGAGTGGCATCCGTGGCCGAGCTCGACCCCGGCCACGTCACCCAGCTGCGCTCGCTCGCCCCGTGGACCCCAGCCTCTCCTCCGGGGGCTCGCAGGGCGCCGGCGAAGAAGCGCGCCGCGTCCTAGGGGGAGGAAGCGAAAGGGGCCCGCGACGGCGGGCTCCTTTCGTCTGTCTACTGTGTGCGGAGTGCGGCGGCGTTACGCGGCGGGCAGCTCGCGAGCCACGGTCAGTCCGTCACCCTCAAACGTCTGGAAGTGCGAGGAGTCGGTCGTGATGATCGTGTAGCCCTCGGCCGTCAGCAGCCCGGTGTCGGTCCCGGCGGCCTCGCGGGTCGCGAGGTCGGCGTCCTGGTCCTCGGCGGTGTCATAGATCGCGAGGGTGGTCTCGACGGCGCCGTCACCGTCCACGTCGCAGGTGTACTCCCACGCGGCAGTCACGTCCTCGCCTGCCACCTTGCCGCCGGCCCACGTGCCACCGAAGGTCTCGCAGCCGGTCAAGGTCTTCACGTTGGCCACCACGTCGCCGACGTTGACGGCCTGTTCCGCAGCGGGGCTGGTCGACGCGGTCGGGGTCGAATCAGCCTCGCTCGCCGGGGCACAGCCCGCGAGCAGGACGGCGCCGATGCCTGCGACGGCGAGGGCGGAGACGGTGGAGCGGGAAAAGAGCATGGGTGATCCTCGTATCGATGCGGGTGAGGCCGGGTGGGCCTCTTCTATTGCACCGCCTTTGAGGACGCATCGTGTGCGCCGTTGGTCCCGCGAGTCGCGGGGCAAAGCCCGCGCGGCCGCCCGACCGGCGGGCCAGAAGATTCTAGGCCCTCGCTCAGGCACGCTTTGCCACACACGACCCCTGTCGCAGGCCCGCCGGCAATGGCACGTGCCTCGGCCGTGGGCACTGGCACACCCCCGCGTCGAGCCTCACAGAGCGCTCGCGAACCTCGCGCCGCGGCTGAGGAGAGCGAGGCCCGTCCCGCCGCGAGGTCACCCGGCGGAGGAGGCCCGCCGCATCGCTCCACGACGGCTCAGAGCGACGGCCATTCCCGCGCTCATCAGCAGCATGGCAAGCGCAAGCCATCCCGCCACCTGGCCCGCCGGTCCCGTGTCCGCCAGGGCGCCAGCGGAGGCGGCCGTGAGCGTCAGCGGTGCCCACCCGAGTACCTCACCTGTCTCGCTATAGACCGCGATGGTGTGCTCGCCCAATGGCGCCGTGAAGGGGATCGTCACGGAGAAGGTACTGTCCCACTCGACGGATCGAATGCCCAGCAGGGTCGGCTCAGAATAGATGTACACCGACACCCGCTCGCCCACATGCCCGCCGTGGCGGAACCCGACGCGAATAGTCTGGCCCGGCCGCGCCGACTCCGGCAACACCAATTGACCCTCCGGCGAAAGCAAGACCTCGTCGAGGGCGAGCGGAGACGCCGCGTTGCCGTTGCCGCCACCGTTGCCGTTGCCGTTGCCGTTGCCGTTGCCGTTGCCGTTGCCGTTGCCGTTGCCGCCACCGTTGCCGTTGCCGTTGCCGTTGCCGTTGCCGTTGCCGTTGCCGCCACCGTTGCCGTTCCCGCCACCGTTGCCGTTGCCGTTGCCGTTGCCGTTGCCGCCACCGTTGCCGTTCCCGCCACCGTTGCCATTGCCGTTGCCGTTCCCGCCACCGTTGCCGTTGCCGTCGTCATCGGTTGACATACGCAGGAACGTGATCGAGTGAGCCGGGAACGTGTACGTGAAGGACGAGGAGATCCCTTCGACGGTGTCGATTACCGGCGCAACCGGAGTCGCGGTCCGCGTGTTCGTCGCTGCAGGACTCGCGGCGATCACCGTCCGCTGCGCCTCGTTGCCCACCTCGAGCGAGCCAAGGTCAATGGCTGTGCTCGCCGCGCGACCCTGAGCGTTGACAACCTTCAGGATCACGTCGCCGGTCGCATCGTCCTGTGTGAGCACCTGTGCGAAGGGCTCGACGACCTTGTCGTCGTCGAAGGAGCCCTCCAGCACCCCGTCGAGGTATAGATCGACGTGAGTGCCGCGGACTTCGATCCGCACTTCATATTCGCGGCCCGTCTCGATGCTGTGCCCCTCCTTGGCGAACACCGTCTCCTTCGCCCCGTTCGTGGCCTTCTCGACCACACTCCGAGTGTTGTTCCACCCTCCGAGGTTCCACCAATAGAAGTTGCCCGAGTCCTTCACGCCAAAGCCGATCAGGAAACCCTCGGCACCTGCGAGTTTGGTGGCCTTCATGTCGATGTTGTAGTCGGTGGCCGTCACGGGCGGTCCCGCGACGAGAGTGTCTTGGGCCGACGTGGACGTTTGCACGTATGCGCCGTCATCGACAGCCCACGTGCCGCGGCCCGCAAGCGATTCCCAACCGTCAGCGTCGCCGTCCTCGAAGTCGTCGGAGAACAGAACGGTGTCCTCGTGGTCCGTGACGACGACGTCGTCGTAGCGGGCCGACGTTGACCACGTCGATAGGCCCACACTGCCGGTGATGGGCTGCGCCTCGATGACATCGCCAGAGGCCTCTGTCGGGACCACACGATCGCCGACGTTATTCATGAAGAGCTTCTGAACTTCGTAGTTTGCGGAACCCCACGACTCATCGTTGTCGAACCAGATCATGTCCGGTGTCCACTGGTAGTGCTCGGTGTTCGCGAGCAGCGGCGCGTACGACGCCATGGTGACGAGGTCAGCGTTGCGCTCCAAGCCCGTCATGAACGCCGCCTCGGCGAGCGCGTTCGCGAACCGGTTGTCGAGCGATGCATACTCACCCAGCCACACCTTCGGACCCGAGCGATCGTAGGAGTCGTAGCGGTCGTTGTTCTGGAGGAACCACGTGGGACTGTTGTAGTAATGCTCGTCGACCATGTCGACACCCTCGGCGATGTTCTGCTCCCAGTGGAGGTCGAAGGCTGCCCCTTGGTCATCGGGACCGGAATTGCTGATCACCATCACGTCCGGATACTCGGCCTTGATGGCATCGCGGAACTGCGCGAACACCTGCATGAACTCCACAGGGAAGTTCTCTTCGTTTCCCACCTCCAGTCGGTCCATGCCGAATGGCTCCGGGTGCCCCATCTCGGCCCGCACGGCGCCCCACTCGGATGTCGCAGGGCCGTTGGCGAACTCGATCAAGTCGAGCGCATCCTGAATATGCCGTTCGACGAGCTCTGGGTCGTTCCACTCCCCGTCCCGCAAACTCTGACCGCAACCATTCATGAGCGCGGGTACCACGGGTACCGGCTTCGCGCCGATGTCTTCGGCAAACTGGAAGTACTCGTAATAGCCGAGCCCATAGGTCTGGTTGTAGCCCCAGAAGTTCGCATTGGTGGCGCGTTCCTCCACGGGGCCGATGGTGTCCTTCCACTGGTACGACCGCGACCGCTCATAGTCCGAGGCTGCGTCGTAGCCCTCATGGCTGTTGACATTGACGATGCACCCGCCGGGGAATCGGATGAACCCCGGGTCGAGGGCCTCGATCTTCTCCGCCAGGTCGGCGCGCAGCCCGTTCTGGCGTCCCTTGTATGTGTCCTGCGGGAACAGCGAAATCATGTCCAGCCGCAGGGTTCCTGTGCCGGATGCTTGGACGTCGAGTCGTGCCGCGTCCGTCGTCGTCGTGGCCGTGAGGACACCGGTCAAAGGCGCCCATTCGTCGTCGCCCACGACAACCGTGAGGGTGTCGGATACGGCGGCTCCGTCACCGTCTCGCAACGTGACGTGGAGTGGCGTGCCCGCGGGAGCGGTGGTACGGGCGTGGACGGAAAAGTTGTACGACGCTCCGTCGTCGATAGCGAAGCCTGCGTTGTAGCCCGCGTTGCTCACACCATAGGTGCCGTCTCCCTCGCTCGTGAGGTCCAGCCGGAGATAGGTGCGATTACGTTCGTTGAGGCGCTCCGCATCATTCGGCGTGGATGCCGAGCCTGAGCCGGACGACGTGCCAGACGCTGTCCATGCGGTCATGCCGGTGTAGCCAGAGGCGTCCACAGGAAGGAACTCGAAGGACCGGTTGCGGACCATCTCGGCGTACAAGCCGCCGTCGGCAGCCCAGTTGATGTCCTCAAAGAACACGCCGTACATCGTGTCGTCGATGTCGGCGCCCGTTTGCCCGTCGACGACGGCGATCGAGTACTCACCCTCCGCGTCATTCGGATAGGCCTCAAGGAGGCGCTCCTGTTCCTCGCCGGTGATCGGCAGGACAGTGCCATGCCGCGCGTTCGTGGGCAGCTGCGCATCGATCACCGAGGTCCAATCACCGGAAGCGATGTCATACGTCTCGAACAGCATGTACCCCTCGCCACCGTGATAGCTCGGCTGGTCGATCATGAGATACCAGTGGTCGGGGTCCTCGTTGTCACGGAAAGCGCTCGGGCCCTCGCCCTGGGTAAACGTCCCACCCCACGGGTTCGGTTCACCCACGCCGATGTGCTCCTTGACGAGCTGCCACCCAGCGTCTGGCGACGACGTCGTGGGCAAGGCGTCCGATACCGTCGCGCGAAGGTCCGTCGACCTCTCCTGACGAATGTCGAAGCTCGCCTCGTCCTTGATGAAGCGATAGAAGACATCGCCATCTTTGACCACGTTGGCGTCGATCATGCCTAGCCCTGCGCCACGCTGAACATCAACCCACTCCTGCGGCTCGCTGAAGGTCACGAAGTCCCGCGTGGTGACATACATCATGCGGTTGTACGTGGTGGTGACGTCGCGGCCAGCAGTCGATGCTGACGGATAGAGGTTCGAGGCCCAGTACACGATGTACTCGCCGGCCTCGTCGTCGTAGGTCGCCTCGGGAGCCCAGGTGTTGCCTGCGTATTCACTGGACACGGTGATCGAGCGCTGTTCGCCCCAGTTCACGAGATCGGTGGACTCCCACACGTTGAGGCGTCGACTCCCTGTCTCCTGAGCGGTCCCAAAGTCATAACCGCTATAGAGCTCATTCATGTTGAGGTCAGTTGAGATCATGAAGAAACGGTCACCCTCCGGCGAGCGCATGACGAAGGGGTCCCTGATGCCCTCCTCACCCAGGGTGGATTGAAGGACGGACTCACCGTTGTTGAGGTCCTGCCACGCGAGCGGACTGTTGCCCAACGAAGTCGCGAAGTAGATCTCCTCGCTGACGGTCGTCGACTCACCCGTGAAGAAGGGGAAGAAGTATGCGTTGTACTCGGATACGGCCGGCAGCGGCAACACGGTCGCTTCAAACTCCTTGGTATCGCTCAGGTCACCGAGCGTGAGGGTTGCCGTCAGCGTGACGGACACCGGGTCCTCGCCATTGGCCGGGCGGGTCACCTCGCCGGTAGGCGTCACTACCGCGTTGTCTGACGAACTCCACGCGATGGCGCTGCCGTTCTCGCCCGAAGTCGGCAATGTCAGGTTTCCGCGCACCTCATCGGCATGAACGAGCGACAGCGCGGCAACATCGGCAGCCAAGGCTTCCGCGTCGCTCGCGGGTCGGTCCTCGTAGAGCGCGGCGACGTCAGCATCCGTCAGCGCACCGTCATAGATCGTGACGTCGCGTAGACCGCCCTCGTAGAACACGTCGGGATAGGACGAGCGCCCCAAGAACGCCACGAGGTCGGAGCCGAAATCCGACACCGTGCGAGTCGTCGCAACAGTGTCGACCACGGCACCGTCCAGGTAGCCAGTGATCGACGTCGGCGTGATCACCGCGGTGTACATCGCCCACTCGCTACCCGTCACCGGACCCGCCACACCTCGGTCGGCAAACGTCGGAGAGATTCCCGACTCAGTCGTCCACGGCTCCGACGGAGCGTTGCCGTCCGTCACGACAGCCTTGAACCGGCCGTCCGGGTTCGCGGGATTCAGCAGGAAATACTGCGCCGGCGGCGAAACCTCCGAACCAAAGAACATCGCCGCATAGTTGCCAGGACCCGTCTCATTCTGGAGCCACATCGACACACTCACCGAGTCACGACCATCAAACAGCCCCGTCGGCAACTCGACATACGCCGCATCTGACCCCGGAGCACCCCCAGGAAGCATCAACGCGGACCCCACCACAGACGCCCCCTCGCCCACGATCGTCGCATCGTGACCATTTCCCGTGGCATCCGGCACCGACGTCCCACTCGTCGCCGCAAAGTCGTACTCCGCCAAAGGAGCGCCGTCGAAGGGAGCACCCGCAGCGTGAAGCTCAGTGACATCGGCCGCTGTCAGTGCACCGTCGAAGATGACGACATCTCCAATGCCGCCCTCGTAGAACACGTCGGGATAGGACGAGCGCCCCAAGAACGCCACGAGGTCGGAGCCGAAATCCGACACCGTGCGAGTCGTCGCAACAGTGTCGACCACGGCACCGTCCAGGTAGCCAGTGATCGACGTCGGTGTGATCACCGCGGTGTACATCGCCCACTCGCTACCCGTCACCGGACCCGCCACACCTCGGTCGGCAAACGTCGGAGAGATTCCCGACTCAGTCGTCCACGGCTCCGACGGAGCGTTGCCGTCCGTCACGACAGCCTTGAACCGGCCGTCCGGGTTCGCGGGATTCAGCAGGAAATACTGCGCCGGCGGCGAAACCTCCGAACCAAAGAACATCGCCGCATAGTTGCCAGGACCCGTCTCATTCTGGAGCCACATCGACACACTCACCGAGTCACGACCATCAAACAGCCCCGTCGGCAACTCGACATACGCCGCATCTGACCCCGGAGCACCCCCAGGAAGCATCAACGCGGACCCCACCACAGACGCCCCCTCGCCCACGATCGTCGCATCGTGACCATTTCCCGTGGCATCCGGCACCGACGTCCCACTCGTCGCCGCAAAGTCGTACTCCGCCAAGGTCTCAACCGATACGGCGGCCTGTGCCTCTGCGGCAGGAACGAGTACGGCGACCGCCAAGGAAGCGGCCGCCGACATCGCAGCAATGACAGTGGCCTTTCGCTCGAGAAATGCAGTGGGCCTCATGGTGGCGTCCTCCTTGACGTACCTCTACGAATCTGGACCGAAGAACGGCCCTATCTGCGAAAAGTGATCGCTCACATTCTGACTCCAGGCGATCCCCGGGCTCTTCGTTGAGGGGGTTGAGTCGAGAATGTTCTCGTTCACATTCACCAGCATGATTGTCCAGTTCGACCCGTACGTCAAGGGCGTCGTGTGAGAATCTCGCGCCACCAACGAGGGTTCAGCGCAGAAATGCAGCCCGTCCGCGCCTCGCGCGCACTCGCACGTGATCGCTCACATTGCCACCGATGCCCTACCAACGGTCAGAGCGAACTCGACCTTCGCATCCGTTCAGGCACACACCCCTTGGACCGCGCTCGGGCGTCAGTCTGGCCTCGAGACGAGTCGATTCAAGGCGCCGCGTCGAGGTCCGCTGAGCGGGCCGGTCAATGATGCCGCCTCGTGGTGGATGCGGGTGCTGGCGTGGAAGCACGCCGAGTCCCAGGAGGAAGGAAAACGGGACGGGGTAAGCGACGGTTGACCCCGCCCTTTGATGATCCTTCCCTTGCCACCAGCTCGCGGCGCCTACCCCGCACACTCCACCGCCCACCGTGCATTCTGGCGGGACATGAGGGTCGAGTGCGGCCCGGAATCGACCTTCATGTCCCGCTAGCACGGGTGGGGAGTGGCCGATGCCGTGGCGGGGTTGGCGGTCCGGGTTTAGCGGTCGACGCGGGCACCTCCTCCGGCGGCCAACTTGTGCACCTCGGCCTTGGTGGCCATGGTCGTGTCGCCAGGGGTGGTCATGGCCAGGGCGCCGTGGGCGGCCCCGAGGTTGACGGCACGCTCAAGGGTGTCGCCTTCGAGCAGGCCGTGAATCAGCCCGGACGCGAAGGAGTCTCCGCCGCCGACCCGGTCGAGGATCTCGAGGCCGTCACGTTGCGTGGCACGCACCACGCCAGAGTCCTTCGACCATGCCAGGGCACCCCAGTCGTTCACGGTCGCGGATCGCACGCCACGCATGGTGGTGGCGATGACGGAGAAGTTCGGGAACGCCTCAGCGGCGGCACCGATCATCTGCTCAAAGCCGGCCACATCCAGTTCAGCCAGGTCTTCGTCGACGCCAGGAACCTCAAACCCGAGGGAGGCGGTGAAGTCTTCCTCGTTGCCGATCATCACATCCACATGGGGTGCGATGGCGCGGTTGACCTCTTGGGCACGCTCCTTGCCACCAATCGCCTTCCACAGGCTGGGCCGATAGTTCAGGTCATAAGAGACGACGGTGCCGTGGGCGTGGGCGGCCTCCACGGCCGCGATCACGGTCTCGGCAGCGGTGTCCGACAGGGCCGCGAAGATGCCGCCGGTGTGAAGCCAGCGCACACCAAGCTCGCCGAAAAGATGATCGAAGTCAACGTCATCTGCAGTGAGCTGGGATGCGGCGGTGTGACCACGGTCCGAGACCCCGACCGCTCCGCGCACGCCAAAGCCACGCTCGGTGAAGTTCAGGCCGTTACGCACAGACCGGCCGATTCCGTCATAGTCCTTCCAGACGACGTTGCTGATGTCGACGCCTCCAGCGAGGATCAGGTTCTCCACCAAGTGGCCGACCTCGTTATCGGCCAACGCCGTCACAATGCCGGTGCGATACCCGAACGCGCGGGCAAGACCACGCGACACGTTGTACTCACCCCCACCCTCCCAGGCCGTAAAGGACCTGGCGGTGCGAATACGCCCCTCGCCCGGGTCCAGACGCAACATCACCTCGCCCAGCGAGACCGCATCGAAACGACACTCGGACGCTGCCTTCACGTTCAGCACAGACACTCAGGCCTCCTTCACCAGCGCGACGGCCTCCGCCGTCAGGCGCTGCACCTCATCAACATCACCGGCAGCAATCAGATCGCGGGGCACCATCCACGAACCCCCCACCGCATGCACCGCCGGGATCGACAAATACTCGTGAAGGTTCTTCGGCCCGATCCCACCCGTGGGCACAAACCTCACATCCTTGAACGGCGCCGCCAAGGCCTTGACCGCGGCCACACCGCCAGAGGTTTCCGCCGGGAAAAACTTCACCGTCGACACCCCCAACTCCAGGGCAGCCATCACCTCCGACGCCGTCACCGCACCCGGCAAAGCCAGCACCCCCCGCTCGGCACACCGCTCCACCACCGCACGGCTCAGTCCAGGCGAGACCACATACGACGCCCCCGCATCAGCCGCCTCATCCACCTGAGAGGCCGTCACCACCGTCCCAGCACCCACGACCATGTCACCACGAGCAACCATCACCCGAATCGACTCCACAGCAGCCGCCGTCCGGAACGTCACCTCCGCCACCGGCAAACCCCCCGCCACCAACGCCTCAGCCAACGGCCCCGCGTCAGACACCGCATCCAACACCACCACCGGCACCAACCGATGCTCACCCAACCGAGCCAGCACGTCGCTCACAGCGCCTCCCCGAGGTCGAGCGCGGCGATGTCGACCGGCTGGCCGGTGCGCAGCGACTGGTTACCGGCGATGCCGACGGACACCGCTCGGAGCCCGTCGCGATATCCGGCCGCGCGGCCCAGGGGGTCCTCCCCCACCAGCAGGTCGCGGCGGAAGACCTCCATCAGCAGGATGGCGTCGCCGCCGCCGTGGCCGCCGATGCCCGCGGGGATCTCGACCTCGACGGGAGCCTCCCAGTGGCGCTGGACCACCAGGCGGTCGCCCTCGGGGCGCAGCGACTGGGTGGCGACGCCCTCGGGCGTGGCGGAGGGGTCAAGCGTCACGTGTCCGTCCGGGTCGGCGATCACCGCACCCCGCTCGATGACCTCGAGCTCGGCCCGCCCCTCGGTGCCGTTGACCGTGACGCGGTAGCCCTCCCACGGCGCGTGGGCGTTGAGCGAATACGTCATGACGGCGCCCGAGCGGTAGTCCACGACCAGGGCGAGGTTGTCTTCGATGTCGATGCCGTCGTCGAACACGTCGCGGTCGCGAATGTAGCCGTCGTGGTGCTCGGACTTGAGGTAGAGCTCCTCCAGACGCGGGTCGTCGCGCAGGTCGAGCGAGAAGGGGTCGCCCTCCGCCCCGGTGCCTCGCGAGGGACGCTCACCCAGGCCGCGTGCGCGGGCGTTATCGCCGCCATAGAACTTGAGCCCGCCGCGGGCGTAAACGCGTTCGGGGACGTCGCCCAACCACCAGTTCACCAGGTCAAAGTGGTGCGAGGACTTGTGGATCAGCAGTCCGCCGGAGTTGGCCTTATTGCGGTGCCAGCGGCGGAAGTAGTCGGCGCCGTGGACCGTGTCGAGCGCCCACTCAAAATGCACGGACGTGACGCGGCCGATCCGGCCCGACGCGATCACCTCGCGCAGCGTCGAGTTGCGCGGCGCGTAGCGGTAGTTGAACGTCATGACGAGGTCGCGGCCCGTATCCGCGACGGCGGACGTGATGGTCTGGCAGCCCTCCGCGGTGGTGGTGAGTGGCTTCTCGACCACCACGTTGGCGCCGGCACGCATGGAGCGGTCCACCATCTCCGCGTGGGTCGCGTCGATGGTGGTGACGATGACGGTGTCGACCGACTGCTCGGCGATCATCGCCTCGAGCCCGTCGGCGTCGTAGCGCGGCAGCCCCGCACGCCCCTCGGCGCCCGAGCGCGAGCCGGCCACGCCGTCGTAGTACTCGATGCGCCCGGGGTTGCGGTCGAGCCAGGCGACGATCTCGGCGACGTCCGCGTGGTCGCCCGTGATCGCATCCACGTACATGCCGGCGCGGTGGCCCGTGCCGATGACGGCGTAGCGCGTGCGGGGGCGGTCGGCGGCCGGCTCCTCGAAGACGGGCATCACGAGCGGACTCGGCCCACCGGCGGGCTCGCGGCGCGGCGGGGCGGTGGGGTTCTGGTCGGCAACCTGGGTCACGGTGCGGGGGTCCAATCGGGTTCAGCGGGAGATGGCCGGGTACACGGCGCGGGGAATCTCGTAGGCGAGGTCCACGGCCGTCTCGGCCGCCTCCTCGAGCGACAGCCGGTGCTCGGCAACCAGGTGCGCGAGGTGGCCCGCGTCGATGCGCCTGGCGACGTCGTGCCTGGCAGGAATCGACAGGAACGCGCGAGTGTCGTCGACAAAGCCGGCCGTGTTGTAAAAGCCCGCGGTATCGGTGACGGTGTCACGGAAGCGGCGCATGGCATCGGGCGTATCGAGGAACCACCACGGCGCCCCCAGCCGCACCGCCGGGTACACCCCGGCGAGCGGCGCGAGTTCGCGGCCGAACACGTCCTCGTCCACGGTGAACAGCACCAGCGTGAGGCGGGGGTCGTGACCATAAAGGTTCAGCAGGGGACGCAGCGCGCGGGCGTGGTCAATGGGGACGGGGATGTCGTAACCCACGTCGGGCCCGCGCTCGGCGAACACACGCGCGTCGTAGTCGCGCAGAACGCCCGGGTGCAGCTGCATGACGAGGCCGTCCTCACACGACATCCGCGCCATCTCGGTGAGCATGTGGCCGGCGAAAGTGCGGGCCGATGCAGGATCGATCTTGCCCGCGAGCGCAGCCTGGAGGATCCGGTCGGCCTGGGCGGGGCTGAGGGGGGTGGTCTCGGCGTAGAGGTGTCCGTGGTCGGTGGCGCGAGCGCCCGCAGCGACGAACGCGGCGCGGCGCGACTCGATGGCCTCGATGTAGGTCGCGTAGTTGACGATGTCGATGCCCGCGCGTTCACCCATCGAGCGCACGCTCGCGAGCCAATCGGGGCGGTCGAGGTTCACCACCGCGTCGGGACGGAACGTGGGCACCACGCGGTCCGCGTAGCCGTCGCCAGCCAGCCGTGCGTGCGACGCTAGGGGGTCGTCGGCGGCATCGGTGGTTGCGAGGATCTCGATGTGCAGGCGGTCGAGCAGGGCGAGAGGCCGGAAGGCGGGCTCCGCCAGGCGCGCGGCGATCGCGTCGAAGGTCTGGTCGGCGTTGTCGGCGCTCAGGCGCGAGGTGACGCCGAGCACCTCCTCCAAGACGTGCTCCATCCAGATCCGCGTCGGCGTGCCGCGGAACAGCTTCCAACGCGAGGCGAACGCGCGCCAGATCTCGCGGGCGTCGGTCTCCACCGGCTCCCCATCGCGGCGAGGCACGCCCAGCGAGTCGTGGGAGACGCCCTGGGAAATCAGCATGCGCACGAGGTAGTGGTCGGGGATCACCAGGAGTGAGGCGGGGTCGCCGAAGGGGCGATTGTCGGCGAGCAGCGCCGCGTCGACATGTCCGTGCATCGACACGATCGGCAGGTTCCGAGTGGCAGCGAACAACTCACGGGCGATCGCGCGCTCCTCGGGCTGGGCAGGCAGCAACCGGTCGTCGTGCAGAGTGCTGAGCGGCGTGGTGGCGACAGTCACCTGGACCTCCTCGTCCTGATTGATTGGCACGTCAATGTGAAAAACTTGAATGCGCTTTCACGGCGTAAATCCCACTCTCTCACGCACAGAGACCTACGGCAAGCCCTTACCTAAATGAAAGATCCTGTGTCATGATGGGGCGACTCGCACCGTTCGGGAAGGGAGGCATCGATGGCCACACTGCAGGAGGTTGCGGTGGCCGCAGGCGTCTCCCCCGCCACCGCCTCGCGTGCGCTCAGCACCCCCGCATCGGTGTCGATAGAGCGCCGTCACAGGGTGCTTGAGGCGGCCGAACGCCTGGGCTACCGGCCCAATCGATCGGCTCAGGACCTCGCCTCGGGACGCAGCCGTCACATCGGCCTGGTCGTGCCCGACCTCGCCAACCCGTATTTCGCCACCGTGGCCAAGGGCGTTCAGGCGCAGGCTCGTGGGGCGCATCGCTCGGTCCTCGTCGCCGACACCGACGAGGACGTACGCGCGGAACGCGAGATCCTGGGAGACCTGCAGCCCAACGTCGGTGGACTATTGCTGTGTTCCCCTCGCCTCCCCGAGGACGAGGTTCGTGACGCCGCCACCCGCGGCCCGCTCGTCATTGTCAACCGCGAGGTTGCCGGTCTCGCCTCGGTCAGTTTCGACGTTGCCAGCGGCGTGCGCGCCGCCCTCGAGCATCTGAAGGCCCTCGGACACACGCGCGTGGCATATGTCGGCGGCCCTGCTTCATCGTGGTCGGACGCTCGCAGGCGTGCCGCGCTCGGCGACGTGAGCGGAGTAGAGATCGTCGACATCGGCGGCCATCGCCCCATCCACCAGGGCGGCGTCGCCGCGGCGGACCTCATCGTCGCCGCCGGAGCGACGGCCGTGCTCGCGTACAACGACCTGGTCGCGCTGGGCGTCATGAGCCGGCTTACCGCTCGGGGCCTCGACGTCCCTGGCGATATCTCGGTCGTCGGGTTCGACGACATCCCCGCGGCGTCGTACGCCTCCCCCGCCCTCACCACCGTCGCGTTGCCGCTCACCCGAGCGGGCCACGAGGCCACCACGCTACTTGATGGGCTCGACACGGCGGCCGCACCTCCCACCGTTCGCCTTGCCGTCGAACTCGTCGTGCGCGACTCGACCGGGCCCGCTGCCCGCCCCTGACAAAGGATGACAATGACGTCACTGCCCCGCCTATCCACCGCCACCCTCGCGTCCCTGAGCGCGTCCGGATTCCCTAGCGCCGTCGCGATACCGCCCGGACTCGACCGCACTACTGCGCCCGGTATCGTCCACTTGGGCATCGGCGCCTTCCACCGCGCCCACCAGGCCGTCTTCACTCAGCGCGCCGCGGCAGCGACGGCGGACGATCGCTGGGGCATCGTGGGCGTCACTCAGCGCAGCGCGGGGGTGCGCAGTCAGCTCGCACCCCAAGACGGGCTCTACGGGGTACTCGAACTCTCGGACGCTGGCGCAGGGATCGAGCTCGTCGGCCAGGTTCGCGACGTGTTGTTCCCCGCCGAGCAGACGGCCGACGTTCTCGCCGCCATCGCCGCCCCCACCACCCACATTGTCTCGCTGACGGTCACCGAAAAGGGCTACCGGAGGTCCGCCAGCGGCGGTCCCGATATGACCGATCCTGCGCTGGCTTTCGACCTCGAGCTCCTGTCACGAGAGATCGACGGAGCGGCCGATGCGACGGTCACCTCTCACAGCGCCATTGGTTTGCTCCTCAGAGGCCTCGCCCACCGCTGGCACGGTGGCGGCGAGCCCCTCACGGTGGTGGTGTGCGACAACCTGATGGACAACGGCCCCCAGGTTGAGTTGCTCGTCCATTCGATCGTCGACGCGTGCCCTGCGGCCGGGGCCGAAGGTTTCGTGGACTGGCTGCGCTCGTCGGTGGCCTTCCCCGCGACGATGGTCGATCGCATCGTCCCTGCCACGACCGACACCCATCGAGCGACTGCATCGGCCCTGGTGGGCGCGACGGACGCCGGCCTCGTCGTGGCCGAACCGTTCATGCAGTGGGTCATCCAGGATCGCTTCGCAGGAACCCGGCCTGCGTGGGAGCATGCCGGGGCGCAGATCACCGACGACGTGAGTGCATACGAGCACACCAAACTGCGCATCCTCAATGGGACACACTCGGCGCTGGCCTACCTGGGCGCGCTGCGAGGTCACGCGCTGATTGCCGACGCCGTCGCTGATCCCGAGCTCCACGCCTTCGCCCGCGCCCTGATCGACGAGGACGCCGTGCCGTCCTTGGCGCCGTCTGCCGAGATCGACACCGCCGCGTACCGTGAGTCAGTGCTGGAACGCTTCGCCAACGCGGCCATCGGCCACACGACCGTGCAGATCGCCATGGACGGTTCACAAAAGTTGCCCATCCGCTTCCTCGCGACGGCTCGGGACCGGTTGGCGGCGGGCCACGTGCCGCATGCGATCGCTCGCGCGGTCGCCGCTTGGATGCTCTACGTCCGCGCCACCACTGACGGCGAACTCGAGGTGGCGGGGCGCCGCGTGGAACTCGACGATCCGCTGGCCTCGCTCCTCGGCGAGCTGGCCGCGGGCCCGCTCGACGGCCTCGCCGACAGGCTCATCGACGGCAGCGGGATTTTCCCGGCCGGCGTGGCTGACGACGACCGCTTCCGCGCTGCGGTGAGATCCGCGGTGGCCGACCTCCAGGCGGTGACCGTATGACCGAGCCAGCCACGGCATCGGCCCTCGATTTTGCCGACGTCACCATCGTGCTGGCCGAGGGCGACGACGTCGCCGTGGCGACGCGCGACCTCGCGGGCGGCACCGTCGTGACTGGCGCACCTGGGGGCGACCTCACGGTGGGCTCGAACGTCGCGCGCGGGCACAAGATCGCCCTCCGCGCAATCGCCGAGGGCGAGTCGGTACGCAAGTACGGCCAGGTCATCGGACGCGCGACGGCCCCGATGAAGGCCGGCGCACACGTTCACGCCCACAACCTGGGCATGGACGACGGCGCACGCGAGATCGAGGTGGGCGTCGACCGCCGCCCCACCGTACCTGCCACGCGACTGCGCACCTTCGAGGGCTACCGCCGCTCCGACGGCACATGGGGCACCAGAAACTACGTGGGCATCGTCACGTCGGTGAACTGCTCGGCGTCGACCGCGCGCATGATCGCGGACCAATTCCGGGGTCCCGTGCTCGACGCCTATCCCCACGTGGACGGCGTGGTCGCCCTGACGCACGACACGGGCTGCGGATTGGTCCCCACGAGCGAGGGAGCGCAGATCACGCGGCGCACCCTTCAGGGCTACGCCTCGCACCCCAATATGGCCGGACTGCTGGTGCTAGGCCTGGGCTGCGAGATGTTGCCGGCCGCGACCATTCTCGATGGGGTGACGCTGCGTTCGGACCTGCCGGTCACCACCCTGACCATTCAGGACACGGGCGGGATCCGCGCCACGGTGCGCGCGGGCGTCGCCGCCATTGAAAAGATGCTTCCCACGATCGAGGCGCTACGACGCGAGACGGCGCCGGCATCGGCCCTCGTTCTCGGCACCAACTGCGGAGGGTCCGATGGCTATTCAGGGATTACTGCCAACCCCGCACTCGGACACGCAAGCGATCTCTTGATCGCCCAGGGCGGACGCTCGGCGCTAGCCGAAACGCCCGAGGTCTACGGCGCCGAGCACCTGCTGCTGCGCCGCGCTGTGTCCCAGGACGTGGCCGATGCCCTGGTCAGCCGCCTGCAGTGGTGGGAGAAGTATGCCGCTGACGGGGGCGGCACGCTCGACAACAACCCCTCCCCTGGCAACAAGGCCGGCGGACTCACGACCATCCTCGAGAAGTCACTCGGCGCCGTGGCGAAGTCCGGTTCGTCAGAATTGGTGGCGGTGCGCGAGTACGCGGAGAAGATCGACCTGCCCGGACTGACGTTCATGGACACGCCTGGCTACGACCCCGTGTCGGTGACCGGCTTGGTCGCGGGCGGGGCCACCGTCGTCGTGTTCACGACGGGCCGCGGCTCGGTGCTGGGCTGCAAGCCTGCGCCGTCGATCAAGGTCGCGACCAACACCGAGACCTACGAACGCATGCGCGAAGACATGGACCTCAACGCGGGGCGCATCGTCGACGGCTCTGCTTCCTTGGAGGAGGTGGGGCGAGAGATCTTCGAGAAGATCCTCACGGTCGCCTCCGGCGAGCAGACCGTGTCGGAAGAACTCGACCTCGGGTCCGACGAATTTGTGCCGTGGCAATTGGGGGCCGTGACGTAGGCGAACCGCGCGCGCAAGCGTCAGCGCCGTGCGGGCCGAGATCGCCAGTCGCCGACCCGGTCACCGCACGACGAACGCCTCAAGTCGCAGGAGCCGCCGCGCGTTGTCGGCGCCTATCTTGCGCTTGGCCGCAGCGGACAGCGACGTCGCCTCCAAAGCCGCAACGGCATCGGCCGTGCGCTCGTATGGATAGTCGACCGCGAAGGCGACGTTGTCGATACCCACGATCGCGACGAGCGCCTCGATGACCGCGGGCGAGAACACGCCACTCGTGGTGACCACGACGTTGTGTCCGAAGTACTCCGACGGGGGCCGCTCGAGCGGCTGGGGCGGGGTGATGGTGGCGTACCGGGAGTTGAATCGGGTGAGCTGGAAAGGGAGAAACTCGCCCGCGTGACCGAGGATCATCGTCGCGTTCGGATGGCGGTCGAACACACCCGAAGCGATCACCCGCATCGCGTGCCCTCCGGTGGTCGCCTGCCAACTCCAGAGTGCTCCGTCTAGCTCCGGCCGGCCGTCGAGTACCCGCCAATGATCTGCCGCGGGCATGCCCGGGTGGAGGTAGAGAGGAACGCCCAAGTCGGCGAGCGTCGCCCACAACCCGTCGTATGCCGGGTCGTCCAGGTAGCGGCCCTGAACATGGTCGTTCACCAGTGCACCGACGCTTCCGAGCTCCTCGACGCTGCGTCGCAGCTCGACGACGGCGGCGTCGGGGTCCTGGAGCGGGAGCGTCGCGAAGGCGGCGAAGCGGTCGGGGTGTATCGCGACGAAGGCGGCGAGAGAGTCGTTGGCGAACCGCGCAGCCTCCACCGCGTGCGCGGGGTTCGCGATCGCCTCGACACCGGGGGTGGTCAACGACAGGACCTGCATGGCGACCCCATGCTCGTTCATGTCGGCAAGTCTGAGGTCGGCGACCTCCGGCAACCGCGCCGCCATGTCGGCAAGAAAGCGCGGCTCGACATTGGACGGCAGGGGCACCGAGAGCCCCATGTCGGCGAGCGCGGGGACCATCACGGCCTCCTCGATCGCGATGTAGCCGTCCATCACTACTTGGCCACCGGCACGAGAATCTCGGCACCGGCCGTGGGCGTCTCTGCCTCGTCGAGCATCGCGGCCGCGACTGTCGCTCGTGACGCGTGCGGGGGCAGTACCGGAGCCGGGTACTCGGCCAAGCGAGGGCTCCGCCGGTTCGCGCTCACAGGCCCGACCCATAGGTCGGGCGCGTGGAAGACCGTAGCGCCGCCCTCGAGTGCCAGCGCGTCCGCGGCGGCCTTCTCCTCCAGCTCCTTGCCGACGAACATCTTCATGATCGCCTGATACAGCCCGCCGCCTGCTCCCGTCGACGTGCCGGAACCGAGCGCGCCAAGCCACAACACCCGTGCGCCAGCCGCCGCGAGGACTCGCGCGCCGGCAACCAAGACGCCTGGCCCGTCGCCCTTACTGATGCCGAGGGCGGAGATGACGACGTCGACGTCGCCAAGCGACGGGAAGGCCTCCGGCGACGTGACGTCCGCCCGCCGAACCTCGACGGCACCGCCGGTCGGCGGCTCGTACGCCTCGGGCGCGCGCACCAGCGCCACCACGTCGTGCCCGCGCTCAAGCGCCTGCTCGGTCACCAAGCGGCCCACCTTGCCGGTGGCTCCAAGAACTGCAATCCGCATTGCCCACTCCTTAACTAAACATATGTTGGTTACCTAAGTGAACACCTGTAGGTTGGTATTGTCAATCGGTCGGACGCGAACCATCTGGGCGACGTCCGGCCGACCCACGGACTGAGAGGAGGGCGCCATGCCGGAGTCGCGACCGGAAAGGCGGCGCAATCCGCGCGGGCAAGGCCGGCTCTTGCGCGAGCAGCTCATCGAGGCGACGGGAGACCTCCTCGCCACCCTCGAGCACCCCGAGACCCTCACCTTGCGTCAGGTGGCGCGCGAGGTGGGCGTGGCCCCAGCCAGCATCTACAGCCACTTCCCCGACCTCGGCGCGCTGGTGCAGCACGTGCTGCTGATGCGTTACGCCGAGCTCGCTGCACTCATGGACACGGCGGCGGCTCGCGCGACAGACCCTCTGGGCGATCTGTGTGGGCGCGCGCACGCCTACGTCCGGTGGGGCGTCGCACATCCCGGCGAATACCGCACCCTGTTTGGTGGCGGGATCTCCCACGGCGATGTCTCCGTCAGCGCGCACGGCGCAGGGGAGGCCCTCCTCAGCGCCGTCGTCGCGTCCTTGGCGGAGGCCCGGCTACCCCACCCCGACGCGACAAGTAGCGAGGACCCGTGGGAGGCGGGGCTACTGCTGTGGACGGGACTCCACGGCCTCGTGGGCCTCTACAACGACCACGGCGCCATGGACTGGCCGTCGCTCGACACGCTCATCACTTCCACTGTCGCCCTGCACACCAGGCGCCTCCCCGAGGAGATCGCGGCGCGGATGGGCGCCCTTGCTCCCGACCTTCCAGATGCGACGGCTCGGGGGCATCTCGGGGACTCACCCACGTAGCGCTCGCCGATGCTCGGGAGGGCGCAAGGAGTCGACGATTACGACGCCGCGTCAGCTCCCTGGGCCCCATCGGTGACGGTGATGTTGTCGAACCTCCATTGGGCTCCGTTCGCGCCCACACCGGCATAGCCGTACACGTACGTGTCGTCATCGACATCGATAATCGGCTCGTCCTCACCATCGACGAAGACCTTGATATTCGACCCCGTCGTCACCACCTTCAGGTGATGGTCCACCGACCAATCAGTGTCACGCTGCACCGAAGCCAAACGCGTGATCGACGACCCTGCACGATCGAGCTCGATGAGGCCCGAGTGGTTCCACGCGACGAAGTACCCAGAATCGTTGATGGTGTCGGACGGGGCTTGCTTGCGGAACAACACCGCCGCCCAGTTCTGACCACCCTGATACGACAGATCAGCCTCGTAGGTCGCATCACGCCACACACTGCCCGTGATCGCCGACTGATACCTCCACGCACTGCTGCCACCGAGCGTGGACTGCACGTACGCACCATCAACGACCGACCACGAACCGCGGCCAGGCGACCACGCGCCCGCACCGGCGGAAAAGTCATCGAAGAAGTCGCCAACGGTATCAAGCTCAAGCGTCACATCGACCGTCGCCGACTCACCCTTGACCACGACCACACCGTCAACCGTGGCCGTGCGGAACAGATCCTTCTGCACCGTCATCGCGTAGGACCCGGCCGGAATGTCCTCAAACGCGAACGAGCCATCCGACTGAGTCAACACCGAATATTCATGCTCCTCGCTGACCACCGACACCGACGCACCCGACACCACCGCGCCAGCATCATCAACCACAACACCCGACACACCCCCGACATCGTCGTAGTCCTCACTCGCGCCATAGGCCGCAACAATGGTGAAGTAGCTCGCTGCCTCGTTGGACGTCGCCGCATTGCCTCCCAACGTGAGAGTCGCGCCGGCGGCAACCCGCTTGGCGAAGAGAACGAGCGACGCCTCTGAGCCATCGGCCACGACGGCACCCAACTCGGTCTCTTCGAAACCCTCTGCGTCGAGCCACGATGGCCACCACACGCCGCGCCCACGCTCGTCGAACGCCACGTAGACGACGGATTCCTTGGCGAACCCCAGCTGCAGGTAGTCGGACTCTGCGCTGACCCGCTTGTCGTCGTTCGCGCCCGGGATGAGCACGGCGCCAGCAAGAGACTCTGGGAATTCGGCCAGAGCGTAGGCGCGGTCGACGTAAGGCAATGCGCCCACGTCGCCGCGCCTCGCGTTGTCGAGAGAGGCAGGTGTCACCACGGACACGTCATCGAGGTCGATGGACAGCACGTCGACGTCGACCGTGGCTGCCTCGCTGAGGGCCGTCTGCCTCATGCCGTTCTTGGGATCGTCGTAAGTCGCGGCGACCTGCACCGACATCGGACCGTACTGACCGGAGGCGCGTGTCACGTTCCACGTCGCGGACGCCTCGCCTCCGGCAGGGAGGCTAGCGAACTCGACGGAGGTCAGCGGCGCTGCGGTCCACCCCTCGGGAAGGCGCGGTTCGAGGACGACGTCTGCAACCGCGTCCGCACCCGCGTCACCGAGGTGCGTGAAGGTCGCGGTGAGCTCGGCGCTTTCGCCCATCTGCGGCCCGTCGAACTCGGCGAGCGAGACCTGGACAGGAGTCTGATTCACCCCGACGTGATAGACGATCGTGTGAATGTCTAGCCCCTGGCTCAGGTTCACCGCGACGTAGTGGCGGTCGGCATACCAATACTGATTGTCGTCGAGCGTGATCGGTGCCGTGGTGAACGTGCCGTCGGCCTCAAGGCGCGCCTCGACGGGCGTCCGGTCACGATCCACGTAGACCTGCAAACGGCCGTCCTCTACGAAATCGGGGTGTGCGGACAAGTCGACCTGTCCCTGGAGGACGAAGGTCGCCGAGGGAACCGAGGTGACGTGGTCCGTCTCGCCGGTGCGTGAGGCGGTGAGCTCGACGTCCTGTGCACCTTCGACGACAGCGGACGCGTTCCCGTTGAGGCCGAGCGGGGTCGTGTCGTAGACCCGCTCCACGCTCGTTGACGGGTCAACGAAGACCGCGTTCTCGATCACCAGATCGCTGATGAACTTGTTCGACCGAAAGGCAGAGGCCGGATTCTGCGTCGAGTGGAGCGTGACATTTCTGGCGTGCACGCCGTCGACCGGCGCACGCGAAACGGCACTCGAGAATCGGAAGAGCTGCGGGCTCGTGGTCACGTCCGAGGTCGTCGTGACACCGTCGATCCAGATGCCGCGCACGGTCGGGTTGAAGATGTCCGACTGCTCGAACGGCAGGGTCTCGGGATAGTCGGCGTCAAGCTCCATCACAGCCCACTTAGCCTGCTCAATGACGCTGTCCCTCACATGCCAGTTCTCGATGGCGCCGCCGCGATTCGCGTTGGTCTTGAGCTTGAACGCCATCACCATGCCCGGTCCGCCAAAGGTCAGGTCGTGCGCAAAGACATCGCGCACGCCTCCGGACATCTCGCTGCCTGCTGACACACCAGCCGAGTTGCCACCGTCGTTGCGGAACTCGCTATGGCGGATGATGATCCCGGCACTTGCCTCTCGCTGCTCCCGGCCGTCGCGATTGCGGCCCGCCTTAATCGCCACACCGTCGTCGCTGACGGTCACGTCGACGCCTTCGATCACCACATTTTGGGAGGACTCGGGGTCGATGCCGTCGTCGTTGTTCCAACCTGTCGACTCGTACCCGGTGGTCTTGTTGCTATAGATGTCGACACCCCGGACAAGGATGTTCTGGGAGTTCATGGGGTGGATCTGCCAAAACGGCGCGTTGCGTAGGCGTACGTCTTCGATCAGGATGTTCAACGAGTGGTTGAACTCGATGAACGCAGGTCGGAACGTCGACTCAAGAATGGTTGCATCCGCGGGGACGTCCATGCGAACGACCTCGCCATCCACCATCGTCGGAATCGACTCGGGAGCCTCACCGTCATCGGTGAAGATGCGCTTCTCGACCGGTGTCGCCTGCGCGTTCATGACATTGAGCACGCCCTGCTGCCCGTAGCCGGCGTCCAGCGAGCGGTCCTCTACCGAGAGCTCCCCCCAGTAGCCCTTCTTCCAAGGACGCCAGTTCCACATGTCTTCCTGGGCGTCTAGCGTGCCGCCGCCAGTCACCGCAATGTTGGACTGCCCGAGCGCGTTGACGAAGGCGGAAAAGTTGTAGATGTCGGTGCCCTCGTAGCTGGTGAGGGTCACGGGGTAGTACTCGTTGGTCTTGTTGCGCATGAACTTCACGGTGGCGCCTTCCTCGACCAGGAGGTTCACGTCGTTGAGCAGCGTGATGGCACCTGAGTAGTAGGCGCCGTTGGCGTTTTCGGACTCGCCGGCGGGGATACGGACGATCCCACCGCCAGCCGACGAGCAGTCCTCGATCGCCGCGTTGATCGCGTCACCGTAGTACCAGACCTGTTGTTCCTTGTACACGAGGGGCGAACCCGTATTGGCGGGTGATCCGGCCTCGTTTCCATCGGCATACACCTCGGTAGCCTCGCGAATCAGATCCCCATACTCCGCATCGGTCACCACGCACTCACGCTGCGGGAACGTGGGTGTGTGCGCATTGACGGTGCTATCGATGGTGTCGTAGCGCGCCGCATCCCAGTAGTCGCCCGCAGCGGCCTGCTCGGACTCATCGTGGATGGCGATTGCATAGGTGCCAACTGTCACCCCATCCTCGGCGAGGATCTCGACCACGTCGCCGTGCTCGACCACGCCGGTGCGCGGGGACCCTGTGGAGTCGAGCACCGCGCGCGTCTGCGAGGAGTCATCGGCGGCTCGCAGTTCTGCGAGCGTGTCAGTGGCCGTACTACCCGGCGACACGGTCACTGTCGACGTCCCGACGGCGAGAACGGCGTTGGCGTTCCCCGCCGCGACGATCACGGTGCCGGTCGACAGGCCCTCGACATCTGGATCGTCGACGAGGCCGACCAGGCTCCACACGCTGACCGCGCCCGGCTCTTGGTTCCGCGACCACCACTGGGCGCGCCAGACCTGGTCGTCGTGGACGGCGAGGTCTCCAGTGGTATAGATGCCGGAGGCCGTCCACTGGCGGACGTTGCCGAAGGAGGTGTCGACGAGCGCGCCGATTTCTACCCAGGCACCACGGGGGTCGCCGGGTGCCTGGCCGCGAGTGGTCCACTCCGCACGCCACACCGACCCCTCGTACACGGCCAGGTCGCCAGCACTGTACGGCCAGGACGCCGTCCACTCGCGCACCTCACCGAACTCCGTCTCAACCTCGACACCCAGCTCCGCCCACGGTCCCGTCGCGCGGCCGGGCTCCTGGTACTTGGTCCACCATTGCGCAACCCAGATGGATCCGTCGTGGCGAACCTGTGCCCCTTCCTGGTAGACACGCTCCGCCTCCCACGGCTGGATCGGATCGGCGTCCACCGACACCGTCACGCTGACATCGACGGACACGTGGTCGGGGTTCGTCACTCCCTCGGGGAGAGTGACCACTCCGTCGACGTCGAAGGTCTGCGACGTGTAGGAAGACGGGTCATAGTCGCTGTCGTCGACGGCCCAGGTCACGTCGGCAGCTCCCTCGCCGGCGCTGGTGTGAATGGCGATCGACTCGGGCAGAGCAAGCGCCTCTGCGGACTTCGCCGTTCCATTCGCCAGGCCGACGATGGGGTCGAGCGTCGCCACGCACTCGAGCACCACTTTCTCTGGCGTGTCATCGGTGACGGTGATGTTGTCGAAGCTCCATTGGGCTCCGTTCGCGCCCACACCGGCATAGCCGTACACGTACGTGTCGTCATCGACATCGATAATCGGCTCGTCCTCACCATCGACGAAGACCTTGATATTCGACCCCGTCGTCACCACCTTCAGGTGATGGTCCACCGACCAATCAGTGTCACGCTGCACCGAAGCCAAACGCGTGATCGACGACCCTGCACGATCGAGCTCGATGAGGCCCGAGTGGTTCCACGCGACGAAGTACCCAGAATCGTTGATGGTGTCGGACGGGGCTTGCTTGCGGAACAACACCGCCGCCCAGTTCTGACCACCCTGATACGACAGATCAGCCTCGTAGGTCGCATCACGCCACACACTGCCCGTGATCGCCGACTGATACCTCCACGCACTGCTGCCACCGAGCGTGGACTGCACGTACGCACCATCAACGACCGACCACGAACCGCGGCCAGGCGACCACGCGCCCGCACCGGCGGAAAAGTCATCGAAGAAGTCGCCAACGGTATCAAGCTCAAGCGTCACATCGACCGTCGCCGACTCACCCTTGACCACGACCACACCGTCAACCGTGGCCGTGCGGAACAGATCCTTCTGCACCGTCATCGCGTAGGACCCGGCCGGAATGTCCTCAAACGCGAACGAGCCATCCGACTGAGTCAACACCGAATATTCATGCTCCTCGCTGACCACCGACACCGACGCACCCGACACCACCGCGCCAGCATCATCAACCACAACACCCGACACACCCCCGACATCGTCGGAGATGTCGAAGCGGTAGTCGTTGCTCATCACACCGTTGAAAGTAGCGGCCACGGTCACACTGCCGGCGAGTCCGGGCTGGAGCACGGAGCCGTCGAGGCTCGCGTGCTCCTCACCGGAGGTGATGGTCCATGCGGGCGTCGCCGCGTCGAGGACGTGCACGCCCCCGCGAGCGTCGGTCCCGGTCATAATCAGGTTCTCGAGGTCGTAACTCTCGCCGTTCTGGGCGAGCAACGTGGGCTCCGCGGAGATCTCGATCGACTCCAGTCTCGCTGCGGGCTGCACCTCTTGATCGTTCATGTAGTAACGAATCGAGGGGTCCACGGCAGGGCTGTCGAACGTCGACGGGTCGATCTCAGTCGTCGCCGGCGCCTTGCCGACGCCCATGTACCCCATGGGGTGGTAGCCGCCTTCCCAGTAGTTGGTCATCGAGAAGCGCAGGCTGGGCACGTCGCCACCGGGGTCGAGGACGGCGAGTTGGAGCGCGTAGTCCTTGACGGGCAAGCCGTCCGGCAAGGTGAAAGTACCCGTCTCAGTGTTCGCGACCGGAGCGTTGGAGTACTCAAGTACTCCCTTGCTCCAGTTCCCGCTCTTCTTCTTGTCCCACGTGGCGATGCCACTGCCCGGTTGCCAATCTCGCACGTCGACGTCGTCGAACGTGTCGCTCCAGACGACCTCTCCAGTGTCGGGATCCTTGAGGCTCAACTGAACCGGCCAGTCGTAGTACATGGGCGCGGAACCCTTGTTCGTGACCGTGAATGACACGTCGAACTCTTCGCCCGGTTGTACTTGGGTGGGGTAGCTGAACTCGTCCATGACGTACCGGTAGCCGAGGTCGCGCTGGATCTGTTCGGCTCGCGAGTCGATCAGCGCCTTGTTGTCGAGGTAGGCCTCGCGGCCACCCACGGCATCGTCTGCCGTCCACCGCGATCCGTAGGGGTAGTCACCGAGCCAGGTGAGGTAGGTGGCGTGAGTGGAGCGGATCGCGTTCGTGGTGTTGTTCCACAGTTCCGTGTCCAGGTACGTGTTGCGCACGAGGGGGTTGCCGTGAATGTTCGTACCGTTGTAGTCGAAGGCGGGCTCGCCGCCGATGGGCTTGGTGTCCCAGTTCGACGCTGTCCGCAGGTCGCCCCACGAGTCGTTGTACTGGCCGAAGGCGTCGGGATTCTCCCATTGACCCTTGTCGTAGTAGCGAACCTGGACATGCTTGTTGGTGAAGTACTCGGTGAAGTACCTCTCGATATTCGCCGGCTGTGCGGTGCCGTGCTGCTCGCCCCACGTTCCGAAGATGCCCATCTTGATGTACGACACGCGAGGGTCGTCCTCCCACAGCTCCGCGAGCCGTTGGATGAGGCGTTCGAGGCGCGCATCGAACTCGGCGCTCGTGAAGTCGCCGTTGGCGAGGTCGTCGGGCCAGTGGTCCCCGGCGAGACCGAAGAAGTCGCCAGAGTTGCCCGAGGTCGAGGTCGGGAACCTCAGGTACACGATCGGGATCACCTTGATGTTGTATTCCTCGTAGCCGTGCCACTGGCCCGCGGCGTCGTAGCCGCCCCAGCGCGCGTCAAAGTACTCGGCGATCTTTTCGATGCCATCGCTCTCGTCATTCTCCAAGGCATCCCACGGCAGGAACGACTGGATCTGCGTCGACCAGGGCTGGTAGTCGAGCGGCTGGTCGTTCTGAGGGTTCTCACCCCCCGTGTTGACGTAGAAGTGTTTGGAGGCCAGGCCCATCAGCGGATTAGCGATCGCGCCGTCGTACTCGACAGGTCGGACCGTGGTCACGGGCGCCTCGGCTTCCTCGGCGAAGGCCGCCGATGGCATGGCGCCGAGAGAGGCGACCAGCGTCGCGAGGGCAGTCCACGAGGCTGTACGCAGGGCAGGAGGTGTCATCGTGCGTCCTTTTCGTCGTTGAATGTCGCAAGGCGCCGCCAGCATCGTCGTGGCCGCGCAAGGGTGAAACGGGCAGGGAAGAACGGCTTGTCGGTCAGGTCTCTCGCCACAAGGGGATGAGCGGCCGAGGCAGGGCACATGGCCGGGGAGCGGGTGTGTGGCGCGTCGTCCGAGTGCGCATGCGCTTACCTCCTCGTAAGTGCCGCTTCATGTCAGCAACAGGCTCCAGTGCCGGTCGCGATCGCAATGAACCGTTCCATTATTGCCACACGGATGAGCGCAGCGCAAGTGCAGAGCCGAGATTTCTTACCGCGCGTCAGATTGCATAGATCCAGGTATTTAGCCTTGAAAGGACAAAGCGGAGCGCCAGCTTGCCGGGTCGACGACCGCGCGTGCCCCTCGAAGCCGGTCATGATTCGGTTCATATTTCGGTGCACCACCGGCTTGCCGTCGGCGCTCAACCGACCCAGTGCGGACTGCCGATGGCACCCGTCGCGCGTGGCGGGAAACAGGGTCTGGGGCGCGCACCCCCGGACCCTGCCCCCACTCACACCTCGGACAGCGCCTTGTCGATCTCGTCGACAATGCCCCCGGGAAGCACCAGCGCATGCATGCGGAAGGTGCCGTGCGCGCCCCACTCCATGGTGCGCAAGAACTCTCGGCTCGCCGGCAACCCCAGAAACTTCTCGGCGGCCTTGCGCACTGCCGCATACGCCTCGTCGTCGCGACGGATCTCGACGAAGGGGGTATCGGCGGAAAAGGTCGGTCGGCTCACACGCGGCCTCGGCACGCGCACAGTCCACTCGTGGTCGCCAGAGGCCACCTCGACGGGATCGGCAAGTCCAGGCACGTGCACTGTCGCCGTCGTATTCGGCGGCACGGTCACGCGGATGACCACCTCATCACCCTCGCGCGCCCAGCCCGCCGCGTGCGCGCCATAGGACGACTCGTACGTCGCCTCGGCGTGGTCGAGCCCGTCAACGAACACGGGACGCACCTCAGTGCGTTGATAGCCGGGAGCCGCGTGCGCGAGCCCCGCGACGCGACGGTGAAGCCAGTCGGCGATCGCCCCGAGCGCGTAGTGGTTGAAGCTGGTCATCTCCCCGGGGTTGACCGTGCCGTCCTCGAGCATCGAGTCCCAGCGCTCCCAGATGGTGGTGGCGCCCATGGTCACGGGATACAGCCAGGAAGGGTTCTCGTCGTTGAGGACGAGCCTTCCGGCTACGTCGACGTGCCCGGTGTCGGTCAGCGCGTCTGCGATGAGCGGCGTGCCCACGAAGCCCGTCGAGATTCGGTAGCCGGCCTGCTCGACCAGCTCGGCGAGTCGGTCGCCCATCGCCTGCCGGCGCGAGTCGTCCACGATGCCGAAAGCGATGGCAAGCGCGTAGGACGTCTGCGCATCGGACATCAGGCGTCCCGTTGCGGTGACGTACTGCGCAAGCCACGCCTGCCGCACCCGCTGCGCCAGTGCCGCGTACCGGGCCGCGACCTCGCCGTCGCCCAGGACCTCGGCGGCCTGGGCGACCACGTCGGCAGAACGGAAAAAGTGCGCGGTGGCCACGAGGTCCTTATCAGCCTTCGCGGCGGCGGGGCGCTCGGGCGGTGCGGTGGGGTCGAGCCAGTCGGCGAACTGGAAGTCGCCCTCCCAGAGGAGGTTCTCCCCCGCGCGGCCCGCCATCCAGTCGACCCACAGCCGCATGCTTGGGAACTGGCGGGCAAGCGTGTCGCGATCGCCGAAGCGCTGGAACAGCGTCCACGGCACCAGCGTCGCGGCGTCCCCCCACGCGGCGGTACCCACGTGCGCCGAGTTCAGCACGTCGGGCACCACGAAGGGAACCGAGCCATCCTCAGTCTGCTCGATCGCAAGGTCCTCGAGCCACGACGACAGGAACGCGTCGGCGTCGTGAAGGAAGGACGCGGTGGGGGCGAACACCTGGATGTCTCCCGTCCACCCCAGCCGCTCGTCACGTTGAGGGCAGTCGGTCGGAATCGACAGGAAGTTGCCACGCATGGACCACACCACGTTCTCGTGCAGCCTGTTCAGCAGCGCGTGCGACGAGGTAAACGTGCCGGTCCTGCGCATGTCGGAGCCGACCACGACCGCTGTCACATCAGCGGGGTCAAACTCGCCGGGCCAGCCATCGATCTGCGCGTAGCGGAAGCCATGGAAGGTGAATCGCGGCTCCCACACCTCCTCGCCCGTGCCCTCAAGGGTGTACGAGTCCGTCGCCGCGGCACGGCGAAGCGGGCGCAGCGCGAGCTCGCCGTGCTCGAGGACTTCGGCATGGCGCAGGGTGACCACGGTCCCTGCAGGGCCGCTCACACGAAGGCGAAGGTGACCGACGAGATTCTGACCAAAGTCGAGTACGGTCGCGCCGGCGGGCGTGGTGATGACCTCCACCGGCGCGAGTTCCTCGGTCGCCCGTACGGGCGGACTGGTGCGCGGCACCGGCTCCGGATTGACGGGGGCCGATGCGGCACTCACCCAGGCGGTCGGGTCACCCCGGCGTGCGTCGACATGCTCGCCGGCATAGATGCCGGAGGCGACGACGGGGCCCTCGTCTGTCACGTCCCACGACCCGTCCGTGATCACCTGGTCGACGCTGCCGTCGTCGTAGGTCAAGGTGAGGACACCCGAGAATGACGGCTGCGACGAGCCGTAGAGGCACTGCTCGAGCCCGTCCCACCCAAACTTTTCAGCGAACCAGCCCGCCGCGACGTCGGTTGTCACGTCGCGCTCCCCCGCAGCGAAGAGGTGGGTGACGTCGGTGGCGGCGTAGGTGTCTCGCACGCCGTAGGTAGTCCACCCAGGCTTCAAGCGCTCGTCGTCGACCGCGACGCCGTCGACGTACACCTGGTACACGCCGTGAGCGGTGGCGTGAAGCATCGCCGAAACAAGCCCCTCGCGCACGTCGACGGCGCGACGCAAACGTACGGGGCACTGCTCGGCGCGGGGGTCGGGGTGCGACACCCACGCTGCCGGCCAGTCTTCGCGCACTCCGCACACGAGCAGGGCGTCGTCACTCCACGATGACCACCCGGTCTCGGGTGAGTAGACACGCACGCGTACCGTGCCGCGCTCGCCGCTACCCAGCGGGCTGAAGGGCCACGGAACTCGAGCCGACGTCGCGCCGGCGACCTCGAACACCCGCGTGCCGCTCGCGCCGGTCCAGGCGACCTCGGCCGCTTCCTGGCTCCAGCCAGGCGCGTCGGTTGCGGTCGCCCAACTGAGGAACGGCGTACGAGTCATGACGATGGCACCAAACGCCTCAGAGTCGATGCGAGCGGTGACGGTGGTGACGAAGGACACGCTTACCCCTTGACTGCGCCGGAGGTCATGCCCGCGACGATCTGACGGTTGAAGAAGACGTACATGATGAGCATCGGAACCATGATCACGAGGATGTTCATGAACATGAGGTTCCACTGCGTGGAGAACTGCCCCTGGAGGGCATACAGGACAACCTGCAAGGTCGCACCGTCGTCGCCGGGGAGGAAGTACAGAGGGTTTTGGAAGTCGTTGAACACGGTGACGGCCTGAACCACGATCACGGTGACGATGACGGAACGCAGCAAGGGGAAGATCACCCTAAAGAAGAGCCGGACAGGGCCGGCGCCGTCCATAATCGCCGCCTCGTCGAGCTCGCGCGGGATGCTTGCGACGAACGCGCGGAACATCAAGATGCAGAACGACATCCCGAAGGCGACCTCGATAAAGATCAGCCCGTGCAGAGTCTTGTAGATACCCAGCGCCTGCATGACCCAGATCGTGGGGACCACGGCGGGCGGCACGATGAGCCCCGCGAGGACGAGGAAGTTGATGAGCGGGTTCCACTTCGACTTCCGACGCTGGAGGACGTACCCCACCATCGCACTCAAGATCACCATGATCGCGATCGAGCCCACGGTGAGCAGGGTCGAGTTGATGAACGCCGTGATGATGATGCCGTCGCGGTGCTCGAAGACCTCTTGGAGGTTCTCGAAGAACGCCCACTGCGTGGGCCACGAGAACTGCAACATCGAAGCTTCGGCCCGGTCCTTCGACGCGGTCAGGAAGATGAACGCGAACGGGACGAGGAAGACGACGGCCGTGACGACGATCGCGACGAGGCCACCGATGCGCGAGTAGGCGCGATTGGCCTTGGAGATTCCTGTGGCGCTGCTCACTGTTCCACCTGCTTGCGGTTGAGGAACCAGAACAGCGGGATGACGATCGCCGCCACCAAGAGGAACAGCACGACGTTGCCCGCCGTGGAGAGTCCATAGAAGCCGGCCTGGTATTGCTTATAGACCACCGAGGCCAGGACGTCGGAACTGAAGCCCGGCCCGCCCTTGGTCATGGTCCAGATGAGGTCGAACGAGCGCAGCCCGCCGATGAGGGACAGGATGATGACGGTCGCCGTCGCCGGCTTCATGAGCGGCAGGGTGATGTGCCAGAAGTTACGGAAGGCGTTGGCCCCGTCCACCCGCGCCGCCTCGAAATACTCCTGAGGAATCGCGACGATGCCCGCGATGTAGATAAGCGTCGCGATGCCGACACCGCGCCAGATGTCGACCGCGGCGACCGACAGGAGCGCCATGTCCGGGTCGGTGATCCACCCGGGCCCGTCAATGCCCACCTTGGCGAGCAGGTTGTTGATCAGGCCGTCGAAGGGATCCATGAGGACCGAGAACGTCACACCCACACCCACAGCACTCACGAGAGTCGGGAAGAAGATGACCGACCGAAGGTAGCCTCGGGCGATGATCTGGCTCGACAGGAAGACCGCGAGCAGGAGGCCGATGACGACCTTTGCTGCGGACGTCACCACCGCGTAGATGATGGTGTTGACCAGGCTGTCAAAGAGGTAGGGCTCAGAGAAGAACGTGCGGAAGTTGTCGAGTCCGATGAATTCCGAGTCGAAGATCGTCCAGCGCGTCAGGGAGAAGTAGAACGAGGCGAAGGTGGGCACCACGAACAGTGCGGTGTAAATCACTCCCGCGGGCGCGTAGAACCACATGGGGTACATGCTCTTGCGCTTGGGTGGCCGAGCCTTGGGCGGCGGTTCGGATGAGGCCGATGCCGTGGTGGGGGCGGGAGTGTGGGTGTCCGTCATGGTGGTGCTCCGGTGAGTCCCGGCCCGTGGCGATGGACGCCACGGGCCGGGGGTGGTGAGTGAGGTGAAGGTGCCGGATCATTCCGGCCCGGGGGTCACCAGCCTTCGAGACCCAGCTGCTGCGCCTGCTTCTTGACGTCCTCGTCGTAGTACGCGGCCGCGTCCTCCGCTCCGCGAATGCCGGAGCCGACCTCGACCATGATGTTCTCGAGGGCGGGGCCCTTGACCGGGGACAGGAACTCCAGGGCGGGAGCGGTGTTGCCGGCGTCGAAGTACGGGAGCATGTCCGCGATCATCTGCGGCACCTCGTCTGGCAGCGTGCATCCGTCGACAAAGTACGGACCCTGCGCGCCGACGGCCTCGGTCTGCACGTCGCAGGCCTCGGGCGTCGCCACCCAGCTCAGGAAGTCCTTCGCCGCATCGGCGTGCTCGCTGGACGCGGGGATGTAGAAGCTCGACGACAACCAGGAGGTCAGCGGCGATTCGCCGGAGTCGCCAGGCATGGCGAAGAGGCCGACGTCGTTGACGTTGTCCGGGGTGTTGTTCTGAAGCTCGGTGAACGCGAAGGTCAGCATCGGGTAGTGAGCGCCCTCGCCGAGCGCGACCATGCGCATGCCGTCGGGAACACCCGCCGTGGGGAAGTCCTCGTTCAGGTAGCCGGCATCGGCCACATCCTGGAGGTGCTGGAAGCCGTTGATTGCGGGAGGGCCGTCGGCGTACTTCACCTCGTTGGCGGTGTACTTGTCTGCCCACTCGGGGTCGGCGGCGATGACGTTGCCGAAGTCCGCGAGCACGAACAGCTGCGAGGTCCAGGTCTCACCATAGGTCTGCACCACGGGTGCCACGTCGGGCTTGGCCTCCGCGATCGCGGCGTTGTTGGACATGAACTCGTCCCACGTGGTCGGAACCTCGAGGCCGAGCTCCTCGTAGAGCGGGATGTTGTACATCACGCCGCCGCCCATGGCGGTGCCGGCGGGAACGCCGTAGGCGGCGCCGTCGACGGTGACGCCCGCCTTAAAGGTGTCGGACACGGCGTCGTAGTTCTCGATGTCGTCCAGCGGCGTCAGCGTCTGGCCCGGCGCGAGCGCCTGGAACAGGGAGCCGGCGTTGTAGATAAAGATGTCCGACATGTCGCCGGTCTGGAGGCGCGTCTTCACGACGTTGTCTCCCTCGGTGCCGCCGGGACGCTGCTCGATGTCGATCGTCACGTTCGGGTTCGCCTCCTCGTAGGCGGCGACGAGCGCCTCGGCGATTCCGATGGTGAGCTCACCGTTGTCGATGAGCATGCTGAGCTCGACGGGTTCGGCAGTGTCTCCCGAGGCAGAGGCCGCGGGGCCCTCCTCTCCGCCGGATGAACACGCAGCGAGGCCGATGGCGGAGACCGCCAGCATTGCCGGGAACGCCATCCTGCGATTCCTGAAAGTCATCATTGTCCTCCATTCGCGCCGAGGCCCCAATGCCTCGTCGATGAACCGATTCAACCACACGATGCGCGTGTTGCCAACCACGAAATGTAACGGTTCAGCGACAGTGGCGCGCTCGAGTCACCCACCCGAGCTGGCACGCACCACGAGCGTGGGTGCGAGCGAGCGCGGGCCGTGCTCATGCGAACCGCGGCCCGCAGCCGCCTGACGCTCCTCGTCGATCAACGAGATGGCGAGCCGGGCGATCTCCTCTTGCGGCTGCGCGATGGTGGTGAGAGGCACCACCGCGGTGCGGGCAAAATCGATGTCGTCGTAGCCGACCACCGCGATGTCATCAGGCACCACGACCCCGGCTCGCGACAACTCCATCATGAGCCCAAGAGCCACCAGGTCGTTCGCGGCAAAAACACCATCTGGCCGTTCCGTCGGCGTCAGCGCCATGATGCGACGGGCCGCGTTGACCCCCTCCGCCACCGTCAGGTCGGCGGTGCCAATGACCGTGACCTGCGCACCCGCGACGGCCTCGGCCGCCTGCACGGCGCCAGCAAGACGGTCGGAAACCTGGCCGACCGGGCCGCCCACGAAGCAGATCTTCCTGCGCCCCGCATCCAGCAGGTGCGAGACGGCCAGGCGGCCACCTTGCGTGCCGTCGAGGGTCACCGAGCAAAAATCGCGCCCGTCGGCATGCTCGTTGAGGAGCACCACCGGCGTACCCCTGCCCCGCACAGCACGCAGTTCATCGGTCACGCCCTCCACCGGCGCGACGAGAAGGCCACGCACGCGCGCCTCCTCGAACTCGCGCAGGTACCGCAGTTCGCGCGCGGGGTCCTGATCGCTGCTCGCGATCATCATCGACGAGCCGCCTGCCTCCGCGGCGACCTGCGCGGCGTGAGCGACCTCGGCGAAGAAGGGGTTCGCGATATTGAGGACGAGCATTCCGATGCTGTTGGCGGCCGAGCCCCTGAGCTGGCGCGCGTGCGAGTTGGGGACGAACCCGAGCTCCGCAATCGCACGGTGGACACGCTCGGCGTTGCGGGCGCTCACGGTCGGCACGCCGTTCAGTACGTTGGAAACCGTGCCCATCGACACGCCTGCATGTGCGGCGACCTCACGCACCCCTACCTTTGCCCGCAACGTGTGTCGCTCCCCTCGTACGCCGTCGTATCGATGTCAGCAGCTCACGACCCCTGGCTCGGGGCGCTGCACTGCTGCGCTCAGTCTGCCACGAATGAACGAACACAATGAACGGTTTCACCAGATAGCGGCGCGCGGGCGCCGTTGGCGCGTTCGCGGCGGGTGCACGCGTGAGGACCCGAGGGGGAACCACGCACGGGTCGCGGGCCACACCGTTGGTGTGACCCGCGACCCGTGACCCGTGACCCTGCGCCGAGGGGCCGCTTCAGGCCTGTCGGTCGAGGAGACCTGCCAGCTGAGCGCGGTCGAACAGCATGCCCTCGAAGTCCGCGATGAGGCGTAGCGGCATGTCTCCCGCCATCCGCTCCAGGTCCTCGCTCATGGGGAAGTAGGCGCCGGTCGACACGCCGTCTCGTAGCCTCGGGCCCACCACTGGGTGGCGCAGCGCCTCACTGAGCGACGCCCACTGGTCGAGGGCGGCCGTGTCGACATCAGGCTCTACATCGAGCACCGTGTGCGAGCGGAGGTCGCGGGAAGACGACCCCAACCACACCGAGACTCGCCCTCCGTCGACCTTCCACTTCCCGCCGCGGACATCCCAGTAGGCAAAGTCACGGCGCTCAAGCGCAAACTCGACGTTGGCCGATTCACCGGAGTCGAGCTCGACGCGGGCAAATGCCTTGAGCTCACGTGGCGCTCGGCGCACGTCACCGTCTGGCACTCCGACGTACAGCTGCACCACCTCCGCGCCAAAGCGGTCGCCCGTGTTCGTGATGGTGGCCGTGACACGGAACTTCTCACCCGCATCGCGCACCGCGACGTTGCCGTACTCGAAGGCGGTGTAGCTGAGCCCGTGCCCGAACGGGAAACCTACTGGACCGTCGATCAAGTCATGGTGTCGGTACCCCACAAAAACACCCTCGCCGTGCCGGACGTGGCCCGCTTCGCCAGGAAACGTGGCGAAGGCACTTGTGTCCTCAAGCCTCAGCGGGATGGTCTCCGCGAGGCGACCCGAGGGATTTGCATCACCTGTGAGGACCCTCGTGATCGCCGACCCGCCTGCCTGACCAGCAAGCCACATCTCGACGATGGCTGGAGCCGTATCCGCCCACGACGAGAGGACGACGGGCGCGCCGTTCTGAAGGACGATGACGACTCGCGAATGGTTCGCGAGGAGGCGCTGAGCAAGCTCGACTTGTGCGGCGGGAAGGTCGAGGTGGGGCCGGTCGTACCCCTCGGACTCGGCGTTCTCGGGAAGTCCCAAGAAGAGCACGACCGTCGTGGCCCGCGTCGCAGCGGCGCAGGCGGCGTCTGCGAGCGCGTCGTCGTGATCCTCGAGCGAGTACCCCGGCTCGAACGCCACCTCTTCATCGAACCGCGCACGCAATTCGTCGAGTGGGCTCTCGCGTCGCGTCGGCACCACTTGGCTCGAGCCCGAACCTTGCAGTCGCGGGCTTCGCGCCAACTCACCGACGATGAGCACCCCGGTCGCGCTGGGATCCAGCGGCAGCACAGGGCCATCGTCGACGGGATCGTTGCGCAACAGCACCATGCCTCGTTCCGCCGCGTCGCGCGCGAGTCGATGGTGCGCGTCGTCGTCCGGCACCGTCGCCACGTCCGAACGCCGTGTGCGTTCCGTCAACGCGAGTATGCGACGCACAGAGGCATCGAGGTCTAGCTCATCGATCTCGCCGGACTCGAGCGCACGCTCCAGGTCTTCCCGACCCGCGATTGCGGGTCCGGGCATCTGAAGGTCAAGGCCCGCCTTGAGTGACGCGGTCCGGTCGGAGACACCTCCCCAGTCAGACACGACTGCTCCGTCAAATCCCCATTCGCCGCGTAGGACGTCGGTGAGTAGCGCGCGGCTCTCGGCCACGAATTCGCCATTCACCTTGTTGTACGACGACATGACGGTCCACGGGCGCCCGCCCTCGATCGCGCGGCGGAACGCCTCGAGGTACACCTCACGAAGGGCACGCTCGTCGACGTCCGCCGAGATCCGCATGCGGTCCGTCTCCTGGTTGTTGACGGCAAAGTGCTTCAGGGAAGCCGCAACTCCTTGCTCCTGAATGCCTGCGATCACCTCCGCGGCCAAGTCGCCCGCGAGGACGGGATCTTCGCTGAAATACTCGAAGTTCCTGCCCCCGAGCGGGGATCGCTTGATGTTGACGCCGGGACCAAGGAGGACATCGACATCGCGCGCCGCCGCCTCGGCACCCAGCGCCGCACCCACGCGGCGCGCCATGCCGCGATCCCACGTCGAGCCCAGCGTCACCGCCGGAGGAAAACACGTCGCCGGTATCGCGTTGCCGATGCCAAGGTGGTCGCCCTCGGTCGGTTGCTTGCGCACGCCGTGGGGTCCGTCGGCGAGCTGGAGCGGCTCCACGATCTCGACACCTTCACGCGTCACTCCCGAGGTGCTCCAGAAGTCCGCGCCCACCAGAAGAGCGATTTTCTCCCGGACCGTCAGGTCCTCAGCGATCACCGCGGTCTCGACAGCAGTACCGGCCCGATCCCCCATCACAGGTGACGCAGGATCGAACGCAACTCGGCGCTGTCGCCTGCGGACGCAGCGCCGTGCGCCTCGACCATCAACTCCATCCAACGGATGGGACGCTCACCAGGCAGATCGACGTACAGGAGTTCCTCGCGTTCCCACGTGTAGAACTGGCGACGCTCGATCTCAAGCGCCTGCATCTCCTCGTGGGTCGTCCACTCCTCGAAGAACCTTCCCCAGTCGGCAATGCTCGGGTAGACGCGCTGGTGGATGCGCAACTGAGAATCGAGAGAGCCCGCAGCAAAAGCGCGGTGGCGGTTCGGGAGGGGGTGGCCCGCGGCGGATTCCACGACATCCGTCCTGTGTTCGAGTTCGAACTGCTGCTGCCACATGCCCGGACGGATCTCCTGGATCTGGCGGTACATGATGGGCATCGGCTTGCGCGTGCGGATGGCGGCGGGAGCCTCGCTGGGCTCGCCATCCTCCGCAATGTCGGGGGCGCGATACGCCGATTCGGGCACCGCGGGCTGGCGACCGGCCGCTGCCAACAGCTCGTCGAGCTTCGCCGCGGCTGCCTCACGTTGCGTCTGAACCGCTTGGTCCACCAGCTCGACCCATGCCGGCACCGTGTCACCGAAGGCGTCAACGTAGAACAGTTCTTCGCGCTCCCACTCGAACAGGTCGCGCCGTTCGGGCTCGAGCGCGGCAAGATCGAGAGACGCCGCACTCGCCTCGATCGCCGCGGCCCACTCCGCGAAGCTCGCATAGGTGCGTTCTTGAATTCGCGTCTGCGAGTGGAGCTCTCCAGCCGCGAACACGCGGAAGCGTTCCGGCTCGGGATGACCGAGCGGACGCATCAACTCCTCCGAGCGCGCCTCGAGCGCGAAGACGCGACCAAGCTGCCGCTCATCTCGAACCTCCTGCAAACGCCTGTGCATGATCTTCATTGCGTCACTCCTCGCTCTCACCGGGTACGGGGACACCGGCGTCCATAATCCCGCGCAACTGCGTGGCTTTTGCGAGCGTAACAGCCCTGGACAGGCTCCGCCTACGCCCCGTCGCACATAAACCGCGCACTTGCGCTTTTTTCGCGAGGGGTCCATGATCGCCTCTAACACCGCGGGCCGACGAAGGTTCGAGCCCCCTCGGGTGCATGACAGAGAGGTCACACGATGACAAGTTCCCCGGTCCCGGCCGAGGCCACCGAAGAAGCGCCCCGCCCTTCGAAGACGATCGGCGGCATGCGCTATATCGCCCCGTTCTTCATCGCCAATGCGGGCATGCTGGCGATCTTCCAGGGCCTGCAGCAGATCATCCTTCCCGCGCAGATCGCGTCTTTGGGCGACGAGAGCAAGGTGGGCTCCTACGGCCTCATCGCGTCCATCGGTGCACTCGCGGCGGCGCTAAGCAACCCGCTTTTCGGGGCAATCTCCGACCGCACGCGTTCACGCTTTGGCCGGCGCGCGCCCTGGCTGCTGCTCACAGCCGTCGTGTCCTTCCTGGTGATGCTGCTCCTTGCAGGAGCGTCGACGCTCTTCCTCATCGGTGCGGCGTACGTCCTCGTCATGGTGTCGACGGGCGGGTACCAGGCGGTGATCGCCACGACGGTTCCCGATCGTGTTCCCGAGCGCTTCCGCGGCACCATTTCCTCGCTGGCAGCGACGGGTTCAACCCTCGGCAGCATCGTCGCCATCAACATTGCAGCCAAGCTCGTTGACCAGCCCTTTCTCGCGAACGCCGTCATCGCGTCGATCCTCGTCATCGCCACCATCGTGCTGGTGGTGATTGCCCCGGACCCGACGGCGAGCACGTCGGCACCCGAGGCACAGGTCAAGCGCGAGCGCCAGTCCTCCTCGAGCTTCTTCGCCGGCCTGAAGGACCACGACTTCGCCTGGGCCTTCTGGTCGCGCGTGGCGATCATGGTGGGCTACTGGACCGTCTCGACCTACCAGCTCTACACGCTGACGGACTACATCGGTGCCGAGAACCTCCCTGGCGGCAACGTCACCGCGGCGACCGCCCTGCTGGGCACCATCAACTTGGGCTGCACCGGCGCCATGTCGTTCCTCGCGGGGCCGCTGTCGGACCTCGTGAAGCGCCGCAAGGTCTTCGTCGTCGTGGCATCGATCGGCGTGGGCATCGGAGCGCTCATCCCCGTGGTCATGCCGACCTGGACCGGCATGATCGCCTTCTCTGTGGTGATGGGCATCTCGTTCGGCACCTACTACGCGATCGACGCCGCCATCATGACCCTCGTCTTGCCCAGTTCGGAAAACAGCGGTCGCGACCTCGGGCTACTGAACATCGGCAACACCGGACCCCAGATCGCGGGCCCCTTCATCGCGGCGGTCATCATCTCGCTCGCCGGCGGCTACCAGGCGCTTTACATCTTCTGCGCCCTCGTCGCCGTCGCGGCGGCATTCCTCATCCTGCCTATCCGCAAGGTGCGGTGACTCCCGTGGGCTGGGCAGGCGCACCCAACTCGTCTGCCCAGCCCGCCTGCGCCTAGAGTGACACCCGTGACGAACAGCGAGTCCCGCCAATCCAATGCACGGGGCCCGTATGCCAAGAGCGAGCAACGCAGGCAAGTGATCCTCGATGCGGCAACGCGTCTCTTTGCCGAACGCGGCTACACCGCCTCCTCCGTGCGAGATGTCGCGGCAGCCGCGGGAATCAGCGAAGCCGGACTGCGCCACCACTTCGGCACGAAGGTCGCGCTGCTTCAGGAGGTTTTGGCCCGACGCGAGGCCGACGACCTCGGCGAAACTCGCGAGGCCCTTTCTGGCGCAGACACGCTGCGCCGCATCCTGGAGATCACGGAGCGCAACAGCCACCAGCGCCACGTTGTCGAGCTCTACGTCGCCTTGTCGGCAGAGGCCACTGCAGAAGACCACCCGGCGCATGAATACTTCGTCAACCGATACGCCTGGGTCGAAGACCTCCTCACCACTGCAGGCGAGCGCCTCCTGCATGAAGGTGCTCTGCGCCCCGGGATCGATCCGCGAACCTTCGCACGCACCCTCACCGGAGTGCTCGATGGGCTTCAGGTCCAGTGGCTCCTCCGCCCCGAAGTCGACATGGTCGCGGCAGCGCGAGCATTTATCGACTCGCAACTGCTGATGCCGCTCGCGGAGCTCGCGACTCCACCTCCACAGCCGCTGGACTAGCGAACACGCAGCGTTTCAGCGTCGCCTCTGGAACGCCTGGCGACGTCGAAGGCGGCAGTTGCACGGGCCCGTCGAGCGCCCCGAGAGTCACGATGTGAGCTCAGCGCGCCATGGATCCCCTGCGTAGACCCTGAAACCGAGGAATGCGCGCACCGTGGCGGAGCTCACACGACCCGATTTGGGACCGCATTCACTCGCCCCAGCGATACGTATCTCCGTTCGACACCAGGCGTGCATTCACGATCCGGACTGGGCCCCCGACAACAGAACAAAACCGGGCAAGACGGGAGCAGTTGCGCACCTTCCCCAATACCGGCACAATCGACCTGGCGTTTCGATTCGTATCGACAGCGACGGGTCGGGGCGTCACCCCTACGAACAACGACGTGACGTCAGGAGACAACGATGTCTACACCTATACGCCGGCGGACGGGCGCCACACTCGCCGCTCTCGCGGTGTGTGCCAGCCTCACCGCTCTTACTCCCGCGGAGGCCTCGGAGCCTGCAACCTCCGGGGCCAATCCGATCTCCGAGATCCAGCAGAACACGGACCCGAACGCCAAAGAGCAAGTCATGCTCGTCGACGGCGAGCCGTTCTTCTTCAACGGGACACAGATCCGCACTGACTGGATTCAGAACAACACCACGTGGACGGACGCCGAGTATCAGCGTGTCTACAACGAAGCGGCAGAGGACGGGTTCACCGTGGCGAACTCTCACCTCAACTGGCTCGACATCCAACCGGACCAGGTCTATTCCGCGACCACGTCCGGGTACGTTGCGGCCGGAACGCACGCCGACACGAACTTCTCATCGGAGGAGTCGTTGAAGGTTCGCTTCGATCCGGAGAACCCCGACGCTCAAGCGATCTCCTACTTCCAGTTCGACTTCTCGGACATCTCCGGGTCGTCGGCCGATGCCTCCAAGATCCGCATCCGAGTCAACGAGAAGGATGCCGGCACGGCCCACCTGCGCCTCTACGGCATCGCCGACAACTCATGGGACGCCTCGACCATGACCTGGAATTCGGGTTCGCCGAACCATGACGACTACGCCATCACCGGCGAGGAGGGGATCGACTACGTCGACCTCGGCGGGACTCCCTCGTGGGATCCCATTGACCAGGTGCACGTGTACGACTTCGACGTGACCGACTTCCTCAACGACATCGCCTATCCCCAGGGCAAGCTGGCGAGTTTCATGCTCGTCGCCGACGGCAGCAACTCCGTGGGCGTCAGCATCGACGGAGCGGGCGCGTCGGTGTCACCCAAGCTCGTGATCTCACGCGCTGACGTGTGGGACTACTCCTGGGTCGACAAGATGGTGGGCTGGGCCGAGTCCGCCGAAATGAAGATGGAGATCCTGTGGCTGGGATCGCAGATCGTGAAAGTTACCGCGGACAACTCCACCCCGTACTACGTCATCCGCAACTACGAGAAGGCCCAAGCCAAGGACGGCTCCACCCTCGTGAAGAAGGGCGGCGGACCCGACGTCCGAAAGAACACCACGTACATGTACATGATGTCGCTCGACGACCCGCAGTTGCGTGAGCTCGAGTACACCGCACTCCAGAGCGTCTTCGACCACATCGCGCAGTACGACGACGCTCACGGAAACAAGCACACGGTCATCGGCGCACAGCTCGTGAATGAACCCGGCGCCGCGATCTTCGGCGGCAGGTCGTACGCCCCCTATAGCCAGGCTGCGTACGAAGCGGGCGGCTACACGTCGGCCTCCAAGTTCATGAACCAGTCCTTCATGGACTACTCCCAGAACCTCGGGGCCGCGGTCAAGCAGTCCGATTACCCGGTCTACACCCGTATCAACTTCCATTCGGCGGAGATGAACTACGTCTACAACAACGAGCAGATGAAGGCTCGCGGTGAGACCTCGTACGTCGACTTCGTGGGATACGACCCCTACTTCGACGACACCAACGAGGCATATCTCTATGGTCAGGGCCTGTGGGACGACCGCTACTACGAGCGATACGACCACGGCGGCAACCTGCCCATGGTGATGGAAAACTCGGGGCGTCTCGACAACGGCGATTACCTCGCACTCGCCACCATTGCAGGCGGTGCCGTCTACAACCAGTACCAGTACATTGGCGGCGGCCCGTTCGGCATGTACTTCTACGACTTTGCCGCGCAGAACACCAACGTCGAGGGTATTGCCGCCACCAACAACTGGCTCAAGACGTTCGCGTACGACCTCGCCACCAAGTCACCCGACAGCAATGGCGGCGACCAACTGAAATTCTTCAATGCCCGTGCGAACGAATCGTCGACCTCGACGAAGAACATCCGTAGCGTGCCCGTGACGTACACGACCACGAACAAGGGCGTCGGGGTGGCGATCGAGAAGGCCGACGACACGATTGCCCTGGCGAGCAAGACTGACGCGCTGTTCACGCTGGATGGGCTCGCGCAGTACGGACCTGTGGAGGTCACGAGCGGCCACTACGACGCAAACGACGAGTGGAGCGTCGAGGCCGCCAAGGGATTCACCACGGTGGACGGCGACATCGTCCTCGAACTCGAGGCGTACGAGACGGTCCAGGTCGTCACGACGCACCCGATTGCCGCATCGGCCACCACGACGGTCCTCGACGAAGGATTCGACAGCCAGGCGACCTGGGCGTCGCCAGAGGGCTGGACCGTCTCCCCCAACGACACCATCGCGGAGGTCTACCCGAAGCCGGGCGACGCGGACAAGAGCCTTAGGCTCCGCCGCACGTCGAGCGTCGAAGGCGAGACCTACGCCGACAAGGAGATCGATCCGGTCGACGGGACAGTACGAGTCTCGGCTCGCATCCTCAAGGACGCCACGAGCCAAGGCCTGCGTGCCCCATACGTCTATGACAGCAGCGGCAGCCTCATCGCCGGAGTTGACTTCACCGACGCCGGAAAGATCGCCTACGTCACGTCCGAGGGTGGCAGCGTCGAGCTCCAGGGGTACATCACCAGGAAGTTCTACGAGGTTACGCTGGAAATCGACACCGCTCGCGATGTGTTGTCACTCGCGATCGACGGCAAGGTCATGGCCGACGACGTGCCGCTGGTCCAGGCCACCGACGACGTCGCGAAGGTGAGATTCTCCACCGGAGACAAGAGCATCGCGTACATCGACAAAGTCACGGTCGCCGCGACTCCGATCGCCGCGCCCACGGTGGACCTCACCCGCCCGGAGGCCATCCTCGTGTCGCCGGCAACGGCGGGACCGTTCAGCGCGGTGCACGTCCAGGTTGACGCGTCGGACAACCAGGGGTTGGCGACGCTCGTCGCCAACATCTACCGGGATGGCACGCTCGTCAAGAGCACCCAGACCAAGGCCAACGGCGCTACGTCGGCAACTCACGAGGCCACGGTCAACCTGCCCGACGGGAGCTACACCGTCAAATACAACGCGCATGACGTCGCGGGCAATGTCTCGGCGACTGGCCAGGCGGCGTTCGTCGTCGATACGACGGCGCCCACTGTCACAGTCAAGACCGGGGCATCATTCACCGTCGACAACGGTGACGCCTACGACGTCGTGAGTTTCAAGCTGTACGACTCGGGCAAGGTCGATCGCGTTGAGATCAACGGGGTCGTCAAAGACCTCGTGAACAACGCGTGGTCCGACGTCAACACGGTGCGTGCCGGAAGCCTCGGCGCCGTCGCGGGGTCCAACACCCTGCGGGTGTACGACGTGGCAGGCAATGTCACGACCCGCACGTTCGAACTGAGTTAGGCCACGCACCAAGGAGGGGTGGGGAGGACGGTGATGCCGTCCTCCCCACCCCTCCTCATGTCAGGAGACTGTGCTGCCTGACACGGCGCCCTACCAGTCGTGTACGGTCCCGTCCGCGAGCCGGTTAAACGGGAGATAGGCCTGCTCGTATGGGTACTTACCCGCCTCGTCGACGTTGAGCTCGACGCCGAGACCGGGAGCATCCCCCGGGTGGAGGTGCCCGCCTTCCCAGGTAAAGGACTGCTCGAAGACCTGATTGGTCCTGGCTCCGTGCTGCATGTACTCCTGGATGCCGAAGTTGTGGATGGCGAGGCCCAGATGCATGGCGGCGGCCATCCCCACCGGGGAGATGTCGGTGGGCCCATGCATCCCCGACTTGATCTGGTACATCGCCGCGTACTCCAGGGTCTTCTTCAGGGGCGTTATTCCTCCCATGTGCGTCACCGCGCCACGGACATAGTCGATGAGTTGGTCCCTGATGATGTCCTTGAAGTCCCACGCGGTGTTGAAGATCTCGCCGATGGCCAGCGGCGTCGTCGTGTGCTGGCGCACCAGTCGCAACGCCTCCTGGTTCTCGGCCGGAGTGCAATCCTCGAGCCAGAACAGGTCGTATGGTTCGAGCGACTTGCCCAGCTGCGCCGCCTGAATCGGTGTCATACGGTGGTGACCGTCATGCAGGAGCGGCAACTCCGGGCCGAATTCGTGGCGCACCGCCTCAAAGACCCCCGGAAGGTGGCGCAGATAGGCGCGCGTGTCCCAATCCTCCTGTACGGGACGCGCGCCCCGGCGAGCGGGCTCGTGGTCGTACCTCGCCTCTCCCCCGCCCGCTTGCGCCGCCTGGGCTGCGATGCCATAGATGGCCTTGAGACCCGGCACACCGGTCTGAACTCGAATGGCCTGGTAGCCCTGGTCAAGGTGAGCACGGACCGACTCGAACAATTCGGGTAGGTCCCTGCCCGATGCATGGCCATAGGCGAGCAAGCCCGTGCGACTGGCCCCGCCAAGCAACTGGTACACGGGCATGCCCGCCGCCTTGCCCTTGATGTCCCACAGCGCCATGTCGACAGCTGCGCTCGCGGCCATCGTCACGGGGCCCCTCCGCCAGTACGCCGACCGGTAAAGGAACTGCCAGGTGTCTTCGATGCGGGTCGCGTCGGCCCCGATGAGAAGAGGCGCGACGTGTTCCTCGAGGTAGGCCACCACGGCAAGCTCGCGCCCGTTGAGTGTGGCGTCGCCAATGCCGGTGACGCCGTCCGCGGTCGTCAGTTTGAGCGTGACGAAGTTGCGGTCCGGGCTGGTGACGATGACCTCGGCCTTGTCGATGATCACGGGGGATCCTTTCTCTCGTAAGGTGTGCCGGACGTGTTCGCCCACCGGCCGGTATGCGGGCACAGCAGTGCCGCGCCGTCGCGGGCGCCGGCGGACTCAGTTGAGGTTGAGGGCGCGCTTGAGCACCGCATGTACCCGCACCGCCATCCTGTGGAAACCCAGCGAGGTGGGGTGGAGCCGATCGATGGTGCACTCCTCTCGACCCACCGTGCCAAAGAGCTCGTGCCCATCGAGGAACCACACCTGACGATCGCCGTCGGCCCGGGCGGTAAGAAACGTCTCCATCGCGACGTCCCGCCGGCGTGCGGAGTCCTCTGGATCCGCATCGACCTCGGGACGAGTCATGATGAGCACGGGAATGTCGGGATGGGCGGCACGGACCGTCTCGAAGAAGGGGCGGTGTGTCAGGTCAAGGTGTTCGACCGTCGGCGCGTTGTGGTCGTAGTCGAGGACGAAGGCCGTGAGGGCGTCGTGCGCAGCGATGTGTGCGGCGACGGCCTGCTCACCTTGGGCATTGCCGGAAAACCCGTAGTTGAGGTGATCGGAGTCGAGCCACCTCGCGACCGTGCTCGTATAAGCCGCCCCGGGTCGCGGCGCTGCCGCGCCCTCGGTGATCGACGAACCGTAAAAGACGATGGGCGCCGCATGACGGTACGACGGGGCCACGGTGAGGCGCGCACTCGGGGGAAGATCGACCTCTAGGGACTCGATTTGCTCGTTTCGAGGAAGATTGATCGTGACGGTCTCCCAGCCAGGGCCCTTCACGATGGACACCTCGAATGGCACGCCCGCGTACCCGTACGCCCGTGGTGCGACCTGGCCCACAAACCGGGCACCCATGCCCGCGCCGATGTAGACGTCCGCTCCGGCCGCCGCCGGCAGCGCCATGGTCGGGTCGACGCTTTCCGTCTTCAGCACGAGGCGGACAGTGAACGAGGTCGCGTTGGTCGCGAACCTCACGCGACCACCTGCGGGGCGCCGCCCCAACCGCTCATAGGGCTCGGGCAGGCTCGCGATGAGATCCGGCGGAAGACGCCAAAACTCCTGCGCGCGTGCGTCGACGTGGGAGAGCCCGTGAAGGGACAGAGGCGGCTCCCCCATCCGTACCGTAGTTGTCCCACTCACAGACTCGTGGTGGTCGGGCACCCCTACTGTCGCCATCGCCGCTGACGCCTCCGAGCTCATCGTCGCACGGGCGCCACGGGGCGCCTGACCGAAATCTCTACTCCTGCTGGCGCGCTCTCGCTCCGCACGAAGACCACCTCAACGTCACCGAAGCGCTGGGTCCACTCGTCGGCCGAGCCCAGGTGTGGTGCGAGGACCTCCATCGCGTCGTCCGCGCCGACGCGTTCAGTCGCGATCCATACACCCTCGCCCTTGCGACCCGAAGCGATTCCGGCCGCGAGCCAATCGCCGATGACGACGGTCGCGCCGCGTTCGGCGCGCCGCACCAGCATGTCGCGGGTGGCGTCGGGCAATCGTGAACCGACGACGACAATGACGGGCGCGTCGGGCAGGCGGGCATCGGACACCATCTCGTCGTAGACGAGAACATTGTGCGCCGGCTGAAAAGGCTCGTGGACGTGGGTGGGCGCCGGGGCGCCGTGCGTCAGCGGGAACTGGTCACGCGCCACACCGTCGAGCTCCACGCGAGGAAACCGATACCCGTCGATGTGCAGGCTGATTCCGTGCGGCGGCGTCGTGGCGTGAGTCAGGACCCGCCATGCGTCGAAGACGCTGCTCGCCTGCTCGGGTGCACGCGCGTCGCGGTCGCCGAACGCCTGCACCCCACGCCCAAAGTCGCTGTCGTCGGCATGGATCAGCGCAACGTTCGGGGTCGCGTCACGGAACGACCAATCCACGCCGGCCGTCGGCACGAAGCTGCGGACAAACTCGCTCCACACGTCGCCGAATTCGGTGAGGACAAAGGAATCTCCGCCGAAGCGAGCGAGCACATCAATGTTCTCGACAAAGAGCTTGTCGGGCGCCAGCAGGTATGCCATCCGTAGCGCAGTGGCGAACTCCTCGGGCGAATGACCCGGGAACCCCGGCGCGCGCGTGAACCAGGGGCCGATGTCCGGTCCCCACAGATCAGCACACACCCACAATGGGCGGTCGTACTGGAGCGCCGCACCCATGGCCATCGCCATCTGCACCGGGTGGAAGGACTCCTTCATCATCTTCGGCGTGGGCGCCATCCCGCCGCGTGCAAGCGTGTGGAACATCGTGGGGAAGACGTGTTCCGCCGCCACCGTCAGCGGCGCGGCGGCCGCAGCTTGGGCATCGGCCACCACGTCCCGCACGCTCGCCGCCACGGCGCTACCCGCGGCTGCAAGGTCGGCGCCCGCCGTGTCGGCGAAATGTGGATACCAGCCGTCATGGCGGTACTGGCCCGCGTTGATCTGAAGGTGCTCGGGCTCGTCATACAACACCCCGGCGAGGATTCCCCTCGCAGACGCCGATGCGATCGCGGACGTGGGAATGTCGAAACGGTTGGTCCCCTCGACCCAAGGACCGTTGATGTTGCCGTACTCATTGCCGAGCACGACATCGATGGAGGCGCCGGCGAGATCCTCCACCATTTGGTCGTGCCCGTCCAGACCCGGCATGACATGGTGAACATAGAAGTCCGCACCGAGTTCACCGAGCAGCCCGACGAAATCCTGCGGCGAGGGAGCCGGATCCTGGGACGCCACGAGCCGGCCCGTTCCCGTGCGCATGATGGCGTCGGATGCGTCGCCCGCCCACGGGTCCTGCCACGCCACGACGGGCCCCTGAATACCAAGCTCCGGGCGGCCCTCGCCCCAACTCATGCCGTCACCCTCACAACCTCGGTGTGTGCCATGCCGTCAATGGCGACGTGGAGCGCCGCGTAGGTGATGCCGGCGTACCAAAAGCCGGTGCGGTCGGGATCAATGGGGTCCGACGTGAACCGTCCCTCCGCGTCGGCGGTCAGCACCACGCCTTCTGCGTCCCGGTCGACGTGCAAACGCACCTCGCCCTCCACTGGCTCGCCTCCCCACGTGACACGGCCCTCGACCGTGAAACGGCCCGTCACGGCAACGGGGTCTCCTCCTCCGGGGACCGGAAGACCAACTCCGCGGTCGTCGCGCACCACGAGATCGACGAACTCCAGAGGCTTCGACGAGTAGGTCTCAGTCTCTCTTGTGACGGGATCGGCGAATGTGACGTCCTCGAGAATAACGTCACGCACAAAGCGACCGAACTTCAGTCCCGTTGAGCCAGCACGGGCGGCATGGAACGTCGCATGCGCGTAGCGCACGGACGAAACCGGGGAGCGCGATACGGAACTCGGGACGGTAAACAGCGGCACTCCCGCGGGCACCGGCGCCACCGTGCTGACATTCACCACGCTGATCCGGCGGATCACCGGATCGTGGATATCGGTGCCGGGAATCGGCGGCGCGATCCCGTAGTTCGTGTCCAGCTGGATGAGGGACAGACCCACCTGGTGAACGGTGCAGTCGCGAAGATGGATGTCCTCAATCGCGCCGCCGCGCGTGGCGTTGGTCTTGATCTTGAGCGCGTGCATCAGTCCACGACCGTCGAAGACCACGTCGTGCACAAACACGTCGCGCACGCCTCCCGAGACCTCCGAGCCCATGGAGATGCCCGCAGAGTTGCCGGTGTCGTTGCGCACGTGGCAGTCACGGATGACGAGCCCGTTGCAGGGTTCGCGCCGCTCACGGCCGTCCCGATCGCGGCCTGACTTCACCGCCACCCCATCATCGTTGACATTGATGCGGCATCGCTCAATGACAACGTTCTCGCACGACTCCGGGTCGATCCCGTCGTCGTTGTTCCAGGTGTGCGGCTCGAATCCCAGCACGTCGCGGTCATTGAACACGTCGAGGTCTCTGATCATCACTCGACGGCTGCTCACCGGATGGACGATCCAGAAGGGCGCATTGCGAATCTTGATGCCCTCGATGAGGACGTTTTCGCACTCAAAGGTCTGGATAAAGGACGGCCTGAATGTTGACCGATAGACCGGTGTCGATTCGTCCAGTGGCGCGCTCGTCAGGGTTCCGTCGGGACCGCGACGCTCAATGGTGGCCGGCCGCGCGCCGCTCGCGGTAAAGATGCGCTCCTCCACCGCCACGCCCGCGACGTTCATGCCCAGCAGGGTGTTGAGATCTCCCAATCCGGGCGCCGGGGTGCCGCCTTCCACGTCGGGGCATCCCCAATAGCCCTTCTTGAAGGGCCGCCAGTTCCACAGATCCTCCTGGCCGTCGAGCGTCCCTCCCCCGCTGATGCCGACGTTGCGCGCGCCATAGGCATAGACCAAGGGCGACATCGAGTAAAGGTCCGAACCTTGGTAGCTCGTGCGCACCGCCGGATAGAAGCGACTGTCGATGTTGCGCATGAACTTGACCGTGACGCCGGCCTCGACACGCACTTGAACCCCACTGAGGAGCCGGATCGCTCCTGTGTAATGCGCGCCATCGGGATTGCGTGACGAGTCCGGAGGGATCAAGACCGTGCCACCGCCACGACGGTGACATTCGGCGATGGCCGCCGCGATGGCGTCTCCGTAGTACCAGACTGGCCGCTCCCGCATGATGAGAGGCGAATCGGTGGACGCCGGGTCTCCGGCGAGATTGCCGTCGGCATACACCTCGGTCTCGAGCCGCACCAGAGACGAGTACGGCTCGGCGGCAATGTCGATCACTGGCCCATCGAACCGAGGGACGTGCCGGTACACGTCATCGACGATCTCGCTGTAACGCGCATCGTCCCATGTGCCGGCAATGCCCGCCTGGTCAACCATGTCGAGAGTCATCCCTTCACCGCTCCAATGAGAATTCCCTTGGCAAAGTGTTTTTGCAAGAAGGGGTACAGAATCAAAATGGGCAAGGTCGCCGCCACGATGACGGCGAACTGGACACCCTGCTCTGGCGGCACGATGTCGAGATTGGTCTGGCCGAGCGTGTTGCTCAGGCTCGCCGAAGACGTGACTTGGCGCACAAACATCTGAAGGGTCCACATCGAAGAGTCGTTGATATACAGCAGCGGAGACATAAAGTCGTTCCAAATTCCCACCGCGTAAAAGAGTGCAAAGGTCGCGAGTACCGGCTTCGACAGCGGCAGCACGATGCGGAAGAACACGCCGATCTCGCTACAACCATCGACTTTGGCCGCCTGCTGCAACTCCTCAGGCAACTCCTGGAAGAAATTCTTAACGATGATCAGATAGAAGGGGCTGATCGCGAGCGGCAAGATCAGCGCCCAGTAAGAGTCCAGCAGCCCCATGCTCTTGACCACCAAGAACGTGGGAATCATTCCACCCGTGAACACCATCGTGAACACGACGAGGTTCAGAATCAGCGTGCGACCCGGCAGGTACCGCTTTGACAGCGGATACGCCATCGTGAACGTCAAGAGGAGTTGGACGAGCGTGCCAAAGACCGTGACACCGACAGTGACGAGCAGGCTGCGTAGGAAGGTATCCGTCGACAAAATGAAGTCATAGGACGCCGTCGTGAACTGCTCGGGCCAAAGGAAGAAGGGCCGGGCGGTGAGCTCGGACTCGGTCGCGAATGAGCCCGCGATCACGAAGATGAATGGCACCACGGTGACGAGCCCCAAAGCAATGAGAACGAGGGCGTTGGTGACATCGAGCGCCTTTTCGGACCGTGAGGTGTGAACTGACATGCGCTATCCCTAGAACAGAGTGCTCTGGTTGAACTTCTTGGCGAGGAAGTTCGTGCCGAAGATGAGGACCGCGCCGATGACGCCCTTGAACAGCCCCACCGCAGTGGAATACGAGAAGGCACCCTGCTCGATTCCCATGTAATAGGTGTAGGTGTCAAGGACCTCGGCGACCCCACGGTTGAGCGAGTTGGTCATCAAGTAGATCTGCTCGAAGCCCGTATCCAGCAAGGTCCCGCTTTGCAGGATCAGCATCACAATGATGGTGCTGCGGATCGCAGGAAGGGTGACATGCCACAGTTGCCGCATGCGCGTTGCCCCGTCGATGCGGGCGGCCTCGTACAGTGACGCGTCGACTCCAGCGAGGGCGGCGAGATAGATGATCGTGCCCCAACCCACGGACTTCCACAGCGTCTGCAAAATGATGAGCGGCCGGAACCACGCCGGATCCGTGAGGATGCTCTCGGTGTCGCCCGTGAGGCGTTCCACGAGCAGGGTGAGAGGACCGTCACCGTAGGCGAACAACAAGAAGGTGATCGACGCCACAATCGCCCACGACAGGAAATGGGGGATGTAAATCGCGGTCTGGATCATGCGCTTCAACACTGTCACCCTCAGCTCGTTGAGCATCAGTGCGACGATGATCGGCATCGGGAACACGATGACGACGTTGAGGAACGCGAGCACGACGGTGTTCCAGAACACGCGCGGGAAGTCCGGCGACGTGAACATCCGGTCAAAGTGCTTGAGGCCTACCCACGGGCTGTCCGACCATCCCAGCACCGGGACGTAGTCCTTGAACGCGAGCGTCACCCCGTACATGGGCATGTACTTGAAGACCACGAAGTAGATGACTCCCGGGAGCAGAAGCAGCATGAGCCATCGGTACTGCAGGAGCCGCACCTGCAGCGGCACCTTCCGCGGGCGCGCGGTTTCCCGGACCTCGCCGTCGGGCGCTGGCGCCTTTACCTCGTACGTGTCCACCGCCATCGCTGGACTCCTCTCTCGTGAGCCTTATGGAACGACGCGACGCCGGTACGGGGAGGACAAGCCTCCCCGGACCGCCGCGTTCTAGTGATCGGCGCTGTACGCCTCGTTGAGCTCATCCACAATTTGCTGACCGCCCTCGTCGAGCCAGCGCTGGATCTCGGCGCGGAATCCGGCCTCATCGATCTGTCCGACCACGTACTTGGTCCTGGCATCGATGATGATGTTGGCCAGCTGCGTCTGCTTGTCCGCCTGGGTGGGCGTCACGTACGCGAGGCCAACGTTCGGCACCGCGTAGTCAAGGTCGTGCGCCATGATGTCGATCTGCTCCGACACGAGAGCCTTGTCGGCCTCGCCGTCGGGTGCCTTGACGTAGAACTTGCGGCCGTTCTGGGCCATGTTCACGAGGCCGAAGGCGCTCGTGTCGGCGTTCATCGTCTCGCCCTCGGGGGTATCGGTGATGGGCTGCGAGAATCCATCGACCACCTCGTAGCTCACGCCCTCAATCCCGTTCACCATGAGGCGCTGCGCCTCTTCGGAGTTGAGCTTGTCGAGGACCTCGAGCACCTTGTCCAGCTGCTCTTCCGTCGTGATGGCCGACTTCGAGATCGCCATGACGCCATCCGATCCGGTGGTGGGGAGCGCGTGAAGTTCGCCGTCGGCTGCAGCGAGGCTGCCGCTGATCGTCACGTAGTCCCCGTAATTGTCGGGGTCAGACTCCTTAAACAGTCCAAGCAGGCCCTTGGCGGTCGATCCGGAACCGATGATGATGCCGCCCTGACCATTGAAGAAGGGGTCGTTCCAGTTGGCGGAGTCGAGCGTGGGGAAGTCCTGATTGACCTGGCCGTCGGCGTAGGCCTCCCGCAGCGCAGTGTTGGCCTCGAGGAACTGGTCGGTGACGACGTCAGGCGTGACCGTGCCGTCGATCACACCCCACCCGTTCGGTGCTCCGTACCAGGTCTGAAGGGCGTCGAAGGGCGTGCCCGTGTTGAGGTCACTCCAGTTACTGAAGATGAGTCCGTAGGTGTCGTCTTCGCCATTGCCGTCGGGGTCGTCGTGGGTGAACGCCTCGGAGACCGCCCAGAGATCTTCGACGGTTTCCGGCACCTCGAGGCCGAGGTTCTCGAGCCAGTCAGCGCGGTAGGTGACGGTGGTGCGCATCGGATCACGCCAGCGCATGATGCCGTACGAAACTCCGTTCACAAGAGTGTTCGCGAACACGTCGTCGTCGTACGGCTGGAGGTTGGGGTAGTCGGCGATCTGGTCGGTGATGTCCCAAAATCCCCCGGCTTCGGCATTCTGCACGAACGCCGACGTCTTCTGAGGTACCGCCATCACCGCAGGGATGTCCCCCGAAGCGAGGGTCGTCGCGACCTTGTCGGCGTAGTTCGAGTTGGGCACCCATGTGATGTCGAGGTCGACCCCAGCAAGCTCCTCGAGGGCCTGATGAAGGTCACCCTCGGGGTCCGGCGCCGCATCGGTGTAGAACTCGACCATGATGTCGAGCATTGTCAGGTTGCCGTCCGCGTCGAAGTACTTCGACTCCTCCGCGGCGTCGCCTGAGCACCCCGCGAGGGCGGTGGTGGCCAGCAGGCCCGAGCCGATGCCGGCGGCGATGAAGCCGCGACGGCGAGACATCTTTGTCATGTCGGTATTGCCTCTCGTGATCAGTGCGTCCGCAGCGGACGCGCAGGAAGGCCAAAGGTCTCGGAGTCGTCTCTGACACCGCTTCGCCGGGCCTCGTTATCGGCGAAGAAATGAAGGGCTAGCAGCGTGTTTGCTACTACCCACGCCCCCGGCGCGGCGAGGACCGCGAGGGGGAAGAAGTTAACGGCGGCCGCGATGGCTGCGCCGACAAGAATGGCGAGTGCGGCGGAAAAGGGCCGCGCGAGCACCATGCGCACCGCCAGTGACGGCGCGCGCCACGGAGCGATCTCGTAGTGCGCACGCATCGGCCCCACCCACCCGAGCGCCACCAACACGATGGCCATCGCCACGAGCAACATCACGCGCAGCCACGTGAGGTCGGCGCCCGCGCTGCGAGTCGCGAGAAGGTTGACCGCGAGCACGCTCACGACGACGGCAAGGGGGAGAACTGCGGCTTGGGCACCGGCGAAGGATGCGAGCCAGAACCGCGGACCGTCACGCCAGACCCGGTCGGCACGACCAAGCGACCGCTCGCGAACCAGGGTCGCCGCCGCCTCTGTTGCGGGTCCCAGCCCCAGCACCACGAGACCAGCCATGGTGCCGAGGATCCAGAACATCGCGAGCGACAGGGTCCAGATCACCCAATCGGCGGCTTCGTAAAGGAGTGATCCCGTACGCGATGCTTGCATGACCCAAAACCTCTCCGTTGAGGGGAGCTTTCGACGCTCCAATTCACTGTCGATTCGAATCGACATGCGTCACCATACGCGCGGATGATGGTTTTGACAAGCGCGACGCGTGTGGTCGCGCGACGGGGTCAGCCGCGCATGTTACGCAGGGAAGAGGACCGTGCTGCCGCGGCGGACAGGCGGCTCTGGGGAAACCAGCTGGAGCCGCGCCGGGCTCTCGTCGCCCTCGATGCGGGCAAAGAGCACATCCATGCCTAGCCGGGAGAGCCGATCAGGCTGAGGTGACACATTGGTCACCGCCGGCTCAAAGAGTTGCGCATTCGCGTCGGTGCACATGCTTACGAGCGACACGTCGCGCCCCACCTTCAACTCACGAATCCTCGCGAGCTGAGCCACCCACTCAGTGACCTGGGGCGTGCGGGCGATAATGCCGAGGCGGTCGTCCGCGTGCGCAAAGATGCGGGCCGCGGCCGTCTCCATCCCAGCCCAGCCTTCCCGCTCCCGGGAGACGATGTCGATACTCATCGCACGCTCACGTGCGCGCGCGATCGCACCCTCGTGAAACTCTCGAATAAACCGCAGGTCGGTCGCACTGAAGCCGGGTCCCTCGCCGACGAGCACCACCCGCCGGTGGTTGGTGTCGGCGAGCTCATCGACGAGCAGTTCGGCCGCGCGCCTGGTGTCAAAGTCCACCGCGTCCAATCCATGGCGATCCGCGGGCCGACCGAAAAGCACCACGGGAAGCTCGAGCCCTGCTGCAGCGTCGAGGCGGGGATCATCGGTCCGCACATCCATGAGCACGAATGCGTCTGCAATGCGCCTTCCGGCAAGTCGCTCGAGACCCTCGGGCCCCTCGTCAGCCGTATTCATGACGACCTCATAGTCGCGGGCACGCGCCTCCCCCATGACCGTCTCGAGGTAGGGCACGGTCTCATTGAGGTCCGCCTCAACGCCCAACCGGACAACGAGCGCAACGACATTTGTGCGCGCCCCTCGCAATGCACGTGCTCCCGCATTGGGGTGGTACGTGAGTTCGCGAATCGCGTCCTCGACACGCCGACGGGTCTCGGGTGAGATCGCACGCTTCCCGGTGAGAACGTACGACACGGTGCTCTGAGCGACGCCAGCCAGCGCCGCCACGTCCTTGCTGGTGGGCCGAGAACGAGCACCCTTGCCCTGCGTGTCTGCCATGGCACACAACCTAGGCGATCACTGCAGCGGCCTGGCCACAAGGCGCGCACAAGCCTCCGAGACTTGCGCCCCCGTCGCGCACGCCCTACGGTTGCCGGTAATAGCGATACGTATCAACGCTGATTCGTATCGACGACGACTCGCCGGGCGACTTGACCTCGCTCCGGCCTCGACCGCAAGGACATACCTTGACGCTCCAGCCGCCTGCCACCCTCACGTCCGCCCCAGCGACGCAACCCGCCACCGAGGTGACTCTCGCGCTCGAGCCGGGCGAACGGTGGTGGGGTGGCGCCGTCGAGGACGCGCATGCCTTGCCCTATGGCGGGCGCCGCTTTACTCGTGACCTCGCGGCCCCACATGCCTCTTCCGCACTCCTGGAGGAGGGAAAGCCTTCCAACCAGGCAGCCCCATTACTGGTATCGACCACCGGACGCATCGTCTGGTCGCCACGGCCCTTCAGCTTCACCTTCGCGGACGGCACGCTCAACGCGCGCGGCCACGAGCTCGTCAGCGAACGCGCAGGTTCGACGCTGGGTGAGGCTTTCCGTGCCGCCTCGGCGCGCTACTTCCCTGCATCTGGCTCGACTCCCGCCCGTGAACTTTTCACCGCGCCGCAATACAACACGTGGATTGAACAGCCCTACCACCCCACCCAGGCGTCGGTGCTCGCCTACGCGCAGCGGATTCTGGATGCGGGTATGAGGCCGGGAACGTTGTTCATCGATGACTGCTGGTCTCCGGACTATGGCACATGGCACTTCGACCCCGCGCGCTTCCCCGATCCAGCCGAGATGACGCGGATCCTCCATCGCCAAGGCTTCCACGTGATGCTCTGGGTTGTGCCATTCGTCAGCCCGGATTCGGCGGCCTTTCGTTCGCTCGAGAGCGAGGGCCTGCTCGTCCGTGAGGCATCGGGCCGCACCGCCGTACGTCGTTGGTGGAACGGCCTTAGCGCTGTACTCGACCTCTCACATCCGCGAGCGCGCACATGGATGACTGACCAACTCGATCGCCTCGTCCACGACGTTGGCATCGACGGGTTCAAATTCGACGGCGGTGACATCCGCGACTTTCGCGCCGACGACCTGACCGCGGCAGGAGCGCAGCCCGTCGATCAGTGCGAAGCGTGGGCCTCGCTCGGTAGTCGCTACCCGTTCAACGAGTACCGCGCCTCGTGGAAGTCGGGCGGACAGCCGCTCGCGCAGCGACTGCAGGACAAGCCTCCACTGTGGGGTCCGGAGGGCATCGGCGCGCTCATTCCCGAAATGCTCGCGCAAGGCATGATCGGCCACCCCTACGTCTGTCCCGACATGATCGGCGGCGGTGAGATCACCTCAATGTCGACTCAGACGGAGATCGACCAAGAGTTCTTCGTACGTTACGCGCAGGTGGCGGCGATGGCCCCGATGGCGCAGTTCTCTGTGCTCCCCTTCCGCGTGCTCGACGCGCGGCACCTCGCGGCAGTGGAGGCGGCCTTGGCCTTGCGTGAGTCATTGATGCCGCTCATCTCACAGCTCCTCGACAACGCCGCACTTACCGGCGAGCCGATGCTTCGACCGATGGAGTACCACGCGACGGGAATGGCGGATGTGACGGACCAGTATTTCCTCGGCCCCGATCTCATCGTCGCTCCGGTGATCGAACCCGGCGCACGCACGCGGGTGGTGCATTTGCCCGACGGGCAGTGGCGAGGCCTTGACGGCACCGCCTACGAGGGACCGTGCACAGTCACCGCTGACGTCACTCTCGATTCCATTCCCCGCTTCGCCCGTCAGTGACGTCGCGCTGGTGGGCCGTCGGGCGTGAGCCCACCGTCGCGACAAACGCCCCCGTCGCGAGGTCCTTGCGGACCGCGCCCGCGGGAAACAGCCGCGCGCCCATCGCCACGTATACGCCCTGACCCGCAAGCTGAGAAGCGGCGAGCGCAAACCCCAGGTTCACGTGTGCGTCGGTCCCGGCCACGGTCTCGGGCCGCAGCGCCCCGGTGAGGACGACCGTGACGCCGTCCGACACGCGCGCGGCCAGGTATTCGGCGGTGTCAGCCATCGTGTCGGTGCCGTGGGTGATCACGATGGCTCTCGCATCGGTCGCCGCCACCTCGCGGGCGAGCACGTCGCGGTCGGCATCGGTCATGTCGCGGCTGTCGATCGCGAGGACGCCGACCACCCGCACGGTGACTGACGGCACCATCGTGTGCAGGATGCGCGTCGCGGCAGGCTCCCCCACCGCGAGGTCACCCGAGAGCAGGTACTCCTTGTCGATGGTGCCGCCCGTGGCGATGACGGTGATGTCCGTGGCGTGGCTCATGTGCGTCCTCCCGTGCCCACTCTTGAGGGCTCAGGATAGGCGGTTGGGCCTCCGCGTCACGCGATGGTGACGAGCGCCCCCAACTCGAACGCCCCGACCACGGCCACCAGCGTCGCGGCCACGACGGCCACGTCGAGCGCTCCAATCCGTAGTTGCGCGATGCGAAGGTTTCGCCCCTGGGCCGCGGTGAAGCCGCGGGTCTCGAGCGACTCGACGGTGGTGCGCACCGACTTCGCTGTGTTGAGGAAGATTGGGTAAAACGCCTGCACAGCCCAGGTGCCCCAGCGCCACAGCGCCCTCAGTCCCAGGAAGCCGCGCGGCCCCTGCGGGCTACGCAGACGCAGGCCCGTGAAGACCGTTCCGAACTCCTCGAACAGGATGGGCATCATCCGATACCCGTAGGAGACGCCGAACGCGAGCAGCTCGGGCGCCTTCCACGCGAGGAGCCCCGTGCTGAGTTCCTCGGGGTCGAGCGACACGAAGGCCGCGATCGACGCCAGCGACACGGTCGCGAGCTTCAGCGTGATCTCGACGAGCGCGAGGGCCGTCTCGTGATCGCCGCCAAAGACCCAGGCCGCGCCGAACGCGTACGCGAAGTCCGTCACGAACCCGATCAAGAACAGCCCGAGCACCAGCGGTCCCACGCGCGCGAGCGCCGCGGAGACGGCGGTCAGACCGAACAGCGCGATGATCGTCACCAGGTCGTGCGTCAGCCACGGCACCACCGCCAAGATCAGGTACCAGCTGATCACCATGCGCGGATCCATCTTGGCGAACAGCCCGCCGCGGGTCGCGTACGCGGTACGGATCAGCTCGAGTTTCACCCATTCGACCGACAGGACGTCCCTGGTCTTGCGGCTCATGCGCGCACCTCCACCGGCTCCGAAGCATCGGCGAGTGCCACGGCCTCGCGCCATTGGGACACCGAGAGCGGCGCGGGCTCGATGCCCAGCGCGCGACCCAGCGCCGTGATCTGAGGCGGCACCACGTGCGCGCCCTCCAGTAAGGAATCGGACGAGAACAGCTCGAGGGGAGTCACGTCCGCGAGCACTCCCCCGCCTCCCAAGACGATCACGCGCGTGGCCCATTCCGCGACCAGGTGCATGTCGTGTGTCGCGACCACGGCGGCGGCAATCGCCCCGGACAGCTCGTCGAGCATCGCGATGACCGAGTCGCGGCTGGCCACGTCGAGCGATGCCGTCGGCTCGTCGGCCAACAATAGCGACGGCGTCATCGCGAGGCCGATGGCGAGGGTCGCGCGGCGCTGCTGACCCCCAGACAGGGTGCGGCCGTCACGGTCGGCAAAGTCGCTCAACCTCACCCGATCGAGCACCCGGTCCACCAAGGCATCGGCCTCGTCGCGCCCGCGCCCCGCTGGGAACAGGCGCACATCGGCCCTGATTGAGTCCTTGAGGAACATCTGCTCGGGCCGTTGGAACAGGTACGCGGCGTGCTCGGCGAGCTTGGTCGCCGACGACTTCTTGGTGTCGATCCCGTCGAGCGTCACCGACCCGCCGCGCGGCACCTGCAGCCCGCACAACAGCCGCATGAGCGTCGATTTGCCGGCGCCGTTGCCGCCCACGAGCGCCACCCGGTCGCCCGCGCGAATGGTGAGGTCCACGCCACTCAACACCGGGAGTAGGTCGCCCGCGACGGAGCGATAGCCATGCGAGACGGCCGATGCCACCGCGACCGGGCGATGCGTGTCGCCCTCCGTACTGGCCGGGTTCGTCCCCGCCACGGTGGGCTGCGAGGCCGAGCCGGCCGCAGCATCGGCCGCCCAAGAATCGCGCTGGCGCGCGCCTGCGGTGCGCAACACCGCCGCCGCCTCGTCGACCGTGCGCGGCGCCGCCGCGAGGTCGAGCCCCTCGCACGCCGCGACGATCTGGGGTGCGGGGATCCCGTGCGACGCAAGCTCGGCCGCACGGGCGGCGGCCTGTGGCGCGGGCAGGTGCCACACGGGTGCGCCGTCATCCATGAGCACCACCGACTTCGCGTACTGCGCGATGAACTCGGCGTGGTGCTCGATCACGATGACGGTAATGCCGTGAACCTGGTTGAGTTCGGTGAGGCGCTCATACAGAGCGTGGGCGCCGGCGGGGTCGACCTCGGCGACGGGCTCGTCGACCACAATGATGCGCGGGCGCATGGCGAGGACCGACGCGAGCGCCGTGAGGTGAGCCTGGCCGCCGGACAGCTGCCACACGAACCGATCGGCGAGGTGTGCGATGCCGAGCATCTCCATCGCCTGCTGGGCACGCTCGGCGTAGTCGGCCATGCCGAAGTTGGTGGGGCCAAACTCGACCTCGTCGCGCACGCGCGGGCGCACCAACTGGTTCTGAAAATCCTGGTAGACGTAGCCCACGGTCGACGACAGGGAGGCGACGGAGGACTCATAGGTGTCGACGCCGTCCACCCGCACCTCTCCCGCGAAGTCGCCCTCCCAGTAGTGCGGCACCAGCCCGTTGAGCGTCTTGCACAGGGTGGTCTTGCCCGAGCCGTTGCCGCCGATCACGGCCACGAAGTCGCCCTCCTCAATGGTGAGGCAGACGTTGCGCAGGCTGTCGCGCTCGGCTCCCGGGTAGCGGAAGCTCAGGCGGTCGATCTCGATGATGGCGCTCATACGGCGGTGCTCCTGTGGTGATGCTGTCGCGGTGCGGGGGACGGCGCCGCGGGCGTCCCGTGGGACGCCCGCGGCACGCGGTCAGTTGTCGGTCTTGCGGCTGCGGCTGAACTTCACGAGCGCGACACCCACGAGGAAGGCGATCGCGGCGGCGCCGACTCCCACCCACAGGAAGCCCGCGCCGTACGTGTCGAGGAAGTCCGGCTCGAACACGCCGATCGCGACGTCCCACGCTTCAAGGAAGGCGAAGAAGAAGGCGGCCACGGCGAGCGCGAGGGCCACACCCACGAACAGTCCGGTCCGGGGCGCCCCACCCTGAATGGGCTCGCCCGGCACGCGCGGGCGCATCCCGAGCAGCGGCTCGATGCGCCCGTGCAGCGCAGGGATCAGCCAGATGGCGGGGATCACGCCGAAGAGGACGCCAGTGATGACGATGTCGACCGCAAAGCCGATGCCCTCGAGGACCAGGATCGACTCGGGCAGGCCCTCGACGTACTCCGCGTCCTCGACGCCGATCCACACCTTCGACAGGTCCACGATCGCGGACAGCGCCTTGTCGATGACCACGACGGTCACGGCGGCGATGGCGATCTGGATCTTGTTCTTAGGGTTGCGGATCATCGAACCCGCGATGAACAGGGCGAGGAACATCTGGATGATGCCCTCGATCTCGGCCAGTCCCGAAAAGTCGCCCATGAGAAGGTCGACGAAGATGACCTCCCCCACGGGTGCGCCGAGCGCCGCCCAGAAGGGGTTGAGGAGGGCGACGAGTGCCAGCGGCACGAAGACGAAGTAGCTGACGGACACGTCCACGGGGCCGATCGACACCTCGGGGATGACCTCGATGACGATGTTCGCGACGCCGGACAGCGCCATCGAGAGGACAAAAATCATGAGCTTCTGCGAACCGCTGAGGTCGCGGCGCAGTCCTGCGGCGGTGCCTCGAAGACGGCCGGCCCGCTCATCGGGAACGGTGGTCTGGGACATGTCTGCTCCTTGGGAGTAGCTGCTGCTGGTGGGGTGGGTTACTGGGACAGAGAAAGCGACGCGGCGTCACGCAGCAGCGAGGCGAGCCCCGCAGCGGAGTCGACGACGTCGGTGGCGAGGCCGCTCGCAAGCGCCTCGTCGATCGGGGCGTCCGCGACGGCGCCGCCGCGGACGATGACACGGCGGCGAATGCCGGCCGCGAGCGCTCCCGCCGCGTCGGCATGCGGCTTGTCGCCGTAGAACCAGGTGGCCGAGGGGTCGGCACCGGCGATCGCGAGCGCCTCGCGCACGATGGAGGCGCCGGGCTTGCGTTCGCCGTGCTCGTCGGAGCACACGTAGGCGCCGATCAGGCCCGTCAGGCCGTGGTCGCGGCACGCGTCGCGCACGGCGCGGCCGGACAGAGTGTTCGACACCACGACGACAGGCATGCCCTGCGCCCGGCACTCCTCGAGCGACTCGCGCACCCCGTCTCGCAGCACACGGCGGCTCTTCGCGCGCCCGTAGCGGTGCATGAGGTCGTGGCACTCGGCGGCGAGCACGGCGCGGGCGCGCGAGTCGAGGTCCCGCCCGAAGTGTTCGACCCAGAACTCGTGCGGGCTGGTCTCGCAAAGCGAGTCACCCTTGGCCGCGGCGCGATGCTCGCGGGCCGTGGCGATCATCTGGATCGCGTCGCCGGGCTCAAGCGGGCTGTCGGGCGTCGACAGCAGGAACGCGAGCCGCTCGCCCAGCCGCATCATCTCCGCCGGGTTCTTCTCGGACAGGGAGATCACGCCGCCGTGGTCGATCAGCAGCGCGCCACGGCGTGCATTCTGGGCGGCCGATGCCGCGGCTGGCTCGCGTGCGATTCTCCCCGTCGGGGCACTCGCCGTGGCGCCGGCCTCCAGCGAGGCGACCAACGCATCGGCGAGCCCCTCGGGGGTCTCGAACGTCGCATCGGCCGTATGTGCGACAGCGAACGGCGGGTAGTCGGTGTGCTTGTCGCGGGTAATCAGCACACGGCCGATGCCCGCGCGGCGGCCGGCGACCACGTCGCGATCGAGCGTGTCGCCCACGTACCAGCAGTCCGCGGGATCGGCGCCGACGCCTGCGGCCGCGAGCGCGAGGATGCCGGGGTGCGGCTTGCGCATGCCGACCTCGTCCGAATACACCTGCACGGCGAATGCGTCGTAGAGCCCGAGCGACGCGAGGATGCGCCGGTGCGAGCGCCCGGAGTGCGCGTTGGAGACGATGCCCACGGGGATGCCGTGGCTCGCTGCCGTGTCGAGCAGGCGCCGGATGCCGGGGCGAAGGTGATGGTCCGTGATGAGGGTCTGGAGTGCGTCGAGCAGTTCGCCCGACTCCGCGGTCAGCAGTGCGCGGGCGTCCCCGGAAAGGTCGGCGGCGAGGAAGTCGCCCACGATCTCCCGCTGGGTGAGCTCGCGCGGCTCGGGCAGGCGGCTCGAGGCATGCTTCCAGTGCGTGAGCGCCGTGAGGCCCGCCTCGAGAGAGGCGCGCACCTGGGCGACGGGCACGTCGATGAGGCCGCGCTCGAGAGTCGCCGCCACGTAGGCCGCGGCATCGTCCAGGCCCGTCGGCCGCTTGGCCGTCGTGATGATCACGCCGCCGAAGTCGAGCAGGAGTGCGGCGGGGACGGGCAAGGGCGTCGCGGGCTGAGTGTCGTTCACATCGGCGACGCTAGCCAGGGGCTCCTGGAGCGTTCCAGTGGCGTTGCCTGTTGTTCGCCCGCGTTCGCCGAATGTTCACTGAGGGTTCTGATTGAATCGGCTCATGTCCGCCGACCGCGCCGCCCCCACCATCGTGGACGTCGCGCGCGCGGCAGGCGTGTCGAAGTCGCTCGTCTCCCTTGCCATCAGGGGCGACGTGGGTGTGTCCGACGCCACCCGCACGCGCATCCTCGCCGTCGCCGACGACTTGGGGTATCGCTCCAACGTGTTGGCGCGCGGGCTCGCGCGCGGCCGCACGCAGGTGATCGGTGTCCTGGTCTCGGACCTGTCCAACCCGTACCACGCGGACGTCGTCGCGGGCATCGAGTCGCGGGCCCTGGACGCGGGGCTCGGAACGGTCATCGGCCACGGCCGCTCACGGCCCGAGGTGCTCGCCGCGCGCCTGGACCAGATACTCGACCTAGGCGTGGACGGGGTCATCGTGGTCTCGGCGATGCTCGCCGCCGAGGCGCTCGACGCCGCCGCCACCCGCCGGCCGCTCGTCATGGTCGGCCGGCCGTTTACGCAGCCGCGGCGCGTGAGCGTGGTGCGCAACCACGACGAGCGCGGCGCCGCCCTCGCGCTCGACCACCTCCTGAGCCTGGGCCACCGTCGCATCGTGCACCTGGCATCGTCGAGGCGCGCCGCGGCATCGGCCCGTCGTCACGCCTATGGCGAGGCGATGACGCGTGCCGACCTTCCCGCGACGACCCTGTGGGTCGACGAGGGCGGCACGGCGGCACTGCTCGCGGCCTCCGGCACGCCCGAGGGACCCACCGCGTGCTTCGCCGGCAACGACCGCACGGCTGCCGCCTTGCTCCACGACGCGCTCGACGCGGGCCTCGATGTGCCCGCGCGGCTCAGCATCGTGGGCTACGACGACGCCCAGATCGCCCGCCAGGTGCGCCCAGGACTCACCACGGTCGCGCAGCCGCGCGAGGCCATTGGCCGCGAGGCGGCCAGGCTGCTGCTGTCACGCATCGACGGCGACCGCGACACGGTCGAGGTCACGCTCGAGCCGAGCCTGACCGTGCGGGGCACCACCGCCGCCCCCTGCTAGTCTTGACCCTCGCGGGTCACCCCGCATGCCCCCGTAGCTCAGCGGATAGAGCGCCGGTTTCCGGTACCGAAGGTCGCAGGTTCGATTCCTGTCGGGGGCACGTCGTATGCTCGCGACACAAGGGCCGCAGGGCGCGCTGAAAGGCGCGGACTCCTGCGGCTTTGTCGTTCCCGGCCGCGCACCACCGAGCCGCCCGCCCCCCCCCCCCCCCCCCCCCCGCACCCCCTTGCGCCCCAGGAGGCGCTGGGTGCCCGCTTTCGGTGAGAAACGGGCACTGGGTGGCTCCCAGCGCGCACGGCCTACAGCGTCGCGGCGTCGATGACGAACCGGTAGCGCACGTCCGACTTCAGCACCCGCTCCCACGCATCGTTGACCTGGTCCGCGGCAATGATCTCGACCTCGGGAACAATCCCATGCTCGGCGCAGAACTCGAGCATCTCCTGCGTCTCCGCGATGCCGCCGATGGTGGAACCGGTAAACGAGCGCTGGTTCGTAAACAGGGTGAAGACGGACATCGCGGCGGGCTCGGGCGGCGCACCCACGTTCGCCATCACCCCCGCAAAGTCGAGCATGCCGAGGTACGCGTCCACGTCCAGCGGCGCCGAGACGGTGTTGATGATGAGGTCGAAGGAATTGGCGAGTTCCGTGAACACGGAAGGATCGCTCGTTGCGTGGTGGGCGACGGCGCCGAACCGGAGGGCGTCGGCGCGCTTGGAGGAGGTCTGCGACAGCACCGCGACCTCGGCACCCATCGCGACCGCGAGCTTCACTGCCATGTGACCCAATCCGCCCATGCCGACCACGGCGACGCGCTTGCCGGGGCCCGCGCCCCACCGGCGCAGCGGCGAGTAGGTGGTGATGCCCGCGCACAGCAACGGCGCGACCTTCTCGAACGGAAGCGCGGCGGGCAGCGACAGCACGAAGTGCTCGTCTACCACCACGGCGGCGCTGTAGCCGCCCTGGGTGACGGTGCCGTCGGCGTCACGGGCGCCATACGTATCTGTGAACCCCTTCTCGCAGTACTGCTCGCGCCCTGCCTGGCAGTTGGCGCATTGGCGGCACGAACCCACCATGCATCCCACGCCCACGCGGTCGCCCACGGCCACGCTGGTCACCTCCGCACCGACCGCGGCGACCGTGCCCGCGATCTCGTGACCCACGGCCAGCGGGTACGTCTGCGCGCCCCAGTCGCCGCGCACGGTGTGAATGTCGGAGTGGCAGATGCCTGCCCACGCGATGTCGATGAGGACGTCGCGCGGCCCCACCTCCCGGCGAGTGACGCTGCCGCGCTCGAGCGGGGCGTCGGCGGACGGGGCAACAATGGCGGCAACGGTGCTCATGGCGCCATCCTAGGATGCGGCCGGCGCCTCGGCGGCACCCGTAGTTTCCTGGCCCTTCGCTTGTGTCGCCCGGCCCAGCACCAGCAGGACGGCGGCGGCGAGCGCGCAGCACACCGCCATCGCCCCGCCGACGAGGGTGGGTGTGGCGACACCCACCGCCCCCACGAGCGGCGCAGCCGCCGAGCCCGCGATCATCCGTGTCGCGCCCATGAGTGACGCGGCGGATCCGGCACGCTCGCGGTGGTCGTGGAGCGCCACCTCCTGGAGCGCCGGGTTCACGAACCCAAAGGCCGTGGTGAACACGAACAACGGCACCAGGAACAGCCAGACGCGCGAGTCGCCCGCGAAGGGGCCGAGGGCCGTCGCCGCCGCGGCGGCACCGAGCAGCACGGTCGCACCGATCACCACCACGCGCACCGGGGCGACGCGGCCCGCGACGCGGGCGCTGACTTGCGCCCCGGCGATCATCATGAGTCCGTGGCCGCCGAAGACGACGGCGTACGTGGTCTCGCTGAGCCCAAAGTGTTCGAGAAACAGGAAGGCGGAACTCGCCATGTACGACATCATCGCGGCGAACACCAACGCTCCCCCGGCGACTGCCAAGAGGTAGCGGCGGTCCGCGACGAGCGGCGCGTAGAGCCGCGGCCTGGCGACCGCGGCATCGGCCACGGGTGCCGCGCCAGGGCCCCACCGGCGCGGACTGAGTGCCCAGCTCGTGATCGCGAGCAGCGCCACCCCGACCCCGGCGAGCAGCCAGAACATCCCCCTCCACGGGGTCACCCCCAGCAGCCAGGCGCCGATGGACGGCGCGAGCACCACGAACGTGCCGTTGACCAACTGCAGTCGCGCGAGAGCACGCACCATCTGGGGTCCCTCGGACGCGTCGCGCACCATCGCGATGGTCAGCACGGCGGCCGAGGCGGCGCCGAGCCCCTGCGCGAATCGAGCACCGATGAGAACACCCGCGCTCGGCGCGAGCGCACACCCCACGGAGGCGGCGATGTAGACGACGAGAGCCACGAGCATGGGGCGGCGTCGGCCCACGCGGTCCGACCATGGCCCCGTGAGCAATTGGCCGAGAGCCATGCCGACGAAGGCCGCGGTCAAGGTCGCCTGGATGGCCGATGCCGACGTGCCGAGGTCCGCGACGATCGTGGGGAAGGCCGGCAGGTACAGGTCCATCGTCAGCGGCCAGATGGCCTGCACCAGGCCGAGCACGAGGAAGGTCAGCGCCGTGAGGCGCACGGGGGCCGCGACGGCGGCGGGTCTATCAACGGGCACGAGGTGCCCCTCCATCCGGCCGCGGGACGGGAACGAGCGGCCAGCTTCTACGCTAGAACGGAAAGGCCTTTCCCGCTACGTCGCGTCGGTGCGCGGCACGCCGCACCACACCCCGGGACCCGGCGTTCAGCTGCGCGCGAGCACGCGTGGCACCACCGCCACGAGCGCGAGCCCCACCACGATCTCCACCACCGCGAAGGCCGGCGACTCGACGGCTTCGCCCACGACGCGCCGCACCGAGCGGCGCCACACCTTGCGCGGCACTGCCCACTCCTTCTCGCGTTGACCGGGCACCGCGAGGCCCACTACGCCGTCGGTGACGAGCGCGAGCCCGGCCGTCCGCGAGGCGCTGGTGATCAGTCGGTTCTTCGCCATGACGTCAATCCTGCAACACGGATCCCAGCAACGCCATGTCATCCTCGGACAGCTCAAGCTCGGCGGCCGCAGCGGAGTCCAGGATCGAGCTGGGTCGCGACGCCCCCGGGATGGGGATGACGACGTCGGCGAGCGCCAGCTCCCATGCGAGGACCACCTGCTGCGCGGAGACGCCCCGAGCATCGGCCACCTGCTGGAAGGGAGCAAACCGGGTGCCGACATCGCCCGCCTTGCCGATGCCGCCCAGCGGGCTCCACGGCAGGAAGGCGATGCCCATGGCGGCGCACAGTTCTAGCTCGGGATACGACGTCACGAACGCCGGCGAGAACTGGTTCTGCACGCTGGCGAGTCGGCCGCCCAGGACGTCGTGGGCCTCACGAATCTGGTCCGGGTTCGCATTGGAGATGCCCGCCTGACGGATGACCCCTTCGTCGAGCAGCTCGGCGAAGGCGCCCACCGAGTCGGCGTAGGGCACGCGCGGGTCGGGCCGGTGATATTGCAGGAGGCCGATGCTGTCCACCCCCATCCGCTGTGCCGACGCCTTGGCTGCCTCCTTGAGGTACGCCGGGTCACCGTTCTGATACCAGGTGCCGTCGCCGGGGCGTAGGCTTCCCGCCTTGGTTGCGATCAGCACCGCGTCGGTGTCGCCGGGATAGGCGGCCACCGCGCGCGCGATGAGCTGCTCGTTGTGCCCTGCCTCGCCCGGGTTGAGGTGGTACGCGTCCGCCGTGTCGATGAGGGTGACGCCCGCGTCGAGAGCGGCATGGATGGTCGCGAACGAGCGGGCCTCGTCCGGCCGGCCCTCGATGGACATCGGCATGGCACCCAATCCGATGGCGCTCACCACCGTCTGGCCGAGTTCACGTCGCTTCATGCCTCTCCTTCACGTCAGGGGTGTCCCTCGAACGTACCTGGTAGGCCCGGAGAGCCTCAAATGCGCGTGCTCAGGCGGACGGCGAGGGGCTCGGGCTCGCCGCCACGTCGCCCACCAGGACCGGCGCGCCCGCGACGCCGTCGATCACCTCGACCTGGCAGCCGCCGAAGGTGCCGTCGGAGAACTCCCAGGACACGTCGACCAGGCCATCCTCGGGACCCTTCACGTCACCGCGCGCGATCGGAGGCAACCCCTCGGCAACCGCGAGCTCCTCGCACGCCGTGATCCCCACCTGCTGGTCCTCGGAAACGCCGGCACCCACCATCCACCAGATGACGGCTGCCACGATGATCACCGCGGCGACGGCGCCGGCCCCCACCATGGGCGCCCAGCTGCGCGGAGTCTGATCCGGGGATGCACTCATGGGCATCAAGGATAGGTGCGCCGCCGCGCGCGACGGCCCCACCCTTTCCTACGATGGGCGCATGCCCGCGCTCGACGACCTGCGCTACGTCCCCCGGCTCGGCCTCGCCCTCGGTGGCGGCGGCGCGCTCGGCGCCGCCCATGTGGGGGTGCTGCAGGTGCTCCACGAGCGCGGCATCGTTCCCTCGATCATTACCGGGACGTCCGCGGGGGCCATCGCCGGCGGGGCCCTCGCGCTCGGTGTGGACCCGTATGACCTCGAAGACCGCGTCCTGACGTGGTCGTGGGGCACGTTCGGCCGGTGGACACCTCGGCCCGGCCTGGGTCTCCTCACGGCCGACGCCCTGCTGGAGGGCCTCCGAAAGGTCGCCGGCGGTGACCCCCAGATCGAGGACCTGCCGACACGCTTTGCCGCGGTCGCCACCGACATCAACACCCGCAAGGCCGTCGTGCTCGACCACGGTTCACTGTCCCTCGCGGTGGCGGCATCGATCGCCGTGCCGGGCGTGTTCCGCCCCGTGCCACACCAGGGGCATCACCTCCTCGACGGAGGGCTGGTGCAGAACGTGCCGCTCGAGGCGTGCTTCGGGCTGGGCGCCACCCACGTCATTGGCGTGCGCCTCCAACCCGAATGGGACTTTCACGGCTTCGAATCGTCTGTCAGCGTCCACGAGTGGGAGATCAGCGCGGACGTCACCATGATCGAACCGCGCCTCGGAGGCCACACCGCGTGGGGCGTCGACGACCTTGGCACCCTCGTGCTGTTGGGACGCGAGGCCGCCGAGCGCGAGCTCGAGGACTACCCCGTCGTCGCGGGCCGGCCGGATCATCCCACGGCGCTCGAGCACCACATCGGCCGCATCACGACGCCGCCGCCAGCTCAGGCGCACTCGGAAGGTGAGCAAGCGCCTGCGCGACAGCACGGCATCGCAGGGTTCCTGCATCGACGTTGAGGCCACGCGCGAGCGCGCTGTCCGTCGCTAGGGCGTCGCGGCCGTGCGCGGCGAGCGCGTCGACGTAGGGAGCCGTCGCATGTGCGAGGGCCTCCGTCGCGGTCGCGCCCACCGCGCCGGGCATGTTGGCCACGCAGTACAGGGTCGAGCCGGCCACGCGGAACACCGGGTCGTCATGGGTGGTGGGACGCGAATCCTCGAAGCATCCTCCCTGATCGATCGCGATATCCACCAGGACTGAGCCAGGACGCATCCCTTCGACCATGGCGTGCGAGACGACCGTGGGCGCCGGGCGGCCCGGCACCAGGACCGCGCCAATCACCAAGTCCGCGGCCGCGACCTCCCGCGCGACCGAGGCGGGAGTCGACAGTTCGGTGCGGACGCGCTCGCCGTGGGCGTGGCGAGCCGCTGCCAGGCGAGACTCATCGAGATCGAGGACCACGGCATCGGCCCCCAACGCCACAGCCTCCGCCAAGGCGGCGCGACCGGCGACGCCCGCACCGATCACCACGACTCGCGCTCCCGGAAGGTCACCCACGCCGCCCAGGAGGACGCCGCGGCCTCCGCTCGGCGAGAGCAGGTGGTGGGCCCCCTCGAGGGTCGCGAGGCGGCCCGCGATCTCGCTCATCGGAGTCAGCAGGGGGAGAGTGCCGTCGTCGAGCTGAACCGTGTCGTAGGAGATCGCCGTCGTGCCCGCCGCGATGAGGGCGCGGGCGAGCGGCTCGTTGGCCGCAAGGTGCAGGAACGTGAACAGGATGTTCGCGCTAAGACGGTCGTACTCCTCCGGCACGGGCTCCTTGACCTTGAGCACCAGGTCCGCGGCCCATGCCTCATCGACGGTGCCGAGCCGTGCCCCCGCCGCGACATACGCCTCATCGGTGAGGAAAGATGCCGCGCCGGCACCCGCCTGGATCACCACGTCGTGCCCGGCCTTCGTGAGCCGGGCGGCTCCCTCGGGGGTGAGGGCCACCCTGGTCTCGCGGTTCTTGACCTCGGCGGGGACTCCGATGAGCATGGCAACTCCTGTTCTGCGTCCACCCCGCGGGTGACCGGACGGACGCGTCGGGCGGGCGTCCCAGGGATGGCGGGGCGCCTCACCATCCAGCCTGGTGCATCGGGGTCTGCCGCGCATCTCGACGCGGCCAAAGGCCTCGGACCTTTGTCCCGTGAGCGCCCTCGCCACGCGACGTAGAGTTGAATCGTTTCACAAACGAATGCCAGCCTGCGACACCCAGGAGAGATCATGCTGACCGACCTGCCCCGCCCCACCCTCGACGAGCTCATCGAGCAGATCGGCGACGGCGGCGCACGCATCTGCGACATCGACGCCTCGGAGGCCGGAGCCGGCAACATCTCGGTCTACATGGGCTGGGACGTCGAGGTGCGCCGCCACTTCCCCCACGCCGAGGAGATCACGCTGCCCGACCCGGCGCCCGCACTCGCGGGCGGCACGGTCCTGGCCACCGGCTCCGGCCGCCGCCTGCGCCAGTTGGCCGCCGACCCCCTGTCGGCGATGGGCGCCGTCGTCATCCACGAGGGTGGCGTGACCGGCACGCTGTACACGGCGAGCACGCGCCGGTTCGCGCGCCTGACGAGCGAATTCAACTCGCACCTCGCGGTGCATCAGGACCAGGTGGAGCGTCGCGGCATCGATTTCCAGGCCGTCGTGCACGCGCAGCCGCCGCACCTCACGTACCTCTCCCACATCCCGGCATATCGCGACACCGAGGCGATGAATCGCGCCATCCTGCGCTGGGAGCCCGAGACGATCGTGTCGCTGTCAGACGGGATCGGCGTGCTGCCGTTTTACATCCCGGGCTCGGAGCAGATGGGTGAAGCCAACGTGGCCGGGCTGCGCGAGCACGAGATAGTGCTGTGGTCCAAGCACGGCACCATGTCGCGCTCCGATGTCTCGGTCTACCGCGCCGTGGACCGCGTCGAGTATGCGGAGACCGCGGCCAAGTACGAGTACATGGACATCGTTGCCGGCGGCCGCGCCGAGGGGCTGACGCGCGACGAGATCTCGTCCGTCGCGACCACCTTCTCGATTCGCTCCCGCTGGCTGTAGTCGGCCCCGACACACGAAGACCCGGGTCGCCGCGGCGATCCGGGTCTGTGATGTGGGGCGAGGATCAGTCGGACGAGCGGTACGCGCCCGTCGAGCTCCAGTACGAGGAGTCGTACACGCCCAGGTCGTCGGTGCCGGGGACGTACTCCCAGTGCCACGGCTCCCACTTGCGCGACTTCGCCCAGGACGGGTTCTCCCAGCCCCACACGGGCCCGTTGGCCTCGAGCCAGCGCTTCGTCGCGCCCGTGTCGTCCGAGCCGCACAGGTCGATCGCGAGGCCCCAGCCGTGCACCGAGGTGCCGGGCGTGGCGGCGAGGTAGCCCTGGCTGCGCTTGGTCGCGTACTGGCTGGCAAGCGTGCGGTAGCCGTTGCCCACGCACAGGTCGCGTCCGAAGACCGCCTTGAACTGGACGTTGAGTTCCGCGAGCGCGACGGCGGCGTCGTTGCGGACGACCTCGCCGTTCCACAGGGTGCACAGCGACGAGTCGGTGAGCTTGCCGTTGTAGCCCTCCCACCCCTCGGACGGGTCGCAGTTGGGAAGGCTCGTGGAGACGATGTAGGTGGCCGATGCGGCAAGCGCCGTCGCGGACTCGTCGATCCCGGGCAGCGGGAGGTCGGAGGAGGCGAGCGCGACACCGCCACCCAGCAGGGCCGATGCCGCCGAGCTCGCGGGGACGTCGCCCGTCGCGAGCTGTTCGGCGCTCTCGTTCGCCTCGGCGTAGGGGGTGAGGGTGCCGACCATGGGGTAGACCACCATCGCGAGTGCGAAGCCCGCCAGCACTCCCGAGCGGGTGAGCAGCTTGCGGCGTCGGTGGGTGGTCTTGACCTGGAGTTCTTGAGTCTCCTGGAGGCGTCGCAGGCGACGCGAGCGGTGATGCGGCTGCGCGCCGTCCTCACGCTTGCTCACACAAGCCTCCACACAGATCGATTGCCATCGTCATCCCGCCATCCCCCTGGCCAGGATGCCGTCGATTGTAACCAAATGGTAACGACGAGCGCCACCCTCGGTCGTTGTCCTCATCGTCACCGCGGGCCCAACGCTTGAGAATATGGTCCGGTTCCCGCCGCGCGACAGGCCTTGTGAGGTTTGTCTCACGCCTCGCGCGACATCGCGTCGCGCACCTCGCCCACGAGCTCTTCGATGATGTCCTCGAGGTACACGAGGCCCACGGCGCGATCCTCCTGGACGACCTGTGCGAGGTGTGCCGCGGACTGCCTCATGAGGGCCAGCACCGACTCGACGCCAGCATCGAACGCCACGGTGGGCAGCGCGCGCACGCGCCACTCCTGGATGGGTTCCTCGCGCTCTCCCGGCCGCGCATAGAGCGTGTCCTTGATGTGCAGGTAGCCCACATAGTGGCCGTCCTCGTCGTGCACGGGCAGTCGCGAGTAGCCGGTCTCGCTGACGACCGCCTCAAACTCGTCGACGCTGACGCCCGCGGGCACGCCGCGCACGTCGCCGAGCGCGACCATCACCTCTCCGGCCGTGCGGTCGGAGAATTCGATGGCGCCCGACAGCAGCCCCTCCGCGTCCTGGAGTGTGCCTTCCTCGCTCGAGCGCTCCACGATCGAGTGCACCTCGTCGGCGGTGAACGCGCTCGTCACCTCGTCGCGTGGCTCGATGCCCACGAGCCGCAGCACACCGTTGGCGAGCCAGTTCAGGGCCGCAATGATGGGGCCGAGGACCCGCGCGATCCACACCAGCGGCGGACCAAAGAGTAGGGCCGCTCGCCCGGGGTTCGACACCGCCGAGTTCTTGGGCACCATCTCCCCCACGACGACGTGCAGCCCCACGACAATCACGAGCGCGATGATCACCGCGACGACGTGCGAGGCCTCGCTGGGGATCCCCAGCCCATGCAGCGGACCCTCGAGCGCGTGGGCGACGGCGGGCTCCGCGACCACACCAAGCGACACCGAACACACCGTCACTCCCAGCTGCGCCGTGGCGAGCATCAGCGACACGTTCTCGAGCGCCCACAGGACCGTACGGGCGGCACGCGAGCCCTCCTCGGCCAGCGGCTCGATCGAACTGCGACGCGCGGTGATCACGGCGAACTCGGCGCCCACGAAGAAAGCGTTGGCGAGAAGCAGGCCCGCCACGAGCAGCACCATCTGGATACTCATGGCGCCTCCGGGGCCGGGCGCACCCGCACCCGGTCGATGCGGCGGCCCACCATCCGTTCGACCCTCACCACGGCATCGTCCGTCGTGACCTCGTCGCCGACCTGTGCGACGCGGCCCAGTCGGGCCATGACGAAGCCGCCCAGCGTCTCGTAGGCGGGCGACTCGGGGATGGTGACTCCCACGGCCTCGGCCACCTCGTCGGGCCGGAGCACCCCCGGCACCACCCAATCGCCCGAGGGCATGCGATGCGCGGCGCTGCGGCGACGGTCGTGCTCGTCGGCGACCTCGCCGACCAGTTCCTCGACCACGTCTTCCAGCGTGACCAGTCCCGCCGTGCCGCCGTATTCGTCCTCGACGATGGCGACCTGCAGGCCGAGGTCTCGCAGTTCGAGCAGCAGCGGGCGCATCTGCAGCGTCTCGGGCACGCGCGGGGCGTCCACCATGAGGTCGCGCACGGGCACCTCGTGGCGGTCATGTGCGGGGACGGCGATGGCGGCGCGCAGGTGCACCAGGCCGATGACGTCATCGACGCCCTCCCCGACCACCGGGAAGCGCGAGTGGCCGCTCGCACGCGACAGCGCCATCACATCGGCCGCAGTGGCGTCGCGCTCCAATGTCGCGAGGCGTGTGCGATCGGTCATCACGTCGATGGCCGTGAGTTGGTCGAGGTCGATCGTGTTCTTCAGCAGCAGCGCCGTCGACGGGGCAAGGGTGCCCGCCTCCGCCGAGCGGCGTACCAGCGCGGCGAGTTCCTGCGGGGAACGCCCGCCCGAGAGTTCCTCACGCGGCTCGATGCCCATCACGCGCAAGATGCCGTTGGCGGAGCGGTTGAGGAGCGCGATGAGCGGCCCGAGCGCGGTCGTGAACGCCATCAGCCACGGCGCCACCAGCCGGGCGGTGCGGGTCGGGTCGGCGAGCGCCGCATTCTTGGGCACCAGCTCGCCGAACACCATCGAGAAGGCGTTGACGAGCACCAGCGACAGTGCGCCGGCGATGCCCGCGACCGCGGCGCGGCCCAGGGCCGTGGACTCGAGCGGCACGCTCAGCAGTTGCACGAGGGCCGGCTGCGCGGTGTATCCCAGCAGGATGGTGGTGAGCGTGATGCCCACCTGGGCCCCTGACAACTGCGTCGACAGGCGGGCGAGGGCGCGGCGCACACGCTTGTCCTTGCCACCGTCCTCCACATGCGCGGGGTCGAGCGCGACCAGCGAGAACTCGGCCGACACGAACACGGCGGTCCCCACGGTCAGCAGGACACCGACACCTACCAGCAGCCACTCGGTCATCTGAGGCGCGAACTCGGATAGTCCATAGTCCCGCCAGCATAGCCATCGGTCGTTAGCATCGACAGAGTTCCACGTCGCCACGGAAGGGGAACGCGTGCACCAGCAGGCCATCGAGGTCGACGGCGTGACGAAGCGCTACGGCGCCGTCACCGCCGTCGAGGACCTCTCGTTCACCGCCCAGCCCGGGCGCGTCACCGGGTTCCTCGGCCCCAACGGTGCCGGCAAGTCGACCACCCTCAGGATTCTCGTGGGGCTTGCGACCGCGACGGCCGGCACCGCCACCTTCGGCGGGCGTTCCTATGTGGACATCGCTCGGCCCGCGTCCGTGATCGGCGCACAGTTCGAGGGAGCGTTCCACCCGGGCCGCTCCGCCCGCGACCACCTCCGCGTGTACGCGCCCGTGGTCGGGGTTGATGACGCCCGGTGCGACGAGGTCCTCGCGATGGTGGGCATGACCGACGCCGCACGCCGCCGCGTGGGCGGCTACTCGCTGGGAATGCGCCAACGCCTGGGGCTCGCCACCGCGTTGCTGGGCGATCCCAGCGTGCTGGTGCTGGACGAGTCCGCCAACGGGCTCGACCCTGCGGGGATCCGTTGGCTGCGTTCCTTCTTACGCGCCTTCGCCGACGAGGGCGGCACCGTGCTGCTGTCCTCGCACATGCTCAGCGAGGTCGAGCAGACCGTCGACGATGTGGTGATCATCTCCGGCGGGCGGCTGCGCCATCACTCGTCTCTCGACGACCTGCGTGCGATGACTCGCCCCGGCGCCACACTGAGGTCGCCCGATGCCGTGGCGTTGGCCGCGTTTGTCAGGTCCCGTTTCGGTGAGGCCGGGACCGTCGAGACGGCCAACCGGGCGCGCATCGTCGGGGTCACGGCGGCCGAGGTCGGGGCGGCCGCCTTTGCCGACGGGCTCGAGGTACACGGGCTGTCCGACGAGGGCGAAAGCCTCGAGGACCTCTTCCTCAGACTCACGGCCACGACGGAGGGGATCCGATGACCGCCGCGCTGGCGTCCGAGTGGCGCAAGCTCCTCACCACGCGCCTGTGGTGGGTGCTGCTGGCCTGCATGATCGCGGGGGCGGCGTTCATGGCCGGCATCGTCGCGTTCTCCTTCGCGTTTGCCGATCAGCTGGGGGGCGACAGCGCCGCTCCTCCCGGGATGGACGATCGCTCGATGGCGGCCACCATCTATGGGCTCGCCGTGTCCTTCGGCTACGTCTTCCCCGCGATCCTGGGCGCGCTGGCGGTCACGGGCGAGGTGCGCCACCGCACCATCGACACGACCGTATTGGCCGATCCGCACCGGGGCCGCATCATCACCGCCAAGATGATCGCCGTCCTGCCTATGGCGGCGGTGTATGGCGTGGCGGGTATGGCGGGCGCCGTGGCTACCGGCGCGACCGGCCTCCTTGTGGCCGGCTCACCGACCTACCTTGACGACGCCTCGATGTGGGGGTCGATCGGGATGGGCGTCGTCGCGCTCACGGTCTGGGGTTTCGTGGGCGTCGGCCTCGGTGCGGCGGTGCCGCACCAGGTGGCGGTCATCGTCGCCCTGATCGGCTGGACCCAGCTGGTCGAGCCGATCCTGCGACTGGTGCTCGGGCTCATCGAACCCCTCGCCGGAGTCGCCGCCTATCTGCCCGGCGCCGCGGGGGACGCCATGGTGGGCGCCTCGTTCTATTCGTCGACCGGCGCGGGCGACCTCCTGGCGCCGTGGGCGGGCTTCGCTGTGCTGCTGGCCTACGGAGCGGTGGCCGCCGTGATCGGGTGGCTCACGACCTTCCGTCGCGACCTCACCTGAGGCGCGCGGGCCGGGTGTTGAGCATCGGGACACAGCGACTAGGCTGGGGCACGATCACACTGACGTATCTGACGCTACAGCGCCAAGAAAGCGAGCGGTCCCGCTGTGTCTACCGACACTTCCTCGCCTGATATCGAACGCACCACCGTCTCCCGGCCCGCCGATGCGCCGTCCGTGGCCTCACTGATCGTGGGCTCCGGCAGTACGCAGGCGAGCCCCAGCGTCGCTCCGCCGAAGCCCTCCGAGGTGCCCGCGGCGGACGCAGGCGAGAGCGCGAAGAAGGTCGTCATCGCCCCCGCCGCCACCGACGCCTCGGCGGCAAAGTCGGCGCCGAGCCCGGCCGCACCGGCCGCCAGCGCCGCCGCGTCCAGCACGCCCGCCCCCACCCCGGCCGCCGAACCGGCGACGCCCTCGCCCGAGGCGAGTGCGGCATCGGCCGTCTCTCCCGCCCAGCCGGCCACGGCATCGGCCACAACGGAGCAGCCTCCTACGCAGCCCATCGCGACCGCCCAGGCTCCCTTCGCCTCGTACCTGCAGCGCGATGACCACCAGCTGCTGAGCGCCAAGGACGTCAAGAGCGGCGTCGAGCGCCTGCGCGGGCCGGCGGCACGCGTGGTGGCGAACATGGAGGCGTCACTTGAGGTGCCGACCGCCACCTCGGTGCGCACCATTCCCGCGAAGCTGCTGATCGACAACCGCATCGTGATCAACAACCACCTCACGCGCACGCGCGGCGGCAAGGTGTCGTTCACGCACCTGATCGGCTACGCGATCGTGGAGGCGCTCGCCGAGCTGCCCGCGATGAACGCCGCCTATGTCGAGGACGACGGCAAGCCCGCCGTCAGCACCCCCGAGCACATCAACTTCGGCCTCGCGATCGACCTCGCCAAGCCCGACGGCTCGCGCCAGCTCCTGGTGCCGAACGTCAAGGACGCGGACAAGATGAACTTCGCGACCTTCTTCGCGGGGTACGAGGACGTCGTCAAGCGCGCGCGTGCCGGCTCGTTGCAGGCAAGCGACTTCCAGGGCACCACCATCACGCTGACAAACCCGGGCACCATCGGCACCGTGCACTCGGTGCCGCGCCTCATGGGCGGCCAGGGCACCATCATCGGCGTGGGTGCCATGGACTACCCCGCGGAGTTCCAGGGCGCGTCCCTCGACACCGTGACCCGCCTGGGCGTGTCCAAGGTGATGACGCTCACCTCGACCTACGACCACCGCGTCATTCAGGGTGCCCAGTCGGGCGAGTTCCTCGCGCTGGTGCACAAGAAGCTGCTGGGCCTCGACGGGTTCTTCGACCGCGTCTTCACCGCGCTGCGCGTGCCCTACGAGCCGGTTCGCTGGATCCAGGACGCCGCCACCAACGAGACGGCTGAGGCCGCCAAGCCCGCGCGCATCGCCGAGCTCATCCACGCCTACCGCTCACGCGGCCACCTTATGGCGGACGTCGACCCGCTGTCGACCCGCATCCGCAAGCACCCCGACCTCGACGTCCAGACCCACGGCCTCACGCTGTGGGACCTGGACCGCGTCTACGCGACGGGCGACTTCGGCGGCAAGGACCGCTGGAAGATGCGCGATGTGCTCGGCCTGCTGCGCGACGCGTACTGCCGCACCATCGGCATCGAGTACATGCACATCGCGGATCGCACGCAGCGCCAGTGGCTGCAGGAGCGGCTTGAGGTGGGCTACACCAAGCCCGCCCCCGAGGAGCACCTCCGCATCCTGCGCCGCCTCAACGCCGCCGAGGCCTTCGAGGCGTTCCTCCAGACCAAGTACGTGGGCCAGAAGCGCTTCTCGCTCGAGGGCGGCGAGTCGCTGATCCCGCTGCTGGACGCCGTGATGTCCTCGGCCGCCGAGGCCGGCATCCAGGAGGTCTGCATCGGCATGGCCCACCGCGGCCGCCTCAACGTGCTCGCGAACCTCGCCGGCAAGTCTTACTCGCAGATCTTCTCCGAGTTCGACGGCACGGCCGTCCCCGGCTCGGTGCAGGGCTCCGGTGACGTGAAGTACCACCTCGGCACCGAGGGCACCTTCACCGCCGAGACCGGCGCGACCACCAACGTCTACCTTGCGGCCAACCCCTCACACCTCGAGGCCGTGAACCCGGTCCTCGAGGGCATCGTGCGCGCCAAGCTCGACCAGTTGGGCGCCGACCCGGCCACTGAGGGCTTCCCGGTGCTGCCCGTGCTGGTGCACGGCGACGCGGCCTTCGCGGGCCAGGGCGTGGTCATGGAGACGTTGAACCTTGCGGGCCTGCGCGGCTACAAGACCGGCGGCACCGTCCACGTCATCATCAACAACCAGGTGGGCTTCACCACGGGACCGGGCGACTCGCGCTCCACGCGCTACTGCACGGACCTCGCCAAGGGCTACCAGATCCCCATCCTGCACGTGAATGGCGACGACCCCGAGGCCGTGGTGCGTGCCGCGCGCCTGGCCTTCGAGTACCGCGAAGCCTTTGGTCGCGACGTCATCATCGACATGGTCTGCTACCGCCGTCGCGGTCACAACGAGGGCGACGACCCCTCGATGACGCAGCCGCGCATGTACGACCTCATCGAGGGCAAGCGCTCCGTGCGCCACCTCTACACCGAGTCCCTCATCCGCCGCGGCGACATCACCGAGGAGGAGGCCGAGGCGGTCTCGCAGGACTACCTCGCTCAGCTCGAGCGCGTGTTCCTCGAGACCCGCGAGGGCTTCTCTGGCACCGACACCGAGTCCATCTCGGGCCTCGAACTGCCGTCCTCGCAGTCGTCCGATGCCGGCGTGATGGTCGGCTGGCAGACGGCCGTCTCCCAGGGCCAGGTCGAGCGCATCGGCCGCGCTCACACGCGCCCTCCCGAGGGCTTCGCCGTCCACCCCAAGCTCGCCAAGCTGCTCGAGCGCCGCGAGGCGATGAGCCGCGAGGGAGGCATCGACTGGGGCTACGGAGAGATCCTCGCCTTCGGCTCGCTGCTGCAGGAGGGCGTCCCCGTGCGCCTGGCCGGCCAGGACGCGCGCCGCGGCACCTTCGTGCAGCGACACGCGGTCTTCCACGACCGCGCCACCGGCGCCGAGTGGACGCCACTGCAGTACCTCGCCTCGGACCAGGCGCGACTGCACATCTACGACTCGTCGCTGTCCGAGTACGCGTGCCTGGGCTTTGAGTACGGGTACTCCGTCGAGCGCCCCGACGCGCTCACCCTGTGGGAGGCGCAGTTCGGCGACTTCGTCAACGGCGCCCAGACCATCATCGACGAGTTCATCTCGTCGGCCGAGCAGAAGTGGGGACAGTCGTCCTCCGTGGTGCTGCTGCTGCCTCACGGCTACGAGGGCCAGGGACCGGACCACTCGTCCGCACGCCCCGAGCGCTTCCTCCAGTTGTGTGCCGAGGACAACATGATCGCGGCCATGCCGTCGACCCCGGCGTCCTACTTCCACCTGCTGCGCCGCCAGGCCTACCAGCGTCCGCGCCGCCCCCTCGTGGTGTTCACGCCCAAGTCGATGCTGCGCCTGCGCGCGGCAAGCTCGGACGTCGAGGACTTCACGACCGGCACGTTCCAGCCGATCATCGGCGACCTCGTCGACCCCTCGGGCGTGACCCGCGTGCTGCTGTGTGCGGGCAAGGTGTACTACGACCTCGCCTCCAAGCGCGAGAAGGACGGCGACACGTCGACGGCCATCCTGCGCCTCGAGCAGCTCTACCCGCTCGACCACGACGCCATCCAGGCGGCGCTCGCACCGTTCGGCGACGCGGAGATCGTGTGGGTCCAGGAGGAGCCGCGCAACCAGGGCGCGTGGACGTACCTCGCGCACGCGTTGCCGCACGTCATCGGCCGCGAGGTGCGAGGCGTCACCCGTCACGCCTCGGCCTCCCCGGCATCGGGCCTCAGCTCGCGGCACCAGGCCGAGCAGGCCGACGTCGTCGAGAGGGCCTTCCAGCGATGAGGAACGTATTCTTCGTGGGCGACGAGCTGGTCGCGGGTCAGGGCGATCCCAAGGCCCTGGGCTGGACCGGCCGTGTCGCGGCCCGCACCGCCCCACTCGCGGCGGACCTGCGTTTCCACACGCTCGCCGTGCCCGGCGAGACCACGGCCGAGCTCTCGGGCCGCTGGGACGAGGAGGCGCTGCGCCGCGTGGGCCACGACGACGCCTCGTCCACGCAGAACTTCGTGATCTTCGCGCTGGGCCGCCACGACGTGGCCCGCGGGGTCTCCCCCACGATGACGCGCCTGCACCTAGCGAACACGCTTGACCGCGCGTCTGGCCTGGGCTTTCGCGCCATGATCGCGGGGCCCCCGCCCATCGCGGCCGCCGACAAGCGCACGCTGGCCGAGTACGCCGCGCTGACCGAGGAGGCCGCCGCGCGTCGCGACGTGCCCTTCATCGACATGTACGGGCCGCTGGCCCGCCACGAGCAGTGGGCCACCGACATGGACGCCTCCGGCGGCGAGGTGCCGCTGCAGGCCGGCTACGGCCTCATGGCCTGGCTCGTGCTGCACTCGACGTGGCACTCGTGGCTGGGCGTCGAGCCCGCGCGCGCCGAGAACTGAGCGGCTCGCTCACCCCTGCGTCCCGCGCTTTGCGCCCTGCGCCCCATGGGACAACCACCGTCGCTCTGACGACTTCTGTGCGTCCTGTGGGACATTCACCGCGCAGGCAGTCGGTGACGGTCCCATAGCGCGCACGAAAGTGCTGAGAGCAACGGTGAGCGTCCCATAGGGGGCAGGACCCCGGACGGGACACCCGGCCTTACGCGATCACACCCGCGTTCTTCAGCGTCACGGTGAGGTCGTGCGGGCGCGAGGCGATCGACACCGCATCGTCGAGCGTGACCGAGCCGTCCGCGACGAGGCGGAACAGGTGCTGGTCGAAGGTCTGCATCTTGTAATACTCGCCGTCGGCGATGAGGTCCAAGATGGGCGGCTGGCTCGACGGGTCGACGATCGCCTCGGCGATACGGCCGTGGTTGACCATGACCTCGGCGGCGAGGGTGCGACCGTTGCCGTCGGCCTTGCGGATCAGGCGCTGGGACACGATGCCACGCAACGTCTCGGCGAGCGTGGCGCGCACCTGGCCCTGCTCGTGCGGGGTGAAGAAGTCGATGATGCGGTTGATGGTGTCCTGCGCGTCCACGGTGTGCAAGGTGGCGAGCACGAGGTGACCGGTCTCGGCTGCGGACAAAGCCGCACGCACGGTCTCGATGTCGCGCATCTCACCGATCAGGATGACGTCGGGGTCCTGACGCATCGCGCCACGGAGCGCGGCGGTGAAGTCGAGCGTGTCGGAGCGCACCTCGCGCTGCGAGATGATCGCCTTCTTGTCCTTGTGGAGGACCTCGATGGGGTCCTCGATGGTGATGATGTTGACCTCGCGCAGCGTGTTGATGAGGTCGATCATGGAAGCGAGCGTGGTGGTCTTGCCCGAGCCGGTCGGGCCGGTCACGAGCACCAGGCCGCGCGGCTCGAGCGCGAGGTCCGCGATGACCTGCGGCAGCCCGAGCTCCTCCCACGGGGTCGCACCCACGGCGACGCGACGGAACACCAGACAGTCGGTGCCGCGCGCGACATACGTGTTGACGCGGAAGCGTCCCACGCCCGACAGCGAGAATGCGAAGTCCGCCTCGTGGGTGTCGCGGAACTGGGCGACCAGGTCCTCCGGCAGCACCTGCGCGACCATGTGCCGGGTGTCCTCGGCCGTCAGCGGCGGCACCTGCAACTTGCGCAGGCGCCCGTCGACGCGGATGCGCGGGGCCGAGCCCACCTTGCAGTGCAGGTCGGATCCTCCCGTCGACGCGAGGGCGTGGAGGAACGGGATCACGGATGCAGGCTGCTGCTCACTCACGCCTGACCCATCGGCACGAGTCGCCTGTTTCTTGAGGAAGAGGCGCGAGGCGTCGTGCACGAGTCGAGTGTGGGATGATGGAGGGTCGAGTCGTCAGCTGCGCGTGAGAAAGGGGGAACCCGATGAGCAAGCGAGGCCGCAAGCGCAAGGCGCGCGCCAAGGGCGGAGCCAACCACGGCAAGCGTCCCAACGCCTAAGTGCGAGAGCAACGCACGCACGAGCCCGCATCGGTTTTCCGATGCGGGCTTCGTCGTTGTCTGGGAGGCGGCGGGCCGATGCGCCAGAAGGGTCGCGAGGGAACCCCACCTCAGGGCGGGGCACGCTCGGCGACGCGGTGACCCGGCGTTGCCGGGCCACGCGAGCGCGGCTAGACGCTTGCGGAGCGAATCGACGCGAGGATGCGCTGGCGCATCTCCTCGGGTGCGGTCTGGCCCCCGGCACGCGCGGTGAGGTTCTTGATGCGTTCCTTGATCTGATGCTCTGCCTCGCATGGCGGGCAGGTCTTCAGGTGCGCACCGATGCGCTGCAGTTCATCCTGAGGAAGCTCGTCGTCGATGTACTCGAACAGCCGATCCAGGGCCTCTTCACACTCTCTACCGGGCATCACACACCTCCCTTACTTTCCTTCTTGGCGGCCGGTCGCTTGTCGGTAAAGCCCCGATCGGCCGCGTATTCCTTTAACTGTTCCCTCAGCAGTTTTCTGCCGCGATGAAGCCGAGACATCACGGTTCCCACGGGGGTATCCATAATTTCGGCAATCTCTTTATAGGCAAAGCCCTCGACGTCAGACAGGTACACCGCCATGCGGAAGTCTTCGCTGAGCGCATCCAGCGCATCCTTGATGTCGTCGTCACCAATGCGCTCGAGCGCTTCCTGCTCGGCCGACACGAGCCCGGTGCTGGTGTGCTCCGAGGCTGCTGCGAGTTGCCAGTCCTCGACCTGCTCGGCGTCGGAGCGCTTGGGCTCGCGCTGCTTCTTGCGGTACGTGTTGATGAACGCGTTGGTCTGGATGCGATACAGCCACGCCTTGAGGTTCGTGCCTGGCGTGAACTTGTCTTGGGCGGCGAAGGCCTTGGCGTAGGTCTCCTGGACCAGGTCCTCAGCATCGGCCCCGTTGCGTGTCATACGCAGGGCCGCGGCGTAGAGCTGGTCCATATAGGACAGCGCCTCCACCTCGAAATCGAAGTCCTGCACAGTGTCGCTCATGATGGGCGAGCCTACCCCGGTGCGCACGGCTGTCGCCGACGCACCGCGGGCTCTCGTCACGGTGGCTGTCATGGCACGAACAACGCAAGGCAACTGATCTGCATTCCCCGCCATTGCATCGGCCGACACTTCCGCCCCCTCCCGCCCGCGCGATGAGGTTGGTAGCGTAGGAGCATGTTGCGTCATCTCGCCCGACCGCTGCTGGCCACCTGGTTCGTGTATGGAGGAGTGCAGTCCGTCCTCGAACCCGAGAAGCGCGCCGAGCGCGCCGCCCCCGTTGTCGAGCCGCTGCTCCAGCAGGCCGGCGTCGAGGACGTCAAGACCACCGACCTCGTCAAGGTGCACGGCGCGGCCACGATCGCCGCCGCCTCGATCCTGGCGTTGTCGCGCACGCCGCGCACCGCCGGCCTGGTGCTCGCCGGCCTCACGGCCGCGACGGTGGCCGTGGGTCGCCCCTTCTGGCTCGAGACCGATGAGGCCAAGAAGGAGGAGCAGATGGAACTCTTCCTCAAGAACGTGTCGCTCTTCGGCGGCACGCTGCTGGCCGCCACCGCGGGCCACCGCTCGAGCAAGAAGGCCAAGGTCAAGGCCAAGAAGGCCAAGCTGGAGTCGAAGAACGTCAAGGTCGAGGCGAAGAAGGGCCTCAAGGGTCCCAAGCTGACCGCCAAGAAGAAGTGACGCCCGCGGACCTGCCCCGCGGCACCGGCCCGGGCCAGGTCTGGCCCGCCCCCGCCGCGCCCGGCCCACTCGACGCCACCGTCGAGGTGCCCGGCTCCAAGTCCCTCACCAATCGTTTCCTGGTCCTCGCGGCGATGGCCGATGCGCCGGTCACCATCCGCGGCGGCCTCCGCTCACGCGACTCCGCGTTGATGATCGCCGCGCTGCGCGCGCTCGGTCAGGACGTGGACGACTCGGGCGACGAGTGGACCGTCACGCCAGCGCCGGTTCGCGGCAACGCCGAGGTGTTCTGCGGGCTCGCAGGCACCGTCATGAGGTTCGTGCCTCCCCTGGTGCTACTCGCCAACGGTCCCGTCACCTTTGACGGCGACCCGGAGGCACGCGTGCGTCCCATGGGGCCGTTGCTCGACGCGCTGCGTGCGCTCGGCGCGACCATCGACGACGAGGGCCGCGGAACACTCCCGTTCACGGTGACGCCGCCCGAGTCCGTGCCGGCCGAGGTCGCGGTGGACTCCTCGGCCTCGTCACAATTCGTCACCGGGCTGCTTCTCGTCGCCGCCCGGCTCCCCCACGGCCTCACCGTGCGCCACACCGGCGAGACCCTGCCGAGCCTCCCGCACATCGACATGACGTGCGAGACGCTGCGCGGGGCCGGAGTCCGGGTGGACCAGCCCGACGAGCGCACCTGGATCGTCCACCCCGGCACGCTGTCGCTCGGCGACGTACGCGTCGAGCCCGACCTGTCCAACGCGGGCCCGTTCATCGCCGCACCGCTCGTGGCAGGCGGCACCGTGCGCATCCCCGGCTGGCCCTCTCACACGACCCAACCCGGCGCACTCTTCCCCGACATTCTCGAACGCATGGGCGCCACCTGCTCGCTCGACGGCGACGTGTTGCGCGTCAGCGCGCCAGGGCTTGGCGCCGGCGGCATCCGCGGCATTGAGGCAGACCTCTCCCCCGCGGGTGAGATCACGCCCACCATCGCCGCGCTGTGCGCGCTGGCGGCCGGCCCGTCCACCCTCGCCGGCATCGGCCACCTGCGTGGTCACGAGACGGACAGGCTTGCGGCGATCGCAGCGGAAGTGACGCGCGTCGGAGGCGTGTGCGTGGCCGATGACGACTCGCTGCGGTTCGAGGGGCTGCCGGCCGGCGGGCTGCGCCCAGCCGCGATGGAGAGCTACCACGACCACCGGATGGCGACCTTCGGGGCGATCCTCGGGCTCGCGGTGGAGGGCACCGAGGTGATTCACGTCGCCACCACCGCCAAGACCATGCCCGATTTCCCTGCCATGTGGACGGGGATGCTCAGCGCGTGAGCGACTGGAGCCGCTACGACGAGTCCGACGCCAGGGTCCGCCCCGGCAAGGGCTCGCGGCCGCGTTCCAAGAAGCGCCCCGCCCACGCCGATGCCGTGCCCGGCACCGTCGTCGGCGTCGACCGTGGGAGGTTCTCGGTCGAGCTCGACGACGCCACGGCACTCACGTGCGTGAAGGCCCGCGAGCTGGGCCGACGCGGGCTGGTGGTCGGCGACCGCGTGGGCGTGGTGGGCGACACGTCCGGCGCCGAGGGCAGCCTGGGCCGCATCGTGAAGCGCGAGCCGCGCTCCACCGAGCTGCGGCGCACCGCGGACGACGCCGACCCCACTGAGCGCGTGATCGTCGCGAACGCCCAGCAGCTGGGCATCGTGACGGCGCTGGCCGACCCCGAACCCAACCCCCGCATGATCGACCGCTGCCTGGTGGCCGCGCTCGACGCCGGCATGGAGGCGCTGCTGGTGCTGACGAAGGGCGACCTCGCCTCGGGCGAAGCCCTGCGCGCCGCCTACGAGCCGCTCGGTGTGACGGTGCTGGTGACGACGGTGACGCGCGGCGAGGACGGCGAGCGCGAGATCGCCGGGATTGAGGCCCTGCGCGCCGAACTGCACGAGCGCTCGACGGTGCTCGTCGGGTACTCGGGCGTCGGCAAGTCGACGCTCGTCAATGCGCTGGTGCCCGATGCCGGGCGTGCCACCGGCGTCGTCAACGACGTCACGGGCCGCGGACGCCACACGTCCACCTCCGCGGTGGCACTGGATCTGCCCGACGGCGGCCGCATCATCGACACCCCCGGTGTACGCACGTTCGGCCTCGCCCACGTGGACCCGCAGCACTTTGTCGAGGCGTTCCCCGACGTTGCTCAGGCCGCCGCCGACCTGTGCCCGCGCGGCTGCCAGCACGAGTCCGCGGCGGCGGGCTGCGAGCTCGACGCGTGGGCAGAGGGCGACCCCGACCGTGAGGCGCGCGTCGACTCGATCCGGCGCCTGCTGAAGGCCCGCGCGGAGGCGGAGACGTACTAAGAGAAAATGGCGGTCCGGGCGGCGCGCAAGGAGGGGGTGGCGCCGGCCCGAACCGCCAGGTCTAAGACCCGTCCGGTCAAGAAACCGTCAGACGGCGACGGGAGCGGGAGGGTCGGTCACGGCCGGGGGTTCGAGCACGGACTCGACGGGGCTTTCCGCGGGACGCTCGCCCAGCTTCACCACGATCACGCCGGCGACCACGAGCAAGGCGCCGCCGATCTGCATGGGACCGGGAACCTGGCCCAAGAGGAACCAGGCGAACAGCGCGGCGGCGAGCACCTCGGTCAGTGCAACGAACGAACCAAGCCGGCTGCCGAGGCGGCGGTTCGCGGCGATGCCGGCGACGTAGGACACGCCTGCCGTCACCACACCCAGCACGGCCACGACGGCCCACCACGGCGCGGCGAAGGGCACGAACTGGACCGTGCCGGTAGCGAAGGCGATGGGGACGATGCCGGTAACCGCGGCGATCGACAAGATCGTCAGCGCGCTCAGCATGCCTCCGGCTGCCAGCGTCAGCGGGGGCAGCCCGTTCGAGTCATCGCCGGACAAGATGAAGTAGACGGACGCGCCCACCATCGCACCCAGGGCCCACGCGATACCCACGAGGTCGATCTCGCCGCCGCCGAGCACATCGAGCAGCAGCACCAGGCCCGCGAACGCGATGCCGGCGCCACCCAAGGTGAGGCGCGTGGGGCGGTGGCCGTGACGCAGCCACATGAACAGCACGACCACGACGGGCGCGAGGTATTCGATGAGCAGCGCGACAGAGACGGGCAGGTGCTGCACCGCCATGAAGTAGAACAACTGCGCTCCGGCGACCGCGAAGGCACCGTAGGCGACGATCGTGGCCCACGAGCGGGCGACCAGTTCCCAGCGGCCGCGCAGCGCGACGATGCCGGGGATGAGGAGCACGGCGGCGGCAATGGCGACACGCACCAGCGTCGCGGCGCCCGCGGTCCAGCCGAGGTCCATGAGGCCGCGCCCCAGGGATCCCGAGAGCCCGAAGGAGGCCGATGCCACGAGCGCGAAGGCAAGGCCGGAGCCGAGTCGCGGCGTCACCGTGGGCGCAACCGTGTCATGAGTCAAAGTCGCCATGACTGATGACAGTAGCGGCCGAGTGGTAATGTGTCAAAATGGTCTTTGCACGTGACACGATCGAGGCCCTCGAGGCCGCTACGTTCCTCGCGAACTCCGAACTGGAACCCGACACGCTGACGGAGATGGACCAGCTCGACGCGTTCTTTGACGACTTCCACTACAGCGGTACTCGACCGGTTACTCAGGACCTCGAGCCCGTTCGCGCCATCCGGGAACAGCTGCGGACGCTATTCAAGGCGAGCCGCGACGGCGCCGTACCGCTGGTCAACGAGATCCTGGCCTCACGTCACGCGCTACCGCAGTTGGTACGCCACGACGGCGTCGACTGGCACATTCACGCCACCACCGAGGATCGCCCCTTCGACGAGCGCATCCTTGTCGAGACCGCGATGGGCATGATCGACGTGATCCGCGCCGACGAGATGAGCCGCTTCTCGCGCTGCGAAATGGACGACTGCGACGGCGTGGTCTTTGACATGTCGCGCAACCGCTCGCGCAAGTACTGCACCACCACGTGCACCAACCGCGCCGCCGTGCAGGCGTACCGCGCGCGCCAGGCGGACGAGGACTAGACCCGGCGCGCTACGGCCCTCACGCCGCCCGGTACACCCGGATGGAGCCGAACCCGGTGCGTGCGTGCAGCTCCACGGACCTCTCGCCCTCAGCCGGGCCGTGGTCGGCGTCGAGCTCAGTGCGCACCTCCCCATGCGTGGACGTCGCGTCGAGCCACACCGCCGTCCCTCGCGGCACGCCCACCTTCACCGACCCATGCGTCGCCTCGAACCGGGACACCCCGGCACTCAGCGAGGCCACCTTGATGGACCCGTTGGTCGAGCGGGCCTCCACCCCACCAGACGCGCGCTCCACCTGAATCGAGCCGTTCGTGGTGTCGAGCCTCGCGCTGCCGGCCACGTCCTCGACCTTGATCGAGCCGTTGGTGCTGCGTGCCGCGAGCGAGCCGCCCACGCGGCCCACCCTGACCGAACCGTTCGACAGCGTCACGCTGGCACCGCCGACGACCTCACGCACCTCGACCGCGCCGTGGCCGCCATTCACCTCAAGCGAGTGCGCGCGCTCCACCCTCACCGCGCCGTACGAGGCCGCCACGCGCGCCGTACCCAGCACGCCGGTGAGGCGCACCTCGCCGTACTTGGTTGATGCATCGACCCCCAGCCCTTCGGGCCCCTCGACGATGACGTCGACCGAGTCGGGTCGCCCGAACATGGTCGAGCGCGCTGGCACCGTCACCACGACGGTGTCGCCCGCACGCTCCACGGAGGCGTTCTCGGCCGCCTCGCGGTCCCCCGCGCGCAGCCGGTTGCTGGGATTCACCACGACCGAGACTTCCTCGCGGCCCGCGATGCCGACCACCTCGATGCGCCCCGCAGGGATGTCCACGCGCACGGCCGTGATCTCAGCGGCGCTCATCGCACCCACCCCTGGTAGGAGGCGGCGGCGCGGCCCCGGCGCGACTGCGGCCCGGGGCTCACTGCGCCCGCGACGGCGCGCACGAGCCAGGTGTTGAGCGAGACGCCCTCGGCCGCGGCGGCAGCCTCGGCGCGCGTCTTCAGCGCGTCGGGTAGGCGCAGCGTGGTGCGCGAGGTCGCCTCGTCGTCGACCTCGGGCGGGGCCGATGCGACGGCCGGGGCCGCCTCCGCCTCGCCTTCCGGACGGGTCACCACGAAGTCCACGTCGCGACCGCGCACCCGCAGGTCGACGGAGCCCGGGGCGAGGTCGCGGGTGATCTCACCCGCGGCCTCGGACAGCGCCTCGACGAGGACGAGCCGGGTCGCGGCATCGAGGGCGCCTGCGAGACGGTCGGCGGTCTCGCGGGTCTCCTCGGTGCCGGCTGCAGCGGCAGCCACGAGCTGACGTTGCAGCTCTTCGGTGTAGTGCATGAGTTCCATGACGCCACTATGACACCAGAGTGACACCAACGCAAGCGCATCGAGGTGTTGTACCCTCCTGTCAGGACTTAGGTCCTACGCACGCGAGTGTGGCCGCCGGGGCTCGTCACCCCGGATCACGCAACGGCGGCCATACCGCGACGCGAGAGCCTCAGAGGCGATACCCGCCCGAGGCCTCGATCCGCTGGGCGGTGACCCAGCCCGCGCCAGGATCCACCACGCCCGCGATCACGCCCGCGATGTCGTCGGCCACCGCTGCGCGGCCCAGAGCGGTTCCATCGGCGAAGACCTTCCGCACGTGTTCGTTGCCCTCCCACCCCGAGAAGGCCGTCTCGACCGGGCCCGGCGCCACCTGATTCACGCGGATGCCGCGAGCGCCGAGCTCCTGCGCCCAGTAGCGGGTCAGCACGTCGACCGCGCCCTTCATCGCCGCGTAGGCGTCGCGTCCCACGTGCACGAACCGGGTGAGGCCCGTGCCGAGGAGCACCACCGCTCCCCCATCGGCGAGCAGCGATTCGCCGTCCGCCGGCGTGACGAGGGCCTGCGTCAGCAGGTACACCCCACGCACGTGCGTCGCGTACAGCGCATCCAAGGTTGCCGCGTCCGTCGTCGCGAGCGTGGTGTCGGCGCCCTGGCCCGCATTGTTGACGATCGCCGTCAGCTGAGCGCGTCCCCAATGCGTGGAGAGCACCTCGCGAAGGCGGGCCGCAAACGGCGCGAGAGCGGATGCATCGGCCACGTCGAGGGCCAGCGCCGCCGCGCGGCGGCCCAGCGCCTCGACCTCGGCGACCACGGCATCGGCCTCCTCGGAATGCGAACGGTAGGTGAGAACGACGTCGTGGCCGCGCCTGGCCAGTTCGACGGCTGTCGCGCGGCCGATGCCACGGTTGGCTCCAGTAATCAGGGTGACGGGTTTCATGGGTGACCTCCTGTGGTGGGTGTGACGTCAGCCTCCCGGCGAGGTACGGGGCGAACCAGGCGGCGCTCACCCTGGGGCTGACAGCCCCAGGGTGAGCGCGAGCGCGGCCCGCATACTGGGGGCATGGACCTCGACGGACTCGGCGCCTTCTTGCGCACGCGACGCGACCGCCTCACCCCCGCCGCCGTCGGACTCGTGCCCGGCCCGCGGCGGCGCGTGCCGGGACTGCGCCGCGACGAGGTAGCAATGCTCGCGGGCTCCTCGGTCGAGTACTACACGGAACTCGAGCAGGGCTCGAAGACTCAGCCGTCGGAGCAGATGCTCGGGGCGCTCGCCCGTGCGCTGCGCCTCTCGGTCGATGAGCGGGATCACCTGTTCCGCCTCGCGAGCCGCCCTGTCCCCGCGCGCGGCGACGACGCCCACGTGTCGCCCGCCATGCTGGCGCTGCTCGATCGCCTCGATGACACCGCCGCCGCGGTCGTCAACGACCTGGGAGAGACCCTGATCTCCAACCGCCTCGCGGTCGCGCTCATGGGCGAGAAGACCGGAATGGCCTGGCCCCAGTCTTCGCAGATCTACCGGTGGTTTGTGACGCCCGATGACGGACGCTGGATGCATCCCGAGCACCAGCACACCCGGCTGTCGGAATCGCTCGTGGCCGACCTTCGCGTCGCCGCGGGCCGCCGCGGTCCCGATGACCCGCGACTGGCACGGCTGGTACGGGACTGCGCCGACGCATCGGCCGAGTTCCGAGAGCTCTGGGACGCCCACGAGGTCCGACTTCGCCGTGCCGATGCCAAGGTCTTCGTCCACCCGAGCATCGGCGAGATCGATCTGCTGTGCCACAGCCTGCACACCGATGACGGATACCAACGGCTGCTGTGGTTCAGTCCGAGGGAGGGGACGGACGCCGCGGAAAAGATGGCACTGCTGGCCGTCGTGGGATCGCAGAACGTGACGACGGCCGGTGAGCGCAGGCCCTGACCGTCGTGGAATGTTCTGAGAGACCCAGCCCGTTGACGACTGACGTGGGCGGCAGATCGTCGTCCCGCAGAAGTGGAAGGAGTCACCCTATGACCACCGCCACCAGCACCGTGGACGTCAACGTCCCCATCAGCACCGCATATGACCAGTGGACGCAGCTCGAGTCGTTCCCGCACTTCATGCAGGGCGTCGAGCAGGTTGTTCAGGTTGACGACCGGCTCACCCACTGGGTGACCAAGATCGGCGGCGTCGAGCGCGAGTTTGATGCCGCGATCACCGAACAGGTTCCCGACAGCCACCTCGCTTGGCAGGCCACCGCTGGCCTCAAGCAGGGCGGCCGTGTCACCTTCGAGGCCGTCGGGCCCGAGGTCACTCGAGTATCTCTTGCCCTCGACTGGGAGCCCCTCGGCGCCACCGAGAAGATCGGCTCCGCACTCAGTGTCGATGACGGCCTGGTCCGCACCGACCTCGAACAGTTCAAGCAGTTCATCGAGGAGCGCGGCACCGCCGAGGGCGGCTGGCGCGGCGAGGTGCACGCCTGACCTCACGCTCCGTGGACGACCGCAGGGCTCGGCGCCTTTCACGAGGGGCGCCGGGCCTTGGCGTTTCCGCGTCGGGTGAACGCGCCACGGCGAACGCGTTGCGACGGCCGGATCGTCGAGGTGTGGTCGACTCCCCTGATGTGACCACGGCTCTACGCCGGGGTGAGCCGTTCGAACACCATCGTCGCCTGGATGCGGTCTCCTCCACCAAAACCTCCTGTGCCCGACGACGCCGTCGTGATGGTGTGGAGGCGATAGCCCAGCGCGGCTTGCCCGTTGATGACGCGCTCGAGCTCCGTGAGGTTGTTCGAGCCCGAGCCCCACATCTTCTCCTTCAGCACCACCTGCAGCACCACGTAGCTGGCACCGGCCGCGCCGGGACGAACCTGGGCGCCCGCGTTGGCATCGGCCTGGATGCGGTTGATCATCCCGGTCATACCTTCCCCGGTGGCCTGTGGCTCGCGGAAGTTGTCGGTCCAGGACTGGCCGTCCCACCACCGCTCCTTGCCCGACCCGTCGTCGTACCAGCCTGCCTCGGCATTCGCCATGGTGCCTGCCCCTTTGCTCGTGCGGTGTGCTGGCCTCAGGCTAGCCCGCCGGTCGCCGCTCCGTACGATGGACCTCGTGCCGTCCTTACCCGCGTGTCGTCCCGCCTGATGCCGCGCTCTCCCCTGCCTCAGCGTGAGGGCTTGGACGCCTCCTGGGTGCGCACGCCGGGTCCGGCCGATGCGCCGGGCACCTGGGCCACGATGGAAGAGTTTCTGCTGGGCCGGCTTCCCGCGGCGGCCGACGTCTCGCGGCGTTTGGCCGCCGGGGATTTTGTTGACGAGACTGGGGCACCGATTGCTGTGGATGCCCCGTTCCGCCCGCACCGGATCGTGTGGTTCCACCGCCCCCTCACACCCGAGACGCCCGTGCCGTTCCCGATCCCCGTCCTGGATCGCACCGACAACCTCGTGGTGGTCGACAAGCCGCACTTCCTCGCGACCACCCCTCGCGGGGCGCACGTGCGCGAGACGGCGCTGGTGAGGCTGCGCGTCGAGCTGGGCCTGCCCGAGCTTGCTCCCGCGCATCGGCTGGACCGCCTCACCGCCGGCGTGCTGGTGTTCACCACGCGGCGCGAGGTGCGGGGCGCGTACGCGGGCGTCTTCCAGTCGCGGACGGTGACGAAGACGTACGAGGCGCTGGGGCGGTGGGATCCGACGCTGTCGTTTCCCCTGAGGCTCGTGGGGCGCATCGAGAAGCGGCGCGGCAGCCTGCAGGCCGAACTGGTCGCGGGCGAGCCGAATGCCGAGACGCTCGTGGAGGTCATCGAGGTGCGGGGCGACTGTGCGCGTTACCGGCTGTCCCCCGTGACAGGAAAGACGCACCAGCTGCGCCTACAGATGGCCGATGCCGGCTTGGGCCTCGTCGGAGACCCCCTCTATCCGGTGGTCGCCCCGGACGCACCGGACGACTACGACGAGCCGCTGCGGCTGGTCGCGCGATCGCTGGCATTCACCGACCCTCTCGACGGGACCGAACGGTCCTACGTCAGCAAGCGCCAGCTGGAGTGGCCGCGCGCGTGAGGCGGCCTTGGGCTTCGGGTTAGCCCAGATTGATCTGCCAGCTCACTCCGTAGCGATCGTTCACCCAGCCGAAGCGCGCTGAGAAGCCGTAGTTGTCGAGCGGCATCAGCACCTGGCCGCCGTCGCTGAGAGCGGCGACAAGCTCCTCTTGCCGCTCAGCAGACTCGGCCTCGATCCAGATTGACAGCGAAGGCGTGAAGCCAAACTCGTGGTCGATGAAGCTGTCTGAGACATAGAACTCTTGCCCGGCGATGCGGAAGCGTCCTCGCATGATGGTGCCTTCGGGCGCGGGGCCCTCTGCCGGATACAGATCCAGGTCGAGGATCTCACCATCGTCAAAGAGCGAGACATAAAGGTCGATGGCCTCGCGGCCCACTCCGCCCTGGAACATGAGAAAAGGAATCGCAGAGTCGCTCATGCCTAGCAACTCTAGGCGCGGTGCGGGATGTGCGCACCGTTCGCTTGACGGGCGGTCACGCCGTCAACGGACGCGGCTGAGCCAGGCACGGAGCACGTCCACCCATTCATCGAAGGCGTCGAGGTGAGCGTCGTGGCCGCCGCCGTTCAGGACCACGTAGTCCGTGCCGTGGCGCCGACGGATCAGTTCCTGCTGCTGTTCGGCCGTGAACATCCCGTTGGCACCGAAGACCACCAGGGTCGGCACCGCCAACGATTCCCACTCGCGCCACCGCGGCTCGTGCACCGCCTCCAGCGTTCGCTGCATGACGTCGCCGTCGAACCGCGGCATCAGTCCCGAGGCTGTCGGCTCCAAGTCCTGGATCAGTGCGTCGACAATGGCACCGCGTCCCAGAAACGCTCGAGCTGCAGCCTCGTCAACAAAGGGAGTTGGCCAGGTCGCGAAGAACTCTCCCAGCGCGTTTGCCTCGTCGGGGTCCGGGATCCCGCCTGCGTGACCCTCGAGCATGACGAGCCCGGCGAAGAGGTCCGGGCGAGCGGCGGCGGTCAGGAACGCGGTGTGAGCACCCATGGATTGACCGACGAGGGTCCACCGCGCACCCGGCTGGAGGTGTTCCAGCAGGGCGACCACGTCGTGAACGAATGCGTCACGCGACAGATCGGCCGGGCGGCGCGTGCTCTCGCCGTGGCCGCGCTGGTCCATCAAGACCACGCGAAAGCGGTCACGGAGCGCATCGGCGGTAGGCAGGAACTCTCTGGAGCTTCCAGCGAGGCCGTGCAAAAGTAGCAGCGGTGGGCCGTCGCCGCCGCAGTCGGTCACCCGTAGCGCGACATCGCCTCGCTCGACAAGAAAACTCCGCGCTACCGTCACGCGACCTCCACGGGTGTGATCGCCGCGACCTGTTCACGCAGGGCGCGGCGCTCGAGCCGCAGCTCGTAGTGAGACTGCAGGTTCATCCAGTAATCCGCTGTCGTTCCGACATAGGCGCCGAGACGCACCGCGGTGTCGGCCGTGATGCCACGCTTACCGTGGACGATCTCGTTGATACGCCGCGGCGCGACACCGATGGCGACCGCGCGTTTGTTCTGGGTGATCCCGAAGCTTTCGATGACGTCCTCCATCAGGATCTCGCCTGGATGGATCGGCGGGATCAGGCCGTCCTCAGTGGTCGTCGACGAGCTCACCATCATCCGCACCGCCGTTCTTCCATCGAAAGCAGATTCTCCCTTGGTCGTTCACACGGATGCTGTGCCGGCCTGCACGGTCACCCTTGAGCAGCTCAAGATGGATTCCTGGCGGGATCCGCAGGTCCTCCACCTCAGGCGCAGCGTGGAGCACGTCACGTTTGCGAAGCGCGGCGCGCTGAACTCGACGATCGATCGCCTTCACGAACTCCTCGTCCCAGATCCACTCAGCATTCTTGTCGCTGAAGGGTCTGATCACACGAGCATCACATAACGGAATGCGTCAATAACGCTAGACGTTAAACCGGAACTCCACCGCGTGACGTTGCCGAATAACGTCTGGGGGGGGTGGGGCGGGGTGTCACGCGGATCGAGACGCTGTCGCAGAGTCTCGACGTCCGATGAGCACGGCGAATACGGCTGCGCCCGCCGCCGCGGTGACGAGCGCGACCGTCGCGGTCGGTGTCGCGGTGTGGGGTCCGAGGATGCCGGCGAGCGGCGCTGCGGCCGCGCCCGCGGCGAAGCGGGTCATGCCGAGAATGGACGATGCTGTACCCGCGAAGTGCGGGTAGTCGACCAGGGCCAGGGTGGTCGCCGGCGGTGACACGATCGCGGCTCCGGCTGCGATGAGGACGAACGCGAAGATCGTGAGCGCCAGGGATGGCGACCCCAGTGCGGTGACGAGAAGCGCGCCTCCCCCGGCGATCATGATCGCGAGACCCACGACGAACACAGCGCGGTCACCGACCCGCTCCGCGAGACGGCCCGCAGAGAACCCGGCGGTCGCGAAGGCCGCGGCGTTGAGTCCGAACACGAGCGCGAAGGTGGACGGTGCGAGCCCGTAGATGCCTTGGAGGATGAAGGGTGCGCCGGCGAGGTAAGCGAAGTAGGCGGCTGAGGTGAGGGAGCTCGAGATGGTCGCGCCGACGTAGAGGCGGTCGCGGGCGAGCACACCGAGCTGTTCGCGAACCCTGCGCAGGCCGCCGCTGGTGCGACGGTCGGGCGGCAGGCTGTCGGGGAACGAGACCGCGATAGCGGCGGTGACGATGATGCCGATGGCGGTGAGGATGACGAAGAATCCTCGCCACGACAGGTGCTCGGCGAGGAAACCGCCAACGACAGGTGCGGCGATGGCGGCGAGGCCGGAGATCACGATGATGCGTGCGTAGTAGCGCGTGAGGCGTGCACCGTCGTAGATGTCGCGTCCGACCGTCTGGGCGATGACCAACCCGACCCCACCGGCGAGCCCCTGGACGAACCTGGCGACGACGAGCACCTCAATGGTCGGGCTGATGGCGCACAGCGCCGAGGCGATCGTATAGATGACCAGCCCGACCAGCAGGGGTGTGCGCCGACCGAACCGGTCGGACATCGGCCCGGCGATCACCTGCCCTGCGGCGAGGCCGATCAGGCAGGCGGTCATCGTCAGCTGCGCGGACGACGCGGTGCCGTCGAGGTCGATCGCGAGGGACGGCAGGACCGGCAGGTAGAGGTCCATCGACAACGGACCGAACACCGTGAGCGTGCCAAGGATGACGGCCATCCACACTCCGGACTCACGCAGCCGAGACCGCTCCCGACCTTCGCGTGCGGTTCGCTCCGTGGCGCTCACCATGTCCACCACAGCGGCTCGCCGGTCGCATCGTCCACAGCAAGGGGCATGCGCTCAAGTGACGCCGTCGCACCGAAAGGCCAGACGGCGATGAGAGCGAGCACCGCAACGGAATACCTGTTCATGTCTTCAGGAAAGCGCCGCCATGGCGGCTGCGGGAGTCCCGCTGCTGACGTGCCCTCACAGGGCATCCCACGCTCGAATGGGGCTCCCTATCCTAGCGACATGGACAACCACAGCGAGGTGCGCGAGTTCCTGATGTCGCGCCGCGCACGCATCGAACCCGAGGACGTCTGGCTGCCACGTGGCCGCGACCGCCGCGTGCCCGGGCTGCGCCGCGGCGAGGTCGCCGCTCTCGCCGGAGTGAGCGTCGAGTACTACTCCCGGCTCGAACGCGGAGCGATCGCCGGCGCATCCGAGGCCGTCCTCGACGGACTCGCAAAGGCGCTGCAGCTCGAGCCCGCCGAACGCGAACACCTCTACCGCCTCGCGCACCAGGGCGCGCAGACCGCCGGCCGCACCCGCGCGCGCAGGTCTGGCGAGCGAGCGTGGACACCGGAGCCGAGCATGCGGTGGCTGCTGGAGTCCATGACGGACGCCGTCGCACTGATCGGCAACGGCCGCACCGACCTGCTCGCCTGGAACACCCTCGGCGGGGCTTTGATGTCCGACATGATCGCCACCGCCACCACCCAGCCGCCGAACTTCGCGCGGTACCTCTTCCTTGAGCCCAGTGCACGCCACTTCTTCGCCGACTGGGACTCGGCCGCATCGGTCAACGTCGCACAGCTGCGCACCGAGGCCGGACGGGATCCCCACAGCAAGCCCTTGCATGACCTGGTCGGGGAGCTGTCGACGCGCAGCGACCACTTCCGGGAGCTGTGGGGCCGTCACGACGTGTGGCAGCACGATGCGGGCGTCAAACGCTTCCACCACCAGCTGGTGGGCGACCTCGAGCTGGCATTCAACGGCCTCGACCTGGTCGGCCAGGAGGCCATCCAGATGACCGTGTTCACCGCCGCACCCGGATCAGCCTCGCACGAGGCGCTCACCCTGCTCGGCACCCTTGCCATCACCCAGGACCACGCTCGCTGACACGAGCGCCTTACCCCTTCTGAGGAGACCACCATGCGCGGCGCACTCATGTACGGCCCCGGCGACGTCCGCGTCGAGGACCGCGACGACCCCGTCGTCGAGAAGCCCACCGACGCCATCGTCCGACTCGCCGCGTCGTGCGTCTGCGGTTCGGATCTATGGGCCTACCGCGGCCTCGAACCCCTCCCCGCCGTCCCCACCCCGATGGGCCACGAATACGCAGGCACCGTCATCGCCGTCGGCGAAGAGGTGACCAACGTCAAGGTCGGCGACTTCGTGGTCGGGTCCTTCTTCGCCTCCGACAACACCTGCGAGATCTGCCGCTCCGGATATCAGACCCACTGCCCGCACCGCGAGGCCGCAGCACGAGGCGGCGCGCAGTCCGAACTCCTTCGCGTCCCACTCGCCGACGGCACCCTCGTCGCCACCCCCACCCAGCCCGAGCCGGACCTCATCCCTTCCCTGCTCGCCGCATCCGACGTGCTCGGCACCGGATGGTTCGGCGCGGTCGCCGCCCAGGCGGGGCCGGGCAAGACCGTCGCCGTCGTCGGCGACGGCGCGGTCGGGCTCCTCGCCGTCCTCGCGGCGCGCGAGCTCGGGGCGACCCGCATCATCGCGATGAGCCGCCATGCCGACCGCCAAGCCCTCGCACGCGAATACGGAGCCACCGACATCGTCGCCGAACGCGGCGACGACGGGGTCGCCCGCATCAAGGAGCTCACCGACGGCCTCGGCGCGCACTCCACCATCGAGGCCGTCGGCACCCAAGAGTCCATGGATCAGGCAATCAAGGCCACCCGCGCTGGCGGCCACGTCGGATACGTCGGTGTCTCACACGACGTCACGCTCGACGGGCTCGGCCTGTTCTTCTCCGGGGTCCACCTCCACGGCGGCCCCGCCCCGGTACGCCACTACCTGCCCGACCTCATCGGCCGAATCATGCGCCGCGAGATCAACCCGGGCAAGGTCTTCGACCTCACCCTCCCCCTCGATGACACCGCCGCCGCCTACCAAGCCATGGACGAACGCCGCGCCATCAAGGCAATGCTCACGATGTGACGCGACCAATGGTCAGAGCAAGACTCGTGACTGGAGCGGTCGGAGACGGGCTACGCGCCACCGTCAGAGGTTGAACGGGAACTACACGTTAAACCTGAACTCCACCACGTCGCCATCGGCCATGACGTAGTCCTTGCCCTCCATGCGCACACGGCCGGCGGCCTTCGCATCGGCCATGGAGCCGTGCTCGACGAGGTCGTCGAACGAGACCACCTCGGCCTTGATGAAGCCGCGCTCGAAGTCCGTGTGGATCACACCGGCGGCCTGCGGAGCCGTCGCGCCCTTGGGGATGGTCCACGCGCGCGACTCCTTGGGGCCGGCCGTGAGGTAGGTCTGCAGGCCGAGGGTGTCGAAGCCCACGTGCGCGAGCTGGTCCAGTCCGGACTCGCTCTGGCCGGTGGACTCGAGCATCTCGCGCGCCTCGTCGCCATCGAGCTCGATCAGCTCGGACTCGAACTTCGCGTCCAGGAAGATCGCCTTCGCGGGAGCGACGAGCGCCGCCAGCGACGCCTTGCGCTCCTCGTCCATGAGGCCCGCGTCGTCGGTGTTGAAAACGTAGATGAACGGCTTGGTCGTCAGCAGGTTGAACTCGCGCAGCAGCGCCGTGTCGATGCCTGCCGCGGCGGCGCCGGCGAAAAGCGTCTGGCCGGCCTCGAGGACCTCCTTGGCCTGCTGCACGGCGGCAAGCTGCTCGGGCGAGCCCTTCTTGATCTTCACTTCCTTCTCCAGGCGCGGCAGGACCTTGTCGATGGTCTGAAGATCGGCGAGGATCAGCTCCGTCGAGATGGTCTCGAGGTCGCCGGCCTCGTCCGTGGACCCCTCGACGCGCGTGACGTCGGTGTCCTCGAACGCGCGGGTGACCTGGCAGATCGCGTCGGCCTCGCGGATGTTCGCGAGGAACGCGTTGCCCAGGCCCTCACCCTCGGAGGCACCCTTCACGATGCCGGCGATGTCGACGAACGACACGGTGGCGGGCAACTGCTTCTCGGAGCCGAAGATCTCCGCCAGCTTGCCCAGACGCGCGTCGGGCAGCGGGACCACACCGACGTTGGGCTCGATCGTCGCGAACGGGTAGTTCGCCGCGAGCACCTCCGCGCGGGTCAGAGCGTTGAACAGGGTGGACTTGCCCACGTTGGGCAGACCGACGATTCCAATAGTGAGAGCCACGGTCGTTCATTCTAGTAGCGACGGCCGATGCGCGGGTTCGGCGGGCGGCGCTGGCCCATCCCGCATACGGTAAGGCTATGGACGGACTCAACGCCGTGTTCAATCCCGGCGCCAACGAGGCCCTCGACGAGATGGCCAGTGAGAAGGTGCTGCCGGCACCTGCGCCCATCCCCGGCCCCCCGCTCGTCACGGACGACGGGTGCGAGGTAGTGATCCCCGCCTTCGGCGTCGGCGACGCGGCCATCCTCCCCGAACCCCCGCGAGTGGCGAGACGGGACTGAAGGCCGGCCACGGCATCGGCCGCACGCTTGCGAGGAGCCACCCAGTGCCCGCTTCCGGCGAAAAGCGGGCACTGGATGCCTCGCAGGGCGTAGCAAACGGCCCGGCACCCCCTCGCGGGGGCGCCGGGCCGTCAGCAGCAGTCCTGAAGGACTAGACCGTCCACTCCAGGCCCGCGCCGGGAATGGCGTCGAGCAGGCGCTGCGTGTAGGGCTCGCGCGCGTTCTCGAAGATCTGGTCGGTCGTTCCGGACTCGACGATCTTGCCGCGCTCCATGACCGCGACGTTGTCCGCGATCACGCGCACCACCGCGAGGTCGTGCGTGATGAACAGGTAGGTCAGGCCCAACTCGGCCTGCAGGTCCGCGAGGAGCTGCAGGATCTGCGCCTGGACCAGCACGTCGAGAGCGGAGACCGCCTCGTCGAGCACCACCACGTCGGGCTTGAGCGCGAGCGCGCGGGCGATGGCCACGCGCTGACGCTGGCCGCCGGACAGCTCGTTCGGGTAGCGGTTGAACAGCTCTGCGGGAAGCGAGACCTGCTCGAGCAACTCGAGGACGCGCGCACGGCGGGCTTCCTTGTCGCCCGTCTTGTGCACGCGCATGGGCTCCGCGATGCTCGAGGCGATCGACCGCTGCGGGTCGAGCGACGAGTACGGGTCCTGGAACACCGGCTGCATGCGCGAGCGCAGGTTGAAGAGGTCCTTGCGGGACACTCCCGTCATCGCGGTGCCGCCGACGGTGATCTCGCCGCTGGTCGGCTCCTCGAGGCCCAGGATCATCTTCGCGGCCGTCGACTTGCCCGAGCCGGACTCGCCCACGAGCGCAAGCGTGGTGCCCTTCGGGATGTCAAAGCTGATCTTGTCCACCGCGGTGAAGGGCTCCGAACGGAACCCGCCCTTGCGGATCGAGAACACCTTCGTGAGGTCCCGCACCGAGATCACGGCGGGGGCGTCGGCGTCAACGGCCTCCGCCCGCTGCTCGGCCATCTGCGCCACGTCGAACGTCTTCGCGTCCTGGCTCTCGCCGGCAATCGACGACTCCAGACGGCGCGACGCAAGCGACGGGGCCGCCGCGATGAGGCGCTGCGTGTACGGGTGCTGAGGGTTCGACAGCAGGTCCTTGCTGGGACCGGCCTCGACGATGCGGCCCTGGTTCATCACGATGACCTTGCTGGCACGCTCGGCGGCCAGGCCCAGGTCGTGGGTGATGAGCAGCACCGCGGTGCCCTTGTCGCGGGTGAGGGACTCGATGTGATCGAGGATGACCTTCTGCACCGTCACGTCGAGCGCCGAGGTCGGCTCGTCCGCGATCAGCAGCTTGGGGTCGGCGCCCAGGCCAATACCGATGAGCACGCGCTGACGCATACCGCCGGAGAACTGGTGCGGGAACTGCTTCATACGGCGCTCGGCGTCGCCGAGACCCGCCTGCTGCAGCACCTCGACGGCACGAGCCTCGATGTCCTTCTTGGACGTCGCGACGCCGTTGGCTCGGATCGCCTCGCGCACCTGGAAGCCGACCGACCACACGGGGTTGAGGTTCGACATCGGGTCCTGCGGGACGTAGCCGATGACGCCGCCACGGATGGCAGCCATCTGCTTCTCGTTGTGGTCAACGATGTTGGTGCCCTCAACGAGCACCTCGCCGCCGGTGATGTCACCGTTGCCGGGCAGCAGCTTCATCAGCGCGGTCGCGGTCGTGGACTTGCCGGAACCGGACTCGCCCACGATCGCCACGGTCTCGCCGGGGTAGATCTCGAACGAGACACCACGCACGGCCTTCACGAGGCCGTTCTGCGTCTGGAAGCCGACCTCGAGGTCGCGGACCTGGACGAGCGGCTGGCTCGGGTCCGCCACAGGGACGGTGCCGTGGGAGTCGGTCACAGGGATGGTCTCCGTCATCGTCGGGCCCTCGCCTTCGGGTCGAGCGCGTCACGGATGAGCTCACCGAGGAAGGTGAAGGCGAGCACCGTCAGGGTCAGCGCGAGGGACGGCCAGAACAGCGCACCGGGGTTGGTGCGCAGCACGGTCTGCGCCTGCGCGATGTCGTTGCCCCACGAGTAGTAGCCGTTAAGGCCAATACCGAGCAGCGACAGGGTCGCCTCCGCGGTGATGGCCGCACCGAGCGACAGGGTCAACGCCACGATGACGGGGCCCATGGAGTTGGGCAGCACGTGCTTGAGCAGCGTGGAGCCGCGCGAGCGTCCCACCGCCTCGGATGCCATGACGTACTCGAGGTTCTTGTTCCTCAGCACCTCGGCGCGCACGATGCGCGCCAGCGACGCCCAGGCAAAGCCACCGATCGCGAAGGAGATCACCAGCGGGTTGCGGTAGTCGGACAGCACCGACATGACGACCACGGCCGCGAGGAAGTACGGAATCGAGAAGAAGATGTCGCCAATGCGTGACAGCAGCGAGTCCACCCAGCCGCCGTAGTAGCCGGCGATCGCGCCCATCGGCACACCGATCACGCCGGTGATGAGGACCGTCAGCAGACCCACGGTCAGCGACGTCTCGGCGCCGTAAACGATGCGAGCCCAGATGTCGTAGCCCTGAAGCGTGTAGCCCAAGGGGTGGCCGGGCTCGGCGGGGGCGTTGCTCAGCGACAGGTCACCGCGACCGGGGTCGGCGTCGGTGAACCAGGACGGGAACAGCGCCATGATGAGGATGATCGCGGAGATCACCAGGGCGACGTAGAACAGCGGACGCTTGCGCAGGTCACGCCATGCGTCGATCCACATGTTCGACTTGCGCGCCGACAGATTGACCTGGTCGACCGCGCCTGGCTGGGTCTCGTCGACAGGGGCGACGTAGTGTGCGTTGCGGTCAGACATAGCGGATCCTCGGGTCGAGCACGGCGTACAGCAGGTCCACCAGGATGTTCACGATGATGTACATCACGGTGAGGATCGTCACGAACGACACGACGGTCGCGTTCTCGCCACGAAGGATCGCGTCGTACAGCACCTTGCCGATGCCGGGAATGTTGAAGATGCCCTCGGTCACGGTCGTACCGGCAATCAGAGCACCGAAGCTGGCCGCGGTGTTCGTAATCACCGGGATCAGCGAGTTGCGGGCCACGTGCACGGGCGTGACGCGCTTGGACGTCAGGCCCTTCGCGTAGGCGGTGCGCACGTAGTCGCCTTCACGGGCCTCGATTACCGAGCCGCGCATGAGGCGCATACCCACCACGTAGATCGTGAGCGCGATGGTGAGGCCGGGCAACAGCAGCGAGCCCCAACTCACGTTCGCGCCGACCGTCACGGGCGCCCACCCGAGCTTGATACCGATGAAGTACTGGGCGAGGAACAGCGCCACGAACGGGGGGATCGAGTTCAGCACGAGCGCCATCAGCAGCGAGGCGTGGTCGGCGAACTTGCCCTTGCGCAGACCCGAGAGCAGTCCGAAGCCCACCGCGAGGAGGAACTCCGCGACCACGGCGATCGTCACCAGTTGCAGCGTCACCGGGAAGGCTCGCGCAAAGACGTCGTTGACGGTCTGACCGGAGAAGGTCACGCCCATGTTCCCCGTGAGGAAGTCCTTGATGTACATGAAGTACTGGACGATGAAGGGCTGGTCGAGGTTGTACTGCTCGCGTACTGCCTCGAGGACCGCGGGGTTCGGGGTCCGGTCGCCGAAGAGGGCGAGGACGGGATCTCCTGGCATGGAGAAGACCATGAAGTAGATCAGGAACGTGGTTCCGAAGAACACGGGAATGGCCTGGAGAAGGCGCTTGACCACATACAGCGTCATATGCGCACTCCTCGGGCGTCAGTCGGTGAATGCATAGGGTGCCGATTCTAGTGTGAACAGGCACGCGGGTAGCGCGTGCTGTCAGCGAGGGTACTCGCAGGCGCCTCGTTTGCGCGATTTTCGCGCGTCATGTGCGCCGCTGTCGAGCCGGCCGGCGCCGGGGTGCGGCGGCCTGAATGCCCAGGTGTGGGCGGGAGATGGCCGATGCCATGGTGATCCCTGGCATCGGCCGTATGCGTCTCGATGTGGAGACACAGCAGGGCCCGCTCCGCCCGGAAGCGGAGCGGGCCCGTCCGTCAGATCTGGTGGGGCTTACTCAGCCTTGGTGATCTGGTAGTACAGCGGGACCGAGTGCCAGTCGAACACGACGTTGTCGACCGACTCGGAGAAGCCACCGTTGACGTTGGAGTACCACAGCGGGATGGCGGGCAGGTCCTGGAACAGAACCTCCTGAGCCTCCTGGAACTTGGCAATGGCCTCGTCCGAGGTCGCAGCGGTCTTGCCCTCGTCGATCAGGGTGTCGAACTCCTCGGAGGAGTAGTCACCATCGTTCGAGCCGGCACCGGTGTAGTAGAGCGGGCCGAGGAAGTTCTCGAGCGACGGGTAGTCCGCCTGCCAACCGGTGCGGAACGACGCCTCGATGTCGCGGTTCGTGACATCGGTGCGGAACTCGGCGAAGGTCGCGTAGGGCAGGCCCGCCGCGTCGATGCCGAGGGTGTTGGTGATCTGGTTGGCGACAGCGTCGACCCAGGTGTCGTGGCCACCGTCAGCGTTGTAGGCGAGCTCGAAGGTGCCCTCCCACGGCTCGATGGCGTCGGCCTCGGCCCACAGCTCAACGGCACCCTCGGGGTCGAAGTCGAGGACCTCGGAACCGGGGATGGAGTCCGACCAGCCGTCGATGACCGGCGAGGTGAAGTCCGAGGCAGGCGTGCGCGTGCCCTCGAAGATCACGTCGGTGACCTGCTCGCGGTCGATCGCCATGGACAGGGCCTGGCGGCGCAGCAGGCCGGCCTCGCCCTGGAAGCGCTCGTCGTTCGCGGGGATGGTGAACGACTGGAAGATGGCGGCGGGCTGGTTCACAGCGCGGTCGCCGAGGTCGGCCTCGTAGGTGGCGAAGGCGGCCGGGGGGATGCCGTCGATGACGTCGACGTTGCCACCGAGGAGGTCGGCGTAGGCCGCGTCCTGGGTCGCGTAGAAGGTGATCTGGAGGCCACCGTTCTGGGCGACACGCTCACCGGCGTACGAGTCGTTCACCGACAGCATGATCTGGACGTCGTGCTGCCAGTCGTCGGCCGATGCGAGGGTGTAGATGCCGTTACCGACGGGCGCCTTGCCGAAGGCCTCGGGGTCCTCGAAGAACGAGTCGGGCAGCGGGTAGAACGCCGAGTAGCCCAGCGCGAGGGGGAACTCCGAGTTCGGAGCGGCGAGCGTGATGGTGAAGGTCATGTCGTCGACGACCTCGAGGCCGGTCATCTCGGGGGTGGAGCCACCCTCCTCGTAACCGTTGAAGCCCTCGATCTGCTCGAAGAAGTACGAGTTCAGCGCGGTCGCGGCGTTGGCCGGGTCCGCACCCCAGTTCCAGGCGTCCACGAAGTTGTGGGCCAGGACGGGCGTACCGTCGGTGAACGTCCAACCGTCCTTCAGCTTCACGGTGAAGGTCAGGTTGTCCTCGGTCTCGATGGACTCCGCAACCTCGTTGTGAGCGGCGCCGTCGCCGTCGTAGTACACGAGGCCCGCGAAGAGCGAGTCGATGATCTTGCCGCCACCAGTCTCGTTGGTCGCGACCGGGATCAGCGGGTTCTGGGGCTCCGAGCCGTTGGTGGTGATGACCGCAGCCGACGTCTCCTCGGTGGGAGTCGCGCCGTCAGTGGCACCGCTGGTGGTCTCCTCTGCCGGGTCCTCCGACGAGCATCCGGCGAGGACGAGGGACGCGCTGAGCGCGGCCGCAACGCCACCGAAGATGGCCTTGTTGTTCTTCACTATTCCTCCTTGCGCCCGGCACAAGGGTGCCGGACTGGGATGGGACGCTCCGGGTCTCGGAGCGACTCACATTTTTCCCACGGACGTGCCCGCAGGGTGCAGACAGGATATGCAGGGCTTTTTTGCCAGTGTGTTTCACGGTGGGGGCATGGGCGGGTTTTGTTCCCGAATCGTGACAATGAGTGGCCTTAATGTGACCGATCTCACACCTCGAGCGTGTCGCGCATGTGTCGACGCAGATGTCTCGAGGCACGGACAGCGCCCCCGATGTCAGGGGCCCGTGCGAGGGTGTGGCCATGATCGAGACGGTGATGGTGGTGTTGGCCCTGTTCGCGGGGGTGGCGGGGGGATTTGTGTGGGCGACCGCGCGAGGTGCCCGGGCATCTCATGAGGGCGCACGCGCCGCCGCGAGGGCTGACGCCCTCGAGGAGCGGCTGCGGTCCGACGCCGAGGCGTGGAGCCGGCGCGAGGCGGAGCTCCTGCGTTCGCACGCCGCGCGCCTGGAGGAGGTGCGCGGTGATCAGGAGACGCTGCGCGCGCAGTTTGCCGAGCTCTCCGCGCGTCAGTTACGGGCCAGCCAGGAGTCGCTCTTGCAGGTCGCACAGGAACGACTCAGCCGCGAACGCGTTGCGGCCGACGCCGAGCTCGCCAAGCGCGAGCAGGCCGTGAAGCAGATGGTCGAGCCGGTCGCGAAGGCGCTGGCCGAGGTGCAACGCCAGACCGCCGAGGCCGACCGCACGCGCGCGGCGGGCCAGGCCCAACTGACCGAGCAGGTGCGCCAGATGCTCGAGGCGTCCGCCCAACTCGACAAGCGCACCAGCGACTTCATCAATACCCTCCGGCGTTCGGATGTGCGTGGCAACTGGGGCGAGGTGCAGTTGCGGCGAGTGGTTGAGCTCGCGGGGATGCTCCCCCACGTCGACTTCACCGAGCAGGATTCGGTGCGCGACGCGGACGGCAACCTGCTGCGGCCGGACATGACCGTGCATCTGGCGGGCGGCCGCACCATCGTCGTCGACTCCAAGGTGGCGCTGTCGGCCCTGCTCGAGGCCTTCGAGACCGACGACGAGACGGTGCGCGCGGCCCGGCTCGCGGCCCACGCGCGGCACGTGAAGAAGCACGTCGACGACCTCGCGGCCAAGCGCTACTGGGACCAGTTCGACTCGGCACCGGAGTTCGTCGTCATGTTTGTGCCGTCAGAGGCGTTCTATCAGGCCGCGCTCGAACAGGATGCCGACCTCCAGGAGTACGCCTACGGCAAGCGCGTGTTCATCGCCTCCCCCACCACCTTGGTCGCGATGCTGCGCACCGTCGCGCACGCGTGGCGCGAGGACACTCTGGCCAAGAACGCTCAGGCGGTGCTCGCCGCCGGCCGCGACCTCCACGACCGGTTGTCGACCATGGGTGAGCACCTCGCGAAGGTGGGCCGCTCGCTCGAGGGCGCCACCAAGGCCTACAACGCCACCGTCGCCTCGCTCGAGTCGCGCGTGCTGGTCAGCGCTCGCCGCTTTGGCCAGATGCAACACCTCGAGTCCGAATTGGGTGCCGTGCCGCAGGTCGAGACCGAGCCTCGCGCGCTCGCGGCGCCCGAGCTGACGGACTAACGCCGTCCTGCGCCCTAGGGGACAGCCACCGTCGCTGTGCGCGGATCCGTGCCCCCTATGGGACAGCCACCGTCGCTCTGAGCAGATGCGTGCACCCTCCGGGACGGCGACCGCTCGTCGGCGACCTCAGGACGCGGCGCGGGCCTTCATGTCGGCGCGGATCTCACGCGGCAGCGAGAACATCAGGTCCTCGGTCGCGGTCGTGACCTCCTCGACGGTCGCATAACCGAGTCCGGCCAGGCGATCGAGCAGGTCGCGCACCAGGATCTCGGGCACGGACGCGCCCGAGGTGACGCCCACGGTCGACACGCCCTCGAGCCAGGCCTCGTCCATCTCGGAGGCGCGGTCGATCCGGTAGGACGCATCGGCGCCCGACTGCAGCGCGACCTCGACCAGGCGCACCGAGTTCGACGAGTTCGCCGAGCCCACCACGATGACCAGCTCGCACTCGGGCGCGAGCTTCTTCACGGCCACCTGGCGGTTCTGCGTGGCGTAGCAAATGTCGTCGCTGGGCGGGTCTTGGAGATTGGGGAAGCGCTCGCGCAGGCGGCGCACGGTCTCCATCGTCTCGTCCACGGACAGGGTGGTCTGGGACAGCCACACGACGTTGTCGGGGTCGGCCACCTCGATGGTGTCGGCCTCCTCGGGCGAGTTCACGACGATGGTGTGCTCGGGCGCCTCTCCGGCCGTGCCCTCGACCTCCTCGTGGCCCTCGTGACCAATGAGCAGGATGGTCTGCTGCGACTTCGCGAAGCGCACGGCCTCCTTGTGCACCTTGGTGACGAGGGGGCACGTGGCATCGATGGTCAGCAGGTTGCGGGCTGCCGCGCCCTCACGCACCGCGGGCGACACGCCATGGGCGGAGAACACCACGCGGGCGCCCTCGGGAACCTCGTCGGTCTCGTTCACAAAGATCGCGCCGCGCTCGGACAGGGTCTCCACCACATACTTGTTGTGGACGATCTCCTTGCGCACGTAAATAGGTGCGCCGTGCAGCTCGAGCGCCTTCTCGACGGCGATCACCGCACGGTCGACGCCGGCGCAATAGCCGCGCGGGGCGGCGAGCAGCACGCGAGTGGGCTTGGTGTCAGGCATATCGTCCATCCTACGTGGCAGTCTGAGGGGCGTGACCGACGCCCCCTTGTCCAACGACCGAGGATCCGTGACGCTTCCAGCGACCGCCGCGGAGACCAGCCCCGAGCGTCCCTGGCCCGTGCGCCACCTCTCGCCCAAGATTCGCGACTTCATCGCGCGCCTACCCGAGGTGTGGGTCGAGGGCCAGGTACTCAACGTCAAGCGCTGGAAGCACATGGTGTTCCTCACCCTGCGCGATACCGATGAGCAGATGTCGCTCAAGGTCACGGTCCCGGCCACCGAACTCGATGCCCTGGGTGGCTCCCTCAACGACGGCGCCCGCGTGGTCATCCACGCCAAGCCCACGTGGTGGATGAAGAACGGCGACCTGCAGATGATGGGCGACGCCATGCGCGCTGTGGGGCTCGGCGACCTGCTGGCTCGGCTCGAGGCGCTGAAGGAGGCGCTCGCCGCAGAAGGGCTGTTCGATGCCGACCGCAAGCGCGAGCTCCCCCTCGTCCCCACCCTGGTGGGGCTGGTGTGCGCCAACCAGGGCGACGCCGAACACGACGTCGTCGAGAATGCTCAGCGCCGCTGGCCCTCCGTGCGCTTCGAGATCCGGCGCGTCACCGTCCAGGGCGCACGCTGCGTCCCCGAGACCACCGCGGCCATCCGAGAGCTCGACGCCCACCCCGAGGTGGACGTCATCGTCGTGGCGCGTGGAGGCGGCTCGTTCGAGGACCTGCTTCCCTTCAGCGATGAGCAGCTGGTCCGCGTCGCGGGCGCCACGGCCACGCCGCTGGTGAGCGCCATCGGCCACGAGAAGGACTCCCCGCTGCTCGACCTGGTCGCCGACTACCGCGCGTCGACGCCCACCGACGCGGGCAAGCGGATCGTCCCCGACGCCGCCATCGAACGCGACACCATCGCCGGCCTCATCGCGGACGCCCGCCACGCAATGACCGCGCGCATCGACCGCGAGCACGCCGGCCTCGCTCAGTTCCGCTCGCGCCCGGTCCTGACGTACCCCGAACGGATGCTCGACCCGTTCCGCGACCAGCTCTCCCGCGTCCACGATGCCTCGGGTCGCGCGCTCGTGGGGATCCTGACGGCGGCCGATGCCGCGGCGCGTGAGCTTGCCGCTCGCCTCACCGCGTTGTCACCTCAAGGCACGCTCGACCGCGGCTACGCGGTCGCGCGCACCGCGTCAGGCGAGGTCGTCCGGGATGCCAGCGCCCTCGCCGCGGGCGACGCGCTTCACCTGAGGTTCGCTGCCGGCACGGCCGATGCGGAGGTGACCGCCACTCACGGGTGACGGCCGGGAGACCCGGCCACGGCATCGGCCGCCCATCAGCGCGCGAGACCCACGCGCCCGAGGAGACCCGCCGCCCCACCCTTCGAGGAAAGTCTTTCGCGCGCCGCGGCCGAGTACTCCTTATGGAACTGGCGACCCAGCCTGGCGATGAGCGCATCGGGCACGGCGGGGTTAGAGATGAGAGCGAGCACCACCTCGACGACCTTGTCGGCCGCGAGATCCTCATGGATCTGCGGGAGCATGTCGGGTCGCGGATTGCGGGCGAGGCCCGCGCGCACGGTCGCGGATTCGTCGCGGCAGAGTTTCAGGAGGGTCGTCAGCGGGGTTCCAGGGCGCTCGGCGACGGCCGCTCGCACCATCGCCTCGTCCGAGCGGGCGAGGGTGGCGAGCTCGTGGTCGGTCAATCGGGCGTTGAGGTCCTGCAGACTCGCGAGCGCGGTCTGGCGTGAGTACTGGGCGCTGAACATGGCGATCACTCCGTTGTGATGTCGTGTGTGGACGGGTGCCCCATGAGAGGGCCCACACCAGCGACTATGACGCGGTAGTTTGGCGGGCATGGCAGGAACCAACGACGACGTGGCGGCACTGGGCTACGAGGATGCGCGCGACGAACTGGTCGCGATCGTGGCGAAGCTTGAGGCCGGCGCGGCCACCCTGGAGGAATCTCTGGGGCTGTGGGAGCGCGGCGAGGCGCTCGCGGCACGCTGCCAGGAGCTGCTCGACGGCGCACGCGACCGCATCACGTCGGCGCGCGGCACGGACGCAGTCGAGGACGACGCGGCTCTCGACGACGCGTCCGATGCCGGCGTCGTGGGCGTTATCCCTGCCGAGGACGACGAGTGAGCGGCCACGCCCTCGTCATTGGTGAGGCCCTCATCGATGCTGTGACGCGCGCCGACGGCTCCACGTCGGAGCACGTGGGCGGCTCGCCCGCCAACGTCGCGTTCGGGCTGGCGCGGCTGGGCCGCGACGCCGAGCTCCTGACGTGGTTCGGCGATGACGCGAGGGGCGCCGCCGTGCGCGCTCATCTCGAGGGGGCCGGCGTCACCCTCGCCGCGGGCTCGGACGCCGCCCCGTCGACGTCGGTGGCCGCGGCCACGCTCGACGCGACAGGTGCCGCGACCTACGACTTCGATCTCACCTGGGACCTGTCCGCTGCGGCCACGCCGCGCGCCAACCCGATCGCGGTGCACACCGGCTCGATCGCGGCGGTTCTTGACCCGGGCGCGGACCGCGTGATGCAGGCCGTGACCGCCGCACGCGACACGGCAACCGTCACCTACGACCCCAATGCGCGCCCGTCGCTCATGGGCGCGCCGGGCGAGGCTCGCGAGCGCGTGGAGGCGCTGATCGCTCAGGCGGACGTCGTCAAGGTCTCCGACGAGGACATCGCCTGGCTGACCGAGGGCGCACCGGTCGACGAGGTCGCCTCGTCCTGGGTCGAGTCCGGCCCCGCGCTCGTGGTCGTCACGCGTGGCGGCGACGGCGCGAGCGCCTTTGTGACCGGTGGCGTCCGCGTGGACGTGCCGGCGCAGCGTGTCGCGGTCGTCGACACCGTCGGCGCAGGCGACTCGTTCATGAGCGGCCTTATCGACGGGCTGTGGGGCGCGAACCTGCTCGGCGCGGACCGCCGCGAGGCGCTGCGATCCGTCGACGCCGCTACCGTGAGCGCCGTGCTCGACCGGTGCGTGCGCATCGGCGCCATCACGGTGTCCCGAGCGGGCGCCAACCCGCCTACCGCGGCCGAACTGGACGCGCTCCCGTAAAGGGCTCCGGTCCTGACACAATGTGCGCCATGAGCAACGACGCACACCCCGAGTACCGCATTGAACACGACACCATGGGTGAGGTCCGCGTCCCCGCGGACGCGCTCTACCGCGCGCAGACCCAGCGCGCCGTCGAGAACTTCCCCATCTCCGGCATCCGCCTGGAGCGGCGCCACATCGAGGCGCTCGCGCGCGTGAAGAAGGCGGCCGCCCGCGCCAACGCCGAGCTCGGCGTGCTGGACAACGACATCGCGGAGGCGATCGTCGCGGCGGCCGATGAGGTCGCCTCAGGTGCGCACGACGCGCACTTCCCCGTCGACGTCTTCCAGACCGGCTCGGGCACCAGCTCCAACATGAACACCAACGAGGTCATCGCGACCCTCGCGACCCGGACCCTGGGTAGCGACGTCCACCCCAACGACCACGTCAACTGCTCGCAGTCGTCGAACGACGTGTTCCCCACCTCAGTACACGTCGCCGCCACGAGCCAGCTGGTCAACGACCTCCTCCCGCAGCTCGAGCGCCTCGCCCAGTCGCTTGAGGCGAAGGCGAGCGAGTTCGCCGAGGTCTACAAGTCCGGCCGCACGCACCTGATGGACGCCACCCCCGTGACGCTGGGCCAGGAGTTCGGCGGCTACGCCGCGGCGATCCGCTACGGCATCGAGCGCCTGAGCGCCGCCCTCCCCCGCGTCGCCGAGGTCCCGCTGGGCGGCACCGCCGTCGGCACCGGCATCAACACCCCCGACGGCTTCCCGCAGCGCGTCATCGCCCTGCTCGCCGAAGACACCGGCCTGCCGATCACCGAGGCGCGCGACCACTTCGAGGCGCAGTCGGCGCGCGACGGCCTGGTCGAGGTCTCGGGCGCCCTCAAGACCATCGCGGTGTCGCTGACGAAGATCTGCAACGACCTGCGCTGGATGGGCTCGGGCCCCAACACGGGCCTGGGCGAAATCGCGCTGCCCGACCTGCAGCCGGGTTCGAGCATCATGCCGGGCAAGGTCAACCCGGTCATCCCCGAGGCCACCCTCATGGTCTGCGCGCGCGTCATCGGCAACGACGCGACTGTGGCGGTCGCGGGCGCCTCGGGCTCCTTCGAGCTCAACGTGCAGATCCCCGTCATGGCGCTGGGCGTCCTCGAGTCGATGCGCCTGCTGGGCAACGCCTCCCAGGTGCTCGCCGAGCGCACCATCGACGGCATCACCGCGAACGTCGAGCGCGCGCGCTTCCTCGCCGAGGCCTCGCCCTCGATCGTCACGCCGCTCAACCGCGTCATCGGCTACGAGAACGCCGCGAAGATCGCCAAGCACGCCGTCAAGGCCGGGCTCACGGTGCGCGAGGCGACCATCGACCTCGGCTTCGTCGAGCGCGGCGAGATCACCGAGGCCCAGCTCGACGAGCTGCTCGACGTCACCACCATGGTGGGCAAGCGCTAACGTCTCGGGGCCGATGCGGTGGCGGGTTTCGTACGAAGCCTCGCCACGGCATCGGCCCTTGGCGTCTGCGTGGAACACAGCGGGGGCGCGGTCGGTTGCACCTCTCGGAGGTCACCATGAGCGCAACGAAGATCCTGATCGTCGGCGGCGGCTACGTCGGCCTGTACACCGCCCTGACGCTGAAGAAGAAGGCCGGCAATCACGTCGACATCACCATCGTCGACCGCCGCCCCTACATGACGTACCAGCCGTTCCTGCCGGAGGCCGCGGCCGGGTCGATCGAGCCACGCCACGCGGTCGTTCCCCTGCGACGCGAGATGTCCGGTGTGCGCGTTCTGCAAGGCAAGGTTACGTCCATCCGTCACGGCTCGCGCGAGGTCGACGTCGCGAGCGACTTTGGCGACGAGTGGACGCTGGGCTACGACGAGATCGTCATCGCCCTGGGCTCCGTGGCACGCACCCTTCCGATCCCCGGGCTCGCGGAGTTTGGCATCGGCTTCAAGTATGTCGAGGAGGCCATCAACCTCCGCAACCGCGTGCTGGGACGGCTGGCGCGGGCCGCATCGACGCAAGACCCGTTGCTCCGACGACGGCTGCTCACCTTCGTGTTTGTGGGAGGCGGGTTCGCCGGTGTCGAGGCGTTCGCCGAGACCGAGGACATGGCGCGCGCGGCACTGCGCTACTACCCCGAGCTCACGCCCGAGGACCTGCGCTTCGTCATGGTCGAGATGATGCCCCGCATCCTTCCCGAAATGGGCGAAGAGATGGGCGACTACACCCTGAAGGAGCTGCGCGAGCGCGGCATGGAGGTGTTCCTCGAGACCAAGCTCGAGTCCTGCGTCGACGGCCACATCGAGTTGTCCAACGGCGAGAAGTTCGAGGCCGATACGCTCGTGTGGACGGCAGGCGTGAAGCCCTCTCCCGTGCTCGCGGCCTCCGACCTGCCGCTCGGCCCCAAGGGACATGTCATCTGCTCCCCTACCCTGCAGGTCACCGACGAGGAGGGCACCGTCGTCGAGGGCGCGTGGGCGGCCGGCGACTGCGCCCAGGTTCCCGACCTCACCAAGGAGCAGCCCGCCTATTGCGCACCTAGCGCCCAGCATGCCGTGCGTCAGGCCCGCCACCTGGGCAAGAATCTCGCGGACCACCTGGCCGGTCGCGCGCTCGCGGACTATAAGCACAAGCACCTCGGGCTGGTGGCGTCGCTCGGCCTCAACAAGGGTGTCGCCGACGTGATGGGGGTGAAACTACGCGGCTGGCCCGCGTGGTTCATGCACCGGACATATCACATGAGTCAGATCCCTACGGTGAACCGCAAGGCACGGGTCATCGTGGACTGGACCACGGCGCTGTTCTTCCGGCGCGACCTCGTGTCGATGGGACGCATTCACGAGCCGCGTCGCGCCTTCAAGGAGGCGGCGGACAGCTGACGCCCTCGACCCTGGTGAGCCTCGGTCACGGTCGATGGCGGGCCGTGACCGAGGCTCGCTCGGGTCCAGGGGTTTCAGGCCGCGGTGGCCGCCCACAAGAGATGCTCGGTGGCGCATGCCGCGTAGGCCTCGGTTGCGAGGTCGTCGAGAGCCTCGGCGGCAAGGGTGTCCGACTCGAGGCGCACCACGCTGACGGCGAGGACCGCGTCGAAGCGCACCTGCACCACCGCCCCTCGCGAACGCGGCTTGATGGCGCGCAGCGCCGCAACGGTGGGCTGGGCGGCCAGCTCACTCACGAACCAGCGCGACTGGCCCTGCGCGAGCACGGCGCCACGTGAGTCGGCGCCGTCGAAGCGGATGGCGTCCACGCAGGGCTCGTGGCCGCCGTCCGCCGGCCAGGTCGCGACCACGTGGCGGAAGGAGTGGGGGCACATCGAGGCGTGAGGCACGTCGCCGACGACGACGGTGGACCCTCCGTCGGTATCGAGCGAGACGGTGATCTGCGGCACGGCGGCGGCGAGGGCCGAGACGTGCACGAGGGTCGACACGGGGACGGTCATGCGGTGCTCCTTGACGCTCGCGGCCCCGGCTCGCGGGGCGATGCGGCAACGGTAACGGCCAGCGAGGATTTACGCAACAGTCTTGTTTCGCAATGTCGAGAATGCGCCGCAATGGCTCGCGGGCGGGCGCAAGACCCCAGGCATGCGCCAGGGCGGGGCGCCACCACCATCCGTGGCGCCCCGCCCTGTCGTCGACGGCGTCAAGCGAGCGACATGAAAACCTTCTCGAGGCGCTCGAGCGCCTCCTCCCGGCCCTCCTCGTTGTCCGAGGTCAAGCAGTCCTTCACGCCGGTCGAGATCATCATGAAGCCGGCACGGTCGAGCGCCTTCGAGACGGCAGCGAGCTGAGTGACGGTCGGCTCGCACGCCTGGCCCTCCTCGACCATACGGATCACCGCGTCGAGCTGGCCGCGAGCGCGCTTGAGGCGGTTCAGCGCCGCGCGCTGGACGACAACGTCATCGGTGCTCATGTCAGTTGCCGCGCAGCCAGGGGAAGAACGAGCGGCCGGCAGGCTTCTCGTGGCCGCCGCACCACTGCGAGGCGGGCACGGTGCGCTTGACCGAGTCGACGTGCTGGCCGCAGCCGGTCCAGGTGGTCTTTCCGCACTGGCGGCAGGTGGTGGGTGAACACATCAGGGAACTCCTTGAGGTTGAGACGTTGCCGGCATCCTGCACCGGCGGGGTTGCGACCACTATACCCCCGGGGGTATTCTGGATGCAATCCCACGGAAGGAATCTTCATGGCTCAGCATGTCATCATCGTCGGCGCGGTCGCGGCCGGAATGTCCGCCGCCACCCGCCTGCGCCGCCTCGACGAGGACGCAAGGATCACCGTCCTCGAGGCCGGCGATCACCCCTCGTTCGCGAACTGCGGACTGCCCTACTACGTGGGCGGCGTCATCGCCGAGCGCGACGCCCTGCTCCTGCAGAGCCCCGCCTCGCTCGCCGCCCGCTTCAACATCGACGTACGCGTGCGTTCACGCGTCACCGCCATCGACCGGTCCGCGAAGACCGTCAGTGTGACCGGCCCCGACGGCACCTCGTCCACCGAGTCCTACGATGCCCTGATCCTCAGCCCTGGAGCCAGGCCGATCGTCCCGCCGATCCCCGGCGCCGAGCGTGCCCTCACCCTGCGCGACATCGCCGACGTGGACCGCCTTGCGGCCGCCACGGGTGAGTCCCGCTCCGCCGTCGTCATCGGCGCCGGATTTGTTGGCCTCGAGGTCGCCGAAAACCTCCGCCACCGCGGACTCGACGTCACCGTCGTGGAGCTCGCGCCCCAGGTCCTCACCCCGCTGGACGCCGAAATGGCGATTCGCGTGGAGCAGCGCCTGACCGCCAACGGCGTGCGCGTCCTCACCGGCGCCTCGGTCAGCCAGATTGATACGGCCGATGCCGCGGTCACCCTCGCGGATGGCTCGACCGAGACGGTCCCCGCCGACCTCGTCGTGGCCGCGATCGGCGTCCAGCCCGAGGGTTCGCTGGCGGCCGACGCCGGACTCGACCTGGGCCCGCGCGGCTCGATCCTCGTGGACGACGACATGCGCACCTCTGACCCCGCCATCTTCGCGGTGGGCGACGCGGCTACTAAGGCCGACGCGTTCGGCGACGGCCCGACGCTGATTCCGCTGGCGAACCTCGCCAATCGTCATGGCCGCCGCGTGGCAGACGTGATCGCGGGTCGCGCGCACCACGCCGTGCCGAGCATCGGCACCGCCGTGGTGGGTGTGTTCGGACTTACCGCCGCCGCGACGGGCCGCTCCGAGCGGCGCCTGCTGGCCGAGGGCCGCCCCCACCGGGTCATCCACACCCACCCCATGCACCACGCGGGCTACTACCCCGGCGCGGCGCAGATGACCCTGAAGCTCCTCGTCGACCCCGACACCGACCTCATCCTGGGCGCCCAGGGCGTGGGCGAGGCTGGCGTAGACAAGCGCATCGACGTCATCGCGACCGCCATCGCCGGAGGCCTCACCGCGAGCTCGCTGGCCGACCTCGAGCTGGCCTATGCCCCCGCCTACGGCTCGGCAAAGGACCCCATCAATATGCTCGGCTACGTCGCCGAGAATCTTGCGACCGGCGAGACCCCGTCGGTGCAGTGGCACGACCTGACGGCCGACGAGGCCCCGGTGGTACTCGACGTGCGCACCGATGCCGAGCACGCCTGCGGCACCGTCACCGTCGACTGGCAGGAGCCCCTGTCGATCCCCGTCGACGAGCTGCGTGCCCGTCACGGCGAGCTGCCGCAGGGCAAGACGATCGTCGTGCACTGCCAGGTGGGCCAGCGCGGCCACACCGCCGCCCGCCTGCTGCGCCAACTGGGATACGACGCGGTCAACCTCGACGGCGGCTACCTCACCTGGCGCGACGGCCAGGCGGCGACGGCCGCCCAGCCGGCCATGGCATCGGCCGTCTGATCCCAGGGCTCCCAGCCGCCCGCGTACCGCTCAACACACACCTGGTGATGATGTGACTGAGGGGGCTGATGCGCATTCACATCAGCCCCCTCAGTCACGTGCGTCACTGCCGTGTGTTGAGCGGTACACACAGCGCGGGAAGGGTTAGGCGCCCACGCCTCCGTCGGCAGCGGCCGAGGCAATGGTGGGCTTCTTCGCGCGTCCCAGGCAGCAGTCCGCGGGGCACACGTCCTGCCACGGCCCCAGATCCGTCAGCGCGACGCGCTCGCGCGGCGTGCCGCCCTCGCTCACGTGCCGCTCCTCGACGAGGTCGATGAGCCCCGACACAAAGGCGGGGTCCACGCCCACCGTCGGAACGCGCACCATGGGCAGGTCGCGCTCCTCGCAGGTCTCGAGAGCCTCGTTGTCGAGGTCCCAGGCGACCTCCATGTGGTCGGAGACGAAGCCGATGGGAGAGATCACGAGGCCGGTGGTCGACTCCGGCAGCGCCTCGATCGCGAGGTTGATGTCGGGCTCGAGCCACGGGATCGACGGGTCACCCGAGCGCGACTGGAAGACCAGCGACCACGGCACGCCGGGGAACTCCTTCTCGACCGCGTCCATCACGAGGGCCGAGACGGCACGCTGCTGCGCGACGTACCAGCCGCCGCCCTCGTACCAGTCCTCGCCATCACTCGTCGGCACGGGTTCGCCGCTCGGAAGCGTCTCGCGCGGGCCGGACACGTTCGCTGCGGCGGACGGGATCGAGTGGGTCGCGAACATCACGTGCGCACCCTCGGCCTTGCCCGCCAGGGCCAGCTCGCGCAGGCCGCCGAGGACCGCGTCGATGTTGGGCTGCACGAACCCGGGGTGGTCGAAGTACTGGCGCACCTTGTCCAGGGTGAGCTCGCCGGTCAGACCTGTCTGTGCGAGCGCCTCGGCGAGGTCCTCGCGGTAGGCGCGGCAACCGGAGTAGCTCGAGAAGGCCGTGGTGACGAGCACCAGCACCTTGCGGTGGCCGTCGGCGTGGAGCTCCTTGAGCGCATCCGTGAAGTACGGCGCCCAAAACCGGTTGCCCCAGTAGACAGGGAGGTCGAGGCCGCGCTTGGCGATCTCCGCCTCCAGCGCGACCTTGAGGTCGCGGTTCTGCTGGTTGATGGGGCTGATGCCGCCAAAGTGGCGGTAGTGGTGCGAGACCTCCTCGAGGCGCTCGTCCGGCACCCCGCGTCCGCGCGTCACATTACGCAGGTAGGGGATGACGTCGTCCTGGCCCTCGGGCCCGCCGAAGCCGGCCAGCAGGATGCAGTCGTAGGTGGCGGGGTCGAGCGTGCGCTCAGCGGCGGCGAGCGTCGGCATGTCGGTCACGACGCCAGCACCTCCACGGCCTCGGCGGTCTCGATGCGTCGGCCCGTGTAGAACGGCACCTCCTCGCGCACGTGGCGACGGGCCTCCGTGTAGCGCAGGTCGCGCATCATGTCGACGAGGTCGGTCACCTCGTCGGCCTCCATGGGCAGCAGCCACTCGTAGTCGCCCAGCGCGAAGGCGGCGACGGTGTTGGCGACGACGCCCTTGAACGCGGCGCCCTTGATGCCGTGCTCGCGCAGCATCTGGCCGCGCTCCTCGTCGCTCAGGAGGTACCACTCGTAGCTGCGGACGAACGGGTACACGGTCAGCCAGTCACGCGCGCGCTCACCGCGCAGGAACCCGGGCACGTGGGCGCGGTTGAACTCGGCGGCGCGGTGGACGCCGGCCGCGGACCATGTGAGCTTGGTCTCGGCGAGCAACTCGGTGGCGCGCAGTTCGCGCAGCGCGAGCTGCAGGTCGGCGAGGTCGGGGCCGTGGAGCCACAGCATGACGGTGCCGTCGGCGCGCAGGCCCGACACGTCGTAGATGCCGCGCAGGACCACGTCATGCTCGGCGAGCTCCTCGACGGCCGCATCGAAGTGCTCGACGACCTCCTGAAGCTCCTCATCGGGAGCGTCGAGGAAACCGTCGAGGACGGAGAACAGGGTGAAACCGTGAGGCTGATCGGTCATGCGCCCATTCTCACCGTTCGCGGCGGTCAGGGGAAATCGCGCAGGCACGGGCTCGCTGCACACGGGCACATGGCGGTCCGAGGAACATCCGCGCGCTGGTTCCGAGCGGGACGTTGGTCCCTGGCCGCGGCCGTTTCGAGGTGACGGTGATTCCAACCGCCGGCGGCGTGTCGGGGGCCGATGCGCGGCGTGGCGTCCGCATCACCGTCACGTTCGTACGGGACGGGCTGCGTACGGGGCGAGCTACATGCGGGGCGGGCTAGGCGCCGAGCGTGGAGCGCTGGTCGTCGTCCACGATGGCCGCCAGCCCCGAGAACCCGGCGGCTGCGCCAACGAGGTGGATGCCGGGCACGGGCTCGCGGTCGCCGGCACGTGTGGGCGACGCGTCGTGCCACACCACCTGCACCAGGTCGCGCACCTGGCTGTCCTTGAGTGGCACGCCCAGCAGGCGAGACGCGTCCGCGAGCGCGAACGGCGCGAGGTCCTCGGCGGTCTCGAGCGAGTACGACAGGCGCACCAGATGACGCCGCGGCGCCTCGCGTGCCACCCACCGCCACTTCGCGGTCGCGTGAGTGAGGGCCTTGGCGCGCGTCACCCCGTCGATCGCCAGCACGCCTGAGCCGCGCGGATGGCTATCGAGCTCGGGGGCGTCCAGCGACAACGTGACGAGCGCGACCTGCTTGTCGGGGGCGCGCTCGACCTGCGGCACCAACGCGGCCGCGGCGGGGCGGGAGGAGGCGACCACGACCGCATCGGCGTCGTAGCGCCCGGCCTCGGTCCAGAGCCTCCAGCCCTGATCGACGCGCATCAGGGACGACACCGCGGCCCCGGTCACGATGCTCACGCCCTTCGCGCGGGCATCGGCTGCGAGCGCGTCGGTGAGCGTCGCGACGCCGCCGTCGAGGCCCAGCACGGCCGAGCCCGCGGGCGCGTTGGCCCGCCGGTGCCCCGCGGCCCTGATGAGGCCCCGCTCGGTGATCTCGGCGGCGAGTCCGCCCGCCGCCGCATCCACGCGCAGTTCGTCGACCGGGCGAGAGAAGATGCCGCGAGCAACGGGCGCCATCAGCCGCTCGACGGCGCGGTCGCCCAGGCGCCGGCGCGCGACCTCGCCCAGCATCGCGTCGGGGGCGACCAGTTCGCGCGGCAGCCACGGCTCGACCGCGGCTCGCAGTGCGCCGCCGAGGCCGAGGGCGCGAATGACATCGGGCGCGAGGGACCGCGTGGGGATCCCTAGCCATCCGGCGGCAGGCATGGGATAGGCACGGTCCGGCCCCACGATCCACGCGGGCCCACCCGTGGGAGCCACGAGGCGATCGGTCAGGCCCAGTTCCTCAACGAGGCGCTCCACATAGCCGCCGCGCGTCGCGAACGACTCGGCACCGGCGTCCATGTCGAGGCCGTCGACGCGCACTCGAGAGACGCGTCCGCCGACGTGGCCCTCGGCCTCGAGAACCGTGACGGAGTGACCCGCGGCCGCGAGGCGACGCGCCGAGAGCAGGCCCGCGGGGCCCGCACCGATGACGGTCCAGGAGCGCGGCTCAGCCACGCTCATGCACCTCATCCACGATGCGCTTGACGACATCGGGGTCGGCGTGAGGGGGCATACCGTGACCCAGGTTCACCACGTGCCCGGGGGCCTCGGAGCCACGGTCGAGGACGTCCTGGACGTGACGCTCGAGGGCCTCGACGGGCGCGCCGAGCATCGCGGGGTCGATGTTGCCCTGGAGCGGGAAGCGGCCTCCGACGGCCCGCGAGGCCTCATCGAGCGGCGTGCGGTAGTCGACGCCGAGCGCCGTCGCACCTGCCGCGCCCATGGGGTCCAACAGGTGGCCGGCGTTGGCGGCGAAGTGGATGCGCGGCACGCCGAGGTCGGCCACCGCCATCAGGGCCCCACGCGAGCCCCCCGCGCACTTCTCGACGTACGTCGCCTCCGACAGCGACCCCGCCCACGAGTCGAACAGCTGCACCGCCGAGGCCCCGGCGAGCACCTGCGCGCGCAGGAACAGGCCTGCGGCACGCGACGTCCACGCCACGAGCGCCTCCCACACGTCGGGAGCGGCCCACATCAGTTCGCGCGCGGCCATGTGGTCGCGCGACGGGCGGCCCTCGACCATGTAGGCGGCGAGGGTGAACGGCGCACCGGCGAAGCCGATCAGCGGCGTCGACTCCAACTGCGCGACCGAGAGGCGCACGGCCTCGCGAATGGGTTCGAGCGCGGCGTCGAAGTCGCCGCCGTCGCCGGGCTCCCCAAGCTCGGGCAGCGCCTCAATGTCGGCCATCGTGCGCATCGGCCGCTCAAAAACCGGTCCGACGCCGGGGGCGATGTCCACGCCCACGCCGGCCACCTTGAGCGGCACGACGATGTCGGAGAAGAAGATGCCGGCGTCCACTCCGTAGCGCCGCACGGGCTGCAGGGTGATCTCGGCCGCGAGCGCGGGCTCCAGACACGACTCGAGCATCGTCGTGCCCTCGCGCACCTTGAGGTATTCGGGCAGCGACCGTCCCGCCTGGCGCATGAACCACACCGGCCGATGCGTGGGCGCCCTCCCCTCGAGCGCCGCGATCAGCGGAGCATCCGTCGTCACGCCGGCGGCAAGGGGATGGTCGGAAGGAAGCAGGTCGAAGCTCATGACCCACGATTCTGCCTTGTTTGGCGGACGTGTCAGAATGGGGGACGTGGTATTGATGTCTCTCGTCGCCAGCCACCACAATCGCGATCTCACCGTGCTTGAGCAGCTCAGCATTGGCTCGGACACCCTGGGGTCGACCGTGGTGAAGAGCGATTCCCCCATCCGCGGTGCCGTCGTGCTCCCGACGTGCAACCGCTTCGAGGTCTACCTCGAGGTCGAGGACGTCGAGGCCGGCCGCGCCGCCGTCGTGGACGCGATCGAGCGCTCCAGCGCCCTCGACCGTGGTGCCATCGACACCGCCCTCGCCACCTATGAGGGCGACGACGCGGTCCAGCACCTGCTGTCGGTCGCCTCGGGGCTTGAATCGATGGTCGTGGGCGAGCGCGAGATCTCCGGCCAGGTGCGCCGCGCGCACAACGACGCGCAAGCTGCCGACCACCTCTCCCCCACGCTCGACCGCCTCTTCCAGTCCGCGCTGCGCACCTCGCGCGTGGTGGCGTCGTCGACGGGCCTGGGCACGTCTGGCCGCTCCGTGGTCTCCGTCGCCTTCGACCTCGCGTCCGCCACCGTCGAGTGGCAGGGTGCCCGCGCCGTGCTCATCGGCACCGGCGCGCTCGCCGAGACGGGCGTGGGCTCCCTGCTCGCCCGCGGTGTCGACATCGCGGGCGTGTACTCCCCGTCGGGGCGCGGCGAGGAGTTCGGCCGCCGCCACGGCATCGCGTCGCTGAGCCTCGAGCAGCTGCGCGCGTCGCTCGCCGGCGTCGACATAGTGCTCGCCTGCTCGGGCGGCGAGTCGATCGTGCTGACGCCCGCCATGGTCGCGGCCGCGCGCGCGGAGGCGTCGAAGGATCTCACGATCGTCGACCTCGCACTTCACCGTGACGTCGCGCCGGGCGTCGCCCAGATGCGCGGGGTCCACGTGGTTGATCTCGACTCTGTGGGCGCCACCGCGCCCGGCGAGTCAGTCAACGCCATCGAGGCTGCCCGCGCCATCGTCGCTCACGCCGTGGCCCGCTTCGGAGACGGCGAGACCGCCCGAGCGCTCGACCCTGCCGTTGTCGCGTTGCGCGAGCACGTCTTCGGACTGCTCGAGCGCGAGCTCGCCCGCGTGCGTCCCGCCGCCGGCGCCTCCGCCGAGGCGATCGCGCAGGCCGATGCCACCGAACAGGCCCTGCGCCGCTTTGCCAAGACCCTGCTGCACACCCCCACCGTCCGGGCGCGTGAGCACGCGCAGGCCGGTCAGGCGGATCGCTACCTCGGCGCGATTCGCGCGCTGTACGGCATCGACGTGGACCTCCCCGCCGATGCGTGCCCCGCCGACGAGATCGACGCGTCGCACCCGGTCGATTCCGACCTGGGTCACCAGCACCACTAGGCCCCCACGACGTCCTCGGGGTCCTCTGCGCCCTGCGAGTCACGCAGTGCCCGGTGCGGGCGATTTTCGCGCACTGAATGGCTCCCCCGAGACAATCCTTCGCAACAGTTTGGCAACGGTCCACCACGCCTCCACACCGTGGGGCGCCGAGCCACAGCGGGCCGATCACGGCATCAGCCCAGGTAGATGGGCCCCGCGGCGGCGCGATCGCCCAGCATGGCGTCGCCATTTACCCGACGGGCGCGTTGCTTTAATGCCGCGAGATGGCGTAAGTTAGGCAAGCCTCACCAGGCGCACCGCGACGTGCGCCGGTCCCCCCTGACACAAGGAGCACCATGCCTCGGCGCGCCCTGATCGCGATCGCTGCCGCCGCAGCATTGCTGATCGCCGTGGCGTTGTCGCTGGCCATCGGCGCGCGGGCCATCGACCTTGCGACCGTGTGGGAGGCCCTCACCGACCTCAACCCCGAGGACCCGGAGCAGCTCATCGTCACGGACCTGCGCGTGTCCCGCACCGTCATCGGCATCATCGCGGGCGCCTCGCTCGGCATCGCCGGCGCACTGATGCAGTCGCTCACCCGCAACCCCTTCGCCGACCCCGGCCTGCTGGGCATCAACGCCGGAGCGTCGCTCGCCGTTGTCATCGCCCTCACGCTCGGCATCGGCGGCTTCGCCGCGCAGGTGCCCTTTGCGTTCGCGGGCGCGGGGATCGCGGCCGTGATCGTCTATGCGATCGGCGCTCGCGGCGCCGCGGCGGGCGCCCCCGTGCGCCTCGCCCTCGCCGGCGTCGCCCTCACCGCCCTCATCACATCGCTGATCAACGCGGTGCTGCTCGTCAGCGACTCCACGCTCGACCAGTACCGCCTGTGGGTCGCCGGCTCCCTCACGGGCCGCCAGTCGGACGACGTCACGTCGCTGCTGCCCATCGTCATCGTCGCGGTGATCGCGGCGCTCATCGTGTCGCGCCCGCTGCAGGCGGTGGCACTCGGCGAGGACACCGCCCGCGCCCTGGGCATCAACATCACCGCCACCCGCGCCGTCGTCATCGTGGTGGTTACCCTGCTCGCCGCGTGTGCCACCGCGGCGGCCGGCCCCATCGTGTTCGTGGGACTCGCGGTGCCTCACCTCGCCCGCGCCCTCGTGGGCGCCTCGCTGCCGTGGCTGCTCATCGTCAGCGCGCTCGGCGGCGCGGCACTCGTTCTCGTGTGCGACGTCATCGGCCGCGTCATCGCACCCCCGGGCGAGATCGGCGTCGGCATCACCACCGCCCTCATCGGTGGTCTCATCTTCGCCCTCATGGCTCGCCGCATGAAGGTGGTGGAGCTGTGAAGATCCTGCGCATCGGCCCCCTCGGCATCACCACCCACCAGCGCACCTTCGCCGTGGGCCTCCTCATGTTCGCGGTGCTGGCCGGGCTGCTGGTGTTTGCGCTGTCGTGGGGCAAGGCGGACATCACGGTGCTCGACTCCCTGAAGGCCGCCGTCGGCATCCCCGTCGGTGCGCCGGGCGACTTCGTGGTGGGGCAGGTGCGCGCGCCCCGCGCCCTCACCGCCGTGCTGGTGGGCGCCACCCTGGGCCTCGCCGGCGCGATCCTGCAGTCCCTCACGCGCAACCCCCTGGCCTCGCCCGACTTCATCGGCATCACCGCGGGCGCCAGCACCGGCGCCGTCGTCACGATGTGGATGGGCATCGGCGCCTCACTGTGGATCACCGCTGCCGGAGCCGCCATCGGCGCGCTCGTCACCTCCGCCGCGATCCTCGCGCTGTCGTGGCGGCGAGGCATCGTGCCACTGCGGCTGATCCTCGCGGGCATCGGCCTCGGCTTCGTCGCCCAAGCCTTCACCCAGTACCTGCTGACGCGCATGGACGTCCACGATGCCGGGACAGCGCTCGGCTGGCTCGTGGGCTCCGTCACGGGCCGCACCTGGACCCACGTCACGGTGGCCGCGCTCATCCTGGCCGTCCTCGTCCCCGTCGTCCTGTGGCACGCCCGCGCGCTGCGCACCATGGAGATGGGTGACGACACCGCCAAGGCGCTCGGCATCTCCGTGGGCCGCTCGCGCGTGGTGTTGTCCGTCGCCGCGGTCCTGCTCGCGGCGGCCGCCACCGCCATCACGGGCCCTATCGGCTTCATCGCCCTCGTCGCGCCCGCGCTGGCCCTGCGCCTCACGCGCAACGCCGGCGTCACCCTGATTCCGTCGGCGCTCATGGGGGCTGTGCTGCTCCTGGCCGCCGACCAGCTGTCGCAGCTCATGCCCGCGACGCTGCAGTTCCCCGTCGGCATCTTCACCGCCGCCATCGGCGCCCCCTACCTGCTGTGGCTGGTGTGGCGCGCATCCCGAGGAGGTCCCTCATGAGCAGGCTCGAGACTCGCAAGGCCGTCATCGGCTACGGCGGCACGCCCATCGTGCACGGCGTGGACGTGCAGATCCCGGACGGCAAGATCACCGCCATCGTGGGCCCCAACGGCTGCGGCAAGTCCACCCTGCTACGCGCGCTCATCCGCCTGCTGGCCCCCATCGACGGCGCCATCGCACTCGACGGCCAGGACATCCACTCGATCCCCACCCGCGAGGTCGCGCGGCGCGTCGGGCTCCTGCCTCAGTCGCCCCTCGCCCCCGCGGGCATCACCGTCAAGGAACTCGTCGCCCGCGGCCGCACGCCCCACCAGAAGGTGCTGCGCCCCTGGTCCAGCACCGACGAGACCGCCGTCATGAGCGCGCTGCACTCGACCAACCTGACCACCATCCAGGACAAGGTCGTCGACGAGCTCTCGGGCGGCCAGCGCCAGCGCGCCTGGATCGCCATGACGCTCGCGCAGGACACGCCGCTCATGCTGCTCGACGAGCCCACCACGTATCTGGATATCTCGCACCAATACGAGGTCCTCGAGCTGCTGCACCGTCTCAACGAGCGCCAGGGCCGCACCATCGTCATGGTCGTCCACGACCTGCACCAGGCGGCCCGTTACGCGCACCACGTCATCGCGATGTGCGAGGGCGAGGTCGCCGCCGCCGGCGCGCCCGAGGACGTCTTCACGGAGGAGCTCGTGTCCCGCGTGTTCGACATCGACGCCCGGATTGTCCCCGACCCGGTCACGGGCACCCCGATCATCGTCCCCGCGCACGGCCCGGGAGGCGCCCGATGACCGTCAGCGCCGTCCAGATCCGCTCCGCCGCCGCGCTGATGGGCGCGGTGCCGGGCCTCGCGGCCCGTCTCACGCTTCCGGCCGATGCCGTCGCTGGGTCCAGAAGTCCGGTCACCCTCGTCGCAGGAGACAGCCCGGACGCCACGATGTGCGGGCACACCTTCCGGGCGCTCGTGCTCGAGCGCCATCTTGAGGGCGAGGGGCTCGAGGACGCTCACCTGCTCCTCGACCACGCCGACCCCGCCACGGGCCTCATCCGCCGCGGCGGCGTGCGCTGGTTCGTCTCACCGCTGCCCGCGAAACTGACCGTCACGACCCTGCGCGAGGCCGGCCACACCCGCGCCCCGCTGCAGTCGGTGGTGCGCGGCGACGACGCGCTCGGCGTCTCCGTCGTCGCGGTACGTGACCAAAGCCGCGCCGCGACGGACGACGCGCTCGACGCTGCGGCGACAGCGGCATCGGCCGCCTGCCTCGTCGCCCATCTCCTCACCACGTCTGGCCTCATGGCCCACCCCACCCGCACGACCCACCCCTAGGAAAGGAATCCCCATGCACCAGCGCATTTCGCGCGGCGCCGCCGCCGTCTCGATGGTCGCCGCCTCGGCGCTTCTGCTTGCCGCCTGCTCGTCGGACGCCGAGACGGAGGAGACGACCTCCCCCGCCGCCGAGACGAGCGAGTCCGCGACCGCGACGGCCGACGCCGAGGCCGCCGCCTTCCCCGTCACCCTCGACACCGTCATGGGCGAGGTCACCGTGGAGTCCGAGCCGCAGCGCGTCGTCACCCTCGGCTCGCACGAGCACGAGTACCTCTACGCCCTGGGAGTCGCCCCGGTCGCCGTACCCGTGTCTTGGCAGGGCTACGACAACGGCACCGGCCCGTGGGCCGACGCAGACCGTGAGGCCGCGGGCGCCACGCCCGAGCTGTTCGAGCCCGGCACCACCACGTACGACGCCGAGGCCATCGCGGCGTTCGAGCCCGACCTCATTGTCGCGACCTACCCCAACCACACGATGACCGAGGAGGAGTACACGCTGCTGTCCGGCATCGCTCCCGTGGTGACCCGCCCGGCCACCGACTCCGAGGGCAACGAGACCGCCGAGTGGGGCGTCACCCTCGCCGACGAGCTCACGATCTTGGCCGAGGCCACCGGCACCACGGCCGAGGCCGACCAGATCATCTCCGACATCGACGCGGCGTATGCCGAGGTCCGCGACGCGCACCCCGAGTGGGAGGGCCTCACCTCGCAGGTGGGCGGCTTCTACGAGGGTCAGGCCTTCGTCTATGCCGCCGCCGACACCCGCAACCAGTTCCTCGCGAACCTGGGCCTCGACGTCGCCTCGATCGAAGGCACCGACGAGGCGTGGAAGCAGATCAGCGCCGAGCAGCTCGACGTCCTCGGCGAGCTCGACTCCGTCGTGTGGCAGGTTGCCACGACCCCCGACTCGCGCGGCGAGCTTGAGGCCCTGCCCCTGTTCGAGTCCCTCAACACCACCGAGACCGGCGGCAACCTTTGGCTGACCGACCCGGTCCTCGAGGGCGCGTTCTTCGCGAACTCGCCGTCGTCGATCGAGTACTCGCTCGACGCGTTCGTGCCGATGCTCGAGGCCGCTCTCGACGGCGACCCCGCGACCGAGGTCGTCCCCTTCTCCTCGGAGGGCTAACCCCTCCCGGTGAGGGCCGATGCCCGGGCGCCCCGCGCATCGGCCCTCACCACCGTGTCCCCACCCCCCTTGTCTGGAGCCAGCATGACCGACTCGTTCGTCGTCACCGTCGCCGGTGCCGAGCAGATCAGCCCGAACCTGCGGCGCGTCACCCTCACCGGTGAATCGCTCACCGCGTGGGAGTCCACCGGCCAGGCCGATGAGTTTGTCCACGTCCACATCCCCGACGCCGATCCTGCCGACGGGTGGGAGGACGACCACGACATCGCGCGCCACTACACAATCCGCCGCTGGAACCCGCAGGTGCCGAGCGTCGACATCGACATCGTCACGCACGGCCACGGCCGCGGAGCCTCCTGGGCGCGCGAGGCCGTCGTGGGCGACACCGTCGCGATCTCCGACGCGCATGGGTATTACTCGCCGCCCGAGGGCTCCACGCGCCGCCTGATGGTCGCAGACGCCACGGGCCTGCCCGCGCTCGCGCGCATCCTCGAGGAGGCCACGCCCGACGAGACGTTCGACGTGCTCGTCGAGCTGATCTCCATGGACGACGCCATCGCGCTGCCCTCGCCCGCCACCGTCAACGTCGAGTGGCGCGTGTCCGGCAACGGCCGCGGCCCGTCCGCGCTGGTGTCCTGCATGGAGCGCATGGATGAGCCCGAGGGCGACGTTTACGTGTGGGTCGCGTGCGAGTCCGCACAGTCCCGCCGAGCCCGGAAGTTCATCAAGGAGACGTGGCCGCGTCACTACACGCTGTACCGGATCGTCGGCTACTGGCACGTGGACGCCGAGGAGCAGCTGCGTAAGTGGGAGGCGCTCACCGAGGCCCAGCGCGAGCGCTACATGGAGATCTGGGACGAGAACCGCCCCGACGAGGTCAACTGGGAAGAGCTCGAGCCCTATCTGCAGGAGTTGGGGCTGTAACTCACCTCCAGAACGACGGACGGGCCGATGCGATGGGTAACCATCGCATCGGCCCGTCCGTCTGTGCGGGGTCTAGAGGTCGAGCCGCTCGAGCATGTCGGTCACGAGGGCCGCGACCGCGGAGCGCTCGGAGCGCTCGAGGGTGACGTGCGCGAACAGCGGGTGGCCCTTGAGCGCCTCGATCACTGCGGCGATGCCGTCGTGGCGGCCCACGCGCAGATTGTCGCGCTGGGCGACGTCGTGGGTCAGGATCACGCGCGAGTCTTGGCCGATGCGGCTGAGCATGGTCAGCAGCACGTTGCGCTCGAGCGACTGCGCCTCGTCGACGATCACGAATGCGTCGTGCAGCGAGCGGCCGCGAATGTGGGTCAGCGGCAGCACCTCGAGCATGCCGCGCGCCATGACCTCCTCGACGACCTCCGAGGAGACCATCGCGCCCAGGGTGTCGAAGACCGCCTGGGCCCACGGGTTCATCTTCTCGGACTCGTTGCCGGGCAAATACCCGAGGTCCTGGCCGCCCACGGCGTACAGCGGGCGGAACACCATGATCTTCTTGTGTTGGCGGCGCTCCATGACCGCCTCGAGCCCGGCGCACAGCGCGAGAGCGCTCTTGCCGGTACCCGCGCGGCCACCCATGGAGACGATGCCGATCGCCTCGTCGAGCAGCAGGTCGATCGCGATGCGCTGCTCCGCGGAGCGGCCGTGCACGCCGAACACCTCCTGGTCGCCACGCACCAGCTGGATCGCGCCGTCGTTATCCACGCGCCCTAGCGCGGAGCCGCGCGGCGAGTGGATGACCAAGCCGGTGTGCACGGGTAGGGTCGCGAGGTCCTCGCCCGTGTCGGCAGCAGGGGGTGCGGTGAGGCGCTCGGCCTCGTACAGCTCGGACATGTGCTCGTCGGTCAGCGAGATCTCACGCATGCCCGTCCAGCCCGAGTCCACGGCGAGCTCCGCGCGGTACTCCTCGGCCTCGATGCCGAGCGCGGAGGCCTTCACACGCATGGGCAAGTCCTTCGAGACCACCGTGACCGAGTGGCCCTCCGCCTTCAGGTTGGCCGCCACGGCGAGGATGCGGGTGTCGTTGTCGCCCAGGCGGAAACCGCTGGGCAGGACGTTCTGGTCGGTGTGGTTGAGCTCCACCCGCACCGTGCCGCCGTGCTCATTGGCCTCGATCGCCTGATCCAGGGTGCCGTGCGCGATGCGCAACTCGTCGAGGGTGCGCAGCGCCGAGCGCGCGAAGTAGCCGAGCTCGGGGTGGTGGCGCTTGGCCTCGAGCTCCGTGATCACCACCACCGGCAGCACGACGGCGTGCTCGGCGAATCTCTTCAGCGCTCGCGGGTCCGACAGCAGCACGGACGTGTCCAGCACGAACGTCCTGAGTTCCGTCGCATTGGCGGCGTTGATGGAGGGGGTGGTGTCGAACTGGGTGATGGTCACGTAGAGCTCCCCGCGCTTGAGCCGCAGGGCGCTCGCACGCCCTCCGGCGTGTCTCTTAGTCCCGCATCCGGTGGATACGGCTTAGTGCGTTAACCACGATCCTGACGCTACGCCGCCGTTTTCTTGTCAAGCAGCGACACGCCGCGTGTCACATGTTCGTCACATGCCCTCGTGCTCGGGGCGGGCCAGCGATGGCGCGGGCGTCACGGACGGCGTCACTGCCGCCCGTCACACGCGGGAATGACGGGTCGGGGTGCAGGATTCTGCGCTCGGGCCCGTCATCTGGCGACACGACGGGCGGGAGTGCTGCGGGGGCGAAGCGCGCAGCGCGCGGGGGTCAGCGATGGCGGCGGGTCGGGCTTCAGCGACCGTGGCGCCGCTCCCGCTGCGAGAAGGCACGCAGCGCGCGCAGGAAGTCCACGTGGCGAAAGTCGGGCCAGTAAGCGTCACAGAAGTAGAACTCGGAGTGCGCCGACTGCCACATGAGGAAGCCCGACAGCCGCTGCTCGCCCGAGGTGCGGATCACCAGGTCGGGATCGGGCTGGCCCTTGGTGTAGAGGTGCTCGGCGATGTGCTCGACGGAGAAGGACTCCGCGGCCGCCTCCATCGACATCCCCGAGTCGATGGCGCCGCGCAGGTACGCGCGCACGGCATCCGCAATCTCGTGGCGGCCGCCGTAGCCGACCGCGACATTCACGTGCAGTCCGGTGGCCGATGCCGTCGTCGCGACCGCAGCCGCGATGCGGTCAGCGGCAGGGCCGGGCAGCAGGTCGGCCGAGCCCACGTGCTGCAGGCGCCAGCGGCCATCGGCGGCGAGCGTCTCGACGGCCGCGCAGATGATGTCGAGCAGCGCATCGAGTTCGCCGGGATCGCGCTCGAGGTTGTCCGTGGACAGCATCCACAAGGTGACGACCTCGACGCCGGCCTCCTCGGACCACTCGAGAACCTCGGAGATCTTGTCGGCGCCGCGACGGTGACCGTCGGCCGTGGACGCGCCCGACTGTCTAGCCCAGCGACGGTTGCCGTCGAGGATGACGCCGATGTGGCGGGGGGTCTGTCCGGAGGTGCGCAGTAGGCGCTCGAGCTGGCGCTCGTAGGGCCCGTACAGGAGCCTGCGCAGTCCCATGTGCCCGCCTTTCGCGTCGCCGCCGTATGCCGCGCCCTACGGTACTCCGCGGGAACAACCTACGGTAACGTAGGTTCATGGCCGAGAACCTGCCTGATCCCGCGAAGCCGCTGATGCGCGGCTGGCTCCACCTCGGGGCCGCGCCCTTTGCGCTGATCGCCGGCATGATCCTCGTGGTGTTCGCTCCCACGCTCGCCGGCCGCGTCTCGACGGCCGTCTTCACGCTGACGGCCGTCATGCTGTTCGGCACCTCCGCGGTGTACCACCGCGGCAACTGGGGCCCCACCGCCAAGGCCGTGCTGCGGCGCATGGATCACGCGAACATCTTCCTCATCATCGCGGGCACGTACACGCCGCTCACGGTGATGTTGCTCGAGGGCACGACCCGTACTGCCGTGCTGATCACGGTGTGGGCCGGGGCCCTCGTCGGGCTGCTCCTGCGCATCTTCTGGCTGGGTGCCCCGCGCTGGCTGTACGTGCCCCTGTACGTTGCGCTCGGCTGGGTCGCCGTGGGCTTCATGGGCCCGTTCTACGAGGCCGGCGGCGCGGCGGTCGTGACGCTGATCGTCATCGGCGGCCTGTGCTACACGGTGGGCGCGGTGATCTACGGCACCAAGTGGCCGCGCGGCTCAGTGAAGTACTTCGGCTTCCACGAGATCTTCCACGCCCTCACCATCGCGGGCTTCCTGTGCCACTACGTGGCGATCGCCCTCGTGGTGTTCACCGTCACCTGACGGCACCCCTTGGCGGCGGATTAAGCGCGCGGCTCGTCGGGCTCGTCGCCCTCGCTCGCGGCGATCTCACCCGAGGAGGCAGCATCGTCGGCCGATGCCGCGGCGCCTTCCGCTTCGCCCTCCGGCGGGCGGGTGCGAACCTTGCGTAGGTGCTTCGACAGCGACAGCATCAGCACCACCGCCGCGGCGACCATCAGGAATGTCGCGACAAAAGCCGCGAAGCCCGGGCCTCCAGAAAAATTCGCCACCGTCTTTCACCTCATTTCCGTGAACTATCCTGCCTCATGATGACCGAGTCGCAGCACACCCCACCCGCCTCCGAGGAGGAGGCCGCCTCCGCGCGCCCGCGGCTGAGCCGGCGCGGGTGGATCCTGTCCATCGCGGGCGTCGTCGCGCTCACGGCCGTCGCCGCATGGTTTGGCCTGTCGCAGGCGAACTCACCGGTGCGCTGGCAGGACGTGGGCTTCGCAATCGATTCACCCACCCAGGCGGAGGTCACGTTCGACGTGCACCTGTACAGCGACGAGCCGGCGGTATGCCATGTGCGTGCGCTGTCGGTGAGTTACGCCGAGGTAGGGGTGGCGCAGACCACGGTCGACCCGGCGGAGGGCACGAGCCAGCGCATCACGCTCGACATCGCCACGGTAGAAGAGGCGACGAGTGCCCAGGTGAACTACTGCGACATTGAGCGCTGACGCGCGACGCTTCTTTCCGTTCTGCGTCACCTGTTGCTAACCTGTCCAGTCACGCTCGCAACACGCGCACGTCGCAAGGGAGGAACCCGTGTCTGAAGACACCACCGGCACCTGGCTGACCCAGGAGGCCTACGACCGCCTGCAGGCGGAGTACGACCACCTCACCGGTGAGGGTCGCGCCGCGATCGCCAAGGAGATCGACGAGCGCCGCCAAGAGGGTGACCTCAAGGAAAACGGCGGCTACCACGCCGCGCGCGAGGAGCAGGCGAAGCAGGAGGCGCGTATTCAGCAGCTGCGTCACCTGCTGGAGACCGCCACCGTGGGCGAGGCCGCTGCGGCCGACGAGGTCGCCTCCGGCACCGTCGTCACCGCCGAGGTCATGGGCCGTGAGATGCGCTTCCTCGTGGGCTCCCGCGAGGTGGCCGGCGGCACCGACATCGACGTGTTTTCCGCGCAGTCGCCCCTCGGCGCCGCGCTCGTGGGCAAGAAGGTCGGCGACGAGACGTCGTACGAGGCCCCCAATGGCAACCAGATCCCCGTCAAGGTGATCGCGGTGGAGCCCTTCACCGGGTAAGCGCCGCATACCGGTCGCTGCGGCCCGCCTGCCCTCGTGGCCGGCGGGCCGCAGCGCTACCGGCGGGTCATCAGGACGGCGACCTCGCCGTGCCCCGTGTGCGGGAACATGTCGAAGAGTCGGGCCGTGCGGGCTACGTAGGACGGCATGTCCGCCATGTCCCGCGCGAGTGTGGCGGGGTTGCAGCTGGAGTAGATAATCGCGTCGGTGCCCGAGCTCTCGAGCCACGCGGTGAGCTCACTTCCCAGGCCTCGACGCGGTGGATTGACCACGACGGCCTCGGGGCGCGACGCCTGCTCGCCCGCCCACGCCACGGCATCGGCCGCCACAAAGGTGACGCGATCCGCTCCGACGACGCCCGCCTGAGCCATCTGCGCCGCGCTCAGGCGCGCCGCGTCGATCGCGGCGTCGGAGATCTCTACACCGGTCACGGTGCGGCCGCGCGCGAGGCTGTGGAGCGCGAGCCCGCCCACCCCGCAATACAGGTCCCACAATGTCGCGGGGGCGACCTCGTTGACCCAGTCCGCGACCTGCGCGTACAGCCGCATCGCGACCTCCGTGTTGGTCTGAAAGAAGCTGCGAGGGCCGAGGTGGAGCGGCACGGCACCGAGGGTGATGGGGAGCGTGTCGGCGTCGGTCAGGACGATCTCGCGCTCGCCCTCGGTCACCGCCTTGTGTTCGGGGAGCACGTTGAGCGTCGCCACGTGGAGCGACGGCAGCGCCTCGCGCAGCCAGGGCAGATGCTTTACCAGGCGGGTGTGGGCCTCGGTGGAGCGCATGACGAACCGCACCATGAGGCGGTCATCGGGCGCGAGGGTGACGAGGATGTGCTTCAGTTCGCCGCGGCGGTGGGGCACCGAGTAGGGCTCGAGCCTGGCGCGCGTGACGAAGTCGGCGAGGACCGGGAACGCCGCGGCGAGCGGCTCGGGATAGAGCCCGCAGTGTTGCAGGTCGGTGCCGTGACCGGCCGCGTCGAGGATGCCGAGCGTGGGCGCGTCGGTGGTGCCCGCCACGACCATCTTCGCCTTCGTACGGAAGCCCGACTCGGCAGATCCGACGGGGCTCAGCCACGCGAGGTCGGGCGCGAGGGGTGCGAGCAGCGTCTCGACGTGAGTCTGCTTGTCGGCGAGTTGACGCGCATACGGCGTCTCGATGAGGGTGCACGAGCGGCAGACGCCCGCGTCCCAGTAGTCGCACTGCATCTCAGCGTCCGGGGTCTGTCTCGCCCCGCTCGTCGCTATCCGAGTCGTCGCCGACATGATTGTCATCGTCGCGGCCCTCGGACCGTCGCACGCGGATCTGTCCCGTCGAGGGGGGCAGCTCTTCCTCGTCCACCGTCGACGCGCTTCCGGTGGCGGTGTCCGTCGCGGAGCTGTCGGGAAGGTCGCTCGAGGCCACGGGCTGCTGCCCGGAGACAGCGATGTCGCTGGTGCGGCCCATGCGGCCGCGGGCACGCTGGACGATCTGGCGTGAACGTTGGGCGAACACGGGCACCTGGGACGTGATGGGGGGCACCTCTTCTTCGTCGGGCTTGTACTCATCACGCAATGCCCGAGAGAAGGCGTAGAAGAAGGACACGATCGGCACGGCGATCACCGCACCCACGAGGCCCAGTGTCAGGGTTCCGGCCGAGATGGTCAGCAGCACCACGAGAGGGTGCAGGCTAAGTGCCTTGCCGAAAAGCCAGGGGTACAGCACGTTACCTTCGAGCTGCTGCACCAGAAGCACGGCGCCCAGCATCAGCAGCGCTGTGGTCCAGCCGCCGTCGACGAGCGCAACGAGCGACGCGATCGCGCCCGACAGGGTCGCACCGAACATCGGGATGAAGGAGAACAGGAACACCAGGATCGCGATGGGAAGCGCGAGCGGCACGCCCAGGAGCCACGCCGCAAGGCCGATGCCGACCGCGTCCACGAAGGCGACGAAGACCGTCGTTTGGGTGTAGCGGCGCAGCGTGTTCCATGCGTGAATTCCCGCGTTGTCCACCCGGTCGGTGGCGTTACCCGGCGCGATCCGCGCGGTCCACAGCCACAACTTACGGCCGTCGCGCAGGAAGAAGAACAGGGCGAACAGGGCGATGACCATGCCGGCCACCACCCCGCCGATGGTGGAGGCCGCTCCCAAGGCACCGCTCGCAAGTCCGCTGACGTTGTCGGTCGCGAAGCCCTGCACCTGCTCGACGTACCCGTCGAGCTGCTCCTGGCTCATGTGAAGCGGGCCAGTCGCGAGCCAGTCGGTGAAGGTCTGGAAGCCCTCGATCGCCGCGTCACGCAAATCTCCGAAGCCGGAGACGATGGACGTGGAGGCGGCTCCGAGCAGGAACGAGACGATGCCCAGCAGCGCAAGGATCGACAACAACGCACCGAGTCCGCGCGGAATGTGCCACCGCTCCATGTGGTGCACCACCCGCTCGAGGGGAGCGGCGATCAGCAGCGCGATGATGAGCGGCACGAAGAGGGTCGACAGCGTGGTGAAGATGTAGAAGAACGCGACCAGCACGATGCCGAGCACGATGAGGCGCCACGACCACGCGGCGCCCACGCGCAGACCCAGGGGGACGCGGCGTAGCACGTCGTCCCTTGGCACGCTGGAAGAATGCTCGGTGTCAACCATGCGCCGAGCCTAACGCGGCCCTGTGACAGACACCGCGCGCACGCGCGGAACAGCAACACCGGTTACTGCGTTAGACCTGCACGGAAGGGAGCACCACCCATGCTTTTCGGAACCGACAAGACCCGCATGATCACTGCCGACGAGGCCCTCCCGGGACGCGACGTGGGCTTCGAGATCGCCGACCGCCACGTCGTCCTCGGCACCCCCCTGACCGAGCCGTGGCCCGAGGGTCACGAGGTGCTCTACGTGGGGATGGGCTGCTTCTGGGGGGCCGAGCGCATCTACTGGCAGACCGACGGCGTGTACTCGACCGCCGTGGGATACATGGGCGGCTGGACCACCAACCCCACCTATCAGGAGACCTGCACCGCCAGGACGGGTCACGCCGAAACGGTCCAGGTGGTCTACGACCCCGCCAAGGTCTCGCTCGAGACGCTGTTCGCGCGCTTCTGGGAGAACCACGACCCCACCACGCTGCACCGCCAGGGCGGCGACATCGGCACCCAATACCGCTCGGCAATCTTCACCACCACGCCCGAACAGCAGATCGCCGCCGAGCACTCACGCGAGAAGTATCAGGCCGCGCTTGCCGACAAGGGCTTCGGGAAGATCACCACGCAGATCGTGCCCGCCGAGGAGGCCGGTGACGGCGTCTTCTACTACGCCGAGGACTACCACCAGGGCTATCTGCACAAGAACCCCGGCGGCTACTGCAACCACGGCTTCTGCCAGGCGTCGTACGCGTAGCCCCGCGGGCCCGCCAAGACCTTAGGACTCCCGCGTCAACGCGCGCACGAAGGCGAGGCGTCGCGCCACCTGGTGGCCGGCGCCTCCCTCGTGTTCGTTGTCCTCGTACACGACCATCTCGGTGGTCGGCGCCTCACTGGCGAGCGAGCCGTAGGCGTTGAACGCGGCATACACGGTCGACGGCGGACAGGTCGCGTCGCGCAGGGCGACGGAGCTGAGCAGCGGCGCGGTCGCTCGCTTCGCGTGATTGGCGCCGTCGAGGTAGGACAGCGTGTCGAGCACGCGGTCGCGGGTGCCACGGTGCACCGACAGGTAGCGCACCACCTCGGCGTAGGGCCTCTCATCCGTGATCGCGATGGCTCGTTCGATATGGCACAGGAATGGCACATCGGCCATGACGCCGGCAAGCCCGTCGGCGAGCCCCGCGACAGCGAGCGCCACTCCCCCGCCCTGCGAGGTGCCCGCGAAGAAGATCTGAGACGGGTCGATGCCGTCGATGGACCGCGCCGCCTCGACGCCGCGCACCGCATCGGTGAAGAGGCGCCGGTAGTAGTGGTCGTGAGGGCTCTCGATGCCGCGGGTCATCACTCCATCCGAGGCCGGCCCACTCGCCCCCACATCGGGAGTGTGCCCTCCGGAGCCCCAGTTCGACCCCTGCCCGCGCGAGTCGATCCACAGGGTCGCGACCCCGGCCGCGGGCCACAGGGTGTGCTCGATAGGTAGCCCCCTGCCGCCCCCGTATCCGGCGACCTCGACCACACACGGGAGTGGGGCATCGGCCCCGCGCGGACGGGCCAGCCACGCCTTGATGGGCTGCCCACCGAAGCCCGCGAATGTCACGTCCTGGACGTCGACGAGCGCCAAGGAGGCCCCGGCATCGGCCATCCGGAGGTCGAGGGGGAATGACCGAGCCTCGGCGAGCGTCGCGGACCAGAACTCGTCGAAGTCGGCGGGTTCACGCACCTGGGGTCGGTAGGTTTCGAGCTCCGGCAGCGGCAGATCGAACTGAGGCATGCGGCGAGACTAGCGCCACCGACACGACGACCGCCCGCGGCGTGGCCAGTGAGGCCGTGCCGGGGCGGTCGCGGTGAGAAGCGGAGAGCCTAGTCGCGGCCCTGCAGGATTGCGATGAGGCGCAGGAACTCGGTGTACATCCACACGAGCGTGACGACCAGGCCGAACGCCGCGGTCCACTCGTACTTCTGCGGGATGCCGCGCTTCACGCCGTTCTCGATGAAGTCGAAGTCCGCGATGAGCGAGATGCAGGCGAGGCCGACGGCGACCAGGCCGATCGCGACACCCAACCAGCCGGAGCGCAGGCCCCACGCGGAGTCGGTTCCGCCGAAGATCATCACACCCAGGTTGACCAGGGAGAACAGCAGGTACGAGATGCCGCCGATGATCAGGATCTTGCGCATCTTCGACGTGTAGCGCACCTTGCCGGTGCGATAGAGGTACAGGCACACGCCCGAGGTCACGGCAGTCGCGAGCAGCGCCTGCATGGCCGCGCCGGGCACGTCGAAGCCGGTCTCGATGTAGATCGACAGCGCACCGAGGAAGTAGCCCTCGACCCCGGCGTAGATCATCGCGAGCACGGGGTTCGTGGTGCGCTGGAACACGAGCACCATCGCAAGCACGAAGCCGGCGAGGCCCGAGATCATCAGGCCTGCGGTCGACGGGAACAGGTAGCCGGGGATCGCGGCAATGAAGGCCAGCACGATCATGCCGGCGGCCTTCGTCGTCACACCCTCGTAGGTCATGCGACCCATGTCGGTCGCGGTGGCGCTCGGGGCGTCGAACTGCGACTGGAGGTCCTCGGCCGTCACGGTCGAGCCATCCTGGTTGATGGTCGCGCCGGGCTTGAACGCGCTATTGGAGCTGCTGAAGACGGGGCTGGCCACGTGGTCCTCCTCGTAGGGTGCGGTCGTTGTCAGGGTAACGAACGGGACCTGCACTTCGGCATCGGCCGTAAGGGGGATTCGCTGTGGGCGTGATCGGGGACCGAAACCCCGCGTCGTGCCGGCACGGACGCTCCACAGGCGCCGAGGGCCGTCAGCCCAGCGGGTGGTCGGTCACCTGGGTGTCGAGTGCGTCGCCGTTGATCTCGACGTACAGGTGGCGCTCCGTCATCGTCACCGTGAGGCGGTTGCGCCGCTCGAGGCGTCGCGCCACCTCATCGACAAACGCGCCATCGACCGCATGCAGCACGATGTCCTCGCGCCGGTGGATGCGCTTGCCGTCCCAGCGCGCGAGCACCTTCGCCGGGTCGCGATGCGTGTACACCGTCGTGTGCTCGGCGAGCCGGCTGCCGTGGTGGAGGCGGTCGGCCTCGGGCGCGCCAACCTCGATCCACGCGGTGATCGCGCCGGTGAGGTCACGGGCGATCACGGCGGGCTCGTCGGTGGTGGCGATGCCGTCGCCGAACGCGATGCCCTCGCCGTACTCGAGGCAGTACGCCAATACGCGCGTCACGAGGAAGGCCGGGGTCTCGGACGGGTGGCGAGCGACGCGTAGGTCGAGATCCTCGTAGACGCCGCGGTCCATGTCCGCCAGTTGGACCTCGAAGGTGTGGATGGTCGCTCCGGCTGCCATGGGGCAAGGCTACGGGCGCGGCGCTAGCGTGATTGCCATGGACTTCACCGCGGTCGTCGAGCCGCACGAGAAGATGAGGGGCCTCGAGGTGCCCGATGCTGTCGTGGCCTCCTTGGGCGGGGGCGCCCGGGCGCGCGTGTTGGTCACGGTCGGTGGCCACACGTGGTCGACCGCGCTCGCGCGGATGCAGGGGCGCAGCCTCATCGGCGTCGCGAAGGCTCATCGGGAGGCGGCCGGTCTCGTGGTGGGCGAGTCCGTCACGGTCTCCGTCGAGCTCGACCCGGACGCCGACACGGTGCAGGTGCCCGCCGACGTGGGCGGAGCGCTCGCGAGTGCGGGACTGCGCCACACGTTCGACGCGCGCACCGTGAGCCAGCGCCGCCACCTCCTGCGCGTGATCGACCAGGCCAAGCAGGCACCCACCCGGGCGCGCCGCATCGAGGCCCTGGTGAACGAGCTCCGCGCTTAGGCGGCAGCCTGCTCCGCGCGCCGCTGCCGAGCCGCCTCGCGGTCGCGCGGCATCACGGTGGTGAACACGGCGAGCACCACGGCGCACACCGTGGTGAAGATGAAGACCAGGTGCAGGGCATCCATGAGGCCGTCGCCCTGCGGGGCGCCATCGGCCCCCACCTCGGCCGTGGCGTTGACCATGGCGCCGCAGATCGCCACACCGAGCGCCGAGCCCAGGGATCGCGCGAACACGTTGACGCCCGTCACCGCTCCGCGGATGCCGTGAGTGACCGACGACTGCGCGGCGACGAGAGTCGGCACCGCCGTGAGCCCCATGCCCGCGCCCACCAAGAACGTCGCGCCGGCGGTCGCAATCAGCGGGGTCTCTGCGCCCAGCGTCAGCGTGGCGGCGGCGCCCACCACGACGAAAGCCGAGCCGATCATGGCGGTGAGTCGAAAGCCCAGTCGCAGGTACAGGCGGCCCGAGTTCGAGGCGGTGAGCGGCCATCCCACCGTCATGGCCGCCAGCGCGAAGCCTGCGATCAACGGCCCGTAGCCGAGGACGCCTTGAGCGTAGATGGGGATGTAGGTCGACAGCCCCAACACCACCATGCCCACCACGAGCGAGATCGCCGTCGCGACCCCAATCACGCGCCGGCGCAGCAGCCGTAGGTCGACGATCGGGTGAGCGGCACGGAGCGCGTGGCGGACGAACAGCGCGAGCAAGAGGGCACCAGCACCGAGGACCGTCACGGACGGCCACGAGGACCACGCCCACGTGGTGCCGCCCTCGAGCAGGCCCACCAAGAGCAGCGGGGAGCCCACGCTGAGGAGCACGGCGCCCGTGTAGTCGATGGGCTCACGCGCCCCCTGCAGCGGCGTCTCGCGGTAGCGGCGGACGATCATCCAGACGGCGACGGCGCACAGCGGGATGTTGATGAAGAAGATCCAGCGCCAGCTGAGAAACTCCGAGAAGACTCCACCCAGCGTGGGTCCTAGCACCGATGACGCCGCCCACACGGAGGCGAGGTACCCCTGGACCTTGGCGCGCTCCTCGAGTGTGTAGATATCCGCAGCGATAGTCTGCGACACCGGCATGATCGCGCCCGCGCCCAGGCCCTGCAGAACGCGGCCCGCGATCAGCGCGCCCATCGACCACGCGGCACCGCAGAGGACAGAGCCGGCAAGGAACACGGCGACGCCGGCGAGGATGAGGCTCTTGCGTCCGAAGATGTCGGACAGTCTGCCCGCGAGTGGCGTGCTGACGGCCTGTGCAAGGAGGTACGCGGAGAACAGCCACGGCACCTGCGCAAATGAACCCAATTCGGTCGCGATGGTGGACGAGGCGGTCGCGATGATCGTCGCGTCGAGAGCCACGAGCGCGGTCGCGAGCATCAGGGACAGCAGGATGGGGCCGCGCTCCGAGCGCAGGCCCACGGAGGCAGACGTCGGGGGCACGAACCTATGCAACCACCCCCGGCGCGCTCCCATTCCCTGGGCGCGCCCCGTGCCCCCGGCGGGACTCGAACCCGCACTGCGCCGATTTTAAGTCGGCTGCCTCTGCCAATTGGGCTACGAGGGCGTGACCACGATTGTGCCCCACGCGCCGGATCGGTTTGGCCCACACCTGGGACCCATGTGACAGGGGTGACGCCTGAGACGCCACCTGCAGACCCACGGGCCCCCTGCGCCACATCTGTGGGCCATACCGACAGCGGGGGTTAGGCGCGCACGACCGCCGAGAACGCGATCCCGTCGAGGATGTCGTGCTCGCTCGTCACGACCTCCTCCAGTGCGCCGCCTGCGGCCGCGACCTCGTCGCGCACCCGCGCCACGACCTCGCGCCACACGAGCGCGCCGGCGCCGATGACGTCGACGCGACCGGGGTGCATGAACGGCATCGCCGCCCGCTCCTCGCGGGAGGCGGCGAGCAGAACGTCACAGGCCGCGAGCACCTCGGCCACGGGCAGGCGCGCGCCATTGATCTTGTCGCGGTCGTACTCGTCCAGGCCCAGCGCCTGCGCGGTGACGGTCGTGATGGTGCCCGCAAGCCCCACGAGCGTGCGAGTCTGTGCCAACGGCACGTCCGCGAGCGCCGCGTCGAGCGCCGCGTGGACATCGGCGACAGCGCCCGAGACCTCGGTGGCCGACGGCGGATCACTCAGCAGGTGGCGCTCCGTCATCCGTACGCAGCCCACATCCATCGAGTGTGCCGCCTTGGGCGCGCGCTCCCCCAGCACCATCTCGGTCGAGCCGCCGCCAAGGTCCACGACGAGGTACGGCGGCACCAGGGCGGGATCGACGACGGAGACCGCACCTCGGAAGCTGAGCTCGGCCTCTTCGTTGCCCGAGACCACCTCGGGCTCCACCCCCAGGCGCTCGCGCACCCCGGAGATGAACTCGTCACGGTTCGACGCGTCGCGCGTGGCGGACGTCGCCACGAACCGGATCGCCTCGACCTGATGCTCACGGCACAGCGCGGCGTACTCGTCGGTCGCGGCGAGCGTGCGCTCGAGCGCCTCCGGCGCAAACTGCCCCGTCCGGTCGACGCCCTGACCCAGGCGCACCACGCGCATGAGGCGCACCACATCGGTCAGCGACTGGCCGTCGGCCGCGACATCGGCGATGAGCAGGCGGATCGAGTTGGTGCCACAGTCGATGGCGGCGACGCGGGTCATGCGGTCTCCTCTTCGGTCGGGTTGGCAACGTCGGGGTCGGCGGCGTCGGCAGCGCACGTGCAGCGCTCAGGGCTCCAGGACGGCGCGATCATCGTGAGCGCCTCGTCTCCCAGCGGGTTGACGCCCGGCCCCGCGGCGAGCGCGTGGCCCACCAGCACGTGAAGGCACTTCACGCGGTCGGGCATGCCGCCGGCCGAAATGCCGTGGATCTCGGGGACGTCCTCCATCGCGTAGCGCTCCTCGAGGTAGCGCTCGTGGGCGGCGCGGTAGGCCGCGGCAAGAGCCTCGTCGTCGCGCAGGCGCTCGGACATCTCCTTCATCACGCCGTTGGCCTCGAGGGTCGAGACCGCGGCGACCGCGTCGGGGTGCGTGAGGTAGTACTGCGTCGGAAACGGGGTGCCGTCGGAAAGGCGTGGGGCCGTGTGCACCACGGTGGGGCGGCCGCATGCGCACCGGGCGGCGATCGCGACCACACCGCGCGGTGGACGTCCCAACTGCTCACGCAGGGCGTCGATATCGGCGGGCTGGACGGTGGAGTCAGTCACCCTGAGGAGTCTAGTTGTCGTCGGCGGGGGCGTCGTCGGGGGCGTGGGTGGCGTCGGACTTCTCCGATACGGCGGGAGCCTTACGGTCGACCTCGCCGGCGACCTCGACCGAGTTCCACAGCGCGTCGTACCAGGTATCACCCTGGGCCACCGCCTCCTCGGCGCTCGCCTCATCCTCGGCTCCTACGGCCTCGAGGGTCTCCGGGTCGAGCACACGGTAGGCCGTCTCGCCGGGGTACACGTAGGTCAGCCGCTCGCGCGCCTGCGCCTCGATGTACGCGTCGTCGTCCCACCGCGCGACATCGGCGGTCAGGTCATCGACCTCGGCCTGTGCGGCCGCAGCATCTGCCCTGAGCCCGTCGAGCATGTTCTGCTGCTCCAGATACGCGCGCGCTGTGGGCCACACGACCGCGAAGGCGAGGATCGCGACGAAGACAATGATCGCGGTGCGCCATGTGAGCATGCCGGCCCACGAGCCCGAGGGTCGCCCGGCCGTCATCGACGGGGTGCTGGGGGCCGATGCCGTCGTCGCCTTTGTGCGCGACGTCCTCCCCGGGCCGGTGCCGGGGCGCGACGAGGCGGTCCGGATCGCGCCCGTCGCGGGCGAACGCCGGGACCCGGCGCGGGTCTCGCGCGAGGCTCCCGTGGTCGCCGCGGTGCGAGCGGTGGTGGGTTTGGCACTCGCGCGCGGCGTCGGCCGGGCGCTCGTAGGCGCGCCGGGACGTCGGGGTGAGCTCACGGCTCCATTCTCACCGACGCTAGCGGGCCCCGGTGACACCGCGCCGCCGCGAGTCGTGTGATTGCGGGCGCGCCGGACCGGGAACCCCCGCCCGGCGCGGTCATTTCGCGGATTGCCAGCGTGGGCGGGCCGACATACGCGAAGGCCGCGGACCCCGTGAGGGATCCGCGGCCTTGGCGGTGCGGCTGGCGCGGTAAGGGCGAAGCCTTACGCGGCGTAGCGACGCGGGAAGGCGGACTTGCCGGCGTACTTCGCGGCGTCGTCCAGCTCCTCCTCGATGCGCAGCAGCTGGTTGTACTTGGCGATGCGCTCGCCGCGGGCGGGCGCGCCGGTCTTGATCTGGCCGGTGTTGAGCGCGACGACCAGGTCGGCGATCGTGACGTCCTCGGTCTCACCCGAACGGTGCGAGACCATCGAGGTGAAGCCGGCGGCCGTCGCCATCGACACGGCGTCGATGGTCTCGGTGAGGGTGCCGATCTGGTTGAGCTTCACGAGGAGAGCGTTGGCCGCCTTCTCGTCGATGCCGCGCTTGAGGCGGGTCGGGTTGGTGACGAACAGGTCGTCGCCGACGATCTGGGTCTTGTCGCCGATGGTCGCGACGAGGTGCGACCAGTCGCTCCACTCGTCCTCGGACAGCGGGTCCTCGATCGACACGAGCGGGTAGTCGTTGACGAGCTGCTCGTAGTAGGCCGACATCTCCTCGCCGGTCTTGGCGGCACCCTCGAACTGGTAGGCGCCGTCCTTGAAGAACTCGGTCGCGGCGACGTCGAGCGCGAGCGCCACGTCCTCGCCGGGCTTGAGGCCGGCCTTCTCGATGGCGACCAGGATCAGGTCAAGGGCGGCACGGTTCGACTCGAGGTTGGGGGCGAAGCCGCCCTCGTCGCCCAGGCCGGTGGCCAGGCCGCGCTCCTTGAGCACGGACTTCAGGGCGTGGTAGACCTCGGCGCCGTAGCGGTAGGCCTCGCGGAACGTCGGGGCGCCGACGGGAGCAATCATGAACTCCTGGATGTCGACGTTCGAGTCGGCGTGCGAGCCACCGTTGAGGATGTTCATCATCGGCACGGGCAGCAGGTGCGCGTTGGGGCCGCCGATGTACTTGAACAGGGCCAGGTCGGCGCTGTCGGCAGCGGCCTTGGCGACGGCGAGCGAGACACCGAGGATGGCGTTCGCGCCGAGCTTGCCCTTGTTGTCGGTGCCGTCGAGGTCGAGCATGATCTTGTCGATGATGCGCTGCTCGGTAGCGTCGAGTCCGACGATCTCGGGGGCGATGTCGTCGATGACCGCGTCCACGGCCTGCTCGACGCCCTTGCCCAGGTAGCGGCCCTTGTCGCCGTCGCGACGCTCGACCGCCTCGAAGGCACCGGTGGAGGCACCCGACGGGACGGCTGCGCGTGCGAACGTGCCGTCTTCCAGGGCGACCTCGACCTCGACGGTGGGGTTGCCGCGCGAGTCGAGGATCTCGCGTGCTCCGACGGCCTCAATGCTGGCCATGATGCTCCTTCGGTTGTGTGGATTTCCTTGGGGGTTCTCTGGGGAGTCTATCGAGGGGCGTGCGTGAGCGCGCCGCGACGATGGTCCTACCCGGATGAAGATTCGGTGGCCGCGTGGGCGGCCTTTTCTGAGGCCGATGCCGCACTCGCCTCGGCCTCGCGGGCGGCACTTTCGTACGCGCGGGTGGCGTCCCTGAGTGCACCCTCGGCGTCGACTCCCTCAGCCTCGGCACGGGCCACGAGGGCGAGGAGCTGCTGGCCGATGCCGACGCCGGCCTCGTCACGCACCTCGAGCCCGTTCTTGGCCGCGCGGGAGAGGACCTTCTGGGCGCGCGCGAGGGCGGGCTGGGCGGCGGGGATGCCGTCCATCACCGACTCGCGGTTCTTGGTGGCCTTCTTGATTTGCTCCCAGCGGCCCAGCGTCTCCTCGGCGGTCAGCTGCTCGCCGCCGTCGGCAAAGACGTGCGGGTGGCGCTCGACGAGCTTGTCGGCCACGCCGCGCGCGATCTCGTCGATGTCGAACGGATCCTCGGGGTGGTCCTGGGCCACGCGGGCGTGGAACACCACCTGCAGGAGCACGTCGCCGAGCTCCTCGCGCAGGTCGGTCCGGTCACCGGACTCGACGGCCTCCGCGAGCTCGTACGCCTCCTCGAGCGCATGCTTGATGAGCGACTCGTGGGTCTGCTCGGCGTCCCACGGGCAACCGCCAGGCGAACGCAGGCGGTCCATCACCTCGACCAGTCGGGCGAGGGCGTCACTCACTGGCGAGCCACTCCTGGCCGCCCGCGACGAACATGTTCGCCGCGTTGAACTCGGTGAACCACGCGGGCTGGCCCGCGGTGGCCATGCTCGCGGCCGTCTCGCTGACCTCGGCGATCGAGGCGAGCAGCTGGTCGACGTCGAAGTCACCCTCGCGCGGCGACACGGTGGTGCTCGCGGCGACCTCCTCGGCGATCTCGCGCATGAGCGAGTCGTCCTCGGGGATCATCGTGAACGCGGCAATCAGGTAGGTGGCCTCGAAGCCATCCACGAGCGCGTCGCTGGGCTCGCCCGCGACCTCCTCGGTGGACTTCACCTGCGCCGCGGCCTGCTCCATCGAGAAGCGCGAGTACTGCAGACCCAGCTCGTCGATGCGGTCCAGCATGGGCTGGCGCAGCAGTTCGAGGGTGACGGCCTGCTGGCGGGTCACCGGCTGGTGAGCCTCGTAGGCCCACGCGTCGTAGAGGTCGGTGACCTCCGCGTTGGTCAGGGTGGTCTGGGCGGCTGCGGCGGCCACGGCCGGCGCCTGAGGCTGCCCGGGTACCGCGCACCCGGCCAACACCAGCGCCGATCCGAGGACCGCTGCGCCCAGGGCGCGACGACGACGGGACTCAGTCATGCTCGTCATCCTACTGGCGCGACCGCGGTCGCCTTGACGACCTCACGCACCCAGTCGAGCACGGGTAGGCCCTCGACGGGCTTGCCGCCGATGCGCTGGGTGAGCGGCGCGGGGACCAGGATCTGGCGCACGGCCGGCTTGATCAGGGTGCCCGGGTAGAGCCGGTTCACGCGCAGCGCCGCCGAGTCGGGTAGCTCCACGGGGCTGAAGCGCACGTACTTGCCCTGAGCGACCACGTCGGTGATGCCGGTGCCGCGCAGCTCACAGCGCAGACGCGCCACGGCGAGCAGGTTCTCGACCGGCTCGGGCACGTTGCCGTAGCGGTCGGCGAGCTCTTCGGCGACCGCGTCGAGCGCCTCGCCATCGGCGGCATCGGCCATCTTGCGGTACGCCTCGAGGCGCAGGCGCTCGTGCTCGATGTACTGCTCGGGGATGTGCGCGTCGATGGGCAGGTCGATGGTCATCGCGGGACGCTCCTGGTCGCCCTCGCCGCGGAAGTCCGCGACGGCCTCGCCCACCATGCGGATGTAGAGGTCGAAGCCCACGCCCTCGATGTGGCCCGACTGTTCCCCGCCCAGCAGGTTGCCGGCGCCGCGAATCTCGAGGTCCTTCATGGCGACCGCCATGCCCGCGCCCAGGTCGGTGTTGGCCGCGATGGTCTGCAGGCGATCGTGGGCCGTCTCCGTCAGCGTCCGGTCCGCGGGATACAGGAAGTAGGCGTACGCGCGCTCCCGTCCGCGGCCCACGCGCCCGCGCAGCTGGTGCAGTTGCGACAGGCCGAAGGTGTTGGCCTTCTCGACGATCAGGGTGTTGGCGTTCGAGATGTCGAGACCCGTCTCGACGATCGTGGTGCACACGAGCACGTCGTAGCGCTTCTCGTAGTAGTCGACGATGACCTGCTCGAGCTGCTTCTCGCTCATCTGGCCGTGCGCGACCGCGATGCGGGCCTCGGGCACCAGCTCGCTGAGGCGCCGCGCGGCGCTCGTGATGGTCTTCACGGAGTTGTGGATGTAGAAGACCTGGCCGTCGCGCATGAGCTCGCGCCTGATCGCCGCGGCGACCTGCGGGTTCTCGTGCGGGCCCACGTAGGTGAGGATCGGGTGACGCTCCTCGGGCGGCGTCGCGAGCGTCGACATCTCGCGGATGCCGGTGACGGCCATCTCGAGCGTGCGCGGGATCGGGGTCGCCGACATGGCGAGCACGTCCACGTCGGTGCGCATCGCCTTGAGCGTCTCCTTGTGCTCCACGCCGAAGCGCTGCTCCTCGTCGATGATGACCAGACCCAGCTGCTTGAAACGCACCGAGCCCGTAATGAGCCTGTGCGTGCCGATGACCACATCGATGGACCCGTCGGAGAGCCCCTCGATGACCTCCTTGGCCTCCTTGTCCGTCTGGAAGCGCGACAGGGCCGCGACCTTGACGGGGAACTGCGCGAACCGCTCGGAGAACGTGTCCACGTGCTGCTTCACCAGCAGCGTCGTGGGGCACAGCACAGCCACCTGGGTGCCGTCCTGGATCGCCTTGAACGCCGCGCGCACGGCCACCTCGGTCTTGCCGAAGCCCACGTCGCCGCACACGAGTCGGTCCATGGGAACGGTGCGCTCCATGTCGCTCTTGACCTCATCGATCGTGGTGAGCTGGTCGGGGGTTTCGACGAAGGGGAAGGACTCCTCGAGCTCGCGCTGCCAGGGGGTGTCGGGGCCGAACTCGCGGCCGGTCGTGGCCATGCGGGCGCTGTAGAGCCGAATGAGCTCCCCGGCGATCTCCTTGACCGCCTTCTTGGCGCGCGACTTGGTCTTGGCCCAGTCCGAGCCGCCCATCTTGTTGACGCTGGGCGCCTCGCCGCCCACGTACTTCGTGACCTGGTCCAACTGATCGGTGGGCACCGACAGGCGGTCGGCGGGGCCACCGCGCTTGGACGGCGCGTATTCGATGACCAGATACTCGCGCTCGATGCCGCGCACGGTGCGCTTAGTCAGCTCGACGAAGCGGCCCACGCCGTGCGCCTCGTGCACCACGAAGTCTCCCGCTCGCAGCTGGAGAGGGTCGACGGCGTTGCGCCTCCGGCTGGGCACCTTCACCTTGGGCCCGGCGGCAACCGCGGCGCGGCCGGTGAGGTCGGACTCGTGCATGACGAGCACGCGGTCGTCCGCGCTGGTAAAGCCGGCACCCGTGATCTGGGGGACCACGGACACGATGCCGTCGACACGCTCGTACTCGGCCTGCACCCGTGCGGGCACGCCCTCCTCGGTGAGCTGCTCGGCGAGCCGGTGCGCGCTGCCCGTCGACGCGGCCGTCACGACCACGGTCCAGCCGTCGGCCATCCGCGAGCGCAGCAGGCCCACCGCTTCGCGGAGGCGACCACGGTGGTCCTCGAGGTCGGTGATGCCGGTGACCACGGCATCGGCCGCACCAAAGGGACCCAGGCTTGCCCAGTGCACGCCGCGGGAGTCCGCGGCCTCGCGGAGTTGCTCGAGGGAGAGGAAGGAGCCCTCGGAGGGTTCGAGGGGGCTGTCCGCGCCGGCGGCGGCGGACACCCATGCGGCGGCGAGGAACTCGTCAGCGGTGCGGGTGAGGTCCTCGGCCCGGCGCGCGAGGCGCTCGGGCTCGATGAGCAGCATGCGGGTGTCGCGCGGCAGGATCGCGGGCACGGAGGTGAGGCGGGTGACCAGCAGCGGGATGAGGGACTCCATGCCCTCGACCGCGTGGCCGTCGGCGATCTTGGCGAGCATCTCGGAGGCCGCCGGGATCTGGTCGATCAGCTGAGCCGCACGGGCGCGCACGTCGTCGGTGAGCAGCAGCTCGCGGCACGGCGGGGCCCACAGGCGCTCGACGTCGGCCAGGGAGCGCTGATCGGCGACGGAGAACGAGCGGATCGAGTCGACCTCGTCGCCGAAGAACTCGATGCGCACGGGGTGCGGGTCGGTGGGCGCGAACACGTCGACGATGCCGCCGCGCACGGCGTACTCGCCGCGCTTTTCGACCATGTCCACCCGCGTGTAGGCGGCCGCGGCGAGCGACTCGGCCAACTCAGTGAGGTCGCGCTCGTCGCCGACCTTGAGGTGGACCGGCTCAAGATCGGGAAGCCCCGCGACGATGGGCTGCAACAGCGCGCGAATGGGTGCGACGACCACCTCGAGCGGCGGGATGCCGGCTTCCTGCTCCACGAGCTCCGGGTGCACGATCCGGCGCAGGGTCGCGAGGCGGCGAGCGACGGTGTCGGAGCGGGGGCTGAGGCGCTCATGCGGCAGCGTCTCCCACGCGGGCAGGACGGCGATGCGGGCGGGGTCGCGGTATCCGCCGAGTGCCGCCGCGAACGTGTCGGCGTCGCCACCGGTGGCCGTGACGACCACGAGAGGACCGTCGAGATCGGCACGCGCGACGAGCGCCGGCGCGGCGGCAGCAGCCGCGGTGAGGTGCGCACCATCGGCGAGCTCGCGGGGTGCGAGGGAACTGAGCAGGGCGCTGAGCGGCTGGTTCACGAGTCTCCAGGCATGGATAAGGACCGGATTTTCCGGCTCACCCATCTTAAGGACGCGCACCGACAAGCGATTCCCCGCCCCTCCTTAGACTGGCGCGCATGGCAGCGATTCGCGTCCTCGTCGTGGACGACGACCCAGGCATCGTCGAGGTGCTGCGTGCCGCGCTGGAGTTCGCGGGCTGCGAGGTCGCAGTAGCCACCTCGGGCGTCCAGGCACTCGACCGCGTGGGCGACGCCGATGTCGCGGTGCTCGACCTGGGGCTGCCAGGCATCGACGGCATGGAGGTCCTGCGCCTGCTGCGCGGCCAGGGAAACGCCGTACCGGTCCTCGTGCTCACCTCGCGCGACAGCATCGATGAGCGCGTGGCTGGACTCAAGACGGGCGCCGACGACTACGTCGTCAAACCGTTCGCCGTCGCCGAGGTGGTCGCCCGCGTCGAGGCGCTCGCGCGGCGCGCCGCCGGGAGTCCGGTGTCTGTGCTGCGGGTCGCCGACCTGGACATCGACCAGGAGGCCAAGCGCGTCACGCGCGCCGGGGTCGAGATCTCACTGTCCCCCACCGAGTACCGGCTGCTTGAGCACCTCGCGGTCAACGCGGGACGGGTGCTGTCGAAGAGCCAGCTGCTCGACCACGTGTGGGGCTACGACTTCGGAGGCGACGGCAACGTCGTCGAGCGATTCGTCTCCAACCTGCGCCGCAAGATCGACGACGACCGCGATCCGCTGCTGCACACCGTGCGCGGGTTCGGGTACTCGCTGCGGGCCGGAACGCCGTGAGCAGCCGGCCCTGGTCGCTACGGCGCACCCTGGTGGTGCAGACGGTCGCCCTGCTGGCCGTCGCGGCGGTGGGCGTCCCGCTCGCGGTGTCCGGGATCGTCGAACGTCAGCTGGACGCTCAGGTGGAGGACCAACTGACCGGCGTGACGGCAAGCGTGGGCCAGGCGCTGTCAGGGCAAGAAGACGTCACGCTCGACGTGGGGTCGATCCGTGGAGTCGTCGGAGCCTCGTTCGTCATCGTCGGAGTGGCCGAGGACGGAGAGGTCCGGGCGCCCGCGGGCGAGGCCAGCACCCTGTCGCAGGCGGACGCTGACACGCTGGTCACGGCAACCGAGGGCCTCCGCGCGGGAGAGACCGTCGAGGCCGACACGTCGGGGTTCCCCGTGACCGCCACGCGCGCCCGCACACCTGGCTTGTCGCTCGTGACACAAGCCGGCGAGACCATCGCGATGGACTCTCTAGTGCTTGCGGTCGACACGAGCCGCGACGCGACGATCGTGCGCCGCCTTCGCCTGGTGTCAGCCGTGGTGGGCGCCGCGGCGCTGGTCGTGCTCGCCGCCGCCACCGCCTTCACCATCCGCCGCGGGCTCGCGCCGCTCGACGCGATGGCGGCCGATGCGCATGCGGCGGCGGCGGACCGGGAGGCGACGTTTTCTGCCGGCGATGGCCCGCGCGAACTTCACGACCTGGCCGTCGCCCTCGAGGACGCCTTCGAGGCGCGCCATCGCGCCGAGGCGACCGTGCGAGCGTTTGTGGCCGATGCGTCCCACGAGCTTCGCGGCCCCCTCACCACGCTCAATGGATGGCTCGACCTCTATCTTCAGGGAGCGGTCGAGCCCGGCCCCGACCTCGACCGTGCGATCGCCTCGATGGAACGCGAGACGGGCCGCATGCGCCTCCTCGTCGACGAGCTGGGCCTCCTTGCGCGCCTGGACCGCGGCCTGCCGCTGACGATGGCGCCGGTCGATCTCGTGGGCCTCGCGCGAGAGGTGGTCGACGACGCACGGGTGGTCGATCAGTCGCGCCCGCTCGCGTTCACGGCACCCCGCCCCGCCCCCGTCGTCGGCGACGACGCGAGGTTGGCGCAGGTGCTGCGCAACCTCGTGGGCAACGCGATGCAGCACACCCCCGCCGGTACGCCCATCGAGGTGGGCGTGCACGTCGAGGCGGCCGATGCTGTGGTCACCGTGGTGGACCACGGGCCCGGCATCGCGCCCGAACACGTGGGGCGACTCTTCGACCGCTTCTACCGGGCCGACCCGTCGCGAGCGGGTGAGGGCTCGGGTTTGGGGCTGTCGATCGTCAAGTCGATCGTCGATGCACACGGCGGAACCGTCACGGTCGATTCCCACGTGGGCGAGGGAGCCACCGTGACGGTCAGGCTGCCGCTCGCGGGGTAGCGGGGAACCCACGCGCCGCGACCGTCAGGAAACCGTCAGGCCGCGCGCAGGCCCACGCTCAGGCCGCCGAGTTTCACTGGCGCGGTCACCCGCCGGGGGTGGCGTGACCGGAAGGAACCCCATGTCCTCGCTTCTTGCCCGCATCGGCCGCTGGTCGGCACTTCACCCGTGGCGCGTCCTCGCCGCCTGGATGGTCGTGGCGGTCGGTGCGGGCCTGGGTGTGCTGACCTTCGGCAGTGCCCTCGAGGACGACTTCTCCATTCCCGGCACGGAATCCCAAGAGGCCTACGACACCCTCGAGGAGGACTTCCCGTCCGCGGCGGGAGCCTCTCTGAAGTACGTGGTGGCGGACGCGGATGGCGGGGCCGTCACGGGCGCCGACACTGCCGCAGCCGTCACTCACCTCGCGGGCGAGCTCGCCGCAGTCGACGGCGTCGCCTCCGCTCCTGATCCGTTCGCGACCGGCACGGTGTCGCCCGACGCGACCACCGCGCTGATCACCGTGGGTCTCGACGACCGCGGCGGCGAGGTTGACGACGCCACGCTCGACGCTCTCGACGCGGTCGTCACCGCCGCCGAGGCCGAGGGGCTCACCGTCGTCGCGTCGGGCCTACCGGAGATCCCCGAGGGCTCCCACATGGCCGAGGTGGTGGGTGCGGCCATTGCGTACATCCTCATGGCGCTGACGTTGGGCTCACTCGTCGCCGCAGGCTTGCCGCTGGCCTCCGCGGGCATCGCGCTCGGGATCTCGCTGGCGGGCATCGGCCTGCTGTCGCACGTGGTCGCCGTTCCCGCCGCCTCGACCGCGCTGGCCTCGATGCTGGGCCTCGCCGTCGGCATCGACTACGCCCTCTTCATCATCGTGCGCCTGCGCGCCGAACTCGCCGCGGGCGTGCCCCTCGTTGAGGCCATCGCCGCTGCAGCTCGCACCGCGGGCAGCGCCGTCGTGTTCGCCGGCGTCACCGTCATCCTCGCAGTGGTCGGCCTCGCGCTCACGGGGGTGCCGTTCCTCGCGGCAATGGGAGCCGTGACCGCACTTGCGGTCGCCGTTGCGGTGGCCGCGTCTCTCACCGCCCTGCCCGCGCTGATGGGGCTGCTGGGCGAGCGGCTGCGACCGCGCGGCACCGCCGTCACACGTGCACGCGGCAATGGCGGCTGGGGCGACCGCCTGCTGCGCCGGCCCGCCACGGTGCTCGTCGCCGGCGTTCTCGCGCTCGGCGTGGTCGCGATGCCCGTCGGCGCCATGTCCCTCGCCCTGCCCGATGGCGGCTCGGAGCCGGCGGGCTCCGACGAGAGGTTGGCGTACGACGCGATCTCGGAGGCGTTTGGACCCGGCGCGAACGGCCCGCTCCTGGTGCTCGCGGACGTGTCCGACTCGGCCGATCCCGTCGCGGCCGGCCAGGCGACCGCCGCGACGCTCGCCGAGCTCGACGGTGTCGCCGCGGTCCAGCCGCCCCGACCGAGCGAGGACGGGTCATCGATGCTGATTGCCGTCACGTCCGAGACCGACCCATCCTCAAAGGAGACCGCCGCCCTCGTCGACGACATCCGCGACCTCGAGTCCGAGGTGACGGCGACCACAGGCGCGACGATCGCCGTCACCGGCCAGACGGCCCTCGCGGTGGACGTGGCCGACAAGCTCGCCGCCGCGCTGGTGCCGTTCGCGGTCGTCATCTGCGGCCTTACCCTCGTGCTCCTCATGGTGGTGTTCCGGTCGATCCTCGTGCCCGTCACGGCGGCGCTCGGCTTCCTGCTCTCGCTCGGTGCGGCGCTCGGCGCCACCGTCGCGGTGTTCCAGTGGGGGTGGGCGGGAGACACCATCACCGAGGGTGCGACGGGACCGCTCGTCGCGTTCCTGCCGATCCTCGTCATGGCGGTCCTGTTCGGCCTGTCCATGGACTACCAGGTCTTCCTCGTGTCGCGGATCGCGGAGGCTCATCGCAAGGGTCTCGGTCCCGTCGAGTCGGTGCGCGCTGGCCTCACGTCCGTGGGCCGCGTCGTGGCCACCGCCGCGGCGGTCATGATCGCCGTGTTTGCCGCGTTCGTCGTGTCGGGAGACGCGATGACGCGCCCGCTCGCGTTCGCCCTCCTCGTCGGCGTCGCGCTCGATGCGTTCGTCGTGAGGCTTACCCTCGTTCCCGCCGTGCTCGCCCTGCTCGGGGAGCGCGCGTGGTGGCTGCCCGCGTGGCTCGACCGGATCCTGCCGCACGTACACATCGACGACGAACCCGAGCCCGGCTCGCTCACCGTCATCGACGCGCACTCGCCGGCGGACGCGCACCGATGATCGCCGTCCTCGTGGCCACCGTCGCCGGCGTGGCTGTCACCGCGGCGAGCGTCGTCGGCGCGGCGCGCTCACGCGGTGGGCGACGCGGCCTCGCGGTCGCGGGGGGCATCGCCGGAATCGTCCTGGTGGTCGCCGCTGACCTGCTGCCCCGGGCCATCGCAGAGAGCCACCTGGTGCCACCCACCGACGAGGGGGTCGATGTGGTCTTGTCATCCCTGCCCCTGGCGGTGCAGTCCTTGACGGGCGGGACGCGCGTCGATGTCCACGTGGGTGCGCAGGCCGTCACGGAGCGGCTCGACGAGGCCCTCACCGGCACCCCGCTCGAGGGAGCGACGCTGACCCTGGGCGACGGCGTCATTGCGGCGACGGGAGACGTGGATGTGCGCGGGATGGCGTTGACCATGAGGGCCGAGGTCGCCCTGACCGTCGCCGACGGCGCGCTCACGCCGACGCTCGAGTCGCTCACCGTCGCTGGCCTGGAGGTCCCGCCTGACGCCCTTGGCGGGCTGCCCGCGCGCGCGGGCGGCGGCGAGGACACCCTGCTAGCAGACTTCCCGGACGCCCAGGTGATCGCCGTGGCGGTGACGCCAGAGGGCATGGATGTGACGATCAGGGTGTAGCGGGATTCGACGACCGGCCGCCAAACCTAGACTTGGCACCATGACCGATGCGCGCGGCGAGGCGGAGCGGCTGCTGCGCCGCTTCGCCCGCGACACCAACCTGCTGATCGCCGGCCGAGAGTTCCACATCACCGGGGACGGCCCGGTGGCCGCGGCCCTCACCGCCATGCTCGCCGATATGGGCGCTCGGATCCTCACTTCCGGCTCTCACGCGGCCGATGCGACGGCAGAGGTCATCATCGATGTCACCACCGGGGACCTCACCCTGGGCGGAGCGCCGGTGGGCGGACGCGGCGACGCGGCCGGCCGGCTGGACTTCGCCGCCGCACACATGCCCGTGTCGGCGGCGGTCGCCGCCGACCTCGCTGAGGCCGGCACGCTCGCGGGGCTCAGCATCGGCGTCTCCATGACGCTCGAGCCCAAGACCGCGAACCTGGCGCTCCTGCTCGCGCGGGCCGGAGCCACGGTCGCCGTGTACGCCCACCCCGACGAGACCGACGAGGCCGTCGCCGAGGCGCTCAGGCAACGCGGCGTGCCCGTCGACGCCGACGCGACCCTCGCCACGCCCGCGGCCGAGCGCCAGGCAGCCCTGAGCTTCCTCGACCGCGGCTTCGACGTGTTGGTCGACGACGGCTCCCACGTCACCCGGCTGGCCCACGAGGCTCGCCCGGACCTCGTCAAGCGATGGATCGGCGCCACCGAGGAGACCACCAGCGGCCTCACGCCGCTGCGCCGCATGCAAACCGCGGGCGTGCTCGCCACGGGTGTGATCGCCGTCAACGACGCGATCACCAAGACCGGCTTCGACAACCGCTACGGCACCGGCCAGAGCTGTGTCCTCGCGGTCGCTGACCTCCTCGACGCCGCCGGCGTGAGCGTGCGCGACCAGCCCGCTCACGTGGTGGGATACGGGCCCGTGGGCGAAGGCGTCGCCGCGCACCTGCGAGCGCTCGGCGCCACCGTGACCGTGAGCGAGGTCCACCCCGCCCGCGCGCTGCTGGCCGCCCACGACGGCTACGAGGTCACGACGCTCGAGGCGGCCGCATCGGGCGCCCTCGTGGTTTCCGCCACGGGCTGGCCCGGCACCGTGCCCGCGAACGTTTCCGACGTCGCGGCGGCCGTCGCCGTGGCCGGCGGCGTCCCGCACGAGATCGCCTGGGCCGGCGACCTCACGCCCGTCGCACCCCACGTCGAGCGCACCTCCACCGGGGCGCTGATCTTGGACCGCGGCGGCTGCATCAACGTCACCGCCGCCGAGGGCAACCCCATCGAGATCATGGACCTGTCGTTCGCGACCCAACTCGCTGCGGTTGCCGAGGTCGTCACCACGCACCCCGCCGTGGGAGTCCACGCCCTGTCCCCCACCGCCGTCGACCGCGTGGCCGCGACAGCGGCGCGCGTGCGGAGGGTGCCGCTCGAGCGGAGCCCCGCCACGGCATCGGCCATCGACACCGACTGGCACAGCCCCCGCTACCGCGAGGAGATCGCATGACGTCCTTCCCCGTGACCCTGTACTCGGCGGCACTCGTGCTGCCGGTGACGGCGCCCCCGATCCTGGACGGCGCCATCGCCGTGCGCGGCGAGAAGATCCTCCACGTGGGCGAGCGCGCCTGGGTGGAGCGCTCGCTCGCGGAGCGCGGCGTGCCCGTCAACCACGTGCACTGGGACGGTGTGCTCACGCCCGGGCTCGTCAACGCCCACACCCACCTCCAATACACCGGCATGGCCGAGGTCGCCCAGCGCACCTACCAGGGCTTCGAGGACTGGATCACGGGCTTCAACCCGGTCTACCAGCGAGGACACGACTGGGGGGCCGATGCCGCTGCGGGGGCAGCGATGCTGGTCGCCACCGGCACCACGGCCGCCGCGGACATCGTCACGGACCCCGAGGCCGCCCACGCGCTGCACGACGCGGGGCTGAGGGGCATCGCGTACTGGGAGGTCATGGACTGGACCAACGCCGACTGGTCCGCCCACGGCCGCGCCGAGGTCGAGGCGGCCCTCGACTCGCTTCCCGACCGCCCCGGCACCGGCCTGTCCCCGCATGCCCCGTACTCGCTCGAGATTCAGCCCCTGCTCGAGATCCCGGACATCGTCCGCGAGCGCGGCCGCCGCATCCACATCCACCTGGGCGAATCGGGCATCGAACGCGAGTTCGCGCACGAGGCGCGCGAGCCCTGGCAGACCCAGGGCCTGGGAGGCTTCGTGGAGCTGCGTCAGGCGGGCTTCGGCACGTCCGCGACCGACTACGTCGACCACCTGGGTGTGCTGGGCCCCGACTGCCACGTCGCCCACGGCGTATACATGTCCGAGCGCGACCGGGCGATCCTGCGCGCGCGCGGCACCACCGTCGCGCTGTGCCCGCGCTCCAACCACATCATCGGGCTCGACAACCCGCCCGTCGCCGCGTACCTCCGCGAGGGCTCCCCCATCGCGGTCGGCACCGACTCGCTGTCGTCCTCGCCGTCGCTTGACCTCATGGGCGAGGTCAAGGAACTCATGCGGATCGCGCGCGCCCAGGGATACTCGAGCGACGACCTCGCCGAAAGGCTGCTGACCGCCGCGACCCTGGGCGGCGCGCACGCCATGGGCATCGACGAGGGCCCGCACCGCACGGGGTACTTGGCCGTGGGCGCCCGCGCCGATCTGGCATTCTTCGACGTGCCCGTCACCTCCATCACCGACACCCTCACCACACTCGCCGAGGCCGGCGACGGCCACGCCGCCGCGACCATCATGGGCGGGCGCGTGCGCCACGCGTCGACCCGCTTCACCGAGCAGACCGGAGCCCACGCATGACTCACGGCGATCTCGCCCGGCCCGCCACGGCATCGGCCCTCGACCTAGAAGCCCACCCCGAGGGCGGCTGGTTCCGGCGTATCTGGACCGGCACCGTGCCCGTCGATACCCCCGGCGGCGTGCGCCCCGCGGCCACCACCATCCACTACCTGCTGACGCCCGGCGAGCAGTCCGCCTGGCATGTGGTGACGAGCGACGAGCTGTGGCTGTGGCACGGCCCCGGCACCCTCACGCTGTCGCTCGGCGGAGACGGCGACCAGCCGGCCGATGCCGCCGCGACCCACACGTTGGGCCGCGACCTGGCGGCGGGTCAGGTCCCGCACGTGCTGGTACCTGCGGGAACGTGGCAGGCCGCCGAGCTCGCGGGCGACGAAGAATGCCTGGTGTCCTGCGTGGTCTCGCCCGGGTTCGACTTCGCGGATTGGGCGCTCGCGACCGCCGAGTAAACTCCCCCCGTACGGGAGCCGTCAGCGTCGACCCCGCTCCACCACCTTTTGTTTTGGAGAGCTGTATGTCTGCACGCACCCTGAGCCGCTTCGCGACCGCGGCCGTCGCCGTGTCCGCCTTCGCGCTGGCCGGCTGCTCGTCGTCGTCCGAGGGCGAGTCCTCGGCCACGCCCACCGGCGCCGCGACCACGGAGGCCACGGCCACCGCGACCGCCTCCGCCGAGGCCGGCGCCGCGCTCGAGACCGTCACCGACGGTGTCCTCACCATCGCGACCGGCGAGCCGGCCTACGAGCCCTGGATGATCGACGACGACCCGACCTCGGGTGAGGGGTTTGAGTCCGCCGTGGCCTACGCCGTCGCCGCCGAGCTGGGCTACGCCCCCGAGGACGTCGAGTGGGTCCGCACCACGTTCGACGCCGCCATCGCCCCCGGCGCCAAGGACTGGGACCTCAACATCCAGCAGTTCTCCGTGACCGAGGAGCGCAAGAGCGCCGTCGACTTCTCCTCGCCGTACTACACGACCTCGCAGGCCGTCGTCGCCGTCGAGGGTGGCGTGGCCGCCGACGCGGCCTCGATCGCCGACCTCGCCGGTGCCGCCGTGGGCGTCGCCGTGGGCACCACCTCGTATGACGTCGCCGTCGAGGCGCTCGGCGAGGACAACGTCCAGGTCTTCAACTCCGTCGCCGACGTGGTTGCCGCGATCAACGCGGGCCAGATCGACGCGTTTGTCACCGACCTGCCCGGCGCCTTCTACTCCGCGGCCGTCGAGGTCGAGGGTGGCGTCATCGTGGGCCAGTTCGCGGGCTCCGAGGGCGGCGACGAGTTCGCCTTCGTCCTGCCCAAGGACTCGCCCAACACCGAGACCGTGACCGAGGCGGTCGACGCGCTCGCCGCCGATGGCACGCTCGCCGCGCTCGAGACCGAGTGGCTCTCGGACGCGGTCGACGTTCCCGTCCTGAACTAGGACAATCCTCGGCATGAGCAACGGAGCGTCGCAGTCCGCGAGTGACGTGACCCACGAGGTCAGCGCCCTCGAGATCGAGCGACGGCAATACCGTCAACGCGCCTCGCGGCGCTCCGTGCTCATCGCCGTGGGCTCGACGGTGGCCTTCACCGTCATCGCCTCCCTGATCGTGGTCAACACCCCCGGGTGGGAGGCCGTCAAGGAGTCCTTCTTCAACTGGGAGATCGGCCGCGACAGCTTCGCGGGCATTCTCAAGGGCCTCTGGCTCAACATCCGCGCGCTGTTCTTCGCCGCGATCGGCGTCGCCATTTTCGGCACGCTCTTGGCCGTGCTGCGCTCGCTGCGCGGGCCCGTGTTCTTCCCGCTGCGCGCCGTCGCCACCATCTACGTGGACCTGTTCCGCGGCATGCCCGTGCTGATCGTGCTGTACCTCGTGGGCTTCGGCATCCCGGCGCTGGATATCTTCCCGCGCATGGACGCCGCCGTGTGGGGCACCATCGCCATCGGCCTGTGCTACTCGGCGTACGTCGCCGAGGTGCTGCGCGCGGGCATGGAGGCCGTCCACCCCTCCCAGCGCATCGCCGCACGCTCGCTGGGGCTCTCCCACGGCAAGACGCTGCGCCTCGTGGTGATCCCCCAGGGTGTGCGCAAGGTCATCCCCGCCCTCATGAACGACTTCGTGTCGATGCAGAAGGACGTGGGCCTCATCTCCGTGCTGGGCGCAGTGGACGCGATCCGCGCCGCACAGATCGACGTGGCCTCGACCTACAACTTCACGCCCTACGTGGTCGCGGCGCTGCTGTTCGTGGCGATCTCCGTGCCGCTGACCCGCCTGACGGATTATGTGGCCGGGCGCATGAATATGCGTGAGCAGATCGGAGGCACCGTATGAACGTCCTCGAGATCTCGGACCTGTGGAAGTCCTTCGGGGACAACACGGTCCTGTCGGGCGTGGACCTTACGCTGGCCCAGCACGAGGTCGTGGTCCTCATCGGCGCCTCCGGCTCGGGCAAGTCCACGCTGCTGCGCACCATCAACCTCATCGAGCGCATCGATGACGGCCGCATCGTGCTGTCCGGCGACGACATCTCCGACCCGCGTGTGGACGCCGACAGGGTGCGCTCGCGCATCGGCGTGGTCTTCCAGCAGTTCAACCTGTTCCCGCACATGAAGGTCATCGACAACGTCACCCTCGCCGCACGCCAGGTGCACGGGCAGGACGGCGCGGCCGCTCGCGCGCGCGGTGTCGAGCTGCTGACCCGGTTCGGCCTGGGCGACAAGGTCGACGCCTACCCCGACCGCCTCTCGGGCGGCCAGCAGCAGCGCGTCGCCATCGTGCGCGCCATCCTCACCGACCCCGAGCTGCTCCTGCTCGACGAGATCACCTCCGCCCTCGACCCCATGCTCGTGGGCGAGGTGCTGGACCTGGTGCGCGGCCTCAAGGACGCGGGCTCCACGATCCTCATGGCCACCCACGAGATGGCCTTCGCGCGCGACGTCGCGGACCGCGTGGTGTTCATGCACGGCGGCCGGATCATCGAGTCCGGGCCTCCGGCGCAGATCTTCGACGCACCCCAGCGCCCCGAGACGCAGGAATTCCTCGCGCGCGTCACGCACCGCTAACGCCGTGGACGGGGGCCGATGCGACGGTCACCCGCCGCATCGGCCACGCCTTACAGCGCGAACGCCGCCTCGAAGCCGGCGTTGATCGCGTCGCCCACCTTGGCGGGCTTCACGCAGTCGCCCACGGCGATGACGGTGCCGCGGCTCTCGAGCGCCGCGGCCAGGCCCGTGGCGGGACGTACGCCGAACGCGGAGATGACGGTGTCGGCGTCCACGCGGCTCTCACCGTCGGGCCCGTCGACCACCACACCCTCGGCGTCTACGGTGGTGACGCGGTGCCCGGTGAGCACGGTCACACCGGCCTCGGCGAGATCGCGTAGCAGCGTGATGCGGTTGATCAGGAGCAGGTCGGCCGCCACGGCATCGGTCATCTCAACGATGGTGACGTCGTGGCCCTCCTGGGCCTTCTCGAGTGCGAAGTCCGCGCCCGAGAGTCCTCCGCCGCAGACGACCAGGCGCTCGCCCAGCTCGGCGCCCAGGTGGGCGTCGACGACCTCGATCACGTTCTCGCCGTCGAGCCCAGGGATGGGCGGCACGAGAGGCGTCGAGCCGGCCGCGACGATGATCGCGTCGGCATCGGCGAGCGCGGGCGAGGACGCCTCGATCTCGGTGCCGAGGTGCACGGTGACGGGGAGGCCCGCGAGCTGGCGCTCCCACCAGAAGATCATCGAGCGCAGCTCCTTCTTGAACTCGGGCGTCGCGGCGGGCCACAGCACACCACCCAGGCGCTCCTCGCGCTCGTACAGGTCCACGCGGTGGCCGCGCACGGCAGCGACGCGCGCGGCCTCCAGACCGGCAGGGCCGCCGCCGACGACCACGACGTGCTTCTCGACGTCCGCGGGCTCGATGACCCGCTCGCGCTCGAAGCCCACCGCGGCGTTCACCGCGCAGCCCAGCGGCCGACCCACGAAGGCGTTGCCCACGCACAGCTGGTTGCACCGAATGCACGGGCGGATGTCGTCGCGCCTGCCGTCGGCGAGCTTGTTCGCCCACTCGGGGTCGGCGATGAGCGCACGGCCAATGCCGGCGAAGTCCATCTCGCCGGCCGCGATGGCCTGCTCGGCGCGCTCGGCGGTGAGGTTGCCGCAACCGAGCACCGGGATCGACAGCGCGTTCTTGAAGGACTGGACCGAGCCCAGCATGCAGTTGTCGCCCAGGTAGTACGGAGGGAAGACGTAGTCCATGGCCTCGTAGGAGCCCTCGTCGATCATGAGCATGTCGAGGCCCGCGTCCTCGAGTTGCAGCGCGATCTCGATCGACTCGGCGGGAGTGCGGCCACCCTCGAAGCGGTGGTCGACCGACAGGCGGAACGTGACCGGCAGTCCGGGCGCGCCCACCTTCACAGCCCTGATGATGTCGACCGCGAAGCGGCAGCGGTTCTCGACCGAGCCGCCGTACTCGTCCTTGCGGCGGTTCCACACGGGCGACAGGAATTGATCGATGAGGTAGCCCGTGTGGCCATGAATGTCGATCGCGTCGATGCCCGCCTCGGCGCAGCGCGCAGCCGCCTCCTTGAAGCGCTGCACGATGACCTTGATCTCCGCGCGCTCCAGGGGGCGGCACGTGACGCTGGGGTCCGCATAGTGGCCGTTGTCGGAGGCGGAGATGGGCGGGTTGTCGGGGTCGACCACGTTGATGTTGCGCCCCAGTCCGGCCGTGAGCTGCACCGAGATCGCGCCGCCCACGGCGTGGACGGCCGCGGCGAGCGCGGTCAGGCCCGGCGTGGCGGCATCGGAGTCGACCCGGCCCAGCCCCTCGTTGATCATCTCAAAGTCGTTCGTCACCGCGTTGATGCCCGTGACGACAAGTCCCGCGCCGCCCTTCGCGCGCTCGGCGTAGTACGCGATTTCACGTTCCGTGAGGTGCCCATCACGATCGCCCATCTCCGTGCCCATGGGCACCATCACCACGCGGTTGCGCAGCGTCAGGGCGCCCAAGCTCGTCGGCGACAAAACGTGATCAAAGGACGTGACGGACACGGAGTTCTCCCAGGGTCGACGGTGAGGACTCACCTCAACCTAGGGACGCGACACCCCCGGTATCCGGGACGTTTGCCCCTCCCAAGGCGAGGGCCGATGCCGTGGTCGCCACGGCATCGGCCCTCGCCTGAGGTGTCGCTCGGGCGGCGTCAGGACTCCGGCATATGCAACTGTTGTGTCTCCGTGGGCGGCTCCTCGACGTCCTCGGTGACGGACGTGGGCAACGACGGCGTGATGACGGTGCCGTCGGCGCGCACGGTGCCGTGGAACGCCTGGGCGTCGGGCGCGCCGGGGATGCGCTCGCCCTGGTGATCCAGCGGCACCTCGAGCTCCTGCAGTTGCGTGAGCGAGTGCCGCTCGCCGCGCACGTCCACCGTAAGCCCGGGCCCCTCCTCGATGGCGAACAGGATCGACTCCTGACGCACCGTCACCCTCACGCGTGTGCCGCGCTGGGTGATACGGTACGTCAGCGAGGGCCACTGCTCGGGCAGGCGCGGGTCGAAGCGCAGCACGTCGTCGTGGTCGCGGAAGCCACCAAAGCCGTAGACCAGCGCCGACCACACGCCGCCCGTCGACGCGGTGTGGACGCCGTCGGCCGCGTTCTCGTGCAGGTCCGCGAGGTCGACGTAGAGGCCGTCCCAGAAGTAGCGCAGCGCGAGCTCGTGATAGCCCACCTCGGCGGCGATGATCGACTGGACCACACCCGACAGCGTCGAGTCGCCCGTGGTGATCGGGTCGTAATACTCGAAGTCCTTGCGCTTTTGCTCCGGCGTGAAGTGCTCGCCTTGGAGGAACAGCGCGAGGACCACGTCGGCCTGCTTGAGAACCTGGAAACGGTAGATGACCAGCGGGTGGAAGTGCAGCAGCAGCGGGCGCTTGTCGGCGGGAGTGTTCTCGAGATCCCACACCTCGCGCTCGTTGAACAGCGCGTCCTGCGGGTGGATCCCCAAGAGGTCGTCCCACAGGATCGCCATGCCGTCGGCGGCACGCTCCCACTCCTCGACCTCGTCGGGGGTGACGCCCAGGCGCGCGACGACCTTCTCGAACTGCTCGGGCCAGCGGTCGCGGAGCTTGCCCAGGCTCTTGGCGGCGACGCGCAGGTTAAACCGGGCCATGACGTTCGTGTAGAGGTTGTCGTTGACGACGGTGGTGTACTCGTCCGGCCCGGTCACGCCATGGATGCGGAAGGACTCGCCCTTGCCCTCGACCTTGCGCCAAAAGCCCAGGTCGGCCCACATGCGCGCCGTCTCGATGAGGATGTCGATGCCGTTGCGGGACAGGAACTCGTCGTCACCGGTCGCGCGCACGTACTTGTCGACCGCGAAGGAGATGTCGGCGTCGATGTGATACTGCGCGGTGCCCGCGGCGTAATAGGCGGAGGCCTCCTCGCCGTTGATGGTGCGCCACGGGTACAGCGCGCCGTGCTGGGCGAGCTCCGCGGCGCGCCGGCGTGCGGCCGGCAGCATCTGATAGCGGTAGCGCAAGGCGTTCCGCGCGATGATGGGCGACGTGTACGTGAAGAACGGCATCACGTAGATCTCGGAGTCCCAGAAGTAGTGGCCGCCGTAGCCCGAGCCTGTGAGGCCCTTCGCGGCCACCCCCAGGCCGTCTCCGCGCGCGGCGGCCTGGGCGAGCTGGAACATGTTCCAGCGCACCGCCTGCTGCACGTCGTCGTGGCCCTCGATCTCCACGTCCGAGCGTGACCAGAAGCCGTCGAGCCAGGCGCGCTGGTCCTCGTACTGCTTGGCGATGCCCTCCGCCTCGACCCGGTCGAGCGTGCGGTGGCAACGGTCGGCGAGTTCGCGCGCGGGAACCACGCGGGAGGTGTGATAGCTCACGACCTTGGTGAGGGTAAAGGTCTGGCCCGGCCGGGGACGGGCGCGGAAGACGTGCTTCGCGTAGTCCTCCTCCGCCTCACAGACCGTGTCGAAGTCGCCGTCGAAGTCGACGGTGTGCTGCATCGCGACGGCGAGGGTCATCTTGGAGTTCTCGGCCTGATACCCCAGGACGGCGCGGCGGTCGTCACCCGTGTGCAGGCGGGGCTCGAGCACGCGCTTGTCGAGCTTCGAGGCCTTACGCGGGTCGTTGATGCCGCTGTTGGGGGTGGGGTTGGCGCGGTACTCGTCGATGCCGGCCGCGCGGTTGAGGAGCTGGGACGAGATCGCGATCGGCGCCTCCTCGTCCAGCAGCGTGACCTCGAACTCCATGACCGCGACGTGGCGCTGCGCGAAGGACACCATGCGCCGCGAGCGGATGCGCACACGGTTGCCCGACGGCGTGCGCCACAGCAGCTCGCGGGTGAGCACACCATCGCGCATGTCGAGCACGCGCGAGTATTCGATCAGGTCGGCGATCGACAGCAGGAGGGGCTCATCGTTGACGTAGAGCCTGATGATCTTGGGGTCGGGGACGTTGACGATGGTCTGGCCCGTGCGCGCGAAGCCGTAGGCCTCCTCGGCGTGCAGGATGTCCCAGGTCTCGTGGAAGCCGTTGATGAACGTGCCGTGCGCATGCGCGTCGTGCCCATCCTCGATGTTGCCGCGCAGGCCCAGGTAGCCGTTGCCTACGGCGAACAGCGTCTCGGTGACCCCCAGGTCGTCCTTGGAGAACTCCGTCTCGACCAGGCGCCATGGGTCGGCGGGGAAGCGTAGCCGGTCAAGGTACTGCGGCGCGCTGGTGTCGCCGCTGGGGCGCTCGGCGGCCCTCATCCGAGGAGCTCCGCGAGGTCGTCCACCACGATATCGGCGCCGTTGTCGAGCAGTTCCTCGGCTCCCGCGCCGCGGTCCACGCCGACCACGAGGCCAAAGTCGCCCGCCGCGCCGGCCTGCACACCTGAGAAGGCGTCCTCGACGACCACGGCCGCCTCCTGAGGCACCCCCAGGAGCGCCGCGGCGCGCTGGTAGGTGTCGGGGGCGGGCTTGCCAGGGATCTTGTCACGCGCGGCGACGGCGCCATCCACGACGATCTCGAAGTGGTGGTCGAGCCCTGCCGCGGCGAGCACCTCGGGCGCGTTACGCGAGCTGGAGACGACCGCCATCGGCACGCCCAGCGCCTTCAGGTGATCGATGAGGGCGACCGAGCCCGGGTAGGGCGCGATGCCCTCGTCGCGCAGGACTGCCGCGAACATGTCGTTCTTGGCGTTGCCCAGCCCGCAGACGGTCTCGGTGCCGGCGGCGTCGGTGGGGTCGCCCTCGGGAAGCGTGATGCCGCGGCTCGCGAGGCACGCCCGCACACCGTCGTAGCGGGGCTTGCCGTCCACGAACGCGAAGTAGTCCTCGTCCGTGTAGGCGGGCGTGACGTCGTGGGCCGTGAAGTAGTCGGTGAACATGCGCTTCCAGGCGTGCATGTGGACCTCGGCGGTGGGGGTAAGCACCCCGTCCAGGTCAAACAGCGCGGCCCCGAAGCGGCGGTCGCTCACCTGGGGGATGGCCCAGGCAGTCTCGGTCGTGGTCACGCTTCCTCCCTCGTATTCGCGGTCAGCGTGCCGGACATGCGAACAATGCAACTGTCCGCCACCACGGCACTTCCGATAGTAGTGACGCGGGTGGGGGGCCTGTCCATTCCCTTGTGCACCAGACCACCGGTCGGTTTGGCCCACGGTTGGGGCGCGAGTGACGCGAGGGACCGGTGTGACGCACACCGGAGCACCACGCGTCCACATGCGTCACAGGTGTGGGCCAAACCGACCCACGGGCTGAGCCAAGCCGACTGCAGGCGGGCCTACCGCGGCGAGTGGAAGCGCTGCTGCGTGGCCTCAAGGCCGTGGTCGAGGATCGACTCCACGGCGTCGGCGCCGTCGGAGATCAGCAGGTCAAGTTCCTTGCGCTCGGCGGCGGAGAAGGGCTTAAGCACAAACGTCGCGGCGTCCATGCGTCCCGGGGGGCGGCCAATGCCGACGCGCACCCGGATGTAGTCGGGCGTGCCGAGCGCCTTGGTGATGTCCTTGAGGCCGTTGTGGCCGCCGGAGCCTCCGCCGCGCTTGAGGCGCACCTCGCCGAAGGGGATGTCGAGCTCGTCGTGCACCACGATGACGGCAGTGGGCTCGACCGACTGGTATTTCGCGAGCGACGAGACGGGACCGCCGGAGACGTTCATGTAGGACATGGGCACCGCGACCACGACGGCCTGGCCCGCGAGGCGCACGGTCGCGGCCCTGGTGCGGGTCTTCTTGTGCACCGACAGCGCGCCGCCGCCGCGCACCGCGAGCTCGTCGACCACCATCTGGCCGATGTTGTGGCGGGTCCCCGCATACTCCTCGCCCGGGTTGCCCAGGCCGATCACGAGCGCGCTCAACGGTGTCTCCTCATGGGTGGAAGTTTGCCGTGACGCACGAGGCGCCCGCCACCAGCGGTGACGGGCGCCTCGTGTCACGAATACGCGAAAGGCTTAGGCCTCGTCGCCCTCGGCGGCCGCGGGGGCCTCCTCGGCAGCCGCGTCGTCCTCCTCCTGCGCCTGCGGCGCGGCGATGGAGGCGATCTGCTGGTCGGCGTCACCGGCGAGCTCGATGCCCTTGGGGAGGTTCACGTCGGAGGCGAGGATCTTCGCGCCCTCCTCGAGGCCCTCGATCGAGACCGTGAAGGACTCGGGCAGGTGGGTCGCCTCGGCGAGCACCTGGAGGGTCGAGGCCTCCTGGAAGTGGATCGTGCCAGGAGCCGACTCGCCCTCGAGGTGCAGCGGGATGTCGACGACGATCTTCTCGCCCTTCTTCACGATGAGCAGGTCGACGTGGACGATCCACGGCTTGATGGGGTGACGCTGCACGTCCTTCGGGACGGCGAGCTCTTCCTTGCCGTCGAACTGCACCGTGAGGAGCGCGTTCGAGTTCTTCAGCGCCATCATCGTGTCGTGGCCGGGAAGCGTCAGGTGCACGGGGGCGGCGCCGTGGCCGTACAGGACCGCGGGGATCTTGTCATTGGCGCGGATGCGGCGGGCGAAGCCCTTACCGAAGTCGCTGCGGATCTCAGCCGCGAGCACAAGCTTGTCAGACATGGGGTTCTCCTTGGGAGTCGGTGGTGGAGCCAGGCAAGGCAGGCGTCAAACATCACACCGCCGCGTCGATCACGTCAGTACCCATCAGGGCCCAACCTCGCCGTGGAACTCGAATAGTGTACCCGAACCCGCCCTCGGCGAGCACGTCGTTCCAGGCACGCGGAATACGCGGGCCGATAGTGAATGTTCATTGCGCATGGCTACGACACCGACGTCCATGAGGCAAGGCTCCAGCGGTGACGCCTGGGAGAAGGGCGCCCGTGCTGGGTACGCCGTCTCCGGCGGTCTCCACATCATGCTCGGCTACCTCATCGCACAAGTCGCGCTCGGCGGCGGCGGCGGCGAGGAGGCAAGCTCCAGCAACGCGCTGTCCCAGGTCGGCGAATCGACGCTTGGCGCGGTGCTGCTGTGGATCGCCGTGGTCGCCTTCGCGGCGCTGGGACTCTGGCAGTTGGCCGATGCCGCACTCTCCCGCCACAAGGCCAGTGACCGCGTCAAGGCGCTCGCCAAGGCGGTGGTGTACCTCGCCTTATCAGTGACCGCAGCGTCGGTCGCCATGGGTTCGTCCGGCGGCAGCGACGACCAGCAGGCGCAGGGTCTCGTCGCGACGGCGCTGGGTTGGCCCGGGGGGCAGTTCATCGTCGGCGCCGTGGGTGTCGGCATTATCGGCGCCGGCATCTTCCACGTCGTGAAGGGAGCCAAGAAGAAGTTCCTCGAGGACCTCACGGGTGTGCCCCGAGGCTCGGGCAAGACCGTGCGCGGACTCGGCATGGTCGGATACATCGCGAAGGGCATCGCGCTTGGCGCCGTGGGCGCCCTGATCACGTACGCCGCCGTGACGGCCGATCCGGACAAGGCCGAGGGCCTCGACGGCGCCGTCCAGAGCCTGCTCGACCTCCCCGGCGGCCAGATCATCGTGGTGCTTGTCGGCATCGGCTTCGCGGCTTACGGGCTGTACTCGTTTGTCCGCGCCCGCTACGCGAGGATGTGATGAGCGTGATCTCCCCCGGCCCCTGGCCCGTCGCGCCCACCGGGCGGGAGGCCGGCAGCGCCCTCGCCACGCGAGTCTTGCTGCCCGCCGGCATCCTGTGGGTCGCCGTCGTCGGCGTGGGCTTCCTCGTGGTCGACGTTCTTCAGGTTGACGAACGCGCCATCAGCGAGGCGTTTGTGGACGTACGCACCCCCACCATGAACACCGTCACGGCGGTGGTGTCCGAGATGGGCAACACGCAGGTCCTCATGGCCACCTGCCTCCTCGTCGTCGCCGTCATGTGGTGGCAGACCAAACAATGGTGGTTTGCCATGGTGCCCGCGCTGGCTCTGGGCGTCGAGGCCTTGGTGTTCCTCACCGCCTCCATCGTGGTGGGACGGGAGCGACCCGAGGTCGAACAGCTCGACCACGCCCCGCCCACCTCGAGTTTCCCGAGCGGCCACACGGGCGCCTCCACCGCCGTCTACCTGTCCTTCGCGCTGTGCGCGACGCGCATCCACCATGCCGGCCTGCGGGTCTCGGTTCAGGTGTTCTGCGTCATCGTGCCCGTCGGCGTGGGCCTGTCGCGCGTGTACCGCGGCATGCACCACCCCACGGATGTGGCGGCCGGCTGGGCCGTGGGCACCGCGTGCGCGCTCATCGCGTGGAGTTGGCTCCCGCTGCGCGACGCCGCGGAACTCGCCGCACGCGCAGAAGCGCCCCTCACCGCGGGTGAGGGGCGCCCCTAAGCGGGCGACCGCATCGGCCGCCTGAGATCAGACGTTGCCGTTAAACAGGCTGGTCACCGAGCCGTCGTCGAAGACCTCGCGCACGGCGCGGGCCAGCAGCGGCGCGATCGACAAGATGGTGAGCTTGTCGAAGCGCGACTCCTCGGGCACCGGCAGGGTGTCGGTGATGACGACCTCGCTCACGCCCGAGTCGCGCAGGCGCTGAACCGCCGGGCCCGACAGCAGGCCGTGGGTGGAGGCCACGATGACGTCCTTCGCGCCGTTCTCGAACAAGGCCTCGGCGGCCTGAACGATGGTGCCGCCAGTGTCGATCATGTCGTCGACCAGCACACAGGTGCGGCCCTCGACCTCGCCGACCAGCTCGTGCACCTTGACCTGGTTGGGCACGGAGGGGTCGCGACGCTTGTGGATGATCGCGAGCGGGGCGCCCATGTGGTCGGACCACTGGTCGGCCAGGCGCACTCGGCCCGCGTCAGGCGAGACGATGGTGAGGTTGTCCGGCGCGACGCGTGAACGCACATACTGCGCGAGCAGCGGCATGGCCCACAGGTGGTCGACGGGACCGTCGAAGAAGCCCTGGATCTGGGACGTGTGCAGGTCCACCGACATGATGCGGTCGGCGCCGGCGGTCTTGAACAGGTCCGCCATGAGGCGCGCCGAGATGGGCTCGCGACCCTTGTGCTTCTTGTCCTGACGGGCGTAGCCGTAGCAGGGCATGATCACGGTGATGCGCTTGGCCGAGGCACGCTTGAGCGCGTCGACCATGATCAGCTGCTCCATGATCGCCTCGTTGATCGGCGCGGCGTGAGACTGCAGGACGAACGCGTCTGCGCCGCGTACCGACTCACCAAAGCGCACGTAGAGCTCGCCGTTGGCGAAGGTGTACGCGGTCGTCGGGAGGAGTTCGATGCCCAGCTCGGCGGCCACCGCTTCGGCGAGTTCGGGGTGTGCCCGACCGCTCGCTAGGACCATCCGCTTCTCGCTAGCGTGCGAGATGTCTGAGCTCATGACACTCCTCATGTCGAGTTCTGGGCAGGCGCAGACACTACTGTAATGGCCGCGCGGGGGTGCGTGGTGTGGCGAGAGTCCTGATCAGCGCTCGTCGGGGTGCGTGGGCGGCTCCGCCTCGGGGCTGGGCGCGCTCTGCGGTTCCTCGCTCGCCGCCTGCGCGGCCTTGGCCGATGCCGTGCCCGGCCGGCGCGACACGACCCACCCGTCGACAACCTGCTGAGGCACGTGATTGCGCGCCAGGGCGCCCGAGGGCACGTCGCGGCGCACGGTGGCCCCGGCACCCGTGTAGGCACCATCGCCGATGGTGACGGGCGCGATGAGCTGGTTGTCCGAGCCGATGCGCACGTGACTACCGACCGACGTGTGATGCTTCTCGACGCCGTCGTAGTTCACGAAGATCGTGGCCGCACCGATGTTGGTGTGCTCGCCGATCGTGGCGTCGCCCACATACGACAGGTGCGGGACCTTGGAGTGGGCGCCGATCGCTGCGTTCTTGGTCTCGACGAACGCGCCGATCTTGCCGTCCTCCCCCAGGTGGGTGCCCGGGCGCAGGAACGAGAACGGGCCCACCTTCGCGCCCGCATCGATGACAGCGCGGGTGCCGTGGGTGCGCACCACCGTCGCACCGGCTCCCACCTGCACGTCGGTGAGGGTGGTGTCGGGACCCACCGTCGCGTTCGTGGAGATCTCCGTTGCCCCGTGCAACTGCGTGCCCGGAAGGATGGTCGCGTCGGGCGCCAGCTGCACGTCGGCGTCGATCCACGTGGTGGCGGGGTCGACGATGGTGACGCCCTCGCGCATCCAGTGCTCCACGATGCGCTCGTTCAGGGCACGTCCGGCCGCGGCGAGCTGGACGCGGTCGTTGACGCCCTCCACAGACGGGGCGTGCGGGGCGACGTATGCATGGGTGTGGCCGCCGGCCGCTCGCGCGATGGCGATGACGTCGGTGAGGTACATCTCGCCTTGGGCGTTGTCCTGGCCGAGCTGGCCCAAGGCGTCGCGCAGCGTCGCGGCGTCGAACACGTAGATGCCCGCGTTGATCTCGGCGATCGCGCGCTGCTCCTCGGTGGCGTCCTTCTGCTCGACGATGGCGAGCACCTCGCCGGACTCGTCGCGCACGATGCGGCCGTATCCGGTCGGGTCGTCGACCTTCGCCGTGAGAACGGTCACGGCGGCGCCGTGCTCGGCGTGCGCGTCGACCAGCGCACCGAGAAGCTCCCCGTCCACGAGCGGCACGTCGCCGCTGGTGACGACGATGGCGCCCTCGACCTGGGTCTCCATCACCGAGTTGTCGCCCGCCGCGCCGGCGGCCACCTGGGCGGCGATCGCGGTCGCGTCGAGGGCGGACAGCCCGCAGTACACGGCGCGGCCCGTACCCGGGATGTCGTCCTGGTCGGCCAGCAACGCGGTGGGGGCGAGCTCCTCGATGTGGCTCGCGACCCGCTCGCGCTCATGGCGGATCACCACGACCACTCGCTGCGGCTCGAGCGCCGCGGCCGCGTGGAGGGCGTGGCCCACCAGCGAGCGTCCGGCAATCTCGTGGAGCACCTTGGGGGTGGCTGACTTCATGCGGGTACCTGCTCCGGCCGCGAGGATCATCACGGCTGCGGGACGGGAGTGACTCACCGGATCCCCTTGTCTGGCGCGGGTTGCGCCGTCGATCGGACTCGTGGACTCACTCTATCCGCGCCCTCACCCGACCGTTTGAACCGGAAGGGGAGCCGACACGCGGGGCCAGCCACGGCATCGGCCGTCCTCAGCGGCGTGGCGGGCACCGATCCGGTTCGAACTGCCCGCAGAGACGGGTGTGCGTGGCTCCGCCCGCAGGATTCGAACCTGTACTACGAAACGTCTGCATTCAGCGATCTACCTCGGTTTGCATACTCGCCGCCGCCCGCGCGACGACCTCGGGTGCTAGAAAAGCGCTACCAAACGCACCATTGAACCCGCCTGGTGGCCGCCGTCGCAATCCATGCTATGAGGCGTTGATGCCCCTGCGGCGACCGAAACATGGGCGCAGCGCGCGGAAGCGATCTGTCAGCTTCCGTCCGCGAGCCGGCGCAGAATGTTGGCGAGCATGATGGCCGAGTCAGCCGCGATGCCAGCGTCACGCCGTGAAGGTGTAGACCGGTGCTTGACTGTGTGGGCGAGGGCGACCGACTTCTTCGCCACCGCCCTCACCGCCTCGTTCTCCGCGCCTCCCGCTGTATGGCTTACGAAGGCGCCGATGCGAATGTCGGTCTTGTCGATCCCGGGCGGCTTCTCGTCTGAGTGCCAGTGCACGTCCGGTTCAAAGACGGCCTCGCTGAGAGCCTCGATCACCGCCACGGAGCGGTTGCCGACGTCCCTGTAGTCCTGGGGGTTCACGGCAGTGCGGAATCGGAACTTGAGCGCGACGATCTCCTCGTCGACTCGCGGCCATCCGGTGGTCTGCCGTGGCGACACCGCCTCTGCCGTAACGGAGCCACTCTGCTCATTGAGGAGTTGATCGAGGGCGTCTTCGAGCGGCCCGAAGTGCTTCTCGAGCAGTTCACGGCGGCACTGCCAACTGCCATAGCAGCCTTCGCGGCCCCAGTATGAGCGGAAGGAGTCAAAGTCGCGGAACGGCAGGTTGATCTCTTGCCCATGCCGGCTCACAACCGCCCGTAGTGCGAGGAGCAGCATGCGGGACTGAGAATCAGTGACGAACTGCTCGCCGTCGGTGCCGTAGTGACGGTACTCGTCATGCACCAGCAGGGTGAGGCTCTGGGCTGACTCGAGGTCGTCGTCACCCGCGATGGGGCCGGAGCGCAGCGCAGCCACCTTCTCTTCGTCAAGGACTTGCTTGCTCCATGTCCAGGCGTCGACCCCGCCATCTTCCTCAATGATCAGGTCCTCTAGGCGCATGAACCCATGGTGCCAGCCCGCATTGACTCACGCATCGACTTCTTCGCGAGAGCCCGTGGCACTGGCTGTACGCCGGGCCAACAAAGTTCTCCCGAGGGCAGGGTGGATCAGGGGGGGCTCGTCATGGGCAACGCGATTGGCCGGATCGTCGAGCATGAAGGCGCCGTTCACGACCTCCACGCGATGGCATCCGGCGGGATCCTCGCCAACCGGATGGAACCCATCGCACAAATGGTGCCACCCGGCACGATGCGGCTCGTGGGCGACCGCATGGACGTCGACGAGGCCTAAATCCCCATCGACGGCTCGCCCCGCTCCGTGGCCATCCTCCTCGAAGTCATCCCCCGCATGGGCGTCACCCCCATGGCATCCGGCGGCGTCACCGGACAACCAACGATTATCCCGCAGTCGGTCCACAACAGCAGCCCGCTAAACATCACCATCGAGCACCTTGACCTCAACGGCGGCGGGTCCTTCGAAGCCGACATGTACGCCCGCAAGCGTGAGGCCTCGGTCGGCGGTCACCGTTGGCCGTGAGCCACCCCGTGCCGTCCTCGACTCCACACCGGGCCGAGGACGGCACCGACCGGGATGCTTGCTAGTCGCGGACGAACACGAATTTGGTCGCCAGCGCGACCATCAGGCCACCGCGCTCGGTTTCCGGCACTCCTGCGGCTTCCAGCGCTGACTCGAAGAACTGACGGGCCTCGGCCTCCCCGAACTCGGCCGAGGCGGCCATGACAGCGACCTTGGTCAGGAACTCGTCCTCGTTCGCGGCGTCGCCGTAGGGCGCGCCAGGTGTGCCTTTTGTTCCCAATGTCGCCCAACTGTTAGCCAGCACTGGCTTGAGCCCCTCTGGGACGTCGGGCCACGCGTCTCGCAACGCTTCCGCCACCTGGTGGCTCACTCCACTTTCCTGCTGCACTGCGCCTCCTTGTTCGTAGGGTCGACCGCAGAGTATCCACGCCCTCCGACATAGAACTTCCAGGTGGAGCGCGCGCCACAGGAACGAATCAGCGTCGCCTCGGCACGTGTTCCGCGCGCGCCGCGCGCGGCCCAAAGAGGTCGCTACGGTGTCGAGTGGGGGACTCCCCGTCATGCGCCTGCGCGGACTGCTAGTTCGAGATGCCCGAGTTTGACACCGGCGTTACTGCTCCTTGGCCGCGTCGGCCTTATCAGTTGCCCTAGTCCTGGTAGAGCGTGGGCGTCGGGTAGCTGCGATGATCTGCGGCCCTCCGGATATGAGGGAGGCCGCCCCAGCGATGATGCCCGCCACGTCGTAACCCTTGATGACAAGGATCGCCGCAACGCCAGCGAAGAGCCAAGGCAAATAGGAGACGCCTATGGTCGCGAGGATAAGCGCGGCACCCTCAGCGCGGACCGGGATCAACGCAGCCTTATGCTGCGCCTTCTGTGCGGCTTTCGCCATGCCGACGATCTCGGATGCCAGTCCCGGCACTACATTCTCGTAGGCCTGAAGTTGGGCCGCCTCAGGGAGCGGTCCCGAACGCATGTGAAGCGCCGTAGTTACGCGGTGTGTCGCCCCTGTGTCAGGGTGCGCGTCTGATCGAGCCGCGTCGAGGCCGCCATGCTCTCCGACAGAAGTGCTCCCACTTCCGCCCACTCGCAAGTCTCCGCGGTCATCTCCATCGCGCGCTCGCTCAGTTCCCTCAAGCGAGTCGGATCTGGGCTCATCGCCATCTCGATCCCGTGGTCCAGACCCCGTCGGATCGCTTCCAGGGTGCTCATCGGCCCTTCCCTTTCCAGCAATGCCATTGGTCGACTCCTCGTCCCCCATTGTAGAACGCCCCCAGCTGCGCTTGTGTTCCGACGCTAGCAGTCATCTCGAGCGCCTGCGGCCTGAGCGCCTCACGCGCACCGGGCCGTCTGTGGACAGTAGCGCACCGGCTTGGGCCACGTAACCCCCCTGTGAGATTTTGGGGGTTCCGGTCAATCGCCGTAGCAGCCGGCGTCGCGCATGCCGTCGTCGATGTAGCCCATGAGGGCGCCGCTGTTGTTGTTCGGGTCGTCAGCACGCTCCCACACGTCGAACATCTCCTGCAGTGCCGTGCAGTCGCCCTCCGCGATCTCCTCGTCGATGATGCGACGCAGTTCACTCGGCCGACCCTCTTCCCAGTCCAACCGCTCAGCCGTCAGGACGTCCGTCGGTTCGGCAGCCGACTCTTCGCCACCGCTCCATAGCGCGATCACCACAACGACAGCACCGACGATGAGGACCGCGCCCAAACACCCTCCGCAGCCGGTGCGCGATGAGTCCAGGCGGAATGACCCAGAGGTCAAGAGAACGACGAGTTGAGGGCGCTGGTGAACGCCATCAGGAACAGAATCCCGATGATGCTGAACAGGATGCCCGCGTACCCGGTGATGAGTCCCGCGATGGCGAGGCCCTTACCGGAGCGCGGCTGCAGGCTGCGCGCGAGCTGCCGCATCGCGACATGACCGCAGACGACCGCGACCGCACCGAGGATCATGCCGATGTACGGGATCCACGCGAACAACACGGCAGCGATGCCGAAGCAGAGCGACACGACCGTGATGCCTAGGTATGGCGGTTTCACCGCGTAGACAGCAGGATATTGGGGCCCGGAGCCGGGCGCTGGCTGCTGCATGTTCATTGCTGATCCCCCTCAGGAACATTGCTGCACACGGTATCGGCACAAAGGGAGTTCGGCTAGAGCATTGCCGTACATCCCGCCCGCTTCTTGTCCTCAGCAGCCGATTTCGGGTCAACCGTTCCCGAGGGCTTGGCGTAGATCAAGATAGAGGTAACCGAGAACCCGCACGTCAGAGTGCCAATCGAGACCACACTCGGCCACTTCCAGATCCCCAAGGACGAACTCGGCGGCTTCCTGGTCATCGTCGGCGAGGTCGTGGGGCAGTCGGTCTCGCGCCAGCATGTCCACAACGGCGCCCGCGAGGGTGTTCCAGTAGACCTGCTCGAACCCTTCAAGCTTCATGAGCTCGGTGTTGGCGATCACTCGATTCACGGTCGCGTTGCACTCGCGCGCCGATTTCTCTGCGATTTGAAGATGATCCAGATAGCGAACTAGAGCATCCAGGCCCGGATCCCTGATCGTCTTCGCCCAGGTTGCGACTGGTGACCCCTGAACTGCACGCTTGATCGTGTCCGACTCGAATCCGACGATAGACGTCGAACCGCGTTGGTACGTCGTGTCTTCGGCTCCGCTTGTGGCACGGCTGAGGACTTCGCGCAGCGCAAGCCAATCGTTGCGGTCCTTCCGCACCTGTCCTCGCTCTTGGGCATGCGACTCGAACGTGAGAACCACCAGCCCAACTACAGCTCCGGTGACAAGTGCGACAGCAACGTCTGGGAGGAATTGTGACCAGTCCGAAGAAAACCACGCCGCGTCCATTAAGACTATGCCGCCGAGGATGAGCAAGATGGCACCGATGGCGTAGACGACTCGCCGGTTCCCCATGGCGAGACCCTAGCGGCTAGCGGATAGGAGCGGAACGGAGTTGGACCTCCACAGCGCGACCTCGCGGATCACCTACGGGATCGTCTCGACCGGCGTGCAGGCCCGCGCACCGCCGCCGCTGAGGAGTGTGTCGGCGCCCCGCCCTGCGCTTCCCTCGTGCCGCTCACCCTCCACCACTCCACCCTGACCGCCACTCTCCAAGGTCGCAAGTGGGTCGTGACGGACTCCTCGGGCACCACGGTGGCGTGGATTGTCCCGGCCGGCGCGGGCTGGTCCCTGTCGCGGCTCACGGGCTCGGATGATGTGCAGACCTTCGCGAGCGCGCAGGAGGCGTTGGAGAGTCTGGCCTCGTCCTGAACTCACGAAACCTCAGCCCGATCATAGAGGTGGTGGTAGTTGTGCATCGAAACAGCAAGGTGGTTAGGTCACGATATGGACGACGGTGAAGACCTTCTCATGCTCGCGCTCGATGAAGAGCTGGCGCGACTCTCAAGAGGATTGGCAAGCATCCAAGCGCGTGCGGGTGTCCTAGCTGCGGTCACCGGTATCTCAGCCGGACTCGTTGGAGACGGTGCAGACCCGGGGCTACTGCTCATTGCTGCGATGTTTGCTTCAGCGACGATTTTTGCGCTTGTTGCGGTCTGGCCAGCGCCGGTTTCGACCCCGGATGTAGAAGCGGTTTGGAGAGACCTGCCTGGCCTAACACGCGAGCAGGCCCTCGACCATTTCAGGCGGGCGAAGCTCGACAGGTGCATTGAGTTCGATGAGTACATCTCGATGAGGTCCCGAGCACTCCAGGCCGGCGTCATTGCAGGATCTGTTGCCTTGACGCTACTTTTTATGGCATTGGTTGCCGCTGCTGTGCGGTAGGTGAACAGGTAGGGATTGGTCATGGGCGACGATAAGAATGAGCAGCGACCGGCTGATAAACCCTCGAAGAAGCCATTGCCGCAGCAGAAGAGTCCTTGGTCGAAGCAAAAGTTCGGCGAGAGCGGCGGCAACCGCCCGCAGAGCGGCTCGAAGTAAAGCCGTGTTCACCGCGTGGACCTAGTCACTTTCGGGTGTGACACAGGTCTTACGTCTGGTTTGTAATGCCGTCTTGGCCGTAGCGTCGCTGTTCGGCGGCTCTAGCCTGCGTGGCCGATCCCCTCAGCAGGCCCGGGCTGGAGCCGCCACCAACGGGGGTTAGGGCGCGGCCGGCGCGCTGTAGTCGGTAACGATCGCCTCGACGTACTCGGTGAACATCTCTTGGATGCCGGCGGCCTTGTCGGCGATGTACCAGTCGATCGGCGCAGTGAATCCGAAGCCGGTGACGCCAACCGCGACCGCTCCGATAAGCGTCTTCACGAGCGACGGAGGCAGCACCTCGGCCAGTAGGTCAACGACGTCAGATCCACGCATGCACACATCATGCCGTCAGGGTCTGACATCGACGCCCCAAGTCGAAGTGATAGGAGCTGCCCTAGCCTGGTGATACCTGAGGAACGGAGGGTTACCAAATGAGCAACGAGACCACACTCGGCTATCCGTGGCACAAGATCAACCCCGGAACCGACGAGCGCATCGTCAAGCTCCGCAGCGGCACTAGCGTTACCGACCCGTTCGAGGCCACCGACAACCTGCAAGATCTCGACTTGCCGTGTGCGTGGACCAACCTCAAGAGTGGTTTGACTGTCGTGGCGCTTGCAACCGTGCGGAATCACAACGGGTACGACGCCGTCGTCGGTGTCCGGTACTACGTCCTCGCCGGCGACGAAGCCACAAACGTGTCCGCGGATGTCGCTGCACACGCAGATGTGCCGGCAGACCTATTCGTCCCTGACGGGGGAAGCGACCTAGCCGTGCACATGAGCGAGATCTCCGAGGAGCGTGCCAAGTTCGCCAGCCGTGCACGCGGAGCGCTGCTCGAATGGGTGCAGACCCGCTGACAGGAAACACGTAGACGACGCCCCGGCCAATTCACTTGGTCGGGGCGTCGTCCTTTCGTCGTGTCAGTCGGGTTGGCAGGTCTCGCATCCCCCGTCAGGGCACGGGATCACGCACGCGCCGCGGCAGCTCGAACAGATGTCGAGGTCGCGGTCGAGGTCGGTCGACCGTTCGACGCCTTCCCCGTGACAGTCGGGGCATCAGCGTTGTCCGGCGCCCGGCTCTGTGGGCGGGTCGCCAGCGATGTACGACCCGTCACCGTTGTCGATCCATGACGCCATCACGCACCGCCGTGCTCGCGGCCAGCACCGCTCATGAGGGCGAACGTGTCGAGGCCGAACACGGCGGCGATGCTTGCGAGCTCGTCGACGTTGAACGGCGACTGCTCGTCGAGACACGCGAGGAATCGCGTGCGCGGGATCCTGGCGCGTTGCGCGACCGTCGCAGCCGTCCAGCCGTGACGCGCCTGCAGTGCCGTCATACGCAGGGCGACGGCCCTACCTGCAGCGACGTGCGCCGTCGTGCCCGCGTTGGGGCGCACGGACGCGGCCTGTACGCGTTCCAACTCAGTGACGAGGTGACGGGCCCACGCGAGCGCCCGACCGAGCCGCGACCAACCTGCGCCCTCGTCGTTGAACGTCATCGCCTCGACCGACACCTCGACGGGCGATGCGGGCACGAGCCCGTGGTTCGTGTGCTCCCAGTCCTGACCGATGGTGAACGTCTCCTCGGCGACCGCGTAGCGGGTGAAGGCCTTGCCGCCGTCGAGCTCTGGAGCGTCGTGCTCGCGCGCCCACGCGGGACCGGCGGCGCTCACAGATCGCCCTCCTGCTCGATCTGCTCGAGGTACGGGGCAGGGTCGATTCCACGCCGCTCGCACTGATCGATCACGAACTCGGCGAGGGGACGGCCGTCGCGCTGTGCGGACTTCGCCGCGGTGATCGGGTCGCGCTCGAGTTGCAGACGCAGGCCCTCGCGGTGGATCTGCGCGATCCGCTCACGAATCGTGCGAACGGAGTGAGTAGCGTCGTTCATGGCGGAACCAACTTTCCGTCGGCCCGCCCGGTGTTGCTGCACCGAGGCGGGCGCTTTCGTTTGGGACGCCAGAGCCTGGGTATCGAGTCGAAAGTGCACGCTTGTTGCATGGTCGCCGTCGACGGGGCCAATAATCCGGCGTCATCGCTGCTAATCGGCTACTCGTCTCGGCTCCGCCCACAGGATTCGAACCTGTACTGCGAGGCTCCAAAGGCCTGCGTGCTGCCGTTACACCAGGGCGGATCGGCGATCCCGGAGATGCCGGGGTGCCCAGTCTGCCAGGATTCGCGGCACACTAGGGACCGTGACCGACGAACGCAAGCCTCCCCGCGCCCGCATGACGGCTCGCGATCGGCGCGAGCAGCTGCTCACCGTGTCGCGCACACTGTTCGCCGAGCGAGGGTTCGACGGCACCTCCGTGGAGGAGATCGCGGCGCGCGCGGACGTGTCCAAGCCGGTGGTCTACGAGCACTTTGGCGGCAAGGAGGGCGTCTACGCGGTCATCGTCGACCGCGAGGTCGAGGCCCTCCTGGGCGCCCTGTCTGGCGCCCTCGCCGAGCGCGGCCACCCGCGTCAACTGGTCGAGCGCGCTGCCCGCGCACTGTTGGACTACATCGAGTCCTCCCCCGACGGATTCCGCATCCTGGTGCGCGATTCGCCCGTGGCGCAGGCCTCCGGCACGTTCTCCTCACTCATCGGCGACGTCGCCAACCAGGTGGAGCACTTGCTGGCCCACCAGTTCGTCAAGCGCGGACTCGACCCCGCCTCGGCGCCCATCTACTCGCAGATGCTGGTGGGCATGGTGGCGCTGACGGGACAGCACTGGGCGGAGGTCCGCGAGCCCAGCAAGGACGAGGTCGCCGCTCACCTGGTGAACCTCGCGTGGAATGGCCTGAGCAACTTCGAGCGGGACCCGATGGCCCCCGGATCGGACACGACGCCTCTCGCGTAGCGACAACACCCCTGGTCCTGGCCTATCGTCGGACGTAATGACGTCTGGGAGGACAGCATGATTCAGGGATTCAAGGCCTTCATCACCCGTGGCAACGTGGTGGACCTCGCCGTCGGCGTGGTCATCGGCGCGGCCTTCACGGCCATCGTCAACGCCCTCGTCAACTCCATCATCAACCCCCTCATCGCGGCGATCTTTGGCCAGTCGGACCTCGCACAGGTCGCGACCTGGACCCTCAACGACGGCGGCACTCCCGATGACCCCTCCGACGACGCGATTCTGTCGTTTGGCGCGGTTCTCGATGCCGCACTGAACTTCCTGCTGGTCGCCGCGGCCATCTATTTCCTTGTGGTCCTGCCGCTCAACAAGCTGGCCGAGCGCCGCAAGAAGGACGAACCCGCGCCCGGCGAGTCCGTCTCCCCCACCGAGGTCGAGCTGCTGGTCGAGATCCGTGACGCGATCCTCGCCGGCAAGACGGCCGATGCCGCAGCTCCCGAGGAGCCCAAGGCACCCTAAGCATGGGGCGGCGCCTGACGGCGCCCCGACGCTGAAGGCGCCTAGGGCGCCTAGGGCGCCTAGGGCGCCAGGATGGTCGCGCCGGTGGCGGGGGCGGATGCGGTGAGCACCGTGTGCGCCACCTCCTCCGCCCTGAGGTGGGCGGCGATCGCGAGGGCGTGCTGGCGCGAGCGCGCAAGCGCGGCCACCGTGGGACCCGACCCTGACACCATCACGCCCAGCGCCTCGGCGTCCTCCGCCGCGTCGATCACGCGGTGCAGGCGGGGTGCGAGCGTCAGCGCAGGCCCCTGCAGGTCGTTGTGGAGGCTCGCGCCCAGGGCGTGAGCGTCGCCCGCCATGAGCGCCGTCATGACGGCCTCGCTAATGCGCGGCTCCCCCACGGCGATCTCTCCCGCGGCCACCTGGCGATCGAATTCTCCGTAGACGGCGGGCGTCGACAGGCCCCACGACTGCGTCGCGAGCACCCAGTGGAACTCGCCGTGCGTCATCGCGGGTGACAGGTCGGAGCCGCGCCCCAGACCCACCGCCGTGTGCCCGTGCAACGCAAACGGCACGTCCGCGCCAATCGTGGCGGCGACCGCGTCCAACTCCGTGCGCGACAGGGCCAGTTCCCACGCCTCGGCGCACGCAAGGATCGCGGCGGCGGCGTCGGCCGAGCCTCCCGCCATGCCGCCGGCCACGGGCACGCCCTTCACGATGTGCAGGTCGGCGCCGTCGTCCACGCCATACGTGTCCCTCAGCGCCTGTGCCGCGCGCACCACGAGGTTGTCGGGCCCCGTGGGCACGGCGGCAAGGTCGATGCCCAGCCCCCGCGGCGCCTCCACGCTCACGCGCAGTTCGCTGTCCGCGCGGGGCGTGGCGGTGACGGTCTCGAAGAGGTCCACCGCCTGGAACACGGTCGCGAGCGGGTGGTAGCCGTCCTCGCCCAGGGCACCGACGGCCAGCTGGAGGTTGACCTTGCCAGGGGCGCGGACCGTGACGGCTCTCATGCCTGTAGCGTGCCAGACCCGCCGTCCGCCGCGCCGTCGGCGGCACTGAGCGCCTCGGCGATACGCGCAAAGTCGTCGATGCCCAACTGCTCGCCGCGCGTCAGCGGCTCGATGCCCACGCTCAGCAAGGCGGCCTCGGCCGCCGCACCGGAGCCGGCGATGCCCGACAATGCGCCGCGCAGACCCTTGCGCCGCTGCGCGAAGGCCGCGTCGATCACCGCAAAGACCTCCTCGCGAGAGGCCGACGTCACGGGCTGCTCGCGTCGCTCCATGAGCACCAGCGCGGAGTCCACGCGTGGCACGGGCCAGAACACGGCGCGGCCCACGTCGCCGGCGCGGCGGGTCGCGGTGTACCACGCAGCTTTCGCAGACGGGATGCCGTAGGTGCGCGAGCCGGGGGGCGCCGCGATGCGGTCGGCCACCTCGGCCTGGACCATCACCAGCACCTTGGCGAGGGCAGGGAACGTCTCGAGGAAGTGCAGGATGACCGGCACGGAGACGTTGTAGGGCAGGTTCGCCACGAGGGCGTCGGGCGGCGACGGCAGCTGCGCGACCTTCAGCGCGTCCTGATGGATGACGGTGAGCCGTTCTGCCGCCTCGGGCGCATGGGACGCGACCGTGTCGGGCAGGGCCGCGGCGAGAATCGGGTCGATCTCGACCGCGGTCACCCGCGCGCCGGCCTCGAGCAGCGCGAGTGTCAGAGAGCCCAGGCCGGGTCCCACCTCGACGACGTGGTCTCCCGGCTGGACGCCGGCGATGCGCACAATCCGACGCACCGTGCCGGCGTCGACCACGAAGTTCTGCCCCCACTTCTTGGTGGGCGCGGTGCCGAGCGACTCGGCCAGGGAGCGTATCTCGGACGGGCCGAGCAGGTCGGCCACGGGTTTAGTACCAGCCGATGCGCTCGGAGTGACCCCACGCGGCACACGGCGTGCCGTAGCGACCGCTGATGTAGCCCAGGCCCCACTTGATCTGCGTCGCGGGGTTGGTGGCCCAGTCGGATCCGGCCGAGGCCATCTTCGAACCGGGAAGCGCCTGCGGGATGCCGTGGGCGCCGGACGAGCTGTTGTGGGCGTTCGAGTTCCACCCGGACTCGCGGGTCCACAGCGCGTTGAGGCAGTTCCACTGGTCACCGGTCCAGCCACGGGCGGCGGCCAGCTCCTTGCCGATCGCGCGGTTGGTGCCGGAGTTCGAGACGCCGGTGGGAATCTTGGGGGCGGTGCGGGTACCGATCGCGACGACCTCGTCGACGGGCTCCTCGACCACGACGGACATGGCCTCCTCCCGCTCGACCTCGACGCCGTCCTTCACCGTGACGTTGTAGCTGACGAGCATGGTGCCGTCCTCGCCCTCGGTCACGACCTTCTCGGTGCCCTTTTCCTCGGAGGAGTCCTGCTTCTCCACCGAGCCGTGCTCGATGGCGACCTCCTTGGTCTCCGTCACGATCTCGATGTCGGCGGCGGCAGCCTCGACGGGTGCGAGGGTGGTCGCGGTGATCGCTTCCGCCTCCTCAGCGGTGGGTGCCGCAAAGGCGTTCACCCCCACCGAAGCGAACGAGCCGAACGCAAATGCGCCGACCGCAGCGGTCGCAATAACTCCCTGGGCGGTGCGGACGCGCACGCCCTTCTTCTGACGCTGCTCCCGTCGTCCTCCAGGGGCAGGCGTCGTACGTCGGTAACTCAAACGGCCAATCCTTTCGTCTCGTCGCGGCCATCAAAAACGCGACGATTCACCGGACTGTTATCTCATAGTTACATTCGGATGCGCTAGTCCTGGGTACGGCCGATGCCGTGGTTGACCCGGTGATAAAGGTCACTTACCAGGGACCATACAGGTTGTCGGAGGTCTCCCAGATCCGGGTGCAGAACGCCTCCAGATCCATGCCGAGCACCGTGGCGAGCGTCCTGGCCGTCAGCGCGGCCATGGCGGGAGAGCCCGGCTGGCCGCGATGCGGATGGGGCGTGAGGAAGGGCGCGTCCGTCTCGACCAGCATGCGGCTGGGAGGCGTGACGGCGGCCGCCGCGCGCAACGGGTCGTTGTTCTTGAACGTCACCGTGCCGGCGAACGACAGGTACCACCCCTCGGCCACCGCGAGCCGCGCCATGGCGGCGTCGCCCGAGAAGCAGTGGAAGACGGTGACGTCGGGCGCGCCGTCGGCCAGCAGCACCTCGATGACGTCGGCGTGGGCGTCGCGGTCGTGGATCTGCAGCGGCAGGTCCAGTTCCTTAGCCAACGCGATGTGGTCGCGGAAGGCCCGCATCTGCGCGTCGCGTCCCTCGGGTCCGGTGCGGAAGTAGTCCAGCCCGGTCTCGCCGACCACGCGGATGCGCTCGCCGCGCGCCAGCGCGGCGATCTCGGCGAACGCCTCGTCGTACGTCCCCTCGGCCGCCAACACCGCCGCGTCGTTGGGGTGCAGCGCGACCCCGCCGAGCATCTGCGGAAACCGTGCCACGGCATCGGCCGTCCACCGAGCCGACTCGAGATCGCAACCGATGTTCACGACCCGAGTGACCCCGGCATCGGCCGCCTGAGCGAGCCGCGCCTCGACACTCAGCGGCTCGTCGCCCGCCGGGTACTCGAGGTGGCAGTGGTTGTCGACGATGGGCGCCGGGAGCGACTCAGGAACGGGCGGCCAGGCTCCGCGGCGCGTCACTCGTCGTCGCCACGCATCCGCTGCAGCTCGTCCTCCACGATGGAGTCGTCGAGCTTCACGAAGATGGGCGACGGCTTGTCGACGGGTGTGCCGGGCACGATGTCCCTGCGGCCCCACGTGCCGTGCGCGGACGAGTAGTCACCCTGGATGACGGGGTAGTGCCGGCCCGCGATGTCCAGGTCGTCGACCTCGTTCATCTGAGGCATGGGAGCCATGGTGTCGGTGCCGCCGAGCGCCTCGTGCACCTTCTGGGCGCTGTGGGGCAGGAACGGCGCGAGCATGGTGTTCGCGTCGGTCACGAGCTGCGCGGCGACACCCAGCACGGTCTCCATGCGGGCGGGGTCCTCGGTCTTGAGCTTCCAGGGAGCCGTGTCGGCCAGGTACTTGTTGGCCTCGCCGACGGCCTTCATGGCCTCGCTGATCGCGGCGCGCTGGCGGTGCGCACCGAGCAGGTCGCCCACGGTCGTGAAGGCGGCCTCGGAGGCGGCCAGCACCGCGCGGTCCGCGTCGGTCGCGCCCTCGAGCGAGGGGATGGTGCCGACGTTCTTGTGCAGCAGCGTGGCGGTGCGGTTGACGAGGTTGCCCCAACCGGCGACCAGCTCGTCGTTGGTGCGGCGCTTGAACTCGGACCACGTGAAGTCGGAGTCGTGGCTCTCGGGCCCGGCGGTCGCGATGAAGTAGCGCAGCGCGTCGGGCTGGTAGCGGGCCAGCATGTCGCGCACGTAGATCACGTGGCCGCGGCTCGAGGAGAACTTCGCGGACTCCATGGTGAGGAATTCGCTCGAGACCACCTCGGTGGGCAGCTGGAGGTCGCCGAACTGCGACAGCTGGCCGCCCTTGGAGCCGCGACCGTTGGCCGCGAGCAGCTCCGCGGGCCAGATCTGCGAGTGGAAGGTGATGTTGTCCTTGCCCATGAAGTAATAGGACAGGGTCTCGGGGTCGTTCCACCACTGCCGCCACGCGTCGGGCTCGCCCTCGCGGCGCGCCCACTCGATCGAGGCGGACAGGTAGCCGATGACCGCATCGAACCAGACGTAGAGGCGCTTGGCGGGGTTGTCCTCCCAGCCAGGCAGCGGGATGGGGATACCCCAGTCGATGTCGCGCGTCATGGCGCGCGGGCGCACGTCGGCAAGGAGGTTGCGCGAGAAGTTCAGGACGTTGGGGCGCCAGCCGTGGCGCGAGCCCAACCAGTCCGACAGCGGCTCGACGAGCGCGGGCAGGTCGAGGAAGAAGTGCTCGGTCTCGATGAACTTGGGCGTCTCGCCGTTGATGCGGCTGACGGGGTTCTTCAGGTCGATCGCGTCGAGCTGGTTGCCGCAGTTGTCGCACTGGTCGCCGCGGGCGCCGTCATAGCCACAGATGGGACAGGTGCCCTCGATGTAACGGTCGGGAAGAGTGCGGCCCGTGGACGGCGAGATCGCGCCGCGGGTGGTCTGCTCGATCATGTAGCCGTTGGTGTGCACGGCGGAGAACATGTCCTGCACTACTTGGTAGTGGTTACCGGTGGTGGTGCGGGTGAAGAGGTCGTAGGACAGTCCGAGCGACACGAGGTCCTCGACGATGACGCGGTTGTAACGGTCCGCGAGCTCCTGCGGGGTCACGCCCTCGCCCTCGGCCTGCACCAAGATGGGCGTGCCGTGCTCGTCGGTGCCGGACACCATCAGGACGTCGTGGCCCGCCATGCGCATGTACCGGCTGAAGACGTCCGAGGGCACGCCGAAACCGGCGACGTGGCCGATGTGACGGGGCCCGTTGGCATACGGCCAGGCGACAGCGGAGAGGATGCGTGACATGGCGACCATCCTAGTGACCGTGCGGGGCGCCTTTCGCGGAGTCGCTGAGGGGGGCCGATGCCGTGGCCGGGCGAGCGCGGCCCTCTCCTGATCTCAGGGGTAGTCGGGTGCGGGGCTGAGCTCCAGGTACTCCTCGAGGGTCGCGGCGCCAGACTCGTGCATCGCTGAAGCCATCTCGGCGCCGACGTAGCGTAGGTGCCACGGCTCGTAGACGTAGCCGGTCACGTCCTCGGAGCCGTCCGGGTAGCGCACGACGAAGCCGTGCTCCCAGCCGTGCTCGGCTACCCATTCGCCCGCGGCCTCCTCGCCGAAGCAGCGCTTGATGCGGCAGGCCGCGGAGGCGTAAATGTCGACGGCGAGGCCGGTCTGATGCTCGGAGTACCCGGGCCGTGCCGAGAATCGCTCCGCACTGTTCACGCCATGCTCGGCCGCGTAGTCGCCGAAGAGCGACTCCTGGAAGCCATACGACCGATAGGCGGTCGCGACGGAGAACGCGGCGCCGGCATCGGCCGCCTCCTGTCGCATGGCGACGAGAGCGTCCCCGGCCTCGGACCGCATCTGCTGGCTCGCGCCGCCGGGAATGGCCGTCAGGTCGGCGAGGTCGTCGGGCACGTACGTCTCGGGCTCGAGCGGGCGTGCCTTATTGACGATCACCGTCACCGCGTCGGGGCTGTCGAGGTCGTATGCAGGCGCGGCGTGAATTGAGGGCGGCGCGGCCGAGGCGTCGATGCTCGGCGCCGTGACTGCCGGGCTGTCCCCTGCCGCCGGGCTCGCGCCGGCGGGCGACGGGGTTGCCGTCACCGTCACGGCCGCCTGTGGATCGTCCGCGTCCCGCTCACCCATCGCCCATGCGGCGCTGCTTCCGCCGGCGGCAAGTACCGCCACGACGAGCGCGGTGATGACGCCGGCGTTCGGCCGGCGTCCGCGAGCGTGGGGACGCGTCACGCGTCCCCGTGGCGCGCGGCGAGCACGGCGCTGTACAGCTCGCGGCGCGGCACCCCAGCCGTGGTGGCGAGGTCCGCGACGGCGTCCTTGGCGCGCTCGCCCGCCGCGACGCGTGCGAGCGCCTCATAGACGAGCGCCTCCATGGTGGGAGCCGCTGCCGGCCGGCCCGCGACGGTGACGACGATTTCGCCGCGGACACCCGCGGATGCCCACGAGGCGAGGTCCGCGAGCGCGCCACGCCTGGTCTCCTCGTGGGTCTTGGTGAGCTCGCGCGAGACCGCCGCCTGGCGGTCGGCGCCGAACGCCAGCGCCATCGCCTCGAGGGTGGCCGCGAGCCGGTGCGGGGCCTCGAAGAACACCATGGTGCGCGACTCGGTCGCCAGGTCGGTGAGGGCCCGGGCCCGCTCGCCCTCCTTGCGTGGCAGGAAGCCCTCGAAGCAGAACCGGTCCGTGGGAAGGCCTGACAGGGCGAGGGCCGTCAGCACCGCCGACGGCCCGGGCAGCACCTCGACCGCGACGGCCGCCGCGGCGGCGGCCTCCACGACCCGAAACCCGGGATCGGAGACGGTCGGCATGCCCGCATCGGACACGAGCACCACGAGAGCGCCGGCGGCCGCGCGCGCCACCAGGTCGGCCGCCCGGTCGCGCTCGTTGTGGTCGTGCACCGCGAGCACCTCGGCGGTCACGTCGATCTCGAGGCGACGGGCCAGGTCGCGCAGCCGGCGGGTGTCCTCGGCGGCGATCACGTCGGCCTCGGTGAGGGCCGTACGGAGCCTGGCGGAGGCATCGGACGTATTGCCGATGGGGGTCGCCGCGAGTACGAGCCGTCCTGTCATGGCTCCAAGCGTCGCACACGTCGTCCCAGGTTCCTGGCGGCCCGCCATTAGGCTTCCCCTGTGATCGGGGAGAGGCTGTGGCGCTGGCGAGTGGCGCTGATGGTGACCGTGGTCGGCGTCTACGCCGCCGTCATGCGCTTCGGGACGCTCGGCTTCCCCACCGAGCTCGTCTTCGACGAGGTGTTCTACGCCCGCGGCGGCTACTCGCTGGTGGAGCTGGGGTTCGAGGGCGAGTGGGGCGGCGACAACCAGGACTTTGCTCACGGCGACTTTTCGCAGCTGAGCGACGAGGGCGACTTCGTGGTGCACCCGAACACGGGCAAGCTGCTCATCGGCCTGGGCATGAAGGTGTTCGGCCCCACGCCGTTTGGATGGCGCGTCATGGGCGCGCTGGTGGGAGTCGCCGCGTGCATCATCCTCGCGATGACGGCGCGCAGGCTCTTCAACTCCACGATCTGGGGCACCGTCGCGGGCGTCCTGCTGGCCGTCGACGGCGAGCATGTGGTGCTGTCGCGAGCGGCCCTGCTCGACGGATACCTGACCTTCTTTATTGTGCTCGGCTTCGCGCTGCTCGTGACGGACAGGTTCCGCACGCGCGACCGGCTCGTCACGGCGGCCGCGCGCGAACGGGCCGAGTACGGATGGGGCGATGAGGTCCGGCTGCCGGGCGGCGGCCCGCACCTTGGGATGCGCTGGTGGCGACTGGCTGCCATCCTCGCCTTCTCGCTGTCAGTCACCGTGAAGTGGAACGGCCTGTACTTCATGGCGGCGTTCTTGGTGCTGTCGGTGGTCTTCGATTGGTACGACCGGCGCGCCGCGGGCTACGAGGGCTGGTTCGCCGGCGCCTTTGTCCGCGCCATCCCCGCGTTCCTCGCGACGGTCGTCATCCTGCCGGTGGTCTACCTCGCGTCGTGGATCCCGTGGTTTACCTCGGAGAACTCGTGGGGCCGCCATTGGGCCGAGGACAACCCCGGCCAAGGACTCACGTGGCTGCCCGACGGCCTCAACTCGCTGATCCACTATCACCAGCAGATGTGGGACTTCCACCGCGGGCTCGACACCCCGCACAACTACGAGTCCAACCCGTGGGCATGGCCGTTCCAGTGGCGTCCCACCGCGTTCTACTTCGAGGACGCGCCGGACGCCGACTGCGGCGCCGAGCGCTGCGTGAGCGCCATCCACGCGATCGGTGAGCCGCTCATCTGGTGGACCGCCTTCGCGGTGCTGCTGTACGCCCTGTGGCGGATCATTCGCCACCGCGACATGCTGGCGCTGACGGTGTCGCTGGGCTACCTCGCGGCGTGGGTGCCGTGGCTGCCCTTCGCCCACCGCACCATCTTCACGTTCTACACGGTCACCATGTCGCCGTTCGTGGTGCTGCTGCTGGTGTGGGCCATGCAGCGGATCGCGCAGCCCGCGCGGCTCGACGGGGCATGGAGCACGCGCGGGCTCGCGATCGTCGGCGTCTTCCTTGGCGTGGCGCTGATCCTCGCCGGGTTCTTCACCCCGATCTGGACGGGAGAGCCGATCCCGTTCCGGTACTGGCAGGCACACATGTGGCTGCCCAGCTGGGTGTAGTCCCTAGTTGACGACGTCGAGGCCCGTGGCCTCGGCGGCATCCGCGATGCCGCCGGCGTCTACGACGGTGAGGCCAGCGTCCTCGAACACCGGCGTCGCCTGACCGGAACGGTTGCCCGACTGGCAGTAGACGACGTATTCGGCGTCCGCGTCGAGCGCGGCGACATCGGCCACGAACGTGGCCGACTGCAGGTCGAGGTTCACGGCGCCGTCCAGGTGGCCGCCGTCGTACTCCGACGGGGTGCGCACGTCCACGACCACCGTGTCCTCGGTGAGGTCAATCGACTCCGCGGGCGCCGAGCAGGCCGCGAGCGCGACCGCCGCGCCCAGGGCCAGCGCCCAGGCACGGACGGGGCTCAGCGTCGCCGCCATCAGCCGTGGCCCTGGCAGCGGTCCGCGGGCGCGACGCCGGCCAGGGCGTCCTCGACGTGCTGGCCGCAGCCGGCCCACGTGGGCTTGCCGCACACATCACAGGTCACTCGCATGCACATGTCTTGTCCTTTCGTAGAGGGAGGCCACGTTCGTGGCAACGCGACGACTATACCCCAGGGGGTATTTCGGCCGCATGCCAGACGACGCCAGGGCGGCGCCTGTTCGTCACGGCGGGAGCGTCACCCTTGGTGGCGCTCGGGTCCCCGGCCACGCGGCGCCTGCGACGCTACTGGCCGCGACGCTCGATGAGCCGCGACAACACGATGGCCGAACGCGTCGAGTCCACCTGCTGAGGTGAGCGCACCTTTTCCAGCGCCAATTCGAGGTGCCGGGTGTCCTTCGCCCGCAACGTGACGAGCGCATCGGCCTGGCCCGTCACCGTCGTGGCCTCGATCACCTCGGGAATGTCCTTCAAAATGCGCCGCAACTCGCTGGGCCCCACGATGCCCCGGCAGAACAGCTCGACGTATGCCTCGGTGCCATGACCGACCGCCTCGGGGTCGGTCAGCACCGTGAATCCTCGGATCACGCCGTCCTCGGTCATGCGATCCACGCGGCGCTTCACTGCGGAGGCCGACAGCCCCACCTGCTGGCCGAGGTCGTGATAGCTTGCGCGCCCGTCTTCTCTCAGCAGGTCGAGGATGCGGGTGTCGAGGGAATCCATCGTGATGAACCTTTCCTGCGCGCGGCGCTCGCTTCACATGCACTTCGCTTCATACTTGCATGATTCCCGCGTCAAGAGCCATCTTCACGCGCACTTTCCCTGTCATCCTGGAGTCAGGGAGGTGAGTCGACGACGACCACACGGCACACCTCCCTGTCCCCGCTGCCGATGAGACAAGGAGGCGAGTCATGGTGATGCTCGTCGACGTTCCCCGCATGTCCGCCTGGATCGCCCACGAGGGTGCCGCCGCCGCGATCGACGGCATTCGTTCGCGCCTCGAGGCCGACTACCGCCGCTGGCCTCAGTTCGACAAAACCCCCCGCATCGCGTCCCACTCACCCATCGGCGTCATCGAGCTCATGCCGATTGCCGATGCCGACCGCTACGCCTTCAAGTACGTCAACGGCCACCCCGAGAATCCGCTGCGCGGCTTCCAGACCGTGACCGCCTTCGGCGCGCTCGCCGACGTCCACAACGGCTACCCGGTGCTCATCGCGGAGATGACCCTCCTGACCGCCCTGCGCACCGCCGCGACCTCGGCGATGGCCGCCGTCGCGCTCGCGCGACCGGATTCGACCACCATGGCCATCATTGGCAACGGCTCGCAAAGCGAGTTCCAGGCAGTCGGGATGCGCGCGGCACTCGGCGTCTCCAGGCTGCGCATCTTCGACACCGACCCCGGCGCGATGGACAAGGTCGCGCGCAACCTCGAGCCGCTCGGCTTCGAGATCTACCGCGCCACCAGCGCCGAGGACGCCTGCCGCGGCGCAGACATCGTCACCACGTGCACCGCCGACAAGACTCTCGCGACCATCGTGCGCGACGAGTGGATCGAGCCCGGCACACACCTCAACGCCATCGGCGGGGACTGCCCCGGCAAGACCGAGCTCGACCCCGCGATCCTCACCCGCGGCGACATCTTCGTCGAGTTCACCCCCCAGACCCGCATTGAGGGCGAGATCCAGCAGCTCGCGCCCGATCACCCTGTCACCGAACTGTGGACCGTCCTGGACGGCACCGCGACCGGCCGCACGTCGGACGATCAGGTCACCGTCTTCGACTCCGTCGGCTTCGCCCTCGAGGACTTCTCGGCGCTGGCATATCTGGCCGACGCCGTGGCTGGCACCGCGTTCGCCGGCGAGGTCGACCTCATCGCCGAACCGCACGATCCGCGCGACCTGTATTCGCTCGTGGCCGAGGCCGCCCGGCCCGTCACCGAGGTGCAGTCGGGTACGCGCGCCGCCTGACGCATCGGCCATCCCCAGGGTGGTGCCTACCGCCGGTCGGCGCCACCCTGGCACGATGGTGGCCATGAACGCCGAGAACCCACCCGACACGCTCGTCCCCTCCGAGGTCGCGCAGGCCGCCCAGGCCGTCAAGGGCGAGCGCCCCGACACCTCACCGCCGGCGTGGGTGAACCGCTTCGTGTGGCAGTCGGCGTGGAAGGTGGTCGTCGTCGTCGCGCTTGCCGCCCTCGCCGTGGTGGTCGTCATGCAACTGCGCCACCTCATCGGCGTCCTGGTGATCTCCCTGTTCTTTGCGCTCGCGATCATTCCGGGCGTCGAGGCACTCGTGCGCCGCTTCCACATGAGGCGCGGGGCGGCCGTCGGCATCATCTTCATCACCGCGATGGTGGCGGTAGTGCTCATGGTGGCGTTCCTCATCCCGGCAATCGTGCAGTTCGCCTCCGCGGTGGGGGCTCACCTCAATGAGTGGCTTGACAACGTCAACCAATGGTCGGCCGACTACTTCGGCGGCGACGTGGTCGACACCGAGGCGGCGGAGGAGGCCACCGCACCCATCCTGCGCGCCGTTCAGGAGTGGGGCGACAACGTGCTCGGCATCGTCTCCAGCGGCTTGGGCCTGGTGTTCGACGTCTTCACGATCCTGACGTTCACCTTCTATTTCGCGGCCGACTTCCCGCGCCTGCTGCGCACCATCATGCGGCGCATGCCCCCGCAGCGTCAGCAGGTGGTCGGCTGGGTGGCGCGCACCTCGATTGAGCAGACGGGCGGCTACTTCTACTCCCGCCTGCTGCTGATGATCATCTGCGGCACGGGCGCCTTCTTCGTCATGCTGCTCGTGGGGCTGCCGCTGGTCTACGCGCTGCCCATGGCGCTGTTCATGGGCTTCGTGTCCGAGTTCATCCCGTTCATCGGGACCTACGTGGGCGCGATCGTGCCCTCGCTCGTGGTCCTCGCCGTCGAGGGCTTCGTCCCCACCCTCGTGCTGGTCGCGTACGTGCTGGTTTACCAGCAGATCGAGAACTACGTCCTCAACCCGCGACTGTCGTCCAAGACCATGGAACTCAACGGCGCCGTAGCCTTCGGTGGAGCCATGGCCGGTGGCGCCATCGCGGGACCCATGGGCGCCTTCATGGCCCTGCCCGTCGCAGCCCTCATCACGTCGATCGCGAAGAACACCGGCCGCACCTACGAGGTCGTGGAGCAGATCGAGGCGGGCGAGGGCGACGAAGCCGGCAACGCAGCTGCCCCCGCGTCGGCTCCCGCCGTCGCGACGCCCTCCCAGGGAACGCCGGGTACCTAACCCGGCCACGGCATCGGCCCTCCGCCCGGGCTGCCGCCATGCCCGATTCCTTGAGGCTGCGATGGTCACATCCGGGCCGAAAGTGACCATCACAGCCTCAAGGAATCGCCGGAGCAACGACAAACGCCGGCCGCGTCACCTCCGTGAGGAGGGACGCGGCCGGCGTCGTCGTGTGCGGAGCGGTTAGCTCGCGGCGAGGATGTCGACCACGAACACCAGGGTCGAGCCGCCGGGGATCGAGGACGTGTCCGAGTCGCCGTAGCCCAGGTCCGGCGGGATCACCAGCAGCACCTGCGAGCCGACGGTCTGGCCTGCCAGGCCCTGAGTCCAGCCCGCGATCACGTTCGAGAGCGGGAAGGAGGCGGTGGTGCCGCGGTCCCAGGACGAGTCGAACTGCTCGCCGTCCCAGATCCAGCCGGTGTAGTTCACGGTGAGGGTGTCGGTCTCCTCGACCACGTCGCCCTCACCCTCGATGAGGGGCTGGACCACGAGCTCGGTGGGCATCTCACCCGCATCGGCGAAATCGATGCTGGGCTTGCCGGTGTCGTCGAGCGTCACGGTGGGCAGGCCCTCGTCGGGCTCCACCGCGGCACCCTCGGGGCCGTCGAGCACGGTCGTGACCGAGTCCACGGTCACGGCCATGTACTGCGACGGCGTCACGGTGCCGTCGTCAGCCTCGCTGCTCGGGAAGGCGTAGATGAAGGTGGCACCCACGTTCTGGCCCTTGATGGCGTCGTACAGCACCGTGTCGGTCACGCTCTCCTCGGAGAACGTGATGGCCTCGGGCACACCGCCCTCGTAGGTCGAGTAGACCTGCGAGCCGTCCTCGCCCGACCACACGGTGTAGGCGAGGTTGACGACATCGCCGTCCTCGACGGGCTCGCCGTCGCCCGGGGCGATCGCGCGCGCGGCGCGGTTATCGACGTTGAGGGGCGCCTCGAACTCGAGGGTCGGGGCGTCCTCGCCGTCGGTCCAGGTGATCTCCTCGAGGGCCGCCTCGGCGGCGGAGTTGTCGACCTCGGCGGGGGCCGATGCCTCGGCCGAGGGGGAGGTGGTGGCGTCGGTCTCGGCGTCGCTCGAGCAGGCGGTGAGGCCTAGCACCGAGAGGGCACCGATCGCGACGGCGGCGGTCCAGCGGGTGGTGATCAAGAGTGAAGCTCCTTGATGGGCGCCTTCATGGCGCGCGGGGGCCGGGCAGAGGCCGGCCATGGTCATGGTCAGTCAACCGATGGGCGCGCGCGGAGGTTCCCGCTTCGCACCGCTCTCAGCATTCTCTCAGCATTGGCCGATGCATGGCGACGGGCTCAAGGAAGGCTCATCAGGGCGTCGGGCTCGTCGGTCGGTAGCCGTTCGGCGACCGCGCCGACCTCCATCGACACCAGGCTGACCGGGGCGCCCACCGTCGTGAGAAAGGCCGTGTCGGCCGCGTCCCTGCCAGTGGCGATGCGCACGAGCGACGGGCGCGGCGCGAGCCCCGTCGCGTCAACGACCCACCACTGCCCGTCGACGAGCGCCTCCGCGACCGCGTGGAAGTCCATGGGGCTCAGCCCCGGCGCGTACACGGCGGCTACGCGGGCGGGCACGTCGAGTGCGCGCAGCAGCGCGACCACCAGATGCGCGAAGTCGCGGCACACGCCCTGGCGCGCCAGCATGGTCGCGACCGCACCGTCGATGGGCCGGGACGAGCCGGACACGTAGGTGAGCTGCTCACCCACCCACCGCGCGATGTGCCGCACCAGGTCGTGCCCCTCACGCCCACCCGCCTCCGCGAGCGCGACCGGGCCCAAGGTGTCCGATTCGCAGTACCGGCTGGGCCGGAGGTACTGCACCTCATCGAGGGCCGATGCCGTGGCAGGCTCGGGCTCGCCGGTCACCGTCGCGCGGTAGGTCACCTCGATCCGGCCGGCCTTCGCGTCGAACGCGTGCAGGCGGGTGCCGTGGGCGTCGACGATCTCCTGCGGCTCGAGCGCGGCGCCGTCGAGCGTGATGGCGAGAGACTCGTCGACCTGCCACCCGCGCGCAACGGCGATCGCGAGATAGCCGCGCGCGTCACCGTCGGCGTCCAGGGTGAGATGGCAGTGCACGTCGCGTCTCATGACCGCATCGTCTCACCGCGGGGCACGCGCGTCACGATGACCGCGCCTCGTCGACCCAGGTGAGGAACGCCTCGGCGTCAAGGATGGGCTTGCCGTACTCCGCGGCCTTGCGGGCCTTACCCGACTGGGTACCGCGCTCGGCGACCACCAGCAGGTCGGTGCGGGTCTTCGTGACCGACGGGACGGGCACCAGGCCGGCGGCCGTCGCCATCCGCTCCATGCGGGAGCGGTCGATCATGCCGCGGGCGGACATCACGGTGCCGGTGAAACACACGCGGGCGCCGGGCGTCAGTAGGGTTGCGGGGTCCGCGGGCCCCTCGAGGGTGAGGTCGGGCGGTAGCACCTCGACGCCGAAGTGACGCTCGGCCTCTCGCAGCCGGGTCATCACGGCCTCGTCCTTATCGATGACGCGTCCCCAGGCGGCACCGAGCAGGTCGGCGAGCACCGCCGCCGGATCGTCCTCGGCGGAGAGGTTGCCGCCCACGACGAAGCCGGTCGGGCCCGCCGTCCCCTCGTCGCCCGTGGTGCGGGCCAGCAGGTAGCCGCGGCCGCGCGGAAGGGCCGAGAAGGCGGTGCCTGCTGCCGTGAGGGGCGCATGACCGAGGCGCCAGCGGGCGGCGGCATCCCGGATCGCGCGGGCGCGGGCGAGCGCGGTGGGTGCGCGCAGCGCGGCGCGGTCGGCGTCCGCAAGCGCCGCGGCGGGCAGCTCGACTCCGAGCGCCATGGCCTCGACGTGCCCGTGACGCTTGAGTTCAAAGTCGATCCAGCCGAGCGCCTGGTCGATGCCCACGCCCACGGGCACGCGGCCCGCGAGCAGGGGCGACAGAGAGGCCCAAGCCTCGGCCAGCACGGGCGCGAGCTGCACGTCCCGGGTGGTGAGGCCGAATTGGGCCTGGGCCTCGTACAGGTCGCTCGTCGGGTTCACCACCGTCGTGGCCTCGTCGCCGTCGTCGGTCACGACGGCGATCTCGACCGGGCGCGGACGGTAGCGGTCGCCCGCCTGACCCACGGTGAGGACGGCCAGGTACGCCTCCCCCGCCACGGCATCGGCCGCCTGAGAACCGGCACCAAGGAAGCGGCGGATGCGTCCGTCGGTCTTGAGGTCGCGCGGCAGCACGTCGCGCTTGAGGACCAGCCCCTCGAGGCTCGTGCAGCGGCTGAGCGCCACGTAGAGCTGGCCGTTGGCGAAGGTGCCGCCGGTGAGGTCCACGACCACGCGCTCGAGGGTCTGGCCCTGGGACTTGTGGATGGTGATGGCCCACGCGAGCTTCATGGGCAGCTGCGTGAAGGTGCCGACCACCTCGCGGCCGAGCCCGCCGCCGGTGACGATCGGACGAGTGATCTCCCAGGTATGAGCGCCGACCGCGACCACGGAGCCGTCCTGGAGTCCCACGCGCGCCTCGGGGCCGTTCGGCGTGTCGATCAGCGCCCTGATGCGGCCCAGCGTGCCGTTGGCCCAGCGGTCGGCCGGGTCGTTGCTGAGCAGCATCACCTGGGCGCCGACGGCGAGGTCGAGCACCTCTTCGGTGGGTAGCTCAAAGCCGTCCATGTCGCCCCGGATGCTGGCGCGGTAGGAGCGGGGTCGGGCGTCGAGGCGCTCAAGCATCTGCCGGTTGCGGGAGCGGACGATGCGGTTCGTGGTGGCGAGGGTCAGCCAGAACTCGTGGGCGGGCGGCTCGAAGTCCGGATCGGTGCGGGCGTTGAGGGTCCGCCTCGCGTCCTCGAGGAGGGCGCCCTCGCGCACGGCGTTGAGGATGTCGACGAGCGCCGCGTCACCGTGTTGGCGGAACACGTGGGTGAGTTCGACCACGGGGAAGTGGCCCCGCTCGAAGCGACGGGCGGAGAAGAAGTAGGGCGTGCCGTAGTGCGCATCGAAGTGGTCGACCTCGCCGTCGCGCACGACGGGCGGAAGCTGATGGAGGTCGCCGACGAGCACCAGCTGGACTCCGCCGCACGGCTCGCCGGGGTGGGGTCCGAACCTCTCGAGCGCCGCGACCATCGCATCGAACAGGTCGGCGCGCACCATGGAGGCCTCGTCGACGATGAGGATCTCGAGTTCCTTGAGCGTCGCGGCGAACCGGCCCGGGTAGTAGGCGCGGCTCAGCACCGTGTCCTCCGTCACCCCCATGGGGAAGGAGAACAGACGGTGGATGGTGAAGCCGTCCACGTTGAGCGCGGCGATGCCGGTCGGCGCGACGGTAACGGCACGGCGGCTGGTGTCGCTGAGAAAGTGACGGATGAGCGTGGACTTACCGGTGCCGGCCCGGCCCGTCAGGAAGACGTTGGCGCCGGCGTGCAGCAGCGCGAGGGCGCGCTCGAACTCGTCGGTGAGGGTGATGCCCGCCGGCGACGTTTGCTGAGCGCTCATGGTGGTGCGAGCCTAGCCGCGGCTACGGCCACGGCGTCCCGTACTCTGACGGCCATGATCACGGTTCCGGCGACGTTCTCCGCCGTCCTCTGGTGGATGCTGATCGTGCTGGCCGTGGTGGTGATCCCGCCCCGGCGACGTCCGACCGCGGGCATGGCCTGGATCCTGCTCATCGTCATTTTGCCTGTGCCCGGCTGGTTGGCCTTCCTGTTGTTGGGGCACTACAAGCTGCCGCAGGCGCGGCGCGACGTCCAGACGCGCATCAACGCCACCATCGACGCCCAGGTGGTGGAGGCCAAGCGGCGCATGGGCGCCGGCGTCATTGACGCCGCGGTGGACCCGGCGTACCACTCCGTGGAGCGCCTGGCGTGGGACTACGGGCGGCTGCCCGTCATGGCGGGAAACTCGCTCGACATCCTCAATGACTACGGCGCATCGCTCGAGGCGATCGTGCGCGACATCGACTCCGCCCGCCACAGCGTGTGGGTCGAGTACTACGCGATGACCCTCGACGACACCACGCTCCCCTTCTTCGAGGCGCTCGCGGCGGCCAAGGGCCGTGGAGTCGACGTCAGGGTCCTCTACGACGAGTGGGGATCGCGCAGCTACGACGGCAAGAAGCCCATGCTGCAGTTCCTCGCCTCCGCGCGAATCGCGCACCGCGCCATCCTGCCGCTGCGCCTTCCCGGCAAGGGGTACGTCCGCCCCGACCTGCGCAACCACCGCAAGATCGTGGTGGTCGACAACGCCATCGGATACACCGGTTCGCAGAACATGATCGACCGCACGTACCACCGCAAGGACGACATCGCCTATGACGAGCTGGTGGTGCGCGCGTCGGGGCCGATCGCGATCGAACTCGCCACGCTGTTCATGACCGACTGGGTCTCGGAGGGTGGTTCGTTCGATGACCCGCTACAGCCCCCGAGCGACGAGGCATCCTCGCTTCCGGGCGTCTCCCTGCAGGTCTTACCGAGTGGACCCGGATTCGACGGCGAGAACAACCTCGCGGTTTTCACCCACCTGTTGCATCTCGCGCGCACCGACATCATCATCGTGAACCCCTACTTCGTGCCCTCCGAGGCCCTGCTGGAGGCGATCGTCTCCGCCGTACACCGCGGCGTGCGGGTGCGCATGATCAACTCCGAGGCGATGGACCAGTGGATGATCGGCTACGCGCAGCGGTCGTACTACGCGGTGCTGCTCGAGGCGGGCGTCGAGATCTACCTGTACCGGGCGCCAACCCTCCTGCACTCGAAGTACATCGTGGTCGACGGCAAGGTGGCGATCGTGGGCTCGAGCAACATGGACATGCGCTCGTTCGAGCTCAACTCCGAGCTCTCGCTGATCTGCTACGACGAGGCGGTCGCGCAAGAACTGACCGCCATCACGGACACCTACCAGGCGTCTTCAAGCCAGCTCACCGTCGAGACCTGGCGACAGCGCCCCCTGTACCGGCGCACGCTCGAGAGCATCACGCGGCTGACGTCGGCCATCCAATAGCGGCTCGAGGTCAGACCAGTCCTGCCCACTGGGCGACCGCCACGACTCCCGCGAGCGAGAAGGTCGCGACCACGGCGACGACGGCCCAGAAGCCGGCGGTCGCGGCGCGATCGCGGCCGGAGCGCGGCTCGGCGTGGAGCGGCGCGGGATCGGGCAGGGGCGAGGCGATCCAGGCGGCGGCGTGGGGCTGGCCGCAGAAGACCGCGCCCACGTCGCCGAGGCTCGTCGCATGCGGGCGTGTCACGGCGACGGCGAGCCACGAGTCCCCGTCGAGGGAGACGCCGCACATGTCACATACCAGGGTGCCGTCGGTTGCGTCGTGGCCCATGTGAACTCACCTTTCCAGGGTCGATGCGGCGTGCTCCACCAGCCGCGCGTGCGCGTACTCACAGACCAGCGCATGCCGGTACACCATCTGCGGAACGTCGACGTTGGAGTCCATCCACAGGCTCATGCCGCCCGCCTTCCAGTGGCGGAACTCGTCATCTCCCGTGAGCAGCGTGAGGATCTCGAGGAACGAGTCGTCGAAGCGCATGGAGTGGACGGCGCGGCGGTACTCCTCGAGCGTCAGCGCCATCGAGAACGGGATGTTCATCAGGCACAACGCGGTCTGGATGTCGAGGCGCAGGAACCGGCGTCGGCCGCGCTCCGCGTCCAGGGCGGGCACGTCGAGATGGGCGAAGTTCAGCGACTCCGGGCGCGTGATGCGGGCGCCGTCGAGGGCGATGAGCACGTCGTACACGTTGACGTCGTGCTCGACGACCGCCTGGTCGCCGAGGCCCGCGAGCGCGGTGGGGCGCAGCGCCACCGGCTCCATCGCGACCGGGGTGTTGCGGATGATGAAGTTGACCAGGTTGGTCTCGACCACGAAGTGCCGGATGAGCAGCTCGACAGCATCGGGCGAGACGCCGCGGCGCAGGAACCACACGCACAGCCAGTCCATCATCGCCAACGGCATCCAGCGAAACGGGGCCACCCGTTTGACGACCGAGATCACCGCCACCGTGACGCGCGACAGGATGCGGGCGATGGGGTAGAACCACCGGCGCGAGGGGCGCTGCTGGTCGGCGATGATCTGGCGCACCACGGCGCGCTCGAGCGGGACGGAGGGATCGGCGTAGACCGCCTCCCACATGCTCGGATTCGAGCGCGCGGCCCCCATCTAGTTGTCCAGTTCCGTCAGCTGCATCGCGTAAAGCCTGGCGACGACCTGCGCGCAGCGGACGATCTCCGCGCCGGCATGGTCGTCGATCATGCCCGAGGTGAGGATGGCCTCCAGGTTCCCCGTGTGCTCACCGTCGGCCTCCTGGTGATAGAGCATGAAGTGCACCTGACCGTCGGCGAGCCCCAGCACCTCTTGGAAGCGTCGCGCCCATCCGGCGGCGCGGCGGGCGCCCAGGCCCTCGATGATGAACATGGCACCCAGCAGGCCCACGGGATTGGGCCGGTCGGCATACGTGAACATGAAGCCCGACAGCGCCTCGGAGCCGATGTTCTTGCGGCCCGCGCGCAGCTCCTCGAGTGAGCCGCCCACAGCCACGTAGTCGCGCTCGAGCATCAGGAAGTCGCGGTGCTCCTCCTCGGCGTGACGGATCGCGGCCGTGCGCAGCTCGAAGTGATCGATGTCGAAGTTCGAGGCGGCGCGCGAGATCCACGGCGAGCCGTCGACCACCTGCTGACGAAGGTTGAACAGCAAGCGCTGATAGTCCTCGAGGGTCACGGTGCCGTCGGCGAGGCGTTGCAGGACGGGGACGCGGTCGAGCTGGTCTTCAAAGTCGGCCCACACCTGCGCGAGGCTGTCGGCGAGCGAGGGGGCTTCGGTGACGGTCACGAGGTGTCTCCTTAACTGCCGGCGGGGCCGACGACGGTGAGGTGGGCAAAGGCGAACGCGAAGCGGGCCGACTCGGGAACGGCGAGCAAGACGGTCTGGCCCGGGAGGAAGCGACCCGAGTGCCAGGCCTCCTCGAGCGCGATGAAGATGCTGGCCGAACCCGTGTTGCCGCGACTCTCGAGGTTGGAGTACCAGCGGTCCGTGTCGAGGCTCGGCATGCGCTTCTTGATGCCATCGAACGCGAGGTCGCGAAAGGCGTGGGTGCTGTAGTGGCAGACGACGTGGTCGAGGTGCTTGAGGTCGATGAGCCCCGTATCGACGAGTTCCTCGAACTGGGCGATGCCCGCCTCCGCGAGCTCCCCGAGCACCGCCGTGTCCTGGCGCAGCACGAACATGCCCCTGGCCTCGGCCTCCGCCACCGGCACGTCCTGCCACGTGGAGCCCACGGCGGGGTCGATGCCGTCCATGCCCGAGCGCATACACACGTCGTGGTCGTGGGCGAGAGAGACGTGGCGTACCCAGTCCACGCGCAGCGACGGCCGGGTGGGGTGGGGCTGAAACTCGACGACGGCGGCGCCGGCACCGTCGGAGAGCATCCAGCGCAGGAAGTGCGAATCCATGCGGGCGTTGATGCCGTCGAAGCGCCGCTGGCGCAGGCTTCGGCTGGGCAGCTCCGAGGCCACCACGGCGGCGCGCGGGTGGTCACCCAGGCGAATCTTGGCGACGGCGGCATCAAGGGCCGCGAGGCTCGAGGCGCACACGCCCGCGGCGGTCAGCACCTGCATCGGCCCTCCGCCCAGGCGTCCGTGCACCATGGAGCCGAAGCCAGGCACGAGCGCGTCGCCCTGAGTGGTCGCGACGGCGAGCATGCGCAGGTCCGCGGGGCCGATGCCGCGGTCGGCTAACGCTGCCTGCAGCGCCTTCACCGCGAGTTCCTCGTTGAGCTCGGTGGGCTCACCGTGCGCGTCGAGCGCGTAGTGGCGGGTGCGGATGCCGTTTTCCTCGAGCACGCGCCGGCGGATCCGATCGGTGACTCTGTCGTCGCCTCCCAGGCGCGCCGCAATGCCGTCGTTGTCGACCGGATCCCCTGGCAGATAGCTGCCGAGTCCCGTCAGGTATGCATGCGCCCCCGATGCCATGGCCCCGACAGTAGCGGGCAACACCGCTCAAGGGGAGGCTTTCCACAGAAGCCGCACCAGGCATAGGCCGATAAGTGGCGACACGGGCAGCGCGCCCCGTGCGACGATCGAGTGAACCCACATGAGCGAGACGGCCTGGAGGTAGCCCGTGACGACCGAGGACGTGCGCCGCCCCGCACCGGTGACCACCGAGCTGTCCCGCGCCCTGGACGTGCTGGCCGGCCGCACCGTCGGCGTGCTGACCGGCGCGGGCGTCTCGACCGACTCCGGCATCCCCGACTACCGCGGCGCCGACTCTCCCCGGCGCACCCCCATGACGTTCCAGGACTTCGTGGGCGACGAGGCCAACCGGCGCCGGTACTGGGTCGGTTCCCACCTGGGTTGGAAGGCGTTCGCGAGCACGCGCCCCAACGCCGGACACGCGGCGCTGGCCGCGCTCGAGACCGCCGGGATCGTGACGGGTCTCGTCACCCAGAACGTCGATGGGCTCCACCTGCGCGCGGGGTCGCGGCGCGTGGTCGAGCTCCACGGCAACATGCGCGGCGTGACCTGCCTCGCGTGCGGGTCCGCGTCGTCCCGCGCGGAGGTCGCCCAGCGGCTCGAGCGCGACAATCCCGTGCTCGGTGTGCCCGATGGCGTGGAACTCGGTCCCGACGGCGACGTCGCGCCGCGCGCGTGGCAGACGGTGTCGGTGCCCGGGTGCCTCGTGTGCGGCGGGATCCTCAAGCCCGATGTGGTGTTCTTCGGGGAATACGTGCCCGCGGCATGGACCCGGGCCGCCGAAGAGATCATCGACGCGGCCGGCGCGCTCGTGGTCGCCGGCTCGTCGCTCGCCGTGAACTCCGGCTTGCGTCTCGTCTCACGCGCGTCCCGGCGCGGCGTCCCCGTCGTCATCGTCAATCGAGGCGCGACCAAGGGGGATCGCCGAGCATCCGTGAAGATCGATGCCGGCACGAGCGAGACGCTGGACGCGCTGGCTCAGGGACTCCAAGAGCGCCTGTGACGCTTGCCGGTCGCTGAACCCCGCCGGAAAAAGTGAAGGGCCGCACCATCCGGTGCGGCCCTTGTCCTTGGTGGAGCTGAGGGGAATCGAACCCCTGACCTTCTCATTGCGAACGAGACGCGCTACCAACTGCGCCACAGCCCCAAGGCGGAGACTAGGTTATCACCCCGGCAGGGGTGGTCTCCACCACCGGGGCTCGCAGCCACCGTCGCGCCCCGTGCTCTGCCCCTGGTGGCCCGATCTGCGGCACGAAGCTCGATGTCGAGCCGCAGATGGGGACATTTGCACCAACGAGCGAGGGCCGTCTACAGCTCGCGGTGGACCACCTGGGCGCTGGTCTGCGCGGTCGCGAGCATGAGGATCTGGTCGATGTTCACGTGGCGGGGTCGTGAGGCGACCCAGCGCACCGCATCCGCGATGTCCTCTGCACTCATGGGGGTGACGCCCTCGTAGACCTTGGCCGCCTTTTCCTCGTCGCCGCCAAAGCGCACCACGGAGAACTCCGTCTCCACCATGCCGGGGTCGATTTCGCTCACCCTCACGGGCTGGCCGATGAGCTCGAGGCGCAGCACCCGCGTGGCCGCGGCCACCGCATGCTTGGCCGCGTTGTACCCGCCACCACCCTTGTAGGGCTCGCGCGCCGCGATCGAACCGATCACGATGACCTGCCCGTCGCCCGACGCCACGAGCTTGGGCAGCAAGGCCTTCGTCATGCGCACCGTGCCGAGCACGTTGACGTCGTACATCCACTGCCACTGGTCGATATCCGCCTCGGCCATCGAGGCCGTGCCGAGGGCGCCGCCGGCGTTGTTCAGGAGCAGATCGCAGCTTTCGACGGCCTCACAGAACGCGTCGACCGAGGCCTGATCGGTGACGTCGAGCTCCATCGCCGTCCCGCCGATCTCTGCCGCGAGCGCCTCGAGCCTGTCCACGCGGCGCGCACCGATCACCACATGCCAGCCGTCGGCGGCAAGCGCCCGCGCGCTGGCCGCGCCGATTCCGCTCGAGGCTCCGGTGATCACGGCGGTTTTGGGCATGGCGACTCCCGTCTCGAACGTCTTGGTCCTCCCAGTATCGCGCCTCCGCCGCCGCGCAAGTGCCGGCCGATAGCATGACCGCGTACAGCATCGGCCCTGGAGGATCCCGTGACGCAGCAGCAATTCCCCCGTTCGCCCTTCGACGGGCTCGAGATCGACCCGGAGAAGATGGCTCGTTCGGCCGTCAACGCGGCGCGCACCATGCTCGGCGTGCTCGGTGCGCTGGGGGTCATCATCGGTATCGCCATGCTGGTGTGGCCCGGCAAGTCGCTCGTGGTCGCCGCCACCTTCGCCGGCATCTTCTTTGTCATCACGGGCGTGGTGCGCACGTCGATCGGCATCTTCACTCGCGACGTCTCGAGCGGCTTCCGCCTGCTCAACATCATCCTGGGCCTGTTCCTGCTGCTCGGCGGCATCGTCGCCCTGAAGAACCTCACGGCCGCCGCCGAGGTCCTCACCGTCATCACCGTGGTCCTCATCGGCATGGGCTGGCTCATCGAGGGCGTCGCGACCCTCGCGCAGGCGGGCCGCGGCAAGACCTCCGGCATGGGTTACGTGCGCGGCGCGATCTCGATCATCGCGGGCCTCGTCGTCATCATCGTCCCGGCGTGGTCGGCGCTCGCGCTGGTCGTCATGATGGGCGTCACGCTCGTCCTGATCGGCATCGTGGGGCTGATGCAGGCCTTCGCGCTGGGTAAGAACCTGCCTCCCGTCGGCGAGCAGCACACGACGATCGACGGCTAACACCGCGCCTGACTTCGCAAGGGCCGATGCCGTGGCCAGCCAGCCGCGGCATCGGCCCTTCGCTTGTGGTCACCTGGTGGCCCGATATGCGCCACGAAACCGCGCTTCGCGGCGCAAATGTCCCCATTTGCGCCATGAGGGCGGGGGTGCGACACCCGGAAAGTTAAAGCGTTCGTCACATTTCGGCAATGAGGCCGGAATCCGGTCCCTTTACCGTCACCGGTAGCGGCCCACCGGCGGGTCGCGCCATGCTGAAGGCCACGGGAGAGAGGCGGACGCCCATGCTGGAGCACGTGGATCCCTTCATCGGGGTCGACGCCACCGACCTGCCCGAGCCCAGCGGGCTCGCGGCGACCTGGTGGTGGCCCAAGCCGCAGGTGGGCAATACCCACCCGGGCGCGGTGCATCCGCTCGGCATGGTCTCGGCCTGCGCCTACTCCGGCGCGTACCCCACGGGCTACGGCCTGTATGAGCTGTCGACCGAGGGCGTGCCGGCCAACCTGCACGACGACCTCGTCGCGAGCGGCTTCACGCACTTCCAGCAGTCGGGCACGGGCGCCATCCGCAAGTACTACAACTACATGCGTGTCACGCCCATGCTCGAGCCGCTCGACGAGTTGGGCCGCACCTGGAACCTCACCAACGAGCAGGCATCCCCTGGTCGCTACCGCGCGCGGCTCGACTCGGGCATCACCGCGGAGCTCACCGTGGGCCCCAAGTCCGCCGTGCACCGCTACACGTTCCCGGCCCACGCCGACGCCCGCGTCATCGTCGACATGTCGATGGGAGGCCTCGCCATCCCCTACGGCTCGACCGTGCCGCTGCGCGCCCACCTCGAGTCCGTCGAGCCCGGCATCATGCAGGGCGAGATCGTCGTCGAGGGGGCGCCGCTGTCCGTCCACATCGAGTGCGACGTCGACGGCTGGCGCCAGCTGCTCTGGTACGACCGCAGGCTCATGCCCGGCGGCTCCACCCTCGCATTTGACCACATTCGGCCCACCACGCTGCGCCCGTTCGGCTTCATGTGGGGCGGGCCCACCACCGAGGGCCAGACGGTCGAGCTGCGCATGGGCTTCTCGCTGCGCGGCGTCGACCAGGCGCGCAAGAACCTCGAGCGCGACGGCGCCTCGGGCGGGCCGTCCTTCAGCCGCCGGGCCCAGGCCACCCGCGCCGCGTGGGACGAGTCGCTCAGCCAGATCCACGTCGAGACCGACAACCACCAGCGCCGCGAGGTGTTCGCCACCGCGCTGTACCACTCGCTCGTGAAGCCCTCCTTCGCCGCCGACGAAAGCCCGTTCTGGCCCACCAAGGGCCCCTGGGTGTTCGACATCTCGACCATGTGGGACATCTACCGCACCCAACTGCCGCTCCTGACCGCCCTCCAGCCTGAGAAGGCCGTCGAACTCGCCAACGCCCTGCTCACCATCTGCGAGCAGGAGGGCAACCTCCCCATCGGCTACCGCATGGCGCGCGGCTCGGACCGGTTCGGCCGCCAGGGCAGCGCGCTCGCCCACACGCTGCTAGCTGACCTCGCGAAGCTGGGCCTGCCCGGCATCGACTGGGAGTGGGCGCTTGTCCACCTCGCCGCCGACCTGCGCCGCACCTATGGCGAGGACTTCCTCCAACATGGCCTGGCTCACCCCATCAGCCATACCCTCGACATCGCGCACGGCTACTGGTGCACCTCGTACATTGCGCGCGCCATCGGCGACGACGCGCTCGCGGGTGAGTTCGAGCGCCTCGCGGGCCGCTGGCTCAACGCCTTCGACGAATCGACCGGCCTGCTCAAGGACTCCACCTTCTACGAGGGCACCAAGTACAACTACTCGTTCCGCCTGGTGCACGACATGGCGACGCGCATCGCGCTCGCGGGCGGCGACGACTCCTTCGTCGCCCTCCTCGATCGCTTCTTTGGGTACGGGGCCGATGCCGTGGTTCAGCCCGGCGTCGCGCCCGGCCTGGAGGAGATGACCGAGGGCTACGCCCTCGGCCGGTTCGAGGGTCTCAACAACGAACCGGATATGGAGGCGCCCTGGGCGTACCACTACGCGGGGCGCCCCGACAGGACAGCCGAGGTCGTTCATGCGATCATCAACCATCAGTTCGGCACCGGCAGGGGCGGGCTCCCAGGCAATGACGACTCGGGCGGCCTGTCCAGCTGGTACGTGTGGGCCTCGTTGGGGCTCTTCCCGGTCGCGGGGCAGTCGATCTTCCTGCTGCACCCGCCGTCGTTCCACTACTCCACCGTCTCGATGGCGCGGGGCACCCTCACCATCGACACCTCCGGCTTCGTCGAGCCCACGCCCGGCGGCCCAGTCCAATACATCCAGTCCGCAAGCCTCAATGGAGAGGCCATCGAGGGGTCGTGGATCGACGCCTCGGTGGTGCATGAAGGCGGCCGCCTACACCTGTCCCTCGGCCCCGAGCCGAGCGACTGGGGCCGCAACGTCCGTCCCCCCTCGTGGGGCCCCGAACAGGAGGTGTGAGCCATGAACGCAATCCCCGACCGCCGACTCGTCATCGTCGTGCGCGCCGATCCGGTGATCTGCGGCCATTCCGGTGAGGCCCGCAACCTCGCCGAGGTCGCCCTCACCCGCGGATTCGACGACGTGCGGATCGTCACCTGGCCGCTTGACCGCCTCGAGGAGACCGGGCTCCCCCTGAAGCCCCTCGACACGGTGCTCCCCTACTCCCCCGGCATCACCGTCGAGCGCCCCGACCCCGTGGGCGGCTACAAGATTCCCGACGGCCGCTACCTCGCCGGCCTCACCGGGCGCCTCATCGAGCTGTTCACCGACGGCGTCCCGACGGTGTGCCTGTCGCTATACCTGTCGCCTCACACGGTGGCGGTGGCCGATGCCGTGAGGGCCGCCCACGCCACCGGCCTTCCCGTGAACGTCACCACGGTCGCGGAGGCCGTGGGATCCGACGTCACCGACATCGTCCGCGCGTGCGTCGAGGAGGGACGCTTCGGCGCCGCCGCCCACGTGCTGTCGAGCTACCTGTCGCAGGACCACTGCGTCGCGGTGTCGCGCTACACCAAGGAGGTCATCGTCGAGGCCGCCAGCGAGATCGACGAGCGCTTCGGCACCACCTTTGCGGGCGAATGCGCGGCGCGCGTCGCCATCTCCTACCCCGCGATCGACACCTCGTCCTACCTCGTGCTCGACCCCGAGGTCACCGACGAGTACCTCGCCGACCGCGGCCTCACCCGCGACGGCTATGTCCTGTTCCTGTCCCGCCTGGGCGCCGCGAAGGGCGTCGACGATCTCATCGACGGCTTCGCCGCCTCGATGGCCAGCCACTCCAAGACGCTCGTCATCGCCGGCCGCGGCCCGGATGCCGCCGCGCTGCGCGACTACGCGGCGTCGTCATCCGCGTCCGACCGCATCGTCTTCCTCGATGACGTCGGCGACGAGGAGAAGCCGCACCTGATGGCCGGCTGCGCCGCCTACGCGTTGCCCTCCAAGCCGCGCCCGGAGTTCACCGAGACCTTCGGGATCGCGCTCGTCGAGGAGATGCTCGCCGGCGGCGGGCCGGTCATCACGTGCGACACCGGCGGCATCGGCGAGGCCGTGGGCGACACCGCACTCATGGTGCCGGTCGAGGACCCCGCGGCCATCGCGGTGGCGCTGGACCGCGCGGTGCTCGGCATGACCGACGCCGAGCGCGCCGCCCACCGCGAGCGCGCCCGCGAGCACGGCCTGCACTTCGACCGCGAGCGGGTCTTCGACCGCCTGATGGCGGGCATTTCCGTCACGGTCTAGGCCACACACGACGGACGGCCGATGCGGTGGTCACCCACCGCATCGGCCGTCCTGGTGTTACGGGGTCGGGTAGTCGACCACGTACTCGGGGCTGCCCGAGGTCGCGGGCGGCACCGCGTCTCCCACGCCGTTGACGACGTGGTTGATGGTGCCGGCCGACAGGTTCACCGTCATGATGTGGTGAAGCTGGACGCCGGGAGTCTGGGGAACGTCGAAGCCGTTCTCGGTGACGATGGCCGGGTTGTTCTGGTTGAACACATACACGCCTGCGCCATACAGGCGGTGTTCGGTGACGTCATCGGCCACCTTGTACCCGGCCCATCCGAGCGTGCCGTCGGGCATGGTCCAGTCCGCCTGGGTGGGCGGGTCGTACGGCAGCTCGTTCTGATATAGCACGACGGTGCCGCGTTCGCCGTTCCAGATGGTGTTGTGCTCCTGGAAGTGCTCGACGAAGAGACCGGTGGCCGTCACGTCATCGCCGTTGACGATCACGCCGTTGAGCCCCGTGTTAGTGCTCCATCGGTCGGTGTCGCCGTTGACGCCCTCCGTGAAGCCCTCGACGCCGTGATCGCCACGCCACACCCAGGTGTGGTCGATGAGCACATCGTCGGCGTTGACCTCGAGTGCCGTCTCGGTCTTGCCGATGTGCGGCCCGCCCACGCGGAAATAGACGTCCGAGAGGGTGATGGGGTTGTCCGCATCGGCCTTGTTGCCGTGACCTTTGCCGCCCGCCTTGCCCACGCGCAGCAGCGCCGGGGAGAGCTCCGTGCCCGCGTCGATGGTGACGCCCGCGACGATGATGCCCGGCTTGTCACTCGTCGCCAGCGGCACGGCGCCACCGACGGCCGTGAGGGTCGCGTGGCCCAGGCCGAGGACGACCGTGTTGGCGCGCTTGACCGAGATGGTCTGGGCGACGTCGTACACGCCCGGCGTCAGGAGCAGGTGCTTGCCGCGGGCGAGGGCCCTGTTGATGTCCTTGACGGAGTCCTCGGGCGAGGCCACGAAGAAGTCGTCGAGCGAGATCGACCGGCCCGCCGCGTCGCCCTCATCCCAACTGACGCCGCTCGTGTCGGCCTGCGCGGCCGGCACGCGCACCCGGTAGTCGCCGTCCTCGTCGACGTACAGGTACGGCTTCTCGTGGCTCACCGGGGTCTCGTCGAGCACGGTGTAGGGCGTGCCAGGGAACGCCGCGTCGGTGGGCACAGGATCCGGGCCAAGACCGCCGAACTCGACGCCAGAGAACACCTGGTTCCATACGGCGTTGGACCAGTTGCCGACCTCAGAGTTACGGGTGAGCCACTGCTGCTGCGAGCCATTGATGACGGTGCCGGAGAAGCGCGAGTCGGCGATGTAACCGCCGCTCGCGTACTGCGGCCCTGCGGTGCAGTAGTCCATGAGGCTGACCTGCCCGGTCACGTCCAGGCGGCGCATCGAGACGGCCTGCGAGACCGCCCAGAAGTTGGAACCGGTGCGGCAGCCGCGGTCGCCGGTGTCGACGGTGAGGTGCAGGTTGGCCAGGGTGCGCCAGAAGTTCACAAGCGCGATGCAGTTGCCGGTGCCGCCGTCGGCGAGGCAGCGGTTGTATACCTCGATGGTGCCGGTGATGTCGACGTCACCAGGCTGTTCTCCGAGGCCCGCGACCTCGGTGTAGTAGCCCACCTCGACGTGCAACGGATCGCCCGCCCCATACTCGCCCGGCATGAAGAGCACCGCGTGGCGGGCCTCGGTCATCTCGGCGTCGCGCTGCTGATCGGCCAGATCGCCCATGACCTGCTCGATCTCGGCCGTCGTCATCGACGGATCGATGATCGTGACGTTTGGGCCGAGGTTCGCCGGTCCGTCATGGTGGGGATTGCCCTGGGCCGCGGCGGGCGAGGCCAGCGCGGCCGCGGCGGCGACGCCGACGGCGGTGACCAGCGTCGCGGTGCGTCCGCGCGCGGTCGATGTCATGCGTGTCGTCATCGACACTCCTTCCGGCCCTCGACGCTGAGGACCTTGGTGACACAACGGACACTCTGCCCATTACTTACTGGACGGTAACCAACGGCTCCAGGTGTCGCAACTGGTGGAGGCGCGCAGTCCGTGGGTGTCCACGCCCTATGACGCTCCCGAAAACGACCGCCAGGGTCACGGGCCGGGAGATTGACGCCGTGTGGCTACCGCCAGCGCGAGGGCGGGGAGTGGCGCCGGGGCGGCGGGGAGGGAGAACTACGCCGAGTGGCGACGGCGCGCGAGGATCGCGTCGAGCGCACCCGTCGCGGGCTCGGCCTCGACGGCGTCTGCCGCCGCAGGCTCCTGCGACTCACCCCAGCGGGCGGCGCGGGCGCGCGACGCGTCGTAGTCATCGGCCGACACGGGGCGGGCCTCACGCTGACGCACCGTGGCCTTCAGCGTGTAGGACGGCGCAGGGATGGCGGGCGGGCTCCACGCGGCGGACTCTTCGGGGGCGGGCTCGGCAACCGCGACGGGCTCCTCGACCACCACCGGCGCGGGAGCGGCCAGCGGTGCGAGGTCCTCGGCGGTGACGATGCGGATCGCCTGGGTGGCGACGTCGGACGGCTCGGCGGTGCGGCCGGCGGCACGCTCGCGGCTCACCACGCGCAGTGCCTGGGTCGCGGTCGCCGCAGCCTCGACCTCACGGGCGACCAGGAGGACGCGCTCGTCGGCGCGGCGCTGGGCAGCAGCCGCGCGGGCACCCTGGGTGACCACCGCGACGAGACCGGCGGTGACGGCCGCGCCGATGATCGCGGAGGCACCAGCAAAGGCGACAAACCCCCAGGCCACGAGCGTGGCAACGAACGCCACTCCCGCGACGGCCACGCGGCGCTTGGCCTGGGCGGCCCGCTCGGCGAGGATTTCGCGACGGTCCTTGCGCAGGTGGTACGACTCTCGCTGGGCGAAGGTCGCCGCGCGGTCCAGCGGGCCGGACGGGCGCGACATCGATTCGGCACGCTCGGATGCGGAGCGCTCCGACTCGGCGCGCTCCGCGCGGGTGAGCCCGGTAGTCAACAGCGGAACCTCGCCCGAATCGGTCGAGGGGCGGGTGATGGCGCGCTGAATGCGCTCGGCCGACGACCGCACCACGCGCATCTGTGCGGAGTAGCGGTCCTCGGTGCGCACAAGCGCGTACTCGGAGCGCTCCTTGATCCGCTGCGGCAGGACGTACGCCACGACGAGCCCGAGGGCGATGATGGCGAGAAGTCCGACCGGAACCATGACTCAGAACGGTACGGCCCCGGGCCCGTCACGCCCGGGATGGCGCGCGGCGTGTCAGTGCCCTGAATCCCAATATCGGCCGATGCGGGCCATGCCTTGAGTGCGCACAAACACACGGTGGTCGCGCCAGTCTCCGTCGATGTAGAGGTAGGAGCGTCTGAGCCCCTCCTCGACGAAGCCCAACTTCTCCGCCACACGCACCGAGGCCGCGTTTTCGGGCCTCACCGCCACCTCGACGCGGTGGAGGCCCGCGGCGAAGCAGTGCTCGGTCGCGAGCGCGACGGCGGTGGGCGTCATCCCGCGCCCGGCATGCGCCTCGTCGATCCAATAGCCGATCGACGCTCCGCACTCGGCGCCCCATCGGATCCCCGCGACGGCGACGCGACCGACAAGGTCGCCGTTCGAGGTGATCACGAACGGGTAGCCCGCGTCGTCACGCCACTGACGCCGCTCGCGCCGCACGAGGCCGGCAAAGGTCAGTTGCGGCTCGCGCCGGCCCGGAGGCAGCGTGGCCTCCCACGGGCGCAGCCACGCGCGGTTGCGACTGCGCAGCGCGTGCCACGCCGCCTCGTCGGAACGCTTCAGCGCGCGAAGGGTGATGTCTCCACGCGCGAGTTCGACGGGACGCATGGCGCTACCCCCACAGCGCGCAGCGCACGACGTCACCCTCGTGCACGGCGAGGCCCGACTCGCCCGACCACACCAGAGCATCGGCCCGCGCGAGATCCGTCACCGACAGGCGGTCGCTGAGCAGCGGTGTGACGAGGGACTCGCCGTCGACGTCCTCGAGCGTCACGGGCGTGGCCCGGATGGCGCCTCCGGGGACGCTCCAGCTCCGGGTGGCGCGGGCCGCGACGGTCTCGCGCTCGCGCGAGGCGTACCCGCACATCGCCCGCAGCGCCGGGCGCACGCACGCCTCGAAGCCGATGGCCGCGGCGCCCGGATTACCGGGCAGTGACACGACGGGCAGTCGCCTGTCACCGAACTCCAGCGATCCCAGACCCTGGCGGCCGCCGGGGCGGACCTCCAGGTCAACGACCTCGAACGCACCCATACGAGACATGACGGACGCGACCGTATCGCGAGGTCCATCCGACAGCCCTCCGGTCGTCACGATGACGTCGGCGCGCACCATCTGGTCCTCGATGGCGGCGCGTAGCGCGGCGGGGGCGTCGGGGACGGGGCCGACCCGCAGAGCCTGGGCGCCGGCACGGCGGATCATGCCGGTGAGCAGGTGGCTATTGGCGTCGGTGACCTCGCCGCCGACGCTGCGCGCACCGGGATCGATCAGTTCATCACCCACGGCGAGCACCACCACACGCGGCACGGGGTGGACGCGCAGGCGCGGCAGCCCGAGCGCGGCAGCCGCCGCGACCTGACGCGGACCCAGTCGGGTACCCGCGGCGACGACGCGTGTGCCGGCCTCGACCTCGCTGCCGGCGGCGAGGACGCCCACGCCGGCGGCAATCGGCGCGTCGAACGCCACACGGGCGACGCCGCGATCGGTGTCGTCGGCGGCGACCACGGCATCGGCCCCGCGCGGCACGAGTGCGCCGGTGGGGATGCGCGCGGCCGTTCCGGGAATGTGGGTGCGCGGGGAACGCGACGAAAAGTCGATGTCGTAGGAGACGGGCAGCACCGTGCCCCGCGAAAGGTCGCCGGAGCTGACGGCGTACCCGTCCCTCGCGGCGACGGCGTACGGGGGCACCGCATGACGAGCGACGACGTCATCCGCGAGCGTGCCACCGAGAGCATCGCCGATCAGCACGTCCATCACGGGGTTCGGCACGAGCGCCTGGGCCACCGCCGCAAGGTGGTCGGCCAGGCTGCGCGTCGTCATGGGGGCCATTGTGGTGCCGGGCGCGCGGCGGCCGCAACAATGCTCCTTGTGAGGGACACGACACGGCGATGTCACACTTCCCTGGCACAATGGACCCCATGACACCGCAGTCGGCCCACGGCACCCGTGCGCCCGCCCCGGAAGAAGAGAAGGCCCATCTGCGGGCCTCCATTCGCAAGGACCGCATGCACCGCTCCGAGCGGCGCAATGCCGAGTTGGCGGAGATCCTCCGTGACCGGGTCCTCGACATCCCCGCCGTGGCGGACGCCAGGTGCGTGTCGGTCTACGCCTCTCGCCCGCACGAGCCCGGGACTTTGCCGCTCATTTCAGCCCTGCACGACCGCGGCGTCACGGTGCTCATTCCTCGACTCGGTGATGGGCTCCAGCGCGGGTGGTCCGAGTTTCACGGCGCCGACGACCTCATCGAGCGCGCGCCCGGACGTCCCCCTGAGCCGTCGGGCGAATTCCTGCCCTTCGACGCGCTCGGCGACGCGGATGTTGTCGTCGTGCCGGCGCTGGCGGCCGATGCCACCGGCACCCGGCTGGGTCAGGGCGGCGGCTGGTACGACCGTGCGCTCGAGTTGGCTCGCCCCGACGCCCCGGTCATCGCGCTCACCTTCGCCTCGGAGTTCCACGGCCCCGGCGAAAGCCTGCTGCCGCGCGAGGACCACGATCTTCCGGTCACCATGGTCGTCACCCCGCAGCTGACCACCGTCGTGCCCGCGTAAGATACGCACATGCCCACGTACACCTACGCCTGCCGCGCGTGCGAGCACCGCTTCGAGACGGTGCAGTCCATCCATGACGCCGCCCTCGAGGCGTGCCCCGAGTGTGCCGGCGACCTGCGTCGCGTGTTCGGCAACGTGGGGGTGACCTTCAAGGGGTCGGGCTTCTACCGCACCGACTCGCGCGCCGCCGCCAAGTCGAACTCGGCCTCCTAGGCGCGCACCCCGCTCACCAGTGCGGGGGCTTTTCTCGCAGGATCTCCTCGTCGCGCGAGGATGAGCCGCGCCCACCCCACGCCTCGTCGGAGTCCTCCCACGCCTTGGTCGGGATCAGCGGACGGTCCGCTCCGCGCGGCGATGCCTTGGGGGCCGATGCCGTAGCCGGCTTGATCTGGGGCGCACCGTCGCTCGGCTCGGCTTCGGCTTCGGCTTCGGCTTCGGCTTCGGCTTCGGCTTCGGCTTCGGCTTCGGCTTCGGGCTCAGCCTGATCCTGCTCCTCGTTCTCGCTCACGGTCTCCTCTTCGGCGAGGTCAGCGGACGGCGCCTCGGGCGCCGAGGCCGCCACGGCATCGGCCACCTCAAGGGTGGACAGGCCGATGGTGAGCGCGTCGGGCTCGGGGAGCGACGGCGCCGGCTCGGGGGCGGTGAGATCCGGCAGAGGCAGACTCGGCTCGCCCTCGGGAAGTCCCAGGTCGAGGGCGTCCTGCACCTCTTCGGCGGCCGTGTCGTTTTCCGGCAGTGCAGCGAGCACCTGCGCCGCGGCGGCGTCGGGGTCCATAAAGACATCGAGCGTCCACAGCGGCACCACACGCCAGCCCAGGCGCTCGAGCCCCGCGCGCTGGCGGCGGATGCGGTCGCGCAGCGACACCGAGCCGGCCGGGGTCGCCTCGTCGGTGACGACGGCGACGGTGTAGTCGCGGTCGTGACGGCCCCCGACGACCATGGGGATCGCGTCCGCGCCCGTGCCGTAGCGCACGTGCACGGCATAGCCGTCGCGGCGCAGCCGCTGGGCCACGTCGGCGAGTAGCCAGTCGGACGGTGCGGGCTCGGGGCGCTCGGGGGCGACGGGGTCGGAGTGCGAGGCACGCACCAACTCGCGGAGGTCCTCCACCCCCTCGGCCTCAGCGGTGCCGATACTCGCGAGGCTGTCATCGTCGAGGGCGGTGAGCACCGTGATGTCGTGAGTCGCGCACACGAGCGCCTGGACCAGCGCCTGGCGGCCCCACTCCTCGGACAGCGCGCCCAGGTGGGTGGGCGCGTGGCCGTCACGGTCGCGAGCGAAGCCAAGGGTGAGGACCACCTCGTGGGCATGATGACCGGCGACGTCGCCGAGCGTCTCCACAGGGATCGCCATGAGGCGATCGTCATGCTGAGCCAGGGCGTCACGCACACGTGCCGCGTGCAGGTCGTTTCCTGCCACGACGACCAGTTCGGAGCGCGGCACCGAGTCGAGGCTGCGTGCGGCGTACTCGACGACCGCGGCGACCTCCTCCTTGGTGGACTCCACCGTGGTGGTGCCCGCCACGGGCGTACCCGAGGCGTCGACGACGGTGACCGTGAGTCGGCCCTGGCCGCGCGCGGCGGGCTGGGTCGGCAGGGCTCGGCCATAAGCGGACGCGGCCAGCAGCGCGCTCACGCGCGGGTCACGCGGCTGCGGGGCGGCGTGCATCGTCACGCGCGGCAGCATCGTCGCCATCGCCGCGACGGCCGACCGGGTGGCCGCTTGGGCGTCGCCGACGACGACGACCTGCTTGGCGCGCGCGAGGGTGGGAACCAGCTCGGCCAGGGCCAGCGACTCGGCGCCGACCACGACCGCGAGGTCGATGGAGCGCGACGCGGGGGCCAGGCGAGAGATCTGCTCGGCCTTGGCCAGGACGACCGGTCGCAGGGCCGTGACGAGGGGGGCGAAGTCGCGCCACAGCTCCTTATAGGACGCGTCTGCGCCCTCGACGAGGGCGGCGAAGAGATCACGAGCAAGATCGGGGTGGCGCGCGATCGCGCTGCGGCGACGCTCGGCCGCTGCCCGCATGAGAGGGCCGATGCGCGCGCCGGCAAAGACGGCATCCTTCGCGCGGAACTGCTCCATCGCAGCGGCCAGGGCGCCGTACTCGGTCAGCGTGAGATCGGCGGTGACGATGGCGTCGAATGCGGCCGCCCACCAAGCGAACTCGAGGTCGCGACGGATCTGCTCCGGCCCGGCCTCGCGGGCACGCAGGTCGGCGACGAGCATCGCGAAGCCGCCCGACTCCACGTCGATGTCGACGTCGGAGACCTCCGACGACTCGAGCGAGCCGGGCACTCCCAGCGCCAACCGATCGAGGCGGTCAGACATGTCGTCCCACGCCTGGGCGGGCAGATCATCGATGCCCGTCACGGCCGCGACGGTCGCCGCGATGGTCTCCCACTCGCTGCGGGCACGAGCCACGCGCTCGACGAACACGTCGTAGTCGTCGGGGACCACCGGCCAGCCGCCGGCCGAGCAGTGGGACCGCCACTGCTGAGCGAGCTCGTGGGCGCGCACCAGCTCGTCGTGCAGCGTGTCCTTGCCACGGCCGGGCCGCAGCAACTCCACGGCGCGCCGCATCAGCGCGCGTCGATCGCGTCGCGGCATGTCGACGTGGCGCGAGGAACCGTGCGGCGCGGTCGCCGCCACGAGGTCGCTCAGTGACCGGTGGAACACGGCCGGCGAGAAGATCTCGAGGATCTCGCGCAGCGCGGCGAACATGTCGACCTGCGAGATCCACGTTGCGAACGAGTCGGCCTCATCGACACCGGTCTCGTGCGCGGCGATGGCCGCTTCAGCGCGCATCTTCGGCAGCGAGCGTCCGGTGAACGAGGCGAGCGCCTCGTCGAGCCGCGTCGCCTGCTCGGGCTCCGCGTGACCCGTCCACCAGGGGTCCATGCCCTCGAGCGCGATGCTGCCCGACTGCGCCGCCTCGTCGGCGTCGCGCGCCGCCGCATCGCCGTCCTCGGGACCGAGCGCCCGTGCCAGTGCGGCCGCGACGGACGCAAAACCGTGTTCGGTGACCACCTCGGCAGCGTCGGCGCCGAGGCGTGCCGTGGTGCCGGGAGCCGGCGTGGACGTCGTGATCCGCACGATCGCCTGGACCGCCTCGAAGGCACTGACACCCCACGGCCGGTGCGAGCGGTGCAACGCGTCGAAGCGCCGGTGCAGGGCGGAGCGAGCGCGCAGCAGCTCCTCGCCCGCATGGCGCATGGCCGTGTCGTCGACGTGTGGCGTGCCCATCGTGATGGCCTCGAGCAGCCGGGTGCGCGCCCCGGTATTCCACGTCTGGACCGTGCCGTCGATCACCAGGTCACCCGCGCCGATGGCGCCTAGGCGGCGCGCCACGGCACGCAAGGCACCCTCCTCACCGCCCACGATCGCGACGGTACGGCCCGACGCGGCGCCATCGGCGCCGATCGCCGCCGCGGTGCCCACGGCATCGGCCCCCGGAGGGCTGTGCAGGAACACATCCCGGCCGGTCGCAATGAGGTCGAGCGCAGCGAACTGGGTGTCATCGAGGTCGCCGGCGCCACGCTCCGCGAAGGGATCTCGGTCGCCCTTGGGGAAGGCGGGAAGCGGCTCCGCGAGGGTGGCGACGGCGTCGCGGTCTCCCGCGGCAGCGGCGATGATCGGCGAGGCCGAGATGACGGAGTCCAGGTCGTCGAGGTCGTCGAGCAGTCGCTGCTCGGGGTCCTCGTAGGCGCCGAGCACCAGGCGATCGCGCACCGTCAGCGATTCACCCAGGAGATCGGTGCGCGACCGCACCGCGTCCCACAGAGGGCGAGGGTCGAAGTCCCGCCCGGAGGTGACCGGTGGCAGCTCAGGCGGATTCTCGTCACCGGCCTTCACCGCGCGCTCGCGTAGCAGCGCGACGACGATGGGGTTGATCCAGGTGTGGTCGCGCAGAGTGAGGTGAACGTCGCGCTCGCGGTGGCGTTCAAGGTCGACGGCACGCAGCAGTAGCGGCATCTCGACATCGCGCTCGGACTCGTGCCACGCGAGGGTGCCGATCGCGATGGCTCCCGTCCAGGCGCCCGTGGCAGCCTTGACCCGCTCGGCCTCCTCGAGGATCACGCGGCCGCGATGCAGGACGGTGTCCCTGGTGGCTTCGTCACGCAACAGGCTGGTCAGCGCGGTGGGTCGGCCCGCGAAGAGCTGGGCGAGCCCGGAGGGGTGCGAGTGCCTGAGGTCGATGACGTTGGCGCTCGTCGCGACCAGGTCGCGCAGAGGCGAGACGGTCGCCTGCGACTGCAGCTGGTCCCGCCATTCCTGGAGCGCGTCGGAGACGAGCGCTCGGCCGATGTAGTCCACCACTCCCCTACGGTATCCGCTTCACTGCAAGGCTCCTGTGACCCACGCCGTTCACGCTCGGTGACGCTATCCCAGGTGCCCCCACATGCAGACAGTGCACGCCCGCTTTTTCAGCCGACGTGCACCGTTGGAGAGATTGTGAGCCTCGGCGGGGGTTTCGTCAAACCGACGCTCACCGTCGTTGAAAGGAGTGCGCCTGGACAGATTCGAACTGTCGACACCCGCTTTAGGAGAGCGGTGCTCTATCCCCTGAGCTACAGGCGCGTGGGGCACCTAGAAGGGTACCCCCAATGTCGGGTGAGACAGGTGGCCGATGCCGACCACGGCATCGACCATCGCCCTCACCAGCGCGTGTGGACGAACTCGCGGATTTGGTCGTTGTAGATCTTGGCGAGGGCCGCGCGGCGCTCGTCGTCGAGCCCCTCGAGGGAGCCGGCGGCGGCGTTGGCGCGTGCCTGATCGGGGTTCGAGGCGCCGGGGATGACCGTCGAGACGCCCATCTGCACCAGCCACGCAAGCGCCATCTGGGCGGTCGTGCGGTCGGGCGGCGTCAGCGCGGCCACGTCGCGCGCGGCACCCACTCCCACCTCGAACGGCACGCCGGAGAAGGTTTCGCCGACGTCGAAGGCCTTGCCCTCCCGGTTGAACGTCCGGTGGTCAGCCTCGCCGAACGTGGTGTGCTCGTCGTACTTGCCCGAGAGCAGGCCCGAGGCGAGCGGCACGCGCGCGATGATGCCGACGCCCGCGTCCCGTGCGGCGCCCAGCACCTGCTCGAGCGGCTTGCGGCGAAAGAGGTTGACGATGATCTGGATCGACGCCAGGTCGGGCTCGCGCAGGGCGGCGAGCGCCTCGTCGCAGGTCTCGACAGAGACGCCCCAGCGGGCAATGCGGCCCTCCTGCTGCAGAGTGCGCAGGTCGTCATACGTCTGCGGGTCGTCGAACACCTCAGACGGCGGGCAGTGCAACTGCACCAGATCGAGGGTCTCGACGCCGAGGTTCTCCCGCGAGCGGTCGGTCCAACGGCGGTAATTGTCGAGGTTGTACTCGGCGGCCTCGTGCGGGTCGGCGCGCCGCCCCATCTTGGTCGCCACCGTCATGGCGGGATCGTTGCGCCGGGCCGCGAACGCGCCTACGGCGCGCTCCGAACGGCCGTCGCCGTACACGTCCGCCGTGTCGTAGAACGTCACGCCGGCGTCGGCAGCGGCATCGAGAATCTGCTGTGCAGTGTCGTCGGCGACATCGGTCCAGTCGGCACCCAATTGCCAGCATCCCTGGCCGATCGCGGAGACCTCGCGCGCCATCCTTGGCACAAAGTTCTTCTGCATGACTCCACCCTAAGCCCGCACGGCGACCCGCTCGACCCAGACGCGACGACGGCCGCTCACCCCAGTGGGGTGAGCGGCCGTCATCAGCGACAACGCGAATCAGGTGACGCGGACGTACACCGGGTTCGACTGCCAGATCGGGCGGAACTGGATGGTCTTGCCGGGGCGAGGGGCGTCGATCTGCAGGTTGGGACCCGCATAGATGCCCACGTGGCCGGGGCTGACAATGATGTCGCCGGGCTGGGGGTTCGACACGCGAGTACCCACGCTGTAGTACGCGCCCGACGAGCGCGGCAGCGAGATACCCAGCTGGCCGTACACGTACGACGTGAAGCCCGAGCAGTCGAAGCCCGACGGCGACGAGCCGCCGGAGACGTAGGGCACGCCCACGTACTTCGAGGCCTCGGCGATCACCGCAGAGCCGGAGATGGCCGCCGTGACCGACGCCGACTGGGCGACGGGGCGAGCCTCGGACGACGAGCTCGATGAGCTGCTGCTGTCCGACGACGAGCTCGACGACGAGGAGGAGCTGGTCGAGGCCGGCGGGGCCACGACGACGGGCTCGGGGTCCTCCGACACGTCAATCTGGGGGGTTTCGACGTCAAAGCCGGCATCGCCGGAGGCGGTCACCTCCGAGGCCACGGCGGCGAGGTCGGCCGAGGCCGCGTCGGCCTCCAGCGCAATCTCGCTCGTCCCGGTCTCAGCCGTCACGTCCTGGGAGACGAGAGCGGCCGCGGCGGCTCCCGTGAGGGGCACCACCACGAGTGCCGCGCCGGCCGTAGCCGCCACCGCACGCGTCCTGGCGCGCATGTATCCGTACCTCAAAGTCCTTGCGTTCCTTCCGCGCTGCCATCAACGCGTCGATGTTCCCGGCACACCCGTCCCAGAGGGGGTCTCTGGAGCCATCTCAGGTGCCCGACGAGGTCGTGTCCTCTCGAGTCAATAAACGCCCATGTTACCTAATCGTGATCAAAATCCAAGTCGGCGACCGCAAAGACATGCCTCGCGGCGTCCCAGGCGAGGGTGATCTCGCCGCGCTCCGCGACCACCCTCACACCCTCATCGGTCCCGCTGACGCACACCGTCTCCCCAGGTATCAGGCCGACAAGCAGCGCATCCTTGAGGAATCCCACCGCAGCCTGAGGGTTCTCGCCAATGCGCGTCACCCGGACCTGAGAAATTCCCGCGTCGACAGCGGCCTCAAGGGACATCGGCACGCCCGCAGCCCCGTCGGGTCCCTGTCCCACGCCGAGCTCATCGAGGCCCGGAATGGGGTTGCCGTAGGGCGACATGCGAGGCGCCCCGAGCATCTCCACGAGGCGCCGCTCCACGCGGTCGCTCATGACGTGTTCCCAGCGGCATGCCTCTTCGTGGACGTAGGGCAGATCGAGCCCGATGACGTCGACAAGAAGACGTTCCGCCAGCCGGTGCTTGCGCATCACGCGCATGGCCGTGCGCTCGCCCAGGTCGGTCAACTGCAGGCTTCGGTCGGGCTGCAACACCACCAGGCCGTCGCGCTCCATGCGGGCGATGGTCTGGGACACCGTCGGACCCGAGTGCTCCAACTGCTCGGCAATGCGCGCACGCATCGGCACCACGCCGTCCTCGATGAGCTCCCAGATGGTGCGGAGGTACATCTCGGTGGTGTCGATGAGGTCGCTCATGAGGCGAGTCGTCCCATGCCGCGGTAGTCCCAGCCGGCGTCGATCCAGTCCTGGGCCGGCAGGCAGTTGCGGCCGTCGATAACGCGGGCGTGCTTCACGACCTGCTTCACCGTCGCCGGGTCAAGCTCGCGGAACTGCTTCCATTCCGTCGCGACAACCACGAGGTCGGCGTCGCGGCAGGCTTCCATGGCGTCGTCGACATAGGTCAGGGTGGGCCACACCTTTTGGGCGTTCGCATTCGCCTCGGGGTCGTGCACGCTCACGGTCGCGCCCTGCAGGTGAAGCTTGCCTGCCACATCCAAGGCGGGCGAGTCGCGAATGTCGTCGCTGTTGGGCTTGAACGCCGCTCCCAGCACCGCCACCCGGGTACCCGGCAGGTGCCCCACGAGCTCACCGGCGAGGCTGATGACGTGCTCGCGCCTGCGCATGTTGACGCCATCGACCTCGCGCAGGAAGGTCAGCGCCTGATCCACGCCCAACTCGCCGGCGCGCGCCATGAACGCGCGAATGTCCTTGGGCAGGCAGCCCCCACCAAAACCCAGGCCGGCGCCGAGGAACTTGCGGCCAATACGGGCGTCGTGACCGATCGCATCGGCCAAATCGACGACATCCGCACCGGTGGCCTCGCACACCTCCGCGATCGCGTTGATAAACGAGATCTTGGTCGCCAGGAACGCGTTCGCGGAGACCTTCACCAGTTCCGCGGTGGCCAGGTCGGTCACCAAGAACGGCGTGTCACGCTCGATGGCGTCCGCGTACACACGCCGGGCGACCTCCTCGATACGGCCAGGACGGGCGGGATCCACACCCACCACCAGACGGTCCGGACGCAACGTGTCCTCGACCGCGAGGCCTTCGCGAAGGAACTCCGGATTCCAGCCCAACTGCGCCTCATCGCCCACGGGCGCGAGCTCGCGCACCCGCGCGGCCAGTCGCGCAGCCGTGCCCACCGGCACCGTGGACTTACCCAGGATCGTCGCCGGGCGCGTCAGCAGCGGCGCGAGGGTCTCGATCACCGAGTCGACGAACGTCATGTCCGCCGCGTACTCGCCCTTCTTTTGCGGCGTGCCCACACCGATGAAGTGCACGTCGGCGAACTCGGCAGCCTCGGCCGCATCCGTCGTGAAACGCAGACGCCCCGAGTCCACATGCTTGCGCAGCAGCTCCGGCAGGCCGGGCTCAAAGAACGGCACCTCACCGTTCGACAGCCGCGCCACCTTGTCGGGATCAATATCGACACCGATGACCTCATGACCCAACTCGGCCATACCCGCGGCGTGAGTGGCACCCAAATACCCGGTACCAAAAACGGAAATGCGCTCGCTCATGCCGCCACCTTATCGGTGCGAGGTCCTACATTTCTGCGCGCCTGCAGGCCGTATGTGCCACGGCAGCAATGCCCTCAGCAGAAATCTCCGCATCGCCCTCGGACGCGCGCACAAACAGTGCCTGTCCCGCCGTGAGGTTCTTCACCTCGCCGGCCGCGGCAATGGTCGCGGTGCCGGTCACGCACAGCACGATGCGGGGGTCTTCTCCGACGATCGCCTTGCCCTCGTTGACGACGGTCAGCGCGAACTCGTCCTCGACCGTCTCGAGGCGTCGCACCGGCCCGTCGCGCCATTCGGTGGGCCGAGCCGCCATCGCGGGCACCGCGTTGGCAAGCGATAGGAGCAGCGGCACATTGATGTGCTTCGGGGTCAGGCCCGCGCGCACCACATTGTCCGAGTTCGCCATGATCTCCACGCCGAGTCCCGACTGGTACGAGTGCAGGATGCCTGCCCCTGTGAACACGGCCTCGCCCGGCTCCAGTTCGACGAGGTTGAGGGCAAGCGCGACAATGGCTCCGGGGTCGTCGGGGAAGTGGGCCAGGGCATCGGCCGCGGCCCGGAGAGACGTGCCGGGGGCCGATGCTCCACCCACCCGGGCCAGAGCCGCATAGGTGTCGTGGTCGGCGCCTCGCGTGAGGACATCGGCGAGGAACGCCTCGGCGTCGTCGGCGCGCGCGAGCGCGCCAGCCAGGACGTCGGCGCGTGCCGTCCCCAGGGCGCGCAGATCCTCCGCCGTCTCCTGCAGGTCGCGGACGCCCGCCAGCACCCGCATGGGCGTGATCGCCACCACCATTTCCGGCTTGTGGAAGGGGTCAAGGAAGGAGTGCGGCGCTCCGCCGGTGCCGCGCTGTTCGCGGGCGAATCCCTCGCGGGCCTGCTCGAGCGTGGGGTGCACCTGGATCGACAGCGGCTTGTTGATGGCGAGGACCTTCAAGAGGTACGGAAGACGGGCGCCCCATCTCGCCACCGCATCGGCCCCCAGCATGTCGACGGGGTGCTTCGCGATGAGTTCGTCGAGCGGCATGTGCCCGTGCTCGTCGGGGACCCATGATGGCGCGGAGTCGTGCGCGCCCCACCACGCCTCGGCATAGGGCGTGCCATCTGGCCCGAAGCCCAACAGACGCGGAATGTCGTCGGTGGTGCCCCAGTCGTAGTGGCGAAGGGTCGGAGTCAGTCGCTGCACGCGCGACAGTCTGCCAGTCGCCCCCGCACTACGCTGGCGCCATGGCGACCGAACTCACCATCCCTACCGATCTGCTGCCGCGCGACGGCCGCTTCGGATCGGGCCCGTCCCGCGTCCGCGACTCCCAGATTCAGGCGATCGTGGATGCCCAGCCCACCGTGCTGGGCACCTCGCATCGGCAGGCTCCCGTCAAGAACTTGGTGCGCGATGTCCGCGAATCCCTCGCGGAGTTGTACCAGCTCCCCGACGGTTACGAGGTGCTGCTCGGCAACGGCGGCTCGACGTCCTTTTGGGATGCCGCGACCTTCTCTCTCGTCGAGCGTCGCGCTCAGCACTGTGCCTTCGGGGAGTTTGGTGCGAAGTTCGCGGCCGCCACCCGGGCCGCGCCGCACCTGGAGACGTCAGATGTCATCGAGGCTCCTGCCGGCGATGTCGCCTTCCCCGTTGCTCGCGACGGGATCGATGTCTACGCATGGCCCCACAACGAGACGTCGACGGGCGCGATGGCCCCCGTGGTGCGCCCCGACGGCGCCGGGGACGCGCTGACCGTGATCGATGGCACCTCGGCCGCCGGTGGCCTGGCGCTCGACGTCACCCAGGCGGACGTCTACTACTTCGCGCCCCAGAAAAGCTTCGGCTCCGACGGCGGCCTGTGGTTCGCCCTCGTGTCCCCCGCAGCCGTGGAGCGCATCGAGCGCATCGCCGCCTCCGGTCGCTACATCCCCGACACCCTCGCACTCAAGAATGCCCTGGAAAACAGCCGTCTCCAGCAGACGCTCAACACTCCTGCCCTCACGCCCCTCATCATGATGCGCGAGCAGTTGACATGGATGCTCGCGGGCGGCGGCATGGATTTTGTGACATCCCGCACATCGGAGTCCGCACGCCGCATTTATCAGTGGGCTGACGCTGCTGAATATGCCGTGACCTTTGTCACAGAGGCTTCTCACCGCTCTTCAGTGGTAGCTACGGTCGACCTGCTCCCGCCGGTGGATTCGACCGAATTGCGTTCGATCCTCCGTTCCGCGGGAGTCGTAGATATCGATCCGTACCGCAAGCTCGGACGCAATCAGATTCGTGTCGGGATGTTCCCGTCCGTCGATCCTGATGACGTCTCCGCATTGACGGCCTCGATCGACTGGATTGTGGAGAAGTTACTGACATGACCGAGACGCAGGAAGTCCTCGACCCGCGCCGGCCCCGCCGCCGCGCCCTCGGAGTCTTCCTGCTCGGCATGGTCCCCCTCGTCGTCGCCGGCACCGCCGGTGCTGCCGCGGCCGAGCTGCTACCCACGGCGGAGCCCACGCCGGTCACCTTGGCCGCGGACGACGATGCCCCGGCCGTCGACTCGACCCCGGAGGCAGACGTCACGGCCGGCATCGTCGCGCCCGGCGTGGCGGCGGAGGTCAACCTCGCGGCCGCCGTCCAGCAGATCAAGGTCACGGTGCCCGAGCCGGAGCCCGTCGTCGAGACCCCTGCTCCCGCCGCCGAGTCGTCTGCACCGAGCGCGCAGCAGTCGGCGCCCTCGCACAGCGCGGGGACGAGCACCAACAAGTCGACCACCAAGAAGTCCACGTCAGAATCCACGCCGAAGGCCGCGACGGAGAGCAAGCCCGCCGGCACGTCGTTCGAGCAATACTGCTCGTCCCCCAAGGATCCCTACAGCGCGAGCGGCGGCGCACAGGCGCTCATGGCCGCCGCGAACCAGGAGCGCGCCCGCATCGGCATCGCACCGCTCAGCTGGAGCGGGTCACTCGCCTCTGCCGCCACCGAGTGGTCGAAGTCGATGGCAGCGAAGGACGCCGCGACGGACGCGACGATGGACGCCCTCGCGCACAACCCGAACCGTCCCGGCGCGGAAAACGTGGCCGTGAGCAACTCGAGCGGTGGCGTCTCCGAGTCCGCCGCGCACAACCGGGCCCACAGCGGCTGGATGTACTCGAACGGTCACTGCCTCAACCTGATGAACCCGGCCTACACCCAGATGGGGGCGGGCTCCGCGGCGACGCCGGACGGCACGACGCGCTACACCACGGCGAACTACCGCTAACGCACGGCAAACGAACGGCCGATGCCGTGGCGAGGTCGCCACGGCATCGGCCGGTTTTTCGTCTCGACTAGTCCGACTCGGTCTCGGAGGTGGGGGCGTCGACCGCCTCTGGGGCCGTCGTCTTCGCCTCGTCGGCGGTCTCGGCGCTCGTGGCGGCAGCGTCCTCGGGCTCGGGCGCCTGCTCGGGCTCGGGCGCCTGCTCGGCCTCGCGCTCGTCGGCCGCGCCTGCGAGCGATTCGGGGACCACGGCATCGGTGTCGAAGACGGGGTCGTTGGCTGGCCAGCGGGTGGACTGCTGCTCGATGTCGGTCTGGGAGTGGGCGCCGCAGCCGTGGTCGACGGCCACGACCTTGCCGTCGGAGGGCGACCACTCGTTGGAGCAGGCACCGAACTCCGTGCGCAGGGCGCCCGTCAGCGGAATGAAGAAGGCACACGTCGAGCACGGCTGGGACGACGCCACGGCGGAAGGCGCGGACGGGCCGTGGGAGCCGCGGTGCCAACGCTTGGCGGCGCTATCGCGCCCCTCGGGAGCGAGCACGCGCTCGCGACCAAGGCCGAGCTCCCAGATTTCCATGGCGTCCTCGAACTCCGGGTTGGTGAGCTCGAAGCCGGGCATCAGGCGCGCGTCCTCGTGGATCTTCGGCAGCACCATCGACGGCTCGAGGTCGCCGGGGCGCACGCGGTCGGCCCATGGGATCCATGCCGGCGCTAGCAGCGCGTCATCGGCGGGAACGAGGTGGGCCTCGCACACCTTGGCCTCGCGAGCACGCGGCGCGCGCGAGAGTGTGACGGACCACACCCAGCCGCGGTAGCCCGGCATGGTGCACGCGAAGAGGTGGGTGACCAGGCGGTCCTCGTCTTCGTGAGTCCCGAGGTGCTCGCCCACCCATTCGGCGCCGTCGGCCACCTCGATCGCACTCTCGCGGGCAAGGTCGACGGCGGCGTCCAGCACTGCATCCATGGGGTGGCTCACGCCTCCAGTTGATCGGCGACGGCGCGGAGCACGGATGCGACCTTCTTGCCGCGCTCTCCGTCGGGGTAGCGGCCCCGGCGCAGGGAGTTCGACACGCCATCGAGCATCTTGATGAGGTCCTCGACGATGACCGTCATCTCCTCGGGCTTCTTGCGCAGGCCCTGCGAGACGGTCTTGACGGGATCGAGGATGGACACGGCGAGGGCGGACGGTCCGCGGCGACCGTCGGCGACGGAGAAATCGACACGTGTGCCGGGCTTGGGAGACGTCACTCCGTCGGGCAGCGCCGACGCGTGGAGGAACACCTCGTCGCCGTCGTCGCTGGCGATGAAGCCGAACCCCTTGTCAGAGTCGAAGAACTTCACACGGCCGGTGGGCACATCTACCTCGCTGGTCTCATTGGGCGCCGCGGATTCGGCGCCCACCCAGTCTAGCCGTAGGGCTCGACACGACTGCCCGCGGGCGTCCCGGGACCGCGGCCGATGCTACGGTCACCTCTCGTGCCGCGGCCGAGTTTGCCTCGGCGCCCCTTCGCGACGCACACTGGAACCGTGCACAACCGCACGACACACGGCTGAGGTGAACCATGGGCACGACCCTCGTCCCCGGATGGCTGGTCCCCGCGTACATGCGCGCGGCCACCGGCGCTGGCGCGACCGCGGATCAGGCACAGATCCAGGCCGCGGGCCAGCGACTTCTCGATCGCTGGAGCGAACCAGCTCGCCGCTTCCACGGCGTCAGCCACCTCGTGGACCTCCTGCAGCACGTCGACGAACTCCAGCAGGAGACGCAGCACCCTCACATCGTGCGCCTAGCCGCGTGGTATCACGGCGCTATCTTCGACGCCGCAGAGCGGGCCGCGTACTCCAACCGCGGCGGCGAGGACGAGGTTGCCTCCGCACAGTATGCGCGTGACGAGCTGTCGGCCCTGGGACTGCCCGCTCCGCGGGTCGACAAGGTCGCGACACTCGTGGCCGGCCTCGTGCGTCACTCGACGGGACAGGGCGACGCGGCGGTCTTGTCCGATGCCGACCTCGCCATTCTCGCCGCCGACCCCCGCCGCTATAAGCAGTACGTGAACGCTGTGCGCGACGAGTATTCGCACATCCCTCAGGCGCGCTACCTCGCGGCGCGCCGCGCCATCGTCACCAAGCTCCTCAGGCGTGAGCGCATCTACATCACTCCCCTGTGCGTGGATTGGGAGCGCCAGGCGCGCCAGAATCTCACCGCGGAGCTCGCGTGGCTCGACCGTGACGACGAGCGCTGCCGCCTCGACACGGCCGCCCTGTCATCCGCCGCGGTCATCGACGCCGCGCACGCACCGACCGCGCGCTGACAGCCCGGGACGCCGACACCCCACGACTCCGCTCACACGCAGCGCACTGCGGAAGCCCGGGAGTCTCGCCCGCGTCGTCCCCAGTCCCGCACGATCCCCTCGGTCTCCCCGAGCACGGACGTCCCCCTGTGGATGATGGTCGCCGCCTCGTAACGTCGCAGGAGTCCACCCCCGACGACCCCGAGGAGACTCCCATGACCCGCTTTCACGTCGACGCCGCCGAGGTGGCGCAGGCCTCCGCCCTCGCGCACCGCTCAGGCGACACCATTCGTGCCGAGGTCGGTTCCCTCATCGCGCAGTTGACCGCCCTGGAGGGATCCTGGCAGGGCGGCGCCGCGACGGCCTTCGCCGGCGTGCTCGACCAGTGGCATGCCGCCCAGGCCCAGGTCGAGTCCGCTCTCGACGCACTCTCGTCGGCGCTCGGCACAGCAGCCACCACATATCAGGAGGCAGAGGACGCCGCGACGCGCATGTTCGGCTGATGCTCGTGGCGGGCGTAGTGTCGACGCCGTGACCGTGCTGATCGACCCGCCCCTGTGGCCGCGCCACGGGAAGGTGTGGGGACACATGGTCTCCGACTCGTCACTCGAGGAGCTGCACGCCCTCGCGGCGGCCGCGGGCATCCCCGCCCGCGCGTTCGACCGCGATCACTACGACGTGCCCGCAGAGCTCTACCCGACGCTCGTCGACCTCGGCGCACACCAGGTCGACACCCGCGAGTTGGTCAGACGGCTACGTGCCTCGGGCTTGCGCGTCACCTCCGCTCAGCGACGCTAGCCCCCCCCGTCGTGGGCCACACCGGCGACGGACTCCAGACACGACGAAGACCCCAGGGCGAACCCTGGGGCCTTCGTATGCGTATCAGCGCGGACGCTGAAGCGACTGGACTTAGAAGCCCATGCCGCCCATGTCGCCACCGCCGGCCGGCATGGCCGGCTCGGGCTCGGGGATGTCCGCGACGACGGCCTCGGTGGTGAGGAACAGGGCCGCGATCGAGGCCGCGTTCTGCAGCGCCGAGCGGGTGACCTTCACCGGGTCGTTGACGCCGGCGGCGAGGAGGTCCTCGTACACGCCGGTCGCAGCGTTCAGGCCGTGGCCGGTCTCGAGGCCCTTGACCTTCTCGACCACAACGCCGCCCTCAAGGCCGGCGTTGACAGCGATCTGGCGCAGGGGCGCGGAGATGGCGGCCTCGACGATGCGAGCACCGGTGGCCTCGTCACCTTCGAGCTCGAGCGAGCCCAGGGCGGCGGCGCCGGCCTGGATCAGGGCCACGCCACCACCGGCGACGATGCCCTCTTCGACGGCAGCCTTCGCGTTGCGGACGGCGTCCTCGATGCGGTGCTTGCGCTCCTTGAGCTCGACCTCGGTGGCCGCGCCCGCCTTGATGACGGCGACGCCACCGGCGAGCTTGGCGAGGCGCTCCTGGAGCTTCTCGCGGTCGTAGTCCGAGTCCGAGTTCTCGATCTCGGCACGGATCTGAGCCACGCGACCGGCGACCTGCTCGTCGGCGCCAGCGCCGTCGACGATCGTGGTGTCGTCCTTGGTCACGACGACCTTGCGGGCCTGGCCCAGCAGGTCGAGCGTGGCGGACTCGAGCGAGAGGCCGACCGACTCCGAGATGACCTGACCGCCGGTGAGGACGGCCATGTCCTGCAGCATCGCCTTGCGGCGGTCGCCAAAGCCGGGGGCCTTGACGGCGACGACCTTGAGGTTGCCGCGCAGCTTGTTGACGACCAGGGCCGCGAGGGCCTCGCCGTCCACGTCCTCGGCGATGATCGCGAGGGGCTTACCCGCCTGCATGATCTTCTCGAGGATGGGCAGCAGGTCCTTGAGCGACGAGATCTTCGACTCGAGCAGGAGCACGTAGGCGTCCTCGAGGACAGCCTCCTGGCGCTCGCCGTCGGTGACGAAGTAGGGGTTCAGGTAGCCCTTGTCGAAGCGCATGCCCTCGGTCAGCTCCAGCTCGATACCGAGCTGGTAGGCCTCCTCGACGGTGATGACGCCTTCCTTGCCGACCTTGTCCATCGCCTCGGCGATCTTGTCGCCGATCTCCTGCTCACCGGCGGAGATGGCGGCGGTCGCGGCGATCTGCTCCTTGGTCTCGACCTCCTTGGCGGAGGCGAGGAGCTGCTCGGTCACGGCGGCGACGGCCTTCTCGATGCCCTTCTTCAGGGCGATCGGGTTGGCGCCGGCCGAGACGTTGCGCAGGCCCTCGCGCACGAGCGCCTGGGCGAGCACGGTCGCGGTGGTCGTACCGTCACCCGCGACGTCGTCGGTCTTCTTGGCAACTTCCTTGACGAGCTCGGCGCCGATCTTCTCGTACGGCTCCGACAGCTCGATCTCCTTGGCGATCGAGACACCATCGTTGGTGATGGTGGGCGCGCCCCACTTCTTCTCGAGCACGACGTTGCGGCCCTTGGGGCCGAGGGTGACCTTGACGGCGTCAGCGAGGGCGTTCATGCCCCGCTCCATGCCGCGGCGGGCCTCCTCATCGAAGGCAATCATCTTTGCCATGGGTGTGAGTCCTCTTTCGATGACGGTGGCTGGCAAGTCGCCCGCGACGGACGACGCCTGTCCGCTCGTTCACGTCACGACCGGACCCGGCGCCTCGACTGCTAGCCGAAGTTCGTTAGCACTCTCAGGGTGTGAGTGCTAACGCCGATTCTGGCACTCTCCCCTGTTGAGTGCAAACCGTTCAGGGACAGTTCACTGAGGGCGTGACGTCACCACTGGCATGGGGCCGGATGGGAGGCCGATGCCGCGGTTGCGCGATCCGGCGCGGTCAGTTGCCGGGGTCAGAGGCGAGCAGGACCTCGATGTCGGCACCACCGGGCGTGCCGTCACCTGAGACAACGTCGATGCCGAGCTCGTCGGCGATCGCCTGCGCGGTGTCGGCGAGGCTCTCGTCCTCGTACGCGACCGTGTTGACCCCGTCAGGGATCAGCGACGCGTCGATGTTGTTCGCCTCGATGCTGGTGAAGCCGGCGTCCTCGAGGATTTCTTGCTGGGATCCCGCGAGCCCCGAGATGCCGGCGCCGTTGCGCACATGCACCTCGGTATCGAACAGGATCTCCGGTTCCGGCTCTTCCGAGGGGGTCTCGGACGGGGTGGCGGACGCCGACGGCTCGGCGGATGGCTCGGCCGACGGCGACGCCGAGGCCGACGGCGACGCCGTCGCCTCAGCGGACGGAGTCGTCGTGATGGTCGCGACGGGCTCGGGCTCGTCGCTGTCGTGGCCCGAATTCCACAGGAAGACAGCGACCAGGTAGCCCACCAGGCCCGCGGCGATCAGCGCGAGCAGCGGCGGGAGAACCTTGGTCCACCACTTCGCCGGGGTGCGGTGGACGCCGACAGGACCGCCCTGGTCGGCGATGTCGTCGAACTCGTCGCGGTCGTATTCCTGTGGCACGTCGTCACTCTAGCGAACGGATGGCGCACCCCACGCACGCGTGGAGCGGCCCCGCTGGCGCGCCTCACGCATGCGACGCAGGCGCTTCACCAGCATCGGGTCCGCCTCGAGTGCTGCGACGGTGTCGATCAGGGCGCCGAGCACTTGGTAGTACTGCGTCGCCGACATGCGGAACAGTTCGCGGATCGCGTCTTCCTTCGCGCCGCCGTACTTCCACCACTGTCGCTCGAAGGCCAGGATGGCGGCATCACGCTCGGACAGGCCCTCGGGCTCGTGTGCCTCGATCGCGGGCTCACCCATGCGCCACCTCCCTCACGCGTGCTCGTGCGCCCCAGCCTAAGCGGGCCGGAAGGACAATTCGTGCAGGCGAACCGAGCATCGGCCGCGTGTCGTTAGGGTGAGCGCCATGGCGAAGCCGTGGCGAGAGCAGGTGGCGAGCGATTGGGCGGAGGCGCTCGAGCCCGTCGCGCCGCAATTCGACGCGATCGGCGAGTTCCTGCGAGGCGAGATCGACGCGGGGCGCGTCTACCTTCCCGCGGCCGATGCCGTCCTACGGGCTTTCCGCGCGCCCCTCAGTTCCGTACGGGTGCTGATCGTGGGGCAAGACCCCTATCCCACGCCCGGCGATGCGGTGGGGCTGAGCTTTTCGGTCGCGCCCGGCCACCCGATGCCGCGCTCGCTACGCAACATGGCGCGCGAACTGGCGGACGACACGGGCGAGGTGCTGGCGTCGGGGGACCTCTCTCCCTGGGTTGATCAGGGCGTGATGCTGCTCAACCGCGTACTGACGGTCGCGCCCGGCGAGGCCGGGTCCCACCGCCGACGCGGGTGGGAGGAAATCACCGAGCACGCCATCCGGGCGCTCGCTGCACGCGGCGGGCCGCTCGTCGCGGTGCTGTGGGGCCGCGATGCGCAGAGCCTCGCGCCGCTCCTCGGACCGCTACCGATCGTCGCGTCAGCGCATCCCAGCCCGCTGTCCGCGTCGCGCGGCTTCTTCGGTTCACGCCCGTTCTCGGCGGTGAACCGTCTTCTGGTCGAGCAGGGCGGCGAGCCCGTCGTGTGGGGGACGAACTAACTCTGCGTGCACAACGCGCCGCGGCCTCCCGTTTGCGACTTGAACTCGACGTATCCCTCCTTGTTCGACCCCCAGGACTTGTTGACCCAGAAGACGAACTGCGTGCCGGAACATGTCGCGCGCACAGGATTTCCATTGGAGTAGACGTATTTCGGGGTCCACGTGGGCCATCCGCCACTGTTGACCGAGGTGTCGACGTTCACTCGCCAGTTGGTCGCGGTCGTCACGACCTCGTATTTCATCCACCACGACACGACGACCGGGTAGGGGCTGTACGACTGAATCGCCCACGTCGTCACACTTGCCGTACAAGGAGTGGAGATGGGGTTGTCCGCGGAGTCGAGCGCCGTGCATGAGATGGTTTGGGGAACCGGCGCCATGTAGTTCCAGGTTCCGATAAACAGCCAACCGCCGACCTTGACCACCACCGTGTCGACATCGTCGGCGTCATAAGCCGCGCCGGACGGTGCACTGACGGTGGGTGTTGCAGTCGTGGCGCCCCCTCCGAGCACGCCGACCCACGGAGCAGAAGTTCCGTCGCCGTGAAGACTGATCTCGAGAGGCACATTGGGGCCCTGGCAACTCGAAGGCAGGTTCGCGAGCTTCACTTGCGAGTACTGCTGACCCTGAGCGGTCCCTGTAGGGCTCACCGTGAGCACACCCGCGAGATCGGCACACGGGCGCAAGGTGCTCGCAAAGGCACTCTGCGCGGTCACCACGGAAAGCTGGGCTGCGCTGGCAGGCGTCACACTTGCCATCGTGATCAACGTGGCCGCGACGAGGAGCGCCACGACGCCCGTCGCTGAGCCCGTGACCTTGCGAGGAGCGCGCGCTTTCTTCACGACGGGGGCGCCATCCGTCACGTCTGCCGGGTCGCCGCGCTCGGAACGGCTTGCGCCACTGCACTTACTCGGCCAGATCAGAATGGCCAACGCGAGCAACAGGACAAAGAACCACGTGATCGGGTTCAGCAGCACAACGGTGACGTGCCCCACGAAGGGCAGGTGCACCCGCACGATGCCGCGCACCTCGTCGGCCGTCGGCTCGAACGGATCGATGAAGTCGTTGTTGTCGCCCTGCAGCACCCACCCGTCGTCAGCATTGCCGCCGATGATGCGGTGAACGATCTGCGCGCCGCCGAGGTCGTCCGGGGCGTAGACGATGACGTCGCCCACCTTCGGCTCACCGGTGCGGGCGATGACCATGTCGCGCGGCTCGTAGGTGGGGAGCATCGACTCGCCAGAAACCAGCACGTAGGACGTTCCACCATGGAGGGTGGCGGGCCACGCGAACCACGCCATGATGGCGAGCAGAATCCAGCCGGCAACATTGCCTGCCGCCCGGGCACCTCGACGAAGCGCGCCAGTGCGCGCCTCGTCGAGGGTCGGCTCAGCCATGGTGTGGTGGTGTCGCGGTCTTAGCCGATGACGACGGTGGCTTGCCCGAGGTTAGTCGCGACGAGCACTGCGGGGGCGATCGAACCGACCGACACCTTTCCGGAGGCGACCGTCACGTTGCTCTGTGTCGCGGTGCCAACGATGTCGCCCGCTGCATCCGCGAGCTCGACGGTCACCTTCTTCCCCGCACACGCGGCATCGACGCCGGTGAGGTACACGTCGGTGATGACGTACGCGCCCGCGCCGTTCTTGCCGTAGTTGTAGCCAATCCCTACTGTCGCATCCGCGTCGCACGGCGCGAATGCCGCCGAGACACCGATGGCGACCTCGTGCTCCGGGGTCACCGTTAGCTGCGACGCCGACGCGACCGACAGCCCCGCCACGCCCACGATGCCCAGCAGCACCGCCGCGAACTTGCGCTTGTTCTTGTTGTCCTTCTCAGCCATGTTCTGTCCTCAGTAGTTTTTGGGCGCACTCCACCCCCTCATGAGTGGGTGCCATCTCGGCGTGAGTCCGTTCTCGACCAGTGGTCGATAGGTGACTTGCTTCACATCTCGACGACTGATGTATCGGATCATGCCGCGCAAAACGTGAGGTAATTCACATGCCACGCGTGAGTCGCATCGTTTCGATGCAGTTTTGTGACCTCAGTGGCATCCTGCACTTCACGAATCGGACAAAGCACTGACGCCCTCAATCCCGGTTCCGGTGTGACGGTCGAGAGGTCGACATGCTGCTCGATGCCGGCTCGGACACGGTGTGTCGTTTAGATCACCGTCACGGAGTGACGCCGCGGAGAGCCGCAACCCCCCAGGAGGCGCGCATCGACGCGGCGACATAGGGGTGAGCAACGACGCATGAGGCCGGCACCGCCGAGTCGGCGAGAGAGTCAGCGCGACGCGCGAGGAAAAAGAAGAGCTGACAGCGGGACTCGAACCCGCAACCCCCGTATTACAAGTACGGTGCGCTACCAATTGCGCCATGCCAGCGTCGGCCCGGTGAGCCCGCGCCGTCGCAACAGGATACCGAGAGCCAGCCGCCGCATCGGCCGTCCCGAGCCGGGGCATGCGTCTCAGGAGTCATCTGGTGCCCGGAAATCGCGAAAAGCGGGCACGAGGTGGCTCCCAGCGCGCGCGGCGCGCGTCAACCCGCAAGCGCGCACAAAAACTGCACCCCGCCGGCCACACGGGCCGGCGGGGCGCAGAGCGCGACAGCGGTTACTCGGTAACGGTCACCGTGCCAGCGTTGACGTCCGCGACGTACTGGGCGAGGGCGCCGGGCTGGAAGTACATGACGTCGTTCTCCTGCTCGAGCACCTTGCCGTCGTCGAAGGAGTCGCCGGGGTCGGCCATGCGCAGGGTCGGGGTGCCGGGCACGCCATCCTGCGAGGACTGGTCGGTCGCGGCGATGACCCACTTGGTGAACTCGCCATCGGTGAAGGTGTCGGCGACCTCCTGGGGCACGCCCACGCCCACGGCGATGTCGGCAATCTCCGAGTCGGACAGGCCCTCCGTGTTCTCGGCGGGCTGGTTCTCAAACATCGCCGTCTGGAACTCCATGAAGTGCTCGGGGGCGGCGTCCGCGACGGTGGCGGCGGCGTTCGCGGCGCGCGTCGAGTAGTTGGTGCCGTTGGAGTAGCGGTCGAGGATCGAGATGGGGTGGACGTAGAGCGCGACGGAGCCATCCGCGATCATCGCGTCGATGTCCTCGCCGTTGGTCTCCTCGAATTGGCCACAGATGGGGCACATAAAGTCGAGGTAGACGTCCAGGCGCGCGGCGTCCTCCGGGCCAGCCACACCCGCGATGGCGTCGGAACTGATCGGGATGCCGCCGCTCAAGTCCGCACCCGTGGGCGCGTCGGCCGCGTCGAGCTCGGGCACGTCGCCCGAGCGCACAATGAAGTAGACGACGCCCGCGAACAGCAGGATCACGGCAATGACCGAGACGCCGATGATGGCGGCGGTGCGACGCTCCTGCGCCTTCACCTGCGCCTGCGCGGCCTTGCGAGCCTGCGCGGCGCGCTCGTTCTTATTGGACTTGTTCGAGGCCATGGATCGGTTTCCTCCAGCAACGGGGGTCGGGATGGAAAGAGTCTAGACAGGCTTGGGCGCCAGCCAGTTGTCGACCGAGAACTTCGATCGCGGCCAGATCGCCAGGTAGAGGCCCAGCACGATGAAACCGGCGCGCTCGAGCATGTGAACGGGGTAATTGGTGGTGCCCTCGGCGACATCACCGCCGCCGCCAAAGCAGCCGCAGTCGATGGACAATCCCTGACTCCACGCGTAGATGACGCCGATCGAGAAGCCCACCATCATCAGCAGCCAGACAATCGCCGCCCAGCGGGTGAACAGGCCCGCCGCGAGCACCACCGCGAGGGCCAACTCAAAGAAGGGCAGCATGGTGCCGACGAACGGCACGATGGCCTCGGGCAGCAACCGGTATGCACGCACCGCGATGATCGACTGCGGGATGTCCAGCATCTTGGGGATCGCGGCGGCCACCAGGATGGCGGCCATGGCCAGACGCACCACGGTGGACAGCCAGGGCTGCACGGTGGTCCATCGCTCGGCGACGGTCATTGATCAGTCTCCTCAGGCACGATCAAGCGTTCCCGGGCAGGGAACTTGTCGCTTCAACGTACCGCAGGGAGGCCTGGTTCCCAGGACCTTTGGTCCGCCGAATACGTCCGATGCCGGGGTCAGGATGGGAGGTCGGGCAGCGGCCACCAGACGGGTTCGGTCAGCAGCAGCACCACCAGCGTCATGACCGCGAGCGCCACGACGGCGACCACGACCCATGCCGTCGACACGCCGCGCGTGGGCGCGACGCCGGAGACCGTGCGGTGCGCACCCTCGCGGGTCAGCCCGGCCCACGGCCCCCACCACAGCGTGGCCTCGGCCGCGAGCCCCGCGATGACGAGCACGATCGCATGCCCCCACGTCTGGGCCTCGCTGCTCGATCCCGCCACCGTCTGCGAGCTCACCAGCCACCAGCCGAGCGCCCCGACGCCCACGCCGAGCACCGCGGCGAGCAGGATCGACGGCAGCGCCTCCCCCGCCGCACGCAGCAGGTGCCACGGCAATCCCATGGTGTGGAGTGCAGCGTCTCCGCGCCGTGGACCCCGTTTGGCGCGCGAGGCAGCGAGCGCCAGTGCACGGCGCTGAACGGTGCGCACCACGATCGCGGAGACCACCATGAAGAGGAACGTGATCACGGGAGCGAGGGCGGTGGCCGACGCCGTGGCGACGGCGAGCGCCGCGATCACCACCTTGCGGCGGGGCGCGCCGGCCATCACCACCTGTGCCGGTTCGCCCTCGAGGAGCCCGTTGAACCCCTCGGGTGAATCGGGGTCGGTGTCGCTTGCCACGGGCCACACGTCGGTGTCCGCACCGTCGCCCACGGAAGCCGGGGTGAAGGTGCGCACGGGTTCGGTGAGGTCGGAGTCCTCGGCGACCGCGGCATCGGCCGTATGCGTCATCACCGCGGTGGGAGCGATGCCTCCCATGACGGCGGTGGGGTCCATTCCTCCCGAGCGCGGCAGCACGGTGGTGTCACCGCGCAGTGCGGCCACTACCTGGTCGGGTGTGGGGCGGGCATCCGTGTCGCGACTGAGTGCCGCGGCGATCGCCTCGGAGCCGGGGAAGACCGGCAACTCGACCTTTGCCTCGAGCGTCTTGGAGATCGCACCGGTGCCCGATCCGAACGGCGCCTTGCCCGTCGCGGCATACGCCAGCGTCGCCGCCCACGACCAGTCGTCGGCGCGCATGCCGGGCTCCTCGCCGTCGATGACCTCGGGCGCGACGTAGCCGGCGGTACCGGACACGAGCCCGTCGCGGGTGAGTCGATCGTCGGTCTCGCGGTGCGACAGGCCAAAGTCGATAAGCACGGGGCCGTCGGGGCCCATCATGATGTTCGACGGGGTGACATCGCGGTGGATGACCCCTGCCTCGTGGGCCGCCGCCAGGGCTGACGCCGTCCGGTCGGCGAGGTGGGCGAGATCCGTCTCACGCATCGGCCCGTGGTGCTGAACGTAGTCCCACAGACTCTCACCCGGGATGTACTCGAACACGACGAACGTCTCATCGCCGTCGAGTTCCGCGTCGAGGATCGACGGCACCGCGGAGTGCCTGAGCGACTGGAGGGCGTGGACCTCACGCTCGAGGCGCAGCGCGGCCACCTCGTCCTCGCGCGCGTCGACGAGTTTCAGTGCCGCGAAGTCCCCGCCGTCGTCAACCACCTTGTAGACGGCGCCCGAGCCACCCCTGCCGAGCTGCTCGACGATGGTGTAGCCACCAATCTCGTCGCCCGGTTCGCGCGCTCGCACTGCCATGGCGATAACGCTACATGCAGGGAGGTTGGAGTTACGGAAGCGGTGTGGGAAGATGTGGCCAGTCGTCGCAACGGTTGCGGCAACTAGTGTCACTGTGGACACCACACCGGCACTCTTCACCACGGATCGTCTGGCACGTACCTGCCAGTGAAGGGAAGCATCACTATGGCCACCGTTACCTTCGACAAGGCGTCGAGGATCTACCCCGGCACCGAGCGTCCTGCCGTCGACTCGCTTGAGCTCGACATCGCAGACGGCGAATTCCTCGTTCTCGTCGGCCCGTCCGGCTGCGGAAAGTCGACCTCGCTGCGCATGCTCGCAGGACTCGAGGACGTCGACAAGGGCAGCATCTACGTCGGTGACCGCGACGTCACCCACGTCCAGCCCAAGGACCGCGACATAGCGATGGTGTTCCAGTCCTACGCGCTGTACCCGCACATGACCGTCGCGGACAACATGGGCTTCGCGCTCAAGATCGCCAAGGTCGACAAGGCGGAGATCCGCCAGCGCGTCGAGGCCGCCGCGAAGATCCTGGACCTCACCGAGTACCTGGACCGCAAGCCCAAGGCCCTCTCCGGTGGTCAGCGTCAGCGTGTGGCCATGGGCCGCGCCATCGTTCGCCAGCCGCAGGTGTTCCTCATGGACGAGCCGCTGTCGAACCTCGACGCCAAGCTCCGTGTCCAGACCCGTACCCAGATCGCCGCCCTCCAGCGTCGCCTGGGCACCACCACCGTCTACGTCACGCACGACCAGGTCGAGGCGCTCACCATGGGTGACCGCATCGCGGTGCTCAAGGACGGCCTCCTCCAGCAGGTCGGCACCCCGCGCGAGATGTACGACGCCCCGGCCAACGTGTTCGTCGCCGGCTTCATCGGCTCGCCCGCGATGAACATCTCGACCTTCAACATCGAGGGTGGCGCCGCCAACATCGGTGGCAACAAGATCGCCCTTGAGCGCGATGTCGTCGGCCGCATGACCGACGCCGACGCCGGCAAGCTGATCCTGGGCTTCCGTCCCGAGTCGCTCGACCGCGTGGCCCCCAACACCGAGGGCTCTTTCCCGGTCGAGGTCGTCGTCGTGGAGGAGCTCGGCTCCGACGCCTTCGTGTACGGCCAGCTCGCCGCGCCGCTTGCGGCCGAGGGTGCTTCGGTCTCCAACGAGGGCCAGGTCATCGTCCGCGTTGACCCCCGCGACGTGCCCAAGAAGGGCGAGAACGTGTGGGTCAAGATCCGTCCGGGCGAGCAGCACGTCTTCTCGTCGGCCACCTCGGACCGCCTGTCCGACGCGGTGACCACCGACAAGTCGGCGGCCGTCTGACGCTGACGTCGTTCACGCCGAAAGGGGCGGTCCGGGGCAACCCGGGCCGCCCCTTTCGCTGTGCCTGCCCCCGGCCGGCCGATGCGGTGGCGGGGCGTCGTACGAAAGCCCGCCACGGCATCGGCCGCCGTCGGTGGCGAGCCCTAGAGTGGTGACATGGCCTTGAAGATCACCGGCGCGGTTGACCCTGAGCTGTTGGACCTGCCGTGGTCCGTTCCGCTGGAGACATGGCCCAAGGACACCCTCGCGGCCCTCCCCCGCGGTATCTCTCGCCACGTGGTGCGGTTTGTGCGCTTCCGCGGGCGCGTGCTTGCGGTCAAGGAGACCGTCGCTCCGATGGCGAAGCGCGAGTTCGACATGCTCAAGGAGCTGGGGCGGATGGGCGCGCCGTGCGTGGTGCCCTTCGCCGTCGTCGATGGCCGCGTGGACGACAACGGCGAGGAGCTCGCCGCCGCACTCGTGACCGAGCACCTGCAGTTCTCGCTGCCGTACCGAGCACTGTTCAGCCAGGCCCTGCGCGACAACACGCTGACGCGCCTCATCGATGCGCTGGCCGTGCTGTTGGTGCGGCTGCACCTGCTGGGCTTCTACTGGGGCGACGTGTCGCTCTCGAACGCACTGTTTCGTCGCGATGCCGAGGCGTTCTCCGCCTACCTCGTCGATGCCGAAACCGGCGACCTGCACCGCGACCTGACGCCGGGCCAGCGCGCGTACGACATCGACCTGGCGCGCACCAACATCATCGGCGAGATGTTCGACCTGCAGGCCGCCGCCGAGCTCGACGATGCCGTCGACCCGCTCGAGGTGGGCGACCGCATCGAGGAGCGCTACAAGGAGCTGTGGAACACGCTCACCGAGAAGCAGACGTACCGCGAAAACGTGCGCAAGCACGTCGCCGAACGTGTCCAGGCCCTCAACGACCTGGGCTTCGACGTGGGCGAACTGGACATGACGCAGACCGCGGACGGCTCGGAGCTGACCATCCGCCCCAAGGTCGTGGACGCCGGCCACCACTCGCGGCGCCTGCTGCGGCTGACGGGCTTGGACGTGCAGGAGAACCAGGCGCGACGCTTGCTGAACGACATGGACGAGTACCGGGTCGTCACCGGTAACGAGGAGGACGAGGTGCTCGCCGCGCACGAGTGGCTCGCCGACGTCTTCGAGCCCACCGTGCGCGCTGTGCCGCGCGAGTACCGCCGCAAGCTCGAGCCCGCTCAGGTGTTCCACGAGGTGCTCGACCACCGCTGGTTCCTCGCCGAGAAGGACCCCTCCGTCACGATGCCCGAGGCGGTCGCGTCCTACGTCAAGAACGTCCTTCCCACGCACCCCGACGAGCAGGCGGTGCTGGGCCACGAGATCTCCGAGTTCGAGGACGGGGTCGACGCCGCCGGCATGCCCGTTGCGCGTGAGGCGCCCACGCACACGACGATGATTCACGCATGGCAGAACCTGCCGCGCACCGGGCAGCTGGACTAGGCGCCACTCGGGCCCGGCGACCGGCCTGGCCGTGTCTCAGCCCAGCCGGCGCCCCGCCTCGTACAGCGCGATCGACGCGGCGACCGAGGCGTTGAGGCTCTCGACCTCGCCGATGGGGATCGACACGATCTGGTCGCACGTCTCGCGCACCAGGCGCGAGATGCCGTCACCCTCGGAGCCCACCACGATCACGAGGGGACCGTCGAGCAGCTGCGACTCGTGCAGGTCGACCTCTCCCCCGGCGTCCAGGCCGATGACGAAGCGGCCGGCCTTCTTATAGGCCTCGAGGGTGCGGGTGATATTGGTGGCGCGGGCCACGCGCAAGCGGGCCGCGGCACCGGCCGAGACCTTCCACGCGGCGACGGTCACGCCCGCGGCGCGGCGCTCGGGGATGACGATGCCGGCGGCGCCGAACGCCGCGGCAGAACGCATGATGGCGCCCAGATTGCGCGGATCCTGGATGCCGTCGAGCACCGCGATGGGACCGCGCTCGTCGAGGAAGTCCTCGGGGTCGGCGTACTCGTACGGCGGCACCTCGAGCGCGACGCCCTGGTGGGGGCTGCCGCCTGCCAGACCGTCGAGCGTGGCCTTGGCCACCTCGCGCACCGGCACGGAGTTCTCGACGGCGAGCGACACGATCTCGGTGACGCGGTCGTCGGCGTCGATGCGGTTGAACACCAGCAGCGTGGTCGCCGGAACGCCCATACGCAGCGCCTCGAGCACGCTGTTGCGACCGATCGCGAGCTCGTTCGAGGACGACGTGCGGTCGCGCGGCGTCACGCGGCCCTTGCCCTGGGGTCGCTTCGCGGCCTCCGCCTCGGCCTTCTTCTTCGCCTTGTAGGCCTTGTGGTTGGGCCGGTCTTCGGCCCTGGGGGTCGGCCCCTTGCCCTCGAGCGCCTTGCGCCCGTGCCCGCCGGTGCCGACGGTCGCGCCCTTCTTGGAGCCCGCGTTGCGAGTCGCGCCGCGGCGCTTCGAGTTACCTGCCATGGGGACAAGGGTAGTCGCCGAGGACAGGGCTTCGCTTGCACGGTCGGTTTGGCCCACACGTGTGACGCGTGTGACCTATGCGGCCGGTGGGACGGCCCCATGTGTCACGTCGCACCCCTGCGTCACATCCGTGGGCCAAACCGACGGGCGAGACGCGGGCCGGTTCGGCGCCCGGCGACGTTAGTCCTGGAGAGACCAGCGGGCGCCGTCGGCGCCGTCCTCGACCACAATGCCGGCCTCGGCCAGGCGGTCGCGGATCGCATCGGCCGTGCCCCAGTCCTTCGCCGCACGAGCTGCGGCGCGGGCCTGAATGTCGGCCTGCACCAGAGAATCCAGGGCGGTCATCGCGGAGTCCGCACCGGAATCGGCTGCGGCCCACGTCTCGCTCGCCGGGTCGAGACCCAGTGCGTCGAGCATGGCCCGCACCGACAGCAGCGACTCGGCAACCACGGCATCGTCACCGCCGGTGAGCGCGGCGTTGCCCGCACGCACCGTCTCATGCACGTGCGCGAGGGCACGAGGCACGGACAGGTCGTCGTCCATCGCCTCGACGAAGGGCTCGGGCAGCGTGGCCGCCCGCACCTCCGCGAGGGTCAGCGCGCCGACGCGGTCCGACGCGCGCGTGACGAAGCCCGCGAGGCGGTTCCACGTCGCAGTGGCGTCCTCCATGGTCTGCTCGGAGTACTCGAGCATGGAGCGGTAGTGCACCTGGGCCAGGGCCAGGCGGAGCGCCGCGGCCGGGTATCGCGACAGGACCTCGGACACCAGCAGGCCGTTGCCCAACGACTTCGACATCTTCGCGCCCGACTGGGTGACCCAGGCCGAGTGCATCCACAGTTGCGCGAAGTCGTAGCCCGCGCCGCGCGACTGGGCCTGCTCGTTCTCGTGGTGAGGGAAGCGCAGGTCAAGGCCGCCGCCGTGGATGTCGAACGCATCGCCGAGGAACCGGCGCGCCATCGCGGAGCACTCGATGTGCCAGCCGGGACGTCCGGGACCCCAGGGCGAGTCCCACGACGCCGTCTCGGGCTCCGTCGACTTGCGCGCCTTCCACAGGGCGAAGTCGCGCGGGTCGTGCTTGTCGTCGGCGGGCGCGTCGGGGGCGGGAGTGAGGTCGTCGAGCGCCTGGCGGGTCAGCGAGCCGTACTCCGAGAACGAGCGCACGTCGAAGTACACCGAGCCGCTCAGCTCGTAGGCGTGGCCGCGCTCGATGAGCCGCGCGACAAGCGCGATGATCTCGGGGATGTGGCCGGTGGCGCGGGGCTCGGCGGCGGGCGGCAGCACGCCCACGGCGGCATAGGCGGCCTGGAACTCGCGCTCGTAGGTCAGCGCCCACTGCCACCACGGCACGCCCGCCTCGGCGGCCTTCATCAGGGTCTTGTCGTCGATGTCGGTGACGTTGCGCACCATGGTCACCTGGTGCCCCGTGCGCTCGAGCCAGCGCTGCAGCACGTCGAACGCGACGGCGCTGCGCAGGTGACCCACGTGCGGGCTGCTCTGCACGGTCGGCCCACACAGGTAGATGCCGACCTTCCCGGGCTCAAGCGGCTCGAAGGCGCGCTCGGTACGGGTCGAGGTGTCGAACAGCGTCAGAGTCACGCGAGCCAGGCTACCGGTCCGATGCAGGGAAGACGAGTGCCGTTGCGATCGCGGCGATACCCTCGCCGCGGCCCGTCAGGCCCAGGCCGTCGGTCGTGGTCGCGGACACGCTGACGGTCGCATTGATGGCCGCTGCCATGGTCGCCTCCGCCTCGGCACGCCGTGGCGAGAGCTTGGGCCGATTGCCGAGGATCTGAACGGCGACGTTACCGATCTCAAAGCCCGCCTCGCGCACGCGCCGCGCCGTCTCCTCGAGGAGCGCGACGCCGGAGGCGCCAGCCCACTCGGGACGGTCGGTGCCGTAGTTGGAGCCCAGGTCACCCAGACCGGCGGCGCTCAGGAGCGCGTCGCACGCGGCGTGGGAGGCGCAGTCGCCGTCGGAGTGGCCGGTGAGCGGAGTCTCCCCGGGCCACGTGAGGCCCGCGAGGGCGAGCGTGCCGACGCCGGGCTCACCAAACGCGTGGACGTCGACGCCCTGGCCGATGCGGGGGATGGTCATGCACTCTCCTTGCGGCTGGTCGCGATGGCCGATGCCACGGCAAGGTCGCGCGGTCGGGTCACCTTGAGTCCGTCCTCATGCCCGCCGACGGCAACCACGCGATATCCGCATGCGCGCGCAAGGGTGGCGTCGTCCGTCGCTCCCGACTCGCCGCGGCGGTGCGCGTCCAGGATCGCGGCGGCGCGAAAGGTCTGAGGCGTCTGGACGGCGCGGACGGCCGTTCGGTCGACGGGATCGCCGAGGGCTCCGTTGGCGGCGGGGGCCGCCACGAGGGTGTCGACGACATCGACGACGGGAACGGCTCCGTCGGCGCCGGCCAGGACCGCGTCGACCGTGGCAAGCATGACGTCGGCGGTCTGGAACGCGCGCGCCGCATCGTGGATCAACACGATGTCATCGTCCGCGAGCCCCAAGGCACGAAGACCCGCGTGCACGGAATCCTGACGAGAATCCGCGCCGGCAACCACGGTCACCCCTGGTACGGACGCCCTGAACTGATCAAGGTGCGACGCGGGCGCGGTGACGACGACGGCATCGGCCACCTGAGAGATGGCGTCCACTGCCCAGGCGACCAAAGGCATGCCACCCACAGGCACGAGGGCCTTGGGGAGGTCGGCGCCCAGTCGGGTACCAGAGCCGGCGGCCGTAACGACCGCCGCGATGGTCACGAGGCGAGGACCTCGTCCAGGCGCTTCTCCGCCGTCTCCTCGTCGCACTTCTCGGCAAGCGCGAGTTCGCTGACGAGGATCTGGCGCGCCTTGTGCAGCATGCGCTTCTCGCCGGCGGACAGGCCCTTGTCGGTGTCGCGACGCGACAGGTCGCGCACGACCTCGGCCACGCGGATGACGTCACCGGAAGCGAGCTTCTCGACGTTGGCCTTGTAGCGACGCGACCAGTTGGTGGGCTCCTCGATGTAGGGCTCACGCAGCACGTCGAAGACCTTCTCGAGGCCTTCCTTGTCGACGACATCGCGGACGCCGACCAGGTCGACGTTCTCCGCGGGAACCTCGATGGTGAGGTCTCCCTGCGCCACCTTCAGCTTGAGGTACGTCTTCTCCTCGCCCCGAATGATGCGCTTCTTGATGTCCTGGATCTGCGCCGCACCGTGGTGCGGGTAGACGACGGTCTCGCCGACGGCAAAGTTCATGGTGCAGTGTGCCCCTTCGTAGAGATCCATAGTCTAACATTCCGCCCCTGTGAATAACAGGGGCGTCATTCGGGGTAGGGCCTTCGCGCGCGCGTGCGCACACGCGGGAACTGAGGCGCGCCGCACCCGCGCGGGCCAGTATCCTTGTCGCAGTCTCCCCGGAAGGAACCGCAGTGAAGCTCACCGTCCCCGCCCGACTCGCCGCCGCGTCGCTGGCCGCCGTCGCGCTCGCCGGATGCTCCTACGTGAACCCCATCACGACCCACAAGAACTACTCCGCCTCCGACGGCACGCAGCTGGTGGTGGGTGACGTCTCCGCGCTGAACCTCATCGTGCTGACCGAGGAGGTGGACGCGCCCGCGACGCTGATCGGCACGCTGATCAACGACTCGGCCGAGGACGTCGACCTTGACATCTCGATCGACGGCCAGAACACCACCAACCTGACGGTGCCTGCGGGCGAATCGGTCAAGCTGGGCCCGGCCGACGGTGACACGGAGGTCTCCGGCGTCGCCGTGGCCGCTCCCGGCCTGATCGCGAACGTCGCCTTCGCCGCCGACACCGTCGACGTGCACGCCGTCGAGGTCCCCGTCATGGACGGCACCCTGCCCGAGTACGCGGATCTGGTCGCCGAGATCGGCTAACCACTCATCCGCACAGCCGCGGCCCCGCTGCCCGTGAGGGGAGCGGGGCCGCGGCACTTTCGGGCAGGGCGGCACCCGGCGCCGTGGGACGCGTCGCCCCGACGCCCGCACATCGGTGTGGCCCACAGGTGGGACGGATGTGACACATGAGGCTCAGGATGGGTTCACACCCGCCCCCTGGGCACCACCCGTCACAACTGTGGGCCAAACCGATCGGGGGGGGTGGGAAGCACACGGGGCGGAGGCGACCGGGCGGAAACGCCAAAGGGCGCCGGTGCCGTAGCACCGACGCCCTCAGCGACAGCGACGGATCAACCGAAGCGGCCCGAAATGTAGTCCTCGGTGGCCTTCTCGGACGGGGTCGAGAACATGACGGGCGTCTCGTTCATCTCGATGAGCTTGCCGGGCTTGCCGGTGCCGGCGATGTTGAAGAACGCGGTGCGGTCGGACACACGCGCGGCCTGCTGCATGTTGTGAGTCACGATGACGATCGTGTACTGGTCCTTCAGCTCGGCCATGAGGTCCTCGATGGCGAGCGTGGAGATGGGGTCGAGCGCCGAGCAGGGCTCGTCCATGAGTAGCACGTCGGGCTTGATGGCGATCGCGCGGGCGATGCACAGGCGCTGCTGCTGGCCACCCGAGAGCGACGAGCCGGGACGGTCCAGGCGGTCCTTGACCTCGTTCCAGAGGTTGGCGCCGCGCAGCGACTCCTCGACGAGGTCGTCGGCGTCGGAGCGTGACACGCGCTTGTTGTTGAGGCGGTAGCCGGCCAGCACGTTCTCCGCGATCGACATCGTGGGGAACGGGTTGGGGCGCTGGAAGACCATGCCCACGTGGCGGCGCACGGTGACGGGGTCCACGTTGTCGCCGTAGAGGTTGACGCCGTCGATAAGCACCTCGCCCTCGACGCGGGCGCCGGGGATGACCTCGTGCATGCGGTTGAGCGTGCGAAGGAAGGTCGACTTGCCGCAACCGGACGGGCCGATGAATGCGGTGATGGACTTGGGTTCGATCGACAGGGAGACGTCCTCGACCGCGAGGAACTCGCCGTAGTAGACGTTGAGGTTGTTGATGTCGATGCGCTTGGACACTGCTGGCTCCGGTTCTGGCCCTAGCGGCCGGACTTGGGGGAGAAGAACTTGGCGATGAGTCGGGCGACGAGGTTCAGCGCCATGACGATGAGGATGAGGACGAGTGCGGCGGCCCAGGCACGGTACTCGGGGATCTGGGCGATGCACGCGGCGTCGTCGGGGCTACAGGGGATCGCTCCGGCCTCGTACTCCGAGATGATGTAGACGGGCAGGCTCATCATGCGGCCGTCGAAGAGGTTCCAGTTGAGCGAGTCCGCGACACCCACCGCCACCAGCAGGGGCGCCGTCTCGCCGACCACACGCGCGATGGCGAGCGTGATACCCGTGGTGATACCCGCGATGGACGTGCGCAGCACGACCTTGAGCACGGTCAGCCACTTGGGCACGCCCAGCGCATAGGAGGCCTCGCGCAGCTCATTGGGCACCAGGCGCAGCATCTCCTCGCTGGAGCGCACCACGACGGGGATCATCAGCACGCTCAGCGCGATCGCGCCGACGATGCCCAGCTTGGTGCCCGGCCCGACCAGGATCGCGAACAGGGCGTAGGCGAACAGACCGGCCACGATGGACGGGATACCGGTCATCACGTCCACGAAGAACGTGATGGCCTTCTGCAGCCAACCCTTGCCATATTCGACGAGGTAGATCGCGGTCAGCAGGCCCACGGGCACGGAGATGACGGTCGCGGCGAGCGTCATCATCAGCGTGCCGACGATGGCGTGGCTGATGCCGCCGTACGGGGCGTCGCCGCCGAAGATGCCGCGCATGGTCTGGTTGAGGAACTCGAGGTTGAAGCCGCCGTCGCGGCCCGCGGCATCCGAGATCATGAAGCGATCGATGCCCTTGATGAGCACCGTCGCGAGCAGCCAGATCAGCGGGATGACGGCGAGGATGAACGCCCCATAGATGAGGCCGGTCATCATCGCGTTCTTGGTGCGCCGCGAAGAGGAAATCTCGCCGAAGGCCGGTGCGCCGGTGCGGCGGGCGGGGGCGGTGGTCTGGGTGGTGGCCATCAGTTCGCTCCCGAGAAGTCCTTGCGGCGGGAGACAATCCACCGCGCGAGCATGTTGACCAGCAGCGTGATCACGAACAGCGCCAGACCCATGGCGATGAGCGAGTTCACGCCCATCGAGTTCGCCTCGGGGAACTGCAGCGCGATGTACGCGGCAATGGTGTTGTGCTGGTTGGGCTGCAACACGGCGGCCGAGAAGGTCAGTCCGGGGCTGATGATCATCAGCACGGCCATGGTCTCGCCGAGCGCGCGTCCGAGGCCCAGCATGGTCGCGCCGATCATGCCGGAGCGGCCGAAGGGGAACACGGCCATCTTGATCATTTCCCAACGGGTGGCGCCCATGGCGAGGGCGGCCTCCTCGTGCAGCGTGGGGGTCTGCAGGAACACCTCGCGCGACACGGCGGTGATGATCGGCAGGATCATGATGGCGAGGACGATGCCGGCGCTCATGGCGACGCGGCCGGTGAAGATCTCGCCGGACTCCGGCGGCGCGAAGATCGGAATGAAACCCAGGTAGTCCGCGAGGAACTGATAGAAGGGCTGCATGAAGGGCACGAGCACCGCAACGCCCCACAGGCCGTAGACCACGGAGGGCACGGCCGCGAGCAGGTCGATCATGTAGCCCAGGCCCTGCGCCAGGCGGCGCGGCGCGTAGTGCGAGATGAACAGCGCGATGCCGATCGCGACGGGCGTCGCGATCAGCAGGGCGATGACCGAAATCACCAACGTGCCGAAGATCAGGTAGCCGATGATCTCCATCAGCGACTGACCCTGATCGGGCTTGATGAAGGAGACGGTCTCGCCCAACTCCTCGGACCCCATCGCAATCGCGGGCCAGGCCTCGGCAAGGAGGAACGTGGCGACGGCGGCCAGGGTGATGAGGATCAGGGCGCCGGCACCGGTGGACAGCCACCGGAAGACGCGGTTAGCGGCGGCTCCCGGGTGGGTGCCGTAGTCGCTCTCGGTGGGCGCCTCAGGCGAGGAGGTGCTCTGTGTCACGCGCGGATCTCCCTCAGGGTGAGCGTCGTGGTGGTGGACATGCAGTGGTGGGCCCACCCTAGCCGGGTGGGCCCACCGCTGTGAGGACCCTGAAGGATCAGGCGTTCGCCGCGATGCCGTCGAGGATCTCGGTGATCTGCGCCGAGAGCTCGTCGGTCAGCGGGGCGATGCCGGCCGCGTCGGCGGCAGCGGCCTGGCCCTCGGGCGAGGCGACGTACTTCTCGAACCCGGTGACGAGCGCACGCTCGTTCTCGTCGTCGTACTGCGAGCAGACGATGTGGTACGAGACCAGGGTCAGCGGGTAGGCCGACGAGTCGGTCGTGGTGCGGTCGATCGCGTAAGCCAGGTCGTTCTCACCATTGGCCTCGTCCGACAGGGGCGACGCGGCGACGATGTTCGCGGCGGCCTCGGCGGAGAAGGGCACGTACTCCTCGCCGACCTTGATGGCGACGGTGCCGAGCGAGCCGGCGCGCGAGGCGTCGGCGTAGCCGATCGAGCCGGGGGTCGCGGTCACATTCTCGACCAGGGCGGAGGTGCCGTCGGCACCCACACGCTGAGCGGAGGTCTCGGGGAACTCCTTCGAGGCCTCGTAGCCCCAGGCGCCGTCCGACGCCTGCTCGAGGTAGTCGGTGAAGTTCTCCGAGGTGCCGGACGAGTCGGAGCGGTGCACCACGGTGATGGTGGTGTCGGGCAGCTCGACGTCGGGGTTCTGGTCGGCGATGGCCGGGTCGTTCCAGGTGGTGACGACGCCGTCGAAGATCTGCGCGATGGTCGCGGCGTCGAGGTTCAGCGAGGTGACGCCCTCGACGTTGAAGATGACCGCGACGGGCGAGATGTACATGGGCAGGTGGTACGCGCCACCGTCACCGTCGCAACGCTCGACGGCCTGCTCGTACTCGCCGGCCTCGAGGAGACCGTCCGAGCCGGCGAAGGGCACGGCGCCCGAGAGGAACTGCTCGATGCCACCGCCGGAGCCGACGGGGTCGTAGCCGACGGTGACGTCGGGGTACATGTTCTGGAAGCCGGCGCGCCAGGCGTCCATGCCGGACTCCTGCGACGAGGCGCCGGCGCCCTGCAGGTTGCCGGAGAGCTCAGCGGTGGCCTCGGCGGTCTCGCTGCCCTCAGCGGCGGCGGACTGGGTGGCCTCGGGGGCCTCGGACTCGGTGGTGGCCTCATTCGAGGGCGAGCAGGCGGCGAGCGCGAACGTCAGCGCGGCGGCCGAGATGACGGCGCCACTACGGAATGCGATCTTCACAGTGGGGTTCCTCACATGGATGGGAAGTCTGCTGGTGGTCCGGCTTCCTGCCGGACGAGTCCAACGTAGGGACGCTAGGTAACGCCACGAAGGGCCCTAACTGAAGTTCCGGTGAACGTTCGGTAAACGCGGCGGCCCTCGCCGAGCGCCGTGGCCGTTTCTTGAGGTAGAGACGGCCGATGCCGTGGTGGGGTGTCGTACGAAACCCCGCCACGGCATCGGCCGACTGTCGTAGGAAAAATCACGCCTCGAAGGTGTAGCCCACCCCGCGGACGGTCTGGATCAGACGCGGGTGCGAGGGGTCCTCCTCGATGCGGCCGCGCAGGCGCTTGATGTGGACGTCAAGGGTCTTGGTGTCGCCGAAGTAGTCGGCGCCCCACACGCGGTCGATGATGACCTGGCGCGGCAACACGCGGCCGGCGTTCTGGGCCAGCAGGTGCAGCAGCGAGAACTCCTTGGGCGGCAGCGACTGGGTGCCGTCCCCGCGCACCACGGTGAGGCGCTCGGGGTCGAGGGTGAGCCCGGCGATGGTGAGGCGCTCGGGCTCGTCGGGGAAGTCGGTGGCGCCCGCGCCCTGGCGGCGCAGCACGGCGCGAATGCGGGCGACCAGCTCGCGCGCGGAGTACGGCTTGGTGACGTAGTCGTCCGCGCCCAGCTCGAGGCCGATGATCTTGTCGACCTGATCGTCCTTCGCCGTCACCATGATGATCGGCACGTTCGAGCGCTCACGGATCTCGCGGAACACCTCGGTGCCCGACATGCGCGGCAGCATGAGGTCGAGCAGCACCACATCGGCGCCATCGCGCGTGAACGCCTCCACGCCCTGCAGGCCGTCCGCGGCCAAGATGACCTCGAAGCCCTCGCGTCGTAGCAGGTACTTCAGTGAATCGCGGTAGGACTCCTCGTCCTCCACGACGAGGATGCGGGCCTCGCTCATTGCTCCTCCTGATGGGCGGTAAGGCGAATGGTGAAGGTCGAACCGACTCCCGGCTTCGACCACACGTCGACGGTTCCCGAGTGCTGCAGGACGACGTGCTTGACGATGGACAGGCCCAGGCCGGTGCCGCCGGTACTGCGCGAACGGGCGGCGTCGACCCGGTAGAAGCGTTCGAAGATGCGGTCCTGATCGGCCCTCTCGATGCCGATGCCCGCGTCGATGACCTTGAGCACGGCGGCGCCGGCCTCGGTCTCGAGCGAGACGGTGACGTTCGCGGAGTCGTCGGAGTAACTGATCGCGTTGTCGACGAGGTTGCGCACGGCCATCACCAGCAGGTCGTGGTCCCCCATGACCAGGGGGCGGGTGCGGATGTCGGCGACGAGGTTCACGTGCTTGGACTCCGCGTGCATCTCGGCGCCCTCGCACACCTCCTCGATGACGCCCGCGAGCGACAGCTCGTGGTGGTCGACCACGGACTCGCCGCCCTGCAGGCGCGAGATCTCGATGATCTCCTGGATGAGCTTGGTGAGCCGGCGCGACTCCTTGCGGATCTTCTTCGCGAAGCTGCGCACCATCTCGGAGTCGTCCGGGTTGTCCTCGATGGTCTCTGCCAGGAGCGACAGCGCCCCCACGGGCGTCTTCAGCTCGTGCGAGACGTTGACGGCGAACTCGCGCCTGGTGAGCTCGGCGGCATGGCGCTCGGTGTCGTCGTTGGCGACCGCGAGCGCGAGGTCGTCCGACAGCGGCGTGACGCGCACGTGCACCACGGAGTCCACCCCGAGCACGCCGCGGCTGACGACGATGTCGTCCTCGCGTTCGGCATCGGCCGCCCAGGCGATCTCAGCGAGGTCGGCGACCCCCGGGTGAAGCGCGCCGTCGGGCCGGGTGACCCCGAGCGCGCTGGCCGGCGTGTTCGAGAAGGCCGCGCGGCGGTCGCGGCGCACCAAGATGGCGCCCGAGTGCAGCGCGGCGAGCACCTCGCGGGTGCGGTGAGGGACGAGGGTGTTGGCCTGGGCCCGCTTCCTCTCGGCACGCCACCGGGTAAACGCGAGGAAGCCGGCACCGAGGAGTGCGCCGGCCACCAGGGCCAGCCAAGTCTCGGTGGTCATGTGGTCACAGTAACGAGCGGATGACGAGTTCACCCAACGTTTCCCGTTCGTCACCTGATGTTCACCGAGGGGCCTGGGAGAACCTTTCATCCGCCCACACGGCAGTGACACACTAGGGGGCGGACTGAAGCCCCATAAGGAGAGTCATGCGCACGCTGTTCAACGCCGAGATGTCGGACCTCGCCGGCGATCTCATCACCATGAGCCGCCACGTCGAGTCCGCGATTACGCGGGCCTCCGAGGCGCTGCTCACTCAGAATGTCGAGCTGGCCCAGGCGGTCATCGCCGACGACGTGAAGCTCGACGAGCTTGAGCGCAACGTCGACGAGCGTTGCGTGCTGCTCATCGCCCAGCAGCAGCCGGTGGGCCTCGATCTGCGCACGATCATCTCGTCGCTGCGCATCTCCGCCTCCCTCGAGCGCATGGGCGACCTCGCCCAGCACATCGCCGAGGCCGCCCGCCGCGCCTTCCCCGACAGCGCGGTGCCCGCCGGTCACGCCGAGATCTTCGCGGGCATGACGGAGGCCGCGAAGAAGGCCGCCAACGAGCTGGTCGCTCTGCTCGAGCAGCGCGACCTCAACACCGCCGCCGGCATCGTCTCCGACGACGACACGCTCGACGCCCTGCACTCCGAGTCCTACAAGACGCTGCTGGCCGAGGGCTACACGGGCTCCGTCCAGGAGACCCTCGACATCGCGCTGCTCGCACGCTTCTTCGAGCGCTTCGGCGACCACGCCGTCGCCGTGTCCCGCCAGATCGTCTACTTGGTCACGGGCGACCACTCCGGCTCGCGCGCCGTCTTCTAGGCCGCTTGCTGCTTACTGCGGCGTCAGCCCCGGGCCGTGTGGTCCGGGGCTGATGTGCATCTGGGGGCGGGTGGCGCCCGGACACAGCAACGGGGCCCCCTCCCGAAGGTGAGGGCCCCGCGCTCCCCCGGCCGGCAATGAGAGGCCGACCGGTCCGTTCAGTGACGGCTGGTTACTTCTTGCCCTGGTTCGCGACGGCCTGGATAGCGGCCGCGGCGGCGTCGGCGTCCAGGTAGCGACCACCGGCGGTCACGGGCTTGAGGGTCTCCTCGTCCAGCTCGTAGACCAGCGGGATGCCGGTGGGCACGTTCACGCCCACGATGTCGTCATCCGCGATCCCGTCGAGGTGCTTGATGATCGCGCGCAGCGAGTTGCCGTGCGCGGCGACCAGCACGGTCTTGCCCGCCTTGAGGTCCGGCACCACGTCCGACTCCCAGTACGGCAGCGCACGCTCGAGGACGTCCTTGAGGCACTCGGTCTTGGGGGTCGGCTCACCGGCGTAGCGGGGGTCGCCCTCCTGCGAGTACTGGTTGCCGGCGCTGATCTCCGGCGGCGGCACGTCGTACGAGCGACGCCAGGTCATGAACTGCTCCTCGCCGAACTGCTCGAGGGTCTCGGCCTTGTTCTTGCCCTGCAGGTCGCCATAGTGACGCTCGTTGAGGCGCCAGTTGCGCTTCACCGGGATCCAGTGGCGGTCGGCGGCGTCGAGCGCGAGGTTCGCGGTCATGATCGCGCGGCGCAGCAGCGACGTGTGGACCACGTCGGGGAGGAAGCCCTCCTCCTTCAGCAGCTCGCCGCCGCGCTTGGCCTCGCCCCAGCCCTTCTCGTTGAGCTCGACGTCCACCCAGCCGGTGAACAGGTTCTTCGAGTTCCAGTCGCTCTCGCCGTGGCGGAGCAGGATCAGTGTGTAGGTCATGGTTTCAGCGTAGCGCCGATGCGCCTGGCACGGTCCGGGACCGAAGGCTCAACCCGCCATCACGAAGGCCGGGCTCGGCAGTGCGGCCGATGCGGAGGGCAGCTCCTGGATCAGGCCCACCTCGGGCTCGGGGGCCAGGGCGAGGACGTCGGCGAGCGCGTAGGTGCGCACCTCGTGTCCGCGCTCGCAGCCCACGTGAAGGCGGTCGCCCACCACGGCGAAGTGGCGTGGCCAGTGGCCCGCGTCGAAGGAGCCGCGGTAGCGCACCTCTCCCTCGGGCGACAGGTCGTGCACGGCAATGACGTCCGCGCCGCGCACTCCCACCAGCAGCACATCGTCGACCTGGAGGATGCCCGACGAGTCCCTCGCCTCGGCCGTCCGCGCGGCGGACGTCGTCGCCGGAATCTGGGCAATCAGGTCGGCCGATGCCGTGGCGGGCTCCCAGCGCAGCGTTAGTACCGAGGTGGACAGTTCCCCGAGCACGTAGATGAGGTCGCCGTTGACGGCGAAGTGACGCGGGCCGGTGCCCGGTGGGAGGGCGGCGGCGATGCCGTCGTCGTCGAGCAACCCGTCGGGGCGCAGCGCATAGCGTCGGAGCTCATCGGTGCCGAGGTCGCACACCAGCAGGTGCTTGCGGCCGGGCGCATAGCCCACGAAGTGCGCGTGAGAGGCGTCCTGGCGGGCCTCATTCGGGCCCGAGCCCGCGTGGGCGAACATCTGCGCGGGCGCGTCGTCCTCGAAAAGCCCGTCGTCGCCGATGCGGATGACCGACAGCTCGGACGACACGTAGTGGGTGAGGTACAGCGTGAGGGCGCCGGCGGCGAGCATGCCGTGGCACGCGGACGATCCGCCCGTGGGGATGCTCGCCAGCACGCGGGGCGATGCGGGGTCGGACACGTCCACCGCGTGCACCTGGGAGTGCTCCGACTCGGAGATCGCGTAGATGAGCGGAAGGCTCGGATGGGCGACCAACCACGAAGGTGCGTCGAGAGCGAGGGCGAGGGTGGCATCGGCCGGCGTCTGTCGCCACAGCCCCTCGCCCATGCCGGTCGGCGTGCCCAGGCCCGCCTCGGGGAACGTGCCCCACCACAGTTGATTGGTCATGTCATCTCCATTGGTGCATGGAACACGTTCGGCCCCGCCCCGTGCGTGGGGCGGGGCCGAACGTGCGGAAAAGAGTGTTAGTGAGCCTTGGCGTACGCCTCGCGCACCTCGGTCGAGATGCGTCCGCGCTCCGAGATGTCGAAGCCGTTGTCCTTGGCCCATGCGCGAATCTTCGCGACGTCGTCGCGGCGGCCCGCCGCGGCGCGCGTGGTACCGCGCTTGGTCGAGACCTTGCGCGCCACCGAAGTCCAGTGCTCGAACGAGCCCCGCATTTCTGCCGCATGGTCAGCGGAGAGGTCAATCTCGTAGGAAATGCCGTCGAGGGAGAAACTCACGGTCTCCGTGGCCTCGCCTCCGTCGATATCGTCGACAAGAACGACCTTCACCTTTTGCGCCATCGAAAAATCCTTTCTTTAAAGGTTTTCCAAGAGTCACATACCGGACACCTTGCCGTCAACTTTCCTGCGGCCTTTTGATTGAATACACAAGAAAATCCCCCTCAGGAACGATTCCTGAGGGGGATTTCGCCGCGGTTATCGGCTACATTCTCATGACTGAGATTCCACGGTGGGCGATGGCGCCTGCGCCTCGGGCGAGCCGGATGCGGGCCCAGTGGCCGCATCGGCCTCCTGCTGTTCCTCGATAGCCGCCAGCGCCTGACGCTCGTTGCGGTCGGCGCGAATGACCGCGCGCATGGCGAACCAGAACACGAGCCCCACGCCGATCGACGGGATGATGCCGACCGCGACCGCCTGCCAGGTCGACATCTCAGACGCCCTCGGGCTTCACGAGCGGGAACGTGATGGTCTCGCGGATGCCCAGGCCGGTCAGCGCCATGAGCAGGCGGTCGATGCCCATGCCCATGCCTCCCGACGGCGGCATCGCGTATTCCATCGCGGTGAGGAAGTCCTCGTCGAGCACCATCGCCTCGTCATCGCCCTGAGCGGACATCCGTGCCTGCTGCTCGAAGCGTTCGCGCTGGATGACGGGGTCCACCAACTCGGAGTAGGCCGTGCCCAGTTCGAAGCCGCGGACGTAGAGGTCCCACTTCTCGACGACGCCCGGAATCGAGCGGTGGTCGCGCGTGAGGGGGCTGGTCTCGACCGGGAAGTCGCGCACGAACGTGGGCGCGTGGAGCTTGTCGCCCCAGTAGTGCTCCCACAGTTCCTCGACGAGCTTGCCGTGGTTGATGCGCTTGGGGTCGACCGAGACCTCCACCGCGTCGCACCACTGCTGGAGCTTTTCGACGGGCGTCTCGGGGGTCACCTCCTCGCCCAGCGCCTCCGACAGTGAGCCGTACATGCTGAGCTCCGCCCAGTCGCCACCGAGGTCGTACTCGGTGCCGTCGGCGAGCGTCACCACGGTGCCGCCGAAGACGTCGTTCGCGGCGCCCTGGATGATGTCCTTGGTCAGCGTCGCCATGGTGTTGTAGTCGCCATAGGCCTCATACGCCTCGATCATCGCGAATTCCGGCGAGTGCGACGAGTCGGCGCCCTCATTGCGGAAGTTGCGGTTGATCTCGAAGACCTTTTCCACGCCACCCACGACGGCCCGCTTCAGGAAGAGTTCGGGGGCGATACGCATGTACAGGTCAATGTCATACGCATTCATATGCGTGATGAACGGACGCGCGGCGGCGCCACCGGGCTGCGTCTGCAGCATCGGCGTCTCGATTTCGATGAATCCGCGAGAATGGAGGCTCTCGCGCAGGCTGCGCATCACGCCGGCGCGGTGGCGCACGGTGTCGCGAGCCAGCGGGCGGGCGATGAGGTCGACGTAGCGCTGACGCACGCGCGACTCCTCGGACAGCTCCTTGTGCAGCACGGGAAGCGGGCGCAGGGCCTTGGCGGCGATGGCCCACTCGGAGGCGAACACCGACACCTCGCCGCGGCGCGACTTGATGGCGCGGCCCTTGGCGAACAGGTGGTCGCCCAGGTCCACGTCCGCCTTGAACGCGGCCAGCGAGTCCTCGCCCACCTCGGCAAGGCTCAGCATGATCTGCAGGCGCTCTCCCGCGCCATCCTGGATGGACGCGAAACACAGCTTGCCGGTGTTACGCACGAACACCACGCGGCCGGCGACCGCGACGACGTCCTCGGTCTCCTGGCCGTCCTCGAGGTCGGCGTAGGTGGACTTCACGTCGGCGATCTCGTGGGTGCGGCCGACGGACACCGGGTACGCCTGGCCGCCCTCGGCAATCAGGCGGTCGCGCTTGGCGCGGCGCACCTTCATCTGCTCGGGGAGGTCGTCGGCGTGGTCGTTCTGCTCAGTCACGCCCTCTAGGGTACCCGCGCGTGTGTGGGACCCCGCCCCGCGTACCGCTCAACACACAGCTGGGGCTGATGTGACTCACGGGGCTGATGGGCCTCAACACTGGCCCCATCAGCCACACGCGTCGCAGCCGTGTGTTGAGCGGTCCAGCGACGAGGCGCAAACGACACGGACGGGGCGCCCGCGACCGAGCGGCTTAGTCGAGGTCGAGCGCGAGGTCGATGATGGGGCTCGAGTGGGTGAGGGCGCCGACGGACATGAAGTCCACGCCCGTCTCGGCGACCGTGCGGGCCGTCGCGAGGGTCAGGCCTCCCGTCGCCTCGAGGCGGACCGGGCCCGCCTCACCCTCGAGCCCGCGCACCACCGCGACGAGGGCACGCATGCCATCGGCCGTCATGTTGTCGAGCATCAGGAAGCGCGCTCCGGCGGCGATGGCCTCGCGCGCCTGCTCCTCGGACTCGACCTCGACCTGGACGGGAACCTCGGGGAAGCGGCGCGTGACCGCCTCGATCGCGGCAGTGATGGATCCGGCGGCGACGATGTGGTTGTCCTTGATCATCGCGCAGTCGAACAGGCCGTGGCGCTTGTTGACGCCCCCGCCCATGCGCACGGCGTACTTCTGGATCTCGCGCAGGCCGGGAGTGGTCTTGCGGGTGTCGAGGACGCGGGTGCCGGTGCCGTCGAGGACATCGACCCACAGGCGCGTGTGCGTCGCGACGCCGCTGGCGCGAGACAGGAAGTTCAAGATGGTGCGCTCGGCGATGAGAACCACGTGACCGGGCCCCTCGATGGTCGCGACGGCGGTGCCGGCGGTCAGCGCGTCGCCGTCCTCGGCGTGCAGCTGGATGCTGGGCCGGGGAAGGCTCAGGCGCTCGGCGACCTGGATGAGCACCTCCGCGATCACGGGCGCGCCGGCCAGGACGCCGTCGGTGCGCATCACGATGCGGCCGGAGACGTTGTCCGTCGCCGCGATGGTGGCCTGGGTGGTGACGTCCCGGCCGGGCTCGGAGCCGAGGTCCTCGTCGAGGGCCTGGGCCACGGCGCCCGCGAGCCACGAGGCGCTTAAGGGGCGAGTCTGGTCGCGGTCTTCCGGGTGAATCACGTTCTCGGGGTCAATCACGGCGTCTAGCGTAGCCCGGTCCCCGGGGCCTCACGGCGCGAAGGTCCTAGATCTCGAGCGGCGCCTTCATGACGCGCAGGTGGCCGTCGGGATCCAGGTGCGTCGCGATGCGCACCCTCCAGCGGTCGTCGGTGTCGGGAAAGTCGGTGCGCAGGTGTCCGCCACGGGTCTCCTCGCGGGCGAGGGCGGCCGCGACGAGGGCCGAGGCACACGCGAGCACGTTCGACGTCTCCCACTCCGCGGTCTGCGGCTGGCCACCGGGGGCATCAACCCCGCGAAAGCGCGAGCGGATAGCGTCGAGCCGCTCCCCCGCGCGTGCGAGCCCCGCACCATCGCGCACAGGCCCGGCGCCGCGGTGAGCGAGGGTCTGAATCTGCGGCCGCATGGTGGCCGGTACGAGGGACGACGGACCGGGACGGTCGACGGGCTCACGCTGGGTGACGGTGGCATCGGCCACCGCCGAGGCCGCGTCCTTCGCGGCCCGCACCCCGAACACCAGCCCCTCGAGCAGGCTGTTGGACGCCAGTCGGTTGGCGCCGTGAACCCCCGTGCAGGCGGCCTCTCCGATCGCGTAGAGGCCCGCCACCGTGGTGCGGCCGCGCAGGTCCGTGAGGATGCCGCCCGAGTGATAGTGCTGGGCGGGCGCGACGGGGATGAGGTCGCGGGCCATATCGATGTCACGCTCGGCGAGGCGCTCCCAGATGGTCGGGAAGCGCTCGCGCAGGTAGCGCTTGCCCAGGTGGCGGCAGTCGAGGAAGACGTTCTCGCTGCCCTCCTCCTCCATCATCGCGACGATGCCCTTGGAGACCACGTCACGCGGGGCGAGCTCGGCCATCTCGTGACGCTCGACCATGAAGCGCTCGCCCGCGCCGTTGAGGAGGTAGGCGCCCTCGCCGCGCACGGCCTCGGAGATGAGCGGCTGCTGGCCGCGAGCGCCCGCGCCCTGCCACAGGACCGTGGGGTGGAACTGCACGAACTCGATGTCCGCGACGGCGGCGCCCGCGCGCAGGGCGCTCGCGAGGCCGTCGCCGGTGGAGCTGGCCGGGTTGGTCGACGAGCGGAACACCTGGCCGATGCCGCCGGTCGCCATGATCACCGACTTCGCCAGGGCGGCGCCCACGCCATCGCGCGAGCCCTCGCCGATGATGTGCAGGGTCACGCCGCACACGGGTCCGGGGCGGCCGTCCGCGTCGGGGGCGGCGGTGAGGAGGTCGACCACCATCGCGTGCTCGATGACCTCGATACCAGGGTCGTTGCGCACGGCCTCGAGCTGCGCGATGAGCGCGCGGGAGATCTCGGCACCCGTCGCGTCGCCGCCGGCGTGGGCGATGCGGTCGCGGTGGTGCCCGCCCTCGCGCGACAGGGTGATGCCGCCGTCGGGGCCCGTGTCGAACAGGGCGCCGCGCCCCACGAGGTCGCGCACGCGGTCCGGCCCCTCGGTGACGAGTGCGCGCACGGCCGGCTCCGAGCACAGGCCCGCACCCGCGACGAGGGTGTCGGCCAGGTGCTCGTCGGGGGTGTCATCGGGATCGAGCGCCGCGGCGATGCCGCCCTGCGCCCACACCGTGCTGCCGGAACTCAGCTCACCCTTGGTCACCACGAGCACACGGTCCACCTTGGCGCGCAGCTCGAGCGCGGCGGTGAGGCCGGCGATACCCGAGCCCACGACGATGACGTCGGCTGCGATGGTCCAGCCCGGGGCGGGCGCGGCCAGATGACGCACAAAGGAGGTCATGGCCCCAACTTAGTGGCGGCGGCGCGCTCCCCTCGCCATCGGTTTGGCCCACGCTTGTGACGCATGTGCACCGGTGGGAGGCGTGTGACGTGCACTCGCTGCACATGCGTCACACCCGTCACAGTTGTGGGCCAAACCGATAGAGGGGTCAGGACTTGAAGGCGTCCCAGCCGCGCTCGTGGAACTCGTGGACCGGAATGCCGGAGCGCTCGAGGCCGTAGCCGTCGGGCACCGAGCCGGGGTCGTCGCATTCCTGCAGGATGCGGTTGTCGCGGTCCACGAAGACCACGTGGGGCTCGAAGGTGCGCGCCTCGTCGTCGGCGAGCATGCCGTAAGCGATGACGATGATGAGGTCGCCGGGATTCACCAGGTGCGCGGCGGCGCCGTTGATGCAGATCTCGCCGCTACCGGGCTCGCCGGGGATCGCGTAGGTGGTCAGGCGCGCGCCGTTGGTGACGTCGACGACGTCGACCTGCTGGCCGGGCAGCAGGTCCGCGTGCTCCATGAGGGTCGCGTCGATGGTGATCGAGCCCACATAGTGCAGGTCGGCTTGCGTCACGGTGGCCCGGTGGATCTTCGAGATCATCATGGGCCGTTGCAGCGAGGTCATCGCTGGTCTCCTTCCGCGCCGGGTTCGCCGATGCGCGTGGTCACGTTGTCGATCAGTCGGGTCTCGCCTACGCGCGCGGCGACGGCGAGCACCACCTCTCCACGGTAGTCGTCGTTGGCCTCACTCGCGTCCGCGGGGTTCAGGGCCGCGAAGTAGTCGAGGTCGATGCCGTCGTGGGCGTCCAGGACGTCGCGACCGGCTCGGAGGGTGGCGGCGAGGGAGGCGCCGCTTCGCGCCGCGTGGTCGGCCGATGCGAGGGCCCGGCTGAGGGCGAGGGCTCGGCTTCGCTCGTCGGGGCTGAGGAAGACGTTGCGGCTGGAGCGGGCAAGGCCGTCGTCGTCGCGCACGGTGGCGGCGGTGGCGATCTCGACGGGGAAGTTCAGGTCGCGGACCAGGGCCTTCACCGCGATGACCTGCTGGGCGTCCTTGGCGCCGAACACGGCGACATCGGGCGCGGTGAGGTGGAGCAGCTTCGCCACCACCGTGAGGACGCCGTCGAAGTGGCCGGGGCGCGCGGCGCCCTCGAGCACGCGGCCGATGACGCCTGCGCTCACCGTCACGACGGGCTCGCCGTGGGGGTACATCTCGTCGTCCGAGGGCGCGAAGACGGCGTCGACGCCGAGCGGCTCGAGCAGGGCGAGGTCAGCGTCGAGAGTGCGCGGGTAGCGCTCGTAGTCGGCGGCCTCGTCGAACTGCAGGGGGTTCACGAAGATGGTGACGACCACCTGGTCGCCGAGGTCCTTGGCGCGGCGGATGAGCGCGAGATGTCCCTCGTGCAGGGCCCCCATGGTCATCACGACCACACGGCGGTCGCCGCGAGGCAGGGCGGCGAGATCCGCCGCGGTCCGAATGAGCTGCATGGGGCTATTGTCCCGCGCGGCCGAGGCGGCGAGTGCAGGGTTCGAACAGTCGGTGCCGATCAGTCGGCGCCGAGCGCCGCGATGATGTCCGCGTACTGCGCGGGGCCGATGCGCCCGCCGGACAACGCCAGGTCGGCCGTCGCGCGCGCCATGGCACGGTAGGCAAACAGCATCTCGTCGTGGCCGGCGAGCGCATGGACGTGGGCGGCGACGGTGCCCGCATCGCCGCGCACGACCGGGCCGGTGAGCGTGGTCACGGCACCGGGCGCGTCGCCCAGGGCGCCGTCCACCGAGGCATGCACCAGCGGACCCAGGACGCGCGCGGGCTCCTCGACGCCGATACGGGCGAGCAGTCCCCCGGCCTGGCTCAGCGCCGTCACGACGTGATTCGCCCCGTGCACCAGGGCGGCGTGATAGGCGGGACGGTCGCGGTCGTCGAGGACGAAGGGCTCGCCGCCCATCTCCACCGCGAGCGCCTGGGCGATGGGCAGCAGCGGGGCCGCGCCCGACACCGCGAACGCGGCGCCGGTCATCCGTGTCAGGTCGAGCGACGTGCCGGTGAAGGTCATCGCGGGGTGAATGGCGAGCGGCAAGACGCCGCGGGCCGCGGCGTCCGCGAGCGCCTCGGTTCCGAGGCGCCCAGAGGTGTGGATCGCGATCTGCCCGCCGCGCCAGGCACCCAGGGACGCGAGCCCCGCGGCCACGGCGGCCACCGAGTCATCCGGCACGGTCAGCAGGACCACATCGGCGGCCCGCACCACCGCCTCGGGGTCCATCACCGGCACGCCAGGCAGGAGGGCGTCGATGCGCGCGAGCGTCTCCTCGGACACGCCCGTGGCGCCGACGATCTCGTGCTCGGCCTGGCGCAGCGCCGCTCCGAGCACCGCGCCCACGCGCCCCGCACCGACGATGCCGATCGACAGCCGGCCGGGCTTGCTCATGCGCCGTCCTCGCGGATCCCCACGGCGGTCATCCACTGCTCGGGGGTCTGGCGCCGGCGACCCTCCGCGGCCCGCTGGGCCTGGGCGTCGAGGAGCGCCCACGCATCGGCCACATCCAGATGCTCGGCGACGGGTGAGACGGGACCATTCGTCGAGTGCACGGTAAAGGTCGCGACGCCGCGCCAGCGCTGCAGCGGTCCCTGCGTGAGGCCCAACGACTGCGTGCGCTCGTGCGGGACCACGAACATGTCGCGCACCAGCCAGCCGCGCCGGATCATCAGCGCGCGGTCCGTGGCGCGCACGCCGCGGTGGCGCCACTGCCACGGGTCGAACAGCCGCGCGCGGCGTGTGACGGGCGTGAAGCCACCCTCGTCGCCCGTGCCCGAGAGTGCGAGCGAGACGGTGCCGGCGGCGTCGGGGTCGCCCAGGTCGGGAAGCACTAGCCACAGCGCCGTGAGCGCGTCCTGGCGCGTGCCGACGGGCAGCAGCGTCGACACCGCCGCCTGATCGTCCTGGTAACCGGCCACATTGATCGTGACGCGCCACCAGTCCTTCTTCCGCCACAGCAGCGACTGCTGGAACTGGACGGCCTGCACGCGACCCGGCGGCACGGTCTGGCGGCGGGTCTCGGTGAGCCCGTGACGCAGCCGGATGCCGTCCTCGGAAATGGCGGCGGTGAACCCGAATCCGCCCGACAGCTGCGACCAGAAGTAGCCCAGCAGACCCAGCACTGCGGGCACCACGGTGAACAGCGACGCCCCCGCGACGGCCAGAATCTCGTTGACGTCGATGGGGAAGATCCACACCACGAGCCCCACCCACAGCGGCAGCGTGCAGATCCACAGGAACGGCCACGACAGCACGATCGACTGCAGCAGCCGCCCGATCGGCACGGTGTACACCTCGCGCTCGGGCGCGGCGGCCGTCTCGGTCGCGGCGCCGGGTCCGCCCAGCGACCTCCGCCCGCCGGTGACGTCCCTCAGGGAGGCGGCCGATGCGTCGGCCGGCTCCTCGCCCTCGCCCCCCACAGGGGCGGGCTGGGGAGAGCCCGCCACGGCATCGGCCTCCACCACGGCGCTGACGGAAGCGTCGCGACCCTCGGCCTTGGCGCGCTTGACGCCGGCGGCGAGGGCGAGGAGCTCGTTGCGCATGGCCTCGGCGTCGCCCAGGCGCAAGTACTCCAGGGCAATCCCGGAGTTCTCGCCGCCGGCGACCTCGACCTTGAGCACCGCGAAGCCGAAGATGCGGGCGAGCAGGGGCTGGACCACGTCGACGGCCTGGACGCGGTCGAGCCTGGCCTGCTTGTGCTGCTTGAAGAGGACGCCCTTGCGCTGCTCGATGGCCTCGTCGGACAGGCGGTACTCGTCCACGCGCCACTGCAGGTAGCCGATGCCGATGGCCATGCCCACGATGACGACCGCCGCCAGGATGACCCACAGTAGCGAGCCCCAGAGCCAGTGGGCGGCCTCGACGAGGTCCTCCTCGGCGCCGGCCCAGTCGGGCGCGACGTTGTACAGGGCGATGGTGCCGACCACACCGAAGACGGCCCAGCCGCCAAGCAGCGGCGAGACGGGGTGCAGGCGGGTCCACTCGCGAGGCGCCCGGTAGATGCGGGCCGGCTGCGAGGGCTGGCGTGGTTGCGAAGGCTCGGTCATCAGAGGCCTGCCAGCTGCGCCTCGCCGCGGCTGGAGAGGCGGTCGCGCAGGCGGGCGGCCTCGGACTCGGGGACGCCGGAAATCGACGCGTCGGTTCCCGGCGAGGCGGTGTGGAGTTGCACCTTGGCGATGCCGAACGCGCGGCTGAGCGGTCCCGCCTCGACCTCGACGTACTGCATGCGCCCGTACGGCACGACCGTGACGGAGCGCCACAGCCGGCCCTTCTTCACGATCAGGTCGTCGTCGCGCTCGATCCACGCGTGCGCGGTCACTTGGCGGTAGACGATCCACGACCCCCACGCGCCGCCGATGACGAACACCGCCGCCGCGAGCCACACCCAGGCCGTGGTGAGGGCGCCGACGACGATGACGGCGATCAGCGGCAGCCCCATGCAGATCCACAGGACGATGAGGCGGGCGGAGATCAGCTTGCGTGAGACGTAGGTCCAGGCTGCGCCGTCGGGGTCATACCAACTCATGGGCCCAGTGTGCCAGGAGGGACGACGGGAGCGGGCGGCTATGCGGGGCTCGCCTCGCCGCGGTCGTCGTCCTCGTCCGAGTGCTTGCACCAGTGCTCGGCAACGAGGCCCGCAATCACCAGCAGCAGCGACGCGGCCGCGGCGATGAGTGCCGAGATGATGACCTCGCGGCGCGGGCCGTGCGACCAGTCGTCGAGCAGGCCCAACGCGTAGCCGCCGTAGGCGCCCGTCAGGACCGCGCCACCGTAGGCGCAGGCCTGGGCGAACACGACCGTGCGGGCGGCGCGCAGGGCGGACAGGTCGGGCTTCTTGCCCGTGAGGAAGCGGCGCACTTGCCAGCCGAACCACAGCGCGCACGCGGCCGCGACCAGGGCGATGGCCGCCGCGGTCCACGGCACATGCGGCGGGGTCGCCCCCGAGGACCACAGGCCCGCGGTCAGCAGCCAGACCAGAGCAAGCGAGACCAGCCCCACCAGGGTGAGGCGCTGCCACGACAGGGCGGACACGTCAGCGCGGAGAGACGCCCGCGGGCGCGGCGACGGGAGCATCGGCCACCGCGTCCCAGCCCGCGCCCACGCGCGTGAGGGCGTCGAAGCCCGCCTGACGCAGCAGATCGACGACCGCGCCGTGGGGCAGCAGGCGGGCGTCGGGCTCGATCGCCGCCCACGGCTCGAGCACAAAGCGGCGCAGGTAGGCGCGCGGGTGCGGCAGTTCAAGGTCGGCGGCGACCCCCGTCACACCCTCGTACTGAATGAGGTCAAGATCCAGGGTGCGCGCGGCGTTGGGCACGGAGCGCTCGCGTCCGTGGGCGAGCTCAATGCCCAGCAGCGCGTTCAACAGCTCGCGAGGCGACAGGGCGGTCTGCACGCGCACCACGCCGTTGAGATAGTCGGGCTGCTCGAGGCCGCCCTCGGGTACGGAGCGCACCAGGGGCGACACCGTCACGACCTGGACGCCGGGGATCCGGTGCAGGTCGCTCAGGGCCGCACGAAAGGTCTGCTCGACGTCGCCCAGGTTGCCGCCCAGGGCGATGAGCGCGCCGGTGGGCTGCGCGGGGCGTGCGTCCATCTGGTCGCCGCCGCCCACAACCCCGGGAGCGCCGCTGACGCCAGCGCCGCCAGCGCCGCCTGTGCCGCCGGTGCCAAGCCCCGAGACCTCGGGCGCCTCGGTCGGGTCGTCCGACTCCCCCGCCGACGAGCCGATGCGCTTGTCCGCCCACAGCGACCCTTCGCGCTGGTCGCGGCGGATGGTGACGGTGACGTCCTTGAACTCGACGTGCAACGGCGCCTGCGGCTTGTGCACGGTCACGTCCACGCATTCGACCAGCGGGATGCCGAGGACGGCCTTGGCGATGCGCTCCGCGACGGCCTCGATGAGCTTGACGGGCTCGCCGCCCAGGACATCGGCTACGCGGTCGGCGATCTCCGAGTAGTTGACGGAGCGCGTCAGGTCATCGCGGGCACCCGCGGCACGCGTGTTGGTGTGCGCCACGACGTCGGCGAAGAAGAGCTGGCCGCTCTCCCGTTCTGCCTGGAAGACGCCGTGAAATCCCTCGAGTCGGATACCTTCGACGGCGATCTGGTCCAGCTCGATGCCGTCCTTGACGTACGGGCGCGTGTGCACAGTCATGTCCTCACTCTTGCGTGTGTTCGGCGTTCTGCCAAGCGGACACGACACTGATCGCGTCCCTTGCTGCCCCGGCATCGTGGACCCGCACGGCCCACACGCCGCGCTCGGCCGCGAGGGCCGTGATGGCCGTCGTCGCGTGGTCCCTGGAGGCGGCCGATGCGTCACGCCCCTCCCGCTCAACGGCGGCACCTAAGAAGCGCTTGCGGCTCGCACCGATCAGCACGCGGGCGTCTCCGGCCCATCCGGGGATATCTGCGAGGAGCGGCCAGTTGGAGGCGGCGACCTTCGAGAATCCGAGGCCGGGATCGAGGATGATCCGTGCGGGGTCGACGCCCGCGGCGGTCAGCGCGTCCACGCGCGCGGCGAGCTCGTCGCGCACCTCCGCCACCACGTCGTCATACCTGTCGAGGCCGTCCATCTGGGTCGAATGCGCGCGCCAATGCATGGCGATGTAGTCACAGCCGGCGCCGGCGATCACGGCGGCCATCTCCGGGTCGGCGAGGCCGCCCGAGACGTCGTTGATGATGCTCGCGCCGGCCTCGAGCGCCGCGGCCGCGGTGGAGGCGCGCATGGTGTCGACGGAGACCGCAATCCCGGCCTCGACCAGGCCGGACACGACCGGCACCACCCGGGTGAGCTCCTCCTCGGGGCTCACGCGCTCGGCACCCGGACGCGTGGATTCGCCGCCGACGTCGACGAGGTGAGCCCCGTCTCGGGCGAGGCGGATGCCGTGGGCGAGTGCGGCATCGGCCGTATCCCAGCGACCCCCGTCGCTGAAGCTGTCAGGGGTGACGTTGAGGATCCCCATGACGAGCGTCATGGACTATTTCCCGAGGATGAGGCTCATGGCTTCCGCGCGGGTGGCGCCGTCGCGCATGATGCCGCGCACGGCGCTCGTGACGGTGCGGGAGCCGGGCTTGCGAATGCCGCGCATCGACATACAGAGGTGCTCGGCCTCGACCACGACGATCACGCCGCGGGCACCCAGATGGGTGACGAGGGCGTCGGCGACCTGCGTGGTGAGGCGCTCCTGCACCTGGGGGCGTCGCGCATACATCTCGACTAAGCGAGCCAACTTACTGAGTCCGGTGATGCGGCCGTCCTCGCCGGGAATGTAGGCCACGTGGGCCACGCCGTGGAACGGCACCAGGTGGTGCTCGCACATCGAGTACAGCTCAATGTCCTTGACGAGGATCATCTCCTCGTGGCCCAGCTCGAAGACGGTGCTGAGGATGTCGCCGGCGTCCTGGTGAAGGCCCGCGAAAAACTCGTCGTAGGCACGCGCCACGCGGCCGGGTGTGTCCTTCAGGCCGTCGCGGTCGGGGTCCTCGCCGATGGCGAGCAGCAGCTCGCGGACGGCGGCCTCGGCGCGCGCGTGGTCGACCGTCATGCCTGGTCCGTCGGTTCCGCTTCCACGGGCTCCTCGCCCACGGTGTCCTTGGGCTCCTCGAGAGGCGGGGCAGGCGCGGTGACGGGCTTCTTGCGCGGCGCGGTCTTGGGCGCCCACTCGCCGCTGACCCAGTGCTTGCGCTTGGCGACCTTCTTCACGTCGGCGAAGATCTCGGCCAGCTCGGTCTCGTTGAGGGTCTCCTTCTCCAGGAGCTCCTCGGCGAGGCGGTCGAGCAGGGCGCGGTTGTTCTGCAGCGCCTTGGTGGCCTCGGCCATGGCGTTGTCCATGAGCGTGCGGACCTCGCGGTCGACGATCGCGGCGTTCTGCTCGGAGTAGTCGCGGCCGTGGCCCATGTCGCGGCCCATGAAGACCTCGCCCGAGCTGCCGGCCAGGCGCACCGAGCCGATGTCCGTGGACATGCCGTACTCGGTCACCATCTGGCGGGCGATGTCGGTGGCCTGCGAGATGTCGTTGCTGGCGCCGGTGGACGGGTCGCCGAATACGAGTTCCTCGGCGATGCGCCCGCCCATCGCATACGCGAGGTTGTCGAGCAGCTGGTTACGCGTCTTGGAGTAGCGGTCCTCCTGTGGCATCACCATCGTGTAGCCCAGGGCGCGGCCGCGCGGGAGGATCGTGACCTTGGTGACGGGGTCCGTGTGGTTCATCGCGGCCGCCACGAGCGCGTGACCGCCCTCGTGGTACGCGGTGACGGTCTTGTCGTGGTCGTTCATGACGCGGGTGCGCTTCTGCGGGCCGGCAATGACGCGGTCGATGGCCTCGTCCAACTCGACGGGGCCGATGAGCTGGCCATCCTTGCGGGCGGTGAGCAGCGCGGCCTCGTTGAGGACGTTGGCGAGGTCGGCGCCCGTGAAACCAGGGGTGCGACGGGCGATGACCTCGAGGTCCACCTCGGGCGCCATCGGCTTGCCCTTCGAGTGCACCTCGAGGACCTTCAGGCGGCCCTTGAGGTCAGGCCCGTCGACGCCCACCTGGCGGTCGAAGCGGCCCGGGCGCAGCAGCGCGGGGTCGAGGATGTCGGGGCGGTTGGTGGCCGCGATGATGATGACGTTGGTGGTGGCGCCGAAGCCATCCATCTCGACGAGCATCTGGTTCAGCGTCTGCTCGCGCTCGTCGTGACCGCCGCCCATGCCGGCGCCGCGGTGGCGACCGACGGCGTCGATCTCGTCGACGAAGATGATCGCGGGCGCGTTCTTCTTGGCCTGCTCGAACAGGTCACGCACGCGGCTCGCACCGACACCGACGAACATCTCGACGAAGTCCGAACCGGAGATGTGGAAGAACGGCACTCCGGCCTCGCCCGCGACGGCGCGCGCAAGCAACGTCTTACCGGTGCCGGGAGGGCCGTACAGCAACACGCCCTTGGGGATCTTCGCGCCCACGGCCTGGAACTTCGCGGGGGCTTCGAGGAACTCCTGGATCTCGCGCAGCTCATCGACCGCCTCGTCCACACCGGCGACATCGTCAAACTTCACGGTCGGGGTGTCGGGCGTGACCAGCGAGGCCTTCGACTTGCCGAACTGCATGAGGCGGCCGCCGCCACCCTGCATGGACGACATCAGGAACCAGAACAGGCCCACCAGCAGCAGGATCGGCAGGAAGGTGAAGAGGATGGTGGTCCAGATGGAGGTCTGCGGAACCTCGGAGTCGTAGCCGCCGGCGGGGTCGGCGGCTGTGATCGCGTCGACGACCTGCTCACCCTGCGGCGCGACGTAGAAGAACTCGACGCGGTCCTCGTAGTCCGCCCACTCCTTGGGAGCGTCATCCGGGAGGTTGTCAGCGAAGTCCTCGATCAGCACCAGCTCGACGCGCTGGTCGCCGTCGACCATCTTCGCCTGGTCCACCAGGTTGGCCTCCAGCAGCGCGATGCCCTGCGAGGTGTCGATCTGCTGCACGCGCGGCGCAAACAGCCCGGAGACGAGCCACCCCAGCACAACTGCCAGGATGATCAGCGGAATGATGCGGCGCAGACTGAAGGCATTCTTCATGGTGCTACGAGACTACGCGAGGCCACGGGGTGGCTGTGAAGGGTTTCGCTGTGGGCGTTCTTGGGTCCCGCGCGTACCGCTCACCACACACCTGGGACTGATGTGGCGTAAGGGACTCATGGGCATGCGCTCCTGCCCCCGCCGCCCCACTCGCACCAGCCGTGTGTTGCGCGGTACGCGGGCGGAGACTTCACCGGGTCCGGATGGCCTCCAGGCAGGCCAACACATCCGCCACGAGGCGGTCCGGGTGGTACACGGCGTCCGCATAGGCGAAGCGGATCACGCTCTTTTGCTCTGCGACGATCCTGCGGTCTCGCCGCCGGTCTTCGGTGAATTGACCGGGGTCGCTGTGATAACTCTTTCCGTCGATCTCGACATAGAGCACACCTTCCACAAGAAAGTCCGCTCTCTTCCCGTTGCCGAGAGAAGCCTGGACCTCCACATGCAGGCCCGCTGCCCGCATCGCTACTCGCGCACACGTCTCGGGCACCGAGCCCGCACCTGGCTCTGCCGCGTGCTCAAGCCACCGCCTCGTGGTGAGCGGAGTCACGGTGAAGTCCGCCATCTCCGAGCGCCGCAGGTCACCGCGTGCGAGCGCATGGTCGATAGCGACCAACTGAGCGAGGGGACTCACGCAATGGCTCATCATGTCGAGCGCACGGGCGACCGGCACGATCCGGCTCCCCTGCCTGTGGCTGCGCGTCCGGTGAAGCACCACGCCCTCCCGCGCCTTGGATTCGCTCGCAGTACCGCCCCGCGCTGCCGCGATCTCGAGGTGAAGATCCTCGGCGGGATCGAGAAGCCGCAGTCCGTGTGCGCGCACCGCACTGACACACGAAACCCGCGCGTCGAAGTAGCAGGCTTGCGCCGCGTATGGGTATGCGTGCGGGAGGGCCAGCACCCCGGTGAAGGGTCGGCAGAGTGCGCCATCGCGAACTGCGGCATCGATCGCGCGGCGGGTCACTCCCTGCGCGAGCAGCGTGCCGCGGCGCGCGGCCCCGCCGAGTCTCATGACGGCGCGCACCGGGTCCATCGCCCCACCGTGCGCGAACCGCACCACGAAGAGGGCCGGCACCCTCACGGCTGTGAAGAACCACCCGCGTTCACGCGCCTGTGGACGGCGCCCATGCGCCGCGCTGCCCGGTCCGGATGCCGGCCTTCCGCGTACCGCTCAACACACACCTGTGACTGGTAGGGAGGACGGGGCTGGTGTGCATGCACACGGGGCACATGCGTCCCACGCGCACCAGCCGCGTGTTGAGCGGTACGGGGGCGCGCCGGGCACGGGCCGAAGCCGGCAGGTCAGATCGTGTAGTCCCCGCCGCTCGACGCCGTCAGGTACCGCACCACCTCGGCGGCGCATTCCTCCACCGACTCGCCGTTGGCCCCCACCACCACATCAGCGTCGGCGGGCGTCTCGTACGGGTCCGAGATGCCTGTGAACTCGGCAATCTCACCTCGACGCGCCGCCGCGTACAGGCCCTTGCGGTCGCGCGCCTCGCATACCTCCAACGGCGTCGCCACGTGGACCAGCACAAAACGACCCACGCGTTCGGCCATCTCCCGCATCTCGGCACGCATCGACTCGTAGGGCGCGATGGGAGCGCAGATCGCCATGCCGCCGTGCGACGACACCAGCGACCCTACCCAGCCGATACGCCGCACATTCAGCTCACGGTCAGCTCGCGAGAACCCCAACCCCGAGGACAGCATCGCCCGCACCTCGTCGCCGTCCAGCAGCGTGACACGCTGCGAGCCGTCGGCGCGCAGGCGTCGCGTCACCTGCCGCGCGATAGTCGACTTGCCCGAACCGGACAGGCCCGTAAACAACACCACGGCGCCGTCGCCGGGCGCGCGCGTCGACCCGCGCTGCACGACCACATTGGAGGCGCACACCACGGAGGCGAGGTGCTCCAGCAGCTCGACGGACGCGTCGCCGGAGACGTGCTCGGCGGCCGGCCGGGGCAGCACGCGCACGTCGAGCCCGTCGCGCTGCAGGGAACGGACAGAGGAGGACAGCGCCGACGGGTCACCCTCGTCCAGCACAATGACCGTTCCGGCCAACGCGCCGGAACGGCGGCCCAGGAGCAGCGTGGCGTCCTCGGCGAGATCGTCGAACGCCGCGGGACGCAGCTCGGGCAGCAGCGGCAGCGCGGGCTCGCGCACCATGGTCACGGGACCGGCGATCCACGTCCCGGCCGCCGACGTTCGCCGATCGTCAACGTCCACGGTGGCGATGGGTGTCGCCTCGGTGTCGAGCAGCGTCACGGTCCGTCCCGGCGCGATATCCGGGATGCGGAGGGTGGCGATATGAGCGCCCGCGACCAGGGAGGCGCTCACGGCGGCCGATGCCTGGGTCGCCCCCGCGGCCGGCAGCAAGTATCGCGGCGTGGGCCCGTACGCGCCGATGCGCATGAGCTCCAGTTCGTTGAGCTGCTGCGGGCTGAGGCGAACGCCGTGCATTACTTCTCCTGGCTTGGGTCGGGGGAGGGTAACGATGGATCGGGCGAGGCCGGCGAGGGCGAGGCCGATGACGGCGCGGCCGACAACTGCGTCGCCGCCGTGCCCTTCTCCTGGAACGTGAAGAACGCGAAGCCCAGGCGGTGCCGGATCCAGCCCCACGCGAGCGTCCCGAGCACCATCTGCGCACCGACCGCGGAGAACGCGATCGTGTTGGACAGCCCCATCATCTTCAGGCCCGACAGCGTCAGCACAAACACGAGCGCGCGGCGCACGATCCCGCCGGAGACCCGCGAGGACAGCTGCGCTCCCAGGTACGTGCCGGGGATCGAGCCGATAATCACCGGCAGGGTCACGGACCAATCCACGTCGCCAAACGCGAGGTGCGCTACAGAGGCGGCGACCACCAGCGGCACCGCCTGCACCAGGTCGGTTCCCACCAGCTGGTTCGCCTTCAGCGCCGGGTACAGCGCCATCAGAGCAATGATGATCAGCGAGCCAGAGCCCACGGAGGTCAGCCCCACCATCAGCCCGCCGAACACGCCCACCAGGATGGTCGGCACCGGACGCGGCACCACCACAGGCTTGTCGAAGGGCAGCGCCATCGCCCGCCCGTCCCGCACCATCGCCCGCTCGCGCAGTCGCAGATACGCGCGCACGGCCAAGCCGCCCGCAGCGATCACCAGCACCACGCCCAGCGCGTGCTTCACAAAACTCTGCAAGGCCGCGGGATCGATCAGGAAATGCGCCGCCAACACGCCCAAGAACGCGGACGGCACCGACCCATACACCAGCAAGCGAACCAGCTGCCAGTTCACGGTCTTGTTCCGGATATGCACCCACGAGCCCGCGGGCTTCATGAACGCGGACGCCACCACGTCGGAGGACACGGCGGTCACCGGCGGGATGCCGAAGAAGAACACGAGCGTCGGCGTCATGAGGGCGCCGCCGCCCATGCCCGTCAGTCCGACGACCACGCCGATGCCGAGCGCCGCGAGGACGAGGAGGGCAATCTCCATCGTTAGTTGCGGATCACTCCGGCGCCGACGGTGCGGTTGGTCGCCTCGTCGATCAAAATGAACGAGCCCGTGATGCGGTTCTCCGCGTAGTCATCCACCAGCAGCGGCGAGGTGACACGAAGGGACACACGGCCGATGCTGTTGAGACCCAGCTCGGTCGCCTCCTGGTCGCGGTGAAGGGTATTCACGTTGAGTTCGTAGGCGATGTCCTTGACCATGGCGCGCGCCATCCGGGTGTTGTGGAGGATCCCGACCTTGTCGCGCGTCTTCAGTGCGGACGAGTCCATCCAGCACACCGTGGCCTCGATGTCCTGCGTCGGCTCGGGGTGGTTGCCCTTGCGGCAGATGATGTCGCCGCGCGAGATGTCGATCTCGTCCTCGAGCCGCACGGTCACCGACATGGGCGGGTAGGCCTCGTCGAGCGGTCCGTTGGGGCCGTCGATCGCGGCCACGCGGGTCGACAGACCCGAGGGCAGCGCCATGACCTCGTCGCCCACCTTGAGGATGCCGGACGCCACCTGGCCGGCGAAGCCGCGGTAGTCGGGGTGCTCGGCCGTCTGGGGGCGCACCACGAACTGCACGGGGAAGCGCACGTCCTGGAGGTTGCGGTCCGACGCGATGTGGACGTTCTCCAGGTGGTACAGCAGCGACGTGCCCTGGTACCAGTCCATGTAGGTGGAGCGGTCAACGATGTTGTCGCCCAGGAGCGCGGACACCGGGATCGCGGTGAGGTCGGGGATGTCGAGCTTGGAGGCGAACTCCGTGAACTCGGCGTAGATCTCCTCGAAGCGCTCCTGCGAGTAGTCGACGAGGTCCATCTTGTTCACGGCGAGCACGATGTGCGGCACGCGCAGCAGCGACGAGATGGTGGCGTGGCGGCGCGACTGCTCGGTGAGGCCCTTGCGAGCGTCCACGAGGATCACCGCGAGGTCGGCAGTCGAGGCTCCGGTCACCATGTTGCGCGTGTACTGCTGGTGGCCAGGAGTGTCCGCGATGATGAACTTGCGCTTGGGGGTCGCGAAGTAGCGGTAGGCCACGTCGATGGTGATGCCCTGCTCACGCTCGGCACGCAGGCCGTCGGTGAGGAGCGCCAGGTCGGTGGTCTCGGCGCCACGGTTCTTCGACGCGAGCTCGATGGACTCCAGCTGGTCCTCGAAGATCGACTTGGAGTCGTACAGCAGGCGGCCGATGAGGGTGGACTTGCCGTCGTCGACGGAGCCGGCGGTGGCGAAACGCAGAAGGTCCATTAGAAGTACCCCTCCTTCTTGCGGTCCTCCATGGCGGCCTCGGACACTCGGTCGTCGCCGCGGGTGGCACCGCGCTCGGTCAGGCGGGTCGCCGCCGTCTCCTCGATGATCTTGTCGATGGTGTCCGCCTCGGACTCGACGGCCGCGGTCAGCGTCGCGTCGCCCACGGTGCGGTAGCGCACCTTGCGGACCTCGGTGGGCACGCCCTCCGGCGGCACCGCGAACTCGTTGGCGGCCATCCACATGCCGTCGCGCACAAACACCTCGCGCTCGTGCGCGTAGTAGATCGAGGGGACCTCGATGTCGCGCGAGCGGATGTAGTCCCAGATGTCCAGCTCGGTCCAGTTGGACAGCGGGAACACGCGGATCGACTCGCCGGGGTGGACCTTGCCGTTGTACAGGTTCCACAACTCGGGGCGCTGGTTGCGGGGGTCCCACTGGCCAAACTCGTCGCGGAAGGAGAACACGCGTTCCTTGGCGCGGGCCTTCTCCTCGTCGCGGCGCGCGCCGCCCATGCAGGCGTCAAAGCGGTTGTTCTCGATGGTCTCGAGCAGCACCGGCGTCTGAATGCGGTTGCGCGACCCGTCGGGCGCCTCGCGCACCTTGCCCGCGTCGATGGCCTCCTGGACGGAGCCCACGACGAGCGTCAGGCCGTACTGTGCGACCACGCGGTCGCGGTACTCGATGACCTCGGGGAAGTTCTGGCCGGTGTCGATGTGCACGACGGGCATCGGCACGGGAGCCGGAGCGAACGCCTTGATCGCGAGGTGCAGCAGACAGATCGAGTCCTTGCCTCCCGAGAACAGCAGGGCGGGCCTCTCCATCTGCGCGACGACCTCGCGAATGATGTGGATGGCCTCCGCCTCGAGCGCGTCAAGCTGGCTCAACGCGTGGGACGCGGGCTGGGTCATGCTTCTTCTCCAGACGTTGCGGCGGCGATGGTCGCGAGGATGCGCTCGGCAAGCTCGGGACGGCACACCACCAGGTCGGGCAGGTAAGGATCGGCCTCATTGTAGACAAGCGGCGATCCGTCGATCCGGGAGCAGAACAGCCCCGCGGCACGGGCAATGGCGATGGGGGCGGCGGAGTCCCACTGGTACTGGCCGCCCGCATGCACGTAGGCGTCGACCTGCCCGCGCACCACGGCGGCGATCTTCACGCCGGCGGATCCCATGGGCACCAGCTCGGCGTCGAGGGCCTCGCGCACGGGCTCCGTGATGGCCGGGGGCCGCGAGCGCGACACGGCCAGGCGGACGGGTCCGTCCTCGCGGGGGCCGATGCCACCCACGGTGTCCGTGTCCAGCACCAGGTCTTCGCCCGGGATGGCGACGGCTGCCGCCGTCAGTTCGCCAGGAACATCGGCCGATGCGTCGGCCGGCTTCGCGCCACGGGTCCACAGGGCCACGTGGACGGCCCAGTCGGCGCGGCCCTCGGAGTATTCGCGGGTGCCGTCGAGGGGGTCGATGATCCACACGCGCTCCGCGCTCAGCCGCGCCGACGAGTCCCGCGCCTCCTCGGACAGGACCGCGTCGTCGGGGAAACGCGAGGCGAGCAGCGCCGCGATGCGCTCCTGCGCCTTCGCGTCACCTGCCTTGCCGCGGGCCTTGCCGTCGAAGTCCTCGGAGAACCCGGCGCGGACCTCGAGCAGGACCTCGCCGGCCTCGCGCGCGATGTCGGCCGCGGCGGCGGCGTCTGCAGCAGTCAGTGTGATCTCCCCCTCGGGTGGTCTGGCTGAACCCTACTAGGCAAGTAGACATGTGGCATCCACCGGTCGTACACACTGCGCGCCACGTGCTGCTCCCGGTGGGTGTCCAGGGCCGGGCGTGGCGGACGTGAGGCGAGGGGTCAGTTGTCCCCGTAGACCTCGGGCTTGAGGATCGCGACGAACGGCAGCGTGCGGTAGTGCTCCGCGTAGTCGAGCCCGTAGCCCACGACGAACTCGTTGGGGATGTCGAAGCCCAGGTAGCGCACGGGGATGTCGACCTGGGTGGCGTCGGGCTTGCGCAGCAGCGCGGCGACCTCGACCGACGCCGCCCCACGCGACTTCAGGTTCCCCAGCAGCCAGTGCAGCGTGATGCCCGAATCGATAATGTCCTCGACGATCAGCACGTGACGGCCGGTCAGATCGGCGTCGAGGTCCTTGAGAATGCGCACGACGCCTGACGACTTGGTGCCACTTCCGTAGGACGAGACCGCCATCCAGTCCATCTGAACCTGCGGGGGCAGGCGACGCGCGAGGTCAGCCATCACCATGACGGCGCCCTTCAGCACGCCCACCAGCAGCAGGTCCTCGCCCGCGTAGTCCTCCCGCACCCTGGCCGCGATCTCGTCGAGCTTCCGGCGGATCTCGTTCTCCGTGACGATGATCTTGGTGAAGTCGTCCATGTCGTACTGGGGTTCCACGGGGATCCTTCCGGGGATGGCCGATGCGATGGCGAGGCCCGTCAGGACCGGTCGCCCGTTTCTCGGGTGGGGTGGGAGATGACCAGCCTGCCATATTCGCGCCTGGCCTCGTAGCCTCCAGGGAGGGAGACGGCGCCCTGGCCGCGGTACCCCACGACCAGCTGGTCCACGGCGTTGACGTGCGCGGCGGTGAGAGCGCCGGCGCCGCGGTGTTCGGCGAGCATCTTGATCATGCGCGAGCGGATCGCGTCGGGAAGGGCCGCGAGCATGTCGCAGCGCCACTGCTCTTCTGGCGACTGCGGGACGGAGCCCAGGGTGGCCCTGGCCTGACGGTCGAGTTCGTCGGCATCGGCCTGCAGCAACGCCGCCGACCGTGCGAGGCCCGACACCACGCCCGGCCCGAGCACCTCGACGAGCGCGGGCATCACCTGGGTGCGCAGCGCCGAGCGGCGCGGGCCGTCCGTGACGGTGTTGGTGGGGTCGTGCCACGGGTCGAGCCCGAGCGCCTGGCATGCGGCGATGGTGTCCTTGCGGCGCAACGACAGGAGGGGACGCACGATACGCCCGCGCCGGGCCGGGATACCGGCCAGGGCCCGCGCCCCGCTGCCGCGCGCGAGCGCCAAGAGCACCGTCTCGGCCTGGTCGTCCATGGTGTGGCCGGTCAGCAAATGCGGGTGGTGCCCGCCCACCTCATCGATGCGCGCGTTGAGGGCGGCATACCTGGCGTTGCGGGCCGCGGCCTCGAGCCCGCCGTCGCGCCCCACGGTGACCTTCTCGATGAAGACGTGGTGGAGGCCGGCCTTGCGCGCCTCGGCGGCGGCCCGCTCGGCCACCGCGGCGGAGCCCGGCTGCAGCCCGTGGTCGACGATGATCGCGCCGGTGAGGTAGCCCTCCTTGCGGCCCACGTAGGCGGTGGCCGCCGCGAGCGCGAGCGAGTCGGGCCCGCCGGAGCAGGCGACCCAGACACGGGTGCCGATGTCACAGCCGTCGAGGGATTCGCGCACCGCGTTGCGCACGGCGGCGACGGACGGGTGTGGCCCGGTCACGCGTTATCCCTCACAGCTACATTCTGCCAGCGCGACGACCATGTCGTCGAAGGTGTCCCGCGGCCCCTGCGGGTTGTACTCCATGCCGTCGGCCATGGTGGCGAAGGCCAGCCATCGGCCGTCGGCGGTCTGCACCACCCCTGCCAGCGACGACACCCCGGTGAGCGAGCCGGTCTTGGCCCGCATCTGGCCGGCCGCCGCGGTGTCCTCGTAGCGGCCGGACACGGTGCCCTCGAGCGCGCCCACGGGCAGCCAGTCGGGCAGCTCGGAGGTGGCGGGGTCGGCGTAGGCGAGCTGGAGGGTCTGGGTGAGCATGGCCGGCGAGATGCGGTTGTTTTCGGAGAAGCCCGCGCCGTCGTACAGCTCGAGCCCCGCGACGTTGACGCCGAGCGCGGTCAGGCCCGCCCGCGTGGCCTTAGCGGCACCCTTGGGGGTGGTCGCGCGCCCCGTCTCGAGCGCGTGGACGCGCGCCGTGATCTCGGCGATGGTGTTGTCGGACTCGTACAGGGTGAGGGCGGCGACGTCCGCGAGCGGCGCGCCTTCGACGGTGGCGACGACGTCACCGACGGCCGATGCCCGCGTCACCTCACCCTCCACCGTTACCCCCCGTTCGCCAAGGCGGGCGGCGAACACGTCGCCCGCGGCGAGCGACGGATCGTCGTAGCGCGGCGCGTAGTGCTCGTCGGTCATGCGGGCCGCGTCGACCGCGAGCCCCGTGGCCGCGGCGACGTAGCCAGAGGTCATCGCGTAGGCGGGCCACTCGGGGTTGAGCGCGGGGCCCTCGAAGGCCGAGTCGTCGACCGCCAGGGTGACGGGAGCGGAACCGAGGTCGGGTACGGCGCTCGCGACGGCATCGGCCAGATCCCCCAGGCCGGCCCAGCCGTTGGCGTCCTCGCCCTCTCCGCCGTGGCCCGCATCGCCCGCCAACAACATGTCGCCGCCGGCGACGAGGGTGACGGTGCGCGACGACGCATCCCACGTGGCCGACGTGGTCATGCGGTAGTCGTCCCCCAGGTCCACGACGGCCGAGACGGACGTGAGCAGCTTGGTGGTCGAGGCGGGCACCTGGGTGTCCGCGGCGTCAACGTCGGCGAGCACCTCGCCGGTGACGAGGTCGATCACGGAGACGTTGGTGGACTCCCCCGTGCGGGAGTCGGCGCGCACGGCCTCGGCGAGTTCCTGGACGCGGGCGGCCGCCGGCAGCGCGGGTCCGTCGGTCACCCCCATCACGTCGACGCGCGCCGCCGGCGACGGCTCGACGGCCTCGGCGGTACGGAACGGGGCGGGCGCCACGGCCTCGGGCGAGGCGGTGAGGAAGCCGGGGACGGCATCGGCCGCATCGAGCCAGAGGTAGGCACCCCCTAATGCCAGGACCGCGACGGCCCCGACTGCTACCCTTGCGCGCACGCGTCACCTCTTTTCGTGGGCCACACTAGTGCCCAAAGACTCTTCGACGACGCTTAGGACTTTTCTATGGAATTCGACGTCACGATCGAGATCCCCAAGGGATCGCGCAATAAGTATGAGGTGGACCACGAGACCGGGCGTATCCGCCTGGACCGCATGCTGTTCACCTCGACCCGCTACCCGGACGACTACGGGTTCATCGACGGCACGCTGGGCGAGGACGGGGACCCGCTCGACGTGCTGGTGCTGCTGGAGGAGCCCACGTTCCCCGGCTGCCAGATCCGCTGCCGCGCGCTGGGCATGTTCCGCATGCGCGACGAAGCCGGCGGCGACGACAAGGTCCTCGCGGTGCCCGCGGGCGACCAGCGTCAGACCTGGCGCCGCGAGCTCAACGACGTCTCCGACTTCCACCGCCTGGAGGTCCAGCACTTCTTCGAGGTCTACAAGGACCTCGAGCCCGGCAAGTCCGTCGAGGGCGCCCACTGGGTGAGCCGCGAGGAGGCCGAGGCGGAGATCAAGGCGTCGATGGAGCGTGCCAAGGGCACGTCGTTCGCGCACATGAACCCGCTGGTGCCGCCGCCGGCGCACTAAGCCCGCAGCAACGCACAAGGCGCCGCTTCCCCATGTGGGGAGCGGCGCCTTGTGCATGGGCCCGGCGTGGTTGGGGCGGCCGATGCTGTGGCGGGGTTTATACCCGCTCCTCGTCTGCCTCGACACCGTCGAGCGCCTCGAGATCGTGAAGGTCGTCACGATCAGTGTCGCCATCGGGGTCGGACTCCGTGAGCTCCACTGCCGGGTCCCAACTCGCCACCCGCGCCGGAGCGGTCGACGGCTCCGACGCCACATCGTCGAGGTCGGCCGCGGGGTCGGACTCGGCAAGGTCGTCCCACACCGAGTCGTCGTCGGGCTCGGGCGCCGAGGGCTCGTCGGGCGCCGTCGGGTGACGCCGCTCGGGGCCCGCATAGATGCCGCCGCGGGACCACGCCGCACCGGCGATCGCCAGCGGCAGCATGGCCGTCAGGTGGCGGGTCGCGGACCCGTAGTCGGGCTCGAACAGCGCCTGGATGACCACGAAGGCGACGAGGAGCAGCAAACAGTCGCGTGCGCCGCGGATCACGCGGCGGTGGGTGGGGTCGGCCGATGCCGCGCGCAGCCCCGACCCCCGCAACACCACGATCACGGTCACCGTGATCGTGGTAGTCATCACGAACGCGCCCCAGTAGAAGATGCCGCCGACGGCGAGCAGGGTCAGCGGCACGCACAAGAGCACGAAGATCAGCAGGATGTTGAGGACGTCATCGACGTAGCCGCCGGATTCGAACACCGGCGTGATGAGGGTGGAGACGTCCGTGGCCTCGCGCGAGCTGTTGATGTCGCCGCGGATGGCCGCAGGCGACTCTCCCGCCATCACGAGGTAGCCGGTCGCGACGACGGGGAGTGACAGCGGCACCACGAGCCAGCGCCACCCACCCAGGCCGTAGCGCCGGTCGGCGAAGGCGAGCAGCACAAACACGGCGGCGATCGCGATCCAGTATGAGCGGAACAGCACCCCGTAGGTCACGACGAGGACGACGATGGCGGGCAGTCCCACCCGAGTGCGGGACACCACCACGCACAGCACCACGACCATGAGCGCGATGACGTCCTTGCTGTAGCCCGACAGGTACACGATCGACAGGACCAGGAAGGTCGCGGCGAGGATCAACACCGGAGCGTCGAGCCGCGCCCGCCAGGCACCCACGGGGCCCAGCGCGAGCAGGAGTGCGAGCCCAACGAGTGCCAGGCTGAGCGCCGCGACGGCGAGGGGCGACGAGGCGAGCCCCAGCACCTCATAGAACCGACCGGTGCGTCTGAAGCTCTCGTCGAGGGGGATCTGCTCCCGGTGCTGCGCGATCGCCTGGATGAGGTCGGCGTCAAGCGAATACCTGGCCGGGAGCACGTCTCGGGCACGCAACGACGCGGTGAGGGCGAGCAACCAACACACCACCAGGGCGCTGATCGCGAGTTGGCGCCCGCGGTCGATGCGTACCCGGCCACGCACCACTGCCCTCGTTCGGGCGCTCGCCCCGGCCCTCATCGCGCGAGCTCCCCCAGGACCGTGTAGAACCGTGCATCCGCGGCGGCCGCGTCCCACTGCCCGGCGGTCGCGGCGCAGCCGTCGCGCAGGCGCGCGAGCAGTTCCTCGTCGGCGAGCAGTCCTTCCCACACGCGCGCGATGTCGCTGGCGGCGGCATGGGCCGGCAGCAGGACGCCGTTCACGCCGTGCTCGACGATCTCATCCACGCCCGGGATGTGCGTCGCGATGACCGGGGTGGCGCCTGCGAGGGACTCCATTAGCGACACAGGGAGGCCCTCATGGAGGCTGGGCAGGCACTGCACGTCGGCCGCGGCGACGTAGGTCCAGCCGTCCTCCCGCCTACCCAGCACGCGGACCCGGTCGGCGACGCCGAGCGACTTCGCCAGGCGTTCGAGGTGCTCACGCTCCGGGCCGTCGCCCACCAGCGCGACCTTGAGGCGGGGACCGGCCACGAGGGCGGCCGCCTCGACCACGAGTTCCGGCTGCTTCTCGGCGACAAGGCGTCCGCAGAAGACGGCCAACACGTCGCCGGGGCCCGCCCCCATCTCCGCGCGCCGCCGCGCGACCTCCTCGGACTGCGCCTGCACCCACCGGCGCGCCTCTGCCACGTCGATGCCCTGGCGCATGAGGTGGGCGTGACGCGTGTGCCTCATGTGGGGCGCGTCCAGGCACGAGGCACTCACGGCGAAGTGGGCATCGGCGAAGCCATTGGTCGCGGCGGCCGCCCACGCGACGATCCGGCTGCGATAGCGGGTGTTGTGCACAAACTCGACCACGGGGCAGCGGATCAGGCGCAGCGCGCGGGCGACCTTCATCACCACCGCATCGGACGGCGCGTGCACCACCACCACATCCGCGTCCACTCGCCGCACCAGGGAGACAACCGCGCGCAATCCGGCCACGTATCCGCGCCCACGCGACGGCACCGAGTGCCCGCCGGCCGCGACGAGCGCGTCCTCGAGATCATGCTCGGAGGGGAGCGTGTTGACGACCCACGTCTCGTGGTCGTGACCTACCCGCCGCAGGCGCGAGATCAGCAGGCGCTGGACGCCGCCGTGGTCCAGCGACCGCACCACCTCAACAACGTGCACACTCAGCCCCCCTCGACCACGCGTGAGGCCACGCGCGTACGGCGCCTCGACAGCAGCGCGTAGTACGCGATGGCGGCCAGCACACCGAGTGCCGACAGCGCCAGGACCGACCCCTCGCCGGACATCGTCAGCAAGATAGCACCCACGCCCGCGGCGCGGAATGCCTCCCAGATCAGCCGTCCGCGCTGGTCTCCCAGCATCACGAGGAGCTTCGCGACGGGAGTCTGCGCCACCGTCACACCCCAGAACGCCGCCGCGCCCACCATCAGCACGGCGACCTCCCCACCGGTGAGCCCGTCGGCGGCGCCGGAGAACGCCATGGCGGCCACGCTCGCGACCGTGGTCAGCGCGCCGAGCGCCGCACCGAGCACCCAGCCGCGGCGCACCTGCGCACGCGAGACCACGTCGCCGCGGCGCACCACGGCCGCCACCTCCATTTCGACGGACGGCGCCACCAACTGGTGCCCCACCGTCGCCATGCCTCCCGAGATCCGCGTGATCACCGCCCATGCCGGCGCCAACACCCCGAGCCCCGCGACCGCAAGGCCGCTGCCCTGCGCGGAGATCGCGTCCAGCACCCCGGCGAGGGTCGCACGGTAGCTGAGCCTGACGTAGTCGGCCATCGCGCGCGACCGCGACCCCCGCGCGGCCCCCCACACCTCACGCCACTGCGGCCAGGTACGGGAGACGGCGAATGCATCGGCCGCCAGAAAACTCACCGCGGCGGCGAGGATGAGCGCCAGCCCGGAGCCCCAGGCCACCGCCGCGACCGCAACCGCGGCGAGGCTGGCGGCCCCGTAGACGACGCGCAGCGAACCGACGTCCGCGAAGCGCTCGAATCGCACCAGCCCCGCGAGCGCACCGATGTATCCGGTCTGCGCGGCGCACAGGGCCCCGGCGGCCAGACACGTGGGGAGGTCGTAGCCCAGCGCCCCCAGCGCGCCCGCCGCAACCGGTCCGGCAGCGAGCACACCGAGCATCAGCACCCTGGTGGCCGCCGCACCCTCCGCGTCACTCACCACCGGCAACAGGGATTGCGTCCCCATCGAGGCGAGCATCGCGACGATGGTGGACACCGCGCTCGCCACCACGAGGTCCGTGAGCGGCTCGGTGAGACGCAACACAATCGGCACCAGCATGGCCGCGAGCGCCATGCCCTGGCCGGCGAGACCCGCGTAGAACGCAGGGCTCCGCCCCAACCCCCGGACGCGGCCCTCAGACGCGGGCGGCCGCACGCGCCATTGCAGTCCTATAGACGTGTTCGAGCGACGCCGCTTGGGCCTTCGCCGAGAACTCCTCCTGCACCTCCCTCATACCCGCTGACGCTAGCCGCTGCCACAGAGCCTCGTCGTCTAGGACGCGCACCAACGCGTCAACCGACTCCTCGGGCCGCGAGAACAACAGGGGTGCGGACAGCTCGCTGACGGACGGAATCTGCCGGGCGACGATGGGCGTGCCCGAGGCCATCGCCTCCAGCAGGCAGACGGGCATGCCCTCGTACTTGGCGGTGTGGAGGACGGCGGTCGCCGAGCGCAGGTGTTCCATGACCTCGCACCGCGGCAACCATCCCAGGACGGCCACCCCGGCATCGGCCAAGGTCTCGCGCAGCCTGTCGTCGCCGTCGCCGATCCACACGAACTCGATGGCCCCGGACGCGGCCTGGGTGCGCGACGCCCTGGCGACGGCGGCGAAGAGTTCCGGGTCCTTCTGATCGCACAGACGGCCGATGCCCACCACGCGTCGCGGATAGCGCTCCACCTTGGGTACGGCGGGGGACGCCGGGGTCAGTTGGTGAGGCACGTAGGCGATCCGCTCCTCCGGCAGGCCGAGCGCCGCGAACTCGCGCGCCTCGTGCAGGCTCACCGCGGCGCCCACGTCGGTGCGTGCGATGAGGACGCACTCGGCCACGTGCACCACGCGACGCATCCACCGGCGCCCGTACCCGAGGAACGCGAACGCGTGAGGCGTGTACACGATCGCCGCGCCCCGGCGCGGGCGCAGCACGCGGACCATGAGCCCCGCGACCGTGGAGTGCACATGGACCACGTCGTAGTCACCGCGCCGGACGCCCAGCCACGCCCGCAGCAGGCCCGCGCGAGAGGAGACCTCGGTCACCCCCACGGGAGCCGCGTGCGCGTGCCCGGTGCGCGAGCCCTCGCGCGAGCGCGCCAGCACCGTGCTGTCCACGCCGGGCTGCTCCCGGTATTGGGCGATCACGGCCTCCACTCCCCCGCCATAGGCCTCCGTCACGTGCAGCACGCGGAGGTTGCCGCCGCCGGGACGCGGCGCGGCGGTCGCGCGAGTCGGTGAGGGGGCGCGGCGGGCCGATGCGGGCCGGCCGGTGTCGTACAGGACCATGCGCTGAAGCCTTTCCGGGATGGACTTCGGGGTTCACGTCGTTGTGAGGAGGCGAGCAGGGATCGCCGACGGGTGGCGTGGATGACGCCACGGGCGCGGTCGTTAGGGACTAGGTGCGACGGTGGCGAGGACGGCGCGCAGCTCGCGACGGTGGCGCTCCATCCCGTAGCGTTCGCGGGCCCATGCGCCGCGCACGCCGGCTTGCTCGCGTGCCGCGTCGGGATCCGACAGGACGGACAGGATCGCGCGCGCAAAGGCCGCGGGCTCGGCGGGCACGGGCATGGCGCCGGGGCAGTCGATGCCCTCCCACGCGATGTCGGTGCCGACCACGGGACGGTCGAGGACGAGCGCCTCGATGACCTTGAACTTCACGCCGCTGCCGGTAAGCAGGGGCGCGACGAACACGTCGGCAGCGGCCACATAGGCACGCGGGTCCTCGACCCACCCGGTGACCTCGATGCGGGGATCCGCGGCGGCCGCGCGCATGGCGGGAGTGGGGTCGGCGCCCACCAGCACCAGGCGCGCATCGCACCGCGCCGCCACCAACGGCCACACCTTGTCGACCAGCCACATCGCGGCCTGGGAGTTCTTGGGGAACGCGAACGCGCCGCTGAGCACCACGGTCGGGAGGTCGGCGCCCGGCGCAAAGTCGGCTCCGGCCCTCCCCACGGGGACGAGCGCGGCGTCCGCGAGCGGCGGCTCGATGACCCAGAAGGCGGATTCGCGGCCCGGGCACGCCTGGACGGCGAGGTCACGGTCCTTGTGGGAGAGGAACACCACCGCGTCGGCCCGCGAGAACAACCGCCTCTCCGCACGCGACGTCACCCAGCCGCGGGCGGCGAAGTAGGCCTTGCGCCAGCCGCGCGCGTAGGCGGCGCGCCGGCCCCACAGTTGGGCGTGGATGTCGTGGCAGACGATGACGGTCGTGGCGCGCGCGTTGAGGCGTCGCACGTCTGCCAAGAGCCCCGCGCTGTCGGTCCAGTGAAACTCGACGACGTCGGCGTGCGCGATCGTCTCACGCAGGTGCGGCTCGCGGCGCAGCCGGCGGCGGAACTCCGCACCCAGGCCCGCGCCGCGCAGGCCGTTCCAGACGCGGTCACGCCCGCGCACGTGGAGGTCGGCGTCGGCGCCTCCCACCAGATGCACCTCGGCGCGCCGCGTCCACGTCTCGAGGGCGCGGCGATTGCCGGAGTGAGACGGCGCGATCACCCGCACCGTGCCGACCTCCTCGAGGACGTCGAGGTGGCGGGAGAGGTAGGTGGCGCCGGCGCTCGCGATGCCGGGGAAGGGCAGCTCGGGGGTGATGACGACCAGCCTCAGGGCGGCGCTGTGCGCGGCGTCACTTCGCGTTGCGGCGTCCCTCATGCCGACCCCCAGCACCGTCGGTCTCGCCGCACCTCAGCAGCTGCAGCGGTGCGGACATTACGTCTTGGTGTGGATCATGTCACACTCGGCGCGCCGCGAAAAGGGCAGAGCTCACCCCTCGTAGGGGGCCAAGAGGGCTACGGGCGACCGATGTACGGCATCATGTCGCTCACGCCCCACGCGTACAGCGAGCGCGTCTGGGACAGGACGCCGGGCTTGCGGGCCTCCATGACCATGCCGTTGCCGATGTACATGGACACGTGATAGATGCCCGCCGTGGTGCCGTTGCTGCTGAGGAACACCAGGTCGCCCGGGCGCAGCTCCGAGTACGGCAGGTGCGTGGTCGCGGCGTACTGGGTGCGCGACGTGCGCGGGATGTACTTGCCCGCCACACTCCACGCCTCCTGCGTCAGCCCCGAGCAGTCGTAGTACGTGGGGCCGGTGCCGCCGTCGAGGGTCTGGGAGTACGGGTGGCCCTGCAGCGACAGCGCGTGGGCGGTCGCGGCGCGGCCCTGCGCGGCCGAGGACGACCACGACGGCTCGGGCTCCGGGTCCGGCTCCTTGGTGGGCTCCGGCGTCGACGTCTTGGTGGGCTCGGGCTCGGAGGTCTTCGTCGGCTCCGGCTCCGAGGTCTGGGTCGGATCGGGGGCCGATGTCTCGGTCGGCTTGGGCGAGGAGGTCGGCTTGGGAGACGAGGTGGGCTTCGACGTCGACGTCGCCGTCGGCTTGGGCGTCGAGGTGGAACCCGCCCCACCGGAGGAGCCGGCGCCCCCGACCGCGTTCGACACCTCCTCGGCGTCCTGCTCGGCCTCCAGGCGCTCCTGCTCCGCCTCAAACGCGGCGCGCTCGCGTGCGGCGCGCTCGGCGGCGAGGCCGTCCTGGCGCTCGCGCTCGAGGTCCTCCGTCACCCCGCGCAGCTGCGCGAGACGGGTGACGGCGGCGCTGCGCGCCACCTCGGCATCGGCCACCGCCTGGTCCGCGGCGACGCGCGCCGACTCGGCCGCATCGAGCGCACCCTGCGCGGCCTGCTCGGCCTCCTGAGCCTTGACGGCCGCCTCTTCGGCGTAGGCACGCGTGGTGGTCGCGACGAGCTCGGCCGCGGACACCTCCTGCACGGTCACGTCGGCCTCGGCCGAGGCGCGGCTCACGGCCTCGGACCGCTGGATGACCTGGTCGAAGCCCTCGGCCTGCGTGATGGCCTCGAGCGAGCCCATCGATCCGGCGTTCTTGTACGACTGCATGGCGGCTCCCGCGAGTCCGCGGCGCGCGAGCGCGAGGGCCTGCTCGGCCTCGTCGGCGCGCTGCTCGGCGCTGGCGAGCTCGGCCTGCGCGGCCTCGGCCTCGTCGGCCGCGACGTGATAGTCCTCGCCGGCGCTGAGGGCGGCGACCTCCGCGTCCTGCAGCGCGGACTCGAGCGACGCGATCGCGGCATCCAGCGAGTTCACCGACGCGGCGGCGCCGTTGGCGGCCTCGCGCGCGGCGGCGATCTGGTCCTCGCCCGGGTAGTCGTCGGCGACGGCGATACCCGAAGGCCCGGCGGCGAGCGCGGTGACCGTGATGCCGATGACGGCGAACGGCACGGCGATGCGCTCGATGCGGCGGCGCGCGGCGGCAGAGCGGGCCATCGTTCTCGCTTCCCTCGGTGCGTGGGGCAAACCCGCGCGGAACGTCACAGTTGTCACATGTGTCACATGCGAACCAATGCCTCACACTATAAACATCCGCCCCACGGGGTCACAACCCCTTGTGACGAGGTCGACGGGCCCGCGCTCCTGGGCCAATGGACGCCCCGTCAGCCCCGCGCGGTGCCCTATCGTGGCGAGCATGGATGACGACGGCATCGAGTCGGACGCGTACGCCGCGGACCAAGGACCCGGCGAGGGCACACCCATCCCCGCCTCGGCCGCATGGCGCGAGGGCGACCACCCCGGGCACCGCCAGTTCTTCGCCCTGGGTGACCTGCCCCTCGAGGCCGACCCCATGGGCGTGCTGCCCAACGTCACCATGGCGTATGAGACCTGGGGCGAGCTCAACGCCGCCAAGGACAACGCCGTCTACATCGCGCACGCGCTTACGGGCGACAGCCACGTCTTCGGTCCCGCCGAGCCCGGCCACCACACCGGCGGCTGGTGGCACGCCTTCGTGGGTCCGGGCAAGCCCATCGACCCCGAGCGCCACTTCATCGTCTCCGCCAACGTCATCGGTGGCTGCCAAGGCACGACCGGCCCAGCATCGCCCCACCCCGAGGACGGCCAGCCGTGGGGCGGCCGCTTCCCCTACGTCACCATGCGCGACATGGTCGCCGCGGAGATCCGGCTCGCCGACTACCTGGGCATCGACCGCTGGCGCCTCATCGCCGGCCCCTCGATGGGCGGCATGCGCGCCATCGAGTGGGCCGTGACCGTCCCCGAGCGCGTGGGCGCCATCGCCCCCGTCGGCTCGACCGCCGCCGTCACCGCCGACCAGATCGCATGGTCCACCGCGCAATTGGCCGCCATCAAGGCCGACCCCAAGTTCCGCGACGGCAACTACTACGACGCCGCCGACGGCAACGGGCCCCACGTGGGCATCGGCATCGCACGCATGATCGCGCACACCAACTACCGGAGCGAGGGCGAGCTCGCGGATCGCTTTGGGCGGCGTTATCAAGGCGATTCCGATCCGCTGGGCAAGGGCGGTCTCTTCGCCATCCAGTCGTACTTGCAGCACCACGCGCGCAAGCTCGCGCGACGCTTTGACGCCAATACCTATGTGCGCCTGTCGCAGGCGATCCAGTCGCATGACGTGGGCCGCGGGCGTGGAGGTGTCGAGACGGCGCTCGCGCGCTACACCGGGCCTGCTCTTGTAGTGGCAGTGGACTCGGATCGGCTGTATCCACTGAAGAACTCGATTCAACTAGACCGCGGGTTCGCTGGATCGGCGGGCGTGAAGGTGGTCCACTCACCCGTCGGCCACGACGGGTTCCTGGTGGAGTCGGGACAACTGAACGCCTTCATCTCCGAGTTCGAGCGGGAACTTTAGCTGGCGTGCCCAGGCGGCAACGCCGCTCGGGCTTCCACCACGTCAGTCGCGCAATCCCGTGTGGATGTGTTCCGGGCTTCCCAGGCGTCCCATGCCGCGGTAGTCCCAGCCGGCGTCGATCCAGTCCTGGGCCGGCAGGCAGTTGCGGCCGTCGATAACGCGGGCGTGCTTCACGACCTGCTTCACCGTCGCCGGGTCAAGCTCGCGGAACTGCTTCCATTCCGTCGCGACAACCACGAGGTCGGCGTCGCGGCAGGCCCCCATAGCGTCGTCGACATAGGTCAGGGTGGGCCACACCTTCTGGGCGTTCGCATTCGCCTCGGGGTCGTGCACGCTCACGGTCGCGCCCTGCAGGTGAAGCTTGCCTGCCACATCCAAGGCGGGCGAGTCGCGAATGTCGTCGCTGTTGGGCTTGAACGCCGCACCCAGCACCGCCACCCGCGTACCCGGCAGGTGCCCCACGAGCTCACCGGCGAGGTTGATGACGTGCTCGCGCCTGCGCATGTTGACGCCATCGACCTCGCGCAGGAAGGTCAGCGCCTGATCCACGCCCAACTCGCCGGCGCGCGCCATGAACGCGCGAATGTCCTTGGGCAGGCAGCCCCCACCAAAACCCAGGCCGGCGCCGAGGAACTTGCGGCCAATACGGGCGTCGTGACCGATCGCATCGGCCAAATCGACGACATCCGCACCGGTGGCCTCGCACACCTCCGCGATCGCGTTGATAAACGAGATCTTGGTCGCCAGGAACGCGTTCGCGGAGACCTTCACCAGTTCCGCGGTGGCCAGGTCGGTCACCAAGAACGGCGTGTCACGCTCGATGGCGTCCGCGTACACGCGCCGGGCGACCTCCTCGATACGGCCGGGACGGGCGGGATCCACACCCACCACCAGACGGTCCGGACGCAGCGTGTCCTCGACCGCGAGGCCTTCGCGAAGGAACTCCGGATTCCAGCCCAACTGCGCCTCATCGCCCACGGGCGCGAGCTCGCGCACCCGCGCGGCCAGTCGCGCAGCCGTGCCCACCGGCACCGTGGACTTGCCCAGGATCGTCGCCGGGCGCGTCAGCAGCGGCGCGAGGGTCTCGATCACCGAGTCGACGAACGTCATGTCCGCCGCGTACTCGCCCTTCTTTTGCGGCGTGCCCACACCGATGAAGTGCACATCGGCGAACTCGGCAGCCTCCGCCGCATCCGTCGTGAAACGCAGACGCCCCGAGTCCACATGCTTGCGCAACAACTCCGGCAGACCAGGCTCAAAGAACGGCACCTCACCGTTCGACAGCCGCGCCACCTTGTCGGGATCAATATCGACACCGATGACCTCATGACCCAACTCGGCCATACCCGCGGCGTGAGTGGCACCCAAATACCCGGTACCAAAAACGGAAAGACGCTCAGCCATACCCAAACACTAGCGGTCGGAGGCGACACCCTTCACGCTAGCGAGAGGGATGCGCGCCACGACCACAAGCTCGTTTGTCGCGATTGTCACATTTCCCAGTTAGGCAAGGATAAGCCACGATTCGGCGAAGGAACTCAGAAGAAGAACAAGACTACCGTAGGAATTCCATTAAAAGCCGCCATCGAGGTAAACTCCGACCACTAGCGGCCATCTCCATAATAGTCGCCATACCATGCGACGAATTTCCTGACCCCCTCACGCACGGAGGTGAATGGGATATGGCCGACCAATTTTTCGAGCCTATCGACATCGGCATAGGTTTGCACTACGTCACCGGGCTGCATTTCCATGAAGTTTTTTCGAGCCACTGCTCCCAAAGTCTCTTCTATGACCTGCACGAAATGCAGCAGCTCGATCGGGTTGCCATTACCGATATTGACGACTCTCCAAGGCGCGATGTTCGAGGAGCCTAGGACTTGTCGTGCGTCCCCGTCGGGACGAGGCACGGACCTCGACAACCTAATGATCCCCTCGACGAGGTCATCAATATAAGTAAAGTCACGACGCATTTTGCCGTGACCATAGATGTCGATGACGCGATCATTTAAAATACCATCGACAAACTTAAATAGCGCCATGTCGGGCCGGCCCCAAGGGCCATAGACCGTGAAGAACCGAAAGCACGTGGTTGGAATAGCGTAAAGGCTGGAATAGGAGTGAGACATAGCTTCTCCAGCACGCTTGGTCGCGGCGTAGAGCGATGCGGGCGCATCAGTCCGATGGTCTTCGCAGAATGGCACCTCGACATTCCCGCCGTAGACCGACGATGTCGACGCAAACATGAAGTGGCTAGGCGGGCGGACGCGCATGGCCTCGAGCAATGAGAAAGTTCCACCAACATTGGACTCCATATACGACTTCGGGTTCTCAATGCTGTACCGCACACCTGCCTGCGCAGCAAAATGAAAGACCTGCTCAGGAGCGAAAGTCGCGTAGACCTTTGCTAGGCGGCCCTCGTCTTCAAGCAGCCCGCGTTCAAACGAGAACCCCGAGAACTTGCTCAGCACTCCAAGGCGCGCCTGCTTAAGTTCCGGATCGTAGTACTCAGTTAACGCGTCGTAACCCAGAACCTCGTGTCCCTCGCTTAGAAGCCTCGCTGCCACGTGGAATCCAATAAACCCGGCAGCGCCGGTTACGAAAATCTTCATAGCCCACCTAGCTCGTCTCGTCTACTCAATATTCTAACCAAAGATGATTGCAGTCCCCCACCGCGCGTCAATCCAATTAACGGCGGGCAACGATCGCCGTGCCATTGACGTCGTTGCAGGGCACCTTGACCTCGATACTCGATCGTAGTGCGGCAAGGAGCGCTACAAGCCACCTCAACACATCGTCAGCAATAGAACCTCTGGGCAAGTGCCCGCGCAACAAACATTCCTTAATGCGACCAAGTGGGACGCCTTTACTACTAGACCTCCGCCACCACAACCCGCTGCGATTCTCAGCACTCTCGAGGGCGTGGTCCGCGGCTCCGCGGCCACGCCATTGAAGTCAAGGCGTTCGCCGTCGATACCTGCATACGCGAAATGCAACCGAAGGTCATTGCAGCGGAAGGCTCCAATCAACAGGCGCCCGTGCCTAACACACGGGCACTCCTGACCCTAGTGGAGGATGCGACGCAACTACCTTCGTGCGTGGAGACGAGGCCCGAGCTTCCCAAGACGGTCGAAGCCTGCGGTAATAGGCTTAGCAAGGAGAGCGGGCTAGCTCAACTGAGGAACACTTTGATCACTCCTAGTTCGAACGCGTGCAGAGTTCTCACACGCGCCGGAACGCTCCCAATGGCCACCCCGCCTGGACCCAGCGTGCGGAGCGGGTGCTCTTCGCCAATGGCGCTGCGCGCTCAACGCGCGCCTTGTTTCTGCAGCGATCAACGTGACTCCGCGAGACGCGATGACTTCGTATACTGTCTCAGCCATTTGCACCAGACTCGCACTTAGATTGGGGCAGCCGGATGCTAGGTAAGCTCAAGGCCCTACTGCTCCGCAACGAGGTTTTCACCGACTCGACGGTACGCCTGAGCATTGCGGTACTGTCTGGAGTCCTGACACTCGGGTCAAGTTGGCTGGTGATCGGCGCCCTCGGCCCGAGCGCGTTTGCACTCGTCACCCTCATATGGTCGACAGTTCTCCTTCTTCCCTTCGCTGACTTGGGAGTTGGGGCTGCGGTGACAAACGTTATTTCAGCATCCTCCAACGCGTACAACAGTCGGATAGTGACACTCACGGTTGCAGCGGCAGCCAGGAAATTGACGTTCGTTGCAGCGGTAATAGTACTCGCAGCCGCCCTCTTGCCAGCTGTATCTGACCACGTACCACAACTGCAAGTGCGCGTTCCAGGGATGCCCGGGGTGACTGGCGGCGTGGCTCTTACGCTTGTCCTCTTTGCAATAAATCTCCCCCTGTCCTTGTGGAAACGAATCTTGCTCGGCGCTGGAAAGAACCGGGTCTTAATTGCAATCGGAACAACGAACGCCCCAGTGACGGCGGCGATTGCAGTCGCCACCGTCTACTTCTCGCTTCACCCGATCATACTTATCGCGGCTCCGTCCGTTGGAGCCCTCCTTGCCAGCGCAATTGGCCTCAGTTACGCTTCAAGAAGGCGACTCGTCAATCTCAGGAGTATCGCGACTACTGCTACATCGAAATTAAAGACACGGGGAATAAACCTATGGCACACCGGTGCGCCCATGCTTATCGTGCTCGTAGCTACCCCGATCTTGACCCAGAGCGACCGATACATTCTCGCCATAACGCAAACACCGGCTGCACTTGCATCGTATTCTCTCGCGGCACAGTTGTACGCGCCGCTCCTTGCAGCCCTGACGGCCGGCGGCGCATCGCTGTGGCCAAAGTTTTCACGGGCTCGGGCAGCCGGGCTCCCGGCTCGACCAATCCTTGTACAGGCTTATAAGCAGACCGCTGTGCTTGGCTCAGTCGCGGCCATCGGCCTAATATCGATCGGACCCCCGTTGCTCAAAACCATAGGTCAGGGCGAGGTGAATGTCACATATGGGTTGCTGGGCGCGTTCTGTACACTAATTCTAGTTCAAGCCATCACCATACCTGCCGGCATGTTGTTAACGGACGCCCGTGGCCTACGCGCACAGGCTGTCACTGCGGTGATTGCTCTCACCGTTAAGATCATTCTCGCAACACATCTTGTCGCGCTCGGCCCCGCTGCACCGGTGTTGGCAACAGCAGTCGCGCTATTTATATTTCAATCGATTCCACTCACGACGCTCGCCGTGCGCAGAACGGTTGCGACCCGTTGAATCTGCGTTAACGATCCAATAGCGACCATACTCCGAACGGAACAAACCAGCCGTGCCAACCACTCCTAAGGCAAGTCGAACCATCGCAGAGCAAATTGAAATTGATAATCTTTTGCCCGGTGGGATCGACACTTGCATCAGCGACCTCATCTGCTTCCAGGGGGAGCAAGAGTCCATAGCCGTTGTGGGAATCGACAGTTCTGGCGAGCGCCCACTTGGTCGCTGGACGAGCATAAACTATCGAGGTCAGACTGTACCCTTTATGCCGGTCGCAAGGATTGACCGAACGCGCAAGCGGAGAAAGTTGCGCTTACCGGACTCGTTCGCGTTTATCGCGGGCACCATGAAATACCGCAGACAGTTGCCTGCTGGACCAATTCAGACTCACCGGATCGAAACCGGATTCGTGCTGGGACTCGGGTCACGACGCGAAATTATCCAGTTTATTCATAACAACGCCTCCGGTCTTACCGGAAGAACTTCCGAATCGAGTTGGCGGAGTTTCCCCAAGGTCTACACGTGGCTAGAGAGTCGCATTCTGCGAAGAGCTTCCAAGATTGTCGTATTTAACAAGGAGGACGGCGAGCGACTATCGAGGAAATCCAACCGTGTTAAGGCGTCCAAGACCTGGTACAACCCGGATGTCTTTCATTTCACCGCGACGCCACCGTCGCCCAAGAGTGTGATCTGGGTTGGCCGGCTAGAAGAGCAAAAGAACCCGCTATTCGCCCTTGACGTCCTAAGGGAACTATTGCTCTTGGAGCCCGGGGCCCGTATGACAGTTGTCGGCGATGGTTCGTTCCGCGCTGCGATGGAAGACAAAGCTAGGAACGTGGGTGTATTTGCGGCACTGACATTTGCTGGAGCCCTCCCGAGAGATTCTGTCGCGGATGCGTACCGAGAGCACGCCGCGATGCTTATGACGTCACATTTCGAGGGGTCACCGCGTGTTCTATTTGAGTCCTGCGCCTCGGGCACTCCGGTCGTCGCGACCGCAGGAGCTGACCAAGATTCCATCCTCGACGGCTTTCAGAACGGTATCCGCGTCCAATCGCCAGACGCGCGACAACTTGCAGAAGGGTTGCTCGAAGTCTTCAAATTCGACCGACAACTTTGCAGTATCTCGATGCAAGCGAACTCAGCAGCACTTGTGGTCCCCACCTTACTTAGACAAACTCAGCCGTCTTGAGCGTCGTCGAACGGTTTCTTTGTGCATGTCCGCAAAATAGCCAACCACGCCCAGAGCTAAGCCCAACTCTTGGACGTGCGTCGGCGAGAACAGAATATCCCATATGACCGCGACGCAAATCAGGAGGAGCATACCTACGGCCACCATCGGGAGGCCGTAAGAGTCCCTAACAATTCTTGCCCCCATTCCTGCCAGGGTGAACAGGGAAACCAAACCGATTATCGCCCCAATCACGCCGAAGCTCGACCACGCATTCCACAACGCGGAGTGAAACTCAAATCGACCTTCGAGCATCGCAGACGCAACATTCGTCTGTAGTTTCAGTGCGTCGGGAACCGGCATCGCGGACGTTGCAGTCAACAGTTCCTCGCCGTTGGGGACAATTCCAGTTCCGTAACCAAAGGGCTGTCCCCGCATGAGCTCAATCGCGGCCGACCATTCGGGGCGGCTACCGGAAACTGGATCGCCCGCGTAAATGAGCGACGCCGAAATTCGTCGCTGAGCGTATTCTCCCAACATTCCGGACGTCGCAAGACGTAACAACAGCCAGGCCGCGACACCTGAAGCGATTAACACACCCCATAGACGCCTGGACTGGATAATCGAAACACGGGCACCGCTTGGGCCTTCGCCACGTGGAGAAACCGCAAGAGCGAGCATCGCGATGACCACTACCAAGGACCAGCTGCGATAATCATTGATGATACCAAGCGCGAACGATGCAGAAAGAATCGTTAAGGCAACAAACTTTCCACGACCGGCAAATATCGCCATTACAATAAGAGTCAGGGGAAATGCAAAGCCAAACTTCCACGGGTTTTCCGAGAATCGGGTACTCACGAGCGGTGCGGCGACCAGCATTCCGACCGCGGCATGGGCGACCGCCCAACGTAGGCCGTACCGCTTCAAGCAGTAGTACACGACTATCGTGAAACCAAAGATCGCCGAGATCTCAATGCTGCGCGATAGGGCAACTCGCAGATCGAACTCTCTCCCTAGAAGCGAGATCTGCAAAAGTGTCTGGGCACCAGCCGCGAGGCACAGCGCAGCATATATCTTCATTAGGCGAGACGTCTGAGGATACCGGTGGCGGCCAACTACTATCACCACCGCTACGACAATCACGATGATGTACCCCACCCGAAGAACCGTGCCGCCGAGTAAAGGAAGACCTGACATCCAAAGAGTTAGTGCCAGTACCAGTGCCTGGAAACTCCTCCTGCCATCGCGGTGCGACACGAAATACCTGTTATAAGTCCCTTCCGGCGCTGTCGCCCGAATTCCTGAGTTAGGCATCTTCGCCACGGTTGAAGTGGATCAGAACACGTTCCAAGGCATCGGTAGACTCATCGATGCTGAAACCCAGTAGCCACTCGCTCAGGTACGGCGGCTGGATGGTCGAGGCTTTCAGCACGCTCGCGCCCCATGTCTCTACACGGTCGATGTCGACCAGCAAACCGGTCACTCCGTGGATGACGGCATCCGCTACTCCGAGCGCGCCAGAGTAGGCCACAACTGGAAATCCTAGCGCGGTCGCCTCGACAAGGACATTTCCGAAGCCCTCGGTATACGACGGTAGAACGACAACGGAATTGACTGGAATGCGTTCAAACCAATCGCCGGGACTGCCGTGCATCTCGATGTCTACGTCTCGTCGTGCACCGTAGATTTGGATTTCCTTTAGTAAGGGCCCGGCTCCGAAGTAGTGTACACGTGCCGTGATCCCTTGGTCTCTTAGCCAAGCCGCAATATCGACCGCAAGCAGAGGTCTCTTCTGAGCAACCAAGCGTGCAGGAACGACGATGGACAGGTGCTTAGACGCTTCCGCCGAGCGCGGCTGCAAGGCGCCCGGCTCAGAGACTTTCCCCATGGCAGGATTGCGGACCACAACGGTTTTATCCTGGGGAATCCCGTAATGCGATATGGCCTCTGCCGCCACAGGGTGCGAGATAGCGACGTATCCATCACAATATCGATAAAGAGCCTTTGCGATCAATTCTTGGACGCGGCCCGACAAGCCTAGATGTTTCCGACTTAGTCGATCGACGTTGCGGCCGCTAATGATGACTTTCACCGGGATGGAACTAGGAGTTTGTAGACGAGCGGTCAACGCCATGATGTTGAAGAATGGCATCAGACTAAGCACTATGTCGGGTTGCGATTTCTTGATTAGGCGCGCTAGTGACCGCGACTTGCGGACAAGGCCTCCGCCGCGCATCAGAACGATGCCTAACTCGGGTGGCGCCGCCCCCGGCTCAGGTGGAGCCGAGAGCGCCAAGGTCACATTGTGGCCACGCGCCGCGAGCTCTCGCGCCCAAGTTAGACCTACGTACTCCGCTCCTCCACCTTGAATGCTAGGGAGCACCACAACAATCTTCATTCTCTTCCCATCGCAGGGCGAAGCGAGGCGCTTCTCTCAGTGTTCATGATCGCGAGGCCACCAGCGAGGCATGATCGCGTCGGAGCCGCGCTGGGAAATCACCTTGGCAGGAGCGCCCGCGACTGTGACGCCCGGGGGCACGTCCTTATTAACTACCGCATTCGCTCCAATGACCGCACCATCGCCCACATGGACAGGACCATAGATCACAGCGCCCGGACCGATGTAAACACGGCTACCGATGACTGGTGCACCCGTCCCATCGGTACCAATGTTCGTAGCTGAGTGGATGCGCACGAAAGACCCGATGCGCGCGTGCGCATTCACTACCACGCTACCGTGATGAGCAATGCCTAGACCGGGTCCAGCGACATTCGGCCCCAACGTGATTCCCGTTCGCAAGGATGCGATCGCCACACGGGCCCGGGCGACCACCACCAAAAGTCGGCCTGGAACGCCAGGTAATCTCATGACTGCCTCAAGTTGGCGCAACCGTATCTGATAATCCAACTCGGGGTGACGGAGGCGTCTTAGACCCCGTCTGGGTGGATTGTTGTGCGAAGCGCGGTCCGCGCGAACTGCAAACGTGTATTGCCTATATGTTTGGGTAAACCTCACGCTAAGTTGAACCTCTCGAATAGTCGTCTCTTAAGGCGTCCCGCTTCCCAACGTGCTGCGAGCATAATCGTGAAAATCTCGTCTAGCATTACAGATGCACCCAACCGCATTTGGTGGCTTTTGCGAATTTCCTGGTAGCGACGCGCAGTTCCGATCGAGGAGCTCGCGCCGTGTGCGCCATTAATCTTGTACAAAGACTGGACTTCTCGGAAAACCTTGGGCATTCCATGACTCGCTAGACGCACCGCCAACTCCTGATCCGCTGAGAATCCGAAACGTAAATTGAATCCTCCTTCCTCCAAGAGGATTGAACGCTTTGCGAAAAGAGTCGGATGTGGCACGAAGTCCAGACCGAGAGACAACCGACGTAGGCTGAAAGTCGGGTTTGAGTAGTCACGTATCGGAGTAAGCTCATCGTCAACATATGTGATCGCCCCATAAGACCATTCCCACTGCTCACGGCGATAGCTCTCTGATACCGCAGCGAGCGAGTCGGCGCGTGGAAGGCGATCTCCACCATTCATGAACAAGACGAGTTCGCCAGTAGCGACTCTGAGGCCTCGATTCATGGCATCGAAAATGCCGTCGTCGGGCCCCGATGAAAATTTACAATCTACGTCCAGTGCATAGGTCGATTCTACCCATTCGGCGGTCCCGTCACTAGACCCTCCGTCGACAATGATGTGCTCAAAACTCGCGCTCTCCTGGCGCAAGACGCTCTCGCATGCGAGCTTGAGATTCTCAAGGTCATTAAACGTGACGGTTACAATTGAGATAATGGGGGCCGGTTGCGCCATGCTCATTTACTTTCCCATTCCCCGTGCACTCCCCTAGCCACCTCGGTTGACCACTGCCGAAGATCACGCGTACGTCGATCGCTATCGCTGGGCCACTTGGCAACACGGTCTAGCAAGTCGGCCGTCCCAGCTATGGGCATTGCAGGATTTCCCGCGACTACGGTGCCCGCCGCGACACTCTTCGTGACCACTGCACCCGCGCCGACGACTGCGCCGTCACCGATCCTCACGCCAGGCATGACGATCACGCCAAAGCCCACAAAGCAATGCGCGCCAACCTCGATACGCTCGTACCGGTAGCGTCTGCCATTTTCATCTCGCACGAGCGCCCCGATGCCATCGTGCGTGATGAATTGAACCCTTCCGCTAATTGTCGTTCCAGTTCCAATTGACACCAGCCACGGCTCGGAACCGAATCCCGATGAGAGTAGGCGCACATTCGCACCGAGCTCCACTCCGAGATATTTTGCTTCTGCCTCCCTGCCACGTAAGATCCTAATTGCGATCCGACGCGCATTGCTTAGCTTTTTCATCTATTTTCCTTCTACTTACTGGGAGACCCCATCGCCGCGAATCAGTAAACGCAGCAACGTGGCATTTCCAGTCATATATCGACGCCAGAGTCGACGGGGCTCTTTCACGAGTCGATATGCCCATTCGAGCCCGACTAGTCGTAAGAACTTCGGCGCTTCCTTGCGGTTGCCCGCCTTGAAATCGAAAGCAGCGCCAACACCAATAACCACTTTGCCAGTCCTAACGGCAATCTTTTCAGCAACCCAGTCTTGCTTCGGGCTTCCCAGACCAAGCCAAATAATATCGACGGCATCTAGAGGGACTCCCTTGACGCACGACTCCACCAACTCTTCGCCGACAGGAAGGAAGCTCGGACTATAGAAAGCCTCGCCAATAGCGTCAGGATGCGCCACACGGAACCAATCCTCAAGGCGGCCGATTACTTCTGGGCTTCCTCCCACAAAAGCGTGGCTCAAGTACTCTTCTAACCCCGCGGAAATTAAGTCGTCCATGAGATCTGAGCCGCGAAGCTGAACATATCCCCGCAATTTCCGAAGCCGCAATGACGCGACGATTACGCGGCTGTCTATAATCGCAAATGCGCGATTGACAACTCCCGCATATTCCGGGTTGATGGCGGCGTTGTGCACTGTAAAGGCGTTCGCCAGAACGACATGGGAACCCGCCGCTGACTGCCTCGCCATCTCAAGGACTCTTACCGTGAGGTCTCGTCGCGATCCCCTGGCAACATGTATATTTCCGATTCGCGCCATTCGAGAATCTCCACAGTATAATCGTATTGATAGGCAAGGTCGATCAACTTCGCCATTGCGTTTGCCGGGGACGCAAGACCCTAAGCAGTGTACGCTAAGATTCGCAGGTTAACCGTGGGGTTTGAGGGTCGGCGACTGTGCGACGTGGGCGCCGTGTTTTCTCCTCGCTCATTGACGATACAGTTCTCACTACCGCTAATTCGCCGTCTTTCAGCCGGCAACCGCCAAAGGACCTATATGACGAAGCGCGCGTTTATTACTGGCGTAACGGGCCAGGACGGCTCCTACCTCGCCGAGCTCCTGCTAGCCAAGGGGTACGAAGTCCATGGCCTCATCCGCCGTGCGTCGACGTTTAACACGTCACGGATCGACCACCTTTACACCGATCCGCATAACAAAGACGCGAGGCTTTTTCTTCACTATGGGGACCTCTCTGACGGTTCACGCCTTGTCTCGCTCCTTCATGACATCAACCCGGACGAGGTTTATAACCTCGCGGCCCAGTCTCACGTGCGAGTGAGTTTCGATGAGCCCGAGCACACCGGTGACGTCACGGGCATCGGTTCCATGCGCATGCTGGAGGCCGTTCGCAAGGCCGGCATCCACTGCCGCTTCTATCAGGCCTCCACCTCCGAGATGTTCGGCGCCACCCCGCCCCCGCAGGGTGAGGACACCCCCTTCTATCCCCGCTCGCCCTACGGTGCCGCCAAGGTCTACTCGTATTGGGTGACGAAGAACTACCGTGAGGGTTACGGGATGTTTGCCGTCAACGGCATCCTTTTCAACCACGAGTCTCCCCGCCGCGGCGAAACGTTCGTCACACGCAAGATCACCCGCGCCGTCGCACGTATCAAGGCGGGCCTGCAAGACGAACTATGGCTCGGTAACCTCGACTCCATTCGTGACTGGGGATACGCCGCCGAATACGCCGAAGGCATGTGGCGCATGCTGCAGGCAGATGAGCCCGAAGACTTCGTGCTGGCCACCGGTGTCGGCATCACGGTGCGTGACTTCCTCGATGCGTCCTTCGAACACGCGGGCCTGAACTGGCACGACCACGTCAAGTTCGATGAGCGCTACCTTCGCCCCACCGAAGTCGACGCCCTCATCGGTGACCCCACGAAGGCCGAGCAGAAGCTCGGGTGGAAGGCCTCCGTCCACTCCGCGGACCTCGCGCGTCTGATGGTTGATGCCGATATCGAGATGCTCAAGCACGAAGGCCGTCCCTGGATCGACACCGTTACTCTCGACACCTACAAGTAGCTCCCTGGAGTCGACGAACTATGACGACCATCGACGACGGCCCGCGCATCACCGACAACGTCAATTACACCCCCGCACGACTCGACCGCGACGCCACGTTCTATGTGGCAGGCCACCGGGGCCTCGTCGGTGGTGCCATGTGGCGCACACTCGAAGCAGAAGGCTTCACCAACCTCGTCGGACGCACCTCATCCGAGCTGGACCTCACGGACCGTGAAGCGGTGTTCGCGTTCATGCGCGACACCAACCCCCAATACGTCGTCCTCGCCGCCGCCAAGGTCGGCGGAATCCTCGCCAACAACACGTACCCCGTCGAGTTCCTGAGCGACAACATTCGTATCCAAACCAACGTCATCGACGCGGCGCTCGAGACCGGCGTCGAGAGGCTGCTCTTCCTAGGTTCGTCCTGTATCTATCCCAAGATGGCAACCCAGCCCATCACGGAGGACGCCCTCCACACCGGCTACCTGGAGCACACCAACGACGCATACGCGATCGCGAAGATCGCCGGCATCATGCACATCCAAGCCGCACGCCGCGAATACGGCAAAGCATGGATTAGCGCCATGCCCACCAACCTCTACGGCCCCGGCGACAACTTCTCCCCCACCGGATCCCACGTACTCCCGGCCCTGATTCGCCGCTACCACGAAGCCGTCCAGTCCGGCACGGACGTGGTCACCAACTGGGGCACCGGCACACCCCGACGCGAGTTCCTCCACGTCGACGACATGGCCGCCGCCTGCCTCCACCTCCTGGAAAACTACGACGGACCCCAACAAGTCAACGTCGGCACCGGAACCGACGTCACCATCGCCGAGATCGCGGAGACCACCGCCGCCGTCACCGGCTACACCGGCACCACCGAATGGGACACCACCAAGCCCGACGGCACCCCGCAAAAGCTGCTCGACGTCTCCAAGCTGGCCCAAGCGGGCTGGACCGCGAGCATCGGCCTCGAAGACGGCCTCCGCTCCACCTACCAGTGGTTCCTGGAGAACGCGGAACACCTCCGCGAGTAGTCGCTCACCCTGCGCGCCGCGTGGACATGGAAGAATGACTGCAGTCCGTTCGGCTGCTGATGGGGAGAAACGTGGAACTGCAGGACTACCTCCTGGTACTACGCAAGAACTGGCTGATCATCGTGTTGCTCACGGTGCTGGGCGCCGGTGCCGGAGTGGCGTACTCCCTCCTGGCGACGCCCTCGTATTCGGCTTCGTCCAAGGTGTTCGTGTCGACCACCGGCGCCGACAACGCCTCCGAGCTTCAGCAGGGCAACAGCTTCACCGTGCAGCGCGTGCAGACCTACGCCGACCTCGTGCGTACTGCCGCCGTGCTGCAGCCCACCATCGAGGAGTTGGGTCTCGACGTCTCCGCGAGCGGCCTGCGCGGCATGATCTCGGCATCCGCCCCGACGAACACTTCGGTTATCGATGTCACAGCAACCAACACGGACCCGGTCTACGCGGCGTCCCTTGCCACGGGCACGGCGAATGCGCTCATTGAGGTGGTCGAGGCGATCGAGACGACTGATGCGGCTGACGGGGCCTCTCCCGTCCAGTTGACGCTGGTGCAGGAGGCCGAGATCCCTCAGGCTCCGGTGAGCCCCAACAAGCCGCTCAACACCGCCCTGGGCCTGCTCCTGGGACTCGCGGCGGGGCTGGCGATCGCGCTGCTGCGCCACGCCCTCGACACCCGTATCCGTGGCGAGCGCGACCTCGAGCTTCTCGCGGAGACGCCTGTCATCGGCGGCATCGTGTTTGACCCCAAGGCCACCGAGCGCCCGCTGGTCATTCACGCCGACCCGCGTAGTCCGCGCGCCGAATCCTTCCGTACGCTGCGCACCAACCTGCAGTTCCTCGATGCCGGGCGCGAGCGCTCCTTTGTCGTGACGTCCGCGCTCCCCGGCGAGGGCAAGTCCACTACGGCAGCGAATCTCGCGATTTCGCTGTCCGACGCAGGTGCGAAGGTCCTCCTGGTGGGTGCCGACCTGCGCAAGCCGAAGATGGCCGAGTACATGGGCATCGAGGGCGGAGTGGGGCTCTCCGACGTGCTCATCGGCCGCATGGGCCTCCATGACGCCGTGCAGCGGTGGGGACGCACCTCGCTGTACCTCTTGCCCGCCGGCGCGATTCCGCCCAACCCCTCGGAGTTGCTGGGCTCGACGGCGATGTCTCAGCTCATCGAGCGCCTCAACGACGAGTTCGACGTCGTGCTGTACGACGCTCCGCCGCTGCTGCCCGTGACCGATGCCGCAGTACTCTCGCGCCTGGTGGGCGGCTCCGTGGTCGTGGTAGCCGCGGGCAAGACCCGCACCCATCAGGTAGAGGGCGCGCTCGACGCTCTCGCCAATGTGGCGGCGCCCGTCTCGGGCTTCGTGCTGACGATGCTGCCCACCAAGGGCCCCGACGCCTACGGGTACGGTCGCTACGGCTACGCCTCGTCGACCTACGGCGAGAAAGCGACGAAGAAGTAGCTAGTCGTCGTCGCGGCGGCGACGCGCGGCGATAGCGATCGCGGCGCCTCCGCCGACGAGCACGATGGCGGCAACGGCGATGCCGACCACCTCGGGACCCGTCACGCTGAGATCATCGGAGGCAGCCGCGGCTGCCTCCGAGACCACGGAGATGGTGGCGGTGTCGACAGCGACGCCGTCGAGGAGCGCCGTCACACCGACGGTGCCGCTTGCCGATGGCACGGTGACGGTGAACATGACGGGCGTCGCATCCGACTGGATGACCTTGACCGCCGAGGTCACGGTGCCTGCAATGGTGGCGTCCTCGCCCGAGCTGGTCACCTGGACCTGGGCTTCGCTTCCGGCCGGTCCGCCGACCGACACCATCACCTCACCGCCCGGGACGACACGCTGCGCGTTGACGGTGAGCGCGTCCTGGGGTGCGGGGTAGGCGTTCGCCGCCAGTGCCGCCGTCGGGGCGGAGGCGAGAGCCACTGCGAGTGTGCACGCGGCGAGGGAACGACGGATCAACGGATGCTCCAGACTGGCGGCGAGGAGGTCTCGCGCCCGCGCGACCATAACATCCGGAATGTCCCGCGTCCCAATCCTGACGCCCGGCTGTGACAAGGTCGCCACACACAGCAGCGGCCCCGCACCTGTCGGTGCGGGGCCGCGAAAAGAGTCTGTGCTGGCGGTTACGCGTCGGTGCGGCGGCGCGAGGCCACCACGACGGCGCCGGCGCCGGCGATGAGCAGGACGGCAGCGCCCGCGACGAGCACGGTGTTGTCGGAAGGGCCGGTGCCGGAAAGCTCGTCACCCGAGGCGGCGGCGCCGGTGTCGGTGCCGCCGGCCGAGGCGGTCGCACCCGACTCGATGGTGATGTCGCCGGCGTCGCCGCTGACCTCACCGTCGGCCGAGAGCACATACGTGCCGGTGGCGTCTTCGGGGAGGGTCACGGTCGCGGCGGCCGCGCCATCCGCGTCGGCCTCCTTGGTGACCGAGGTGGTGCCCGCGAGGCTGCCGGGACCGACACCCTCACCGGTCAGGGTGAACGTGACGGTCTCGCCGGCCACAAAGCCGTCGAACGTGAAACTGCCGCTGCCACCAGCGGGGATCGTGGCGGTGCTACCGCCAACAGGGGTGGGCGTGTAGGCCATGGCGGCGGTGGGCGCGAGAGCGAGGGCAACGCCGGCGATCAGCGCGGCGGCAGTCTTGCGAATCATGTGGTCCCCCAGTGAGACATGGTGCACGTTCAAAGTCACGGACAGGCTAACAGGTATTTGTGCTGCTCCCACCCAAAGTTTTCACATCTGTAACATTCGCCACTCGCGACAAGGGCGTCCACGCCACCTGGGGCGCCTGAGGTGCAGGCTCGGCGAGGCTGGTCTGGAACTCAACAGTGGTGCCTTCACCAGGGCTGAGGTCGATCCGGAGCGTCAGCATGGCGCGTCCGTCGTGAGTGTCGGGGCTGTACAGCGCCGCGTTGCCATCCTGCTCGACACGGGTCACCGTGGAGCCCTCGGGCGGGTAGAAATGCATATTCGCCACGAATTGTCCTACGTCGACGAATTGCCCGCCACCTGAAACATAATCGGGTAATTCTTCGATATCGCCGTCGTAGGTGTGGGTGAAGGTAACCGCGAGGGTCTGGCCGCGCACCTCGCCGCCGGCGCAGACCGTGTTGGTGACCTCGATGTCCTGGTCGATGTAGTACCCGATCTTCGCGCCGTTGGCGTCGTTGAGGTAGACGCCGGTGGTGTCCCCGTCACTGACGAGGTCTCCGGCGAGCGGGACCGTGGCGAGCAGGTCCTGTTCCGAGCCGTGGGCCGACCACGCGAGGAAGCGCCGCTGGTCGATCGCCGTCTCGACACCACCCATCACGTCGGTGGTGCCGCCAAGGAGCTGGCCGAAGAGCTCGCGGGCCGCGAGGGCGAAGAACGCATCGGACTGCTGAGGCTCGGGGTACTTCCAATACACGTCGGACAGCAGCACCTGCGCGAGGTTGTCGCTCGTGATCTCCACGTCGTCGATGGTGACCGGCTCCATGCCGTCGAGCATGTAGCCCATGGCGACGGGGTCGATCGACAGCACGCCGTCGACGGCCTCGCCCGTCTCGCGCTCCCAGAACGCCGCCATCACCTCGGCCGCGCGCGGGTATTCGGGGGTGAAGTTCACGTTCTGCGCGTACTGGGCCATCTTGATGGAGTAGATGCGTTCCTCGTCGTCCGTGAGGGTTGCCACCGGGTTCTGGGGGTCGCTCATGGTGGAGGCTGGGATGTAGTCGCCGAGCGACACGCGTCCGTCGTCCACGGTGAGCTCGAGCACCGCGCCGGGGATGCCACCCGAGGCGCGCGGCTCGGCGTTGTTTTGCACCATCAGCGCGTAGGTGCGCGGCTCCTCGCCGCCCAGCATGGTGGGCAGGAGTTCGGCGGCGACGTGGGCCACGTAGACCAGGTCGCCCATCTGAGACAGATCGTCCTCAAGCCCCTCGTACGGGTCGGAAATCTGCTCGAGCGTGCCGGTCATGTCGACGGCGGCGAGCTGCTCCGACTGCTCGGCCAGGACATCGGACGCTTGAGCGAGTGGCGCGCGGAAATCCTCCAGGAAGAACGGGTCGATGCGTCCGTCCTGAATGGGGGGCGCCTCCAACGCGGAGAGGTCACCCATGTCCGCGAGCGGGCCCAGGGCATCGTCCGCGATCACGCTGACCGACTGACCCACCTGCTGCAGCGGCACCGTCTGGTCGCTCACCCACGGCACGTGGGCCGCGAGGTCCCAGTGCCACCCGGACGAGTGCGCGGCGAAAGTCGCGGCCGCGACCTGCAGGTCCGCGACTTCGGTGGTCAGCGCCGTGGCGTCACGGTCGGTCACGGCCTGCTGGGCCGCGGCGGCCGACGACTCCAGCTCATCGACCGACGTGAGCAGCTGGTAGCCGTCCCAGGCGAATAACCCGACCGGTACCAGGGCCAAGACAGCGGCGCCGGCCACGACCCATGGCCACCGTCGCGCTGGCCTGGTGCCGGCATGGGCCGCTACGGTGGGCACTGTTCGCTTGCTCCTCGACGTGGGCGGTGGGGACGCGGACAGGACTGAGGGGTTCAACCATGACGAGCATCCTGACGGTGTGCACCGGCAACATCTGCCGCTCCCCTGCCGCGGAATTGTTGCTGAAAGAGTACCTGGGCGACCTCGCCGCGGTGAGCAGCGCGGGCGTGGGCGCCATGGTGGGTCGCGGGATTCCCACAGAGATGCTGATGAACCTGGACGGCGCGGGCATCGACGGCCGCGGGCACGCGGCGCGACAACTGACGTCGACGATCGCCAGCGAGGCGGGCATCGTCGTGGCGATGACCCATGAGCACCGCACCGAGATTGTCCAGCAGACCCCCGCCGCGCTGCGGCGCACCGTCCTTTTCGACGAGCTCGTGCAGGCCGCGCGCGCCGGGGCGGAGCTCGAGGGCGACACCCCCGCCGAGCGGCTCGCTGACATTCCAGAGGCCATCGCGGCCTTCCGGCCCCAGCTCGCCGGCATGGAGATCGCCGACGTCCCCGACCCCTATGGACGCGAGCAGGAGGCCTACGACGAGTCCTTCGCGATCATCGAATCCGGCGTGAAGGACATCGCGGACTGGATCAGGGGCGAAACGCCGGGCTAGGAGATCGCCGAACCCGCGCCGGGGTCACCCTCCGCGACCCACGAGCACGCGAGCGCCTGAGCGGCCGGCACGCAGCCCACGCCCAGGTAGTGGTAGCCGGGCGTGAGAATGTTGGCCGCGTGACTGGGGGAGTTCATCCAGGCATCGACGGCCTCGTCGGGCTGAACGTCCATGCGGATGAGGTTCTCCCCCGCCAGCTCGCCGTCGGTGCACTGCGCGGTGAGCGTGGCGTGGGTCAGCTTCTCGTCGTCCTTGACCGCGTCGGCGCGCTCGGTGGCCTCGGCTGCCAGACAGTCATCCCACATAAGAGGCTCGAGGTCGTTCTTGGCGCGCACGGCATTTGTTTCGTCGAACAGCGCCCGCGCGTAGGTGTCCGCGTCGGGGAGGTCGACCGGCTCGTCGGCGCCGCAGCCCGCGAGGGCCGTCGCCGCCAGGGCGAGACCGGCGACGGCCGCCAGCCGGGGCATCGGCCTCATGCCGTATATCCCTGGAAGATGATCGAGCAGGCCATGCCGGCCACACCCTCGCCGTCCTCGGCCACACGGGTGTTGTCGGCGGCCGCGACGGGCACACAGCCCACGCCCGCGATCTCGAACTGCTCGTCGACCAGGTTGGGCGCCTGGGTGGCCTCGGCGGCCCAGGTGTCGACCACCTCGGTGGCGGTCTGATCGGAACGGGAGACGTTCTCGCCGGCGTAGTCGTAGTCGCCGCAGTCGGCGGGAAGGTCCTCGGTGGGTGCCTCGACGGCGCCCAGCAAACCCGTGGCACGCTCGCGCGCGTGGTTCGCCAGGCACTCGCTCGCCTCCAGGCGGTCGACGTTCTGGTCGAAACGCAGCACGTTGACCTGCTCGAGGATCTGCCGCTCGAACGCCGCGGCGTCAGGGAGGTCGACGGCCTCGGACGAGGGCGCGCAGGCGGCGAGCGTCAGGGCGGCGAGGGAGGCGAGGACGAGGCGGCGGAGCACGCCCCTAGGGTACGGGGCGCGCGTGGCGGGACGGCGCCCGCTCCTCAGCACTGCTCGTACGTGAGCCCGGCCTTCATGAAAGCACCGGTCTGGTACGCGTACTGATAGGCCCAGTACCAGGGGTCCAGGTCCTCCCCCGAGTCGATCATCGACAGGTCGCCGCCAAAGCAGCGCTCCATGTACACCCGTGCGCGTTCGATGTGCGGCGTGAAGGTGATGACCGAGGCGCTGTCCCACTCGTTCGCTGTGACCTCGGACTCCAGCCACTGGGCCTCGCCGCGCGTGGTGAACGGGTCGGGCATGTCGCACAGCACCCGGTAGCGGGCGAAGTCCCCCGCGCCCGCGCACGCGGCTTGCGCGAGCGACCACTCGGTCTCGTCGGGGTTGAGCGAGACCATGAGCGTGTCGGCGCTGCCGGACTCGAGCATCTCGAGCGCCACCTGCATGCGCGCGTCGGTGGGCGGGCCGATGACGTACGCGACGTCGGACTGCTCGGGCGCGGCGTCGGCGTCGGGGTCCACGTAGACCTTCCAGCCCGCCGCGGCGATGACGCCGGCGAGCAACGCGAGCCAGAAGATCCAGCCGCCCAGGCGCTTGAGGCTCATGCCGTCGCACCTGCGTCGGGCCAAACGCCGATGCGCTCCGCGAGCAACTCCGCGAGATGCATGCCGCGCGTGCCGGCGAGGTCCTCGGCCTGGGTGCGGCAGCTGACGCCATCGGCCAGGTAGATCGCACCATCGGGGGCGTGGCGCAGCGCCGGCAGCAGCGAGTTCTCTGCGACCGCGACGGACGTGTCGTAGTGACGCTTCTCCGTGCCCCAGTTGCCGGCCAGCCCGCAGCAGCCCGCCGTCTCCGTCACGCTCGCGCCTGCCGTCTTCAGCAGTTCGTGGTCCGGCGTGAAGCCGGTCACCGAGTAGTGGTGGCAGTGCGGCTGCACCACCGCGGTCACATCGTCCAGTCGTGGCACGCTCCACCCCTCACGTGGTCTGGCCGGCGCCTTCCCCATCAGCACCTCAGCCAGGGAGAACGTACCGCGAGCCACCGCGTGAGCGCGAGGGTCGTCGGGCAGCAATTCCGTGAGGTCGCCGCGCAGCGTGGCGGTGCAACTAGGCTCGACGCCGATGATCGGGATGCCGTTGACCGCGTACGGACCCAGCACCTGGAGCAGGTCCTGGAGGCGGCGGCGGGCGCCGTCCAGCTGGCCCGTCGAGATCCAGGTGACGCCGCAGCACACGGACTGCTCGGGCACGATGACCTCGAAGCCCGCGTCCTCGAGCACCGACACCATCGCGGCGGGGATCTGCGCGTCCAGGCCGTCCGTGAAGCTGTCCGCCCACAAGACAACCCGGTTTCCGGCGGCCGATGCCGTGGCCGGCTTCCCCTTCCGCCTCGCCTTCGCGACGGCAGACTTGCGGAACGGCGTGGTCGAGAAGGTGGGCAACGTCCTGCGGGTGTCCATGCCGGCGAGGCTCACCGCGGTCTTCTGGATCCACCGGGGTTTGAGCGCCGCGTTGACGAGACCCGGCGCGATGCCGATGGCCTTGAGCCAGCGCGGCAGCCACCCAATGGAGTAGTGCGCGACGGGGCGGATCTTGTTCTTGTAGGTGCGGTGAAGCACCTCGGCCTTGTAGGCGGCCATGTCGACGCCCGACGGGCAGTCGGAACTGCAGGCCTTGCAGCTCAGGCACAGGTCGAGCGACTCGCGTACCTCGGGGGCCTTCAATCCACCGATGAGCGTGCCGTTGATGGCGTCCTGCAGCACGCGCGCGCGGCCGCGCGTGACGTCCTTCTCGTCCTTGGTGGCCGTGTAACTGGGGCACATGAAGCCGTTGTTGCCGCCGATGGAGTCAGCGCGGCACTTCCCCACACCTGTGCAGCGGTGGACGGCCTCGGTGAGGTCACCGTGGTCGTGCGCGAAGGCGAGGCCCGTGGATTTGGGCGTGCGGGGCGCGGCGGGGCGGCGCAGGTCGGCGTCCAGGGGGGCGGGGTCGACCACCACTCCGGGGTTGAGGTGGCGCTGGGGGTCGAAGAGGCGCTTGATGTCGCCGAACAGGCCGATGGCCTCGGGCGAGTACATCGTGTGGAGCAGCTCGCCGCGGGCGCGGCCGTCGCCATGCTCGCCGCTGAGGGACCCGCCGTGGCGGGCGACCAGCGCGGCGGCGTCCTCCATGAAGGCGCGCAGGGGCCTGCCGTCGTCCTGGAGCGGGATGTCGAGGCGCACGTGGATGCAGCCGTCGCCGAAGTGGCCGAACGGCTGGCCCGTGACGCCGTGGCTGTCCATGAGCGTGTCGAACTCGCGCAAATACGTGCCCAGGTTCTCGGGCGGGACGGCGGCGTCCTCCCAGCCGGGCCAGCACTCCTTGTTGTCGGCGCTGCGTCCGGCGAGCCCGGCGCCGTCGGCGCGGATGGCCCACAGGCGCGCGGCCTCCGCAGGATCCTCGAGGACCCGTACGGAGCTGGTGCCGGCATCGGCCGTGATCCTCGCCAGAATCTCCCGCGCCTCGTCCTCGGTGTCGGCTCCGACCTCGACGAACAGCCAGCCGGCTCCCGGCGGCAGGTCGGGGATGGCCTGGTCACCCTTGGCGGCGCGGATGCGGGCGATGAGGCGGGCATCCAGGCCCTCCACCGCGTGGGGTGAGTGGGCCATGATCGGCACGACGGCATCGGCCGCCTGGGGCATGTCCTCGTAGCCGAAGGCGACCGTGAGGCGCACGGGGGCGATGGGGACCAGGCGCACGGTGGCCTCGAGCGTGGTGGCGAGCGTGCCCTCGGTGCCGACCAGGAAGCGGGCGAGGTCGCCGCCGAGCTCGGGCAGCAGGTGCTGGAGCGAGTAGCCGCTGACCTGGCGCTCGAACCGACCGAACTCGGTGCGGATCAGCGCGAGGTTGGCGCGGATGAGGTCGTCGAGTCCGTCGATGGCGGCGGTGCCCTTGCGGCCGGCGGTGAGGCGGCGGCCGTCGCCGGTGATGACCTCGAGGGCGTGGACGTTGTCGCTGGTCTTGCCGTGGGCGACGGCGTGGGGGCCGCACGCGTTGTTGCCGATCAGGCCGCCGAGCGTCGCGCGGTTGGTGGTGGAGGGGTCGGGGCCGAAGCGCAGGCCGTGCTTGGCTGCTTCCTTTTGGAGGTCGCCCAGGATGAGGCCGGGCTGGACGCGGGCCGTGCGGTTTTCGGGGTCGAGCTCGAGCAGCCGGTTCATGTGGCGGCTGGTGTCGATGACGACGCCGGGGCCGATGGAGTTGCCGGCCACGGACGTGCCGCCGCCGCGCATGGTGACCGGGGCGGCGATCTCTCGCGCGGCCGCGAGCGCGGCCTCGAGGTCGTCGGTGTCACGCGGGAAGACGACCACCTGGGGCGGGACGCGGTAATTGGAGGCGTCGGTCGAGTACTCGGCGCGGCGCCGGGGGCTGTCGTCGACCTCCCCGTCCACGCGCGCGCGCAGGTGTGCGGCCAGGTCGGTGCTCTCCGGGGCGATCGTCACGGGCGCCATTGTTCCACTGGGGCTCGGCTGCTCGGACGCCCCGCCGACGGTGTGAACCGGATCGCGGGCGGGCGCGCCGGTGATCTTGGTGCCGCGAGGGTCGTCCGCGGTGCGTCGCGGGGCGTCCCGGTGCGAACTGTCGGGTCGCGGTCGTGTGGTCCGGGCGTGGGCCCTTGGTCCCGGTTTTGGGAGCATCACGCTTTCCACGCCGATAACACTGTGACTTTCGTCACACGACGATTCTCCTGTCACATCAGCCACATCAGCAACACGTCCAAGTTGCCAGTGTGACAAATATCACTACCGTCGTCCTTAAGTGTCGCGGCGCTGAGGGGCGCTCTGGGGGGCGCCAGCCGCGGCAAAGGAGGAATGCAATGAAGCTGAGGACCCATTTCCACATGTGGGTGGCTGCGGTGGTTGCCGCGACACTCGCCATGATCGGACTGACGACGGCGTCGCTCCCGGCGCTCGCCACCGGGACCGACGACTCCGTCAAAGTCTGTTCCGACATCGTCTCGGGCGACGGCTGGTCGAACAAGATCGACGTCACCGGAGATAAGAAATCGGTCGAGGTCACCGCGCCCGCCGGCAAACTCATCGACAAGTACTGCGTGAAGTCCGCTTCCACGCAGAACGGCAACGGGCCGGAGATCAAGAACGTCGACCCGCCGGCCAAGACGGTCACCATCACGCACTCGTCCGGCAAGGACGTGTCGCACTACATGGTGCACTACGTGCCGCAGGGCAAGCCGACCGTCGAGTACTACTGCGACGGCACCATCACCGCCACCTGGCCGTACGCCTTCGACGGCCAGCACATCAACTTCAAGATCCAACAGCTGGACGACGACGGCAAGCCCTTTGGCCCCGAGGAGTCCATCTCCTGGCACTGGGACGTCAACACCCCGGGATACGGGCAGAAGACCTACACCGTGAACTTCAGGGACACCGCGAAGTGGGCCACGCTGAACTGGGAGTACTTCCGTATCACCTTCATCCAGGTCAATGAACTCGACATCTGGCCCAACGTTGACTGCGGCGAGCCCACGCCCGACCCCATGTATGTGTGCCAGTGGGACGCCGAGAACGATGTCGCCGACATCGTCGAGGTTGCCGAGGGCGGCCTGCCGCGCGACCAGGTCGACGAGTCCGACTGCACGCCGTCGATGATCGAGATCTGTGTGGCCGACGGCAACGGCGGCTTCGAGAAGGTCTCCGTGTACGACGACGAGGTGGGCTACACCGCCGTGGACCCGAAGAAGTGTGAGACTCCCCCGCCGCCCGTGTGCGAGAACTTCAGCGAGAACCAGATCGCAGCCATCCAAGAGATGGGCTACGAGCTGAAGTTCAAGCGCGGCTCCACCACCGACTGCTACTACTACGTCTACGTCTGCTGGAAGGTCGACCAGGGGGTCGACAGGCTGGTCGAGGGCTACCAGGCCGTCGTCACCCAGGCGAACTTCCCGCAGAAGTGGCTGGCCGAGGGCGCCAGCAAGGAGGCCCTGCTCGGCTCCGGCGACTGTGGAGTGCCGGTCTGTGACGTCGACCAGTGGATCCAGCTGGACCGCTACCGGATCGACGGCACCTCGGACCAGGGCGTCCTCGACAACCTGCGCAGCTCCAAGCTGCTGACGTGGCCCAACGGCGGCAAGCCTGCCGACGACGCCATCTGGACCCCCGAGATGGTCCACTGGATCATCAAGATCGAGAACTCGGGCGAATGCGAGCCTCCGCCGGTGGACTACTGCGTGTTCGACAAGGACACCGGGACCGCGAGCCACGCCTCGCTCGCGGCGTCCGCCAACCCCGCAGCGCAGGGCTGGGACCACTACGTCCTGTGGGAGAACTACTCCGAGCAGGCCCCCGTCCCCGCCGGCTGCGAGCTCACCAACGACGAGTACTGCGTCCCCGACGGTGACGGTGGCTACGAGTACGCCACCCTCTGGGAGGGCGACCCCGCCATCGAGACCGCGGTCGACGCCAAGTACTGCGGCCCGGTCGTCACCATCTGCGAAGAGGGCGAGGGTGGCTGGTACGGCCAGGACTACTACGAGGAGGACCTGCCCGAGGAGTACACGGAGTGGACCGGCGACGCCCGCGACTGCTTCGACGTCTCTGACAAGGTGAAGATCTGCCACGCCACCGAGTCCGGCCAGAACCCGTTCAACAACATCGAGATCTCGTTCAACGCGATCTTCAACGGCTCGCAGTGGGAGTTCGACTTCGCGAATGGCCACGGCACCGATAGCGGCACGCACGACGCCGACATCATCCCGCCGTTCAGCGTCGAGAAGAACGGGTACACCATCGCCTTCGACGGCAGGAACTGGCCCGAGGAGTTCGAGGGCGAGTCCGGCTGGGAGGCCTGGCTCGACTACTGGAAGAACGACTGTGCGACCCCCGTCACGCCGAGCGCCGGTGGCACGCACACCGACCTCACCTGCCTCAACCCCGACTTCGGCGGGTTCGACTACGAGGCCGTGATCGGCTCCTTCCAGAGCCCCGTGGTGTTCACCCTGGTGAAGCTCGGCGAGGACGGCGTCACCGTCGTCGACACCTACGGCCCGTTCCTGCCGGGGGCCGAGGTGGACATCAGTGCCCTCGACCTGGGCCCGGGTGACTACCGCATCACCGCCATGCCCGCGCCCGTGCTCGCCGAGCCGGGACTGGTGCAGCCGATGGTCATCGAGCTGAACCCCTACGCGCTGTTCACGTACGAGTTCACCATCGACGAGCCCGACGAGGACTGCTTCGACATCGACAGCTCGTACGTCGAGGCCATCTGCTCCGACGGGACGCCGCTGATCAACTGGACGGTTGACCTCAACGACCCGGCCGCCCAGTTGCCCAACGAGGCCAGCGACCTCACCGAGATCACCATCACGTTCTCGAAGGAGGGCTTCACCCCCTGGTCGACCACCGTGGCCATCGACCCTGCGGACTACCCGCTGTGGTCCGGCCAGATCGAGTGGCCCGGCTTCGGTACCGACGGCGACGGCAACCCCAACGCCTGGCCTGGTTGGGACACCATCGACGGCGTGCTGAAGAACGTGGGCACCGACAACTACGGGTGGACCCGTGACGGCGCGACCGTGACGGTCCAGCTCAACCCGGAGACCGAGATCACCGGCGTCACCTACCCCGCCGCCGCGGGCGACTGTGAGCCCCCCGTGATCGAGGTCTGCGAGTTCACCGACGGGGCCGCCCAGATGGTGACCTACTACGGCGAGGCCCCCGCGGGTGCCATCGCGTGGGTCAACGGCCTGGAGTGCACGCCCATCCAGATCTGCTCGGAGGCCGATGGCGAGTGGTCTCCCCTCACGATCATGGAGTCGATGTTCAACTCCGAGACCGACCAGCTATGGCGCGACGACATGTTCGCCGGCGGCTGTGAGGAGCCCGCAGAGCCCACGCTGACCGGGTCCTTCATCGGCGGCACCTGTGTGGCCGATGCCCCGTGGCTGTCCTACAACATCGTGGTCACCAACCCCGATGACCAGCCGCTCGACGGAGTCGAGGAGGGTGAGGAGCCCATGGCCACCATCACCTTCGTCAACCCCGATGGCGAGGACTACACCCTGCCGGGCACCTACCCGCTGGGCGAAGGCCGGATCCTCTGGCCCGGAGCGGCCGTCGCACCCGCGGCGGGCTACACCGAGGACCAGATCGACCCGACCAACGGAGACACCTTCGTCGCCACCGACTGGCCCGGCTGGGTCCAGGACGAGGACGGCGAGTGGATGCCGGTGGACGACCCCCAGGACAACTTCGGTTGGACGCGTGACGGCGTGCAGGTCCTGGTCCAGGTCAACCCCGAGACCACGGTGACGGTGAACTACCCGCCGGCCACCCCGACCTGCGCGGCCAACCCGCCGACCACCACGACCGTGGTGCTCGACGCGCCGCCGCTCACGCCGACCAAGGTCGCCGACGCCCCCAAGCCCGTGGCTGTTCGCGTCGCGAGCGTCACGTACACCGGCTGACACGCACCCCTGCACTAGTCAGCCGGAGGGCCCCCTCCCGCGAGCCTCAGCCTCGCGGGAGGGGGCCCGCCTTTTGTCTCCCCTACGGAAGGCACGACAAGACGGCCGATGCGTGGTGCATCGGCCGTACTGAAGCCGCCTTAGGCCGCGGTCAGGTCCGCGGCCTGGTCGGAAATGTAGACCGGCGTGCCCAGCGGGACGCCGAACTCGGTGACGAGCTCCGTGATCGCGTCGTTGGCCATGCGGATGCAGCCCGAGGAGACGTAGCTGCCGAGCCTGTCGGGCTCGTCGGTGCCATGAATGCCGATGATCGCCTCGCCGCCCTTGAACTCGTCCAGGACGGGCGAGTAGCCCGACAGGCCGTAGGCGAACGGGCCGTAGACGCCCTCGGGATCCGGCGGCTGCAAGAGCTCACGGATGTAGTAGACCCCGCCGGGGGTGGGGCGGTCGTCACGACCCACGCCCACCTCGGCGGTGAAGACCTCATCGTCGCCCTCGAAGAGGCTCAGCGTGAAGTCCGTCAGCGAGATCTCGAGGCGGTAGGACGTCGCGGTCAACTGCTCGTCGGCCAGCGGGATCCAGCCCGTGGAGCCGTTGGGGCGCACGGGCAGGTACACCTCGGCCCAGTCGTCGCGCAGCTCCTTCACCAGGAACGTCAGCGGCGTCTGTCCCGGTGCGCTGAGGACGTCCTCCGCGGCCACGGTCTGGGTCACAGTGCCGTCGACCTCGTCGTACACGTCGACCCTGTCGCTAGGGGCGGTCACGATGTAACTGGCCGGCGTGACGTCAACATCGCCTCCCTGGGGCGAGGATTCGACGTCCGGCGCAGAGATGCTGGGGACAGGCGCCGAGGTCGCCGACGTCGAGATCACCGGCTCCGGATCGCCGGTGCAACCCGTCAGGAGTAGGGCAGACGCGCCCACGAATGCCAGCGTGCGCATCGGCCTTTTCATGCTTTGCCTCCAGGAGCGCGCCGCCCTCACGACACGCTCCCTCAGCCTAGTGACCGATGTCACTCGTGGCTACCGATTTAGTAGGCTCCACGACCCGCGACGACGGCCCAGGCAGTGCGGGCCAAGATCACCAGATCGCCGCCGATGGACCAGTTTTCCGCGTAGTACAGGTCGAGGCGTACGGACTGCTCCCAGTCCAGGTCCGAGCGACCCGAGACCTGCCACAGACCCGTGAGGCCCGGCTTCACGAGCTGGCGGCGCCCCACGTTCTCCTCCCACTGCTCCACCTCGCGCGGCAGCGGTGGGCGCGGCCCCACCAGCGACATGTTGCCCTTCAGCACGTTGATCAACTGGGGAAGCTCGTCGATGGAAAAGCGGCGGAGGAACTTGCCCACACGGGTGACCCGCGGGTCGTCCTTCATCTTGAACAGGACCTCGTTGCCTGCGTCCACACCCTGCACGGCGTGGAGCGCGGCCAACCGCTGCTCGGCGTCGGTGTACATGGAGCGGAACTTGTACATGGTGAACAGGCGGTGGTCCACACCCACGCGGATCTGCTTGAAGAACACCGGGCCGGGGCTCTCGAGCTTGATGGCGATGGCGACGAGGGCCATGGGGATGGCGAGGACCAGCAGACCCATGAACGCCGTGATGCGGTCCAGGGTGTTCTTCAGCGCGTAGCGGCCACCCTCGAATCGCGGGGCGTCGACGTGCATCAGCGGCAGGCCGTCCACGGGACTCATGGACACGCGGGGCCCGGCGACGTCGACGATGGTCGGCACCACGATGAGGCCCACGCCCGTGCCCTCGAGCTCCCAGCCCAACTCCTTGGTTTCGCGCAGGGACATGGCGTCGGTGCCCGCGAGGATGACGTACTCGGCGTTGGCGTGAATGGCGAGTTCGGCGGCATCGTCGGCACCGCCGAGGACCGACACGCCCTCGATGGACTCGTGACGATCCGCCCCCGACCCCGGCAGGCACGCGCCGATGACCGCGTAGCCCGCGCGCGGCACGGAGTGCAGGCGACGGATCATCTGGCGCACGGTCTTGGGAGGGCCCACCACCACACACTGGGCCTGGAGCTGGCCGGCATCGCGTTGCGACTTGACGAGCGAGCGCCACGCCGCGCGGTAGACGAGCAACATCAGCGTGCCGAAGGGGATCGCAAAGAGCAGGTAGCCGCGGCTGATCTGCCACTGGGTCAGGAAGCCCACGATCGCGATGCCGGCAAACACGAGCCACGAGGCGTGCATGACGCGCTGGAACTCCTCCGGCCCGTGGCCCAACACGGCGGCGTCGCGGGACTTGGACCAGCCCAGCAGCACGACCCATACGACGATGATGGCGACGGTCACGAGGGCGTAGGCGGGCCCGTTGTCGCCCTGCACGGGGATGAACGGCTCCCAGCCGAAACGCACCCCATGCGCGAGCGCCATCGACAGCGTCACCACGAACAGGTCAGACACGGCGAGGCGGCGCTCATACTTCTTGGCCCAGCCACGCCTGCCGCGCATGCGCTGCGTGCTGGGGCGCACCAGCGGCACGGCGCCCGTCACGTCGCTCGGCGTCGTCTCCGACGGGTCCTCTGCCACCGCGGCTCCCCCCACTGCACTCTCCCTCAAGAGTTTGGTCGTTGCGTCAACAATACCGGCGGCCACCGACAGTCCCGGGCCGATGTGACGTTCCTGACCCGTACGCTCGTCCTGAACCGAACTGAGGAGGACGCGTGAAGGGCCAGGCCGCACGAATCGCCGGGGTCGCGGTGGTGCACTGGAATGCGCGTGCCTCCGTGGGCTCCGGCCCGGTCACACGGCGGGTGCGGTGGCCGCACCGACGCGCCAACAACTTCGGCGACCTGCTCGGACCGCTCGTGGTGTGGGCACTCGTCGAGCGTGGGCGCGATACGACAGGTGAGGCGAGCGGTGGTGGCACGGCAGACGCCAACCGAGCCACGGCATCGTCCGCCCGTCTGCTGACCGTCGGGTCGATCCTCCACCTCGCCCAGCCCGGCGACGTCGTGTGGGGCACGGGCGTGAACGGCAAGGTGCCCGAGTGGTCGTACCGCCCACGCGACCTCGACCTGCGCGCGGTGCGCGGGCCACGAACGGCGGCCGCGCTGCGTGAGCGCGGGCTCGATGTGCCAGACGTCTTCGGCGACCCCGGCCTGCTCGCACCGACGCTCCTGGGCGTGACCCGTGCCGCCGAGCCGCGCGGGGTGGTGCTGCTGCCCAATCTTCATGACGAGAGCCGGTGGCGGGGCCTGCCCGGATACGTCAGCCCGCGCACGCCAGCACGCGAGGTCATCGCGGCCGTCGCGAGCGCGGAGGCCGTCATCGCGTCGTCGCTGCACGGCATCGTGATCGCCGATGCGCTAGGCGTGCCGAGCGCGGTGGTGCAGCCGCGCGCCGAGCCACCCTTCAAGTACCAGGACTACTACGAGGGCACCGGGCGTGAGGCGCCCGCGTTTGCCGCCGACCCGGACGCGGCGCGCGCCGTGATCGCCGAACCCGCCCTCGACCTGGACGCGGTGACCGTGACGCTGCTCGCGGCGTTCCCGTGGGACCTGTGGGGACGCACGGACGCGGGGAGCGCCTCTCGATGATCGGCCACGACGCCGTCCTCGCGGACCTCTCGATCGAGCTCTCCGCGGCCGACCTTCCCCAGGTCCAGGAGGCCGCCGCGCGGCTTCCCGGCGGAGCGCGCGTGCATGTGACGGCCCTGACCACCGAGACCCACGCCGACCGGGTCGCCACCGCCTCCGAACTCGTCACCCACGGCCTCACGCCCGTGCCGCACCTCGCGGCGCGACGCATCGCCTCCGCGGCAGCGCTCGGGGCCAGCGTCCAGGACTTCGCCCACGCGGCCGCCGCCGCGTCGGTCTTCGTCATCGGCGGTGACCCGCGGACGCCAGCGGGCCCCTTCGCGAGCGCGCTCGACGTCATCGAGTCCGGCGTGCTGGCGCGTCACGGGGTGCGCGAGGTGGGGGTCGGCGGCTACCCCGAGGGCCACCCCGCGATCGCGGACGACGTGCTGTGGGACGCGCTGGCGCGAAAGAGTGCCGCGCTCACCGATCAAGGCATCGCGGGCTCGATCACGTCACAGGTGTCCTTCGACGCCCCGGCGGTCCTCGCGTGGATCGCGCGCGTGCGCGAGCACGGCATCATGCTGCCCATCCGCGTGGGCGTGCCCGGCCCCATGGGGGTGGCGAGGCTGCTGGCGTTCGCGCGCCGCATGGGCGTCGCCTCGACGGCGAGCCTCGCCCGCAAGTACGGCGCACAGCTGGGCGGCATGCTCGGCACAGCCGACCCCGACGACTTCCTCGACGCGCTGTTCGCCGGGCTCGATACTCGGGTGCACGGTGAGGTCTCCACACACCTGTACACGTTCGGCGGTCTCGGTGCGACGCTCGACTGGATCGGCGCACGCTGAGCGGATGATCCTCGGCTCCTCAGCCGTTGTCCCTCCCAACGCCACCAGCGAAGGAGTCACCATGACCGACGAGACCGCCCTCCTGTCATCCGTCCCCACCGAGCTGTTCATCGGCGGCCAGTGGCGGCCGGCATCGGACGGCGGCACGCTCGACGTGAACGACCCGGCGACGGGCATGCGGCTGGCAACCATCGCCTCGGCCACCCCCAACGACGCGACCGCCGCCATGGACGCCGCGAGCGACGCCTTCCCGGCGTGGTCGCGCACCCCCGCCCGCGAGCGCGGCGAGATCCTGCGCCGCGCCTTCGACCTGCTCATGGAGCGCGCCGACGACTTCGCGCTGCTCATGACGCTCGAGATGGGCAAGCCGCTCGAGCAGTCGCGCGGCGAGGTCACCTACGGCGGCGAGTTCCTGCGGTGGTTCTCCGAGGAGGCCCCGCGCATTGCCGGCCGGTACGGCGCGAACCCCGAGGGCAGCGGCCGGATGATCGTCAGCCAGCACGCCGTGGGCCCGTGCTACCTCATCACCCCGTGGAACTTCCCGCTCGCGATGGCCACGCGGAAGATCGCCCCCGCGGTGGCCGCCGGCTGCACGGTCGTCATCAAGCCCGCGTCGTCGACGCCGCTGACCACCCTCGCGTTCGCCGCGCTCCTCGAGGAGGCGGGCGTGCCAGCGGGCGTGGTCAACGTCCTCACGACCTCGTCGTCCAGCGACGTGTCCGAGCCCATCCTCGCCGACCCGCGCCTGCGCAAGCTGTCCTTCACCGGCTCCACCTCGGTGGGATCGTCGCTGCTGAAGCAGGCCGCCTCCGGGGTGCTGCGCACCTCGATGGAGCTCGGCGGCAATGCGCCGTTCGTGGTCTTCGAGGATGCGGACCTGGACGCCGCGGTCGAGGGCGCGATGGCGGCGAAATTCCGCAACATCGGACAGGCGTGCACGGCTGCCAACCGGTTCCTGGTGCACGAGTCCGTCGCGCCGAAGTTTGCGTCCCGCGTCACCGAGCGGGTCGAGGCCATGAGCGTGGGGCGCGGGACCGAGGACGGCGTGGACATCGGTCCACTGATCGATCAGGACGCGCTGGATAAGGTGACCTCGCTCGTGGCCGATGCCGTGGAGCGTGGCGCCCGCGTCCTCGCCGGCGGCTCGGCGGTCGACGGCGAGGGCACCTTCTTCGAGCCCACCGTGCTGGCCGACGTCCCCGCGGACGCCGACCTCATGCGCGAGGAGATCTTCGGCCCCGTCCTCGCCATCACGACGTTTGCCACCGAGGACGAGGGCGTGGCTCTCGCCAACGACACCGAATACGGCCTGGTGTCCTACGTCTACACCGAGTCCCTGGCGCGGGGACAGCGCATGATCGAGCGACTCGACACCGGGATGATGGGCCTCAACGTGGGCGTCATCTCCAACGCCGCGGCGCCCTTTGGCGGCGTCAAGATGTCCGGCCTGGGCCGCGAGGGCGGCGCCGAGGGCATCCACGAGTACCTCGAGACCAAGTACACGATGACGCCGGACCCGTTCGCCTAAGCCCCTCCCCTCGGACAGTGTGAACCGCAACGGGACGCGACGCGCCGGGCCGGCCACGGCATCGGCCGTCGGTACCGGCGTGGCGCGGCGCGAGTCGGTTCACACTGTCGGGGGAGGTGGGGTTCACCAGTCGTGCATGGACCCGTCGCGCAGGCGGTTGACCGGCAAGTACGCGGGCGCATACGCGTGCGCGGCAGCCACCTCGTCGTCGTACTCGACTCCCAGGCCGGGAGCATCGGAGGGGTTGAGCAGGCCGTCGGCGAACGTGAAGCCGGACCGGAACACCTCAAGCGTCGCGGGCGAGTGCTGCATGTACTCCTGGATGCCGAAGTTCGGGATCGCGACGCCCAGGTGCAGGGCCGCCGCGAGGCCGACCGGAGACACGTCGGTGGGCCCGTGCGCACCCGACTTGATCTGATACACCGACGCGAAGTCGAAGATGCGGCGCAATCCGGTGATGCCGCCCGCGTGCGTGACGGGGCTGCGCACGTAGTCGATGAGCTGCTCCTCGAACATCTCGCGGTAGTCCCACACCGTGTTGAACACCTCGCCGATCGCGAGCGGCGTGGTGGTGTGCTCGCGCACCCGGCGCAGCACCGCGGCATTCTCCGCGGGCGTGACGTCCTCGAGCCAGAACAGGTCGTAGGGCTCGAGCGACTTGCCCAGCCGCGCCGCCTGGATGGGCGTGAGGCGGTGGTGGGCGTCGTGCAGCAGCGGCAGCTCGGGTCCGAACTCGTTGCGCACCGCCTCGAAGACGGAGGGCACGTGGCGCAGGTACGCCGAGGTGTCCCAGGTCTCCTCGACGGGCACGGCACTGCGGCGCGCCGGCTCGTAGTCGTAGCGCGCGTCGCTGCCCGCGCCCGCGGCGGCGTTGGCCGAGGACGCGACGCCGTAGACCGACGGCAGGCCGGGGATGCCCGACTGCACACGGATGGCCCGGTAGCCCTCGTCGAGGTGCTGGCGGATGGAGTCGAACAGCTCCGGCAGCTCGGCACCCGAGGCGTGACCGTAGGCGAGCAGGCCGTCGCGGGAGCGCCCGCCCAGCAACTGGTACAGCGGCATGCCGGCGGCCTTCGCCTTGATGTCCCACAGCGCCGTGTCGACCGCGGCGATCGCGGCCATCGTGACGGGCCCGCGGCGCCAGTAGGCACCCCGGTACAGGTACTGCCACGCGTCCTCGATGCGCGACGCGTCGCGGCCGATGAGCAGCGCGGCGACGTGCTCCTGGAGGTAGGCGGCGACCGCGAGTTCGCGGCCGTTGAGAGTCGCGTCCCCCAGGCCGGTCAGGCCGTCCGCGGTGATACGCAGGGTGACGAAGTTACGGCCCGGGCTCGTGACGAGGACCTCAACGTTGGTGATCTTCATAGCTGTTCCTTTCACGCCTCGAGCGCCGTGATGCGCAGGACCATCGTGTAGGGCGCGGCGTGGAGCTGCGCGTTGGGCAGGACGCCAGGGCCGCAAGCCGCGGACCCGACGCCGTGCTGGGCGACGTCCAGGTGGACGTAGAGCCGGCCGTCGGGCACCAGGTCGCTCGGGTGCTTGGCGGCATGGAGTGCCTCATCTGACCATGGCCGCAGCGACAGCTCGAAGCCGTCCACCGGGACCCCACCCAGGGTGAGCGCGCCGGCCTCGATGAGCAGCCCGCCGCCGTCGGCGAAGCGCACCTCCGCGCGGGTCACGCCGCGGCGCGCGCCGTTCTCCTGCGGGTGCGTATACACGGTCTGCCAGTCCGCGACGGAGTGCGTCCAGCGCCCGGCGCGGGCGGCGGCGAAGGTGTCGCGGTACGACTCCTCGGGGCCCTGACCGCTCCAGTCGACGGTGGCGGCCAGCACCTCGGGCGCCTCGAGCACCAGCTGCAATCCGAGCCTCGCGACGGGCCCGGGCCAGCGGCCCTCGGCGTCGACAGACACGGCGAGTTCGACCGCACCCGTGCCGTCGTCGACGGGCGTCCAACGGAACTCGCTGCGCAGACCGCAGCGCGTGGCGGGTCCGCCGGTGCGGGCCCGCACCACCGCCGCGCCGTCCTCGATCGTCACGGACTCGAGCCGCTGCTCCAATTGGTGCAGGCCGGCCTCCTCCCACAGCGCCTTGTCCGACGGCGGGATCCACATGCCGGCGCGGTTGTCGTTGTCCGTGGGCGCACGCCACGCGTCGGGGCGGAAGAGGTGCACGTCACGGCCCGCGAGCGACACCAGGTCGCCGCGCGCGTCGATCCGCGCGGGGCCCGCGACGATGCCGCCGGCCGCGCCACCGTCGTCGGCCGGGACGGCCGCGCCGGAGGCGCGCGTCGGCAGCGCCGCGGGCACCAGCATCCGCTGCCCGCGGCCGAGAACACGACCCTCAGCCACGGCATCGGCCGCCCATCCCAGGCTGCCCACGGCGTCGCCCCTCACGGAGGCGACCACCTCCCACCAAACGGGCTCGCCGACCATCGGTTCGGGCAGATCGACGGACGGTACCGGCACGTCGAGCGTCTCACCGGGGGCCAACGGCGGCGCCTCGATGACGCCGGACGCGCGCACCTCGCCCGCGCGGTGCACGGTCCACGTGAGTTCGATTGTCGACGTGTCGCGGAAGGCGAAGCGGTTGCGCACGGTGAGGCCGTCACCGGAGGACGGCACCTCGATACGCACCGGCGCGAACACCGCCGCGACCTCGTACAGCGACGGGGACGGGGTCCGGTCGGGAAGGAGCAGGCCGTCGGCGACGAAGTTACCGTCGTGGAAGCGCTCGCCAAAGTCGCCGCCGTAGCCGTAGAACGCGGTGCCGTCGGCCTCGCGGCGGAGGATCCCGTGGTCGAACCACTCCCAGATGAAGCCTCCCGCCAGGCGCGGGTAGCGGTCGAACAGCGCCTCATAGTCGGACAGCCCGCCCGGGCCGTTGCCCATGGCGTGCGCGTACTCGCACTGGATGAACGGCATCTGGCGGCGCCTCGCGTCCAGGTCGGCGCGCGCGAGGGCGGGCTCGACGCCGCGGCCAATGAGCTCGACATGCTCGCTCGTCGCATACATCCGCGAATACACGTCGACCTCGTCGGAGGAGTAATCACCCTCGTAGTGCACCAGTCGCGTGGCGTCGAGCTCGCGGACGGCATCGGCCATCGCCTTCACCGCGCGGCCGCGGCCCGCCTCGTTGCCCAGCGACCACATGATGATGCTGGGGTGGTGGGCGTCGCGGCGCACCATGCGGCGCACACGGTCCACGATGACGGGCTCCCACTCGGGGTCGTCGAGCGGGTTGCCCGCCCAGTCACCCTCCTCAAAGCCGTGCGTCTCGAGGTCATTCTCGTCGATGACGTACAGGCCGTAGCGGTCGCACAGGTCGAGGAAATGCGGATGCGGCGGGTAGTGGCTGGTGCGCACCGCGTTGATGTGGTGGCGCTTCATCAGCAGCACGTCGGCCAGCATCACCTCGGGGGTGACGGCGCGCCCGCGCGCGGGGTCGAACTCGTGGCGGTTGACGCCGCGCAGCTTGATGGGGGCGCCGTTGACCAGCAGCACGGCGTCGCGCACCTCGATGCGGCGGAAACCCACCGCGAGCGTCACCGTCTCGCCCGGCGCCTGCACGGTCGCCTCATAGAGCCGCGGCAGCTCCGCACTCCACGGCTCGACCTCGACCGTCGCGCTCTCGCCGACCGCGAGGTCGAGGCCCAACTCGGGGACTTTGACGCGGGCGGCCGATGCCCCCTCGCCCTCCGCACTCACCGTGAGGGTGCCGAGGTGGGTCAGGTGGTCGTAGTCGGCCATGACGGACACGTGGTCGAGGCCGCCTGCGGGGCGGTGCTCGAGCGTGACGGGGCGGAAGATGCCCGACATCCACCACTGGTCCTGGTCCTCGATGTACGACATCGCGGACCACTGGGTGACGCGGACCGCGAGGAGGTTGTCGCCGGGCTGGAGCGCGTCCGTGACGTCGATCTCGCTCGGCAGGCGGGACCCGTGCGACGTCGCGATGACCTGCCCGTTGAGCGCGACCTGGAACCACGAGTCCACGCCCTCGAAGCGCAACAGCGTGCGGCCGTCGGTGGGCCAGTCGGCGGGCACGGTGAGGATGCGGCGGTACTCCCCCGTGGGGTTGTCGTCCGGCACGAAGGGCGGCTCGATGGGGAACGGGTAGTGACGGTTGCTGTAGGCGGGGGCGCCATACGGCCAGGACTCAGGTGCGCCGGCGAGCTGCCAGTGGCCGGGAACCTCGATCTGGTCCCAGTCGGCGCCGGCCTCGTCGCGCGCCACGCCGGTGTCGGGGTGCGGGAACAGGCGGAAGCGCCAGGCGCCGTCGAGGCTCATGGCACGCGCGGACGAGGCCTCGAACGCGGGGCGGAACCGGGCGGCCTGAATCCCCTCGGGGACGGCGACGGTGACGTGACTGGAGGGCATCTTCGATCTCCCGTGATCGTGGGTGAGGGCGTTCACGAAGGCGATGTGTGCCGCCGCCTTCGCGTTCATGGTTCAACGTTGTACTATAGTCGGCACCGGGGCCGATGCAACTCGGCCGCCTCACCACCTACGTCCCTCGACCCGCGCGCTGTTGCGCGCTCGAGAAGGAGCAACGATGCACCACGCACGCCTCACCATCCATCCCGACTTCGTCGTGGGCCCCGTGAGGCGGGGCACCTTCGGCACGTTCGTCGAGCACCTCGGCCGCTGCGTCTACACCGGCATCTTCGAGCCCGGCCACCCGACGGCAGACGACCAGGGCTTCCGCGGCGACGTGCTCGCCCTCGTCAAGGAGCTCGGCGTGAGCACCGTGCGCTATCCAGGAGGAAACTTCGTCTCCGGATACCGCTGGGAGGACGGCATCGGCCCCGTGGAGGATCGCCCTTTGCGCCTCGACCTCGCGTGGCACTCGACCGAGCCCAACACGTTCGGCCTCAACGAGTTCATGGCGTGGACCAAGGCGTCCGGCACCGAGGCGATGATGGCCGTCAACCTCGGCACGCGCGGCATCCAGGAGACGCTCGACGTCCTCGAGTACTCCAACGGCAAGGGCGACACCCACCACGCGGCGCTCCGGCGCGAGCACGGAGTCGAGGAGCCTCACGGCGTCACCTTCTGGTGCCTGGGCAACGAGATGGACGGCAAGTGGCAGCTGGGCGCGAAGACCGCCCGCGAGTACGGCCGCCTGGCCTCCGAGACTGCACGCGGCATGCGCCAGATGTACCCCGACCTCACGCTCGTCGCGTGCGGCTCGTCCGGCTCCGACATGCCCACCTTCGGCACGTGGGAGCGAGAGGTCCTCGAGGAGTGCTTCGACGAGGTCGACCTCATCTCCGCGCACGCCTACTACCGCATCGAGGACGGCGACCTGGGGTCCTTCCTCGCGAGCGCCCAGGACATGGACCACTTCATCGACGCCGTGAGCGCCACCGCCGACTCCGTGGCGATCGCCAAGAAGTCCTCCAAGCGCGTCCACATCTCGTTCGACGAGTGGAACGTCTGGTACCACGACCTCGATAGCCCCACGATTCCGAAGGGCGACGACTGGCCCGTCGCGCCGCCCCTCGAGGAGGACAACTACTCGGTGGCCGATGCGGTGGTGGTCGGCAACCTGCTCATCACCCTGCTGCGTCACACCGACCGCGTGCACTCGGCGAGCCAGGCGCAACTGGTCAACGCCATCGCGCCGATTACCACCGAGCCGGGCGGCGCCGCGTGGCGTCAGACGATCTTCCACCCGTTCGCCCTCACGGCCGCCCACGCGCGCGGCGAGGTGCTGCGGGTGGCCGTCGACGCACCGTCCTACGACAACGCGCGCTTCGGGCAGTCCGCGCTCGTCGATGCCGTCGCGACGTATGACCGCGAGTCGGGCGAGGTCGTCGTGTTTGCCGTCAACCGCGCCACCGAGGACTCCACACGGCTTGAGCTCGACCTCGCCTCGCTCGGCGAGCTCAGCCTCATCGAGGCCGTCACCTACGCGAACGACGACCCGTTCTGGCGTGCGTCGAAGGACACCGAGGCCGACGTGCTGCCGGCGCCCAACGCGTCCGCGACCGTCACCGACGGCGCCCTCGCCGTCGACCTGCCGGCCGTGTCGTGGTCGATGATCCGTCTGGGCGGAGCCTCCTCCTAAGCCGCCCGGTCCCCCGCGCCCCCCGCCGTTCCTCTCCACGGCGGGGGGCGTTTTTGTGTGTGGCCGATGCCGTGGCGAGGTGGGCTACGGCGGCCCACCACCGCGTCGGCCACCCACAAGACAGCACAGCGCCCGGCATCCTGACGGATGCCGGGCGCTGTGCGGTGTGGCGTTAGTCGTTCAGCGTCGCGAGCTCGGTCGCGGCGCCGGCGCCGTTGGCGATGTTCTGGAGGACGACGCCCAGGTCGTTCTCGAGTCCACCGTTGGTGGCCGAGGTCACCTTGCGCGGGTACGCGGCGGCCTGGAGCGAGTCCGTGACGGCCTGGACGCTGTCGAGCGCGATCTGCGACTCGTCGTCGCCGAGCTCGGGCGAGATGTCGGTGGCCGCGGGGAAGCCCTGCATCATGTTGACCCAGATCTGCTGGCCCTCGCCGACCGAGAGGAACTCGGCGAACGCCGTCGCCGCCTCGAGCTTGTCGCCCTCGAGCTCGGAGCTCAGCGCGATCGAGTAGTCGACACCGCTGGTCGCGAGCGCCTCGTTGTCACCCAGCGTGGGCAGCGGCGCCATGCCGATCTCGTCGCCCTCGACCGCGGAACCCGGGGTCTCGGCGTTGCCGGCGAGCGTCGCGCTGACGTGCCACGAGCCGGTCGGCATCGCGAGCGAGTTGCCGGCCAGGAAGTAGTCGTCACGAGCCGACGGGTAGGTGGTCGTCGACGTCGCCGCCTCCTGGAAGATGCCGTCGGAGAAGAGCTGAGCCCAGCGCTCGGCGGCCGCCACGAGGGCGTCGGACTCCCACGGGATCTCACCCGCGGCGGCGCGGTAGATGTCGCCGCCCTCGCCGTACTGGTTGCTCAGCCACACGAAGAAGTCGACGTCGTGCCACGCGTCCGCGGCACCCATCGCGAAGGGCGTCATGCCGGCCGCGTTGGCGGCGTCGGCAATGGCGACCATGTCCTCGTAGCTTTCGGGCAGGCTCAGTCCCAGCTCGTCAAAGGCGGTCTTGTTGTAGAGGTAGAACTCGCTTCCGGCGGTGAGGATCGGCACGGCCTTGACCTCGCCGTCGGAGGTGCTGGTCTCCTCGAGCAGCTCGGGCTTGATGCCGTCGATCCAGTCGGCGGCGTAGTCCTCGGTGGGCATCGCGAATTCGGCGTAGTCGTCGAACGCGGAGCCGACCTGGATGCCGAACATGTCGGGGGTCTCGCCCGCGAGGATCAGGTTGTCGAGCTCGGTGAAGTAGTTGGTCGCGTCGTCGGCGCCCTGGAAGTCGATCTCGATGTCGGGGTGCGCGGCCTCGAACGCCTCGATGATCGGGGTCCACTGGTCGACCGTAGGCAGCCAGGACTGGTAGCGCAGGGTGATGGTGCCGCCGTCGCCCTCAGCGCCGTCGGCCCCGTCCGAAGCGCCCGAGCACCCGGCCAGGGCGATCAGCGCACCGCCGGCGACGAATGCCGTCGCCGCACGGGTTGCGGTGTTCCTTGACTTCATGACTCCTCCTTGAGTGTGGTGGTGGGCAAGCCCACCTAGGGGACGAGCACCGGGGGCGGCACTCATGTGGGGGTTGAACTCGTGTCGCTAGCTCTTGACCGCGCCGGCGGTGATGCCGGTCTGCAGGTAGCGCTGGCTGGAGACGTAGACCAGCAGCGACGGAATGGTCAGGAGGATGAGGCCCGAGTACAGCTGGGCGATCTGCTCCTGGCTCATGCGCTCGAACTGCAACAGCGACACGGCCTGTGTGACCGGGTACATCGACTCGTCCGACAGCAGCAGGTTGGGCAGCAGGTATTCGTTCCAGCAGTACACGAACGAGAGCACGCTGACGGTGGCGATCGCCGGACCCGACAGGGGCACGAAGATCTGCCAGAAGATGCGGAACGGGCGCGCGCCATCGATCGTGGCGGCCTCGACGATCTCCTCGGGGATGCCGTCGAACGCGTTCTTCAGCAGCATCAGCATGATGACGACGTTGAACGAGACGAGCGGCAGGATCACGCCGATGTACGTGTTGCGCAGCTCCATGCCGGAGATGATCGTGAACAGGGGCGTGACGACCGCGGCGATCGGGATCGCGAGGCACGCGAGCAGCAGGCGGTAGATGACCGTGCGGCCACGGAAGCGCATGCGGGAGAAGGCGAAGGCGCCCAGCGACCCGATGATGACGATGACGACTGTGGAGCCGCCGGCGATGAGGAAGCTGTTGCCTACCGCGGACCAGTAGTTGAACTGGGGGTGGTTGAGGACGGCCTCGTAGTTGCCGATGCCGCCGATCGCGAAGGACTTCACGATGGCCACGCCGATGGGGTAGAGCCACAGCGCGGCGAGGCCGATCAGTACGGCGTACATCGCCACGGTGGCGGCCTTGGTTCTGCGGGTCTTCATCAGGAGTCCTTCCTGTTCGCCATGCGGCCCTGGATCGCGGCGAGCGCGAAGGCGATGACGAGGATCACGATGCCGAGCGCGGCGGAGTAGCCCGCCTCGCGGTCGAGTCGCGCCTGGTAGAGGTACGTGGTGAGGAAGTGGGTGGACACGCCGGGGCCGCCCTGGGTGGTCAGCCACACCTGGTCGAAGGTCTTCAGCGAGCCGACGATGCCGAGCGTCACCAGCACCGCCGTCGTGCCCTTCAGCGAGGGGATGGTGATGCTGAACAGGCGGCGCCACCAGCCCGCGCCGTCGAGCTCGGCGGCCTCGTACATCTCCTCGGGAATGCTCATGAGGCTCGCGTAGTAGACCATCATCGAGAAGCCCATCCACGAGAAGACGTTGATGATGATGATCGACCAGACGCCCAGGTCGGCCCCCAGCCACTGGATGACGGCGCCGTCGTCGAGGATGCCCAGCGCGCGCAGGGTCTCATTCAGCGAGCCGTAGTTGGCCTCGTACATGTACTTGAAGACGGTCGCGATGATCGCGGGGGCCATGGCGATGGGCAGGAAGAAGACGGCCTTGAAGAATCCGCTGCCGGGAAGCTTCTCCTTGGCGATGACCGCGATGAGCAGGCCGATCGCGGCCTGCAGCACGATCGTGACCACCATGAACAGCAGCGTGTTGCGCAGGGCGATGTAGAACGTCCTGTCGCCGAACATGTCGACGTAGTTCTGCACGCCGATGAACTCCATGCTGGTGAGGCCGTTCCAGTCCGTCAGGCTCGCAAAGCCCGCGAACCCAATCGTGGTGTACAACAGCACGCCAGCGATGATCACGACCGGGGCGATGTAGAGGTAGGGGACCCACCGCGCTCCGTGTGCTCTCATGTCTTCCTTCCACCTAGTACAACGTTGAACTATTTGGATCGAGAGGCCGCGAGCTCGCCTTGTGAGCGGCCGGACCTCCGTCATAGTTCGACGTTGAACTGAACTTGTGTTCGTCACAGTAGCACACCGCTAGGATCGGGCTACCACTCGTCGAAAAGCGGTGCCTGTGGGGGCGCGGGAGAGGCAGGCCATGAAGCGGGTACGGCTCGCAGACGTCGCGGAACACGTCGGCGTCAGCACCAAGACGGTGTCGAACGTCGTCAACGGCACCGGTTGGGTCAGCGACGCGGTGCGCGACCGGATCCTGATCGCCATCGACGAGCTGGGCTACCGCCCCAACCTCGCCGCGCGCCAGCTGCGCCAGGGCCGCAGCGGCACCATCGCGCTGTGCATCCCCAACCTCGCCGAGCCGTACTTCGCGGAGCTCGCGGCCGAACTCGTCGACCGCGCCCAGGAGCGCGGACTCACGGTGCTCGTCACCCAGACCAAGGCCAAGGCAGACGTCGAGCTTGCCGTCATCGAGGCGCAGCGGCTTCCCGCCGTCGACGGCATCATCCTCAGCCCCCTCGCGCTCACCGCCGCCGACATCGAGGCTCGCCGCAGCGAGGTGCCCCTGCTGCTCATCGGCGAGCTGGGCCAGACCATCGCCGGCGACGCGGTCGCGCATGTGGGCCCCGACAACACCGCCGCGGCCGCCGACGCCACGCGCTACCTCATCGACCACGGCTGCCGCCGCATCGCCGTCGTCGGCGTCCAGCCCCACTCGCACACCGAGACGGCACGGCTGCGCCTGGCCGGCTACCGCCAAGCCCTCGACGAGGCGGGCATCGGCTTCGACGAGTCCCTGCTGGTCGAGGTCGAGAACTACAACAGGGCCGAGGGCACCGCCGCAGTCGAGTCCCTGCTGGAGCGCGGCACCGACTTCGACGGGGTGTTCTGCTTCAACGACTCCTTGGCGTTCGGCGCGCACTTCACCCTCGCCCGTCACGGGTACTCGCAGCCCGACCAGGTACGCGTCATCGGTTACGACGCCATCGAGGAGGGCAAGTACACGGTGCCGCCGCTTGCGAGCGTCGACCCCGGCGTCGCCTCCGCAAGCACCCTCATGCTCGACCTGCTCGCCGACGGCGCCCGGGGCAGACGCGGTCACATCGAGGTTCCTCACCACCTCGTCGAGCGCTAGCCTGCTGCCCCGGCAGTGTGAACCGAAACTCGGCCCGAGACGCCGGGCGAGCCTCAGCATCGGCCATCCTCGGCGGCGTGGCGCAGCTCGGACCATTTCACAGGGTCGCGGCGGTTCAGTCTGTCGCGGCCGGGGATAGGCAGGTCTCTTCGAAGGCGGCCACGGGCATCGGCCGTCCCAAAAGGTAGCCCTGGTAGAACGCGCAGCTGGTGCCGCGGAGGAAGGCCAGCTCCGCCTCTGTCTCGATGCCCTCGGCCACCACCTCCAGGCCGAAGATGCTCGCGAGGTACAGCACGGCGTTGACGACGGCGGCGTTCTCGTCATCGGCGTCCACGCCACGCACAAACGTCCGGTCGATCTTGAGGCGCGACACCGGGTAGCGCTTGAGTAGGCTCAGCGAGGCGAAGCCCGTGCCGTAGTCGTCGAAGGCGAGGGACACGCCGAGGTCACGCAGGCCCGCGAGCGCCCGGGCGGTCTCGTCGTCATCGCGGGTCAGGATCGTCTCGACAAGCTCCAACTCGAGCGCGCTGCCGGGCAGGCCGGTGTCCGCGAGGATGCGCTCGACCGATTCGACCAACGTGTCGCTGCGCAGCTGAGACTCGAACAGGTTGACCGCGATGTGGAAGTCGGGGATCTCCTCGCGCCATCGCGCCGCCTGTTCGCACGCGGTGCGGATCACCCACTCGCCCACTGCTGGCGCGATCGGCTTGCGCGCGAGCGTGTCGATGAAGTGCGCCGGGGACAATTGCCCTCGCGTGGGATGGTTCCACCGCATCAGGGCCTCGGCACCGACGAGGGTCGCGCCCCCACGCGCCCATTGCGGTTGGTACACCAGCTCAAACTGTCCCTCGTGATACGCCGTCCGCAGTTCCTGGCGCAGCGTGTGCTGCTCGATGGCACCCTTGCGCAACGCCGGCTCGTACACGCACACATGCCCGCGACCGCGGCCCTTCGCGCTGTACAGCGCAAGGTCGGCGGCGCTCACCAGCATCTCGGCCGATTGCGCGTCTTGCGGATACGCCGCGATCCCCACCGACACGCCAATGTCGACGCGCTGGCGCTTGGCGACGTACTGACCGCTCACGGCGCGAATCAGGGTGTCGCCCAGGTCGATGGCTCGCGCGGCGTCGTCGCCCTCGACAAGAACGGCGAACTCGTCCCCGCCCAGGCGCCCCACGCAGCTCGCGCCCTCCATCGACGCCTTGAGCCTCGTCGCGACCATCGTCAGGAGCTCGTCGCCGACGGTGTGTCCCAGGGTGTCGTTGACCTCCTTGAATCCGTCCAGGTCAAGCATGATGAACGTGACGGGCTCCCGGCGCGACACGTGTCGCTCAAGCGCCTCGTGCAAGGAGCCCCTGCTCTTGAGTCCCGTGAGCGAGTCGGTGGTCGCCAGTCGGTAGAGCCGACGCTCGACGTCCAGTTGTGCGGTGAGGTCCCTCACGATGGCGCCCACGGCCATCTCGGAGCCCTCCCACCACGACGACAACGAGAGCTCGACGGGAATTCTGGTGCCATCCCGGCGCTGCCCCTCCGCCCGGACGCGGTGGTCAGGGGCCGCGCCTCCCAGCGCCGCCGACAGCCGCTCGAAATCGCGGAAGAACTCGGCGCGCTGCTCCTGGGGGATGATCCGCTCGAGCGGCGAGCCGAGCATTTCCGCGGCGCTGTAGCCAAAGAGCTGCTCGGCCGCGGCGTTCCAGAACGTTGTGCGACCCTCACCGTCGGCGCACATGATCGCGTCGGGCGAGGTAGCCGCGATGTTCCTAAAGCGCGCCTCGGTAGCGGCACGGCGCACCTCACGGCACCGCGACTGCAGCCTGTCGGCCACGAGCAGCGACACGTCGGCAATGGCGCGCGCCGCCTCGGCCTCAAAGGGACCCCCGTCGGCGAGGTCGACGATGGCAAGGGTGCCAAGCACCGTCCCGTCCTCGTCATGAAGATCGCTCACGTGGCTGCGCCCCGCCGCGATGGCGCGCCCCACGTGCGTCACACCGGTGGCATGTGCGCCTGTCGACGCGAACCCCGCCGGCGTTCGTTCCTCGGTCATGCGACCGTGCTGCACACGGAGCGCCAGGCTCGCCACGGCGGTCGGCGTCTCGCCGCCCAACGGTGACGTGAGCACCAGCGGCTCCTCGCCGGGCACGATGACGATCGCGAGCGGCGACGCGAACAGCACCTCGAGTGCGACCGTGGCCGCGTCAAAGTCGCCGGCGGCGCCGTCGGCGCGGCCGGCGGGCAACGCTGTGGGCGCCGACGTGGTCCCGGCGCCCTCCCAAGGCGAGTCCACGGGATGACTATGCCACCTGCAAGACCGCCCACATTCCATGCGTCGGTAGGAATTGGTCGCGAAACGACAAAGCGGGGCCGATGCCTCGGCACCGGCCCCGCTCGCATTCATCCTTACGCGGGCTGAGCCTCCGCATCGGCCGTCGTCATCCCGCTCGCCGGCAGCACCTCGATCGAGGTGGGCACGGGGCGCTGCAGCGGCGCGGGCGTGCCCCACTGTGGCTCGCCGTCGACGAACGGCAGCACCTGCGCGCATGCCTGGCGGTTGGGCTCCCACAGCGGGTCGCCCACGATGGTGGTGTAGGTGCGGGCGTGGTAGACGAGCACGGTGTTGCCGTCGGCGTCCTCGGTGAACGAGTTGTGGCCCGGTCCGTAAATGTCGACGCTCGGGTCCGAGGTGAAGACCGGCTGGTCCGACTTGGTCCACGACGCGGGGTCGAGAAGGTCGGCGTCGGCGTCCGCCGTGAGCAGCCCCATCGCGTACTCGATGCCGGTGCCCGAGGCGGAGTACGTGAGGTAGATGCGTCCGTCGCGAATGAGCACGCTCGCGCCCTCGTTGACGGAGAACACCTGGCATTCCCAGTCGAACTCGGGACGGGTGAGGAGGACCGCGGGGGTCGCGAGCGTCCAGGGGTTGGCCATACGTGCGATGTACAGGTTCGAGTTGCCCTCGATCGCGAGGTCCTGCTGCGCCCACACCAGGTACTGCTCGCCGCCGTGCACAAAGCTGGTTGCGTCGAGAGCGAACGTCTCCCAGCCGGTGTCGACCTGGCCGCGCTCGACCCACGTTCCCGTGATCGGGTCGTCGTCGGTGCACTCGAGGCAGTAGACGCGGTGGTTGAAGGTCTCCGCGGCGCCGGGCTCGTCGGCGCTGGGCGCACCGTTGGGCGAGGCGGCGTAGTAGATGTACCAGGCACCATTCACACGGTGGATCTCGGGGGCCCAGATGAGGTTCGACTGCGGGCCGGACTGGTGCTTGGTCCAGATGGTGACCTCGTCGGCTGCCTGCAGGTCCTCGAGGCGCTCCGCGCGACGCAGCACGATGCGGTCGTACAGCGGGTACGAGCCCGTGAAGTAGTACTGGTCGTCGACGCGCAGGACGCACGGGTCGGCGCGCTGCAGCACGATGGGGCTTGGGATGCTCTGGTCGTTGGACATGATGACCTCAGTCTTGGTGGGCACGCGCGGGATGACTCTCCGCGCGCGGCGTCCTCAGCGACGACGCCATTTTCTAACGTTGTAAATGGTACCCGACGAGCGGGGTGGAGGAAGCGGCGAAGGTCCCGTGCGTGCGGCTGGCGCTTCGCCTCACTGAGTGCCCACCAGGATGCACCGCGGTGCACGCGGGCACATGGAGTGTCCACTGGGGTGCGGGCCCCCGGGCCAGCAGCCCAGTGGACAACCAGTGCGCTCCCCTGCACCCCGCCGCGCCCCAGTGGACAACGGTTGAGCTCCACAGCGAAGTGAAGCCCCGGCACGCCGCGCGCCATCGATGCGGCGTGCCGGGACGGACCTACTTGCGAGCAGAATCCACTACCTCGGGGTCACCGGGGCGGCGGGCCTCGCCGGAGGCGGAGCCAGCCACCGCGGCCGCCGTCCCCACGCCGTCGGCATCCGCAGCGTCGAGGGTCTCGCCAGACCCGGTCTCACCGGGAGCCAGCAGACCCTTGTCATTGCGCATCATGAAGCTCGCGATGACGGTCACGGTGGTGATCACGCCGGCCATGATGAGGTAGCCGTTGGAGAAGCCGATCTCCTGGTACATCACGCCGAAGGTGGTCGAGAACAGCGCCACACCGAGCGACTTGGCGACACCGAAGCCGAGCATGTACGCGGTGGCCGAGATCCGCACGTTGAACATGCGGGTGATGTACTTCATTACCGACACGAGCATCAGGGGCATCTCGATCGCTGCGAGCAGGCGCCAGGCGATGAGCGCCTCGGTGGTGGTGAAGAGCGCCGAGCCGAGCACGCGCACCACGAGGATGGCGGCGAACAACTGCAGGCCGCGCTTGGCGCCGATCTTGTTGACGAACCACGGCGCGATCAGCATCACGGCAGCCTCGGCGAAGATCTGGATGGTCACCACGTTGGCGAAGAGCTGCTCGGGGTTGCCGTGCTCGACGAGGCTCGCGAAGTACACGGAGAACTGCTGGTCGAAGACGTCGTACAGGGCGGCGGTGCCGAACATCAACACCACGAATCCCACGAAACTGCGGTCGCGCAGCAGCGTCTTGAGGGTGGCCATCGAGATGCCCTCGCCGGCCTCCTCGCCATCGGCGACGCCGGTGTCACGGGCGGCATCGGGCACCCGCGCCACGAACAACAGCACACCCAGCACGAGGGCGCAGAACGTCGCGGCCCACCACACGCTGTCGGGGTTGGTCGCCCACAGGACGCCGCCCACGAAGGTGGCCGAGGCGCCACCGAGGGAGCCAAACAGGCGGGCGTGGCCGTACTCGAACCCGTTGGCGCGCGATGCACGCTCATTGAAGGCCTCGACGACCGACACACCGGCGAGCAGGACCAGAGCCAGGTACATGCCACCCACCACCGCGGCGAGCGTCATGTTGACACCCATCAGGGGCACGAACACGAAGGAGAAGAACGGCCCGACCATCGCGGCGCACAGCGCCACAAACGCGAAGAGGTACTTGCGCAGCCCCAGGCGGTCCTGCAGGTAGCCGTAGAGCGGCTGCAGGCACAGCGCGGTGATGGCCATCACGGAGTTGACCAGGCCGATGTTGCCCGACTTCATGCCGCCGTCGGCGAGCCACAGGCCCAGGAAGCTGAAGGCGATCTGCCAGATGGCGAAGTAGAAGAAGTACAGGCCGCCGTAGTTCCAGAACACGCCGCGCTTCAGCGAGGCGGTCAGGGTGGGGGCGGAGGCGGTCGCGGTGGCGCTCATGCGAGCCGTCCTTTCGGTACAGGGGCGCGCGGGCGCGTCCGGGGTAGGAGGGGCGCGGGGCCGATGCATCACTCGGGCTGGCAACATCCGTCACCAAAGGGAGGAAAGCGCAGTGCGGCCGGGGCGGGAGGCGACGGTCGCGCCGGCGAGGGGCCTCGCGCGAAAGGACCCGTCTTCGGGTCCGTCGTGTCACACTACCCTCCCATTGGGAACGGTCACAGCCGACGGCCCTAGGTCCCGGTCCGTGTCCGAAATGTGACGCAACCGCAACCGGGGCGTAGCCGAAAACGCGCTGGCAGGTGGCATGGCCATGTGACGATGGAGACCCCGCGCATCGAGGCGCCCGTGTTCCACGCGCCCCGCCTGAAAGGACCCTCGATGCGACGCCACCTCATCGCCACGCTTGCCGTCACGACGGCGCTGCTGTGCGCGGGCTGTGGCGCAGATTCCGCGGAGGACGCGGCACCCTTGGCCGCCCCCGGCGCCACCGAGATTGCGCCGAGCACCGATCCGGCGGGCATCTACTGGGATGCGGTCGCGAACATCGAGACCGAGGTCGACGAGATCATCTCCGTCGCGATCGGGCAGTCCTTCCACGATCGCGTGGGCGGTCAGGACACCTCGGTCGCGCTGTCCACGGTCGCGTCGACCGATCTGGGCTGGCCGCTGGACGCCGGCTTCGAGACGATCCCTGAGGCGTCGAGCGACGAGGAGGTCCTCACCTCGGGCGCCGACGATCCCGCCTCCATCGGCGACCACACGGCCGATGCCACCCGCGCCGAGGCCTTCCTCCGCTTCGGCTCCGAGGACTCGCGCGACTACGCGCGCGACTTCTGCCGAATCGTGGCCGAGGGCACCCGCGCCGAGTTCATCGCGGCGGTGGCCGATGCCTCGGATGCGTCCCGTACCGATCTCGCCTCCCCCGCCGCGTCCGGCGCGGAGCTCGCGCCCGTCGTGTGCCCCGAACTCACCGACGAGTACTTGGGCGCCCTCCGCGAACTCGGCTCGCTCGGATAACGCTCACCCCAACTGGGCGACGTCCCCGTGCACCTCGAGGCCCGCGGCCTCGCCCGTGTCGGCAAAGATGACGTCACCGCTGGCATTCACCAGCTCCACATGCACGCGGGCGTCGAGGGTCTCCTCGACGCGCTTGTGCATTTGAGTGCGGATGGGCGCATGCAGCAGGCCACCCCGGCGGCGCTCGGCACGCAGGCGCAACTCCATTCCAGACCGAGCCTTCATACGCCAGGTGATGGTCGCATCGGCCGCCTGAAGTGAGGTGACGCGGGCGCCGGTGTAGGTCGCGAAGCGGTGCAGGTCGTCGCCCATCCTCAGTCCCACGATGAAGCCCGCGAAACTGGCGCGTCCCCACGGGATGCGCGCGATCGAGGCGGACAGGCTCACGTCCGGGCGCGAGAAATGGTTGGTCTGCATCCAGATGTACGCCTGCGGGAACGCGCGGCCCCAGTCCTTCTCGAGGTAGCCGCGTCCGCCGTCGAAGTTCAGCTCACGGCCGGCGAGGGTCAGCGTGCCGGCGAGGTCGTGGCCGAACGAGACGAGCCCGTGATAGCACTCCATGACCGGCACCCACGCGTAGCGGCCCATGACACCGGGCTCGGTCAGGGTCACGGGCCAGGGATCGAGCGGGCTGGTGAAGCCCACGCGGCCGGCGAGCCGTGGCCCGTCGAGGTCCACGTCGATGCCTCCGACGCCGAAGCGATTGCGCCCCACCGCGACGTTGAACTCGCGCGCGTCGGCAAGGAAATCGGTGACCGGGAACGACTCGTACCAGGACTCGCCGGTCGAGCCGTCGAGGACCTGGACGAAGGCCTCGTCGGGCGCGGTCGCGCCGGGACCGCTCAGGAAGATGCCGGGGATGAGGGCGATCCGGTGGGACCGGTCCGCGCTCACGAGCTTGACGTACCAGCCTTCAAAGAACCCGCGTCCACCCTGGTAGGAACCGTGATAGCCGTTGGGGTGGAGCGTCGCAGCGAAGGTGCGCGCGGTGCGCGTGAGGGAGCCGGGGATGCCCATTTCGCCAGCGTACGTGCGGTTGCGGATCGTGGATAGTGCGACGACGATGGGCCGATGGCTCAGATACTGCTGCTGCATCACATCCAGGGACTGACCGACGGCGTGCGCACCTTCGCGGACTCGCTGCGCGCTGCCGGACACACGGTGGTGGTACCGGACCTCTTCGACGGCCACACGTTTGACACCATTGAGGACGGCTTCGCGTGGGTGCGCTCGCAGGGCTTCGACGAGGTCCGCTCCCGCGGCTTGCAGGCGGCCGATGCCATGACCGGGCCGGTGGTGTACGCCGGGCTCTCGTTCGGGGTCACGATGGCGCAGCGGCTCGCGCAGACGCGCCCCGACGCCGCCGGGGCGCTGTTGCTGCACTCGTGCATGCCTGTCTCGGAGTATTCGGAGGCGTGGCCCGCGGGCGTGCCGGTGCAGATTCACGGGATGACGGGCGACGAGTTCTTCGACGAGGACCTGCCCGCGGCGAGGGCGCTCGTCGAGGGCGCCGGCGATGCTGAGCTGTTCGAGTACGACGGTTCCACCCACCTGTTCACCGACGCGTCGCTGCCCGACTACGACGCGGCTGCGACATCGCTCGTGATCGAGCGGTCACTGTCGCTGCTCGAGCGGGTCGAGTCGCCTTAGCCCCTGAGCTCCGTCTGCGCGCGGGCGAGCCAGGCGAGCGCGCGGACACTCTCCCAGGAGCCGGGCCTGAGACCATCGGCGGTCGACGCGGCGCGCGCGAGCAGGGCCGCGGCATCGGGCGTGTCCTTGGCCGCGAGCGCGAGCACCGCGAGCGCCTCCACGCTCTCCCACGTGCCCGCCTTGAGCTGCTCGGCGGCAGACACTGCGGTGGCGCGCACCGAGGCGCCGGGGTCGTAGCGAGTATCCATCCTCACCTCCGTGGCGGGGGCGCGGTTGCTCCCTGACGGCATCGTGGCACGCGGCGGCCGCCTGCGGAAGGGGCTGTCGCGCAGATACGATGCGACTATGGCGAGACCCCAACCGATCGACGACGTATCCAAGGGCGAGGGCGTGCTCCGCCTGGGCCAGTTCCTCCAGATGGCGGGGCTGGTGGACTCGGGCGGCGAGGCCAAAGAGGTTATCCGCGAGGGCCTCATCACTGTGAATGGCGAAGTCGATGAGCGCCGCGGCCGCCAGCTGGCCGTGGGCGATGTCGTGGCTTTCGGCGGGCGCCGAGCGCGCGTCGCGGAGTAGCTCGCCCCGCTTGCGCCCTGCGCGCGCTCGCTTGCCAGCGCGCATGCTTCGTGGGAGGCGCTGAGCGCCCGCTCTTTGCGAAAACCGGGCACTGAGTGGCTCCCAGGAGACACGCCGCGTGAGTGGTGGCGCGCGGACCTACGCAAAAGGCCCCGATCCGCGTGGATCGGGGCCTTTTCGATGGAGCCGCCTAAGGGAATCGAACCCTTGACCTATTCATTACGAGTGAATCGCTCTGCCGACTGAGCTAAGGCGGCGTGCACCCCCGTGAGGAGGTGCGGTCCACCATGATAGCGGGTCAGCAGCGAGTTCCCGAATCCGGCAACTCTCCGTCGACGAGGAAGCCGTCGACGCTGTCGATGACGCACTGGTTGGAGCGGCCGTACGCCGTGTGCCCCTCGCCGTCGTAGGTCACCAGAGGGGCGTCGAGCTGGGTCGCCATCGCCTCGGCCCACGCGTACGGCGTGGCCGGGTCGTTTGTCGTTCCGACCACCACGATGCGCCCCGCCGCACCCGCAGCGGCCGCCTCCAGCGAGTCGACGATCTCGGCGTCCGAGGCCGGCCAGCCCTCGCAGCCGGTGCCCGAGGCGAACCACCATCCGAACGTCGGCGACGCCTCCTCTGCCTCGGCCGTGAACTCCTCAATCTCGGCGTAGGTGACCGGGTCCTCCTCGGCGCTGTCGGCGCAGTTGACGGCGGTGAACGCCCAGGTCGAGTTCGTCAGGTAGGTGTCGGAGGCCGCGTCGCGGTCGAAATACAGGTTTGCCAGTTGGTACATGATGGCGCCCGTGCCGGTCGTCTCGATCTCCCGGAATCCCTGGGTGAGGTACGGCCAGGAGTCCTCCGAGTACAGGGTCACGATGATCCCGTACAGCAGCAGGTTGCGGTTCAGCGGGTAGGTGCCGAGCGTGCGCAGCGGCTCGTCGAGCGCCTGATTCAGGAGCGCGGTGGTCTCGGCGAGGCCCTCGTCAACGGTGTCGCCCAGCGGGCAGTCGCCCTGGTCGATGCACCACGAGAGGTAGTTGCGGTAGGCGTTCTCGAAGCCCCCAGCCTGACCGAGCGTCAGCTCCTGACCGTCCATCTCCACGTCGAGCGCACCGTCGAGCACCATCCGACCCACGTTGTCGGGGAACACCTCCGCGTAGGTGGCGCCCAACTGCGTGCCGTACGAGAAGCCCAGGTAGTACAGCTCGTCGTCGCCCAGCACCGTGCGGATGACGTCCATGTCGCGCGCCGCGCTCACGGTGTCGACCTCGGTGAGGAAGTCTCCCGTCTCCTCGAGGCAGCCGGCCCCGAACTCCTCGGTGCGGGCCACCTCGGCGTCCACGTCGTCCTGGCTCTCGATCACCACGTCGGACATGTAATAGTCGTCGATCACGCCGTCGGGGCCGCACTGCACGGGACTCGACTCGCCCACCCCGCGCGGATCGAAGCCCACAATGTCGTACGCGTCCAGCAGGTCGTCGCCCGCGATGGTCGCCAGGTACTCGGTCATGTCGAGACCCGAACCACCCGGACCGCCCGGGTTGATGAGCAACGAGCCGAGGCGTTCGGCGTCGCTGCGGGCCGGGTGACGGTTGATCTCGAGGCTGACCGTCTCGCCGTCGGGCTCGTCCCAGGTCAGCGGCACCTGCAGCGTGGCGCATTCGAGTTCGCCACACGCACTCCAGTCGACGTCCTGGAAGTACACCGCGGGCAGGTCGCTCGCTTCCGGAGCGGCCGATGCCGTCGCGCCGCCCGTACCCGTCGCCTCGTCCGTAGGGCTGACCTGGGTCTTGTCGGGGATGCAGGCGGTGAGGACGAGCAGGCTCGCCGCGGCGAGGGCCACGGCGCGGAGCGGTGATCTCATGGCGTCAGCCTACGGGGCGCGAAGGACGTTCCGGGGGCGCTCCCGTCACGGGCTCCGCGCGGCTCAGGCTGCGGTCCGGGGACGCAGCGCGAGCGCCATCGCCTCCAGGGCGAGCACGGGCGACACGTTGCCGGCGAGGCGCTTACGGGCTTCGGCCAGGGCGTCGAGGCAACGCAGGGTGTCGGTGAGGTGCGTGCGGCCCGCGAGCTGCTCGATGTGCCCGCGGTGCGACTCGTTGACGAGCGCCTGGCCGGCGCCCACTTGGATGACGGACACATCGCGGTACAGGCTCATGAGGTCGATCAGCGCGCGGTCGAGCACGTCGCGCTTGTGGCGCGTGGCGCGGCGCTTCTGGTCCTCCTCGAGCTGCTTGACCTGGCTGCGCAGCGCGGGTGGGAGGCGTCCGCCGTCGTCGGCGCCGAGGGTGCGCAGGAGCTCGTTGCGCTCGGCCACGTCGCGCTCCTCGGTGGCGGCCTTGGCGTCCTCCTCGGCCACGGCGACGAGGTCGGCGGCGGCGAGGACGGCGTCGCCTACTCCCCTGATCTCGGTGGCGAGGGCGAGGATCTGCTCGCGGCGGGCGCGGGCATCGGGGTCGCGGGCCAGGCGGCGGGCGACGCCGATGTGGCTCTGGGCGGCGTAAGCGCACTCGCGGGCGAGACCGGGGTCGACGCCGTCGCGCTCCACGAGGAGACGGGCGACGTCCTCGGGGTCCGGCACGCGCAGGCCCACATGCCGCGAGCGCGAGCGGATGGTCACCATGACGTCCTGCGCGCTCGGCGCACATAGCACCCATACGGTGCGGGCCGGCGGTTCCTCGATGGACTTGAGCAGCAGGTTGGTGGTGCGCTCGGCCATACGGTCGGCGTCCTCGACGATGATGATGCGCCAGCGCCCCTCGGAGGGGCGCGACTGCGCGGTCGCCACCAGGTCGCGCACCTCGTCGATGCCGATGACGACCTTTTCGGTGGCGAGCACTGTGACGTCGGCGTGAGCGCCGGACAGCGCCGTGGTGCACGCGCGGCACTCGCCGCAGCCGCCCTCCGTGCACTGCAGCGCGGCGGCAAACGCCCGCGCTGCAACCGACCTGCCCGAGCCAGGCGGGCCGGTGACGAGCCAGGCGTGGGTCATCGCCTCGGGCCGCTCGGCGGCCGCGCGCAGCGGCGCGATGGACTCCTGCTGACCCACCAGCTGGTCCCAGACACTCACGGCGTGCCCCACGGCTCGAGGCCCTCCGCCGCGGGTGGGACGACGATGCCCACCTTCACGAGGGCGGCGTCCACGGCCGCGGCGACGTCGACCGCTACCTCGTCGATGGTGCGCGCCGCATCGATCACCGCGTAACGCGCCGGGTTCAGCCCGGCGCGCTCGAGGAACGCCTGGCGCATGGTGGCCTGATGCTCGGCGGTCTCGCGCTCCACGCGGTCGAGCTCGCGGTCCAGGCGCTCGGCCCGCGGTTCCATGTCCAGCACGATCGTGAGGTGCGGCACCAGGTCCTCCGTCGCCCAGCGGGAGATGCGCTCCACCTCGTCCCCCAAGCCACGGGCTCCGCCCTGGTACACGACGGACGAGTCGATGTAGCGATCCTGGATCACGATCCCACCGGCCTCGAGGGCCGGGCGCACCTTGGTGGCGATGTGGTGCGCGCGGTCGGCGGCATACAGCAGGGCCTCGGCCCGCGGCGCCACGTGGTCTCCGTGCATGATCGCCTGGCGCAGCTCCACGCCCAGCGCCGTGCCTCCCGGCTCACGCGTGACCGTGATGTCCCGGCCCGCGGCACGCAGGTGCGTCGCGAGTCGGTCGATCTGGGTGGTCTTGCCCACGCCGTCGCCGCCCTCGAACACCACGAAGAAGCCGCTCATGCGACCAACCTACCGGCGGGTACCGACACCGGCGCACGGGGCTGTGGACGTGCGGGGGCCAGCCACGGCATCGGCCGGACGAAAAAACTGCGGCGAGCCCCTTGAGGTGCCGATAGGACTGGGGAGACACTGGTCACTGAGGGGTGACATGAGACGCGTGGCGATTCTTGTGGCGGCGATGATCGCATCGCCGCTCGCGGCGTGCGCGCCCGAGCCTCCGACCGCCGTGTTTGTGGGCGATGGGGCGACGCTCGTGGCACCGACCGATGCGCCCTCGTGGGTGGATTCGGTTTCCGCCTCGCAGGGATGGGCCGAGATCAACGCGGGCTGCTCCGACTCGGGCTACACGCAGCGCGGCACGGTGTGCATGGCAACGTTTCGCGAACAACTCCCCGCTCTGGTGGTTGACGAGCCCGATGTCGTCGTGGTCTCTGGCGGCCTGTCCGACCTCGACGCGACACCGGGCGAGATCCGCGCGGCGGTGCGCGCCACGTACGTCGAGGCACGCGAGACGTTCCCGAAGGCGACCATCTACGCGGTGGCGGGCCTGGCCAGTGGCCCTTCGGACGCGGTCACGGTCCTGGATGATGCCGTCGCCGAGGCGGCGGCCTCGGTGGGCGCCGTCTATGTCGACGTCAGCGAGCCGCTGACCGACCCCACGCTGGTGGCCGATGACGGCTCGTTGACCGCGGCGGGCCACGCGGCGGTCGCGGAGTTGACGTCGAATGTCATCAGCGCGAAGTAGCCGACGGGCCGGCGCGCACGCGGTCCCGACGGCGCACTACACGACGGGCGTCGCCCGCCAACCGCTAGCGGGCCCACCACCCGTGTAGAGGAAGCCGCTTCCCACCACACCCGCAACGCCGGACGAGCGCGGGGCCGGGAGGCTCGTGAGCTGCGTCCACGCCGCCGTTGTCGGGTTGAACGCCTGCACGGTAGCCGTGTCGGTCGTGTGGTTGAGCTTGCCGCCGATCACCACGATGCGACCGTCCAACACGATCGTCGAACTGGTGTGGTGGTTCACGGCGCTCGGCATGGGTGTGGACGCCGACCACGAGTTCGACGCGGGGTCATAGACGAACACGTCGTCATGCGCGACGGACGGACCGTCGTGGCCCGTCTGTCCCCCGATGATGTAGAGCTTGCCTCCGACGACGGCCGATCCCGGGTGGTTGCGCCCCTCGGGGATGGCTGCCGCGGTCACCCACGACGTCGCGCCATTGGCGATGTCGAGGGTCCAGTGGTCGACGGGTTCCGTGGTGCGCGCAAGGTTGGTGCCCGACACGAAGTGCAGCTTGCCGTTGAGGTACTCGAGCGCGCCGGAGGCTCGCACCTGGGGCAGGTTAGCGAGCCGGGTGTACGCGTTGGCCGACACGTCGTACTTGTAGACCTCGACGGTACCGAACATCTGCCCCGAGGAACCGTTCTGCGAGATGTAGCCGCCGGCGAGATAGATGTCCTCGCCGTCCGTCGTGATGCCGGCGTGCGTGGCGCCAGTCCCCGGCCCACCGTTGCCGGCCAGGTAAGGCAGCGGCGCGATGGCGGCCCAGGCGTTGGTGCCCGGGGTGTACTTGTACGACCTTGAGGTAGGCGTCGAACCCGCCACCTGCGAGTCAAAGCCTCCAAATTGGTAGAGCACGCCCCCGACCATCTCGCCTTGCGCCTCGGACACGCTGTACTGCTGGTTCGCGATCGCGCTATAGGTGAAGGTGTTGGCCGCAGGCGTGCCGCCGCCGGACGAGGCCTTCACGATTTCGATCGCGGACACCTTCGGCTGGTCAACCGTCGAGACAAGCGAGATATTGAGCGTGCCGTCGACGACGGAGACGGTGTTCGTGGTGGTGTAGGCGGTCATCGGCGCGACCTGGGCGTTGAGGTCGAGGTTGACGATCTCCGTGGTGCCACCTTCGAAGTTCACCGAGAACACTCGCTTGCCAGTGCCGCCCGCGCCGCCGCCGGTGGCGCCGTGATAGATCTCGGCGAAGTGCATGGTGACGTTGTAGCCTCCCGAACCCGAGACAGGAATGGCGTAGTTGATAGTCCCAGGCGAGGCGGTGGTGCTCCGCTCCGTCAGATACAGCACGTCGTCGGTGGTGTTCGCGATCTGCGTCACAGCGCTGTTGGTGTACGTCTTGGTGTTCACACCAGTGACGTAGGGCGAGTCCGCGACCCAGGTGTTGCCGCCTGTCGTGACCGTGGGTCCACCCGCGTTGATGCGGATGGCGGGCACGTCGACGGCCGACGTGTCGATGGCCGTCGCGGCTCCCGGCGTGGCGTTGCCCGTCGCGTCGAGGGCGACAATGCGGTAGAAGGTGGCTGCCGCGCTCGGGGCGCCGGTGTCACGGAAGGTGGTCCCCGTGACCACACTGGTACCGCTGGCCGAGGTCCACGGTCCGGCCGCGAAGGCGGAGCGCTCGACGCGGTAACCCATGAGGTCGGCATCGGCCGAGGCCGCCCAGGTGAGGTCCACCCCGCTACTGTCAGCCTCGCCCGTGGGCGCCGCGGGCGCCGCCGGCGCCGTGGCGTCCGGAGTCACGGGCAGCACGTTGGTGACAAGGTAGACGTTGTCCTGGAAGTCACAGTTGGTGGCGCCCACACCGCACTGGCTGACCGAGCTCACGTAGTCGTGACCGACCCACCAAGAACCGGGCACCACGTCGCCGTCGACGTCCTTGAACGGCCAGGTCTTCACCGCCATGTAGTCCGTGCGGTTGGTCGACTGGCCACTCACGGCCATGTCAAAGGTCGCGGCGGGGTTGTTCAGGGTGAGCGTGACGGGGTTGCCGGCGCCGGTCTTGGGGAACAGCGACTGGGCGTCGAGTCCCGTCATCGACACCGAGTTGTTACCGATGCGCAGGGTCTCGTTGCCGCCCTGGCCGTGGAACGAGGCGAGCTGCACCGCCTGCACGGGCTTCGACGAGTCGAGCCGCTTCCACAGGGTGGAGCGCACCTCATCACCGTTGAGCGGGGAACCGTGGTTCTCCGAACCGTTGCCCAGGCCCAGGTCCTCGGCACCCACAAACGTGTCACTCTTGAAGAGGTCGACGACCTGGCCCAGGCTCAGTTCATTGCCGCCCTCGGGCTGCGCCATGTATCCGGCACGCAACTCAATCACGGTGGAGGCGGCGCCCACGGCGCTTGAGGCGAGTGTCAGCGAGGCCGACCGGATGCCCTTGGCGCCGCCCGAACCGATGAACCGGACGGTGAGGTCCTGCGACTCGCCGGGCTCGATGATGAGCGGCAACGTGGGCGCATTGACCAACTGGAACTGGCCGGCCTGCCCGCCGCCCAACGTGAGCGCGGTAATGCGCAGGTCCTTGGCGCCCGTGTTCTCGACCTCGACGGTGGCGCTGTCGTAGGAGCGATACAGGAGGGTCGGCGTCGCACCCGTCGACATGGTGCCGCTGTTCATGCGGTGCATGGTGAGCACGTCGTCGTAAAGGCCGGGGATCGGGTCGCCGTTGGGCTGGTGGGGGATCTGGGTGTTTGTGAGCTCGAGCGTTCCGCCGATGTCCAGGACCGTGAACGCGATCGTGCGGGTCGACACACGGTCCTCGGAGTCGGTCGCCTCGAAGACCACCTCGTACTCGCCCGGCTCGTCGAGCGTGAAGGGTGCGGTGTAGTCCACCGGGGTGGCGCCGTCGATCGAGTACGTGAACGACTCGATGGACGCGCCGGACGCCGCCAGTGCCTGCGCGGTCACCTCGACCACGCCACCGTCGTAGTGGTCCGCGATCGCCGCACCGTTGCCGGAGATCGTCAGGCTCGGTGCGCTCAGCGCGGTTCCGGCGATGGTGACCCAGTTGACCTTGGTGTTGATACCCGTGGGCGTCAGCGTGAGTTTGCCGTCGCTCACCAGCACCTCGGCACTGCCGCTGGCAAACGGTGTCCCGGTGGTGGGCGTGAAGCCCTCGATGAGCGGCTCTCCCTCAGCCGCCAGACCGTGCACCGAGTCGGTGTACTCGCCGTCACCTACCGAGGCGGTGACGGTGTAGGTGCCGTTGGCGAGGGCGTACTCCCAGGTGCCGACGGTGCCGCCGGCAATCGTGGAACCCGTCGTCGTGACGTTCTGCATCAGGATGAGTCCCTGCTGCAGCGGGTTGCCCGCGGGTGTGGCGCGCAAGCGCGTCATGGACGAACGGTCGAACGGTGCGTCGTTGACGAGCCAGCCGTAGCCCGTGGTGTCGTTGTACGCCGCGCCCGTGTCTGCCGTCCATCCGGCGGGCACGGATGCCGTGGAGGGACGGAAAGTGACCTGAGCGGTGGTGGTGGGCTCGCTGGGCTCGAGCCCATCGCCCTTGATCGACACCCAGTTGATCTTGGTGTTGCCCTCGGTGGCGTTGTCCACCACGTCGCTGTAGTCGGTAGAGACGGTCAGCCGGCCATCGGTGACCTCGACCGTGCGCACGCCCGTCTGGAAGGGCGTGGCCGTCGTGGGGACGAAGCCGTTGATGATGGGCTGGCCCTCGACGTAGACCCTGTGCGTGGAGTCGAGGTAGTTCGCGTCACCGACGGAGAGCGCAATCTCATAGGTGCCGTTGGGCACCTCGTACTCCCAGTAGCCATCCGTGTAGGGCGGCTGCGTGACGTTATCCATGAACGCGTAGGTCTTCAGGCGCTCGTCGCTCGGGTACGCGATGCCGCTGAGCGCGCCGGTGCGGTACCGGGTGGCGATGGTGCGATCCACCGGCTGGTCGTTCGCGGCGTTGAGCCAGCCGAACCCTCGCTCGGAGCTGAAGGCTCCGCCCGTCTCCGCGGTCCAGCCCTCGGGCACGGGGGCCGATGCGGGCTGGAAGTTGACCTTGACCTGCGCACCATCCGAGGGGTCGTCGCCGCCGGGGTCGGTGACCGTGAGCGGGACGATGTCGATGAAGCCGATCTTGGTGTTGACACCTCCGCGCGGGTCGATCGTCAAGAAGCCGTCGGCAACCTCGACCGTTGCGGTGCGGATGCTGTGGCGCGTCGCCGAGCCCGCGACGCCGCTGGGGACGAAGGCGGGGACAAGCACCTCGTTCTCGGCGTTGATCACGTGAGATTCGGGGTCACTGTTCACGGCAGGGTCGCCGACTCCCACGGTCACCTCGTACTCACCGTTGGGAAGCTGAATCTCCCAGTACCCGTCGATGTTGGTGCCGTTGAAGGTGCCGGCCACGTCGGACGGCTGCATGTGCATGAAACTGTCAAGCCTCATGTCGGGCTGGCTGGTGCCCCGGTCGCGGGCATTGCCGGGTGTGGTGCCGCCCACCGAGAGGTTGACATCGTCCTCGGTCGTCAGCGACTTCCATCCGTAGGTCAGCCCACTGCCTTGATCTGCACCCGTGCGGCTACCGAATGCCTGGCCGAAGTCACGGATGTAACCGGCCGCAAGATCGCCCGATGCGGTGGTGAAGTCGACCTTGATGGCGTCGCCACCCGAGCCGGTGTCCGTCACGGGCTTGATGCCCGAGACCAGGAAGACGTAGTCCTGGTAGTCACCGTTGTCGGCATCCTCGAACGCCAGGATGTAGGTGTTCGCGATGCGTACTCCGTTGCGGTTCTCCGCCGGGTAGATGCGGGCGCGGTGCGCGCTTCCGGCCGGGGAGTTGAGGCGATCCTCGGTGTAGCCGTAGCGGGTGAAGTACGGCGAGTAGTAGTAGAAGCCAAACTCGTCCACGGCAGGATCGAACTGCATCACCGACCCTGGCGTCGTGGCCGGCAGGAGGGACTGGTAACCGGCGCCACCGGTACCGTTCATGGCACCGAGGCTCACCCGCTCGGCCGCACCGCCGTCACCGGTGTACCAGCCGAAGCTCACGGTGTCCGGCGGGGCGTAATGTGCAAGCGCCTTCCACGTGACGGGGCCGGTGCCCGACTTGGTGAACAGCGGCTCAAGCACCTCGTCGCCCCTGGCGGCGGGATCCATGCCTCCGGCGAGCGTGGTCCAGCCCACGTTGACCTCGTAGCCCAGCGTGCCCAACACCTGGTCGAGGGTGGGCTCATTGCCGCCTTGAATTCCGAACATAGCGAGGCCAAACAGCGGCACCGTCACGCTCGACGACGCGGTGGCGAGGACCAACTGCGCGGCCTTCTCACCCGCCGTGGAGTTGGGCGTGAATCGCACGGTAAACGTCGCCGAGGCCCCCGGAGCCAGGCTCGCCGGCACGGTGCCTTCGATCGCGAACTCGGCAGCGTTCGTGCCGCCGATGCTCGCCGCGAGGCTCTGCGCCTCGCTCGACTCATTCGTCACCGTGATCGACTCGGCATCGGTGCGGTGAGCGGCGGTCGTCGACGCATCGATTGTTCCGCCGGCCCTCACTGCGGAGAAGACCAGCTCATCCTTGTTCGAGGTCACCTTCGCGGCCTGCTGGCTCGCTGGCACTCGCAGCAGGAACAGCCCCTGCGAGCTTCCCGCACGGTCGTACTGGTTCACGTAAAGGTTGCCGTTGCGGGTGTCCTCCACGACCTCGAGCGGGTCGTTGAAGCCGCCCACGCCGCCGATGGTGCTGTTCGGGACGCCGGTGATGCCCACCTCCGTCTGGGCTCCGAGTATGGCGCCCGTGACAGGGTCGGCCTGAAGGAAGATGAGGTCGTTGTTGTTGGAGAAGCGCACCACGATGATGCGGTTCTCGAGTTGGCCACCGAACGTCTTGCTCTGATATTCGATGGTCCCGTTGGGGCTCTTGTTGTACTCGAAGTCGTAGGCGACACCCTTGTAGTGCGACTCGGGCAAGGTGCCCAACGGATACTTCGAACCGCCCTGGCCCGCCCACTGTGGCGGGTTCGCGGGGTCGTTGCCCTCGTGCAGCACAAACTCGCAACGGGTGGGGTTCGGGTGACCGTAGTAGCCGCCCTCGACCACGTCGTAGAGGTGGTCGCGCTGAGTCGGGTGGTTAGAGATCGCCGGAACCGAACGCGGCACGTAGGTGGGGTCGCGATCCTCGCGTGCGAGGCACGCGGCGGTGACATCCTGACCGTTGACGGAGCTAAAGCCGGGGATGCCCGCGGCCGCGACGCGGGTCCACGTGTTGGTGGAGGCGTTGTAGGTCACGCCTGGCGAGTTGCCGCCTCCTGCCGTGCCGTTAGTCGCGACGTAGATGTGCCCGTTGGAGTGGTAGGTCAGGTCGTACGCATTGCGGATTCCGGTCGCGTAGATCTGCAGCGCGGCGTCCTCCGCCCACGGGTTGTAGGGGCTCGCGGCGTTGTAGCCATTGCGCGCGTCCTCACCCGAGTTGCCCGACGGTGCCGTCTGCACCAACAGCGGGTTGTCGCCCTCAGCATCAGCCACCGCCGCCTGCACCCGCGGGTGCTCGGTGTCGAAGTGGAGCAGTGCAGCGGTCAGCAGTTGCTCGCCTCGCTGACCCCATGAGTTGTCGAGGTCGCCGGCAGCCTGGTTCGAGCCCTGCAGGACGTAGATGTCCCCGCCGGGTCCGTACACCATGGAGTTGGTGAGGTGGTCAGACTGCGAACGCGGAAGGCCCGCGAAGACCTTCTTCTCGTTCTCGAGGTTGGGCCCGCTCAGCAGGCTGATACCGCTGATGAACTGGTTCTGCTCATTGCCCACGTTGGCAGAGGTTTTCGTGACCCACACTCGGAGGTCGCCAGCGGTACTGGACTCGTCGAACAACAGGCCGACCATCGCGAAGCCCTGGTAACCCAGGTCCGTCATGTTTGACAGGGCGCCGGTCTCCTCGTTCACGTCGAAGCGGAACAGGCCCTGTCCGATGGTGGTGCCGTACAGGCGCTCGTCCGGGCCGAAGGTGAAGGAGGCCCAATACTTGTTGACGTTCGGGAGGGTGATCTGCACCTTCTCGAAGGCCACGTTCGTCAGCGGCGTGAACTCCTCACCGCCCACGATCACTCCGTCACCGGTCGTAAAGATCGACGTAAACGGCACGAAGGGGAGCCCGAAGAGGTCCTTGACCTCGGAGCTGACGGTGAACCGGTACGTCGTGTTCGGCGCGAACTCGCCGTCCGGATCGAAGTTGATGGTGTCGTTGCCGCCCGAGGTGTTCACGGAACCGGGCACCTCCGCGCCCGTGGCCACGTTGAAGACCTTGACGTTGCCCGGCATCGTGGTGTCGTCCACGCCGCCGCCAGCGTGAACGCGAGCGAAGGTCGCTGCGACACCGCCGGTGACGTCTGCGTCGGTGGAGCGGTTGAGCGGGTTCACGACATCGATGTGGGGGCGATCCACCTCGAGCCCCACGATCTCGACGTAGGCCATCTTCGTGTTGAACCCACCCCGGGCGTCGATGGTGAGGCGGCCGTCATAGACGCCTACCTCCGTGGTCACGGTCTCGAACTCATCGGCCGCCGAGCCCTGGAACCCTTCGATGGCGACCGACCCCTCGACGTTAATCACGTGGAGGGAGTCATACTCGGTGGCACCCATCTGGTCGCCTACCGCGACGGTGACCTCATAGAGGCCATCGGGAACCTCGATCTCCCATGCGCCCGGAGTCTTGACCCCATTGGTGCCGTTGCCACCGTCCACGTCGCCGTACTGCATGTGGATGATGGTGTTGAGGTTCGGGTCGATGCCTGGGCGGGCCCGGTCGCGGCCGTTGCCGACGAGGGACAGCTCGTGACCATCCGCGTCGACCCAGCCGTAGCTCAGGCCCTCGCCCTGCGTGGACCCGGTGCGCTCACCGTAGGCCTGGCCCCAGTCCGCCACGTATCCCGCCTGCGGCACGCCGCCCGTCGCGAGGAAGTCAACGCTGATATCGGTCGTGTTGGGAACGCGGGGCGTCGCGTAGACCTCGTTGGACGGGTCAGACGCGTTGTCCCAGTCGTCGACCGCCACCACCTGATAGAAGTACGTCGTGTTGTTATCAACAAAGGTGTCGGTGTAGGTCGGCTCCGTGATGAGGTCGCCACCCGACACGACCACACTGCCCGTGTAGGCACCGGTCTCGAGCGACCGGTAGACGCGATAGCCGGCCAGCGCGACGTCGTCGACGGGGTCCCAGGTGAGGACCACCTCGGCGTCTCCCGACTGCACCTCAAGGTTCTCCGGTGCGTCCGGCGGAATGGTGTCGTTCACGACGACGAGGATGGCGGCGACGATGCTCGACGCGCCGGATTCGTTACCGGCGCCATCCACCGCGGTGATTACGTAGTAGTAAGCGGTGTTGGGCAGGAGCGTCGTGTCCTCGAACTCCGTGCCGGTCGCCAGCAGCGTGGTCAAGAGCTGACCGTTTTCCGGCGTCACGCCCGGCGTGGTGCTGCGGTACACGTTGTAGCCCACCACGTCGCTTGAGGCGGACGCGGTCCAATGCACCGTGATGCTGTCGTCCCCGATGCTGACGTTGGGGCTCGTCGGGGCGCTGGGCGCCGTGGTGTCTGGGGCTTCCCAGTCGACGATCAGCTCGGCTCCACCACCTGCCTGCACCCACGTGATCTGAATGTCGTGCTCACCTGCCTCGAGCGGCACCGCGAAGGTGGCGGTCTCTCCCGCTGTCCAGCCGTTCGCCTCGTAGACGACCTCACCGTCGATCGTCATGGCGATGCCGTCGTCGTGACGCACGGAGAACTCGTAGGTGCCGGCCTCGGCGACCGACAGGGTACGGGCCGCCGTCGCCGAGTAGTACGTCGCGGGAACGCCGCTTGTCGGCGCGGTGCCCGCCGGCAGAGACTTGTCGAGGTTAGCCACGCACTCGGCGGCGATCGGAGATCCTGCCGCGTCGGTACCGACGTAATAGGACAGCACCCAGTCATCCTCGGTGCACTCTTCCTGCACCGCCAGCGCCCAGTCGAGAACGAGCTCGGCCCCGTAGCCACGCTGGACGTACTCGACGGTGATGTCATGGCTTCCGGCGGTGAGCGGAACCGGCACGGCACGTGCGATGCCTTCGCTCCACTGCGTCTGGGCGTAGACCTCGACGCCATCGATCAGGAGGCGCACGCCGTCGTCATGCGTCACGGAGAACACGTATGTGCCCGTCTCGGCGAAGTCGACCGTGCGGTCGAAACGCGCGGAGTAATAGGTAGCGGGCACTCCGGCGAGCGGGCTCTCGCCGGTCGCGAGCGAGCGGTCGAGCTCCGTGAGGCACTCCGAGCCAATTGGCGAGCCGGCCAACTCGGTGCCGGTGAAGTAGTCGACGGACCATTCGGAGGCGTCACACACGGCATCGTCGACCGTGTCCCAACTGAGGATGACCGTGGCGTCGTAGCCTCGCTGGACATATTCCACGACGATGTCGTGCTGCCCAGCATCGAGGGCGACGGGTACGACGCGGGCCATACCCTCGCTCCATTCGCTCGCCTCGTACACGACCGTGTCATCGATGATGAGGCGCGCGCCGTCGTCGTGCTCGAGAGAGAACACATAGGTGTCGGCCGACGCGATCTCGACGGTGGTCGAGAAGCGAGCCGAATAGTTCGCGCCGGGGACGCCTGCCATCGGCGACTGGCCAGTACCGAACGTCTCGTTGATCTCCTCAAGGCACTGCGATGCGATCGCGGGGCCCGCGAGCGCCGTGCCGGCGAAGTACTCAGCGGTCCACTCGGAGGCGTCGCACAGCACGTCCTGAGCGATCGCCCAGTCCAAGACCAGGGTCGAGGCCAGGCCAGCTTGGACGTGCTCGATGACCACATCATGGGTACCCGCCGTGAGCGGCACGGGGACGGCGCGTGCGGCGCCGCCGCTCCACTCGTTCTCGTCGTACACCGTCTCGCCGTCGATGATGAGGCGCGCGCCGTCGTCGTGCGTGAGGGAGAAGACGTAGGTGCCCTCAGCGGCGATGTCGATCGTTCCCGAGACGCGCTCCGAGTAGTTGTTCGCGGGGACACCCGGCATCGGGGCCTCGCCCGCTGCGAAGTTGCGGTTGACCTCGGTCAGGCACTCCGACGCCAGCGGAGTGCCCGTGAGCGTGGCCCCGAGGTAATAGGCCACCGACCACTCGCCAGCCTCACACAGGGCGGTCTCCGTGAGCTCCCAGTCGAGCACCAGGGAGGCGCCATAGCCGCGCTGGACGTACTCCACCACGATGTCGTGGTCGCCGGCGGTCAGTGTGACCGCCACGAGGCGCGCCTCGCCCTGGCTCCAGTTGTCGGCGTCGTAAACGACGTCGCCGTCGATGAGCAGCCGCGCACCGTCGTCGTGAGTCAGCGCGAACACGTAGTCACCGGCCTCGGCGAACTCCGCGGTCGTCGAGAAGCGTGCCGAGTAGTCGGTGGCGGGGACTTCGTCCGCGGGCGATTCACCGCTCGCATACGTCTGGTTGATGACGCTCAGGCAGTCCTCGGCGATGCGCGGACCGGCCAACTCGGTACCGGCGAAGTACTCCACCGCCCACTCCGTCGCCGCGCACTCGACGGGATCGACGACCTCCGCCACGGTGGCGGATGCCGCTGCCGACGCCTCCGACTCGAGGTCGTCCTCGCCCACGGCGACGACCACATAGAAGTACTTGGTGCCGGGCACCGCGGTGGTGTCATCGAACTCGGTCTCGGCAATCGCCGAGCCACCCGACAGCGGCGTTCCATCCGTGGCCACCTCGCTCGAGGTGCCGCGGAAGACCTGGTAACCCACCGCACCGGCCACCGCATCCCACTCCACCAGGATGCTGTCGGCATCGGCCGTCGCGGTCACGTTCGCGGGTGCGTCGAGGGTCGGATCAACGACCTCCGCCACGGTGGCGGACGCCGCCACCGACGCCTCCGACTCGAGGTCGTCCTCGCCCACGGCGACGACCACATAGAAGTACTCGGTGCCGGGCACCGCGGTGGTGTCATCGAACTCGGTCTCGGCAATCGCCGAGCCACCCGACAGCGGCGTTCCATCCGTGGCCACCTCGCTCGAGGTGCCGCGGAAGACCTGGTAACCCACCGCACCGGCCACCGCATCCCACTCCACCAGGATGCTGTCGGCATCGGCCGTCGCGGTCACGTTGGCGGGCGCATCCGGCGCCACGGCCGCGGCGGGCACCTCGACAGACTGCTCGGCCGCGGCGCTCGACTGGGGCGCGCTCGACGAGGCGGCAACGACCGTGTAGTAGTACGTCTGGCCCGCCTCGACGGTGTCGTCGGTGTAGGTCGTGCCCGTGACGGGCTCGCCGGTCAGAGGCGTCTCGGTGGAGACGGGCGAGGTGGCGCTGCGGTACACGAGGTACTCCTCGGCGCCGGCGACGGCGGTCCAGCTCAGGTCGACCGATGCCTCGTCGGCACCCAAAGCGGCGGAGAAGTCGCCCGGAGCAGCAAGCGGGGCCGCCTCCACCTCGTAGATCTCGACGAACGAGAGCTTGGTGTTGACACCTCCGGTCGGTGCGATGGTGAGCTTGCCGTCCGTCACCTCCACCTCGACCACGCCCTGCTCGAAGTACAGCGGAGCGGCTCCGTCGAAGCCGTCGATCGCGGTCTCACCCTCGACGACGACCGTGTGGCTGCTGTCGAAGTTTCCGTCGCTCGTGTCACCCGCGGCGACCACGACGGCGTACGCGCCGTTCGGGACGTCGAGTTCCCACACGGCCTGCTCCGTTGACACCCCGTTAGTGCCGGGCGTGGGCGGAGGAACCGTCGTCGACTGACCGTACTGCAGGTGGATGATCGAGGTCAGGCGCCCGTCGGTGATGCCATTCGTGTTGCTCCTGACGCGAGTGTTCGGACCAAAGTTGAAGGGTGTCCCGTCGTCAGCGGTGATCCAGCCAAATCCTGCACCTTCGGAGTACGGGGCTCCGCTGTCGCGGATGTAGCCGCTCGCGAGCGCGCCACCGGAGGTCGTGAAGTCGTACTTGCCGACCAGCTCGCCGTCGGGCGCGGGCGTTGGCACCGTCGCCTCGATCCCGGTGACCGATTCGTTGCCGGCTTCGTCGACGGCGTGGATGGCGTAGACCCATTCCTGCCCGACAAACACGCGACTGTCAGTGAAGGTCGTGCCCGACACCAACTCATCGCCGCTGATCAAGTTCGCCGCTACCGGATCAACCGGAGAGCCCGCCGAGCGGTACACGCGGTAGCCCTCGACGTCGTCGTCGACCGACGGGGTCCACGTCAGTCCCGTCGAGTCAGGCTCGGCGTCCACGGAGAGGCCCTCGGGCGCCTCCGGCGGCACGGTGTCCAGTTCCGAGACGGAGAAGTCGGCAAACGCGAAGGGGACCGGAGTCGTGAGCGAGTCCATGTTGCGGCGGGTGGCGAAAACGCCACCGAACGCAGTTGTCGTCGGGTCGGAGGTGAGCTCGGGCAGGAGGCTGCCGTCCGAGAAGTTCGCGGGAAGCCCTACCTCGCCTAGCTCGACGGTGGCGCCCGCACCGATGGCATAGCTCGCATGCGCGGTGCCCGTGACCGCGTCGAGCGTGAGGGTCAACGTGACTGGCGTCGCGTCAGTAATCGGCACATTGGCCGACGTCACCTGGTCGTCGGTGGGCGCGGACGTGTCCATCACGCCGCCGATCTCACGCGCCAACTGGACCTGGCGGCTCGTGCCCGAGGTCAGCACCACGAGCTTGACGTAGTTGTCGTCGTCCGGGCCGAACCAGAGTCCACCTTGCGCAGAGTTCGTCGCATTGCCGGGCACCGTCATCGTCGTGCTGAGCTGGACCTTGGCTCCCGCGGAGGCCAGCGGGACACCGAAGGCGTTGTCCTGGGTGTTGCGGAAGCGGTCCGAGCCCGAAGTGCCCTGCAGCACGTACTGGATGCCCTTGGTCGCGTCGATGACGAGGCTGCCGCCCGCAAGGCTGACGAACTGAGGCAGGTAATAGCCCTGGTAAAGGCCATCCGGGTCGGCGCCACCGGCGCCCGTCGTCTGCTCAGACGTCGAGGGCTGCACCATCGTAAAGCCAAGATCACCGCCCAGCGCGTCGGCTCCGGCGTGCAGCCCCTCTTCCGTGCCATCGAACTCGAGCGACACGTCATTCGTCGCGACGAGCGCGTCGAGAGGGAGCGGCGAGTACGGGGATGGCCACGTGCTCACGTCCGGGTCGTACGTGAACGTGTGCGCCGACGCGGCGGGCGCTGTGACTCCCGTCACAAGTAGGGCCACAGCGGCAACTGCGGCCGCGTTCCACCAGCGGTGGCGCGACATCGAGTGGTGAGTTCCGGCGCGCATAGACGTGCTGTTCGACATTCCACTAGCCCCTCAGTAGTGAATCGACCGGCACTCACCAGCGAGAACCGGCTACCACATCACTCACGTGACCAGGTGTGACATACGTCACGTGTCGGTGTGATGTTCGTCACACTAACCGCTCTGTCGAGGTTCAACAACCCGAGCGAGACAACTTTTCGCGAACTTGTGGCACAAGCCCAAACGGACGTATGTACGCGAACCCCACAAACCTCCCGTGGATTACCGCGGCGCCGCTACGGGCACAAAAAGGCGGCGCCCCACTCGCGATGAGTGGGGCGCCGCCTGTCGCGTGAAGGTCGCTGCGTCAGCGCTCGTTGGGGTAAACCACGCCAATCTGCGCACGGACCTCGTCCATGATGCGCATGAGTTCCAGCGACTCGTCGAGCGTGTGTAGCGGCGACTCCGTGAGGCCGGCGGCGACTCCACGGGCAACCTCGGCGGCTTCCCACTGGAAGCCGTTCTCGGCGCGGCCGTCGTAGGTCCAGCTGGTGCCGTCGAGGCGACGCACGGTAAACCGGGTGGGGTTGTAGAAGGTGCCCTCGATCTCGATCGCGCCAGCGGTGCCGCCGATGTGTGCCTGGCACGGGGTGCGGCCGGCCATCGTGGTCGTGAGGCTCGCCTGGGCGTTCGGGTAGTCGAAGACCATGGAGACCTGGGCGTCCACACCCGCGTCGGTCAGCCGGCCCACCGCAGTGATGCTGTCCGGGCCACCGAGAATGTCGTGCGCGAAGGCGATCGGGTAGATGCCGAGGTCAAGCAGGGCGCCGCCGGCGAGGTCGGGACGCTTCATGCGCTCGACGTGCGCGATGGGCTGACCGTGGTCCGCCTGGACCGACACCACATCGCCGATCTCGCCGCGCGCAATCGCGGCGCGCAAGGCGTACATGTGGGGCAGGTGGCGTGCCCACATGGCCTCCATGACGAAGACGCCCTTGGTGCGGGCGGCATCCACGATCTGCTGGGCCTGGCCCTCGTTCTGCGTGAACGCCTTCTCGACGAGCACGTGCTTGCCCGCGTTGATCGCGAGGATCGCGGGCTCGTGGTGGTTGTTGTGGGTGGTCGCGACGTAGACGATGTCGACCTCGGGGTCGGCGACGAGCTCCTCATAGGAGCCGTAGGCCTTCGCAATGCCCTTCTCGTCGGCGAACGCCTGGGCCCGTTCCACGCCCGAGGCGGCGGCCACGGCGACCACCTCGGACTGCGTGTACTGGGTGACAGCGTCGGCGAGCTTGCGGGCGATGCCGCCGGCGCCGAGGATTCCCCACTTGTATCCGGGGGCGTCCATGGGGTTCGGGGCGGTGAAGGGCTGCGTTGCGCTCATGGTCCGAGACTAGTCACCCCAGCGCGACGGCTCCAACAAACCCCGCCCTGCCACCCATCCGCGAGTGACCCGTGTGCGAACCTCAGACATGCCCAGAACCGACCCCGTTGTCACGCTCGGACGTGCGGCGATCGTGGGTGCGCTGGCGTGGGTCGGCATCATCGCGGTGCTCCATCTGCTCCGCCCGGACCTCGCTCCTGGAGACGCGTACATCAGTAACTACGCCCGTGGCGACTGGGCTTGGCTGATGAGGCTCGCGTTCTTCCTCAACGCCGCGGGCTGGGTGGCCGCCGGCGAGGGCATGCGCCGCACGGTGCCGGGGCGGGCGGGCGTCACGCTCGCCGTCCTCGCGTGGCTCGGCGCGCTGGGACTTGTCATAGCTGGGGTGTTCCGCGCCGACCCGCTCGGCTCGCCGACCGTCAGCGCGGAGGGCTGGCTCCACTCACGCGGCGCCGGGCTTGCCTTCATCGCCCTCATCGCGCTCGGCTTCGCGGGCTGGCTCGCCTTCCGCGACACCACTATGTGGGGCCGATGGACACGGGTCTCCCTCACCTATGGCCTGGTCGCGAGCGGGCTGCTCGCCGTCTACCTTGTCTGGGCCGATGCCGTCGGCGACGGCTTTGGGTGGTGGCAGCGAGCGCTGGCGTTCGCGGTCATCCCGGCATGGCTCGCGGCGCTCGGCGCGCGGCTCGATCGCATCCGCTCCGGTCAGACGGAAAACTGAACGTCACTCGGGATGCACCGATGATCCCGCATCGTCGGGCATTGCGGTCGGTGCGGTCGTCGTGTTCGGCGGCAGGCTCGGGTCGACCACGATGGTCGCGAGCAGCACCCGCTCGTCGTCCGCGAAGGTCCCCCAATACTGAGCGACGAGCCGTGTGTCCTGAAAGTCGGCTTTCTCGGTAGCCTCGACGTTCTCCCACGTCTGGTCCTCGCCTTCGCATTCACCAATCCGCGCGACTCGCACTCCATTCGAGCCACCGCCGATCGGCCCCGCGATACCCGTCACTGTCGTGTCCTGCACGTAGCCCACCACCTCCTCGCCGTCGAGCGCGACGGTGGCGATGCGGATGGCGTTGACATCGCCGCTCACTCGCGCACTCCACACCTCCTCGCGGGGATCCCAGTCGTTGGTGGGCCCGTCGGGCCACTCCGAAACAATCGGCTCCGGCGTGGCTGGTGGGTCACCGGGCATGACGTCGTGGAGGGTCTGAGAGACGGCCTCCAGCAAGACGTCGCGTCCTAGCGCCCGGGCGTCGTGCACAGTGACACCTGGGTGCAGCGAGACCTGGTCACCACATCTCACCTCGTTGTCACCAGTGAGCAGGAGCGCGGGATCGCCCATGGGCGATGTCTCTGTCGCCTCGTACTCGTATGGGCCCGACGGCCGGGCGGGCTCCGCGCGGTCCACGAACAGCGGCGTCCACGACCACAGGCCCGCCACACCGACGGCCAGCCCCGCTGCGATGGACGACTGCGCGACGGCGCGCCGCCGGCGTCCGGCCCGGATGGCCGATGCCGTGGCCGCCACCCGCTTGTCGGTCGCCATGGCCTGGGCCACGCGGCGTGCGGTGCTGTCCGTGGCGCGCTGGACAGCATGGAACATGTCGCTCATCGCGCCCCCCTGTCCATGACCGGCGAGGTCTCCGCCTCTTCCGCGTTGAGACCGGCAACGGCGGCAAGCCGATCACGGGCCTCTTGGAGGTACTTCTTCACGGTGCCCTCTGACAGCCGCATCGTGTGGGCAATGTCTGCGAGCGTCAGGTCGTCGAAGTACCGCAGTGCGGCAACGGTGCGGACGCGAGGAGGAAGGGTCGCGAGGAGGCGGGTGACCTCGTCTTCTCCGACAATGTCGCTGGCGTGGTCGACAACGGGCTCCGCCCAGACGAACGAGGGGACCAATCGGCGCCAGGTTGCCTCACGGCGCACCCGGTCGACATGCAACGTACGCATGGTGGCACGCACATAGGCTTCTGCCGCACGTTCGTCACGGAGCCGACGGCGCTTCACGAACGTCTTCACGATGGCGGCCTGCACGAGGTCGTCGGCCTCGTGCGCCGAGCCTGTCAACGCGAGCCCGTACGAGGCCAGGCGCCGCCCACCGTCGCGCAAGACAGCCGCGACCAGGTCACTCGTGTCCGTCACTCGTCATCTCCCCCGCCCACATCCTAGAGACGGCTGAGAACACGCAAAGGGTGGGGTCAGCCTTCCGGATCCAGTTCAGGGATGGAGGGGACTCCCTGCACCACCGTGACGTCCGACATGACGGCCGTCCCGACCTCACCCTCGATTGAATCCGAATAGATCAGCCGTGCGCGGTAGTCGCCCGCCGGGATCAGGTCAGGCGAGCCGCAGTCCCAGACCTGGCTCAGGGCCACGAACCATCCAGCATCGTCGTGCGGGAGGTCGTCCCGTTCGGACCAGGCGGCATCGAACACCCACCGGTCTTCGCCGGACGACAGCACCAGCCGCGCCGGTTCACGCCCGAACTCCTCGACCGCGAGCCCCGCGTCGGGCCCAAGCGGTGCCGGGTAGCCGCCCACCAGGGCATCGTCACCGTAGCCATAGAGTCGCCCCGTCTCGAGAGTGCCCGGGATCGGCGCCAACGCCGCGGTTGAGGTGTCCTCCACGCCATCGTGTGCCGTGGCCTCCGCGGCGCCCAGGGTTGCCGGACAGGTAAATCCGCCTGCCAACATGACCGACCCAGCCGTCGCGAGGTTCTCCGGCACATCCGAGCCGGCCATCTGTGGGACCCCGGTGTACTCCAGGTCACCCCCGCTGACCACGATGGTCGCGAGCGCCGTCTGCAGGTTCGCCGACCACACCTGCGTCGCGAGCACGGGCTGGTAGGTGCCGTCGACGAGAGCGCCAGACGGGGCGCCGTTCGCACAGTCACCCGGCAGCGGGCTCCAAAGGGGCCCGGACTCCGCGCTGCCACCAGGACCACCACCTTCGGCCCCCTCGGCCACGCCGATGCCAACGATCTCGCCTGACCGCATCAGTAGCGGCACTGTCGTCGTCGAGATGCCCGCCCCATCCTGCCAACCCACGGCAGTCTCGAAGTGGTGGGCTTCATACCCCACCCAGATGGAGTCGGGGTCATCCACCACGGTGTCGTCGTCCAGCAACGACCGCGACGCAGCCGACACCTGCACCCCCGCCGACAGCACCGACGGGTCGTGGACCGTGACGCCCTCGGCGAGGTTCACCGCGGCGCCACAGATGAGCTCATTCGGCAGGCGTAGGTCGACAGGCACGTTATCGCTCATCCGCGCCGATCCGTCCACCGTGTACTCCGTCGCGCCCTTAATGTCGGGCAACTCGTACCGGGGCGTCGAGTCGACCGACGTGCCGGCCGGCCCCACGGGACCGGAGTCGCCCAAGGGCGCAAAACTCCACACCCCCACCGCGATCAATGCCACGCCCGCGACCACCCCGGCGCCGCCGAGCGCCCTCTGCCGCCGCCCACGGCGCACCCGCGCACCCAGCCCGTCCGCCACCTCGACAGAGGTGAGCCGCGAACCCGACCCTGCCGTCGCATCGGCCCCGATCCTGCCCAACTCCTCGTGAAGGTTCATGGCCGCTCTCCCTTCGCCACGACATCGGCCCGTTCGTCGATCTCGATATCCGTGCCCACCACCGACGCCATCCGGTCCAGGGCCTCGGACAGGTAGCGCTTGACCGTGCCGGTCGCGAGACGCATCTCGTGCGCGACGTCCGCCACGGGCAGGTCATCGAAGTACCGCAGCACCACGGCGGTGCGCTGGCGTGGGCTCAGCGACGCGAGGCCGCGGGCGACGGCATCGGAGGCAGCCACCGCGTCCGCGTGATCGGGCAACTCGCCCGCCCCGACCAGCCCTGGCGCCACGCGACGCCACCGCGCCTCGCGGCGCAGCCGGTCCAGGTGGAGGGTCCGCATCGCGGCACGGACGTAACCCTCCGCGGCTGCGGCATTGGGCAGGCGACGGCGCCGTACAAAGACCTTCACGATCGCGTCCTGCACCAGGTCCTCGCCCGCATGCTGCGACCCGGTCAGCAGGTACCCGTACGCCGCGAGCCTGCCGGAGGCGCGCTCCAGCAGGTCCGTCAGCAAGGCATCGTCGGCGTTCACCGCTCCCCTTTCGTCGGCATATGAACGGCCGATGCCGCGGTGGGGTTGTGGCCGACCCCCCCCCCTTTTTTCTTCAGTCGACCAGGGTGATCTCGCCGGAGTCGACCCACGTGGTCAGGTACCCGTAGCCGTCGCTCACGAGTCCCTCGACGTGTTCGCCGTCATACTCAATCGCGAGCAGCGCTCGGTACGTTCCCGCCTCGGGAAGGGGCCATTCGCCGCACGTGGCCGCCATGTGGTTGGCCATGCCGACAATCTCGGTGCGGTCACCGCTGGCCAGGTCGATCAGGAAGTCCACCTGAACGGGAGCGGCAGAAAGGAGCGCTCCCGTCCCGGGATCGAGCAGATACAGGTCACCCAGCTGCGTCCAATACGGCCACTCGCCGCTGGATTGCTGTTCCTCATCGAGTGTCATCCACCACTCATCTCCTGTAAGCGCCCCGCGCGGGAGGGTCCTGGGCAGCGTAAGGTCCGAGACCTCGGTCGGAACCACGGGGATGTCGACACCGTCACCCGCGACCGCGAGAGCACTCGCCGTACAGGGCGCTTGGAGACGCACACCACTGGTGGCTGATGACAGTGGGACGCCCGTATCGGCCACGAGGTCCCGTACCTCGGCTGCGGTCGAGCGGTGCGGCACCTGTGCGAACTCGCGGCTGGCGGCCTCTTCGGCGTCCGCAATCTCTTCCGGGGTTGCGGGATCGAGGGCGGCGGTGAGCCCCGCCTCCTCAAAGCCGGGAAACTCCACCATGGTCCCGTCGAGCCCGGCCGCGTCCGTATTAGTCAGCAACGGCGTGCCGTCCTCGTCCCTGACCTGCACAAACGTGTGCAGGCTGGTCGGCAGGTCGGGTGCGAGATACGGATATCCGCTCGTCGACCCCAGTGTCCCTAGACACGAGGGCTCCATCTGAGACATGTACGTGATCGAGCTGCGGTCTACGGCGGCGTCATACATGGGCACGGCAGAGTCGAAGCTCCAATGACCGGTCTCGAACACCGAAAGGTCGACCGGCCACGCGGACGTTGCGCTGATGAGGCGTCCGCCCGACACCATATAGGCCACCGCATCGACGTCGTACAGCGCGTCACCGTCCCAGCTCACCGTGATGGCTGTCACGACGCTGGTCAACCCCTGCTCGGGGTCCTCGGCGAGCGCGACCACGCCGTCGTGTCCAATCTCGGTGATGGTGAGCTCGGACGCCCACGCGACTTCCAGGGGCCGGGCGAGGATCTCGACCCCTAGGTCGCGCACCTCGTCCGATGCGATCACCACGCCGGGCTCGCCGAACGGCACGTAGGGCTCCGGGTTCATGCTGGGACCGCAGGATCCCCCCGCGCGGTCGTCGAGGCGCATGATGAGCGCCTCGCCCACAGTGCCGTCGGACGCGTCGATGCTGGGGAGCGGCTGTTCGGGGCGCAGGGTGAGGGCCGATGCCGCGGCGACCACGAGCGCCACGCACGCCGTACCCGTGCGGACCGTCGTGCGGCGACGACGGCGCCGGCGAGCGGTCGCCATGTCGACGGCTAGGGCATCGGGGTCGGCCAGCGCCTGCGCGACCTGTTCCCCGGCGCTGTGTCCTGCGGCCTCGAAGGCATCGCGTGCGTCACGCATCACGCGGACCCGCGATGAAGGGACCCTCGACGACCGCGATGTCGCCAAGGTCATACCAGGCGACCATGATGCCCGCAGCCTCCGTCGGGACCGGCATCGACTGGTAGTCGAACACCGCCGTCGCGTTGTGCTGGTCGACAACGAGCGCACGATACGTGCCGGGCGTGAGCTCGTCGACGTCCTGGCACCCCCCAGCCCCGCCATACGACGAGATGCGGGACACGTCCTCCGGGAGCCCTTCGCTACCGAAGGTCCGCTCGAGGTCCAAGGGCGCCTGTGCGACGAGAGCACCGCCAGAGTCCAGGAGGTAGAGCGTCAGGGAGTCCGACGCCCAGCTGCCCTCAAGGGGGGTGTCCGGCGCCTCCCACACCGTCCCCCCGCGCAACCCGTCGAGAGACAGTTCGTCGGGGAAGTCACGCAACCATGCGATCTGACGGAGATCTGTAGTGGCGGGAATCACCGACAAGTCGGCCCCGTCCGACGCCAGCTGCGCCGCTACGTCCTGGCAGTCTGCGACGAGCCGCGCACCGGCGCCCGCCTTGGCGAGAGCAGTTCCTTGCTCCCGGACCAGGTCCCGGACCTGTGCCGGCAACGACGGTGTGGGGGAGATGCGCGGCCGGGCGTCGCGTTGTTCGGTAGCTGCCGCCACCTCCTCGGGGCCGGGCGGCGCGAGGTCGATCGTGTCGTTGAGGTCGGCGTATCCGTGAAACTCGATCGTGGTGCCGTCGAGCCCCGCCGCGTCGATGAACGTCGCCAACGGCTCGCCGTCCTCGGAGCGCACCTGCACCGCCGTGTGGATCTCGGCGGGAAGGTCAGGCGCCAGGAAGCTCTCCATGCCGGCCGCCGTCGGGTCGTCGCCCAAGCAATACGGGATGAGCGGGGAGACGAATGTGACAACGCTGCGGCCGGTGGTGGGGTCGTAGCGAGGAAGCCGCGCCGCTGACGAGTAGTCCCAGGTCTGGCGCATGTCGCGTGGCGTCCCCACGACCGGGCTGATGGCGCGTCCGCTCGCGACGAGTTGGGCGCCCGCATCGACCTGATACAGCGCATCCCCAGCCCAGCTCACCTCAAGCGCGACGATGTGGACGTCTGCCCCAAAGTTATAGGTGGTGGATTCGTCGGCGATCAGCGCGCCCTGCTCGAGCTTGGTCTCCTCGAATTCGTAGCCGGCATCGTCGGTCCTCAGGATGCGGCCCTCGACACGGATGTCGGCGTCGCGGACGTCGTCGGAGGCGATGCTCACGCCGCGCTCCGCTCGGGGCAGATAGGGGTCCGGTTCCGTCGAGGGATAGCACCACTCGCCGCCGTCCCAGGTGGACGCCATCACTGCCATATCCCTCACCACCCCGTCAGCACTTGTGCCCGCGGGCAGTGGCGGTTCGGGGCGCAAGGTCAGCGCCGATGCTGCAGCGGCCACAAGCGCGACGCACGCCGTGCCGGCACGCACGGCGGTGCGGCGGCGCCGTCCGCGGGTGGCCGCGCCGATGTCGTCGGCGAGGCCATCGGCGTCGGTGAGGCCATCGGCGATAGCGCTTGCAGCGCTGTGGCCGGCGGCATCGAAGGCGTCGCGTGCGTCCCGCATCACGCGGAGCCCGTGACGACCAGGCGCTCGACGTCCTGCTCGCTGGTGCCGAGCTTCGAGGCTAACCGCGAGCGCCCCAACGCGAGCAGCTCGATGACCTCGTCGCGCCCAAGACGCATGGAGCGAGCGATGGCGCGCGCATCACGGTCCAGTCGATAGTGCAGCGCCATCGCGAGGCGGATGTCGTCGGGTAGGGCCGCGATGGCGAGGTCGAGGTCGGACAGCGACGCACGGGCCGAGGGCTCGGGCGGCGACGAGACCGGCGCGCTCACGTCATTTGGCTCGGGCGAGACGGGCGCGACCTGCGGTACCGGTGCCGGCGCGGCCGCTTGCTCCGCACGCAGCCCAGGAGCGGCGGACCCCGGTGTCGGAGGCGCGTAAGGGTTGTGGGAGGAGGCCTCCGGGGCCGGAGCGCCCTCTCGGCCAGAGGGTTGTGCGGCGTGCGGCGCGGTCGCCGACTCCTGCGCGGCGGCAGGGGAAGGAGGCGCAAACGTCGAGCTCGCGATGTCGCCCTCGGCCGCCGGGTTCGGTTCGGCGAGCCCTCCCGACCGCCATCGCTCGCATGCAACGACGGCGAGGGCGTCGCGCATGCGCGCCTGGAGACCGCGCGAAAGCCTCCATCCACGCGCCACCGCTCGCGGCGCCGCGGCGCGCATGAGCGCCGTCGCACCCTCGACCGAGCCGGTCAGCGCGAACGCCAGACCGGCCAACGTCGGGTCGCGGTACAGCGTCGTGACCGCGTTCTCGACCCTCGTCATGAAACCCCCTGGCGGCCACCCTAGACGACCGGTGTCTCACCCGGCTAGCACCGACTCGCGAGGCCCGAGCGAGAGCAATTCGAGGCGCCGCTCCGGTCGCCGTCACCAGGCGTAATCTGGAAACACAGGCATCCTCGAGAGGGGGCCGTCATGGAGGCAACGACGCTCTCCCCACGCACCACCGGCCGCGTGCCGCTCTCGGTTGCGGCGCTGGGCCTCGCGGGGATGTACACCGGGACCATCTGGGTGGCCGTCGTGCTCACGCTGCACGTGGTGCGCGACGACCTCGATCCCTGCTGCTCGGCGATGGGCGACTACGCCGCAGGGGACCTGGAGTGGCTCATGCAGGCGGGCTTCGCGATCGTCGGGTTCGGCTGGATGGGTGTGGGCATCGCGCTGCGACGCGCCCTGCATGGCGTGGCGGGCGCACGCGTCCTCCGCACCATCCTCCTGGCCGTCGGCACCGGCCTGGTTTTCGCCGGAGTGTTCCCCGTCGGCGACACCATGCACACGGCAGGCGGAGTCGTCGCCTGGGCGGGTCTGGTCGCCTTCGGGATCGCCGCCGCGCTGACCTTCGCACGCACCCCTACGTGGCACCGCCTCGCGACCGCGCAGGTGATCTTTGCCGTCTCGGTTCTCTCCCTCGGCCTCGCCGCCATGGTGTGGGGGGCGCAGGTGGGCGAGGGCTTTGGATGGTGGGAGCGAGCGCTCGCCGTCCTGGTCATGCCCTGCTGGCTGGCCCATCTGGGCTGGACGCTGAACCGCGCAGCGAGCAAGACACCACAGCGCCCCTCACCCTCGCCGTCGGTTTAGCCCACGGATGGGACTCATGGCGACTCCTGTGACACATGCGACGGTCGCACGTGTCACATCAACCCCACAGGTCACACCTGTGGGCCAAACCGACGCGGGTGGTGGCGCTACTTCTTCTTGGGCGCGGCCTTCTTCGCGGGAGCCTTCTTGGCCGCCGGCTTGCGGGCAGGCGTGCGCTTCTTGGCCGGGCCCTTGGCGCGCTTGTCCGCGATGAGCTCGAACGCACGGGCCTCGTCCACGCCGTCGACCTCTTCACCGCGCGGGATGGTCGCGTTGGTCTCGCCGTCGGTGACGTAGGGACCGAAGCGGCCGTCCTTGATCACCACGGGCTTGCCCGAGACGGGGTCGTTGCCGAACGCCTTCAGCGGTGGAGCCGCGGTGCGGCCGCGGCCACGCTTGGGCTGCGCGTAGATCGCCAGCGCCTCCTCGAGCGTGATGTCGAGCAGCTGCTGCTCCGACTCGATGGTGCGCGAGTCCGTGCCCTTCTTGAGGTACGGGCCATAGCGGCCGTTTTGCGCCGTGATCTCCTCGCCGTCCTCGGCGACGCCCACCACGCGCGGCAGGCTCATCAGCTTCAGCGCATCCTCGAGTGTCACCGTCTCGAGGTACATGTCCTTAAACAGCGACGCCGTCTTGGGCTTGCCCTTCGCATCCTCCGGCAGCACCTCCGTCACGTACGGGCCGTAGCGTCCGCCCTTGGCGACGATCTCGTAGCCCGACTCCGGGTGCTGACCCAGGGACCGCTCGTCGCCGCCCTGGTTCGCGAACAGCTCCTCGGCCTTCGCGACCGTCAGCTCGTCGGGAGCCAACTCCTCGGGGATGGACGCGCGCTGCTGCTCGCCGTCCTTGTCACGCTCGATGTACGCGCCGTAGCGGCCGTTGCGCGCCGCGATGCCGTCGCCGATCTCGAACGTGTTGACCGCACGCGCGTCAATCTCGCCCAGGTTGTCGAGCAGCTCGCGCAGCCCCTCCTGGGCCGCGCCCTCGCCGCCGAAGTAGAACTCGCGCAGCCAGTCCTTCATGGAGCGCTCGCCCGAGGCGATGCGGTCGAGCCCCGCCTCCATCTCCGCCGTGAATCCGTAGTCGACGAGCGACGGGAAGTGCTCCTCGAGCAGGCCCACGATCGAGAACGCCAGCCAGGTCGGCACCAGCGCACGCTTGTCGATGCGCACGTAGCCGCGGTTGATGATGACGTCCACGGTCGAGGCATACGTCGAGGGACGGCCCAGCTTGCGGTCCTCGAGCTCCTTGATCATCGCGCCCTGCGTGTAACGCGGCGGCGGGTTAGTCGCGTGGGTCAGCGCCTCGAGGTCAGTCGCGTCCAAGGCGTCCCCAGCAGCAACCTGCGGCAGGCGCGACTCGCCGTCGGCGGGCTGCTTGCCCTCGTCGTCGTCGTAGCGGGCCTTCTCGGTGGACTCGACGTACAGCGCGCGGAAGCCGGGCGCCGTCAGAATCGTGCCGGACTTGGTGAACTCGACGCGATGCCCGCCGGACGACTGCGCCCCGACGGTGATCGTCGAGGTGGTGCCCACGGCATCGGCCATCTGGGACGCCAGGGTGCGCTTCCAGATCATCTCGTACATGCGGAACTCGTCGCCGCGCAGGCGGGCGCGCAGCGAGTCCGGCGTGCGGAACTTGTCGCCGGCGGGGCGGATCGCCTCGTGCGCCTCCTGCGCGTTCGAGTCGGCGGAGGCGTAGATGCGCGGCGACGTGGGAACGGCGTCGGGGCCGAACAGGTCGATGGCCTGCGAGCGCGCGGCCTTGATCGCCTCGCTCGACAACACCGGCGAGTCCGAACGCATATAGGTGATGTAACCCTGCTGGTACAGGGCCTGCGCCACTCCCATCGCCTGGCGCGCACCGAGGCCCAGCTTGCGCGAGGCCTCCTGGATCAGCGACGAGGTGATGAACGGCGCGGCGGGGCGCTTCTTGTAGGGCTTGGACGTGACGTCGACCACGGAGAACGCGGCGTGGGCCAGTCCCGCCGCGATCGCGCCGGCCTCGCCGGCGGTGACGTGGTGGACCTTGTCCGAGGTGAGCACGCCGCGGTCGTCGAAGTCCTTGCCCGACGCGACACGCTTGCCGTCGACCTTGGACAGGCGGCCCACAAAGGCGACGCCGGCATCGGCGCCCTGAGTGGCCGTGAAGCGCGCCGTGAGGTCCCAATACTCGGCGGACTGGAAGGCCATGCGCTCACGCTCGCGGTCCACCACCAGGCGCAGCGCGACCGACTGGACGCGGCCCGCGGAGGAGCCCTGGCCCACCTTGCGGCGCATCACGTCGGACATGTCCCAGCCGTACAGGCGGTCGAGGATGCGGCGGGTCTCCTGCGCCTCGACCATCTCCATGTCGATCTCGCGCGGCGCGGCGAGCGCACGGTTGATGCCCTCGCGGGTGATCTCGTGGAAGGCCAGGCGCTTGACAGGTACCTTCGGCTTCAGCACCTCGAGCAAGTGCCACGCGATGGCCTCTCCCTCGCGGTCCTCATCAGTGGCGAGGTAGAGCTCGTCGGCGTCCTTGAGCTTCTTCTTGATGTCGCTCACGATCTTCTTCGAGCGCACCGACACCTGGTAGTAGGGGTCGAAGTCGTTGTCGATGTCGACGCCGTACTTGCCGTAGGGGCCCTTCTTGACCTCGGCGGGCATCTCCTTGGGCTCGGGGATGTCGCGAATGTGACCCACGGAGGACACGACGTCGTAGTCGGAGCCGAGGTAGCCGCCGATCGTGCCCGCCTTGGTTGGCGACTCGACGATGACGAGCTTGTGTGCCATGGGTTCCTGCCTAACGACGTTGGGGAGAGTTTTTCGCGCCGTGTCAAGGGGGCGAGACGCTCACAGAATACATACGGGTCAACGGGTGTCTATCGGGACGGGTTCCTCGCGGCCCCGCCGTCACGGCTCCGAGTAGCATCACCAGCACCACCTCACCCACCCCGAGGAGCACCGTGTCAGGACCCGAGCCCGCGCTCGCCACCTCCGGCGCTCGCGGCGCCGTGGTGACCCTCGCGGGCCAGGTCGTCATGGTCGCGACACGGGTGGTGGGCCTCGCCGTGTTGGCGCGCCTGCTGACGCCCGAGATCTACGGACTCATGGCTATCGCCACCGGCTTTTCCACCTTCGCGGTCGCGGTCACCACACTGGGCCTCCCCATGGCGATCGCCGGGGCAGCCGAGATCTCCCGGCGCGCACAGTCCACGCTGTTCTTTCTGTCGCTCGCCTTCGGCGTGGTCGTGGGCGGCGTCATCGCTCTGGCCGCGCCGCTCATCGCGAACCTGTGGGGCGAGCCGCAGCTCGAACCCGTGCTGCGCTGGCTCGCGCTCGCACCGGTCATGGGCTCCGCGCTCGGCATCTTCCAACTCCATCTCGCACGCCAGCTGCGGTTCGTCGCCGTCGCGGCCGTCGGCACCGTCGCCACCGTCACGAGCTTCGCGCTCGCCATCGCGGTGGCGGCAGGCGGCGGAGGCATCGAGGCGCTCGTCGTCCAGACCCTGTCGATGCCCGCGATCGAGCTCATCCTGCTCGCGATCGTCGGGCGCTGGCTTCCCGGCCGGCCCCACCGCCTGGGCGCCGACGAGCGCGCCCTGATCCGCAACGCGCGCCACCTGCTGGGCATCAACGTGCTGGGCCAGACAGGCCGCTACGTCACGGCGCCCATGCTCGGCCTCGTCGCCCCGCCCACCCAGGTGGGCCTGTTCGACCGCGCCCAGCAACTGGTGTTGCTGCCACTGGGCCTCACCATCGACCAGATGAAGCGTGTGGCGCTGCCGGTGCTGACACGGGTGCGCGACGACCGCGAGCGCCTCGCCTCGTATTACCGGCGCGCCCAGCAGCTCGCGACCTATGGCACCGGGCTGTTGTTCGCGCTGCTGGCGGCGCTCGCCGAACCCGTGGTCGCTGTGGTGTTCGGGTCCGGCTGGGAGGCGGCGGTGCCGCTGCTGAGGGTGCTCGCCCTCGGAGGGATCGTGCGCGCGTTCGGGCTGACCGTCCAGTGGCTGCACATGGGCGGCGGCTCGGCGCAGGCCGGCCTGCGGTTCAACGCATGGGCCATCCCGCTCGTCGTCGCGATCACCGCTACCGGCCTTCCGTGGGGCGCGATGGGCGTCGCGGTCGCGAATGGCGTGGGCTGGCTGGTCTATTGGCCGCTCGCAGTGCGCGACGGCGCGCGGGCCGTGGGCATCCCGGCTGCGCCGGTGATGGCCGATGCCGTGCGCGTCTCGCTCACGGTTCTCGCCCCCACGGCGGTGGCCGCCTGGGCAGCATCGTCCCTCGTTGAGGGCGCATGGCCGATGCTCCTGCTGGGTTCGGCGGCCGCGCTCGCCGTCCTGGGGGTCGCCTTCGTGGCGCTGGCGCGGGTGCGCGCGGACGTCACCTCGCTGGTCGCGATGGTGAGGGGCTAAGCGAGCGTTCGCGACACACCCCGTCACCCGGCTGTCACCCGCGCGTGCCACGATGGACGCGTGAACAGCGAAGCCGTCGAGACCCTCATGCGCCGCATTGCGGACGACGTGATCCGCCCCCGATTCCGCTCCCTGGCCGACGCGGAGATCACCACCAAGACCGGCCCCCACGACCTGGTCACGGTCGCCGACGTCGAGGCCGAGCGGGCCCTCACTCCCCTGTTGCGTGAGATCGAGGACATCGCCGTGGTCGGCGAGGAGGCGACCGAGCACGACGCTTCGCTGCTCGACCTGCTGGGCTCCGAGCCCGCGGCGTGGACCGTCGACCCGGTGGACGGCACGTGGAACTTCGCGCACGGGAAGGTCGACTACGCCGTGATGGTCGCGCGGGTGGTGGGCGGACAGACGCATGACGGCTGGATCCTTCACCCCGAGACCGGGGACCTGTTCGGGGCCCAGCGTGGCGAGGGCGCCTGGGTCGTGAGGGGCGAGGGCGGCAAGCCCGAGGCCCTGCCCGTGTTCGACGGCCCCGCCCGACCGCTGTCGGCGCTGCGCGGTGTGGCGATCGCCCGGTTCCTTCCCGGCGGCCTGGCCGAAGGCGTCGCGGGACTCGCCGAGGACGTGGGCGAGGTGGTACCCCCGCGCATGTGTGCGGGCTGGGACTATTGGGACCTCGCGAACGGCACCAACGACTTCCTGCTGTGGTCGCGCGCCAAGCCGTGGGACCACGCGCCCGGCGTGGCCATTGTGCGCGAACTGGGCTACGTGGCCCGCTACCTCGACGGCACCGACTACCGGCCGGAATTGCCCGGCCAGCCGTTCCTCGTGGCCCGCGCGAACGAGTGGGACGCCGTCGCCGAGCGCATCACCGCGCGCATGAACTAGACGGCCGATGAACCCCGTGCGGGCGGCGAGAATGCTCGCCGCCCGCACGGGGACACGCTAGGCCCGGTGGCGTCGCCCGATGAGGACCATGCCGCCCGCCGCGATGAGCGCTGCAGCCATCCCCAGCGGGAGTGCCATGTCCGACGGGCCGCTCGCACTCAGCCCGTCCAGGCCGTTCGCCGAGGCGTCACCATCTGCCGCCCCGGACGTCGCACCCACCTGGCCGACGGGGTGGGCGGCCTCCTCGACGTCACCGGAGTCGCCTCCATCGGTGTCGCCGCCCATGGCACCGTCTTCGCCCGCGGGATCGTCCTGGCCCGCCGGGTCGTTGTCGCCTGCCGGGTCATCGTCACTCACCGGCGTCTCCGTGTCCGGGCTCTCCTCCCCGACGGGGTCGCCGTCGCCCGGCGCGGGGGTCTCGGGATCCTCAGGGGAGCCCTCGGGCTCGTCCGCGGCTGTCACGGTGAGCGGCTGCCAGCCGAAGAGGTCGCCGAACACCGTGTAGACCGCGATCTTGTGCTCGCCGGGCTCCGTGTCCGCGGGAATCCGCACCACGAAGGACTGCTCCGTCGGCGCGTCGAGGATGTCCAGCTGCACGGGCGTAGAGAAGAGGACCACGTCCATGAAGTCGTTGGGGTCGGGCTCGTCCTCAGAGTCGTCGCCTACCGGCGGCTCCTCGTCCTGGGCCACCGCGAGCGCAAGCGGAAGCGCCAGGGGCTCGGGGTCGCCCGTCGGCTCGGGCTCGGGCGTGCCGGTGGGCGCGGGGTCGGCCACGAGCGTGAGCAGATCGCCGGCCTGGACCGACGACGGGATCGTGAACCCGCCTTGGGCCTCGGGAGTGAGGTCGTCCTCGCTGGGCGTGTAGTCGCCCGGGGTGAGGCCCCCGAACTGCGCCTCGAAGACCAGGTCCTCGGTGCCGACGATGAATGGCAGCTCGGGGTCGTAGCCCACGAACTCGGTCCCATACGGCGCCACAGCCTCGGGTCCCTCCTCGATGACGAAGCCCTCCTCGACGTGCTGCCAGCGCTCGTCGAAGGTGTCGGGGCCCTTGTCGAACGTCACGTCGACCAGGCACATCGGGTCGATGACGCCGCCGGAGAACGGAGCGCGCGCGCCGTCGCAGTCCAGGCCGAGCGCGCCGTCGTGGACGAAGAACTCGAACGGCGGGACGTGAGAGAAGAGCTGGTCGGCCAGCCCGAGCCTGTCCGCACGGTCGTGCAGCACGACCTTGCTCAGGTGGGTGTCATCGAGGAACGCGAAGTTCCCCAACGCCGTCATGTCGCCCTTGATCGTGACCTCGGTCAGCGTCGGGATGAAGGCAAAGGCCTGCTCGCCCGTCGACGTCAGGGTCGGCGGGAGCGTCAGCGTGGTGAGTGCGGTCGACGCAAATGCGGACGTGCCGATCGAACTGACCAGCCCCAAGTCGACCGTCGCGAGCGCGCTGGCATGCTCGAAGGCGCGCGGCGCGATGGTGCGCAGATTCACCGGAAAGGTGATCGAGGTGAGCGCATCAGCATCGGCGAAGGCGCGATCCTCGATGGCGGTGAGGCCATCCGTGAGGTTGACCGTGGCGAGCTCATCGGCGTCCTGGAAGGCCCGGGCGTCGATGACCTTCACGGTCGAGGGAACGGTCAGCGACGTCGCGGTCGCGGCCACACTCACGCGTCCGTCGCCGTCGCCCAGGATCTCTACCGGAGCGCCGCCCAGGCTCGACGGCACCACCACGTCGGCGCAGCCGGTGATGTCGAGGACTCGCGCCCCGGTGCCTTCGAGCTGGTAGGTGTACGTGCACCCGTCCTCGCCCACCGCGTTGCGGATGTCCGCCTCGAACTGGGCGACGAGCGTCACGTCCGAGGCACCGACGGTGTAGGGCAGGGCCGGCGCGAAGCCCGCGAGGCGCTGCCCGGGCGGAGTGATGACGTCGGGTCCTTCCGCGATCACCGTGCCCTCGACCAGGTCGCGCCGCACGTCGGTGCCGAGGGCGCCCAGGTCGAAGGTGACGTCGCTCAGGCAGTCGCTGGTGAAGGTCTCGCCACCGATCGTCACGGACTCACCGCTGCAGTCCAGGCCCATGGCGCCGTCGTGGAACAGCAGGCGCAGGCGGAAGCTGGTGCCGTTGAACGTGGACGAGCCGAACGAGGCCACCGGGCTGCGATCGAGGATGTGCACGTCGCCCAGCGCGGTGTCACCCTCGAAGGTGTGGTTCTGGAAGGCGAGCACGCTGCCGCGCAGCACCACCTCGGTGAGGTCGTCCATGAAGGCAAAGGCACGATCGCCCGTCCCGCCCACCGTCGCGGGGATGTCGAGCGAGGTCACGGCGCTGCCCCTGAACGCATCCGCACCCACATGCTTGAGTCCCTTGCCGAGGTCGACCGACGTCAGCGCGGTCGCGTCGGTGAAGGCATTCCTGCTGACGACCGTCACCGAGTCCGGCAGTGTCAGCGAGGTGAACGTGGACACATCGCTCATGGGGTCACTCAGGCCGACCGTGACCACCGAGAGGCCCTCGATCACGCTCGGCACCACCACGTCGGTGCACCCCTCGATGTCGCTGATGACCGCTTGCGTGGCCGCCGCGATGAAGGTGTAATAGCAGCCATCCGCGCCGAGGAACCGCGGGTCGTCGTCCTCCTCCACGAGGGCCGATGCGACGGCCGGCTCGGCCAGTCGCGCAGCCTTGGGCGCGGGGCTGGGCTCGACCGGGAGGGCCGATGCGGTGGGCGCCGGCTCCGTCGCGACAGGCTCGGCGTCGCTCGCGACCGCCTCGGTCACCTCGGGCTCGGTCACCTCAGGCTCGGTCACCTCGGCCTCAGCGACGGGGGCCTCGCTGGGCTGCGCGGCCGGCTCCTCGACCGGGAGGGCGTCCGTCGGCCCCTCGGCGGCCGACGGCTCGGGTACGGGACTCGCGACGGCATCGGCCGTCGGGACGGGAGACGCGGAAGGCGTCACGGACGGTGACGCCTCCGCGGCGAGGCCATCCGCGGCACTCGCGGCGCTTCCGCCGAGCGCGGCGGCCGCGAGCACCGCGACGGCGGCAGCGGCGGCGCCCGCGCGGCGGGCAAGGGACATGGGGGCAGACATGGAGAGGCTCCTGGGGTCGGCTGACGGGGTACGGCCCGCGGCCATCTCGCGTGCTCGGCCTCCACGCTAGAGGCGCACGCGGCTCCCGGCCAGCGTTCTCAGGACACCCTCATGTGCGCCCTCAGATCTCCTCAGAAACTCCGTCGGCGGAACCCAAGAAAGCGTCGAGGTGACTCAGGAAGTCCTTCCACGCGGGCTCGTCCTCGCCGAGCAGGTGGTTGGCGCTCTCGAGCAGCACGAGCGAGGAGTCGGGGATGAGGGTGGCGAGCTCGCGTGCCTGCGACACCGGCACCCTCACGTCGCCGCGCGAATGGAGGATGAGCGTGGGGCAGGTCACTCGCGGCGCCTCGTCGACCACGTCGATGTGGGCGAACTCCTCAAGGAAGTTCACGGCATTCGCGGCCGAGGTGGTGCTGCGCTGGAACTCGGTGAAGGCGTCCCAGTCCTCGAGCGTGCCCTCGGGGAGGAACTGCGACGCGAAGACACGCATGAAGCTCGAGTCCTGCTGCTCCCAGCCCACCCGCGCGAGGTCGACATCGAGGGCGGCGGCTGCCCGCTGGGCATCGTCCTCGGCCCGCACGATTCGTCCGCGGGCATATCCGCCCGAGAGCACCAGGCGCTCCACGCGGTCGGGATGGCGGGCGGCGTACGCGACCGCCACCGCGGCACCCTGCGAGATACCCAAGAGCGGAAAGGTCTCCACCCCGGAAGCCTCGACGACGGCCTCGAGGTCGGCCACCCAGTCCTCGAACGTGTTGCTGGGCGGATCCCAGTCGGACATCCCGCACCCTCGCTCGTCGTAGCGAATGAGGCGCCGGCCCCACGCCATGCCGCGGTTCCAGTGAGCCCACACGGGGCTGTCCCACTCGAGGTCGAGGTGTGTGATCCAGTTCGCGGCCTTCACGAGCACAGGCCCCTCACCGACCGTGGCGTAGGCGATGCGGGAGCCGTCTGCGGCGGCGCAATACCGGATCGCCTGCGTACCGACCACCGTGTGGGACGTGGCGACGGGGGTGGTGGGCGCCGGAGCGCGGCCCGCGGGCGCAAAGCTCGCCGGGCCGACCGGAGCGGGTGGCGGGACGGGTGCGGAGCCTGCCGCGGCATCGGCCACCGTCACGTCGCCGACGAATTGATAGCCGCGACCGTGAACGGTGCGGATCAGTCGCTGCGCGGCACCCGTGTCTCCAATCGCACGGCGCACCGTACGCAGGGCGGTGGTGAGCGCGGCGTCCGACACATACGTGGTGCCCCACACCGTTTCGAGGATCTCCGGCTTCGTCACGACCCGGTCACGCTGCTCGATCAGCACGCGCAAGAGGTCGAAGGCGCGGGGCTCGATGCGCACCGGGTCTGCACCCGCGCGCAACTGATAGCGGGCCGCGTCGAGCACGAACCCCTCAAAGTGCAACTCCCCCACGGCCACGCTGGAACTCTACCCACCGATGCACGTCGACGGAAGGCGGCGATTACCGCACGGTGAACTTGCTCAGATCCGTGAGGGTCAGGACATCGCGGATGCCGCGCCCGCCGAGGCGGTCCGCGTAGCGGGGGTTCGCGATCCCCGCGATGACCTCCTGCAGAGCAATACGGTGCACCCCGCGCGCCCGGAGGGTGTCGGCAAGGTCCAGTATCTCCGCGCGGGTGTGAAGGGTGGGGTCGACGGTGATGGTGACCTCGAAGGCAGTCGACGAGGCCTGGAGGATGTCGAGCGAGCGCCATGCCGCGTCGCCCGCCACTAGCGAACCGGTGACGGCGCCGTAGCGGCTGGGCTGGCCCTTGATGTCGAGCGAAACGAAGTCGACCAGCGGCAGCGCGCGCTCGAGCCGCGCAGGATACGCGCCACCGGTGTGCAGGGCGATGCCGAGGCCGGCCTCACGCATGAAGGCCATCGCGGGGAGGAGCGCGGCTTGCCGGGTGGGCTCGCCGCCGGTGAAGACGATGCCATCGATGTCGCGGTGGACTCCCGTCACGTCGGCAACCACGTCCGCCCACGTCCAGCGGCCGATACCCTCGTCGCGTCGCATGGACGGGTCAAGGCAGTACCCGCACGTCCACGGGCATCCCTGCAAGAAGAGCGCGGCGACGGTGCGTCCACGCCACAGCATCGTGGTCGCGGGGAGGTAGCGAGAGATCGCGAGGGTGGCGGGAGAGCCGGGCGCCGGCATCGCTCGCGGGGCGGGCGGCTCCCAGGGTGTGACATCGGGCCACGGTGCGAGGTCGAACCATGGCACTCCGTCCCACCACGACACCGTGTCCCCGTGAGGAGCCGTGATCACCGGCGACGCGGGTGGGAACGCGGCGGACGCGGGCATGGCAACGACTCCTCGATCAGGGGTAATACGGCCGACTGCCGCGAGGAGAGAACGCACGGCATCGGCCCCGCGCACCCCACCACCACTGTGAGGTGCGTCACGTCGCTCCCTGCGGCATGGTCGATGGAGCGCAGCCACCGCGTGGTCGGGCTCAGCGCCCCTCGTTAGCGGATGAGGAAGCCGTCACGCACCAGGTCGCGAATCGCGGGCACCAGCCCACCCACCATGGTGCCTGCCGGGACGTCGAGCAAGGCGGCGAGCGCGTGCGCAATCTGGCCCGCCGTCAGCTCGCCGTCGCACGCACCCACGAAGCCCGCGAGCGCCGTGTCGGCCTTGATGGAGCGGCCCAGCGCGCCGCCTTGGCGCAGCAGGAGGTGTTCGGGATCGACGAGCAGCGGGCGCCCGTAGGTTTCCTTGGTGACGTCGGGCGCCACCGTCAAGGCCGCGTCGAGCAGAGCTTCGTCGCTGGTCTGCGCGAGCCAGTCGTGTGCGTCAAGGCTCGCGGCGAGGTGGGGGCCAAGGGGGCTGGGAAGGGCACCCTCGTGCTCCTCGAGCCGGCGCAGCGTGGGCGAGCCGTGCATCGGCCGGCGCAGCAGCACCGCGCCGAAGCCGATGGCCTCGACCCCGGTGGCATCGAAGGCCCGCAGGTAGGTCTCGTAGGCGTCCCTGAACCGCTCGGCGTCGCGCTCGGGCGTGATGCCGGCGTCGCGTAGCCACGTCTCGGCGTACTCGGCGGCGTCGAGTGCGTCGCGCTGGATGACCCAGGCGTCGAGCGGCACGGGACTCGCGTCGAGCCACGTCTCAAGTCGACTGGTCCAGTCGCCGCGGATCTCCCAGTTGCCCAGGAACTGTGCGATGCCGCCTGGATGCAGATGCGCGCCGGCCTCGCGAATGAGGGTCTCCACGACGGCATCGCCCTCAAGCCCACCGTCGCGGTACTCGAAACGGGGCGCGCCGGGAGGGGTGATGACGAACGGCGGGTTGGACACGATGAGGTCGAAAGCCTCGCCCTCGACGGGCTCGAGCAGGCTTCCCTCGCGCATGTCCCAGGCGGCCTCGCGCAGGGCGGGCCGGTTGATCGCCTCGCTCAGGCGCGCGTAGGCGAGCGCGCGACGGGAGATGTCGGTGGCGACGACCTGGTCTGCGTGAAGAGAGGCGTGGAGGGCCTGGATGCCGCAGCCGGTGCCGAGGTCGAGCACACGCCCCACGGGGCGGCGCACCGTGACCGAGGCGAGCATGGTCGACGCGCCCCCGACCCCGAGCACATGGTCGGGTTGCACCGCCCGGCCGGTGATGGCCTCGCGCGGGTCGGACGGCACCCACCAGTCCACCTGGACGTCGCCGTCGGCGGCGGCGTGCGGGCTGAGCTGCACGAGGGCGCGGCCGGCACCGTCGGTCATGGCGACGAGACCGGTGCGGGCGGCTCCGTCCGCCGTGAGCGCGGGCAGCGCGGTCGACAGGTCGGCATCACTGAGGACGTCGCCGAGCACGAAGAGCCGGGTCAGGAGCGCGTGCCGGTCCGCCCCTGCGTCGCGTGCGGCCATGAGCGCGGGCGTGATCTGTTCGCGACCGAGCGCCCTTGCCGCGCGGTCCCCCACCACGGCCTCGACGGCATCGACGGTCCATCCCGCCAGGTCGTCGCGCAGGCGCGCGGCGTCGTCGGCAGACAGCTGTGGCACGTTCTCACTCACGCGCCCAGGCTAGCCCGCGGCGGCGCCGCCCTTGGCGGCATCGGGCCCCAGCGCCGGGCCGGTCAGCAGCGCCCGGTAGAACTCCACGCCGCGGCCCAGCGACTCGATCGACACCTTCTCGTTGGGGCCGTGGATGGCCTCGCGATGCGCCTTGTCCATGAGCAGCGGCGAGAACCGGTACACCGCCGGCGCGATGCGGGCCACGTGGCGAGCGTCGGACGCAGCCATCATGACGTAGGGCACCACAACCGCCTCGGGATAGGACGCCGCCACGGCCGCACCCAGCGCCTCCCACCGCTCGTCGCCGGCCGTGGGCGAGACGGGAGAGGGCTCGGACGCCTCGACGATCTCCAAGGAGACGCGCTCATCGTCGATGGCCTCGCGCAGGTGTGCCACGGTGGCGGCCACCGAGGACCCCACGGCGATGCGGCAATTCAGTGTGGCGCGGGCCCGGGTGGCGAGCACGTTTTGCGCGGGGCTGCCCTCGAGCATCGTGATCGCGGCGGTGGTGCGCACCATGGCCGCAAGCTCCGGCCCCAGGCGAGGCATGAGGGTCGCGAGTGGCCCGCGCAGCTTCCCCGCGCGGCCGAGGACGGACCCGAGCGGGAACCTCAGCGACGGCGCGAGCCCCTCGAACATCTCCACCGAGAGGTCGTGCAACGACGACGGGAACGGCGCGGACTCCACGTTGACGAGTGCGGCGGCCAGAATCCCCGGCGCCGACTCGCGCGGCGGGGTCGAGGCATGGCCTCCGAGCGACTCGACTACCAGGTCGATGGTCGCGATGCCCTTCTCCGAGGCGCCGATGACCGCAGCGGGGCCGCTCATTCCGGGGAAGGCCCCCGTCGCGACGGCGCCGCCCTCGTCGAGTACGAGCCACGGCTCGATGCCGCGCTCCTCGAGCAGCGCGGCGGCCGCGACCGCCGAGGGACCGTGCTGCTCCTCGTCGGCGCCGAACAGCAGGTAGACGTCACGCGCGGGCGTCCACCCGGACTCGAGGAGCTCCTCGAGCGCGTCCATCAGCACCACGAGCGCGCCCTTGTCGTCGAGCGTGCCGCGGCCGTGGACATAGCCCGCGTCGATGGCGCCGTCGAACGGCGGGTGCTCCCAGCCCTCGGCCTCCCAGTCGTCGGGGACGGGCACCACGTCCTGGTGGGCCATGAGCATGACGGGACGCTCGGGGGTGGCACCGGGCACGCGCAGCAGCAGGCCGGCGCGGCCCACCGAGTCGACCTCGGCCGCGGCAAACACGCGCGGGTAGCACTCCTCCATCGCCGAGCGGTGGGCGGCGAACACCTGCGCAACCTCGGGGCTCAGGGGCGCGTCGCCGGGCGGGCAGACGGTGGGGATCCGCACCAGGGCCTGCAGGTGGGCGGCGGCGCTGAGCGCGCGCTCGCTCGCGTGGGCGGCCGATGCCTCGTTCCTCTTCATCGGGTCTCCTCGCCTTCGTGGGGGGTCGGCTTGGGGTCACGCTCGGCGGCGGTGCGCACCCCATCGGGCAGGGCATCGGCCGCCGGCAGTCCGTCGCCCGCGGCGCGAGTGGCATCGTTGGCCTGGAAGGCCACCTTCGGCACCGCGAAGAGCACGAGGAGGGCGACGATGGCCGTGCCGCCGCAGATGGCCCACACGGTCATGTAACCCGACAGCGACCCTGCGCCGGATTCCTCGCCCGAGCTGGTCGCGACGGCGCCCGAGGCGAGCGCGATCGCGAACGCGGACGAGGCGAACGAGCCGCCGATGGTCTTGGTGGTGTTAGTCAGACCCGTGGCGATACCGGTCTGGTGGGGAGGCGCCGCAGCGGCCGCGGCGGCGGGAAGCGCGGCCACGAGGGCTCCGGAGCCCAGTCCCGCCACCATCATGCAGGCGAGCACCTGCACAAAGTTGGCGTGCAGCGGGATGAGGGCGAGGTAGCCGGCGGCCACCAGACCCGAGGCCCCGATGAGCACGAACCGAGGCGACCACACCGCCGAGGCCTTGGAGAAGATCGCGGCGCCGATGAGCAGCGACACCACGTACGCGCCGATCAGGTACGACGCGGTCGCCGAGTCGAGCCCCAGGCCGTAGCCCACCTCGCCCGGGTCGGTCCGCGCGAAGGTCGACAGTGGGCCCTGCGCGCCCAGCACCGAGACGCCGAACAGGGCCGAGGTCAGGATCACGGGCCACACGGTGGGCAGGCGGAGCATCGTCATGTCGACGAGCGGGTCGTCGGAGCGCTCCTCGACCTTGACGAACACCCACAGCAGCGCGAGTCCGATCGCGACCATGACGATGACCCATGCGTTGATGCCGTTGAAGCGCACCAGGGACAGGCCGCCGGTGATCGCGAGCAGCGCGAGGGTCAGCACGGTGGTGCCGCGCGTGTCGATGGTGCCGCCGGCACGCACGCCGGGGTCGGGCACCTTCACGATGACCACCACGAGTGCGATCGTCACCAACACCGCGGGCACCAAGAGCGTTGCCCACAGCGGCAGCATCACGCCGAGCTGGCCGCCCAGCAGCGCACCTGCGATCGCACCCGCCTGGAGCGCGACGACGATGATGCCCGCGCCGCGGCGGGTGAGTGCCGCGCCGTCGGGGAGGTCTCGGGCGCGCGAGTGGATGATCGACACGTTCATGGGAAGCCACACCACGTAGAAGCCCTGGATGGCCCACGCCACCAGGAACACCGCAAACGACGCGGAGAACGCGATGGCATAGGACGCGAGCATCGTCACAATGAGCGATCCGATGAGCACCTTGCGGTGGCCGATCATGTCGCCCAGGCGCGCGAGCACGGGCACCACGATGGCGCTCAGCAGCAGCTGCGTGGCCTCAAGCCAGTTGATGTCCGCGTCGTGGATGGCGAGCTTGTCCGCGATGTCGCTGAACAGCGGCGTGTAGAAGCCCTGAATGACACCCGAGGTGGCCTCGACCACCACGAGCGCCCCGACGATCCCGCCGGCAAGACGAACCCTGTTTCCCCTCATACGCGGATCATGCCAGGACCAGATGTCGGCGACGTGTCACGGCGTGGGCGAACCCTCGCGCGCCACCTCGGGCTCGGAGGCTTCCTCCTCGATCCCGCCCGCGTGCGAGCGGATCGAGGCCCGCGCCACGGCCGTCACCGCAATGGCGGCGGCGACGCCCGCGATGACCCAGCGCAGCCACCCGGCCGCGTCGCCGTACATCAGCGCCACGACCGCGGGCGCGATCAGCAGCGCCACGAGGTTCATCACCTTGATGAGCGGGTTAATCGCAGGCCCGGCGGTGTCCTTGAACGGGTCACCGATGGTGTCGCCGATGACCGTGGCCTCGTGGGCCGGCGAGTTCTTGCCGCCGTGGTGGCCGTCCTCGACGATCTTCTTCGCGTTGTCCCAACTACCGCCGGAGTTGGCGAGGAACACCGCCATCAGCACGCCCGTGCCGATCGCGCCGCCCAGGAACCCCGCGAGCGCACCCGGGCCGAGGGCGAAGCCCACGAAGATCGGCGCCATCGCCGCGAGCAGCCCCGGCGTCGCGAGCTCACGCAGCGAGTCGCGCGTGCAGATGTCCACGACGCGGCCGTATTCGGGACGGGTGTGGCCGGTCATGATGCCGGGCATCTCGCGGAACTGGCGGCGCACCTCCAGCACGATCGCTCCGGCCGCGCGCGTCACCGCATCTATCGCAAGTCCCGAGAAGAGGAACACCGTCGCCCCGCCGATGATCACGCCCACGAGCGTCAGCGGGTGGATGATCGCGTAGGAGAAGTCGGCGGCCGTCGCCGCCGCGTCCTCGAGTGCGTGGGTGACGGCCTCGCTGTAGGAACCGAACAGGGCGGTCGCGGCGAGCACCGCCGTCGCGATGGCGATGCCCTTGGTGACGGCCTTGGTGGTGTTGCCCACGGCGTCCAGGTCGGTGAGGATCTGCGCGGCCTCCTCGTCGACGTCGCCGGACATCTCGGCGATGCCCTGGGCGTTGTCGCTGACCGGCCCGAACGTGTCCATGGCCACGATCACGCCCACCGTGGTGAGCAGACCGCAGCCCGCGAGCGCCACCAGGAACAGCGCCAGCGCCACCGAGCCGCCGGCGACAAAGAACAGGATCACGATGGCGCCGGCGATCACGGTCGCGGTGTAGACCGCGGACTCGAGCCCCACGCCGATGCCCGAGAGCACCACGGTCGCCGCACCCGTGCGGGACGTCGCCGCAACGCGGCGCGTGGGCTTGGCGCCCACGTCGGTGAAGAACCCGGTGATCCACAGGATGAGGCCCGCCAGCCCAATGCCGACGAACACCGCGACCGTCGCGATGAGGCGCGGGTCGCCGGACTCGGACTCGATCGACGCGCCCGTGAACTCCGAGAACGAACCGGGCAGGTACACGTACGCGGCGATCGCGGACAGCACCGCGCCGATCGCCGCGGCCGCGTAGAAGCCGCGGTTAATCGCCGCCAGGCCGGACTCGCCGCGCTTGACGCGCGTGATGAACACGCCGATCGCGGCCACGACCGCGCCGACAGCGGTCACGATGAGCGGGAACACGAGACCCTGCTCCCCCATCGCCGCCTTACCCAGGATCAGCGCGGCGACGAGCGTGACCGCGTAGGACTCGAACAGGTCCGCGGCCATGCCGGCGCAGTCGCCCACGTTATCGCCCACGTTGTCGGCGATGGTCGCGGCGTTGCGCGGGTCGTCCTCGGGGATGTGCTGCTCGACCTTGCCCACGAGGTCGGCGCCCACGTCGGCGGCCTTGGTGAAGATGCCGCCGCCCACGCGCATGAACATCGCCAGCAGCGCCGCTCCGAAGCCAAAGCCCTCCAGCACCGCGGCCGCGTCGCCGCGGAAGATCAGCACCACCGCGGCGGCACCGACCAAGCCGAGCCCCACCACGGACATGCCCACGGCTCCGCCGGTGCGGAACGCGATGCGCGCCCCCGCGGCGCGCCCGTCGGGCCCCGTCGACGCGGCCGCCACGCGCACGTTGGCGCGCACCGCGAGCCACATGCCCATGTAACCGATCGCGGCGGAGAATCCCGCACCCAGCAGGAAGAACAACGACCGCCCCACCCGCACCCCGGCGTCGCCGGGAAGCAGGAACAGCAGGCAGAACACGATCGCGGCGAACAGCACGAGCGTGCGCATCTGGCGCGTCAGGTACGCGGACGCCCCCTCCTGAACCGCCCCCGCGATGTCGCGCATGCGTTCAGTGCCGTCGCGTTCGCGCAGCACCTGTTGGCGCAGCACATAACTGAAGATGAGGGAGACCACCGCGATGGCGGCGATCACGCCGACGATGACCAGGTTCGAGGAGCCAACCTCGACCTCGGTGCCTGTCACAGTGCGCATACGTCCTCCTTGACGAACGCTCACGGGGTCCACCACGCTGTGGACCCACCGGGCTGCTTGCCACTCTAGGGGAAGCCTGCAACCCAGGCCGGGAACCCGGCGACGTGGGGCGACAAGCCAGCCACGGCATCGGCCGCCCCAACGTTTTGACGGACCTGTCCGTCGACACTGTGAACCGACAGCCTGTGAGCGGAGGACGTCATGGCCCTGTGGCGGGACACGATGGAGCAGCTGGTGCGCGACCGTGAACGCGCACTGCTGTCGTACGCCTATCTGGTGTGCGGCGACCCGGTGCAGGCGCAGGACCTGGTGCAGGACGCGCTGGTCAGGACGTTCTCGCGGGAGCGTCCGGGCCTCACGTCGCTGAAGGCGGAGGCGTATGTGCGTCGAGCGATTACCTCGACGTATGTCGACGGCTATCGCCGTCAGCAGCGCTGGCAGCGGGTGCAGCACCTGTTCAAGGCCGATGCGGTGGTTCCGGACCGCTTTGGCCAGGTCGAGGCGGGCTCCGACGTGGCCGATGCGCTGGCGACCCTGCCGCCACGCGTCCGGGCCTGCGTGGTGCTGCGGTTCTTTGACGACCTCACCGTGCCGCAGATTGCGCGCCAGCTTGGCCTGGCCGGCGGCACCGTGAAGCGCTACCTCAGCGATGGGCTGGGGCAGCTGGAGTTGGCCCTCGGGCCACTCGAGGACGCGGCGGTCGCGGATGGCGCGACCGCCGAGGAAAGGAACGCGCGATGAAGCTCTCGGATGCACTGCGCGGGGCGGCGGACACCGCACCCGTGGACGGCGTGACAGTCTCGACGGCCGATGCGTCACGCAAGGTGGCGCGCCGGCGCGCCTTGCGGACGGGCTCCAACGGCGTGGTCGCCGTGGGTGCGGTTGCGATCCTGGGCGTGGGCCTGATCGGGCCCTCCTTTGCCTCCGCTGGCGACGAGGACCGGTTTGCCGCGGGCGACATGGCGACCGAGGAGTCAGCACCCGCGATGGGGGGTGACGCCTCGGGCGGAGCGGCATCCGGCGAAGCGGCCGACGGCTACGCGGGAGGCTCGATGCTGGCCTCGCCGTGGATGTGCGGCGCGGACTTCTCGGCATCGGACCCCGCGTGGGAGTACGGCGACGCGTCCGGCGTGGAGTTCTCCGTGGGCTCGCTAGAGGCGGCCGACGGCGGCTACGAGATCGAGCGGACCCTCACCGCCTCGCGTCCCGTCGACCTCGTCACTGGTGGCGACTACGTGGTGACGTGGGACGGCATTATCGTCGGCTCGTACATCGAGCCCGACCCCGTGATCTACGGCCCCGCCGACGAGCCGTCGCTGCCCGCGGGCGAGGTGTACGAGCGGCTCGACCCCGCGACTGAGTTCTCCTCGCTGCAGTCGTGGCAGACCATCACGGCGGTCAACTGCTGGGACGGCGCCCCGCTGCCGGCAGGCGACTACGAGGTTCACCTCGCGCAGACCCTCGCGTATCCGGTGGTCGAAGTAGACGAGCCTGCGACGGATCCCGCGCCTTCCGCTGAGCCGAGCAACGTGCCGAGTGCCGTGCCAAGCGATATGCCCACGGAGGAGTCGGAGGTGACCGATCCTCCCGTCACCGACATGCCCGAAATCTTCCGCGTGGCGGCAGACCCGATCGCCCTGACGATCGAGGGCGAGCGCGTCGACGACCCGTTCGGCGCCTACCTGGGCACCGCCGAGCCCGAGCCGCTGCCGGAGCCGACCGGCACCATCGAGCCGGACCCTGTCGACCCTGGCGAGCCCGGCACGCCGGTCGAGCCCACCGAGCCCAAGCCCGACCCACTGCCCACCGAGCCGACGGATCGCTTCGGTTCGAAGGCGCTGACGCCCGACGTCGCCCGTCAGATGTTCGAGTCCGCGGCCACCGACGACTCCTGGGACATGGCCGCCGGCAGTTACCGCTGGATCATGAACGACGGAACCTCGGGCGTGTACCGCTACTACGGCTGTGCGTGGGGAGGCGGCGACGGGTCGACGTTCCCCGAGAGCACCTCCACCATGGAGCTGCTTGACGTCGACGTGACCGCGCCGTCGTCGCTGTCGGTGAGCTACGGCTTTGTGGTCGACGGCAACCCCGAAGTCGCCGCGACCGTCACCAATACCTCGGATTACGCGATCACGAACTTCTGGGCCACGCAGCCGCAGCTATACCTCGTGCGCGACGGGCGCATCGTCGCCGAGGCCTACCCGCAGTCGATCGATCGCAGCGGCGACATGGTGATCATGCGAGAGGAGGCGGACATGGCAGCCGATGCCGTCGCTCCCGACGGCGCCGAGATGCTCATTGCCCCCGCGCCCGAGTCCGGTGCGTTGGCTCCCGACGCTTCGGTCTCCGGCACCTACCTGTGGCGGGACGTGACGCGCTGCGACGGTGGCGCCGGCGGTGTGGAGGCGGGCACCTACACGCTCCTCGCCTCGACCAGCCTGAACGTCTCGGACTACGACGCGATGTACTACGAGGATGGAACTGTCGACGACTCCGGGCTCCTCACGCCGCAGGTCGAGCCATTGGTACCGAAGTCCGATGCTCTGTCGGGCAACGGGTCCTCGTCGAGCATGAGTTCCGCCGGTGACGAGCCTGCGGTGCTCCCCGCACCCGCGCTCGACGTCAGCGAGAGCGCGTGGATCGACCTCCAACGATGGACGTCGCTGGGCACCATTACGGTCCGGTGACGGCCTCCGGGAACGCCCACACGCCCAGCTCGTTGCCGCTGACGTCCTCGAAATGCAGGCGGAAGCCTCCGGGAAACTCGAAGATATCCCTCGTCAGGGTGCCGCCAGCGGCAAGAATCGCGTCTCGTGACGCGTTGAGGTCTCGCGAGAACAGCACAGCAAGAAGCGTGCCGTCGGCGACCTCGCCCACCCGAGTAAGCCCGCCGGCCTCACGGCCGTCTGGCGTCACAATGCCTCGGTACCCGGGCCCGTACTCGGTGAAACGCCAACCGAAGGCGTCGCGGTAGAACCGTTCCGCCGCGTCGATGTCGAGCGCAGGAATCTCGATGTAGTCGAAGCCGTGATGAACATGGATGGAGTCACGATCTGCCATGACCGCATGCTGGCCATGCCCTTGGACCCCGTCAAGAGCCGCGTGACCAGGTGCACAGGCCAACATATTCCGGAAACATGGGTGAACTCACCGATGTGTGAGCGTGGCGGGCGTACTGGACTGGTGGTGCACGGTCACCCGGGCCGGGCACCACACGAAAGGCAAAGTCATGGCTCTCTTCATGGATGTGCACCACCTCGACGGATCGGTCAGCATGGCGGACGTGGCACAGGCGCACGCCGCCGACCTTGAGAAGCAGTCGGACCACGGCGTCCACTACCTGCGGTACTGGGTCGACGAGCCGGCAGGCAAGATCTTCTGCCTGGTCGACGCACCCGATGCGGAGGCCGCCAACACTGTCCACCGCGAGGCCCACGGCCTGGTAGCGGACGAGATTCACCCCGTCACGGAGGGCGTCTGACCGCTTTAATGGTCAGATGATCGTCGAACGCGAGGATCACCTGACACAGCTCGCTTCCCTGCGGGAGGCGGCAACGAGGGGTGCGGGCGCGTTCGTCCTGGTGGCGGGAGAAGCGGGTCAGGGAAAGACCACGCTGGTGCGCGAGTTCCTCACACACGGGTACGAGGGGTGCCGGGTGCGTGTGGGAGGCGCGGACAACGTCACGACGGCGGACGCGCTCGCCGCGTTCCAGGAGGCCGTGCCCGAGATCGCCGACGACGTGGCCGCCGTGCAGGCCGGGGCACTGAGCCGCTACACGCTTCACACGCGACTGCGGGCCACCCTCACCCGCGAGCCCACCGCAATGGTGCTCGAAGACATGCACTGGGCGGACGACGCGACCCTCAATGCCCTGCAGTTTTTAGGCCGACGGAGCGAGACGGCACCGCTGATGGTGATCGCCACCTTCCGCCCGGACGACATCGGCCCTAGCCATCCGCTCACTCAACTCCTCGATGAGGCGGCTCGGTGGCCGCACACCACTCGGATCGACGTCCCGGCGCTCACCGTCGACGGCGTCGCCACTCTTGTGGCGCACGCGCGCTCCGTCACCGACGCCGCGACGCTGCACGCCCGCACCGCGGGCAATGCGTTCTACGTGACGGAGGTGCTCGCTACCAGCGGTTCCACGCTGCCCACCGGTGTGGCCGATGCCGTGCGCGCCCGACTTGCACGGCTCTCCCCCGACGCGCGGGTCGCCGCGGAGGCGGCCGCGGTCGTGGGGGACAGCGCTCCCGCGGACCTCATGGCCGCCGTGGCGGGCTGCTCCCTCGACGCCATCGACGAGTGCGTAGAGCGAGGAATGCTCGTCGTGCGCGACTCTGGGGTCGCGTACCGGCACGAGCTGGCGCGAGAGGCCGTCGAGGCCGCGGTCACGGCCCCTCAGGCGCGTCGCCTGCACCGCGCCGCGCTCACGGAGGTCCAGCGACGCACCCCCGAGGATCACCGACGGATCGCGCACCACGCTGCACAGTGTGGCGAGGCCACCGTCGCCGCACACCACGCGGCCATCGCGGGACGGCACCTGGCCGCGCTGGGAGCCCACCGCGAGGCGGCCACGCAATTGCGTGCCGCGCTACGGCACGGGCCACCGGCCAACGACCGCGCGGGCCTTTACGTCGAGCTCTCACACGAGTGCTACCTCACCGACCAGCTCTTGGAGGCGCTGACCGCGCGCCATCATGCACTCGAGTTCCATGCGGCGGCAAACGAGGCCATGGAGGTCGGCGACGACCAGCGGTGGCTATCACGGCTGTCCTGGTTTCTGGGTCGCGGGGCAGATGCGGAACGCTTCGCCCAGGACGCCTGCCACACCCTCGAACCCCTGGGGCCGTCGGTACCGCTGGCGGCGGCGTGGAGCAACCTGTCGCAGCTGCGGATGCTCGCGGACGACACCGAGGAGGCGGTGCGGTGGGGCGAGCAGGCCATCGCGCTCGCGAGCGAGCTGGGCGAGGACGAGATCCGGATCCACGCGCTCAACAACGTGGGCTCGGCCATGGCCGTCTCGACATACGAGCCCGCGGGTGTTGCCCGGCTGCGCCAAAGCCTCGATGGGGCCCTCTTGGCGGGCTTCGAGGAACACGCGGCACGGGCCCAGACCAATCTGGGCTCGGCGGCGCTGAGGCACCGCAAGCTACCCGACGCCCTGGCACAACTGGAGGCCGGGATCGACTACACCGAAGCCCACGACCTGGACTCGTGGACCCGGTACATGAAGGCGCTGCGGGCCGACGCCCTGGTGCATGTGGGACGGCTCGACGAGGCTCTCGGCGTCGCTCACGAGGTACTGGGACCCCAGGGCGTGTCCCCCATCTCGACCATTCCCGCGGCATGCGCCGCGGCGAGGGCGACGATGCTGCGCGGTGACGATCCGCAGTCATACCTTGCGCTGGCGCAGCGGCTCGCGGCGGAAACAGGCGAGATCCAGCGCATCGGCCCGGTGGCCTGCGCGGCCGCGGAGTATGCGTGGCTGGATGGCCGCGTCCACGACATCGCGGCAGCCACCGATCTCGCCTGGGAGCTCGCTCAGGGCGCACCGGATCCTTGGCTGCTGGGCGAGCTCGCGTGGTGGCGTCACCTTGCCAGCCTGGCGGCCACGGTGGAGCTCTCCTCCCTCGCGCCCCCGTTCGCTTGCATGCTTGCCGGGGACGGTGAGAGCGCGGCGCGGGAATGGAGCAACGTGGGCGACCCCATCTGGGCCGCCTATGGCGCCGCGGCCGGACCTCACGGAGCCATGGCGCACCGCGCCATCGCGGCCGCGGTCGCCGCCGGCGCAAGCGCAGTGGCGGCTGCTCTCGGGCGCGAGCGCGCGCGACGCGGTGGGAACGGCCCGTCGTCGGACCACGCCGGGGTGGGCCTGACGCCACGCGAGGGGGAGGTGCTGCAGTTGCTGGCCGCGGGGCTGTCCACGCCCGATATCGCCAGGGAGTTGGTGCTGTCGCGCCGGACCGTGGAGCACCACGTGTCGGCGGTGCTGCAGAAGCTTGGCGAGCCGACCCGGGCGCGAGCGGTCGCCGCTGCCGTCCACCGTGGCCTGGTCGACCGCGGGTAAGGTCCCATTAGCCTCCGCCGACAAACGCGGGCCCCGCCGCCGCCGAGGCCGACCGGCGAGCCACCCCCTCACCCGCCGTCACCGTGACGGTGACCACGGCACCGTCGGCGCGGCACGCGGTGACGACGGCCCCGTTGCGACGGGCGGCCTCGCCGGCGGCCGAGCATCCCGGCCCGGACGCGTCGCGACCAGCCGCGGCCGCCTCCCGCGCCGCGAGTGCTCCGGCGAGCGCGGCCATGTCGGCTCCCGTCCTCGCGCGAGACGCAGCCATCAGGGTGGTCGCCGCGGCCAGCCCCAGCGCCAGGACGACGACCATCGCCACCACGATGCCGACCATGAGCACCGTCGCGGCACCCTCGTCGCGCGACGCCCTCGCTCGCGCAACCGCGTGACGGTCGACTGTCACCGTTCTTCCCTCGCCACCGCGCGGGCCACCACGTCCGGTAGCCACGCCGGACCGTCGGCCGTGACGGTCGCCGTCACCCACGCACCGTCGGACGCGAGGCCGAGGGTGGCGTCGGTCATCCGGGAGCCGAAGGCGGAGCGCGCGGCGACCTCCCCCTCGACGGCTGCCGTGCGCGCGGCCGCCGAGGCCGCATCGGCCGCGCTCAGGTGCGCCATCGCCCACGCGAGCGCTCCCAGCATGAGGGCGAGCACGAGCACGGCGGCCGGGAGCACGAGGGCCAGCTCGGCCGTCACGGACCCCCGGTCGCCGCGCCCGCGGATCATCCGAAGGCCGACCTGATGACGCCCAGCAGCAACTCGCGCACCTCGTCGGAGCGAATGATCGCGATGAGCAGGCCCGCGAATGCCGCCGCCGCGACCGTGACGAGCGCGTACTCGGTGGTCGCCATGCCGTCGTCCTCGCGCCACAGCCTCTCGAAGCGCCTCATGATCCTCCCTTCCGCGAAGGACCGTCCTCCGCTGTCTCCACGGTGCGCGTCGTTCCGCCGCCGGGGAGGCGCCCACGCCACATCTGGGGAGGCTGCCCGCAGGAGCGGTGAGGCTGGGGACGACGGCGCTCATACGACCGTTCCGAGGTCGACCGACGCGACCACCGCGACGATGAGTGGCACCACGCCAACCAAGATGAAGGCGGGCAGCAGGCACAGTGTGAGTGGCAGCGCGAGGGTCACCGACAGTTCAGCCGCCGCCTTCTGGCCCGCGCGCTTGTCCTCGCGCACCGCCTGGTCGATCGCGGCCGCGAGCGCGGGGCCGGCCGATGCCCCGGCCAGGTGGGCGGCCTGGAGCGCCTGACGCACGGCACCGGCCAGGCCCTCGGCACCGGTCAGGTCCTCGGCATCGGCCCCCGACCACGCCTCGTCCCACGGCGCTCCGTGTGCGAGTTGCTCGCCCGTCGCGACGAGCGCCTCGCCGTCGGCGCCACCCAGCACCACCCCGATGCGCATGAGCGTGCCGGGCACGTCGATGCCGGCGGCGAGGACCGCGTCCACGAGCGCGAGCACGAGCGGAGCGGGCAGTTCCGTGCCGGGCGGCTCCGCGCGGGCGAGCAGGGCCCGCGTCCACCTCCGGCCGACCCACGTCAGCAGCCCCGCGCCCGCCAGCAGCATCCAGCCCAGGGGCGTCAGCGCGACAAGCCTCAGCGCGCCGGGGTCCAGAGCCGCCGCGAGCCCGAGCCCGGCCAGCGGCAGCCAGCCCAGCACGCGAGCGCTCATGCGGGGGCCGGCGAGGGCCGCCTCGCGCGCATCGGCCGCCTCCTCGCGCGCGTGGAGCACCGCGAGGACCCGGCGCAGCACCGCGGCGAGCGGCATTCCGCCCTCATCGGCGAGCGTCGCGGCGGCGGCGAGGGCTCGGGTGACCACGGCATCGGCCCCCGGCACCACGGGACGCCCCTCGTCGGTGACGCTCAGCCCGGCGAGCGGCCATGCTTGTGCCGCGGGCAAGCCGGATTCGAGCAGGGCGACCGCATTCGCGAGTGCGCGCGTGGGGGCCGGTGGGGGTCCGGCCCTGTTACGCCGCCACGGCCGCACGGCCGGCCTCCTCCATGCCCAGGCTCGCCGCGAGCGCACGCCACGCGGGCCCCGCCTCCCAGCCGCGCGCGCCATGCGAGCCCCGCGTGAGGGCCGGCACGGCGACCAGGTCACCCGTGCTCGAGCGCGCGAGCGTCGCCACCTGAGCGACCCTCCGCACGCCGGCGACGTCGCGCTCCACATGCACCACGGCATCGAAGGCGATCGCGGCCTGCAGCTCCACCGTGCGCTGGTCGAGGCCCGCGAGAGCACCGAGCGCTACGAGCCGCGCGGGTACATCCGCCGTCGAGTTGGCATGCAGCGTCGCGAACCCGCCCCGGTGGCCCGTATTAAACACGGAGAGCACCTCGCGCACCTCGGCGCCACGGCACTCCCCCAGCACCACACGATCGGGCCGCATCCGCATGGCCTCGCGTACCAGTGTGGACAGGCCGACCGCGCCCGAACCCTCGATATTCGCGCGCCTCTCGATCAACCGCACCACATGCGGATGGTCCGGCCGGAGCTCGCCGGCCTCCTCGATCACCAGGATCCGCTCGGCGGGGTCGACCAAGCTGAGCAGCGACGCCAGCAGGGTGGTCTTGCCCGACCCGGTCGCGCCGGTGACGAGCACGGACAGGTGCTGCGCCACCATCGCGCGCAGCACCCGCCCGAGCGAACCCGTCACCATGCCCGACGCGACCAGGTCATCCATGGCGAGCGCCCGCTGCCGCACCGTCCGGAGCGAGATAGCCGCACAGTCGGGCGACAGCGGTGGCAACACGGCATGCAGCCGAGTGCCGTCGGGCAGGCGCGCGTCCACCACGGGAGCCGCGTCGTCGAGCCGGCGTCCCCCCGCCCCTGCCATCCTCACCGCGAGCGCCCGTACTGCGGCGGCATCCGGCAGGTCGACACCCACCATCTGCAGGCCTCCTCCCCTATCGATCCACGCACGCCGGGGCTCCTGCACCAACACGTCCGTCACCCCCGGCAGCGCAAGCACCGGACCGAGCGGCCCGGCCCACTGCGGTGCGTCTCCCGACCCGTCCATACGGCGAGGCTGACACGGGAGCCGGCCACGGCATCGGCCGCTCGCCATATCGGTGGACACAGGCCGATCCCGCGGCGGGCCGGGGACGACGCTGCACCCTGGCCGGCTGTCCGCGGCCGCCGCTAGGCTGGGTCGAAACAGGAGGTTTCATGGCCCGCTCGACCCGCCGCCCGTCCGCGGCCTTCTTCGATCTGGACAAGACGATCATCGCGACCAGCTCGTCGATGGCGTTCTCACGGTCCTTTTACGAGGGAGGACTGGTCACGCGGGCCGATGCCCTGCGCACCGCCTATGCGCAGTTCCTGTTCCTGGTGGGCGCGGCGGACGAGCGCCAGACCAACCGTCTGCGCGACTCCCTGAGCGACCTGGTCAAGGGCTGGGAGGTCGCCAAGGTCACGCAGATCGTCAACGAGACGGTGCACGAGCACATTGACCCCGTGGTCTATGCCGAGGCGCTCGAACTCATCGACCGCCACCATGCGAATGGCCGCGACGTGGTGATCGTGTCCGCCTCGGTCCGCGACATCGTCGAGCCCATCGCGCAAATCCTGGGCGCGGACCACGTGATCGCCTCCGAGCTCAAGGTGAAGAAGGGCCACTACACGGGCGAGGTCAGCTACTACGCGTACGGCGAGGCGAAGGCCGATGCCATACGAGCGCTGGCCGAGGAGCAGGGCTACGACCTGCGTCGCAGCTACGCCTACTCCGACTCGATCACCGACGCTCCGATGCTTGACGCCGTGGGTCACGGCTTCACCGTCAACGCCGACCGCGCCATGCGCAAGGCCGCCATCGCTCATGGGTGGGGAAACCTGCGCTTCAAGCGTCCTGTCGAGCTGCGCGGACGCCCCTCGACGCGGTCGACGCTGACCGTCGCCCTTGCCATTGCGGCGGTCGTGGTGGGCGTGGCACTGATCGCGCGAGCGGGCAAAGACAACGAGGAGTAGCCCTCCCCGCACCTCCCGCACACCGTGGTCAACACCACACCAACGTTTTGTGAACGTCGTGCGTTATGAGAGTCAAGGAGAGTCCTAAGTGCCGCCTTCCGGGCGCGTGCCAGGGACGCGAGTGCCGTGAGGCGCGGCGTGCTCGAAACGGACACGCGCGGCACGTATCCTTGTGCCTCAACCCCACGATGGAGCAGCGGGCGCACGCATGCGCCGGGAGGAACGGGAGCCCATGCACAAGGGCCTGATGGTCGTCGGTGCGATCACGGTGGCAGGCGCCTCCGCGGCCGTGGGGTGGTTCGGCGTGAAGTGGCTCGTCTCGAGCGACGCGCCCTCGGCCGCTGCCCCCTCCGAGACCCCCGCCGGGGCGACCGTCGAGCTGGCGTATGACCTCGAGGACATCGAGTCCGCCGCCGACGGCCTGTTCACGCCGCCGGCCTGCGGCGAGACCTGGACCGCGGAGCCGCAGTCGGCCCACGGCATCATCCCGGTCGTCACCGTGGAGTCTGCCGATGGCGCCGCGGCCGCCCGGGTGGCCTTTACCTCCGAGGCCGAGGGCATCACCGCGTTCCTCGCTCAGCAAGGTCAGCTCATCGTGACGCGCGACGACGTGGTCGTCACCCCAGAGTGGGGCTCGGAGTTTGTGCCCGAGCTCATCATGACGGCCGGGGAGACTCCGTCCGCGCAGTCCGACTCCTACGCCATCACCGGCTCGTCGCTGTGCGATGTGGCCGACGAGATGTCCGCTCTGTGGGATGACTTCGACTGGGACAACGCCACGGACGAGGAGATCACCGAGCGCTACGAGGAGGTGGCGGCCTTCGAGTCGGAGCACGCCGAGCTCCCCGCCGGTGAGTACAAGGTCTACGCCTGGAGCCCCGTCATCCAGGGTGAGGCGGCCGCGATTGCGCGCGAGCTGACCGAAGAGGGCCTCACCGACCTCGCGCTCCTGCAGTACACGGCCGGATATTCGGCCATCGCAGGCGACGAGCGCATCGCACCCTATTGCGAGGAATCCGAGACGCCGGATGGGCAGACGGAACTGCTGTGCGACGTGCCGCAGGACGTGCTCACTGACGTGCTCACGCGCGACGTACCCGAGTCGTATGTCGTGGATGCCGCGCCCACCGTCGCCATCTCGGAGGCCTTCACCTTCACGGTGGAGTAGGGCGCTCCCGCGTCGCCCCGAGACTCACCCGGTCTTGCGCCGGAAGTCCTGGTGGCCGTGTGCGGCGCCGTTGTTACGCATGCCGCCGCCGGACGCGGCGTGACTGCCGGGGTGTTCCACCTGGCCGTCGTTGCCCACCCACTGCGCCATCGCGGACTGGGTGTCGCCACCCTCGATGGCTCGCATGAACTCCTGCGCCTCGTCGGCTCCTAGCGTCTTCGCCAACTTGCCGTGGTGGAAGATCACCACCTCGCCGCTCGCCCTCGTGCGGTAGTCATAGCCTTCTGCGCTCATCTGCCCATCGTCACACCGATCGCCCTCGGGCGCGCGGGGAAGATGGCCGATGCGTCAGCTGGGGTCGTCTTGGCCGTCCGTTTCGCGCGGCTCACCATCACCGTGGGGGACCTCTTCGCCCAGTGGGTTGGTCTGCACCGGCTGCTCATCGGGGTCGTGGCGCTTGTCCTGTTGCTCCACGACCTTGTCCTTCAGGCCGTCCGCATCCGCGTCGTTGTTCTTGTGGCTCATAGGGCGATCGTCGCACCGCGGCGGCCGGCGTGCCAGTGGTTTCGCCCACCGCTGACGCGGGAATACCCCACACAGAGTCCGTGCCGAAATACCAGGCCACCTGTGGCATCGGCCATCTAGCAGGCATCCTTACAAACGTTTGGCAATGTCGGGGGCCGCGCCTACTCTGACCGCATGGTCAATGATGCCCAGACAAAGTCCCCCGCCCTCGAGAACCTCCACACGGAGAGTCGCTCGTTCCCTCCCTCGATCGACTTCGCGTCGCAGGCCAACGCGCGCTCCGACATGTACGCGCGCGCGGACGCCGACAGGCTTAGCTTCTGGCGCGAGGAGGCGGAGCGCCTGCACTGGGCCACGCCGTTCACCGAGACCCTCGACTGGTCCGATGCGCCGGTGGCGCGCTGGTTCGCCGACGGCACCCTCAATGCGTGCGACAACGCCGTGGACCGCCACGTGCGCGAGGGGCGCGGCGAGCGTGTCGCCTTCCACTTCGAGGGCGAGCCGGGAGACACCCGCACGCTGACGTACGCGGACATGCAGCGCGAGGTGTCGAAGGCCGCAAACGCCCTGGCAGGTCTGGGGATCACGAAAGGCGACAGGGTCGCCATCTATCTGCCCCAGATCCCCGAGGCCGTGGTGTCCATGCTCGCATGCGCACGCATCGGCGCGATTCACTCCGTGGTGTTCGGCGGCTTCTCCGCCGACTCGCTTCGCCAGCGCATCGACGATGCCCAGGCCAAGCTCGTCATCACGGCGGACGGCGGCAACCGGCGCGGCACTCACCTGGCGCTCAAGCCGCTGGTGGACGCGTCCCTCGCGCCCAGCGACGCACACCCGGAGCCCGCACAAAGCGTCGAGCACGTGCTCGTGGTCAAGCGCACCGGGCAGGACACCGCCTGGACCGACGGTCGCGACGTGTGGTGGCACGACGTCGTGGAGCCCGCATCCGACCAGCACGAGCCCGTGATGGTCGAGGCCGAGCACCCGCTGTTCATCCTTTACACGTCGGGAACCACCGGCAGCCCCAAGGGCCTGTTCCACACCACCGGCGGCTACCTCACGGGCGCCGCGTACACGCACCGGGTGGTGTTCGACCTCAAGCCCGAGACTGACGTGTATTGGTGCTCGGCGGACGTGGGCTGGATCACCGGCCACAGCTACATCGTCTACGGACCCATGATCAACGGCGCCACCCAGGTGCTCTACGAGGGCGTGCCCAACGCCCCGCACGAGGGCCGCTGGTGGGAGATCATCGAGAAGTACCAGGTGTCGATCTTCTACACGGCACCCACCGCGATCCGCACCTTCATGAAGTGGGGCGAGGCGATCCCCGCGAAGTACGACCTGTCGTCACTGCGACTGCTCGGGTCGGTGGGTGAACCCATCAATCCCGAGGCATGGATGTGGTACCGCCGCGTCATCGGCGGAGACCGCTGTCCCATCGTCGACACGTGGTGGCAGACCGAGACCGGATCGATCATGATCTCGCCGCTGCCAGGGGTGACGGCGACCAAGCCCGGCTCCGCGCAGGTTCCCCTTCCCGGCGTCTCCGCGGCCGTCGTCGACGACGACGCCCACGAGGTGGGCCCCGGGCGCGGCGGCTACCTGGTGCTCGACCAGCCGTGGCCGTCCATGCTGCGCGGCATCTGGGGCGACCGCGAGCGCTACGAGCAGACCTATTGGAGCCGCTTCGAGGGCCTGTACTTCGCGGGCGACGGCGCCAAGCGCGATGCGGACGGCGACATCTGGCTCATGGGCCGCGTCGACGACGTCATGAACGTCTCGGGCCACCGCCTGTCCACCACAGAGATCGAGCATGCGCTCGTGTCCCACCCGTGGGTCGCCGAGGCCGCCGTCGTGGGCGCCGCGGACGAGACCACCGGCCAGGCCGTGGTCGCGTTCGTCGTGGTGAAGTCCGATGCGGCGGGCGCCTCCGCCAGCGGCCACGAGGTCGCGGTCGCCCTGCGCGAACAGGTCAAGGACCAGATCGGCGCCCTCGCGAAGCCGCGCACGATTCTTGTCGTGTCCGAGGTCCCCAAGACCCGGTCGGGCAAGATCATGCGTCGCCTGCTGCGCGACGTCGCCGAGCACCGCGCCGTGGGCGACGTCACGACCCTCGCCGACTCCTCGGTCATGGACGCGATCCGCGACGGGCTCGAGACCGGCAAGGCCGACGACGACTAAGCGCTGAGGCACTGAGCGCGACGCCGGCGTCCTTCCTCCTTGGGACGCCGGCGTTGTCACGTCAGGCCCGCATCGCCTCCCACTCGGCTCGGCGCCGTGCCTGTTCCTCGGGATCGGGCACGGGAAGGGACGCGAGCAGGCGCTGCGTGTACGGGTCCTGTGGGTCGCCCAGCACCCGCGCGCCCGTCCCCTCCTCGACCAACGCCCCTCGATGAAGCACCGCAATGCGGTCAGCGAGCATGTCGACCACCGCGAGGTCGTGGCTGATGAACAGCGCCGCGAATCCCAGCTCGCGGTGCAGCTCGTCGAAGAGGTCCAGCACTCTTGCCTGGACGGACACGTCGAGCGCTGAAGTCGGCTCGTCCGCGATCAACAGTTCGGGATCGAGGGCGAGGGCGCGCGCGAGCGAGGCGCGCTGACGCTGGCCGCCGGACAGCTCGTGCGGGAAGCGATCGCCATAGGAGCGGGGCAGCTGGACGGCCTCGAGCAGCTCGTCCACGCGACCCCGCGCGGCGGCGGGGTTGCGAAAGCGGCCATGCACCACCAGCGGCTCCGCGATGCACTGCGCGATAGTGAGCAAGGGATTGAAGCTGGTCGCCGGATCCTGGAACACGAAACCCACGCGAGAGCGAATGGGGCGGATGGCCCTCTCCTTCGCGGCGAGCATTTCCACGCCCAGCACCGACAGCGATCCGCCGCTGACGGGGGTCAGTCCCGCCATCGCGCGCCCGATCGTCGTCTTGCCGGAGCCGGACTCACCCACCAGGCCCAGCACCTCGCCGGGACGGATCGCGAACGAGACGCCGTCCACGGCCACAAAGTCGGGCTGGCGAAGGCGTCCGGGGTAGACGATCCGCAGGTCGCGCGCCTCGACCACCGGCGCTGCCGCATCCCACTCCGGCGAGCGCCGGGAGGCACGCTCCGCGGCCCGCGCGAGCCCCACGCCGATGCGGGGGACCGAGCCCAGGAGCTGGCGCGTGTAGGCCTCACGGGGCTCGGCGAAGAGCTCCCGCACGTCCGCCTGCTCCACGACCTTGCCCTGGTACATCACGGCCACGCGGTCGGCGAGATCCGCGACCACGCCCATATTGTGGGTGATCAGCACGATCGCGGCGCCGAACTCGTCCCGGCAGCGACGTAGCAGGTCGAGAATCTCCGCCTGCACCGTGACGTCGAGCGCCGTGGTGGGCTCGTCGGCGACGATCACGCCGGGGTTGAGGGCGAGCGCCTGGGCGATGACCACCCGCTGCTTCTGTCCCCCCGAGAACTGATGGGGATAGTGGTCCACGCGCGTCTCGGGATCGGGGATGCCCACGCGCCTCATGACGTCGATGGCCTCCGCGCGGGCCGCCTTCTTCGAGATGCGACGATGGGCGCGCAGGCCCTCGGCAATCTGCCAGCCCACCGTGTAGACGGGGTTGAGCGAGGTGGACGGCTCCTGGAACACCATCGCGGCCGTCTCGCCGCGAAGCTCGCGCAGGGCGTCGCCCTTGAGGGTCGCGACGTCGACCTCGTGACCATCACGGCCGGTCACGACTACGGCCCCGCCCACGCTCGCGGTTTCCGGCAAGAGCCCCAGGATCGATGACGCCGTCACGGACTTGCCCGATCCGGACTCCCCCACCACGGCGAGGACCTCGCCGGCGTGGACGTCGAGGGTGACGCCGTCGACGGCTCTCACCGCGCCGGCGTCCGTCGCAAACGTGACGGACAGGTCGCGAATCTGCACCACGTCGGTCATACGGTGCCCTCCTTCGTCATGGGGGTGGCCGATGCCTCGGCGAGGTCCGTGTCGCCGTCACCGGATCCGGGGTCACCCTCGGGAGCGAGCAGGTCCTCTGCGGGCTCGCCTCCCGCGGCGCGGCGACGCAAACGAGGATCGGCGAGGTCGTTGAGGCTTTCGCCCACGAGGGTGAGGCCCATCACCGACAGGACGATGGCGAGGCCGGGGAACAGTGCGGTCCACCAGATGCCGCTCGTGACGTCGGACACCGCCCTGTTGAGGTCGTAGCCCCACTCGGCCGCGGCGGTCGGCTCGATGCCGAAGCCCAGGAATCCCAGCGCGGCGAGCGTGAGAATCGCTTCCGAGGCGTTGAGGGTGATGATCAGCGGCAGGGTGCGGGTCGAGTTGCGCAGCACGTGGCGGGTCATGATGCGCGCGTGACTCGCGCCGATGACCCTCGCGGACTCCACGAAGGGCTCGGACTTGATGCGTACCACCTCGGCGCGCGTCACGCGCAGGTACTGCGGGATGAAGATCACCGTGATCGACAGCGCGGCGGCGAGGATGCCGCCCCACATCGACGACTGGCCTCCCGAGACGACGATGGCGACCACGATCGCGAGGAGCAGCGACGGGAAGCTGTACAGCGCATCGGCCACCACCACCAGGATGCGGTCGAGCCAGCCGCCGAAGTACCCCGCGATGAGACCCAAGGCGACGCCGACCACGATGGAGGCAATGACCGCGACCACGATGACGTACAGCGCGGTGCGCGCTCCCCAGATGAGGCGGGACAGGACGTCGTAGCCGCCCGTCGTGGTGCCGAGGAGGTGCGCCGCAGAGGGTTCCTGGAGGGCCCCGAATGCACCGTCGTCGTCGCGCAGCTGCGCAAAGCCGTAGGGCGCGAGCAGTGGGGCGAAGATCGCGGTGAGGACGAAGATGCCGGTGAGGAGGAGGCCTGCGATGAGCATGCCGCGCTGCAGTCCGACCGAGGAACGCACCTGGGAGATGACCGGCAGACGCTGGAAGAGCGAGGGGCGGGCCGATGCGGTGGTGGCCATGTCAGTACCTCACCCTCGGGTCGATCAGCGCCGCGATGACATCGACGATGAAGTTCGTCAGCGCCACGACGACGGCGAGGAAGGCGACGATGCCCTGGACGGCCACGAAGTCGCGCGCGGTGAGGTACTCGGCGAGCTGGAAGCCCAGCCCCTTCCACTCGAAGGTGGTCTCCGTGAGGACCGCACCGGAGAGCAACATGGCGATCTGCAGACCCACCACGGTGACGATGGGGATGAGCGCCGGACGGTACGCGTGCTTGCGTAGCAGCCGCCGCTCGGACACGCCCCGTGAACGCGCCGCCCCCACGTAGCCGGCGCCGAGCGTCGAGATGACATTGGTGCGCACCACGCGCAGGAAGACGCCGGCGGTGAGGAGGCCCAGTGCGAGCGCCGGGAGCACGGCGTGCAGGAGCACGTCGCTGATGATGTCCCAGTCCCCCGTGCGGACAGCGTCGATCAGATAGATGCCGGTCGCGCCGTCCAGGCGCTGAAGGGTGAGTTCGCTGCGCGTATCCGCCCGCCCGGCGACGGGGAACCAGCCCAGCCATACCGAGAAGATCAGCTTGAGGAGCAGCCCCGCGAAAAACACGGGCGTCGCATACGCGACGATCGCCCCCAGCCTGGCCGTCGCATCGGGCCACCGATCCCGGCGAAAGGCGGCCATCCTTCCCAGCGGGATGCCCACGGCGAAGGCGATGATGAGCGCGTAGAACGCGAGCTCGAGGGTGGCGGCACCGAAGGTCGTGATGATCTCGGTGACGGGGCGGTGGTCGGACAGCGCGGTGCCGAAGTCGCCGGTGAGGATGTTGCCGAGGTACTCCAGGTACTGAACGATCAGGGGTCGGTCATAGCCGGCCTCGTGCACACGCTCGGCGAGCTGGTCGGCGGGCAAACGCCCGCCGAGCGCGGCGGTGATGGGGTCGCCCGTCGCGCGCATCAGCACGAAGACGGTGGTGACGAGAATCCATACGGTGGGGATGATCAGCAGGGCGCGTACGGCGATGTACCGGCCGAGGGATCCCCCGCGAGACTTCTTCGCTGTCGCGGCAGGCTTGGGCCCTGCGGCGACGGGTGCGGTGGTGGTCATGAGGTGTCCTTGCTCGCCGCTCACGCGGCGTGGGGTGGGGTGGGCACGGCGTCGGGGGCCGGGTTGCCCCGGCCCCCGAGCTCATGCATCAGCCCTTGGACAGAGCCCCGTAGCGGAACTTGAACGAGGCGTCGAGGGTGTCCGCGGCACCCGAGACATCGGTGCCGGTGACCGCGACCTGGGCGCCCTGCAGCAGCGGCAGGGTCGACAGGTCAGCGGCGACGGCGTCCTGGATCTCGCCGATCAGCGCGGCGCGCTCATCCGGGTCGGCCGTCGTGGCCTGCGCGAGGATCATCTCGTCCACCTCCGGGTTGGAGTAGTGGTTGCCCAAGAAGTTCTCCGTGAGGAAGAAGGGCGTGAGGTAGTTGTCCGCATCCGAGTAGTCCGGGAACCAGCCCAGCTGGTACGACGGGTACACGTCGGAGGTGCGGTCCTGGGCGTACTGCACCCACTCGGTCGACTGGAGGTCGACGGTGAACAGGCCCGAGGACTCGAGCTGGTCCTTGATCAGCGCGTACTCGTCGGCCGAGCCCGCACCGTAGTGGTCGGGGTTGTATTGCAGGCTCAGTGCGACGGGCGTCTCCACGCCGGCGTCCTCGAGGGTCGCGGCGGCCTTGTCGAGGTCGGGAGCGCCCGCGCCGTCGCCGTACATCTCCTTGAGCGACTCGGTCGCACCGGTGAGGCCGTCAGGGACGTAGGAGTACAGCGGCGTGTAGGTGCCGCGGTAAACCTGGTCGGCGATCGCCTGGCGGTCGATGATGTCCGCGGCGGCCTGGCGGACCGCGAGAGCCATGGCCTCGTCGGCTTCGGCGGTCGTCGCACCGTAGGGCATGGTGTCGAAGTTGAAGACGATGTAGCGGATCTCGCCGCCGGGGCCGTCGAGCACCTGAACGCCGTCGTCTCCACGCAGGTCCTCGATGTCGGTGGCCGACAGCGAGCGGAAGGCCACATCGATGTTGCCCTCCTGGACGTCGAGCTTGAGGTTCGACTCATCCGCGTAGTACTTCACGTCGACGATGTCGGTCTTGGGCGCGCCGAGCAGACCCTGGTAGTCGGGGTTCGCCTCGTAGCTCACCAGGTTGTTCATGTCGTAGTCGGCGATCGTGTACGGGCCGGCGAAGGCGCCCCCGGCGACGATGTCGTCATCGGGGGTCAGGGCATCGGCAGCGAAGACGTCCTCGTCGACGATGGGGCCGGCGGGGCTCGACAGGATCTGCGGGAACACCTGGTCGTTCTCCGACTTCAGGTGGAACACGACGGTCGTGTCGTCGACGGCGTCCACAGAGTCGAGGTTGTACAGCAGCGAACCGGGGCCGTTGCCGCCATCAGCACCGGACTCGAAGATCGCGAGCATGCGGTCGAACGTGAACTTCACGTCCGACGACGTCAGGTCGTTGCCGTTCGCGAAGGTCAGCCCGCTCTTCAGCGTCACGGTGTACTCGGTGGGGGCGGTGAACTCGGCCGACTCGGCGATGTCGGGCTCCACGTCGGGGCTGCCCAGCGGGGTGTTGAGAAGGAACGGGTACACCTGGTTCATCACCGCGAACGAGCCGTTGTCGTACGAGCCCGCGGGGTCGATGGTCGTGATCTTGTCGGTGGTGCCGACGATGATCGGCTCCCCACCGCCGCTCGACTCCGCTCCTGCGGAGGCGGTCGAGCTCGACTCGGGGTCGCTGTCGGAGCAGGCCGCGAGCGAGAACGCGGCGACGGCCACCGTGGCAAACGCTGCTGCACGGCGACGGCTAGACGGGTTGAACATGGATGGGTCCCTCCTGGATGAGACGGTTGCCGCCCCCGGGTTGAGGGAGGCTCCGCGCCTTCATTCCTAGCAGGGAGAACGCTCAGTTCTCACAGAGTGCGACCACTGTTAACACGCGTGCAACAGGCCCGTGACGAGCGCCCGCGTGCCGTGATCGAAACGTGACCGAACCGGCTCGCCGGGCCTATCCTTCGGCGGGGATCCACACAAACGAGGTGATCTCGTCGATGCCCCATTTCACGGCGAAGAGCAAGACGAAGACTCCGAGGCCCACGAAGATCGCCTGCGGCCAGCGGTCGCGATGGCGCACCACGTACGCGATGATCGTCGCGATCGCCACGATGCCGGCGATCACGATCCACGCAGTCGTTCCCATGCGGTGAGAGTAGCGCCGCCGGGACACGACGCGGTGCACGCGGCCCCTCACAGGCGTACCGCGTGGCACACTCCAGGCGTGGAGATCGAGATCGACGACCTCAGCCGACCCCAGGTGCACGCACTGCTCGCCGCACACCTTGAGGCCATGCATGCAGGGTCACCGGCCGAGTCCGTCCACGCCCTCCCCCTCGATTCCTTGCGCGGTCCGGACATCACGGTGTGGACGGCCTGGGAGGACGGCACGCTGCTGGGCATCGGCGCGCTGAAAGAACTCGACCATGCGCACGGCGAGGTGAAGTCGATGAGGACGGCCGATGCCGCGCGTGGCCGCGGAGTCGCGACGGCACTCCTAGGAGAAATCCTGCGCGCCTCCCGCGAGCGTGGTTACGCCAGGGTGAGCCTCGAGACAGGGAGGGACGAGCCGTTCTGGCCGGCGCATCGGCTCTACGAGCGCCACGGGTTCGTGAACTGCCCGCCGTTCGCGGACTACGGGCCCGATCCCCTCAGCCGGTTCATGACGCGCGAGGTCCGTTAGCGGCGCAGGGAACGGCAGGGGCCTACGCCGGTTGCGCACCCTCCGGCAGGTCTCGCTTGAGATCCATCAGCCGGTCCACGGTCACCACCAGGCCCAGGGTGAACAGCCCCACGCACGCGCCGGCGGCGACGTCCGTGAGGAAGTGATAGCCGAGGTACATGCGGGTCAGGCCCACGATGCCGATGACCAGCACCGATGACAGCGCCCACCACCACAGCGCGTGCCGGGAACGTTCGCCGCGCCACAGCAGGTAGCCGGTGACGAGCACGAGGGTCGCGGCTCCCGTGGTGTGGCCGGAGGGGAACGAGAAGCTGGTCTCGAGGCCGGGCACCGCCTGCACCTCCTCGGAGGGCCGGGCACGACCGATGGCCATCTTGGCCACCTGCGTGATGACCGTCGAGACGATCATGGCCCCGACGAGCAGCGCGGGATCGCGCCACGAGCCCGATCTCCAGCGCCAGAATCCCGCGCCTACCGCGACCAGGATGGGCAACACGATGGGCCCGAAGACGGTCGTGATCACGGTCATGACGGCGGTCAGCCACGCGACGCGGTGGTCGGCGAACCATTGAATGAGCGGCTCGTCCCACGGCACGAACTCGTCCTGCTCGACCACCACGTCCATCAGTTCGAGGAACGCGAACGCCGAGACCACCGCGACGATGAGACCCGGGACGAGGGCCCGGACGAGGGGAGGGAGACGAAGCCACTGGTCACGCATCGGGTCAGCCTACGTTGCGCGCCCCTTGGCGCTCTCCTGGCGGCCCGGAATCCGGCACTTACCGCACTCTGGCGCCGCACATGCGGACATGTGCGCCACGAGGGGGGTGGGCGCGACGGTAGGGGTCAGCCGCGCAGGTCACGCCTGCCGTACGCCGCAATGCCCACTGCGATCAGCACCGCCGCGAGGGCGGTGAGCAGTCCCAGGCCGCCCCACAACACCCCCACCTCGAGCGGGTTCTGGCTCGCGTACCAGTGCACGGGCGACACCCGTGCCCACTCGGCGTAGTCGGGGTTGACCGGCAGGAACGCGTTGACGCCCCAGGCCAGGACGGCGAGACCCGCGGTGCCGGCGGTCGCCCACTGCGCGCGCCCGGTCGCCGCGCCGATCGCGAACGCCAGGGCGCCGAAGAACCACCCGAGCCCGGCCACCATGAGCCCGGACGCGGCGATGCCGGACCACGTCATTCCTAGGCCGCCCACGGCGTTGCCGAGCGCGAAGCCCAACGCGACGCTGATCCCGACCACGACCGGCACCACGGCCACCGCCACGCCCTTGCGTGCCGCCACCGACGTGCGCGAGAGCGGCAGGGCGAGCAGCACCGCCACGGACCGACGCCGCTCCTCGCCCGCGAGCGCCGCGCCCGCACTCACTGCGGCCGCAATGACCACGAGCGGCGCGACGATCGAGAGGACCTCGCCCGAGTAGAACCCCTCGGGCGTCGACATGTCCACGAAACCGATCATCGCGAGGATCGCGTCAGGCATGGAGTCCGCGAGCGATCCAATGTCGCCGCCGATGGCGGTAAACAGCACGCCTACCACTACGGCCTGGAAGGCCACGAAGGCGGCGCCGACCAGCATGAGTGGCCGCACGTCTGTCACCGCCTTGGTCGCGATGCCGCGCGTGGAGCCGCTGCCGACGAGGAGCGAGACGACCCTGCCCACGCGCGGATCGGCACGCAAACGGTCCAGCAGGGGCGTGCGCGCGCCCCCGGCGCCCAGGTCGCGGCGGTTCAGTCCCCACCACGCCACGAGCGCGAGGACCACCACCGCGCCGAGCACGATCACCACCGGCGCCCAGTCCACGCCGTTCAGCATGGGCTGCGGGCCCTGCAGCCAGTACCACGGTGAGATCTTGGCCCACGCCTCCCCGCCGTCGAGCAGGGGCAGCATGCCCGAGGCGAGGAACGACAGCACGATGAGTCCCACCGTGACCGACGAGGCGAGCGCCCTCTGCCCCGTCCACGCGCCGAGCGCGAGCGCCACCGCGGTGTACAGCAGCGCCACGGCCACAAGGTGGACGGTGGCCGCCGTCACGTTGATGCCATCGAGCGTCTCGCCCGACATGAGCGCCGCGAGCCCGTAGGACAGGGAGGCGAGGATGGCGGTGGCGGCGACGACCGTCGCGGCCGCGAGGCCCTTCGAGGTCAGCAGGCGCGTCCGCGAGCGCGGGATCGCCCCGAGCACATTCATGGTGCCCTCGGCCTCCTCGCCCGCGATGGACGCCGCCGCCATGGACACCCCGATCCCGGCGATCACGAAGGGGCCCATGAAATTGAACATGTTGCCCAGCATCATGCCGACGACGCCGCCCTCGGCGGAGATACCCACGATCGACAGGTACGCCTCGGGCATGGCGGCGATGAACGCGTCGGCGTCCTCGCCCATCCCGGCGAACGCGGCGATCCCCATCCACGCCACGAGGAACAGCGCGACCACGCCGATGAGCGCGCCGAGCCACCGGTCGCGCAGCGTCTTGAGATAGACCGAGCGCAGCATCACCGCTCCTCCGCCGCCTCGACCTCGTCGCGGTAGAACTCCAGGAAGATCTCGTCGAGGTCCACACTCGCCGACGCGACGGACAGCACGTCGTGCTGCGTGGCGACGGCCAGCAGCGGCGCCATCGACCCCTCGTATTGGGCGGTGACGGTGGCTCCCTCGACCGTGGCCTCGTGCACGCCCTCGAGCCCCTCGAATGCCGCGGCCGGCACGGGCGCGGCGAACTCGAGCGTGATGCGCCGGAGCGCCTTGTCGTGCAGCTCGGCCATCCGCTCCACCGCGATGAGGTGACCGCGGCGGATGAACCCGACCCGGTCCGCGACGCGCTCGACCTCGGAAATGGTGTGGCTGGACAGGAAAATGGTCCCCCCGGCATCGGCCGTCTCCCTCAACAGCGAGTGGAACTCGAGCTGGACGAGGGGGTCGAGGCCGGTGATGGGCTCATCGAGAATCAACACCTCGGGCCGGTGCATGAAGGCCTGCAGGATGCCGATCTTCTGGCGGTTGCCGCTCGAGTACTCGCCCACCTTGCGCTCGAGGTCGGCGCCGATGCGCTCGCTCAGCTGGTCCACCCAGCCCCAGTCCACACCGCCGCGCAGGTTCGCCAGGTACTGCAGCGTCTGACGCCCGGTGAGGTTGTTCCACAGCGCCAGGTCGGCAGGCAGGAACCCGATGCGCCGGTGGATCTCGACGGCGTCGCGGCGGGAATCCATGCCGAGCACGCGGCACGCTCCCGACGTGGGCCGAATGAGGTCGAGCAGCGTGCGGATGGTCGTCGACTTGCCCGCGCCGTTGGGGCCGAGAAAGCCGAAGATCTCGCCGGGATGCAGCGCAAACGACACGTCGTCCACGGCGGTGAAGTCGCCAAAGCGCTTGGTGAGGTGATCTACCTCGAGGGAGGGGGTGTCGGTCATGAGGTCTCCTGAGCGAGAAACGCCGCGAGGCGGCGACGGGTGGCAGGCCATTCGGCCTCCCAAAAGCGGACCATCAGGTCCAGCGAGCGGATGCGGTCGGGGCGCTCGGCGGGCATGACCGCCGCACCGGCATCGGCCAAGGCCCTCAACCCAGCGATGCGCTGGTCCTCGGTGCCCATGATCTCGGTCCACATGTCCTGCGGCACCTGGTAGCGGGCGGCGCGCTCGCCGGGCAGCCGCACGCGTTCGACCATGCCGACGGGGGTGAGCTGGCGCAGTTGGGTCGAGACGGAGCCGGCGGACAGGCGGAGGGCCGATGCCACCTGGGCTTGCGTTTGGGCCGCCGGTTCGCACACCGACAGGTATCCCAGGATCAGGCCCGCGGCGTGGGTGAGACCGCCGCTTTCCCAATAGGCGGCCACCTGGCGCACGTAGGCCTCGCGGGCGGGGTCCAGTCCGTCGGAGTCACCCCGCCCGCCGGGCGCGTCGCCGTTGTCGGCGACCACAGCATCGGCCATATTTCAGTGATACCTGAAATCTCTGAAGATCACAAGCGTGCCCAGGCAAATTCCAGGCAAAGGACTAGTCCGGCCCGCGCGGGCCGTGACACGATGGCCCCTATGTCAGAGACCTCGACCACCGCCCACGAGTCCGACGAGACCACCGCTCTCGCGACGGTGGACCTGGCCGAGCCCGAGCCCGAGGGCTCCGACCTGCCCGACGACCGCTTCCTCGACCGCGAACTGTCGTGGCTCGCGTTCAACCAGCGCGTGTTGGAGCTGGCCGAGGATGAGGCGACGCCGCTGCTGGAGCGCGCGCGGTTCCTCGCGATCTTCGCCTCCAACCTCGACGAGTTCTTCATGGTGCGCGTCGCCGGCCTCAAGCGACGCATCGCGGCGGGCTTCGCGCTGCCGAGCGCGACCGGCATGAGCGCCACCCGCCTGGTGGAGATCCTCACCGAGCGCGCCCACCAACTCATGGACCGTCACGCCGCGGTGTTCGAGGAGAACGTCCTGCCGTCGCTCAACGACCAGGGCATTCACATCGTGCGCTTCGACGAGTTGGGCCCCTCCGAGCAGGACCGGCTGCGCAAGCTCTTCCGCTCGGACATCTTCCCGGTGCTCACGCCGCTCGCGGTGGACCCCGCGCACCCGTTCCCGTACATCTCGGGCCTGTCGCTCAACCTCGCGGTCGAGCTGCGCGATCCGGACAACGGCAAGAACCTGTTTGCGCGCGTGAAGATCCCCGAGACGCTGCCGCGGTTCCTGTCGGTGGACTCCGAGGGCCACGCCGCGGCCGTCGTTGACGCCTCCGCGCTAGACGACGAGCCGCGCTCGTTCGTGCCGCTCGAGGACGTCATCGCCGCGCAGTTGGACTACCTGTTCCCCGGCATGGAGGTCACCGACCACCACACCTTCCGCGTCACCCGCAACGAGGATGTGGAGGTCGAGGAGGACGACGCCGAGAACCTCCTCAAGGCCATGGAGAAGGAGCTGCTGCGCCGCCGCTTTGGCCCCGCCGTCCGGCTCGAGGTCGCGCAGGACCTGCCGCAGCACATCCACGATCTGCTGGTGCGCGAGCTGGGCATCACGGAGCGCGACGTGTTCGCGCTCGTGGAGCCGCTGGACCTCACCGGGCTGAACGTCATCGCGGACCTGGACCGCCCGCGCCTGCAGTTCCCCGCGTTCCGCCCCACCACCCATCACCAGCTCGCGCCGGTCGAGACGGCCGACGAGCAGAACGTGTTCGAGGCGATCCGCCGCGGCGACGTGCTGCTGCACCACCCGTACGACTCGTTCTCGACGTCCGTGCAGGCGTTCCTCGCGCAGGCCGCCGTGGACCCCAAGGTGCTCGCCATCAAGCAGACGCTGTACCGCACCTCGGGCGACTCCCCCATCGTGGACTCCCTGATCGAGGCCGCGCGCAATGGCAAGCAGGTCGTCGCGCTCGTGGAGATCAAGGCGCGCTTCGACGAGCAGCAGAACATCTCGTGGGCCCGCAAGCTCGAGAAGGCGGGAGTGCACGTCGTGTACGGCCTGGTAGGCCTGAAGACGCACTGCAAGCTCTCGCTCGTGGTGCGTCAGGAGGAGACCGGGCTGGTGCGCTACTGCCACGTCGGCACCGGCAACTACCACCCCAAGACCGCGCGCCTGTATGAGGACTACGGCCTGCTCACGCGCGACCCCGAGGTGGGAGCCGACCTCACCAAGCTGTTCAACCAGCTGTCCGGCTACGCGCCCAAGGCGAAGTTTCGCCGCCTCATCGTGGCGCCCACGGGCGTGCGCATGGGCCTCATCGAGCGCATCGACGCCCAGGCCGAGCGCGCCCGCGAGGGCAAAGAGGCCTGGGTCAAGATCAAGGTCAACTCCGTGGTGGACGAGAAGACCATCGACGCGATGTACCGCGCATCGCAGGCGGGTGTTCGCATCGACCTGGTGGTGCGCGGCATTTGCGCGCTGCGCCCCGGCGTGCCCGGGCTGAGCGAGAACATCCGCGTGCGCTCCATCCTGGGTCGGTTCCTGGAGCACTCGCGTGTGTTCGCGTTCGCGGGCGACGAGGAGCCCGAGGTCTTCATCGGCTCCGCGGACCTCATGCATCGCAATCTTGACCGCCGCATCGAGGCGCTCATCACCATCGTGGCTCCCCAGCAGAAGGACTTCCTGGTCGAGAACATCGACATGGCGATGTCCGACCAGGTCGCCGGCTGGGAGCTCGGCGAGGACGGCACCTACACGCGCGTGGTGGAGGACGCCGAGGGCACCCGCCTGCACGACCTTCAGGCGACCTATATTCGCCGTCAACCCAAGCGCAGGGCCAAGCGCAAGTGACCCACTATCCGCCGGGCACCGTCATCGCGGCAGGTGCGCTCGTGTGGCGGGTCAAGAACGGCGAGCTGCAGGTGCTCGCGGTGCATCGTCCCCGGTACCACGACTGGTCGTGGCCCAAGGGAAAGCTGGACCCGGGCGAGACGCTACCCGCGTGCGCCATCCGCGAGGTCGCCGAGGAAACCGGCAAGCAGGTGATCCTTGGCCAGCCGCTGCCCACGCTGCGCTACCCCACGGGCGGCAAGACCAAGGTGGTGAAGTACTGGGCGGCCGAGGTGGTCTCGTCGACCTCCCACCCCGCGGTGCTGGCACGCCCCGCGGTCAAGAGCGCGTCGAAGAACGAGATCGACCAGGTGCGCTGGCTCACCGTGGAGCAGGCGCGCGAACGCATCACCTTCCCCGAGGACCTCCGCCCGCTCGAGGTGCTGGTGCAGGCGTGGGAGGACGAGCGCCTCGACACCCGCGCGTTTGTGCTGGTGCGCCACGCTCGCGCCAAGCGGCGCAAGGCCTGGAAGGGGGCCGATGCGCGCCGCCCCATCACGAAGAAGGGCGCCGAGCGCTCACGCCAGCTGGTGCCGCTGTTCGCGGCCTTCGGCGCGAAGTCGATCGAGAGTTCGCCCGCTCGCCGGTGCGTGGCGACGGTCGAGCCGTATGCGGAGGCGTCCGGACTCGAGATCCGCACCCACGACGCGTTGACGGAGCCCGGCCACGCCGAGAAGCCGCTCGCGACGGCCAACACGTTTGTGAAGCTGCTGGGCAAGTCCAGTTCGCGGGTGGTGTGCGCGCACCGGCCGACGCTGCCCACGATCGTGGAGATGATGCGGGCCGCGACCAGGCCGTACACGCGTGGCGCGCTGCCTCGCAAGAATCCCTATCTGCCCGCCGGCGGTGTGCTGGTCGCGCACATGCTCGACACCTCGGCCGGACCGCGGGTGGTGGCCATCGAGACCCACCTGCTGCAGATTCACCCGTAGCCGCGAACGCGGCCGGTGGAAGGGGCGGACACCGGACCGGGAGCGCCAGTCGGCGCGAAGGCCGCTCGTGGCGGCTGATGTTGGAGCCCGGGGCTACCGCGGTCCGATGTCCTGTCTCTACTCTACGTCGGCTGGCCAGGTTTTGTTCCCGCCCTGGGGATGCGCCTCCGCGGCCGTGCGCGCCAGGAGCCATGGGGTGCCCGCTTTCGCGCGGAACCGCACACTTCGTGGCTCCCCTGGCGCGAGCGGGGCGGCCGGCGACTCAGTCGAGCCGGTCCTCGTTCCACATCGCGGCGCACTTCTCGAGGTCCTCCCCGGTGCGCAACAGCTGGGAGGCGCGCAGCGCGGTGCGGTGGGCACGGCGGTCGTTGTGCCCGTCGTCCGACTCGGCCTCATACGCGGCACCCGTCGCGACCACGCGGCAGAAGGCCCCTGCACGCTGCAGGGCCACCGCCAAGTCTCCGCTGAAGACACCGGACAACACCGAGTCCGCCAAGGTCTGCACCTCGCGCGGACCGGGCGGGTCCTCGACTCCTGCGATCGCGTGGCGCACGTGAGCGGCGTGGACACCGTGGTGGTAGGACCGCGCCACGGACTCGGCGTCGTATTTGACCCATTCGCGCAGCATGTAGATGCGCCACAGGGCGCCGGGCAGGGTGTGGGCGCCGGCCTTCGACCACATCATCGCGACGGTGTCGATGCCTTCCTCGTCCACGAGCCGCACCAGGCGTTGGGTCAGCTCGGGATCCTGAGACGCGCGCGCCTGGGACACGAGCGCGAGTGCTGTCTCGTGAGCGATCAGGCCGCGGTCGGCAGGATCGATGTCGCCTTCGATCTGCTCGGCCTCCTCCATGTCGAGCATGGCGGGCCGGCGGAAGCGGGGCTCAACCAAAATCAGGCCTGCTCAGCGTCGCCGGCGGCATCCTCGAACGTGAGCGACACCGAGTTGATGCAGAAGCGGTCACCAGTCGGGGTCTGCGGGGCGTCGGCGAAGACGTGTCCCAGGTGGGAGTCGCACGTCGCGCAACGCACCTCCGTGCGGAGCATCCCGAGCGAGCGGTCCTCACTCAGCGTGACGGCGTCGTTCTCGGCGGTGAAGAACGACGGCCAGCCGCAGTGAGAGTCGAACTTGGTGTCCGAACGGAACAGTTCGGCGCCGCAGGCGCGGCACCGGTAGACGCCGTCGCGCGTGTTGTCGAGCAGTTCGCCGGTCCATGGGCGTTCGGTGCCGGCCTCCCGAAGGACCTGGTACTCGGCGTCGGAGAGTTCGGCGCGCCATTCGGCGTCGGACTTCGTGATCTTCGCGGTCATGACTGCCTCCTGAAGAAGGGAAGTAAGGGAACCCGCCCGGCGGGCGCTTCATGGGAGTCGCGCCAGGCGCGGTGCCCCCACAGGGTACGCGACTCGGCGACCCGCCTGCCTGGCCAGCTGAGGGGGGGATTGGCCAGGCAAGCGGAGGTCGACCGGAGTCGCCCATGCGGCTCGCGCCGTGACGGGTTCAGAGTGTTAGACGCGGCAGCGACCCGTTTTGTTCCCCACCGCCGGAGACGGAAAAGTCACACTCCGCCCTGACCGCACGGGCACTCCCGACGCGACTGCCCGAACCGTCTCGGAAATACGCGCATTTCACGCACGTTTTTCCCATAAAGGAATGCCTTTGTTTCTTTAAAGATAAATGTGGCAACCGCGCCTTTGTCGTGCCTATTCTGGGCCTGACAGTCCCGCTCCCAGAGCCCCTTGGAGGAATCATGGCCACGATGATCAGCCTGCCGATCGTCTCATCGTGTTCGGTCGAGACCTGCGGCTTCAACCATGACGGTTGCCGCGCCGGCGCCATCAATGTCTCCGGTGATCATGCCCATTGCTCAACCTTTGTGGCGAGCGAGGACAAGGGTGGTCACGCCGACCACGCTGGGGTCGGTGCGTGCATGCGCACCGACTGCACCTACAACGAGGACATGGCCTGCACCGCGGAGGCGATCGAGGTCGGAGCCTCCTTCGACACCGCGGACTGCCTCACCTTCGAGGCGCGCGCCTAGCAACGACGCCCGTCATACCCGCCAGTTCGCGCGCCACCGGCACCGTGCGCGCGTGCCACACTGGCACGCATGACCCCGGACCCCGCCGACGCGGCCGGCGGACCGGACCACCGCGACCCCGCCGCACCCTCGCCACAGCCCCGCGCCTTCGCGCGCATCGGCCATGCCCAATGGGCCGACTTCTGGGCGGGCACCAAGGCCATCGCGCCGCTGATGCCGGGCTCCGCCGTATTCGGCCTCGCCGTGGGCGCGCTGATCAATCTCGCGGGCTGGCCCGCGTGGCTCGGCCCCTACGCCTCCGCGACCGTGTCGGCCGGCGCGAGCCAGATCGCGATCATCGACGCGCTGACGCAAGGCGCGCCTGCCATCATCGCCATCGTCACGGCGCTCGTCATCAACGCCCGCCTGGCCCTCTACTCTGCCTCGCTCGCTCCCGTGTTCGCGGCCTTTCCCACCCGCTGGAAGCTGCTGTTGGCCTACCTCATGACGGACCAGTCCGCGGCGGTCTCCGTGATCACGGCGGACAAGTGGCCCGACCCGGTGCGCCGGCGCTGGTTCATCTTCGGGGTCTCGGGCCCCTTCACCGGCGTGTGGATACTCGGCACCGCCGCGGGCGCGATCCTGGGGCCGGTGATCCCGTCCGAGTGGCAGATCGGCTTCATCGTGCCCCTGATGTTTATCGCCGTGCTCGTTCCCGCGCTGCGCACCCTGCCCGCCGTCGCGGCGACCGGCATCTCGGTCGCGGTCGTGCTGCTCCTCAAGGACCTGCCGTACGGGCTGAACGTCCTCGCGGGAGCCTTGGCAGGCATCGGCCTCGCCTCCTTCATCCCGGACAGGGCCGATGCCGGGGCCGGCACAGCTCCCGGCTCTCCCGAGGAGGTGGCCGAGTGATCACCGCCTTCGTCGTCTTCACCATCGCCGCGATTGGCACCTATGCGATCCGCCTGTCCGGCGTGTTCCTGCTGGGCGGCGACCGCGAGCTACCGCCACGCGTGCGCAAGGCGCTGTCCCTGGTAGCGCCCGCCGCCATGGCGGCGATTGTCGCGAATTCACTGCTACTGAACGAGGGCGAGTGGCGCGCGTTTGGCGCGTGGCATCTGGCCGCGCTCGTCGCGGTCGGGGTCGCGCTGTGGAAGCGGTCGATGGGCTGGACCCTCGCGGCCGGCGTGGTCGCATTCGCGGCGTTGCTGCTCGCAGGGCTCTGAGGCACGCCCAAGAGACGCCATCCCACGCTTACGTGTCAACCTGTTGACATACCGACGAGTCAACCGGTTAACTCGTCGGTATGTCGGACAAGATCACCTTCACCCTCCACGAGCTCGTCGCCGAGGTCGACGCCCACGCCGACCGCATCTTGCGCGAGCGCTATGGCATTACGGGCAGCCAGTTCGTCGCCCTCGCCGTGCTGGCCGACGTGGAGCCCACCGACATCACTCGGCTCGCCTTCTGTCTGGGCGTGAGCAAGGCCGCGGTGTCCAAGCGTGTGCCGGGACTCGTCGAGGCTGGCTGGGTCACCACCCGCTCCGAGCCGGGCCAGGGGCGCCGGGTCATCCTCGAACTCACCCCCACCGCCCGCGACCTCGTCGCGACGGCCGGACCCGAGCTCGACGCCCGCTTCGCCGAACTCATCGACCACCCGGAAGCCGCGGGCATCGACCTCGCCGTGCTCAACGACCAGCTCGCCACCCTTACCCGCATCCTCCGAGGAAACGGTCCCACCGCATGACCCGCATCGCCGTGATTGTCGGCCACCCCATCGCCGGCAGCCTCAACCACCACCTCGCGGACTCCTACACCGAGGCCGCTCGCGCCGCCGGAGCCGAGGTGCGCGTGATCGACCTCGCCGAGCCCACCGAAGCCACCGCGCACCCCACCGAGCGCGCCCAACTACGCCACCCGCAAGCCGGCGGCCAGGAGCTCAACCCGGCTACGGCATCGGCCATCGACACCGTCGACTGGGCCGATCACCTCGTCTTCGTCTACCCCGAGTGGTGGGGGTCAGCGCCCGCGGTCCTCAAGGCCTTCATCGACCGCGTTTTCCTGTCCGGCTTCGCGTTCCGGTACCGCGGTGACGGACGCGGCTGGGACAAACTCCTGACCGGCCGCACCGCGCGCATCATCCACACGATGGACTCGCCGCGCTGGTGGAACCGCTGGGTCTACCGCGACTCGTCGCTGTGGTGGCTGCGCCGCGCGACGCTCTGGTACACCGGCGTGCGCATGGTCGGCACCTCGGTCTTCACCCCGGTGCGCGGCTCGAGCGCGGCGGCCCGCGAGCGCTGGATCGCCAAGGCCTCCGCCTTGGGGACGGCCGATGCCGCACGCACCTCCCGTATCGATCGCACCCCGAGGGCGAGTTCCGAGCGCGTGGCGGCCTGAGTCAGTGCAAAGAGGCGTCGGCCGCACCGCGACTCACGCCGGTGAACGTCACCGTCAGGTCGCCGTGCGTGGGTGAGCAGCAGAAGGGGCCGGCGCCCGCGGCGGCACCCTCAGGGAACGGTGCCACGCGAACCAGGCGCCACGGCTCGGCGTCGACGCGCGCGCGGATGGTGACGGCGTCGCCCGCACGCGACGCACGGGCCGTGACCTCGCGCCCCACCCACTCGGGCACCGGGGCCACGGACCAGTCGGACTTGCCCAGGGTGACGACGGCGCCCACCTGCGCGACGCCGTCCGAGACCTCGACGCCCGCCTTGATCCACGTCTCCTCGTCGGCACGGATCATGAGTCCGGCTTGGTCGAACTGCTCGGCGTAGTCGAGCACAAACGACACCTCGATAGCCTCGCCAACGGCCAAGGGCGCGAGAAGAGCGTGGGCATCGTCATGCACGAAGCCATACGACGTGTGGCGCCAGGCGTCCGATTCGGCGCGGGGCGTGACGGTCATGCGCGTGCCCTCGACGTGCCACGCCGCGGGCTCGACGGTCCATTCACCCTCGTACATCATGTCGCCACGCTATCGCGCGCGCCGAAGAGGCGGCGGACGTAGCCTGAGCCGCACAGGCCCTAGCCCCGGAGGCGACCATGCCCGAGTACCTGCTGTCCGTGCTGCACGACTACGCCCACCTCGAGATGCCCGAAGGTGAGGCGCTCCAGGCCATGTACGACAGCGTGAGCGCGTTCAATGACGAGCTACGCGAGGCTGGCGCCTGGGTGTTCGCGGGCGGCCTCGAGTGGCCCGAGTCCGCCGCCGTCGTCGACCCGACGGGCGACGAGCCCCGCACGATCGAGGGCCCCGCCAACGATTCCGCGCCCACGATGGGCGGCATGTGGATCATCACCGCCGCCGGCCGCGACGCCGCATTGCGGTGGGCCACACGGGGTGCGGTGGCCTGCGGCGCCCAGGTCGAGGTGCGGCCCTTCAAGGCCGAGTGAACGGTGCGCTTCCTCGTCACCGTCCACGACAGGGTCGGCGCGCCCGCGCCGTCACCTGCCCGCATGGCGGACTTCGCGGCGCGCTTGCACCAGGTCACGGGTGAACTGGAGGCGGCGGGCGTGCTCGAATCGGCGACCGGGCTCGCCCAAGGCGACGAAGCGGAGGTCATCGATCCCGAGGGCCGCGTCACCCCGGGCGCCGGGGTCAACGCGACCCACGAGCCGCGGGGCCTGTGGCTGTTGTCCGTGGAGGACGAGTCACACGCGCGGCATTGGGCGACGCGGCTCGCGTGGGCATGCGGGGCGTCGGTGGAGTTGCGGCCCGCCCAGACCTAAGGCGGCCGATGCTGTGGCCGGGTACGCGACCCCGCCACAGCATCGGCCACACGTCAGTTCTTGCCCTCCCAGCCGGAGTGGTTCATACCCTGGCTGCGCTGCTGTTTCTGGACCTGCGAGGGGTTCGGGGCCTTCGCGTCGGGGTTCTGGTTGCCACCCTTCGCGATGCGGCCCTCGGCCGACACTGGGTCCTTCGAGGGTGACTGCCAGTTGGGTCCGTCGGCCTGGGCCGGACGGTGGTCGGCGGCGTTGTCGACGTCGACGGGCTTGTCCTGGTCGCGGTGCTCGTGATCGCTCATGATTCTTGGCTCCCTTCCGTGCGTTCCGTCATGGGCGTCAACGGGTTCACCCCCGCCGGGCATTCCGTCCCGGGCCACCCCTATGGCGACTGCTAGCGTCGCGTCCATGAGCGCACACCGGCCCCTGGATACGGGGCCGCCCCAAGCGCACGGCTCGATTGGCGAGGACACGGTGCGGGCCCTGCTGCAGTCGCAGCATCCCGATCTCGCGGAGCTTGAGCTAGGCGAACGCTTCGACGGCTGGGACATGGCCGTGTTCCGGCTGGGCGAGGAACTCACCGTGCGGCTGCCGCGGGTCAAGGCCGCCGTGGGTCCCCTCGAAACCGAGACACGCCTGCTCGCCGAGTTGGGGCCAGGCTGGGACTTCCCGCACCCGTCGGTGGTGCGCTCCGGCGAGCCGGGCGAGGGCTACCCATGGCCGTGGCGCATCGTCGACTGGGTGCCGGGCAACACGACGGACCTGATGCCCCTGGGCGCGGACTCGGGGGCGGCGCTGGGCCGGGCGCTAGCGGACCTGCACCAGCCAGCGCCCGCCGACGCGCCCTACAACCCCGAGCAGTCGCTGCCGATGGCCGAGCGCCAGGCGGACGTCGACTACGCGATCGGGATCCTGGGCGATGCGCCCGGCGCCTTGGGCGACCGGCTCGACCTCGATGCGGTGCGGGCCATGTGGGCCGATGCCGTGGCGGCCCCCGCTCCCGGCCCGCCCGTGTGGTCACATGCCGATTTGCACGGCTCCAATGTGTTGAGCGAGTTTGGGACGTTCGCGGGCATCATCGACTGGGGCAAGATGGCCGCGTGTGACCCGGCCGTCGACCTGGGCTTCCTCTACACCGTGATGCCGCGCGACGGCGTGATCGCTGCACTGAATACGTATGTGGGGATCACCAGGCTGGACGATCCTGGACTTGAGGCGAGGCTGCACGGCGTGGCCCTGCACAAGGCGCTGCTATGGGCGACGCTCGACCGGCGCCTCAATGTCTCGATGGCGTGGCGCGCGCTCGCGGAACTTGGCGTGAGCGTGCCCGCGTAGGATTGCTCGCGGGCCTCTAGCTCAGTTGGTAGAGCAGCGGACTTTTAATCCGTAGGTCGTGGGTTCGAGCCCCACGGGGCCCACTAGTCGGGAAGTGCGCAGAACTGGCGCGATTCTGTTGCGTAACCTCGCGCGATCGCATGTGGGCTGATCGAAACTGGATCCGTGACCAGATTATGCGTCACTCAGAGTCTTGGCCGGGAGTTGTTCTGGCGCGTCAGGAGCCTCGAGGAACGCCCGATAGGGCCCTCGCCTGGTGGCGGGGCCCTTGGGGCTGTCTCTGGAGTTTTGAGCGGCGGCTAGGCGGCTTCTGTGCCGGGCGGTAGACGCCCCGGGATGCGTAGAGGCGCTTCGCCGGGCTCGACGCCGTACTCGGCGAAGCCTGTATGCGTGGGTTTTCGTCCGCGCCTCGGCCGACAAGTATCACTCTTGCGAATATGTAAGTCGCGAGAGATATGCGATTCGACACTCTGGTGAATTCGGCAGTAACGAAATACGATCTGCTCGGAGCGGCGCTTTTGCAACTCCACTCTATGAATGGAGCCAACTAGATGAGTACTCGAATGCGAACATTTGCGATGGCATTTGCGGGCACAGTTGCCCTATTGGCCGGTGGGAGCGTACCTGCTTCGGCTGACGACGGGCCGAACAGTGTCGAAGTGGTCGTGCTTGAAGATCTCGACCAGCGCACTGCAGAGGCGTTCATCCTTATGATCGAAAACGGGCTGGGTACGTTGTCGGATGACGAGCTTTCGGCTATCGACGCCGCAATTGAGCCGGGTGAAACGCTACTCGTCCCTCACGACGACGCGGCTCCGCAGGCCAGCGTGAACACTTTGGGTGGCATGACGGCGCTTGCGGCGATCGTGCCGAACATCCCCAACACGGACTGTGAGGCCAAGCCAGGGTGGCCGTACGAACGTCAAAGCAGCAACTATGAAGCTATTGGGTCGAAGCCGACGACCAAATGCAAGTCGAGCAAGAAGGAGTTGCGGATCAATACCGTGCTTATGAAGGTGCGCTCCGTATGGGGAACTGGAAGTAGCCAAGTGGATCACTGGTCGGGCAAGAACTACGGCGTAGCCGCTTACGGACCCACTAGTTGGAGCAAGAAGTGCACCAATAACAAGAATACAACCTGGCACACGGTCAATCAGCACGTTGTAGTGCGGTGGGACAACTGCGTGTACTCGCTCGTCACCAAGTCCCCGAAGAAGGAATACTCCTGCGGCACGTAATTACTCGGTGGCGGCTGGTCGCCACGGGCTGTCGCCGTCCTCGCGTCGCCAGCCCGTGGCGGCTCCCCGGCCCGTCGGGGAGCCGTTGAGCCACACAGTCGTATCGGCGTCGAAGCCGGCGATCGCGGTAGTGTTCTCCGACGACAGAGGCAGCGGCATCGCGCCGAAGCTCAGATACGACTGCAGCGGGAGATGGACCGCGTCCCACTCCTGTGCGGCTGCCGACCAATCGGGCACCATCCACCGGGATGACATTTCGAACGCGATATCCCAGCACTTCCCGACTCGCCGCGTCCCATCGAGCGGGTAGCGATCGACCAGCCCGAGCCAGTCGTGAGCCGCGCGAATCTCAAGGACCCGAGCGGGACGGTCGTCGATGGAGACGCTCGTCGCTTCGAGTTCGCCTCGATCATCCTCCCTCGAGTAAAGGGCGGCCGGAGTATGGCCTGGCCACAGGCGGGTGGTGCGGGGCAGTTGTGGCGGTACTACCCACCAGGTACCCAGGGACGCCGCCCTGGGCTTGAGGCGGAAGACTCTGCGGCGTGCCCGGGCCGGCGAGCGCCACTCTTCGAGCGCCGCCTGGACGTTCGCGGGGGCATGGGCCTGCGTGTCCTCAGTGCGGAGGATCACCTCAACTGGACCAGGAGAAAGCAGTTCTTGGACAAGTCCTGCACGGGCCAGTCGGTCGGCGTACGTGACAGTGGCCGCCCTCAGGTCCTGAATGGTGCTGGCCTTGTCCTCCACCGAGGCGGGCCCCCAGTACACGGCATGCTGAATCGAGCGGTGCAACGGCACCAAAAGATCGGTGGAGGAGTGCGGTATCGGAGCGTCTGTGAGCGCTCGCGCCACCTCACGCGCATGGTGCGTGACGTCGGTCCGGGGCAAACCCCGATCAATGGCAAGCTCCAGATCGAACAACGTCCGCCAAACGTCGTCGCTCACCGCGGCGGCAAGATCCAGCACAAATCTGCGCCCTCGCACGCCCGTGACGGGGATCTGAGGGCCCGCGGCAGGCGCGGGCGTCTCGATGCTCACCATGGCCCAACTGTAGGCTCACGACCCTAGATTCCGCAGTGAAGCGCTCCACGCACACGCCGATTTGAGGCTGACGAGGTTCGGGTTCTAGGGCCCCGCAACGCTAGCGGCGTGGGAACCTGGCTCCTCGCCCCTCTGATAGATCTCCCGCACGCTGCGCCGCTTCCCGCAAAGCGCGCAGTGCGCCATACCCCAGGTCAGATGGAGCAGATATCAACCAGTAGTAGTCCGTCCGGTGCCGTGGGTCTGCATTCCGCAGAGCTCCATCTCGGTGCTGACCTGGCGGGCCCTGCGAAAAAGAGGCCGGATTTCCAAGTCATCAGAACGGCGGTCACCACTTGGCCGGTAGTAGGGGGAGTTGGCACTAGGACAGGTCCACAGAGGACAGAGTGTCAGGATCAGATTTCCATTTTGAAAGTTGTGAGGGCGTGAGGACAGAGCCCACCATCGACAAGCAACGAGACATAGCAAGCGGGCGGGCACCGTTCGGCACTCCCGAGGACTACGAACACTCGGGCAGTCTTCGGAGACGCCGCAGGCCCGACGTGGTTTGGTGCGTTCGCTATTCGCGTTCGAACGCAGCTCGAAGGGGACGCCGGGGCGTCGTTCGCGGAGGTATGCGCGGCTGCGCTCGCACACGCGGTCGCTCGATCCCGACGGAGCTTTTCCAACAGAAGTCGTACCCTGGCCCACGGTAGGGCCGGCTGTAAAGCCCCCGTCAGTGATCGCGAAGGTGTCTCTACCAGTTGATTTGCTACCGAAATGGACTGGGATCAGGAATTCCATGCGCTGGACTCATAGGATCGGGAGTATCCACCGAGGTAGTTGAGCTACGCGCTCTACCCACTCGGGGGAAGTGCGCAGAACTGACGCGATTCTGATGCGTAACTGCACGATTACTGCTTCCAGCCGTTTGAGTGCCGTCGAGGGTGTGGTCATGCGCGGCTCTGTGCTGGACTGGACGCGTCGCTCGTGCAGTCGTCCGGATATGCGTCAAGCACCTGTAGGGCCCTAGCCTTTCGGCTGGGCCCTACAGGTCTGTAAGTGAGTTTTGGCCTAGACGCTTATGCGGCGCGGGGTTGGGGCTGCCGCCGGATTCGTGACTGCGAGACCCGTCCCACCGCAGCAGGTTCGAGCCGCGCGTTCCGTAGCGGAGAGTCGCGCGCAGCGACCCATGCCTTCGGGGGAAAAGATGCGAGCACTCCGCAGGCCGGCGGTCCGGCACCCTGCCGTTTCTCGGCGCAGAAACGATCGCATGCGCACGACTCAGAAGAAGCGTCTAACTGGGAAGACGCTGGCCGTATGGACTGGGAACAGCCTTTGCATGGACTGGGCCTGGTCGGCCCGGAGTATCCATCGAGGTAGCAGAGTTATGCGCGCTTCCCACCACTACTCGCCCGCGGGAGTGCGCGGCAGCATCCACCACTCGACGAACTTCTTGGCGCGGCCGTCCGGCGCGAACCACACCTCCCACATGTTCGTGTAGTGCTCATGGCCGGGGTAATTCACATCGCCGGTGATGATGCCGAGCTCGCCATTCTCGATGAGCACCCGGAGGTCGTGCTCGGGGACGCTGGGCTCGGGCTCCTGCCAGGACGCAATAATCGCGTCGATTCCCCGCACGGGTTCCTTGTCATTGGGCCGGTACCAGTACTCCGCGTCGTCGGTGAAGAGCGCGCGCACGTCATCGGGCTCCTTGGTCTCCCATGCGCGAACGTACGCGGCCAACCACTCCGAGGTCTTCGTCATGGCATCTGTCTACGCCACGGCGCACCCTGGCGCCACCTGTGGGGCCCGGTTAGCCTCGTGCGACGTCGGCCAGCAGTTCGAGCAGACGGGTGGACGGCGCCTCGACCTTGTCCCACGCCGAGGACACGACGGACACCTGCCACCTGAGTCCCGGCGTCTCGGGCAACGCCAGGATTCGCAGGCGCGTGGCCTCGGGCTTGTTCGCGACGTGGCGGGGCACGATGGCGATGCCCAGTCCCCTGTTGACCAGGTCGATGAGGGTATGCACGTCGTTGACCGTGCAGCGGATGCGTCGGTGCACGCCGTGCGCCGCGAGCGCCTCGTCGTTCAGCGACCGCACTCCCCACGAGGGTGTGAAGTCGATGAAGTCCTCACTCTCGAGCAGGCTCCAGGCCACCTCGGGAGCCACCGCCGGTCCCGCGACCAGCCGGTGCTCCGGCGGGGCGAGCAGCACCAGGTCCTCCTCCCCGAGCGTCTCGTGCGGCAGCGCACCGAGGTGGCGCGTCGCGGCAACGAACGCCACATCGAGGTCTCCCGCGCGAATCATCGCGACAAGGTCCTGCGACCCCGCCTGCGTGAAGTGGGTCTCGACCCGGGGGTGACGCCGGTGGAAGCGTTCCAGCAACGCCGACACGTCGACAAAACCGAGGCACTGCTCGGCGCCGATGCGCAGCGAGCCCGTCACCTCACGGCTCGCCTTCACGACGGCGTCGCGCGCCCCAGCGGCCTGCGCGAGCATCGTCCTGGCATATGGGACGAGCGCCGCGCCGGCCTCGGTGAGCTCGACCCTGCGCGTGGTGCGGTCGAACAAGGCCGTGCCAAGCTCGGTCTCGAGGCTGCGAATCGCCGAGGACAGCCCCGACTGAGAGATGCCGGCCACCTCGGCCGCCCGAGTGAAATGCCGTTCCTCGGCGACCGCGAGCAGGTACTCCATCTGGCGCAGATCCATTCATGTCTCCCATCGATGAATCTGAGAACTGGCAACTGTTGGATTTCTAGGCTAGCCCTTCCTACAGTGAAGGTGGCGGCGCCGCCCGGCGTCGCACTCCCCACCCTCAGGAGGACTGCCACGATGCAGCAGCGCACCATCGGCGGACGCGAGGTCTCGGCCATCGGACTGGGCGGGATGCCCATGTCGATCGAGGGCCGCCCCGACGCCGACCGCTCCATCGCCACCATTCACGCCGCCGTGAACGCGGGCGTCACCTTCATCGACACCGCCGACGCGTACCACCGTGACGCGGCCGAGGTGGGCCACAACGAGGAGCTCATCGCCCGCGCCCTGCGCTCGCACGGCGACGCCGATCATGTCCTCGTCGCGACGAAGGGCGGCCACCTGCGTCCCGGCGACGGCACGTGGACCCAAAACGGCGACCCGACTTACATCAAGGAGGCGGCCAAGGCATCGGCCCAGCGCCTGGGTGTCGACAGCATCGGCCTGTACCAATTCCACCGCCCCGACCCGGCCGTCCCGTACGCCGACTCGGTGGGCGCCGTCCGCGACCTGCTGGACGAGGGTGTCATCCAGATGGCGGGAATCTCGAACGCGAACGTCGAGCAGATCGACCAGGCGCAGGAGATCCTCGGCGGGCGGCTCGTGTCCGTCCAGAACCAGTTCTCCCCCGCGTTCCGCTCGAGCCAGGGCGAGCTCGAGCACTGCGCGGAGCTCGGCATCGCGTTCCTGCCGTGGAGCCCGCTGGGCGGCATCGCCAACGCGAAGGACCTGTCCGGTCGTCACGGAGCCTTCCAAGAGGTGGCCGATGCCGTGGGCGCCTCGGTCTACCAGGTCACCCTCGCGTGGGAGCTCGCGCTCGCGCCGACCGTCATCCCGATTCCTGGCGCCTCGCGCCCCGAGTCGATCCGCGACTCCGCCGGCGCCGCCGAGCTCACGCTCACCGCCGAGCAGGTCGCCTGGCTCTCCGCCTAAGCCCCCGTACTGAAGAGAGAACAATGAAGACCTTCGCCCTGCCCGGCACCGACATCGAGGCCCCCAATGTGGTCCTCGGCCTCATGCGTATTGTCGACAAGTCCGACAACGAGGTGCGCGACCTCATGACCGCCGCGCGCGATGCCGGCATCACCTTCATCGACCACGCCGACCTCTACGGCCCGCCGTACCACGGCTGCGAGCGCCGCTTCGCGGAGGCGATGCAGCTGAGCTCCTCTGAGCGCGAGGCGCTCACCATCCAGACCAAGTGCGGCATCCGCCAGCCGGGGCCGTACTTCGACTTCTCGTACGAGCACATCATCGAGTCTGCGGAGTCGTCGCTCGAGGCGCTCGGCACCGACTACCTGGACATCCTGCTGCTGCACCGACCCGACGCCCTCATGGAGCCCGACGAGGTCGCCCGCGCGTTCGACGAGCTCGAGGCCTCGGGCAAGGTGCGCCACTTCGGCGTCTCCAATCACACGCCCGGCCAGATCGAACTGCTCAAGCGCTCCGTCAAGCAGCCCATCGTCGCCAACCAGATGCAGCTGTCCATCACGCACGCCCCGATGATCGCTCAGGGCATCGCGGCCAACATGCAGAACCTGGACCAGTCCATCCAGCGCGACAACGGCATCGTCGACTACTGCCGCCTGAACGACATCACCATCCAGGCATGGTCGCCGTTCCAGGCCGGCTTCTTCGACGGCCCGTTCCTGGGCTCGGAGCGCTACCCCGAGCTCAACGCCGTCATCGACCGCCTCGCGGACAAGTACGACGTACCGGCCGAGGCGATCGCGGTGGCATGGATCACCCGCCACCCCGCACGGATGCAGGTGGTGCTCGGCACCACTACGCCCGCGCGCGTGACCGCCGCCGCCCAAGGTTCGGACGTGCCGCTGACGCGCTCCGAGTGGTACGAGCTGGTGCGCGCCGCGGGCTACACCGTCCCGTAAACCCCCACCCGCTCCGCAGCGGGACATGAGGGTCGAAGAACGCGATTCTGCGCCCCTCATGTCCCGGCAGGAGACCGGGCCTCACGACATAGGATGGCCGCTCCCGATCAACAAGGAGCACCCATGATTGCCGTCGACGGCGTCGACCTCACATGGCCGATGCTCCTGGTCGCCTTGGGCGCCGCGGTCGCGGTGGGCCTGGTGACCGGCCGGCGCACCCGTACGGCAGGGCTGTGGCTGTCGCTCGCGCTGAGTCTCGCGCTCATCGCGGCCCTCACCCTCGGGTTCCTCCTGGGAGGCACGTCCGGGCAGGCGGGAGGCGTCAACCTGGTGCCGTTCCAGGAGATTCAGCGCGGCCTCGACAACCGCGGCTCAAGCCCGTGGCGCAACCTCGTGGGCAACGTGGTGCTCTTCATGCCGTTCGGCGCGGCCGTCGCCGGGCTGATCAGGGGACGCTTCTGGCGACGCGTCGTCACGGCGACCGTCCTCGGCGCCGTGTTGTCGGCGTCCATCGAGGTCGCGCAGCACTGGGGTGGGCGGGTCGCCGACATCGACGACATCATCCTCAACACCGCCGGTGCGCTCGTGGGCTCAGTAGTGGCGGCCACGCTGGCGGCATCGACGGGCACCACTCGGCGACCCGGGCGTACCCTCGAAGGGTGACAACCCCGGTGGAATGGATCGATCCGCGCGAGCAGATCGAGTTCAGCGTGCGCATGGCGAACGGTCGCCTGGCGCCGCGAGCCTTCGCCGATGAGGCCGAGGCTCGCGCGTGGGCGCGTCCAGACGAAGGCGACGAGGTGGTGTCCTTCAACTATGTGTGCGCCTGCGACCGCTGAGCGCCACGGCCGTCTCCTACGAGTCGTCTAGTGCCCGGTTGTCGCGCACACCGCGCACTCAGCGACTCCTAGCACGCAGGGACCGGCTTACGGCGACTCGATCTCGGACCGGTTGTTGATCTTGGCACGGATGACCCAAAACGCGATGGTGCCGACAAACACGACCAGGCCGATGAAGGCGAGCCACAGCGCCGCCTTGATGATGAAGCCGAGGACTCCGAGCAGGACGGCGGCAACTAGCAGGGCAATCAAGAGATATTTCATGGCTTGATGGTACGTCCCCCATCCTCGCCAGGTCACCTCGGTCGTGTGCGCTCATACTGGAACCGCCACGCCCCACCAGCGAAGGAGAAACCCATGGCTCACGGCGACATCACCCACATCGACATCCCCGTGTCCGACATGGCACGCGCCAAGCACTTCTACGGCCTGCTGTTTGGCTGGGAAATTGCCGCTCCTCCCGGCTTCGAGGACTACCCCATGTGGCAGGCACCCAACAAGATCAGCGGCGGCGGGCTCGCGCCGCGCAGCGAGGACTTCGCACAGCCGCGCTCCTATGTGGAGGTCGACTCGATCGACGCCACGCTGTCGCTCGCGAAGTCCCAAGGAGCCACGGTGCTCATGGAGAAGGACGAGATCACGCCGACCAGTTGGTGGGCCGTCATCGAGGACCCCGACGGCAACGTCATCGGCCTGTACGAGGGCGTCACCGAGGTGGACGGCGAGCCGGTCCAGCAGTAAGTCCCCCACCCGGCGCCACTTGTGTGCCGATTCTCAGCGCACTCCCAGGTTGGTGCGGTGTGATGAAGACATGAACATCACCCGGCCGCTCAGGATCATCGCCCTCGTCGCGGCGATCGGCCTGGTCGCGGTGGTGGCTCCTACCGGGGCGACGGCCGACGCGGACGTGACCACCGCGCAGGCCCTGGGCACCTCCTCCCTACCCACCCCGGACGGCTGGCTGCCGCAGCACGCGACCGTCTCCCTCGCCTCCCCCTCCCCCGTGAGCGAGACGGACGTGCCTCAGCGCGTGCGCGCCTAGCCCCTGGCGGCGGCCGGACCCGGATGGTGCGGGCCCGGCCGCCGCCAGCACCCCGTCCTCACGGCAGCACGGTCCCGACCACCCTCCTCACGCCGATACGCTGGCCTGACCGCGTACGCCCCGGAGGCCCCCATGCCCGATTCCCCAGCGCCCGCGGTCGCAACGACGGGACCGGCGAAGGCGTCCCGCCGCGCCTGGATCGCGATGGGCATCGCGGCCTTCGTGTACTTCATGGCGGTGGTGCACCGCACGAGCTTCGGCATCGCTGGTATCGAGGCCTCCGAACGCTTCGGCATCGAGGCGACGACGCTGTCCGTCCTCGCCATGGTGCAGATCGCCGTCTACGCGTCCATGCAGCTGCCGGCCGGTTCGCTCATCGACCGCTTCGGTTCGCGCGCGGTCCTCATCGGTGGCTCCCTCATCATGGCCGCGGGCCAACTCCTGCTCGCGACCACCCCGGCCCTCGCGGGCGCCGTGATCGCGCGCGTCCTCATCGGCCTGGGCGACGCCCCCATCTTCATCGCCGGCAACCAGATCGCCGCCAAGTACTTCCCCGCGCGCCAGGTGCCGGTCATCGTGCAGTCGCTGGGACTCATCGGCCAGCTGGGCCAGGTCGCCTCGGCCATCCCGGTCGCCTTCCTGCTGCACCAGCAGGGCTGGTCGGCGACGTTCGCGACACTCGCCGCGCTGGGCTTGGCGGCGGCCGCATCGGTCATCGTCGGCATCCGCCGTCCCCCGACGGCCGATGCTGCGGCTGCCTCTGTTTCCGCCGTACCGACCGCTCGGGTCACCTTGCGCGAGGCGATCCGCCCCGCGGGCGTGAAGCTGGGTTTCTGGACGCACTGGCTGGGACTCATCGGACCCAACACGATCGCCCTGCTGTGGGGCGTGCCTTTCCTCGTGCAGGCGCAGGGCCTCGAGGCGACCACGGCCAGCGGGCTGCTGACCGTGATGGTCGTTGCCAACGTGTGTGCGGGCCCGGTCCTCGGAGTCCTGACGGGCCGTCACCCGCTGCGCCGTTCGTGGCTGGTTCTCGCGATCAGCGTCGTGGCCGCCGCCACGTGGGCGTCGGTCCTCATCCCGTCCACGCCGAGGCCGCTGTGGCAGCTGGTGTTGTGGCTTGCGGTCACCGGAGTGAGCGGCCCCGCGTCGCTCATCGGCCTCGACTTTGCGCGCACCCACGGCATCGCGGGTCGCGGCGGAGCGGCGACGGGCTTCGCGAACATCGGCGGATTCGCCGCGACCGTCGTCGCCGTGCTCCTGGTGGGCGTGGCCCTCCAGGCCGTCTCCCCCGCGGGGGTCAGCGAGTACACGCTCGACGAGTACCGCATCGGCCTCTCGACGACGGCCCTGCCCTGGGCGGTCGGCATCGTGGGAGTGCTGTGGGCCCGCAGGCGCACCCGCGCCGAGATGGCCGCCGCGGGCGTCATCGTGCCGCCCATCCGTGAGGTCCTCGCGCGGCGTCGCGCCGCACGACGGCGCTAGCCCACGCCACCGGTCATCAGGGCGGGCCGAGCGCGTGACTCCGCCACGGCATCGGGCGTAGGTTGGCGGTATGGCTATCCCGACCCGCACCCTCAATGACGGCTTCGAGATCCCCGCGCTGGGCTTTGGCACCTACCCCATGAAGGGCGACGAGTGCGTCGCGGGCGTGCGCTCCGCCCTCGATAAGGGCTACCGGCTGATCGACTCGGCGGTGAACTACGGCAACGAGGTCGAGGTGGGCCAGGGCATCCGCGACTTCATGTCAGCCACCGGCACCGCGCGCGACGAGATTACCGTGCAGACCAAGCTGCCCGGGCGCCACCACGACACCGACGCGGCCGTGAACTCGATCGAGGAGTCGTTCGACAAGCTGCAGTTGGGCACCATCGACGTGGTGTTGATCCACTGGCCCAACCCCATCACCGGCAAGTATCGCGACGCGTGGCAGGGGCTCATCGAGGCGCGACAGCGCGGCTACGTGCGCAGCATCGGGGTGTCCAACTTCACCGCCCAGCACCTCGCGGATGTGATCGCCGACACCGACATCACGCCCGCCATCAACCAGATCGAGCTACACCCGTACTTCAACCAGGAGGCGATGCGCACGGTGCACGCGGAGCGCGGCATCCTCACGCAGTCGTGGAGCCCGTTGGGTAAGCGCCAGGCGCCCTACGGCGAGGCGGCGGTGGTGTCGGCGGCTGAGGCGCACGGCGTGACGCCCGCCCAGGTGATCCTGCGCTGGCAGGTCCAACTGGGCAGCGTGCCGCTGCCCAAGTCAGCGACCCCGTCGCGCCAGGTGGACAACCTCGACGTGTTCGGTTTCGAGCTCACGCCTGAAGAGATGACGGCGATCTCCGCGCTCACCAAGGCCGACGGGCGACTCTTCGGTGGCGATCCCAACACGCACGAAGAGATGTAGTTCCGCTTACCCGAACGTGAACGAGTAGGCCTCCACACCTTCGGACACCTCGACATCGAGGGTGTGTTGACCTTCGGCCACATCCTCGGCGACCGCATACGACCGTGGGGTGCCGTCGACGTCGATGGTGCGCGACTGACCGTTGTCCAGCGTGACGGTGACCTCACCGGACCCCGCGAGCACCATGCGCACGTCGGAGGCGTGGAAACGCAGACGCATGGACGCAGGCCCGTCGGTGGGCGTGGCGTACTGGGTCTTGAGCGTCCACTTCCCCTCCAGCGCGAACGAGTCGTCAGGCTGGGCGTCCGGCAGCGTATACGAGCCGTCGCCGGGCGCGTAACGATCGTCGCCGCCGTAGTTCACGTCCTTGGAAGTGCCCAGGAAGGTCTCCTGCGTGGTGGAGCCCACCTCGGGCGTGACATCGTCGATGTTCGTCTCGCCTGGAAGATCGACATCGGGGTTGGCGTCGACCAGGAGCTCGCGGATCATGTCCTCGGTCGCCTCGTAGTTGCCCTCACCGAAGGAAATGTGGCGCACGGTGCCGTCGGCGTCGATCAGGTAATGCGCGGGCCAGTAGCGGTTGCGGTAGTTGGTCCAGGTGGCGAGGTTGTTGTCGAGCGCGACGGGATAGGTGATGCCGAAGTCCTCGGCTCCCGCCCGCACGTTGTCCTCGTCCTTCTCGAAGGCGTACTCCGGTGAGTGGACGCCGATGACGTTGAGGCCCAGATCGCCGTAGGTGTCGTCCCACGCCACCGAGTGCGGGATGGAACGCTGGCAGTTGATGCATGAGTAGGCCCAGAAGTCGATGAGGACCACCTCGCCGCGGAGCTCGTCGAGGCTGAGGGGCTGGTCGCCAGGGGTGTTGAACCACGCCTCGATGCCCTTGATGGACGGCGCGGTGCCGCAGCTCTCCAACTCCTCGGCCCCATTGGTGCACTGGTCGAGCTCGCGGTTTTCGTCGTTGACGAGACCTCCCAACGCCAGCGCATCCTGCGCGGCGTCGCTATCGGTGAGGTCCTCCTGGATCTGCGCGGTGTAGTCGGGGAGCGCGCGCTGGAGGGCGGCGGGAAGATCGAAGGCGAGACCGACCGCGAGCGCAATCATCGCGATGCCGGCGGCGATGCGCAGTCCGCGCTCGCGGCGGCGGAACGCCTTCACCCGCTCGGCGAGGCCGCGGCCCGCTAGCGCGAAGAACAGCAACGGGACGGCCACGCCGATCGCGAAGGACACGGTGAGCGCGACGGTGCCCGCGCCGATCTGGCCCGTCGACCCGGCCACGATGATGGCGGCCAGCACCGGGCCGGCACAGGGAACGAAGACGGCACCCAGGGCAAGACCCACGCCAAAGCCGTTGCCCTTACTGTCCACGCGACGCTTCGGCATGAACGCGAAGGGGCGCTCCAAAACGTGCTCGAAGCGCGGAACGATCAGCCCGATGCCGATGAGGATGAGCACCGCCATCGCCACCCACCGGATGACGTCTTGGGGCAGGCTCAGGGCGCTCAGGATGAGCGAGCCGACAAGCGTGACCAGGGTGAAGCTGGTGACGAGGCCCGCGATCACGAGGAAGGGTCGCCACCTCGACACCTCCGCGGCCGGCTCGGCAGTGGTCGTGTCCCTGGTAGCGGTCGCGACGGCGCCGCCCGGCGAACCTACCGCCGCGGTGGTTCCCACTCCGCCCATCGTTCCCAGCGCGTCGTAGCGCTGGATCCTCGCCGATTGCGCGCCGCCCGTCAGGAAGATGACGGGGAGCACCGGGAGGATGCAGGGTGAGATCCCCGTGATGAGGCCGCCCAGCAGCCCAATGATGACCAGTTCCATGCCCGTGCCTCCGTAGTCGTTAGGAGACGTTCGCTGACGACGGCGGCGCGGATGGGATGGCCGTCCCTTCCGAGATTTCTTTTCTTTTTTCCCATCCGCTCGCCGCCGGGGACCGAACCCCCGGTGACGCCGCATCGGCGGCAGGCACCCCGCGAGGGGTGCCCTACCAGGGCATATCAACGCCCAGAGACTGGAGGAACCATGCTCAAGGGAACGAAGAAGTACTCGGCGGGAGTGGCGCTTGCGGTGGCGGGCGTGTTCACGCTGGCGGCGTGCAGCACCGATGCCGGCGAGGAGGAGATGGAGTCCACGACTCCCGCCATGACCGAAGAGGCCATGCCCGAGGAGTCCATGTCGGACGACTCGATGATGGAAGACGACGCGATGGAGGACGAGTCCATGGAGGACGACTCGATGGCGATGGATCCGGCCGCCAACCTGGTGGGCCCCGCGTGCGCGGCGTACGCCGAAGAGGTCCCCGACGGCCCCGGTTCCATTCAGGGCATGTCCCAGGACCCGGTTGCCGTGGCCGCGTCGAACAACCCCATGCTCACCACGCTCGTCGCTGCCGTCAGCGGTGAGTTGAACCCCGACGTCAACTTGGTCGACACCCTCAACGGCGACGAGTTCACCGTGTTCGCGCCGGTCGACGACGCGTTCGCCGAGATCGACCAGGAGACCATCGACACCCTGTCGACCGACGCCGACCTGCTGACGCAGATCCTCACCTACCACGTCGTTCCCGGCCAGATCGAGCCCGCCGACATCCCTGGCACCCACACCACGGTGGAGGGCACCGACGTCGAGGTCACCGGCGAGGGTGACGAGCTCATGGTCAACGACTCGATGGTGCTGTGCGGCGGCGTGCAGACCGCCAATGCGACCGTCTACCTCATCGACGGTGTGCTGATGCCGTAACGGCCCACCCCACGGACCGCGGAGGCCGCCGTCGCAGTTGCAACCCTGCGGCGGTGGCCTTCGCTATGCGTCGGGCGCGGAGCGCATCATCTCCCACATGCGCACCACGAGGTCCTCGTCGATCTCCGCCGGAGCACCCGCGTCGTCATCATGGTGGTCGCCGTGCACCTCGCGGTGCAGCTCCTCCATGCGGTGGTCGAGGCTTTCGGCGATGGCGGCGGCGTCCGAGAGGCTCTCGGCCAGGTGGTCGGGAACCTCGCCGTCGAACTTGTAGTGGATCTTGTGCTCGAGTGACGCCCAGAAGTCCATCGCAATGGTGCGGATCTGGACCTCGACGGTCACGGGCACCGCGCCCGTCGACAGGAACACCGGCAGCTGGATGATGGCATGGATGGACTTGTAGCCGTTGGGCTTGGGCGAGGCGATGTAGTCCTTGACCTCGATCACGGTGACGTCATCCTGGCTCACGAGCGCCTCGAGCACCCGGTACGTGTCTTCGATGAAGCTGCAGGTAATGCGCACGCCACCAATATCCGTGATGGCGGCGCGGATCGATTCCGTGTCCGGCGCCACGCCCTTGCGCGCCATCTTGGCCAGCAGGCTCTCGGGGCTCTTCACCCGGCTCGCCACGTGCTCGATGGGGTTGTACCGGCGCAGGTGCAGGAACTCCTCGCGCAGGATCGTGACCTTGGTCAGCACCTCGTCGACGCCGAACTGGTGCTCCATCAGGAGGCGGGAGAGATCCGCGCGCATCTGACGTGCGAACTCCATGACTGCGGGGTCGGGGTGAGCGTGACCTGCGGGCGCCGGGGCCCTGTCATCGGTCAGCGGCAGATCATCGTGAACGGGCACATCATGGCAACGGATGCGGCGACGGGGCGGTTCCGGTGCCGCGCCGATTGACATTACCTAGCAGTTCTATGCATCATGCTGCTAGGTCTTGCGTGGACGAGGCCGGACGGAGTGACGCATGGACATCCCCAAGGACCTGGTCGCCGCGAGCGCGGCGCCCATGGTGCTGAGCATCCTCGCCGAGGGCGACTCGTACGGCTACGCGATCCTGGGCCGCGTCCGCGAACTGTCCGACGGCGAGCTGGATTGGACCGAGGGCCTGCTGTACCCGCTGCTGCACCGCCTGGATCGCATCGGCCATATCGAGAGCCGCTGGGGCCAGTCCGAGACGGGCCGGCGGCGCAAGTACTACGCCCTCACCGCCGAGGGGCGTAGCGCGCTCGCGACCCACGTGAGCCAATGGCGCACGGTCGCCGCAGCGCTCGAAACCGCGTGGGGGCGCATGGACTTCGGTGGGCAGGTGAGCCTCGCGTGACCGGCCCGTTGGAGTCGCAGATCGACCTGTGGCGCGCCCACCTGGAGGCGCAGCCCGGCGTCGCGCCTGCCGATGTCGACGAGCTCGAGGACCACCTGCGCGGACACATCGAGACACTGTTCGCCGCGGGCCTCAACGACGACGAGGCCTTCCTGGTCGCCGTCAAGCGCCTGGGCAGCCAGCGCGACATCGCGCGCGAGTTCGCACGCGAGAACTCCCGCCGGCTGTGGAAGCAGTTGGTACTGGGCGAGGACGGCGTGTCGTCGCGCGGGCGCGACGGCCAGCGCGCCTCGGTGTGGGCGGCCCTGGCATTCGCGATCGTCGGCGGGCTGCTCATGCGGCTGCCCCTGTGGCTATCTCCCGCCGGCGTGGACACCGCCTACGCGCTCTACCTGGGTCCGCTCCTCCTGACCGCCGTCGGGGGCTACCTCCTGTGGCGCCACCGTCCCGGCGTGACCGTCAGCGCCACCGCGAGCGTCGGCATGATCGCGGTCGCGGCCCTCGCCTCGGTCTATCGCCCCGGAGCGAACGATGACGCCCTCGTCACGACGGCACTGCACGTGCCGGTGCTCGCGTGGCTCCTCGTCATGCTCGCCTACGCCGGCACCCGCTGGCGCGAGACCGACGGCCTCATGGACTCCGTGCGCTTCACGGGCGAGTGGGTCATCTACATGGTCCTGCTCGGCCTCGGCGGCGGGGTCCTCATGGGCATCGTCGCGCTGGCCTGCGAGGCGGCGGGACGCGATGCTTCGGCCTTCGTGCTCGAGTGGATGCTGCCGCTGGGCGCAGGCGGCGCCGCCGTCGTGGCCGCGTGGCTGGTCGAGGCAAAGCAGTCCGTGATCGAGAACATGGCACCGGTGCTGGCGCGCGTGTTCACGCCGTTGTTCGCCGTCGCGTTTGCGCTTCTGCTGATCGTGGTGCTCGCCTCGGGCAACGTCGCGGGGCTGTCGAGGGACCTTCTGCTGGTGTGCAACGTCATCCTGATCATCGCGATCGGGCTGGTGCTCTACAGCCTGACCGCGCGCGACAACGACGGTGGGCCCACGTGGTTCGACCGTGTGCAGCTCGCGCTCGTGACCGGAGCCCTGGCGCTCGACGCGGTGGCGCTCGTCAATGTCCTCATCCGCATCGGCGACGGCGGCTGGACCCTCAACCGCGTCGTGATCCTGGGGCTTAACGCCCTGCTCCTCGTGAACCTCGTCGTCACCGCGTGGCTGCTCGTTCGGCTGAACCGCGCCGCGCCCGGGGCCGCCCACCGGCTCGAGCGGTGGCAGACGGGCATGCTGCCCGCCTACGGCGCATGGGCGCTCGTGGTGGTCGCGGTGCTGCCGGCGGTGTTCGCCGGCTAGGCGTCCTGCTCGGCCTCCATCTGCGCCACGAACTCGCGCTTGGAAGACTGCCAGCCGTCCTCGTTCATGCCGGTGCGCCAGTAGCCGGAGATCGACACGTGCTCGCGCGGCACGCCCATGACGTTGAAGAGGTGGTGACGCAGCGGTTTGATCATGTCGGCGTTGCCGTGCACGAAGGCCTCGAGGTCGCCCTCGGGCAGCGTCGCCGTCTCGACGGCGTAGGTGAGCGCCTCGCCGTAGCCCATGCCGTGCTCGTCGCGGTGGATCCAGTGGACGGTGGTGTTGCTGGTCTCACGCAGGGGCTGGCGCTCCGCGGCCGTGGCAACCTCGAGGAACACCTCGACGCGAGCATCCGCCGGGAGGGCGTCGAGCGCGGCGGCGATCGCGGGCAGGGCAGACTCGTCGCCCACCAGAAGGTGGACGTCGGCGTCGGGTCGCGGAGCCCAGCCGCCACCGGGGCCCATGAAGGCGATCTCGTCGCCCGCGGTCGCCCGCGCGGCCCACGGTCCAGCGAGGCCCTCGTCGCCGTGGATCACGAAGTCGAGCGCCATCTCGCCGGCGGCACGGTCGTGCCAGCGCACCGTATAGGTGCGGGTCACGTCACCGAACTTGATCTTGATGTAGTGGTCCGTGAGCTCGAAGGGTCCCAGGTCCTTCAGCGCATCGGAGCCCACCACGACCCGCACCATCGCGGGGGTGAGCTGCTCGGTACGCCTCACGGTAGCGGTGTGGACGGGGCGCGGGGGACGGTTCTGAGGCTTCATCGCCGCTCAGTATATGCACACGTACGTGTTGCGTAATTCACGGCGGCCGATGCCGTGGCCGACTATCCGCCCACCGTCGCCATCACGGCGAACACCAGCGCTCCGCCGATGAGGGCGCCCAGGCCGACCACCCGCGACAACAGGGGACCGCCCGGCTGGTCCGCGCCGAGCCTCGCCATCGCGATGCCGACGACGCCAATGAGCGCAAACGCTAGCGCGCCGATCCACAGCGCCGCCATCATGATCGCCTTGGGCTCTTCCACGACGGCGAGCGACGTCGCAAACGTCAACGGAATCGCGTGCAGGACGGTAATGACGGTGAGGCGCCAGCGGCCGGCCGCGAGCGCGCCGCGAAGATCGACGGCGGGACCACTCGCCCCAGCACCCGCACGACGACGGGACATGAAGCCCACCACGGCAAGACCCGCATGAATCACCGCGCTGACGGCGATGATGACCGCGACCACCGCGGCGAGTTCCTGATCCGTCACGACGCTCCCCCGCTTGGCGCCACCAGTGCCTCGACCCTGACCGCGAGGGTCGCGTGGCGTGGGCCCAACGCTTCGAGCGCCTCGCCAGAGACGTGATGGGCGTTGGGACCCATGGCGAGCACGTCTCGAGCGGCATCCGCCGTCAACGAGAGCGGAGTCACCACGTCGCGAGACACCACCCGCTCCCACCCGGGGAACTGGGCGGCCAGCCGCTCGGACTTCCCCTCGTGGACGTGCACCCCGTCGACGGCGGCGACCAGCTCGGCGAGGTGTGCGGGCAGCGGAGTCACGACGACCAGGGCACCCCCCGGGCGCAGCACACGGGCGATTTCCGCCGGCACGCGCGGGCCGAAGACCGACAAGACGAGGTCCACCGCGCGGTCGCCCATGGGCAGCACCTTGAGGGCGTCGGCCCCCACCGCGACTGCCCGCTCATGAGCGCGCGCCGCGCGCTTGAGGGCCGGCGTCGACAGGTCCATCACCATGCCGCCCCAACCGGGCAACGCCTCGAGCGCCGCGGCCGCGTAATAGCCCGTGCCTCCCGCGAGGTCGAGCAGCAGACCCGTCCCGGAGGCCCCGACCGAGGCGACCTCGGCTACGGCGCTCGCCACGGCATCGGCCACCGGCAGGTACCAACCACCGGACTGGAGGCGCTCGCGCGCCATGACCATGTCGACGGTGTCGGCGTTGAGGGAGCGGCCGTGGCCCGCGCGGAGGGTCACATAGCCCTGGCGGGCGGCATCGAAACGGTGGCCGGTGGAGCACGTGAGGCCCGCCTCAGCCCGGGTCAGGACCTCGCCGCAGACGGGACAACGCAACGCGCTCACCACGTGGTCGGGCCAGGTCTCCATGGTCGCGAGCCTACGGTGCGAGGCGGGCCGGCGAGCGCGCGCCAGTCCGCTCGCGCGTCAGGAGGGGAGGAGGGCGTCCGCGGGCGCGGCCCTCGGCGTCCACCGAGTTCACCGCCCCGCTGGGCCGCCCGGTCCCCCAGCCGACGCCGACGTTCCCGTTCCACTACGACTCGACCGTGGCGGACCTGTCCGCGAGCGCGGGCGGACGCCTCGTCGAGAAGGCCCTCATGTCGCAGGTAGTGAAGGCGTTCGGATCGGACCCCAAGGCGACCGACGAGACCAAGCAGATGATGGAGGCGTTCATGCGCAATATGCCGCTGCGCGCCATCGCGATGACGTCCGAGGGCAAGTTGTCGCTCGCGAACCTTGACCGCCTCATTGCGGTGCTCAACGCCACCGCCCTCAAGGCGAAACGGGGGTAAGCGCGCCGCGGTAGGGGAATACCTGAGGCGATGCTCGCGTCGCATGAGGCATGGCCGGCAACTACCGTGAAGGATCGCTGACGCTCCGCGGCGCCGTCGCGATGGGCACGGGCGTGATGGTCGGTGCGGGCATCTTCGCCCTCACCGGCCAGGTCGCCGACCTCGCCGGTCCGCTCTTCCCCCTCGCGCTGCTGGCGGCCGCCGCGGTCGCCGGGCTCGGCTCGTATTCGTACATCAAGGTCACCCGCAAGCATCCGTCCTCGGGTGGCATCGCGATGATCCTCACGCAGGCCTACGGCCGCACCACCATCGCCGCGGGCTCGGCGATGCTCATGGCGCTGTCCATGGTGCTGAACCAGGCGCTCGTCGCCCGCACGTTCGGCACGTACCTCGTCGAGCCGCTCGGGCTACCCGGCTGGCTGGTCCCCGTGCTCGCGGTGGCGGCCGTCGTCGCCGCCGTCGCCGTCAACCTCGCGCGCAACGAGAACATCGGCTGGCTGCAGACCGGCGGCGCGATCATCAAGGTCGGTGGCCTGGGACTGCTTGCCGTCGCCGCGATCGTCGCCTCCGGCGGCTCCTACGAGGCCGGCTCCGAGGGCCTCACGGCCGGCGCGAGCATCGGCGGTTTCATCGCCGCCACCGGCCTCGGCGTGCTGGCATATAAGGGCTTCACGACCATCACCAATGACGGTTCCGAGCTGAAAGATCCCGGCCGCAACGTGGGCCGCGCCATCGTGATCTCGCTCGTGATCGTCGCGGCCGTCTACGCGGTCGTCGCCTTCGCTGCGGGGTCGTCCCTCAGCGTCGACGAGATCGTCAAGGCGCAGGACTACGCGCTCGCCGAAGCCGCCAAGCCCGCACTGGGATCGTGGGGCGTGGGAGCCACCGTCGTCGTCGCGGTCGTCGCGTGCCTCACGGGCCTCATCTCCTCGATGTTCGCCGTGTCGCGCATGCTCGAGATGGTGACCGACATGCGCATGATCCCCCACCGCCACTTCGGCCTTCCCGGCGAGGTGCGCCACCACCTGCTGGTCTACCTGGGCGTCGTCGCCGCCGTCCTCGCGGTCACCCTCGGGATGGCCCAGATCGCGGCCGTCGGCATCATCTTCTACCTCGTCATGGACATGGTCATCCATTGGGGCGTGCTGACGCGCCTGCGCGACGAGGTGGGGGCACGTGCCTGGGTGCTCGTCACGGCGTTGGCGGCCGATGCCGTGGTCCTCGTCGCGTTCGTCCTCGTCCGGGGCGGCCAATCACCCTGGCAGATCGTGGGCGCCTGTGCCGCCGTGGCGGCGGTGTTCGCGTGGCAGCGCTGGTACCTCGCGCGCCACCCAGACGAGGACGCGGCGTGAGAAACCTGGCGCGCCGCCTGGGCGCGCAAGGCACTGAGGACGACCATCGCGTCACCACGCTCGAGCTGCTCTTCGATGTGGTCTACGTGTTTGCCTTCGTCCAGGTCACCACGTGGATCGCCGAGGAGCACACGTGGCGCGCCACCGGCGAGGGCCTCTTGGTCCTCGCCGTGCTGTGGTGGGTCTGGGTGGTGTGGGGCTGGCTCGGCAACGTGGTGCGCGCCGACCGCGGGCTGCCGCTGTTTGGTTTCATCGTCGCGCTCGTGTCGGTGTTCGGCATCGCCATGACCATCGATGGGATTTGGGGGGCCGAGGGCGGAGCGATTGAGCCCCTCGCCTTTTCCCTGCTCTACCTGGTGGTCCGCGTGGTACACGCCGCCGTCTACCTGTGGGCGGCACGCGGCGACGCACGGCTCACCCGGCAGATCTGGCTGTCGACCGCCGCGTGGATCCCGGCGGCCGTGTTACTCGTTGCCGGCGCCATCCTCCCGCCCGAGCAGCGCCTGTGGTGGTGGGCCGGAACGGTCGCGCTCGAGGCCCTCGCGACGTGGGTGCTGTCCGTGAAGGGACCGGGCTGGCGGGTCCAGTCGGGCTCGCACTTCTCCGAACGCTTCGACCTGGTCGTCATCCTTGCCCTGGGCGAGTCCGTCCTGGCCCTGGGCATCACCATCGCCGACATCGACCTCACCGGGGAGTTCCTCGCTGTCGGCCTCCTTGGAGTCCTGGCGTCCATCGCGCTGTGGTGGCCCTACTTCAAGGGCATCGGCCCCACCGTCGAGCGCGCGCTCCACGACGCGGACGACGAGCACAAGGCGGACATCGCGCGCGACTCCTACACCTACATCCACCTGCCGCTGATTGCCGGGATCATCCTGGTCGCCGCCGGGCTCGAGGAGGGGGTCATGGCGCGCGCCGACGAGGACGTCTCGGGCGAATCGGCCGTGCTCATCGCGGGCGGCGCCGCACTCTTCGCGCTCGCTGGAGCGATCATCATGAGGCTCGTGGGTGGCGCGTGGGGCTGGCTCGCGGGCTCGGCGGCGTTCTTCGCCGTCGCGGCGTGGTGGCTGCCCCTGCTCGATGCGACGGTCGCGATCCTCGTCGTCATCGTGGTGCTGGCTGTCGTCGCGTGGCGCACGCCTGCCGCCCGCTTCACCGACACCGTCGTGGTGGAAGCCAACGGCGGGTGACCACGGCATCGGCCCTGCAAGCGACGGAAATGTCCCCATCCACTAGGTTGAGAACCAGCGAAGGAGGAACGTGCCTCGGCCCCATCCCCGAGGCACCGACGGCATGACAACTGAGTCCGCACATCATTCCGCAAGCGAGCTCGAGCAACGCGAGCCGATGTCCCGCAAAGCCCTCGCGACCTGGGTGTTCTACCCATCGGCGATCTTGATCCTCGGCTTCGTGCTATTCGCGATGATCTGGCCCGAGGCGGCCGAGAGCCTCTTCGACCAGATCCAGTCGACCATCATCAACGCCTTCGGCTGGTACTACGTGCTGATCGCCGCGGTGTTCGTCGCGTTTGCGCTGGTCATGGGTTTCTCCCGCTTTGGCAACATCAAGCTAGGCAAGGACTCGGATAAGCCACAGTTCTCGATGTTCTCCTGGTTCGCGCTGCTGTTCGCGGCCGGCATGGGCATTGGCCTGGTGTTCTACGGCGTCTCCGAGCCCCTCGCGCACTTCGCGACGCCGCGGCCCGGCGTGGGCGGCACCCCCGAGCAGCTCGCGCAGCAGGCCATGAGCCAGACGTTCCTGCACTGGGGCATCCACGCGTGGGCCATCTACATCGTGGTGGGGCTCGGCATCGCGTATGCCGTCCACCGCCGCGGGCGCCCCGTATCGATCCGCTACGCCCTCGAGCCGCTGCTCGGCAAGCACATCAAGGGCGGGTGGGGCAACGTCATCGACGTCACCGCAGTCGTCGGCACGTTGTTTGGTGTCGCGACGTCGCTGGGACTGGGCGTGCTGCAGATCTCCTCCGGCCTCGAGTCGGTCGGGATCGCCGAGCCCTCGACGACCACCCAGATCGTGCTGATCATCGTCATCACGATCGTCACCATCTTCTCCCTCGTCACGGGCCTCCAGCGCGGCATGAAGTGGCTGTCGAACACCAACCTCGCGCTCGCGTTGTTCCTGCTGCTGTTCGTGCTGTTCGCCGGGCCCACCGAGTTCCTGATGCGCGAGTTCGTGCAGGACCTCGGCTCCTACATCCAGAACTTCATTGGACTGAGCTTCAACGTCTCCGCCTTCCAGGGCGAGGCAGGCGAGGAGTGGCAGGCCGCGTGGACCACGTTCTACTGGGGCTGGTGGATCTCCTGGGCGCCGTTCGTGGGCGTGTTTATCGCTCGCGTGTCCAAGGGACGCACCGTCCGCGAGTTCATCTGGGGCGTGCTGCTCGTACCCTCGGTCGTGACCTTCTTCTGGTTCGCCGTCATGGGCGGCACCGCCATCTACGAGGAGCTCTACGAGGGCGGCGGGCTCGTGGGACCCAATGGTGAGGTCGACTACAACGGCTCGCTGTTCGCGATGCTCGACACCCTGCCGGGATCGACGGTGCTGACGATCGGGGCCATGATCCTCATCGCGGTGTTCTTCGTGACGTCCTCGGACTCGGGTTCGCTGGTGCTGTCGATGCTCACCACCGGCGGCGACGAGAGCCCCAAGCGTTGGGTGCGCGTGTTCTGGGCATGCACCACGGCGCTGGTCGCGATCGCGCTGCTGCTGTCCGGAGGGCTCTCGGCACTGCAGACCGCCGCGATCATTACGGCGCTACCGTTCTCGATCGTCATGATCGGCATCATGCTGTCCACGGTGAAGGCGTTCAGGCGCGAGCATGCGCTCTACCTCGCCGCCAACCGGGCCGACTTCATGGACCACATCCGCGACACCATCTCCGGCGAGTACGGGCTGGAGCCCACCGATGCAGATGTGGACCCCGAGGCCGCGCGCACGCACCTCCCATCCGTACGACGGTGGACGCTGGGCGCCCCGATCCCGCGGCGCCACAAGAAGGGTGGCGCGGGACCCACGAGCTCGGATGCCGTGGTTACGGGGACGGCGGTTGCCGCGACCGGCATGGTCGTCACCGCGACGGACGATGCCGTGGCGAAGGCCGCGGCGGCCCCTCCCGGCGCCGAGGATCACCTTGCGGAGTCCGTGGTGCCGGGATCGGAATCGGCGCCTGCTGCCGTCTCGATGGCAGGCTCGACGCCTCCCGAAGCCGAGGGGGCGGACGGCGCGGACGTTCCCGGCCGGGCCGGCGGCACCGATGCCGACACCACTCCGGCCGATGGGAACGGGGGCGACACCACCGATGTCCCCGCCGATGAGGCGCCGTCGTTCGAGAAGCACCCGACCGATCAGATCATCATGCCGATCGATCATCTGCCCGAGGATCACGACAAGCAGTAACCATCGCGTCCTCCTGGCGGGACATGAGGGTCGTTTTCGGCGCGAGATCGACCCTCATGTCCCGCTGGGAGCGGAAGGCACGGTGCGGGCGAGGCTATCGCGAGGCGACCAGCCGCACTTGTTGGCCCGGTCGCACCTGGGCGGCCGCCGTGCGCGACGCACTGTCGAGCACCCCGATCACCGGGTAGCCCCCGGTGGTCGGGTGGTCCGCCAGGAAAATCACGGGCTCGCCCGATGGCGGCACCTGCACCGCACCCACCACGAGCCCCTCGCTGCGTAGTTCCTCGTCGCGCGAGCGAGCCACCGTCGCGCCGGTGAGGCGCACACCCACGCGGTTGGACCGTTCGGACGCGACAAAGGGCAGATGGGGAAGGCTCTCGAGGCTCGCCGGCGCGACCCAGTCCGCACGAGGGCCGGGCAGCATGCGCAGGGTCACGGCCTCCTCGGGGCCCGACAGAGGGTGCTCGGGGACGGCCGTGGTGAAGAGGTCCTGGGGCGCGGCGACACTCTCCCCGACGTCCACCCGGTCGCCGGCAACGAGGGGTGCCGGCCCGAGCCCGGACAGCGTGTCCGCCGAGCGGGATCCCAGTACGGGAGGTACCGCGATGCCTCCGCGCACCGCGATGTAGGTCCGCGCGCCGGCGGTGGCGGCGCCCACGTCGAGCACCTGCGCGGGAGCGAGCCTCACCGGGCGACCCACGGTCGCGGGCACGTCGCCCACGAAGACGGGTGCGCTCGCTCCGGCGACCGCCACGATCAAGGACACCCTGGCGCGCAGGACCGCGCCGGTGAGCGTGGCCTCGAACGCCGCGGCGCCCGGCGCGTTCCCGACGAGGGCGTTGGCTCGGCGCAGCGAGCGCACATCGGCGGCGCCCGAGCGCGGCACCCCCAGGTGGGCGTGCCCCGGCCGGCCCAGATCCTGAATCGTGAGGAGAGTTCCCGCGTCGATGACCTCGATCACGGCAGGAACCTCACACGCGTGCCGGGAGTGAGTAGCGCGGGCGGCGTGCGATCGGTGTCCCACAGCGGCTGGCCCAACGCCGTACCGACGAGTTGCCAGCCGCCCGGCGAGGAGCGCGGGTAGACCCCCGCATACGGTCCGGCGAGACCGACGGCGCCCGCAGGCACGGCGGTGCGAGGCTCGGCCCTGCGTGCCACCGCCCGATGCTCGGGCAAGCCCGTCAGGTAGGCGAAGCCAGGCGCAAAGCCACAGAAGGCGACGGTGAACTCGGTGGCGGCGATCTCGGCGACCGCCTGATCGGGGGTGACGGCCCACGCGGCGGCGACGTCGCCGAGATCGGGTCCGTCGAAGGCGACGGGCACCTCGATGAGACCGCCGAGATGAGTCTCGACATCGTCCGGCTCCCACGCCGCCACGATGTCGGCCAGCACCGCGGTGTCGACGCGCGACAGCCCATCGACCAGCACGGTGGTGGCCGCCGGCACCACGTCACGCGCGGCGATCTCGCCCGCCTCGCAGGCCGCGAAGATGGCCGCGGCGAGCGCCGGCACGAGGTCGGCGTCATCGAGCTCGATGAGCGTCGCCGCGTGTCCCATGGGGAGGAGCCTGACCCCGGCTGTCCGAGGGGTGGCGCTCATGACTGTGCCCAGGAGCGGACCTCGACGCCCTCCTCGACAAGCGCGTCGCGCACTCGACGAGCGAGCGCCACCGCTCCTGGGGTGTCGCCGTGCAGGCATAAAGACCGTGCACGCAGGTCGAGCGATCCTCCGTCGACTGCCTCCACCGGGCTGCCGGTGGCGACGGCGACCGCGCGGGCGACCACCGCATCGGCCGCCGTCACGACGGCCCCGGGTTCGCTCCGCGGGACGAGCGTGCCGCTGGACGTGTAGGCGCGGTCCGCGAACGCCTCCTCGATGGCCTCAAGCCCCGCCGCGCGCGCCGCGGCCAACAGTGCCGAGCCAGGCAGTCCCAGCACCGGCAGGCCGCCCGCGAGCATGACACCGTCGACGACCGCGCGGGCCTGCTCCTCGTCGTGGACCGCACGGTTGTACAGCGCGCCGTGGGGCTTCACGTAGGCGACGGTCGTGCCCGCCGCCTTCGCGAAGACCTCGAGGGCCCCCACCTGATACGCGACTTCGGCGGACAGTTCATCGGCGGGCACGTCCATGGCGCGCCTGCCGAAACCGGCGAGGTCGCGGTAGGCCACCTGCGCGCCGATGACGACGCCACGCTCGGCCGCAAGCGCGCACACGCGACGCATGGTCGCGGGATCTCCCGCATGAAATCCGCAGGCCACGTTCGCGCTCGTGACGACGTCGAGGAGCCCCGCGTCGTCCGTCAGCGCCCAGCGCCCGAACCCCTCCCCCAGGTCCGCGTTGAGGTCGATGCTTGCCATGGCACCAACCTAGTGGGCCGTGGGGACGATGGTCCCTGGCGATCGCCGTGTCCGTTTCGTACGGTTAACGGAGGCTGGAGCGCCATCCGAGACGCCCGCCGATCCACACCACAAGGGGCGCGCCATGACCATCAGTTCACCCGAACGCCGACGGGTTCATCCGTCCGAGCGCGCACTTCCGACGTCGTACACGTTCAGCCGCGACCTCCTCTTCGCCGAGCAGAGCGTGGCACACCACCTGGACGGCGAGGCACAGCTCCTGGAGATCTCCGCGGATGCCCGTATCGACCCGCGGGTGCGTGCCGAGGCCGCACGGTTCGCCGCCGAGCTCGAGCCCGAAACGGCGGCGCTCGTCGCCTGGTTGCAGTCGCGCGGCTACGACTCCGTGACCGACCGCGAGGGGTCGCTGTGCTCGCTGCACTCCGTCGGCACCCTCAAGGGAAAGGAACTCACGCTCGGGATCCTGGACCTGTGGGACATGAACCTCATGGCCGGCGTGACGCGATGCCTCAACCTGCTGCTGTTCCAGCGCACGTCCGAGGTGGGACAGATCGCTCGCCGCCTGGTCGCGAAGAAGGAGGCCTGCCTCGAGCGGGTCAGGGAGTTGCGCGAGGAGATCGCTGACTGACGGCGGCTGCCCGCCGTACCGGTCGCATCGTCTCAGTCACGCACGAGCAGGCACACCTCGACGGGTCCGTGAGGGCCGTCCTCGCCGTAGGTGGGAGCGACGGGGTACCACTCGTACCAGGCCTCCCACGTGTCGCCGTCACCGCGCGCGCCGTCCGTGCCGACCTCCAACGCGTAGGCCACGCCTTGCTCGTCGCCCCATGCCATGGTGCGCTCGGTCAGCTGGCCGAGGTTCGCGTACGGCCCGTCCTGACGACCCACCACGTAAGTGCCGGCAGGGACGCGGTCGGCACTATAGGGATGGTCGATCCACGGCTGGCCCTCGACCGCGAAGCCGATCTGCATTGTGAAGGGCGCGGTCATCATGATGCGGCCGTACCGCATCACCGACGGCCCGGTGGTGGCAATGCCACGCTCGTCGAGGTAGCGCGCCAGGTCATCGAAGGCCGGCGCGACGCGCTCGGGAATGGTGTCCATGGTGACATCGACCGCCAGGCCCACATAGGTGAGCGCGGCCCGGTGCTCAATGCTGAACTCGGCCATAGGTCTCATCCTCACCCACGCGGGGTCGACCGCGCGAGGCGAGTGGCGCATCGGCCCTCCGCCATGACCTCCCTCATCGCCGGTACTCCGGATTGGGGTGGTCGAACGTGGCCCCCTCACTCCACTCCTCGGACGAGTTGCCGCCGGTCGGGAAGCCTCCGCCGGCCTTGAGCCACGCGGCGGTGTGCATCAGGTTCCACGCCATGAAGGCGGTGTTGCGGCGGGTGAACTCCGTCTCGGGGCCGCCCGAGCCCTCGTCGAGGTAGGACGGACCGGGACCCACCGGACCCACCCAGCCGGCGTCGGCGTTGGGCGGGATCACATAGCCCAGGTGCTGGAGCGAGTAGAGGACGTTCATCGAGATGTGCTTGATGCCGTCCTCATTGCCAGTGATCATGACGCCGGCGGTACGCCCGTAGTAGAGGAACTGGCCGCGGTCGTTGAGCTCGCCGCTCAGGCCGTACAGGCGCTCGATCAGGCGCGTCGCGGCCGAGGACTTCTCACCCAGCCAGATCGGCGTGCCGATCACGAGGATGTCCGCCTCGAGGATCCGGCGAGACAGTTCCGGCCAGTCGTCCTGAGGCCGGTTGCCGCCCGGGACGTCCTCGGTCATGTCGGGGTAGACACCCTCGGGCACGTCGTAGTCGGCAAGGCGGAATGCATCCACACTCACGCCGTGGGACTCCATGATCGCGATGGCGTTGTCCATGAGACCTTGCGTGTTGCTGGTCGCGGGGCTGGGCTTGAGCGTGCAGTTGACGAAGACGGCCTTGAGGGCGCTGAAGTCTGCTGTCGAATCGGTCATCGGTGACACCTCCATAGGGGTGTCACGCGTGGGCCGTGCGATCTATTCCATGGCGCGAGCCGACGCGATTCAGACGCCGACGACGCGGGGGCTGCTCGCGATACTGGCCTCCCACGCCTCCTTCTCGCGGCTGAGCATCATGAAGGTGAGGCTCCACAGGCCGATGTCGTCCGCGTAGCCGACGATAGGCAGGATGAGCTCGGGGATGAGGTCGAGGGGCGAGATCGTATAGATCAGCGACGCCGCGGTCATGAACCAGGTCATGGGCCCCAGCTTGTGCTCGCCGCGACGCACCGCCTGGAAAAACTTCCACCACGACATGTCTGCCTCCCTGATGTCTGCGAACGGCCGATGCCGTGGCCGGCTCGCGCTTTCACGGTAACGCCGACAGGGGGCCGGGCACTTCCCGGCCCCGTGCCGGAGCCGGCTACACGACCTCGCGCAGCAGCCCGGTGTGGACGTCGAAGACGAAGCCGCGGACCTGCTCGGTCTCGACGAGGAACGGCGAGCGGCGCAGGCGCTCCATGGACTGGCGGAGATCCGCGTCGAGGTCCTTGAAGGACTCGGGGCTCCAGGCGGGCTTCAGTCCGGTCTCGTCGAGCAACTGATTGCGCAGCTCGTCGTCCGTGAAGGTCAGCGCGCCGCAGTCGGTGTGGTGGATGAGGATGATCTCGCGCGTGCCGAGCTTGCGCTGCGAGATGACCAGCGAGCGGATCATGTCGTCGGTGATGACGCCACCGGCGTTACGCATGACGTGGGCGTCACCGACCTCGAGGCCCAGCAGGGCGAACGTGTCGAGGCGGGAATCCATGCAGGCGACGACGGCGACCTTGCGGCGCGGGGGCAGCGGGCGGTCGGCCACGTAGGTCTTGGCGTATTCCGCGTTGTTGGCGATGAGCTCGTCGGCGATGGGCATGTGAACCTCCAGGGGGACAAAGGGACCAATGCGATCACTGTAGTAGCGAGGTAGCGTTACCCCTGGCCGAGGCCGCGCTGCTCTGGGCGATGTGTGCCGTACCGGTGTCGCGCGGCCTCGGTCCTCGCATGGGGGAGCCGGGTACGGAGCCCGGCCACGGCATCGGCCGTCTGAAAAGACAACGGCCGCCCACCCCCCGAGGGGTAGACGGCCGTCGTAGCGGAACGAGGCGCTTAGCGCGCGCCCGCCCGGCGCTTGTTCCAGACGTCGAAGGCGACCGCGAGCAGCAGCACGAGGCCCTTGACGATATTCTGGATGGACTGCTCGTAGCCCAGCAGCTGCATGCCGTTGGTCATGATCGCCATGATCAGACCACCGACGATGGCGCCGGTCACGCGACCGACACCACCGGTGACGGCGGCGCCACCGATGAACGATGCGGCAATGGCGTCGAGCTCGAACATCTCACCGGCCGAGGGCTGCGCTCCGTTGGAGCGGGCCGAGTAGACCACACCGGCCACACCGGCCAGCAGGCCCATGTTCAGCATGATGCCGAAGTTGACCCACTTGACCTTCACACCCGACAGGGTCGCGGCGGTGAGGTTGCCACCGATCGCGTAGACGTGGCGACCGAAGACCGTGCGCGTGGTGACGACCGTGTAGACCAGCACCAGCACCGCCAGGATGATCAGCACGTTGGGCAGGCCGCGGTAGTTGGCGAGCTGCCAGGCGAACCACATCACCACAGCGGCGACGATCACAAGCTTGGTGATGAACAGCGGGGTCGCCCCCACGGTCTGCTTGTAGGCGATCGCGGCGCGACGCTTGCGGATCTCCGAGAACACGTATCCGGCGACCGCGATGGCGAAGATCACCAGCGTGAAGACGTCGTAGCCGTTGCCACCGAAGAGGCCGTTCTGGAAGCCCGTCGCGATGTTCGCGTACTCCGCCGGCACCGGCGACAGCGAGATGTTGTCCAGCACGCGGAACGTCAGACCACGGAACAGGAGCATGCCCGCCAGGGTCGTGATGAACGCGGGGATGCCGACGAAGGCGACCCAGAAGCCCTGCCAGGCTCCGGCGAGCAGACCCACCGCGAGGGCGGCGAGCACGCCCACCCACCACGGCTGACCCTGCTTGATCATCACCACGGCCGCGGTGGCACCCGCAAGGGCGACCACCGATCCGACCGACAGGTCGATATGCCCGCCGATGATGACGATGACCATACCGATGGCCAACACCAGAATGTAGGAGTACTGCAGGACGATGTTCGTCAGGTTGGTGGGGCCCAGCAGCTTGCCATCGGTGAGGATGGCGAAGAGGGCCACAATCGCGACGAAGGCGATGTAGATTCCGCTCTGGCGGAGGTTGCGCGTCAGCAGTTCGCGCACGTTGGCGATGCCGGTCATCAGTGGGTCTCCTCAGCGTCCGCGCCCTCGCGGGACGCTGCGTTTCGTTCTTGGGTCATGAGTGTCATCAGGGACTCCGGGGTCGCCTCGGCCACGTCAAGGCAGCCGGTGATCCGGCCGAAGGCCAGGGTGTAGATGCGGTCGCAGGTACCCATTAGCTCGGGCAGCTCCGACGAGATGATGACGACCGCCTTGCCCTGTGCGGCAAGCTTGTTGACGATCGTGTAGATCTCGTACTTCGCACCCACGTCGATGCCGCGAGTGGGCTCGTCGAGGATCAGGACGTCCGCGTCGGTGTACATCCACTTGGACAGCACGACCTTCTGCTGGTTACCACCGGACAGGTTGCCGGCAAGCTGCAGGACGGACGGCGTCTTGATGTTCATCGAGGAGCGGTACTCCTCCGCGACCTTCAACTCCTCGTTGCCGTTGACGAAGCCCGACTTGGTGAGCTTGAACAGCGCGGCGGCCGAGATGTTGCGGCGGATGTCCTCGATGAGGTTGAGGCCGTACTTCTTGCGGTCCTCGGTGGCGTACGCGATGCCGTGGTGAATCGCCTCGGAGACGGAGCGAGTCTTGATTTCCTCGCCACGCTTGAAGACCTTGCCCGAGATCCCGCGGCCATACGTGCCGCCGAAGATGCTCATGGCGAGCTCGGTGCGACCGGCACCCATCAGGCCGGCAATACCAACCACCTCGCCGGCGCGCACGTTGAAGCTCGCGCCGTCCACGACCACGCGGTCGGGCTGCGTGGGGTGGTGCACGGTCCAGTCCTCGACGCGGAAGAGTTCCTCGCCAATGCTGTGGTCGATCCGCTCGGGGTAGCGGTGCTCGAGGTCGCGGCCCACCATGCCGCGGATGATGCGGTCCTGGGTCGACTCGGGCTCCGACATGTCGATGGTCTCGATCGACTCACCATCACGAATGATCGTGGTGCGGTCCGCGATCTCCTCGATCTCGTTGAGCTTGTGGGAGATCATGATCGACGTGATGCCGCGCTCCTTCAGCGTGCGCAGCAGACCCAGCAGGTGCTCCGAGTCGGAGTCATTCAGCGCGGCCGTGGGCTCGTCGAGGATCAGCAGCTTGACGTCCTTCGACAGCGCCTTCGCGATCTCGATGAGCTGCTGCTTGCCGACTCCCAGTTGGCCGACGGGCGTGACGGGGTTCTCGTGCAACCCGACCTGCTCCATGAGGTCCAGGGCGCGCTTGTTCGCCTCGTTCCAGTCGATGAGTCCCAGGCGTCCCTTGGTCTCGTTACCGAGGAAGATGTTCTCCGCAACCGTGAGGTGCGGAACGAGCGCGAGCTCCTGGTGAATGATGACGATGCCGGCCTCTTCCGAGTCGTTGATCGACCCGAACTTGGCCTCTTCGCCACCGTAGTGAATCTCGCCGGTATAGGTGCCGTGGGGGTACACACCCGAGAGCACCTTCATCAGCGTGGACTTGCCTGCGCCGTTTTCGCCGCAGATGGCGTGGATCTCGCCGTCACGGACGTGGAGTTCCACGTCCGAGAGCGCCTTCACGCCGGGGAATTCTTTAGAGATGCCGCGCATCTCCAGGATGTTGCTAGCCATCGGTCCTCTCCAAACCATGACGCGCGGTGCTCTGCGGTGCCGACCCCGGCGTGGGGCCGGCACCGCAGAGCATGAATGCGGGGAGTCGAACCGAATTACTCGGCGACGCCCGAGGCGACCTCCTCGGCCGTCCAGTAACCCGAGTCGACGAGGAGCGACTCGATGTTGTCCGCGTACACGATGTCGGACTCGAGCAGGAAGGACGGAACGACCTTCACACCGTTGTCGTAGTCGGTGGTGTTGTTCGCCTCAGGCTCGGTGCCCTCGAGGTAGGCCTCGGTGGCGGTGATGGCCTGAGCGGCGAGCTTGCGGGTGTCCTTGAAGATCGTCGCGAACTGGACGTCGTCGGCGATCAGCTTGACGGAGGCGATCTCAGCGTCCTGGCCAGACACGGCGGGGAAGCCGTCGGTGACGGTGCCCTCGTAGCCGTTGTTCTGCAGGGCGGTGATGATGCCGCGCGACAGGCCGTCGTAGGGCGACAGCACGCCGTCGACGGTCATGTCGGTGCCCACGTAGGTACCCGTGAGGAGGTCCTCCATGCGCTTCTGCGCGGTCTCCTGCTGCCAGCGCAGGATGGCGGCCTGCTCGAAGTCGGTCTGACCCGAGGGAACGACCAGCGTGCCCGCGTCGAGGTAGGGCTGGAGCGTGTCGATCGCGCCGTTCCAGAAGAACGTGGCGTTGTTGTCGTCGGGCGAACCGGCGAACAGCTCGACGTTGAAGGGGCCGGTCTCGCCGGTCTCGTTGCCGTCCTTGTCCAGGACACCGAGACCCACGAGGAGCGAGGTGGCCTGCTGGACACCCACCTGGTAGTTGTCGAACGTCACGTAGAAGTCGACGTTCTCCGAGTCACGGATCAGGCGGTCGTAGGAGATGACGGGAATGCCCGCGGCGGCAGCCGCGTCCAGCTGCGAGGCGAGGGCGGTGCCGTCGATCGCCGCGATGATCAGGGCCTCAGCACCGTTGGTGATCATCTGGTCGACCTGCTGGCCCTGGGTGGGGATGTCGTCGTTGGCGAACTGGAGGTCCACCTCGTAGCCGGCCTCTTCGAGACCAGCCTTGACTGCGTCGCCGTCGGCGATCCAGCGCTCGGAGGTCTGGGTCGGCATCGCAACGCCGACCAGGCCGCCCTCGCTGGGAGCGCTCGACTCGGTCGACTCGGTACCGGTGGTGGCGCCAGTGGTCGACTCCTCCTCGGAGCCCGCACCCTCACCGGAGCACGCTGCGAGCGAGATGGCCAGAGCGGCACCCGCGGCAGCGGCAAAGTACTTCTTCGCCTTCATGTGTGTTTCTCCTCCTTGAGATTCCGCCGCGCGACTTCGCGCGGCTGTCATGCAGGAGCCAGTATGTTCACGTTCACACCGGCGCGTCAATTTCCGTCAGGTCACGATTCCGTGATGTTTGCCGAACGTTCGAAACGATCAGGATTCCGACCAGTAACAGGGAATTTGTGATCTGTCTGGGCTGAGACCGATCTCAGGCGGCCGATGCCGCGGTCGCCCCACGCTCTCGGTGTCCTGATGTCGAGGTCGCGCCTCACTCCTGGCGGCCCGATTTCCGCCACGAACCCGCGCTTCGCGGCGCAAATGTCCCCATTTGCGCCACCGGCGCGGAGGTGGGGGCAGGCCCGCTTATGACCGCGGCGGGGCCGTCGTGTAGCGAACGATCAACTCGGGCGCGAGCACCTGGGTCGACGGCAAGGGGTCTCGTGCGAGCATCGCGACCACAATGTCCACCGCGAGGCGGCCCACGCCGGCGAAGTCCTGACGCACCGTCGTCAGTGGCGGCACGGTGTGGCGGGCCTCGGCGTTGTCGTCAAAGCCCACGATCGATAGATCGCGCGGCACCACCGCCCCACTTTCCGTGAGGTAGTGCAGCGCACCGAGCGCCATCTGATCGTTGGCGAAGAACACGGCCGAGGCAGAGGGGTCCAGAGAGGCGGCGGCCTCGAACCCGGAGTCCGCTGTCCAGTCGCCTGCCAACAGGGGAAGTGGCTCGAGCCCGCGCTCGCGCATGACGAGTTCATAGGCGTCGCGGCGCAGCAGCGCCTCCTGATAGGTCTGCGGCCCCATCACGTGCTGGATGCGCGTGTGACCCAGGTCCAGCAGATGCTCCATGGCGAGGCGCACGCCGGCATTCTGGTCGATCGCGGCCGCCGCTCCGACAGGCTGTCCGCCGGTGAGCAGGTGCACGACCGGGATACCAGGATTGACGGCCTCGACCGCGTCCATGATCTCCTGATGTTGCGCCGCGACTGCGAGGGCGTCGATCCCGCGCCCCAGCAGGAACTCGAACGCCTCCGTGACCTGGGCGGCCGTCGCCTCCGTGCTCGTCATGATGGTGTGCAGGCCTGCGGCCCGGGCGGACCGCTCCAGGGCGTGCAGCGTCGACAGCGGACCAATATCCGTGACGACCGGGCCGATCATGCCGATGGTCTGCGTCCGCCCCGTCACCAAAGCGCGTGCCGCCAGGTTGCGCCGGTACCCCAGCTGTTCGATGGCGGCCACGACCCGTTCGCGGGTCTCGGGCCGAATGCCCTCGAAGTCGTTCAGGACACGGGAGACGGTCTGGTGCGAGACGCCGGCACGTGCGGCGACGTCATGCATGCTCGGACCACGTCCGTCCCGTGCCACTGCTGCCTCCTTGCGCGCCTGAGACCGCCCCGATGCGTCTCACGCGTGAACGTTAACCTACCCGGTCCCGGACTTCGCTTCCCGCCACACCGCACGTACGGAGGGCGAGAGTCCCCATCGGCCATCGTCGACCCCGTCCCGCTATACTGAGACCGGTCCCAGCCGGGGGTTGCGTCGGTCCCCAGGAATCTCCCTGACCGCACCCGCAACGTCCTCCCTCGCAGTGCCCGCGCCGTGGAAGGATAGGGGCCAGCAGGCGCGGCGCATGCCGGCGCCCCCGCACACCGTGCACACAGAACTGGAGTCATCGATGACCGACATTCGCGAGGCCTTCGAGGCCGCCTACGGACACGCAGCCGACGGCGTGTGGTCGTCCCCTGGCCGCGTCAACCTCATCGGCGAGCACACCGACTACAACAACGGCTTTGTGCTGCCGTTCGGCATCGACTACCGCACCTCAGCCGCCGTCGCGGTGCGCGAGGATCGCGAGATTCACCTGCGCTCGACCTTTGCCGAGGGCGAGGTCGTGGGCAACCTCGACGCCCTCACGCTCGAGTCGATGTCCGGCTGGTCCGCCTATGTTCTGGGCGTCGCCTGGGCGATGGCCGATGCCGGGGTCGACCTGGCGGCCGCGCGCGGCCTCGACATCCTCATCGACTCGGACGTGCCGGTGGGCGCGGGGCTGAGCTCCTCCGCCGCGCTCGAGTGCGCGGCCGGCGCCGCCTTCAACGAGCTCTGGGGCCTGGGCCTCGACAAGCTCGCGATCGCGCGGTTCGGCCGCGTGGCCGAGAACAAGGCCGTCGGCGCCCCCACCGGCCTGTTGGACCAGGCAGCCTCCATGCTCGCCGAGGACGACCACGTGGTGTTCCTCGACTGCGACACCGAGGAGGCGCGCCCCGTCGCGCTGCACCTGAAGGACAAAGGCCTGGGCATCCTCGTCACCAACTCGAATGTCGAGCACGAGCACGCCACGGGCGGCTACGGGGACCGCTTCGCCTCTTGCGCGAAGGGCGCCGAGGCCCTCGGCGTCACGACCCTGCGCGAGATCGGCGCCGACGACCTGCCGCGCGCCCAGGAGCTGCTCGACGACGAGACGTACCGCCGCGTGCGCCACGTCGTCACCGAGAACCAGCGCGTCCTCGACACCGTCGCCGTCCTTGCCGCCGAGGGCCCCACCGCCATCGGCGACCTGCTGAACGCTTCCCAGGCATCGATGCGCGACGACTTCGAGATCACGGTTCCCGAGATCGACCTCGCGTGCGACACCGCTGTCGCCGCGGGCGCCATCGGCGCCCGCATGACCGGCGGCGGCTTCGGCGGCTCGTCGATCGCCCTGGTGCCGCTCGACAAGGCCGACGCCATCGCATCGGCCATCCGCACCGCACTCAGCGACGCCGGCATGCGCGAGGCGACCATCTTCACCGTGACGCCCTCCCAGGGCGCCCGCCGCGACCACTGAGCACACCCGACCGCTAAGCGCACGCAAGGAGTCAAGAACATGAGCTGGATGGTGACCGGCGGAGCCGGCTACATCGGATCCCACGTGGTGCGGGCCCTCACCGACGGCGGCATCGACGCCGTGGTCCTCGACGACCTCTCGAGCGGCTTCGAGCAGTTCATCCCCGCGGGTGTGCCGTTCGTGAAGGCCTCGATCCTCGAGACCGACAAGGTCCGCGAGGCGCTCGTGGAGCACAGCGTGCAGGGCGTCATCCACTGCGCCGGGTACAAGTACGCCGGGGAGTCCGTGCGCCTGCCCATCCACACGTACCGCCAGAACGTCGAGGGCACCGCGTGCCTGCTCGAGGCGATGGCGGATGCCGGGGTCACCCAGCTCGTCTTCTCGTCCTCGGCGGGGGTCTACGGGACGCCCGACGTGGAGATCGTCAACGAGACCACGCCCACCACGCCCGAGTCGCCCTACGGCGAGTCCAAGCTCATCGGGGAGTGGCTGATCCGCGACCAGGTCAAGGCCACCGCCGAGTCCGACGCTCCCCTGCGCGCGACCTCGCTGAGGTACTTCAACGTGGTCGGCTCGGGGACCCCCGAGGTCTACGACGCGTCCCCGCACAACCTGTTCCCCAAGGTCATTCGCGCGATCAAGGCCGGCCAGGCGCCGCTGATCTTCGGCGACGACTACGACACCGAGGACGGCACCTGCGTGCGCGACTACGTGCACGTGCAGGACCTCGCCCACTCCCACGTGGCCGCGGCCCGCATGCTCGACGCCGGCCGCCCCCTCGCCCCCGTCTACAACCTGGGCTCGGGCGACGGCACGTCCGTCAAGGAGATCGTGGGCTCGCTGCTCGAGGCCGCAGGCTCCGACCTTGAGCCCGTCGTGAAGGACCGCCGCCCCGGCGACCCCGCCCGCATCGTGGCCCGCGGCGAGCTCGCGGCGGACGACATCGAGTGGAAGATGGCGCACACCATCGAGGAGATGGCCTCGTCGGCCTGGGAGGCTGCGCCCGACGAGATCTGAAGCCTTAGGGCTGCTCGATCACGGCATCGGCCTGAATCTCGACCAGATAGTGCTTGTCGGCAAGGGCCGAGACCTCGACGATAGTCGCCGCCGGGCGGATGTCCTGGAACACCTCCCGGTGCGCGGCTGCCACCTTCTCCATGTCGCGCATGTCCGTGACATAGGTGACGGTGCGCACCACGTCGCCCAGTTGGGCGCCGGCCTCCGCGAGGGCGCGGCCGATGGTGTGCAGCGCATCGAGCGCCTGCGCATATGCGTCCGGCACCACCGCATCGTCCCTGGCACACGTGCCGGACACCATGACGTGGTTGCCGACCCGCACCGCGCGCGAGTAGCCATACATGTCCTCGAAGGGGCCGCCGGAGCCGAAGGTCTGCCTCATGGCCTCACGCTACGCCAGCTACCCCCATCCGAGCGCGTGGAGCCGCTCGTCGTCGATGCCGAAGTGGTGCGCGATCTCATGCACCACGGTGATCGCCACCTCCTCGCGCACGTGATCGGCGTCGTCGCAGAACCGCAGCGTGGGCCCGCGATAGATGAAGACGCGGTCGGGCAGGTCGGCCATCCCCCAGTCCGCGCCGCGCTCGGTCAGCGCGACGCCGTCGTAGAGGCCCAGGAGGTCCTTGTCTGGGCCCTCGGGCTCGTCCTCGATGAGGATCACGACGTTGTCGACGAGGTTCAGCAGGTCCTCGGGGATCGCATCGATCGCGTCGTCGACGGCGGACTCGAACTCCTCGTGGGACATCTGCACCATGGCGCCATTGTCGCGCAGGTTCACAGCACGTCCCGCGAGCCTCTATGATTGTCAGGTCCTCGTGGTCGCCTTGGCGGCCGGGAGACGGCGCCCTCATCGTCTAGCGGCCTAGGACGCCGCCCTTTCACGGCGGTAGCACGGGTTCGAATCCCGTTGGGGGTACAACGTAGGCCTGAAAATGGTCTACACTATTCCTCGGCCCTCCTTGCGGAGAGTCGATTTGCAAGGCCCTGTAGCGCAGTTGGTTAGCGCGCCGCCCTGTCACGGCGGAGGTCGCGGGTTCAAGTCCCGTCAGGGTCGCGGTGCGACAAGCCCCTTCATTCGGAGGGGCTTTCGCGCAAGCGGGGCTCCACCCCTGCGATTGGCTCTGTAGCTCAGTTGGTAGAGCGTTCGACTGAAAATCGAAAGGTCACCGGATCGACGCCGGTCGGAGCCACAGCAAGAAAGGCCCTCGGGAATCCCGGGGGCCTTTCGCTTTGTCTCCAGGGGGCCGATGCCGTGGCTCGCTAGCGCACGACGAGCCCATTCGTTTGCGCTCGCCCCGTACCAGGCGGTTGACTGGGCACAACGCAAACTTTGAGGAGACCAGCCATGGCCAGCTTCGGCAAGACCCTGCTCAACACCCTGCTCGGCGCGATCGCCGGTCAGTGGATCGCCACGATCAAGGCCGAGTCCGAGGTGATCAAGCTCGAACTCAAGGTCAAGGGCCGCCAGCTTGGCATCGGCATCGGCCTCATCGCCGCAGCCGCGGCGCTCGGCTTCTTCTTGTTCTTCGTGCTGATCGTCGCTGCGATCGCTGGACTGTCGGTGGTGTGGCCCGTGTGGCTCGCCGCGCTCGTGGTCGCCGGCGCCATGCTGCTGATCATGCTGATTCTCGCCGGCATCGGCGCGGGCAAGATCAAGCGCTACAAGGACATCTACCCGGCCGCCTCGATCCAGCGCATCAAGGACTCGGTCTTCTAAGCCGCGGAGCCCTTCAGCTCCGGCATCGTCTCCGGCCGGGGCTTGGGCTTGCGCTGTGCGAGCCACACGCCGGCGAACACCACCACGGCTCCGGCGACCTCGTACCAGACCAGTTCCTCGCCCAGCACGACGATGCCGAGGAAGGTCGCGACGACGGGCACCACGTAGGTGACGGACGATGCCGTGGTCGCCCCGGCGACCTTCACCACCTTCCAGAACCACACGTACGCAAACGACGTGCCGGTCACGCCCAGCGCCACGATCGCCCACAGCGACACCGAGTCCGGCGCGATGGCGCCGGGCGCGGGCGTGGGCGCCGCGAGGGCGAACGGCGCGAGCATGAGCGCGGACACCGTGATCTGCATCGACGACAGTGCCGCCGGGGAGTCCTGGACGCGGCTGAGAAGCACGCGCGACAGCGTGGAGCCGATGCCGTAGCAGGCCGTCGCGGACAACATCAGCGCCGCTCCCAGCACCGGGAAGTCGGCTACCCGCCACGCGCCCAGCAGGATCGCGATGCCGACCGCGCCGATCACGAGTCCCGTGAGCTGCGCGCGCGTCACCCGCTCCGCGGGGATCAGCAGGGCGACGAACAGCGCCGTCCACAGCGGCGTGGTCGCGTTCAACAGGCTCGCGAGGATCGACGAGATGTGCTGCTGCGCGGCGGGGATCAGGACGAGCGGGATCCCCGACATGAACGCCGCGACGACGGCAACGGCGCCCACCTTGCGCCACGTGAGGCGCGGGACGTTGCGGGTGATGACGACGAGCGCGATCAGGGTCATCGCGCCGAACAGCACTCGGCCGAACGCCACCTGCGTGGGCGCGAAGGCACGCAGCCCGATGGAGATGAACAGGAAGCTCGCGCCCCACGCCGCCGAGACGCCCAGGAAGTACGGCAGCCACGCACGCAACGGGGCATCGGCCGGCGTCACGCGGTGCGCTCCACGAGGCGGGCGGCGGGCGTCGCGGAGGACACCTCCACCCCCTCGAGCCTCAGCAGCGCGGCCTTGTTCTCCATGCCACCAAACCCATACGACCCCAGCCGCCCGCCGGCCTGCACCACGCGGTGGCACGGCACGAAGGCTGCGATGGTGTTGCCCGCGCAGGCGGTGCCTACGGCTCGCGCCGCGCGAGGCCTACCGGCCATCTCGGCCAACTCTCCGTACGACACGGTTCTGCCCGCAGGGACGGTACGCATCTGGGCCCACACCTCCTGGGTGAACGCGCCGCCCTCCTGGGCGACAGCGAGCGTCATCAGCGCGGTGTCGTCGCCGGCGATCCAGCCGGCCACGGCATCGGCCACCTGGGGTTGGGCACCCTCAGCCCAGCCCAGCGCCATCACGGCACGCGGGAACCGCAGCACCGCCTCCTCCCACGGCAGGAAACTGGCAGCGCGGACCACGCCGTCTGCGGCCGTGAGCGCGACGGTCAGCGGGCCGACGGGAGTGGGATGTGACGAGACGAGGACGGGGGCGGGCACAGGCGTCAGCGTACGCCCGCCACCCGGCCCGTCAGGCGCCCTGTTCCTGCGCCTTTGCCAGCAGCTCATTGACCTCCGCGGCGCGGAAGCGGCGGTGACCGCCAAGAGTGCGAATCGAAGAGAGTTTGCCGACCTTCGCCCAACGGGTCACCGTCTTGGGGTCGACGCGGAAGATCGCGGCCACCTCACTCGGCGTCAGCAGCTTCTCCGGTTCCTTGACAACATCGGTCATCATCCGTGATTCCCCTCAGAATTCATGGCGTGTACGGCCCCGGCGTTGGGACCTCGTGAACAGTGAGACCGTTCACATTCTCGATTATGACGTCGTTTTGGGAGAGAAGTTCCGGTTTTTTGATGCAAGTGCTTTGCGTGTCGCGGCGCTCCGGGCCACGCAGGGAGTCGCGATCACGCCCCCGCACGTTGTAAAGTTCTACTCAGCACTCATCACGCAGGGCCCGCGAAATACGCGCGCCCGCGACGAGCGGAAGGGGCGGCGACATGGGGCGCGGCCGTCAGAAGGCTAAGGACGCGAAGATCGCGCGTCAGCTCAAGTACTCGAACCACGGCAGCGACATTCGCGACCTCGAGCGCGAGTTGATCGGCCATTCTGCCGAGGAGCCCGATGAGGCCGACGACAAGTACGACCGCTGGGCGGACGACGACGAGCGCTAAGCTCTTTCGCTCCACCTGAGCGCGCCGGCCTCGCGGCTGGCGCGCTTTCGGCGTGCCCGGGTGGTGTGCACGGACCGGCGCAGCCCCCGGAGTCTCCTAGGAGCCACTCAGCGCCCGGTTTCGCGCGAAAGCGGGCAGCCAGCGGCTCCTCGGACGCATCAGGGCGACACGCGACGCGACGGGACTACGCCCGGTACGCGCCGCTGAGGTAGACCGCTCCCCCGTCGACGCCCTTGGCGCCGCGGATGGTGTCGGGCGACGGGATGCGGCCGTCGTCCGTGACGATCTCGCCCAGGGTCCAGGCCTCGACGCCCGCGGCGCGCGAGGTGGACATGAGCCCCTCCGCGTCCTCCGGCGCCACGACCGCCACCATGCCCACGCCCATGTTGAGGGTGGACTCCAGGTCGTTCCAGGGCACGGAGCCCGCGGCCTGAACGACGGAGAACACGGCGGGCAGGTCCCACGCGCCACGTGACACGGTCGCGGCCAGGCCCTGCGGCAGCACGCGGGCGACATTCGCTCCCAGCCCACCGCCGGTCACGTGCGAGAAGGCGCGCAGGCCCGGCACGGACGCCGCGAGCGAGACACACAGCTGCGAGTAGATCCGGGTGGGCTCGAGGAGCTCCTCGCCCACGGTGCGACCGAGGTCGTCCAGGTGCGTGTCGAGATGCCAGCCCGCGTGGGAGACCACGCGACGCACCAGCGAGTAGCCGTTCGAGTGCAAGCCCGACGAGGCCATCGCCACGACCACGTCGCCCTCACGCACACGCTCGGCCCCGAGGACCGCGGAGGCCTCGACCACGCCCACCGCCGCGCCCGCCACGTCGTAGTCGTCGGGCTCCATGACGCCGGGGTGCTCGGCGGTCTCGCCGCCCACGAGCGCCACGCCGGCCATCTCACAGCCCTCGGCGATGCCGCGCACGATGTCCGCGATGCGCTCAGGCACGACCTTGCCGCACGCGATGTAGTCGGTCATGACCAGCGGCTTCGCGCCGCACACCACGATGTCGTCGACGACCATTGCCACGAGGTCCTGGCCGATGGTGTCATGCACGTCGAGCGCGCGGGCGATCACGATCTTGGTGCCCACGCCGTCGGTCGAGGACGCCAGCAACGGACGGTCGTACGCCTTCAACGCCGAGGCGTCGAAGAGACCCGCGAAGGCGCCCACGCCGCCGAGGACCTCGGGTCCGTGGGTGCGCGAGACGGCAGACTTCATCAGCTCGACGGCCTTATCGCCCGCCTCGGTGTCGACGCCGGCGTCGGCATAGGTGATGGGCTCGGTCACGAGGAGACCTCCACGGGCTGGTTGAGAAGCAGGTGGCGCGCGCTCACGGGCGGCTCGATGGGGTACTCGCCGGTGAAGCAGGCGGTGCAGAGCTTGGAGCGGGGCTGCTCGGTCGCGGCGATCATGCCGTCCACCGAGATGTAGCCCAGCGAGTCAGCACCCAGGTGCCGGCGCACGTCGTCGACGGAGTGCTCGACGGCGATGAGCTCGTCGCGCGTCGCGAAGTCGATGCCGTAGAAGCACGGCCACTGGATGGGCGGCGAGGAGATACGCAGGTGCACCTCGGCCGCGCCGGCCTCGCGCAGCATGGCGACCACGGCGCGCTGGGTGTTGCCGCGCACGATCGAGTCGTCCACAACCACCAGGCGCTTGCCCTCGATCTGCTCGCGCAGCGGGTTGAGCTTCAGGCGGATGCCCAGCTGGCGCAGCGTCTGCGAGGGCTGAATGAAGGTACGGCCCACGTAGGAGTTCTTGACGAGCCCATGGCCAAACGGGATGCCGGACTCCTGGGCGTACCCCACGGCGGCGGGGGTGCCGGATTCGGGGGTCGGCATGACCATGTCCGCCTCGACGGGGTACTCACGCGCCAGCTGGCGGCCCATCTCGACACGGGAGGCGTGCACGGAGCGGCCGGCGATCTTGGTGTCGGGGCGGGCGAGGTAGACGTACTCGAAAACGCAGCCCTTGGGCGCGGCCTCGGCGAAGCGCTGCGAGTGCACGCCGTCGGCGTTGATGGTGAGGAACTCGCCGGGCTCGACCTCGCGCTCCTGCACGGCGCCCACAATATCCAGCGCGGCCGTCTCGGAGGCGACGACCCAGCCACCCGACGCGAGGCGACCCAGCACCAGCGGGCGCACCCCCTGCGGGTCACGCGCCGCGTACAGCGTGTCCTCGTCCATAAAGACCAGGGAGAACGCGCCCTCGACATGGGGCAGCAGCTCGAGCGCGGTCTCGGTGACGGTGTCGTAGCGATCCCAGCCCAACAAGGCGGTGAGGATAGCGGTGTCGGTCACGCCGCCGCTGAACATCTCATCGCGGCGCTCCTCACCGAGGCGCTCGGCAACCAGCTCGAGCAGCCGGTGCGTGTTGGTGAGGTTGCCGTTGTGACCCAGCGCGACCGTGCCGTTCTTGGTGGGCCCCAGCGTGGGCTGCGCGTTGGCCCACACGGACGCGCCGGTGGTCGAGTAGCGCGCGTGGCCCACGGCCATGTGGCCCGTCAGCGCCTCAAGCGCGGCCTCGTCGAACACCTGCGAGACCAGGCCCATGTCCTTGTAGACCAGGATCTTCTGGCCGTCCGAGGTTGCGATGCCCGCGGACTCCTGGCCGCGGTGCTGCAGGGCGTAGAGGCCGAAGTAGCTGAGCTTCGAGACCTCCTCGCCGGGGCCGTAGACGCCAAAGACGCCGCAGGCATCCTGCGGCCCCTTCTCGCCGGGAAGCAGGTCGTGGGTAAGCAGGCCATCGCCGCGGGCCATCAGCAGTCCTCCTGGGGGCGGGAGATCACCGGACAAGTGTCCCACACGGCCGACGCTCCCCGGGGCTCGGCCGTCAGGCCTGGGTTTCGTCGGGACCGGCGTCGCGCTGCTCGGCCTCGGCCTCCGCCTGCTTCATCGCCTTGAGCTCACGCGGGGTACCGCGGTCGAGCAAGACCGCGACCACGCCGCCCACGACGACGCCGAGCACGATGAACCCCGAGGCCACTAGCAGCGCCACCGTGCCGCGGCCCACGCCGGTCGAGTTGGGCAGGACCAGTCCCAAGATGAGACCCAGCACGCCGCCCACGATCACGCCGGTCGCGATGAAGGCCGCGAACTTGGGCGCGCGGCGCACGGACGCGGGCAGCACCTCGCGGTCGGCCGCGTCGAAGTCGGCGGGCTCGGGGGAAGGCTGCTGCTCACTCACGGCGCCCAGTCTAGGCGCCAGCATGGCCGATGCCGTGGCGGGGCTTCGCAAGGAAGCCCGCCACGGCATCGGCCGTCTGCTATCCCTTGGTCGAGCCGGCCAGGAGGCCGCGAACGAAGTAGCGCTGCAGCGAGAAGAACACGATGAGTGGGATGATCATCGAGATGAACGCCGCCGGCGGGACCAGGTACGCGTACTGGCCATAATCACCGGCGAGGTTCGAGATGGGGTACGTCAGCGGGTACGTGTTCGCGGAGCCGAACACAGCCGAGACGAGCAGGTCGTTCCACACCCACAGGAACTGGAAGATCGCGAGGGACGCGACCGCCGGCAGCGACAGCGGGATGATGATGCGGAAGAACATCTGCGTGTGGCTCGCGCCGTCCACGCGGGCCGCCTCGAGCACTTCGCGCGGGATATGCGACACGAAGTTGTGCAACAGGAACACCGACAGTGGCAACGCGAAGATGGTGTGGGCGATCCACACACCGCCGAACTCGCCCGCAAGCCCCAGGTTGTCGGGGCCCAGGATGCGCAGCAGCGGGATGAGGGCGAGCTGCAGCGGCACCACCTGGAGGGCGAAGATCAGCACGAACAGGAAGTTCGAGCCCCTGAAGGGGATCCACGCGAACGCGTAGGCCGCCATGAGCCCCAAGACGACGGGGAACACGACGGACGGCACGGTGACGACGATCGAGTTGAACACGTACTCGAGCAGCGGAGGCGCCGTCGAGTTGTCGCCGAACGAGTCGAACAGCACCTGGTTGAAGTTGTCGAACGTGAGTCCGCCGTCGGCGAGCACCGTCCACCACGCGTCGGTGCGGTAGCGGTCCCCGGGGATCAGCGAGGTCATGAACAGCGCCACGGTGGGGATGGTCCACACCAGCGCGATGATGATCGCCGCGGCGGTGGCCCACGGGCTGGTGAGGGTGTTCTTCGCCTTGGCAGCCTTGGTGAGGCTCTTGCCCTGAGTCGGCTTGGGGTCCTCGACGGGGTGCTGGGGAGGCATGGTGACGCTCATCAGTGAGTCTCCTTCACCTTGTTGAGGGATCGCACGTTGTAGACGACCACCGGGATCACGAAGATGAACAGGATCACGGCCAGCGCCGCACCGAGCGCCTCGCGGCCCTCGACGAAGCTCAGCACGTACATCCTGTTGGCGACGATGTCGGTGTTGTCGCGACCCTGGGTGACCGTGCGGACGATGTCGTAGACCTTGAGGGCCATGATCGTGATCGTCGTGAGCACCACCACGATCGTCGAGCGAATCGACGGCACCGTGATGCGCCAGAAGCGCTGCCAGGCACTCGCACCGTCAAGCGAGGCGGCCTCGTTCATCTCTGCCGGCACGCCCTTGATGGCGGCGGACAGGATGACCATGGCAAAACCGGTCTGAATCCACACCAGGATGACGATGAGCCAGAAGGTGTTCCAGGGACTATCGCGCAGGAAGTTATAGGGGTCCAGTCCCACCAGCTCGCGCAGGGCATTCAGCATGCCCGTCTGCTCGCCCACCTGGTTGTAGTCGTACATGATGTTGCCCCAGATGACCGAGGCGCCCACGAGCGAGATGGCCATCGGCATGAACACCAGCGACTTCAGCACCTTCTCGCCCTTCGCGCGGTCGATGAAGACGGCGTAGGCGAGACCGAAGCCCGTCGACAGCAGCGGCACCAGGATCATCCACACGAAAGTGTTGAGGATGGTGCGCAGCGTCGACGGGTCGGAGAAGGCGAAGCGGTAGTTGTCGAGCCCGATGAACTGCATCGTGGTGGTGTAGATGCCGGTGTCGGGGTCGGGCGCTTGGGTGATCTCATTAAACGACAGCCACGCGGTGTCGACGGCGGGGTAGATCAGGCCCACGCCCAAAAGAAGAAGGACGGGCGCGACGAGCACGACGAGTTGCACCTTGTCGCGTGCGCCACCCTTGATGAGGTCGGCGCCAAACATGATGAGCGCGACGATCGCGATGAACGCGACGATCGCGACCCCGGCAAACAGCAGGTTTTGGCCCTGAGAGGCCCAGAAGTCGGCGCCCAGATCGCCGGCGGCGATCACCGAGCGCCCGGACAATGCAGTCGACCCCATCGTCGACTCCTTTCGTGGTGGGAGACGAGCCCGGTGGGGCCCCGCTCAGCGCGAGGCCCCACCGGGGTCATCAGCGTGCGATCAGGGCCAGGCGTTTTCGATGTTGGTCAGCACGGTGTTCAGGTCCGTGCCGCCGACGTAATCGTTCATGCCCGTCCAGAAGGCGGAGGCACCCACCTCGGCAGGCATGAGGTCGGAGGCGTCGAAACGGAACACCGTGTCCTCTCCCTGCAGGATCTCGATGGAGGCCTGGCCGATGGGGCTCGAGGCGTTGGCCGGGTCGAGACCCTTGTTGGCCGAGATGACTCCACCGATCGAGACGCGCTCGTTGGCCCAGGTGTCCGAGGACAGGAAGGCCTGGAGGGCCTGGGTGGGCTCCTCCTCGTTGAACGCGGCCACGAACTCGCCACCGCCGGTCACCGCCGCGGGGTCATCCGCGTTGATGTTGGGCGTGAGGAAGGCCCAGATGTCGCCGTCTTCTGCGACCGTGGTGCCCTCGGGCCACTGAGCCTCGTAGAACGAGGCCTGGTGGTGCAGCGAGCAGTTGCCCTCGAGGATCTGGAGGCCGGCCTCCTGGAACGAGGTCTCCACGATGGACGACGGGTCACCCAGACCACCATTGACGTAGTCCGGGTTCGTGGCGATCGCGCCGAAGGACTCGAAGGATTCCGTGATCTCGGGCGAGGTGAAGTCGAGGTCACCGGCCACCCACTGGTCGTAGGCGTCGGCGCCGTGCTGGCGAAGGACCAGGTCCTCGATCCAGTCCGTGCCCGGCCAGCCGGTCGCGGTGCCAGACTCGAAGCCGATGCACCACGGCTTGTAGCTGTCGCTACCTCCATCGGCCGCCATCGTCTCGGTGAGAGTCATGAGCTCGTCCCACGTAGTGGGGACCTCGTAGCCCTTCTCGGAGAACTCAGAGGGCGAGTACCAGACCCAGCCCTTGACGGAGGCCATCAGCGGAGCGGCGTAGAACGTGGTGCCGACCGTGCCGTAGTTCTTCCAGTCCTCGGACCAGAACTCGTCGACGTTGGCCGAGACGGCCTCGGGAGCGGGAACCACCGCGCCCGTGCCAACCACGCGCTGCAGCAGACCGGGCTGCGGGATGATGGCAAGGTCGGGAGCGTTGCCGCCCTCGACGCGGACGTTGATCTCGGTCTCGAACTCGTCCGAGCCGTTGTACGTCACGTCGATGCCCGTGCACTCCTCGAACGTCATGATCGACTCCGTGAGTTGCTCGGCCTCGACGCCAGAGATGGTGCCGTAGAGCTCGACCTCAGCGCCGTCAAACGTGCCGTAGTCGGCGTAGTCCTCGCAGCCGGCCATCATCTCGCCGCCGTCGCCACCGTCGGTGCCACCCGTTGCCGTGGTGTCGGTGGTCTCTTCTGGGTCGCTGTCGGACGAACAGCCCGCCAGCACGAGCCCCGCTGCCGCGAGCGCGGCCATGGGGGCGATGAAACGTCGCTTCATGTGAAGCACCCTCCTCCTCGTTGAGTGGGCTTCGGCGAGCCGTCGCGGTGCCGAAGCGGCGAGAGCTCCGCCGCTGCTTCGCGGCTTCGCAAACGCTTACATGTCACAGTAGGCGGGCAGTGGGCGCTTGCCAAGTCTTGTCACCAAAGTCACCGAATCGTGACTTTCCTCACGGCCGATGCCGCGGTTGCGAAACGCTTCGACCCTGGTCTCCGTAGGGGCCGGGCGGGCGCTCAGTCGAGCGGCAACAACGCGGAGAGGTCGGAGCGCTCACCCGAGGCGTCGACCTGGCCGGCTGCCACAGCATCGGCCCACGACACTCGCCCCGTCGCCAAGGCGAGCCACACCTCGGGCTTCATCTCCACGACCGCGGGCGGGGTGCCGCGGCGGTGCGTGGGACCCTCGATGCACTGCGTCGCCCCGAAGGGCGGTACCCGCACCTCAAGCGCATTGCCGGGTGCGCGAGACGCCAGCTCCTCGAGCGTGAAGCGCACCGCGGTCGCGAGGGTGGGGCGGTCGATGGCGGGCTGAGCGTCGGGCGCCGTGGCGGCCTGGGGTGCGTGGAGGTCGGCCTCGCGAGTGGAGCCGCGCCACGCGTGCACGGCGGCGCGGCCGGCCTCGATGTCGATGCGGCGGCGGGTGGTCCTCGGGGCGGGCATGCCCTCTAGCGTGTCACACCCGCGGCGACGACCCGCGGCGCATCTGCGAAGGGTTAGGCGAAGTGCGCCGGGACCGTGTGCGACCAGGCCGCGCGCAGGTCGTCGAGCGGCAGCTCGAACTGTCCCTGCACCTCGATCGAGGACTCCGGCACCGTGTAGCCCACGCGCACGGCGGGCACGCCGCGGGCCTCGAGCATCGCAGTGAAGCGCGGCTCGTCCTCGCGGATCACGCCCACGAGCACGCGGCCCTGGGTCTCCGAGAACAGCGCCTGAGCGGGCGTGACACCGTCGCGCTCGCACAGCTCGTCGAGGACGATGCGGGCACCCACGCCGTAGCGCAGCGAGGCCTGAGCCAGCGCGGCGGCGAGGCCACCCTCGCCGATCTCACGGGCGGCATCGGCCAGCCCGTCGCGCGAGCAGGCGACCATGACCTCGGCCAGGGTCTTCTCGGCCGCGATGTCGACCGTGGGGGCGTCGCCGCCCAGGTGGCCGGACAGTTCCGCGAAGCGCGAGCCGTCGAAGTCCGCGCCGGTGGTGCCGAGCACGTAAAGAATGAGGCCGTCCTGGCGCCAGCCGCTGGGGGTGACGCGCTCGACGTCATCGAAGATGCCGAGCATGCCCACGATCGCGGTGGGGTTGATGGAGCTGTCGATGCGGCCGGGCTCGCCCGTGCCGTTGTACAGCGACACGTTGCCACCGGTGACGGGCACGCCGAGCTCCTGGCACACGTCCGCCAACCCGCGAATAGCCTCAACGAACTGCCACATGGCGTCGGGGTCCTCGGGCGAGCCGAAGTTCAGGCCGTCGGTGATGGCCGTGGGCGTCGCGCCGGCGATGGCGACGGCGCGGTAGGCGGCGACCACGGACTGGCGAGCGCCGTTGTACGGGTCGAGCTTCGTGTAGCGGTCGTTGGATCGCGTCGCGATCGCGACGCCGCGCCCGGTCTCCTCGTCCACCCGCACCACGCCGACGGTGTCGGGGCGGGCGGCGGCGGTGTTGCCCTGCACGTACCGGTCGTACTGGTTGGTGATCCACGAGCGGTCGGACAGGTTGGGGCTCGCCATGAGGTCGACGACCGCCTGGCGAAGCTCCTTGCCGGTCGCGGGAAGCTCGGCCGCGTAGGTGTCCCCCTGCAGACCGTCCATCCACGCGGGACGCGCGTAGGGGCGGTGGTAGGTGGGACCCTCGTGGGCCACGGTGCGCGGGTCGACGTCGACGATGCGCTGACCGTGGTGATCGATGGTGAGGCGACCCGAGTCGTTGACCTCGCCCACCACGGAGGACTCGACGTCCCACTTGGCGGTGATGGCCATGAACTGGTCGAGCTTGTCGGGAGTGACGACCGCCATCATGCGCTCCTGCGACTCCGACATGAGGATCTCGCCGGCGTTCAGGGTGGGGTCGCGCAGCAGGACGTCGTCGAGCCACACGTGCATGCCGCCCGAGCCGTTACTCGCGAGCTCCGAGGTCGCGCACGAGATGCCGGCGGCGCCGAGGTCTTGGATACCCTGCACCACGTCCGCGCGGAACAGCTCGAGGCAGCACTCGATGAGCACCTTCTCCATGAAGGGGTCGCCCACCTGAACCGAGGGGCGTTTGGCGGGCACACCGTCCTCGAAGGTCTCCGAGGCGAGGATCGAGGCACCGCCGATGCCGTCGCCACCCGTGCGCGCGCCGAACAGGACCACCTTGTTGCCGACGCCCTCGGCGGAGGCCAGGTGGATGTCCTCGTGCTTCATGACGCCCACACACAGGGCGTTGACCAGGGGGTTGCCCTGGAAGCTCTTGTCAAACAGCGAACCGCCGCCGATGTTGGGAAGGCCCAGCGAGTTGCCGTAGCCACCCACGCCACCCACCACGCCGTGAACTACACGGGCGGTGTCGGGGTGATCGATGTCGCCAAAACGCAGCTCGTCCATCGCGGCGACGGGACGCGCGCCCATGGCGAGGATGTCGCGGACGATGCCGCCCACGCCCGTCGCGGCGCCCTGGTAGGGCTCGACGTACGACGGGTGGTTGTGGGACTCGACCTTGAACGTGACCGCCCAGCCGTCGCCGATATCGACCACGCCCGCGTTCTCGCCCATGCCGACCATGAGACGTTCCTTCATCTCAGGCGTGGTCTTCTCGCCGAACTGCTTGAGGTGCACCTTGGACGACTTGTACGAGCAGTGCTCGGACCACATGACGGAGTACATGGCGAGCTCAGCCGCGGTGGGGCGCCGTCCCAGCAGATCGACGATCTGCGCGTACTCGTCGGGCTTGAGGCCCAACTCCGCGAACGGCATGTCCTGTTCGGGAGTGGCGGATGCGTTCTCGACGGTGTCGAGGTGCTGGTCGCGTGCGTCGGTCATGTCGTCCCTTAATGGCCGCGGTCGGATACGGGTCAAGAGTACCGGCGGGCGTGCTGCCCATCGGCCCCGCCAGGGCGGCCGCTGCGCCGGTCGCCTGAGGCGGTCCCGTGCGGCTTCCCGAGGCGAGAGTTAGGTGCCGGTCACCTGGGCGGCGGCGAGGACCGCCTCGAGCAACTGCTCGGGGGTCAGCCCCTCGGAGCGGACGTGGATGAAGTCGCGGTCCTCGACCTCGGTGACGACGACCCCGGGCGTCGCGGTGAAGCGGTCGACGAAGCCGTCGTAGGCATCGGCCCCCGCCACGCGGCCCAGGTCCTCGTCGAGCCATACGGTCGCGGTCCAGCCGTCGGCCTGCGGCTCCATCACCGTGAAGGTGAGGTCGTTGTCGCCGACGGTCACGGTGCGCTCGACTCGGGTACTCATGCCGTCCACCGTAGCGAGCGGACGCCGCCGGGCCGGGTCAGACGCGGGCGAGCCTGCGCGCCTGCTCCAAGAGATCCTCGTGGCTCACGCCCGGGGCATCCACGTGGAGCAGCTCGGCGCTTTCCCAACCCACCTTGACGACGGACTCGAGCGCCGCGACCTGATCGGCGATGCTCTCAGCCACCACTGACGGGTCCATCCACAGCACGTGGGTGTAGCCGTCGGCACGAGAGGTGCCGCAGTCGAAAACACCCGCGTCATCGACGAACGCGGGCGGCCAGGTTCCCGCCCCGCGGCCGGGAAGGGGCGCGTCGGCCGGCGTCACGTCGGGAGCGAAGGACGGCTCGCCGTCGAGGTCGTTGGCGACCCGTGCGAGCGCGTCAAGGCCGTCGTCGCGAGGGTTGCCCATATCTGACCTCTCGTCACGTTGGTCCGGACCCTTGAGCGCCTCCGCTACGGCCTGCGCGGTGGCGAAGACCTCCGCGCCCAGCATCATGGCGGCGCGAAGATAGACCCGGTCACCCCCGGGCCACACGGCCTGCTCGATGCGGGGTTCGGCCTCGAGGGCGCGGCAGTAGCCCGCGGGCATCCTGACCGGGTCGACGTGGAGGGCGTGGGTGAAACCCGGTTCGCCGGCAGGTCCGACATCCAGGATCGTCGCGGCGGGAGCGGCGAGGGCCGCATCATCCGCGAGCGCGGAGCCGGGGTCGCGTGGGAGCCACTGGGGTTCCTGGGGGTGAAACATGCGTGCGCCTCGTCTGCTGGTGTTCTCCTGTCCTAACGCGCCGGACGGCCATTACTGTTCCCCCATGGTGTGGATTCTGAGCGTGCTCCTCGCGGCCGCACTGCTCGGCGTCGCCCTGCTCACTGTCCGCCTGCAGGCCACCCGCCGCCACGCCTACCGGCTCGAGCGTCAACTGACGCGCGATACCGAGGCGGAACGCGCACTCGCCGCGGCCGACGAGCGCGCCCGCATCGCCCGTGAGATGCACGACGTCGTCGCCCACACTCTGTCCGTCGTCGTGGCCCAGGCCGACGGCGGCCGCTTTGCCGCGAAGGCCGACCCCGCGCAGGCCGCCCACACGCTCGAGACCATCGCCGACGTCTCCCGCGCCGCACTCACGGAGATGCGCGCGCTGCTGGGGCTCCTGCGCATCGGCGACGAGGACGCCGCGTTGGGACCGCAGCCCAGCATCGGCGACATCCCCGCGCTCGTCGCCGCCACCCGCGACGGTGGCCTGGACTGCTCGTATGTCACCACCGGAACTCCGCGGACGCTGCCGATCGGGGCCGGGCTCGCGCTCTATCGCATCACGCAGGAGGGCCTCACTAACGTGTTGAAGCACGCGGGGCCGGCCGCGAAGGCCTTCGTGCAGCTCACCTGGGAGGCCGATGCCGTCGCGCTCACCGTCTCGGACGACGGCCGCGGCGCGGGGGCGCGCGACGACGGCGACGGTCAGGGCCTGGCCGGCATGCGCGAGCGGGCCACGGTGTTTGGGGGCACCCTCGCGGCCGGGCCGCGCGCGGGCGGCGGGTTTGTCGTGAAGGCGCGGCTGCCGCTCACGGCGGCCACGGCATCGGCCATACTTGCGCCATGACGGAGACTCCTGAGCGCGAAGTGCTCACCTGGCAGGGATACGGCGACGCGTCGCGCGAGCTCGCGCAGATGGTCGTGGACGACGGCTACGAGCCCGATGTGGTGGTCGCGGTCGCACGCGGCGGACTGCCGGTGGGTGGCGCGATCTCGTACGCTCTGGGCACCAAGGGCGTGGGCACGCTGAACGTCGAGTTCTACACGGGCATCGACGAGCGCCTGCCCGAGCCCGTGGTCCTTCCTCCCCTGCTCGACACCGACGCGATGGCGGGGCTCAAGGTCCTCGTCGCGGACGATGTCGCGGACACGGGCCACACCCTCGCGCTGGTCAAGAAGTTGATGGAAACTCACGCGGCCGAGGTGCGCACCGTGGTGCTCTACTCCAAGCCCCGCTCAGTCATCGAGCCCGACTACGTGTGGAAGCACACCGACCTGTGGATCACGTTCCCCTGGTCGGCACTCCCGCCCGTCACCCCTGGTAAGCCGCACCCCGAGGAAGGCTCGGCGGCCTGAGTCAGTCCGTGTAGTGATACCGGCAGGCGGCAATGCGGACCTCGTCGTCCACCACCTTGTAGACCAGCCGGTGCTCGTCGGTGAGGCGTCGTGACCAGTAGCCGTGGAAGCCGTGCTTGAGTGCCTCGGGCTTCCCGATGCCCTCGTGCGGGACGCCTTCCTGAGCGCCCCGCACGATGTCGCGGATCACGGTGTTGATGCGCTTCAGCACCCGGCGGTCAGCCGTCTGCCAGTGGACGTAGTCCTCCCACGCGGTCTCGGAGAAGACGAGCCTCACTCCACCAGGTCCCGCTCGGAGCCTTCGCCACGCTCGAGCGCCTCGATAGAGCCCAGGAGGCGCCGTGCATTTGCCGGGTTCTGCAACAGGTAGGCCGTCTCCTTGAGCGACTCGTAGTCGGCCAGGGACACGATCACCACGGGCTCCTTGCCCGCGCGCGTGACCACGACCTCCTCGCGGTCGTCGAGCACCGAATCGAGCACCCGGGCATAGTTCTGCCGCGACTGCGAATAGGACATGGTCTTCATGGCACCTCCTTACGTACAAAAAAGTGTACGTCGCGACCACGGATGGCGCCAGGCATACTGGGCGCCATGACCATCCGCGTCGCCCTGGTCGACGACCAGCAGCTCATCCGTGCGGGCTTCCGCATGGTCGTCGACTCTCAGGACGACATGGAGGTGGTGGCGGAGGCCGGGGACGGCGCCGCAGCAGTCGAGATGCTGAGTGCGCTCGAGCCGCCGGCGGACGTGGTCCTCATGGACGTGCGCATGCCTGGCATGGACGGCATCGAGGCCTGCTCGCGGGTGGCCGATGCCGTCGTCACCAAGGTCGTCATGCTCACCACCTTCGACCTCGACGAGTACGTGGTGGCGGCCATCAAGGCCGGGGCGAGCGGGTTCCTGCTCAAGGACGCGCCGCCCGAGGATCTGCTTGCCGCGATCCGCACGGTCCACGCGGGCGACGCGGTCATCGCACCCTCGTCCACCAAGCGGCTGCTCGCGACCGTCGCCGCCCAGGTGCCGGACCCTGCTCAGGCGAGTGACGCATCGGCCGTCGAGAGCCTCACCGAACGCGAGCGCCAGGTGCTGGTGCTGATGGCGCGCGGCAGGTCCAACGCCGAGATCTGCGCGGAGCTCTTCCTCGCCGAACCCACCGTCAAGACCCACGTGGGCCGGGTGCTCGCGAAGCTGGGCGCGCGCGACCGCGTGCAGGCGGTCGTGATGGCCTACGAGGCCGGGGTCGTGCGCGCGGGCTCGTAGCGTCATACCTGGGTATGACGCGATTGCATGCCGTGGGCTGACGCGGCGCCGCGACCGGCCCGCGTAGCGTGACGGCCATGGGGGAAGCAACGACGCCCGTCGCACTGACGGCACGCGGGCTCACGAAGACATATGGCTCCGGCCCGACCGGGGTGACGGCCGTTGACCACGTCGACCTGGACATCCCGGGCGGCGTGCTCACCGCGGTGATGGGGCCGAGCGGGTCCGGCAAGACCACGCTGGTGCACCTGCTCGCCGGGCTCGACAGGCCCGATTCCGGCCAGGTGTACGTGGGCGACGACGAGCTGACAGGGCTGTCAGACAAGCAACTCGCGCAGGTCCGCGGCCGCGTGGTGGGCTTCGTCTTCCAAGGCTTCAACCTCATCCAGACCATGAGCGGGCGCGACAACATCGTGCTGCCGCTGCGCCTCAACCGGCTGCCGCAGGACGAGCAGTGGCTGGCGACGCTCGTGGAGATGTTGGGCATCGAGCGGGAACTCGTTCGCAAGCCCTATGAAATGTCGGGTGGTCAGCAGCAGCGGGTCGCCATCGCCCGCGCGCTGATCACCCGGCCGCGCGTGGTGCTCGCCGACGAGCCCACCGGCAACCTGGACACGCACGCGAGCGCGCAGATCCTCTCGCACCTGCGCACGTCCTGCCGCGAGCTGGGCCAGTCGGTGGTGATGGTCACCCACGACCCCGCCGCGGCGTCCTATGCGGGCAAGGTCCTGCTGTTCGCCAACGGGCGGGTCGAGGGGCACATCACGGATCCCACGCCGGAGTCCGTGTTGGCTGGGTTGGACGCGCTCGCGGGGGTGGAGCGATGAGGTGGGTTCCTAGTGGCGTGATTGCCGTGTTCAGCGCGCTGTCGGCGTACGCGGCCTTGCCGCTGTACTCGGTGATCGCGAACTCGGGTGACCCGTTCCTGTTGGGGGGCATCTGGACTCCGCTGGGAATGCTCTTCTACCTCCCGATCCTCGTCGCGGTCGTCGGCGGTACCGCGGCCGTGTTCCGGGCGTTGTGGGTCGCCACCCGGCGAGCGGAGTTGGCCGCCTCGCTCGCCCTCGGCGGCACGCGGCGCGCACTGATCCGCTCACATGGCATCGCCGGCATACGCGACGCATGCGTGGGGTGGGGCGTCGGCACGCTGGTGGGGGCCGGGGCGCGCCAGCTGCGCGAAGGCATAGGCGAGGGATTCTGGATGGCCGATGCCGTCTCCACCTGGCTCGTGACACTCGCCATCGCTGTCGCCTGCCTTGCGGCCGCCTACGCCGCCGTCGCGCCGTGGTCGACACGCGGCTCGGTGGCCGATGTCTCCTCGGGCGCCTCCGTCATGACCGGCCCTGGGGTCCCGCAGCGCACGCCGGTGGCACCCGAAGCGGCGCGCCGGTCACGGCGGCAACGATGGGTGTGGGCGGGTGTGGCGGCACTCGCGATCGGTGCTGGCGTGATCAGCTTCGTGCTGCCGGGCCCGAACTCCGCAAACGACGATCCGGCCTGGCGATGGATCCTCAGTTTCGGAGCCGGCGCGGTCCTCGGATCCGTGGTCCTGGGCGTCATCCCCGCAGCGTTGGGATATGTCGGCGCACGGCTGGCTCGCGGAGCGTCCTTGTGGTCACTTCGCCGCGTGGGGGGCCAGGCCGTACCCGGCACTGCGAGAGCACTCGCGGCCGAGTCGCTTGCCCGTCCGGTGCCCCTCAGGTTCGGCACATTTGTCGCCATCGTCATGGTGATGGGCCTCACCGGCGCGCTCACCGTGGGATATGCGGGCAACGAGGCGCGCAACGAACTCAGCGGACAGTTGGAGACCCACGCGTCGATCTCCACGGTCGACCTGTTTGACGCCGACTTTGACGACGACACGGCGGCGACCACCGGCGGCTGGGCGCCTGGACTGCCGGGCGACGTTCTCGACGAGCTCCACGCCGACCCCGCGCTCACGGTCCTCCAGGCCGGCGTGCTCGTGACGGACGTCCGGATCGTCGAGGATCCATATAGCGAGAGCGAGTACGCGGCGCGCGACGTCCTCCTGGCCGTGCACGGCGCGGCCATCGACGCCTTCGTGCCGCACGCCACGTCTGCCCTGGGCTTGAGGGCGGGCACCGAATGGACATGGGGAGACCCGGGCAGTACGGGTGGATTTGGCGACGGCAGCCCCTTCGTCGAGGTCGGCGGCGTTCGCCGCGACACGACTGCGGCCAACAATGCACCGCCGTGGACAGGCATCGAACGAGGATGGGCGGAGTCTGTATGGGGCGCCTCCCCTACCGCCGCGGTCTTGCTCTTCCCGGCCGGCGATGTCAGCGTGGCAGACGCGATGGAAGCACACGACCTCACCGGTCTCCACACCATCGAGTTCAGCGGCTCCGCTCGTCATGAGGGGAGCGTCGACGGCGGTCTCGTCGCGACGATCGCGGCACCGTTCCTCCTCATCGCCGTCGCCATCATCGTGGGGATGGCCTGGGCATCGCAGCGGCTCCGCGCCCGAGACGACGCGACACTCCTTGCCCTCGGGGCCCGGGCCGGGTCCCTGCGCGGCGCGGCCGTGTGGGAGGCGGCGCTTCCCACCTTCTTCGCCTCGATGTTCGGCGTGCTCGGCGGTGCGGTGGTCGGCCTCGTCATCGAGGTCATCAACAATGCGGGCACGGCAGGCCTCGCGGGCGCCGCCTTCACCGCGTCGGTCATGCCGTGGGGCGCGCTCATCGGGCTCGTGCTCGGTGCCACCGCCCTCGCGGCCGCAGGCGCGGCGCTGGTCAGGGTCCGGCTCGACCGACTGACTCCGTCCGCGCAATTGCGCGAGGCGCAGAAGGCGGGGCTGTCGTGAACGGCGGGCCGATGCGGTGGGCCGCTGGCATCGTCCTCGCCCTTGGCGCGGGGGTCGGGTCCGCCATGGGCGGACCGGTGTGGACCTCGTTCGGCCAGTGGACCGGTGGAGACCTCGAGTGGCTCGTGTGGATCATGGCGCTGCTGTTCTACGGCATCCCCGGACTCATCATCACCGGTGTTCTCGCGACAGCATTCTTGCGCCTGGGGCTCGTGGGCGAGCGCGACGCGATCATGACGCGCATGGCGCTCGGTGAGCGGCGGGGAGAGATCGTGCGGGCGGCGGCGCGTGGTGGCGCAACGACGGGGCTGGCCGCGTCGGCGGTCGGCGTGCCGGTCGGGATGGTCATCGCGCAGGTGACCGACTCGGGCGCCCTGATGTCCTCGCGCAACTTCCCCGACGACCCCTCTGTGCAATGGGGCGCCATCGCGTGGAGCGTGGCCGTCGCCGTGGGCTTCACCGCGGTGGGCGCCATGGTCCACGCCATCGCGTTTGCGGCGGTCACGCGGGGCACGCCCGATGCCATGGCAGCCGCGAGCGCCGCCGGCACCGAGGTGCCGTACTCCACAGCGGAGCCGGTGCGGCGGTGGCACCGGGTGGCACGGACGGTGCCGGTAGCCGCGTTTGTCTTTGGCATGGCCATCGTCATCCTCAACCGCGCCGTGCCGCTCGACGCGTGGGCGATGGAGCACCTGTCTCCCGCAGGCTGGCTCATGGTGACCAAGAACGTCGGCCTGACCCTTGCCGTCGTGGGCGGCACGTGGTGCGGCTACCACCTGCTCGGGTGGGCGGCACGGCGTCTGGTGCGTGTCGCATCGGCCATCCTGGGCCGAGGGGACGCGACGGGCGGCCGGGCGTTTGCGGCGGACGGCCTCGCCCGCCCGACCGAGACGCGGCGACGTTCGCTCGCGATCACGGGGACGATCATGACGCTGTGGGTATGGGCGGTTGCCGCGAGTGGCGCCGAAGAGGCCGAGCTTGCGGCGGCGCTCGCGCTCGACGCCGACGCGATCGTGACCTCGGTTGACCCCTGGGCAGGAACCGGAGTACCCACGGGGCTCACGCAATTCGGGCTCGATCAGGACGTCATCGACGCGCTGACGCAGGACCCGGATCTGCGAGTCATCCCTGCACGCATCCTCGTCGAGGACGACACCAGCATGTGGTTCAGCAGCAATCTCGACCCAGATGAGCGCGAGCTCATGTATCAACCGTTCTCGCTGGCGATCACGCGCGAGGACGCGGATGTCGTGGCGCCCGACGCCTTCCGGCAGCTTGGGTTGTCCCCGGGCGTCCGCCTCACCGGTCGCGACACCGAGTATCTGCGCGACTACGAGTGGGTCGAGGTCGCCTGCTGCAGTACTGGCGTGAGCACGGTGAATACATGGATAGGCGCGTCACCCGTGTACTCGCTGTGGGCCCAAGCCCCCATGACTTCCGTCGACGGCGCCTGGGCGCGCGAGGTCTGGGGCGATGCACCCGTGTCGGCGCTGCTTGTCTTCGGTGCGGGAGGCCCGGACGAGCAGTTCGGGATGCCACGCTCGTCGGTCATTGCGGCCGTCGAGGAGGCCGTGCCGGAGGGATCGGGCTTTGTGTTGACGGCCGATGCGTCGACGGGGTGGATGTCCTTCACGAACGACGGCCTGGCGATGATCATCGGCGTGTTCGGTGCCGTGGTCGCCGTGGTGCTGTCGGCGGGGGTGGCGTCGGCATCGGCCCGCTCGCGCCGGCGTGAGCTCGCGACGTTCGCGGCGCTCGGCGCGTCGCCTCGGTCGCTGCGCGCAGCGCCGGTGTGGGAGGCAGTGGTGGTCTCCGTTGCGGCCGTCCTCGCGGGCACGGTGCTGGGTGCCGCGCTCGCCGTGACGCTAGGTAACCCATTCGTCCTCACGCCCGGCGCCCCGTTCGACCTCAGTGAGATCGCCTGGCACATGGGCCGCGACCTCGCGGCGGTGCCGTGGCTCGGCGTGCTGGGTGGGGCGGCGCTCGTGACGACTGCGTCGGCTTTGGTGGCGTGGCTGTTGGGGCGCGGGATGGCGATGGGTACGCCCGTCGATGAGCTACGCACCGCCGACAGGGAGGGCGTTAGATGATCGGGGTGCTGCTGCGCGAACAGCTACGGGCGCAGCGGGCGGCGCTGGCGTGGATGACGATGCTGATCGCTGCGGCCGCGGGCTTCGCCACGTACTCGTGGACGGCCAATCTGACGGACGATGCACTCGCCGCCCAAGGCGCGATCCTCCAGGGACGCGGCGAGCTGTGGGACCAATCCGCCGTGGTCGAGGACCACAGCAACGACGAGCTCGCCTCTGGCTGGGGCACGCCGATGACGCGCGACGAGATCGACGCGTTCGTCGCACAGGCGAACGCCGAGGGCGCGGGGCTCGTGGCGACCGAGACGGTCTACGACGCGTGGACCGCGCCCGAAGGTGACGCCGACGCGGGGTGGGGCGCGCTCGCCCAGGCCTTCTCCGGCGACGTGCTGTGGCACGAAGGGCTCGCGGAGGGCGACGCCCCCGGTGCCGGTGAGGTCGCGATCCCCGCCAACGTCGCCGCCGCGTGGGGCGTGGGGATCGGCGACCGCGTCGAGGTCGGCTACGACGCCGCTTCCGACACAGGTGACTACCACGCGGTCGGCGCTGGCACGCGGGTGGTGTCGGGCATCGTCGTCGACAGAGTGAACTGGGGAACCGACTGGGTCGGCGAGACGCCCACCGCCTTCTCCCCGGGCGACCCCCTTCTCGCCGCGAGTTTCGAGGCGTCTCCCGACTACGCCTGGGAGGGCGGAAAGTTCGCCCAGATGGAGTTCGCCTGGGAGCGCGACACTCCCGCAACCATCGCCGCGTTCCCCGATCATGGCTGGACGTGGGCGACGGGCGGCCCTCAGGCGAGCGGAGCGACGGTCTTGGCAGCGGTGCTGGCCGTTGGCACGGTCATCGCAGCCGTCGCCGTGGGTCGCTCCCAGGCGCAGCGCCGCGCTCGGTGGACGGCGACCGCGCGTGCACTCGGCGCCTCGCGATCATCCATTGCCGCCGCGACCCTCGCGGAGGGTTCGCTCGTGGGCCTGATCGGTGGCACCCTCGGGCTCGGCGCTGGGCTCGCGGTCGCGCAAGCACACCTTCAGGGCGTGCTGGACGCCGCCGCGGCCCCGCCCGACGTCACTCTCGCGGTACCGGCCACGACATACCTGACCGCCGTCGGCGGCGGGATCGTGCTGGGCCTGGTGATCACCGCGATTCCGGCGGCGCTGGCTGCCAGGGTGACCCCGGCATCGGCCCTCAAGGATGTCGCCGCCGTCGACGAGGCCGAATTGACGCGACGAGTGCGGGTGTGGCCTGTGGCGGTCATCACCGCGGTCGGCTACATCGGGATGGGCGTCTCCGCGGCGTTCTACCAACGCTCAGGTGACGGCTGGCTGCTGGTCTTCGGAGGCATCACCCTGGTGAGCGGCTTCGCGCTGCTCGTGGAAGGGTCGCGGCGGTGGGCCGGATGGCTGGGAGGGTGGCTGTCGCGGCGCTCGTCCCCTGCGGCGGTGCGTGCGGGACTCGACCTGCTGGCACATCCACGGCAGGCCGCGGCGCTCACCCTGTTGCAGTGCGTCACGCTCGGCGTGATCGTGGCGATGTCCACCATTTCCACGCTCACGGATACGAGCCCGGGAAGCGGGTCGTTCGGATGGTTTGCGTATGCACCGAACGGCGAGAGCTTCCCACTCCGGTGGGATGTCATCAGCATATGGATGGTGCAGTCGGCGGTGTCATGGCGGCTCTCCCTGGGCGTCCTGATTGCTCTGCAGGCGCTCGCAGGGGCGATCATCGCCGGCAGCCGCGGGCTCGCGGCCGTCGAAGAGGGTGCGGCGCGGGCACTGGGACTCAACGCACGGGCCGCACGCTGGGCAGAGGTGCTGCGGTTCACGCTCCCCCAGGCCGTCGGGGCGGCGGCGGGCGCCACTCTCGCGCTGGCTGCGGCGGTGCCATTCGTATGGGTGGGCGCGCAAGAGATGTACTACACCGGGCACGGGGTCACGCTGGTCGACGTCGCCGATGCGGCCCTCCTCGCGGCCCTCGTCGCGACACTAGCCTGGGCTGTCATCGCAGCGGGGGCCGCGGTGGCGTGGGCTGTCCGTGCGGTCAAGACGGGTCTGCGACGTGAAACAGCGCGCATCGGTGACGAGGTCACACGATGATCGGCACGCTGCTGCGCGAGCAGCTGAGGGCGCAGAGGCGTTTTCTCCTCTGGACGGGAGTCCTCCTGACGCTGGCGACCACCCTCGCGGCGACGGCCCTGACGGCCGCGGGAACACAGGCGAGCCTCGACGCACCCCTCGCGCCTCGAGAGCACGGCGCCTGGGTGCAGTGGTGGACCAACGGCGATCCCGTCTCGGGCAGCATCGAGGTGAGCGACACCATCGAGCCTGGTGACGTAGAGGCGCTCGTCGACGCGGCGCTGGTGGAGGGAACTGACGCTGGCGCCACCGTTGAGTCCTCGATCACGCCCGTCATGGCCACGGATACCGGAACCCCTCTCCTGGGCGCATACCCCTCGCTTAACTGGGCCGAAGTGCTCGTCGCGGGCACGGCACCTCAAGCCGGTGAAGTCGTGGTCTCCGCGAGCGTCGCCGAGCTGGTCGGCGTCGCTGTCGGTGACCTTGTCGATGTCGTCGACTCGTGGGGCGGCGATCGTGCAGCTACAGGGGTCAGGGTGAGCGGGCTCTCGGCCGCTGCGGCATCGGGCGCCTTCGTGACGTACCCCGCCACGGGATACGCCAACTGGGACGACGTACTCGACTGGGACGAGGCAACCGCAGAGATGACGGCGGAGAGTGCGAGCGGCACCACCACGCTCGCGAGCGCCCTCGTCTCATGGTCGGGACAGTCTGCCACCCTCGCGCCTCTCCTCACCGACGAGTCCGCGGCCCAACCAGCGTCCGCGGCCGAAATCTTCCGCGTGCCCCTCGACGGCTGGACGGGGACATTGTGGATCACTGCCCTCCTCGTCGGTGTCGCGGCCCTGGCGGCAGGTTTCGCCATCGGGCGATCGCAGGCGCAGGCACGTGTGGAGTGGGTCGCCACGGCACGTGTCCTGGGGGCCCATCGGGGCATGCTCCTAGCCGCGAGCGCGCTTGAAGCACTCGTGCTCGGGGCGGCCGCGAGCGCGGTGGGCCTGCTCCTTGGGTGGCTTGCCATCGCTGGAGTCCTCGCCATTCAGAGGTCGGCGCAACCCCTCGCAGACCTCCCGTCCTCGCCCGTGCTTCTGCCTGTCGCCGCCGGGTTCGTCGTGGGCCTTGGGCTCGCGCTCGCGGCACTGACCGCCGTTGTTCCGGCATTCTGGGCGGCCCGCGTTCCGCCAGCGGCTGCGCTCACGCCTGTCACCCCGCTCGCCGAGCAAAGCGTCTCGCGCACCGTGTCCGCGCGGTGGCTCGGTGCCCTGGTGATCACCGCCGCTGTGTGTGCAGCGTGTGGAAGCGCGCTGGCGAGCGCGGGAACAGGCTCCATTGCTCTCGCGCTCCAGTGGACTGGCCAGGTATCGCTCGTCGTCCTCGCGGCGCCCGTGCTCCTTGAGGCGTCGCGGCGTGCGATACCCCTCGTCGTCTCGCACGACGAGCGCTCGGGCGAGCCCTGGGCCATCGCCGCCGCGGGGGCGATGCGTGCACGTACCCGGCAGCTCTCCCTGGCCGCGATGATCGTGGGTCTCACCATGGCGGTGGCCTCGGGAGGACTCGCATGGACGAGACTCGACTCCGGTGACGCGGACCAGCTCTCGCTCGCGGCCGCCGCCGGAGTCGCGATCGCGGCCGCTACCGTGTCGATCCTCGTCGCGGTTGCCGTGGTGGCTACGGCCCGCGCCGCGGGTCGCGATGACGAGGGGGTTCGTGAAGCCCTCGGGCTCTCTCCCGCGAACGCACGACGTGCGGCAGCGGCGGAGTTGCGCGTGCCGGTACTGACGGGCGCCACGCTCGGCATCGGGCTCGCGTGGGTCACCGTCGTGGCCGCCTGGTCGCTGCGCGCGTCGACCGATGCGGGCGTCGACCTCGACGCCTGGGTCGCCGGCCTGCTGATCACGACCATCGCGGGATCGGTGACATGGCTAATCTCCGCCTGCGTGGGTGCGGGCGCCGCCGTTCTCGTGGGTCGCAGCGTGAGAACTCACTCGGGACACCGCCACGTTGCCCCGCGCCGATAGGCTCGCCGCCACCAACCTAAGGAGAACGATGCACCTCACTACCCGCCACCTCTCGATGGGCGCGGTAGCCCTGACGGGGGTCGCAGTCATGGGCGCGATCGTTGCGGGGATCGTGGCGATGCCTCCTGGACATCTCAACGAGGCATTCATCCCCGTCGATAATGCAGCAGGCGGCGGCCACGACGACGGGTACGTGCTCGACATCCCCGTCGCGTCCCAGTCCGAGTGGCAGGCCATGGTTGACGAAGTCATCGCAGCCGACCCCGATGCCCACATCTCCGTCACCGCACCCGCCGAGATCGAGGGTTTCGAGGGTTGGAAGACGCTGCTCGGGTCGACCACGGTGCCGCCCGAGGTCACGCTTCCCGGGGGCATGCCGCACACAGGCGAAGTGGTCCTCACTCGCCCCTTCGCGGAGGAGCTTGGCGTGGTGGCGGGCGACTCGATCTCTTTGCGTGACGGCGAGTCCGGCCCCGCGCCGTTCCCTGCCCTCGCGGTGAGCTCGATCACCGACAGCGATGATGCGACAGGCTTCGTGGCCTTCGAGGATGGGTGGGCGATGGCCGAGGCGTACTCATTCAGCGGCGCGATCGATACCTACCTCTCATGGGAGGGCGACATTCCTCCGTCCCTTGAGCCCTACGTGTGGGACGAGGGGTAGCGGGCACGTCCGCCGCCGTGCCTACACTGGCGCACATGAGCGGATACGCAGGCGACCTCACCCCGGCCCAGGCTTGGGAACTCCTCACGAGCAACCCGGATGCACGCCTCGTGGATGTCCGCACCGAGGCCGAGTGGCGCTTCGTGGGCGTCCCCGATACCTCTGCGACGGGCAAGGAGCCCATCCTCGTCGAGTGGGCGTCCTACCCCGCGATGAACCGCAACGAGGCCTTCGTGGATCAGCTTCTCGCTGCCGGGCTCGAGCCCGGCTCCGACAGCCCTGTCGTGTTCCTATGCCGCTCGGGTCAGCGGTCGATCGGTGGAGCGATGGCGGCCACGGCGGCAGGCATCGGCCCCAGCTACAACATCCTCGACGGCTTCGAGGGCGGTCCCGATGCCTCAGGCCACCGAGGTGCCCAAGGCTGGAAGGCCGAGGGCCTCCCCTGGCACCAGGGCTAGCTTCAAGCGCAAACCGGCCGATGCATCGGCCGCCCGTCATCGGTGCGTCACCTCGCGTTCAGGTTCCGTTTCGCTGACCCCCCTAGATTCTCCTCGTCCCTAGACACTCACGTCCCTACGAGGGGAAACACGTATGCCTTCAGTGAAGAGGGGGGCCGCGTACGCGGTGACCGCCACTCTCGCCGTCGCGCCGCTCGCGGTTGCGACCCCGGCGCTTGCCGCGCCACCCGCGCCCGAAGCGGCGCTCGTCATTAATGAGGTCAACTCGGACGGCACCGACTGGATCGAGCTTAAGAATCTGTCGGCGGAGCCCATCGACGCCTCGGGCGTCATCGTGTCTGACGCCGATGCCGACCACGCCTACGCCCTGCCCGAGGGCACCGACATTGCCGCGGGCGGCTACCTGGTGCTCGGTGCCGACGACTTCGGCTTCGGGCTGGGTAAGGGCGACTCTGTCCGGCTCTTTGCGGCGGGAACTGAGGTCGTCGAAGGAGTGATCTCCGCCACCGCTACGCCGTTTGACTCGACCACGTGGGCCGCGGGCGAGCACACGAATGCCTTCGGCGCCTCGTGGGGGCGACTTCCTGACGGCACCGGTGAGTTCACGTCCACGCAAGACGCGACGCCCGGCGCCAGTAACTCGCCCGCCGAGGTACCTGTCCCCACGGTCGAGTCCTCGGTCGTGATCAACGAGGTGCAGTCGAGCGCCCCGGACACCGAGATGGGTGGCGAGGACTGGATCGAGCTCGCCTCGACCGCCGATGCCGCGCTGGACCTCACCGGAGTGGTGGTGTCGGACGCGGACGCTGACCACGCGTATGTCCTGCCCGAGGGCACCGAGATCGCCGCCGGCGGCTACCTGGTCCTCACCGGCGACGTGTTCGGGTTCGGCCTGGGCAAGGGCGACTCCGTGCGCCTGTTCTCCACGGGCACCGCGATCGTGGCCGGCGAGATCGATGTTGCCGCGACTCCGTTCGAGGCCACCACCTGGCCCGAGGGCCAGCACACCGTCCCCTCGTGGGGCCGCTGCGCCGACGGCACGGGCGACTTCCGCATGACGGGGGCCGCGACGCCTGGCGCCGCCAACGACTGCTCCGGTGACGTCGAGGTCCCTGTCGAGGAGCCGGCCGAGTTCTCGGGCGACCTCACCATCAACGAGGTCGAGTCCAACGGCGACGACACCGACTGGGTGGAGGTCATGAACCTCACCGACGTCGACATCGACATCTCCGGCTGGGCGATCAAGGACGACGACGACTCGCGCACCGACGTGGTGCCGGCCGGCTCCGTCGTTCCCGCTGGCGGCCTGCTGGTGATCGACCAGGAATCGGCCACGTACCCCGAGGGCTTCACGTTTGGCCTGGGCAACGGCGACATGTTCCGCCTCTACGACGGCGCTCGTGAGCTCGCCGCGAAGTACACGTGGCCCGGCCACGCGCTCGTCTCCTGGGCCCGCTGCCCCGACGGCACCGGCGAGTGGGCGGATGCCACCGCCTCGACCAAGGGCGAGCCCAATGAGTGCTCCACGCCGCTGCGCCTCAACGAGGTGAACTCGTCCGGCGCCGACTTCGCGGAGATCATCAACATCGGTGCGACCGACGTGGACGCCTCCGGCCTCATCGTGAAGGACGCCGAGGACGACCACGTCTACGAGATCCCCGCAGGCACGGTCGTCGCCCCCGGCGCCGTCCTGCTGCTCACCGACCTGGGCTACGGCCTGGGCGGTGCCGACGCGGTGCGGCTCTTCGAGGCCGACGGCGAGACCCTCATCGACTCGTATGAGTGGGCCGAGCACGGCGCCCCCAGCTGGGGCCGCTGCCCCGACGGCCGCGGAGAGTGGGCGACCACGGCATCGGCCACTCCCGGTGAGCTCAACGACTGCGAAGGCTTTGTCCGGGCCGAAGTGTGGCCCGGTAGCGCCGACGTGATGGTGCTCGACGACGAGTCATGGTTCTCGGGCGACCTGTCCGGCATCGACTACGACGCCGCGACGGACACGCTCTGGGCCGTCCAGAACGGCGACGGCCTGCTCTACGAGCTGACGGCCGATGCGACGGGCACCTGGTCGCTCGCGCCCGGCTACGAAGCCGGCCGGGTTCTTGGCTACCCCGCCGGCGAGGCCGGCGTGGTCGACGCCGAGGGCGTCACCGTCCGCGAGGGCGAGCCGGGCGTGGTCTACGTCTCCTCGGAGCGCAACAACGACGCCAGCGGCGTGAGCCGCCCGTCGGTGCTGCGCTACGAGGTATCCGACACAGGCGCGCTCGTCGCGACCGACGAGTGGAACCTGTCGTCCATCCCGGCGCTGTCCGCGCTGCCCGCCAACGGCGGCCTGGAGGGCATCACCTGGATCCCGTCGCTCGACGCGTTTGCGGTGGGCGTCGAGGGCACGGCATCGGTATACGTGGTGCAGCTGGGCGCGGACGGGTCCGTGAGCCTGCTCGACACCCTGTCGACCGACGCGGCCGGCTTCTCGCTGGTGGCCGACGTGCAGTGGGACGCCGAGCGCGGCCAGCTGTGGGTGGTCTGCGACGAGGCCTGCGACGGCCGCATCGCGACCTTCGCCCTGGCGGATGGGTCGTGGGAGATGACGGCCCTGTACGAGCGCCCCGCGGGCATGGCCAACATCGCCAACGAGGGCTTCGCGATCGCGCCCTCGTCGACGGCTGTGGATGGTGCGGTCGCCACGTTCTATGTGGACGACGCCGACACCGACGGGTTCTCGCTGCGCTCGGGCACGCTGCCCGCTGTCAAGGCGGCGGACCCGGTGGATCCCGTGGATCCGGTTGACCCTGGCGACCCGGTGGACCCGGTGGACCCGGGCGAGCCCGCGGTTCCCGGTGACGGCTCGAGCGACGGCGCGGGCCAGGACGGTGGTGAGGGAGGCCAGGGCGGCCAGGCGCCCTCGGGTGACGATCTCACCGAGACCGAAAGCCCGAATAACCTCGGCTGCACCGTGGACGCACCCGGCTCCGCGGAGCGTGGCGGGGCCATCACGATCGTGATCGACCGCGCCTGCGCGGGCGCCGACGTCACGTCGGTCGAGGTGTGGATGTACTCCGAGCCCACCTTCGTGGGCACCTTCTCGGTCGCCGCCGACGGCTCCGTGGATATCGAGATCCCCACCTCACTTCCCGCAGGTCAGCACACCATCGAGGTGCGTTTGACGGATGGCACGATCGTCGGCTCGACCACGATCCAGGTGGCGACCGATGGGACCGCGTCACTGTCGAGCACCGGTCCGGCCGATCCCGCGGCGCTGACGTGGGGCGCGCTCACCTTGGCTCTCGCGGGCGCGGTCGTGCTGGCGGTGCGTCGCCGCGTGAGCTAGCCACCGCAACGGCGGAGGGCGGGGATCCCGTGAGGGGTCCCCGCCCTCCGCCGTTCTCGCTCCTTCGAGACGGACGTCCGGGGGGGCGACCACGGCATCGGCCCTCGCTAGTCTGAACCCATGGACAACCCGAATCTCAGCCCCGAGACCCTCGCCCTGCACACGGGCATTCACCGCTCCGAGGCCAATGAGATGTCGGAGGGCATGTTCCTGACTCAGGGATACGCCTACGAGTCCGCCGAGCAGGCCCGCGATGCCTTCGCCGGCAAGGTCGACGTCTACATGTACTCGCGCTACGCGAACCCCACCGTGACGGCGTTCGAGGAGCGACTTGCGGCCATCGAGGGTGCGGAGCGGTGTTTTGCGACCTCGACGGGCATGTCGGCGGTGTTCGTCGCTTTGGGTTCGATCCTCTCGGCGGGCGACCGTTTGGTGGCGTCGAAGGCGCTGTTCGGGTCGACGTTGCAGACCTTCGCCAACTTCTTCTCGAAGTGGGGCATCCAGATCGACTACGTCGACGGGAACTCCAACGACGCCTGGACCGAGGCTTTGGGGACGCCCGCGAAGGCGGTGTTCATCGAGTCGCCCACGAACCCCATGCAGGACGTGCTGGACATCCCCTTCATCGCTGAGGCCGCGCATGCGGCTGGCGCGATGCTGCTGGTCGACAACGTGTTCGCGACCCCTCTAGGCCAGAAGCCGCTCGAGTTGGGGGCCGATGCGGTGATTTACTCCGCGACGAAGCACATCGATGGTCAGGGCCGGGTTTTGGGTGGGGCGATCCTTGGCGCGGCTGACTACATCGACGGGCCGGTCAAGCTGATGATCCGCAACATGGGCGCGACCATCTCTCCGTTCAATGCGTGGGTGCTGCTCAAGGGCCTCGAGACGATGGGCGTGCGTGTACGGGCTCAGGCTGCGTCGGCTTTGGAACTGGCGTCCTGGCTCGAGTACCACCCGAAGATCGCGTCGCTGCGCTACCCGCTGCTGCCCTCGCATCCGCACCATGAGCGGGCCGTCAAGCAGATGACGTTGGGCGGGACGCTGGTGACGGTGGACCTGAACGTGGGCGACGGGGTGGACCGGGCGTCTGCGGGCGCCCAGGAGGCGGCGTTTAGGTTCCAGAACGGGCTGCAACTATTCACGATTTCCAACAACCTGGGCGACGCGAAGTCGATCTCCACGCACCCCGCGACCACCACGCACAACAAGTTGTCCGTCGAGGAACGCGCGGCGGTGGACATCTACGAGACGACCGTGCGGCTGTCGATCGGGCTCGAGTCGGTGGAGGACCTGCGGGCTGACCTGGATCGGGCGCTCGCGCTGGTGTAAGCAAGGGCACAGCACCGTCGACGGTCGTCGTATCAGCGTCAGTGTTGGCGGCGTCAGGCCCCTGGTGTGTCGGACGGCGTCGCAACGCCGCCATTGTTGGCGGCCGTGGTCGCCTCACGTTTGGCCCATGCATCAGCCATGCCATCGCGCACTGCTCGCCGAACCACCACATAGAGGACGTAAAAGGCCACCGCAAGCAGCAACACGTTCAGGACAAGAACTTCGAGGCCACCCATGGTGACCCATGCTGTCATACGGGCCTGGGACATGAGGCGGGGGACGTCTACACGGTGAGCTCTAGCGTCGTCCCCAGGCCCTGGTTTGTGGGTGGTTTGTCCACAGATTTTGGGTGTCTACCAGGGATGTCAGCGGTCGGTGCGATGCTGGTGTCATGACTTTTTCGACCGCCGAGCTCGACCGCACCGTCGCTGTCGCACGCTCGTTCGAGGGCGACGATCTGGGCTCGACGCCCGCGAACCGGTTGGTCGAACTCCAAAGCGCTTTGGTGCAGGTGCGTCGCATGACGGAAGTCGCTTTGGGTGAGGTGGCCGGAGAGTTGGCGCGGCGTTCGGATCCGGCCGACGGTCTCCAAGGCGTGGCACGTAAGCGTGGGTTTACGTCGCCGGGCCAGATGCTGGCCGACGCTCTTGGCGGCTCCGAGGCTGAAGCGCAACGGATCTTGGCGGTCGCCAATGCGACGCGGCCACGCGAGGTCGAGCCCGATGAATCTGGCGTGGATGCGGGTGGGGACGGTGAGGGTGCATCGGCGCCTGCGGCAGCGCATTTCCCGGTGCTCGCTGACGCCGTAATGTCGGGGGCGATCTCCATGGAAGCCGCCGCCGTCATCACCCGTGCACTGGAACGTATCGAGCAGGTCGCACCCGACAAGATCGTCGCCATCGAACACAAAGTCGTCACGAAGGCGCGAACACTGAATCTGCGTGACATTCGCCGCATGCTGCTGGCCGAAGAAGCCTGGCACCGTCCGCGCGATGTTGAAGAGCGTGATCGTGTCGCGTTCGAGAACCGGTACGTACAAATCAAGGACGAAGCCGACGGATCCGTCGGTATCCACGCCCGCCTCGACGTGTCCACCGCCGCACCCATCGTGACGCTGCTCAAAGGTGCGGTCAAAACAGTGATGCGCACCAGGCGTGACAACGCCCTGAAAAAGGGCAAGATCGGGATGGACTTCACCGACGACGACCGCACCCCCGGACAAATCCACGCCGACGCCCTCTCAGCTGCCGCGCGGCACAGTTTGGGCTGCACGGAAGTGCCCACCGGTGTGACGACCACCATCGTGCTGCGCGCCACCATCGACGATGTCGAGACCGGTGTGGGCTGCGCATCCGTGGACGGTATCGATTCACCCATCTCGGTCGGCACCCTGCGACGCATGGCCGTCGACCTCGAAGTCCTACCCATGATCATGGGCGGCGACTCCGTGCCCCTGGACGTGGGATGCAAAGACCGCCTGTTCAGTGCTGAGATCAAACTCGCCCTGGTCGAACGGGACGGCGGCTGCTCCTGGTGTCACGCCCCACCAAGTTACTGCGAAGCCCACCACATCAAATGGTGGAAACATGGCGGACCGACCGACCTGTCCAACGGCGTCCTCCTGTGCGTCAGCTGTCACCACCGCATCCACCACGGCGGCTGGGACATCGACATCCGCGGCACCGAAGTGTGGTTCATCCCACCCGCCTCCATCGACCCCGACCGCACACCCCGCATCGGCGGCAAAGCCCACTACCAACTCGAACAAGCCACCTAAACCCCTAGGGAGAACTCCGCCCGGCGCGGGGCGGTCGAACCGGGTCTGCGCGTGCTACGTTCCGAGCCATGAGCGACCCCGCGCCCCACGGCAGCGGATCGCGCATGCCCTTGTCCATCCGGATCATCGGGCGCAGCTCGGCGCCCGGGGCCTTGTTCGTGGTCGCGGTGGCGGCGTTTTTCGTGTTCGGGCTACCGCTCGTGGCCTCCTCGATCCCGGACACCGATGAGACGCCCGTTCCCGCCGACGCCACTCTCACCATCGGCGCACCGGACGCTTCCCAGGTCACCGTGACACTCTCCGGCGACTGGACCGAGGCCGCCCGCACCGATGGAAATATCACTCTGACGAACGCCGGCGCCGAACTCTCCATCGCCGCTCCCCAGCCCATCGCAGCGACCGGCACGCCGGACGACGTCATCGCGCGCGCCGTCGCTGACCTGACGGCAGATGTCGAAGCCTCGTGGGTTGCCTCCGACCCCATCGAGCTCACCACCGACGCGGGTGACTCTGGTCTCTGTGTCACCGGCACCACCGTCGTCGACGTTGCCATGACCTGCGCCGTCCAGCACGGCGAGGAGGTGTCGACGCTGACAGCGACGGCATCGGCCCAGGTATGGCCCTCGCTGCAGCCCAGCGTCGACGCCATGGTGCGGTCGATGCGGTTCACCGAGGCGGCCGCATGACCGCCGCCAGGGATGACGCCACGAACGCCGCCGCGGCTTCCGGCTTCGCCACCGCCGACCCCACCCCCACGGTCGCGATCGCCGCCATCCCGCGAGCCCTGCCGCGCACCCACACCTTCGTCGACGTGAGGTCGCTCGTGTTCTGGGCCGGCGCCGCCGTCACCCTCTACGGACTCGTCACCTGGATGCCGCTCGTTATCGCCGGCATGCGCATTCAGCCCGCGACGGGTGTCCTCTCGGGCCTGGTGTGGCTCATGTACGGCCTCGCCTTCATGCTCGTCCTGTACCGGATGGAGCTCTTCGAGCGGCGCTCTCCACTCACTGTCCTGGGCGCACTCGCATGGGGCGCCTTCGCCGCCCCCGGGCTCGCCTCGATCGCCGCACCCGCTATGCACGACGTGGTCGCCGCTGTCCTGCCGATCGACGAGGCCTGGGTCTCGTCGTTCGCGGCACCCTTGGTTGAGGAGCCCCTCAAGTGGCTTGGCATCGTCGCCCTTGCCCTGATCCCCGGGGCCCGCCTGCGCTCCGCCGCCGACGGCTTGTTCTACGGCGCCGTCGTGGGCCTGGGCTTCCAGGTCTCCGAGAGCTTCATGTACTCCGCGATCCTCAGCTCCGACGGCACCGCCGCCACCGTGTGGGCCATGCTCCTGCTGCGCGGCGTCATCGGCGGCCTGTGGAATCACCCCACGTTCTCCGGCATCGCCGGTGCGGGCGTCGGCTACTTTTTCAACGCCTCCGCCGGACCGTGGCGCCGCTGGGGAGTCATGGTAGGCACCCTCGCACTCGCCGTCACCGTGCACGGATTCTTCAACACGCCCATCGTGAACGCGAACGTCTTCGTCAGCTCCATCGTCAAGGGCATCCCCGTCCTCCTGCTGTTCCTGTGGGTGCTGCGCTGGGCCCACCTCCGCGAGCGGCGCACCTTCGCCGGCCTCGCCGCCGACGTCGTCCCCGATGACCTGGTGAGCCCCGCCGACTTCCGACTGCTCGCCACCCGGCGCATCCGCCAGGAGGTACGACGTGAGGCCGGCAAGCGTGCGGGCAAGCCCGCCGTGCGGACCCTGAAGTTCCTCCAGGGAGCCCAACTCGCGCTACTGACCGCCACCCACGAGGACGGGTGGGGATCACCCCGCACACTTGAGCTCTCGGCAGACGTCCGACTCATCCAGACCGACCTCCGCTCCATCTACGACGCCGCCGGCGTCGTCAACGGCCCCGGACTCACGGAGCAACCGCCGGTCTCGTCGCGCAGGCTGCGCGTCCAGCGCTGGGCCGAGTCCACCCGCGACCGCATCGAGACTCAGGGTGCCCGCCACGTGGTGCGGGCCGCCGCCACCGGTGCGACTGAGAAGGTGACCACCGGGGCGATCAGGATCGTGCGGCGGCGGAATGCGGGCGCAGGCGCGTCCGACTCGGGTGCGGACAGTGCGGGTGCGGCCAGTGCGCGTGCGAACGGTGCGGGTGCGAACGGTGCGGTGATAGGTGCCGGCACCACGGGCCGGGCCGCGGTCGACAACGCTGGCGAGGACACGGCTCCCGTTACCGAGACCCTCACCCTGCGCCGGGTCGACGACCGCGACCACAGCCACGACCGCGACTACGACCCCGACCAGCCCTAGCGGCAGCTAGCCCCGCTGCCGGTACCCCGCGAACGACCGCAGCCTGAGCGAGTTGCCCACCACAAACAGGGACGACCCACCCATGGCCGCCGCCGCGATCATCGGGTTCAAGATCCCGAGCGCCGCCAATGGGATGGCCGCCGTGTTGTACGCGAAGGCCCAGAACAGGTTGCCGCGGATCGTCCCCAGGGTCCGGCGCGACAGTGCGATCGCATCCGCGGCGGCCCTGAGGTCGCCCGAGACGATGGTGAGGTCGGACGCCTCCCGCGCCACATCCGTGCCCGTCCCGACGGCGATGCCAAGGTCGGCCTGCGCGAGCGCGGGCGCATCGTTGATGCCGTCGCCCACCATCGCGACCCGCGCCCCGTCCGCCTGGAGAGACCGGATGGTATCCGCCTTGTCTCCCGGCAGCACCTCCGCGATCACCCGGTCGATCCCGACCGACGCCGCGACCGCACGCGCCGCACGCTCGTTGTCGCCCGTGAGCAGCACCACGTCGAGCCCCAGGTCGCGGAACGATTGAATGGCCGATGCGCTGGTCGTCTTGATCGTGTCGGCCACCACCACGACGGCCTCGGCGCCCGGCGCTGAGCCAGAGACTGTGCCCCCGCCTGCGTTGGCATCCGTGCCTGCGCCTGCGCTCGCGCCCGCCGCGCGACCGACGAACACTGCGGTCTCGCCGCGCTCCTCGGCCGCGGCCGCGAGCGCCTCAACCTCCCGGGGCACCGCACCGAAGAGACGGCGCGAGCCGACCCACACCTCAGCATTGCCGGGGCGGCCGTCCTCACCGACGGCAACGCCGGCGCCCTGCACCGTCGCCACCACCCCGTGGCCCGCGACCGAACGGAAGCCCTTCACGCGGGGCAGCGAGCGCGAGCCGGCCGCGGCATCGGCCATCCGCGCCTCGTGGATGGCGCGACCGATGGGGTGCTCCGAGCGGCCCTCCACGGCCGCCGCGGCGTCAAGCAGCACCGACTCCTCGGCCGCCTCGAGCCCGGGCGCCGCTGCGGAAACGAGCGACATCCGTCCCTCGGTCACCGTGCCCGTCTTGTCGAGCACGATGGTCGTGACGTCGCGGGTGTCCTCGAGCGCTTCCGGCCCGCGCACCAGCACTCCCAGCTGCGCGCCGCGGCCCGTGCCGACCATGATCGCGAGCGGCGTCGCGAGGCCCAGCGCACAGGGGCAGCTGATGATCAGCACCGCCACCGCCGCCGTGAAGGCCGCGTTCGCGTCCCCGCTCGCCGCGAGCCACACCACCAGCGTCAGCAGAGCGACGCCGATGACGACGGGCACAAAGATCCTTGAAATGCGGTCCGCCAGGCGCTGCACCCGTGCCCGGCCGCTTTGGGCATCGTCGACCATGCGTGCGATCTGCGCGAGCATCGTCTCCGATCCCACCCGCGTCGCCTCCACGGTGAGCGCGCCGTCGGTCGCGATGGTGCCGCCCACCACCTCGGAGCCCAGCGACGCCCACACCGGCACCGACTCGCCAGTGACGAGCGAAGCGTCGACGGCGGCCTCGCCCTCGACCACCAGGCCATCGGTCGCGACCGTCTCGCCGGGGCGCACCACAAAACGCATCCCCACCTCGAGCGCATCACGCGCGATGACAGACCCGTCCTCGAGCCGCGCCGTCGCGGACTGCCGCGACGACAGCGCCCGGATAGCGTCCCCCGCCCGCGCCGACGAGCGCACCTCCATCCACTTGCCCAAGAGGATGAGCGCGACGATCACGGCGCCGGTCTCGTAGTAGACGTGCGCGCCGGCGAAGCCCCCGAACGCGCCACCCACCAACACCACCGTGGACCACGTCCATGCGGCGAGCGTGCCGAGGGTGACGAGGGTGTCCATTGTCGTGGCTCCATGGCGGGCCGCGGCCCACGTGGAACGGTGGAACGGCAGCGCCGACCACCAGATCACCGGGGTCGCGAGCAGCGCCACGACCCACTCCCAGCCCGCGAACTGCAGTACCGGGATCATCGACAGCAGCATCGTCGGCACCGCGAGGACCGCGGCCACCGTGAACCGGCGGCGGTAGTCGGCGATGCGGGCAGCGTCGGCCTGCGCATGCGCGGCATGCTCGTCGTCGCCGCTCCCGGCGACGACGTCTGGCACCGCGTAGCCCAGTCCGGCGACCGTCTCGCGCATGGCCGCCTGCAGCTCCTCGTCGGACACCGTGCCGTCCGGCGTCACCGTGGCGCGACGGGTCGCATAGTTGACGACCGCGTCCTCGACGCCGGGAAGCTTGGACAGGCCGCCCTGAATGGTCGCGGCGCAGCTCGAGCACGTCATACCCTCGACGGGCAGCGTGACGGCGTCAGGCACCGCAGGGATCGACGGTGAGGCCGCCGGCGTGAGGGCGGCCGATGCCGTGGTGGGCATGGTGCGTCGACCTAGGAAACGACGCGGTAGCCCACGGACTCGACGGCCTCGTCGAGCGCGAACTCCAGGTCCTCGGCGGGCACCGTGCCGTCGGGGGTGACGCGGGTCAGTCCGCTCTCGTGGTCGACCTCGACCGAGGCCACGCCATCGACGGCGGAGACGGCTCCCCGCACCTTGTTGGCGCAGCCATTGCAGGTCATGCCGGAGACGGTGATGTCAATCGTGTTCGTGTTCATACCGAGACTGTAAACCTTCCCCTTGACTGGAAGGTCAAGTGCTCAGGCGACGACGGCATCGGCCGCACCGACCGCCGCCAGAATCGCCTCGACCTGGTCCTTCGCGTCACCGAACAGCATCTCGGTGTTGTCCTTGAAGAACAGGGGGTTCTGGACGCCCGCGTAGCCGGTGGCCATCGAGCGCTTGAACACCACAACCGACTCCGCCTCCCACACGTGCAACACGGGCATGCCCGCGATGGGCGAGCCCGGGTCGTCGAGCGCCGCAGGGTTCACCGTGTCGTTCGCGCCGATGACCAGCACCACGTCGGTGGAGGAGAAGTCGTCGTTGATCTCGTCGAGCTCGAGCACGATGTCGTAGGGCACCCGCGCCTCCGCGAGCAGCACGTTCATGTGGCCGGGCAGGCGTCCCGCAACCGGGTGCACCGCAAACCGAACCTCGACCCCGCGCTCGCGCAAACGAGAGACCAGCTGCGCCACCGGGTACTGCGCCTTCGCCACCGCCATGCCGTACCCGGGAGCGATGACCACGGAGCGCGCGGTCGCGAGCTTCTGGGCCACCCCGGAAGCGGAGGTCGAGCGGTGCTCGCCCACGGCATCGGCCGTCGTAGAGGACGGCGACGACTCCCCGCCAAACCCTCCCAGGATGACCGCGAGGAACTTGCGGTTCATCGCCTTGCACATGAGGTAGGACAGGATCGCACCCGAGGCGCCGACGAGCGCACCCGTGACGATCAGCAGGTCGTTGCCGAGCATGAAGCCCGCCGCCGCGGCCGCCCAGCCCGAGTACGAGTTGAGCATCGACACCACCACGGGCATGTCTCCACCGCCGATCGCTGCGACCATGTGCCAGCCCACCGCGAGCGCGATCACGGTCATGAGCGCGAGCGGCCAGACGGACGGCGCCACCAGGAACCACGCCATGAGGGCCCCGCACGCGACGAGCGCGCCCAGGTTGAGGGCGTGGCGGCCGGGCAGCGTCAGCGGCGAGCCCGAGATGCGGGCCGAGAGCTTGAGGAACGCCACGATCGAGCCCGTGAAGGTCACGGCGCCGATGAAGACACCCAGGAAGACCTCGATGAGGTGCATCGCGTCGTGACCCTCGGTGAGGTACGAGTTGAAGCCGATCAGCACCGCCGCGGCGCCCACGAAGGAGTGCAGCAGCGCGATGAGCTCGGGCATCTGGGTCATCTCGACCGTGCGGGCGCGCCAGGTGCCGATGGTCGCGCCGATCGCGAGGACGGCGACGATGAGGCCGAGCGTCACACCCCACGGCCGCTCCGAGGTGTCGAGCGCGAGGGCAACGGTCGCGGCGATCGCGATGCCCATGCCCGCCATGCCCATGAGGTTGCCCCGGCGCGCCGTGGCCTGCTTCGACAGCCCGGCGAGCGACAGGATGAACAGGATGGCCGCGGCGAGATACGCGACGGCGGCCAGCGAGGCGACGGTCATCTCAGGCTCCCTTCGAGAACATGCCGAGCATGCGGTAGGTGACGAGGAAGCCACCGAAGACGTTGATCGACGCGATCGCGGCGGCAAGAAATGCCAGGGTCGTGACGACCGGGTCCGCCGAGCCCAGTTGCAGCATCGCGCCGATGAGGATGATGCCGCTAATCGCGTTGGTCTGGCTCATGAGTGGGGTGTGCAGCGAGTGGCTGACGTTGCTGATGACGTAGTAGCCGATCACCACCGCGAGCGCGAACACCGTGAAGGCCGCGAGGAAGGCGGCGTCGGCGAAGGCGAGGGCCACGCCAAGGAGGGCGGCCGATGCCACCATCGCCACCAGTCGTCCGCGCCCCTTGGCTCCGGGGCTGGGGTCCGTCGCGGTGGCCGATGCCGTGGCCGGGTTGAGGGTCGCAGTGTCGTCCGGGGTCGCGGTCGGGATTGCAGTCGGGGTGGCCGCCGCGGTGGGGGCGGCCGACACCGTGATGGGCGGCGGGGGCCACAGCAGTGCCATCTCGTGCGCCACCGTCATGCCGCGAATGACGTCGTCCTCGAGATCGAGGACAGCCTCACCGTCCTTGGCCGGCGTCATCAGCTTCATGAGGTTGACGACGTTGGTACCCACCAGCTGCGACGTGTGCCGGGGCATCCTGCCGGGCAGATCCGTATAGCCGATGACGGTGACGCCGTTTGCGGTGACGGCGCGCTCACCGACCACGGTGGCCTCGCAGTTGCCGCCGCCCGCGGCCGCAAGGTCCACGATGACGGCGCCGGCACGCATCTGCGCGACAGTCTCGCTGGTCAGCGTCGTGGGGGCCGCGCCGCGCACCAGGGCGGTGGTGATGACCACGTCCGCCTCGGCGGCCTCGCGGGCGTACAGCGCCATCGCGGCGGTCTGCTGCTCCTCCGTGAGGGGGCTCGCGTAGCCGTCGGGCGACACGTCCTGCTGGGCCTCGGGGGCCACTACGAAGCTCGCGCCCATCGATTCGATCTGTTCGGCGGCCTCGGGGCGCACGTCGAAGGCGCGCACCCTGGAGCCGAGTGAAACGGCCGCGCCGATCGCCGCCAGTCCCGCCACGCCGCCACCAATGACGAAGACGGTCGCGGGGTTCGTCTTGCCCGCCGCGGTGACCTGGCCGGCAAACATGCCGCCATAGGCCTCGGCGGCCTCGATGACCGCGCGGTAGCCCGAAACATTCGACCGGGTCGACAGCACGTCGAGGGCCTGCGCGCGCGAGATGCGCGGCACCGCGTCCAGGGCGAGCGCGGTGACACCCGCGGCCCGCACCTGTTCGAGGAGCGCAGGCTCGCTGTGCGGGGCGAGCGGCGCTATGAGGATCGCGCCGGGTCGCATGAGGGCGATCTCGGCAGCGCCGGGAGCGGCGACGGCGGTGACGATGTCGGCGCCCCAGGCATCGGCCCGCGACACGAGCGTGGCGCTCGCGGCCTCGTAGTCGAGATCGGCGAGGGACGCGCGCTCACCGGCGCCCGCCTCGAGGACCACCTCGTATCCGAGGGCGACCAGGCGCTCGACGGTGTCCGGGGTGGCGGCGACCAGTCGCTCCTCGGGGGGTGCTGCGGGGATGGCGATCCTCATGTCGGCGGCCCTTCCGTGACGTGCGCCTGTGGTCCACGAACCCTCGCGCGTACGTCGCGGCGTCGCCGGGGATCGACTTCTGACTCGAGGCTACGGCGCGCGGGCCCGCCCCGCGCGGGACGAGGGTCCCGCTCCCTGCCCTGGTAAAGCGTGCGGTGGCCGGCGTGCGACCTAGTGCTCGCCGAGCACCTGGCAGCGGTGCGGGTCGTTGCAGTCCGCGGGGTCGAGGACGTCCGCGCGGCGCCTCAGCGCCAGCAGCTCCGCACGTGCCGCCTCGAGCGAGGCGATCTGGGCGTCGATGTCCACGAGGTGACGGTCCAGCAGGCCGCGCGTGTGCTCGCAGGTGCCGTGGCCGGCGTCCTTCATGTCGAGGATCTGACCCGACTCCTTGAGACTCAGCCCCGCCGCCTGGGCATCGCGCACGAAGGTCAGCCGCTCCACGGCATCGTCCCCATACTCGCGGTAGCCCGAGGCCGTCCGCCCGGGGTCGGGCAGCAGCCCGATGGACTCGTAGTAGCGCACCGTCTTGGCGCTCACGCCCGCGCGGCCGGCCAGCTCGGAGATCTTCATGACCCCTACCGTACGCCTACCTTCCAGTTCGCTGGAAGGTAGGCGGTGCCATCCGCGACCCGACTGGACCGCCGTGCGCACGGTAGCGTCGCAGGCATGACCCGCACCGCTCCTCGTCGACTCGGCCTCCTGGGAGGCATCACCTGGCACTCCTCGCTCGAGTTTGAGCGCCTCCTCAACGAGGGCGTGAACGCGCGCCTGGGCGGCTCGAGCGCGGCCGATCTGCTGGTGCGCTCGTACAACTTCCAACAGATCGCCGACGCGCAGGCGGCAGGCGATTGGGACGGCCTGGGCGACCTCTTCGCGCGCGACGCCCGCGCCCTGCAAGCGGCCGGCGCGGAGGCAATCCTGATTTGCGCCAACACCATGCACAAGGTCGCACCCGCGGTCGCGGCGGCGATCGAGGTCCCGCTGATTCACATGCTCGACGCCACCGCCGACGCGATCACGGACGCGGGGCTCGACACTGTGGCCCTGCTCGGCACCGGCTACACCATGCGCGACCCCTTCTACCGCGACCACATGGCCGCGCGCGGGATCACCACGGTCGTGCCCGAGGAGCCGATGCTCGCCGAGGTGCACGCGCTCATCTACGACCACCTCGCGCGCGGCGTCGTGCCCGACGGCGCCCGTGAGTGGATCCATCGCGTCTACGAGGACCTCAAGCAGCGCGGCGCTCAGGGTGTGATTTCGGGGTGCACCGAGATCCCCATGGTCATGACGGCGGACGACGTCGCGGAGCCCTACTTCGATTCGATGGGCCTGCACGTCGCGGCCGCGCTGGAGTTCGCGCTGGACTGAGACGTCGTGGCGCAAATGAGGACATTTGCGCACGAAGCAGGTGCTTTGCTCGCCCGACCCCTTCACATCCCGCGCGTCGTCCCATTACCCTGAGGAATCAACCGGGGCTCGATGGCTCGACCGTCCCGGTCAACATGGGATGGCTGAGGGGCCTGCATGACCCAAAGATGGGAGTCCGGCGACGCCTGCGCGTCTGAGGACCACGAGCACGGCGCCGCGTGCCACGAGCGCGCGCGGATCGCCGCCGCGCGCATCGTCGCCTACGACCACCCCGCGCGCACTCCCCTCCAGCGCGCGCGCATGCTGCAACGCCTCGGCATCACGAGGATCGTGTGGGACTGGCGCGAGGAACACACCCTCGCCTTCCACGGCGAGCTCGAGGCGCTCGAGGCACACGGCGTCACCGTCGCGGGCTTGTGGTGCCCCATGCCCCTGCCGGACTCCTCCGATGGCGAGGCCGCCCACGGGATGGGCGCCATCGACGCACACGTGCGTGTCTACCTCACCGAGATGCATCGCCGCGGCCTCACCCCCGACCTGTGGACCTGCATCGAGTTCGGCCAGGAGGGCACGCCGGAGCGCCTCAACACGTGGGTGCAGCAGGCCACGGTCCGTCGCGCGGCCGATCACCTCGAGCCGCTCGTGCGGCTCGCCGACACCATCGGCGTGCGCGTGGCGCTCACCAATCACCTGGGTTGGTTCGGGGAGCCCGAGAACCAGATCGAGATCATCGACGAGCTCCGGCTGCGCGGGCTAACCAACGTGGGCCTCGCCTACCAGTTGCAGCATGGTCACGCGCACCTCGGACGCTTCGCCACCCTCATCGAGACGATGGCGCCCCACCTCTATTCGCTCGCCCTGTCCGGCATGGATGCCGATGCCCTCGCCACCGGCCGCAAGATCCTCCCCTGGGGTGCGGGCCGGCTCGATCGCAAACTCGCGCACCTCGTCATGGCCTCGGGCTGGCACGGCCAGCTCGCCGTGCAGGGCCATAGCGCGGACGACGCCGAGGCGAGGCTTCTCGACTCACTCGAGGGCATCGAGTGGATGATCGACCGCTGGCAGGGCCGGCGCCACCCCCGGCCCCTCCCCCGCATCGCGACCCCCGCCTGGCCCGCCCCCGCGGGCGTCTCGCCGCCCCACATGGGCTTGTCACGGTTGGGCCGCCACGCGCTCCAGCCCAAGGTGGCGACCGGCGAGATTGCCCCCACGCTCGCGCGCGTGCGGACGAGCCCGCCCGCGCCGGAGCCCCTCGACTGGGCCGCGGCTACCGCACCGCTCCCCGCAGCGACCGTGCAGGCACCACAGCAGCCGCCGCGCCTGCCGTCCCCCCGCGATCCCGATCAGCCCAGCGTCCTCGGCGGAGCCTTCGGGGCCCTTGCCGCGACCCGCTCGGCGCGGTCGTGGCTCGCCGCCGAGACGCCAGCAGTCACCGACCGTGATGAGCCGGCCACCTCAGCGGCGCCGACCGCACGGGCAACCCCACTCGAGGTGACGCCAGACCACGCAACCCGCGACCAGGCAACCCCAGACCGAGTGACGCCCACATCGCCGCTGTGGACGGCATCGGCCACACACACCACCGCCCCCTTTTCTCCGGCGACCGACGAAATCCCGCTGTCGCTGCTGCGCGACATCGCGCAAGCCGGCGACGCCTACGCCCCACCCAGCGCCTCCGATCCGCACGAGCCCGACGATGCTCCCGCGCCGCTGCCCATGCGGATCGCCAAGCGCGAGGTCTCGCTCGAGGCCCCCGATCCCTACACCGGCGCCCTCCACGCGCTGCTGACCCACCTCGAGCGCGTGGGCTTCCGCGGCGCCCCTCGCAGCTTTGGCTGGGACGCGCAGGGCCGTCACCTCGTCGAATGGGTCGCGGGCACCAGGGCCGACCACCCCGACGCGCCCGCGAGCGCGCTCGACCCGGCGCGCATCGGCCGCTTCCTGCGCGAGATGCACGACGCCCTCGCCTCGTTTGTGCCGCCCCCGGATGCGATGTGGTTCGACGGCCTGCCCGGCCCCGGCGGCAACATCGTCATCCACCAGGACATCGCGCCGTCCAACCTTGTGGTGCGCGACGACGGCCAACTGGTCGCGATCGACTGGGACGCCGCGGCGCCCGGCAGCCGCCTGTGGGATCTCGCGCACGCGGTCCACGCCTTCGCGCCGCTGCATGGCAAGGGCTTCGACATCGTCACGTCGGCGATTCGCATGCGCGACCTGGTCGACGGCTACGGCCTCACCGTCGCCGAGCGCGAGCGCCTGGTGCCACTCCTGGGGCTGCGCTCGGAGCGCATGTTCGAGTACCTCGATCACATGCGGTCGACCGGCGAGTCACCCTGGATCGAGCTGTGGGAGATGGGGGTCGGCTCCGTATGGGAGCGCGATGCCGCGTACATCCGCGACAACACCGTGCACTGGAAGGCTGCGCTCCTGAGCTAGGCCCACGGGCCGGAGCGCTACGCCCACCCGGCAGCCCGAAGAGCCGCCGCCGCGACCTCGAGCCGGTCGGCATCGTCCGTGCCGATCACCGCATCGTCCAGTCGCGCCGCGTCGAGAATGGCCTCGAGTTCCACCGTCCGCGCCAGCGCATGGTTGCGCCAGAACCCCTCAGGCTCGCGCGCCGTCAGGCGCGCCGCCCGCGTGGCCTCGGCCGCCGTCACCCGGACCACCGCGACCGAGGCGAGTCCGGCATCGGCCGTCGACAGCGCGGATGCGTAGCGCACACGGTCGTCGCCGTCCTCGACCACACGCGGCAGCACCACGAGCCCGAAGCCGCGAGCGCGCCACACCGGCGCGAGCGCCGCGAGCGAGGCGAACAGCAGCGTCTGGTGGTGCGGATCCTCGGGTCCGGACGGGTTCGCCTGGCACAGGTAGTCGCCGTCGAGGAACACCGAGCGCGCGCCGCGTTCGCCGAGGAGGTCGTGAATCGCGGCCGCCGTGGTGGTCTTGCCGGCACCCATAGTGCCGTTGATGACCAGGACACGCGTGGGCAGGTCCTTGCCCCAGCACATCGAGCCAGGCTCCTCGGCGTACTCGCCGTAGTTGTCGATCCGGTGGTAGCCCATGCGCGCGTACAGGGCGTTGGCCTCGGGCTGCATATCGCCCGTCTCGAGAATGATCCGGGTGGCGCCCGCACGCCTTGCGGCCTCCTCCGCGACCCGTATCACCGCCTTCGAGTGCCCGCGTCCACGATGCGTGGGCTCGACCCACAGGCGCTTGAGCTCGAGGTCGCCGGGCCGCGTCTCCGGGTACGGCGACCAGCGGGCCACGAGCGTTGCGACGGGCACACCGTCCTCGTCACCCACCCAGGAACCGACGAGGGTCGGGAACTCGGTCTCGAGCACCAACTCGGGGTCGTCGTAGCGCTCGGCGAGGTCGCGCTCCTGGGCCTTCCACAGGCGGTGCGCGTCGGCGTCGTCGGGCTCCACCCGACGGACATTCAGGGCGGCCGATGGAGCGGCGGGGTCGGGCGTCTGGGTCACCTCAGGATTATCGCGCCTTACGCTGCCTGGGCCGGTCGCTACAGCCCCTGCCCCGCGTCCCACAGCCGCTCGGTGCGGCCCGCGAGCATCGCGTCGAGGCCGGTCGCCTGGGCGTCCGTGAGGGCCGCAACGTAGTCGACGATGCCGCGGCCTGCCGCACGGCGGCGAATCTCGGTCTCGTCGACCGTGGGCAGCAGTTGCGGCTCCTCGTGGAGGACCCGCATGTAGTCCTCCGTGGCCATGTCGACGAGGTCGAGGAGGCGGCGTGGGGCGCGCCGGGCATCGTGGGGGTCGTCGAGCCAAGCGGCGAAGCCGTCCACCAGGCGCTCGATCAGGCTGGCCTGTCCGCGCTGGTAGACCGCCAGGTCGGGGCGGTCGAGGATGAAGCGCTCGTGGAGAAACTTCAGGACGGCAACCTCGTGCCACGCGGTGCGGTTGAGGCTCACGTGGCCCGAGCGGTGCGCGGGGTCGCGGTGCACCTCGACCGAGGACTGCAGGTGGCGAATCCAGTCGGTGGTGAAGCGTGCGAGCGAGCGGTCGGCCGCCAGGGAGCCGTCGAACGGCACCGTCAGCAAGCCCTCGACCACCTCCTCGGTGACCTTGGCAACGGCGGCGTCGAAGGCATCCGCGTCCGCGATCCACGGGTCGCGCTCATGGAGGCGGCGCCACAGCAGCTCGAGCGAATGGCCGGGCGAGCGGCTGGTGTCGCGCAGGGTCGCGGTGTCGAGCGCACGCAGGTCGGCGAGCTCCCGGCTCCACTCGCGGAACTCGCCCGCGATCGTGGCCTGGTTCAGCAGGCCCGCGCGGTAGAAGTCGTCGAGGTCGTGCAGCGAGTACGCGATGTCGTCCGCGATGTCCATGACGGAGCACTCGAGGGTCTGCTGGCCCTCGGCGATCTGGGGATAGGCGCTGAGGGCGTCCCGCGCGTCGTCGATGTCCACCACGTACATCGAGAACTTGTGGCTTGAGGCGCCGCGGCGCTCGCCGCCCTCGCCGCGCAGCCACGGGTACTTGAGGACCGCGGCGCGCACCGCCCGGGTGAGGTTGAGCCCGACGCCTTGGGTGTCGTGCTCGTCCAGCCGGGTGAGGATGCGGAAGGTCTGGGCGTTGCCCTCGAAGCCCTCGCGCAGGCGGAAGCGGTCGCGGGCCAGGCGGTCGAGCGCGCGCTCACCGAGGTGGCCAAACGGCGGGTGGCCCACGTCGTGCGCGCTCGCCGCGGCCTGAACCACCACCGGGTCGCAGCCGCCCAATTCCGCGACCAGCGCACCCGTGGGTCCCTGGTCGCGGTGGAGGTGCATGGCGATGGCGCGGGCAACGGCGGCGACCTTGACCGAGTGGGTGAGGCGGTTGTGCACCGCCATGCCGGCTCCCGTCTGCGAGATCACCTGGGTGACGGCGGACAGGCGCGAGAAGTACGGCGAGAAGCGGATGCGCTCGATGTCCACGCGATAGTCGGGCCGGGTCTCGGCGAGCTGGAACTCGTCGAGCTCCTCGGGCGCTCGGCGGGCGGTGCGCGGATCGGGGGTCGGTACAGCCTGAGTCATGCGCCCCATCCTGGCGCATCGGTCGATATGGTGGACAGAGGCCGAGCGCACGGGGGCGCAGGCAAGATCGGGGGATCACGCAGTGGACGAGCAATCATTGACGACACGCCAGGTGTGGCGGAGCATGCGGCCCACAGGGTGGTGGCTCGCGGCCATCATCGCGGCCTGCAGCCTGAACGTCGCATGGCTTGTCACGCTTCTTGCCACCATCGACGGTCCCCCGGCGTGGCTCGACGCTGTGACCGCGCCGCTCGTGATGCTCACCGGCGCCGTGGTCGTGGCGTGGATGACGGTGGCGTGGGTCGAGGCGGAGCGCAGGACGGGTCGGTCGTGACATTCGCGCGGGCGCGCGAGGTAGTGTCGTTCGCCCTCAACGGGCATGCGCCCCGATGGGCGGAGGCGCTGCTCACCACCGTCATGGTCGGGCTCTTCGCCTGCTGGGCCGTGACCTGGCTGGTCGACCCGAGCCCTGCGTGGGCGGACGCCGCGCTCGACCGCGTGTGGTGGATCATGATCCCCACGCTCGTCGTCTACAGCGCGGCGGCGCTAGCCGCCGCGTGGGGAGCCACGGCATCGGCCACCCCTACACAGGCGCCCCAGGAATCCGGCGAGTACGCCAGGCGTTCCTGAGCCGTGATCAACATCGGCTTTCTCAGTTTTGGCTGGTTCTCCGCCGCCCCCGGCTCGCGCGTGCGCACCGCGGGCGACCTCATGCAGGACACGATCGCGCTGGCAGAGGCGGCCGAGGATGCCGGGATGGACGGCGCGTGGATTCGCATTCACCACTTTGAGCAGAACACGTCCTCGCCCTTCCCGCTCCTCGCTGCCATGGGCGCGCGCACCTCGCGTGTGGAACTCGGCACGGGCGTCATCAACATGCGCTACGAGAACCCGCTGTACATGGCCGAGGCTGCCGCAACAGCCGACCTCATTTCGGGCGGCAGGCTGCAGCTAGGAGTGTCGCGCGGTTCACCCGAGCCCGCCGCCGACGGCCCCGGCGAGTTCGGCTACCCGCTTCCCGTCGGGATGAGCCCCGCCGAGGATGCCGCGCAGCGCATCGAGACCTTCCGCCGTGCCATCGCGGGCGACGGGATCGCGCTGCCGGGCCCGCGCGCCCACGTGCGCGCCGGCGAGAGGCTCCCGATTCAACCCCAATCCCCCGGGCTCACCGAGCGCATCTGGTACGGCGCGGGCGGCGAGGAGTCCGCGCGGCGGGTGGGGGCGCTGGGCATGAACCTCATGTCGTCGACGCTGGTGGAAGGCGGCTCCGGCGAACCGCTGGGCGTCATCCAGTCTCGTCAGATCGACGCATATCGGGAGGCGTGGAAGGAAGCCGGCCACCCCGGCACTCCGCGGGTGTCGATCTCGCGCTCGATCATGCCGATCATCGACGACACCACCGCCGCCTACTTCGGCACCACGCTGGAGCGCGACCGCATGGGAGCCAACCGCGATCAGGTGGGCCAGATCGACAACTTCATCGCCACCTTCGGCAAGACCTACGTGGGCGAGCTCGACAAGATCGAGGCGGAGTTACGCGAGGACGAGGCCGTCCAGTCGGCCGACACCGTCCTCGTCACCATCCCCAATCAGCTTGGTGCAGAGTTCAACCGCACGACGTTTGATGCCTTCACCGAGCTGCGTTCGCGCCTGGGTGGGGCGCATACGGGACCGGCGCCGGCGTCGGCCCTGCGCCCGCGAGGCTGACGACTACCTGGCTGACGACTGTCTGACTGACGGCTGTCTGGCTGACGGCTGCCGCGCTAGCGGTTGACCGCGTACCTCAGCAGGACGTTGCCGCCCTCGAAGGTGCGGTTCTCGACGAGGGTGAGGCGCTCGTGGCGGCCGTCGTGAGCGAAGAAGGGTGTGCCGCCGCCCACGATCGCGGGCCCGATGATCACCTGGTATTCGTCGATGAGGCCGAGCGCGGCCACCTGATGCGCGAGGTCCGCGCCGCCGATGGCGATGTCACCGTCACCGGGGACGTCTTTGAGGCGCGCGATCTCGGTCGCCAGGTCCTCGGTCGCGAGGCGGGCGGCGCCGGTGACGTCCGTGAGCGTGTGCGAGAAAACGAGCTTGGGCAGGGCGTTCCAGAGGTCGGCCCACTCGCGCTCGGCGTCGTCGAAGGTCGCCGCGTTGGCGGGGTCCTCCCAGTACGCCATCGTCTCGTATAGGCGCGTGCCCAGGAGGTGGGTGTGGACGCCGCGCAGCTCCTCGATGTGGAAGCGGAACTGCTCGGCGCTGGGCTCGGACCAGCCAAAGTCCCCGTCGGCATCGGCGATGTAGCCGTCGAGCGACATTCCCATTTGATAGGTGACGCGATGCATCCGTGCGGCCCTTTCGGTGGTGTCCTGTTCTAAGCCGAGCGTATGTCAGCGGGCGGTGACATGCTGAGCGAAAGCCTGCCACGGCATCGGCCCCCCCGTAGTCAAGGAGCATCCATGTCCCGAGTCCGCGTCGACCTCAACATCTCGCTCGACGGCTTCGCCACGACGACCGACCAGACGCCCACGAACCCCTTCGGCGATGACTGGGGACGTCTGACGGCGGACTATGTCGCGACGCGCACCTTCCGCGAGCGCGTCCTGGGGGTGGCCGATGGTTCTGGCACCACAGGCGTCGATGACAACTACGCGGCGCGCTACTTCGAGGACGTGGGCGCAGAGATCATGGGCGCCGCGATGTTCGGACTGCACCTTCACGGCGACGATCCCGACTGGCGCGGTTGGTGGGGCGAGGAGCCGCCGTTTCGCTGCCCTGTCTTCGTGTTGACGCATACGCCCCGGCCGCCCGTCGAATTCGACAACGGCACCCGGTTCGAGTTCGTCTCGGCGACGCCGGTCGATGCGCTGGCGATGGCCCGCACGGCTGCGGGCGGCGGCGATGTGCGGATCGGCGGCGGCGCGAGGACGGTGCGGGACTTCCTCGCTGCCGGGCTCGTGGACGACCTCCACGTGGCGATCGTGCCGATCCTGCTGGGCCGCGGCGAGCGGCTGTGGGAGGGCCTGCGCGGGCTCGAGGCGGGGCGCAGAGTCACCGCCGAGACCGCCGAAAGCGGCGTGGTCCACGTGACGTTCGAGCGCGAGGACGGAAGGTAGGACCTCTCGGACGGCCTACGCGGCCGGGAACAGCAGCCTGAAGCGCTCGCAGATCACCGGCATATCGGGCGCGAATCCGCGCGGGCTTTCGGCGTGGGCGCGCCAGAAGCGCTCGTGCGCGGCTCGCCAGTACTCGAGCGTGAGGTCGCCCTCGCCCTCGGAGGCCGCGTGCTCCGCATCGACCTGATCGAACGGCACGATGTCGATCGCGGTGGTCTCGAGCAGCGCGCGCGGCCGACCGGCGCCGTCGAGGATGATGCTGAGGTCGCCCACGGTGGGGATGGGATCGCCCGCGTGCTCGTAGTCCCAGAGGGCCGATGCCGTCCCCGTCTTGGTGCCCGCCAGCACCAAGGCGAGCAGCGCGTCGGCATGCTCGGGGGTGGCGCCGAAGGCCCAGACCTCGGGCAGAGCCTTGGGGAGGGCGGGAATCTCGGCGCGGCGGGCGGCCCAGAAGGCGGCGACGGCAGGATCGACGGCCGGGTTGACGGGGTCGCTGAGGCTCACGCGAGCAGGTCCTCTCCATAATGCAACACCACCGGGAAGGGGTCGTAGAAGCAGTGCAGGAGCCGCTTCCACTCCTGGTAGTCGGCGGAGCCGCGGAAGCCGACCTCGTGGGCATCGACGTCGGTCCAGGTCACGGTGAGCAGGTAGGTGCTCGGGTGTTCCACACCGCGCCGCAGCGAGTGGCCGAGGTACCCGGGCTGGCGCGAGATCAACGCCGAGGCCTCGCGGAAGGTCGACTCGAACTCGGCCTCCATGCCGGGGCGCACCGGCAGGACGACGGACTCGACGATGTCAGTCACGAGGACGACCGGGCAGTGTGGGGCGCGGGTTAGGCCGTCGCCAGCAGCACCTGGATCGCCGAGGAGAAGAACCCCAGTCCATCAGTGCCGCCGCGGCCCGCCTCGCGCGAGTCGGGGCCGAAGCCCGGCTCCACCGCGTGCTCGGGGTGAGGCATGAGGCCCACGACGTTGCCGCGCTCGTTGGTGATGCCGGCGATGTCGCGGCGCGAACCATTGGGGTTGAAGCCCACGTAGCGGAACGCCACGCGACCCTCGGCCTCGAGCGCGTCGAGCGTGTGCTCGTCGGCGACGTACTGGCCGTCCTGGTTCTTCAGCGGGATCGTGATCTCCTCGCCGTTCGTGTAGGCCGTGGTCCAAGCCGTGTCGTCGTTCTCGACGCGCAGCACCTGGTCGCGGCACACAAAGTGCAGGTGGTCGTTCTTGATCATCGATCCCGGCAGCAGGTGCACCTCGGTGAGGACCTGAAAGCCGTTGCAGATGCCGAGCACGGGCATGCCGCCGTTTGCGGCGTCGACGACCTTCTCCATGATGGGAGAGAAGCGCGAGATCGCGCCGGCACGCAGGTAGTCGCCATACGAGAAGCCGCCGGGCAGGACCACGGCGTCGACGTCCTGGAGGGATTCGTCCGAGTGGAACAGGTTGACGGCCTCGCCGCCGGCCAGGCGCACCGCGCGGGCCGCGTCCCGGTCGTCGAGCGTGCCGGGGAAGGTGACGACGCCGATGCGGGCCATCAGCCAGCGACCTCGGCGGTCGACTCGGAGACGACCTCCACCGCCACGACGTCCTCGATGACGGGGTTGCTCAGCATCGTCTCGGCGGCCTGACGGGCCGACTCGAGCAGCTCCTCGGTCACCTCGCCGTCGACCGTGAGTTCGAAGCGCTTGCCCTGGCGGACGGACGCGAAACCGTCAAAGCCCAGGCGGGGAAGCGCGTTGCCGACGGCCTTGCCCTGGGGGTCAAGAATCTCGGGCTTGGGCATCACGTGGACGACGATGGTGGCCATGGCGGTGAGTCTACCGGCACGCGCGCGCACGCGTGAGCGGGGTTCGAAGCGCGACCGTCAGCACACCCAGGCGTAGTCCAGCGGCGTCGACGTCAGCCACGTGTCGAGGTCGCCAAAGTTTGAGGTCCAGTGCGCCAGCCCGCCCTCGTATATCGCCAGCACCCCCTCGTCTTGGCCCGGCTCCGGCGCCACCACCGCGGGCGCGGCCACCACCGGCGTCACGTCGGCTGCGCCCGCACCGACCACCGCATTCCAGACGGCCGATGCTGTGGCCGCGTCCGCATCGGCGGCACCGTCCGTTTGGCCCGGCTCGGGCGCCGGGTCGGAGGTCGGCAGCTCGGCCGCGTTGGCGGGTCGGTAGGGGTACCAGGTCTCGCCATCAACGCTGAGCGTCTCGTTGCCGCACGCCGGGTAATACGTGAAATCCGTGATGAGCCGCTCGACCCCGCCGGGCGAGCCCAGATCGAGGCGGTCGTCGGGCCCGATCGGCCCGTCCGGACCGGCGGCCCCGCCCGGCGCGCACGCCGACAGCGTGACGGCGATCGCGACCAATCCCACCGCGAACGCCGCGGCCGGCGGCACCATCGCGGCCGCCAGCAAGCCCAGCACTCCCCTGGTGCGTCCTCGCATCGTCCCCATGCCATCCCAACGCACCCCGCGCGCGGAACGTTGGGTCGCCGCCCACGGATACGCTTGCCGCCATGAGCGGATGGGTGGAGGCGGCGACGACGCCCGAGATCGTCGAGTCCGCCCTCGGCACCCTCCGCACCGTCCTCGAGTACCTCGGGACGGTGGCCTTCGCCGTCTCGGGAGCCGTCGCGGCCGGGCGCAAGCGCATGGACCTCGTGGGCGCGATCGTCCTCGCGTGCATCGTCGCCGTGGGCGGCGGCACCCTGCGCGACGTCATGCTCGACGTCCCGGTGTTCTGGATGGCATCGCCGTCCTACCTGCTCGTCGCGGCCGTGACCGGGCTGGTCGTCGCGCTGCTCGCGCGCTGGCACCCGCCGGACCGGCTTGACCGCTACCGCATCGTCCAGATCACCGACGCGGCCGGGCTCGCGGTGTTCGTGGTCGTCGGCACCGGGATCGCGCTCGACGCCGGCGCGCACCCCATCGTCGCCGCCGTCATGGGCATCGTCACGGGCGTGGGCGGCGGCATCATCCGCGACATGCTCGCCAACGACGTGCCGGACGTGTTCCGCAACGGTCAGTTCTATGCGACCGCCGCGCTCGCCGGCGCCGCCTCCTACGCGCTACTGCTGTGGCTCGACGTGCCCCGCACGGTGGCGTTCTGGGTGCCGATCGTTGTCATCCTCGCCGTCCGCCTGGGCTCGTTGAAGTTCGGCTGGGGCGTGCCCACCATCGGCGGCAAGCGCGTCGACCTCGATTGGCACGAGAAGCACCCCGACCGCTAACGAGCGGCCGATGCGGTGGCCGGGCGCGGTAACGCCCTTGCCTCAGTGCTTGGCGAGCCTGTCGTACGCCTCGAGGTAGCGCTGACGGGTGCGCTCCACGACGTCGTCGGGAAGGGCCGGCGGCGGAGCATCGGACTTCTTGTCCCAGCCCGACTCACTCGAGGTCAGCCAGTCACGCACGAACTGCTTGTCGAAGCTGGGCTGGGCCCGGCCCGGCTCCCACTCGTCCGCGGGCCAGAATCGGCTCGAGTCGGGTGTGAGCACCTCGTCGGCCAGCAGGATGTTCCCGTCGCCGTCGCGGCCGAACTCGAACTTGGTGTCGGCGAGGATGATGCCCTTGGCCGCCGCGATCTCGTGCGCACGGGAGTAGACCGCGAGGGTGAGGTCGCGCAGCGCGGTCGCGTCGGCCTCGCCGATGCGCTCGACAACCTGCTCAAAGCTGATGTTCTCGTCGTGCTCGCCCACCTCGGCCTTGGCGGCGGGGGTGAAGATGGGCTCGGGCAGGCGCGAGCCATCCACAAGGCCCTCGGGCAGTGGAATGCCGCACACCGTGCCGGACTCCTGGTACTCCGCGAGCCCCGAGCCGGTGAGGTAGCCGCGCGCCACACATTCGATGGGGAACATGTCCAGGCGCTTACAGACCATCGCGCGGCCCTCGACCTCGGCGGGCACCGGGGCCTCGACCGTGTGGTTGGCCACGATGGGCGCGACCTGGTCGAACCACCACAGGCTGAGCCCGGTGAGGACGCCACCCTTGCCGGGGATCTCGGTGGGCAGCACCCAGTCGTAGGCGCTGATGCGGTCGGACGCCACGACGAGCACGACGTCTCCGCGCGGGTGCGGCTCGACGGGCTCGTACAGGTCGCGGATCTTGCCCGAGTAGACGTGGCGCCAGCCCTCAAGCGCGGGGGCGGTGGGGGGCGTGACGTGTCCGGGCATCAGGCGGCTCCGTTCCCGACGGGTGCGTCTGCGGCGGCGCCATCGGGGATCGCGCCCGTGGGGGTCTCGCCGCGCGAGGCCGCGAGCGCAATGTCGCTGCGGTGGTGAGCGCCCGCGAGATGGATGCGGCTCAGGGCCTCATAGGCGACCTCGCGGGCCGCCGCGAGAGTCTCTCCGCAACCAATCACCGACAGCACGCGGCCACCGGCCGAGACCACCTCGCCGGCGTCGTTGAAGGCGGTGCCGGCGTGGAGCACGTGAGCCCCCTCGACGGCCTCGGCATCCTCGATGCCCGTGATGGGGTCGCCCGTACGGGAGGACTCGGGATACCCCTCGGAGGCCAGCACGACCGTGACCGAGGCGTCCTCCGACCATTCGAGCGGAGGAAGTTCGTGGAGGCGTCCCTCGGCGGCGGCGAGTAGCACGCCCGCGAGGGGTGTCTCGAGGCGGCTCAGGACCGACTGCGTCTCGGGGTCGCCGAACCGGGCGTTGAACTCGACCACGCGCACGCCTTTCGACGTGAGCGCCAGGCCGCAGTACAGCACGCCCACGAACGGGGTGCCGCGCCGGCCCATCTCGTCGACGGTGGGCTGGGCGACGGTGCGGACCACCTCGTCGACAAGATCCTCGGGTGCCCACGGCAGCGGCGTGTAGGCGCCCATGCCGCCGGTGTTGAGGCCCGCGTCGCCGTCGTAGGCACGCTTGAAGTCCTGTGCCGGCTGGAGCGGCACCACCGTGCGTCCGTCGCACAGGCAGAACAGCGACACCTCGGGGCCGTCGAGGAACTCCTCGATGACCACGACGCCGCCGGCGGCGAGAATCGCCTCGCCGTGCGCGGTCGCCTCGGCAAGGTCGGTGGTGACGACGACGCCCTTGCCCGCCGCGAGCCCGTCGTCCTTGACGACGTAAGGCGCACCGAACTCGTCGAGCGCGGCGGCAAGCTCCGTCGAGTCGGCGCACACGCGCGGCGCTGCCGTCGGCACGTGGGCGGCCTCCATGACCTCCTTGGCGAAGGCCTTGGAGCCCTCGAGCATGGCGGCCTTGCCCGACGGCCCGAAGACGGGCACGCCACTATCGCGCACCGCATCGGCCACGCCGGCAACCAACGGCGCTTCAGGACCGACCACGACGAGGTCGGCCTTGACGTTAGCGGCCAACGACGCGACGGCGATCCCGTCGTTCTGATCCACACCGTGCAGCGTGGCCAGCTGGCCGATGCCGGGGTTGCCGTTCGCGGCGTGCAGCTCGGTGACCGCGGGATCGAGGTGGAGGGAGCGGGCGAGAGCGTGCTCGCGCGCACCGTTGCCGACGAGGAGGATCTTCACGCAGGCGAGTCTAGCGAGGGGCGGGCGCGACCGACTCCGGGTCTGCCCGCCGAGCCTTCTCGTGGGACATGAGTGCCCGAATCGAGCCGACACCGGCACTCATGTCCCACCCGGAGAGTGGGGGAAGCCGCTCCGTCGCTATGCGCCGCGCGCGTGCAGCAGGTCGTGGTTGACGATGATCTCGTCACGGCCGGGACCCACGCCGATCGCGGAAATGCGGCAGTTCGAGATCTTCTCGAGTGCCATGACGTAGTCCTGCGCCGTCTGCGGCAGGTCGGAGAACTCGCGCGCCGTCGAGATTTCCTCGGTCCAGCCCGGCAGGTACTCGTACACCGGCGTCGCTGCGGCGAACGCGGCCTGGTCCTGCGGCAGCTCCTCGTAACGCACGCCGTCCACGTCGTACGCGACGCACACGGGAATCTCCTCGAGTCCGGTGAGCACGTCGAGCTTGGTCAGCACCAGGTCGGTGAGCCCATTGATGCGCGAGGCGTAGCGAGCGATGACCGCGTCGTACCAGCCACAGCGGCGCTGACGGCCCGTGGTGGTGCCGAACTCGTGACCCACCCGGGCCAGGAACTCGCCGTTCTCGTCGAACAGCTCGGTGGGCATCGGCCCCTCGCCCACGCGGGTCGTGTAGGCCTTGACGATGCCGATGACGGAGTCGATGCGGGTGGGGCCTACGCCCGAGCCCGTCGAGGCGCCGCCCGCCGTCGCCGACGAGGACGTCACGAACGGGTACGTACCGTGGTCAACGTCCAGCATGGTGGCCTGGCCGCCCTCGAACAGGACGGTCTCGCCGCGGTCGAGTGCCTGGTTCAGGATGAGTGACGTGTCCGTGACCATCGGCTCGAGCCGGTCGCGGTACTGCAACAGTTCGTCGGCGACCTCGTCGACCGAGATGGCGCGGCGGTTGTAAACCTTCACGAGCAGGTGGTTCTTCTGCTCGAGCGACCCCTCGATCTTGTCGCGCAGCAGCTGCTCGTCGAACAAGTCGCCCATGCGGATGCCGAGGCGGTTGATCTTGTCGGCGTACGCGGGGCCGATGCCGCGACCGGTGGTGCCGATCTTGCGCTTGCCCAGGAAGCGCTCGGTGACATTGTCGAGCGTGCGCGCGTAGGGCGCGATGACGTGTGCGGCGTTGGAGATGAGGAGCTTCGATGGGTCGACGCCGCGCTCGATCAGCGCGTCGATCTCGCTGAACAGCACGGAGATGTCGACGACCACGCCGTTGCCGATGACGGGCGTCACGTCCGGCGTCAGGATGCCCGACGGCAGCAGGTGGAGGGCGAACTTCTGGTCGCCGATCACGACCGTGTGACCGGCGTTGTTTCCCCCGTTGAACTTCACCACATAGTCGACGCGGCTTCCCAGCACGTCCGTGGCCTTGCCCTTGCCTTCGTCGCCCCACTGGGCCCCGACGATCACCACTCCGGGCATAGCGCCCCACTCCCCTCACCCCGGTCCTTGCCGGGGGCTTGGTGCCGGCCACGCCAGGCGGCGCGAGCCGGTGCCGCCCAACCGATGCGCGACCGTCCCACCCTACGGGAGGCGACGGCGGCATCGGCCGGACGTACGCGAGCCCCGACCAGTCAGTCCGACTGATCGGGGCTCGCGCCTGCCGAATTTCGGACTTAGATCTTCTTGCCTGCCGAGCCGAGCTGCTGCGCAGCCTCGACGATGCGGGCGGCCATGCCGGCCTCGGCGGCCTTGTACCAGGCGCGCGGGTCGTAGGCCTTCTTGTTGCCCCACTCGCCGTCGACCTTGAGGACGCCGTCGTAGTTCTTCATCATGTGGTCGACGACCGGACGCGTGTAGGCGTACTGGGTGTCGGTGTCGATGTTCATCTTGATGACACCGTGCGAGACGGCCGTGGCGATCTCCTCGGCGGTCGAGCCAGAGCCACCGTGGAACACGAGGTCGAAGGGCTTGTCCTTGCCGAACTTCGCGGCGGCGGCGGCCTGGATGTCACCGAGGATCTCGGGACGCAACTTCACGGCGCCGGGCTTGTACGCGCCGTGCACGTTGCCGAAGGTCATCGCGGTGAGGTAGCGGCCCTTCTCGCCCAGACCGAGCTTCTCGATCGTGGCGATGCCGTCCTCGGGCGACGAGTACAGCTTGTCGTTGATCTCGGCGCTGTGACCGTCCTCCTCGCCGCCGACGACGCCGATCTCGATCTCGAGGATCGTCTTCGCGGCCTGCGACAGCTCGAGGAGCTCCTCGGAGATGGCGAGGTTCTCGTCCATCGGCACGGTCGAGCCGTCCCACATGTGCGAGTTGAAGATGGGCGTGCCACCGTTCGCGACCTTGTCGGCCTCGATCTTCAGCAGCGGCTTCAGCCACGAGTCGAGGTAGGTCTTGTGGCAGTGGTCGGTGTGCAGCGCGATCGTGACGCCGTACGAGTCCGCGACCTCACGGGCGAACGCGGCGAGGGCGAGCGAGCCGACGACCTGATCCTTGATGGTGCCGCCCGAGGCGTACTGGCCGCCTCCGACCGAGACCTGCAGGATGCCGTCCGACTCCGCCTCCGCGAAGCCCTGGATGGCTGCGGTGATGGTGGACGACGAGGTGATGTTGACCGCGGGGAACGCGTAGCCGCCGGCCTTGGCGGCGTCCAGCATCGCGGCATACGACTCAACGGTGGCGATAGCCATGGGTAACTCCTGAGCTTGTGCGGATGGAACCGTCGTCCATTCTGTCAGATGTTGAGGGGGGCCCGCAGAGGGCCAAGGGTCCTGGTGCGCACGCGCCTCACACGGGGACGGTGAGGATGTGTCCGGCGGCGGCGGTGCCGAGCGTCACGGTGCGTCCGTCGAGGTCCAGCTCGACGATGCCGACCGACGCGCGCTGCGCGCGCACCGTGAGCACGGCGCCGATGTCGAGGGCGACGTCCGACAGGTGCCTCAGCAGGTCGGGGTCGTCATCCCACACGCGCGCCACACGCACCCGTGCCCCCTCGACGACGGCATCGAGCGAGGTGTGATGTTCGGCGGGCACGGTGCCGTCCGCGGAGGGAATGGGGTCGCCGTGCGGGTCGTGGGTGGGCTGGCCCAGCCTGTCGGCGAGGCGCTCGACGAAGTCGTCCGAGACGGCGTGCTCGAGCACCTCGGCCTCGTCGTGCACCTCGTCCCAGTCGTAGCCGAGGTAGTCCACGAGGAACGTCTCGATGAGCCGATGCTTGCGCACGGTCGCGAGCGCGATGGCCCTGCCCTCGTCTGTCAGGTCCACCGACCCGTAGCGCTCGTGGGTGACGAGGCCGCGACCGGCGAGCTTGCGCACCAATTCGGAGACCGAGGACGGCGACAGGGAGAGCCGCTGGGCCAGGACGCCGACCGTCACGGCGTTGTCCGACCATTCCCCGGCGTTGTAGATCGCCTTGAGGTAGTCCTCGGTGACGTTACCGTCGGCCATCGGCCTGCTCCTCCCGTTACGCGGTCATTGTCGCGGTGCGCCGCCACCGGCGCACCAGCCCGTGGCGCGGGCTGAGCAGGTAGACGAGCGCGAACACCACTCCCTGCACCACCACGACCAGTCCCCCCGAGGAGGCGTCGAGCCAATAACTCAGGTAGATGCCCGCCACCGAGCATAGTGACGAGATCACCGGCGCGATCAGCAGCATCCGCGAGAACCGGTCCGTGAGCAGGTGCGCCGTGGCCCCGGGGATGATCAGCAGCGCCACCACCAGCACGACGCCGACCACCTGCAGGCCCACAACCGCGACGACCGCGAGCAGCACCAACAGGAGCGTCGCGAGGCGACGCGGCGACAGCCCCATCGCCCGGGCGTGCATGGGGTCGAAGGCGTAGAGCACCAGGTCGCGGCGCTTGAGGATCAGCACCGCGAGGGCGATCGCTGCGAGCACGCCCACCTGCACCAGGTCGGCGACACTCACCCCCAGGATGTTGCCGAACAGGATGTGCGACAAGTCCACCTGGCTGGGCACCACCGAGACCAGCACGAGTCCTAACGCAAAAAGGGTCGTGAAGACGATGCCGATGGCGGCGTCTTCCTTGATCCGGCTGGTGCCGCTCACGGCCCCGATCAGCCCGACCGCCACGAGCCCGAACACCAGCGCGCCGATCGCGAAGGGCAGCCCGAAGACGTACGCCAGCACGATGCCCGGCAGGACGGCGTGCGAGACCGCGTCACCCATGAGCGACCAGCCGATGAGCACGAGCCAGCACGACAGCACGGCGCTCACCACGGCCGCCATGAGCGTGACGAGGAGCGCGCGCACCATGAAGTCGTATTGCAGCGGCTCCAGGATCAGGTCGAGCACGCTCATGGAGCACCCCCCGTCACGTCGACGCCAAAGGCCCGCACGAGGTTCTCGGGCTGGAGGGCGTCCCCAACCGAGCCGTGGAAGAGGATGCGGTGGAGCAGCAGCGCCGCATCGTCCGCGAGGTCGGGCAGCGCGTGGAGGTCGTGTGTCGAGACGAGCACCGCGCGGCCGTCGTCGGCGAGCGACCTCAGCAGCCGCACGATGGTCGCCTCCGAACGCTTGTCGACGCCAGCGAACGGCTCGTCGAGCAGAAGCAGCGCCGCGTCCTGGGCGATAGCCCGCGCCACGAAGGCACGCTTGCGCTGGCCCCCCGAGAGTTGGCCGATCTGCCGCTCCGCCAGCTCCGTCAGCTCGACCCGCGCGAGCGCCTCGTCCACCGCCACCCGGTCCTCCGCACGAGCGCGGCGCGTGAATCCCAGGTGTCCGTAGCGGCCCATGCCGACGACGTCGCGGACCGATACAGGGAAGTCGAGGTCGATGTCCTCGCTCTGGGGCACATACCCGACGGTGGCGGCGGCCCGAGCGGCCGCGGGACTGCCGCCCGCCACGGTCACGGTGCCGGAATCGACCCTGACCGCCCCCATCACCGCCTTGAACAGCGTCGACTTTCCCGAGCCGTTCATGCCGATCAGCCCCGTCACGCGACCCGGGGCCACCGAAAGGGTGCAACCGTCGAGCGCCACGACGTCGCCGTACGTGACGGTGAGGTCGCGGATGTCGAGCGCTGGCCCGGTCACGACGCGTCTCCCGTGAGGCCCGCGGCGATGAGCTCGGCATCGTGGCGCAGCAGGTCAAGGTAGGTCGGCACGGGGCCGTCGGCCTCCGAGAGCGAGTCGACGTAGAGCGTGCCCGCGAGCGTCGCCCCGGTGGCGTCGGCCACCTGCATCATCGCCTTGTCCGAGACGGTCGACTCGCAGAACACGGCGGGCACCTCGCGTGAGTCCACTTCTTCGATCGCGGCGGCAATCTGCTGCGGGGTCGCCTGCTGCTCGGCGTTGACGGGCCACAGGTAGACCTCCTCGAGACCCGCGTCGCGCGCGAGGTACGAGAACGCGCCCTCGCACGTGACGAGCACGCGCTGGGCTGCGGGAACGGCCGCGAGGTCGGCCTCCAACTCGTCGGCCACGGCGCGCAGTTCCTCCTGGTAGGCGGAGCCTCGGCGCGCGTAGGCGGCCGCGTTGTCGGGGTCGAGGGCGGCGAAGGCCTCCACCATCGCGCCGACGTAACCCTGCGCCACGTGCGGACTCATCCAGGCGTGCGGGTTGGGCAGGCCGTCGTAGGCGTCACCCGCGATCGCGATGGGCTCGACGCCGTCCGAGACCACCACGTGCGGCGCGTCCACGGACTGCACGAACTGCGCGAACCACGCCTCGAGCCCCAGCCCGTTGTCGAGGATGAGGTCCGCCTCGGACGCCTTCGCGATGTCGAGCGGTGTGGGTTCGTAACCATGGATCTCGGCGCCCACCTTGGTGATGGACTCGACCCGCAGGTCGTCGCCCGCGACGTTGGCCGCCATGTCCGCGAGCACGGTGAAGGTCGTGAGCACCAGGGGGCGAGAGTCGTCGGCCGATGCCGCGGCGGAGCCCGTAGGCATCTCACAGCCCGTGAGCGCGAGAGTCGCACCGAGGCACGCCGCGATCACGGCGGCAGCACGGACAACGGTGCGTCCTCGACTTTTCGGCATGCCGAAAACTCTAGTCCGGCGCGCTGAAGAAAGAAACCGCTAAGCGTCGCCCATGTCCGTTACCTTGTACGGCGCTCCCGCCTTGTCATACGTGGTCCACTCACCTACCTGGCGTCCGTGGTCGAACGTGCCCGAACGCATGAGCGTCCCGTCCCTGCGAAAGAACTCCCAGTAGCCGTGCTCTGCGCCCTCGTGGAGCTGCCCGCGCGCCCACAGCGAACCGTCGCGGTGGAGCTTCTCGAAGGGTTCCAGATCGTCCTCGGACACCTCGGCCACGGCCTACCTCCTCGTCGCGCGTCAGCCGGCGTGCCCGGCCGCAATGTCTCCATGCTGGCCCACCCAGGCGTGCATCGCGATCGCCGCGGCGGCGCCCGCGTTGATCGAACGGGTGGAGCCGTACTGGGCGATGGCGAGCGTCGCGTCGGCCGCCCTCCTCACCGCGTCGGTGAGACCCACAGATTCCTGGCCAAACACCAGGACACACTCGCGCGGCAGGGCGTACGTCTCGAGCGGCACCGAGCCGGGCAGGTTGTCGATGCCGATGACCGCGAGGCCCTCGCCGTGCGCCCACGCGATGAACTCGTCGACCGTCGAGTGGTGCGTGACGTGCTGGTAGCGGTCGGTGACCATGGCGCCGCGGCGGTTCCAGCGGCGGTTGCCGACGATGTGGACGCCGCGCGCCGCGAAGGCATTGGCGGTGCGCACGACGGAGCCGATGTTGAAGTCGTGCTGCCAGTTTTCGATCGCCACGTGAAACGGGTGACGGAGGAGATCCAGGTCGGCGACGATCGCCTCGTGCCGCCAGTACCGGTAGCGGTCCACGACGTTGCGGCGGTCGCCGTCGCGCAGCAGCTCGGGGTCGAAGTGGTCGCCTGGGGGCCAGGCGGCCTCGCCACCGGGCCAGGGGCCGACGCCGTGGCTGGGCGACTCGTCCGAGGCGGGGCCGGGCGCAGCGGGGCCGGGCGCTCCTGTCACGCGAGTTCCACCGTCAGCGCCGCGGCCGCCTCCCGCGCTCGCTCGCGCGCCTGACCCACCGTGCCGCCCCTCGCCACGGTCGCGGCGATGCGGCGGCGTCCCTCAACGCGGGGCTTGCCGAAGATCCTGAGGTCGGATTCGGGCACCGCGAGCGCCGCGTCGACGCCTGAGACGACGGGCACGCCCGAGCCCTCCGCGAGGACGGCGACGGAGGCCGCGGGTACCGCGTCGACCTCGGCCGGCAGCGGCACCCCCAGGATCGCGCGAGCGTGGAGGGCAAACTCCGACAGCCGTTGGCTCGCGAGCGTGACGAGCCCGGTGTCGTGCGGACGGGGCGAGACCTCGTTGAAGATCACCTCGCCGCCGCGCACGAACAGCTCGACGCCGAAGACCCCGTACCCGCCGAGCGCCTCGGTGACGGCGCCGGCCACCTCGCGGGCGCGGCGCACGGTCGACTCGGCCATGGGGTGCGGCTGCCACGACTCTCGATAGTCGCCGTCCACCTGCACGTGACCCACCGGATCGAGGAAGGTGGTGCCGCCCGCATGACGCACGGTCAGCTGTGTGATCTCGTAGTCGAAGTCGACAAATGCCTCGACGATCAGCCGGCCGCCAGCAGCCCTCGCCCCGGCGGCGGCATAGTCCCAGGCGACCACGGCATCGGCCGGATCCCTCACGACCGACTGTCCCTTGCCCGAGGAGGACATGACGGGCTTCACCACGCACGGAGTGCCGAGGTCCGCGATGGCTGCCTCGAGCTCAGCGAGCGAGTCCACGAACCGGTAGGGCGAGGTGGGCAGTCCCAGCTCCTCGGCGGCCAGGCGCCTGATGCCCTCCCGGTTCATGGTGAGGACCGTGGCGCGCGCGGTGGGGATGACGGTCGCGTCGCCGGCGGCCTCGACCTCGAGCAGCACCTCGGTGGCGAGCGCCTCGATCTCGGGCACGATGAGGTGGGGGCGCACCTCGGCGATGACGGCTCGTAGGGCGTGCGCGTCGAGCATGTCGAGCACCCTGGAGGAGTGCGCCACCTGCATCGCAGGGGCATCGGCGTAGCGGTCGGCGGCGATCACCTCGGCTCCCAGGCGCATCAGCTCGATCGCGACCTCCTTGCCGAGCTCACCCGAGCCCAGGAGCAGGACGCGGGTGGCGTGAGGAGTCAACGGGGTGCCGAGCGTGGTCATGACGACCAGTGTGGCACCGGCCGCGGGCGTCCCATGCGGGACCGGAGGGGGTCCTCGACCTCCACAGGTGGTCTAGAACTGCACGTTCGGCGCCTGGCGTGCCGCGGGGTCCTCGGTCTCGAAGTACTCCTCGCGCGTGAAGTGGAACATGCCCGCGATGATGCTGGTGGGGAACACCTCGATCTTGGTGTTCATGGCCCGCACGTTGGCGTTATAGAAGCGGCGGCCGGCCGCGACGCGATCCTCGGTATTGGTCAGCTCGGCCTGGAGCTGCAGGAAGTTCTGGTTGGCCTTGAGGTCGGGATACGCCTCGGCGACGGCGAACAGGCGGCCGAGCGCCTGGGTCAGCACGTTCTCCTGCTGAGCCTGCTCGGCGGGGCTCGAGCCGGGGGCGGCGGCGATGGTGCGCGCCTGCGTGACCTCCTCGAGGGTCGCGCGCTCGTGGGAGGCGTAGCCCTTGACCGTCTCGACGAGGTTGGGGATGAGGTCGTGGCGACGCTGCAGCTCGACGTCGATCTGGCGCCACGACTCCTGCACCAGGTTGCGCAGTCGCACCAGGGCGTTGTACTGGCCGATGGCCCAGATGACGGCGATGACGACGAGCACCGCCAGCGCGACGAAGAACCACTCCATGGCGTCTACCTCTTCCCTCGGGGGTCGTCCCCGATGCTAGCGGGGCCGGCGGCGGGGGGCTAGGGTGCGGAGCCGAGCGGCCCCGGTGCGCGCAGTGAACGGACGTCAGGGCGCGGCGCGCCGGCGCATGGCGATCCGCGTCTGGGTTTGGGCCACACCACCGTCGGACTTGAGGGTGCGGAGCAATCGGTCGAGTGCCGCGGTGTCGCGGACAAACGCGTGAAGCAGATAATCGAAGGCACCTGTCATGTGGACGGCCTCGACAACCTCCGCGATCGCGGCAACCCGGTCGGTGAAGTCATCCCCGTCCACCTCATGGCGGAGGCGCACGTCGATGTAGACCTCGAGCCCTGTGCGGCCTGGTGTCCCCGGCGCGGTGAGGGCCGTGTACCCCACGATGATGCCGTCGGTCTCGAGGCGACGCACCCGCGCCGCGGCCGCGTTAGGGCTCAGGCCCACCGCGCGCCCGAGCTCGCTGAACGATAGCCGAGCATTCGCCTGCAAGAGACCGAGAAGTTTTTCGTCGAGATGGTCCACACAGAGAATCTATCGCTGGCACAGGAGATGTGACGGTCACCGGGGCGGGAGCGGTCCAGGCTGGCGCGTATGGACGCATCATGGGCGACGGCGGCGCTCGCCGGCTTCGCCGCGGGGCTGGGAGTCGCCATGCCGCTCGGCGGCGTCGGCACTCTACTCATACGTGAGGGCCTCACGCGCGGCTTCCGGCTTGCCGCTGCCGGCGCCGCGGGAGTCGCCAGCACGGACGCAGTCTACTGCGCAGCGGCAGTGGTGACCGGGGGCGCGATCGCCGCTCGCCTCGACGCATACCGGGCGGCGTTCCTGATCGCTGCGGGAGCGCTGCTGGTGGCCCTCAGCCTGCGCCAGCTCCTGGGCGCGACCTCCCACGCGGCGCCCACCACGGGCGTGGAGAGCCCCGGCTCCGCGGCCCGCACGTACTCGCGATTCGTCGTCCTCACCGCCGTGAACCCCCTGACCTTGGTGTACTTCGTCGCGCTCGGCGCGGGCGTGGCGACAGCCGCGCCCTCCTGGGTGGGGCCGGCAGCGTTCATCGTCGCCGCGGGCGCGGCCTCGTTGGCGTGGCAACTCCTCCTCGCCGGCATTGGCGCGTACTCCGGCCGCCTGCTAGGCACACGCGCGACGCGCGCGATCGGGGTCATCGCCTCGGGCCTCGTGGCAGCGCTCGGCGCCGCGATGCTGATCGGCGGCGTGAGCGCCATCCCCTCGGCGGCGGGCTAGGGCCGCGGGCCGGCCTCGGGGAAGGTCTGGCGGCGCGGCGCGTCCGTGTCCTCGACGCCGATGCCCGTGTAGCGCCGCGAGTTCAGCACCCCTCCTTGGGTGGCCCAGTCGGGCCCTTTGAGCGGGGCGCCAGGCTCGGCCGTGCCGTACCCGAGGTCGCGGTATTCGCGAATGACGTGGGCGGGCACCCGTCGCGCGATCGCGGTCACGATGCCCAGCCGCTTGGCCAGATCCTCCGTGCCGCGCCGCCCGGAACCCCAGACGTAAACGGCGGCTCCCTCGATGCGGATGGACGCGCCCTCCATGTCGAGCCACGTGAGGCGCTCCACCATGCGGGGGTCCAGCACGGCGTGGGCGTAGCGCGCGTCGCTGGCGCGCACGCGCCAGCGTTCGTTGAACTCATGCGACTCGACCTCGACGTCGCGTCCGCCGAGCGCCTTGAGTGCCTGCTGGTAGATCCCCTGCGGCACGATGTCGATGCGCGGCAGCGCCACCGGAAGCTCCGCGAGCGTCACCTGGAACGCGTGCGTGACGGGAGCGGAATCGCGGTCGTGGCGCGTCTCGAACACGTGCGAGAACGTCGCGCACCGCTGGCCGTCGTAGGTCCCTCGCAGGACGGACTCCTGACGACGCGCCTCACCCTCGCCGAAGGGATAGGCCCAGAAACGTGAGTTGTACTCGTACGTGCGCGGCAGGTACTCCCAGCCGTGCGTGGCGGCGAACTCGCGCGCCTCGTCGCCGTGGCGCATGGCCCGCCACGCGTCCCATCCGCCCCACGCGAGGGCGGCGAGCGTGAGGATGATGCCGAGCGCCCACATCCACGCCATCGAGCCGGTCGTGACCAGCACGACGCCGCTGATGGCGGCCAGGCCCGGGCCGGCCCACCGGCGCGACGCCAATCGAGCGAACATGGCCGCACCCTACCGAGGGTCAGGCGTGTACGGAAGGGGCCCGACGCATCGGCCGCCCGCCATTCTTAGGCCAGGTCGAGGTCCTCGAGACCGAACAGCGACAGGTAGGGCAGGCCCTCGGCCTCGATCTTTTCGCGCGCGCCGGTGTCGCGGTCGACGATCACGGCGACGGCCGCGACCGTGGCGCCGGCCTCGCGGATCGCCTCGACGGCCGTCAGCACGGACCCACCGGTCGTCGAGGTGTCCTCGACGGCGACGACGGTGCGCCCGGCGATGTCCGGTCCCTCAATGCGGCGCTGCAGGCCGTGCGCCTTGTTCTCCTTGCGCACCACGAAGGCGTCGAGGCCGAGCCCGCGGCTCGCGGCCGCGTGCATCAGCGCCGTCGCGACGGGGTCGGCGCCGAGCGTGAGGCCTCCCACGGCGTCCACGTCGGCGGGGCCGTAGCCGCTGACCTCAAGGTGGTCGAGGAGGACGTGGCCGACGAGCGGCGCGGCGCGGTGGTGCAGGGTGATGCGGCGCAGGTCGACGTAGTAGTCGGCTTCCTTGCCCGAGGCGAGCGTGATGCGGCCGTGCACGACGGCGAGTTCCTTGATGAGGTCGCGCAACTGTTCGCGCGGGGTACCGGTCGTCATGCGGGTCAGCCTACCGGGGGCCGATGCCGCGGCTGGGTTCAGTCGCCCCGCATGGATCGCATGCGGCGGGTCAGCGACGAGGGGATCGCCTTCGCGAGTGTCCCGGCAAGCGCGTAGCGGGCCGAGGGCGTGACGACGACCGCCTTACGGCGCACGGCCGCGAGTGCGGACTCCACGACCTGCTCCGCGGTCAGCCACGCGAGGTCCGGGTACTCCTCACGCATATGCGCGAGCGACTCGGCGTCGTGGAAATGCGTCCGCACGAGCCCGGGCACCACGGCTGTCGCGGTGACGCCGGTGCCGTCGAGTTGGGACGCGAGCGCCTGGGTGAAGTCGAGCACCCACCGCTTGTGCGCGGCGTAGGTGGTGTTGGCAAGGTGAGCGGCGATCGAAGAGATGTTGACGATCGCGCCGTGGCCGCGCTCAGACATGGCCTTGGCCGCCACCTGTGACAGGCGCAGCGGGGCGGTGACGAGCACGTCGAGCATGGCCTTCTCCTGCTCCCACGAGGTGTCCAGCGCCGGCTCGCCCAGGCCGTAGCCGGCGTTGTTGACCAGCATGCTGATGGGGTGCCCTGGGTCTGCCAGGCGGGTCGCGACGGCCTCGAGGCCCTCGGAGGTCGCGAGATCAGCCTCCAGGATCTCGACGTCGACGCCCGCGGCGCCGCGGATGGTGTCGGCGATCTCGCTCATCGCGTCGCGGTCGCGCGCGACCAGCACCACGTCGTGGCGTGCGGTGGCGAGCTGCCAGGCGAACTCCTCACCCAGGCCGCGCGACGCTCCGGTGATCAATGCGGTAGCCATGCGGCCAGCCTACGGCGAGTGCGGCATCGGCCGTTTCGCACGACAGCGGGACGGTAGCGTGGGCGCATGCGCCTTGCGACCTGGAATGTGAACTCCGTCCGCGCCCGCGTCGACCGCGTGGTCGAGTGGCTCGAGCGGTCCCAGACCGACGTCCTCGCGATGCAGGAGATCAAGTGCAAGCCCGAGCAGTTCCCGCGCGAGGCCTTCGAGGCCGCCGGCTACGAGCTTGCAATCCACGGCCTCAACCAGTGGAACGGTGTGGCGATCGCCTCCCGCGTGGGGCTCACCGACGTCGAGACGTCGTTCGCCTCACAGCCCGGCTTCGCGAAGACCGGAGACCCGGTGGTCGAGGCCCGCGCGCTGGGCGCCGTCGCCGGCGGTGTACGGGTGTGGAGCCTGTACGTGCCCAACGGCCGGGGCCTCGCCGACCCGCACTACGCGTACAAGCTCGCGTTCCTCGAGAACCTGCGAGAGGCCGCACGCGCGTGGGCCGACGATCCCACGGCCCTGGTCGGCGACTTCAACGTCGCGCCGTTGGCAACGGACATCTGGTCCGAGACCGACTCCGAGGCCGAGACCCACGTCACGCCCGAATCGCGCGCGGCCCTCGCCTCCCTCGCCGACGCGGGATACGAGGAGCTCAGCCGCCGCTTCGTCCCGGAGGAGAACACTTACACGTTCTGGGACTACAAGCAGCTGCGCTTCCCCAAGAACGAGGGAATGCGCATCGACTTCATGTGGGGCTCCGCGCCGCTCGCCGAGCGCGCCACCGCGCTCGAGATTCAGCGCAACGAGCGCAAGGGCAAGGGCGCCTCCGACCACGTGCCTGTGGTCCTCGACATTGCCGACGCATGAGCGACCCGTTTGCTCCGCCGCCGGGACCGAGCGTCGGCGCGTCCGGGCTTACGTCAAGCGCGCCGCCGTCCTCGTCTCGGGGGGCCGATGCCGCGGCGTCGCCTCGCGCCACTGCACACCGCCGGGACGGTCAGGCCAGCGCACACCCTGGTGTGCCGGGCTGGGTGAGATGGGCGCTCGTGGGCTCCGCCGCGGCCATCGTGGGCGGGCTTGCCTGGTCGCTGGGGCTCACGGTGGCGGATGCCCAGGCGGCGCCTGCCGATCCCGACACCACCGGCGAGCTGCATGCGCTCGAAGTGGTGGACGGCATGTGTCTCGAGTCTCTGGGCGCGGACGGCGCGGTTGCCGGGGCGACCGTGGTCGAGTGCCGTGATCCCCACCGCGCTGAGGTGGTCGCGACCATGACGTATCCGCTCGAGGTGTATCCCGGTGCGCAGGCCGTGACGAGCCAAGCGCTCGACTTCTGCTCCGGTCGAGTGCGGGGCCTGATCCCCGCAAGCGGCTCGTGGGTGGCGTGGACGCCCTCCGAGGACTCGTGGGTGCGCGGCGACCGGACCGCGCTGTGCCTGGTCATCAGCCCCGAGGACACGCAGCGATCGGTCGTGCCGGCGCCGCCCGTGGACGGCGAGAAGGCGTAGGCCCTTATGCGACGGCGGGACGTCGCGTGGAGATCGCGGCGTGGACGCTCGAGTCCCCCACCGACGCGAGCCATTCGAGCAGACTCACCGGCGTCGCGGGGTTACCAGCGACGAGCGCCCTGAGGTCGGCATGCGCGTAGGCGATCCTCGCGAGCTCCTGCGGCGACGCGGTGGGGTCGCTGGCACGCATGCGCAACATCCGCTCGGCGGGAGACCCGGCGGTCGCGGTCGCCACCGGAATGACGGAAGCGCGCCGGACATCGGCCGCGCGCTGAAGGTGGTCCTGGAACGCGCCGGTCGCCGCGCCGCCCGCGCGCCTGGCGAATACCGCATCGCGGGTGATCACCGCGAGGATCGCCGCCGGCAGGAGCGGGACGAGCCAGAGTAGCGGCGGGTACACCACCGTCTCGCTCTGCGCGAGCACGATGGCCGCGACGATGAACGCGGTGGCGCCGGCGGCAAAGGTCAACTGCGAGCGTCGCGTCAGGGTCACGATCGGAATCGCTCCCGCTGCCGCGGCCGCTGCGAACAGCACCCCCGTGATAAGGAGCATCCACTCCTCACCTGACCAATACATGCGCCCTCCCCCCGGGTCCCCAAGCGCGTACCGTCGCCGCCACCACGTCATGTCGGTTTGCGGTGTGGGGGGCGGCCCGCGATGGCATCGGGCCGCCCCACCGAGACCAGGCTGGCATTCCCGCAAGGGCCCGTAAAGCCCACACTTGTGTGGGCACGGGACGAGAAGTCGGTTCGTCGCGATATCGTGGCGGCGGACGGAAGGATAGGCGATGCACCAGGGACGACGGATCGCTCTTGTCGAGGATCACGCGCTCATGGCGCTCGGCTTTCGCGACCTTGTCGCACGCATCGAGCACATCGACCTCGTCGCATCGGCCCCCGCGGTCGACGAACTGCCGACAACCGCGCTCGACCTGGTCGTCCTCGACCTGCGTCTCGCCGACGGTTCCACGCCCGCGGCGAATGTGGCCGCACTCCATGACAGGGGCGCCTACGTCCTGATCTACACCGGCGCGGAGGACCGCCTGCTCATCCAGTCGGCGGCCCGGGCGGGCGCGCTCGGCCTCGTGCGCAAGTCCGCGCCGCCCGAGCAGCTCATCGACGCGATTCGCACCGCCGCCGAGGGTGGCGAGGTGTTCTCCACCGAGTGGGCGGCAGCCATCGACGCCGCGGCGGATCTCGGTGACGCTGGCTTGAGCGACCGGGAGGCGGAGGTCCTCGCGATGTACGCCGCTGGGGAGACCGCGCAATCGGTCGCACTACACCTCGGAATCTCGCGCGCGACCGTGGCGGACTACGTGATCCGCATTCGCCGCAAGTACTCCGAGGTGGGCCGCCCCGCGGCCTCGCGCGTCGACCTGTATCGCCGCGCACGCGAGGATGGCATCCTCGAATGACGGGCGCCGCCGACGACGCCGCCCGCGATCGCGTCCAGCGCATGCTCTACGCGGCCACCGGCATCGCCGCCGTCGTCTTCGGGACGCTGATGCTCTCCGGAGCGAGCGGCATCCTCGCGTCGCTGCCCCAGATGGCCCCGTGGTACACCGTCGTCTCGCTGACAATCGTCATTGGGCTGCCGGTCGCTCTGGGTGCCAGCGCCTTCGCGCTTCCGCTGACCGCGCTTCACCGCGTGGCCGCCGTCGCCGTCGTCGGCTTTCTCGTGGTGCAAGCCCTCTGGCTGCTGGCGATGCGGGTCGACGTCCTCGCGGACGACGGCGAGCCGTGGCTCCAGGGCGTCAATGCGATCTCCTGCACCATCGCGGGCATCCGGTGGCGCTCCCGGTGGGTGTGGGCCTTCCCGGTCGCTCAGGGAATCCTCGTGCCCGTCATTCAGGTGCAAGCGTCCGTGCGAACGCCGCTCGACGCCGCCCTCGACGGCGTGGGTTCGGTGTTGTTCTGCGCCATCGTGATGGGCATGGCCGTCTCCGCGGTCCAGGCGGCGCAGCGCCAGGACGCCGCGGCACGCCACACTCGCATCCTGGCCGGTGTCGAGGCCGCGAGGCGTACGCGCGAGCGCGAAGAGTCGCGCATCAACGGCATCGTCCACGACGACGTGATGTCCGTTCTGCTGACGGCCTCACGCGAGAACGCCCCCTCCGAAGTGGCGAACTCGGCGCACGAGGCGATCGAGGCCATGCGACAGATCTCGCGTCCCGCGCAGGGTCGCGACAGCACCTACAGCGCGGCGCAGGCGGTAGCGGCGCTGCGTAGCGTGCCGGACGACTCCGGTGTCGCGGTCCACGTTGAGCATTCCGTGGCGCCCTGCCCTGACGTGCCCGCCGAGGCGGTTCAAGCCCTCGCGGAGGCCATCGCCGAAGCTCTGCGCAATGCCGGTCGGCATGCCGGCCCTGGCGCCGACGTCACCCTCACCGTGCGCGCTGACCACACGGGCGTCCACGCGCTCGTGACCGACGAAGGCAGGGGCTTCGACACCACCGCCATCGACCCCCTGCGCCTCGGCCTCAGAATCTCGATCGAGGAGCGCATGGCATCCGTCGAGGGCGGCAGCGCCATCATCCGTTCCGCGCCGGGTGCGGGCACCGCCATCACGCTGATGTGGAGTCCCGCATGACCCTGTCGCCGTCCGCCTCGCAGCGCATTGACCCCGGCCGACTCATCGCCTTCACCAGTACCGAGGGCCGCGCGATCGTGGCGCTGTTCATCGTCGCCAACGCCGCCTTCGCGTGGGGCACGGTGGGTTTTGTGGCGCGCCCCTGGCAGACCGCCTTCGCGATCGCGATCGTCGGGGCCGGCGGCGTGCTCATCGTCGCGAAGCGCTCGTACCCGTATCCGTGGACCGACACGGCCCTCATCCTCGGGATCGTGGTCGTGGCGAACGCGATGGTGTTCGATTCGCTGCACGTGAGCGGCGACCTGGGACGCGCGACCTGGAACCTCGGCGCCAACACGTGGCTGCTGTTCTTCCTCACCATCCGAGGCCGCCCGTGGGCGGCCTGGCTGGGCATGGTGTTCATGATCGCCCAGAGCGCGACGTGGGCGGCCATCACGGACCGCGGGGCGCTGGCGGGCGTCATCATGTGCTCCAACCACGTCGGCATCCTGCTGGTCGGCACCCTGTTCGCGATCCTGCTGCGACGCACCGCGCAGCGCATCGAGGCGCTACGCGAGCGCGCCCTCACGGCGGCTGCCGAAACGGCGGCGGCCGATGCCGGCATCGAGATTCGCCGCGCCCGCGTCGATGAATTGTCGGCGCTGGCTCTGCCGCTGCTCGAGCGCATCGGCGAAGGCGGCCCCTTCACGGACGCCGAACGCGCCTCGTTCGCCCGCGCGGAGGCGCGCCTGCGCGACGGTGTACGGGGGCGCGCCTTGGCGCTGCCCGAGGTCGTCGAGGCAACCGAGGCCGCTCGCGCGCGCGGCGTGTCGGTGACGATCTTGGACGACCGGGGTGAGGTGATCGAGGACGGAGATGCCTTGGCGCGAATGGTCGAGGTCATCGTCAGGACACTCGGCGCGGCCTTCGCCGGTGCCGTCACCGTCCGCCTGCAGCCGCCGGGACGCGATTCCGCGCTCACACTGCTGCACGTCCACGGCGACGAAGTCACCCGCATCGCACTCGACGAGCACGGCGAGGTCCTTGCCCCTCGCCCCTGAGGACGCTCGCGCCCGCAGCGACGGGCCACCGACGACTCGGGGCGGCACCCGTGACCGCAGTCACCGGTGCCGCCCCGAACGGACGGTGAACGTCAGTTACTTCGCGAGCGCCTTCGCCTTGATGGCGTCGAACTCGGCCTGCGTGATGGCGCCCGAGTCGAGCAGCTCCTTCGCGGCCTTGATCTCGCCGGCGGCACCGGCCTCGCCCATGAGGCCCTTGGTGTATTCGACCTGCGCGTCGTGCGCGGCCTGCATGGCGGCCACGTCGCGCTTGGCCATGCCCTTGCCGCGCGCGATCAGGTAGATCAGGACGCCGAGGAAGGGGAAGAGGATGACGACGATGAACCAGATGGTCTTCGCGAAGCCGCCCAGCTCGCGGTCGCGGAAGAGGTCACCGATCACGCGGAACAGGACGACGAAGAATGCAACGACGACCATGATCCAGAGGGTGAACAGCAAGATGGCGAGGAAGTTCTCGAAGAATTCCATGGTGTGCTCCTTGGGAGGTACGGATACCCGCACTCCGCGGGACGGGAACCACAGTAGCGGACACCCACTCCATCGCCCTCACTTATGAGAATCGGTCGCGAGGACGGCGGGGCCGCAGGGGAGGGCTTGCGGTGCCCGCACCGTGGGCGATTCCCGCGACCACACTCCTCACGGCATCGGCCGCCGTATGGCGCGGCTCCCAACCCCACTGATCGCGAGCCTTCGCCGTCGACATGAGCGGCACCGCAATTCCCATGTCGATCCATCCCGGACTGACGGGCAACGCATGCGCGTTCCATCCGGCAGACACCGTCGCGCGCACCAACGGGACGGGCACCTCGCGGTACCGCCCGCCCGCCAGGATGTCTGCCGCCTCGCGCGCATCCACCACGCCCGGCCCCGCAACGTTGAAGGCGCCCGCCGCTCGGTGACGTACCGCCTGCAAATACGCCCGGCCAACGTCATCCGCATGGACCGCTTGCAGGCGCAGCCCCTCGGGCCACGGCAACACGGGCAGGGCCCCGGTGAACGCCACGCCTGGCATCCACCGACCCAGGAAGTAGCGCAGCATCTGCGCGCCCGCGTGCCGCTGAAAGATGAGAGCCGGACGCAGACGAGTGACGGTGACCTCGGGGTGGTCTCGCTCGTGCGCGTCCAGTAGCGCCTCGACGTCCGCCTTGTCCACGCTGTACTCCGACGCGGGGATGCCGTGCGTGGGCCACGTCTCGTTGTGCCGCTCGTCATCGTGGGCGGGTGAGTAGGCGCCCACGGACGATGCGACCACCACGTGGCCCACCCCGGCCCCGCGCGCGGCCTCGAGGACCCGGGCGGTGCCGTCCACGTTGGTGCGGCGCAGCAGGGCGCGGTCGTGATTGGGCTGGATGGCCCACGCGAGGTGGATCACCGCATCGGCCCCCTGCATGGCCTGAGTCAACGTCGCGAGCGCCCGCCCAGGGGCGGGGTCGGCGACGTCCGCCCGCACCCAGGACGCGACGTCGTACGGCTCCGGAGGCGTGCGCCGCGGGACGCGACGCGCCACGGCGACGACCTCGGTGACGTCGTCGGCGTCGCGGAGCGCGCGCAGCACTCCCGTGCCGGCGTTGCCACTCGCGCCGATGACCACCACCTTCATCGGTGGCCGCCGCGGGAGGGATCGAGCACCACCTTGATGCAGCCGTCGTCCTTGGCCTGGAACATCGCGTAGGCATCGGGCGCGGACTCGAGCGGGAGGCGGTGGGTGCGCAGGTCGAGGACGCCCAAGGGGTCGGCGGGGTCGGAGGCCAGCGGCACGAGGTCCGGCATCCATCGGTGCACATTCGCCTGGCCGAAACGCAGGCTGAGTTGCCGGTCGAAGATCTCCATCATCGGCAGCGGGTCGAGCGCGCCTCCGTAGACGCCGACGACGGACACGGTCCCGCCGCGGCGCGCGAGCGAGATCGCGGTCCGCAACGCATCCCGGCGGTCGACGGCCGCGTGCTCGACGAGTGGCTCAGCGAGCGCGTCGGGCAGGCGGCTGACCACCTGGTGGCCCAGGTGGGCGACGGGAGACCTGTGTGCCTCCATGCCGACGGCGTCGATGGTCGAATCGGCTCCGCGTCCGGCGGTGCGATCGAGCACGGCCGCGCTCAGGTCGTCGACATCGCGGGTGTCGAGCACGTCGATGCCGTGGCGAGCGGCCATCGCGAGCCGCTCGGGCACGGAGTCGATGCCGATCACGGTGCCCGCTCCGCGATAGCGCGCGATGCGGGCCACCATCTGGCCGATCGGTCCGAGCCCCACGACCACCACCGAGCCGCCCGGGGGCACCGCCGCGTATTCGACGGCCTGCCATGCCGTCGGGAGGACGTCGGAGAGGTAGAGGTAGCGCTCATCGGGCGAGCCGTCGTCGGGCACGACGACCGGTCCGACGTGCGCCTGCGGCACCCGCAGGTATTCGGCCTGCCCGCCGGGCACGGACCCGTACAGGCGCGTGTACCCAAAGAGCGCCGCGCCCTTGTCCTCGGAGCGCACCTGCGTGGTCTCGCATTGAGAGTGGAGACCGCGCTCGCACATGAAGCAGTGCCCGCAGGCGATGCCGAAGGGCACCACCACGCGGTCACCCACCGACAGCCTGCTCGCTGACGAGCCCACCTCTTCAACCACGCCCATGGACTCGTGCCCGAGGATGTCGCCGGGGTCGAGGTAGGCGCCAAGGACCGAGTACAGGTGGAGGTCGGAGCCACAGATAGCGGTCGAGGTGACTCGGATGATCGCGTCGGTCGGATCGACGAGCTGGGGGTCGGGAACCGTCTCGACCCGCACGTCCTCGCGTCCCTGCCAGGTCAGCGCGCGCATCGGCTCGCCCCGTCGTTGGCCGAACCCTGCGTATGCGGTGCCATGGTTCCTCCCCTGTGAGGTCGATGGATCCCGCAGCCACTCGCCACGGGGCGTACGCCGGGGCAACACGTGAGGCGCGGCAGGCATTTCTCAGACAAGCTCAGGAGAACGACGAAGGCCCCCGCCGTGTGGCGGGGGCCTTCGCATGAAGCGCGCCCGGAGGGATTCGAACCCCCAACCTTCTGATCCGTAGTCAGATGCTCTATCCGTTGAGCTACGGGCGCACGGTCCGTGAGGACCGAGACACAACTATACAGGTTCGGGCGGCGGTTCATGACCACGGGCGCCCGATCCCTGCGTCGTCGCGGGGCGGAGACGGTGGGATTCGAACCCACGGATGGGTTTACCCCATCACATCCTTAGCAGGGATGCACTTTCGGCCGCTCAGTCACGTCTCCCGATGCAGCGGGTACAGGGTACCGGTCGCGGTCCCTTCGGAGCAAAGCGGCTTCCCTGACGGGCGGCCGATGCCGTGGCGGGGCCTCGTACGGCCCTCGCCACGGCATCGGGCCATCCTTGAATTAGCAGCAGCCGCCGCAGCACCCGCCGCCGTTCATCGTCGTGCCGGTCATCTCGCCCACCTCCTTTCGACATATGTCTCATGGCGAAGGTGGCAGTAAGTTAGACATATGTCAAATACTTTGCGAGGATGACGGCATGCCTACCGCACTGCCGATCGTCGACGCGTCTGCTCCCCTGTGCTGCGCGCCCCTGGGGTCGCAGGACTTCTCCCCCCACGATGACGCCGTCGCGATCGCCGCGCGCCTACGCGCGCTGGCCGACGCCAACCGGGTCCGCGTCATCCAGGCGCTGTCATGCTGCGACGGCCACGAGATGACCACGACCGAGGTGGCCGCGCTCCTCGAGGTCGCGGCGCCGACGGCAAGTCACCATTTGCGTCAGCTGGAGACGGCGGGACTCGTCCAGGGACGCCGCGACGGTGCCAAGGTGCACTACGGGCTGCGCCTCGACGCGATGCACGCGGTGTCGCGGGCGCTGCATGTGACGTGCGGGGCCGCCTGCCGTTGCTGTTGAGCGGGGCTGCCTCACCAGACGCGGAGAGTGTGGGATTCGAACCCACGGAGACGGGTTACGCCTCAACGGTTTTCAAGACCGTCACCTTCGGCCGCTCGGTCAACTCTCCTCGGCGCCGTGGCGGCGCCGGTGACCATTGTGCCAGCATGCGAAGCGAGCGCTGACGACTCACGCACGTCTAGAAAGACCCGTGGTGCCAGCCGTCGGGCATGCCGGGCGTCACGACGGTGAGTTCGTACAGTTCCGCGGCCTGGGCGAGCTCCGCGTCGTAGGTCGCGATCGTGTCGATCGCCGGGTGCGCCACGGCTGCCCCCAGGTGCAAGGCCGCGAAGGGCTTCAAGACGGCGGCCGCGTGGGTGGAAATGCCGACGTTCTTGTCGGAAAACCGGATGGCAGGGATGCGTGCCCGGGCCTGCTCGACGACCTCGAACGCTCGCGCCTTCTCGGCGCGGGGATAGAGTTCGGCGGCCTGGCGCAGCTCCGTGAATCCCAGTTGGGTCGTCGCCACCTCGCCCAGACGGGGCAGGATCCACGCGGTGAACTCGTCGAAGTACTTCACGCCGGGCAGGAAGCGCACCAGCGCGGAGCCGTCGACGTAGATCACTCGCACAAGGATATCCCCGCGGGTAGGGAGCCGATGCGCGTGCGCCATTGCACACGCATCGGCCGTCTCAGCGAACGCGAGGGTGTGATTATCCCCGCTTGAGCTGACGCATCGCGAGCTGCACGACGGCGATCAAGGCCTGCTTGGTCGCCGCCTTCTCGCGTGCATCCGTGTACATGACCGGGACCTCGGGCGGGATGCCCAGGGCCTCACGCACGTCCTCGAGGGTGTGGCGAGCCACGCCGTCGAAGCAGTTGACGCAGACCACGAACGGGACGCCGCGGCCCTCGAAGTAGTCGACCGCGGGGAAGCACTGATCGAGGCGCTCGGTGTCGACCAGGACCACGGCGCCGATCGCACCGCGCACCAGGTCGTCCCACATGAACAGGAAGCGGTCCTGGCCGGGCGTGCCGAACAGGTACAACCACAACGAGCCGGGCAACGCGATGCGCCCGAAGTCCATTGCCACGGTGGTGGTGGTCTTGCGGTCGGTGACGCCGCCCGCATCGTCGACACCGATCGACTTCTCCGTCATGGCCGCCTCGGTGTTGAGGGGGTCGATGTCGGAGATCGATCCGATGAACGTCGTCTTGCCCACGGCAAATCCGCCGGCGATGACGATCTTGACGACCGTGGGGGCGACATGCGCGACGGGGGTCGCGACCGCCGCGTCAGAGGGCTGCGATGCCATCAAGGACACTCTCCAGAAGGCTCAGGGAAATGCCGCCGTCCGCGTCATGCGTGGACTGGTCGTCGGCCGTTCCGCCGGTGTGAATGATGAGGTGGTTCTCTGTTGCCAAATCGGTGACAAGCACACGCACCACGCCCAGGGGCAGGCGGGTGTGCGCCGACAACTCAGCGACGGACTGGTACTGCCCCGTCGACAATTGCAGGATGGTGCGCTTCTCTGGCGTGAGGCCGCGCACGGCCTCGACGTCGGAGCTCGATTCCACGAGCGCCTCCATGGGAAGCGTCGTGTTCGCCGCGCTCACGCGTCCACCCGTGACGGCGTAGGGACGGACCGTGTAGGCCTCGTCCTCGTCAGGTAGTTCGCTGTAGCTCATCGGCTGTCACATCCTTCAGACGCGGACTTGTCCGTCGGTGGGAAGGTTCTGACGCATCTCGGTGATGAGCTGCGGGGTGAGGGCGTTCTCGGTGCGCGAGACCAGCAGGGTCATCTCGTAGCCGACGAGGCCCACGTCGCACGTCGAGTCGGCGGCCACGGCGAGCACCGAACCATTCGAGACGCTCATGAGGAACAGGAACAGCTCGTCCATCTCGATGATCGACTGTCGCACCTCACCCGCCTGCAGTTGGCGCGCGGCGCCGCGCGTGAGGCTTGCCATGCCGGACACGACCGCGGCGAGGGTGTCGCCGCCCGTGCGGTCGAGGTTCTTCGACATGGCCATGAGCAGGCCGTCCGCGCTCACGACGAGCGTGTGCCTGGTGCCGGGAACGGTCTGAACGAAGTTGTCCAGCAGCCATCCAAAGTTGGTGGCTTCAGCGCTGAGCTCGGGCAACGGTCCTCCTAGTGTTGGTGCTCCGGGGTGCGGAGACGGGCGTGATGATCGGCGGCGTCATGGTCAGTCCTGGCCCCCCGCGTTCTCTTCGATCTGCGTGGCACGATCGAACTCTTCCGCGTCCTGGCGGGCACGCTGAGTGCCGGAGTAGAACGCGCTAAAGCGGCTACGCACGGCGTCGGCGTCACGCTGTGCGGGTGCGACCTCGACCTCCTCGTCGAGCTTCTTGACCTCGACCGGCGGGGCGTCGCTGGCTCGGCGCTTCTGCAGGCCGGCCCTGGTCTTCTCGATCTTGGGTCGCTCGGACGCAAGCGAGCTGAGCTCGGAGAATGCAGCCGAGGCATAGTCCATGTCGTCACCGTCACGCGGCTCCGGCTGGATGATCGGCTGGTAACTGGTGGTCTGCTCCGGCTCAGCGGCCTGCAAAGCGCTCGCGCCCGCGGCCTCCCAGCCGTGAGCCGTCGCGAGTTCCTCCGGCGTGTAGTGCTGCTCCCCGGGGGTGGCGGCGGCGGGCTCCTCGGGCTCCGGCGCGAACGCCGTCGCCTGAGGCACATAGCCGCCGGCGGGAGCCCAGGACTCGGCCGGCTCGGGTGCCTGCTCGGGCTCCGGCGCGAACGACTGAGGCGTGAACGCCGCGGGAGCGGCCTGAGGCGCGGCGGGCGCCTCCTCCTGCGTCACGGGGGCGCCGAGGGCTCCGGGGTCGCCGAACAGCGAGCCTCGTTCAGGGGTGGCCGATGCCGCGGCAGCCGCCGTATCGCCCATCGCCGCTTCCCATGCGGCGGCCTCGGCCGACGGGGCGTGCGTCGCCTCCTCAGCGGGCGGCTCGGGTGCCGGTGCGACGGCCTCCCACGCGACCGGCTGCGGCGCGAAGGCCTCGGGCGCGTCGAACCTCGGCGTCTCTTGCTCGGGAACGAAGGCCCCGAATCGGGCACCGTCGGTCGGCGTCGGAGCCACGGGCGCGGACGGCGCGGATGGAACGGAGGACACCGGCGCAAACGTCGGCGGCGCCACGGGGTTCGATACCGGCGCCTCGGGAGTGCCGAGCGCAGGCGCAGACCGGTCCGCAGCCGTCGCAGCCGCGCCGTCCTTGCGTCCGCGCCCGAAGAGGCGGGCGAAGAAGCCGGGGCGGTGGTCGTCCTCGACGGCACTCTGGATGAGGTCGTCCAGTTGGGGCGCGGGCGCGGAGGCGGCCGCCTCAACGGGCATGGCGTGAGGCGGTGCCCCATGCCCAGGCGCGGCGTCGTCGTCAAGCGAGACCTTGTCGACTCCCGCGGGTTCGACGGGGGCGAAGCGCTCCTGTTCGGCGTCCGCTGGTTCGTTGCCGTGTCCTGCAGCCGCGACGGCGGCAGTGCCGAACGTGGCGCCACCGGCCACACTGGCCCAGGCGGGTGTCGGATAGTCCTCCTCGGCCGGCTCCGGGGCGAGGTCCCTCACGTCCTCGGCTCGCGCGACGTCGGCGTCCTGAGCGTCAGCGGGGTCGACGGTGTCGATGGAGGGAACGTCCTCGTCCTGCTCGAGGGAAGGAAGCGTCCACGCCTCCTGGGGCTCCTCGAGGGCAGGCACGGGTGAAGGCTCGGCCGGCGCGGTGAAAGCGGGCTGCGCGATCTCGTCCTCGATCACGGGGATCTGGCCCGTGGTCGCGGGGTCGAACTTCGGCAGGCGGAAGCCAGCGGTGCCGGTGTCCTCGTCAGGCTCGAGCGCATACGTCGGGACGGCGGGCTCGGTGGTCGGCGCGGGTTCGGCGTACGGGTCGGCACCGTCGGGCCCGTGCTCCAGCACAGGCTCGGCAGCGGCGTCGCGGGCGGGCTCTGGAGCGGACTGCGAGCGCGCCGCGAAGAAGGCTGCGGCACCGAACGCGCTGGCACCGGCGAGGCCGGCCGCGGACGCGCCATGAGAGGTACCGGGATCCTGCTCGTGTGCGAACTCGCCCGGGTCGACCGCGTCGTCGTCGGCGAAGCCGGGGATCGCCGGCGGCGTCTCGACGGCGTCCGCTGAGACGACCTCGGCCTGGGGCTCGTCGTCCACCAGGCCCGGGATCTCGAAGGCCGGCGCCGCAGCACCAGCGGCACCGAAGCCCTCGTCGTCGGGCGGCAGCGCGACGCCCTCGCGGCGCGCGGACTGGCCCAGCGACTCGGAGGCGGCCTGCTCGGTCTCGCGACGCGAACGGAAGCCACGGAAGACGGAGGCGCGCTCCTCGGCCGATTGGGGTGCAACCTCGGCGGGCGCCACGGAGGGCGTGAAGCCCGCGTCGGTCTCGGCGTCGAGCGCCGACAGCTGTGCGTCCGTGGCGCGGGCGGGCAAGCCCACCACGGGCGTGATACCGGGAGTGGCCTCGGGAGCCGGGACGTCGGCCGAGCGCCGGCGACGGGTCGGAAGTCCGGCCTGGCTCGTCCCGTCCGTCAGGGCACCGGGGTCGGTGGCCTCGGCGCTGGGGGCCGCCTCGGCATCGGCCGCGATGAGCGACTCGATGGACTCGGTCTCGCCACGGGTGGGCAAGGCCCCACCGCGACTCGGCAACGCGGGAGCCTCGTCGGCCGGAGCTCCGGCACGTGCGGGCAGGTCGCCCGTCCGTCCGGCGAGGCTCTCGCCCGCCTGAAGCGCGGCCGGCGCGTACGCGGGCCCGGCGGCAATCTCGCGCTCAGCGGCGGTCGCCGAGACCTCGGCGACAGTGACGGGCGATCCCGCCGCGGCATCGTCCGCGCCCTCGTCCACGGCCATCGAGACGCCGCCCGCAGCCGGCAGCGGCGAGGGCGACTCGGCGCCGCCGGCGAACAGCGAGGACGGCAGAGAGACGACCGCGAGCGTCCCGCGGCCCTCCTGGGAACGAATCTCCACCTGGGCGCCCACACGGCGCGCAATGCGGCCGACCACGAACAGGCCCAGTCGCTGCTCACCGAGGATCTCGGAGGCCGCGGTGGAGCCCACGCGGGCGTTGGCCTCGGCGACCTCGGACTCGGTCATGCCAATGCCGCCGTCTTCGATCTCGACGACGTACCCCAGCTCGGTCTCACCGGTACGCACCGCGACGCGGGTGCCCGGGTCGGAGAACACGGTGGCATTCTCGAGCAGCTCGGCAAACAGGTGGGCGGCGGTGAGCGCCATGTGGCCCAGCATCTCGGGGTCCACGTCGAGCTCGAGGTCGATGCGCTCATAGAGCTCGATCTCGGACGACGCGGTGCGGATGACGTCGGACAGCGGCATGGGGCGGCGCAGGCGACGACCCGTGTCGATGCCCGCGAGCACGAGCAGCGACTCGGAGTTGCGTCGCATTCGCGTCGCGAGGTGGTCGAGGGCGAACAGCTTGGTCAACGTGTTCGGGTCGTCCTCGGTGCGCTCCATCTCGTCGATGGACGACAGCTGGCGGTTCAGCAGCACCTGGTCGCGGCGCGCGACGTTGACGAACATCTCGGAGATCGATCCACGCAGGGCGGCCTGCTCGGCGGCGATCGACAGGGTGGCCGCGTTCACGCCGTTGAACGCCTCCGCGAGACGTCCCACCTCGTCTCGCGACTCCACGGGAATCTGCACCTCGGTGAAGTCCACGTCCTCACCAGGAATGGCGACGCGCTCCACCAGGCGGGGCAGCTCCTGCTCGACCGCTGTCGCCGTCGTGGTGAGGCGGCGCAGCGGGCCGATGATGCGGCGCGCGATCACGAGAGCGATGATGACCGAGACGATAACGATGGCAAGCGCGGCGAGCGCGGTCAGGATCGCCTGGGTCGCCGCAGACTGCGTGATCGCGGCGGCGTCGGCCGTCACCGCGGTCCACATGTCCTCACGCAGGGGCTCGTAGACACCGAGCTCTTCAGACACCTGGGTGTCCCATTCCGAGTCACGCTCACGCACCAGAGACGCGTCGAGGCCGGTCAGGACCTGCGTGCGCACCGATTCGAAGGAGGACTCGCCGAGGCCGTCGCCCGCCGACGCTCCGAATGGCGGGACCTCCTCGGAGCCATCGACGGCGAGCGAGGATTCCTGTGCGTCTTCGAGAGAGATGTCGGTGCGCGCGGTCATCGTTCGCGCGTCGGCAGCCTCACCGGGCAGGAACTCGCCCACACGCAGCAAACGGTCGATCTGGACCTGCTCGTAGCGGATGTTCTCGACGAGTTGGTCAAGGTCGCCGTACGCGGACACTCCGGCGGCAAGGTCGCGGTCGCCCATCGCAAGGGCAACCGAGGACGCCGACCGCACGGTGCCGTCGATCACGGTCGTGTAGAAATTCGTCAGCGTGCCGATGTTCGCGCTCGCGTCACGGACCGTGGCACGCCGGTCGGGCAGCGCCGCCATGAGCTCCTGGCCCTCGCCCAGGGCGGCGATCGCCTCGACGTTCTCTGCATTGCCTGCCAGCAAGTCGCGGTTCTGCATGAGCAGTGCGACCTTGCCGTCGACGGCGCCGGTAGCGACGTCATATGCGCGGCGGAAGTCGAGCGGCTCGGTGAACAGCGTGGTGGCAGCGTCGGACTCGGCGCCCAGACGGAAGGCGAGTGCCGCGAGCGGAATATCGAGGCCCGTGTCCTCAGGCAGTCCGTCCGCAATAGCGTCGATCGCTGCGGCGGCCTGCTCATAGGCCGCCTGCATGTCCGCGACATCGGCGTCGGCGGGGAAGGTCAGCCATCCGCCGTCGGTCTCGGGCGCCCCGAGGCTCACGGCGCGGGCGCTCTCCATGATGCCGTTGCCGGTGCGCTGCACGGCGGCAGCGATGTCGGCACGGATTTGCTCGGCGTCGACGGAGGCACCCTCCGCGTCTTCGGACGTGGCCGAACCGATGCCGTTCAATGTTTCGTCAAGCGTCGTCACGGCCTCATCGGTGAGAGACTCGGCCTCTTCACGCTGGTCCTGGCCGTTTTGCACGGCCGAGGTGAAGTTCGTACCTGCCAGACGCTCGTCCTGGAAGTCGTTCTCCAGCAGTCGGGCGGAGCCCAGCACGCTCAGCACGGACTCGGCGTCGCGCGCCTCGCGCCACGTCTGCAGCGAGCCGGACACGATGAATCCCGCGCCAAGCACCAGCACCAGAATAGGCACCGCTACTACCGCGAGGATCTTCCCGCGAATTCCAAGCCTCTGGAGCATTAACCTTCTCCCTCACGAGCCGACGCTCGGGGCACAGGTCTTCTCCTGGCGTCCCCTCAGCGATCGAACCTCTCGGTTATCGGCGTCCTCACCGCGAACCTTGAAGTCTGATGGCTCATTGCCGCTTGAGACGCTATATGGTGGCCGCCATGACGCGAAACTTCGGGCGATTCGTGTGATATTTTCCACACTCGGCCTCGACGACACTGAGCCTCGCGGGTCCGTCGCCGACGTCCCCGATCCCGTGCCTGGCGAGCATGAGCTGCTTATCCAGGTGGCGGCGGCCGGGGTGAACCGTGCCGACCTTTTGCAGGCTGCTGGCCACTACCCCCCGCCGCCGGGAGCACCCGCGCATCTGGGTCTCGAAGTCTCCGGCACCGTGACGGCGATCGGTGACGCCGTCACCACGCACGCCGTGGGTGACCGGGTGGTCGCGTTGCTCGCAGGCGGTGGCTACGCCGATGTCGTGGTGGTCCACGAGGACCTCGCACTGCCGGTCCCCGCCGGAGTCGACCTCGTCGAAGCGGGCGGCCTGATGGAGGCCGCCTGCACCGTGTGGTCCAACCTTGAGGCGGCCGATGCCGCGGCGGGGCAGACCTTGTTGATCCACGGGGGTTCGGGCGGGGTGGGTTCGCTCGCCATCCAGATCGGCGTGGCGATGGGCATGCGGGTGTTCGCGACCGCAGGCGGCGCCGAGCGTGCCCGCCGATGCGAGGACCTGGGCGCCGAGCGCGGCATCGACCATCGCGGGGAGGACTTCGTCGAGACCCTCCGTGAGGGCGGGGGCGCCGACGTCATTCTCGACGTCGTGGGTGCCGCCTACCTGGAACGCAATCTCGCGGCGCTGAGCACCGGCGGCGCGCTCGTCATCATCGGTATGCAAAAGGGCTCGAAGGGCGAGCTCGACCTGGGTCGGCTGCTCGCCAAGCGCGCCCGCGTCATCGGGACCACGCTGCGTGCACGGCCCCACGCGGAGAAGGCCGCCATCGTCGCGGGCGTCGCCCGCGATGTGTGGCCGCTCGTGCCCGGACGAGTATCGCCCGTGGTGCACGCGACCTACCCGCTTGCCGAGGCATCGTCCGCCCAGGCCGCCCTCGCCGAGGGTGGGGTGTTCGGGAAGATCCTGCTGTTGCCCTAGTCGAGGTTGCCCGCGGCGAGCGACGGCGCAAGCGCGGGGGTGACGGGCAGGCGGGGCAGCAGCGTCGCCTGAAGCGCGTGATACACGTCGGCCTTGCCGGGCCAGACGGTGCCGCTGACGGCGAGGTCGGGGCCCAGCTCGTGCCACCACGAGCCTGACTCCAGGTCCAGCAGGTGCTCGCCGACGAAGTCCCACCAGCGCTCGTAGTCGGCGGCATAGTCGGGCACCTTCGTGACACGCCACAGGGCGGCCGCAGCGCCGATGGCCTCGGCCACCACCCAATGCATACGCTCGCGCACCACGGGCTGACCATCCCAGTCGACGGTGTAGACGAAGCCCGCCTCGCCGTCGACATGCCAGCCCTCGCGCACACCCGCGGCGTAGAGGTCGCGCGCGGCGTCCCTCATCCACGCGGGCGGTTCAAGGCCCGACTGCTGCAGCGCGGAGGCGGCCTGCAGCGTGAGCCGGCTCCATTCGAACCAGTGGCCGATGGTCGCGCCGTACGGGCGGAACGGGTGAGAGGGGGTGGCCTCGTTGTAGTCCAAAAGGGGCTTCCACTCGGAGTCGAAGTGCTCGGGCAGACGCCACTCCTGGCCACGGGCAAACACGTTGATCGCGCGCTCGACGATGCGGGCGGCGCGATGCAACCACGTCTTGTCGCCGGTCACGTCCGCGGCGGCGAGATAGGCCTCCACCGTATGCATGTTGGCGTTGATCCCGCGGTAGTCCTCGATGTCGCCCCACTCGCGGGTGAACGCCTCGCGACTCATGCCCTCGTCGTCGTCCCAGAAGTGCTCGGCGTGCGTCGCGAGGGCGTCGTCCAAGAGCTGTTGCGCCTCGGGGCGGCCGGCCGCGACGGCCGAGGAGGCCGCGAGGATCACAAAGGCGTGTCCGTAGGCCTCCTTGGCGGTGTTCGTCGGACCGTCGGCGCCCACCGCGGCGAACCAGCCGCCGTGCTCATGGTCACGCAGGCGTCCCGCCAGGGCGTCGAGGCCGTGGTCGACCAGGGCCGCCGCGCCCGGGTGGCCCATGAGCGTGGCCAGCGCGAACGAGTGCGTCATGCGGCAGGTGACCCACAGCTCGACATCGGCGTGCGGGTCGAGCGTGCCGTCGGCGAGCAGCATGCCGAAGCCGCCATCTCCGTGGCGTGACGCGCGTGCGAAGTCCAGCAGGCGGGTGCTTTCCGCCTCGAGCCAGCGATGGTGCGAGGGGGCCGTGATCCAAGACATGGCGCCAGCGTAGCGACGTGACCGCTCTGGAGGGACGAGGAGGCGAAGCGACGCGCCTGCTACATCACCGCGAGACGGTCGGGATCGATGAGACGAGTCAGCACCTCGAGGATGCCGTCTTCCTCGACAGTGCCGATGACTTCGCCCGCCGCCTCACGTACCCGCGCGGGGGCGGTGCCCATCGCGGCCGAACGTCCCGCCCACCGCAGCATCTCGATGTCGTTGTTGCCATCCCCCACGGCGACCGTGTGATCGGGGTAGACGCCCAGCTGCTGGCGCAGGTGCTCGAGGGCCGATGCCTTGGTGACGTTGGGCGGGGTGAGGTCCAGCCAGGCGTCGTAGCCCACGGCATAGGTGACGTCGTTGAGGCCGATACGGTGGACGAGGTCGTCGAAGTGGCTCACGTCCGCGCCGGGAGCGCGAATGACCACGCGGGTGGCCTCACCCTCAGCGAGCTCGTCGAAGTCGTTCACCAGGATCTGGCGCCCCACGAGCTCACCCATGGGGAACTCCTGGTTGACCCGGAAACCCACGCCGAGGTCCTCGACGGCGACGAAGGCGCCGGGCATCTCGTGGCGGACCAGCTCGAGCGCGGCGCGAGGGTTGAAGGTGACGGTCTCGACAATGTCGTAGCCGCCGGGCGTCGCGGGGTTCAGGCGGATCGTCACCGCTCCGTTAGAGCACACCGCCCATCCACGCCGGATGCCGAGCGCCTCAGCGACGGGCAAGGTGCCCAGAATGTTGCGACCGGTGGCGAGGATGACGTGGTTGCGGCACATGCGCACCTGCTCGACCGCGCGGATCACGGCCGGCGAGATCTCACCGCCCCAGTGCATGAGCGTGCCGTCGATATCGAGGCCCACGAGCCCCCACGAGTCCTGATCGAGGGGCGGGCGCATCTCATCGGGGCTCAGCGTCATGCCTCGAGCCTACGTCACGGGCGCAGGCGCCCTCCCGCGGCCTACGCGACCGGCTGGAGGTACTCGACGCCGCCCAGGTAGGGACGCAGGATCTCGGGCACGTACACCGAGCCGTCGGCCTGCTGGTGGTTCTCGAGCAGCGCGACCAGCCACCGGGTGGTGCCGATGGTGCCGTTGATGGTCGCCACCGCGGTGGTGCCCTTGTCTGCCCGCTCACGAATGTTGAGGCGACGCGCCTGGTAGGTGGTGCAGTTGGAGGTCGAGGTGACCTCCATCCACCGCTCCTGGCTCGGCAGCCACGCCTCGCAGTCAAACTTGCGCGCCGCGCTCGAGCCCAGGTCGCCTGCCGCCGTGTCGATCACGCGGTATGGCAGCTCGAGGGCCTTCAGCATCTCCTCCTCGATGGACAGGAAGCGCTCGTGCTCGGCGGAGGCGTCCTCGGCGTGCGCATAGGAGAACATCTCCACCTTGTGGAACTGGTGCACACGGATGATGCCGCGGGTGTCGCGGCCGGCCGATCCGGCCTCGCGGCGGTAGCAGGCGCTCCAGCCTGCGTAGCGCAGCGGGCCTTCGGTGAGGTCGATGATCTCGTCGGCGTGATAGCCCGCGAGCGCCACCTCCGAGGTGCCGACGAGGTACATGTCGTCGCGTTCGAGGTAGTAGATCTCCTCGGCGTGCTTGCCGAGGAAGCCGGTGCCGGCCATCGTCTCGGGACGCACCAGCGTGGGCGTGATCGTGGGCGAGAAGCCGCGCTCAAACGCGAGATTCATCGCGGCGTTGAGGATCGCCAACTCGAGCCGTGCGCCGATGCCGGTGAGGAAGTAGAAGCGCGCGCCTGACACCTTTGCGCCGCGCTCCATGTCGATGGCCTTCAGCCCCTCGCCGATCGCGAGGTGGTCCTTGACCTCGACGCCCTCGGCCGCGAAGTCGCGCGGGGCGCCCTCGTGCCGCAGCACCGTGAAATCATCCTCGCCGCCGCTGGGAACGCCGGGCTCAGGGATGTTGCCCAACGACCGGGCGAGCTCGATCGCCCGGGCGGCCGCGGCATCGGCCGTCGCCTGTGCCTGCTTGACCGCCGCCGCCAGCTCCTTCGTGCGAGCCAGCAGCGCCTGCTTCTCGTCACCCTGCGCTTTCGCGACCTCCTTGCCCAGGCTCTTCTGCTCGGCGCGCTTGGCCTCGAAGTCCGCGAGCGCCGCACGGTGCTGGGCGTCAGCCTCGAGCACCTGATCCACGACCGCGGGGTCGTCGCCGCGCGAGCGCTGGCTGTCCCTCACGAGGTCCGGTTCGGCGCGCAGGAGCTTGAGGTCAATCATGACCGCGAGTCTATCGGGGGCGTACGCGTAGGCTCTCCCTCATGGTGTGGGTATGGATCCTGGGCGCGACGGCGCTGGTGTTGGCCCTGTTCGCGACCATGCTGTCCGTCACGCTCGCGCGCCAGATCGGCAAGCGCGACCCCTCCGCGCTCCCCCGCGGCTGGCGCACCTTCCTGCGGATCGCCCCCGTGGCAGCCACGCCCGCGACGGGCGTCACCCTCGATACCGACAACCGCGCGCAGATCGCGTTCATCGTCAACCCCACGAAGGACGGCACCGCCGAGTTGCGCGAGCGGGCCATGCGCGCATGCGCGATTCGCTACCTGCCCGAGCCCATGTGGATCTACACCACGGAGGAGGACCCTGGGACCGGCCAGGCGCGCGACGCCATCGAGGCGGGGGCCGATGTCGTGGTCGCCGTGGGCGGCGACGGCACCGTCCGCGCGGTCGCCGAGGCGCTCGCGGGCGAGGACGTCGCAATGGGCATCATCCCTCTCGGCACCGGCAACCTGTTTGCGCGCAACCTGGACCTGCCGCTGGCAGACACCGGCGCGCTGCTGCGCATCGTCATCGAGGGCAGCGTGTCGCGCGTGGATGTCGGCTGGCTCGACATCGAGCGTGCGTTTCCCGCCTCCCGGGAGGGTTCCACGCACTTGTTCCTCGTGATGGCAGGGGCGGGCATCGACGCGGAGATGGTCGCCGGCGCGGACCCCATCCTGAAGAAGCGCCTGGGGTGGATGGCGTACTTCTTCGCCGCCGTCGAGCACCTCGGCGACAAGCGCATCAAGGCCACCGTGACCGTCGACGAGGGCCTGCCTCTGGAGGCCGAGATGCGGACGGTCCTCATGGCCAACGCGGGGCGCCTGCCCGGCGGTCTGCAGCTCATCCCCGACGCCTCGGTCACCGACGGCGAGCTGGACATCGCGACGCTCGACGCGCGTGGAGGCCTGGTCGGCTGGACCGAGCTCTTTGGCTCCGTGGTCGCTCAGGGCGCCGGCATCAAGCAGACGGAACTGCTGCGCACCTGGCGCACGTCCCGCATCGACCACCGCCGCGGCCAGTCCGTGACGATCGACATGGACAGCCCGCAACGCGTGCAGGTCGACGGCGAGTCGCTCGGACGCGCCTCGCGTGTGAAGGGCCGCATCCAGGCCGGCGGCCTCCTGATCAAGGTCCCGGCCGGCATCACGCCGTAGGCGGAGGCTAGATCGCCGCCGTACCGTTCCTGAGGGCCTCGACCCACGAGTGCGCACGGCTGAACGACTCCTCGCTGTCGTCCATCTCGATGGGCGTGGGCTCACGATCCGCGGCGGGGTACGAGCCCAAGAAGCGCACGAGGGGACAGGTGCGCTTGAGGCCGATCAAGGCCTCGGCCATGCGCGCCTCACCGATGTGACCCAAGGCGTCCACGGAGAACGAGTACTCGCCCGGACGGTCGCCAATGGGCCGCGACTCGATGCGTGACAGGTTCACGCCGCGCACGGCGAACTGCTCGAGCATTTCGAGCAGCGCGCCCGCGCGGTCGTTGGGCAGGTGAATGACGAGGGTGGTCTTGTCGGCTCCGGTCGGCTCCCCCATGGCGCGGGGACGGCCCACCTTCACGAACCGCGTCGCGGCGGTGGCGTTGTCCGCCACGCGGTCGGCGAGCACCGTGAGGCCCAGCGCCTCGCCCGTACCGGGGGGCGCGAGCGCGGCCTCGAAGCCCAAGGACTCGAGCGGCCGGGAGTCATCGGCGAGCGCGACGGCGGCCGCGGCATTCGACGTGGCCGAGACGAACTCGGCGCGCGGCAGGGTCGCGTTGGCCCACCGGCGCACCTGTGCCCACGCGTGCGAGTGGGCGCTCACCGCGGTGATCCCATCGAGCTCGGTGCCGGGCCGGACCAGCAGCTCGAAGGCAATCGGCAGGACCGTCTCGCCCAGAATGACCAGCGGCTCGCCCGTGGCGAGGGTGTCGAGCGTCGCGGTCACGCCGCCCTCGACCGTGTTCTCGATGGCCACGACGGCGTAGTCGACGTCACCCGATCGCACCGCGTTCAAGGCCGTGAGGACGTCGACCGCGGGCACATACTCGGCCTCGTCGGGGCTCACCAGGGTACGCAGCGCCGCCTCGGTGAAGGTGCCGGCTGGCCCCAGAAAGGCATAACGGGGCAGGTCGGTCACTCGTCCTCCTCGGCGTCGCGCCGCCCGGGCATGCGCGCTCTCATCGCGGATTGGGTCTGGTTGAGCGCGCCACGCATGCGCCGCGAGCTAATCGCCATCATCACGTCACGGTAGCGCGTGATCTTGGACGTGCCCTCGCCCATGGAGCCGGCGCGCGGGGCGTCGCCAAGGTCACATTCGACTTCGGTGACGGTGAGGCCGGCGTGCATGACGTCGAGCGTCATCGCGACCTCGAGCCCCGTACCGCGGGCCAGCGGCATGGCCGCCTCGAGCGCCTCGCGGGTGAGACAACGAATGGGTCCGAGCGGCTCCTCTGGAGTCCAGCCCGAGGCCTGCTCCACGGCCCGCCGCGCGATCTTGGTCGACGGTCCCTCGACCCGGGCTCGGCCGTCGGCACGGGCAACCGCGAGATCGGCCACATGCTCGGTGACCGCCGCCACGAGCGGTGCGGCGCCCACGGCGTAGTGGCCCAAGACGCCAGGCAACAGCAGGATGGCGCGCGGCTCACGCCCCGGTTCGTCACGCATGGCGATCACGGAGGCGCCGGTCTCGATCGATGCCGTGCGCCCTCGGGGGTGCGAGTGGCGCACCACCACGGCGCCGGCCTTGCGGGCTAGCTGCTGGGTGTTGTCCGTCGAGGCGTCATCCACCACCAGCACGAGGTCTACGCCGGGAATCGCGAGCGCGGCGCGCACCGTGGCGGCGATCCGGCGAGCGGCATCGTGCGCGACGATCAGCGCGGCGGCGACATGGAGGTCTTCAGGGCCGTTCACGGTGCGACGAACGCGACCGGCGCGCGGGCGGGCACGACGGGCTGCGCCGTCGGTGCCGTCATCGGCCGACGGCGCCGGGGAAGACGCGCGTGCGGGTGCCACGAGGACCAGCCTAGTGCGCCCTGGGACCGACTTTGGTGCGTTCTTGGCAGAATCGTGGCTCAGCCGTGACCCACTGACGACGTCATCCACGCCTGTCGCCCGCACCCCACTGGCCGCGGCCGGGCAAGAGGTGCAAGAGTAAGAACCATGCATGAGCGCGCCGGAACACCTGCCCAGCCCCAGGACCTCATCGACGTGGACGCCCTGCTCGGCGCCTACTACGACCTCGTACCGGACCCCAGTAACCCCGAGCAGAAGGTCGTCTTCGGCACCTCGGGCCACCGCGGTAGCGCCCTCGACACGGCGTTTAACGAGGCGCACATCGTCGCCACGACCGCCGCGATCGTCGAGTACCGCACCAACCAGGGCACCGACGGCCCGCTGTTCCTCGGCATCGACACCCACGCGCTGTCCGAGCCCGCCGCCCAGACCGCGATCGAGGTGCTCGCCGCCGCCGAGGTGACCGTGAAGGTCGACGCCCGCGGCAAGTTCACCCCCACGCCGTCCGTGAGCCGCGCGATCCTCGTCGCCAACGGCGCCGCCTCCCCCCAGGGCCTGCGCACCACCGGACCGGGACTGGCCGACGGCATCGTCGTCACCCCGTCGCACAACCCGCCGCGCGATGGTGGCTTCAAGTACAACCCGCCCCACGGCGGCCCGGCGGACTCCGACGCGACCAGCTGGATCGCGAACCGCGCCAACGAGATCATGGCGAACGGAGGCTGGAAGCAGGTCAAGCGCATCCCCTACGAGCGGGCACGCAAGGCCGCCACGATCGGCACCTACGACTTCATGGCTGCCTACGTCGCCGAACTGGGCGACGTCATCGACCTCGAGGCCATCCGCAACGGCGGCGTGCGCATCGGCGCCGATCCCCTTGGCGGCGCCGCGGTCGACTACTGGGGCGCGATCGGCGAGGAGCACCGCCTGGACCTCACCGTCGTCAACCCCACGGTCGACCCCACGTGGCGCTTCATGACCCTCGACTGGGACGGCAAGATCCGCATGGACTGCAGCTCCCCGTCAGCGATGGCGAGCCTGCGGGAACTCATGGCCGGTGACGCGCCGTACGACATCGCGACGGGCAACGACGCCGACTCCGACCGTCACGGCATCGTCACCCGCGACGGCGGCCTCATGAACCCCAACCACTACCTCGCGGCGGCAATCTCGTACCTCTACGGCGGCGGTCGACCGGGCTGGCCAGACGCCGCCCGCATCGGCAAGACGCTGGTCTCCTCGAGCCTCATCGACAGGGTCGGCACCAAGCTGGGCCGCACGGTGGAGGAGGTGCCGGTGGGCTTCAAGTGGTTCGTGCCCGGCCTCCTCGACGGCACCACCGGGTTTGGCGGCGAGGAGTCCGCGGGCGCCTCCTTCCTCACACGCGAGGGCAAGGTGTGGACCACAGACAAGGACGGCATCCTGCTATGCCTGCTCGCCTCCGAGATCACGGGCGCGACGGGCACCACCCCGTCGCAGATCCATCGCGGTCTCACCGACGAGCTGGGCGAAAGCTGGTACGCCCGCGTCGACGCCGCCGCGACCAAGGATGAGAAGGCCACCCTCGCGAAGCTCTCCCCAGAGCAGGTCAGTGCGACCGAGCTCGCCGGGCAGGAGATCACCGCGAAACTCACCAAGGCGCCCGGCAACGGCGCGGGCATCGGCGGCCTCAAGGTCACGACGGCCGATGCCTGGTTCGCCGCCCGCCCGTCCGGCACCGAGGACGTCTACAAGATCTACGCCGAGTCGTTCGTGTCTGAGGACCACCTCGCCGAGGTGCAGGACGCCGCCAAGACGCTCGTCAGTGAGGCGCTCGACAGCTAACGATGGGCCGATGCCGTGGCCGGGTGGGTCTTCTCGACTCACCCGGCCGCGGCGTCTTAGCGCCTGCGCCTCGCGATGATCGCGATGATCGCGCCCACCGCGAGCAACACCAGCGCGATGATCGCGATGGCCCAATGATCGAAGCCCGTGATGGGCAGGAACCCCGAGTCGCCATCCTCGCCGCCTCCCGCGGGTGGCGGGGTGGCGTCGAACTGGTTGTAGGCCATCACCGTCACGGTGGCGCCCACGCCGATCGTCACGACCGCTTCCGTGGTCGAGGCGCCCGCCGGGGTCAACCGCGTATCATCCGCGCCGCCCGTGTCGGTTTCGGTGACCACGCACTCAGAATCTGCGGCGATGCCGTCGATCTGTGTCGTGAGCGGCTGGTCGCCGCCGAGCGTGACGGAGCCATCCCAGGTGGTCACCGGATCGCCGACTCCGCGGTCCCAGGTGCATAGCACCGAGAACTCGAACGGGCCCGAGCCGCGCTCAGCGGCGCCGTCCCCACCGATGACCTTGTCGATCGCGAGTGAGCCCACCGCGAAGGTATTCGTGAGGAGCGCCGTGTTGGTGTCGCCCTCGGTCAAGACCAGCGACGACGAGGTGCCGTCGACGGTAGCCGCGCCGGCATCGGCCGTCGTCACGGTGACCGTGGTCGACGCGGCTGCCCCATCCACCAGCTCGGTGACGGTGCACTCCGACGTGGACGGCAGGCCCGTCAAGGTGACGGTCTCGCCGTCGTCGAGCACCACGAGCATCGGCGCGCCAGGAATGAGCGGCTCAAAGCCCTCGGCATAGACGTCCTGTTCGTCGCCGGAGGGATCTGTGTATACGCACGACGCGGCCACCAGGTAGGGACCGAAATCGGGCACCTCGCCGTCGGCGTTCACGACCGTGTCGTCGACCTCCTTGGTCAACGCGAGCGAGGCGAGCGCCTCGAAGCGGTTGGTCACCACCACCTCGACGGCGTCGCCCTCGCCCTCCGGGATGGTCACGACGCTGCGGCTACCGCCCGGTTTGCCCGGCGAGAACTCGGTGTAGTCCGCGCCGCCATCCTCGGGCTCGGTCACCACACAGACGGACCCGGCGATGATGCCGTCAACCTGAGTCTCGAGAGGCGCGTCTCCGCCGAGCACCACGTCGCCATCCCACACGACCGCACTTTGCGCCAGGTTGGGCCCCGCCCACACACACCTCACGTGCAACGTGAAGGGACCCGCACCGAGTGCGTCGGCACCGTCCCCGTCGAGCTGCTTGTGAAGAATCAGCGAGCCCACCGGGTACTCGTTGATGACGTCGATCTCGACCGACGTGCCGCCGCCCTCGACGGGCGGCAGGGTGAACGATGCGCCGGTTCCCGTCGTGGTCGACGAGCCGTCGACAGTCGTGACCGTGATCGTGGTGGAGTCGGCGCCCGCGACGTCGGTCTCCGTCAGCACGCAGTCGCTGTTGCTGGGAAGGTCGTCAAGCGTGACCGTCTCGCCGGGAGCGAGCGTCACGACCATCGGGTTCTCGGCGTCGTAGCCGTCAGCGAAGACCTCGTGCTCATAGACGGTGCCCGTGCCGTACACGCACATGATCTCAACGGTGAAGGGTCCCAGGGGCGGCGAGGCGCCGTCCTGGTCCTGCGCGGCCTCGTCGATCGTCTTCGTGATGTCCAGCGGCACACGCTGTTCGAAGATGTCCTGGGCGACCACTGTGACGCCGTCACCGTCGTCCACCGTGACCTCGACGTAGGGGTTTCCGTCGTCATCGACTTGCGGCTGGGACGGCGTGGCCCCGTCGGTACCGAAGAGCCAGCCGTCGGCGCCGCCGTCGTCGGTCTCCGTCACGACGCATTCGGACCCGACTACGATCCCGCTGACGGTGCGGGTCAGCGGCAGGATGCCCCCCACACGGATGTCGCCGTCGTACGTCGTGACGTCGAGCAGCGGTAGCGGGCGGTCGTACGTGCACTCGACGTGGAAGGTGAACGGCCCGTCGCCACCGTCGGCGGCGCCGGGGCCGACCGGTTGCTTGTCGATAACGATCGAACCCAACTCGTAGGTGTTGGTCACCACACCGGTGTTAGTCGTACCAGGATCGGTCGCGCTCTGCGGGTCATCGGGGGTCAGGGTGAGATCGGCCTCGTTGTCCTCAACGGTGGTGCTGCCGTCCGCGGTGGTCACGACGATGGAAACGGTCGCGGGAGACTCGTCGATGAGCAGCTCGGTGATCGTGCACTCGGCACCAGCGGGTAGCCCCGTGAAGAGCACCTCTTCCTCGTCGCTGAGCAACGCAAGCATCGGCCGAATCTGGCCGTCTGCGAGCACCGGGCCGTAGCCGTCCGCCCACGCTTGTTCGCCGAGGAACTCGCACCTCACCCAGATCGGGAACGGGCCGGCGTCCGCCGGATCGGCCGCGCCGGACCCATCGGAGCCGGCCACGTCCTTCGACACCAGGAGGGACGCCTCGTCGTAGACGTTGTCGAGTGAGGTGACCTGGAGCTCCTGGTCATCTCGAGTGACCGTCGCAGATTCGGACACCACATTCGTCTGCCCGTTGTCGCCCTCCTCGAGGTAACACTCGGCGCCATAGGGAAGGTCCTCGACCGTCACCGCTTCACCGGGTGTGAGGGTGAGAGTCTCTCGGTGAGCCTCGACAGGCTCCCCGTCGACGTCCACCGTGCACACCACTGCGACGACCAGCGACCCTGGGGCGTATTCCGCGGCCTCCCCGCTCACGGTCTTCAGCACGCTCAGGGGCCCGGTCGCCAAGGCGACACCGATCTTGTTGCCCTCGGTGGGGAGGATGTCGTCGCCGTCGGTGGTGACCGCACCCGCCGCGACCGTGTTCCACGCGATCGTGTCGGGCCCGTCCGTGGGGGACGACACGGGGGTGCGGGTCTGGATGTCGATCGTGATGACTTGGCCCGGCTGGAAGGGCGCAAAGCCCCGGAAGTCGAACTCATATTTCAGTCCGGTGACGTCGGTGTAGTCCCCGGCGAAGTCATCGATAGGGACCCACGCGCCGTCGGGACATGATCCAGGCCCCGACACGAGGTCGTCGGCGCACAGTACTGTCTCGGTGGTGCCGTACACGTCGAGTTGATACAGCAGCGGTGCGGAGATTCCGGTCTGGGGGTCAACGATCTCTGCGTACCACTCGGAGTCCCGGGCAAAGTTTTCGAGCGCGGTGAGGTCTCCCACATCGGGCATGCGGTCCACGACCGTGAGCTGGTCGAGCGGGACGTTTCCAGTATTTTCGAGGTTGAGGCGCCACGTCTCAGTGGTCCCGGGCTGGGAGATCGGAATGCACGGGGCGCCGTAGAAGCCGTCCTCGTCGGCGACGCAGTCGGCTCCCTCGACCGCGCTCGTGGTGCCCAGGCTCGGATCATCCGCCTTGACCTGCTTTGCCGCACGAATGGCGCCGCCGGCGGCAACGATCACCTGAGTCGAGCCGTCACACTCCGGCACGGCAGGGTCGAACTCATCGTCGTTGCACGCGTCGAACGGCCTGTCGCCTGCGACAGTCGCGGTGTTCTCGATCGTGGTCGACGCCAAGAGCGCGGGCCGGGTCACCATGTCAATCGTGATCGTGTAACTCTGACCCACACCAAGGGCGTAGCCGTCGGGGAACGAGAACGTGATCGTTTCGGGCGATCCACCCTCCGGGTCTTCGGCAATCGCGACCTCGGGCTCGTCCGTCGGGAGGGGCAGACCATCTCCGGGATCAGGATTGGGGCCTGTGAGCGAGAAGCCATACGGACTGTCGCCCGTCTCCGCGGCACTCGGGTCGATCTGGAGCAGCGGCCCGTCTTCGTCGGTCGGGAGCGTGTCAGTAAACACCGGATTGTAGACAGGGGTGTCGCCCGTGTTCGTGAACGTCAGAGTGTACGGAATCACCGAACCGGGACTCACGGTGCCCGCGGGGGTCTTCTCCACGCTGACGGCGGTGCGCGAATGCTCGTAGATCACCTCAGCGTCGTCGGGCTCGGCGTCCACGACGAGCGGATCACCGCCGATGGTGTCGAGATACGACTCGATCTGACCCGTCACGGTGTCACGACTGTGCCCGGCCTCGTCTTCGCCGGGCGCGGCGGGATTGCCCACGAGGTCGGTGGGTGGCTCGCCACCCGAGAGCATCTCGTCCCTGCGCTGCACGACGATCGGGATCTCTTGGACCGGGTGGACGGGACCCTCCCACTGCTCCCCATCGGCCCTGTTCATGGTGAACACGACGCCCTGCACGTTCGCGGGCGCCACCGCCGCGGGGAGGGTAGGCACAGAGCCCACGCCACCGTTGACTGAGGTGCCGCCGGTGACAGTGAGTTCGCCCCCCGGGTCACCGGTGAACGTTTGACCAGTAAGCACCGACATCTGGATCTGGTCCACGGGCGCTTGCAGCGCGAAACTCTCGTCGATGCGGACAAACTCGTAGACGTTCCAGAACGTCGGGTCGATATCGGAGACGACGACCTGCGCCGGGCGGGCACCGTCGAAGGGCTGGCTCCGGAGTACCAGGAGGAACTCCGACTGATCAGGCTCGGTCTGGATGAAGACGTCGGATTGGTCGCCGACGGTCGGCCCGAACGTCTTGTCGACGTTGAGGCCGATCTCAAACTCCACCAGATTGGCCTGCGCATCATCCTGGTCGATGGGCGCGTCGGGCTGGGTAACGGGATTGCGACCGGCGTCGTCAACGCTGCCAAAGGCGACGTTGTTGACGACGGTTCCGGCGTCCGTGGCGTCGATCACCTCCCCGCTGGTGCGGATCGTCTTTCTCAAGATCGTGCTGAAGGTCACCGTGGCGGAGGCCCCCGGCTCGATCCGCCCCACCCATTCGACACGCACGTTCGTCACTCCATCGAAGGGGCCAGTCCACTCGAGCGCGGTCGTGACGTCGGTCGTGGTGAGCACCGTCGTGTCTGAAGAGTCGGTCAACGTGATGGTGACGCCAGTGGCACCGGCAGGCATGGTGATCTCGGTGAAGCCGTCAAAGTTGAAGTACTCGAAGGTCGTCGTCGCGGCGCTGCACGCCGTGCCATCGCACAGCGTCACGGCGTCCACCGCGGCGTTCGCCGAGGTGTTGGTGACGGTCAAGGAGATCGGTGCGTGCGGGTAATCGTCGGCGTCGGTCACCACGGGCGGGATGCCGACCTCGTTGTCCGTCCAGGTCTTGTCGATCGACACGCCGAGCGTGTCGTCAAGAAGGAGGACCTCGTCCTGCTCCGTGTCGGAGATGTCGTCGCGGTCAGTGAAGTCAGCGACGGCCTGGGCCTGATTCCACACGAGGCCCTCATCGGGTTCCCCGGCGCCAAGGGCGTCGTCGTTGTACAGCGTGTGGCCGGTCACCGGAACCGAGGCATCGGAGCGTAGCCAGTCGCGCAGTTCGAAGACGAGATCGATGGGACGCGTGTTGTTGATCGAGCGAGCCACTCCAGAACCCACGGGCGGTGCGGCGGGATCGGTCGACGAGGCTCGCGCGGGGCTCTCGACGAAGACGAACTGCACCGCCGTCGTGGTCTCGCGCTCGGTAGCCGTCAGCGCGATCTGCGGGAGCTGGCCCGTGCACTCGGGCGCGACCGTTCCCACATCACCGCAAGGGCTGTTCGCCGCGCTGTTCCACGTGCCCGAGTCCTGGTTGTACAGCAACACCGCCTCAACCGCGTCGAACTCGATATATGGATCCGTGTCCGGTGTGATCGCCGTGATGCTCACGAGGTCGAACGCGTCGTACACGCTGTCGGCAAGAGCGGGCGGCCCTGGGACATCGGTGATGGTGACCGACTCCGCGTTGGAGTATCCGCCTGTGGACCACGAGATGCGTGCCGTCGCCCGGTCGCCGCTGCGCGCGAAGAGTTGCGGCGGCTCTCCTCCCAGCCAGTTTTTATCCATCAGATCACCCACTCCGGGCCCCACGGGGTCCTCGGGGTCATACACATTGACGGTGTCGCACGCTGTGGATGGAGTGGATGCGGTCCCTGCCGCTGTCTGCGCACTCGAACTGGTGCAGTTCTCCAGGCCAAGGAGGGGCAGTGCGACATCGGCCGAGCCGTCGAAGTCCATCACGATGTTCGGGTACACGGTGGTGCCGGGAGGGAAGCCCTCATCCGAATGGAAGACGAACTGGAGGCCACCGATGTCACCAGGGGCCGGCGGCGCGTTCGCGGCGATGTCGTAGGAGAAGGGCGACTCGGTGGACGGTACGTCCACCACAAGCGGCTCCCACGAGTCCCCGTCCCAGTAGTTCACCGTGAGAGTCGCGCCTGGAGGGATCACCACGTTGGTGATGCGATCAGGGTTGAACGCGTCCCAATAGTCGGAGCTCGCGGCCGGGTTGATCGGATCCTGGACCACAATGTCCTGCGCGTTCCCCGTGGACGATCCCTCGGGGTCCGCACCCGGGGCGGGCCTACCAGCAATGCCGCCCGCGAGCTCGAGCACGGTCCACTCGCCGTCCTCGCCGAGGATGTCACTGGGGACAATGGTCTTTCCCGAGGTCGAGGTGAGGGTCTCGAGGTAGGAATACAGGGTGTCGTCATCCGTAGCACTGCCCGAGGCTCCCCCACCGGTGGTGCCGGTGGTCGTCATCTCGTTGTCGAGCGGGGTCAGCACGGAGGGGTCTTCGGCGTCCGTGCCGACGGTGGTGACGACAGTGGCGGACGCTCCAGGGTCCATGGCGCCGGTGAAGTCGACGCTGAAGCGCGCCACTTCACATCCACTGGAAGGATCGCCGGGGACGTCCCCGTCCGCGAAGGACACGATCTCGTCGCTACCGTCGGCGCAGTAGTACGTCACTGAGGCATCCGTGGCTCCCGCAGGCCACACGGGCGCGGAGGCAAAGCCCTCGAACGACATCGAGGAGTCAAAGCCTGGCACGTGGAGGTCGCCTGCCGCAGACGGTTCGATGATCGACAACTCCTCGACGGGGAGGTCGCCGGTCACGCCCGCGACGAGAGTGGCGTCCGAGGTCTCGCCGTGAAGAATGGAGACCGGGTCGAACGACTTGTCCGCCGTCACGTCAGGGATGTTCGCCTCGATCGTGTAGGAGGCGTCCCCGTTGTCCGTCGCCGTCTCATCGTCGCGCTCCACGGTGGATGACACGGTGTTGTCGACGACGAGGTTGCTCGCCAGTTCTCCCAGATCGCGTTGGACGGCGTCGATCGCGATGTCCACGGTGGAGCCGGGGAGGATGAACGCGTCGTCGGATGAGGTTGAGAACGTGATCCGTACGCCGCGGATCTCGTCGGGGTCGACGCTTCCGGGCAAGGCGGCGCTGGTGTCCGGCGTGCCGTTGACCCAACCCGAGTCCGTGTACACATCGATCTGCACCAGATCGGCATCGGCGGGGAACGCGCCTACGACGAGGTCGGTGATCGCGAGTGAGTCGAACGGGTTAGGCGACGCTGCCGGATCCGCCGGCTCGACGATCACCATCTCGTCGGCGCCCGTCTCCGATTCGTTGCTCGCGGTGATGGTGATGGTCGTCTCGCTACCGGGCTCAGCGAGACCACTGTCCGGCGTAAACGTCTTCTCGACATCGGTATCGAGCACCAGGGGTACCTCGGGAACGACCGTCGCCGTGTCCGAGTCCGGGTCGGTGTCTGGGTTACTCGCGGTGAACTCCGCCTCGTTAATGATCGGCACGCCGTTGTCGTCGTAGGTGAGCGAATCAGCCACGACGGGAATCTGAATCGTCGCCGTGGTGCCCTGCAACATGCCCTGGCCACCCTCGGGGTCATCGAACGGTGTGGTGAACGACACCGACGCGTCCGATCCCCCCGCCTCGCCGCTCACGCTGAAGGAGTTTCCCGAACTGATGACCTGAGGCGGCCCCGTGAGGTGGAACTGAGGGGGAAGTGTGTCGGTGACAGTGGCATCGGTGCAGCCCGACTCGGGGATCGCACTCGAATACACACAGCTGATCTGGATCGTGTAGAGGAACTCGTCCCCAGGGGTGATGTTCTCTTGCGACACGCTCTTGGTGATCGTGAGCCCCGCCGGGCCCTCGGCACTTGCTGGCCCCGCGACGGTCACGACGGCGAGCAACGCGACCAGCAGGGCCACGAGCCCCCGGCCATGCCGCTGCGCGCCACGGTCCCGCCGAGCTCGCTGCCAGCCTGTCTGCGCCATCACTCGTACCCCGATCGCCGAACGCCCGTCATCGACGATGCGTCTTCCGCCACGCTAGCCCACAGCGGCCGTTTTGGCCCCATGAATGGGCGCGCCATACCTGGGACGACGCTCCAGAGCGGCCCCGACACGGCACTGGTCACGCCGGGCCTGGACCGCCGCTGGTCGGTGTGCGAGTCTTGCGATCATGACGAGAGCAACCCGGACGTTGATCCTCGCGCTGGTCGCCGCGTTGGCACTGGCCGGGTGCTTGCGTGTCGACATGGATGTGACACTGAACGAGGACGACACGGTCAGCGGCACCGTGCTCATGGCGGTACAAAGCGGCGCGGGCGACCTGCTCGGTGTGAGCGACGACGAACTCATCGACCAGATGCTCGGCGACGTCGGCGGCGATCTAGCGCAAGGCGATGTCTCGGATTATGCCGAGGATGGCTACGTAGGCAAGCAGGTCACGTTCGACCACCAACCGTTCTCGGCACTCGACTTCGACAGCGATGAGCTGTCGATCACGCGCGAAGGCGATGACTACCTCGTGGAGGGATCCTTGGCGGCCAGCGATGACGCTGGCGACCTTGGGGAGCTCCCCTCGGACGCCACCATGACGCTATCGCTCACATTCCCAGGCGACGTGACGGAGACCAATGGTGAACTCGACAGTTCGGGCCATACGGTGACGTGGGACCTTCTTCGCGGGCCGTACAGCATTGAGGCACGCGGCGGCGCGCGTGCAGAGGATGACTTCCCGCTGTGGATCGTGCTCGTCATTGGCCTCTTCGCCGGTGTGGGCGCCGGGATTGCACTCGTCGTCGCCACGCGCCGACGGCGGGGGCCGAGCGGTGGAGAGGCGACGCCGGACACCGCGACACCGGGCATGGATGCCGCCCCCACAGGGGAAACGGCCGTCACCCATGGGGGGCTCGTCGCCCCGGAGGACCGGCACGGCGATGCCACGCGCGCCGAGCGCGAGACGCCGAATGATGCCACCGTGCGCCCTGAACTACCTGAGGACGACGGCGACGCTCCCTCCTCCCGCCGATGAAGAAAGTCATCCGATGGGCCGCCGCGAGTGTGGCCGTCGTGGCCCTGGCCGGCTGCGTGCGCGCGACGGCGGACACGACCTTCAGCGACGACGACACCTTCAGTCAGCACACCATCGTCGCCTACAGCGACTCGGTGGCAAGTCAGATCACTGACTACCTCGGGGTCGATGTCGACTCACTCGTGGGAAACGTGGGCGACTCCGACGACTTCCGAGCCTTCGCGGACCGTTTTCCCGGTCAGGTGAGCCTCGAGCCCTACGCCAGCGGCGAGCTCGAGGGCATCGAGTTGACGCTCACGGACATTCCCCTAGAGGAGTTCAGCGAGGCCTCCACGCAGGCCCTCGCGAGCGTCGAGGCGAGTGCCACGGTCGAGCAGAAGGACGGCGCCTTCGTCGTCGACATCCGCAGGGGAGGCGAGGACGCGCTCGCCGGGCTGGGGGTGGGTCCGTCCAACCTTGCGCTGGCGGAGTCTGCGGTCGATGTTGAGGCAACCTTCACCTTCCCCGGGCTGGTGCAGTCAGCGACGGCGGGAACGGTCGAGGGTCACACTGTCACGCTGGGGCTGACGGACCTCGCCACCACTCCTCAGATTCGCATGGTGGCCGATGCCGGCGAGGCGATCGACTGGGGGCCGATCCTGCTGTGGATCGGGATCGCCGCAGCATTGGCCCTGATCATCGGTGGCGCCGCCTGGCTCATCGTCGACGACCGTAAGAAGTCCCGCGTCACCCACCTCCCACCGCCACGGGTCGCCGACCAGTGAGACGATGGGCCACGTGCTCGCCCCCTATCGATCGATCCTGAGCCGCCCCGGCGCGGCTGCCTTCGCCTTCTCCGGGCTCCTCGCCCGCGTGCCGATGGCGATGTTCAACATCTCCTTCATCCTGATGGTGCAGATCGAATACGGCAGCTACGAGATGGCGGGACGCGTCGCCGCAATTGGCATCCTGTGCTGGGCTCTTCAGACCGTGCCGACCAGCCGGCTCGCCGACCGCATCGGCCAACGCGCCGCCATGATTCCGCTCGCCACGCTGCACGTCATCGGCGCGGCCGTCGGCGTGTGGGCCGCCGTCAACGGCGAACCCGAATGGGTGCTGTGGGTCGCCGTGATCCTGGCGTCGTTCCAGGGCCCGCTGGGTTCGCTCACCCGCGCGCGGTGGTCGCACATGCTCGACTCGGACGACGACATTCACACCGCCTTCGCCCTCGAGGGCGCACTCGACGAGGTGCTGTTCATCTCCGGCCCCGCCCTCGCGACCATCCTCGCCACGACCGTGTGGCCGGGCGCTGGCATCCTGGTCTCGACGGGCGCCATGATCATCGGCCTGACCATCCTGCTTTCCCAGGGCTCAACGCAGCCGCCGCCGCGCAAGACCGCGGGCTCTGCGAGCCTGGGACTCACGATTCCGCCGTCGATCATCGCCGCCACCGTCGTGTCCCTCGGCATCGGCACCATGTTCGGCTCCATCGACATCTCGTTCGTCGCCTTCGCCGAAGAGGCGGGCCACAAGGGATGGTCCGGCCTCGCGCTCGGCGTCGTCGCGCTCGGCTCGTTCTCGGGCGGCCTCCTGTATGGCACGCGCCACTGGCGCACGCCGCTGTGGAAGCGTTTCATCATCGGCTGCGCGATCCTCGCGGGCGGCATGCTGGTCCTCGCGTTCTCGGTCAACATGCTGATGCTCGCCGTCGTCGGCTTCTTCGCGGGCATCGCCATCGCGCCGACCCTGACCAACTGCGACACGATCGTTCAGCGCGTCGTGAATCGCGACCAGATCACCGAAGGCATGGGGTGGCTGCGCATCGGCCAGGGCGTCGGAGTCAGCGTCGGGGCATGGGTGGGGGGATACCTGGTGGACACCATCGACGCTCAGGCAGGTCTCGCGCTCTCCGCCGGCGCCGCCATCACCATGTTCGGTCTCGCTCTCGTCACCGCCCCGATCATCCGTCGCGGCACCGAACGACCCGGTCCCCAGGCGGATCTTCCCGACGCCCCACCCCCGTCCATGCACGGCGCCGACGGGTGGATCGACGCCCCACCCGTACCTCCCAACAGCTGACGACCTCCCGGAGGCCGGCGACCGCATCGGCCCCTGTGGCGCGGCTCACGCGCGGCGTGTCGCCTACACGGGACCAAGTGCCCATGGACCGCCATCACGAGGCCCGTAATCTCGTAGATGTCGTCAGGTGACACCGCGGTCGCCGACAAAGATGTGGCTCAGGCGGCCATCCGGGGACTAGGTCGCCTGAGCCCACTTTTTCCGGCGACCGGCGCCTCCCGCCCCTCCCCCCGAGGCGCCGGTCACCGGATATTTTTTGCCCGCTTACGCTTTCTCCATGGACCTCTACGTGGCGAACGCCATGCTCACCATGGTCGCCACGGCCGTGCTGATCCCCGTCGCCATGCTGCCCATCCTGGGCCACACCGTGCGCTACTACGGACGCTTGCGCGGATGGCCCATGCTCGCGGCGCTCGGGCTGATGGGCTCGGCGATCGCCCTGGCCGTCTTCACCATCCTGCCCCTGCCGGACAGCGCCGACCTCGCGTGCACCACGCCGGTGTCATGGCAGCTCGACCCCGGCGCAAGCCTGCGACAAATCTTCGACAGTTACGAAGGTCAAGGCGGACGGGCGACGGCAACGTCCTTCACGTTCCTGCAGTTTGCCGCCAACGTCGCCCTCTTCATGCCGTTCGGCTTCTTCCTTCATCAGGCCAGCCGCTGGCCCGGCCTCGCCGTCGTGGCGGTGGGCGCGAGTGCCTCGATGCTCATCGAACTGTCCCAGGGCACCGGTTTTTTCGGTGTGTTCCCGTGCCCGTACCGCATGTTCGATGTCGACGACATCCTCGCCAACACCGGTGGCGCCCTCTTGGGCCTCATCGTCTCGTACATCGCCATTGGGCTGTTCCCGTTCACGCGACCGCCACGCGAGCCCGACCTCGCGGCCCCGGGCCGGGTCCGGCGCGCGGTGGCCGTCATCGCCGACCTCGGCCTTGCGCTGGCGGCCGTCACCCTCGTCGAGGGCGGCCAGGCTGTGCTGGACGCCCTCGCCGACGGGTACGACGTCACCGTCCCGGTCGCCATGCCAACCCGCGTCGACACCTGGGTGACCGTGGTCGCCGTGGGGCTCTTGGGGCTGGGTGTGCCGCTGTTGCGACGCGACCGCGCGACCCTCGGCCAGGCCGTCATGAATGTCGCACCCGTGTCCGTCGACAGACCCACCACGCCACCACCGGTCTGGGCAGTTCTCGTGCGCGCCGTGCTGCGCTGGGCGCCTTGGGCGATCAGCCCCACCCTCGCCGGTCCGCTCGCGCTGATGATCGAACTCGCGGTCTCGTTCGTGCGCGCGGATCGGCGCTCGCTCACCGGTCTCGCCACACTCACCCGCACCCGATCGGTGCCCGCCATCCGCGCGGACCGCTACACGGCGACCGCCGACACCACCGTCATGGACCCCCTCGAGTAGCCGCTAGCCTGACGCGCATGAGCGCACGCATCGCGATCGTCACCACCGTCGACCTCGAGGTCCCCGACGCGGACGAGCAGTTGCTCCTGCCCCACCTCCCAGAGGCAGAGCTGGTGGCGTGGGACGACCCCGCGGTGGACTGGTCGGCCTACGACGTGGCGATCCTGCGTTCCACGTGGAACTACACCGAGCGGCTCGAGGAGTTCCGCACCTGGGCCGGGAAGGCGTCGGCCGTGACACGGCTGGTCAACCCCCTCGAGACCCTCGTGTGGAACACAGACAAGCGCTACCTCGACGACCTCGCCGAGCGGGGCATCCCGGTGGTGCCCACGCTCTTCGTGGCGCCTGGTGACGAGGTGGTGGCCGATGCGGTGGCGGGCTCCGTGGTCGTCAAGCCGTCCGTGGGTGCTGGCTCGGCAGGCGCCGGCCTGTTCCATGACGACCCCGCCGCCGCACTCGCTCACGTCGCCTCCCTCCACTCCGACGGTCGCATCGCGATGGTGCAGCCGTACCTGTCGCAGGTAGACACCCACGGCGAGACGGCCCTGATCTACCTGGGCGGACGCTTCTCCCACGCCGCACGCAAGGCCGCCATCCTGTCGCGTGGCATGAGCTGGTCGACCGGCCTCTACGCGGACGAGAAGATCACGCCGTGCAAGCCCACCGACGCCGAGCGCACGCTAGCCGACCGCGTGGTCGCGACCCTGCCGGCGGGCCTCGCCTACGCCCGGGTGGACCTGCTGCCCACCGACGACGGTCCCGTGCTGCTCGAGCTGGAACTCACCGAGCCGAGCCTGTTCCTGGGCATGGATCCCGAGGCCCCGGCACGTGCCGCGGCGGTGTTCCGCGCACTGCTGGACTGACGGCGGCCGTGAGCCTCCTAGCGCCGCTGGGCGGGCTGCCCGTCGAAGAGGTCGAGCAGATACTCCGTGCCGCCACAGTCCGCGACGATCCTGTCGGCCTCGAACGTGCCCTTGCGCGGCCCCTCGACGGGCTTGCAGCCGGGCGACGGCGGGTCGAAGGGCACGTCGTCGTTCGCATCGGACTCGAGGTTGTGGACAATCCAGATCTCGTCCTCGATCCGGTCGGTCGACGGGTCGCGGTAGACGCCGTGGTAGACGGCGCGCATGCCCTCGGGGTCGATCCACGCCTCGAGTCCCTGACCGGGCGAAAAGCCCTGTCCCACGGCCGTCGCGATGCGCTCGTCGACGAGTGAGTCCACGAACTCCTCGCCGTCACGCCAGAACACGCCTGTGGAGTACCCGCCCTCGTCGTAGGCGCCCCACAGGTCCAGGCCGTCGGGCTGCGTGCCGATCACCTCGACGTTGCCCACGCCGCCGTCGACCTCGTTCGCATCGGGCACGACTCCCCCGGCCCAGGCGGCATCGGCCTCACCGGTCGGCATCGACAGCGCGGTGACCTGTGCGAGGCCGGGGCGTCCGCCGCGGCGCATCCAGGCGACGTCGGTGACCGGATCCCAGTCGACCACGCTCATGCGGTAGTCGTTGCGCAGTTCGTCCGTGACGAGAAAGAGGTCGCTGCTGGGGCTGACCAGGACGAGTGACTGGCGATCGGACAGCGACGCGTCGCCGTCGCCCTCACCCTCGCGGATGACGGTGACGTTCCACGAGTCGTCGTTCACGTCCCACACCCAGTCCGCCATCTCGTGCATCGGCGGCGACTCTTCCGACGCGGGCTCGACCAGGGGCGGCATGTCCTCCCCCGCGGCCTCGAGCCAGGCCGGCTTGCCGCTCGTGGCGGGCCCGGCGGCCTCCTGGGTGGCCACCGCATCGGCCCCGTCCAAGGCGGACGGCAGGAAGCCGAACTCCGACAGCGCCCAATAGGCGCCGTACCCCGCCCCCGCGAGGATCAGCACCGTGATAATCGCCCCGACGGGCACCCGCCCCGCGTCGTCGTGCCAACCCATGTCAGGCAGACTAGACGGCTCGCCGAGACCAGCGGGGGCGGCACACCGGCCAACGAGTGCGGTGGGTCTCATGCCACTTGCGCCGCGGGCCCGCGTCCGATTGAGTGGCCCCTATGCCCGTGCCTGCCACCGAGACGACCCTGCCCGACCCGCTGTCCACCCTGAGCCTCGCTCGGCTGCGTGAGCGCACCAGCGCGAAGTGGCGCCGGTACGACCCGGACGTGCTGCCGCTGTGGGTTGCGGAGATGGATGTCGAGCTCGCCCCTCCCATTCGCGAGGTGCTGGAGCGCGCCATCGCGACGGGCGACATGGGTTACGCCTCGGGCACCGCCTACACCGAGGCACTGTCGGCCTTCGCGTCGCGTCGGTGGGGCTGGGAGGCCTCGCCCGGGCAGATGACGACGGTGGCCGATGTCATCACCGGCTACACGGACATCCTCACGTTGCTGACGGAGCCGGGCGGCCAGATCGTCGTCAACCCCCCGGTCTATCCGCCGTTCTACTCGTACCTCAAGGCCGCCGGCCGGCGCATCGCCGAAGCCCCCCTCGGCGACGACATGCGTCTGGACCTCGCCGCGCTCGAGGAGACGTTCCGCAACGTCACCGCCGAGGGCGCGCCCGCGGCCTATCTCCTGTGCAACCCGCACAACCCGGGTGGCACCGCCCACACCCGCGCTGAGCTCGAGGGCGTGGCCGCCCTTGCCGAGCGGTACGGGGTGCGCGTGGTCTCGGACGAGATTCACGCCCCGCTGTTCTACGAGGGCGAGACGTTCGTGCCCTACCTGTCCGTGGCGGGAGCCGAGCGTGGCTTCTCCGTCATGGCCGCGTCCAAGGCCTGGAACCTCGCGGGCATCCCTGCGGCGATCATCATCGCGGGCACCAAGGCGGCCGACGAACTCGCGGCCTACGGCAACTCGGCCCACCATGGCCCGACCCACTTCGGCACCCTTGCCCAGACGGCGGCGTACAACGAGGGCGAGCCGTGGCTCGACTCGCTGCTGCCTAGCCTGGACCGCAATCGCCGGCTCCTCGCGACGCTGCTCGAGGAGCATCTTCCCGGCGTGCGGTACACCCTGCCCGCCGCGACCTACCTCACGTGGCTCGACTGCCGCGAGCTCGACCTCGGCCACGATCCGGCCGCGCACTTCCTCGAGCACGCCCGCGTGGCGCTGAACTCGGGGCTCACGTTCGGCACCGGCGGGGCCGGGCACGTGCGCCTCAACATCGCGACCCACCCCGACATCCTCACGGAGGCCGTGCGCCGTATGGGCGCCTCCACCCACCGCGGCTAGGCCGCGAGCGTCAGCGCTGCCACACCAGCGTGTAGCGCCACAGGAGCTTCTTGGAGAACTCAATACCCGGCATGAGCGCCGCGGCCGTATCGCGCACCTGCGCGTAGGTCTGCGGCGTCGGCCACACGCACGGCGAACCGTGGTCCCAGTAGCCGCGGAAGAGCTTGTGGCCCTTGTCCACGACGGACGCGACCATCTCGCGCGGAATGTCCACCACGCCGCCCTTGGCCATACCGACCACGAGCAGCACCCCACCGGGAGCGACCAGGTCGCGTAGCCGGGTGAGGCCCTCGACCAGGTCCATGTGGTGAACCGACGCGTTGGCGACGACGACGTCGTAGGTTCCGGCGGGAAGCGCGTCCGTAAGGGCGTCACCCTCGATGAAGGTGATGGACTCGCTGCCCTGGGCGCGCGCACGCCGGATCGACTCCGCGTCCTCGTCGATCGCCGTGACGGCGAGACCCCGCTCCACAAGGCGTCGCGCCATGAAGCCCTCGCCGCAGCCCACATCCACGGCGGTGCGCGCACCCTCGGGGATGCGCTCCAGCAGCGCCTCGCCATAGTGGATGTTGTAGTTCCAGCGCTTGGCGTCGGGCTTGTCGTCGTCGCTCATGGCCCTATGGTGCCAGGCTTGCGGAAGGCCGATGCCGTGGCTGGCTATGCGAAAATGCCGCGGTGGGCATGAGGGCGACAGCACGGCTAGGCCGCGCCGCCGTCGCGGCGACGGTCGCGACTGGCGTCGCGCTCGGCTCGCACGTGCTGGGCGGCGGCGCGATGCCGTCGGCTCCCGGTGTGCTCGTGCCGCTCGCGCTGTCCTTCGCCGTGTGCGTCCAACTCGCAGGACGCACGGTGTCCTGGTGGCGCACGGGTGTCGGTGTGGCCGCGAGCCAGGCCCTCTTCCACGCTCTGTTCGTGCTCGGCGCGGGAGGCGTGACGGTGACCGCCGCCACGCATGCCCATCATCTCGAGGCGGGCGCACTGACGGTCCCGGCTGGCGCGCACGGTGGACACGGTGGAGGCGTCATGAGCATCGCGCACGTCGTCGCCGCGCTCGTCACCACCGCCGCACTCGTGCGACTCGACTGGGCGCTCGCCAGCGCCGGCGCCGCACTCGACGTGATCGTCGCTGCACTCGTGCGCAACCTCGCGGCGCCCCGCGCCTCGGCCCCGTCCGCAGGCCACACCGCTGCGCTCTGTCGCATCCCCGCGCTCCGTCCGCTGGTGCTCGCCAGTGGCAGCGGCCTGCGAGGTCCTCCCGTCAGGTGAGACATCCCGCCAACCTGGCGGGAGCTTCGGCCATCCCCGCGGATGGCCTTCTCACCGTTACCCCGGGGCGGTTTGTCCCCACCTGACTGGAGTTACCCATGAACGCTGTCCTTACCCCTGCGCGCCTCGGCGCGCTCGCCGCCGTCGCGGCCCTGTCTCTGTCCGCCTGCGCCTCCGCCGACGAGCCCGGCGAGATCACCATCACCGACCCCTGGGTCAAGGCCGCCGAGTCCGGCATGACCGCGGCCTTCGGCGACCTCACCAATGGCACCGATGAGACCGTGGTGCTCGTCTCCGTCGACACCTCGGCCTCGCCCACGAACGAGCTGCACGAGACCCTCTCGGACGCCTCTGGCGGCATGTCGATGAGCCAGAAGGAGGGCGGCTTCGAGATCGCTCCGGGGGAGAAGCTCACCCTCGAGCCGGGCGGCAACCACGTCATGATGATGGACGTCACCGAGCCCATCGAGGCCGGCGACACCGTCGATTTCACGCTGACCTTCGAGGACGGCTCGACCTTCGACTTCACGGCGGACGCCAAGGACTACACGGGCGCGCAGGAGTCGTACACGCCCCAGGAGCCCATGGACATGGATTCCTGATGCCCGGGGACGCGACTGACACCGGTCGCGGCCTCAGCCGGCGGGGGTTCCTCTTAGGAGGAGCCGCCGCCGGCGTGGGCGCGGCCGTCGCGCTCGGCGCGGACCGGCTGGTGGGCGCAGGTGCGGGGCTGCCGGACCAGCGTCAGGCGGAGCTCGATGCGGCGGGCCTCAACGGCGCCCGCACGGTGACGTTTCATGGCGACCACCAGAGCGGCATCGACACCCCCATCGCCGCCCACGCGACCTATCTAGGTCTGAGGCTGCTCGAGAGGACCGACCGCGAGGCGCTGGCACGCATGATGCGGGTACTCACCGACGATGCCGAACGGCTGATGTCGGGCGAGGGAGCACTCGCCGACACCGAGCCCGAGCTCGCGACCGTCCCGGCAGCCCTCACGGTGACCTTCGGGTTCGGGCCCGAACTCGTCCGGCGGGCGGCCGGAGCCGCCGCCGTGCCCGCATGGTTGGGGCCCCTGCCCGCGTTCGAGATCGATGCCCTTGACCCGCGGTGGTCGGGCGGCGACCTGCTCATGGTGGTGAGCGCGGACGATCCGGTGACGGTCGCTCATGCGGTGCGGATGCTGCTCAAGGACTCGCGCTCCTTCGCATCACTCGCGTGGCGTCAAGACGGCTTCCGGCGCGCCTACGGCTCCGAGGTCTCCGGCACCACCATGCGCAACCTGTTCGGCCAAGTCGACGGCACCACCAACCCGGAGCCGGGAACTGCGGGGTTTGACGCCGTGGTGTGGTGTACGGGTACCGGCGCGACCGCCTGGGTGTCGGGCGGCACCTCGTTGGTGCTCCGCCGCATCCGGATGAACCTCGACACGTGGGACGAGGTGGATCCGACCGCACGCTCGTTTGCCGTGGGTCGGCGGATCACCGATGGCGCTCCGCTCACGGGTTCACGCGAGGCGGATGCGCCGGACTTCGAGGCCACCACCGCGGCGGGCAACACGGTCATCTCCCCCGTGGCGCACATCGCGCGGTCGCGCCCGGTCGACTCACGCGAGGTGATCTTCCGGCGCGGCTACAACTACGACGTGGCGCCCGCCGGCGGCGGAGTCTCAGAGACGGGCCTGCTCTTCGCGAGTTTCCAGGCGGACGTTGACGCACAGTTCACCCCCATCCAGCGACGCCTCGACGAGGCGGATCTCCTGAATGAATGGACCACACCGATCGGGTCCGCGGTGTTTGCGATACCGCCGGGCTGCGCGCCCGGAGGTTTCATCGGCGAGACGTTGCTCGCGTGAGGCAGTCACGGCAAGGTCACGAACGCGCCGAGTGTCTTGCGGCAAGCCCGCACGGCGGGTCTACCGTGAAGAGCATGACCTTGATGGCGACCCCGGATGCGGAGGTCGAGGTCGATGAGGGGACCGTGCGGGCGCTGCTCGCCGACCAGCATCCTGACCTCGCCTCGCTCCCCCTCGGCGCGCGCGTCGAAGGATGGGACAACGTCACCTTCCGCCTGGGCGATGCGCTCGCCGTGCGCATGCCGCGCCGCGCCGTCGGTGCGGAGATTGCCCGCACGGAATGGGAGTGGCTGCCGCGGATCGGCGCGCAGTGGACCTTCCCCGCACCCGTGGCGCGCCGCCTGGGTGAGCCGGGCCATGGTTATCCGTGGCGGTGGTCGGTGGTGCCGTGGATCGACGGCACCGTCGCCTACGGCGCGCCGCTGAGCGTGGAGGGTGCCCGCGACCTTGGCCGCGCTCTCGCCCAGATCCACGTCACCGCGCCCGACGACGCCCCCGTGAATCCCTACCGTTCCCTCACCCTGGGCGAGCGGGCCGAGGTGTTCGGCGACCGCATCGGCCACCTCGAAGCCGAGGGGGTGATCGCCGACGGGCCGCGCCTGCGGGCTGCTTTCACCGCTGCCGCACACACCACGTCGGGGCCGCGCACGTGGGCGCATCTGGACATTCACGGCCGCAACGTCCTCACCCGCGCCGGGCGGCTGGCCGGGATCCTCGACTGGGGAGACGCCGCGGCCGGGTCGCCGCTGACCGACCTCGGCCAGGCCGCCGTGCTGGTGGGAGCCGACCACGTGGGGCCGATGCTCGACGCCTACCTCGGGGCGTGCGAGCCCGCCGTCGCGCGATACGTGTCCTCGTCCGCCGGGCAGCGCGTCATCCGGGCCGAGGCGCTCCACTACGCCGCGACCCTCGCCTGCATGGAGGAGGAGCCGTTCCACGAGGCCGGACACGCCGCGCTCACCTCGCTGCGCCAGTCCCTGCGCTGAACACCGCAAGGCGCGGGAATGCCCGCGCGACGCTTACACGCGCGTGGCGCTCGCGATCCGCTTCGCCCGCCTCGCGTCGCGGCGCAGCTGCGCCTCCCGCGCGTCGGGCGCCGTCGTCAGCAGGTCGACGACCGCCTGTTCAAGCGCCGCCTGGATCGCCGCATCGCGGTCGCCTGGCGACAGCGACTCACCGTGCTCGCCCAACGCGTCGACGACGGGCTCGAGCGTGACCCCGTCCTCCCACAGGTCCACGACCCGCGGGTCGACGTAGGAGGCCCGGGCGACCGCCGGGGTGTTGCCCAGCTGCGCGGCCACCTCCCGCATGACCGAGGCGACCACCTTCTTGCGGGCCGTAGGCGAGAGGTCCGCCGCCGCATCGGCCATCCCCAAGGCCTGGGCGGCGATGACCGTGCCATGCCACGTGCGGAAGTCCTTCGCCGTCGCGTCCGGCTGCACCACCATCTGGATATAGCCGTTGATGTCGTCGCTGACGAGATCGCGCCAGGTCACGGGGTCGGTCGTCACGCGGTAGGCGAGCAGCTCCGGCGCTCCCCCCGAGCGTCGCTTCAAGGTGGTGACGGCCGACGCCACGTCCGGATCGCGTACCACCACGTGACGATCCTTGCCCGACTTCGCGACGTAGTCGAAGGTCACCTCGTCGCCACTGACGCGCGCGTGCTCGCGCAACACGGTGGCAAGGCCATACGAGCCGTTGTCGGCGGCGTAACCCTCGCCGCCGATGCGGAACAGCCCCCGGTCGAGCAGGCGGAACGCGATGCCGAGGACGTGCTCGCGCGAGAGGTCGTCGCGGGCCACGTCGGCATCGGCCACCGCGCGGGCCGCGGGAAGCCCCGCCGCCACCTCGAGCACGCGAGCATGCTTGGCGCGATCCCGGCGCTCGCGCCACGCGGGGTGATAGAGATACTGGCGCCGGCCCGCCTCGTCCGTGCCCAGCGCCTGCAGGTGGCCGTGCGCATCGGGGCAGATCCACACGTCGGTCCACGCGGGAGGGATCGCCAACGCGTCGATGCGCTCGCGCTCGCGTGCGTCGCGGATGGTCGCGCCGTCCGTGTCGCGGTAAGTCCACCCGCGTCCGCTGCGGCGTCGGGTGATGCCCGGCTCTGCGGGACGGGACCTGGTCAGTCGTGGCATGGCTCGACAGTAAGCCCGTGAGTGCGCCCGCGTCGCGACACGCCCCAGGCGGGACTAGCGTGGGTTCATGGAGACCACGTTCGCGCCGCTGGAGACCGAGCGGCTGGTACTGCGCCCGATGACCATGGACGACGCCGAGGATCTCGCCGAGCGCCGCTCCGACACCACTACCGCCCAATACCAGGCATGGCGCGCGCCGTACTCGGTCGAGCGGGCGCGCGAACTCATCGCGTCGATGGAGAGCCAGCCGGGCCCGCTGCCGGGCCTGTGGTACCAGCTCGCCGTCGAGCGCAAGCGTGACGGCAAGGTGCTCGGCGACGTCGCGCTGTATCTGTCCGGCAACGGGCGCACCGCCGAGGTGGGCTTCACGCTGCACCCGTGGGCACGCGGTCACCACTACGCCACCGAGGCAACCGCGCGCCTCGTCGACTACGCCGTCTTCGACGTGGGTGTGCACCGCATCGAAGCGTGCACGCACCCCCACAACATTGCGTCGGTGCGGGTGCTGGAGCGCATCGGGTTCCTCGCCGAAGGCATCCGCCGGGAGGCTTACTGGGTCGAGGACGAGGTGTCCGACGATGCGATCTACGGCCTCTTGGCGCGAGAGTGGATCGCGCGGCGCGAGGGCGACTGACGCGGGCGGGCCTCCGGCCTCGGCCCCAGGCATCGCCCAGCATGACGCCGTGCTAGGAGAGGCGAAGGGCCAGGTGGCAGACTGGCCCGCATGGACATCTACGAGACTCCGCTACCGGGCATCGGCGTCCGATACGAGTTCCAGGCGGACAGTGGTGATCACGTCGGCGTCGTGGTGCGCCGTGACGGCAAGCGCGACTTCGCGCTGTACGACCGCGAGGATCCGGACTCCTGCCGCGGCACCGTCGAGTTGTCAGAGTCGGATTCCGCCGCGCTGGTCGAACTGTTGGGCGGCACCTCGATCACGTCCCGCCTCGAAGGGCTGAGGCACCAGATCGACGGCCTCGCGATCGAGTGGGTGACCATGCCAAGTTCGGGCGGCCTTACCGGCCGCACCATCGCCGACGGCAAGATTCGCACCGAGACCAGCGCCTCCATCGTCGCCGTGATCCGCGGGGAGGACGGCAACCCGGGACCCGGCCCCGACTTCCTCCTCGAGGCGGGCGACACCGTGCTCGTGATGGGCTCCGACGCCGCCGTGCGCAAGGCCACCACCATCCTCGTCGGCTGACCACCTATGCTGCCGCTGCCCCTCGAGGTCCTCCCCGAGCCGGAGGCGAGCCATGCCGGTCAGGTGCTCATCGAACTGGGCATCATCCTGCTGATACTCGCCGGCCTCGGGCGCCTCGCCGCGCGCATCGGCATCCCCTCCATCCCGCTGTACCTGCTGGCTGGTGTCCTCATGGGCGACGGCGGGCTCATCCCCGTGTCCGCCGGCGAGGACTTCCTCGAGGTGGGCGCGGAGATCGGTGTGGTCCTCCTGCTGCTGCTGTTGGGCCTCGAGTACTCACCGGTCGACCTTCGCAATGGCCTGAAGTCGAACTGGGTCGCCGGGCTGGTCGACGGCCTCGCCAACGGTATCCCCGGCTTCGCGGTAGGCCTCATGCTCGGCTGGTCCCCCACCGCGTCGCTCCTGTTGGCCGGCGTCACCTACATCTCCAGCTCTGGCATCATCGCCCGCCTGCTCGACGACTTCGACCGCGTCGCCAACCGCGAGACCCCCGTCCTGCTGTCCCTGCTCGTCATGGAGGACCTGGTGATGGCGGTGTTCCTGCCTATCACCGGCGTGCTGCTCGTGGGAGCCACCCTCGCCCAAGGAGCCGTCGCCGCGGCCATCGCCCTGGGGCTGGTGTTTACGGCATTCGTCGTGTCGCTGAGGTTCTCCGACCGGATCTCGCGACTGGTGCACTCGCGTTCACGCGAGTTGCTTCTGCTGACCGTGCTCGGCCTCACCTTTTTGGTGGCGGGTTTGGCCGATGCCGTCCAGGTCTCCGCGGCCGTCGGCGCCTTCTTGCTGGGGCTGACCCTGTCGGGTCAGGTCGCGGACGACGTGCGCGGACTGCTGCCGCCGCTGCGCGATGTGTTCGGCGGGCTGTTCTTCGTGTTCTTTGGCCTCACGATCGACCCTCGCGACCTCATCCCTGTGCTGCTGCCGGCGCTCGCGCTCGCCGTGGTCACGGCGGTGACCAAGATCGGAACGGGCATCTTCGCGGCCAGGCGCAACGGCATCGGCCCCAAGGGCCAGTGGCGCACGGGCCTGTCGCTGGTGCCCCGCGGAGAGTTCTCCATCGTCATCGCGGGCCTCGGTGTGACCGCCGGGGTCGAGTCACAACTGGGTCCCCTCGCCGCGGCCTACGTGTTGATCCTCGCTGTGGTGGGGTCGCTCGTGATGCGCTTCGCGGACCGCATCCCCCCGCCGTTCACGCTCGCACCGGCGCGCGCCACGCCGGGCGTCAGGCGGGTGGTCTCGCGCCCGTCGGCGCCGCGCCAGTTCTACACGTAGCGCCGGGCGCCCCGGCGCGTGCGACGATATCGCTACCGCCGTCCCCACCCAGGACCTGCAGCGCCGCTGCCCCCTCGCTCAAGGACTCCCTGCGTCCCTTGCGAGGTCACCATGCCGCGTCACCGTCTTCGCCTCCCCTGGCGCCGCCGCCACAGCGTCACGCCAACGCTCGGCGTGGAACACGTGGGTCTCCTCACGACGGAGGACATCGCCGAAGTCCGTCAGGTGGTGGCCGATGCCGCACGCACCCTGGCGGCCTCCGATCACCCCGACCAGGCCTCACCCGAGACTCCCGGCACAGGCGCGGGACAGCGCGTCGCCTAGCCGCTGGTGGTGGTCGGCAAGGACACCGGGGCCGCCGGTGGCCTCGGCAAACTCGACGAGGTCGTCGTGAGTGGGAACCCCCGCGTCGATGATCCGGCCCGCTCGCTCCGCGGCGTCGGTGAGCGCCGCGATGGCCGCACCGGCACCCTCGTCCTGGAAGCCCGTGACCTCGACGAACTGCGTCTGGGCCAGCGCCGCGCGATAGGCCGTGTGATCGAAAGCAAAGGACTCCTGCCGTAGCGCCTCCACTCCCTGAGGCGTCGTGAGCAGCGTGAGCGAGCTGAGACCCGACGCCAAGGTGGCGACCACCTCCGCATCGACCTGAGCGCAGCCGGCTGGCGCGGCGGGCGCCGGAGCGGGTTCCTCGAGCACGGGGATGGTGCCCCCGCCCGCGCACCCGGCGAGAAGGGCAAGCACAGCACCGATGCCTAGCCACCTCATGCTCGACCGTAACCCCGGGCAGGAGACACGCGCGAGGCGATGGGAGTATCGGCCGTCCGTCCGCCACTCAGGGCGGCACAATAGGACGCATGATCCGGCCCGCCACCCTCGCCGATGCCGCGCGCATCGCGGAGATCTACAACCCCTATGTGACCGACACCGTCATCACCTTCGAGACCGAGACCGTGACGGCGTCCGACATCAAGGCGCGCATGAAGTCGGTCTGGGACAAGGACCTGCCGTACCTGGTGATCGAGGACGCCGGGCGTGTGGTCGGGTTCGCCTATGCCGCTCCTTACCGTCCCAAGGCGGCCTACCTGCACAGCGTCGAGACCACCATCTATCTCGACCCTGCGGCAAGTGGACGAGGCCTGGGCGGCCGTCTCTACCGTGCGTTGATCGTGGCGCTGCGGGCGTCGCACGCCCACACGGCGATCTCCCTGATCGCGCTACCCAACGAGGCGTCCGTCGCTCTGCAGCTGGCCACCGGATGGCGCGAGGTCGGGGTGCTGAGGGAGGCCGGCCAGAAGCTGGGCCGGTGGATCGACGTGGGGTACTTCCAGCTCGACGTGTCGTGATCTGCCAGGCGTAATCGATGCTTGCGGTTGCGCATATGGTGTGACATGCACCACAATCGGCGGGTCGGGGGCGCCGCTGAGGGGCGCCTCGGCCTACACGGTGGGGGGCGGGCTCATGGGAATGCGATCACGCACACGACGCGCGCTCGACGACGGCATGACCCTGCCCGAGTTGCTGGTGGTCATGGCCATCGTTGCGGTGCTCGTGGCCGTCGCCTTGCCCATCTTCCTCAACCAGCAGGCCAAGGCCTACGACTCCACGGTGCAGTCGGATCTGGCCAACGTCGCGATCGCGGTGCGCACCCACGTGGATGAGTCCAGCACGTTGCCCACCCTCGCGCCGACCGGCGACGGCTATGAGCTCGACGGCGACCGGGTCGCGACGTCGCCCGGCGTGGTCTTGGGCGGCATCGTGGGTGACGCGGACGCCTACTGCCTGAGTGCGACGCACCCGAGCGGCAACGTCGCGAGCAGCCCCGGCTACCGCTACACCGTGACAGGTGGCGTGGAAGAGGGTGAGTGCCCGTAGGCTCCGATCCACTGGCTTGGCGGCGATGTCAGTGGCTCTCGTTACGCTGGAGGCACCACCTTGGGAGGTGATCGACATGGTCAACATCACTGCTACGCGCAACGAGATCCAAGACATGCTCACGGTCCAGGCTGATCGGTACGGGTATAGCCTCGAAGAGGTGCGCGCCATGGCACGTGCCGGCACCCTCGACGAGCCGGAGCTCAGGGATCTGTGGCTGATCTGGGGCGACGTGCCTCTCACTTACGTACAGCGGTCGTGAACACAGAGCATCCGCTTTCGCACGTGTTCGCGGCCGAGCTCGAGGAGTTCCTGGCCGCGGCGCTGCCTCGCCCCGTCGAGCTCGCAGTCGTCGAGGGCGACGATGGCATCCGCGTCGGGGGTGCGTGGGACGCGGGGGCGAGGAAGTTCGTGCCCATACCGCTCGATGAAACCGCGACATCGCTGCTCTTGCGGGTGGAGTTCAAGCTCGCAGATGACCGCTCGGGAGAGTTCTTTCGTGTCCTGAACTCCACCTTTGGACTCTTGATCCCCGTAGAGAAAGGCGGGAAGGCCAAGGACCCCGTTCCCTTGGTCCGCGTCGAGTTCGAGCGAGGGCAGACCCCTCCCGCGCATATTCATTTCCACACTTCTTCGTCAACCCTTGGATGGGTCTACGGACGAGCAGGTGGGGCTTACCGGCGAGCCGAAGACCTTCACTTCCCTATCGGTTCCCAGCGTTTCCGTCCCACGATTGAAGAGTTTCTGCTGTTTCTCGACCAGGAACGCCTGTTCCGCGGCTGGCGGTCCGACACTGATTGGCGCTCGCAGGCAAGAAGGCGCATGGCCGAGTACGAGCAGCGGCAGGCTCTTGCGATGGTCGCACATTATGCCGAGGACATCGCAGGTGAGTTGCGCCGACTTGGATGGTCGGTCGCGCCACCTCTCACCTGAACCCCACGCGCCTCAGCAAAGAGAGCCTTCCGGTCCCGCGTCTCAGGTATGGGGCAACCGCAGCGGTGTGCGTGACTTACGCCGAACGCACGGCCTGCGTCGCGGCCATCATGTGCCTCAGCGACGCGATGGTCTCGTCGTAGCCGCGAGTCTTGAGGCCACAGTCGGGGTTCACCCACAGCTGCCTGCCCGGGATCGACTCCTTCGCGAGCGCGATCAGCTCCGTCACCTCGTCCGTGGACGGCACGCGCGGCGAATGGATGTCCCACACGCCCGGGCCGATCTGGCGCTCGTAGCCGTGGTTCTTGATGGCCGGCAGGACCTCCATGCGCGAGCGGGCCGCCTCGATCGAGGTGACGTCGGCATTGAGGCCGTCGATCGCGTCGATGATCTCGCCGAACTCCGAGTAGCACAGGTGGGTGTGCACCTGCGTGTCGTCCTTCGCGCCCGAGGTGGCCAGGCGGAACGCATTCACCGACCACTCCAGGTAGGCGGGCTGGTCGGCCTTCTTCAGCGGTAGCAGCTCGCGCAACGCGGGCTCGTCGACCTGGATGATACCGATGCCCACGGTCTCCAGGTCCGCGATCTCGTCGCGCAGGGCGAGAGCCACCTGGTTGGCGGTGTCACCGAGCGGCTGATCGTCGCGCACGAACGACCACGCGAGGATTGTCACCGGGCCGGTGAGCATCCCCTTCATGGGCCTGTCGGTGAGAGATTGGGCGTACTGGGCCCAGCGCACCGTCATGGGCTCCGGGCGGGCGACGTCCCCCCACAGGATCGACGGGCGCGTGCAGCGCGATCCGTACGACTGCACCCAGCCGTTGACGGTCACGTCGAATCCGTCGAGCAACTCGGCGAAGTACTGCACCATGTCGTTGCGCTCGGCCTCGCCGTGGACCAGCACGTCGAGCCCCAGGTCCTCCTGCAGCCTCACCACGGAGGCGATCTCATCCTTCATCGCCTGCTCGTAGTCGGCATCCGAGAGGGTGCCCTTGGCCCATGCCGCGCGCGCCTTCCGGATCTCGGGGGTCTGGGGGAAGGAGCCGATGGTGGTGGTGGCAAGCTCCGGGAGCCCGAAGCGGGCGTCCTGCGCGGCGGCGCGCACGGAGTACGCGGGGCGGTCGAGGTCGTCGGGGGCGACGGCCGCGAGCGCGGCGCGCACCTCGGCCCGGCGGGTGCCCGGGTGACCCGCGCGGGCGGCGAGGGCGTCGCGGGTGGCCGCCAACGCATCGGCCACCGCCTCCTCACCCTCGGCGCGCGCGGTGGCGAGGGTGACGATCTCGGCCACCTTCTCGTCGGCGAACGCGAGCCAGGACAGCAGCTCCTCGCCCAGGTGCTCCTCTCCCGTGAGGGTGTGGGGCACGTGGAAAAGGCTGGTGCTCGACGAGATGGCGACGGTGCCGCCCAGGGCGGCGACGGCATCGGCCGTACGCAACGCGGCATCGAGATCGGTGCGCCAGATGTTGTGGCCGTCGACCACGCCGGCCACCACGGTGATGCCGGACAGGTCCACACCGGACGGCACCGCACCGCGCACCAGGTCGAGGCCCACGGCCTCGACACCGGACTCGACGAGCACCGGGAGCGCGTCGCCCAGGTCGTTGTAGGGCGCGGCGACGAAGAGGGCGGGGCGGTCGGTGGCCGCGACGAGCGCGTCGTAGGCCGTCGCGGCGTTCGCGAGCACTTCGGCACGGTCCGCGTCGATGTCCGCGACGAGGATGGGCTCGTCAATCTGCACCCACGTCGCTCCAGCGGCCTTGAAGGCGGCCAGGAGCTCGACGTAGACGGGGATGAGATCGCTCAGGCGGTCGATGGGGCGGTAGTCCTCGCCTGCCTCGTCGGAGGCCTTCGCGAGGTAGAGGAAGGTGAGCGGGCCGGTGATGACGGGGCGCGTGAGGTAGCCAGCCTCCTTCGCCTCCACGAACTGGTCGGCCCATCGGGTGGAGCTCAGCGCGAACGACGTCTCGGGGCCGATCTCGGGCACCAGATAGTGGTAGTTCGAGTCGAACCACTTGGTCATCTCGAGCGGGGCGTCGTCGCCCCGACCGCGCGCGACAGTCGAGTAGCCGGCAAGGTCGATGGAGCCGTCCTGTGCGCGCAGACCCTCGAATCGCGTGGGTACGGCACCGAACGTCACGGCCGCGTCGAGCATGTGGTCGTAGAACGAGAAGTTACTCGGGAGTGAGGCGTCGTCGGCGCCCAGGCCCAGCTCGGCGAGGCGCGCGTAGGTCGCGAGGCGCAGGTCCTTGGCTGCAGCCTCGAGGTCGTCGGCCGTCGAGGCACCTTTCCAGAAGGACTCGAGGGCCTTCTTGAGTTCGCGCATGCGGCCGATGCGGGGGTAACCGAGGATGGTGCCGCCCGGGAAGGCGGGGGCGTGTGCGACATCAATGTGTGACATGGGGACGGTCCTCATGGAATTGGTGCGCGGCGGGCTCGCCATTGCGCTTGATCGACGCATCCATGCGCCGAGCGTGCATTTCGGACTCTAGCGCGATGGGGGCCGGACCGCTCGGGACCAAGGAATCTGGCGCATGGCCGCGGTGTTGTGGGATGGCGCGGCTGTGGGAGCCGTGCCGCCCGGCCGTCGAGGCCCTGGGCCGATGCAAGGATGGAGCCATGGCAGAAGAGGTCACCAAGAAGCAAGTCACTCTCGAGCGCGAGGCGGAGGGCGTCTACGTCGCCCGCAACCCCGACGGCGCCGAGTACCGGTTTGGCTACAACGTCGACGGCGCTCTCAGCGCCGTCGAGCTCCTGATGGTCGCTATCGCGGGCTGCTCCGCGACCGACCTGGACATGATGACGTCGCGCCGCGCCGAGCCCGTGCGGTTCTCCGCGACCGTCGAGGCCGACAAGGTGGGCGGCACCACGCCCGCGATCCTGCGCGATATCGACGTGGCCTTCGACGTGGCATTCCCCGAGGGCGCCGAAGGCGACAAGGCCCGCGCCCGCGTGGCCGCCGCCCTCAAGGCCGCCGAGGAAAAGACCTGCACCGTGTCGCGCACCGTCGTCCACGGCGCGGATGTGACGCTGCGCGAGGTGTAGCCTCCGCGAGCGCCCTGCGAGGCACTGAGTGCGCGCTTTCGCGGAAAAGCGGGCACCAGGCGGCTCCTGGGAGACGCGGCCGCATGAGGGTGTGCGCATGACCACCGTGTTTCGCGGACGCACCGCAACCCGCTCGGGCGCTGGAGTCGTGCTGGTGGTGACCGCGGCCGCCTTCACGTGGCCCTGGGGCTTCGATAAGGTCGCGATGCCAGCCGACGGGACCGGCGCCGCCGAGGTGGTCGCGACGTACCTCGCGGCACTCAACGCCCACGACTGTGACACGGCTGCCGCGCTTGCCGCCGAGAGCTTCGCGTCCATCGCACGCGAGTGGTGCGGGGACGTGGCGAGCCTGGGCGACATTCGCGTGGGCGACGGCGTCGACGAGGACCCCTCGTGGACCGGCCTGCCCGCAAGATCCGACGTGGTGAGCGTCCCCGCGACCTTCGACCTCGACTGGCTATGGCTCCGCAGCGATGGCTCGATGCCCGAGGGTGCGACCGCGTGGGGCTACAGACTCACACGCTCCGCGCCCGAGGCGCCCTGGCGCATCACCGACAACGGCCTCGGATAGCCGCTTTCTGGTGACCGATGCCGTGGCGGGGTTCCGTACGAGGCTCGGCTGAGGCATCGGCCGTACTAGCGGCGCAAGCCCAGGCGGTTCACGAGATCAAGCGCCGCATCATGCCTGTTAAAGGTGATGATGTGGATGCCGGGTGCGCCTTCCTCGAGGAGCTGCCCGGACAGCCGTGCGGCGTAGTCCACCCCGCGCGCGTGGGCGTCCGCGTCTGAGCCCGCCGATTCGAGCGAAGCGATCAGATCCTGGGGCGTCGACACGCCCGTGACGTGCGCGGCGCGCACGGCTCGCTGCGCCGACACGAGCGGCATCACTTCGGGGATGATCGGGATGCCGATGCCCTGCTTGGCCGCCTCCGCGACCAGCCCCGTGTACTCGGCGGCGTCGTAGAACACCTGGGTGATCGCGAAATCGGCGCCCGCGTCTTGCTTGGCCTTGAGGACGTCCAGCGCCGTCTGCCGGAACCGCGGAATCGCGTGCTGGGAGGGGAAAGCAGCGACCCCCACACACAGGTCGTCGATGCCGTGCGCTGCGGCGATGTCCCGCAGGTAGCGCACGAGGTCCGACGCGTACACGAGCCCGTCCGGGTGCGGCCGCCACCCCGTCTGCCCCTGGGGTGGGTCGCCTCGCAGCGCGAGAAAGTCCTTCACGCCGTCCTCGAGGTATCCCTCGATGACCGCACGCAGGTCGTCGCGAGACTGGTTCACGCAGGTGAGATGGGCGAGAGGGGGGACATTGTGCTGCTGGGCCACTGTCTGGACCACGGATCTCGAGGCACCCTGCGTGGAGCCTGAGGCTCCGTAGGTGATGGAGATGAAGTCCGGGCGCCGCTCGACGATCGCGCGCATCGTGCGACCCAGCACCTCCTCGGCAGCAGGGCTGCGAGGAGGGAAGAGCTCGAAGCTCAGCGTGGGCTCCTGCCCGCGCAGGCGCTCGCGGATCGTCATGGCTCGCACCGTAGTCCCGGGTGGCGAGGGTGCGCCATACCTATGGTCCCTGGTGTGCGGGCGTCCGTCGTCCCCAACCCCTCGAGCGGCGGGCGGATCTTCCCTTCTCGCAGACGCCCCGGCCGGCCGTCGTACCCACGCGGCACACTGGTGGGCATGATCACGGAACCGAACGACCTGGTCCGTTGCTTTGGCAACGGAGACCCGCTGTATGAGGCGTACCACGACGACGAGTGGGGCGTCCCGGTGCATGGCGAGGCCGCACTGCTGGAGCGCATTGTGCTGGAGGGCGCGCAGTCGGGGCTGTCCTGGGTCACCATTCTGCGTAAGCGCGAGGGGTACCGGGAGGCGTTTGCGCGGTTTGAGCCGTCGGCGGTCGCTGCGTTCGGCGAGGCGGAGGTGGAGCGGCTGATGGGCGATCCGGGGATCGTGCGCAACCGCCGCAAGATCGAATCCGCGATCACGAATGCGCGAGCGGTGGTGGGGCTTCACGACGCCGGCGAGACGCTCGATGACCTGTTCTGGTCGTTCGCTCCGCAGCCGCGGGCGGCGGCGCCCGCGACGTGGGCCGACGTGCCGGCCTCGACGCCCGAGTCCGTAGCGCTCGCCAAGGAGCTCAAGAGGCGTGGATTCGTGTTCGTCGGTCCCACCACCATGTACGCCGCGATGCAGGCGTGCGGGCTGGTAGATGACCATATTGCCGGGTGCGTCGCGGCGAAGCGGTGACCGGAATGTCCGCAATGTCACACCCCTCTGATCTGATGGACTCATGAGGTTCTCCACCGAGGCTTTCGACCGCGAGGCAGACGCGTTGCACGCGTTCGCCGGCCGGGAACTCGGTGACCTCACGCCGAGCGAGTTCGCACAGCTGAGGGAGATTGCGGGCAGGGCCAAGCGCGGATTCGACACCTCCTTGGCGGCGATCGGCGCAGAGGTTAGCCGGAGGTCCGACCCGTCGCTGGGGAGCGACGGCCTCGCGAAAAGCGAAGGCTTCACCTCGCCCGGACGCCTGTGGGCACGGGACCTCGGAACCAGCCCGCAGGAGGCCAACAGGCTCGCGGGCGCAGGCGATGTGGTGCGACGCGCGGAGGAACAGAAGCGCCGCGAAGAAGAACAACGCCAGCGGGAAGCGGCCGGCCAGGGTGGGCCGTCCGAACCGGAGGCGCCCGACGGAGAACTGCCTCTCGGCGTGCCCGGCAGTGATGCGGGGACCCCGCCGGACGACCCCGCCGACCGGGTCTATCCGATCCTCGCCGCGGCGATAGCCGCGTGCGAGATCGGCACCGAGGCCGCCATGGTGGTGCGGCGCACGCTCGACGAGTTGATCACCGCGGATCTTCGCTTTGAGGCCCAGCTCGTCGACAAGGCGCGCACGCTGCAGCTCGGCGAACTACGCAGGTCTGCCGCGCAGCTTGCGGCACTGCGCAATCCCGGCGACCTGGCGGAGCGGGAAAAGCGTCAGGTGGACGCGCGCACGTTGTACTTCACCACCGGTTCCGACGGCATGACGCAGATGTACGCCAAGCTCGACCCCGCTACGGCCGCTCCCATCAAGACGTGGATCGACGCACAGGTGCGTGCCGTTTACCGCTCGGCACGCGAGGGGATGCCCGAGGAGCGCCTCCCGGGGCAGATCCGCGCCGACGTCCTCGCCGGTCTCGCGTGGCACGGCCTCGACTGCGAGCGGCCCACCTCCGGCGTCAAGACGAAGGTCGTGCTTCGCGCAGACCTGAAGGACCTCGAGGCCGGTGTCGGCGTGGGTGAGTGCGATGCGCTCGATCAGCCCATCTCTATCGAGACGCTGCGCACGATGGCCGTCGACGCCGCCGTGGTGCCTGTCACCTTCGGCGGCGAGTCACTACCGCTCGACGTGGGACGCAAGCACCGGCTGTTCACGGAGGCCCAGCGCACCGCACTCGCGGAACGTGACGGGGGCTGCGCGTGCTGTCATGCTCCCGCGAGTCACTGCGAGGCCCACCACATCCGGTGGTGGATGCGCGATAGCGGCCCGACAGACATCTCCAATGGCGTGTTGTTGTGCACGGGATGTCACCATCGGGTCCACCACGGGGGCTGGGACGTCGAGGTGCGCGGAGACAAGGTGTGGATGATCCCGCCCGCGTCCGTCGACCCCACCCGGACGCCGCGTCTCGGAGGCAGAGCCGCCCTCGAGATCGAGGGCGCAGCGGAACTCGCTGTCGACGTCGACACCGGACCGCCTCGAGAACTCTGCCCGTCCGCGTGACAGCGGGCGGGGCGAGCGGTGAGCGAAGCGGCGCGGATGGAGAGCGTGCGGACGACAGCGCGCGCTATCGACAGCGCGTGACTAGCAGTAGGCCCGACGGTGCCGCGCGGTCGCGTCCTCCAGCAGTGCGTCGACGATCCGCTTGTCGGCCGGAAGCCACGCCACGTCACGCCAGCCGCCCGGCTCCAGAATCCGGAGCAGATCGTGGTCCTCGAGCGGACGCGGCTCCACCTTGGCGCCGTCCGCACCGGGCCGGAGCGTCGCCCACCACACCCTGAGCACCAGCCGCTCCACATCGGCGTCACCCGGACGCAACATCCACACCGGGTCGCTGCCGCACATGGTCTCGACGCCGTGCGCCTCGTCCGGGCCGAGGATCTCGTCGCCCAGATCGACCTCCACGCCCAGCTCCTCGCGCAGCTCACGCCTGAGCGCCTGCTCGGCGGTCTCGCCGTGCTCGACCTTGCCGCCCGGGAACTCCCACAGACCCGCGAGCGCGCTCGGGGCGGTGCGCCGAGCCGCAAGGAGGGTGCGCGGTGTCTCGAGGTCGTCGGTGATCGCCGCGGCGACGACCAGACGGGTGCGGATCCCCACGGGCTACTCGGTCTTCTCGCCGTACGCGTCGGCGTCGAGGAGGTCCTCGTTCCCCTCCGAGAGTTCGACCTTGAAGATCCAGCCGTCACCGTAGGCGTCGCTGTTGACCATGTCGGGAGCGTTCTCGAGTTGACCGTTGACCTCGGTCACCGTACCGGTGACGGGCGAGTACAGCTCGCTCACGGCCTTGGTCGACTCGAGCTCGCCGCACACATCACCCGCGCGGACCTCGTCGCCCACGCTCGGCGGCTCGACGTACACGACGTCGCCGAGTGCCTCGGCCGCGTACTCGGTGATGCCCACCGTCACGGTCGCGCCGGGCGACACGTCGCCGCGCACCCACTCATGCTCCTCGGAGTAGAGCAGTCCGTCAGGAATCTCCGCCACGATGTCCCACCTCTCCCACGGCACCCGCCGTCGCTGTCACTGTCATGTGGCCCCGCGGCGCGAAGCCCACGGCTCAAGCCTGCCGCTTGTAGAACGGTAACGCCACCACGCGCATCGGCTCGCGGCGGCCGCGCACGTCGATGCCCACCTCGGTTCCTACCTCGGCAAGGGTGGGTGGCACGTAGGCCATCGCGATGGGCTGGCCCAGCGTCGGCGACGGAATACCGGAGGTGACGATGCCCACCTGGCGACCGTCCTCGTCGGTGACCGCATAGCCTGCGCGGGGCGAGCGGCGCCCGTCACCCACCAGTCCCACCAGCACCTTGCCCGGCGCCTGGTCCGCCACCCGCGCCAGTGCCTCGCGGCCCACAAACGCGCCTCGTTCGACAGAGACAGCCCGCGGGTCCACCTGGTCACTGAGACCCGCGCCCGGCGCCGCAGCGCCCGGCTGCGACGAGGACAGCACGACGGCGGGGCCTTCGAAGGCCACCACACGCCCCAGTCCGGCATCGAAGGGGGTCGTATCGGCAGAAAGCTCGTGCCCGTAGAGCGGCATGCCCGCCTCCAGGCGGAGCGAGTCGCGCGAGGCCAGACCACAGGGAATCAGGCCGTGCGAGGCGCCGGCCGCGAGTGCTGAGCGCCACACGTCGGCGGCCACATCCGCGCCCACAAAAAGCTCGAAGCCATCCTCGCCTGTATATCCGGTGCGGGCCACGAACGCGTGGTGGCCGCCCTCGAGCAGGAGGTTTGCCGCCGAGTAGTACTTCAGGCCGGCCGGTTCCGCCTCGCCCGCGGCGCACAGGGAGCCCACGATCGCCGCCGCCGCAGGGCCCTGCACCGCGATGAGCGCGAGCGCGGCCGTCTCGTCGGACACCGCGGCGTCGAACCCTCCGGCATCGAAGCGCGCCGCGAGCTCCCGCGCGACCTCGATCCGGTTCGACGCGTTCGCGACCACCATGAAGTGGTCCCAATCGCGCCGGTACACCACCAGGTCGTCGACGATCCCGCCGTTCGCGTCGCACATCATCGTGTACTTCGCCGCCCACAGCCGCATGCGGCTCATGTGCCCCACGAGCGCGTAGTCCAAGGCGGCCGCGGCGTCGGGGCCGGTCACCATGAGTTCGCCCATGTGGGACAGGTCGTACAGCCCCGCGGCCGTCCGCACCGCGGTGTGCTCTGCGACATCGCCCGAGTAGCGCAACGGCATGTCCCACCCGGCAAACTCTGTCATCGTTGCGCCGAGCGAGACGTGCTCCTCGTGCAGGGGCGAACGCAGGGCAGGGGTCTCGGCGGTGCTCACGCCCCCCAAACTACGCGACACGTGTTTCGGTCACGATTCTGGCGCGCGCGACGATCGCCTCGAAGAGCGGCAGGCCCGGACCACACTCACCCGTCGATAGGGTCACTGCATGAGCGCGACCGTTGGTGAGACCTCCCCGTCAACCCGCGCCACTCGAGTGGGTAACATCGCCGCTATCGCTGCCATCGTCATCGCCGTCGGCGCCGCCGCCGCGTCGCTCGCCGGCACGGCGTCGCTCGCGTAGAGCCTCGCCGGAGCCGCGTGCGCGTTGGCAGCGACCGCGCTCGCCGTGCGGTGGCGCACCCCCATGTCCTTACTCGCCGGTGCCGCGGCCGTCGCCGCCGCCGCCATCGTCGCCACCGGCTGGCTCACCCCCAGCGCATGGCCGCCAGGCACCGAAGAGGAACCCGTCCCGCTCGGCGCGACCCTCCGGTTAGGAGAACGTGCCGACGATGGGAGCGTCACCGAGTGGGACGTCACGTTCACCTCGGTATTCTCCGAGCCCGTCGAATGGGATGGGGCACCCGGAGTCTGTTGGTACGTCGTGGGCGCTGTGACCGCCGTCAATAATGACGCCGAATCGCTGCCACCGCGCATTCAGGGCATGTGGCTCGACACCGAAGGCGACGAGCCCATGACAGAGTGGTACGACCCCTGTCGCCAGGGCCTCAGCACGACCGTCCAGGTGCCGACCTTACTCAGCGACGACTACCCCATCGCGCAGTGGTACCGCGGCGCCGAGGTTGCGACGGGCACCACGGCACTCGTGTGGCAGGGTTACGCCACCGAGGACGAGCAGGCCACCCCTCTCACGCTCGAGGTGTGGGACGACCTTCAGTCCCGTACGGTCTTCTTCTCACTGTCGTAACGGCGAGCGCGTTGCGCCCGCTTCAGTCATCACCTGAATATCTTCCACCGCTCCCGACGGGCGCTCAAGCGTCGCGCGGAGCCTCATGGCCCCTCCTCACGCGCCGGTCCGAGCCGCGGCGTGCCGCGACAGCTCGGTGGTGTGGGTGGATCACGGGGGTCCGAGAAGTGTGATGGCGACGATGACGACCGCGGTCAGCGCCGCCGCAATCCCAGCCGCGATCGCGGCGCCGATGAGCACGCGACGACGGCGCTCGCGTGCGCGGCGCGCAGCGATCTCCTGCGTGGTCAGCAGCTTCACGTCGGCCTCGCTACGGGCGGCCGATGCTGGGGTCGGCTCCCGCACGGAAGCCTGCTGAGGAAGGCGACGAGGCGCGTAGGACTCACGCCCGTCGCTGAAGACGCCCTCGGCGGGTGCATCGCCGAGCGGCACGCCTGGGGGAAGGGGCGCGCTTCTTCGGCCGCTGCGGCTGGGCACCGCGGTGCGGGTCGTGTCATCGACGCTGGACGAACCGCCCGACGCAGGATCGTCGAGCGCAGGGGCGTCGACGGAGCGGTCGGTCAGCTCTGTCGCCGCGGGCGTGCGGCGTGAGGCGACGCGCGTGGCATCGTCGGCGCAATCATCAGCCCCAGTGACAGTGGAATCGACCGCCGAACGCCGCAACGCCAACCGTGTTACGTCGTCGTCAGCGATCCGACGCGAACTCAGCCGCGTCGCGTCGTCCTCTCCGTCATCCCCCCGCACCGCGTTCATTCCTGCGGCCCCCGCACCGCGGCACTCTGGGTGTCGTCATCGCCCTCGGGCCACAGCGGCCATGGCTCGGCGACGGCGTGGTCCGGGGTCTCCGTGGTCGGCGCGTGGGCCACCACCACCGTCACGTTGTCGCCCGTGCCGTGCCTCAAGGCCGCCTCGACCAGCCGCTCGGCCGCGTCCTCGGGCGAGTCGGACAGCCCAGCGACGGAACCGATCAGCGATGCGGAGACCACGCCAGTCAACCCATCACTGGCGATGACGAGCCAGCTCGCGGGTACCACCGGCACCAACCAGGCGTCGAAGGCGTCCACGCCGTCGCCCAGTGCCCGCGTGATGATGTGTCGGTCGGGGTGGTAGGTGGCCTCCTCGGCGGTGATGCGCCCCGCATCCACGAGCTGCTGCACGTGCGAGTGGTCGACGGTGATCTGGCGCACCTCGGTGCCATCCAACTGGTACGTGCGGGAGTCCCCGACGTTCACGACCATCCACCAGGGCTGCCCCTCGTGCTCCACCGCGAACGCGCCCGTGAGCGTGGTCCCCGATTCAGCACCGACCCGACGACCGACCTCCAACACGTCGGCGTGCGCGGCCGTCATCGCGGCAGCGACGTCGTCGGGTGTGAGAGTGTCGCGCTGAGACAGCGGCCGGAACGCCTCGATCGCCGCCGCGCTCGCTGCGGCTCCCCCGGCGTGACCGCCCATGCCGTCGGCGACCAAGTGCACCGGGCCGGCCGACAGGAAACTGTCCTCATTACGTGGCCGCGGGCCGGCGTCGGTCGCCCCCGCCCCTTGGCTCCAATGGCCGTCACTCATGCGTCCCCCTCGCGCGTCAGATTCACTTCGAGATCACCCAAGAGCAGCGTCCCGGTCACCTCGATGGCCTCGGCCGTACCGGCCTCGACCTCGACGCCACCTGCGTCGCGCACGACAGTGCCGTTGGTCGACCCCATGTCAGTGACGTACCAGCGGTCCGCGCGCGGCTCAAGGCGGGCATGCACCTTCGAGATGGTCCGAGTGGGGTCGACGATGCCGATGCGGTCGGCTCCCCCACCGGGCGTGGCACGGCCAATCACGATGGGCCTGTCCGGCAGCTCATAGCGGTCCGTGCCCACCGTCAGGCTCCAGGTCACACGCCTGCGCGCGGCGAGCACCGTCCGGTCATCGGCGTCGTCCTCGTCTGTGGCCGATGCCGTGGCCCCCTCCCCGTCCGGCTCGCCCTGCGTCGCGGCGGGCGCGGGGATGGGGGGAAGCAGGCTCGGCACCGCGGCCGTCTCGGCCTCGGGCTCGGGGGTGGGGACCGACGGCGCCGAGGTCTGCTGTTGGGCCTGGCGGCGCGCCTCGACGAGCCAGTCGGGCTCAGCCTCGCCCGTCGGCGCGGGGGCGAGGTACGGCGACACGGCGGGCGCGACGGGCACCTCGACGATGGGGGCGGGCTCGCGCTCGGGCAGTGGCTGAGGAACGGGATCCGCCGCGGGCTCGGGCTCGAGCTCGGGCTCGGCCACCGGCTCCGCCGCAGACGTCAGATACGGGGAGATCGCGAGCGTGTCCGTGGCGGCTTCGACCGGGGTCGGTGCCGCGGGAGTGGGCTCGGTCGCCGGAGGGCTCGACGAAGCGGGAGACGGGGCGCTCGGGGCCGATGCCAGGCTGGGCGAGGACGCGGCGCTCGACGCGGTCGCCTCGACCACCGGGATCGCAGCTGATGCCGCGTCGAGCGTGGGAGCCGACAGCGTCGGCACGTCGTCCGCCGAGGGCGCCGAGAGCGCCCGCATGTCCGCTGGGGGCTCCTTCGGAGCGAGGGAGGCGAAGGGCGACACTCGGGTGGGCCTGTCGGGCGCCGCCTCATTATCTGCTGAGGCGGCCGCCACGGTCCACGCCTTGTTCGGGGCGGACACGACGGGAGTCGAGTCGTCGGTGGCGGGCGCACTCGCCGCGCTCGGCGAGACCGCAGCCCAGCCCGGGGGCAGGGCGTCGACGCCCGGCTCGGAGTTCGCGTCCTCGGCCCCGACCTCGGGCGCGGCGGCCGACGCGGCGACCGGCGGCGCATACGGCGACAAGGGGCTGGCGACGCGCGGGGGTGCGGGGGTGCGGGCGGCATCGGGGTTGCCGGACGCGCGCTCGTCATCGGCACGCAAGGCGAAGGAGGAAGCCGCGACGGCGGAGGACCGGATGGGTCCCGTCGACGCGTCGGAGGCACGCCGCGCCGCCTCGTCGGTGCGGCCCGCCATCGAGTAGCGCCCCCAACCCAGGATGGAGGCCCAGATGTGCGGCACGAGCGCCGCCACCCAACTCAGTCCCGAAGGAGCGCGCAACCGCAACTGAATGGTCCCCGAACCGTAGATCCACAGGATCCAGCCCACGAGGGTGCCCACGCCGTACGCGACCGCGCCGACGAGCAGGGTGAGGCGAGCGGCCGGAGGTGCGGCATCGGCCTCCTGGAGGACCCACGCCAGCCCCACGAGCATCGCGACGAGGCCCAGCGCCGCGACACCGCGCGCGAGGCCGACGGCAACCCGCGACATGCGTGCTGCCTGGGCCGCCGCCATCCAGCGCACCACCGGCACGAACGCCACAGCGCCCGACTGGCCAAGCTTGCGCAGCACCGCGCCGAGCGCGAGTCCCATCCACACCAGGTCCACCACGAGCGCGACACCCATCGGCGCGAGCGTCAACCAGACAACTGCTGTCACCGTGTTCCGTCCTTCCTGGCCCCCGAGGAGACCGTGCGCGACCGCCGTCGGCGGCGCGCCGTCGCCCCAGTGTGGTCGCTGCGCCAGTGCTGACGGTCCGTCTGCGTCGGCGCGCCGCCACGCTCGGCCTCATTCGCCGAGGAGCGCCATAGCGAGCGTAGCGACAGCCGCATACTCTGCCTCTTCCACCACCCGCGCGATGCCAACCAATACTGGCGGTCGCTGTCGACGAGGTCCCAGAACCGTGCGGCGTCATCGGCCGTGGCGTCGCGGCCCGAGAACGTCGCGCGATCCGTCAGCGTGGCGAGCGTCGCCGCGTGCGGCGACGAGTAGGCGGCAGCGACCTCGGCACGCGTCGCGAGCGGCATAGCAGCGAGGCCCGCCTCCGCGGCGGTGTCGAGGTATTCGTCCCAGCCGCCGTGCACGGCCTCGGTGGGCGCGCGCCCACGGCGGCGACGCCGCCGGATGACCTTCCACAGCACGATCGCGATGATCGGCGCGAGCAGCACCGCGAGGCCCAGGAGGCTCACCGCGACGATGCGGACCACGCCGACCCACCACGCGGGCTCCACCGGTTCCTCGATCTCGGGAGGCTCCGCGTCGTCCGAGGTGCCGCGTTGGGTGGCGGGCGGCACGATCGCCTCCGCATTCTCCGGGTCAAGCGGCGACGCGAACTCGGGATCGCGCTGCGAGGAGATGTCGGGCGAGACGGGCTGGGCGTGCTGCGGGGTGACGTCGATCGGCACCCACGTGCCCTGGGTACCCTGCACCTCGACCCAGGCCGTCATGTGGCCGCCACGGCATTCGCCGCCGTCACACACCGGCGCCACGTCCGGGTCCTCGGTACTGAGCCGTGCGCCAAGCACGACCCGTGACGGGAAGCCCAGGGAGGAAGCGATGAGTGCGGTGGCGGCCGCGAACTGCTCGTCGTCGCCCGCGGCGGCAACCAGCTGCGCGTCGGAGGCCGCGTCTCCCACCTCCGCGGCGCGCTCGTTGAGCGCGGTGAAGAGTCGGTCGATGCGGTCATACGAATGTCCGGCGGCCGAGGACACGAACGCATAGTCGCCCAATTCACTGACCCATCGCGTGCCCGGATCGGGCTGCTCGAGGTCGTGACTGAGATAGCCGCGGGCGCGCAGACGCCGCACCAACTCGGCGAGTCCCTCACCGTCACGCGAGACGCCCTGCGCGGCGACCCAGTCACGCAACGAGTCGGGGATGAGCGACGCAGGCACGCTACCCGCGCCAGGCGAGGCGCCCAGGTCCGCGACCGTGGCGTCGTCGCGCACATAACCCGTGACCTCATAGCTGTCGCCCGAGGCGACACCAGACTCGAGGGCCATCACCCCCGCATCGGCCTCGGGAAGGTAATAGAAGTTGTCGACCAGCTGTGCACGGCGCGGGCCGGAGAAGGTGATCTCGCCCAACTCGCCCACCACCGGCACCCACACGCCGCCGCCCGAGGAGATGCCAATCTCGGCGCTCACGGCGCTCGCGCCGTCGGGTCCGTTCAGGCGCGACGGCACACGCTGGAAGCGTGCGGGTGCGCTGCCCTCGGGAGCGGAGGCGCTGTACGTGTCACCGTCGAAGTACGGCAGCGACGCGATCCGTACCCGGTCCGCCTCGCCCGACTGGACGGCGACGGTGAACAGCACGGCGTCGTACGCATCGTCGGAGAAGTTCTCGCGGAAGGATGCCAGCGGCGTCACCGTCGAGTCCACCGTGAGACGTGGCTCGATGGCGCTCCGTGCGACCTCGCGGGGCGTGGCGGCGGCGAGAGGTCCCGCGATGACCACGCCGAGGACGACGGCGGCAACGAGCATCGCCAGGCCAGCCCCGGCATCGGCCATCACCCGGTGGCGCGGTGGCCCGGCCAGGTGAACGCCGCCGGCGGCGCGGGTCACGGCGATCGCGCGGCGGCGCGCATACGACGCCCGCCAGGCGAACCACCCCAGGATCACCAGGAACTGGGCAAGCCCCACGACCAGCTCCCGGCTCATGAAGGTTCCCAACGGCGCCCACGCGAGGGTGTCCGCACGGGTGACGGGGCCGACGAGAATGGCCATGGCTTCGAGCGCGACGAGCACACCCGCGGCGGCGCCCCACCGACGTTCGGATCTGAGCGCCCACCACGCGGCAAGCGTGGTGCCTGTCAGCACCGCTGCGAACACCGGCACGATGGTGGCCCGGTACTCGCCGAGCGGCAGCGGGAGCGTGACGATGTCCTTCCAGCCCAGCACCGGCCCGCGCAGCAGCTCCCACCCGGCACCGAGAGCGGAATCGACGCCGCTCGTTGCGCCCGGCACTACGAGAGTGAGGCCGCCCACCACGTAGACGGCGAGTGCCATGAGCGCCGCCCGGCCCCCGCCCCAGCGCAGCCGATCACACAGCACCGCGATCGCGGCGCCTGCGCCCACCGCGAGCGCTGCGGCGGCCACGTACCTGCTCGACTCGTAGACGGGGTACAACGTCCAGGCCGCAACGGCGGCGCCCGCCGCGACAAAGGCAGCGTTGATGAGGGCAAAGGACAGCGTCGTCGGTGCCGCGGCCCGCGCGCGCCGCCCGGGCCGCCTGGCGTCCCGCGCGCTCATGCCGCACCCCTGGCGAGGAGCTGGCGCAGGTCGTCGAGAATCCCCAGGCTGAGCAGGCGCGTGCGACCCACGGCGTGCAGGCCCGGCTCGGAGTGCGGGTCACATACGACGGCGGCGACCGCGACGTCCGCGGGGAACGCGAGCGCGGCGGCGGAAATGTCCGGCAGCGCCGCCTGGGAGCCCGTCACGAGGAACGCGAGCGAGGTGTCATTCGAGACCTCGACGAGCATGCGCGTCAGGGTCGTCATGGCGACCACGTTCGGGCCGCGCTCCACGCCGGACAGATCGTCGAGCAGCCGGCGCGGCGTGGTCACCGCGAGCTGCTCGAGCGAGCGCACACTTGCGCGCGCAAACTCCGGTACCTCACCCGAGACGACCACCTGCACGTCGCGCCCGTCGCGCACCGCCCGCACGCCGAGCGAGCCAGCCGCCGACACGGCCATCTCAAACTCGGCATCGTCCGCGTACGAGCGCTCGTCGAGGTCGAGCACGATGGACAGGGTGGAGCGCCTGGTTTCCTCGAACTGGCGGACCATGAGGGTGCCGGTCTTGGCGGTGGACTTCCAGTGAATCTGGCGCTGAGCATCGCCACGCGCGTACTCGCGGACCGCGTGGAAGGAGATGTCCTCGTTGGTGAGGGTGCGCGTGGAACGGCCCTCGAGGTCCCGCACGAAGCCCTGCGAGGTGCTCGGCACGGCGATCGTGACGGGGTGGATGAACAGGGTCTGGACGTCAGCCCAGTGGAAGGTGCGCTGCAGCAGGCGCAAGGGGTCGGAGCGCGTGGTGGTGGCCGGGCCCACGTCCACGATGCCGCGCCGTGCCGCGGGAATGACGATGGGCTCGGTGTGCTCGTGGCCGCGCCTCAGCAGCGGGACCTGAAAGTCGATGAGCCCCTCACCCACGGGCACGTCCACACGACCGGGCAGCGCCACCCGAGACGCGGGATTGCGCACCACGATCTCGGCCTCCGCGGCGTGGCCGGCGACCACGGCATCGTGCAACAGGCGGAAGTCCACCTCGTAGGGTTCGCGGCCCACGAGGAACGGCAGCGCGATCAGCAGCAGCACCAGGCCCACGGCGGCGCCGATGAGGAACTCCGCCCAGCCCAGGGTGAGACCCACGACCGCGCCGGCGAGCGTCCACACGATGACCGCCCAGCCCGCCGCGGTCGTGACGGACCGCACCACCTCCCATGCGCGCGACGTCCACCCGCTGACCGCCCGGGACACCCCCAGCGCCCACAGCCCGAGCGCGACCCAGCGGCCGCGGCCCTCGTCGGCCACCTGGGTGTGGGTGCGCGTCGTGGCACGCGTGTATCCCGTGCGGGTGTGGTCCGCCCGGGTGCGTGTGCCGGTGTCGCCGCGGCGGCGGGTGCGGGTGGCCATCGACTAGCGCAGGTCCTGCTGGCTGGGCGGTGCGGTGTCGAGGAGGACCTGGCCGATGACCGCCGTCGCGGTGACGCCGTCGAACTCGGCCTCGGGGTCGAGGATGAGGCGGTGGGCGAGGACGGGCTCGGCGAGGGTCTTGACGTCGTCGGGCGTCACGTAGGTGCGGCCGTGCGCGAGGGCCCAGACCCGGCAGCCCCGCGACAGCGCGAGGGCGCCACGCACCGAGACGCCCAGGCGCACCTGCGTGGCCTGGCGGGTCGCGTCGACGATGCGGGCGATGTAATCAAGGATCAGCGGGCTCGTATGCACCTCGCGAGCGAGCGCGGTCATGGCCGCGATGGTCTGCAGTTCCGCGATCTGCGGCACCGTCACCTTGGCGGGCCGGCCCGCGTCCAGGATCTGCAGCGTCGCGCCATGGTCGGGGTAGCCCAGCGAGGTGCGCATCATGAAGCGGTCCAACTGCGCCTCTGGCAGCGGATACGTGCCGGCCTGCTCCACGGGGTTCTGCGTCGCGACCACCATGAACGGCGAGCCCGCCAGGCGCGTGATGCCGTCGACCGTGACCGAGCCCTCCTCCATCACCTCGAGCAGCGCCGATTGCGTCTTGGGGCTCGCGCGGTTGATCTCGTCCGCCAGCACCACGTTCGCGAAGATGGGGCCGGCGTGGAACTCGAACTCGCCCTTGGACTGGTCGTACACGGTGATGCCCGTGACGTCGCCCGGCAGCAGGTCGGGGGTGAACTGGATGCGGGTGCTGGTGCCCTTGATGGTCTGCGCGATCGCGCGCGCGAGCGACGTCTTACCCGTGCCGGGCACGTCCTCGAGCAGCAGGTGGCCCTGCGAGATCATCGCTGTGAACGCGAGTTCGACGACGTGCCGCTTGCCGAGCACCGCCCGCTCGACGTTGTCGGCCAGGGCGGCGAAGGTCGCGGCGAACCAGTCGCTCTGCTCGTCGGTGACGCTCATGCTTGGGGGCTCCTTGGGTGGGGGGGGTCGGGGGACGGCCGATGCCGTCGCTCGGTTACGGCGCCGGGCTCGTCGTATCGGTGGGTTCAGGGGACGGGGTGGTGGGTTCCGGCGTGGGTGTCGGCGTCGGGTCAGGATCCGGCTCGACGGGAGGCTGGGCAGTGACATCGCACCTCATCCGACCGGACTGGAAGGGCTCGATGTCCGCGAGCGCGCCCGTGAAGGTGACGGTCACCTCGGCGTAGTTGCTTTCCCACCGTTCGGTGGCCTCTTGGTTGCCGATGGCGTTGGCGAACCACCGTGTCTGAACCGAGTAGTGACCGCCCTGCGCCGCCACGGCGACCTGGGCGGTGCGACCGGTGTCGGTCGCCGTGCAGCCTGTGAAGGACACGCTCGTGGGGTAGGCACGCTGCTCACTGACGGGATCCACTGTCGTCCGGGAGTCCGAGCACGGCGCATTGGCCCCGAGGAAGGTGGGGCAATACACCGCCTGGATCGAGGGGCGCGAGCCGAACGAGTTCTCCAGTGTGAACGTCGTGGTGGGCGTGCCGCCGTTAATGATGTACCGGAGTTCAAACCCGCGCGGTGCATTGTCGACGGCCGGACGGTCCCATCCGGTCTCGCAGGAGTTGCGGTTGAAGCCCGAGCTGCGGCACGTGTCGTCGACGTCGTAGCCACGCGTCACGCGCGGCGCACCCGGGTCCTGGTAGGCGAAGACGCCGTCCACGTCGAGCGACGCGGTGCCGTAAGGCGTGCCCTGCCAGCGGCTCTCGGCACAGACGTCGTAATTGCGGACCTCGTTCTCGGTGACCTCGACGGTGACGCTCGCGGTCCCGCCCTGCGACTGAACGGTCGGCGTGCAGCGCCGGTTGTCCTCGGCGACGCCGACCCACGTGGTGCTGCCCGCCCCGGCGCTTGCGACGGCGACGGTGAAGGTCACACGGGTGGCCGCGTCGTTGGCCTTCCACGTGGGGCTCGAGATCTTGGGCCCACCCACGCCGTTCGCGGTGAGGGTGACCGACTCACCCTGCTCGCTCGACGAACCCACCGGAGGCAACTCAAACCGCGTCACGGGCGTGATGGTGATCTGAGTGGGCTCGTTCGAGCCGATCGCGAAGCCGTCGACGGACACGGATCCGGCACGCGACACATTCGCGGTCGCGGTGGCGCCGCTCGCGGCCTCGAGCCTCACGGACCGGGTCGAGGCGTCGGTGATGGTCATCGCGATGTCGACCTTGCCGCCGTCGGCGCCGGCCTGGCTGGGCTCCCACGTGACCTGAGTGGGCTTGGCCGGCGGAGCATACGACCACGCCGTGGTGGAGGCGGAACTCGCCGAGGTGCCCACGGAGTTGACGGCGACGGCGGTGTATTGGCGCTTGTCGCCGTTCGGCACACCGGTGATCTGGCTACACACGCCGGAGGCGGTACAGGTAGCCACCTCGGTGCCATCGCGGGTGATGTGGAAGCCGCTGATCTTGGGGTACGACTGCGCCGCGGCGCCCGGCGAGACCGCCAGGGTCACGGTGCCGTCGCCATACGCCGCCTGCGACACCGAGGCGGGCCCGGCCGGGTAGCCCTGAAGGTCGAGGCTGACGCGTCCGAGCCGGTCCCCGGAGCTGAGTCGCCCCTGGGCGTCGCGCACCACGAAGGTTGCGTCGCAAACCGCGCCGGGAGCGCCATCCGACCACGACGCCCGCACTGCGGTCTCCGAGGCGATCTCGAACGAGACACCCCGGCACGTGCCGTCGGCGCTGACCGACACCAGTTCAAGCGGCGTGCCCGGCAGCGGGTTGACCTCTCCGGTGGCGCCGATCACGGTGATCTCGCACGAGGAGCCCTCGTCCTGTGCACACTGCTTCGCCACTGTTCCGCCCTTGGGAAGCGCCGACGGCGCGGGTCCCACCTCGAGCGAGAGGGTCACGGGAGGCGTCTCCGGGTCGGAGGTGAGGGTGACGGTGACGGTGTCGAGCGAGCCGGGAATGGCGGTGTCCGCCGCCGCGATCTGCAGGCTCGTGCCCGACGGCGTGACCGTGAACTGTTCTCCCTGGTAGGTGGTCGCAAACTCGACGGCGCGACCGGCCGCACCGACGGGCCACGAGACCATGCCGTTCAGGTCGAACGTCGCCGTATCTCCCGGGGCGATCTCCAGCGAGGCACCGGTCAGCGTGGGTTGCGGCGCGGCCGGGATCACGACGATGGGTACCGGGAGCACCGTTGCCTGATCCTGACCGACGACGGTCACGGGAACCTCGCACGTGTCGGAGTAGGGCTCACCCTCCCCCGCCGTGTATCGCACCACCGTGCCGGCGACGGCGTCGCACCTGCCCTCGGGCCGGACGCCGCCCGAGCGCACGGCCGCACCGTCGATCGTGAAGGCCGTCTCCGGCGGCAGCGCGATGAGGCTCGCGAGGTCGATGTCGACGCTCTCGCCCTCGTTGACCTCGGGCGCCTCGAAACTGTCCCTCAGCGCAATGCGGAGCTCCTCCTCACCTGGCACCCGCAGGAAGCCGTACGAGGTCACCGCCTCGCCCGCGAAGTTCTGGCCCGAGACCTGGAACGGCACCAGCCGGCTCTCCTGCGGAAGCGGGCCGCTGATGCTCCAGCCAGTAGCGGTGAGATCCGGCTGCTCGCCCCACAGTGACAGGGACAACGCGCCCGCGTCTCCGCCGCCCCATGCCACCTTGTCCGTGAGGACGTCGACGCCGGTCGCGAACGTTTCGCGGGTGTCGGAGGTGAGGACGGTGTCGGCGACGATGGGAACGTCGGCAATCGGCTCGCGCACCGCCTTGACGATGATGCGGCCTATCGACGTCGAGCCCGACGCGTTGGCGACCGTGTAGGTGAAGGCCAGGGTGCCGGGCTCGTCGCCCACCGCGAGGGTGACGCGCTCACCCTCGACGTCGATGAGGTGGGAGGCGAGCGCCGCGTATTCGGCGGAGTCGGGCTCGGCGTCCGGTCGCACCGCGGTGAGCTCCAGTTCGCCGCCGCCGAGGTCGACGTCGTTGGCCGTGGGGGTCACGATCACGCGCCGGTCCTCGCCTACCTGGGCCTGGACGTAATCGGTGTAGGTGACAGGACGGGGGTCGAGCTGCTCGGCGAGCACCCCGACGGTCGCGGTCGCGGTCGCGATTGCTCCCCTGGCGTCAATCACGGAGAAGGTGAAGGAGGCCTGGCCCGCGTAGCCGGCCTCCGCGGCGTAAACCAACGAGCGACCGTCGGAGGACACGCGGGCCGAGCCGGACTCGGGCTGCGTCTCGATGCGATTCAGCGCGACCGCATCGCCGTCCGGATCCGTGCCGGTGCCGTCAAAGGGCAGGCGCACCTCCTGGCCAGCGGCCACGCGGCCGGCGAGCGGACGGGGCACAGGGGGCTGGTTGGTGTCGGAATCGAGCACCGTGACGACGACCTTCGCCGTGTCCGCCTGCGTCGGGTAACCCAACACGTAGGCGGCGTAGTCGATGGTGTACACGCCGGGGGTGTCGGGGGCGAGGTAGCGGATCACATTGCCGGCCGGGAACGCGAGTCCGCCGCCGTCGGACAACGCGACCGATGCGGCGTCGAGAGCAATCACGTTACCCGCCGGTCCGACGTCGTTTGCCAGCACGGAGATGTCCGCCTGCGTCCCGACCCGGACGGTGAGCGCGTCGTCGACGGCCAGCGGCGTGGTGGGGACCTCTGTGCCGAGCAGGATGACGGTGACCTCGCCGCGTACGGTGCCCTCGGGACGGCCCGTGCCATCAGACACCGTGTAACCGACCGTGCCCAGGGTGCCCGGTTGGCCGTCGCCCGTGTCCCCCGACAGCCGGAGCGCGGAGTGGCCCACGACATCGGCCGACAGCCTCGCGCCGTCCTCGGGGTCGGTCGCGAGGTCGCTGAGCAAGAGGACGGAGCCCGCGGGGTTGGTGACCGCCGCAAGCACGTCGACCGTCACGTCTTCGCTCGCTCGCACGAACGCCGTCAGCGGCACCGTCGTCAGGCGCTCCTCGTCCTCACTCAGGACGGTGACGCGTACCTTGCCACGGGCATCGGCCACCCCGTCGGTGACGGTGAAGTCGACCAGATAGCTACCGGCTTCGGGCGCGGTGAAGGAGAATCCGACCGTGCCCTGCGCCGTAGCCACCACGGCATCGTCCTCCAGCCCCAGGGACGCCTCGGTGACCGACAGCGGACCGCGAGCGCCGGTGACGTGGTCTCCCACCTCGACGGTGGTCGTGACGTCCTGGGACACCGTCACCGCGATGTCCGCCACGGCGAGCTCCGGCTCACCGACCACGGAGATCGACAGGTCCTTCGAGGTGGTCGCGCCGTGAGCGTCGGCCACCACCACCTCGATGGGCACCGCTCCGGTGTCAGTCGAGGAGGCATCCGTGTGTTGGAAGACCACCTGGCCCTCGGGCGAGGCGGCCACCACGCCGACGTCGGACGAGGTGCGGGCGGACGCCAGGTACACGGGGTCACCCTCGGGGTCCACCCAGCCGGTCAGGACGTCGGTCGTGACGGTGCCCCCAGGGTTGACCTGCGGGGTGGGCCACTCCAGCTGGCACGCGTCGACGCCACACCACACGGGAGGCGAGTTCTCGCTCGCATCCTTGGCGGTCACGGTGACGGTCGCAGGGCTAGACAGCAGGCCGTCGTCGGTGGTCCCGTCCGTGACCGCATAGGTGAAGGAGGCGGACCCGCTCGCATCGTCGGCGACATCGATGACGAGCGCCTGGGCGTCGTCGGCGACCGATACCGACCCGAACGAGTCATCGAGACCGGTCACCGAACCCGGGTCAATGGTGAGGACGTCGCCGTTCGCATCGTGGTCATTGAGCAAGACGGGCAGGGCGACCTGGCGGCCCGCCCGGACACCCAGGGCATCGTCGACCGCGACCGGTGCGCGCGGGTCGGTGACCTCCGTGGCCACCTCGCGGTCGTCCTCGGCAGCCTGCACCTCGTCGTCGCGCTCCCACTGCTGCGACGAGGTGACCAGTGCGCCCGAGGGCACCGACCACACCCACCCGGTGCGCGCCTCGTTCAGGATCATCCGCGCGCCGTTGGAGCGCAGGACAGGCGTGCGCCGATCTCCCAGCGTGAGGCCGCCGTAGTCGAGGCTCGAGGCGCTCGCGTCGCTCGCCCACATGGTTCCCGGCCCCTCGCCCGCGGGCAGCCAAGCGGCCACGACCCCGGAACCGTCCGGGCGCTCGAGGGGCCTGGCGGGCTCTCCCAGCGCCAGGTCGAGCGAGCCGTACACACGCGTCACTCCGGACCCGTCGAGCTCGACCGCGATGGCGCCGTACTCATCCGCGAGGATCGCCTGGGTCCTCGAGGTGCCCGACTCTTGCAGCAACGGATCCTCGTCCGCCGTGGTCGCGACGGGCTCGTCGAGGCCCTCGATCCACAGCCACCCGTCGTCGCCCTCGAGCAGCACCCAGCGCTCGCCCACCCAGGCGATCTGCAGGTCGTCGCTCACAGGGCCCTCGGGCAGCGATGTCGTCGCGAGCACGTCGCCAGTCGCAGCATCGGCCGTCATGACCGACCGACGTTCGGCCGAGTAGGCCGCCACCCTGCCGTCGGCGGCCACCGCCACCGCATCGGCGCTGAACCGAGGACGGTCCTCACCCTCGCCCACCTCGACCTCCGCAAACGGGTCGAGCGCGCGCGGCTCCATCGCCGTGCCCGCGGAGACGAGTCCCGCATACACCTCCCCGGTTTCGGTGAGGTATGCGACGGCGTCGCCCGTGTGAGCGACGACGTCCGTGCCCACCGGCGTCGAGACGGTGCCCTCGGGCGCGGCCGTGTCGATGTCGTGGGGCCTCGCGGTGTCGAGGGAGGTGACGGAGCCGAGGTTGTCGGAGTACACCAAAAGCGTCGAGGCGGCCTGCACCAGGTCGGAGGGGGCCGATGCCGACTTGACCGTGTCGATCTCCGCCACCGCCGTGTTGATGCGCGCGAAGCGTTGGCCGGTCGCCGTCTGCAGCGCCCACACCGACGCGTCGTCCGCCTCCACCTCACGCTCGTCGAAGCCCGGGGCGAGGACCGCTCCTGCGACAACGGTGGCGATCAATGCGCCGACTCCGATGCGTCGCATGCGGCGACGACGCGCCGCCGTGGCACGGCCCAGCCCAGCCTCGACGGAGCCCGGGCTAGCGCCCGGTTCGGCCGCCATCCCGTTGGCGCCCATCGCGTTGTTGCCCGGACCGACGCTCACGTCACGCGCCCCACAACAGGAAGAACGCCGCCGCAGCGCCCATCAGCGCCGCGCCGCCGATGACGGCGCTGACCACGATCCGTCGGCCGAGCCGCCCGGCCCGGCGCTGGTGACGGGTCGACGTGCCCGCCCGCGAATGCGATTCCGCCTCACGCCGCAAGCGCTGAGACTGCACCGGCACGGTCGAGCGGGCCTGGTGACGCTGCTCCTCCTCCGTTGCCGCAGCAGCGGCGCCCGCGGCCCAGTCGTCCGTGGGGACATCGAGAGGCGTGGCGGCGAGCCCCAGCTCGGCCTGCACCTGTTGAAGGGCCTGCGCAAACGCCAAGGCCGTCGGGTACCGGTCCCCCGGGAGGCGGCGCATGCCGCCCTCGAGCGCCACCTGCAGGCTATCGGGCACGTCCGCACGGTCGATGCGCGTGTACTTGGCCCGCATGATCCGCTTCGTCAGCTCCGCATCGTCCCGCCGGCCGGTGCCCGTGTCGAAGGGGCTGCGCTGAGCGAGCAACGTATAGACCGTGGCCGCGAGCGCCCACACCTCGGACGCGATCGTGCCGGACGTGCGCCGGTCGACCACCTCCGGGGCCGACCACGGTGGCGACATCGCAATCACGTCGTCCTCGCCTTTGTCGAGCGCGGCCGCCACACCGAAGTCGGACAGCACGGGGTGACCGAAGCTCGTCACCAGGATGTTCGAGGGCTTGATGTCGCGGTGCAGCAAGCCAGCGCGGTGACTGGTCTCGACGGCGCAGGCGATACGGATGCCGATCTGCAGCACCTCGTGAACCGGCATGCGTTCGTGCCGGTAGCGGTTGGTCAGCGACGCCGGGCAGTACTCCGAGACCAAGTAAGGGCGACCGTCGGGCGCCACTCCCGCGTGGTACACGGTGAGGATGCTGGGGTGAGCACTGAGGCGGGCCATCACGTCCGCCTCGGCCGCGAGCGCCCGGGCCGCCTGCGCGTCTTCGATGCGACTGAGCAGCACCTTCACGGCGACGTGACGGCGCGGCATGTCCTGCTGGAACAGGAACACGTCGGCAAATCCACCCGACCCCAATGGACGCACGTAGGTGTATCCGGGCAGGACGGGAGGCTGCAGTGTCTGGCGCCTGGCCACGCACACCCCCTCCCGCTTGTGCTCGTGCCATCGAGACGCGGCCCTGGGCCGCGGGAACGGAGAAACTCTAACCGACGGCGCCGCATGCTCCGGTGTCTTCCCCAGCCGTGTGACGACATACGCAAGCCGGACAGACCGGACGGCCCATGCCGTGGAGGGCGTGGCCTTCTCGCCTACAGTGGGGCCACCCGCTACCTCGGGAGGATTCATGCCTAGCCTGCACCGCCGAACGTCGGCCCCGTCTCCAGCACGCCCGGAGGCGCCCGCGCCCACCATCCAGTACGTGACGGATGGTCATGCCACGGTCGCCCCGGCATCGGCCGGCGTCACGGAGGCCCTCGCGTACGGACGCGAGCCCGGGCGGATGGCGATGCTGCTGTTCGCGAACCCCAGCCGCGACCAGATCGCCGCGTTGGCCGAGGCATGGGACCTGCACCCGCTGCTCGAGGAGGACCTGGTCAACGCGAGCCAGCGGCCCAAGATCGAGCGCTACGGCGACACGTTGTTCATCGTGGCTCGCTCCGCTCACTACGACGATGCGGCCGAGGAGGTGGACCTCGCTGAGTTCCACCTGCTGATGCGTCCCGGCGCGATCGCCGTGCTGTGCCAGGACGGGCGCTGGGTCGACGGAACGCCGTCGTCGCGTTTCGCGGACGAACTCGAAACCGCGCCGAGCGAGCGCGACCGCGCGTTGCTGGACGACAGCGATCTGCTGCGGCTGGGGCCCGAGGCGGTCATGTATCGCATCCTCGACACGATTGTGGACGGCTACCGTCCCGTCCTCGAGGGCATCACCACCGACCTCGAGGAGATCGAGAAGCAGGTTTTCACCGGCGACCCCACGGTGGCCGAGCGCATCTACCGCCTCAGTCGCGAGGTCATCGACGTGCAGCACGCTTGCACGCCACTGACGGCTGTCATCGAGTCACTGCGTGGGGGCTTTCGCAAGCACGGCATCGCGGAGGAACTGCAGGCCTACCTGCAGGACGTGTCGGATCACCTCGCTCGAGTCGACGCCCGCGCGAGCGAGCTGCGCGAGTCGCTCGCCCAGATCCTGTCCGTCAATGCGACCCTCGTGGGCCAGCGCCAGAACACCGCGATGCAGAAGATCTCAGGCTGGGCGGCCATCGCGCTCGCACCCACGATCGTCGCGGGCATCTACGGCATGAACTTCGACTCGATGCCGGAGTTGCACTGGGCGTTCGGGTACCCGTTCGCGTTGGGCCTCATGGTGACGCTGTCGGTCGCGCTGTACGCGATCTTCAAGAAGTCCAAGTGGATGTAGGTCCCGAGCGCCCTAGGAGCCACTCAGTGCCCGGTGTGCACCGCCGTGCGCCCTGGGAGCCGTTGAGTGCCCGGTTTCGGCGAAAAACGGGCACTCAACGGCTCGCAGGTAACGAGGCGCGGCGCACCGCCGCCGTGACCAACGCTCGGCATGCTGCGGGACGGTCCACCACGTCGTTCCAGCCAAAGCGCAGCACCGTGAACCCTGCCGCGACGAGCGCGTTTTGACGTTCCCTGTCGGCATCGCGCTGCTCCTTCGTGGCGTGGTACCGGTCGCCGTCGAGCTCGACCACCACCTTGGCGCGACGGTGCAGCATGTCTGCGCGCACCGTGCGTGCGCCGAGTTGGATCGGAGCCTGCCACTCGAAGTCCGCGAAGGGCGCGCCGACGAATGTCTCGTGCTTGGCGCGAACCTCCAACGGAGACGTCGCGCCTGCCGCGAACCACCCGAGCACTCGCGTGAGGCGGCGCCGATCGGGCAGGCGCGGCGAGCGCTCAGCCTCGCGTGCGAGCTCGCTCCAGGTGCACACTCCGCTCCACAGCGCCTGCCACAGACGCTCGTTGCGGTATGCCGGAGGCGCGAGCGCCCAGGCGTCAACGAGGGCTCGCGCCGGCACCACCGTCGGGATTCCCCGGGCAGTCGACCGATGTGCGGGCAGCCCCGTCTGGTGCACGCGGATCCACGGCGGCGGGTGCAGCCGATCACCATGGGCCGTCACCAACTCCACGATGGTCGAGGTAGGTAGGCCGGGTGCGTGGAGGTGCAGGGCGAGCATGCCTGTCACCAGCGCACGCGGGGCCCACAGAGACGCCGCTCGCGCCATCACGACAGGGTCGTGTTGGTGCGCGGCCGCGACGTAGACCCCCGGCAGAATGCGAGCGACCTCACCGCGGGAGACCGCGCGATCGAGGTGGCGTCGTGACCACCGCGTGAGGATCTCACTGCGAGTGAAGGCTCGCGGCGCATCGGCGAGCACGGAGGCGAGGGTCGCTGAAGGGGGCACCCGGAGCGTCGCAAGGCCAACCATCGTCCCAGCGCACCAGTCACGTCACGTGTGGGCGAGCTTCGCTGCCAATCCTGGGGAGTACGCAGCCTCGCGCAGCGGCTGTGTACAACGCGCCGCCACATCACTACGGCTACATTGAGGTCACCGGCGTCAGGGGGACGCCGCTTCCCGGGGGTCTCGATGACATTGTCAGTTGCCGCACGCGTCTGCGGAGCCGCCGCCGTTGCTTTGGTACTCGCAGGCTGCTCGGCGAGCGGCGGGTCGCTTGTTGCTGCAGATGGCGGCGCCGTGTGCTCGCCTCGTATGGCAGACAGCACGACGTACTTCGGCACGTTGCTCACCAACTCCGGCGACGATCCCATCACGTTGACGGGAGTCGAGTGGGAGGGTGAGATGGTCGACGACGCCAGGTTCCAGGTTGATCTCGCCGGCGAGGCGCTGGACCAGTTGGTGGGGACCATGAGGTGGCCCAACGACGACCCCCTGGGGTATGAGGAAGACCTGCTCGCTCGCACCGTATCGGTCGAGGGCGCGGTCATTCCGGCGGGGTCGACGGCGAACATGCTGGTCGCCATCGAGCCCGCATCGGCCGCGGACGATGCCGCGGTCACCGAGACCCGTGTGTCCTACCGCGAGGGTCTGGGTTACACGGCCACGAACGGCCTCACCATGGTGCTGGCCACCGAGGTCGGCTGCGACATGGGTATCGACGCGGAATCCTAGGAGGCACTCAGTGCCCGGTTTTCGCGAAAAGTGGGCACCCCATGGCTCCCAGGGCGCAGCGGCAGGGCGCAGCGGGCGGGAATGGTGCGCCTCCGGGGCGCCTTAGCCCTCGTACTCCTCGAGCGGCGGGCACGCGCACACCAGGTTGCGGTCGCCGTGGGCGTTGTCGATGCGGGCCACGGGCGACCAGTACTTGTCCTGACGCAGGCCGGGCACCGGGAAGGCGGCCTGTTCACGCGAGTAGGCGCGGTCCCAGTCATCGGAGACCACGGCATCGGCCGTGTGAGGCGCGTGACGCAGGGGCGAGTCGGCCGCCTCGATGTCTCCGCGCTCGACCGCCGCGATCTCCTCGCGGATCACCAGCATCGCGTCGATGAAGCGGTCCAGTTCGGCGAGGTCCTCGGACTCCGTGGGCTCGACCATGAGCGTGCCCGCGACGGGGAACGACATGGTGGGCGCGTGGAAGCCGAAGTCGATGAGGCGCTTGGCGATGTCCTCGGCGGTGATGCCGCTGGCCTTGGTCAGCGGGCGAATGTCAAGGATGCACTCGTGGGCCACGAGACCGCCGGGGCCGCGGTAGAGCACGGGGAAGGCGTCCTCGAGGCGTGCGGCGATGTAGTTGGCCGCGAGCACCGCGACCTGCGTGGCGCGCCCCAGACCCTCGTGACCCATGAGCGCAATGTAGGCCCAGGTAATGGGCAGGATGCCGGCGGATCCGTAGGGCGCCGCGGACACGGGCGCGCCCTGGCGACGCAGCTCGGCGGGCCGCTGGATGCTCTGGCGTAGCGCCGGCAGGAACGGCACCAGGTGCTCCGCTACGGCGACCGGGCCCACTCCGGGGCCGCCGCCGCCGTGCGGGATGCAGAAGGTCTTGTGCAGGTTCAGGTGGGACACGTCGCCGCCGAAGTGGCCGGGCTTGGCGAGTCCCACCAAGGCGTTGAGGTTGGCGCCGTCGATGTAGACCTGACCGCCGGCGTCGTGCACCGCGGCGCACACCTCGCCCACGTGCTCCTCGAACACGCCGTGCGTCGAGGGATAGGTGATCATCATCGCCGCGATGCGGCCGTCGTTCGCCGCGATCTTCGCGTCGAGGTCCTCGCGGTCCACCTCGCCGTTCTCGCTCGTCGCGACGACGACCACGCGCAGTCCGGCGAGCACCGCGGAGGCGGCGTTCGTGCCGTGGGCCGATGCCGGGATGAGGCACACGTCCCTCTCGCCGTGGCCGTTGGCCTGGTGGTACGCGCGGATGGCCAGCAGACCCGCGTACTCGCCCTGAGCGCCCGAGTTGGGCTGCACGGACACGGCCGCGTAGCCGGTGATGTCGGCAAGCCAGCCCTCGAGCTGCGCGATCATGTCGCGGTAGCCGCCGGTCTGCTCGGACGGCGCGAAGGGGTGGATCCGCGCGAAGCCGGGCCACGAGATGGGTGCCATCTCGACGGCCGCGTTCAGCTTCATCGTGCACGAGCCCAGCGGAATCATGGTGCGGTCCAGCGCCAAGTCGCGGTCCGCAAGGCGGCGCATGTAGCGCATGAGCGACGTCTCCGAGCGGTACATGCTGAAGATCGGGTGCTGCAGGTACTCGCTCGTGCGCCGCAGGGAACGCGGGATCGCGACGCGCGGCGCGGTGTACACCGCGTGGCGCTTGGTCGCGGTGACGGCCTCCACAAGCGTGTCCAGGATGTCGAGGCTCGTGACCTCATCACAGGCCATCGCGACGTGGTCGCCGTCGACCTTACGCAGGTTGATGCCCTTCGCGGCCGCCCTCGCCATGACCGAGTCGGCGCCGCCGGGAACCTTGGCGACCACCGTGTCGAAGAAGTGCTCGTGCAGGATCTCGACGCCCGCGGCACTCAAGGCATCGGCCAACGTCACTGCCGTGGCATGCACCTGCTGGGCGATGGCACGCAGGCCGTCGGGACCGTGGTGGATGGCGTAGAAGCTCGACACGACAGCCAGCAGCGCCTGGGCGGTGCAGATGTTGGACGTCGCCTTGTCGCGGCGAATGTGCTGCTCGCGCGTCTGGAGCGACAGCCGGTAGGCGGTCCGCCCCTCGGCGTCCACGCTGACGCCCACAAGCCGACCAGGAAGCTGGCGCTCGAGACCCTGCTTGACCGACATGAAGGCGGCATGCGGACCACCGAAGAACAGGGGTACGCCGAATCGCTGAGCCGAGCCCACGGCGATGTCCGCACCCAGCTCTCCGGGCGGGGTGATCATCGTCAGGCTCAGCAGGTCCGCGGCGACGGTGACGAGGCCGCCGGCCGCGTGCGCCGATGCGATGACGTCCTGCACCTCGCGCAGCACACCGGTGAGGCCCGGCTGCTGGAGAACGACGCCGATGAGGTCGGCGGGCGCCTGCCAGTCCTCACCAATGTCGTGGACCTCGAGGCGCAGGCCGATGGCGTCCGCGTGGGCCTCGACCACAGCGATGGTCTGCGGCAGGCACTCGGAATCGAGGACGACGACGCCCTCGTCGCGGCCCTTGACGGCGCGGCGCATCAGCAGGACGGCCTCGGACACCGCCGTCGCCTCGTCGAGCAACGACGCGCCCGCGACGGGCAGCGCCGTGAGGTCGGAGACCATGGTCTGGAAGTTCAGCATCGCCTCGAGCCGACCCTGTGAGATTTCGGCCTGATACGGCGTGTAGGCCGTATACCAGGCGGGATTCTCGAGAACGTTGCGACGGATCACCATGGGCGTGATGGTGTCGAAGTAGCCCTGGCCGATCATCTGGATGTGCACCTGGTTGCGCTGGGCGAAGCCCTGGAGCGCGTGCAGCGTGTCGTTCTCCGACAACGGATCGGGCAACACCAAGACGTCGTCTTGTCGGATCGACGCGGGAACCGCGGCCTCCACGAGATCCGCGAGCGAGTTTTGGCCGACGGCCTCCAGCATCATCTCGACGGCGTCGCCCGAGGGCCCGATGTGGCGGTCAGAGAAGGAGGTCACCGGCCCATTGTGGCGCATCGGCCCTGCTCGCGACAGGGGCCGCGCGGGGCCGTCGCAGGAACACCTTGTGCCACGATGAAGGCTCGCGACGGGAGGATGCACGATGGAGACGCTGCTGGCCACGGTGCTGGGCCTGATGACCGGGGTGGGCGTCGTGAGCGTGCATCCGGCGATTCATCCCGGGCGCCTCCTCGCCGTCGTGGCGGGAGTGGTGGGCGGATGGCTCGGCTCGCTGTGGTGGGCCGACGACTTCGCCGCGCGGTTTGCGGACCATTCCTATGCCGGCGCCGCCGTTGCCGGGGCGATCGGTGGTGCGGCGCTCGCACTCATCGTCGGCGTCGGCATCGGCGTGTGGCGCAGGACGCGTCAGTAGGCTGGCGGGCGTGAAGCTCGTCGTCCAGGTGCCCTGCCTCAATGAGGAGGGCTCCCTCGCCACCGTTCTTGCGTCCATCCCGAGCCGCATCGACGGCGTCGACGAGATCGAGGTCGTGGTCATCGACGACGGGTCCACCGACGCCACGGCACGGATCGCGGCAGAGCACGGTGCCCACGTCATTCGCCACACCCGCACGATGGGCCTCGCCCAGTCGTTCAGGGACGGCGTCGATTACGCGCTCGCGAGCGGCGCGGACATCGTCGTGAATACGGACGGCGACAACCAGTACCCCCAGGAGCGCATCGGCGACCTCGTCGCCCCCATCCTGGCCGGCTCCGCCGAGATCGTCATCGGCGACCGCCAGACCCACCAGATCGCGCACTTCTCGCCGTTCAAGAAGCGCATGCAGCGGTTCGGCTCGTGGGTCGTCAACAAGGCGGCGGGCACGCGGCTGCCCGATGCCGCGTCGGGCTTTCGCGCCTACTCGCGTTATGCGCTGTATCGCCTCAACATCCTCACGCGCTTCAGCTACACGATGGAGACCATCATTCAGGCCGGCGAGAAGCGCCTCGCCATCGTGTCGGTACCGATCGACACCAATCCCAAGACCCGCGAGTCCCGCCTATTCGCGAACATGGGCGAACACATGTGGCGCTCCGCGCAGGCGATCCTGCGCTCGTCCGTGATGTACCGCCCGTGGGCCGTGTTCGCGAGCCTCGCTGTGGTCCTGGGCACCCTCGGCCTCATCCCCTTTGTGCGCTACGCGATCCTGGTGGCGATCGGCAACAGCGGCAACCACCTGCAGTCGCTCATCCTCGGCACCACGCTGCTCGTCGCGGCCGCCCTTTCCGTGGCGCTCGGCGTGATCTCCGACCTGCTGAAGTCCAACCGGATCCTCACCGAACAGTCGCTCGAGCACCTCAAGACGCAGCGCTATGGGCCCGCGCGGCCCGCCGCCGAGCTCCCGTGACACTCGACGTCACGCTGATCGGCCCCACCCACCCGTTCAAGGGCGGGATCGCCCAGCACACCACGCGGCTCGCGCACCGGCTCGCCGACCGCGGCCTGACGGTGGACCTGGTGTCGTGGCGCCACCAGTACCCGCGCCTGCTCTACCCCGGCCGCCTCACCGTGCCGCTGGACGAGCCCGAGACGCTGCCGTTTGCCCGCACCCGCCGCACCCTGTCGTGGTTCGCACCGTGGACGTGGTGGCGCGAGGCCCGCCGGCTGCGCGCGACCCGCACCGTCATCGTCACCGTCGTCACGCCGCTCCAGGCGCTCGCGTACCTCGCCATGATGCGCACGCTACGGCGCGAGGGCGTGCGCGTCGTCGCGCTGTTCCATAACGTGGTTCCCCACGAGGCGGGCCGGCTCGACCGCGCCATCACGCGGCGCGTGATCGGCAGGGCCGATGCCGTGGTCGTCCACACCGCCGACGAGGCCCGGGCGGCGCGGGACCTGGGCGCCACGGAGGTCACCGTGGCGGCGCTGCCGTCCTCACTCGACGCGTGGCCCGACCCGGACCGAGTCGTCCGCACCGATCCCCACACCCCGCTTGAGCTGCTCGCGTTTGGCCTGGTGAGGCCCTACAAGGGACTCGATGTCCTACTCGAGGCGGTCGCCCTCGCACCCCATACCCGGCTGCGGGTCGTGGGCGAATTTTGGGGCGGGGTTGAGCCGTACGAACGCCAGGTGGCGCGACTCGGCCTCGGGGAGCGAGTGAGCCTCGAGCCCGGCTACGTCGACGCCGCCGCCGTCCCCGCGATCTTCCACGCGGCCGATGTGGCCGTGTACCCCTACCGCTCCGCCACCGCCTCGGGAGCCGCGCTCGTCGCTCTCGACTGCGGCGTGCCCATCGTGGTGAGCGACGTGGGCGGGTTGCCCGGCCTCGTCGAGGGGGACGCGTACGGGCTGTCGGTCCCCCCCGAGGACCCGGCGACCCTCGCGGCGGCCCTCACCCGCGCCGGCACCCCGGCCGAGCTGGCGAGGTGGGATGCGAACCTGCGCCGCCGCATCGGCCACCACGACACGGGCTGGGACGGCTATGCCGACGCCGTCGTCGCCGTGCTCCGTCACCCGTAGGCATCGGCGTGTCGTGTGAGGTGACTCACACTGCACACGGGGGCGAGCGCGGCCTAGGACGAAGATCCTTTTAATCTTGGGAACGTCCCCACCCTGGATCCCCACGCGGCCACCACCCCGGCCGCACGAGCAAGGAGGCTCACCCGTGACCACCATGAAAGCCGTCGTCCTCCACGGTCGCGAAGACCTACGTATCGACGACGTCCCGGTCCCGACCCCCGGTCCCGGCCAGGTGCTGCTGCGCAACGGCTACGCCGGCATCTGCGGCTCCGACCTTCACGCCGTCTGGGCGCCCGAGGCGCTGGGCCTCAGCCACGACACGCCCCACCCCGTGACCGGTGCGACGCTGCCCCAGGTCCTCGGACACGAGTTCTCCGGCACCGTCGCCGCACTCGGCGAGGGCGTCGACTCCGTGCATATGGGAGACGACTGCGCGGTCTTCGGCCAGTACTCGTGCGGTGACTGCGTGGCGTGCCGCGCTCAGCGCCCGAACGCTTGCCCCTTCATCAGCTTCCATGGCATCGCCTCCGACGGCGGCGGCATGGCCGAGTACACCGTGGTCGACGCCCACCGTCTTCACGTCCTGCCCGAGGGCATCGATCTGAAGCTCGGCGCGCTCGTCGAGCCCATGACGGTCGCCTGGCACGCCGTCTCGCGTGCGGAGTACCCCGAGAACGCCTCCGCGCTGATCGTCGGCGCCGGCCCCATCGGCATTGGCCTGTATTTCGCGCTCAAGGCCCGTGGCGTCACGCGCGTGCTGGTCTCGGAACCGAGCGCGGAGCGTCGCGAACTCATCGCCTCGTTTGGTGCGACGGTCGTCGACCCCATCAACGACAGCCTCGAGGCCGCCGTTCACCTCCTCACCGACGGCGAGGGCGTCTCCGTCGCCTTCGATGCCGCCGGTGTGGGCCCCGCGATCGAGGGCGCGCTCGCGTCCCTCGCGCCCACCGGCCGACTGGTGGTCGTCGCCTTGCACGAGCGCCCCTTCGCCGTGGGCGGGCTGAGCCTGGTGCGCGCCGAGCTCGACGTGGTGGGAGCCATGGGCTACCTGCAACACGAGTACGACGAGGTCATCGAGGCGATGCGCGCCGGCGCGTACGTCACCGACGGCTGGGTCGAGACCGTGAGCCTCGCCGAGACCGAGGATGCCATGAAGCGTCTGCGCGGCGGCAACGGCGCGAAGATCCTGGTCTCGGCGCGTTCGTGCGACGCGGTCGACGAGCCCGCGACGGCGCGGGCCGCCCTGGCCTAACCGATACGGGCCGATGCCGTGGCCGGGTTTGCGAACCGCCCACCCCGCCGCGGCATCGGCCCTCCTCGCACGCGAGTGTGGCGTGCGTCACGACGGGACCAGGGGCCCCGATGACCATGTGTCGGCGGCGTTAACTTTGGGAGGAACGGACCCCATCGCGGTCCCCCGAGTCGTAGGTTGATCCCGTGACCGACATCGCCCCCACCATCGCCGTCCGCGACCGAGACGTCGCCAGCTTCACGCGCGAGTTTCTCCAGCAACTGACCTTCACCCAGGGCGTTTCGCTCGAGGGCGCCTCCGACAACGACAAGTACCAGGCGCTCGCGCGCACCGTGCGCGCGTACCTGACGTCGGACTGGCTGGCGACGACCGACGCTCAGCGCACCGGCGGTGAGAAGCAGGTCGCCTACCTGTCCGCGGAGTTCCTGCTGGGTCGCCAGCTCGACAACAATCTGTTGGCAGCGGACCTGGGCGGCATTGCGCGTGAGGCGATGGAGTCTCTCGGGCTGAGCCTCGACGAGCTGCGTGAGCTCGAGGTCGAGCCCGGCCTGGGCAACGGCGGTCTGGGTCGCCTGGCGGCGTGCTTCATCGACTCGATGGCGACCGAGGACATCCCCGCGATCGGCTACGGCATCCGCTACGACTACGGCATCTTCAAGCAGACCTTCGTGGACGGCCACCAGGTCGAGGAGGCCGACAACTGGCTCGCCATGGGCTCGCCCTGGGAGATGCCGCACCCCGAGAACGCCGTCGAGGTCGGCTTCGGCGGTCGCGTGGACGTCGTCACCGGCGAGGACGGCGTCGAGCGCCGCGCCTGGGTGCCCGACTGGCACGTCGTGGGCGTGCCGTACACGTACATGGTGCCCGGCTACCGCAACGGGCGCGTCAACACGCTGCGCCTATGGAGCGCCAAGGCCACCCAGGCGTTTGACCTGAAGATCTTCAACTCGGGCGACTTCGAGGACGCCGTGCGCGCCCAGACGCGCGCCGAGACCATCTCGCAGGTGCTCTACCCCGAGGACTCGACGCCGCAGGGCAAGGAGTTGCGCCTCCAGCAGCAGTACTTCTTCGTCGCCTGCTCGCTGCGCGACTACCTGGACCGCGTGCTACCCGAGGGCGCGGACCTCGCGACCCTTCCCGAGCGCATCACGTTCCAGCTGAACGACACGCACCCCGTCATCGCGGTGCCGGAGCTGCTGCGCATCCTCGTCGACGAGCGCGGCATGGAGTGGGACGCCGCCTGGCCCATCGCCCAGAAGGTGTTCGCGTACACGTGTCACACCCTGCTGCCCGAGGCTCTCGAGGTGTGGTCGGTGGAGCTGCTGGGCAGGCTGCTGCCGCGCCACCTCGAGATCATCTACCGCATCAACGAGGAGTTCCTCGCACAGGTGCGCGAGCGCTACCCGCACGAGCCGCTGCGCGAGCGCCACATGTCGATCATCGCCGAGGAGCCCGTGCGCGCCGTGCGCATGGCGTACCTCGCGACCGTCGCCGGCTTCAAGGTCAACGGCGTGGCGGCCCTGCACTCGCAGCTGCTCGCCGACAAGGTGCTGACGGACTTTGCGGACATGTGGCCCGAGAAGTTCACCAACGTCACCAACGGCGTCACCCCGCGCCGCTTCATCCGCCTGGCCAACCCCACCCTGTCCGACCTCATCACCGAGGCTGTCGGTGAGGGTTGGGTCGCTGACCTCGACCGCCTGCGCGGCCTCGAGCCGCTCGCGAACGACCCGTCGTTCCGCGAGCGATTCCGCTCCATCAAGCGCGCCAACCGTGCGCGGTTCGCCGACGTGCTGGCCGCGCGCGACGGCATCGAGATCTCGCCCGACGCCATGGTCGACGCCATGGTCAAGCGCCTGCACGAGTACAAGCGTCAGTCGCTCAAGCTCCTACACATCGTCTCGCTGTACGAGCGCATCACCACGGGGCGCGTGGCACTTGCCGACGTCACCCCGCGCACGTTCGTCTTCGGCGCGAAGGCCGCGCCCGGCTACGTGCGCGCCAAGGAGACCATCGCGCTGATCAACCACGTCGGTGCCACGATCAACGCCGATGCTTCCCTTGAGGGCAAGCTCAAGGTCGCGTTCCCGGCCAACTACAACGTGACGCTGGCCGAAAAGCTCATTCCCGCCTCGGACCTGTCCGAGCAGATCTCGCTGGCCGGCAAGGAGGCCTCGGGTACGGGCAACATGAAGTTCGCGCTCAACGGCGCGCTGACCATCGGCACGGACGACGGCGCGAACGTCGAGATCCGCGAGCTGGTGGGCGACGACAACTTCTTCCTGTACGGCATGACGGAGCCGGAGGTCGCCGCACTCTCCGAGTCCGGCTACCAGCCCGAGAAGCTTTACGAGTCCGATGAGGACCTGCACCGCGCCCTCAACCTGCTGATGTCCGGCGCGCTGACCGGCGGCGAGCGCGGGTCGTTCGTCGCCTCGGTGTGCGCGTCGCTCATCGAGCGCGACCGGTTCATGGCGCTGGCCGACTTCCGCTCCTACGTGGATGCCCAGGAGCGCGTCGACGCGGCGTACGCCGACGAGGACGCGTGGACCCGTTCGGCCATCCTCAACGTGGCACGCACCGGCTTCTTCAGCTCGGACCGCTCCATGCGCGACTACACCGAGCGCATCTGGCGCGCCTAACAGCTCCCCCTTCGACGGCCGATGCCGTGGTGAGGAATGCATCGGCCGTCGCCTGCCGTTGACGAAGGACGTGCGCCGGTTCCCCCGTCGCACACACCGACGGAAGGAGATCGACATGACCGCGCTCGTGATCACGACGAACTACGGAGTCGAGCAGGACGAGCTCGTGAAGCCCCTCGCCGCGCTCAAGGAGGCGGGCGTGCCCGTCACCGTGGCGGCGGCCAGCACCGATGCGATCCAGACGCTCGTGGGCGACAAGGACCCCGGCGAGACCGTCACCCCGAACATGACGCTGGCCGACGTGGACCCCGCGGGCTACGACGTGCTCGTCATCCCCGGCGGCACGATCAACGCCGACACCCTGCGCACCCACGACGAGGCCGTAGCACTGGTGCAGACCTTCGCTAAGGACGGCAAGACCGTCGCCGCGATCTGTCACGGTCCGTGGCTCCTCGCGGAGGCTGACGTCGCCGGTGGCAAGACCGCGACGTCCTACCCCTCGCTTGCCACGGATCTGCGCAACGCGGGCGCTACCTGGGTCGACGAGGAACTCAAGCGCTGCGAGGCGAACGGCTGGACGCTGCTGACATCGCGCACGCCCGACGACCTCGACGCGTTCTCCACCGCAGTGGTCGAGGCCGCGCGCTAGTTAACCCCGCCCCCGCAGCCGCTCGATTTGGCGGCGATCCTTCTTGGTCGGGCGGCCCGCCCCACGGTCACGCACGCCGATGGGCGCGGGCCGCTCGGCCTTGGGTGGGGGCGGAGGGCTGTGGTCCTCGTACGCCTCCACGGCAACCGCGGCGCCCACTCGCTTGACGAGAAGCTTGCGTACCACGACGATGCGCTCGCGCTCGCCGCCGCGGACCACCACGCGGTCCCCGACGCGCACGGGTGTTGCCGGCTTGGCCTTCTCGCCGTTGACCCGGACGTGGCCCGCCTTGCACGCCGCCGTGGCGAGCGAGCGCGACTTGGCCAGACGCACGGCCCAGACCCACGCATCGGCCCTCGCGGTGGTCTTCTCCATCGGACCAGGGTAAAGGGACCGCCAGCGGACGCTGGCGGGACATGAGGGTCGCGGACGCGCCGTCTGTGACCTCATGGCCCGCTGCCACGCACTATCGAGCGTCCTCGCCGTAGCCTGAGCCTCATGCAGACAGTTCTCGAGGTCATCGGCTGGGCCGGCTCCCTCCTCGTGGTCGCCTCTCTCATGCAGGCGCGCGTGCTGCGCTTCAGGTGGATGAACCTGGCCGGCGCCGTGCTCGCGACGGGCTACAACGCCGCCATCGGCGTGTGGCAGTTCGCGTTCATGAATCTCGCGATCACCGTCATCGACATCTACTGGCTCTCGCGGCTCTACCGTGAGCGCCACGATGCCGCCGTCTACCAGGTGCTTCCCGTCGACGCCGACAACGCCTTCCTGCGGCACCTCCTCGAGGTCCACCGCGACGACATCGCGAAGCACGCGCCGTGGTTCGACGTGACGGCCGACGCTGGCACGGCCGCGGGCGGATCTCGCCACACCTTCTTGGTGGTCAGGGGCGACGAGGCCGTCGGCATGGTCGCCGTCGCGGACACGGGCGGGGGTGTGGGCCGGGTCGAGCTCGACTGGGTCAAAGAGCGCTTCCGCGACTTCACTCCGGGCGAGTTCGTGTATCGCGAGTCGGACGTACTGAGGACGGCCGGGTTCGACCGGCTCGAGATCGCTCCGCGAGAGGAACTCGACGTGGAGTACCTGCGGCGCGTGGGCTTCACCATGCACGGTGACCGCTGGGCCCGACCGGTCGCCGCGTAGCCGCACCCGTGTGATGGGCCCGGCGGCTCAAGTGCGAAACTGGATCACGTGACCCACGCCATTCACTTCGCCTCCGACAACTACGCCTCCATCCACCCCGAGGTCCTCGACGCGATTCAGGCGGCCGACGGCGGACATCAGGCGGCCTACGGCGCCGACGCCACCACCGCGGCGTTCGACGAGGCCATCGCGGCCACCTTCGGCGAGCATGCGCTGGGCTTCCCGGTGTTCAACGGCACCGGCGCGAACGTGGTCTCCCTCATGGCCCTCAGCCCGCGCTGGGGTGGCGTGGTCGCCTCGGAGCACGCCCACATCCACGTCGACGAGAACGGCGCCCCCGAGCGCGTCGGTGGCCTCAAGATTCTCGAGGTTCCCGCGCCCGACGGCCGCATCGACCCCGCCTCTCTCAACCGCTACTCCCCCGACCTGGGCGACGAGCACCGCGCGCAGCCACTCGTGCTGTCGCTCACCCAGTCCACCGAGGTCGGCACGGTCTACTCCCCCGACCAGCTCGCGGCGCTCACGGACCGCGCCCACGCTCTCGGCATGCGCGTCCACGTCGACGGCGCTCGCATCGCGAACGCGGCGGCCGCCCTGGGCATCGGCCTCAAGGAGGCCGCGGCAGGTGCGGACATCCTCTCCTTCGGCGGCACCAAAAACGGCGCCATGCTGGGCGAGGCCGTCGTGATCCTCGCCGAGGACCTGCGCGAGAGCCTGGGCCGCGACCTGCCGTTCCTGCGCAAGCAGACCATGCAGCTGGGCTCCAAGATGCGCTACGTCTCTGCCCAGCTCACGGCACTCATGACGAGCACCGATGCGGCGGGCGACGCCCTGTGGCTGCGCAATGCACGCCATGCCAACGAGATGGCGGCACGTTTGCGCGCCCAACTCGCGCCGCTCGCGGCGACCGGCACCGTCCACTTCACGCAGGCCACCGAAGCCAACGCCGTCTTTGTCGAGGTGCCCCGCGACCTCGCCGGCACCCTGCGCGAGTCCTACCGCTTCTACGACTGGAAGCCCGGCTCCACACCCGAGACCGTCGAGGTGCGCCTCATGTGCTCGTGGGACACGCCCGTCGAGGCCGTCGCCGGGTTCACGCAGGCGGCGCTCAAGGCCGCGGGGCTGTGATGACGGCGGGCGCCTGATGGCCGCCGCGTGCCCGTGCGGAAGTGGGCAACCGTTCCCGGACTGTTGCCGGCCGCTGCTGCGTGGCGAGCGGGAGGCAACCACGGCATCGGCCCTCATGAGATCGCGCTATACGGCCTTCGTCCGCCGCGACGCGGGCTACCTGCTGCGCACCTGGGCGACGTCGACGCGCCCCGCGTCGGTCGAGACCGCCGGGGTCACCTGGCTGGGCCTCGCCGTCGTCTCCACGACGGACGGACGGGCAGCCGATGCGTCAGGCACCGTCACGTTCGTCGCCCAATGTGACGAGGGGACGGGTCCGCAAACCTTGCGCGAAACGAGCACCTTTCGGCGCGAAGAGGGCCGGTGGGTCTATGTCGACGGGGTCCATCACTAGCGATACGGCCAACTTCGGCCACCAACCGGGACCTTACCGGTTCACTTTTTGTTCACTGATCCGTCACAATGGTGGGCGTGACTGAGCCGATTCTCCTGGCCGTCGTCGTCGCGACCGCTCTGGCCTTCGACTTCACTAATGGATTCCACGACACGGGCAACGCCATGGCCACGTCCATCGCGACCCGTGCGTTGAAGCCCAAGGCTGCCGTGATCCTCTCGGCGTCCCTGAACATGGTGGGCGCCTTCTTGTCGCTGACCGTGGCGGCGACGATCGCGACGGGCATCGTGGATGCGGGCGTCGTGACCCTCCCGGTGGTGCTCGCCGGCCTCGCAGGAGGCATCGTGTGGAACCTCGTCACCTGGCTCTTTGGGCTGCCCTCATCCTCGTCGCACGCCCTCATCGGCGGTGTGGTGGGTGCGGTGCTCGCCGCGGCCGGCACGGAGGGCGTCCTGTGGGCGGGCCTCACGTCGAAGGTGCTGATCCCCGCGCTGGTCGCCCCTGTGGTCGCGATCCTCGTCGGCACCATCGGCACCTGGCTCGTGGCGCGCCTGACCCAGGACGTGCCGCAGGATTCCAACGACAAGCTGTTCCGCTGGGGCCAGATCGGCTCCGCCTCGCTCGTGTCCCTCGCGCACGGCACCAATGACGCCCAGAAGTCGATGGGCATCATCCTTCTCGCCTTGATCGCCGCCGGCGCCGTCCCGGAGGACTCTTCGGTGCCGTTCTGGGTCATCGTCAGCTGTGCGCTCGCGATGGCGCTGGGCACCTACACGGGTGGCTGGCGCGTGATCCGCACCCTCGGCAAGGGGCTCGTCGAACTCGAGTCGCGCCAGGGCATGGCGGCCGAGACGTCGTCCGCCGCGGTCATCCTGCTGTCCAGTCACTTCGGCTACTCGCTGTCCACCACGCACGTCGCGACCGGATCGATCCTGGGCTCCGGCGTCGGCATGAAGGGCTCGTCGGTGCGCTGGTCCGTCGCGGGGCGCATGTTTGCCGCGTGGCTCATCACGGTGCCCTCCGCCGCATTCGTGGGCGCGCTGTTTTACTGGATCGACATCTCCATCGGCGGCGGCACCCTCGGCTCGTTCGTGGTGTTCGGGCTGCTCATCGCGATCTCTTTCATGATCTACCTGTGGTCGCGTCGCAAGCCGATCAGCTCGAAGAACGTCAACGACAACTGGGACCCGGCGCAGGACTCCGAGGCGTACATTGCCGAGTCGGTGTCGGTGCACCACCCCGAGATCATGAAGGTCAAGCGCAAGCGCCTTCGCAAGGCCAAGAAGCGTCAGCGCAAGATGCTCGAGGCCGAGCAGGAGCGCCGCGCCATTGAGGCGGAGGACACAGCGCGGCTGCGTGCCGCCGAGTCCCGTGACAACGACTCGTCTGAGCGCTAGGAGGCGACCATGAGCGACTACATCGAGTGGAGCGCCCTGGGCCAGGTGCTGCTGTACGGCATCCTCGTCGGTGCCGGCCTGCCAACCATCTTCGCTATCGGCGTGCGCCTTCTCGCCGGCCCCGGCGCCGTGGGCGCCGACGGCACCGTGTCGCGCGGCCGTGTGATCGGCGCGTGGGCCTGCTTCGCCGTCGTCGTCCTCGCGATCCTGGGCGCCGTCGCCTACATCGCGGCCGGCGGACACTAAGGCTTCAGCACACACGTCGAGACCCCCGCAGCCACCATCGGGCAGCGGGGGTCTCGACGTGTGTGGTGTCAGTGGCAGGCCGGCCCAGGGGGAATCCACAACGCCCGGGGCCGACCTACCGGATCACTGACCGATGGCCGACGAGGCCTCGGACGTGAACTGAGCGGCCGCCTCCGCGGGGCTGACCGTGTCGAACAGCACCTGCTCGTTGATGCGGCCGGCGATCTCGGGCACGTCGGCCGCGCCGTTGGGCGGGGCCGGCGGACCGTCGACGATCTCAGACTCGAGTGCCGCGAGGAACTCGGCGGCCTGCTGCTCGAGCGGGTCGAGCTGCGACGACACTGCTTCACGCACGTCGGTGTTGGCGTTGAGGCCGCGGTCGGACAGGATCAGCGCGCCGGCCTCGGGGTCGTTGATGAGGAAGTCGACGAACGCCGTGGCTGCCTCGGGGTACTCGGTGTCCGCGGCGACCGAGTAGAACATGGCAGGCTTGAAGTACATGCCGGTGCGCTCGCTCTCGCTCTCTCCTGGCAGGCGCAGCAGCACCAGGTCGCGGCCCGCTGCGGCGGAGATGGCGCCCAGCTGGTTGGTCCACCACATGCCCATGGCTCCGGTGTTGGTACCCAGCAGCGACTGCTCGGGACCACCCTCGGCGATCTCGACGCTACGCGCACCGTCGGGCATCGCGCCGGCCTCGCGCAGATCGACGAGGTGCTGCCACCACGCCTCGAGGGTCGCGTCCTCGTAGCCGAGCGTGCCCTCCTCGGTGTAGAGCGACTCGCCGTGCTGGCGGGCGTAGATGTTGAAGCCCGCCTCGTTGCCGCCGTAGTCCTGCACGCCGTAGACGTCGTCGCCCAGCGCGTCCGAGATCTCGGTGCTGATCGACACGAAGTCGTCCCAGGTCCAGGTCGTGTCGTCGGGCATCTCGACGCCCGCCTCCTCGAAGATCTGGGGGTCGGCGACGATCGCGTACGCGTTGATGCCGGTGGCCACGCCGGCGAGCTTGCCGTCGATGGTGCCGGACTGGATCACGCTCGGGTCGATCATGGAGGTGTCGAGTCCGAGCGCCGCGAGGTCGCCCACCACGCCGCGGTTGGCGTAGTCAGTGAGGTAGCGCTCCTCCTGCGTCATGACGTCGGGGGTGTCGCCGCCGGCCACGGTCGTGGCCAGCTTGTCCCAATAGCCGCCCCAGTCGGTGTAGTCAGGCACCACGGTGATGTCGGGGTTCTTCTCCATGAAGAGGTCGATGACCTCCTGGGTCAGCGTGTGACGCTCATCGGAGCCCCACCATGAGAAGCGGATCTCGGCCTGGTCCTCCGCGGCCTCCGAGCTGCCGTCGGCGGTGGCACTGCCGGTTGCCTCTGGCTCCTCCTCGGGGGCGGCGCCGTTGTCACCGCTGCACGCGGCGAGGGTGAGGACGCCTGCGGCGAGCACCGCACTCGAGCGCCATGCCATCGTGCGCGCCCCCGCGCGGCTGGTGATCTTGATGGTCATGTTCTTCTCCTTCACGTGGAACTTCGTTGTTCTTCGGTCGGATGCACCGGGGAAGGCGCCGTGCTACTTGATTCCCGTCGTGGCGATGCCCTTGACGAGGTACTTCTGGCCAAACAGGAAGACCAGGAAGATGGGGATGAGCGACACGATCGACATGGCGAACAGGGAACCCCATGAGCTCTCCGAGGTCGCGTCGATGAACGTGCGCAGCGCGACCGGAACGGTGTACATGTCCGGTCGGGTCAGGAAGATCAGCTGGCTGAAGAAGTCGTTCCACGTCCAGATGAACGTGAAGATCGCGGTCGTCGCCAGGGCCGGCAGCGACAGCGGCAGCATGATGCGGAAATAGATGCGGAAGTGGCCACAGCCGTCGAGCCTGGCCGCCTCGTCGAGCTCGCGCGGGATGCCGCGGAAGAACTGCACCATGAGGAAGATGAAGAACGCATCGGTCGCGAGCAGCTTGGGCACGATCAACGGCAGGAACGTGTTGATCCAGTTGAGCTCGGAGAACAGGATGTACTGCGGCACGATGATCACGTGGATCGGCAGCATGATCGACATCAGCATGATCGCGAACCACAGCCCGCGGCCACGGAACTCGAGCCGCGCGAACGCGTAGGCCGCCATCGAGCAGGCCACCAGGTTGCCCACCAGCGAGCCGGCCACGATGATCGCGGAATTCAGGAGGTAGTGGCTGAACGGGTGCAGGAGCGCGTTCCAGCCCTCCGTGTAGTTCTCGAGGGTCACGTCGGTGGGCCACAGCCCCGGCTCGCGGAAGATGATCGCGTCGGGCTTGAACGAGCTCGCGATCATCCACAGCAGCGGGTAGAGCATCACCAGGCCGAAGGCGATGAGGCCCGCGTGCTTGAGGAGCGAGCGCGTCCGCGAGCGCCAGTAGGTGGGCTTCTCCTGGGGCTCGGGGTAGCGCTCCGCCATCGCGACGATGTCGGGGGTGGTCGCGGGTGCCTTGTCACGCACGGATGACTCAGTCATTGTAGAAAACCCAATACTTGGAGACGAGGAAGTTGACGGCCGTCATGCCGGCGACGATCGCGAGAAGCAGCCACGCCATCGCGGACGCGTAGCCCATGTCGAGGGACGCGAAGCCCTTTTGGTAGAGGTAGAGCGTGTAGAACATCGTCGAATCCGCCGGGCCGCCCGTTCCTCCACTGACCACGTAGGCCTGGGTGAACGTCTGGAAGGCGTTGATGAGCTGCAGCACCAGATTGAAGAAGATGATGGGCGTGAGCAGCGGGATGGTGATCGACGTGAACTGCCGCCACTTGCTAGCGCCGTCGATCGACGCGGCCTCGTAGTACATCTGCGGGATCTGACGCAGGCCCGCGAGGAAGATGATCATGGGGGCGCCGAAGGTCCAGATGTTCAGGATCATCAGAGTGCCGAGCGCGTAGTCGGGGTGCGAGACCCACCCCTCGCCCTCGATGCCAAACCATGCAAGCACCGCGTTGACCAGGCCGTCCGCGCCGAACACCTGACGCCACAGCAGCGCGATCGCGACCGATCCGCCGAGCAACGACGGCAGGTAATACACCGAGCGGTAGATCGCGAGGCCCCGAAGGCCCCGGTCGAGCACCAGCGCGAGCGCGAGCGCCGCGGCCAGCTGCAGCGGCACCGAGATCAGCACATACATGAACGTGACCTTGAGCGAGTTGATCAGTCGCGGGTCCTCGAACATGCGGGTGTAGTTGTCGAGGCCAATCCAGTTGGGGGCCTCGAGCAGGCTGTAGTCCGTGAACGACAGGTAGGCCGATGCGGCCATGGGGCCAGCAGTGATGAGGATCAACCCCAGGAACCACGGCCCCAGAAAGAAGATCGCGGCCTTGCCGTCGCCTTTGTGAAGCGCGGACGGGCGCCGCTTGCCCTTGGGGCGGCGGACGGAACGCAGCTCAGAGACGACGGACATGCGTCACCCCCGCTGCAAGGACGCCCCCCTGGCGTCGGCTCATCGGCACAAGCATCGAATCCTCCGGATCGTCATTGATCAGGTGGCTTCACGGGACTCACATCGTCGTGAAACCGCTTTCCGATTCAGAACGTATCACACGTGGAACCGGTTTCCAATGGTGTACGGTCACAACTAGGAAACAGGTTTCCCGCCCGCACATCCTCAACGACGAGGGTGCACCGGACGCGATTCACGATGGAGAAACGTATGCCTAAGGTCAGCCGGCCCCGCACGGCTGCGACGATTGGCGATGTGGCCGACGCCGCCGGGGTGTCGCGCGCCACGGTGTCGCGGGTCATGAACGGGCGCGCCACGGTGGCTGAGGACATCGCCGCGCGCGTCCTGGCCGTCGCCGAGGAGCTCCAGTACCGCCCCTCGAACGTGGCGCGAAGCCTGTCACTGGGGCGCACCGAGACGGTCGCGCTCGTGGTCCCCGATCTCACCAACCCGATGTTTCAGCACGTGCTCAGCGGCATCACCGATGCGGCCGCGACTCGGGGCTACCGCGTGCTCGTCGCGGACACCGCGGAGAACCCGCAGGACGAGGCCGCCATCGCGCTCGAGGCCCGCATGCGCTGCGACGCGCTCGTGCTGGTCTCGCCGCGCATGCCCCAAGAGCAGCTCGCCACGCTCGTGCGCCAGGCGAGCCCCATGGTGCTCGTCAACCGCGAAAGCCCCGAGCCGTCCGTGCCGAGCCTCACGGTGAACTACCGCGCGGGCACCCTCGCGGTAATCCGGCACCTCGTGGACCTGGGCCACACGCGCATCGTCTACCTCGCCGGCCCCCCGCCCAGCTACGCCGACGCGCGCAGGCGCGAGGGCCTCGCCGAGGCCGCACGGATCCACCCCGGGCTCGACATCGTCGAGGTCCCCGCCGGGGCGACGGTCGCCGCGGGCTACGGCGCGCGCGACGGTGTGCTCGCGGCCCGCGCCACCGCCGTGGTGGCCTTCAACGACCTGGCGGCATTCGGCCTGCTCGCGGCACTGAACCAGGCGGGCGTGGCGGTGCCGGGAGACATCTCCGTCACCGGCTTCGACGACATCGAGCTCGCGCAGTACTCCACCCCGTCCCTCACCACCGTGGCCGTGCCCCAGCACGAGTTGGGTCGTCACGCCTGGCAGGAGCTGTTCACCGTGATCGAGAACCAAGGCACCACCGCCTCCCCTCACACCAGGTTCGAGCCCCGCCTCGAGGTGCGCTCCAGCACAGGCCCCGTGCCCCGGTCGGTGGCCGAGGGTGGCCTCGCCCCCAGCCCCGCCGCCCAGCCCGCGAGCGCCGGTACGCAAGCGGCTGCCAGCCCGGTGACGCGTACGGAGGGCCGTGGCGCATCGGCCGCCTCCCCGGCATCGGCCGCCCAGGCTGGCGTCACGCGTGACGGCGGACCAGCGTGGCACCCGGACGGGGACGTGACCGTGCTCGAGTGGCGCGGCGAGCCGCTGGCCCGGTACGAATCGGGCGCGCGCCTGCCGCAAGTGCATGCACGACGCCCGTACCTGCACCCCGTCCACACGCTTGCGGGCCGCGTCCTCACCGACGCCGCGCCGGTGGACCACCGCCACCACTACGGCGTGTCCCTCGCGGTGCCAGACGTCAACGGCACCAGCTATTGGGGCGGGCGGACCTTTGTGCGCGACGTGGGCCCCACCCTGCTCGAAAACCACGGGCAACAGGTCAGCGCGGGCCCCGTCGTCGACGGCACCGATCCGCACATCCTGCGCGACGCGGTGCGCTGGTACGACGAGAACGACGACGCTCAACTGGAGGAGTCGCGCCGGCTGGGCGCCCACCTGCTCGCGGGGGACGAGGCATGGGCGCTCACGTGGCGCTCGGTGCTGCGCGCCGAGCATGGCGGCGTGACCATCGGCTCCCCTGCTACCAACGGGCGGCGCGGCGCGGGCTATGGCGGATGGTTCTGGCGCCTACCGCTCGCCGCCACCACCACGGTGCTGAGCGAGGGCGGCGAGGGCGAGCAGACCGCGCACGGCTCGCGTTCCCCCTGGCTCGCGTTTGTGCAGGGCGAGGGGGCCGATGCGACCACCTGGCTTGCGGTCCAGCACGGCGCCGCGAGGCCCTGGTTCGTCCGCGCAGCCGAGTACCCCGGCGCCGGCCCGGCGCTCGCGTGGGACCGCCCGCTCACCATCCCCGACGGCGGCACGGTCGAGATCGGCCTCACCACCGTCCTGCTCGACCGCGCCGTGAGCCTCGAGGAGGCCGCGAGACTCGCGAGCGACGCCGCGGACGTGCGATGACGACGGCAGGGGCGGCACCGGCCGTCGCCCTGGTCGGCATCCACGGCCACGGCGGCGCCCACCTCAGACGCATCCGGGACCTTGAGGCGCGCGGTGTGGTGCGCCTCAGCGCCCTCGTCGACCCACGCCCGCTCGAGACCGACGAGGTCCCCGCCACGGGCGGGCCCGGCGGTCCTCGCCACGGGTCGGCCGCGGCAGGCGACGGCGCGCCGTGGTTCCCCACCCTGGGTGATCTGCTCTCCGCGCCCGAGCCCGAGGTCCGCCCCGACATCGTGGTCCTGTCGACCCCCATCCCCACCCACGTGCCGCTCGCCAGCGCGGCCATGCGCGCCGGGCTCGACGTGCTGCTCGAGAAGCCCACCGCGGCGTCGCTTGCCGAGCACACCGCGCTCGTGGCCGTCGCCGAGGAGACAGGGCGCCTGTGTCAGGTGGGGTTCCAGACCTTCGGCTCGCACGCGCTGACGGCAGTCGACAGGCTGATCGCCGACGGCGAGATCGGCGACGTCACCGGCGTGGGCGCGGTGGGGCTTTGGGTGCGCACCACCGCCTACTGGGCGCGCGCGCCGTGGGCGGGCAAGCGTCAACTGGACGGCCGTGACGTGGTTGACGGGGTCGTCACGAATCCCCTGGCACACGCCGTCGCGACGGGCCTGAGGATCGCGGGCGCGACCCGTTCCGCGGACGTCGCAGGCGTCGATGTCGACCTGTACCGCGCCAATCCCATCGAGGCCGACGACACCTCGTCGGTGCGGGTCACGACCGCGGACGGCATGCGCTGCGGGTTCGGCCTCACCCTGTGCGCGCCCGAGCGCACCCCCGCCCGCATCCTCATTCACGGCACCCGCGGGCGCATCGAGCTCGCATACGAGACGGACCGGGTACGCCTCGTTACTGACTCCGTCGACCTCGAAAAGCAGTACTCGCGGGACGACCTCCTCGAGAATCTCGTCGCCGCGAGGTCGACTCCCGGTCGCCCGCTTGCTTGCGACGTGCGAGACACCGGTGCTTTCATGCGAGTCATGGAAGCCGTCCGCACCGCCCCCGACCCGCGCTCCATCGACCCGGCGCACGTCGACTGGGCGGGAGAGGGCGATGAACGTCACCCCGTGGTGCGCGACGTCGCCGCGTGGTGCGAGGAGGTGGCGGCGCAGGGCCGCACCTTCGCCGAACTCGGGGCTCCCTGGACCCACGCGTGAGCGAGGTCGTCACCGCCCTGGTGACGATGGGCCTGGTCGTTGCGGCCGGCTGGCTGATCCAGGCGCGCGGGTGGCTCCCCCACGGCTCACGCGAGATCCTCGCGACCGTCTGCTTCTCCATCGCGAGCCCTTGCCTCCTGCTCGCGACCGTCGCCCATGCGGACCTCGGGACGCTCGCCTCGCGGGGGGCGGCCGTGACCTGGGGCACGAGCCTCGCGCTCGCCGGGGTGCTCGTCGTCATCGCTCGCTGGGGCATGCGACTGCCGGCCGGCCGCGCCACCATCACGGCGCTGTCGGGCTCGTACGTCAACGCCGGGAACCTCGGGCTGCCGCTCGCCGTCTATCTCTTTGGCGACGCCCTCGCCGTGGTGCCCACGATGCTGGTGCAGCTGCTCGTCATGGCGCCGGTCGCGTTCGGGGTACTGGGGCGCGCGGCCGATGCCACGCCCCTTCCCATCGCCGCCTCCCGGGTCAGGGACGACGGGGATGCGCCCGTACGCAAGGGGGCCGTCGCATCGGCCATCCTCAATCCCCTCACCCTCGCGACGCTCGCGGGCCTGGTGCTCGCGCTGCTACCGTGGTCGATCCCCGAGGCCGCGCTCGAGCCGTTCTCCCTGGTAGGAGCCGCCGCTCCCCCGCTCGCACTGCTGACGCTCGGCATGTCGCTCGCCAAGGACGTGCGGATGGCCGATGCGCCCGTAGGCCCGGGCGAAGATGGCGGCATGGGTGCGGGGTTGGCCGGATCGAGGGGGTTGGCCGCGCCGCTGGGGCTGGCGATCGCTGCCCGCGCCGTGGTGCACCCCGCCCTCACGTGGCTGGTGGGATCGCTCGCCGGGCTCGAGGGGACCGCGCTCACGATGGTGGTCGCGATGGCTGCGCTGCCCACGGCGCAAAACGTGGTGGTCTACGCGAACAGGTACCGCTGCTCGGTTGATGTGGCCTCGCGGGCGTGCGTGGCGACGACGGCGCTGTGCGGGCCGGTGCTCGTGGTGGTCTCGGCGGTGGCGTGACGCGGGGGTGGTGTGACGCGGGCGTTGCGTCCTGCGAGCCCTCTGGTGCTCGGTTCTGGCCGGTTCCGGGCACTCGGTGACTCCTGGGAGGCGCACTATCGGGCGGGAAAAGCAAAAGGCCCCCGGATGTCCCGGGGGCCTTTCTTCACGTGCGCGAGGGGGGAGTTGAACCCCCACGCCCTTTCGGGCACACGGACCTGAACCGTGCGCGTCTGCCTATTCCGCCACTCGCGCGTGCCGGGCAACTTTAGCACGACTCGGAGGCACTATACGATTCCCCATATGGGAGTCCTGGATCGCTTCGAGAAGCGCGTCGAGAACGCCGTGCAAGGAGCCTTCGCGCGGACCTTCAAGTCGGGGGTCAAGCCGGTCGAGATCGCTTCAGCCGTGCGGCGTGAATGCGACGCGCGCTCGGCAGCCGTCGACCGCAACCGTACTGTCGCACCGAACGAGTACTCGATTGCGTTGAGCGCCACCGATCACGAGGCCATCAGCCAGTGGGGGGACGAGGCGCTCGCGCACGAGATCGAGGAGGCGCTGCGCGACCATGCGCGCCAGCAGCGCTACTCCTTTGTGGGTTCGGTGAAGGTCACCTTCGAGGAGGACGAGTCGCTCGCGACCGGGCGTCTGGCCGTGACGAGTCGTTCCACCCGCGGCCCCGTGGCGCCCGCCACGGAGCGCGACGACCGCTCGCGCTACCCGCTCATCGACGTCGACGGGCAGCGCTATCACCTCACGGGCGAGATGACGGTGATTGGCCGCGGCTCCGAATCGGACATTGTGCTCGACGACACGGGGGTGTCGCGTCAGCACTGCAGGTTCGAGATCACCGAGCACGGCACGATCCTCACCGATTTGGGCTCGACCAATGGCACGATGGTCGAGGACCAGCGCGTCAGCGAGGTCACGTTGCTCGACGGCAACGCGATCACCGTGGGCCGCACCACGATCATGTACTGGGACGCGGTCCCTGCCGAAGAGGACAGTTGATTCGATGAGCGAAATCTCGATCACCCTCCTGCGCTTCGGGTTCCTCATCCTGCTGTGGGCCCTCGTGCTGGCGGCGATCGGAGTCCTCCGTGCCGACCTCTATGGCACGCGCGTGACCTCTCGCGGGCGCGGCCGCAATGCACGGTCCCGTCCTGACGCACGCACCAACAAGACCGCCGCACCGTCTCGCGCGGGCACCGGCGTGCGCGCGGGAGCGATCAACACGCAGGCCTCCGCGGTGGGCCACCTCGCCGTCACCTCCGGCCCCCTCAAGGGCACGGTCATTCCGCTCGGCTCGGCTCCCGTGCTCATCGGCCGCTCCCCCACCTGCACGCTGGTCATCGACGACGACTACTGCTCGGCGAAGCACTGCCGCGTGTACCCCGAGGGCGACGCGTGGAGGGTCGAGGACCTGGGCTCCACCAACGGCACCTACCTCGACAACCAGCGGGTGGGCGACCCGATGCCCTTCAAGCGAGGCGACCACCTGCGACTCGGGGCGACCACGCTGGAGCTGAGGAGCTAACAGTGTTCCTCACCCTTCACTTCGCAGCACGCTCCGACGTGGGCCTCGTGCGCGCCAACAACCAGGACTCCGCCTTTGCCGGACCCCACCTGTTGGTCGTCGCCGACGGCATGGGCGGCGCGGCGGGCGGCGACATCGCCTCCTCGATCGCGGTCGGCCGCCTCGCGGCGCTCGACGGGGAATCCCACGGACCGGACGAGGCGCTCGACGAGCTCAAGCAGGCGATCGCGGAGGCACACGCCGAGATCCTGCAGCGCGCCGCCAACGATCCCGAGCTGTCCGGCCTGGGCACCACCGTGACGGCGTTGCTGCGCGCCGGCAGTTCGCTGTCCATGGCGCATATCGGCGACTCGCGCGCCTACCTCCTCCGCGATGGCGCACTGGACCAGGTCACGACCGACCACAGCTTTGTGCAACACCTCGTCGACACTGGTCGGCTCAGTGCGGCCGATGCCGAGAATCACCCCAAGCGCTCGATGCTGCTGCGGGTCCTGGGCGACGTGGACGCGAACGTGCCCGTGGACATCTCGGTGCGTGAGACCCGCGCGGGCGACCGGTGGATGCTGTGCTCCGACGGACTTTCCGGTGTCGTCAGCCGCGACACCATCGCGAAGACCCTCGCCGAGGTCGACGATCCCGGCGACTGTGCCGACGCCCTGGTGAGCCTCGCGCTGTCCGCGGGAGCGCCGGACAACGTCACCTGCATCGTCGCCGACGTCGTCGACATTGACGCGCAGCCCGACGGCGTCGGGCCGCCGTCCTCCACTCAGATCGTGGGTGCCGCCGCGACCGATCGGCACCGCCCCACCGCGGGTGGCACGGGCGCCGCCGGGCGCGCCGCCCGTCTGCAGGCACGCACTCCCGAGCCGGACGAGGACGAGCGGCCCAGCCGCCGCTCCCAGGCCTGGGCGAAGGCGCGCCCCTGGGTCCTGCCCCTCATCGCCCTCGTCGTCGTCATCGGCGGAGCGTGGGGTGCCTACCTGTGGACCCAGACGCAGTATTTTGTGGGCTCCGACGGCCTCAATGTCGCGATTTACCAGGGAATACCGCAGGACCTCCCGATTGTCGAGCTTGAGACCTTGGTCGAGGACACCGGCATTCCGGTCGCGACCCTTGAGCCCTATCAGCAGCAGCGCATCGAGGCCACCATCCGCGCGGGCAGCCTCGAGGAGGCCCGCGGCATCGTCGCGTCCCTCGACGTCGTCGAACCGGTCACGACGCCCAGCCCCACGCCGAGCCCGAGCCCGTCCGCGAGCGCCTCCGCCACACCCGGCCCCGCGCCCACGGCCACTGACGCGCCCACCCCCGCCACGGCATCGGCCGCCTCCACGGACGCCGGAGACGCCTAAGTGGCGACCGTCTCCGAGGTCTCCGTCCGCTCCGGCAGGCGCAGCGAGCTGACGCTCATGGCGCTCGCGTGGGTGATCATCGTGCTCGCGCTTGCCCTGGTGGACTATCACGCGGCCTACCTCGAGCTGGTGGATATCGCCATCTACGGCGGCGCGGTCGCCGGCCTGATGCTGGCCGCCCACATCACGCTGCGCCGCGTGGCCCCGTCCGCCGACCCGGTGTTGCTGCCCGCCGTGTTTGCGCTCAACGGCGTGGGCATCGCGGAGATTCGCCGCATCGACTACGCCGAGGACACCAGCTTCGGCACGCAGCAGATGATCTGGGCCGTCTTGGGCGTCGCGATCATGATCGGTGTCCTCCTGGTGGTCCGCGACCACCGGAAGCTCCGCCGCTACACCTACACCGCCGGGGTCGTGGGCCTGGTCCTGTACCTGTTGCCCCTGGTGCCGGGCCTGGGCATCACCGTGAACGGCGCGCGAATCTGGATCTCTATCGCGGGCAACTCCGTGCAGCCCGGCGAGTTCGCGAAGATCGCGCTGGTCATCTTCTTCGCCGGCTACCTCGTGACCAACCGCGACACGCTGGCGCTTGCGGGCCCCAAGGTGCTCGGCATGCGCTTCCCGCGCATCCGCGACATGGGACCACTGCTCATCGTGTGGCTCGCCGCGATGCTGATCATGGTCTACGAGCGTGATCTGGGCGCATCGCTGCTGTTCTTCTCGATCTTCCTGGGGATGCTCTACGTCGCTACGGAGCGGTTCAGTTGGGTCGCCATCGGCATGAGCCTGTTCTTCGTGGGCGGCGCCTTCGCGGCGCTCACGGTGCCTCACGTGCGCAGCCGCTTCGAGGCGTGGCTGAACGCGCTGGATGCCAACGTGTACTCGTCGGGCACCTCGGAGCAGCTGGTGCGCGGCCTGTTCGGCATGGCCTCGGGCGGCCTGTTCGGCACCGGCCTGGGGGAGGGGCGACCCGACCTCGTGCCTTACGCGGAGTCCGACTTCATCATCGCGTCGCTGGGCGAGGAGCTGGGGCTCACCGGCCTCATGGCCATCCTCACGCTGTACATCATCATTGTGCAGCGGGCCTTCCGCACCTCCATCGGTGTGCGCGATGGCTTCGGCAAGCTGCTGGCCGCCGGACTCGGCGTCACCATCGCGGTCCAGGTCTTCATCGTGGTGGGCGGTGTCACGCGCGTCATCCCACTGACCGGCCTCACGGCTCCGTTCCTCGCCTATGGCGGATCCTCGTTGTTGGCGAACTGGCTCGTGGTCGCGCTCCTCCTGCGCGTCTCCGACCAGGCCAGGCGATCATCGGAGGCGGTGAGCGCATGAACGAGCCCGCCCGCCGCGTATCCGTCGTGGTCCTGATCCTTTTCCTCGCCCTCATGGCGGCCGCCTCGTGGATCCAGGTCGTCAACGAGGAGACCCTCAGCCAGGACCCGCGCAACGTCCGCACGCTGTACCGCGAGTACGGCAACTTCCGTGGTCCGCTCGTCGTCGACGGCGAGTCGGTGGTCTGGTCGGAACCGTCCAACGATTCGTTCAACTACCAGCGCACGTACACCGACGGCTCCCTCTATGCCGCCGCGACCGGGTTCTACTCCATCGTCTATGGACGCTCCGGCCTGGAACAGACCGAGAACGAGCTCCTCAACGGCAGCGCCGACTCCCTGTTCTGGACCCGCCTGGGCAATCTGTTTTCGGGCGAGCAACAGCAGGGCGCCTCCGTCGAGCTCACGCTCAAGTCCAGCCTCCAGCAGGTGGCCGCCGAGCAACTCGGCGACCAACGCGGCGCCGTCATCGCGCTCGCGCCAGAGACCGGCGAGATCCTCGCGATGGTGACGAGCCCCACGTACGACCCCGCGCTGCTGGCCGGCCACGACTCGTCGGTCGTCAACGAGAACTACCAGTCGCTCCTGAACCAGGACGACGGCCCCCTCATCAACCGGGCGATCGCCGGCGACACCTACCCGCCCGGGTCGACGTTCAAGCTCATCGACGCCGCTGCGGCACTCGAGGCGGGCTACGAGCCGGACACCGAGTTGTATGCCCCCACGGAACTGGACCTTCCCCAAAGCTCGAACACCATCGGCAACTACGGCGGGGAGGCCTGTTCCTCCGACGACTCGATGACGCTCGAGGACGCCCTGCGCATCAGCTGCAACACCGCGTTCGCCGACCTGGGGATGACGCTGCAGTGGCAGGTGATCCAACGCAAGGCCGAATCCTTCGGGTGGACCGACAAGATCGACGTGCCGCTCTCGGTGACCGCCTCACGCCTCCCCGAGGACCCCGACGAGGCGCAGACCGCCATGAGCGCCATCGGCCAGTACGACGTGCGCTCCACGCCGCTGCAGATGGCCATGGTGGCCGCGGCGATCGCCAATGACGGCACCCTCATGAAGCCGTACCTCGTCGACTCGGTGCGCGCCCCCGACCTGCAGGTCATCGACGTGACCGAGCCCGAGGTCTACTCGACTCCGATGACCCGCTCCGACGCCAACAAGCTCACCGACATGATGGTCACCGTCGTCGACGACGGCACGGGCAGCGCGGCGCGCATCGACGGCGTCGAGGTGGCAGGCAAGACCGGCACGGCCGAAACGGGCCAGGACACGCCTCCGCACGCGTGGTTCGTGTCCTTTGCCCCTGCGGACGACCCCGTGGTCGCCGTCGCCGTCGTCGTCGAGAACGGCGGCTCGATGGGCTCGGAGGCGACCGGCGGGCGCATCGCGGCCCCCATCGCGAAGGCCGTCATGCAAGAAGCCATCCGCCTCGACGGGGAGGGTGACCTGTGACACTTCATGCCGGCACCACTCTTGGCGGCCGCTATGTGCTGCGCTCCCTGCTTGCCGTGGGCGGGATGGGCGAGGTGTGGCGAGGCGAGGACAGCGAACTGGACCGTCCCGTCGCGATCAAGGTCCTCAAGGAGCACGCCGCCGCCAACGAGACCTTCCTCAAGCGCTTCCACAACGAGGCGCGCAACGCCGCGGGGTTGCTTCACGACAACATCGCGCAGGTCTACGACTACGGCGACCACGACGACACCGCCTACCTGGTGATGGAGCTCGTCGAGGGCGAGTCGCTCGCGACCATCCTCGAGCGGGAGCGCACCCTCGCCGAGCCGCGTCTGGCCCACCTCATGGTCGAGACCGCTCGCGGCCTCGCGGTCGCCCACGACGCCGGCATCATGCACCGCGACATCAAGCCGGGCAATCTGCTGGTGCGCGAGGGTGACCGCGTGAAAATCACCGACTTCGGCGTCTCGCGTTCGATGGACCAGACCACGCTGACCCAGACCGGCATGGTGATGGGCACCGCGCAGTACCTGGCGCCGGAGATGGCACTGGGCAAGCCCGCCACCCCCGCCTCCGACCTGTACGCCCTGGGCATCATCGCGTACGAGTCCGTCAACGGGAAGCGCCCGTTCACCGCGCCCGCGGCCGTCGACATCGCCATCGCTCACGTCAACGAGGCCGTCCCGCCGCTGCCGGCCACGGTGTCGGATCCCATGAACGCGCTCATCATGGACCTCCTCGAGAAGAACCCGAAGAAGCGCCCGCGGGACGCCCGCGCGCTCATCGAGCGCATTCGCACGCTGGACTTCAGCGACAGCGCCCCCCACGCGACCACCGCGGAGGGCGCCAGCCCAGCCACGGCATCGGCCCCCGAGACGGGCCGCACACGCTCGGGCTCGACGCGCCGCGCCATGCCCCCCTCCATCGCGCCGCGCTCGTACCGGCCGCGCCCCGACACCCCGCGGCGCCGATGAGCGCCACATCACGGAACGCTAACGGTCGCGTGCGACCTGGAACAATGACCCACGACACGACACGGCACGTGGAAGACTGAAGGACACCATGAACGACGAAGCGAAGATCCTCGGCGGACGCTACGAGATCGGCGACCTCATCGGTCGTGGCGGCATGGCCGAGGTACACATCGGCTACGACACCCGGCTGGGACGCACCGTCGCCATCAAGATCCTGCGCGCCGACCTCGCGCGCGACCCGTCGTTCCAGACCCGCTTCCGTCGTGAGGCCCAGGCCGCGGCCGGCCTGAACCACCCCGCGATCGTCGCCGTCTACGACACGGGCGAGGACCACACCACGGGCGCCGACGGCAACCCGCAGGCCGTGCCGTACATCGTCATGGAGTACGTCGAGGGCCACACCGTGCGCGACATCCTCAAGGGTGACGTCGCCGCACCCATCGACGAGGCCGTCGAGATCTCGTCGGGCGTGCTCACCGCGCTCGACTACGCGCACCACGCTGGGTTGGTCCACCGCGACATCAAGCCCGCCAACGTCATGCTCACCCCCACGGGCGCGGTCAAGGTGATGGACTTCGGCATCGCCAGGGCGTTGGCCGATGCCGGCAACACCATGACGCAGACGCAGGCCGTCGTCGGTACGGCCCAGTACCTCTCGCCCGAGCAGGCGCGTGGCGAGACCGTCGACGCCCGCTCCGACCTGTACTCCGTGGGCTGCCTGCTGTTCGAGCTGCTCACCGGTCGCCCCCCGTTCGTGGGCGACTCGCCCGTGTCCGTCGCGTACCAGCACGTGCGCGAGGAGGCGCCCGCGCCGTCGGCCTTCGCGGCCGACGTTCCCAAGGAACTCGACCAGGTGGTGCTGCGGGCACTGGCCAAGAACCGCGATCAGCGCTACGCGACCGCACAAGAGTTCCTCGGCGACCTGCGCGCCGTCATGGGTGGCGGCGCTGTCAGCGCGGCCACGGGCTCCATTCCGCTGGGCTCCGCCGGCTTCGGCGCTGGAGCCGCCGGCGTCGCAGCCGCAGGTGCGGCGGGCGCGGCTGCGGGTGCAGCCGCAGCGGACATGACGGACGAGGAGATCGCCGACCAGCCCACGCAGGCCATGCCCGCCACCCCGGCCGGACCCGAGACCGGCGCGACCGAGGTGATGGCGTCACCGGCCCAGAACTGGGACGCCGTCATGGCAGGCGGTGCCGCCGGCGCCGCGGCCGGCTCCTACGGCTCGATTCCCCCGCCCCAGTCCGGAGGTGTCGCGACCGTCACGGGTGAGACCGACATCGCGCGCGAGGACGAGGCCCGCCGCAAGAAAATCCTGTGGTGGTCGCTGGGCGGCGCCGCCCTGCTCGCCGTCATCCTGGTCATCTGGCTGCTGATGTCTAGCGGTGAGGACGAGCCCGAGGTCGTCACGGTCGCCGTCCCCAACGTGGTCGGCATGACCGAGAACGAGGCCGTTGCTGCCCTCGAAGAGGTGGCGCTGGTCCCCGACGTCACCTACGAGGCCAGTGAGGACGTCGACGAGGGCGAGGTCATCTCGACCACGCCGGGACCCGAGGAGGAGGTCGAGGAGGCGACGACCGTCACAGTGGTGGTGTCCTCGGGGCCCGATGCCGTCACCGTGCCGTCCGTGCGCTCCATGACGCAGGCCGATGCCAGGCTTGCGCTCCAAGAGGTGGGTCTCGAGGTGGGCGACGTCGTCATCAAGGACGACCCCGACCTCGACGAGGACCGTGTCATCGAGACGGAACCCGCCGACGGCGAGGAGGTTGCCGCGGGCACCGAAGTGACGCTGTACGTGGCCTCAGGCGAGGTGGAGCTTCAAGACCTCACCGGCATGACCGAGGACGAGGCCCGCGCCGCCATCCAGGAACTGGGACTGTTCGCGTCCGTCAGCGAGGTCGAGGTCGACGACGAGGAGACCGAAGAGGGCACCGTCGTGGGCCAGGACCCGAGCCCCGGCAAGGTCGAGCGCGGCTCGACGGTCGAGATCGACGTCGCGACCGCGCCTTCCACGGTTGCGGTGCCCGATGTCACGGGCCGCGGCCAGGGCGAGGCGGAGCGCGAACTCGGCACGGCCGGCCTGAGCTTCACCTACGGCAGCCCGCAGTACTCGGACGACATCCCCGCCGGATCGGTCATCTCGCAGAACCCCAACCCGGGCACCCAGGTGGCTCCCGACACGACGGTCACGCTGGTGCTGTCGCAGGGACCCGAGCCCGAGCCGGAGCCCGAACCCACCACGGAGACCCCCACCCCGGGACCCGCCGTCACGCCGCCGGGCGCGCAGTGACAACAGCTGCGGGCGATCCGTCGCCTGGCCGCACAAGTGCACTCGCCACCAGGGGGAATAACCGTCCCTTGACCGCCGTTTGACCCGGCACCATGACGACATCGCTCACCGCTGAGGCCCTCGGCTCGTCCGTCGACGAGTTGCTGCCCCGCGTCCATGCGGCCCTTGATGCGCATGTGCGCGGCGCGCGCTCCGGCATGCCCGTGGTGGCTCCCGACTATGCCCGCCTCTGGGATCACCTGGGCGCGCAGTTTCATGGTGGCAAGAACCTCCGTCCCGCCCTCACCCTCGCGGCGTACCTGGGCCTCGGCGGCGACGATCCCGACGCGGTCGTGCCCGTCGCTGCGGCGATGGAGATGCTGCATACGGCGATGCTGGTGCACGACGACGTCCTCGATCACGACGAGGTTCGCCGCGGCCGGCCCAACATCGCCGGATTGCGTCGCGCGGAGCTGCAGGCCACGGGCGCCCCGCCGGACAAGATCGACGACCAAGTTCTCGCCGCGGCGCTGCTGGGCGGTGACCTGGCGCTGTCGAGCGCCTACGACCTCATCATCTCCTCGTCGCTCCCCGCGCATCACCGCATCGCCTGCCTCGACCTCGTGACCCGCGCCATCCGCTCGACCATCGCGGGGGAGCTGCTCGACGTCTACGGTGACCTCGAGCCCCTCGAGCAGGCGGATCCGTTGCTCGTCTCCGCACTGAAGACAGCGTGGTACTCGTGCGTCGTGCCCCTGCTCGCGGGGGCACGTCTCGCGGGCGCCGACCCGACCATGCTGACGCACTTGGAACGATTGGGACTCGCCCTGGGGGTGTCGTTTCAACTCATCGATGACGACCTGGGCGTGTTCGGCAACCCTGCCGTCACGGGCAAGTCTCGCTTGACCGACCTGCGCGCCGGCAAACGCACCGAGATGATGCGGCTGGCATGGGAGAAGGCCGATGCGCCGCGAAGGGCGACGCTCGCCCGTCACCTGGGTGATCCCCGCCTCACGGAGGAGGGTGCGGCGGCCGTGCGCGACGTCATCGAATCCTCCGGCGCCCGCGAGGCCGCTCTGCGCCTCGCCCGCCTTCGTGCGCGAGAAGCCTCCCGCATTGCCGCGGAGCGCATCCCGGCGCCGCTCAGCGGACACCTGGTGGGCCTGATCGCCTCGCTTCAGGAGCGGGCGTCGTGAGTGCCGCCCGGCGGGCGGTCCATCACGATAACGAGACGTCGCTGGCCCTGTACGACGAGGCGGCAGCCGCGGCCGCGGCCCAGGTCATCTCGCGCTACTCCACGAGCTTCGGGCTCGGTGCCCGGCTGCTGCCGCGCGCCATGCGCTCCGCCATCGCGTCGATCTACGCGATGGTCCGGATTGCGGACGAGATCGTCGACACGTACCGGGGCGACGACGCGGGCGTGGTCCTCGATGACTTCGAACGCCAGGTCCACCGCGCCATGGCGGGTCGGTTCTCCGCCGATGTCGTCGCGCACGCGTTCGGCGTGACCGCCCGTGCGGTGGGAATCGGCCGCGACCTCACCGACCCGTTCTTCGCGTCGATGCGCATGGACCTCACGCGCACGGAGCACGATGACGCCTCGTTTGCGACCTATGTCCATGGCTCGGCCGAGGTCGTCGGCGAGATGTGCCTGGCCGTCTTCATGAACATCACCACGGGGCCCGCTCCTGTGGACGACGTTCTGCGCGCCGGCGCGCGCCGCCTGGGGGCGGCGTACCAGAAGGTCAACTTCCTGCGCGATCTGGCCTCCGACGCCGACGAGCGCGGACGCATCTACTTTCCCGGCCTCACGCTCGACACCCTGACCGACGCGCAGGTCGCCGCCCTCGTCGCTGACTGCCGCGCCGACCTCGCAGCGGCGCGGGTGACCATGCCCCGGCTCCCCCGCGGAGCGAGGCGAGCCGTCGAGACCACCGCTGACATCTACGACGACCTGCTGACGCGCATCGAACAGACGCCGGCGACCCGCCTGACCACCACCCGGGTACGGGTTCCCGGCCCACGGAAGGCACAGATCGCGCTGCGTCGCCTGACAGGACATGCCGGCTCGGCGACACCCGCCGCCGAGGAGACCCCATGAGCGGCCACGTCGTCGTCATCGGCGGCGGTGTCGCCGGCCTCGCGACCGCGGCGCTGCTCGCCCGCGGCGGCGCGGAGGTCACGCTTCTCGAGCGCCACGACCAGGTCGGAGGGCGCGCCGGTCGTCTCGAGATCGACGGCTTCACCTTCGACACGGGCCCGTCGTGGTACCTGATGCAGGAGGCCTTCGAGCACTACTTCGCGCTCCTGGGGCGAAATGTCGACGAGGAGCTCGATCTCATCGACCTCGACCCTCGCTATCGCGTCTACTTCGACAACGGCGCCGGGCCCGCCCGCCGCCTGGACGTCACCGCGGACCCCGAGGCGAACTGGGCTGCGTTCAACGCCATGAGCGCCGGTGACGGCGACGCGATCCGCGACTACGCCGCCACGGCAGGGGACCGCTACCGCCTGGCGCTCGACCGCTTCCTCTACACGACCTATGAGCGCCCCGACCGCGCCATCGACGCCGCGACCCTGAAGCGTCTGCCTGAGCTCGCTGGCCTGCTGACGAGGTCGCTGGGATCCGCGATCGGATCCAAGGTGGCAGACCAACGCCTACGCCAGCTGCTGGGGTTCCATGCGGTATTTCTCGGCTCGGCCCCCGACCGGCTGCCGTCACTGTTTTCCCTGATGAGCCACCTGGACCTCGTGGAGGGCGTGCGCTACCCCCGGGGCGGCCTCTACGCCGTCATCCAGGCCCTCGCGGGCGCCGCGGAGGCCGAGGGTGTGCGCATCCGTACCCACACCGACGTCACCCGCATCATGGTGGAGCGCGGCCGCGCCACCGGGGTAGTGCTCGCGACGGGGGAGACGATCCTGGCCGATGCCGTCGTCTCCGGCGCGGACATGCACCACACCGAGACACGCCTCCTCGAGCGGCCGTTCCAGAGTCGCCCGGAGTCCTCCTGGAAGCGCATGCGGCCGGGGGTCAGCGCGTTGTTGGTGTTGGCCGGCGTCGAGGGCGACCTGCCGGAGCTCGAGCATCACACGCTGTTGTTCACGCGAGACTGGGACGCCAACTTCCGGGCCATCATGGATGACCTCACGGTGCCGCATCCCGCATCCATCTACGTCTCGCGCACGTCGGCCACCGACCCCTCGACCGCCCCCGACGGTCACGAGAACCTCGTCATGCTCGTGCCGTTCCCCGCAGATCCTGCGCTTGGCGCGTCCGCGGCCTCCCGCGCGGCTCTCGACGGCCATGTCGACCGCTACCTCGACCAGGTCGGGACGTGGGCCTCGATCCCTGACCTGCGCCAACGCACCTCTGTCAAGAAGGTCCTCACCCCGCACCACTTCGCGACCGAGCTGCACGCGTGGCGCGGCGGTGCGCTGGGCCTCGAGCACTCGCTGACCCAATCCGCGATGTTCCGCCCCTCCAACATCTCCGGCAAGGTCGAGAACCTGTTGTATGCGGGCGCCTCGACCGCGCCGGGCATCGGCGTGCCCATCTGCCTCATCTCTGCCGAGCTGGTCGCCAAGCGGCTGCTGGGCGACACCGGCGTCGCCCCGCTGCCCGCGCCACTGCCCGCGGGCTACCTGTCACGCTCGCGCAGGGCCGATGCGCTGGGGCGCCTCTCCCGATCCCTCGCCTCCGCCCCCGCGCACCAGGAGCGCGCGCGGTGACCTCTTGGCTGTACCTCACGGCGCTGCTCATCAGTATCGGGGGGCTCGCGACGCTGGACTGGCGCTACCGTCTGGCGCTGTTTGTCGAGACCCGACGCACCGTCCTCACGCTCGCCATCGCGGTCGCCTTCTTCCTCGTATGGGACCTCATCGGCACCGGCCTGGGGATCTTCTTCATCGGCGACGGGCCGTACCAGTCCGGCCTCGTCATCGCGCCCGAGGTGCCGCTTGAGGAGGTCTTCTTCCTGATCCTCCTCGCCTATCAGACGTTGCTGTTGTGGCGCGCCTTCTCGCGGCGTAGGGCGGTCGCATGACCTACGTGATCCTGTCCGTCGCCGTGCTCGCGGTCCTCGCGGTCGCGTGCCTGCCCGTGCTCAGGCGACTGCCGCATCGGCCGTTGTTTCTCACGGCCGTCGTCCTGATGGCGCTCACGGTGGTCTTCGACAACGTCATCGTGGGGCTGGAGATTGTCGGCTACGACGAGGATCTCATCTCCGGCGTGCGGATGCCCATCGCTCCCGTTGAGGACCTCGCCTACGCCATCGGCGCCGTCCTGCTGGTCCCCACGCTGTGGGAACTGTTGGGACGCAGGGGAGGCGCCTCGTGATCGGCGCCATCGTGCGGGCCTCGCGCCCCATCAGCTGGATCAACACCGCGTACCCCTTCGCGGCGGGCTATCTCATGGCCACGCGCGAGATCGATGCCGTCCTCATCGTCGGCACCCTGTTCTTCCTGGTCCCCTACAACCTGCTGATGTATGGGATCAACGACGTCTTCGACTACGAGTCCGACCTCGCCAACCCTCGCAAGGGAGGCGTGGAGGGAGACGTGGTGCGCGACCGCGCGCAGGCCGCGCGAGTTCACCGTGCCATCCTGTGGGCCTGCGTCATCACGGTCGTCCCGTTCATGGCATTGCTGCTCTGGGTGGGCGACGGCTGGGCGGCCCTCACCCTCATCCTGGTCGTCTTCGGCGTGATTGCGTACTCCGCTCCGGGACTGCGCTTCAAGGAGCGGCCGTTCCTGGATTCGCTCACGTCGGCGCTGCACTTCGCCGGGCCGCTGCTCTATGCGCTCGTCCTCGCCGATGTCCCGCTCACCGGTGCGACGGTGTGGCCCGTCTGGCTCGCGTTCGTGCTGTGGGGTATGGCGAGCCACGCGTTCGGAGCGGTGCAGGACGTGCGCGCCGACCGCGAGGGCGGCATCGGCTCCGTCGCCACCGTCATCGGCGCACGGGCAACGGTGCGCCTCGCGGTCGCCCTGTACGCCGCCGCCGCCGTGCTGCTGCTGTTCCTGCCCTGGCCCTCGCTGCTCGCCGCCGCTTTGCCGTTGGCCTACGTGGCCTCGACCGCACGCTTCTGGAACGTCACCGATGCCGCGTGCGAGGACGCCAACCGCGGGTGGCGCACGTTCCTGTGGCTCAATCAGCCCGTGGGATTCTTCGTGACCGTGCTGCTGATCGTCGCCTGGAACGGCTGGTCATAGTCATTCCGCTACTTATTAACGAGCGGTGACAGGCCCGCCGAGCGTGCCTCGGCGTCGGGTAGCCCGCAGACCTCGAGCCAGTTCGCGAGCAGGCGGTGGCCGCCCTCGGTCAGCACCGACTCGGGGTGAAACTGCACGCCGTGCAGCGGCAGGTCACGGTGCTTAAGGCCCATGATGATGCCGTTGTCGGTGCGGGCGGTGACCTCGAGCTCGCCGGGCACCGTGTCCACCTCGACCGCCAACGAGTGATAGCGCGTCGCCGTGAAGGGCGACGGCAGTCCCACCAAGACGGACTCACCCGCGTGAGTCACCGCGGAGGTCTTGCCGTGCATCAGTTCCGGCGCGTGGCTCACCACGCCCCCGTAAACCTCAGCGAGCGCCTGATGGCCCAGGCAGATGCCGAGCATCGGCGTGCCCGTGCGCGCGCAGTCGCGGATCACGTCATTCGAGGCGCCGGCCTCGGCCGGGGTGCCAGGACCGGGGGAGACGAGGACGCCGTCGTACTCCTCCAAGGGACCGGCATCGGCCACCGCATCGTTGCGCACCACGACGGTCTCGGCGCCCATCTGACGCAGGTAACCCACGATCGTGTACACAAACGAGTCGTAGTTGTCGACCACCAAAATACGAGTCATGAGCCACCGTCCCCTACGGTCGGATCCTGGACCGGAATCATCGTCGACACCCACGGGAAGACCCACTCGAACAGGACGAGGACAACGGCGACAAGGACCAGCGCGACCAGGATGGCTTTCAGGAAGGCGGGTCCAGGGATGCGATCCCATACCCATGTCGAGATCATGCGGGCACCTCCGTCAACTCGCTGGGAATGCCGTGTCCCGTCGGCGCCCAGTACTTGAGCTCGCTGTAGACGATCCACCGCTCAGCCGCCGAATACAGCGGGTGACATGTAGTCAGCGTCATGAACCGCCCCGTGGCGCCCGCCCCCGGCTGGTTCGGCGTCGGAGCCACCACCTCGACGGCGCTGGGGTCGACGATCTCCCAACCCGTCACCTCATAGACCGCCCAGATGCCCTCGGTCTGGACGACGAGCGCGTCGCCCTCCTGCAACTCGTCCACCCTCTTGAAGGGCTTCCCGTATGTGGTGCGGTGACCCGAGATGGCGAAGTTGCCCAGCTCGCCCGGGAGCGCCGTGTCCGGGTAGTGGCCGATACCCAAGGGATCGAGCACGTCCCGGCGGCTATCGCCCTCGGAGATCGGTCGCACGTAATCATCGCCCCACCGAGGGACCATCATTGTCGCGAAGGTCTCGGTGTACGACGGATACGCCATCTCGGGCGGATCCTCGTCGGTGACCTTGAGGTCGTCGGGAATGGTCTCGATGTCCGTCGTGACGACGTCCCCCTCGACGACATCTGGCTCCGCCCACGCGAGTTCCTCGACGATCTCCCGCTGCGCACGGTCCCCCTGGACGTCGGTGTAGAACAACTCCCACACGACATAGAGGCCCAGCAACGCCCCGGCAAGGATCAGCAACTCCCCCAGAACCCCGACAACGGAAAGGCCACGGCGCGGCGCGGCATGCGCGGGCGAGGGCCCAGGCTGGCCCGAGGGCGTTGACTCGTCGGATGCGACTCCGGGTGGTGCGCTCATGATGAGCCCAGACTACGGGACGTGCCCGTGGGCCCAGAAGGGGTAAGAGCCAGGCGCTGGGTACCCTAGTGGTCAGCACCGCCCGGGTAGCCGGGCTCACACGACTAACGGAGAACCAGCGTGGCCGTCTCGAAGAAGCGCGACAAGAACGTCTATAAGGCTCCCAGGAACCTGGGCAAGGCCGAGGGCGAGAACCCCAAGTGGCTCATCCCCACCGCGGTCACCCTGCTGGTCCTCGGCCCCGCCTGGATCGTTGTCTACTACATCACGCGTGCGAACTACCCGTTGCCCATCGGCGACTGGAACCTGGTGGTGGGCTTCGCCTTCATGGCCGCCGCAATGGCGCTGTTCACACGCTGGAAGTGACGCCTGCCAGGAGAACTACACCGGTGTAGTTCTCCCCAGATGGGGACAACGGTGGGGATAACTACACGGTTGTTATTCACATCTCCACAGAGTTATCCACACCTCGCGGTGCACACTGTCCCCAGTTGTCCACCGCTTCTCTCCACAGGCGGTGCGCATGTGACGGAAGTGACAGATGTGAAAGGACTCAGGGTGACAACTGTCCACAGAGTTCACATCTGTGGGCTCAACCGTCGTCCTGGGGACAGGCGCAACCGCCGGGGATAACCCGGGGCGAGCGCTACGAGCGGGCGCCGCGCGCCGCAGCCTCCCGGCGATCAACGCCGCGGAACATGGCGAGCATGGTGAGTGCGCCCACGATGGCGCCACCCAGGTGCCCCTGCCACGAGACGCCGGGCAGCAGGCCGATGAAGGGGCCTCCGATGAAGATGGCGGCGATCACCACCACCTGCGTGTACGGCAGGTTCAGTCGCTTGAGCACGATTCCGTACGCGGCGATGAGGCCGAAAATTGCCCCGGAGGCGCCGATTGCGGCCGAGCCTAGGATCACCACGGACAGTGACCCGCCCAGAAGCGACAATCCGTAAAGCGCGAGGAATCGGTACCGTCCCAGCGCGGGCTCGAGGACCGAGCCGAGCTGGAACAACGCGAGCATGTTGAAGCCGATATGCCACAGGCTGCCGTGCGCGAATCCCGAGAGGATCCAATCCTCCCAGCCGCTACCCGGGTAGACCGCCCAGGCGTTGCGCCATGCTCCAGCACTGCCGTAGAGCACGGGGCCGAGTACATAGGCGACCACATTAAGCCCGATCAGCACATAGGTCGCGAGTGGCGGTCCCGCCGTCATGGTGAATCCCAGGCGAGACCTCACGGGCCGCGCCTGGGCGCGGGCCTCGTTGAGGCAGTCGACACAGAGCACGCCCACGGGCGCCGGGCGCTGACATTCCGGGCATGCCGGCCTGTCGCACCGTTGGCATCGCACGTAGGCGACGCGGTCGGGGTGGCGAGGGCAGGTCGGCGCACCGGCGCCCGCGGGTGTGCTCAACGAGTTACTCGGAGATCGTCACCGAGGTGATCGTGACGTCGTCGAGCGGACGGTCACGACCGTCGGTGGGCGTCGTGGCGATGGCGTCGACCACAGCCTTCGACTCGTCGTCTGCCACCTTGCCGAAGATCGTGTGGCCCTGGTTCAGGTGAGGCGTGGCGCCGACCGTGATGAAGAACTGCGAGCCGTTGGTGCCGGCCGGCTGGCCGGTGATGGGGTTGAGGCGCTTGCCGGCGTTGGCCATGGCGAGCATGTACGGCTCGGAGAACTGGTTGTTGGGGTGGATCTCGTCGTCGAACGTGAAGCCCGGGCCGCCGGTGCCGGTGCCGAGCGGGCAGCCGCCCTGGATCATGAAGCCCTCGATGACGCGGTGGAAGACGATGCCGTTGTAGAAGGGCTCGTTGCTCTTCTCGCCCGTCTTGGGGTTGGTCCACTCCTTCTCGCCGGTGGCGAGGCCGACGAAGTTCTTCACGGTGGCCGGGGCGTCATTCGGCATCAATTCGATGCGGATAGCGCCGGCCGTGGTCTCGATAGTTGCGATCATGCGGAACATTCTTCCACGGCTCTCGCGTTGGCACTGGGTAGATGCAAAGATGAGAGATCAGGACAGCCTGCACACGGACGAAAGGCATGACAGTGGGACGCAAGAAGCACACGGCCAAGGACGTCGAGAAGTACCGCGCACAGGCCGAGAAGGCCGCCGCTAAGGCGAAGGACGCTGCTGACCAGGCCACCGCATCGGCCAAGGACGCTGCCAAGCGGGCCCAGGACTGGGCCGCTCCGCAGGTGAAGAAGGCTCAGGAATGGGCCGGCCCTCAGGTGGGCAAGGCCGTCGCCTGGGGTGCCCCCAAGGCCGAGCACGCCTATCACTCGGGCGCTCGCAAGGCCTCTCCCTACGTCCGCCGTGCCGGCGATAAGGCGACCGAGTGGACCGACATCGCTCACGCCGCCATCGTCGGCGCCGCGATCCCGGCCGTCATCAGTGCCGTCGAGGCGGCCGCCGTGGAGCCGAAGGCGAAGAAGAGCGGCGGCCTGGGCAAGGTCGTCATCGCGGGCGCGCTGGTCGCCGCAGGCACCGCTGCCCTCGTCGTGTGGGCGCGTCGCGACCCCGGCCGCGACGAGTGGGCCGGCGACGACGAGTGGCAGTTCGACACCGACGGCGACCTCAAGCAGCAGCTGCGCGACAATGTGAACAAGGCCGTCGACCAGGTGGCCGCAGCCGCGAAGAAGGGCGCCGACGCCGCGACCGCCGCCGGCAAGGACGCCTATGACAAGGCGGGCCCGACCATCGACAAGGTGACCGGGCAGGCACAGGACGCCTACGACAAGGCCAAGTCCCAGGCGGAAGAGACGCTCGAAAAGGTGAAGTCGACCGCGACGTCGGAGGCCGAGAAGGTCAAGTCCGAGTTTGACGAAGCTCGTTCCCGTGCGACGTCCGCTGCTGTCGACGCCATCGACGACGCCGAAGATGTGTGGGAGGACGAGGGCGCCACCGGCGAGACCCCCACGACGTCCGACAAGTAACGCGCTGTCACGACGAGGGCCGCGACCACCAGGTCGCGGCCCTCGTCGTCTGCGTGGACGGAATTAACGGCCCTCGGGCGAGTCCGATACTTCACGGGCCTGGTCAGTCGGCTCGCCGGCCGCTTCGGTCACCGGGGCGCCGATGCGTCGCGATCCGCTCCACGCCGCGATGGCGACACCCGCGACGATGAGGATGTCTCCCACCGAGAACGTGTTCGCCAGGGGCAGCGGCTCGGGCCACGCGAACACGTCACCCAGCCACGGCAGCACCGCGTCGTCGACGACCGCGGAATTGGCAAAGTCGTCGCCAGCATCAATGCCGGCCGCCTCGACAGCGGCGGCGCGGGCCGGGAGGGTGCCGCCGTTCAGCGCGATCGCGACGCCGTTCATCAGCGCACCCGCACCCACGACGAGCGCGCCGCGCACCTCACGGTTGAGCCACAGGAACAGCAGGGCGGCGACGTAGGTGAGGATGTGTAGCACGGGAGCGAGGTCGTGGAGCGCATCGAACTCGATGATCACGATCTGGGCCGCGAGCGCGCCCCAGATCAGCAGCGGCCAACGAAAGCGGTGCAGCAGCAGTCCTGCGGGCCAGCGCCCAGCGACGAGGGGGGACGCGACAGCGATGATGCCGAGCGCAAGAATCAACATTTTCAGTCGCCTCGTGCAGTGTGATGGGCAAAGGTGAGAAGGGCGTCAATCTGCTCTGCGGGCACCGGGTGGCCCAGGTGGTAGCCCTGGCCGATCACTGCACCGAACGTTGCCAGCGCCTGCGCGGTGCGCTCGTCCTCGACGCCCTCGGCCACCACTCTGAGTCCGAGCGCCAGGGCCAACTCGATCGTCGAGCGCACAATGATCAGGTCGTGGTTGTCGGCATTGATGTTGGACACGAACGTGCGGTCCACCTTGAGCTCGTCAATCTCGAGTCGACGCAGATAGGTCAGGGACGCGTTGCCTGTGCCGTAGTCGTCGATCGCGACCGCGACTCCTAGTTCGCGCAGCGCCTTGATGACCAGGTCGGCGCGCACCGCATCGGCCATAATCCCCGTCTCCGTGACCTCCAAGACGAGGGCCTCGGGGGGTACGCCGTGGCGCTCCAGAACCTCGGACACCTGGTGGGGGAGGCCGAGGTCCGAGAGGTGGCGTGCGGAGAGATTCACCGCGACGCGCACGTCATGGCCGCCGTCACGCCAGCGCGCCACGTGCGAGATCGCCGAGTCAAGCACAAAGGACGTCACGGTGAAGATGAGGCCGGAATTCTCTGCCACCGGGATGAACTCCTCGGGCGATACGTTCCCGCGGCGCGGGTGGTTCCACCGCACCAGTGCCTCGAGCGCCACCACGCGGCCAGACTGCAGGTCGACCTGAGGCTGGTAGACCACGTGCAGGTCGCCAGCGCCGAGGGCGCTACGCAGGTCGGCGAGCAGCTGAAGCCGCTCCACCGTGTTGACATCGAACTCGGGGGAGTAGACGCTCACCCGGTCGCGCTCGACCTTGGCGTGATACAGCGCGATGTCGGCATGCTTCATGAGCGATTCCGAATCGGAGCCGTGGAACGGTGCGACGGCGATGCCGATGCTCGCGCGCACCAAGAGTTCAAGGCCGTCAACCTTGACCGGGTCCTCGAGCGCTTCGAGCAGCGCGGCGGCGGCCGCGCGCGAGCGCGAGTGGTCACCCTCGACGATGATCGCGAACTCGTCGCCGCCGAGGCGGTGCACGGAAGCGTCCTCGGGGGCGGCCTTCACGATGCGCGCGCCCACCTCGCGCAAGATGATGTCGCCCACCGGGTGGCCCAGCGTGTCGTTGACGTCCTTGAAGTGGTCGAGGTCGATCAGCACCAGACCGGGACCATCCGCTCCTCGGTTGCGGGCGTCGGCAAGTGTCTGCGCCAGCCGGTGGTTCGCTGAGCCGCGGTTGCCCAGTCCGGTCAACATGTCGTGCGAGGCTTCGTGCGCGTGGCGCGCGCCGCTGGCCGCAAACAGATGCGCCGCGATCACGGGTCCGGCCAGGAGAGCGATAACCCAGACACCGTCTGACGCGACATCGGCCGCGATCGCACCCACGCTCAGAAGCACGAGATGGGTGATGATGAGAAACTGCGCGTCCGTGCGCAGGACCCACAAGAACTTCTCGCGCGACGCTAGCGTCACAACGATGGCAACCAGGATCCAGTTGACGACCACCATGGTGATGCCGGCGAGGAGTAGCGGGCCGAGGGCCGCATCATGAGAGTCCGTAGGTGCACTCAGCAGGGGCGTGCTCGTCAGGCTGGTATAGACCAACCCGCCCGCGAGGACACTGACCGAATACTGTGCGACGTTGAACAGCGACTTCGTCACTTGCCGACGTTGAAGCACGTCGTCTGTCAAGCTCGCGAGAACCTGAACCAGGACTGCGACGCCCACCCCCGCAACGGGAATCAACGCGAGCACGAACGGTGATGATGTCGAGAGCGTGCGTGACTCGGAGTCGCCAAGCACCAGCTGGATCGGCTTGGCCTCTCCGATAATGGCGGCGATCGCCAGAAAGATCACCGGACCAACCATGAGGTCCGACATCACGTCTGGCCAAGGCGAGAAGCCGAGGACAAACAGAACTGCAAGTGCGCCGACAGCGGTCACAGCCGTCACATAGGCGCGGAGCGCGAAAGACGGCACCGACGGCTGAGAGGTGCCGGTGCCGCCTTCCGCTTCGTTGGGACTTAGCTCCACTTGAAGCCGGCGCCGACGATGACGGCAACGGCGACGATGGTGCTCGCGCTAGCAGTCGCGCGAACGACCGTGGAGTTGTTGAGAACGTTCCACTTCTTCATAACTGTCTCCCCTGCTTGGCCACGGACGATGCGCGTAGCTTGCGCCACTCGTGCGGTGCCGCAGGGGCCGGACGTGCCCGGCTCCCGTGACGGTGCCATCGCCCACGGAAGTGGTGACCGCCGGTCGACGGCCGCGTTCATCTTCTCGCATCTTTGCGATTCTGGGAAGGTGGCCGCGCCACCCTCACCAGGCATTTCAGGAAGCAAACCCCGATAAACGCGGCGCGATCGTCGGCGCCACTGCCCCCAGTGCCGTGAGGTAGGCGGCAGGAGCGCGCGACTCCAGCACGTCGGTCACCACCGTCCCGCCGTACGGGTCCGTCGCCGTCACGAACCAGCCCACGCCCGGGCTGGTGGGTTCCCACGAGGCGCTCACGGCCTCACCTGCAGGCACGTCCGTGTAGGAAGCAATGGTGTCTCCCATGAGGGCGTCCACCCGCACGGCGTCGGTGCGTAGGCACGCCTGCTCGGCGACGATGCCCGCCTGGGCGTAGGGGATCGTGAATTCCTGGTGCTCGTCGTCCAGCGCCTTGTGGACGGCGTCGTAGTCGTACTGGTAGTCCGAATATGTCCTTACCTGGATCTGCTGTGACTCGTTGTCGAAGTGCAGCAGGCGCAGGTACCCGTCGCCTCCGTGGGGGAGGTCCTGGTAGTCGAACAGCATGGACGTCACGGTGCGGTCGTCGCTGCCGTCACCGTCGTCGTCGAAGGAGTCGAGGCGCGTATAGGCGTCGTGATAGTGGCCCGACAGGACGAAGCGGACGTTGGGGTTAATCGCCACCACCTCATCGTGGATGCGTTGGGGGAGCGGACCCAGGCCACCGGTCGTGAGCATGTACTCGTGGAGGTTCACGAAGGCGAGGCGTTCCGGATACGCGGCGAGCACCTCGTTCATCCAGTCGATCTGCTCATTCTCGGCGCCCCAGCCCATGTACACGAACAGGAAGTCGATGCCCCCGGCGCTGAGCAGGTCGTAGTGTCCACGATTGTCGAGGTGGTCCCCTCCCCACCAGGGGTTCTGCTCGTAGCGCTCGGCGCCGAACCACTGGGAGAACTGTGTGTAGTCGTTCGTCGTCTGGTTGACGTCGTGGTTGCCCGCGAGCAGCCCATACGGCAATCCGGCCTCGTCGAGCTCGGCGTAGGCGGGGTCGGCTCGCAGCCACTGCTCGGGCTGGCCGGACCAGTCGACCACGTCGCCTGTGTGAATCAGGTACTTCAGGTTGAGCTCGTCGCGCCGCGCGAGAAGATAGTCGTGGATGGACGTCTGCCGGTCGTAGATCTCTGGCTGGGCGTTGTAGTACTGCGTGTCGGACTCCCACGCGAGCGTGAAGTCGTAGTCGGCACGCTCGGTGTCGTCAGGGTGGTGCTGGTCGACGGCCGATGCCCGGGTGGTCAGGTCCGGTCCCGCCCAGCCGATGCCGTGCTGCACCACCGCGGTTAGCGTCCCGTCGGCGTCGGCCAGCCCAGCGTCGACCACTGCCTCGAGCTCGACCGTTCCGTCGTCCTCGCGTGTCACCAGTGAGTCGACCTCGACCCAGCGGTCCTCGCGTGGGTCGTGGGCGCTGAGCGTCAGTCGCGCGTCTGCCTCGGCGCCGCCCGACCACACCACCCGTACCTGCTCGGCTCCCGGGGGAACGTCGGCCTCGAGCACCACATATGGAAGACCGCTGTCGGCTGTGGTGACCACCGCGTCGCCATCGGCCGCCGCGAGTAGCCTCAGGTCGCCGGGCGAGACGGGGGTGGCGTCGGCGCGGTCGGTCGTCGCGGCATCGGCCACCGTTCCGCTCGCCACGGTCACGTCTGTGCCGAGGTCGAGTCGGCGTCCCTCGGCGAAGGCGACGTCGAGAAGGTCGCCGGAGGCGTCATCGAGTGTCGCGGTGAGGACAGTGGCCTGGCCCGCCGAAGCGCCGGACGCGCTCGCTGAGGTGAGCACCGGCCGCTCGCGTGGAATCGTGAACGGTACGGTCGTTGTCGCGGTGTTGCCCTCACGATCCGTGGCCACCATCTGCGCGACGTGATCCCCCGGATCATCGGTGAGAGACGAGAGGGCGTGAGGAAGGCGAACGCTCCGGCCGTCCAGCGTCGCGGTCACCTCCGCGACACCGGAGCCCGCGTCCTGGGCATCCACGTCCAGCGTGACGTCGCCGCGCACCTCCGCACCGGCTCCGATACTCGGCACCAGCGCGGGTGCCGTGTTGTCCGCCCTCAGTTCGAGGGAGGCGGTCTGGGACCCGTCGCGCGCCTCGAAGGTGTGCCGTCCGTCCGTCGCCGTGGTGGTGTCCCACGTGTAGCCGAGGGCCGTGAAGGCGTCGTCGGGGACGTCGAACGTCACCTCGAGGTAGTCGATCGAACCCGCGTTGTCACCGATGTCGATCCACCGCTCGGGATCTGTGATCTCCCGCGGGCGCAGCATCCGGCCATCGGGCAGCCCCAGGCGAACGTTGCGGGCGACGAAGTCATCGTTCACCTCATTGGGGTCGATGGCGGGAGCGGCCTTGGTGCCAGAGTAGATGCGGGCGACGACGGGCTCACCCGGGTTGACCTCGTCGAGCGGCAGCGCCACCTCGACCGTCTCCGTATCGCCGAGGAAGCCCTCGTCGAAGACGGTGAGGACGTCGCCGTCGACGATGACGCCGTTGCGGAAGTAGGGGTCGGTCAGGGTGGCCTCGAACGCGAGCAGTGGCTCATGTTCAAGCTCCGGCTCACCGGGCACCTCCACGCCATCCATCAGCAAGGTGTGGGTGGGCGGGTAGGCGTCGCCACCCACCACGAGGCGCTGCTCGCCGGACACGTACGCCCCGGTACCCCGGGTCAGGGGCACCTGAACCGTCGGGACCACCAGGTCCGCGCCGAGCGGCTCGCCCCGGTGGCCCCCACCGATGCGCAGCGCGGCCGGTTCACCCGCGGCGGTGACGGTGGTCTGCGGGCCCTCGAGCACGTGGTCGCCGGCCTTCACGACGAAGCGATACCTCACCCATGCGCGCCCGACGGTGTCCGCGCCACCCAGATGCATCACGAACTTTCCGATCGCGTCGCGCGTCAGAGCGACGGTGCGCGGCTCGTCCAGGTCCGTCTCGACCTCGACGTTCACCGAGTGAAGCAGACCGTCGTCGTTGGCCCACGCCTCGATATTTAAGGGCATTCCGGGAGAGAACTGGGAGCGGGTTTCGTCGCGAAGGCGGGGCTCACGTCCCGGCGGCGCGGTGGCGATGGCGCTCCAGTCGCCCTGGGCGGACGTGTCGCCAGGCGAGGCGGCAGCGACCGTGAGCCGGGGTTGGATCTCGTCGGCATCGGCCACCACCCCGTAGTGGACGCCACCCTTGACTTCGGCATCGGCGTCACCGGGGCGGTTGTAGTAGGCGCGTGAGAGTTGAATGCCCGCGTCGGTCAGCACCTCGATGCCGCGCAGGACGGAGTTCGAGAGCCCACCGCCATCCACCATGGCGAGCGTCTCACCCTCGACGAGGTCGCTCCCGTAGGCGCTGTTGAAGTCGGCGGCGGTGAGCCCAGCCGTCGCCTCCGATCGGATCCACAGCACGAGGGTCTCGCCGGGCTGGACGATGGCCCCCGTCGTGGTGGTGGGCCATTCCACCGTCGAGACGGGGTTGAGGTCCGCGATCGGATAGATGTAGCGGATGCGGAAGTCGTCCCATGCCAGCGGCCCGTCGGACACGTTGAGCACCTCGACGTACTCGAACGCATCCGTACCGTCGTGATTGGGCGAGTTTGCGACGATCTCGGTGATCTGGAACACGGGGTCGTAGCGTTCGGGCTCCGGGGGCGGCCACACGACGCCCGGAAGGCGGGCGGCCGATGCCGGGGTTGCGACGGCGACCAGGGTGGCGGCCGCGAGGGTGGCGGCCAGGAGGCGGGGAAGAGCGCTCACGTGCGGCAGTCAACCGACCCGACACCTCGGGGGCAACGCGATGGGGCACCGGTCGTCGAATCTTTACCGGTGCGTCAGTCAATGGTCATAACCGTCACCACTTGGCCACCCGCGAGGTCCGCGAAGAGCCGTGGACGCCGGTGCCGTGTTGCTGAGCGCGCTCGCTGTCGGGGTAATGTCGTCGCGATCCCAAGGAGGTGTGATGCGCACGGCTCACCTGCTGGTGACCGCTACCCTCGCCGGTGCGGTCCTCACCGGCTGCACCACGCCTGGAGCGGCGACGCCACCCACCCCAGCGATCACCGTGACCCGGACCGCGACGCCCGCACCGTCGACGTCCCAGGCTCCCGTAGCCGCACCGTTCACGGCGCCCGGCACCGAGCTCGGCAGCGACGAGACGCTGGTGGTCCCCGTCGTCGCGCGCGACGACAGCGGAGCCACCATCGAAGTGGCCGTGGAGCTCGGCATCGTTGATGCCACCGTGGGCACCATTGAGGACATGGCGGACGTCCTCACCCCAGCCGAGGTCGACGAGCTGTGGTACCAGTACCCCGTCTTCGTGCATTACCGCGCTACCGTCAGCGGCCCACCCGTGCCCACGGGCTTCACCATCTCCGAGCCCGTGAGTGTCACCGGCGTCACATCGACGGGTGGTCAGGCGGCACCGACGACTGCCGACGAGTCACCCGCCCTTTGTCCTCCCCTGGATGTGGCCGCACTCGCCCAGGAGGGCCAGGCCGACGGTTGCTGGACGCTGGTCGCGCGCTACGACTCCGAGCTGACCAGCGTCGAGTACCGGGGTGGCTTCGTCGGCACGGCAGCGGACTACACCTCACAGCCCGTGCGGTGGGACCTGCCGGAGTCCTCGACGCCCTAGCGCGGCGTCCGAATCACGTTGATCGCGTGGGCCGCCCCGCCCACCGCCTCATAGGCGTGGGGGCCATCCGCGGCGAAAGTCGCGACATCGCCCGGCCCGACCTCCTGCGCTGCCCCGACGGCCCCGACCCGCAGGCGGCCGCCCGTCACGAGAACCTGCTCGCTCACGCCAGCGCCGTGCGCGGCCGAGCGGTGCTCGGCCCCGGGCGCGAGCGAGAGGTGGAAGACCTCAACCGTGAATCCGGGCTCCTCCCGCACGTCGAGGAGGCGGGCCACGATGCCAGGCGAGGCGACCTCGGCCCCGGTCGTCTCGGCCAGCAGCGTGGACAGCGGCGTCGCAAGCGCATGCGCGAGGGCATAGAGCGTGGACAGGGTGGGGTTGCGCGTCCCGTGCTCGATCTCGGACAGCGATCCCTTGCCGATGCCCGCCGCGGCGGCGACGGCGCTAAGACTCAGCCCACGCGCCTCGCGCGCCGCTCGCACGCGCGCGGCGACCATCGGCGGCAGGCCTGCCGCGCCGTGGGCGCCGGAGGTCGGTGCGGTGTCCATCCCGTCAATCTAGCAACACCGTTCCATGAACAGAACACATGCGCTACCGTTCTGTTCATGGAACGTCATCTCGCGCAGGCGGCTGCCACCGGCGTCGTCACCGCCCTCGTGGGATTCGGTAGCTCCTTCGCCGTGGTCCTGGCCGGACTGAGCGCGGTCGGCGCGACGTCCACCGAGGCGGCATCCGGCCTCATGGCGCTGTGCGTCACCCAGGCCCTCGCCATGCTCTACCTGTCGTGGCGCCACCGCATACCGCTCACCATCGCGTGGTCGACCCCCGGTGCGGCGCTTCTCGCCACCCAGGGCTACGTGGATGGCGGCTGGCCCGCGGCCGTCGGCGCATTTCTCGTCACCGGGACCCTCATCATGGCCATCGGCGTCATCGCACCGCTCGCGCGCCTGGTCGCCGCCATTCCCGCCGCGCTTGCCCAGGCGATGCTCGCCGGGATCTTGCTACCTCTGTGCCTCGCACCCTTCCTCGCCCTGGGGGACTCCCCGTGGCTCATGGGGTGCCTCATCGTCACCTGGGTCCTGCTCGAGCGCTTCGCCAGGCGCTGGGCCACCCCGGCGACGTTCGCACTCGCCCTCGGGGCGATGGTCGTGATCGCCGGTGGCGTCGATCTGGTCCCCGTCACTTTCGCTTTGACCGCGCCCACTCTCACCTGGCAGGCCGTCATCGGCCTAGCGGTGCCGCTGACCATCGTCACCATGGCATCACAGAACGTGCCGGGAGTCGCCGTCCTCAGCGCCCACGGCTACACCGTGCCCTGGCGCAGCGCGATGCTCGCGACGGGCCTCGGCACCCTCATCGGCGCGCCCGCGGGTGGACACGCGATCAACCTCGCGGCGATCACGGCCGCCCTTCCCGCATCGGAGCAGGCCCACCCCGACCCGCGCCGGCGCTGGGTCGCCACCGTCTTCGCGGGCGTCGCCTACCTCGTGCTCGCCACCAGCGTCGGCACGCTCACCGCGCTCATCGACGCGGGTCCCGACGGACTCATCGGGGCCGTCGCGGGCCTCGCGCTGCTCGGCACCCTCGCCAACGCGGTCGCCGGCGCCATGGCGGCAACCGAGGACCGCATCCCCGCGGCTCTCACGCTCCTGATCGCGGCCTCAGGCATAGCGATCGTGGGGATCGGCTCGGCCTTCTGGGCGCTGCTCGTGGGCCTCACGGTGCGCTGGCTCTGGCGCACCGGGGGTGAGGCGGCTACGCGGCCCCGCCGCGGCATCGGCCCCACACAAGAAAAAGCCCCTCCGCGAGGAGGGGCTGGTGGTGGAGCCTAGGGGACTCGAACCCCTAACCCCCTGCTTGCAAAGCAGGTGCGCTACCAATTGCGCCAAGGCCCCGAGCGACCGCGAGCGATCACCAGGCGTGGTGGACATCATCCCAGATGTCGCGGCGTGAGTCACGCGCGAGGGCTGCGTAAGCGATAGCCGCGCCGACTGTGGCGGCGGCCGCCAGGATGATGATTGATCTCATTCGTCCACCTCGGTGGGCCCAGGAGGACTTGAACCTCCGACCTCTTCGTTATCAGCGAAGCGCTCTAACCGCCTGAGCTATGGGCCCTTTCGCGGCGACTGCCGCGGCGACCAACCATACCCTAAGCGATGCCGCTTCTCCAAAACGGCGGGGAGGGTGGCCGATGCGGTGGCTTAGTCGTCCGTGAGGGTCACGTAGACGCCGCCCACCACGGACGACACCGCGTTGTACAGGAACGCGGCGATCGCGCTGAGGGCGGTCAGCAGCACGACGTTGACGACCGCCAGCAGGATCGCGGCGCTCATCCACTTGTTGAGCTCGAAGAACTGCATGAGGTTGATGTCCTGCGGCTCCGTGAACAGCTGCAGGATCCAGTCATTGGCGAGAATGAACAGGCCCTGGCCGTCCAGGACGTGCCAGATCACGTAGGTGGCCACCACCGTCATGATGCCGATCGCGATGGACAGCAGGAAGCCGATCTTCAGCACCGACCACGGGTCGACGCGCGACACCAAGACGCGCGCGCGGCGCGGGGCACCCTTGCCAGGGTGGGCGGGCATGTCGTTGCCCTCGGTGATGGAACGCTTGGCCTTGTCGCCGTACTCCTTGAGCTTGCCCATGCCGCCACCGAGGACGGCGGCGAATGAGTGCTCGGCGCCCTGCGACGCGTCGGTGGAATCCGTGGCCGAGGTTGCGGCGGGCGCGGACGCCGACGAGGCGGCCGATGCCGACCCGGCGGTCGCGGGAACCGCGGGCGTGGCCGCGGGAGTGGCGGTGCGTGCCTCGGCGCGGGTCTGCAGGGGCTGCGTGGTCGACACCGGCGCGAACGGGCGCTGCGGGGCCGTGGGCTGCTGTCCCGATGCGGGCTGCGCAGCGGACCCCGACTGCGGCGCGGGCGTCACGGGGCTCTGACCACTGACCGGCTGCTGGCCGGTGGTGGGGCGCAGCGACGAGCGCGTGGGCTGCTGTCCCGTGGTCGGTGCCGAGGCGCTTCCCACCGGAACCTCGTCCGTCGTCGGCTCGAGAGCCGGCGGGGTAAAGGTCTGCCCGGAGCGGGGGGCGCGGTCGTCCGCGGTCATGAATTCTCCTCGTCGTGCCGCGCGCGGCGCGCGGCATCAGTCTCCCAGGGTACTTCAGGGCGCTCTCAGGCTGAAGCAGGGCGCCGGCGTGGGCGGCCACCGGCAGCCGGAGAGCACGAAGGCCGGGTCCCCTTGGAGACCCGGCCTTCGTCGGGAGATCACCGTTTAGACGGTGGCAGGCTCCCAGCCGGTGCCGGGCTCGCCGCCCTCGGCAGGGACCTCGCCCGCGAGGTTCGCGCGCAGCTTGGCACCCAGGTCGGCGTCCACGTTGGTCCAGTACTGGATGGCACGCTCGCGAATGTCGTCCGAGACGACGGCGCCCACGTGGCCCGTGATCTGCTCGAGGATGTGCGCCTTCTGCTGGTCGTTGAACACGTCGCGGTAGAGCGTTCCGGCCTGCCCGAAGTCGTCGTCCTCGGCGTGGAGGGTCGCGGCGGCGCGCACCATCTCGCCGTCCGACTCCCAGTTGCCCGCGTCGCCCGCACGCTCGGCGTCGGCGTGAGCCCCGCCCTTGCTGTTGGGGGCGTACACGGGCGTCGAGGCCGAGGAGAACGAGTAGCGCATGGCGCCGTCCTTCGAATACGAGTGACCACCCTCCTGCGCGGCGTGCGGGGCGTTGACCGGAAGGTCGGCGTGGTTGGTGCCGACGCGGTAGCGGTGAGCGTCCGCGTAGGAGAAGATGCGGGCCATCAGCATCTTGTCGGGGCTCGCACCGATGCCGGGCACGAAGTTCGACGGCGCGAAGGCCGCCTGCTCGATCTGCGCGAAGTAGTTCTCGGGGTTCTTGTTGAGCTCCATCACACCCACGGGGATCAGCGGGTAATCGCCGTGCGGCCACACCTTGGTGAGGTCGAACGGGTTGAAGCGGTAGTCCTTGGCGTCCTCGTACGGCATGACCTGGACGTACAGGTCCCACTTCGGGAAGTCGCCGGCCTCGATGTGCTCGTAGAGGTCGCGAATGTGGTGGTCGGCGTCCGAACCCGCGAGCTGGGCGGCCTCGTCGATGGTGAGGCCGTGCACGCCCTGCTGGCTCTTGAAGTGGTACTTCACCCAGAAGCGCTCACCCTCAGCGTTGATCCACTGGTAGGTGTGCGAGCCGTAGCCCTGCATCTCGCGCCACGAACGGGGCAGGCCGCGCTCGCCCATGAGCCACGTGACCTGGTGGGCGGACTCGGGCTGCAGGGTCCAGAAGTCCCACTGCATGTCGTTGTCGCGCAGGTGCGAGCCGGGAAGGCGCTTCTGCGAGCGGATGAAGTCGGGGAACTTGATGCCGTCGCGGATGAAGAAGACGGGGGTGTTGTTGCCGACCAGGTCGTAGTTGCCCTCGGTCGTGTAGAACTTCAGCGCGAAGCCGCGGGGGTCGCGCCACGTGTCGGGCGAACCCGACTCGCCGGCAACCGAGGAGAAGCGCGCGAGCATCTCGGTCTGCACGCCATCCTGGAACAGAGCCGCACGCGTGTACTTCGCGATGTCCGGGTTGGTCGTGGTGAAGGTACCGAAGGCGCCGCCACCCTTGGCGTGCACCACGCGCTCCGGCACGCGCTCACGGTTGAACTGGGCGAGCTTCTCGACCAGGTAGTGGTCGGTCAGCGTCGTCACACCGTCGTTGCCGACGGTCTGCGAGTGCTGGTCCGACGCGACGGGGGCACCGGCGTTGGTGGTGGTGAACTTCTCGCTCACGGCATTCTCCTTCGTAGGTGGGTTCACGGGGCCGATGCTCCGGCCGGCTCGGCCTGGGCGGCCTTGCAGGTGGAGCACACGCCCCAAAAGGTGACCTCGGCCTCGGTGAGGTCGAAGCCGCTGGTCGTGCTCGGCGTCAGGCAGGGCGCGTGCCCCGTGACGCAGTCGACGTCGGCGACCGCACCACAGTGCTGACACACGATGTGGTGGTGGTTGTCGCCCACGCGAAGCTCGTACAGCCCGGGCTGGCCCGCGGGCTCAATACGCCGGGCGATGCCGGCATGGGTGAGGTCGGTCAGGACGTTGTGGATCGCCTGGCGCGACGTCTGCGGAAGGGTGCGGGAGACCGCACTCATGACGGCGTCCACACCAGAGTGGGGAAGGTCGCCGAGGGCCGAGATGACCGCGACCCTGGTGTCCGTGACGCGCAGGCCCGCCTCGCGCAGAAGCGCGATGGGGTCGTTGGCGCGGCTCGTCATCATGGCGACGAGTATGACACCTTCTTTTGACTTGGTCAAAAGAAACGGTCGGATGTCGAGTGGCACACCCGGACAACGATCGGCCGTCGCGTCCACGCCGTGACCTTGGACCCACGCGGGGCCGCTCATCGATGCCTACGGTGGAGAAAGACCATATACCCCGGGAGGTATCTGATGAAGCTCGTTGTCGTCGGCGGAGTCGCCGCCGGAGCATCCACCGCCGCACGCGCCCGTCGCCTCGACGAGAGCGCCGAGATCGTGGTCCTCGAGCGCGGGCACCACGTGTCCTTCGCCAACTGCGGACTGCCGTATCACGTGGGGGAGGTGATCTCCGAGCGCTCGCGCCTGATCCTCCAGACTCCCGAGAGCCTGCAGGAGTCGCTGGGCCTCGACGTGCGCCTGGGCAAGGAGGTCGTCAGCATCGACCGCGAGGCGCGCACCGTCGCGATCCGCGACGTCGACACCGGCAAGGAGACCACCGAGTCCTACGACAGCCTCGCACTGTGCATGGGCGCCGAGCCCGTCCGCCCGCCACTTCCCGGCATCGAGCACCCCGCCGTCCAGGTGCTGCGCCGCATCGGCGACATGGACCTCATCAAGGCCAGGCTCGACGAGGCGCTGGCCGCCCAGAAGGCCGGGCGCCGCGGCACGGTGACTGCCGTCGTCGTGGGAGCCGGGTACATCGGCCTCGAGATGGCCGAGAACCTCCACCACCGCGGCGTCAAGGTCGACGTGGTCGAGATGGCCGACCAGATCCTGCCGCCCGTCGACAAGGAGATCGCGGCGCCGGTGCAACAGCACCTCACCGCGCGGGGGATCGGCCTGCACCTGAAGACCGCGGCTGCCGCCTTCCGCCCCCTTGCCGACGGTGACGGTGACGACCGCGTGAGCGTCGAACTCAACGACGGCACCGTCGTGGCGGCGGACCTCGTCATCCTCAGTGCCGGCGTGCGCCCCGCGACCGCGCTCGCCGAAGCTGCTGGGCTCGCCCTCGGTCCGCGCGGCGGCATTGCCGTGGATACCCATATGCGCACCTCCGACCCGCACATCTGGGCCGCAGGCGACGCCGTCGAGACGGCCCACCCGGTCCTCCCCGGCACGTACCTCAACCCGCTCGCGGGGCCCGCCAACCGTCAGGCCCGCGTGGCCGCGGAGAACATCTGCGGGCGCGACACCGAGTACCGCTCGACCCAGGGCACCAGCATCGTCAAGGTCTTCGACATGGTCGCCGGCGGCACGGGCGCCACCGCCCGTCAGCTCGACGCCGCCGAGGTCCCCTACCGGGTGGTCCACCTGCACCCCTCGGGCCACGCCGGCTACTACCCCGGCACCGCGACCATGCACCTCAAGGTGCTGTTCTCGCCCACCGACGGCGCCGTGCTCGGCGCGCAGGCCTGCGGCTTCGACGGCGTCGACAAGCGCCTCGACCTGTTCGCTATGGCGATCCGCGCCGGGCTCACGGTGTACGACCTCGAGGAGCAAGAGCTGGCCTACGCGCCGCCCTTCGGCTCCGCGAAGGACCCCATCAACATGGCCGGATTCGTCGCCTCCAACGTGCTGCGCGGCGACCTCACCCTCTGGTACTCCGAGGAATACCCCCAGCAGACCGCTGGCACCCGCATCGTCGACGTGCGCACGCCCGAGGAGTACGACCTGTGGCACATCCCCGGCGCCGAGTCGGTGCCGCTGGCCACCTTCCGCTCCGCGATCGCCGGCTGGGATCGCGCGCAGCCCGTGCGCCTCTACTGCGCCGTGGGCTTCCGCTCATACCTGGCCCACCGCATCCTGGTGCAGTCCGGCTTCGAGGACGTCCGCACCCTGTCGGGCGGCTCCACCACCTTCAAGCACGTGCACGGCACCGAGGCCGAGCCTCAGCCCCTCCCCCCGGTGGAGAACTACGCCGAGAAGGTGAGCGTCGCATCGGCCGTCGCCGCCGCGACAGGCAAACACACCGACCTCGACTGCACGGGCCTCGCGTGCCCCGGCCCCATCATGCGGCTTGCCACCGCGATGAAGGCGGCCGATGCCGGCGACGAGATTCGCGTCACCGTCTCCGACCCCGGATTCGCCTTAGACGGGCCGGCCTGGGCGTCGAAGAACGGCCACACCGTGGTGTCGATAGACCCGCAAGGCGCCGGCTACGTCGCCGTGTTCCGCAAGGGCGGGGTGGCGCCGGTGGTCGGCTCAAGCGTGCCGGCCGCCCCGAAGACGTCGATCGTGGTGTTCTCTGGCGACCTCGACAAGGTGCTCGCGGCGTTCATCATCGCCAACGGGGCGCTAGCCATGGGCCAAGAGGTATCGATGTTCTTCACGTTCTGGGGCCTCAACTCGCTGCGCCGCCTGGACCCGCCCGCTCGCGACCGCTCCACGATGGAGAAGATGTTGGGCGCGATGATGCCCGGCGGCGCCGACGACCTCAAGCTGTCCCAGATGCACATGGGTGGCGCGGGTACCGCCATGATCAAGAAGGTCATGAAAGACCACGACGTGCAGTCGCTGCCCGAGCTCATCGCGGCCGCGCAGGCCGGCGGCGCGAGGCTCATTGGCTGCACCATGACGATGGACCTCCTGGGCATCGCTCAGTCCGACCTTCTGGACGGCGTCGAGCTGGGCGGCGTCGCGACCTTCCTGGGCGAGGCTCAGGAGTCCGGCACGAGCCTGTTCATCTGACGCCCCCGCGCGGGCGGTGGGCCCGCGGTCGTCCCGCTAGGCCCACTGCCCGCGCGCGAGCAGCACCTCCTTGAGGAGGTCGGCACGGTCGGAGACGATGCCGTCGACGCCCATTTCAAGCAGGCGATTCATGTGGTCGACCCGGTTCACCGTCCAGATGTAGACCTGCTTGCCGGCCGCATGTGCCTTGGCGATGTGGCCGGGAAAGATGATGGGCACATTCTTTTGACGCCAGGGGATCTGTAGCGCGTCGACGTCGCCCAGGGTCTTCTGGGTGTCCGCACCTACGAAGCTGCCGATCCACCACGCGACCGCCTCGCGCTGCGCGGCCGGCGTCGCGACGGGGCGACTCAGGAGCTTGAGAGTCTCTCGGCGACGCTCCGCCGAGAACGAGCCGAGGCAGACGCGGTCGTGAGATTTGGTGCGCTCGATGGCCTTTGCCACGGGGGCGATGCCCGAGTTTCCCTTGACGTCGATGTTCACCTTCACGTCCGGCCAGGTTGCGAGGACGTCCTCGAGCATAGGCACGGGTTCGATGCCGCCGATGCGCGCCGCCTTCACGGACGACCACTGACGTTCGTCCACGCGGCCGGTGGCGTCGGTGGTGCGGTCCAGCGTCTCGTCGTGGAGGGCGACGGCGACGCCATCGGCCGTGCCGTGGGCGTCCGTTTCCAGATAGCGGTAGCCGAGGTCCACCGCGGCCTGGAACGCCTTCATCGAATTCTCGAGGCCGTCCAGCGAGAAGCCACGGTGGGCGAGGGCGGCCGGGCGACCGCCGTTGTCGAAGTACGGGTGGCTCATTCCACGACTCTATCCACGAAGGCCCTCACCGCGTCGAGGTAGCGCACCCTCGGTTCGTCGCCGCTGAGCGCCAGGTCGTGGATGGCGCCGTCGACGACGAGGCGCTCCACGTCCGTGCCCAGACCCGCGGCAACTCGGTCGATTGCTCCCACGTCGACGACCGTGTCCTGGCTCCCGTGGCGGGGGTTGTCGAGGCGGTCGGGTCCGGTTGAGTCGGCCGAGGCAACCAGCACCGGCACCTCGATGTGCAGTCCTGCGGCGACACGGGTGCGCGCCGCGAGGGTGGCCGCGAGCCAGCCCGCCGTCGCCCCCACGCCCTGGGGGCGCTTCCAGTCGGTGTCGAAGTCCCATCCGCGTTGCTGTAGCCCGGTGGTGTAGGGCGATGGCGCCGGCACCACGATGCGGCGCGGCTGGTAACGGGCCAGGGCGGGGACGATGCGCATGGCGGCGCTCTGCCACGCCGTGAGCGGCAACCCGAACAGGGGGCCGTCGAGGATCAGGCCGGCGAGCGCAGGGTCGGGTCGATCGTTCGCCCAGATGGTCGCGGCGAGTGCCCCCGTCGAGTGCGCGTGCACCACGAGGGGCAGGTCGCCGAGGCCCCTAGCCGCGGCATCGGCCACCGCAGCATCGGCGGCGTCCGCGATGTCCTCACCCAACTCGTCGATGTGGCCGATGTGGTGGGCCTGGTTCTGCGGCCTCAGCGACCGTCCGGCGCGGCGCATGTCGACGGCATAGACGGCGCAGCCTGCCCCTGCCAGGGCATCGGCCAGATGCGTCGCGAAGAAGTAGTCGTTGTAGCCGTGCACGATGAGAGCCGCGGCGCGCGGGTGGTGCGGCGTCGCGACGCGGCGGATGAGCGTGCGGGTGAGGGGCCCGTCGTCCTGGCCGGGGGCGGGCGCGGGGGCGCCGAGATCGGCGGCCTCGTAGCCGTGCAGGATGTCGTCTGTCCACTCCAGCGTGCTCATGCCTCCGAGCCTATCCGCGCCGTGCGCCGCGTGGCCGTCACCCGCGATTCACCTGGCACGGGCACACTGACCCCATGAGCGACCACGACGATGTGCTGCCCTCGATGGCCGATGCCCCCGGCCTCCCGGACGCGGACCGCGTGCCCCGGCGCCAGGTGTGGGCGTGGGCCCTGTGGGACTGGGCGACGCAGCCGTTCAACTCGGTCATCATCACCTTCGTCTTCACCGCGTTGTACCTGACCTCGGACAGCTTCATCGATCCCGACATCGTCGCGCTCGGTGAAGACGCGGCCGAGTACAAGGCAGCCTCCGCCGCGCTCGACGCGAATTTGGGCTGGGGCATCACGGCCGCGGGCATCCTCGTGGCACTCCTGGCCCCGGTGCTCGGACAGCGCGCCGATGCCACGGGGAGGCGCAAGTCGTGGCTGGGGTGGATGACCCTCCTGCTCGTGGCCTGTATCGGCGGCCTGTACTTCGTCGAGGCGACACCCGATGCATTCTGGCTGGGTGCAGGGCTCATCGCGCTCGGGTCGATCGTCGCGGAGATCGCGAACGTGAACTACTACGCGATGATGACGCAGGTCTCGACGCCGTCCACCATGGGGCGTGTCTCCGGCCTCGGCTGGGGACTGGGATACATGGGCGGCATCGTCGCACTCGTCGTCGTGGTGCTGCTCGATACGTTCTCGTGGTTCGGCATGGATACCTCGAATGGGATGGCATACCGACTGATCGCTGTGGGCTGTGCCGTGTGGACCCTGGCGTTTGCGTGGCCGCTGTTCGTTTACGTCCCCGAGACGAAGGTGCATCGCCGTCCCACCGTGAACTTCCTGCGCGGCTACGCGGTGCTCGTTGCGGACCTCAGGCGCCTGTGGCGGGAGGCACGTTCCACCCTGTGGTTCCTGCTGGCCGCCGCGGTTTACCGTGACGGCTTGGCCGGAGTCTTCACCTTCGGCGCCATCATCGCCGCGAAGGCTTTCGGGTTCTCCGACCAGCAGGTGATCATCTTCGGCATCGCTGCCAACCTCGTCGCGGGTGTCTCCACCATGATCTTTGGCCGCTACGACGACCGCTGGGGACCGCGTCGGGTGATCGTGCTCGCGCTGTCCGTGATCGTGGGGGCGGGCCTGGTCATCGTGGCTCTCCACGCGGTGGGTGCGATCGTGTTCTGGATCTGCGGCCTGCTGCTGTCCGGCATGGTGGGCCCGGCACAGGCGGCATCGAGGTCGCTGCTGTCGCGGGTCTCGCCCCCTGGACGTGAGGCCGAGATGTTCGGGCTCTATGCGACCACCGGTCGCGCAGCATCGTTCATGGCACCCGCGATGTGGTCGCTGTCAATCACCATCTTCGGCGCGACCATCTGGGGAACGCTCGGCGTCATCGCCGTCGTGGCGCTGGGCCTCGCGCTGCTGTTGCTCATGAAGACGCCGCAGCCGGGCACCGCGCAGTAGCGTTCACCGGCTGCCAGTCTCCTGTGGGACCACCGCCGTCGCTCTCCGCACATTCGTGAGCCGTGTGGGACGCTCACCGTTCAGTTGATCGGTGAGCGTCCCACAGGAGACGAAGATTCGCGCTGAGCGACGGTCACTGTCCCATGGGGAACGTGGTCGCGGCCGCGCCGCTACTCGGCGGCCGGCGTTTCCGGCGTCTGCGCTGACGGGGCGTCGGCCTCCTCGGCGTCGACCTCGTCCTCGACCTTGCGCTCGACGTTGCGGGCGATGCCGATGACCTTGTCGCCCTTGCCGGGCTTGGCGAAGATGACGCCCATCGTGTTGCGGCCCTTGGCGGGGACCTCGACCACGTTGGAGCGCACCACCTTGCCGGACTCCATGATGACCAGCACCTCGTCGGTCTCGTCCACGAGCAGGGCGCCCACCAGGTCGCCGCGCTCGTCGGTGAGTTTGCCCACCTTCACGCCGAGGCCACCGCGGTGCTTGGCGTCCCACGCGGAGGCTGCCGTGCGCTTGGCGTAGCCCAACTCGGTCACCACGAACGAGTACGGGCCGTCAGAGACCTCGACCTCGTCACCCTCGGCATCGGTCACGGTGCCGTCGTCAGCGGTGCCCTCGGGGACATCTGCCCCGATGACGTCCAGGGCGAGCAGCTCGTCGTCGTCGCGGAAGCTCATGCCCTTGACGCCGGACGTCGCGCGGCCGGTCGCACGAATCTCCTCGTCCGTGGCGTGGAAACGCACCGACTGACCCTTGCGGGAGACGAGCATGAGGTCGTCCTCGGGACCGGCCAAGCGTGCAGAGACGAGCTCGTCGGGACGCAACTCGCCGTCCTCGCCCTCGACGTCGCGCAGGTTGATCGCGATGAGGCCACCGGAGCGGTTCGAGTCGTATGCCGTGAGGTCGGTCTTCTTGACCAGTCCGCGCTTGGTGGCGAGCACCAGGTACGGCTTGTCCTCGTACGAGGCGATGTCTAGGACCTGAGCGATCTCCTCACCCGGCTGGAAGGCCAGCAGGTTCGCGACGTGCTGGCCCTTCGAGTCGCGGCCGCCCTCGGGAAGCTCGTAACCCTTGGCGCGGTACACGCGGCCAAAGTTCGTGAAGAACAGCAGCCAGCGGTGAGTGGTCGTGACGAAGAAGTGCTCGACCATGTCGTCGCTGCGCAGGGTCGCGCCACGCACGCCCTTGCCGCCACGCTTCTGCGCCCGGTACTGATCCGAGCGGGTGCGCTTGGCGTAGCCGCCGCGGGTGATCGTGACGACGACCTCCTCCTCGGCGATGAGGTCCTCGATGTCCACGGAGCCGTCGAAGGGGGAGATCTCGGTGCGGCGCTCGTCGCCGTACTTGCGCACGATCTCCGCGAGCTCCTCGGACACGATGGTGCGCTGACGCTCCTCGGACGCGAGGATTGCCTTGAGGTCCTCGATCTCCGCCATCAGCCTGGCGTAGTCCTCTTCGATCTTCTGGCGCTCGAGGGCCGCGAGGCGGCGCAGCTGGAGGTTGAGGATCGCGTTGGCCTGAACCTCGTCGACGTCCAGCAGCTCCATCAGGCCGCTGCGGGCCTCGTCGGCCGAGGGCGAGCGACGGATGAGCGCGATGACCTCGTCGAGCTGGTCGAGGGCCTTCACGTAGCCGCGCAGAATGTGAGCTTCGCGCTCGGCCTCACGCAAGCGGTAGGCGGTGCGACGCTGGATGACCTCGATCTGGTGAGTGATCCAGTGGCGCACAAAGGAGTCGAGCGGAAGCGTGCGCGGCACGCCGTCCACGAGCGCAACCATGTTCGCGCCGAAGGTCTCCTGCAGCTGCGTGTGCTTGTACAGGTTGTTGAGGACCACCTTGGCCACGGCGTCGCGCTTGAGCACGATGACCAGGCGCTGGCCGGTGCGGCCCGAGGTCTCGTCGCGGATGTCCGCGATGCCGGCGAGCTTGCCGTCCTTGACCAGCTCGGCGATCTTCAGCGCGAGGTTGTCGGGGTTGACCTGGTACGGCAGCGCCGTGACCACCAGGCACTGGCGCCCCTGGAGTTCCTCGACGTTGACGACGGCGCGCATCGTGATGGAGCCGCGTCCCGTGCGGTACGCCTCGTCGATGCCCCGCTTGCCGAGGATGAGCGCTCCGGTGGGGAAGTCCGGACCCTGGATGCGCTGGATCAGCGCCTCGAGCAGTTCCTCGCGCGACGCCTGCGGGTGGTCGAGCGCCCACTGGACGCCATCGGCCACCTCGCGCAGGTTGTGCGGCGGGATGTTGGTGGCCATACCGACGGCGATACCGGCGGAGCCGTTGACCAGGAGGTTCGGGAAGCGCGCGGGGAGCACCTTGGGCTCCTGCGTCTTGCCGTCGTAGTTGTCCTGGAAATCGACGGTTTCCTTGTCGATGTCCCTGACCATCTCCATGGCGATGGGCGCCATGCGAGCCTCGGTGTAACGGTGCGCGGCGGCCGGGTCGTTACCGGGCGAGCCGAAGTTACCCTGGCCCGCGGCCAGCGGGTAGCGCAGCGACCAGTCCTGCACCATGCGCACCAAGGTGTCGTACACCGCGGAGTCACCGTGCGGGTGATAGTTACCCATCACCTCGCCGATGATGCGGGTGCACTTCGAGAACGAGCGGTCGGGACGGTAGCCGCCGTCGTACATCGCGTAGACGACGCGACGGTGGACGGGCTTCAGGCCGTCGCGCACATCGGGCAGGGCACGCCCGACGATGACCGACATGGCGTAGTCGAGGTACGACTGCTGCATCTCGACATTGAGATCGACCTGGTCGATCCGGCCGTGGTTGTGAACCTCAGATGTCAAGGAACCTCACGTCCTTCGCGTTGCGCTGGATGAAGTTACGGCGCGACTCGACGTCGTCGCCCATCAGGATCGAGAAGGTTTCGTCGGCCAGCGCCGCGTCCTCCATGGTCACCTGAAGAAGGGTGCGGGTCTCGGGGTCCATGGTGGTCTCCCACAGCTCCGAGTAGTCCATCTCACCGAGACCCTTGTAGCGCTGGATGCCGCTCTCCTTGGGGATCTTCTTGCCGTTGGCGAGGCCGTCCTTCAAGACGGCGTCACGCTCACGGTCGGTGAAGACGTAGTCGTGGTCGGCGTTGGACCACTTGATCTTGTACAGCGGCGGCTGGGCCAGGTACACGTAGCCAGCCTCGATGAGCGGACGCATGTACCGGAACAGGACCGTCAGCAGCAGGGTACGGATGTGCTGGCCGTCCACATCGGCATCGGCCATCAGCACGATCTTGTGATAGCGGGCCTTGTCCAGGTCGAACTCGTCGCCGATGCCCGATCCGAACGCGGTGAACAGCGCCTGGATCTCGGCGTTGCCGAGCGCACGGTCAAGGCGGGCACGCTCGACGTTGAGGACCTTTCCGCGCAGCGGCAGGATCGCCTGGGTCGCGGGGTTGCGCCCGCGCACGGCGGAGCCACCGGCGGAGTCACCCTCCACGAGGAAGATCTCCGAGATGCTCGGGTCCTTGGATGAGCAGTCACGCAGCTTGCCGGGCATGCCACCCGACTCAAGTAGGCCCTTGCGGCGGGTCGCCTCGCGCGCCTTGCGTGCGGCCAGTCGCGCCTGCGAGGCCTGCAGCGCCTTGCGGATGATCTCCTTGGCCTCGTTGGGGTGGGCGTCGAACCAGTCACCCATCCGCTCGCCGACCATCTTCTGCACGAACGTCTTGGCCTCGGTGTTGCCCAGCTTGGTCTTGGTCTGGCCCTCGAACTGCGGCTCGCCCAGCTTGACCGAGATGACGCAGGTGAGGCCCTCGCGGACGTCGTCACCGGTGAGGTTGTCGTCCTTGTCCTTGAGCAGACCCTTCTCGCGCGCGTAACGGTTGACGAGCGTCGTCAGCGCTGCGCGGAAGCCCTCCTCGTGCGTGCCACCTTCGGTGGTCGCAATCGTGTTCGCGTACGTGAACACCGACTCCGAGTACGAGGTAGTCCACTGCATCGCCATCTCGAGCGAGATCGCCTTGTCGGTGTCCTCGGCCTCGATGTCGATGACGTCGGCGTGCACCAGCTCGGACTTCTTCAACTCGTTGAGGTGCGTGACGTAGTCGATCAGGCCGCCGTCGTACTTGTAGATCACGGTGCGCGACGTGGGGGCGTCGTCGTCACCCTCGGCCTCGACGTCGTCCGATGCGGTGACGTGCTCGGGGCGCTCATCCGTCAGCTGGATGGACAGGCCCTTGTTCAGGAACGCCATCTGCTGGAAGCGGGCGCGCAACGTCTCGAAGTCGTACTCGGTGGTCTCGAAGATCTCCGGATCGGCCCAGAACGTCTGCTGCGTTCCGGTCGCATCGGTGTCCTCGCCCTTGACGAGCGTGCCCTGCGGCTTGCCGCCGTCCGCGAAGGACTGGCGCCACACCGAGCCCTGGCGACGCACCTCGGTCTCAACCTTGTAGCTCAGCGCGTTCACGACGGAGATACCCACGCCGTGGAGACCGCCCGATACCGCGTAGCCGCCGCCGCCGAACTTTCCGCCCGCGTGCAGGATGGTCATGACGACCTCGACGGTGGGCTTGCCCTCCGTGGGGTGCATGTCGACGGGGATGCCGCGACCGTTGTCCGTGACTCGTACTCCTCCATCTGCCAGGAGCGTCACGGTGATAGTGTCGCAATAGCCCGCGAGGGCCTCGTCGACGGAGTTGTCGACCACCTCATAAACCAGGTGGTGCAAACCTCGCTCACCGGTGGAGCCGATGTACATACCCGGTCGCTTGCGGACGGCCTCGAGGCCCTCCAGAACGGTGATGTTCTCGGCGCCGTAGGCAGGCTGAGCGGGCGACGCGTCGTTCTCGGCCACAGATTTTCGCCTTTCACGGGACTGACGCGGGCTGAGACAGCACGCGATGTACTCCGTGTCATTCTAGCCCGTTCTAGGGCCAATCAACGCGCGTACGTGGCCGTTTGTGGACAATGGGACGGTGAGGTGAAGAATGGCCTACCCGTAGGTGTCCCTTGGACCCCGCCCGGGGACGCGCCGCTGGCCCCGCGACCACGTCCTCGCTGTAGGTCCCAGTACCTTGAGTTCGCGCACGATGTCGCGCCCAAACTCCTCGTTGATGCGGTGGCGAATCTGGCCGGACATGATGTGGAGCTGGGTTGCCCACGCCGTCGACGACGCCTTCACCGTCAGCACTCCCTCATCGAAGGCCAGCGGCTCGCAGTGATCCGCAATCTGGTCGCCCACGATCTCGCGCCAGCGGGCCATCACCCCCGAGACCTCGATCTGCTCGGTCCAGCCCATCCGCCGCAGTAGCGCCTCGACCGCCTCCGACATGGGTTGGGGGTCGCGTCCGGGGGAGTAGGGCTGCGAGTCGCGTCGCTTCTCCTGCTTGCGTCGCTTCGCGGCCGCAGGTGACGTGCGGTACGCGCCGCGTTGACGCGCCGACTCGCGCGCGCGTTCCATCGCCTCTCGTGCGAGGTCGGCGGCGCTCGCTCGGGGTGGCTCGGGTTCGGGTGTGGCCGATGCGTCTTGCTCGTCAGTCATCCGCCGTCACCTTCCCTGTGGTGACGGTGAGGACCTCGCCGCGTAGCGCCTCGGGGACATCCTCGGCGACGGCTGCGGTGATGAGCACCTGGGACGCCTCGGACAGACGCTCGGCCAAGGCAGTACGCCGGCCCGAGTCGAGCTCGGCGAAGACGTCGTCGAGGATCAGCACCGGTTCGCCATCCTCGTCAGCGTCGGGACCGTCGTCGGCAGTGAGCAGGTCATACGATCCCAGCCTGAGCGCGAGCGCGCACGACCAGCTTTCGCCGTGACTCGCATAGCCCTTGGCCGGGAGGTCACCGAGCGCGATGTCGAGATCGTCACGGTGTGGACCGGCGAGGGTGACGCCGCGCTCGATCTCCTTGGGACGAAGCTCACCCAGCCGCTCGAGAAGGCGAGCCGCGATGGTGGCCGCACTCGCATCGGCGGCCAAAGCCTCCGGAGTATCGAGCGACGTCGCATACGACACTCGGCAATCCCCGCCGTCAGGCGCCACCGCCGCATACGCCGACTTGACATAAGGCGCAAGCGCGCCGATCGCGGCACGGCGCGCCGCCACGATGCGACCACCGATTTCCGCGAGTTTTTCGTCCCAGATGTCGAGCATGGTGAGGTCACCGCGGGCGTTCTTGGCGGTCTTGAGCATGCTCGAGCGTTGGCGCAGCACTCGCTCGTAGTCGGACAGGTCTCCCGCGAGTCTCGGGTGCAGCGCAACGATGAGTTCGTCCATGAACTGGCGCCGCCCGGCCGGATCCCCCTTGACGAGCGCGAGGTCCTCGGGAGCAAACACGACCGTGCGCAGCGTCCCCAGCAGGTCGCGAGGTTTGGCGGCCGCGCGTCCAATGCGCACCGTGTTGGCCTTGCCGGGGTTCAGCGTGACCTCGAGCGCGAGCGATCGACCGGCCTTTTCCACCCGGGCCCTCACCACCGCGCGAGCCGCGCCGGCCCGGATCAGCGGGGCATCGGCCGCGACCCGGTGAGACGACAGCGTCGAGAGGTAGCGCACCGCCTCCACGACGTTGGTCTTGCCTTGACCGTTGCGGCCCACCAGCGTCGTGACTCGCGGGCCAAACTCGATGTCCACCGACTCGTACGAGCGGAACTCGGTCAGGCTCAGATGCGTGACACGCATCGCCGGCTCATGACTGGATGCGGATGGGCACCAGGAGGTAGCGGAACTCGGAGGCGAGGTCGCCGCCGGGCTCGGCAAGTCCGACGAACTCGACGGGCTTGGTCTCCTGCGTGAAGCCCAGCTGCACGTACTCCGTGCCGAGCGCGCCCAGGCCATCGAGCAGGTACTGGGGGTTGAACGCGACCGTGATGGCGTCTCCCTCGAGCGTGCACTCGAGCGCCTCCGACGCCTGGGCGTCGTCGGTCTGACCCGCGTCCAGCGTGACCTCGCCCTCGGCGAAGGCCAGGCGTACCGCGGAGTTGCGCTCCGCCACCAGCGACACGCGACGCGTCGCCTCGATCAGTTCAGTCGTCTTCACGACCGCCTTGATCGGGGTGTCATCGGGGAACAAGCGACGCACCTGGGGATAGTCACCGTCCATGAGCAGCGACGTGGTGACGAGGCCGCCTGCCTCGAAGCCGATGAGGTCCACGCCCTGGCCTGAGCTGAGCGCGACCGTGACGTCGCCAGCACCCAGCGCCTTGGCGGTGTCGGTCAGGGTTTTCGCACGCACCAGCGCGACGGACGAGATGTCCGACTTCGATGGCTTCCAGGTGAGCTCGCGCAGCGCGAGGCGGTAGCGGTCGGTCGCAAGCAGCGAAATGTGCGAGCCCTCGATCTCCATCCGCACGCCGGTGAGGATGGGCAGGGTCTCATCGCGCGACGCGGCGGAGGACACCTGGCTCACGGCCTGCTGCAACTGCGAACCGTCGATGGTGCCCGAGTGCTCGGGGAGCTCGGGCAGCGCGGGGTACTGGTCCACCGGCATGGTCGCGAGCGTGAAACGCGACGCGCCACACGTCACGGAAACCTTCGAGCCCTCGAGGGTGAAGTCCACGGGCTTGTGCGGAAGAGCGTTCGCGATCTCGCGCAACAGGCGACCGGAGACGAGCACCTCGCCGGACTGCTCGACGTCCGCGGCGAACTCGCCACGTGCGGAGACCTCGTAGTCGAAGCTCGCCAGGCGGACGGTGCCCGCGGCATCGGCATCAATGCGCACACCCGCAAGCACGGGAACGGGCGGTCGGGCCGGCACGGCGCGCGAGGTCCAGGCGACGGCGTCGGCCAACACGTCACGGTCGACGGTGAACTTCATGGGATCTCCTTCAGTCTGGCGCACAGACTACGCCACAGCGGTGACGTGACAAGTGACATCTCGCGCGGCGGCGGGCATTGGGGCGCGGGGCCAATGAAGGCCTGGTTGTGCATAGTGGAAGAACAAAAGGTGAGTCGTAGTCATAGGGTCCGTGGAATCTGGGGAGAACCACAAAAATCCCTGGCATCTGGCGTGATTCGGTTGTGAACGATCCGTGGACGGATCGCCGAACGAGTTCTTGTCATCCGTGGATGACGTTCCCAGAATCACAGAAGTTGTCATTCCGTCCACATGGAGTACACATCGTGTCAGACGGCCTATCCACGGGATTCCACAGATTTATCCACATGTGTGAAATTCGGGCCCGAGAGCCCTTGACGCGGCATGGAGACGCCCGATAACGGGCCTAGGAGGGCATGGCGAAGCCGCGACGGGTGGGATCGCCTCCCGGGGAGTCCGTCGCCCACGTGACATTCGTGCGAAGGCGCGCCACGGCATCGGCCGCAGACACGGCCACATCAGGGGCGAGTTAGCCGCGTGCCTGCTGCTTGATCCGCGCGTGGATCTCGTTGACCTGGTTGTACATCTGGCGGCGCTGCGCGATCTGGTCCTCGACCTTCTTGACCGCGTACATCACCGTGGTGTGGTCCTTGCCGCCAAAACTCTCGCCGATCTTGGGCAGGGACAGGTCAGTGAGTTGCCGGCATAGGTACATGGCGATCTGGCGAGCCGTGACGTAGACGCGCGAGCGCGAGGTACCCGTGAGCTCGTCCATCGAGATGCCGAAGTAATCGGCGGTGGTGCCGATGATCGAGGACGCGGTGATCTCCGAGTCGTCGTCGGAGATGAGGTCTTTCAGCACCACCTGCGCCAGCGACAGGTCGACGGGCTGCTTGTTGAGCGCCGCGAAGGCCGTGACGCGGATGAGCGCGCCCTCGAGCTCGCGAATGTTGCTGGTGATGTTCGAGCCGATGTACTCGAGCACGTCTCCCGGCGCCGCGACGTCGTCGGCCGCTGCCTTCTTGCGGAGGATCGCGATGCGGGTCTCGAGGTCAGGGGGCTGAACATCGGTCATGAGGCCCCACTCGAAGCGGGTACGCATGCGCTCCTCGATACCCGACAGATTGCGCGGGCTCACATCCGAGGTGATGACCACGTGCTTGCCGGCGTTGTGCAGGGCATTGAACGTGTGGAAGAACTCCTCGAGCGTCTGTTCCTTGCCCTGCAGGAACTGGATGTCGTCGATGAGGAGCACGTCGACCTCGCGGTACGTGCGCTTGAACGTGAGCGAGCGGTCGTCGCGAATCGAGTTGATGAAGTCATTGGTGAACTCCTCCGAGTTCACATAGCGCACGCGGGTTTGCGGCTTGAGGTGGCGCGTGTAGTGACCGATCGCGTGCAGCAGGTGTGTCTTGCCCAGCCCCGAGTCGCCATAGATGAACAGCGGGTTGTACGTCTTGCCCGGGCTTTCGGCCACGGCGAGCGCCGCGGCGTGCGCAAAACGGTTCGACGATCCGATGACGAACGTGTCGAACGTGTAGCGCGGGTTGAGGTGCGGGTCCTCGAACGACGGCGCCGCCGGTTGTTCTCGGACGGCCGATGCCGGGGCGGGGTGGGCGACCGGCTCATCGTCTTCGACCGGCGGGGGCGGGGGCTCGACCGACGAGTCGACGGTCACAGCGATGCGCACCTCGCGCCCCAGCAGGTCGGACAGCGCACGAGTGATGGGTTCGCGCAGCGTCCCCTCGACATAGTTCTTGGTGAAGTCCTGGGCGACCGCGAGGAAGACGTTGTCCTCGACCACGGCGAGCGGCTTGATGAGCCTGAGGAACGACCGGTTCTGCGCGGACAGCGCGTCGTCATCGGCCAGGTGCTGCCAGGTGCGGCTCCACAGGGAGTCGATGGACTCCACGTTGCCGGCGTCCTGATCCGCGGCCATCGGCCCTCCTTGCAGCGTGTGTCCACATAGTTGTACACAGGGGTTGAGGGGTTGTCACGCAACCGTTACCCCCGGCACGGCGTGTCGCTCCCCAGCGTGCGGGAGCGTGTGGTGGAGCCTATCTTGTTCACGGCTCGCGACCAATGTGGGAGCTGTGATTTGACCTGCCTCACGCGGGCGCGTAACGTTAGTGCGCTGATTTGACCATCACCACAACAACCGTCATGGAGTGACCCGTGAGCAAGCGGACCTACCAGCCGAACAACCGCAAGCGCGCCAAGACGCACGGCTTCCGCCTGCGCATGCGCACCCGCGCCGGACGCTCGATTCTCGCGTCGCGTCGCCGTAAGGGCCGCGGCAAGCTGTCGGCGTAAGAGGTGTTGCCGGCTCGCTCGCGCATGTCGGCGTCGGCGGACTTCCAGTCCGTCATGCGTCGAGGTGCCAAGAGCGGCCGCGCCACCGTCATCGTCTACCTCAGGCAAACCGGCTATGCGGAGAGCATCGCCGGTTTCGCTGTATCCAGAGCCGTGGGAGGTGCCGTGATGCGTAACCGCGTGAAGCGGCGCCTGCGCGCGATCATGGCCGACGCCTTGCCGACCCTTCCCCCCGGTTCTGGGGTAGTGATCCGTGCCTTGCCGCGCTCGGCCGACGTTGATTATGTCAAGTTGAGGCGGGATGTGCTCGACGCGCTCTCGACGGCGCAGCGCAAGGCGGCACTGGCATGAGCGCCGCTACTGGCGCTCGCGCCGCCATGCGTGTGCCCGCGCTGGCGCTCGCAGGACTCATTCGGCTCTACCAGCTGGTGATCTCCCCACTGACGGGACCCACCTGCAAGTACTATCCGAGTTGTTCCCACTATGGGTTGACTGCGGTGCGGCGCCACGGTGCCGTGCGGGGTGGGGCACTCGCTGTATGGCGGGTGTTGCGCTGCAATCCCTGGAGCAACGGAGGAGTGGACGACGTACCCGCCAAGGGTGAGCCACTCTTCAGACGCACGACCATGACCAGGCCGGAGGCAACCGCCTCCGCGACCGCAAACTAAGGACTGCACAGTTGGGCTTCCTCGACACGATCCTCTGGCCGCTCGAATGGGCCGTGGCCAACATCATGGTGCTGTGGCACTGGCTGTTCACCACCCTCGGCATGGACTCGGCGGGCGGCTGGGCGTGGTCGCTGTCGATCGTGGGCCTCGTGGTCACGATCCGCGTGATGCTGATCCCCCTGTTCGTGAAGCAGATCAAGGCATCCCGGGCGATGCAGATGATCGCTCCTGAGCTGCGCGCCATCCAGAACAAGTACAAGAACAAGAAGGACCAGGCATCTCGCGAGGCCATGAGCCGCGAGACCATGGAGCTGTACTCCAAGCACAAGACGAACCCGTTCTCGTCGTGCTTGCCGATGCTGATCCAGGCACCCATCTTCTTTGCGCTGTTCCGCGTGCTCAACTACCGCATTGAGGGCGTGGATGAGGCGCGCCCCATCGGCATGCTCACCACGGAACTGGCCGCCCAGGCGCACGATGCGACCATTTTCGGTGCTCAGCTGTCGGACACGTTCATCGGCTCCACTGACATCTCGACCAAGATCGTGTCCGCGGTGCTCATCGTCATGATGGTCGCGACGACGTTCACGACGCAGCGTCAGTTGACCCAGAAGAACATGCCGGCCTCGGCCCTCGAGGGCCCCATGGCGCAGCAGCAGAAGATCCTCATGTACGCGCTGCCCTTCATCTTCGTCATCACCGGCCCCAACTTCCCCGTTGGTGTCCTCATCTACTGGACCACGACCAACCTGTGGACCATGGGCCAGCAGTTCTACGTGATCCGCAACAACCCGACTCCAGGCTCCGAGGCCGAGCGCCAGCTCAAGGCTCGCAAGGAGGCGAAGGCCCGCAAGAAGGGCATCGTGATCGAGGGCACGTCCGAGGACACGACCACCAAGACCATCGAGGCGCAGCCGGTGAACCGCCAGCGTCAGCAGCCCAAGAAGGGCGGCTCGCGCGCCCAGCGCAAGAAGCAGGTGCCGGGTCAGAGCGCTAGCTCCCCGGCCTCCGATGATTCCGCCGACACCGACGGTGCCGGCTCCGACAAGAAGGACTCCGATGACTGACGACAGCAAGACCAGCCGCCTCGAGTCCGAGGGCGACATCGCCGCGGACTTCCTCGAGGAGCTGCTTGACATCCTCGACATGGACGGCGACATCGACATCTCCGTCGAGGCTGGCCGTGCGAAGGTGGCGATCGTCGCCGACGGTCCCAGCCAGGACCTCAAGCGACTGGTCGGTCCCGAGGGAGAGGTACTGGACGCTCTCCAGGACCTTGCACGGCTCGCTGTGCAGTCGGAGACCGGCGACCTGTCTCGCCTCATGCTCGACATTGCCGACTTCCGCGCGGGACGCCGTGAGCGTCTGGCGGAGCAGGCCCGCGAGGCGATCGCGCGTGTGCGCGAGAGCGGCCAGCGCGAAAGCCTTCCCGCGATGAACGCGTTCGAGCGCAAGGTCGTGCACGACGTGGTCCTCGAGGCGGGGCTGGCTTCGGAGTCCGAGGGTGAGGACCCGCAGCGTTACGTCGTGGTGCTGCCGGCGTCCTAACGCCTGTTTCACGTGAAACATGGGACGGAGGCGGCATGACTGAGGCAGACGGCACAGACGTCCCGGCCGAACTGCGCACTCTTGCGAACGATCCGCTCAACGGCGATGCGCGGCTAGCGGAGTACCTGGGGGACTCGTTCCCTCGAGTGCAAGCCTTCGCCGAGTTGCTCGCCGACCAAGGCGTTTTGCGCGGACTCATTGGGCCGCGGGAACTCACCCGGGTCTGGGAGCGCCACATCCTGAACTCAGCGGCGGTCGTGCCGTTCCTCGGAGAGGGAACGATCGTCGATGTTGGCTCGGGGGCCGGGCTGCCCGGAATGGTGATCGCTGCCATGTTGCCCGAGCGCCAGGTGGTCCTCGTGGAGCCGATGGAACGGCGCACGGCATGGCTCTTCGAGGCCGCCGAGCGATGTGGGATCGACAACGCGATTGTCGTGCGTGGCCGCGCGGAGGAAGTGCGGGAGAGCGTCGAGGCCGATGTGGTGACGGCGCGCGCGGTCGCCTCCATCGACAAGTTGGTGAAGTGGTGCGCTCCCCTACTCAGTGACACGGGATCGATGGCATTGCTCAAGGGGCGCACGGCCCCGGACGAACTCGAGCGCGCCAAGTACGTCTTGCGTAAGGCGAAGCTTGCGGGTCAGGTACACCAGGCCGCCACCATCGACGGAGTGGAACCGACTACTGTCGTGGCGCTGACCCGCTCCGCGTAATCCTCCCGTCGACTCCGCGCCGTTTCACGTGAAACCGTGACTGGTCGCTCCCACGGTCGCCTCCCGAACTTGCCGATCGCCCGCCATTGTTTCACGTGAAACAGAAGAGAAGGCGCGTCGCGACACCGGCTGATCCTGGGACAGGACGGCCAATGTTTCACGTGAAACTCCCCAGGCCGGTGCGGATTGGGCGCGACTCGCCGACCTCGCTTCGCACCCAGCGCACGGCGTTCATGTCGCGTTTCCCCACCTTTGTCCACACGTCATTTGTGCGGGAAATTGCAGTTCCCCACATTGTTATCCACAGTCGCAAATGATCTGCCACCGGGCCCCCGGCACATGCTCTGAGGGCTCTGGAGGCACCGCCAAGGCCGTCACATTCTGCGATGAGTCTCAGCCAAATAGGGGTAGAGTCATGACCCTACCGACACCCCGCGCGGGTGTTGTTTCACGTGAAACCCCACGAGCTCTGAAGGAGAGTGTGTGAGCCACGAGGTGAACGCGGCGACGCAGCCGGGAGCGGCAGCGACAGCCGAGGAGACCGAGGTTTCACGTGAAACAGGGGACGCCTTCAGCGCCTTCGACGAGGGGGACGACAGTCCTCTTGCGCGCGAGATGATCGCGACCGAGCGTCAGCGGCAGGCACTCCACGATGCCGAGTTCCCGCGCCCGTCACAGACGAGGGTGGTGGTGGTGTCCAATCAGAAGGGCGGGGTGGGGAAGACCACTACCTCCGTGAACGTTGCTGCCGCGCTGGCCCAGAAGGGCGCCAACGTGCTCGTGATCGATGCCGATCCACAAGGCAACGCGTCAACGGCGTTGGGCGTCGACCACCACGCAGGTACCCCAAGCATCTACGATGTGTTGCTCGACGACGTACCGATCCACAAGGTCGCTCAACGATGCCCCGATATCGACACCCTGTGGTGCGTGCCGGCAACGATCGATCTGGCGGGCGCGGACATCGAACTCGTCTCGGTGGTGAGCCGCGAGTACCGACTGCAACGCGCGGTCGCTGATCTTCTCGACGGCCCCGGCAAGAATCTCGACTACATCTTCATCGACTGCCCGCCCAGCCTGGGACTGCTCACGCTGAACGCGATGGTCGTGGCACAAGAGGTGCTCATCCCGATCCAGTGCGAGTACTACGCGCTCGAGGGGCTGACGCAGCTCATCAACACGGTGGAAATGGTGCGCAAGCACCTCAACAAGGACCTCCACCTGTCGACCATCGTCCTCACGATGTTCGACGGGCGTACCAACCTCGCCAGGGAAGTGGCGCACGAGGTGCGCACGCACTTCCCACGTCAAACACTCGAGCAGACCGTACCGCGATCGGTACGGGTCTCCGAGGCACCGAGTTTCGCCCGCACGGTGATCACCCACGATCCGCATTCGAGCGGTGCGGTGGCGTACATGAGCGTGGCGAAGGAGATTGCCGAGCGCGGCCGGCAACGTGACAACGAAAGGGGACAGGCATGAGCGGCACCAGGAGGGGTCTGGGACGAGGCCTCGGAGCCCTGATTCCCGAGCAGCCCGCACCGGGTTCGGCGCCCGCTAAGGAGCGCCCTCACGATGTCTTCTTTGCCTCGAGTGCCGCGGCACCCGAAGCGACCACCGCCGACACCCAAGACGACGGCCTCCTGCCCGTACCAGGAGCCACCTTTGCGCACCTCGACCCGCGTGAGGTAACGCCGAACCCGCGTCAGCCCCGCGCGGTCTTCGATGAGGACGCGCTGGCTGAGTTGGTGGGGTCGATCAAAGAGATCGGCGTCCTGCAGCCCATCGTGGTCCGACGTAAGCCCGAAGGCGGCTATGAGCTCATTATGGGTGAGCGTCGCCTGCGCGCCTCGAAGGAGGCGGGCATCGACGCGATCCCCGCCATCGTGCGCGACACGGAAGACGTCGACATGCTGCGCGACGCCCTGGTCGAGAACCTCCACCGCTCACAGCTCAACCCGCTCGAGGAGGCAGCCGCCTACCAGCAGCTCCTCGAGGACTTCGGTATTACCCACGAGCAACTCGCGAGCAAGATCTCACGGTCGCGCCCGCAGATCTCCAACACCCTGCGCCTGCTGCGCCTCCCCCCGGTGGTGCAGCGCCGTGTGGCCGCGGGAGTCCTGTCCGCTGGCCACGCGCGTGCGCTGCTCGCCTTGGAGGATCCGGCTGCGATGGAGGCACTCGCTCAGCGCATCGTGGCCGAGGGGCTGTCCGTCCGTGCCACCGAAGAAGCCGTGACGCTTGGCGTCGACAAGCCCCGTGCGAAGCGCGGCACCGTGCGCTCCGGAGGACGCACGGAGGCGCTGGACGACCTCGCCTCGCGCCTCGGGGACCGCTTCGACACCAGGGTCAAGGTGGCTTTGGGCAAGTCGAAGGGACGCATCACCATCGAGTTTGCGACGGTGGACGACCTCAATCGCATCATTCACGAACTCTCGCCGGAGGACCCCGGAGTGCTCGCCTCTGCCGCCGCCACCGGGCCGGACGCTACAGCGTAGGCGCAATCTCAGGTATCAACCCTGGTAAATAGCCTACTCGCGGTCGTAGGCCGCTGCTGCGATCGACCGATAGACCTCCGTCAACGACCGACCCGACGCCTCGACCGACTGAGGCAGGAGCGACGTCTCGGTCAGCCCCGGCGTGACGTTGACATCGATGACCTGTGCAATGCCCTGGTCGTCGAGGATGATGTCGACGCGGGAGAGGTCCCTGAGGCTCAGGTTGCGGTGCACGGCCAGCGCCGTCCGGGCGACCGTGGCTGCATCGTCAGGGGTGAGCCGCGCGGGCACGAAGTACTCCACGCGGCCAGGGTTGTACCGGGCATCGTAGTCGTAGGCACCCTCGGCCTGGATTTCGACGGCGGGGAGCGCCTCGGCGTCATCGCCCGTGCCGAGAATCGAGACAGCCACCTCCGTGCCCGTCACCGCGGCCTCGATGAGTGCTGTGTCGCCGTAGGCAAAGCAGTGCACTAGGGCCCGTGAGAGCTGGTCCCGCTCCGTGACGAGCGAGACGCCCAGGGCGGAGCCGCCGCGTGCGGGCTTCACCACGACTGGGAGTCCCATGCGGTCCACGATCGCGTCGATGACGTGCTCGGCGCCCACCTCGCGGAAGAGCGACTGCGGCAGGGTCACGTACTCGGGGGTGGCGATGCCGTCGCGGGCGAAGATGGCCTTCGCGACGGATTTCACCCACGCCACGCGGGCCTCGCGCGCGCGAGTGCCCACGTACGGGACCCCGAGTAGTTCAAGCAGTCCCTGCAGGGAGCCATCCTCGCCCGAAGCCCCGTGGAGCATCGGCCAGACGACTACGTCCTCGCGGCCTCGCAGCAAGGGAATCAAGGACGAGTCAACATCGTGCAAAGAAACCTTGACGCCCGCGTCACGGAGTTCCTCCTGAACGCGCCGCCCTGACCTCATCGAGACGTCGCGTTCGTGCGACAGTCCACCGGCCAGCACCATCACGTCCATGTCAACACTCCTTCGTAGCGGTCGCAAAGCGGTCAATTCAGGCGAGATCGGGGGAGGGGAAGTCCACGGAGTCGCTCGGCGGTTCCCCGCCCGTCCCGAAGATCCGCACGGTCTCCATCTCGGCGTCGATCACGGTGGCGAGCCGGCGCACGCCCTCGCGGATGCGCTCCGGGGTGGGGTAGCAGAACGACAGCCGCATGTAATCGCGGCCTTGGCCGTCGGCATAGAAGGCGGTACCGGCGACGTACGCCACCCGTGCGGTGACCGCGCGCGGCAGCATGGACTTCGCGTCGAGTCCCTCGGGCAGCTTGACCCACACGTAGAAGCCGCCGTCGGGGACGTTCCATGAGGCCTCGGGGATGTGTTCCTCGAGCGCGGAGATCATCGCGTCTCGGCGATCCCGGTACTGCTCGCGGAACTTCTTGATCTGGCCTTGCCAGTCGAAGTGCTCCAGATAGGCCCTGATGGCGAGCTGAGAGGCGTTGGACGGAGACAAAATCGCGGCCTCGGAGGCGAGCACCAACTTCTCGCGCACCGCGTGCGGCGCCACGGCCCACCCCACCCGATAGCCGGGCGCAAAGGTCTTCGAGAAAGACCCCAGGTAGATCACGCCGTCCTCGCTTAGCGACCGCATGGCGGGTAGCGGCTCCGAGTCGAAACCGAGCAGTCCGTACGGGTTGTCTTCAAGGATCAGCACGCCGTGGCGCTGGCAGATCTCGACCACCTGGGGGCGGCGCTCCATGGTGAGGGTGACACCGCCGGGGTTGTGGAAGTTCGGCACCGTGTAGAGGAACTTCACGCGCCGTCCCGCGGAGGCCAGCTCGCCCAGGGTGCGATCCAAGGCCTCCGGGATGAGACCATCGGCGTCCATCGGCACGTGCACCACGTCGGCCTCGTGCGCGCGGAAGACGCCGAGCGCGCCCACGTACGAGGGCGCCTCCGCCACCACCACGTCGCCGGGGTCGAGGAAGATCGTCGACACCAGGTCGAGTGCCTGCTGTGAGCCGGTGGTGACCACGACATCGTCCGGGTGCGCCGAGATGCCCTCGAGCGCCATCACCTGCGTGATCTGCTCGCGCAGGCCCTCGTCGCCCTGGCCCGAGCCGTACTGCAATGCCACCTCGCCCTGCTCCACGATGAGGCGCTGCGCCATGGCACCCAGTTCCTCGAGCGGAAGGCCGCCGATGTAGGGCATACCGCCGGCGAGCGAGACCACCTCGGGTCGGCTCGCGACGGAGAAGAGAGCTCGGATCTCGGACGCGCGCATTCGGTGTGCGCGCGCGGCGTAGGAATCGAACCAGGGGTCGAGTCGCGTGCCGGGAGTGTCCGAGGTGCTCATGGGGGTCATCTTTCCATGCCCGGCAGGGGCCGGAATGCGTGAAGCCGGGGCCAACTGGCCCCGGCTTCACGGTCCGGATGGCCGATGCGTTACGCGAGGGCCTCGTCGAACAGTTCCGTGAGCGCGGGCTTGGGCCGGGCACCCACGACGGACTTCACGACCTCGCCGTTCTTGAAGAACGCCATGGTCGGAATGGACGTCACGCCGTACGCCATGGCGAGCGACGGGTTCGCGTCGGTGTCCACCTTGACCACCTTGAGGCGTCCGGCGTACTCCTCGGCCAACTCGTCCAGCAGGGGCGCGACGGCGCGGCACGGGCCGCACCAGGCGGCCCAGAAGTCCACGACCACCGGAACCGACGACTCCAGCACCTCGGCCTTGAACGAGTCCTCGGTGGCCGCGACGGGCTCGGCGGGCAGCGCGGCGGCGGGTGCCTCCTTGGGCGCCGCGACCTCGGCGACCTCCGTGGCCTCGGCATCGGCCAACGAGTCGAGGTAGTGCTGCGCGTCGAGCGCGGCGGAGCAGCCCGATCCTGCGGCCGTGATGGCCTGGCGGTAGCGGTTGTCGACCAGGTCGCCGCAGGCGAAGACGCCCTCGACGTTGGTCGCGGTGGTGCGGCCAACGACCTGCACGTAACCCTCGGCGTCGGTGTCGACGACGCCGGTGACGAGCTCGGAGCGCGGGATGTGGCCGATCGCGACGAACATGCCGGTGGCGGGGATGGTCGACTCGACGCCCGTAACGTTATCGCGCACGTGAACGCCGGAAAGCTTCGCGTCGCCCTCGAGGCCGATCACGTCCGCGTTCCACACGAACTCGATCTTGGGGTCGTTCTTGGCGCGGTCGGCCATGATCTTCGAGGCGCGCAGCTCGTCGCGACGGTGCACGATCGTGACCTTCGAGGCGAAGCGGGTCAGGAACGTCGCCTCCTCCATCGCGGAGTCGCCGCCGCCAATGACGACGACCTCCTGGTCACGGAAGAAGAAACCGTCGCATGTGGCGCACCAGGAGACGCCCTGGCCCGAGAGGCGCTTCTCGTCCTCGAGCCCCAGCTCGCGGTAGGCGGAACCGGTGGCGAGGATGACGGCCTTGCCGGAGAAGGTCTGACCCAGGCCGGTCGTGACGGTCTTGACGGGCCCCTCGAGGCTCATCTCCGTGACGTCGTCGAAGAGAATCTCGGCGCCGAAGCGCTCGGCCTGGCCCTGCAGCGTCTCCATCAGCTCGGGGCCCTGGATACCCTCCACGAAGCCGGGGAAGTTCTCGACCTCGGTGGTGTTCATGAGCGCACCGCCGGCGGTCACGGAGCCGGCAACCACGAGGGGGTTCAGGCCCGCGCGGGCGGCGTAGATGGCGGCGGTGTAACCGGCGGGGCCGGATCCAACAATGATCACGTTGCGAGTGTCGCTCACGGGGGTTCCTTCAGAAGGGTTTCAGATGCGGGTGAGTACCCGGGTGCGTAACAGATCGTAGGGGCCGGTTGTTCCGCGCTTCAACACGCGACCGCGGCCCCCGGCATCACCCCTCGTCCGAAGCCGACGGCGAGGGCTCGGGCGAGAAGGTGAACTCGGGGTAGGCCGGAGATGGCGAGGACGGCACGTAGCCCTCGGGCGCGGTGATGGTGGTGAGCGTGCTGAAGGCGACGATCGCGATGACGATGATCGCGACGACGGCGAGGCCCAGGATGAGAGGGCCTGCGTTGAACGGTGCAGGTTGGTTGGCCCGTTCGCGAGCCCGTTCGAGCGCTGAGGTCACCGACTGCGAGCGCGGGAACCACCCGTGCAGCCGGGACAGCAGGATCTGCCACACGCCGCCCGCCCGGCGGGCGTGCTGATCCGCGACGATCTCGTCGAGCATCTCGAGCGGCGCATCCTTGGGATGGGGCTCGATGCGCTCCTCGGCCGGTGCGTGGCCGGGAGCCGATGCCGTGGCCGGCTCGGGGGACGCCGTCGCCGGGGCTGCGGCTTCGGTCGAGGGCGCCGTGGCAGGTGCGGAGGGAGAAGCGGCGCTCGGCGGGGTCGGTGCCGACACGGGAGTGGGAACGGATGGTGGCGTCGCGGGCGACGGTGTGGTGGGCGACGGCGCCGAGGCGCGCTGACCCGAGGCTGCGGCACGCAGCGCGCGGGCATCGGCCGTTCCCATCGTGCGAGAGATCTCCGCCAGGGTGGTCGGAGGATCGCCCGCAATGACAGCCAGCACGAGCGAGGTGCCCGCGGAACCGAGACCCTCGGGGACATCCGCGGCCGTCAACGTCGCGGCATCGGCCCCCGTGACAGCGCGCGCGTAGATCGCCGCGAGGGCCGCCGCGTCGCCGGCCTCGGTGGGCGCCGCGGACGTGTCACGCCCGATGACGCCATCGACGCCGAGCCCCGTGACGAGCACGCGGCCGCTGGGCGTGACCATCAAGGCGGCGGGACGGAGGTGACCGTGGTGCACGCCCTCCAGTGCGGCGACCTCCAGTGCTCGGGCGGCCTCACCCACGAGGGTCGCGGCGGCAGCAGGGGTCAAAGGATCGGCGCCTACGAGGGTCGATGCCTGCGTACCGCGCGGCCGCTCCGTCACGATATAGGTGGCGTTGCCGTCGTCGTCGCGGTGGATGCCTGAGGACAACACACGGGGGAAGCGGGCGTCGCGCACCTTCGCGATCGACGCGGCCGCATTGCGGGCGGCATCGGCCCGCGCACTCGTCAGGATGTCGAGATTCACGCGCTGCGCCAGCCGAGTGTCGTCCGCCACCCAGCGCTCGATCCCTGCCAGGTCGTGGCGAACCGGGTGGAGCAACGTGAAACGGCGACCGATCGTCGTCCCGGCAAGCACCGTGCTAACCCCCTGAGTGTCGCGAGTGAAGAAACCTCATCCTACGTGGGGCCCGCGACATTGACGGCCTGCTATTCGGCGTCAGCGGCGCGAACCGCCCGGCAGGCGCCGCAGCGCGGGCGCGAGCACGGCGTCGAGTTCGCTCACGCGCAGGACGCGCATCACGCCGATGTAGACCGCGAGCATGGCCACGCCCGCCAGCACGACCCACACCGCCGCGGTGAAGAACCCGCCCCATCCCGAGAGGTCGGCGACATCGGGCGCGAGGCGCATGACAAGCCAGCCGATCGCTCCCGCGACGAGAGCGCCCAGCAGTGCCTTCGCATGCAAGGTCAGGACGCGGCGCCCGTCCAGACCGCCCAGTCGGCGGCGCAGGCCACCCGCCCGCAGGATCATCCCGGTGTAGTTCGAGACTGCGAGGCCGAGCCCCACGCCCACCGTCCACCAGCGCGGATCGGCAAACGCCTGGACCAGGTAGGCGGTGCCGATCCAGGCGATCGTCATCGGGATCTGCATGACGAAGATTGCGCGGGCGTCCTCGAGGGCGAAGTACAGGCGCTTGAACAGGACCGTGGCACCCAAGGGGACGAGCCCCAGGGTCATCGCGATCATGATTGCCGAGATCGACTGCACCTCGGCGACGGTCGCAGTGGGGAGCGCCATCCGCACCAGGTACTGCGACACTACGATCATCGCGACGGTCGCGAACACGGTGAACGCACCGGCCGACCGCAGGCCCTGCGAGAGGTCACGACGAAGCCCATCGATGTCGCGCACCGCGGCGTGACGCGCCATCGCGGTGTACATGGCGGTCACCAGCGAAATCGTCACCAAGGAGTGGGGCACGATGTACAGGGACAAAGCCTGGAAGTAGGCCATGTTTCCCGCGATGGTCGGGTCGATGCCGCCGTCGGGAAGGACCTGCGCCGCCGCCGACACCTGGGTCACCAGCGCGACGCCTACCTGCTCGAGCACGACGGCGCCGAGCGACCAGGCGGCGATGGTGCCGATGCCGGAGAGCTCGCCCCGGGGGCCGCGCCACTGCCACCGCCAGTGGTAGCCGCCGCGCACGAGCGGGATGAACAGGATCAGGGCCTGAGCGGCGATGCCCAGGGTGGCGACCCCGGCGAGCAAGGCGATGCGATCGGGCGTCCACAGGGCGCTGACCTCGGTGAGGCTCTCGCCCGCGGGTCCCGGCTCGACGTACTCGCCGAAGATCACCAGGAATGCGACCAGTCCCGCGATCGACACGATGTTATTGAGGACGGGTGCCCACATGAACGGGCCGAACTGTTCGCGGGCGTTGAGCACCTGGCCCAGCAGCGTGTACAGGCAATAGAAGAACAGTTGAGGGATGCACCAGTATGAGAAGGCGACGGCGAGCGCGGTCAGCTGCGGCGGCCAGTCGTCGGTGTAGAGCTCGACCCACACCGGCGCGAGCAGGGTCGCGGCCACGGTGACCGCGAGGGAGATGACCGTGCCGATCGTGAGGATGCGGTCCACCGTGCGCTTGCCGCCCTCGCGCTGAAAGGCGCGCACGATTTGCGGCACCAGCACGGCATTGAGCACGCCGGCCGCGAGAATCGCGAACATGGCGTTGGGGAGGCGGTTGGCGATGTCGTAGGCATTCGCGGCGGCCGCGTTGACCCCGATGACCGCCACCAACAGCGCGTTGCGGACGAAGCCCAGGAGCCTGGAGACGGCGGTGCCGGACGCCATGATCGCCGTGTTGCGGGTGATCGAACGCCGCGGCTTGCCCCCCAGTGTGCGGCCGTCGTCGGCCGGCGAGACCTCGTCACTCACGGCGGGTGTCCTCACCCTGGTCGGGGGACGCGGAAGCGTCGTCAGCTGCGGCATCGGCCACCGTCAGGTCGTCTCCGTCGGGCTCGGTCTCGGGCGCCACAAGCGGGACCTCGGAGGGGCCGAGCCTGGTGTCCTTGCGGCCGCGGCGGATGGTGCGGATGACGCCGGCGGCCATCAGCAGAACCAAGAGCACAGTGAAGACGGCTGCGCCGGCCGTGCCCCAATCCGCGCGGACGCGGATGTCGAAGGTCTGGAGGGGAGACAGGAGGTCGCCGCCGGGGCTCTCGACCCCCACCACGACGGTCACGTTGGCGGTCGACACGGCGGAGACGGGCACCAGCGCGGTGGCCTCGAGCCCGGCGCCCACGGTGATGGTCGGCGACGACTCCACGATCAGGTTGGGCGAATTGCTGTCCATGTTGACGGTCACCGTGACGTCGCGGTCGAGGGCGTTCATCACCGTGATGGGCACGTCGCCCGAATCGGCGAGCAGGTTGAGGTCCGAACCCTCGGCGATGGTGACGGCGCCGAGGGTCGCCTGTGCCCCCGCGAGGGCCGTATTGAACGAGCCCTCACGCAGGGCCGATGCTGTCCTCGCCTCGGTCGTGACGCCCGCGACGAGCCCCGCGCCCCATGCGTCGAGCGCATCGGCGGGACGCTCGACGGTGGACGAGAACGTGGTGAGGTCGGCCAGGGCGTCGACCAGCGCGGTGACGTCCTCGGCGGCGAGGTCACCGTCCGTGCCCGCCGTCGCCGGAAGCTCGGCCGGCGCGGGGTCGGCGGACGTGGCCAGGTCGGCGATCGTGGACGGCGTCACCCACGGTGCGTCGAGCAGGGTCTCGACAAGGCGGCTCGTCCTGGGCGTGATGGCACCCTCGCTGCCCACGCTGACGATCACCTGCGACTGACCGAGCGCCGACGCGGCGAGCAGGACGCCGGGGACTGCCGGGTCCGCGGCGGCAGTCGACACAATCTCGGTCAGCACGCGGTCGGGGACGATGAGGGGGGCCGAGGCGCCGTCGACCGCATTCACGGTGGACTCGAGGGAATCGAGCCCCACCGTGCCGGGCCCGGCCAACGCGGCCAGGGCCCCGGCCTCGCTAGCGAGGGTCACGGAGGAGGTGTCCGCCACCGGCATCGGGGCGAGCAGGGGCATCGCCGACAGGGGCAGCACGCTCGCGCCGCTGGGGCGCTGCGCCGCGAACTCGTACAGCGCTGCGCCGTCGCCGTGGGCGAGTGAGGTGACGTCCGGGTCGCCGGCGGGAAGACGGAGGACCTCGCGGGTGAGCAGGCCGTTGTCGAAGACCATCGCGTTGGTGAGCTGGGTGGGATCGACGGCGATCGCGACGCCGTCCAGGTCGGTGTCGGCGAGCGACGAGGAAACCTCAAGGGGCGATCCCTGGGCCACGGCGAGGACAGCGACATCGACCCCGGGCACCTCGGCATCGGCCCACGTCACCGCACCCGCGCTCACGACGACCTCGCCGTCCGGGGTCTCGAGGGTGACCGCGACGCCATAGACACCCCACTCGTCCGCGGGCAGGTCGAGCGCCTCGGCGTCGGCCTCCGCGGTGAGGATGGTGGCGGCGCCGGGCTCGATGGTGGCGCCGGGCAGCGGGTCCGTGTCGGCCGCGCCGTCGGCCGCGGTCGTGTCGTCAGTGGAGTCGTCGGTAGCGTCCTGATCGGTCGCGTCGGGGTCAGCGGCGTCGGGATCCTCGACCACCTCTGGGGCACGCACAACCTCGGTGGTCGCCACCACTGCGGGGTCGTCGAGGAAGGTGGCGAGCGCGTCAGTCGACTCAAGCGGGGCATCGGTGAGCGACACCACCACCTGCACGCCCTCAAGCGGATCGGTGCCCCCATTACGCGCGGTCACCGATGCGGTGAGGGCGTCCCCGTCACGTAGCACCGCTGGCGACACGGAACGTAGTTGGCCTTCGAGGGCCGCGACATCGGTCGCGAGGGGAAGGGCCGATGCCGCGGCTGGCTCGGTCGCCTCGGTCGCGCCTGCGGCGGGCGCCACCGCCAGGCCACACGCCGCGAGCGTCAGCGCGGCCGCGGCAAAGCTGCGGATCACGGCTCGATCGCGAGCAGGTCGACGGCCACCTGGGCCATCTTGCGCTCGTTGGGGAACGCGAGGCGCTGGCACAGGTCGGATACCGCGATCCATTCGGCCACCTCCGCCTCGTGATCCGGGTCGTTCTCCGTCGTGATGCGTCCGCCCTTCGCCTCGAGGAGGTAGTGGTGCACCACCTTGTGCACACGACGGTCATCGCCGGTAAACCAGTAGTCGATCACGCCGATGGGGCGGATGATCTCCGCATCGATCCCGGTCTCCTCGGCGACTTCGCGGATGGCGGCCTCCTGCGGAGTCTCTTGACCCTCGATGTGGCCCTTGGGCAGGCACCATTCGAGCTTGCCGGCCCGGTTGCGCCGGCCGATGCAGGCGGCGAAGGCGACGCCGTCGACCACCATGATCGCGATCCCGCCCGCGGAGGTCTCGTTCGACACCGGGAGCTGCGCCGCCCGGTGTGCCGCGTTCTCACGTCGGCGCCGCAGCGCCGAGCCGCCGGGTGGCGGCGGCGCCGGGATGGGGCGCGGAACGGGCGGACGGGACATGCGCCAACTCTAACGAGCCGGGCCGCACCCGCGGCGCACCGGCACCCCACGGCGGGGCACCCGCGGGCGGATCTGGGACCATAGATGCTGTGACGACCCCCCAGCTTCCCTCCCTCGACGTGTTGCGCCAGCGCGCCGGACTTCTCTGGGACGCGTTGCCACCGGAAATTCTGGACCTCGCCGCTCGCTTCGAGGCGGCCGGGCATGAGATCGCCCTGGTGGGAGGACCGGTCCGCGACGCCTTCCTGGGACGCTCGAGCTCCGACATGGACCTGACCACCTCGGCGCGGCCCGAGCAGACCGAGCGGATCCTGAAGAGCTGGACCTCGACGACGTGGGACGTGGGACGCGACTTCGGGACCATCGGGGGTCGGCGCGGGGATCTCATGGTCGAGATCACCACCTACCGTGCCGACGAGTACGACGGCCAGACCCGCAAGCCCGTGGTCGCGTTCGGCGATGCGCTCGAGGGTGACCTCGCGCGACGCGATTTCACGATCAACGCGATGGCCGTGCGGCTGCCCGCGAAGGAGTTGGTCGACCTGCACGGCGGCCTCGAGGATCTCGCGGGTGGGCTGCTGCGCACCCCCATCGAGCCCGACGTGTCCTTTGCGGACGACCCGCTACGCATGATGCGCGCCGCACGATTCGCCTCGCAGCTGGGCTTCGAGATCGAGCCCGCGACGTTTGCGGCGATGGCGCGTTTGGCCGACAGGATCACGATCGTCTCGGCAGAGCGGGTGCGCGACGAGTTGTGCAAGCTCCTGGTGGGCGCGGACCCGCGCGCGGGCCTCGCCGCCCTCGTCGACGCTGGCCTCGCCACTCACGTGCTGCCCGAACTTCCCGCACTCAAGCTCGAGGTCGACGAGCACCACCACCACAAGGACGTCTACGAGCACACCCTCACGGTGGTCGACCAGGCCATCGCGCTCGAGACAGGACCCGACGGCGCCGTGCCGGGGCCTGATCTCACGTTGCGGCTCGCGGCGCTCCTGCACGACATCGGCAAGCCGCCGACGAAGCGCAACGAACCCGGTGGCGGCGTCTCGTTTCATCACCACGAGGTGGTGGGCGCGAAGATGTCACGCAAGCGCTTGAAGGAGCTGCGCTTCGACAAGGACACGGTGAAGGCGGTCACCCACCTGGTCGAGATGCACCTGAGATTCCACGGCTATGCCGACGCGCGGTGGTCCGACTCGGCGGTGCGTCGCTATGTCACCGACGCAGGCGAGCAGTTGGAACGGCTTCACCGCCTCACGCGCGCCGACGTGACGACGCGCAACAAGCGCAAGGCCGAGCGACTGTCGTTTGCGTATGACGACCTCGAGCACCGCATCGCCGAGTTGCGCGAGCAGGAAGAGATCGACGCGATCCGGCCCGACCTGGACGGCAACCAGATCCAGGAGATCCTTGGCATCGGTCCGGGGCGCGAGATTGGCATGGCGTACACGTTCCTCCTCGAATTGCGCATGGAGCACGGGCCGCTGGGCGAGGAACGCGCGGCCGACGAACTACGCGCCTGGTGGGCCTCCCGCTAGCCCCTCTCCTGCCGCAAATGTGGACATTTGCGGCACGAAACTCGATGTGGAGCCGCATTCTCGGCCACCAGGGCGCATGCCGGGGCGCCGTCGCCTAGCGTGGGCTCATGCTGACCCTTGCCCTGGGGATTCCGATGCTCGCCGCGCTTGCCGCTTCGGTGTGCCTGGTCCTCGTCGTGCGAGGCGGTCGACGGGCCGATGCCGTGGTGCGGCGCTATCCGCTCGTGCTTGTCACGTGGCTCATCGCCGGCCCTTTCGCGGCGGCGGCACTCTTCGGCATCCTCGTGGTGGGCCAGTTCGATGATGGCGCCACCTCCGACGACGTGTCCTTCCTGCTGATTTTGGGGATCCTCGCCGCGCTGTGCGTCGCGGTGATCGTGTGGGCCCATGTGCTCGGCCGTGGGCGGGGGCGACGCCCGTGGCTCCTCATCGCGATCGCCTCGCCAGGCATCGTCGCCGTGCTCTACGTCATGGTGCTCACGGTCACGGCGACACAGGTGCTGTGGAGCCTCGCCCTCGTCGTGATCGCGGCAGGTGCCATCGCGAACGGCATCCTCGCGGTGCGCGTGCACCGGGCTAGGATCGCTCGACCCGGCGTGCCTCAGGCGCCGATCGACGCCGCCTGACGTGGGGCCCGCGCGTACACCAACGCCACCGCGCCGTAGGCGAGCGCGACGACGAGCATGAGCGTGCGCGAGTATCCGTCGTCGGGCAGGGTGAGTCCGGCGATGACCGCCGCACCCACGAACGCCACGTTGTAGACCATGTCGTACAGCGTGAAGGCCCGCCCGCGGTACTCGTCGACGGTGTCGCGTTGCACGATGGTGTCGACCGCGATCTTGCCGCCCTGGACGGCACATGACACGATGACTGCGGCGGCCAGCAGCGCCCACGGCGCGCTCGAGATCGCCAGCAGCACCTGGCCGGCGGCGCCCACGCCCAGGCACCACAGGATCCAGGTTTGGCGCTCGACCCGCGCGCCCAGCATCGGAGTGAGGACCGCCGCGAGGCCAAAGCCGACCGCGGCAAATCCCACCACCAGGCTGAAGGCACCGAGCGCCTGCTCGGGCCGGTCGGGGTCGCCGAGGACGGAGCGAGAAATGAGGATCGACGCCACGAACATGAGCCCGTACAGCAGGCGCTGCGCGGACATGACCCCCAACGCGTGGAAGGGCGTGCGCCGGCGATAGAGATACCCGATCCCGTCGCCCAGCTCACGCACCAGGGCGCGCAGCCGCTCACCCACCTCGCCACTCGCAAGGGGATGTGCGGGGCCGAGCTCGTCGCGGCCCAGCAGCGTGGCGGCCCAGGACGCGCCGCCGAACGCAATTCCCGCCCCCACCAGCGCCGCAAAGGCGAGTCCGGCATCGGACACCTGTGGTGCCACGAAGGTGACCACGCCACCCACAGCCCCGCCGACGGCCGCCGCGATGGTGCCAAGGGTGGGCAGCACGGCATTGGCCGTCAAGAGTTCGTCGGTGGGGACCACGCGCGGCAGGCCGGCGGTCATGGACGCGAGCAAAAAGCGGTTGACGGACAGCGCGAGCAGCGCGAGCACGTACAGCGACCACAGGGGGCCGTCCGCGAGCAGCGCGGCCACAATTGCTCCCACCATCACGAGGCGCACCAGGTTGCCGAACAGCAAGATGCGCTGCCGCTTCCAGCGGTCGATGAGCGGACCCACGAAGGGGCCCACGACGGTAAAGGGCGCGAGGAGCACGGCGAAGCCGGTGGCGATCGCCTCGGGACTGGTCGCCGTCGTGGGGTCGAAGAAGAACGCGGCCGCGATGCCCACCTGGAACATCCCGTCGCCACCCTGAGACAGCAGCCGCTGGTACGTCAGGCGCCGAAAGCCCGCGAGATGCCACAGTGCGCGGACGTCGGAGGCGAGGGACACGCGGCAAGCCTAGGGGTAGACCCCGCGAATGCGGCGGCTCCTCGGTACTGTGACTCACGGTGCGCCGGCGCACCACCACGCATTCCACCAGGGGGTCTCCATGGGTTTCGCCGATGCCGTCCGCTCGGCCTTCGCCAACTTTTCTCGTTTCGAGGGCCGCGCACGGCGCTCCGAGTTCTGGTGGTTCTATCTCTTTATGATGCTCGCGGCGTTCGGCGGCGGACTCATCGTGATGGTCGTCGCCCTCCTCACGATCGTTCCTGGCTCGAGCGACGGTCAGGACCCCTCGGGCATCGCGATCGGCATCTATCTGGTGACCATCGGGCTGTGGCTCATCGGCATGCTGGTGCTGTACATCCCGTACCTCGCGGTGTGGGCGCGACGCCTGCACGACATGGGCCAGACGGGCCACTGGCTGTGGCTCGTGCTCGCAGGCGTCGGCATCGTGCCGCTCATCATGGCGTCCTTCGACTCCGAGGCCGGAGCGAACCGGTGGGGCCCGGACCCCAAGGCGCACCTGCGGTCGGCCCCGCCCTCGTGGGGTGAGCAGGCTCCTCCCGCCGGTTCCGTGCCGCCCGCCTGACCCGGCGACGCCCGTCCCGGAGCGCATTCCCGGTTTGGCGCCCGGCGAACGCCGCGTGCAATCGCGCCACGGGCGCGGCATGGTGGAGGGATGACTACACCTCAGCGCATTGCCATCGTCGGCGGCCACGGCAAGGTGGCCCTTCAACTCATCCCGATCCTCGTGGGGCGCGGGAAGCACGTGGTCCCGCTCGCCCGCAGCGAGGAGCAGCTCCTCGAGCTCGCCGCGCTGGGCACGCACCCTCGACGGCTCGACATCGAGAGCTCCACCGCCGAGGACTTCGCAGCCGCGTTCGAGGGCTGCGACGCGGTCGTCTTCGCGGCCGGCGGTGGTCCCGACGGCAATATTGAGCGTAAGCGCACCGTCGACTTGGAGGGCTCGACCAAGTCGATCGAGGGCGCCAAGCTGGCGGGCATTTCGCGCTTCGTGCAGGTCAGCGCGATCGGAGTCGACGCGCCCTTGCCCGACGACGCGGAAGACGTGTGGGCCGCCTATGTCGCGGCCAAGCGCGACGCGGATGCGGCCCTGCGCGACTCCGGACTCGACTGGACGATTCTTCGCCCCGGCGGCCTCACCGACGACGCCCCCACGGGCCTCGTCGAGTTGGCCAGCGAGGTCGAGCGCGCATACGTCCCACGAGCCGATGTCGCCCACGTGATCGCGGACAGCCTCGACCACGACGAGAGCATCGGCCAGCAGTGGGAACTCATCAGCGGTGACACCCCCGTGGTGCGCGCGCTCCAGGCGGCCACGGAGCGCTAGGGCGCGCCACCCGCAGACACCACGAGGCCCGGGCCACCCCCACACTGGGTGACCCGGGCCTCGCGTGCTGAGCGGACCGTGTCGAGCGATCCGCCCCGGGGACTAGCCGATGAAAGGCTTAACGCTCGACCTCGCCGGCGATGAAGGCCTCGAGCTGGGCACGGCCCTTCGAGTCCTCCATCTGGACGGGCGGGGACTTCATGAAGTAGGTCGCGGCCGACAGGATGGGGCCGCCGATGCCGCGGTCCTTGGCGATCTTCGCCGCACGGATCGCGTCGATGATGATGCCCGCCGAGTTGGGCGAGTCCCACACCTCAAGCTTGTACTCGAGGTTCAGGGGAACCTCACCGAAGGCCGAACCCTCGAGGCGCACGTACGCCCACTTGCGGTCGTCGAGCCAGGCGACGTAGTCGGAGGGGCCGATGTGCACGTCGCGGCCGTCCTTAATGCCGCCCAGCGGGCCGGTCAGGTTGGAGGTCACGGCCTGCGTCTTCGAGACCTTCTTGGACTCCAGGCGCTCGCGCTCGAGCATGTTCTTGAAGTCCATGTTGCCGCCGACGTTCAGCTGGTACGTGCGGTCGAGGCGCACGCCGCGGTCCTCGAACAGCTTCGCCATCACGCGGTGCGTGATGGTGGCGCCCACCTGCGACTTGATGTCGTCGCCGACGATCGGCACACCGGCGTCCTCGAACTTCTTGGCCCACTCGGGGTCGGACGCGATGAACACGGGCAGGGCGTTGACGAACGCGACGCCGGCGTCGATCGCGCACTGCGCGTAGTACTTGGCGGCCTCCTCGGAGCCCACGGGGAGGTAGCACACGAGGACATCGGCCTCGGTGTCCTTGAGGACCTGGACCACGTCGACGGGGGCCTCGTCCGACTCGACGATGGTCTGGCGGTAGTACTTGCCCAGGCCGTCGAGGGTGACGCCGCGCTGCACCTGGATGTCCGTCTTGGGCACGTCGCAGATCTGGATGGTGTTGTTCTCGGAGGCCATGGTGGCCTCGACGAGTTCCTTGCCGACCTTGAGCGAGTCCACGTCGAACGCGGCCACGAACTCGATGTCCGAGATGTGGTAGTCGCCGAACTGGACGTGCATGAGGCCGGGAACGGTCTCGCCGGCGGGCGTGTTCTTGTAGAACTCGACGCCCTGAATCAGCGAGGTCGCGCAGTTACCCACGCCGACGATCGCGACACGCAGTGAAGACATGCTTGATCTCTCCTTAGTTGTCATCCGCGGATGCGGTGTGCTTTTCTCCGCGGGATGCGGATCGTTCGTTTTCGATGAGCTTGTCGAGCCACTCGACCTCGCGCTCCACCCGCTCGAGGCCGTGACGCTGGAGCTCGGCGGTGTAGGCGTCGTGGCGGTCGCGCACGCGCGCCAGTCCCTGCGAGATCTCCTCGATGCGCTCCGACATGCGCGAGCGGCGGCCCTCGAGAATCCTGAGGCGCGTCGCGGAATCGGTCTTGGTGAACAGCGCGAAACGCACGTCGAAGGTGTCGTCGTCCCAGGCCGATGCCGTGGAGGAAGCCAGCTCGTCGTTCAGTCGCGCCTTGCCCGAGTCCGTGAGTCGGTACGCGATGCGTGAGCGGCGCGAGCCGGTCGCGCGCGCGCCGTCCTCGGCATCACCGACGATGAGCCCGGCCGCGACCATGCGCTTGAGACACGGGTACAGGCTGCCGTAGCTGAGGGCTCGGAACGGGCCCAGCTCACCCCCCAGACGCTTGCGGATCTGGTACCCGTGCAACGGCTGCTCCGCGAGCATGCCGAGGATCGCTAGCGACAAGACGTCCGTCTTGGCCATGCGTTCCTCCTTCGCTGTACGGGGGGCCGATGCTCCGGCTGGGTGACGTGGCCTACCGTCGGTAGGCGACGACCCACCATAGCAACGCGTTGTATCGCAACGATACATCGCGGTGCGTGTCGACGTGAAAGATCGACGGTCACGAAACGGCGTGCTCGTGCGTTGGATCGGATGATTGCTGCCGCGCGTCCCCGCGCGGACGCCCCGAGTTCTTGCCGCCTACTGCCTAGGGTTGACCCTGTGACCGACTCCTCGAAGAACCCCCAGCGCCGTTCGACGCGTCCGAGCACCGGCGCGCAGCCGCAGCGCGCCACCACGGGCGTCCAGCGCACCTCCGGCGGCAAGACCGCTAACGGCCTGCCGCAGTGGAGTGCCACAGGTGTCCACGCGACCACGGGAGCCAAGGGTGCCAAGACGGCCACGGCATCGGCCGCCCGTCAGCCCGCGACACAGACCGCCGGCGGCAAGGGCGGCTCCGGGGGCGGCAAGGGCGGAGCGGGGGGCAAGGAACCCCTGGGCTGGAAGGGGTGGCTCAAGCGCATCGGGCTGTGGCTCCTGCTCGCGATTCTCGCGGTGACCATCGCGGGCATCGTCGCCCTCGTCATCGCGTACATGCGGCTCGAGATTCCGGAGCCCGATGACTTCGCGCAGGCGCAGTCGTCGGTGTTCTACTACGCGGACGGCGAGACGGAGCTGGGCCGCCTCGGCGTCGCGGACCGTGAGTCCGTGGGCATCGACACGCTCCCCGAGTACGTGCCCCACGCCTTCGTCGCGGCGGAGGACCGCACGTTCTACACGAACCCCGGCATCAACATCCCCGGCATGGTCAAGGCTCTGTGGGACACCATCGTGCTGAACGAGCCGCGCGGAGGATCGTCGATCACGCAGCAGTACGTTGAGCGTTACTACGTGGGTGAGACCACCACCTCGATCCCCGGCAAGATCAACGAGACCCTCATGGCGCTCAAGATCGACCAGGAGCAGAGCAAGGACGAGGTCCTCGAGAATTACCTCAACACCATCTACCTCGGCCGCGGCGCCTACGGCATCGAGGCGGCCTCGCGCGAGTTCTACGACAAGCACGCGGCCGACCTCACGCTTGCCGAGGCCGCGATGCTCGCGGGCATCGTGCCCGCTCCCAGCGCATGGGACCCCAAGGAGGACCACGACAAGGCCGAGCAGCGCTGGAACTACGTGCTCGACGGCATGGTCGATGCCGAGTTCCTCGCGCAGGACGAGCGTGACGCGGAGACGGTCTTCCCCGAGCCCATCGAGTACTCGAACCAGGACATCTTCGCCGGGCCCGAGGGGTACCTGTTGCAGACCGCACTCGACGAGGTCGAGGCGAAGACGGGCATCTCTCGCGACGACGTCGAGTCGCAGGGCTACCGGATCATCACCACGATCGTTCGTTCGCACCAGGAGGCGGCCGAGGCGGCCGTCGCGGACATGCCCGACGACCACGCCGACAACCTCGAGGTGGGGGCTCTCACGATCGACGCCGACACGGGAGCGATCACGTCCATGTACGGAGGCGAGGACTACCTCGCCCGTCAGCGTAATGCGGTCACGCAGGACGTCGCCCAGGCCGGCTCGACCTTCAAGCCCTTCGCCCTCGTGGCGGGGCTGGAGCGCGGCATCGGCCTCGAGAGCCGCTACGAGGGCAATAGCGGCATAGAGTTCCCCGGCTTCGACGCGCCGGTGCGCAACTTCAACGACCGCGACTACGGCTGGGTCGACCTCATTGAGGCCACCCAGAACTCGATCAACACCGCGTACGTGGGCCTGAACGAGGACGTCACGCCGCAGGCCACTATGGAGACCGCGATCCGTGCAGGACTGCCCGAGGACACCCTCGGCCTCGAGGCGAACCTGTCCAACGTGCTCGGTTCCGCGTCGCCCCACGCGATCGACATGGCGTCGGCATACGCCACGTTCGCCTCGGGCGGCATCCGCACCACCCCGCACATCGTCGCCGAACTGCGCGACGCCGAGGGGCAGACCGCGTACGAGGCGGATCCCGAGTCCGAGCGCGTCTTCAGCGAGGACGTCATGGCGGACACCACCTACGCGATGCAACAGGTCGTCGAGGGTGGCTCGGGCCGCACCGCGGCCTCGCTCGGGCGTCCACTCGCCGGCAAGACGGGCACCTCGAACGACAACCGCTCGGCCTGGTTCGTGGCCTTCTCGCCGCAGATCGTCGGCGCCGTCACGTTGTACCAGGTGGGCGAGGACGGTTCGGCCGAACGCATCGATCCCTTTGGTGGCTATTCGCAGATCACCGGTTCGACCGTCCCGGCCGATGTGTGGACCGCGATGATGGGCCCCATCCTCGAGGACTACGAGGTCGAGGAGTTCCCCGAGCGTGCCGACGTGGGCGAGACCCAAAACGCGTGGACGCCGGAGCCGGAGCCCGAGCCCAGCCAGACCGCGTCGCCGACGCCCACGCCGGAGCCGAGCGAGACCGCAACCACCGAGGCACCTGAGCCGGAGCCGACGGAGACGGAGACGACCGAGGCACCTGAGCCGGAGCCGACGGAGACGGAGACGACCGAGCCGCCCGCGCCGGAGCCCACCGAGACGGAAACCACCGAGGCGCCCGCGCCTGAGGAGACCGGGGACGCAGACTCCGACTCGGCGGGCGACGGGGGTGGTGCCGGCGCCGAAGAGCCGGTGCTGCCCTAGCGTGCCGCTGTGACCGCCTGCTCCCGCTCCGCCTGCTGGCGCGAGCGGGGGTACCACGTGCGGTACTTCTTGATCTGGTTGAGCTGGTGGGCGGCGACGTACGCCCACCGGCGCGGCTGACGCTCGGCGCGGTTCCACAGCGGGTTGCTGACGGCTCCTGCCTTCCGTGCGCGCGCCACGGCCGCCTTGACGTCCGCGTCGATGAGGTAGCGCCTCATGAGCGCGCGCGGCACGACAGTGAAGACGTGTTCGCGGGTGGCAGGGTCTGACGCCACCACGGCATCGGCCCCCAATACCCAATCCCTCACGTATGCGACCGCCGGGTTGAAGCCCGAACCCGTGACGTAGTAATTGGAGCGCGACAGGCGCGGGTTGAGCTCGAACAGCACGACCTCGCCCGTGCGAGGGTCCACCTTCATGTCGAAGCTGCCCGCGCCCACCCAGCCGATGCCCTCGAGCATCCGCTCGAGCCCGGCGACCGTGGCATCGTCCGTCGTCGTCAGCACCACGGAGGAGTTGCCGAGCGTGCTGGGCGTGTGCTCCTGGAGCAGCACGTGACCGAACACGGTGCGCCGCGCGCGACCCGCGCGATCCACGTAGGTGTTGGTGATGCGCAGCGCCGAGTCGTCGCCAGGGATGAGGTCCTGGATGATGAACGTGTCGCGGTAGCCCGCGTCGCGCACTCGCGTGAGGAGATCGGTCAGCGCCTCGGGGGTGTCGACCGTGTGCACCTTTTCCTTGCCCGCGAATTCCACGTGGTGGTACGCGGCCGTCGAGCCGGCCTTGGCGATCACGGGAAAGCGCAGGTCCCCGGTGTCGACGTGGACGCCATCGGCGAGGTCGGCGACCACCGTGTGCGGGTGCGCCAGGCCGTATTCGCGGCACAGGTCCTCGAAGCCGTGCTTCGACGTCACCAGGTCGAGGAGTTCGACCCCGACGTACGGGATGACGTAGGTGGGCTCGAGTTCGGCGCGGTGCTCGACGAGGGTGCGCACCAGCCAGTCCGCGCTCGCGATCGCGATGAGGTCCGCGCCGGGGTGCTTGGCGGCGATGGAGAGCATGGCCGCGACGCACGCGTCCGGGTCGTCCATGTCGGGATGAACCTCGTTGATGACGATGTCCGAGTCACGCACCACGCCGTTGAGCGTGGTCGACATCAGGATCGACCGGATGCCGTAGGCCTCGTGGAAGGCGCGGGCGAGGGAGTAGCCGCCGATGTCGCCGCCCAGGATGACGGGGACGAGCGTGCGGCCCTCGATCTCGTGGGCGTAGGGGGCCGATGCAACACTTGCCACGGTCAAAATCCCGTCTCGGTGGGGTGCGGGTAATACTGCTTGTACTTGCGCGCCAGGCGCAGGTCGAGCGCCGTCACGTAGAGGCGGCGCAGGAGCGACGCGTCGCCGCGATAGCGCAGCGGGTGGAACACGCCGTGGCGTCGGCGTGCCCGGTCCACCTTGTCGCGCAGTGCCGGATCCAGCAGGTAGCGGCGCAGCAGCCGCCATGGCACCACGGAATACAGGATCTCGTCCGTGGGGGTTGCCGGAAGCGTGGCGTCACCGTCGGGGTGGGCCGCCGCGAAATGCTCGGGCAGCAGGTCGCGTGCGACGGCGTCGACCACGTTCACGCCGGCGGACGTGACGTAGTGGTTGTTGCGGCCAATACGCGGGTTCATCTCGAAGAACACGTTCTCACCCGTGCCCGAGTGGACCTTGTAGTCGAAGTTCGCGAAGCCGTAGTAATCGGCGGCGTCGAGGAAGCGCGCCGCCGCAGCAAACGCATCCTCGTCGACCCCGGTAAGAATGGCCGCGGGGATGCCCATGGTGCCCGGGGTGTGCTCCTCGAGCAGCACCTGGCCGCCCGCCATGAGAGTCACCCGGCCGGCCTTGTCGCGGTACGCCGTCAGGGAACGCATGTGGGTCTCGTCTCCCGGCACGAACTCCTGGACCAGGAACTCGCTGGGGTAGCCGGCGGCCTCAAGGTGGCCCAGCACCTCGGTGAGCTCCGCCTCGGTCTCGAAGTGGTGGATCTTGCTCTTGCCAGGGAAGGCGACCTCGAACCAGTCCGCGCTCGCGGACGGCTTGCCAATCAGGGGGTAGGCGAGACCGCGCTCCTTGATCGCGGCGAGCACGTCGCCGCTGGCGACCACGGCATCGGCCCTCTGTCCCGCGAACACCACCGACAGGCTGCGCGGTGTGCGCACGCCCACGCTCTCGCAGACCTCCGCGAACGCATGCTTGGACGACACCTTGTCGAAGGTCGCGAGGTCGCAAAACGGCAGGTGCCAGCGCGGGTCCACCTCGTCGCGGTGCTGCGCGAGCGTGCGCACATGCCAATCGAGGTTGGTCATCAGGACGAGCTCGTGGTCGGGGTGGTCCGCGGCGATGTGGTTGAGCCGCGCGATGATGCGCGCTGGCTCGTGGATCCCGGGCTCGATCACCCACGGGGCCAGCGTCGAGTAGCGGAAGAACGTCGTGACGACCTTGGCGACGACCATGACGTCCCAGCCGTACTTGTCGCGTGCCGCGCGCTGGAACGCGTAGGTGCCGATGTCCCCGCCGAGCGTGACGAGCAGGACGGGCTTGGTGCTCACGTAGGTGCCTCCTCAGGTCCGGCGCCCAGTCTACGAGTGCCGCGTCCCGCCGCCCCGCGTCCACGCCCCCGTACCGCTCAACACACACCTGCGGCGGGCGGGCAGCATGTGACGGGTGTGCATTCCCTCTAGCCCCGCGCGCCCCAGAGGTCACTGCTGTGTGTTGAGCGGTACACGACGCAGATCCCGCCTGGCGCCCACGCGGGCGCACGGGGTATCCTTGAGGGCCGCTCGTGTGGGCATCACCCGGTGTCGACCGCGCGGCAGCATCAACCCTCCTGCCATGGAACGTCCATGGCCGCTTAAGTCCAGAGGAGGTGGGTTACTCGATGCGTCAGTACGAAATGATGGTCATCCTCGATCCCGAGGTGGACGAGCGCACGGTTGCACCGTCGCTCGAGAAGTACCTGAACGTGGTCACGACCGACAAGGGCACCGTCGACAACGTCGACGTCTGGGGCCGTCGTCGCCTGGCCTACCCGATCAAGAAGAAGAACGACGGCATCTACGTCGTCATCAACTTCACCGCGGAGTCCGCGACGGCCAAGGAGCTGGACCGCCAGCTGGGCCTGAACGAGACGATTCTGCGCACCAAGCTGCTGCGTCCCGACGCCAAGTAGCACTGATCCCGACCGCAACCAATTTCTTAGACGAGACCTAGGGGAACATTCATGGCAGGCGAGACTCCGATCACCATCGTGGGCAACCTCACCGGCGACCCGGAACTGCGATTCATCCAGTCCGGCGCGGCGGTGGCCAACTTCACGGTGGCGTCCACCCCCCGCACGTTCGACCGTCAGTCGAACGAGTGGAAGGACGGGGACACCCTGTTCATGCGCTGCTCCCTGTGGCGCGAGGCCGCGGAGAACGTGGCCGAGTCGCTCACCAAGGGCATGCGGGTCATCGTGACCGGCCGCCTGGTGCAGCGTTCGTTTGAGTCCAACGGCGAGAAGCGCTCGGTTGTCGAGCTGCAGGTCGATGAGGTCGGCCCCTCGCTGCGTTACGCCACCGCCAAGGTGAACCGTACGCAGCGTCAGGGTGGCGGCAACTTCGGCGGTGGCGGCAACAACAACGGCGGCGGCTTCGGCGGCGGTGGTTTTGGTGGCGGTTCGGCTCCGGCTGGTGGCTCGAACAACGACCCGTGGGCCTCGGCCCCGGCGTCCGACGAGCCCCCGTTCTAAACACTTCATTTCACTTTTCAGGAGCAACAAGAATGGCTAAGCACGACATCCGCAAGCCGCGGAAGAAGGTGAACCCGCTCAAGGCGGCCAAGGTCGACAAGATCGACTACAAGGACACCGCTCTTCTGCGTAAGTTCATCTCGGACCGCGGAAAGATCCGCTCGCGCCGCGTGACCGGCGTGTCCGTCCAGGAGCAGCGCGAGATCGCGCGCGCGATCAAGGTCGCCCGCGAGATGGCCCTTCTCCCCTACGCCGGCTCCGGCCGCTGATCGGGGGTAAGAAGATGGCCAAGCTCATCCTGACCCACGAGGTCGCAGGCCTCGGCATCGCCGGTGACGTCGTCGACGTCAAGGACGGCTACGCGCGCAACTACCTCGTTCCCCGCAAGCTGGCGACCCCTTGGTCGGCCGGCGCGGAGAAGCAGATCGAGGCGATGCGCAAGGCGCAGCGCGCCAAGGAGATCGCGTCCGTCGAGGAGGCCCAGGCCGCTCGCGACTCGCTGCAGTCCGCCCCCGTCAAGGTGGCCGTGACCGCTGGCAAGTCCGGTCGTCTCTTCGGCTCGGTCACGCCGGCGGACATCGCCGACGCGATCGGTGAGCGCGCGAAGGTCGACAAGCGTCGCGTCCACATCGGCCAGCCCATCAAGGCGCTGGGCGAGTACGCGGTGCAGATCTCGCTGCACGACGACATCTCCGCGACCGTCACCGTCCAGGTGGTCGCCGCGAAGTAAGCGTCATCGCGCACAGGGGCCCGGTTCCGCCTTCCGGCGGCACCGGGCCCCTGTGCGTGGTCGGGGAAAATCTGTGGACAACGGGCCGACGCGACACGCCGGCGGGCGACACGCCGAGGACTTTTCGCGGAGTTCTGTCCACAGCCGTGGAGGCAACAAAGGTGCTGGTAAGTGGTGTTTTGGTGAACAAAGGCAGGCACTATCCACATTGCTGTCCACAGTCGTTCTCGGGCGTTATGCACAGGTCTTCCACGTGTGGGAGCCACTTGTCCACCGGTCCGTCCACGGGCGGGATCGGCACGGGTTTGTGTCGCCTGGGCAGGGGCCTTATCTTGACGTGTCCCCTCGCGCCTGAGCCGACGATGTCACAGGGGCGAGGCAAGGTAGACAGCACGGCCCACCACGGGGCCAGACGGCCAAGAAGGGAGCGGCGAGCAGATGTCGATCGACGAGCTTGAGGCAAGTTACGGTGACGAGCCGCGCACGTTCGAGCGCCTGCCTCCGCAGAACCTCGAGGCCGAGCAGTCGGTGATCGGCTCCATGCTGCTGTCGAAGGACGCGATGGCAGACGTCATCGAGATGATCCGCTCGGACGACTTCTACAAGCCGGCGCACGAGAAGATCTTCGACGTCGCCGTGAAGCTGTACAACGGTGGCGACCCGGTCGATGCCCTCACCGTGGGCGCCGAGTTGCAGCGCACCGGCGAGCTGTCGCGCATCGGCGGCGCGGAGTACCTCCACACGCTCATCTCGGTCGTGCCGTCCGCGGCGTCCGCGGGCTACTACGCCAAGCTGGTGCGTGAACAGTCGATCCTGCGCCGCCTGGTCGAGGCGGGCACGCGCATCGCGGCGATGGGCTACGACGGCGATGGCGCCGAGATCGACCTGGTGGTCGACGGCGCTCAGGCCGAGATCTTCGCGGTCACGGAGCGGCGCAACTCCGCCGATTACCTGTCCATCGGCGACATCATGGAGGCCACGCTCGAACAGATCGACGCGTCGTCCTCACGCGACGGCTCCATGCTGGGAGTCCCGACCGGCTTCACCCAACTCGACGAGCTCACCGGTGGCCTACAGCCGGGCCAGATGGTCGTCATCGCGGCGCGTCCCGCCATCGGTAAGTCGACGCTGGGCCTCGACATCGCGCGCTCGGCCGCGATCCACCACAACAAGGCCTCCGTCATCTTCTCGCTCGAGATGAGCCGCGAGGAGATCACCAAGCGCATGCTTGCGGCAGAGGCCTCGGTGAAGCTGACGCGTCTCACGAAGGGGCCGATGGGGCCCAACGACTGGGAGCGTCTGGCGCAGACCGCGGCGCAGATCGCCAAGGCGCCGCTCTACATCGACGACTCCCCCAACATGACGCTCATGGAGATTCGCGCCAAGTGTCGTCGCCTGAAGCAGCAGCACGACCTTCAGCTGGTGGTCCTGGACTACCTGCAGCTGATGAGCTCGGGCCGCAAGGTCGAGTCGCGCCAGCAGGAGGTGTCCGAGTTCTCGCGTGCACTGAAGCTGCTCGCCAAGGAGATCGAGGTGCCGGTCATCGCGATCTCGCAGCTGAACCGTGGGTCCGAGCAGCGCGGCGACAAGAAGCCCATGCTCTCGGACATGCGTGAGTCCGGCGCCATCGAGCAGGACGCGGACATCGTGATCCTGCTGCACCGTGAGGACGCGTACGACCGCGACAACCGTCCGGGCGAGGCAGACTTCATCGTCGCCAAGCACCGTGCGGGTCCCACCGATTCCATCGCCGTGGCCTTCAAGAAGGACTACGCCCACTTCACGGACATGGCGCCGGATATGTAGGTGCGGTGCGCCCGTCGAGCCACGCAGTGTCCGGTTCGGGGGGCACTCCACGCCTCACGCGAAGCGGTGGGTGCGCCGACCGTGCCGGGTCAGTGCCGAGGCGGTGCGCTCGACTCCCGCTCGACGAGTTCGAGCGGCACGATGACGTCGGGGATCGCGTGCAGGTGGGTGCTGCCAATCTGGCTCAGCACCATGCGCACGAGCTCGCGCCCCATCTGAGGGAAGTCCTGGCGAATCGTGGTCAGCGGCGGCACCGAGTAGCGGCTGAGCGAGATGCCGTCGAAGCCCATCACCGAGATGTCGTCCGGCACGGTGCGTCCCGCGGCGTGCAGGGCCAGCATCACACCAAACGCCATTTCGTCATTCGCGCACATCACGGCGGTGACCGCGGAGTTTGCCGCGAGGGCGCGACCGGCGGCATAGCCGGACTCGGGGGTCCAGTCGCCGACGAGCGGTGCATGAATCTCCGCTCCCCTCTCGGCCAGCGCCGTGCGCCAGCCGGCGGTGCGCAGGCGGGCGGGCTCGGAGTCCGCAGGCCCTGCTACGAGGTGCACGGTCGGGTGCCCCAGGCTGAGGAGGTAGGCGGTAGCGCTGCGTGCGCCGTCGTACTCGTCGCTCACCACGCGCGGATACCGACCGTGCGCGCGTGAGTCGGAGACGACCACGGGCATGGTGGGCGGCAGCGCAAGCGGGTCACCCGCGCCACCCTCGGCGCGCATGACGATGATGCCGTCGACGGTCTGGTGCTGAAGGCGCCGGGCCGCGGGCTCCCATTCGTCAGAGGTGGTGTCGTGGGCGCTCAGCAGCGTCACCGAGTAGTCCTCCGCCTCCGCGGCGCGCAGGATGGCGTCGGTGGTGAGCGCCTCACCGGTGCGGTCAAAGCGCCGGGCGAGCAGCCCGATGGAACCGTAGCGCCCGTCGCGCAGCGCCCGGGCGGCGCGGTTGGGCGAATAGCCCAGCTGTTCCATGGCGCGCAGGACCTTGTCGCGCGTCTCGGGACGGACCACCTCTGCCCCGGTCGAGACCCGGGAAACGGTCTGCGCGGAGACCCCCGCGAGGCGCGCCACATCCCCGATCGACGGACCCCGTTTCACTCCGCCGCGTGCCTCGATGCGCGCCATGGAGGGATTGTAGGGGTATCGCGAAGATTCGCGCGATGTTCACGTTCCCATCGCGTCATGTGAACGTTCTAGATGCCTGGAATGCCTTTACCGGATCGTGATGTGGCGCGTGTTCCGTCGGAACTGTCACCGCGCTATGTTTACCTAAACAACCCCGTGGGGAGTGCAGCCGACAGCGATGTCGGCCCGCAGTGCCCGTCGCCGATGACGGCCCATCCGCTCGGGGAAGTTCGACCCGGTGGGCGTTCGACGTGGTGCGCTCGTTGTCCGGGCATGACCCGACCAGAAGGGTGGTCAATGATGACCAAGTTTCGTAAAGGACTCACTTTCGCCGCGGCCGCGACTCTCGCGTTCTCTCTGACCGCCTGCTCGAGCGACGACGGCTCGGAGGGTACGGAGGGCACCGACGGCGGCTCGGGAGAGGCCGCAGCGGCCGGCGACAACTCGCTGACCGTGTGGGCCTGGGACCCGGCGTTCAACATCTTCGCGATGGAGGAGGCGGAAAAGGTCTACCAGGAGGAGCACCCCGACTTCACCCTGGACATTCAGGAGGTGACGTGGGAGGACCTGCAGCCTCGCCTGACCACCCTCGCGCAGTCGCAGGAGTTCGGTGAGCTTCCCGACATCTTCCTCATGCAGAACAACGCGTTCCAGAAGAACGCACTGAACTACCCCGACCTCTTCACGCCCATCACCGACTCGGGTGTCGCGTTCGACGAGTTCCCCGCCGGCGTCACCGCCTACTCGACCATCGACGGCGAGAACTACGGCGTGCCCTTCGACGCCGGTACGGCGATCAGCGCGCTGCGTACGGACATCCTCGAGGAGGCCGGCCTCACGGTCGACGACTTCACCGACATCACCTGGGACGAGTACATCGCCCTGGGCGAGCAGGTGCTCGAGGCCACCGGCAAGCCCATGCTCTCGGGCATCGCGGGCGAGCCCGACACGATCCTGATGATGCTGCAGTCGGCGGGCCAGAGCCTCTTCGATGCCGAGGGCAACCCCACCATCACCGACAACGAGGCGCTGGCCTCCGCGATCGACCTGTACTCGCAGATGGTCGAGAAGGGCATCTACCTCGAGGTCAACTCGTGGGACGAGTACATCGGATCGCTCGTCAACGGCAACGTGGCAGGCACCATCAACGGCATCTGGATCTCGGGCTCGCTGCAGACCGCCGAGGACCAGGCCGGCAACTGGGGCGTGACGAACCTGCCCATCGTCGACGGCGTCGACGGCGCGACCCACTACTCCGCCAACGGCGGATCCTCGTGGGCCGTCAGCTCCAACGCCAACGTCGAGCTCGCCACGGACTTCCTGGCCTCGACCTTCGCCGGCTCGACCGAGCTGTACGACACCATCCTGCCCAGCGCGGGTGCGGTGGCGAACTGGCTGCCCGCCGGTGACTCGGACGTCTACTCCGAGCCCCAGGAGTTCTACGGTGGCCAGCCCATCTACGCCGACGTGATCTCGTTCGGCGCCGAGGTTCCGGCCAACAACACCGGCGCCTACTACTACGAGGCTCGTGACGCCGTGGGTGTGGCGATCACGCAGATCATGGGCGGCACCGCTCCCGCCGACGCGCTCGGCGAGGCTCAGTCCACCGTCGAATTCGCGATGAACTAACACCACCTCGGACAGGGAGGGGGTCGGTCTGCCGGCCCCCTCCCACACCCCCAAGGGAGTATCTCGTGTCAATGATGACGCCTGTGGTGCGGCCGGACCGCGCCACCACGACCCCCGCGAAGCGCGCGAAGGGTACCCCGCGGTATTCCTCGCCTGCCGCTCGCCGCCGCAGCCTTACCGGCTGGGCGTTCCTGATCCCCGCCGCCGCCCTCATCGGCATCATGATGTTCTGGCCGATGTTCCAGGCCCTCATCCTGTCCTTCCAGACCGGGCGCGGCAGCAACCTGGACTGGGCCGACCCGCTGACGTTCAACTACGACCGTATGTTGGACGACGACATCTTCCGCCTCACCCTCACCACGACGCTGCTGTACCTGGTGATCCAGGTGCCGATCATGCTGGTGACGGCGCTGGTGCTGGCGAACATCCTCAACAACCCGCGCCTCAAGTGGAAGGGCTTCTGGCGCACCGCCATCTTCGTCCCCGCGGCGATCTCGCTCGTGTCCTACTCGCTCGTGTTCCGCACCATCTTCGCGACCGACGGGTTGGTGAACGACGCGCTCATCTGGGTCGGGTTTATCGACAATCCCATCAACTGGTTGGGCGAGACCAACACCGCCCGCCTGGTCATCATCCTCGGCCTGCTGTGGCGCTGGACGGGGTTCAACGTCATCTTCTATCTCGCGGCGCTGCAGAACATCGACCCGACGACGCTCGAGGCCGCGAAGATGGACGGCGCCGGTCCCATCCGCACCTTCTTCTCCGTGACCATCCCGCAGATGAAGCCCATGATCCTGCTCACCGTGATCATGTCGACCAACGGCACCATCCAGATGTTCGACGAGTCCTACAACCTCACGCGAGGCGGGCCCGCGAACACCACGATGACCATGTCGCACTACCTGTTCGACGTGTCCTTCCAGAACAACCCCAACTTCGGCTACGGCGCCGCGCTGTCCTACGTGATCCTCATCATCGTGGCCGTGCTCGCCGCCATCCAGATGAAGGTCGGTGACAAGCGTGACTGACGTGGCAATGAAGCCTTCCAAGGCGCCCACTCGGACCACGGCCCGGTGGCGCGAGGTGCCCAAGTATGCGTTCCTCAGCATCGTCGCGTTGCTGTCGATCGGGCCGCTGTACTTCATGGTGGTCTCCGCGACCAACACCACGCAGGACGTGCTCGGCTCGAGCATGCTGCCCGGCACCAACCTCATCGCGAACTGGCAGTCCCTCACCGAGTTCCAGGACGTGGGCTCGGCGATGTACCACTCGATCATCAACGCCGTGGCGACGACGGTCCTCGCGCTCGTGGTCTGCTCGATCGCCGGCTACGGCTTCGAGGTCTATCACTCGCCCAACAAGGACCGCCTCATGTGGGTCCTCATGCTCGCGATGATGATCCCGTTCGCCGCGACGATGATCCCGCTGTTCCAGTTGTTCGCGGATGCCGGCCTGGTGAACTCCACGTGGGCGGTGGTGCTCCCCGCGATCGCCACCCCGCTGCTCATCCTGCTGTTTCGGCAGTCGGCGCGCAGCTTCCCGCACGAGATCATCGAGGCCGCGCGCATCGACGGCCTCAAGGAGGTCGCGATCTTCTGGCGCATGTTCGTGCCGACCATGAAGCCCACCTATGCGGCGGCGGCGGTCATCACGTTCATGACGGCGTGGAACAACTTCCTGTGGCCCAAGGTCATCCTGGTGAACCCGGATTACCAGACCATGCCCATGCTGATCTCGAACTTCACGGGCGGCTACGTGATCGACTACGGCGCGCTCATGCTCGCGGTGCTCATCACGTCCCTTCCCACCATCATCATCTTCTTCGTCCTGCAGCGCTCCTTCGTCGCAGGCTTCACTGGAGTCGTCAAGTGACCTTTGACATCGCCCGCATCACCGATCCCGAGTACGTCTGCGAGAACCGCCGGCCCGCTCACAGCGATCACCGCTGGTTCGCCTCTCACGAGGAGGCCGCCAGCGGCGCCAGTTCGTTCGAGCAGAGCCTGAACGGCCTGTGGAAGGTCCACCACGCCAAGAACCCGTCGATGGTGATCCCCGGCTGGGAGGCGCCCGGCTACGACGTGGACGGCTGGGACGACATCCCCGTGCCCGGCCACCTGCAGATGCATGGGTACGACCGCCCGCAGTACACCAACGTCCAGTACCCGTGGGATGGGCTGGAGGACCTCGAGCCCGGCCAGGTGCCCAGCCGCTGGAACCCTGTCGCCAGCTACGTGCGCCCCTTCACGCTCGAGCGCCCGCTGGCCGACGGCGAGCGCCTGAGCGTCACCTTCCATGGCGCCGAGTCCGGCATCGCGCTGTGGCTCAACGGCGCGTACATCGGGTGGGCGACCGACTCATTCACGCCGAGCGAGTTCGACCTCACCGACCACCTCGTGGACGGCGAGAACCGCCTGGCGGCCCAGGTGTTCCGGTGGACCGCCGCATCCTGGCTCGAGGATCAGGACTTCTTCCGCTTCCACGGCCTCTTCCGCGACGTCACCCTCTCCCGCCGCCCCGCGACGCACCTTGAGGACCTCAAGGTCTCGACCGAGGTGGCGGCGGACCGAGCCAACGCGACCATCGCCCTCGACACCCGTCTCGAAGGCGCCGGCACCGTTCGCGCCACCCTCGCGGGCGGCGAGGGATTCACGGCCGATGCGTCCGGTCGCCTCAGCGTGACCCTCACCGATCCACACCTGTGGAGCGCCGAGGACCCCTACCTGCACGTCGCCACCCTGGAGGTGCTCGACGAGCACGGCAAGGTGACCGAGGTGGTGACCCAGCGCATCGGCCTGCGACAGGTCGTCATCGAGGACGCGCTCATCAAGGTCAACGGCGAGCGCGTGGTGTTCTATGGCACCAACCGTCACGAGTTCGGGCCGCGCGGACGCGTCATGACGCGCGCCGAGATCGAGGCGGACCTGCTGCTGATGAAGCGCGCCAACATCAACGCGGTGCGCACCAGCCACTACCCCAACCAGTCGGCCTTCTATGAGCTGTGTGACGAGCTGGGCCTGTACGTCATCGACGAGATGAATCTCGAGACGCACGCCATGTGGGACAAGGTCGCCTACGGCGAGCTCACGATCGAGCAGGCGCTGCCGGGCGATCGTCCCGAGTGGCGCGCGGCCCTGCTCGATCGCGCCGCGAGCATGTACGAGCGCGACAAGAACCACGCGAGCATCGTCATCTGGTCGCTCGGCAACGAGTCCTTCGGCGGCTCCGTGCTCCTCGAGACGGGCGACTGGTTCCGCGCCACAGACCCCAGCCGTCCCGTGCATTACGAGGGCGTTCACTGGGACCCGCGCTACCCGCAAACCACGGACATCACGAGCCAGATGTACACGTTCGCCGAGGACGTCGAGAAGCACCTGGCCGAACACCGCGACAAGCCGTTCCTCCTGTGCGAGTACGCGCACTCGATGGGCAACTCGTTCGGCGCGGTCGACAAGTACATGGACCTCACCGAGTCCGAGCCGCTGTTCCAGGGCGCGTTCATCTGGGACTTCGTCGACCAGACCCTGCCGCTGACCGACCGCTACGGCGTCGACTTCCTGGGCTACGGCGGCGATCACGGCGAGGCCCCGCACGACGCGGAGTTCTCCGCCAACGGCATCGTCTTCGCCGACCGCACCCCCACGCCCGCGTACCAGGAGGTGCGCTACCTCTATCAGCCGCTGCGCACGGTGATCGGCGACCGCGACTTCCAGGTCCGCAGCCGCCGGCTCTTCACCGGCACCGGCGACCTTGAGGCGGTCGTCACGCTGGCCCGTGAGGGGGTGACGCTCAGCACCGCGACGGTCGACGTCGACGTTCCCGCGGGCGAGACCCGCACCTACCCGCTCCCGTTCGCGGTGCCCGCCGACGGCGAGCACACCGTCGAGGTGTCCTTCCGCCAGCGCGCCTCGACAGCGTGGGCTCCCGCCGGCTACGAGGTCGCCTGGGAGCAGGCGGTCGTGGGGGCTGTCGCTGCCAGGGTGACCACGGCATCGGCCCCCAGGGTGGTCGAGTCGACGCACAACATCGGCGTGCACGGGCCGCACTTCTCGGTGCTGTTCTCGCGCCTGCACGGCGGCCTCATCTCCTACCGCTACGGACGCACCACGGACGGCGGCCGCGAGCTGCTGCGCGACATGCCGCAGCCCAGCTTCTGGCACGCGCCCACGTCCAACGAGCGCGGCTGGAACATGCCCTTCCGTGACGGCCAGTGGCTGCTCGCAAGCCGCTACCGCCAGCGCCGCGAGGGCTGGGAGAAGCCGCGCGTCACGCACCACGACGACGGCGTCAGCATCACGTACGGCTTTGAGCTGCCCACCGTGCCCGTGAGCGAGGTCGACCTCACGTATCGCGTGGACGGCGACGGCCACGTCGCGGTCACCGTCGACCTGCGTCCGGGAGAGGGCCTGCCCGACGTGCCCGAACTGGCATTCCTCCTCACGGTGGATGCCGACCTCAGGAACCTCACCTGGTACGGCGAGGGACCCCACGAGAGCTACGTCGACCGCCGCGGCGCCGCCCGTCTGGGCGTGTACTCCGCGGACGTGCGCGAGCAGCTCACCCGGTACATGCGCCCGCAGGAATCGGGCAGCCACACGGGAGTGCGCTGGGCCGAGGTCGTGGACCGTGCCGGTTACGGCGTGCGCCTGGACGCGGATACCCCCATGGAGCTGTCGGCCCTGCCGTGGACGCCGTTCGAGATCGAGAACGCGCGTCACCCGAACGAGCTGCCGCCCATCCACCACACCGTGCTGCGACCCGCCCTCATGCGCCGCGGCGCGGGAGGCGACCAGTCGTGGGGCGCCATGACGCACCCCGAGTACCGCGTGCCGACGGGTGATCTCACGTTCACCTTCGGTTTCCAGGGAGTGCTGCGCTGACCGGCGCGGCCACGCACGGCGCCGTCCTCACCGACGGCGCCGTGCGCCTGTCCGCGACGGGCGTGGAACTGATTCTCGACCTCGCGGCGGGGTATCCCGTCGTCCTCCACTGGGGGCAGCCCCTCGGTGACCTGGCCGTGGCGGACCTGCGCGCGGCCACCACTCCCGCCGCCCCTGGCGCCGACCTCGACGACCCCGTCGACCCCGGCATGCTGCGCGAGACCGCGCGCGGCTACACGGGCCGGCCCGCCCTGCGCGGCCACCGCGGGACGCACGCGTTTTCGCCGCTATTTGCCGTCGAGGACGTCGCGGTGGACCGCGCCGGCGCGACCGTGCGGATGGCCGATGCCGCGGCCGGCTTGGCGCTGTCCCTCACCCTGACACTGACCGAGCACGGCGTGCTGCTCATCGACCAGGCGCTCACCAATGCGGGTGACGACGTCTACAGCCTGGACGAGCTGTCCACCTGCCTGCCCGTGCCCGACCGCGCCACCGAAACCCTCGACTTCTCCGGCCGCTGGCTACTCGAGCGCCAACCCCAGCGCCTGCCCTTCGCGCCCGGTCTGCGCCTGCGCGAGGGGCGCGAGGGCCGCTCCGGCCACGACCACACCATCGTGCAGTGCGCGCTGACCGCGGACGCGACTACCGAGCGCGGCGAGGTGTGGGCGCTCGGCGTGCTGTGGAGCGGCGGCATCCGCCACCTCGCCGAGCGCGACGTGCGCGGCCGCGGCGCCCTGGGCGCGGGCGAGCTGCTCGAGGCGGGCGAGGCGCAGCTCGCGCCGGGCGAGACCTATGCCGCCCCCACCGTCGCCGCCTTCTACTCGGGCGCGGGGCTCGACGGCATCTCGGCCGCCTCCCACGCGTGGCTACGCGCGCGGCCGGGACGACCGGCATCGGCCCGCCCCCTCACCCTGAATGTCTGGGAGGCCGTCTACTTCGACCACGACCTCGCGACCCTGACGGCGCTCGCGGACCGCGCCGCGACCGTGGGCGTGGAGCGCTTTGTGCTCGACGACGGCTGGTTCGGCGCGCGCCGCGACGACACGAGCGGCCTGGGCGACTGGGTCGTCTCGGCAGACGCATGGCCCACGGGCCTCGCGCCCCTCGTCGAGCACGTCCACGGGCTCGGCATGCAGTTCGGACTGTGGTTCGAGGGCGAGATGGTCAGCCCCGACTCCGACCTGTACCGCGCCCACCCCGACTGGATCCTCCAGGTGCCCGGCCGCGTCCCGCCCCCGGCCCGCTTCCAGCAGGTGCTCGACCTCGTGAACCCGGACGCTTATGCGCACGTGCTCGGCCAGGTCAGCGCCCTCATCTCCGAACACGGTATCGACTACCTCAAGTGGGACCACAACCGCTTCCTCACCGACGCGGGTCACGCGGGCACGCCCGCGCCGCGGCGTCAGACCCAGGCGATCTACCGGCTCTTCGACGAGCTCAAGCGCCGCCATCCCGGGCTCGAGATCGAGTCGTGCGCCTCGGGCGGCGGGCGCGTGGACCTCGGCATGGTGTTCCACGCCGACCGCTTCTGGACGTCGGACCAAAACGACCCGCTCGAGCGCCAGCAGATCCAGCGCTGGACGAGCCTCGTGATCCCGCCCGAGATGCTCGGCAGCCACATCGGCCCCACCACCTCGCACACCACCGGCCGCACGCACGGCGTGGGGCTGCGCGCTGCCACGGCGCTGTTCGGCCACGCCGGGCTGGAGTGGAACCTGCTCGAGGCCACCGAGGACGAACTCGCCGCGATCACGCGCTTTGCGGCGCTGTACCGCGAGCAGCGGGACCTGCTGCACTCGGGCCGCGTGGTGCGGGTCGAGCACCCGGATCCATCGGCCGTGGTCCACGGCGTGGTGGCGGCCGATGCGTCACGTGCCTTGTTCGCGTACGTCCAGCTGGCGACGTCGTCGGGGATCACACCAGCCGCGATGCGGCTGCCGGGTCTCACGCCCGACGCCCGCTATCGCGTCCGCGTGCGGGACGTGGTGACCGGCGAGGTGATCCAGAAGCGCGGGCCGGGCTGGATGGGCGGAGACGATGTGAGCGGCATCGCGCTCAGCGGCGCGGCGCTCGCTCAGGTGGGGCTGCGGCCCCCGATCCTGCGTCCCGAGCAGGCGATGCTCGTCGAGGCAGTGCGGATCTAGGAGGGAACGCTCATGGAGAGTGCGACCAAGAACAGGCAGTCCCTCGCCACGCTGAGGGCCGTGATCGAGCGCGCGTACGGAGCGGAGCAGGTGCCCGAGGGCGACGACTTCGCCACCGAGCTGTCATACGGCTGGTTCAACGCCCTGTACCGGCTGCGGCTGCGCGACGGCTCCCAGGCGGTGCTGAAGATCGCGCCGCCCGCTGACGTGCCGGTGATGACCCGTGAGCATGGGATGCTGCGCAACGAGATCGCGGCGATGGAGATCGTCGCCGAGCGGTCGGGCGTGCCGCTGCCACGCATCCATCACGTGGACCTCAGCGGCGACCTCATCGACGCCGACTACTTCCTCATGGAGTACGTCGACGCCCCGTGCTTTGGTATCGCGGCCGAGGCGGGCGAGATGACCGAGGTCCAGGTCGACGAGGGCTTTGTCCACCTGGGCGAGCTCAACCGCGAGCTGTGCGAGATTGCGGGCCCGCACTTTGGGCCGCTGAACGGGCCGGGTTTCGCGACCTGGCGCGAGGCCGCGACCGCGCTGTTCGAGGACACCTTGCTCGACGGGCAGCGCGCGGAGTTCGCGATGGCGTGGTCCTACGACGAGCTGCGCGAGACCTGGGCGAGTCACGCCCACGTGCTCGACGAGGTCGCCGAGCCCAGGTTCATCGAGGTGGACCTGTGGGCCAAGAACTCCATGATCCGCGACGGCCGCATTGTCGCGATCATCGACCACGAGCGCGCCCTGTGGGGCGACCCCCTCATGGAGGCGGGTCTCACGGGCCTCGACCTGCCCGCCTTCCCTGACCCCGCGCCGTTCATGCGGGGGTTCGGCGTCGCCGACCTCACCGAGTCGCAGCGCATCCGGCGGCGGCTCTACACGCTCCTCTTGGCGGTCACCATGGCGGTCGAGGGGCCCTACCGTGAGCAGGAGACCGCGCAGCGGGCCTGGGCGGCGGAGCAGCTCGACGTCGCCATGGATGGCCTGGGCCGCACGCGGTAACACCGATGGCCGCGCTCACGCCGCGCGTGGACCGCCTGGGCACCCGGCCCATCGGCCGCCTGCTGTGGGAGTCGTGCACCCACACCACCCTGTCCGTGGGTGTCTACGGCGTCTACGCGCTCACCAATGCGTGGTTCGTGGCGCGCGGCGTGGGCCCCACCGCGCTCGCGGCCGTCAACCTCGTCGCCCCGGTGCTGCTGCTCGTCGGCGCGGTGTCGACGACGGTGGGGGTGGGGGCGGCGTCGCTGGTGTCGCGCGCGCTCGGTGGCTCCGACCCGCAGCGAGCCGCGCGGGCCGCAGGCAACGCCATGGGCCTGTTCTGGGTGGCTGCCCTCGCGACCACGGCGCTGGGCCTGGCCTTCCTCGAGCCCCTCCTCACGGGGCTGGGCGCGACCGACGCCACGCGTGGGTATGCCCGCGACTACGCCGTCATCATCCTGGCGGGCGCCGTGGTCTCGACCGGGTTCTCGAGCCTGGTGCGCGCCGAGGGCAGGATGGCGTTCTCCACGCTCCTGTGGGGCCTGCCCGTTGCCGTCCAAATCACGCTCGATCCGCTGCTGATCTGGGGTCTCGACATGGGCGTGCGCGGAGCGGCGTTCGGCACCGTGGGCGGCCAGGCCGTCTCCGCGGTCCTCAGCGTCTGGTTCTTCTTTGCGCAGCGGCGCCGGCCATACCGGATTCGCGCGGCCGACCTGCGCCCCCACGGCGCGACCCTTGGCTCGCTGATCTCAATCGGGGCGCCCACGCTCCTCGCCGGCGCGGGCGCGACCGTCCTGGTGCTGCTGGTGAACCGCTCGCTCGCGGCGGGTGCGGGCGCCGCCGCGGCGCTTGCGGCCATTGCCGTCGCGTCGCGTATCCAGACCTTCGTCACCATGCCCCAGACCGGCATCAGCCAGGGAGCTCAACCGGTTATCGGGTACAACGCCGGCGCGGGCTTCGCGCCGCGCGTGCGGCGGGCGTTGCGCCTGTCGCTGACCGCGACCGTCGTCTACGGGGTGGCGATCGGCGCGGTGGTCGCCGCCGCCGCGCCGTGGCTCGTGGGGCTCTTCGCCGACGAACCCGCCGTTGTCGACGTCGCGGTGGCGGCGCTGCGCATCCTCGCCGTGGGATTTGCCGTCGCCGGCGTGACGCCTCTGGTATCGGCCTACTTCCAGGCCATCGGGCGACCCAGCTCCTCGTATGTCCTCTCCGTCGGGACGCTGGTCGCGATCAAGATCCCCCTCGTCGTCGCCGCGGGTTCTGGGGGCCCCACCGACATCTGGATCGCCCTCGCCGCAGGTGAGGCAGCGGCCGCGCTGGCCGCTCTGAGCGTGGTCGCGGCACACGCGCGACGCCGCACCTCGTGCGAACGATAACGGTTATCATTCTGTGGTAGCGTCCTGGGCGAGGCGATCGCGAGAGCGAGCCTCGGTCACACATCACACGTTCGAGAAAGGCCGGCGTTCGCGCCGATCCCCACCATGACTGACATCGACATCACCCGCGCAGTGAAGCGCCCGGCGCTGCTGGCTGGCGCAGGCGTCCTGATTCTCGGCCTCGCCGGCTGCGCGACCGCTGACGCAGGGAGCGACACCGAGCCCACGGCATCGGCCACGACCGAGTCCCACGACGACCACGATCACGCGGGCGAGGAGCACGACGAGCACGACCACGAGGAGGCCGCGGCTACTGAAAATGCCGCCGCGACCCCGCGCCTGGTGGCGACCTACGACGGCGGCATCGTCGTCCTCGACGCCTCCACGCTCGAGACGGTCGCCGACATCGAGCTCGCGGGCTTCAACCGCCTCAACAGCGCCGGCGACGGTCGGCACGTGGGCGTCTCGGCCACCGGTGGGTTCCAGATCCTGGACGCCGGAACGTGGTCCGAGGCTCACGGCGATCACGCCCACTACTTCACCTCCGCGCCCGCACTCACCGACCTCATGGTCGAGGCGGAGACACCCGGGCACCTCGTGAACCACGATGGCTACTCGGCGCTGTTCGACGACGGCACCGGCCACGTGGTGGTCGTCGACTCGGCCGAGTGGACCCACATGGTCGAGGAGGGACACCTCGACGTGGTGCGTGAGTACACCACCGACGACGCCCACCACGGCGTGGCCGTCGCGACCGCCGAGGGCAACCTGCTCGTGACCATCGGCGACGAGGAGTCGCGCTCCGGCGCCATGGTGCTGGATGAGAACGGCGAGGTCATCGTCTCCTCCGAGGACTGCGTGGGGGTTCATGGCGAGACCGCGTTCACCAACGCGTCCGGCGAGGAGATCCTCATGACCGGCTGCGAGGACGGCGCGCTCGTCTTCCACGGCGACCACGTCCACAAGCTCGACGGCGGCGCGGAGTACGCGCGCTCGGGCAACCTGTTCGCGGCCGACGGGTCCGACGTGGTGCTCGGCGACTACAAGACCGACCCCGAGGGCACTCTGACGCAGGTAGCGGTGATCGATACCGCCGCGGAGACCATCACGCCCGTTGACCCCTTCGACGGCTCGGGCGCCGAGTACACGTTCCGCAACCTGGCCCGCGGTGACGACGGCGAGTTGCTGGTGCTGGGCACGGACGGCACGCTGCGCGTGCTCGACGAGTCCGGTGCGCTGGTGCGCACCATCCAGGTGATCGAGCCGTGGGAGACGCCCGACGAGTGGCAGTCGCCCCAGCCCACGCTGATCACCCTCGACGGCATGGCCTACGTGACCGAGCCTGCCACCGGCGAGATCCACATTGTCGACTACGTCGGCGGCGAGGTGTGGAAGTCCGCCGAGGTCGGCGTCACGACCAACGAGATCGTGGGCGTGACGGGCTGACCCCCGCGCTCCACTCCTGAGCACGCGGCCGCCGTCCCCACGTGGGGTGGCGGCCGCTGCTGCGTCGCCGGGAACTAGCGGTCCGCGCGGATGGCCGCGATGGTGAAGGAGGCGCTCGCGGATTCTCCCGGCTCGAGCGTGAGCAGATCGGTGCCGGAGTGGAGCGCATCCGGTGGGCAGGTCATGGGTTCGAGCGCGAGGGCGGCACGGCGGTCGTTTCCCGCTGATTCGTCGGACGTGTAGGCCTGGAGCCAGCGGTAGCCCTTGCCCAGCGTCAAGGTGACGGTGTCTCCCGAGGGGCCCGTCAGGCTGGCATGGGCGTTGCCGTCGCGGTCACGCGCGAGTGCGGTGAAGGCGTGGTTGAGACGACGCGAGCCCAGCGCCGGCGCGGCGCGCAGATCGAGGTCGCCCTCCGCCGGCCGCACCGGCTCGGGGAGCAGGCGGTCGGGCGTCATCGTCATCACCCGTGCCGCGGGAATGGCGGCACGCCAGCCGTCCACGGCGCCGGGGCTCGCGTGCCCGGCCAGCAGATACGGATGCACGCCCCAGCCCACGGGCGCCGACTCCTCACCGCGATGGGTGACGCGGATGCGGTGCACCAGGCCGCTCGCGGTGAGCGACGCGATCACCTCGAACTCGAGCGCGCCGGGGTAGTCGATCGCGTCGTCAAGGGTGGCCGCGAGATGGACCGCGACGCTCGACGCCGCGCGCGGCACGAACACCTGTGACCACACCCGACCGTGGAGCGCCGTGCGGCGCCCCGGCTCGTCGATGCCCACGTCGTGCGGCGTGCCGTGCCAGGTGAAGCGTCCATCGGCCAGGCGGCCCGGCCACGGCGCCAGCACGGCGCCGCGGAAGTCGGGCGCTCGGTAGGGAGCGTCGTCACGGTCGGCCGACGCGACGGGCAGGATCAGGTCGCGGCCCAAGAACCGCAGCGACACCAGCGTGGCGCCGCGCGCGGCGACGTCCGCCTCGTAGCCGTGGGCCTCGAGGTGGAACACCTGGTCGCCGGGATCGTGCGGCACGCTACTCCCGCACGAATAGCAGGAGGTCGGGAAGGCTGGTCGCGAAGTAGTCGATGACGCCGTCGTCGCGCACCGGTGGGGGCGGGGCGTAGCGCGGCCGCGCCTCGCCGAGCGTGCGTGGGGGATCGACCACGCCATGCCCGAGCGCCGCATTGGCCTGGTCCCAGGCGGCCAGGGCCTTGCCCTCGCCGCCCTCCCACGGGTGGAATGCGCGCGCCTGCAGGATGGCGAGCGCCTCGTCGGCCCGCCCTGCCGCGGTGAGCAGGTCCACAAATTCGATCGTGAGGTCGTCGCGGGTCAGGACGAGGTCGCGCAGCGGCTGGAGCGCGGCGAGGCGGTCCGATGCCGGGTGTCCCAGTCGCGCTGCCAGTTGGTCGCGCTCGAAAAGGAGCCGCGCGTCGCCCGGGGCCTGAGCGACCGCCTCGCCGTAGCGCCGCCACGCGAGGGCGTCGTCGTGCGTCACGTTGTGGGCCGCAAGGCCCGCGTTGCGCAGCGTCAGGGGGTCGTCGAGCCCGAGGGCGATGGCCTCCTCCCACAGGGCGGCCGCCTCCACCCGCCTGCCGGCCCCGTACAGGAGCATGCCGAGCAGCGAGCGAGCGACCGCATCGGCGGGCTCCGCGGCGATGGCCGCTACCAGCGCGTCGTGCGCGTCGAGACCTGCAGGGAAACACAGACGTCGGTCACTCACGCGCGCCGCCTCACGACGCGCCGCCGCCTCCTCCGAGCGGCCCGCGCGCTCCAGCATCCACGCCGCGAGGTACTGCGCGATCGGGGTGACGTTGCCGGCGCCGGTGACGCCGACCGCGACCGCGGCGTCGACCTGCGCGAGAGCACCGTCGATGTCGCCCGCCCGAGCGAGGTCGAGCGCCACGTCCAGCCTCGTCGAGGGATCGGCGCGCAGCGCATGGCCCGCCAGGGCTCGCAGTGTCGCCTCGAGGACATCGGCCTCCAGAGCGTCGGAGAGCACGGCATCGGCCTCATCCCCCCGGCCCATCGCGCGCAGGACGACGGCCCGCACGGCGGCGCGCCGGGCGTCGTGGCCCACCACACCGTCGAGCGAGTCGAGGACACGCAGCGCCGCGCGATGGTGCGAGTGGCGTGCCAGCGAACGCGCCAACTCGAGCCCCGCCGCGGCCGTCCAGGTGCCGTCCCAGCCGGCCTTGCCCCAGGCGCGCTCCGCCTCGTCGTCGCGGCCGAGCCGGGCGTAGATCAGTCCGGCGAGGTAGAACGCCTCGGCATCGGCGGGGTTGGCGTTGCGCCTGGTGAGCCGGGCGAGGGCGCGCTCGACGCGGTCCCGTGCCTCCTCGTAGCGTCCGGCGCGGTACAGCCGGTCGGCGACCGCCACCAGGGTGGGTACGTGCCCGGGGTCACGCTCGAGGGCCTCGTCCCAGTAGGTTTCGGGCCGGCGCGTGGGGTGTCGGTATTGGGCCAGGTGGACACCGGTGAGATACAACTCGTCGACGCTCGGTGTGGCGGCAGGAGCGGGCGGTTCGGACGCCACCCATGGCTCCTCGTCGGCGACCACGGGTGCCTGCCAGCGCACCAGCAGGGAACCGGACGCATCACGGAGCTCGACGACGGCATCGGCGCGGCGGACCTCGGCCGCCAGGGTGACGACGTCGCCCGGGGAGAGGTCGACGACCTCCTCGTTCACCACGGTCGAGCCGCTGAGCACCCGCGCCCGGGCGCCGCGCTGGACGGCCGTGACGGCGAACGTCGCGTTTATCGTCTCCTCGCCGGAGACGTTGACCGCCGCGTCAGGGGTGGCCTGGTGTGCGGGGCCGATGCCCGGGATGGGGTACCAGTATTGGCTGAAGGTTTTCGTCTCGCCCGGCAGCAGCCACGAGAAGTCGGGCTGGTTGTCGGTGTAGACCCCGGCCATGAGTTCGACATAGGGGCCGTCGCCATCGGTCAGCTGGTCGTCCCATGCGTGCCCGAAGGGCGCGTTGCCCCAGGTCCATTGTTTTTTGCCGGGCGAGACGCGACGCTCGGCCCAGTGCACGAATCCCGCGCCGGCGGCGTGGTCATAGCCGCCGAAGAAGTCGTCGTGCGTGTCGACAATCATGTACGAGGTGGGAGCCGGGATGTTGCGGTAGAAGTCCAGACGATCCGCACCCGGTTGCTCTGCGGCGAGCGCCGGGTAGTCCACGTTGTAGTACGGCCGGTCCGCCTGGGGAAAGGCGGTGAGCGCGCGGCGCGCGTGGTCCGCGACGTAGCGCACGTCCTCGGGGAAGAACGACTGGTAGTCGTCGTGGACGCGGGCCGCGACGTTGGACCACCACAGGAACGTCTGGCGTTCGCTCGAGCGGTTGTGGGCCCGCACCGCGAGCTCGATCACCGAGCTGTCCGGCCGCAGTCGGATACCGTGCTGCGCGGACATGCGTGCGAACGGGTCGTGGTCGTAGCACCACACCGTGACCGAGCCGTCGGCATCGTGTTCGATCAGCGTCTCGACCGGGAGGTACGTCGCCGGGCGGTGGTGCTGCGGCCAGTTAAACTCCACGCCTCCGCTCACCCACGGCCCCGCCAGCCCCACGAGGGCGGGCTTGATGACGTTGTTGCGGTAGAAGAAGTCGTAGCCCGTGGTCTTGTCGTATCCGATGTGGATGCGTCCGCCCAGTTCCGGCAGGATCATGAGCCGCACGTACGCGTTCTCGAGGTGGACTGCCTGCCAGTCGCGGGCGACGGGGGTCTCCGCGACGGACTCGGTGAACGGTAGGGGATAGACCTTCCCGCTCGAGCCCTGGTAGACGCGTCGGTCCAGATACAGCGGGTACTCGCACGGTTCGCCCGCCTCGTAGGTGCGGATCGTCACCGGCTCCTCCCATGCGACGGCGCCGCCAGCCGCGAGTGCCTCGGCGTCCGCGCCGGCGGCCTCGGGAAGGACGATGCGCTCGGGTCCGGCGTTCATCGGGTCTCCTCGGTCAGCGTTACACGGCCGATGCGGTGGACGGCCAACGTATGGACACTCACCCCGTCGGGGACGGGCCTCACGCTGGGATCCACCCAGACGCCCGTCTCGCCCCGCCAGGGGAGGAGTTCGAGCGTGACGTCCGCGCCATCGGTGACGTCGATGTCCCAGGCGCGGCCGTGCCAGAAGTGGTCGCTGACGACCTCGCCGCCCTTGAGGGCCCGGCCGACGTCGCCGGTCCATTCGACGCACAGGAGCGCGCGGTCGGTACCTGCGACGGCGTCGGCGGGGACCGCGACGTCGACCCGCGCGGCCCCGGAGAAGTCGGTGGGCGCGCTGAGGCGGTTCATAGGCCCGCCGCGCACGGGAGCCGGTGCGGACGCCTTCAGTGGCCCGGGTGCATTCAGTGGAACCCGGCCCGCGCTGGAGGTGACGGTGAAGCGGGCCCAACCAGTCGCATCGGCCGCCTGGCGAGTGATCTCGCCGCCGGCGGCGGCGAGGCCGTCCGGTGCGGGCAGGATCGCGAGGTGTGCCTCGGGCTCGGTGGGGTGCACGACGAGGTCGCTGTCCGCGACTGTCACCGGCTGGTCGGAGAGGATGAGGCGCTCGCGGCCGAAGACGTCGAGGACGTAGGCGGTGTTCGCGGCGGCCTCGTCGAGGATCAGCAGGCTCGTGCCGGGGGTCTCGACGACGGTGGTGTCCGACGGTTCGGCGGTCAGAGTGGCGACGGTGTGGCCGCCTGCCGTCGTCACGTCGACGGGGCCGGAGACCTCGACCTCGCCGGTGAAGACAAGTTCGACGGGGACGCCGTCGGTGGCGGTGAGGACCACGAGCTCGCGGCCGTCCAGGTCGAGCCGTGTCAGCAACTGCGCCGTCGCGCTGCGGAGCGTGTGGCGCGCGAGAGGCAGGTTCAGTGGCCAGGCGACGTGGGCGCCGGCCGGCAGGTCGACCGGGGTGATCGGCACGGTGACGGTGTCGTCTCCCAGCGTGATCGCGAACTGGACGTCCGCGACCGCTGGGAGCGGTTGGCGAGCCGGCTGGTAGGTGGTGGCGAACACGTAGCCCCTTGTGGCATCGGCCCTGACGGCCCAGCGGAGGCCCTCGTCGCCGCCCACGGCGCTCGTCATCGCGGCGAGCCCGGCGCCGTCCGCGTGAAGCCACAGGTGCTGGCGGCGCAGCAGGTGGTGGTGCAGGCGCACCTGGCCGTGCTCGCCGAGCGGCGCGTGGAAGTCGTAGGTGCGGGTGGGCACGTCGTTGGGATAGCCGGTGGCGTGGCTTTCCTGCTGGGTGCCCTCCGCGCCGGTGCGTTGGGTGCCGCCCGCATACATGTAGTAGCCCTGCCAGATGGAGCCCGAGCCGATCTTGGCGTGGGCGAGGGCCGCGACGTCGCGCTCGGTAACCAGGGGGCGGCGGTGGTAGGCGACATGCATGCCTCCGCCGAGCTCGCAGGTCGCGAACGGGACGGCGTCGTCGTCCTTCAGTGCGACGCCGTCGGTGACCCTCACGCCGTCGATCGCCTCGCGGAGGTCAGCGCCCACCGTGAGGTCGTCTCGCACCGTGGAGTAGCGAAAGTGGACGGGGGCGAAGGCCGGCCAATCCGTGTGCTCGTCCTCCCAGAACCCGTCGACGTAGGCGCTATAGACGGGCAGCAGGGTGTCTGGCACCTGGGCGCCGCCCCAGCCGGTGGCAGTCCAGAGGGGCACGTCGAGCCCCGCCTGCTCGGCGATGCGGCGCAGCGTGGCGAGGTGGTCGGGCTGGTTGTACAGCTCGTTGTCCATCTGCGCGGCGATGACGGGCCCGCCCTGGGCGTGGGAGAGGCCGTCGAGTTGGTCGATGATCTCGCCGTAGAGGCGCCTGACGAGGTCCAAATAGGCGGGGTCGTTGGTGCGTGGCGTCACCGGAAGCTCGAGCAGCCAGTCGGGGAAGCCGCCGTGGCGGGCCTCGCCGTGCGCCCACGGCCCCATGCGGACCACCACGTCCAGGTCGTGGCGCGCCGCGAGCTGAACGAAGGCGCGCAGGTCGAGGTTGCCGTCCCAGCGGAAGTCGCCGGGCCTGGGCTCGTGGGCCTGCCACAGCACATAGGTGGCGATCGACGTGAGCCCGCCAGCCTTCGCGTGGCCGAGGGTGTCGTCCCATCGCTCACGTGGCAGGCGCGAGTAGTGAATCTCTCCGGTGATGGGGAACGTGGGGGCGCCGCCGCGCTCTACCGAGCGGCTGGTGACCTCGATGTGGTCCGGGGTGCCGGCGGGCTCGCCCTGGGCGAGGTGGCCGCGGCGCGGGGTCTCAGGGGTGGCGAGCGTCATGGTGCGGGCCGGCGCCATCGCCGGCCGTCGTGCGTCCGTAGCCATGGAACCAGGCTATGGAGATTGCGGGGTCGTTTCCATGGATGTTGAGCGGTAAAACATGGACAAAACCATGGCATGTGCCAGGCTTGGATGGTGTCCATCCCCGACGGGTTCGCGAGCGAGCGACTGTGCGTGGTGCCACGCCCCGAGGTGGCCGAGGCGCTTGCCCGCCCCGTGACGCGGCGCCTGGTGGTGACGGATGCCGGGATGTTCCCCGAGGCGCGCGGCCACGGACGGACCCGGGAGCATGGCGCCCGCGAGGCGATCGTGATGGTCTGTGCACGTGGCGCCGGCTGGGTGGACGTCGCCGGTCGTCGGCATGCCGTGGGCGCCGGCGAGGCCGTGGTGCTGCCCCCGGAGGTGCCCCACCGGTACGGCGCGTCGGCGACGGCTCCATGGACGCTGTGGTGGTGTCACCTGCGTGGCGCCGATGTGGCCGAGCTCCTCGCGGCGACCGGCGCCGGGGTGGACCGGCCGGTGATCGCGCTGAACCGGCCCGAGCGGGTCATCGGCCTCATGGACGCGGTGGTCGCGGCGCTCGAGGCGGGAGCGACCTCGGCACGGCTGCTCATGGCCTCGGGGGCCGCGTGGCGCATGCTCGCGCAGATCGCCGCCGACCGCCTCACTCCTGGCGCGGATAGCCCGCTCGAGCGCGCCATCGGCCATCTGGAGGACAACCCGGCACGGTCGGTCAGGGTGAGCGAGGTGGCGGCGCTCGTGGGCGTCTCGACCTCTCACCTGGGCGCGCTCTTTCGCCAGGCGACCGGCGGCGGGGTCCTCGCCTTCCAGACGTCGCTACGCATGGCCCGAGCCCGCAGCCTGCTGGACGGGACGGATCTCACCGTGGCCCAGGTCGCCGCGGCCGTGGGCTATGACGACGCGCTGTACTTCTCGAGGCGTTTCTCGCAGGCCCACGGGCTGAGCCCCTCCGCGTACCGCGCGCACCGCAAGGGATGATGAGGGGACCCTGGGCGCACGCGCCGCTCCTCACGGCGCGGTAGTTTCGCCCTATGAGCCTCACCGGACAGCAGACGACCCTCACCCACGGCGACCAGGTCGCCACCATTGCCAGCCTGGGCGCCGCGCTGCGCACCTACATCGTGGGCGGCCGCGACGTGGTCCTTCCCTACGGCGAAGACGAGTTCCCGCCTGCGTTCGCCGGCATGGTCCTCGCGCCCTGGCCCAACCGCCTGCGCGACGGCCAGTACACCTTCGGCGGCGAGGATCTTCAGGTCGCGGTGTCCGAGCCCGACCGTGGCACCGCGTTGCACGGTCTCGCGTCCTTTCAATACTGGACGGTGGCATCGGCCACCGACACCTCGGTGACCCTCACGTTCGACCTCGCGCCGAGCCCGGGATATCCCTTCTGTCTCGCGCTCGCGACCACGTACACGCTGTCCGATGAGGGGCTCACGATCACGACCGAGGCGCGTAACATCGGCTCCACCGCGCTTCCCTACGGGGTGGGCTTCCACCCCTGGTTCGCGCCCGGCGGCACCGCGCTCGACGAGTGCACGCTGCAACTCACCGCCGACCGGAACGTGACCGTCGACGAGCGGCTGCTGCCCACCGGTGCGGTCGATGTCGCGGGAGAGTTCGACATTCGTGAGCCGCGCTCGCTGTCCGGGGTCGGCTTCGACGACGCCTGGGTGGCGCCCACCCTCGACGACGACGGACGCTCGTGGGCGCGCCTGGGCTGGGCAGACGGCTCGACCGTCGAGATCTGGGCCGACTCCGAGGCCAAGGCCTGGCAGATCTGCACGGGTGACCAGGTGGACGCGATCCGCCGCGCGGGCGTCGCGATCGAGCCGATGTCCTGCATCGCCGATGCCTTCCGCACCGGGGACGACCTCATCACCCTCCAGCCCGGCGAGTCGCACGCGCTCAGCTGGGGTGTGCGGCTGGTCTAGGAGGTGCACGACCCCCAGGGCCTGCCCGCGCCGCGGCGCACGCTGCTGGTGGGCTGCGGGAAGCTGGGTCTACGCCTCGCGGAGCGGCTGCGGCGCGAGGGACGCGAGGTGGTGGCGCTCCGGCGTGACATCTCGGGCTTGCCGGCGTCGGTGAATCCGATCGCGGCGGATCTCAGGGCACCCGTGGAACGGGCGCTCCCGGAGGTCGATGCCATGGTGATCACCCTGCCGCCCTCCGTCGATCCCGACGGCTACCCGGCGGTACTTGAGCGGCTGCGCGCCGCTTTGCCGGCTAACCCAGCGCGCACGATCTTCGTGTCATCGACCGGCGTCTTCGAGGGCTGGGAGGGGCCACAGCCGATCATGGAGGTCGCTGTCCCCCAGCCTCACAGTGAGCGTGCCGTACGGATCCGCCAGGGCGAGCTTGCGGCGATCGACCTGTTCGGCGCCGTGGTCGTGCGCCCCGCGGGCATCTATGGGCCGGGGCGCGATTTCCTGGTGCGCACGGTGCGGGACGGCCGCCCCATCACCGCGGGGACGCGGACCAACCGCATTCACGAGACGGACCTGGTGCGCGCCCTCCACGCGCTCTTGGTCGACGAGCGTCCGCCCGCGGTGCTGCACGCCGTGGATGCCGCGCCTGCGCCGCTGGGAGACGTGACCGACTACATCGCGGGACTCATGGGGGTGGCCTCCCCGCCCGAGAGCGAGACGCCGGGGCGGCGGGGAAACATCTTCGACGGCGCGTACCTGCGCGAATACGTGGGCCACCTGGAGTACCCCAGTTACCGTGACGGCTATCGGGAGATGGTCTCAGCCCCGTAGCTGACGCCCGGGCCCGTCAGTCGCGCCTTTGCTCGCTCGTGACTACTTGCGTGCGTATGCCTGCTGAGGCAGCGTCACGGTCAGGTCGTATGCAACGGCGATCGCCTCGTCGAGCTCGAGCCTGTGTTCCGCCACCAAGCGAGCCAAATACCCGGCGTCTATTCGTCGTGAAAGATCGTGGCGAGCGGGAATCGAGAAGAACGCGCGGGTGTCATCGACGAATCCCGTGGTGTTGTAGAAGCCTGCCGTTTCGGTCACCGCCTCGCGGCCTCTGCGCATCGCGTCCGGCGCATCGAGGAACCACCACGGCGCGCCGAGCTTCACTGCGGGATACACGCCCGCCATTGGAGCGAGCTCGCGTGAGTAGGTGTCCTCGTCGAGGGTGAAAAGGATGAGCGTGAATCGAGGGTGGTGGCCGAACCGTGCAAGAAGGGGCTGCAGGGCTCGGGTGAACTCCATGGCGATGGGAATGTCGTAGCCCACATCGGCGCCGAAGGCGTCCCGCACCGCAGGATCGTGGCTGCGCAGGGCGCCCGAGTGCAACTGCATCACGAGACCGTCCTCCGTCGACATACGAGCCATCTCTGTCAGCATGTGCCCACAGAAGGCCGCCGCCTCTTGTGGCGTCACCGTGCTGGCGAGCGCCGCATCGAAGATGCGGCTCGCCTCGGCGTCCGACAACGGGGTCGTGTCGAGGTGCGTCACCCCGATGTCGACTGCGCTGGCGCCTGCGGCGATGAACGCTTCACGGCGCATCTCGAGGGCGCTGATGTATCCCGCGTAGGTCTCGACCGTTGTGCCGCAGGCCTCAGCGAGAGCGTGGATCTGAGTTCTCCACCCAGGGGCGTCGAGCACGAGGAAGGGATCGGGGCGGAACGTGGGGACAATGCGGCCTTCGCCGAGATCCTCCGCGATCCGATGGTGGTGTGCCAACGAGTCGGCCGCGCCGTCTGTCGTCGCCAGCTTCGTGATCCGAAACCGATCAAGGAGTGCCCGCGGGCGGAAGGCGTCCGTTTTCAACGCGTCGGAAATGAGGTCATACGCCGCATCGGCGGTCTCGCCGGACAGCCTCTCCTGCACACCGAATACCTCGACGAGCACGTGCTCCATCCACAGCTTGGTTGGGGTCCCGCGGAACAGGTGCCACCCCTCGGCGAACCGGCGAAAGATCTCGCGGGGATCTTGCTCCTTGGTGTTCGTCGCCCGGTCGAGTACGCCAAGGGACACCAGCGACTGTCCCTGAGAGACGAGCATGCGCGTCAGGTAGTGGTCGGGCGTCACCAGCACCTCGGCCGGGTTTCCAAACGCTTCGTCGCGCGCAAGGACCGTTACGTCGACGTGGCCGTGCATCGAACGGATCGGGAGGTCCGCGATCGTTGTGTAGATCTCCCGCGCGATCGGGCGCACCTCGGGATCCGACGGCAGAGCGCGATCGGCTCGAAGAGTCCAGGATGGCGTCATCGTGTTCCTTCGTCGTGAGGCGGCAATGTGACGTCGCCGGGCCAGTGCGCATCGTCCGGTGGAAATGCGTCGTCGAGCGTGAGGTAGAGGCGGTCGAGCCGCAGACCGGACTTGTGTGCGAGAACCGAGAGGACGTGCTCTCCGGCAGTGAGCGAGATACGGGTGACGTACACCCACACCCACACCTGCTGTGTACCGAAGGTGTAGAACGACCCCCCGGCGGGCTGGTGTGAGAGCGGCTGTACCTGGCCATCCACAGCGACGAAGCAGCCGTCGTCGTCGTAGGAGTCGTACTTGACGAGCGCCCAGACGTCGTGATCCCCGGGATTCGTGATGGCCAGGCGATAGTGAAGGCCGGGCGCGAGCGCGGGGTCGTCCCAGCGACGGCGGCGTGCATCGACGTGCATCGCGAGTCCCGCGCGGCCGTCGGTTTCCGATTGCGTGTGTCGCCAGCCGATCACTGGCGTGTCGAGGCTCATCGTGCTGTAGGCGTCGGCGTCGCTGACGAGCGCGCGCGCCGCGTCGATCGCGAGGGCGCCGGGGCGGTATTCGCAGGTAGTGCCACGGGCCAGGTGCGCGATCACGTCCTTACGTCCATCGGGGTCGTGCCACGACCGCGCCGGGGCGAGCACCGGTTGGTCGCGTGAGGGCGGGACCTTGAACGTCGTGTCCGTGGACCAGAAGTCTGCGGGTGCGTAGACGACCGGAGGAAGTGAGAGCCTCTCGTCGGCGTTGCGATACACGTCACGAGCGACGCGCGCCAAGCCGTCCAGATCGGCCGCATACGGCTCAGGGTCGGGCTCAGGCCGGGGGTCGTGAGGTCGCCGAGCGGGCAGTGGGCCGGTCGCGGACCGACGACGGTGGGCGTAAGAGAGCACCACCTGGGAGAGTGCCACGTGCTCGTCGATGCCGTAGATCCAGATGGTGTGTTCGCCGGGCATGAGGTAGGGGAGACGCACGGTCAGCTTCTCGACGTTCTCCACCACCGCGTCCCACCAGTTGCCGCGCTTTTCGTCGGTGGTGGGCGACTCCACAAGGATGGGAGGCGTGTCGTCGATGCCGATGGCGAGCCGGATGCGTCCTGTCGAGTCGAGCGTCGGGAATCGATGAACCTCGGCGATCGGCGCGCCGGGTGTCGTCGTGTGAACGTCGTACCCGATCCGAGCGCACTGTTCGATCTTTTGGTGATCGCCCTTGCCCGCGAGTTGCATCAGGGCGTTCATTTGGCGACCGGCGTTCGGCACTGTCTCCCACGAGGAGGTCGCGGTGGCGTGCCGATGATCGGGTTCGTCGGCCAGGATCGCGAGGACCCCGTCCGCTTCGATGCGAGACGTTGCTGACGCGGCCACGGGCGGATGCGCGGTGACGCTGACATCAATGGCTGTGCCCGCGGCACGCAGGCGGATCGTGCCTGTGCGGGCGAGCTGTGCGGACTCCTTGAGCCATACGTTGAGGCGTCGCTCATGGGTCACGGGACCGTCACAAGCATCGATACCGATCCACTCATCGGCCTCGATCGACACGTGCACCGGATCCGCACCAGTGGGGAAGACCTCGATCCACTTGGGCATCGCGTCGTGCGGAGACAGTTCGAGGCGCCGGTGAGCCGACGTCTCTTCATCGCCCCAGACGACGACGCCGAGCCGGGATGGTCCCGTGGAGAGTGCTGGTCTGCCTGCGGGGTGGAGCGCCGTGGTGGGCGGAGCGAAACTCTCTGGCGTAAGGATCCCGGACCATCGGCCTTCCGACATCACGGTGTTGTAGTGGTGAATCAGGCGTCGTCGGTGCTCTTCAAACGAACGCGACAGTTCCAGGTGACGGTCCGCCGCGAGCGCCTTTCCCTGGTCATATGCGAGGAGGCTACGGTCAGCGTGCGCGAACTGCGCGTGGGAGAGATAAGACGCGTGCACCTTCATCGCCATCAGTTGGAAGAACGCGTCGCGCTCGGGCTCCGGCAGCGAGAGCAGGACGGCAGTCACGCGATCGTAGAGATCGCGGAGCGTCCTGGAGCGGCGTCCAGCCTCGTCACCATCAACGCTCTGGTCGAACGCTCGCGAGGTCAAGTGTTCGACCTTGCGCACATTCGTGACCTGGGCATAGGTGCCGTAGATGTCGGCCACCTCAGCCCCGTGGTTTCCGGAGAACTGGGAGTCGATCCAGCTCTCTGTGAACCCTCGCACGTCCGCCGTGGTGGTCTCCTTGCCCACCTCCCACGCGTAGCGGAGGAAGAACTCGACGTCCTGCTCGAGGGGCTTGATCGCACCAACGTTGTCGACCCAGAGGGTGCGGATTCCGTGATCCCACGCCTTGCGCAGCTCGTTGCGCATATGAGCGAGGGGGATCGAGTTGATAAACAGGTAGCTGCGCGGCGGCTGCGACCAGTACGACGAGTGGTAGTAAAGCCCGCTACCGCCCGAGCGGTCACGTTCCGCCTCGGAGGGGTAGCGCCTCATGTAGCCAAAATTGTCATCCGCCCAGATGACTGTGACGTCGTCGGGGAGGTCGAGCCCCGAGTCGTAGAGCCCAAGCACCTCTTTGTACGGGACAAAGGTCGTCAACGGGCGTGAGCCCGCCTCGCACCCGAGCTCGTCGTCGAGCATCGCCATTTGGTCGGCGATCACCCTCGCGAGTAGTTCCCTCTTTGCGGTCGTCTTCTCCTCGGGCGATAGCGCTTCGTCGCGATCGATCGCCGCGGTCACGAAGCCGGAGTCGTGGATGCCGCGCATCCCAACAGTCCAGCCGATTTCATAGTTCTTGTTTTGTTGAATGCCGCCGCGCCAGTATTCGCGCAGCATGTCCCGATTGCGTCCCGGTAACGAGTAGTCGTACTCCACGTGCTCGTCCTGCTGGGCGAGCCAGGGCTCCCACTCGTTCTGGTTGGAGCGGGTCAGCATGTCGCAATGGGAGGTTCCGATCACGATGCCCATCGCCTCGGCCAACGCGCCATTACGCGGATCGCCATTGAAATGGTTGACGTGCATGGCGGGCCAGAGATGATTCGCGCCAAGGCGAAGCAGCAGTTCAAACACCCGTTCGTAGAGCTCGGGGCCGATAGTGCCGTCAACGGTGTGTGCTCGTGCCCACGCCTCAAGTTGTTCCTCGTCGTTGATGAACACGCCGCGGTACTTGACGGACGGCCATTCAAGCCGGAGGCGCCCTCGATCCACGCGGAGCTCTCGGGCTGTGCGGACGGGCACGTCCGCAAACCAGCGCCACGGTGAGACGCCGAAGGTGCGAGCGAGGTCGTACACGCCGTAAATGGCACCGCGCCGGTCCGAACCGACAACGTACAGCCGCTCCCCAAGGGTCTGGATGACGTAGGCCTCCCATCTGGGGGAGCCATCCTCGTCGAGACCCGAAAGGTCGAGGTCGTCATCCTGCACCGCCGCTCGAACGAGAGGGGAGTGAACGGTGCCGACGACGATGTGTGCGCAGTCGGCGGTCGGCGCAAGCGAGGTGTGCGCGCCGCAGACGTCCGCGATGTCATTCGCTAGGTTCGTGACTGCTCGTAGCAGAGCGGGGTCCTCGTTGTCCCAGACAGCGATCTGGGTGGGCGCCGAGTGGCGCGCGATCAGAAGTCCGCCAGTAGCGGCGAGGTACGTCACAGCACAGTCCTTGGGTGTTCGCCGGGTTTTATACGCGTGGGATCTCGGGCATAGCCGATGGTGAGGATGACAGTGGGGCGAGGCCCGTCGAGCCGCGCACCACGAGCATGGACGGCAGTTGCACGGGCCCGTCGGTGGAGGCCGTGATGTCGCCATTGGCCTCGTGTGCCTGCTTCATGAGTCGGAAGAGCAGATCGGTGGCGGTCTGTCCTAGGCGTTCCTTCTGGACGGCAACAGTTGTCAGATGAGGGCTGCACATGGACGCCATCGCGATGTCGTCGTGGCCCACGAGACTGATGTCGTCGGGAACCTTCACGCCGCGCGCGGTGAGCCTATTGAGGATGCCGATCGCGATGAGATCGTTAAACGCGATGACTGCAGTCGCGCCGGTTGTCAGAACCATGTCGGCCGCGAGGACGCCAGCGTGGAAGGTCGGCCCCGCTGCCGGCACCTGGACGACGTCGATTCCCAGGCTCTCCGCGGCGGCAAGTCCGGCGCTGCGGCGGTTTTCCGACCAGGATCCGGTAGGTCCATTGACGTATGCCACGCGGCGGTGCCCCACGGCCCCGAGGTGCTGCAATGCCTGCTCGATTCCTGCCGCCGCATCGCCCATGACGGCGGGAACTCCCTCCACCTGGCGATTGATGATCACCGTGGGGCCCTGGGCCGCGAGGGCGGCGATTTCGGCATCCGTACCCCGAGGAGAGCACAAGAGGAGTCCATCGGTGTTTGCGCGCAGCGACTCGATGGTCTCGTGCTCACGAGCGACATCCTCGTCGGTGTCACTGACAAAGATCGGGTAGCCGCCCATTTTTGCGCGGGCGGACGCGCCCTTGATGACGTCGGAGAAGTACGGGTTGCCCAGGTCGGGGACCAAGAGACCCAAGGCACCGGTGCGACCGGTGATGAGCTCCCGCGCGGCACGGTTGGGCTGGTAGCCAAGCTCGCGAGCAGCTCTCCGAACAGACTCGCGTGTGGCGCTATTGACGGGGCCGCCGCTCAGTGCGCGCGACACCGTCGACGGTGAGACCCCGACAGCTCGGGCCACGTCAGTAATGGTTGCGCCCACGGCAGCTCCTTCGATGTCCGGTTGACGATGCTCAGAGCATAGTGCCCGCGGCATCACATTGCAAAACGCTGCAAACCTTCCCATCGCGTCTATTTACGCCTACCGAGGGCATAGCTAACGTCGACGGCGTCCGAATTCTGCTCGTAGGTTTGACATGTATTGCAAACGATGCCATGGTTTCCACCAATAAGCGTGATCCCGGCGCGTCGTTGCGCCGGACACCTCGACGGAGAGGAGCCCCGATGGGCAACGAAGCCGGCCTGCCACACGTGGCGGTCAGGGCGTGCGCCGCGACCCGCCAATGTGCAGACGGAGGTTTGGTGCGATGAGCCTCAAGGAACTCAACGCTCTCGCGGCGAACCGATCCGCTCGTCGACGCTCGGGCGGCAAGGCGGATACCAGGGATAACCGGGCTGCCCTGGGCTTCCTGAGTCCATGGATGCTGGGAATCGTGGGCATCACCCTCGGCCCGTTGCTCTATTCGCTCTACCTGTCGTTCACGAACTACAACTTGCTCCAGTCGCCCTCGTGGGTGGGGCTCGACAATTACGAGCGCATGTTTGGCGACGAACGACTGCACCAGGCGCTGAAGGTCACGTTCACGTACGTCATCGTGTCGGTGCCGCTGCAACTCGCCGTCGCGTTGGGCCTCGCCCTCGCGCTCGATCGAGGAATGAGGGGACTGGCCTTCTATCGGTCGGCCTTCTATCTGCCGTCGTTGCTTGGCGGCTCGGTAGCGATCGCGGTGCTGTGGAGACTGGTATTCGGTGCTAGCGGGCTGTTCAATGTGATTCTCGGCCTTATCGGCATCGAGTCGTCACAAAGCTGGATATCCAATCCTGACACGGCGCTGTGGACGATCATCCTGCTCCATGTGTGGACGTTCGGATCACCGATGGTGATCTTCCTCGCGGGATTGCGGCAGATCCCTCGCGCGTACTACGAGGCAGCCGCGACGGACGGTGCCAACGTCTGGTGGCGCTTCCGTCACATCACCATGCCGCTGCTGACTCCGATCGTGTTCTTCAACGTCGTTCTGGCGATCATCAACTCGTTCTCCAACTTCACCCAGGCATATGTGGTCTCCGGAGGCACCGGGGGACCGGCAGACTCCACCCTCTTCTACACGCTGTATCTCTATCAGGAGGGGTTCGGAAACTTCCGCATGGGGTACGCGGCCGCCATGGCGTGGCTCCTGGTCCTCATCATCGGGGCCGTGACGGCGATCAATTTCTGGCTCTCCAAGCGATGGGTTCACTACGATGACTGACCTCGCGACGCGCTCGCAGAACGTATCCGCGACTCCCGTTCCCGGAGCGGCCGTCACACCCCGAGGCCGCTCGGGTTGGTCTCGCGCCAAGAGCGTGCTCCGGCACTCCGCCATGCTGGCGGTCGTGGGTATCACGCTCTACCCCATCCTGTGGATGATCGCGAGTTCGTTCCGCCCAGACGGGCAGATCTTCGGTACGGCGTCGATCATTCCCGAGCAGTGGGACGTCAGCAATTATGTCGACGGGTGGAATGCGTTGGGAGAGCCGTTCGGCGTTTACCTGATGAACTCCGCCATCATTGTGCTCGGCTCGATCATCGGCAATCTCGTGTCGTGTTCGATGGCCGCGTATGCCTTCGCTCGCTTGCGGTTCCGTTTCCAGGGCCCCGCTTTCGCTCTCATGCTTGTCACCATCATGGTGCCGATCCACGCTGTGATCGTCCCCCAGTACATCCTCTTTTCGAAGCTCGGCCTCGTGAACAGCTTCATTCCGCTGATCCTGCCGAAATTGCTCGCCACAGACGCGTTCTTCATCTTCTTGATGGTGCAGTTCATTCGCGGCCTTCCGCGAGAACTTGATGAGGCGGCTCGCATTGACGGTGCCGGCCACTTCCGCACGTTCTTCCAGATCTTGCTGCCCTTGATGAAGCCCGCGCTGGCGACCACCGCGATCTTCACATTCATCTGGACGTGGAACGACTTCTTCAGCCAACTGGTCTACCTCACCGACCCGGCCAAGTACACGGTGCCAGTCGCCCTGCGCAGCTTCATCGACGCGCAGTCCGGGTCGTCGTACGGCGCCCTTTTCGCCATGAGTGTCGTCTCGATCGTGCCGCTCATCCTTGCATTCGCGTTCGGTCAGAAGTACCTCGTGCGCGGCATCGCCACCACGGGTGGCAAGTAACCCGGACCCTCGCACATCGCGAGCGTCTCATCACCAACACCTATCCATTGACATTGCTTCAGAGAGGAAGTTCCCCATGGGTAAGTACCGCCCGGGCCGTCGCGCCCTCACCGGCGCCACTATCGTCGCCGCCGCCTCGCTTGGCCTTGCAGCCTGCTCGTCGTCGGGCTCCGACGACTCCCCGTCGGACGGCGCCAGCGCAGCCGGAGGTAGCGACGTTGAGCTGCGCCTCGCCTGGTGGGGCTCCGACTCGCGCCACAGCGCCACCCAGGAGGTTATCGATGCCTTCGAGGAGGCCAACTCCGGTATCACTGTGGTCGGCGAGTTCTCCGACTGGGGCGGCTACTGGGACAAGCTGGCAACCGCTACGGCCGGCGGCAACGCGCCCGACGTGATCCAGATGGACCAGCTCTATCTCGCGTCCTATGCCGAGCGTGAGGTCCTCAGCAACCTCGCGGACTACAGCGCACTCGACATGTCGCACCTGGGCGACAGTGTTCTGGGCATGGGGCAGGTCGACGGTGCTCAGTACGCCATGCCGATCTCCACCACCTCGTTCACGCTCCTCGTCAACCAGGACGTTCTGGACGAGCTGGGCCTGACGCTCCCCGACACCGACGCATGGACCTGGGACGAACTCGGCGAGTTTGCGTCGTCGGTCACCGAGGCGTCGAGCGGAGACGTCGTGGGCATTGGGCCAATGAACAACGAGTATTCGCTGCAGCTGTGGGCGCGTCAGCACGGCGAGGCGTTGTTCACCGATGGCAATGTGTCCATTTCCGAGGATGGGCTCGCCTCCTACTTCCAACTCGCTCTCGATTGGGCCCAGTCCGGAGCAGGCGCACCCGCTGACCAGTACTCGGAGCAGGCAGCGCTAACCCTCGACCAGTCCGACTTCGCGACTGGCAAGCAGGCGATGTCCTTTACCCAGTCGACCCAGATCGCCGCCTACACCACGGCGTCCAATGGTGCGAACCTGGTTCCGGTGAAGATCCCGACCGAGGACGCCAACGCCACGCCGTACGCCTATCTGAAGCCCGGCATGTACTGGTCGCTGTCCTCCCAGAGCAAGCACCCCGAGGAGGCGGCCCAGCTCATCGACTTCTTGGTGAACGACCCTGCGGCGACATCGATCATCGGTACCGAACGGGGCCTTCCCGCGAACCCGGACACGGTGGAGCAGCTGAGCGGCAACCTGTCGCCCGAGGAGACCAAGGCCGTGGAGTACACGGAGACGCTTGACCCGATCCTGGGTGACGCCCCCGAGATCGTGCCGAACGGCGCGTCGGACACCGACCCCCTCATCCAGCGCTACCTGCTTGAGGTGATGTTCGAGCAGAGCAGCCCGGCCGACGCGGCTGCGTCGTTCATTAGCGAGCTGCAGTCGTCGATCGACGCAGCCTAAGTGACGGAGGGGGTGGGGCCAAGTGGCCCCACCCCCTCCTCACCGCCCGAACGGTAAGGGAGTACACAACGATGGAGCACACTTGGCGGTGGTTCGGCCCCCACGACCCGATCTCGCTGCGACAGATCCGGCAGACGGGTGCGACAGGAGTGGTGACCGCGTTGCACGAAATCCCCAACGGACAGGTGTGGCCGGTCCACGAGATCGCTGCAAGGAAGCAGGCGATCGAGGAGGCTGGCCTCACGTGGTCAGTCGTCGAGTCGATCCCCGTCCACGAGGACATTAAGAGCGGGGAGCCAGGCTGCGAACGATGGATCGATGCGTGGGCGCAGACGGTGCGCAACCTCGGCGAGTGCGGCATTCACACCGTGTGCTACAACTTCATGCCGGTGCTCGATTGGACACGGACCGATCTTCGCTTCGCGTTGCCCGACGGAACCTGGGCGCTACGGTTTGATCATCGAGATCTCGCGGTCTTTGACCTCCACGTTTTGGGGCGCGCGGACGCTCTCGACGACTACTCGGAAGCGGACCGAGCGGACGCCGCCCGGCGCTATGAGGCGATGACGCAGAGCGAAGTCGACGCCCTCTCTGCCACGATCTTGGCCGGCCTCCCCGGTTCCGAAGAAAGCTCGACAGTCGAATCGCTGCGCGCGGACCTCCGTCGCTACGAGCGAGTCGATGAGGCAGCGATGCGCCGCCACCTGGCGACCTTTCTGGCGGGAGTTTTGCCGGCCGCCGAAGCTGCTGACGTGAGGCTCGCCATCCACCCAGACGATCCGCCGCGAAGCCTGCTAGGACTGCCGCGCATCGTGTCCACGGCCCACGATGCCCGCTGGATCTTGGCGCAATCGCCGTCGGCCGCGAACGGGCTCACGTTGTGCACCGGCTCTTATGGCGTACGCCCCGACAACGACGTCGTGGAGATGGCGCGGGAGTTCGCGTCGCGCATCCACTTTGTCCACCTCCGCTCCACCCAACGCGAGGGAGATGGTCGCAGCTTCCACGAGGCCCCTCACCTGGAGGGCGACGTCGACATGGTGGGCGTGATGTCGGCGCTGGTCGCGGAGGAGCGTCGGCGCGCCGCGCACGGTGGTGCGCGCTTGCCGATGCGGCCGGATCACGGCCATCAGATGCTCTATGACCAAGAACCCGGCCGCCGCGCAAACCCGGGCTACACCCTCATCGGCCGCCTCAAGGGCCTTGCCGAACTACGTGGGCTCGAGCGCGCGGTGAACGCACTCTTTGCCAACGTCGGACTCGCCGAGTCGCTCGGCTCCAGGGAGACATCCTCATGACTGTGATCACCCATGCCGAGGTCCTTGTGGCCAGCCCCGGCCGCAACTTTGTCACCCTGCGCGTCACGACCAGCGATGGCGTGACGGGATTGGGGGATGCCACGCTGAACGGTCGCGAGCTCGCGGTGGCGAGCTACTTGCGCGACCACCTCGTGCCGCTGCTGATCGGACGAGACCCCGCACGCATCGAGGACATGTGGCAGTACCTCTACCGCGGTGCGTATTGGCGACGGGGACCCGTGACCATGACGGCCATCGCCGCCGTCGACACCGCGCTGTGGGACATCAAAGGAAAGGTGGCCGGCCTGCCGGTCTACCAGCTGCTGGGCGGGCGTTCGCGCGAAGGCGTGATGGTCTACACCCACGCTTCTGGGCCAGACGTGCCGGCCTTGCTCGACGATGTGGCCCGCGCCAAGGAACTTGGCTACCGCGCGATCCGTGCTCAGACCGCGGTTCCCGGCGTGGCCGGTACCTACGGAGTCAAGAAAAACGGCCGGTACGAGCCTGCCAACGCCTCGTTGCCCGAGGAGCAGCCGTGGTCGACGGAGGACTATCTGCGCTTTGCCCCGAGCTACCTGGCTGCCGTGCGCGAGACGCACGGCTTTGACTTTCACCTTCTCCACGATGTTCACCACCGCCTGACTCCACTGGAGGCTGCCCGCTTTGGGCGTGCGGTCGAGGAGGTGGACCTGTTCTGGATGGAGGACCCCACCCCGGCCGAAAATCAGGAGGCCTTCCGGCTGATCCGCCAACACACGACGACGCCGGTGGCGGTGGGCGAGGCGCTCACGAGTATCTGGGACGTGCAGCACCTCATCACCGAGCAGCTGATCGACTATGTGCGGATGACGGTGGTGCATTCCGGTGGCATCACGCACCTGCGACGCATCTTCGACCTCGCGGCGCTCTACCAGGTCCGTTCTGGATCACATGGGGCATCCGACCTGTCACCAGTGAGCCAGGCTGCGGCGGTCCACCTTGACCTCGCCATCGCCAACTTCGGCATCCAGGAGCACATGGGCTATCCCGACGAGGTCGCGGACGTCTTTCACAGTCATGTTCAGTACGCGGATGGTGCGCTGGACGTGGGCGACGTACCCGGTCTGGGTGTGGAGTACGACGACGATGCTGCCGCTCGCTATCCGTACGAGCCCCGGTACTTGCCTGTCGCGCGCAGGCTCGACGGAAGCGTGCACGACTGGTGAGCGTGACGTCTGTCCCCACGCTGCCGCGCGTGGCTCGGGCCCGTGAGGCGGCGCCGGTGCGACTGCTGCACCTCGGCCTGGGGAACTTCTTCCGGGCGCATCAGGCGTGGTACACCGATCGTGCGAGCGACGCATCTGAATGGGGCTACGCCGCGTTCGATGGGCGCACTCCCGGTCGCGTGGGACTGCTTGCCCCACAATCAGGTGTCTACACCCTCGTCGTCAGGGATGACAACGGCGACCACCAGGAGCTGGTGCAGTCCCTGTCCGCCGTGCACGGAGCGCTCGATGCCGCCGCATGGCTCGCGTACTGGCGCGACCCGGCCGTCGCGATCGTGACGATGACAGTGACCGAGGCAGGCTATCGAGCCGATCCTCCCGGCGGCGAGCGCGAGGAGGTGGAAGCTTTTCTGCGAGACCCGGGCGCTCCGGTGTCTTCCCCCATAGGTCGTGTGGTGGCAGGGCTGCTCGCTCGTCGCGATGCGAATGCCGGTCCCGTGGTGCTGTTGCCGTGCGACAACCTCCCTGACAACGGACGTCAATTGCGCAATGCTGTTGAAGCCTTCGCGGCGGAAGTGGACCCCACGCTCAACGAGTGGATCGGGCACCACGTTGAATTTGGATCGACCATGGTGGACCGGATCACCCCCGCAACCACCCCCGAGCTCATCGACCTGGTGGCCGATTCGACGCGCAAGGATGACAGGTCCCCGGTAGCGACAGAGCCGTTCACCGAATGGGTGATCGCGGCACACTTTCCGCAAGGACGGCCCGCGTGGGACGCGACCTTCGTCAGCGATGTCCGCCCGTATGAGGAGCGCAAGCTCAGGCTGTTGAACGGTGCGCACTCCCTGCTCGCCTACTGCGGGGTGATGAGGGGGCACGCCACCGTCGTGCAGGCGATGAGTGATCCCACGCTCCGGATGTGGGTGGAGCGATGGTGGGACGAGGCCTCGACGGGACTCGTGATCGATGCCGGGTCGCTCCAGGAATATCGCGATGCCCTCACCCGCAGATTCCTGAACGGGCGCATCCGCCATGAACTGGCACAGATATCGGCCGACGGTAGCGAGAAACTCGTCGCGCGCATGATCCCCACGATCCGCGCGCTAGCAGCCGAGGGTGGGACGTCACTGGCGGGATGTGAAGCCATGGGCGCATGGGTCGCGTTCTTACGTCGCCCGCCCATACCGGTCAAGGACCCACGTGCGAGCGAGCTGCGCGAGAAGGCCTCGAGGGGCCGCGTGAGGGACGGCGTGAGCGCGGTCTTGGGCGCAATCGACCCCGCACTCGCGCAGGACACAGACGTGATGGAACACGTGACGGGGGCCACTGAGCGCTACCTCGGTCAGGAGAAGGGGGCGCTGTGAGCGACGTGCTGGCTCGCCTGGGCGAGCACCGTCTGGTGCCGGTGGTGGTGCTGGATGATGCCGCGCGGGCTGGGGGTTTGGCTGAGGCGTTGGTGGCGGGGGGGTTGCCGGTGGCGGAGGTGACGTTCCGGACGGCGGCTGCTGCGGAGTCGATTCGGGTGATGGCTGCTCGTGGTGACATGGTCGTGGGTGCTGGGACGGTGGTGACGGCCTCGCAGGTGGATGAGGCGGCTGATGCGGGGGCGTCGTATGTGGTCTCGCCTGGACTGAGCCGTGCGGTGGTGGAGCGGTGTGCCGAGCGGGGGGTGCTGGCTTTGCCGGGTGCGGTGACGGCGTCGGAGGTGATGGCTGCCCTGGAGTTGGGGGTGTCGACGGTGAAGTTTTTCCCGGCGGAAACCTCTGGCGGTGTGGCCGCGGTGAAGGCGTTGGCGGCCCCGTTCAAGGATGTGAGGTTTGTGCCCACCGGTGGGATCGGGCCGAAGAACCTGCACGAGTATTTGTCGATCCCGGCGGTGCATGCGGTGGGGGGTTCGTGGATGGTGCCCAGGGATCTGATTGCTGCCGGTGATGTTGATGAGGTGCAGCGCCTGACGGCTGAGGCCGTCGCGCTGGTGAAGGAGGCCTGAGTGTCTGTGCTGAACGTGAAGGCATCATCCGAGTGTCGTTTCGATGCGGTCTCCCTGGGTGAGGTGATGCTCCGCCTCGACCCGGGCGAGGGGCGTATTCGCACCGCCAGGTCCTTTACGGCCTGGGAGGGTGGGGGTGAGTACAACGTGTCGCGTGGTCTTGCCCGCGCGTTCGGGTATCGCACCGGCATTGTGACGGCGTTGGCCGATAACGAGGTCGGCCACTTGGTGGAGAACCTGATCCTCGCCGGCGGCGTCGACATCAGCAACGTCGTCTGGAAGGACTATGACGGGATCGGCCGGTCTGTGCGTAACGGCCTGAACTTCACCGAGCGTGGCTTCGGCGTCAGGGGCGCCGTCGGCGTCTCGGACCGTGGCCACACCGCCGCATCCCAGCTCACTGCAGATGACGTTGACTTCGATCACCTCTTCGGCGAGCTTGGTGTGCGCTGGCTTCACACCGGCGGCATCTTCGCGGCCCTGTCGGACACGGCCGCGGAGACCGTGATCGCGGCCGTGGAGGCCGCCCACGCCCACGGCACTGTCGTCTCTTATGACCTGAACTATCGGCCGAGTTTGTGGAAGTCGATTGGTGGCAAGGAGCGTGCCCAAGAAGTCAACCGCGCCATCGCACCCCATGTGGACGTGATGATCGGCAACGAGGAAGACTTCACAGCTTCTTTGGGCTTCGAGGTTCCCGGCGTCGACGAAGACCTGGCTGAACTGGATGTGGCCGGCTTTGAGCAGATGATCGGTGCCGCCGCTGAGGCGTTCCCGAACTTCTCCGTCATCGCCACCACCATGCGTGGCGTGCGATCCGCGACCGTGAACGACTGGGGCGCCCTGGCATGGTCGAAGGACTCTGGCGTGGTGCGTGCCACGCAACGTGACGGCCTCGAGATCCTCGACAGGGTCGGCGGCGGAGACTCCTTCGCGTCCGGGCTGATTCACGGCCTGCTCGAAGGCGACACCCTTGAGCGTGCCGTCAACCTCGGGGCCGCCCACGGCGCCCTGGCCATGACGACCCCTGGCGACACGACCATGGCCACCAAGGCCGAGGTGCACAAGTTGGCCGCCGGAGGAGGTGCTCGCGTCGACAGATAACGTCCCTCGCGGTGCCCCAGTGGCACCTCGTCCTCGCGCCCACCTCGGGTAGGGCATCGACGCGACGCCGCGTCACCAAGCAAGCATCTTTGATACTGCGGAACGACACGTAAGGAACCAGCAATGACGCTCGTCCTGACAAAAAGCCGCGCGGTTCTTGCCGCCGCCACCGTCCTCCTGACGCTCTTTCTCGCGACCGTTGTTACGGCGACGCCAGCAGTGGCCGCTGCCGGAAGCGGCTCCACCTACTACGTCGACGCCGACGGGGGCGATGACACCGCTGACGGCACCTCGCCGGCCACCGCATGGCGCAGCCTCGAGAAGGTCAACGCCACCACCTTCGCGCCGGGCGACGTCATCCGTCTCGAATCCGGCGACACCTGGACGGGTCAACTCTGGCCGCAAGGGTCAGGCACGTCCGACGACCCCATCACCATCGCCAGCTACGGCGACGGAGCCAAGCCCGCGCTGCGCGGTCAGGGAGAAGTGGGCGATGTGGTGCGCCTCTTTAACCAGCAACACTGGATCATCTCCGAGCTCGATGTGTCGAACGCGACGGTCTCAGGATCGCCGTCGGGTTCGGATCTTAAGGACCTGCGCGGTATTCACGTGTCGGGCGATAGCGGCACGACCCTCAGCGGCTTTGTCGTGCGTGACGTCGATGTTCACGACGTCACCGGTGAGGTGAACTGGATCAGCGGCGATGTGGCCAATAATGAACCCGGCGTCACGTTCAAGACAGGCTGGGATGGCTCCAAGAAGACCGGTGGCATCGTGTTCGACGCGGCGGTCGCGGACATCCAGGACCCGCAGGACACGCCCACGATCCTCAACGATGTGCTCATCGAGGGCTCGTCGGTGGTTAACACCTCCTTCGCCGGCATCGTGTTCAAGCAATACACGGGCGACGGAACCGATGGGAATGGCAACACGATCGCCACAGCCACCGGCTGGGGCACCCGAGCCAATGCGTCGGACCCCGCCTTCGCCCCTCACACCAACGTCGTCATTCGCGGCAACTACGTGTACCAAGACGGCACCGATTACGGCTGCAACGGCATGTACCTCACCAACATTCGGGGTGCCCTCGTCGAGCACAACGTGGTGGAGCGCGCCGGCACGTCGGGGATTGAGACCTATTACGCGGACGACGTCACCATCCAGTACAACGAGGTCTACGACACTCAACGCAAGGCCGGCGGAGCCGACTCGAACGGTATCGACCCAGACAAGGGCACCACGAACCAGGTGATTCAGTACAACTACCTGCACGGAAACGGTGACGGCGTCCTCATCTGCCAGTTCGTTTTCGGGGACGCGGTGATCCGCTACAACGTCATCACCGAGTCGAGCCGCTACCCGATCTATCTTCACTCGGACCGGGCCGCCGTCGCGCATGTCTACAACAACACGGTCTACAACACGACCTCGAACTACCTTGCCTACGGCTATGGCTCGTCGCTCAACGGGACCTATCACCTGTCGAACAACGTGTTCTACTCCTCGCGCGCGGGGGCAACGCTGACCACCAGCCCCACGATCACGTACGACAACAACCTCTACTCGTCCAACCTCACAGTGCCCGACTCGGACGCTGCTGCCTTGGTGGGTGATCCCCTGTTCAGTGACACCAACGTGACCGGCCCTTACGGTGATCTCGCCTCAGGTCCGCAGCTCGACCTCGCGCTCGGCTTCGCTCCCCTGTCGGGATCCAAGGCCGTCAACACGGCTGCATCTATCAACGGCAGCCCCGCCGTGGACTATGCCGGCGTTGCACTCCCGAACGGGCAGCCGGACGTCGGCGCCTTCGAGTACGCGACGCCAGTCGGCGCGACCACCGAGGCGGTGGCTGGCTTCGTCACCGACCCTTCGGGCCGGCGCCTGTCTGGTGCCACCGTCAGTGTGACGGGCGTCGCAGACACCGAGACCACCGACGCTCGGGGGTGGTTCCGGATGACAGGCGTGCCCCTGGGTGACATTGATATATCGGCGACCCGCACCGGCTATGAGGGGGAGGCTGTCTCCTCCTCCACGAGCACGGGTACCTCGGCCCTCGTGACCGTCGTACTCGAGTCCAACTCCACCGTGGGAACCGCGAGCGGCACCGTGCGAGACGTGACGGGCGCAGGGTTCGAGGGGGCCTCCGTGGAGATCTCAGGCGCGGAAGGCGTTGTGGCATCGGGCGTGTCCGATTCCTCAGGTGCGTTCGCCATCGAGACACCCATCGGGGACGGCTACACGATCCGCGCATCGGCACCAGACATGCGTCCGGCCGAGGTTCGCGGTATCACGATCGACCCGGCCGCCACCAGCCAGGCGGGCGCCCTGCTGCTACAGCCGATGGTTCCAGAGGTGATCTTCCAGGACACCGTCGACGACCGTCCCGTCGGCACCTTCGCCAACGCCACGGACGGGTACACGGTTTCTCAGTCGGGTGGGTCGGTCAGCGTGACGGAGGTCGAGGACGGTCGAGCGTTCACGCTTGCGCGGAACGCGAATAGCGGGACCACCGAGCTGACGCGTGCCTACTCGTCGCCGCTGACCGGCATCGTCACCGTTCAGGCGCGGGTGATGAAGGTCGCGGATACCGGCTCGAATAGTTGGTTCAGCGTCCCCTACATCTGGGATGACGGAGGGGCCGTCGGCACGGCCTTGGCGTTCAGCAAGGGAGACATCGTCGCGTACCAGGGCACGTCCTCGAGCAGCCTCATGCGCTACACGTTGGGACAGTGGTACACGCTGACTCAGGTGCTCGACACGGTGAACCAGACCTTCGATCTGATGATTGACGGCGTCACGGTCATCGAAGGTGCGGGGTTCCGCAACCCGATGGATGCGATTGGCAAGATTCAGTACTACGCCAATAGTTCGAACTACTCCACCGTGCGTATCGACAACGTTTTGATCCTGCAGGGGTCGCAGCCTGACACGGGCGACGGATCGCTGGCCTCGCTCTCGACGAGCGCAGGGGTGCCTGTCGCCGACACCGACGGGTATCGCCTCGATGTTCCCGCAGCTACCTCGACGCTCGATGTGTGGGCCATCCCCGGATCGGTCACGGCTCAGGGTGTCGAGATCGGTGGCGTTCGCGCGGAGGCGGGCGAGTCGGTCACTGTCCCGCTCGACGAGGGGCTGAACGACATCCCGATCAGCGTCATTGCCGAGAACGGCTCCTCGACGACGTACACCTTGCGCGTCACTCGAGGATTCCTCGCCGCCGATGCGACGCTCGCATCCCTGGGCGTCGAGGGAGGCACGTTGTCGCCCTCCTTCTCTCCTGACGTGGAGGAGTACGCGGTCGCGGTGCCCGTGGGTACGTCGAGCGTGGTCGTCACTCCCGTTGCCGTCGGGCCGTCCTCGGATGTCACCGTCAACGGTGACGAGGTGACGTCCGGAAGCGCGGTCGCCGTCACAGTCGAAGACGGCTCAAGGGTGGTCGTGGAGGTGGCATCGGCAGACGGAACGGCGGTGACCACGTACACGCTCACCATGGATGTGCAGAAGCCAAACTACCTCGCAGCGGTTGATTTCGAGTCGTTCGAAACCGGCCCCGCTGTCGACGTCGCTCCGCTCGTGGCGGAGGCCGGCGCCGGAGTCGTCACGGTGGTCGCAACCGATGGCAATCAGTATGGTCATCTCGAACGGGCCGATGCGGCGAGCGGCGCGTCCCCGACCGCGCTGACGTACACGGCAGCTGACCCGATTACCGGAGTCATCACCGTCCAGCAGCGGGTGCGCCGGCCCGAGGGTCAGCCCACCTCGGGAGCGACGTTCTTCGGCGCCCCGTACATCCGCAACGCCCAGGGCGAGGACCTGGTGAGCATCGGGTTCAGCGATGGCAACATCAGCGCACGCGATGGTGCCACCTATCTGTCCAGCGTCGGGACCTATGCGGAAGGCGAGTGGGTGCTGGTGACCGTGGTGATCGACACCACGACGCAGACCTACTCCCTGTCTCTCGACGGTGAGCGGGTTCTCGATCAAGCGTCTCTACGCAACCCCGTCCGTTCGGGAATCGCGGTGGTCACGACCTACGCGAATACGTCGAACAACGGCTCCGCGGACATCGACGATGTTCGTATTTGGTCGGGGGAGGGGTACGCGCCGTCCATGACCGCTCTTGCCCACCTCACCGCAGATCCGGGTGAACTGACCCGGGTATCCGACGGAGCGTACTCACTCGTGTTGGACGCCGGCACGGACGACGTCACTATTGCTGCCGAGCCGGTGAGCCCTTTCGCCTCTGTCGCGGTTGACGGCACGCGAACGGTTGATGGAACCGTGACCGTGCCGGTCAGCAGCGGGCCGTTTGACGTGACGGTGACGGCCGAAGATGGCTCAAGCGCCACGACGGTCATCGATGTAGTCATGCCGCCGGCCGTCCAGGACGACGTCGGCACTGTCGTGGCGGGGCAGTCCGTCGACATCGACGTCCTCGCGAACGACGGCACCTTCCCGCCGCTCGACGCCGCGAGCCTCACGCTTCTCGATGACGCGGGTGCCGAAGTCTCGAGCACCACAGTGGACGAAGGCACGTTCGTCGTCGGTGATGGGTTCGTGCGTTTCGCTGCCACCGCCGCGGCATCAGGTGAGGCGATCGTGACCTACCGCGTCACAAACGCGTCAGGGTTGAGCGGTGAGGCAACGGTCCGAGTCACGGTCCAGGCGGCTGCGCCCGCCTGGGACCGCGCGCAGCGGTATACCGCCGGTGACACCGTCCTCTACGACGGCGCGCTGTATCGGGCGCTGTGGAACACGAAGGGAGACGAGCCGGGCGGCAACGCGAACGGCGCGTGGGCCGAGGTCGGCGCCGCCGCCGAGTGCCACGACGCTCCGTGTCACGAGTGGACCTCCACTGCTGTGTACAACTCCGGTGACACCGTCGCGCATGACGACGGCGTGTGGGTCGCACTGTGGTGGAGCCGCGGCGAGAAGCCGGGGAGCCAGTTGTACGGAGCGTGGGCGCAAGCGGGCGCTCCCGTTGAGTGCACCGGGGAGGTCCGCGACTCGTGGACGTCGACCGGCGTCTATGTCGAAGGCGACGTCGTGGTCTTCGATGGCGCCGAGTGGACTGCCGGATACTGGACTCGGAACCAAGAGCCCGGTACCGCCGCCGTGTGGGCTCGTACGGGCACCTGCCGTTAGGGTCCGCCGCGGCTCGTCGTCCAACGAGGGGGAGACGAGCTGCGGCCGGACGCGGGCCGGCACGATCAGTCGCGCCGCAGCATCACGACGTCGGATTCGCGACTGCCGCCCACGACGAAGGTGCGTGTACCCACCTGCGTGAAGCCATGGCGACGGTAGAACGCCTGTGCCCGCAGGTTGGCATCGTTAGTGCCGAGCCACACCGGGCCCGGCCCGTGCGCCTCGCGTGTGGCTGCGACGGCGGCCTCCATCAGCGCGCCGGCGAGCCCGTTGCCCTGGGCCTCGGCGCACACGTAGATCTTGGACAGTTCGTGCACCGGGTCGGAGGCGACCCCCACACGGTCGAGTGCGACGGCCGCCTCGGGGTCCCCGCAGGGGCCGTACGTCGCCAAGGCGTAGCCGTCGAGCGTTCCGGCAACCACGGCATCGGCCACCACTACGGAATGGATGGGCGAGGAAACCCAGCCACCAATCACGTCAGCGTTGAGCTTGGCCGCGATATGCGCGTCCATCGCCTCGCGCGTGGTGGTGGGTGGGCACGCCAGCGGGAACGTGGCGGCGGCCAGGTCGACGAGGGCGGGGATGTCCGATGCGGTGGCAGGTCGGACTGTCGGTGGCGGGCCATTCACCTGGGCAGTTTTCCACATCGGCGCGGTATCGTGCCGCAAGCGAACCGACCGGGGGGTAGGGATGGACAAGCCGGCGAACCCATGGCATTTCTTGTGGGCTATGCCCGTGAGCACCGTGTGTGCGATGTACCTGTATGTCATTGCTCTGCTCACCACCGGCTGGGTTTTTGGTGGGACGCCGCACGACGGTCTCTCCGATCCTCTCGAGACGTTGATGTGGATCGCAGCCGGGTCTGCCGTCTGGATGTGCCCGGTGGCCCTCGTGCCATGGAATCGTGCGTGGAAGCCGCGGATTGTCGTGGCGTGTGTTCTCACGGTGGTGGTGACGGCGGGCGTCTTCGCGTCGCTCAGTGCGTAACAGGTGGCGAGCCCCAATCGTGCGGTCGCCCATGGAGAAGAACACCAGACCTGGTCGCTACATCCCGGCAATCGCCAGACTAGATCGACAACTTTGCTCAACTAGCGTCCTTTGCCAGAGCAGGGCGCCGACTGACAAGAGCTACATCTCACCCTTGCGCGTGAGCCACTGCATGGCCACGAAGCCCATGGGGATGCGGATCCAGTAGGTGATGAAGCGGTAGATCAGCACCACCGGCGTCGCGACGGGCAGCGGCACGCCCGCACCCGTGAGTCCCGCGATCAGCGAGGCTTCGACGGCGCCCAGGCCACCGGGCGTGGGGACCACCGCGCCGACCGCGTTCGACAGGAAGAACAGGATCGTCACGTCGATGATCGCGAGGTCCTGACCGAAGGCCTCGAGGGTGCAATAGAACGTGCCGACGAACGCCACCGTCTGGACCAGGTTGCCCGCGAGCCCCAGCGCCAGGCGCCACGGCTGACCCAGGATTTGGACCAGCCGGGGCCAGGTCTGACGCAGCGTCGGCATGATCTTCGCGAGCGTCCAGCGGCGCACTTTCGGCACCAGCATGAACGCGGTGATGACCACCGCCGCGACGCCAATGCCGATGAGGACCGCCGTCGACGGCAGCGCCGCGAGCGTCCCCTCGGAGCCGGTGAACAGCGTCAGGGCCAGCAGGCCGACGACCGTCACGACCACCGCGGACACCTGCACCAAGGCGACCGTCGCGACCGCGAGCGGTCCCGCCACGCGCCTGCGCGTCAACAGCCGCAGATTGAGGGCCGCGGGTCCCACGCCCGCAGGCACCGCGACGGCGATGTACCCGGCCGCCACCTGGGTGAAGAGCACGCGTCCCCAGGGCAGGCGCACCGGTGAGAAGGCGAGCATGGCCAAGGCCGCGCCCGCGTAGGTCAGCAGCGACCAGGCGAAGGCGCCGACGAGCCACGCGGGGTTGGCGCTCGACAGCGCCCCCAGGATCTCCTGAGTGTTGAACGTGGTGAGGATGACGGTGCCGATGAGGACGGCGGCGCCAAACAGGACGATGGTGCGCCATCCGAAGCGGGCGATGTTCTGCTGCTCGATCTCGGCATCGGGCACCCGCGCCACGATCGCCGCGCGGGTGTCCTTGAGGCGATCCCCATGTGCCTTGAGCGCCCTCTGGGTCGAGCGCGGCAGCACGATGGACTGCAGCAGCGGCGCGACCTGCTCCACGATGTCCTCGCCGAGCGCTCGGAACGCCGCGTCGACGGCGCGATCCGATCCGACGATGGCGGCGGTGGCCGCGAGCACCTGGACGTTGTCCAGGCGCCGGGCCAGCGTCGATGTCGCCACCTCGCCCATGTCCCAGCTGGTGATCCATACCAGCGGGGTGCCGGTGGCCTCGCCATCGCCCACCAGGATCGTGTCGGCGGAGACCTGACGGTGCGAGATGCCGGCCGCGTGCGCCTGGCCAAACTGCGACCAGATCGAGTCGAGCATGTCGTCGTCGACCTCGTCCGCGGTCATCTCGGACAGCGCCCGCATCGCGACGGGGCGCTGGTAGACCACCAGCATGGTGTCGCGCGCCTGGCTCATGCCCAGCACGCGCGCGGTCCGTACGCCCGCCGAGCGTGCGGCATGGGAGACGAGCGCCGTGGACTCGGCGGCGTGGCGCAGGCTCACCTCGGCCCTGGGGTCCAGGCCGCGGAAACGGATGGTCTGCCACCACTTGGAGATGAAGCCTGCGGCGTGCTGGTCGCCGTCGAGCGCGAGCACGATGAGCTGGTGGCCCTCGACGGTCGTCACCGAATAGATGCGTCCGGAGCGTGTGCGGCCAATCGCCGCGGCGACGTCGTCGTGCCCCTCGGGCTCGTACGCGTCGTGATGGTCGGCGCGGACGATCCTGCGCGGCTCAAACCCTGCTCGGCGGATGCCGTCGGCGAGCTGCGCGCCATACGCCCGATCGGCCGTCGAGCCCACCGCCCAGCGCAGTACCAGGCCCGAGGCGCGCCCGATCAACACCACGGTGATCGCCGCGGGCAGCGTCACGATGCCCGAGATGACGCCGACGGCGGCGGCGATCCACACGAACGGCCACGAGATCGACAGCACCCGGCGCGTGGTGCGCAGCCCGGCCGCGGTCAGCATGGCGGCGACAGCGGCGAGGTAGGCGGGCAGCTGCACCACCATCTCTCCCTCGGAGGTCCTCACCGACAGCGAGCGGACCAGCTCGTCGGCGCCGAACTCGAGCGTCGTGATCGCGGCGATCACGGTGACGATGAACGCGAGCACACCCGCGCCGATGACCTCGAGGATGCGCCGCGGTTCGCGCCTGAAGCCCAGGTCGATGATGACCGCGAGGGGCACGACGATGGTGACGATGCCGGAGAACAGGTTGACCGGAGCGACCAGGAGGCGCTGCAGCACGCGCGCGAAGCCCTGCACATCCTCGGTCAGGCCCTCGGTGGTGGCGGTGCCGTAGGCGCCGAGCAGCAGCACCAGAACGATGCCCAGTGTGGTGATAGAGGCCGCGATGATGTCCGTGACGCGGTGCACGCGCGTCTCAGGTGCGTCGACGACGGAGACGCCCCGCAGCGGATCGTCGCTCGCAGGGGCGTCCTGCGTCGCGTCGCGGTCGGCCATGGCCTCGAGTCTAGGAGGTGGAATGTCGGTTTACGCGACGCCGAGCGACTCGAGCCACGCGGCCGGCACCAGCTCGGGACCGATGAACGAGACTGCATCAAGAGTCCAGTGCGCCGCGATCAGCGGGCCGAGCCGCCCCGTGCGGTGGAACCAGTACGCGAACACGAGGCCCATGACCACGTTTCCCAGCGCCATCGGCCAGCCTTGGTAGAGGTGGTAGGCGCCCCTGAGCAGGGCCGATGCCGCAATAGCCGCATACGGCGCCCACGCCAGCTCCTTGAGCCGGGTCACGAGGTAGCCCACCGCGACGGTCTCTTCCAGCACCCCCGCGACGGCCGCCGAGAGCAGCAGGATGGTCGCGGCCCACCACGCATCGGGCAGCCCCGAGGTGTCGATCCGCACCGTCTGACCCATCGCCCGCGACACCGCGTAGAGCGCAAGCCCCGGCAGCCCGATGCACGCCGCCAGCGCGAGCCCACGCAGGGCATCGGCCCCCGCCGCCTTCCAGCCTCCGGTGAGCCCGAGGACCCGGTGCACGGAGCGCCCGCCCATCGACAGCAGATACATCACGAGCGCGACGGGCATCAACAGATACGCCTGGCGCACCACCTGCGACAGCAGGTCCAGGTAGTCGATCTGGGAGCGCGAGGGGTTGAGCGTCGTGGACTGCTGCCCGATTGCCGGCTCGGCGAGATAGCGCTCCACCAACGTGATCGCTGCCGAGATCGCGTAGTAGCCCAGCGATAGGCCGAGCACGATGACGATCTCGACCTTCAGTCGGCGCCGACTGGGCACAGCCGTCTGGGCGGCCGATGCCGTGGCTGGCCGGGCGGCGTCCGCTGACGTATCCATGGTCACGCCACCCTAACGAGCGGCGAGGCGACGTCGTCACCTCGCCACGGCATCGGCCGTAGTCTCGAGGCATGACTGTGGTGACCGCGATCCGCCGCTATCCCGTCAAGTCGATGGGCGGCGAGGCCCTGGACCGGGTGGAGCTCGACGCGCGCGGGCTCGTGGGCGACCGCGCGTGGGCGGTGCGCGACGGCGACTCGCGACTGGCCTCGGGCAAGAACACCAAGCGCATGGTGCGCCGCGACGGGGTGTTCGCCTTCAGCGCCGCGACTCGCGCCGAGGGCGTCGTAGTGAGCGGGCCCGGCGGCCGTCACGGGCTCGCCGGCGACCCCGCCGTGGACGCGTGGCTCGCGGACGCGCTCGCGGCCGAGGTGGCGCTCGCACCCGAGACGGACGTGCCGCACTTCGATGACGGCGCCGTCTCCTTGGTGGGCACAGCGACGCTCGACTGGTGTGCGCGCGAGCTCGGAGCGGATGCCGACGCGCGCCGCCTGCGTGCCAACCTCGTGGTGGCGACCACCGAGCCGTTCGAGGAGGAGCGGTGGGAGGGCGAGGTGCGCATCGGGACCGCCGTGTTGCGGCCCGCGGGGCGGATCGAGCGCTGCCGCACCATCGATCTGGCCCAGGACGGGCTCTCCGAGAAGACCCGATGGTTGCAGCCGTTGGGGAAGTCCCGCGACCTGCGCGTGGCGATCTATCTGGACGTAGTGACGCCGGGTGCGATTGCGGTCGGGGACCTCGTCACCGCCAGCTAGGTGGGCTGCATGACTCCTGGCGGGACATGAGGGTCGGAAATCGACCAAATCCGACCTTCATGTCCCGCCAGGGCGCGGGGCCGGGGCTGCGCCGGGGGTGCCTCCCCTACGCCAGATAGTCGGCGACCAGCTGCTCCGCGAGCCCCACGTACGTGCCCGGGGTCAGCGCGGCCAGGCGCTCCTTGACCTCCGAGGGCAGCTCGAGCCCGTCCACGAACTCGCCGATCGCGGCGGCGTCGATGACGTGCCCGCGCGTGAGGTCCTTGAGGCGCTCGTAGGGGTTCTCCATGCCGGGCACGCCCGCGATCGCGGCCGCACGCATCGCCGACTGGATGGGCTCGGCGAGCACCTCCCACGACGAGTCGAGATCGGCGGCGAGCGCGGCCCCGTTGACGGACAGCGCACCCAGGCCGCGGCGCACGTTGTCGATCGCGAGCAGCGAGTGGCCAAACGCCACACCGATGTTGCGCTGCGTGGTCGAGTCGGTGAGGTCGCGCTGGAGGCGCGAGGTGACGAGCGTCGAGGCAAGCGTGTCGAGCAGCGCTGCGGAGATCTCGAGGTTGGCCTCGGCGTTCTCGAAGCGGATGGGGTTGATCTTGTGCGGCATGGCCGACGAGCCGATGGCACCCGCGACCGCCGCCTGCGCGAAGTAGCCCAGCGAGATGTAGGTCCACACGTCCGTCGCGAGGTTGTGCAGGATGCGGCCGAAGCGGGCGACGTCGGCGTAGAGCTCGGCCTGCCAGTCGTGGCTCTCGATCTGGGTGGTGAGCGGGTTCCACGTGAGGCCGATGCCCTCGACGAAGGACCGCGACACGCTCACCCAGTCGGTGGTCGGCACGGCCGCCGTGTGGGCGCCGAAGGTGCCGGTCGCGCCGTTGATCTTGCCCAGGTACTCCTGGCCCTCGATGCGGGTGAGCTGGCGGCGCAGGCGGTGCGCGAGCACGGCGAGTTCCTTGCCGAGCGTGGTGGGCGTGGCGGTCTGGCCGTGCGTGCGCGACAGCATGGGGGTGGCGGCCGTCGAGCGGGCGAGGTCGGCGACCTGGGTGACCACGGCATCGGCCGCAGGGAGCCAGGCCTGCTGGACCGCGCCCTTCACCATGAGCGCGTACGAGAGGTTGTTGATGTCCTCCGAGGTGCACGCGAAGTGGACGAGCTCGGACAGCGGCGCGAGCGACGTGGCCTCGATGCGGCGCTTGATGTAGTACTCGATCGCCTTGACGTCGTGGACGGTGACCTTTTCGATCTCGGCGTGCTCGCGGATGCCGTCGGCGCCGAACTCGGCGGGGATCGCGCGCAGCAGGGCGATCTCCTCGACGGTGAGGTCGCGCGTGCCGGGGACGGCGGCGGTGGCGCACAGGTGGATGAACCACTCGACCTCGACGAACAGGCGCGCGCGGTTGAGCGCGGGCTCGCTCAGGTGGTCGACGAGCGGTGCGGCCGCCGAGCGGTAGCGCCCGTCCAAAGGAGTGAGCGCGATGGCGGGCTCAACGTCGGCGAGGGTCACATACGAGGCGGGGTTCCACTCAGTCACGGGCCTCATTGTTCCATGCACAGGCGCACTCGGGCGGTGGTGCTGTCCACAGGGGTTCCACGGGCCGATGCCGTGGCCGGCTTCCGTTCGTACCGTCGCCCTATGGACGGGGTGAGCGTGCCGGCGCCGCTGTGGCTTCCGGCCTTCGATATCGAGGCGGCGGCCGATGCCGTCGAGACGGCGGTCGCGAGGCTACGGGTGGCGCAGAGGGTCGAGTGGGTCTCGGCGGCCGCCGACGAGTTCCTGGCCGAGGTCGAGGCCCTTTTGCAACGGATGGAGACCCTGGCGCGGGAGGTCGACCAAGCGTGGGAGGCATGGCGCGAGGCGCAGTGGGCCGCAGAGCGCGCGGGGCAGTGGTGAGGGAGCAGGTCCGTGGGTGACGCCGTCGGGGTGGGCGTGGCGGGCGGCGCCGGGGGCACGGAGGCCGTCACCGAGGACCTCGAGGCGGCGGCGGGGTGGGTCGCGGAGGCCTCGGCATTACTTGATGAGGCCGCGACCCATCTCGATCGCTCCTCCGACCTGCTCGACGAGGCGCGTCCGAGAGCCGCGGCGGAGGTGGCGGGGGCGCTGGCGCGCGCGGACGCGGCGGTGGGGACGGCCCGGTGGGGCGTCGGAGGAGTGAGTACGCTCGCGCGCGAGGTCGACGACGTCGCGCATCGCCTCGTGGCGGTGGCGCAGGCCTATGCGCGAGCGGAGGGCGAGGCGCGCGGTGGGCTGGCGGTGCTCGAATCGGTGAGGCGCTTCGCGGGGGACGCGGCGGCGACGGTGGGGTGGCTGACGCAGCTCGGCGCGGTCGTGCGCTGGAAGATGTCGGTCCCGGGGGTCGTCGCGACGCTGAGCGGGCGCGATCGCGTGGCGGCGACACTCGCCCCCGCTGCGCCGCCGCCCATGACGGGATACATCAACCGGGGCACCGTCGGCGCGACGGCCGGGGCGCTGCAAGCGACCGGGCCGCCGTGGATGAGGCACTACGACGCGGCGATCCTGGCACTGCGAGGCGTGATGACTACCGGCGAGCTCATGGCGGGCGAGCCGCGCATTGCCGGGGCGACGCGGGTGGGCGTCGCGGACGTCGCGCCCCCGCGCGGAATGGAGGGGATCGCCGCCGGCCTCGACGACCTCGAACTTCCGCCCGCGGGCGTCGTAGCCATCGACCGCCTCGACGGCCCCGAAGGCACGGCCTACGTGGTCACGATCCCGGGCACGTACGACAACGGCGTGTCATCGATCAACCCCTTTGACTGGGGCGGCAACGGCGACGTCATGGCCGGTGCGGTGTCGGACGCGATGCGCATGGTCCGTGCCGCGATGCTCGAGGAGGGGATCGCCCCCGACGCGCCCGTCATGCTTGTCGGCCATAGCCAGGGCGGACTCGTGGCGACCGCGCTCGCGGGCCTCGAGGACATGCACGAGCGCTTCGCCATCACCGACGTCGTCACCTTTGGAGCGCCCACGGCCACGCTCCCGCGCCGGTCCGACGTGACGTACGCGCATGTGGAGGACGTGTCCGACGTCGTGCCCGCGCTCGACGGCCCCGCCAACCCCGAAGGACCGAACGTGACCACCTGGACGGGTGACGCGCGCGCCTCGGGCGACGCGAGCGTTGCTGCCGCGGCCACCGGGGTCGTGAGCGTTCACGGGATGTCCACCTACCGGGCCACGGCATCGGCCGTCGACAGGCTCGCCGACCCGTCGACGCGCGCGTGGCGCACACGCGCCCGCCCGTTCCTCACGGCGAGCAGCGCTCAGCGGTCGCTGTTCGCGCCGGTAGCCGTGGGCTCCGCGCGGGCGCCCGTGTCAGCGAGCGGGACGCCGACGATCAGTCGCGATTCGCGCCCGTGAGGCCGCGCACGATGCCCGAGATGATCGTGATGACCAGGGCCGCTACCAGCGTGAGCCAGAAGCCGCCCAACTCCAGTTCGAGGCCGTCGAACCACGTCGTGATCCACGCGCCCAGCCACAGCACGAATGTGTTGACCACCAGGGCAAAGAGACCGAGGGTGAGGATCGTGATGGGAAGCGCGAGGATCTGCAGGACGGGCTTCACCGCCATGTTCAGCAGGTGCAGGATCACGCCGACCGCGGCGTAGACGAGCGCACGCGTCCACCACTCGGCCTCGCCACCGGTGACGGCGACATCGAGCGGCAGCAGGGTCGCGACCCAGACGGCGACGGCCATGGCGATCACATTCAGCACGAACTTCATGCGGGCGAGTCTTCCATACCGGGCCCCGCCCGCCACCTGGCACCATGTCCTCATGAGTCTTCCCCAGCCCCGCCCCGAGGTCGCCGGCCTGCCCGCGTACGTGCCGGGGGCCCGCGGTGATGCCGATCGCCTGCCGCCCGTGAAGCTGTCCTCCAACGAGATCCCGTACCCGCCGCTGCCGTCGGTGGCGCGCGCCATCGCCCGTGTGGGTGACGGGATTCACCGCTATCCCGATATGCAGGCGTCCGAGTTGCATGCGCGCTTGGGCGAGCGCTTCGGCGTGGGCGCCGAGCGGGTAGCGGTGGGTGGCGGCTCCGTCGCGGTGCTGCAGCACATCCTGCAGGCCTTCGCCGGCCCCGGGGACGAGGTGCTGTTCGCGTGGCGCTCCTTCGAGGCCTATCCCATCCTTACGTCGATCGCGGGCGCGACCCCGGTCATGGTGCCGCTGACCGCTGACGGCCGCCACGACATCGACGCGATGGCTGCGGCCGTCACCGATCGCACCCGTGTCGCGATGCTGTGCTCGCCCAATAACCCCACCGGTCCCACACTCACGCGCGACGAGTTCGCCCGCTTCATGGCGGCGGTGCCGCGCTCGCTCCTCGTGGTCCTCGACGAGGCCTACGTCGAGTTCGTGCGGGACGCCGATGCCGTGGCCGGCCTAGAGGAGCTCGAGCGGCACCCGAATCTCCTCGTGCTGCGCACCTTCTCGAAGGCGTACGGCCTGGCGGGTGCGCGGGTGGGCTTCGCGCTGGGTCCGGTCGAGCTGATCACGCCCGTGCGGGCGTGCGTCACGCCCTTCTCGGTCTCATCGACGGCCCAGGCGGCGGCGATGGCCTCGCTCGAGCCCGTCGCCGAGGCCGAGTTGCTGGAGCGGGTCGATGCCGTCGTCGCCGAACGCCCTCGCCTGCGCGAGGGGCTGCGCGCGCTAGGGTGGGACGTGCCCGAGGCTCAGGGCAACTTTGTGTGGTTGCCCGCCGGCGAGCGCACGGTGGAGATCGCGGTCGCGCTCGCGGCCCTCGAGCCCGCGGTGCTGGTGCGCCCCTTCGCGGGCGAGGGCATTCGCGTGACGGTCGGCTCGGCCGTCGAGAACGACGCGGTGCTGGCGGCCATGGAGGCGCATCGGGGAGCCTGAGCATGTCTGCTGTAATCTTGGGGCGTGTTTCGCCGCCATCGCGCCACTCTTGGCGCTGAGAATTGCGCCGCGACTCAAGGAGACACGTGACCCCCACCGACTATGAGGCCATCGCGCGCGACGCGGGCCTCGAACGCGTCGGCGCCCGCCCGCCGCTAGGCCAATATCTGGCCGAGATGTGGCGTCGGCGCGCGTTCGCGACCTCGCTGGCAAAGTTCCGCATTCAGGCGCAGATGAGCGAGAACCGTTTGGGTCTGGCTTGGGTGGTCCTGAACCCGCTGCTCATGGCGGCGCTCTACGGGACCATCTTTGGGATCATCCTCCCGCGGGAGACCCGACCGGACGGCGTGAACTTTGTGCCGTTCGTCATCGTCGGCGTCTTCATCTTTCAGTTCTTCTCGAAGTCGTTCGCCGATGGCGCCAAGTCCATTACGGGCAACGCATCGCTGGTGAGGTCGCTGAACTTCCCGCGCATGCTGTTGCCGCTGGCGCTGATCATTCAGCAGCTCATCGAGCTCATCCCGATGCTCCTCGTCATGGGGATTATCGTGCTGGGATTCGGCGAGCCGCTCACGTGGTGGTGGCTGCTCGTCATTCCCACCATGCTGCTGATGGCCATGTTTAACCTGGGCATCGCGCTTCTGGCCGCCCGTCTCACCGTGCATATCCGTGACCTCACTCAGGTCATCCCGCTCATCACACGCCTGTTCTTCTACGCGTCCGGCATCTTCTACTCGCTCGAGGAAGTGCTGTCGGACCAGCCAGAGTGGATGCTGTGGGTCGCGCAGGTGAACCCGGTGCACGACTACATCACCATTGTGCGAGACCTCATCCTGGGCGGCATCAACGCCCCGGGTTGGATGTGGTTCGTCGCCTCGGGCGCTGCCGTCGTCACGTTGGCGGTGGGCATCGTCTTCTTCTGGCGTGCTGAGGAAAGGTATGGCCATGACTGAGCCCCTCGGCGCCCCCACCGTGGTGGTCGACGACCTCCACATCAAGTACAAGACCTTTACCTCGGGCAAGAAGGCGTCGCAGAAGCGCGCCCTCCTCACCCGCCAGCGCGGCATTCGCGTGGTGCACGCACTGAAGGGCGTGTCGTTCGTGGCGCGCGAGGGCGAGTCGATCGGCGTCATCGGGCACAACGGCTCGGGCAAGTCGACGCTCATGCGAGCGATCTCGGGCCTGATCGCTCCCGCGCAGGGGCAGGTGTTTGCCTCGAGCCGCCCCGCCCTCCTGGGTGTCAACGCGGCGCTCATCCCGACGTTGTCGGGGGAGAAGAACGTCATCCTCGGCGGCCTCGCGCTGGGCCTGACGCCGCAGGAGATCCAGAAGAAGTACCCCGAGATCGTCGACTTCGCCGACCTCGACGAGTTCATCGACCTGCCCATGAAGAGCTACTCCTCCGGTATGTCGTCGCGCCTGCGCTTCTCGATCGCGGTGTCCCGCGATCACCAGATCCTGCTGGTCGACGAAGCCCTTGCGGTGGGCGACAAGGGCTTCCGTCAAAAGAGCGAGGCCCGCATCCGCGCCATGCGCGAGCAGGCTGGCACCGTGTTCCTGGTGAGCCACTCCATGAAGTCCATCCTCGACACCTGCAACCGGGTGATCTGGATTGACCACGGCAACCTGAAGATGGACGGCGATCCCGAAGAGGTCGTCAAGGCCTACCAGGCTTCCAAGTAGTCACCTGATCGCAACCGGCCGTTCAGGTCGCTGTGCTGTGCTGTGCCCATGGCACGAGTCGGATGGGTTGAGTCACCTCTCCAGTTGGTGAACGCGGTCGAGTATGCGGCGGCCGTCGGCGACCCTGTGCACCTGTGCCTGCGCGCCGGTGTACCCCAGTTGGGAGACACGGGACGGCTATTCGCGCCGAGCCTGCCGCGTGGCGTGACGATGTCCGGTCCGTGGCGGTCCGCCACCCGGTCGCCGATGACGATGGCGCGCCGGCGCCTGATCGGCGACGCGAACTCGGGGCAACTGCGCGTGCTCACCACGTTCACCGGTGCCCGGGATCTCGTCGTCGTCGATGACGGCTCGGGGACGCTGTCGCTCGCGCGCCGCCTGGCCAAAGGCCTGCCGCTCGCGCGTCACGGCAAACAGGAGTCCGCCCTCCACCGGGTGCTCGGTGCGGCGGCGTCGGTGCGCATGCGCACGGCAGCCGAGGACGGCCGGCTCACCGTCTTCACGGCCTATCCGGAGGCCGACGCCGTGGGCGCCTTGCGTTCGCTCGGAGCCACCGTGGTGCGCAACGACTACTCGTGGTTGAGATCGAGTGCCTTTGTCACGGACGCGGCCGATGCCGAGCACGTGGTCGTGGGTTCGGCCCTCGTCGACGACGGTTACCTCGACGCGGACGCCTACGCGGCCTGGCTTGCGGGTCTGGCGCGCGAGGGCGGCGTGACCTACCTCCCTCACCGCCGCGAACGGCGTGAATCGCTCAGCCGGTGGGCCCAGATCGACGGCGTCGACGTGCGCCGCCCGGTCCTTCCGATCGAGATCCTGCTCGCGGGGATGCCGGGCGTGCGGCGTGTGACAACGCTTCCGTCGTCGGTGGTCGCGACCCTGTCGACGCTGCTGGACGCGTCCGTCCACCTCGATGTCACCCACGTGCCGGAGCAGTGGTTCACGTCGCGAGCGGACCGCTCTGTGCGCGAACTCCTGGAGGACGTTGTGAACCGGGGGCGATCGAGTGCCGCCGCGTAAGGGGCGGGTTGTCGCCGTCATCCCTGCACGCGGCGGCTCCAAGGGAGTACCCGGCAAGAACGTGGCCCGCGTGGGTGGAGTTCCCCTCGTCTCGCGCGCCGTCGCGGCTGCGCGGGCGGCCGCCGGCATCGACGAGGTGTACGTCTCGACGGATGACGCGGTGATCGCCGAGGCGGCGCTCGCCGCCGGCGCGAGAACCGTCGACCGTCCCGCGGATATCGCGGGCGACCTTGCCAGTAGCGAGGACGCGCTCCTGCACGCGCTCGACGTGATCGAGACCGAGGGCGCCCCGGTCGCGGTGTTGGTATTCCTCCAAGCCACCTCGCCCTTTATCGACGGGGACGCGCTGGGGAGGGCCGTCGCGCGCGTCGCGCACGGGGATGAGGACTCGGTGTTCTCCGCTTACGAGACCCACGGATTCTTGTGGAGGCTCACGCCGGACGGTGCCGAGGGCGTGAACCACGACAAGTCATTCCGTCCGCGTCGCCAGGACCGCGAGGCGCAGTTCCACGAGTCGGGCGCCTTCTACGTGATGGACGCGGCCGGATTCCGTCACGCGCGCCACCGGTTCTTCGGGCGTGTGGGGCTCGAGCTCATCGACGCGATCTCGGGACTGGAGATCGATGACCCGCACGAGCTCGAGGCAGCGCGGGCCCTCGCGCCGCTGCTCGATCACCACCACATCGGGCCCCTCGATGCGCTGGTCATGGATTTCGATGGCGTCCACACGGACGACCTCGCGGAGGTCCACCAGGATGGCTCGGAGGCCGTCACGGTGAGCCGGAGCGACGGCATGGGCCTCGCCATGCTGCGCGACGCCGGGCTGCCGATGCTGATCCTGAGCAAGGAACGCAACCCCGTCGTCGAGGCCCGCGGTCGAAAACTAGGTATCGAGACGGTGTACGGCGCTGACGACAAGGTGAACATCCTGCGGCAGTGGAGTGAACAACGCGGGTTTTCGCTGTCGAAGGTTGCCTACGTGGGAAACGATGTGAACGACGTGGAAAGCATGGCCTCGGTCGGCTGGCCCGTCACCGTCCCAGACGCCCATCCAGCGGCGCGCGCCGTGGCCAGGGTCCACTTGACCCGGCCCGGTGGGCGCGGAGCACTCCGCGAGCTCGCGGAGATGATTTTGACCACTCGTGAAGGAGCATGACATGGCTGAAGCAGTACAGATCGGCGCCCACAAGGTAGGACCCGGTCAGCCGGTCTACATGATCGCGGAGATCGGACTCAACCACAACGGTTCGGTCGACAACGCCCTGCGTCTGATCGACGTCGCCATCGAGGCCGGCTGCCAGGCGGTGAAGTTCCAAAAGCGCACGCCCGAGATCTCCACGCCGGAGCACATGAAGGACACCCCGCGCGACACCCCGTGGGGCACCATGACCTACCTCGAGTACCGCTACAAGGTGGAGTTCGAGAAGGACGAGTACGCGCAGATCGACGCCTACTGCAAGGCCCGCGGGATCGACTGGTTCGCCTCCCCGTGGGACGAGCCCGCCGTGGACTTCCTCGAGGAGATGGACACCGTCGCGTACAAGATCGCCTCGGCGTCCGTCACCGACCTGGGCATGCTGCGCCGCATCAAGGAGACCGGCAAGCCCGTCATCCTGTCCACCGGCATGTCGACCATCGAGCAGATCGACACCGCTGTCGAGACGCTCGGCACCGACAACCTGGTGATCCTGCACGCCACCTCGACTTACCCGCTGCCTCCCGAGGAGGCCAACCTCCTCATGATTCCTACGCTCGCGGAGCGCTACGGCCTGCCCACGGGCTACTCGGGCCACGAGCCGGGCCTGCAAATCTCCGTCGCCGCGGTCGCCCTGGGCGCCGTCGCCGTTGAGCGTCACATCACCCTGGACCGCACCATGTGGGGCTCCGATCACGCGGCCTCACTCGAGCCCGGCGGTCTCAAGACCCTCGTGCGTGACATCCGCATCATCGAGCAGGGCCTCGGTGATGGCGTGAAGCGTGTGTTCCCCGGTGAGCTCGCTCCGTTGAGCAAGCTGCGTCGGGTCGGTGCGTAAGCACTCGCACCGCACGATCACGCTCGCTGCTGGGGTCGCCGCGCCTGCGCGGTGGCCCCAGCGTTCGCAGGGCGCGCGGCTGTCATGACGCGCCCTGACATCACAGTCATCGTGCCGGTGCTGAACGGCGAAGACGTCCTGGGAGTCACCCTCGAGAGCCTGGTCCGTCAGCAGGAAACCGTGGGCCATCTTCAGGTCATCGGGATCAACGACGGTTCTACCGACCGCACCGGTGACGTCTTCGCGCACTATGCGAAGCGGATCGGTGACCTCACCGTCATCACCCACGACGAACCCGTGGGGCTAGCCTCGGCGCGCAACCGCGGGCTTGAGGCCGCCGAGGGCGACCGCCTGGTCTTCCTCGACGGCGACGACTGGCTCGCACCGGGTCGGCTCGCGATCCTCGCCGGTCACCTCGACACCCTCGGATGCGACTTCGTGCGTACCGACCACCTCATCGCACGCGGCAGGTCCCGGGTGCGGCACACCGTGCCGTTCTTTCCGCGCGGAGAGGTCTGCTCCCCGCGCACCGCGGTTGGTCCGCACGACCACGCCACGATGGTCGACTACCCGTATGCGTGGGCGGGCATGTTCACCCGTCGCTTGCTGGAGCGCGGACTGCTCCACTTCCACGAGGGCCTTGCGACGGCCGAGGACCGGCCGTGGATCTGGCGACTTCATCTGCAGGCGGACACGTTCGCCGTGGTCGATGCGCCGCCCCTGTTCTACCGGCGCGGCAGTGCGACGTCCCTCACTCAGATCCTCGATGCCCGGCAACTCGACTTTGTCCGCGCCTTTGACCTCGCCCGAGAGGTCGTGGAGGCCGATCACGAGGCGCCGCGGTGGCGCCCGAAGTTCGTGCGCCAGATGTCGGCGATCGCCGCGCACCACCTGGGCCGCGCGTCCCGCATGGCGCGGCCCCTGCGTCGCGACCTCGACAGGGGCGTGCGAACGCTCTTCGCCTCTGTCGATCAGGAGGTGCTCGCGCAGCAGTGGGCGGAGTTCTCCCCGTCGCGGCGAGAGCGGCTTCGCCACTACGTACCCGCCGAGATCCGCAGGAGCGTGAAGCGATGATCCAGCTCGTGATGGCCTCCACCTTGTTTAGCGCGATGACCGCCGCTGCCGCGATCGACGAGGGCCTGTTGGGTCCGCGAGACGTCACGCGCATCCTCGTGGTGTCCAACAACGCCGCGGTCCCGGAGGTGGTGCAGCCCCTGCACCGCATCCCGGGCGCTCGCAAGGTGCTCGAAAGGTTCGACCGCGTGGTGGACCTCAACGAGGCACTTGTTCAGGCGCACCCCAGTTCGTGGCGGCCCCGCCACGACGACCTCGCGATGCATGAGCAGCATTTCCGCTCGCTATGGGGGCTTGGCACGCAGACGGTCCAGCTCGTGACGGAATCTCTTCACGTGCCGCCGGCCTCGAGCCTGGCCCGCATCTTCAGCGACAGCGAGCTGGTAGTCCTGAGCGAGGGCCTCATGAGCTTTGGTCCCACGCGCTTTACACAGCCTCCTCAGGTGGCACAGCGCATCACGTCGCTCGTGTACCTCGACCTAGTCGCCGGGCTCAGTCCCCTCCTTTTTGAGGAACTCGACATCCCTCACCGCCCAGTGTCGCTGGACGCCTTTCGCGTCGTCATCGATGAGATGGCGCAGGTGTGCGCGCCCGCGATCGATGCGGCCGTGCCGCCCTCCGGCGTGCCGACCGCGATGGTGTTCGGGCAGTACCTCTCAGCGCTCGGATTGTGGACGCCGCAGGAGGAGGAGGACGCTCACATCGGCATGCTGCGCACCGCCTTCGACGCCGGCGCGCGTCGCCTCGTCTTCAAGCCGCACCCCGCGGCATCGCCGGCCCTGCTGACGACGTATCGTGACGCCGCCGAATCGTGGGGGGCGCAGTTCGTGACGTGGGAGGACGCGACACCAGCGGAGGTGTTGCTGGCGCGCGTGCCATGCGTCGTCATTGTCGCGGGATTCTCGACGGCGTTGGTGACCGCGCGAGCGCTTTTTGGCACCCCGATCGAGTCGTACGCGACCGAGGAGCTCCTAGCCACCCTCACTCCGTTCCAGAACAGCAACCGCGTGCCGGTCACCATCATTGATGCGTTGACGCGGCGCACGGAGGACTATGGCACGGTGCCTCGTCTCCAGGCGCTCGTGGTGGCAGTCAGCTACGCGATGCAAGCGCGCCACTTGGAGCACAGGCGAGACGAGGCCGTCGCGACCCTTGCGCACATGTCACGGGCCGATCGGGAGCGGTACTTCTACCGCAAGCGTCTGACGGCGCTCGATCTTCCCGGCGGCGCCGCCTCCGGGCGGATCGCACGGATGTTGCGTCCTTGGGGGAGATGGCTGCCCCTCTCGTGGCGACGCCGGTTCGCGGCGTGACACGACTCAGCCCACTGAACACACACGTCACGTCGCGTCGTAGGGTCGGACCGTGAAGGCCCTCGTCGTTGCGGACTCGGATTCGTACCTGAAGTGGGCCGTGTCCCGGGCTCTTGACCTGTGGCCCGCTTGGGATGTTGAGGTGGTTGTCGTCGCCAACGCCGTCACCCCGAGCCCGCGGCAGCGCCACGACGCCGTCGCGGGACGGTGGCGGGACGTCGAGGTCGTGAGCGTGGCGGATGTCGGCAGGATCATCGCGGGGGGCATCGACCTGGTCCTGCTCGCGTGCCGGGGACCGCTCATCTCGCACCTGTTCTCGACGGTACTCGCCGACGCGGCACACCGACCCGTCGTGGCCGCCGGAATTCCGGGGCTGTGGTTCCCGCCCACCGAACGCGGACTCGCGTTCCGCGCGGACGTCGATGTGATGGTCGTCCATAGCGAGCGGGAACGGGAGGCCTGCCAGGAGCGCGTGACGGAGGGCTCACAGCGGTGGGGTCTGGCGAGCCTTGCCGCCGCGACCGGGTACGCGGAGCCCCTCCCGGACCGCCACGTGCGTGAGGGCGCCCTTGTGTTTGCTCCACAGGCCCTGGTGCCACGCACGGTGGCGGACAGGCGCCGGCTGCTCGACGGCCTGATCGACGCCGCCCGCGCCCACCCCGAGGTGGCTGTCGTGGTGAAACTGCGCGGCGGGGACGACGAGGCCCAGACGCACCGCGAGTTCGCATCGTTCCCGCACCTCGCGGAGGATGCGGGGCCGCTTCCGGCGAACCTGCAGTTCGCTCGGGGCGCGCTCGCCGATCACCTCGTCCACGCGCGCGGCCTTGTGACGGTCAGCTCGACGGCCGCGCTCGAGGCTCTCGCCGCAGGCGTGCCGGTGCTCATCGTGGGGGACTTCGGTGTGGACGAGGAGAACCTCAACCTCGTCTTCGCTGGTAGCGGCCTCGTGGGAACGCTGGACGACCTGCGCGCACTGCGCTTCTTCGAGCCGCGCCGTGACTGGCTCGCCGCCAACTACTTCCACGGCGCCCAGGCCTCGGATTGGGTGGCCCACGTGGAGGCGCTCGCGGCCAACCCCGCCGTGCTTGCGCGGCTGCGGGCGGCGAGACCCGCACCGCAGAGGGAGCGCGGGCCCAGAGCGGGACTCGGGCGTGCCAGGCGCAGGGCGCAGGCGCTCGGCGCCGCCGACGTATGGTGGCGTCGGGCGGCGATGAGGAGCCTCGGCGCCGCAGTGGCAGTGGCGCGGCGGCGCCCTCGATCGCGCGACACCACCCCTTCGTCTTGAAACCTACGGTGCCGTAGCCTACGCTTGCGTAAGTTACGACCGGAGGTGCCGCCGACCGCGTGCCCCGCCGCAGCAGAAGGAGGCACGCGTGAGCGCAGGAGGACCCCTCTCCACCGACGGCCTGGTGCAGCTGCTGACCGCAGACGGTCAGCGCACGGCCCACGAGCAGTTCGACCCCTACGCCGACCACCTCACCGCGGACGACCTGCGCGCCATGTGGCGTGACATGACCCTCGTGCGCGCGTTCGACAAAGAGGCCACGAGCCTGCAGCGACAGGGCGAGCTGGGCCTGTGGGTGCAGTCGTGGGGCCAAGAGGGCGCGCAGATCGGCTCGGGCCACGCCCTCAACGGGCAGGACTTTGTCTTTCCGAGCTACCGCGAGCACGGAGTCGCGCTCACGCGCGGAGTGGACCTCGTGGAGGTGCTGCGCATCTTCCGCGGCCTCCAGCACGGCGCTTGGACGCCCGCCGAGCACCACTTCCACCTCTACACGCTGGTGATCGGCTCGCACGCGCTGCACGCGACCGGGTACGCGATGGCCATGGCGAAGGACGGCCTGGTCGCCAGCGGCGATCCGGCCAAGGACGGCGCGGTCGTCGCCTACTTCGGCGACGGCGCCACCAGCCAGGGCGATGTCGCCGAGGCGCTCACCTTCGCGTCCGTCTACGACGCCCCCGTCGTGTTCTTCGTGCAGAACAACCAGTACGCGATCTCCGAGTCCGCCACGCGCCAGAGCCGCGTGCCCATCGCCGACCGCGGCAAGGGCGTGGGCATCCCCTCGGTGCGCGTGGACGGCAACGACGTCATCGCGTCGCACGCGGTGACCCGGTGGGCCCTCGAGCACGCCCGCAGCGGCCAGGGCCCGGTGCTCATCGAGGCCTTCACCTACCGCATGGGCGCCCACACCACGTCCGACGACCCCACCCGGTACCGGCCCAAGGCCGAGGAGCAGCTGTGGGCCGAGCGCGACCCGATCGCGAGGCTCGAGGCCTACCTCACCTCCACCGGGGAGCTCTCCGACGACTTCCGCACAGAGGTCGAGGCGGAGGCCAAGGCCCTCGGCGAGCGCACCCGCACCACCGTGCGCGCCTGGACCAAGCCCGACACCCTCGGCATGTTCGACCACGTCTACGCGGAGCCGCATGCGAGCGTGGAGGCGGAGCGGGCGTGGTTCGACCGTTACCAGCGTTCCTTCGCGGATCAGGAGGCGACCCGATGACGACCCTCGACGAGCGCCCGGCGACGGCGAGCGGCCAGCCGGCCACGGCATCGGCCCCCGGCAAGCCGGCAAGCGCCGCGCGCCCCGCGCCCACCACCATGACCATGGCCGGCGCAATCAACGCCGGTCTGCGTGCGGCGATGGAGCGCGACGACAAGACGCTGCTGATGGGCGAGGACATCGGCGCGCTCGGCGGCGTGTTCCGCGTCACCGACGGCCTGCACAAGGACTTCGGGGACGACCGCGTGATGGACACCCCGCTCGCCGAATCCGGCATCGTCGGCACCGCCATTGGCATGGCGATGCGCGGGTACCGGCCGGTCATCGAGATCCAGTTCGACGGCTTCATCTTCCCCGCCTACGACCAGATCACGACGCAGCTGGCGAAGATGCACTACCGCTCGGGCGGCGCCATCCAGCTGCCCGTGGTGATCCGCGTGCCTTTCGCCGGTGGCATTGGCGCCGTCGAGCACCACTCCGAGAGCCCCGAGGCGCTGTTTGCTCACACCGCGGGCCTGCGCATCGTGTCCCCGGCCACGCCACAGGACGCGTTCGACATGATCCAGCAGGCCATCGCCTCGCCCGACCCGGTGATGTTCTTCGAGCCCAAGGCGCGCTATTGGGACAAGGGCGAGGTCGACCCGACCCGCGTGAAGGCCCAGCTCGACGCCGCGTCCGGCGCCTCCACCGGCACCGCCGAGATGTCCCGCGCCCGCGTGGCCCGTGAGGGATCCGACGTCACGGTCGTCGCCTACGGCCCCACCGTGCGCCTCGCCCTCCAGGCCGCTCAGGTGGCCGCTGACGACGGCACCGACGTCGAGGTCATCGACCTGCGTTCCATCTCGCCGCTCGACTCCGACACCGTCGTGACGTCGGCGCGCAAGACCGGCCGCGTGGTCGTGGTGCACGAGGCGCCCACGTCGTTCGGCTCGGGCGCCGAGTTGTCGAGCCGCGTGCACGAACAGGCCTTCTTCCACCTCCACGCGCCCGTGCTGCGCGTGGGCGGCTTCTCCACCCCCTACCCTGGGGCCGTCTTCGAGCACGACTACCTGCCCAGCCTCGACCGCGTCCTCGATGCCGTCGACAAGGTCATGGCCCACTGAGGGGACCGCGATGCCTACCTACCAGCAGTTCAACCTGCCCGACGCGGGCGAGGGCCTGACCGAGGCCGACATCGTCACGTGGTCGGTCGCCGTCGGAGACACCGTCGAGGTCAACCAGCCCATCGTGGAGATCGAGACCGCGAAGTCGCTGGTCGAGCTCCCGAGCCCCTTCTCCGGCGTCGTCACGAAGCTGCTCGTCGAGGAGGGCGAGACCGTCGAGGTCGGCGTCCCGATCCTCGAGGTCGACGTGGACCCCGACGGGGCGGCTCCCGCGGAGCCGTCCGAGCCCGTTGCGGCGGCCGATGCCGTGGCTGAGCAGCCGTCCCCGGTTGCCGAGGAGTCGGCGACCTCTGCGGGGGCTGGCGCGCCTGCGCCGAGTGCCGCTGCCGCCGCACCTTCCGAGGAAGGCTCCGGTGCGGTGCTGGTCGGTTACGGCGTCAAGGCCGGATCGGCCACCCGGCGCGAGCGCGTCGAGGGCTCGCTCGAGCCCATCGGCGGCTTCGAGGCGTCCGGCGACTACCCCGTGCTCGCCAAGCCCCCGGTGCGCAAGCTCGCCAAGGAGTTGGGCGTGGACCTCACCACCGTCACGCCGTCCGGCCCGGGCGGGCTCGTCACCCGTGAGGACGTGGAGCAGCAGGTCAAGGCCACCGCCGCGCAGACGCTGGCGACGTACCCCGAAGACGACCAGCCGTGGCTGGCCTCGGGCACCACCACCCGCGACGGTCGCGCCACGCGCGTGCCCGTGAAGTCGGTGCGTAAGCGCACCGCCGACGCGATGGTGCAGTCCGCCTTCACGGCGCCCCACGTCACGGAGTTCCTCACCGTGGATGTCACCGAGACGATGAACCTGGTGGCGCGCCTGAAGGCGGACCGGGACTTCGCCGACGTGCGCGTCACCCCGCTGCTGATTGTCGCGAAGGCGCTGCTGCTCGCGGTGCGACGCCACCCCGAGGTCAATGCCGCGTGGGACGAGTCCGCGCGCGAGATCGTCTACAAGCACTACGTGAACCTGGGCATCGCGGCCTCGACCCCGCGCGGCCTGGTGGTGCCGAACATCAAGGACGCCCACCGCCTGCCGTTGCACGCGCTCGCCGTCGAACTGCAGAACCTCACGGCCGAGGCACGCAACGGGTCGACGTCGCCGCGCGCGATGAGCGACGGCACCATCACGATCACGAACATCGGGCCGCTCGGCATTGACACCGGCACGCCCATCCTCAATCCCGGCGAGTCGGCGATCCTCGCCTTTGGCGCGGTGCGCCAGCAGCCGTGGGTGCACGAGGGCGAGATCGCGATCAGGTGGGTGACGACGCTCGCGCTGAGCTTCGACCACCGCCTCATCGACGGCGAGTTGGGTGCGCGGGTGCTGGCGGATGTGGGCCGGGTGATGCAGGACCCGAGCCAGGGTCTCGTCTGGGCATGACCACGTCCGCCGGTCCCGGCAGCGTCGCTGGCGGTACCGGGGTGGTTCGCTCCCGCGTCGCGATCCTCGCGTCCGCGCAGCTCGTCGCGGGCGTGGGCGTGAGCTCCGCCATCGCGGTGGGTGGTCTTCTGGCCGAGGAGATTTCAGGGACGGCCTCCTACTCGGGCCTGCCGCAGACCGCCAACGTGCTCGGCGCGGCCCTCATGGCCGTGCCGCTGGCCCGGCTCGCAGGGCGCGCCGGGAGGCGCACCGCGCTGGCCTCGGGCTTCGCCCTCGCGGCCGCTGGCGCGGCCGTCGCGCTGACAGCGGCCGCGATCGCGTCGCTGCCCGCTCTCATCCTGGGGTGCTTGCTGCTCGGAGCGGGCATGGCGGCCGGACTCCAGGCGCGTTTTGCGGCCACCGATGGGGTGGCCGACACCCACCGCGGCATCGTGCTGTCCATCGTCGTGTGGGCGTCCTCGCTGGGCGCGATCGTGGGCCCCAACCTCATCGACCCCGGCACCCGGGTGGGTGAGGCCCTCGGCATCATCCCGTTGGGCGGCTCGTGGGTGTTCGCGCTCGTGGCGCTCCTCACGGCCGCCCTGGTCATCGTGCTGCTGCTGCGCGGGGTCCGGCCAGCGACCGCACCTCCGCGCCGCAAGATCCGCGAAACCCTCCGCAGCCTCCTCGCGCACCCGGACGGGCGCCTGGGCCTCGTGGCCATGGCGAGCGGCCACGCCGTCATGGTGGGCGTGATGGCGATGAGCTCGGTCCACCTGCACGGCCATGGCTCCACGCTGACGTTCATCGGCATCGTCATCAGCGCTCACGTCGCGGGCATGTACATGCTGGCGCCCTTGTTCGGGTGGCTCACGGACCGGTGGGGTGCGCGAGCCGTTGTGGGGGTCGGCGTCGCTGTGCTGCTGGCCGGGTGCGCGGGCGCCGCGACCTCGGGTGTCATTGATCAGGGCCACGGCGCGCACCGCGCCGCAGAGGTGTGGGTCACCGTCGGCCTCGTACTCATCGGCTTCGGGTGGTCGGCCGTCACCGTCGCCGCCGCCACCCTCATCGCCGTGCTGTCCCACCACGGGGACGCCGCGCCCACGGACATCCAGGGCGTCGCCGACCTCACGATGGGGCTCGCGGGTGCAAGCGCGGGAGCCCTCTCCGGCGTCGCCCTCGCGCAGCTGGGCTACACGGGACTCGCCATCGCGGGCGCGCTACTGCTCCTCCCGCTCGTGTGGGCGCTGGTCCGGCGGCCATCCGCGGCCACGGTCACGCTGCCCAGCTGACCTCCACGGGCAGACCCACAAACCCCGCGTAGGGCGCGAATGCGGACTCCGCCTCGCGCCGTGCGGCCGCGCCCAGTCGCACCAGCGGCGCGACCTCGACCACGCACCGGCGCGCCTTGAGGGATCGCTTCCAGGTGCCCACCACGCGGCCGTCTCTCACCAGCGTCGCGCGGAACACGCCGTTGCTTCCCGGCACGACGGCCTCGAGGTGGCCGTCGTCCAAGAACGCCGAGCGGTCCCCGTAGCCGAGCATGAACTCGTCGAAACCCGGGGGGATGACCCACCCCTCGACGGGCGTGACCCCTCCCGACAGCGACGCGGCCACGTCGCCCGACACGAGCATCGGCCCCTCCTCCGTCGCCACCTCCGCCACGTCGTCTCCCGCGCCCGCCACACCGGCCCGGCAGTCACGCACCCCCAGGCCCGTCCACCGCGCCAGGTCCTTCACCGTGACGGGGCCATGTGAGCGCACGTAGCGCCGGGCGATCGTCGCGAGCGCCTGCTCGCGGGAGAGCTCGACGTGGTCCGGCACCCATTCGCGCAGCAACACGAACGTCTGCTCGCCGTCCACGTGCGGCGCGATGCAGGTCAGGCCCACCTGCGAGGCATACCAGAGCAGGTGATAGCCCACCTGCCTGGGAGCCTCGACGCCGGCGGCCGCGATCACCTCGAGACACTGCGCGCGTGAAAGCCGACCCCCGCCCGCGAGCGCCTCCTCGAGCGCCGCGTTGGCATGCTCCACCGTCTGCTCGTCGATCCCCAGGAACGCCCGGCGACGCGCCGCGTCCCGCAGGGGCTTCACGCCCATCAGCGCGAGCATCCATGCCGCATCCCGCGCCGGCACCAGGTGAACCGTGCCGCGCATGGGCCACGTGCGCAGCGCCTCGCGCCGCTCGAGCGCCTCCTCGACCAGAGCCTGGGTGACGGCGCCGCCCGGGCCAGCCGAGCCACCGGCCCCCCGCAGTCGCATCCCCAACGACCACAGGCCGCTCGCGAGGTCCTGCGCCTGCATGGCGCCCAGGTGGGTCACAACGTCCGCCACCGAGTCGCGCGGATTGCCCGCGAGCAGCAGCGCGCGCATCCTGAGCGATTGCACCTCGACCCGTGTGATCATGAGGCCACGCTAGCCTCGCCCTATGACATCGGCGCGGGACGAGGAATGAACCTCGACGATTGGTCCGGAGCGCGCGACGGTGACCTTGCCGCCGTCGCCGCGGAGACGCGCCGGTGGGCCGACAGCGCAGCCGACTCTCCGCTGTACCGCCACTTTGCGCTCGCCATCGCCGACGATCCGGACTTGCTCGCCGTACTCGCGCGCATCCCCGGCGTGCCGCCCATGAACCTGCTGCTCGGCGCGGTCAAGCTGCGCCTCAACGCCGACGACCCGCTTGCCGCGTGGTACCCGCATCTCACGCCTCAGCCGCGCACGCCCGGACCCGCAGCGTATGCCGCGCTACGCGCCTACGTCGTGGGGAGGGCCGATGCGGTGGTCGCCGAGGCGAGCGCGCGACGCACCCAGACGAACGAGACGGGCAGGGCCGCTGTCTTGCTGCCGTGGGTGGCCGCGTTTGCGGGCGACGAGCCCGTCCATGCGGTCGACCTCGGCGCCTCGGCGGGGCTCAACCTGTGCCTGGACCGCTTCTCGTACCGGTACACGTGGACGGGAGGAACGACACTCCTCGGCTCGGGAGCGCCCGAACTCCACTGTGAGTGGCGCGGCGACGGACCTCCCGTCAGCGCGCTGCCGATGTTCGCGACGCGCACCGGCATCGACCTCAGCCCCGTGGACGCGACCGATCCCTACCAGGCCGCGTGGCTCGAGGCGCTCGTGTGGCCGGAACATCAGGATCGGCTCGCGCGCCTGCGCGCCGCGATCGAGGCGCGTCGCAACGTCGACGTGGCGATGATCGCCGGCGACGCCGCGCGGATGCTCGGCGAGGTCGAGGCGGGACTGCCGCCGGGACCCATGGTGATCTGGCACACCGTCGCGCTGTATCAGGCGCCGCCGGAGGTGCACGAGCGCATCGACGCGGCAGTGGCGGCGATCTCCCGGCACCGGCGTGTGCTCCGGCTCGGGATGGAACCCGTGCGAGGGCTGCCCGACGTGCAGGTGCGCGTGGGGGCCTCGTTCGCTCAGGCGCGCACCGTCGCGACCGCCCATGCGCACGGGAGATGGGTCGCTCCCGCGTACGCTTGACGCATGTCCGTCGATGTCCTCGTCACGCTGACGGGCGCGATCCGCGACATCTTCCTCGGCCTGACCGCCGGCGCCCTCGTGATGCTCGCCGGGGTCGTGCCCTCCCGCCACCCGGCCGCCGAGCGCGCCTCCCAGGTGGCGCGCGTGTCCGCCGCCGTCTGGGCCCTGTCCGCAGTGGTCTACATCTTCGTCTCGTACGCCTTCATCAGGAACGATGCCGTGGCGCCCGAGCGCTTCGTCGAGGAAGTGTGGTCCTTCGTCACGACCATTGATCTGGGGCAGGCGTACCTACAGATGGCGCTCGCGGCCATCGTGGTGTCGGTCCTCGCGGGCCTGGTGCGCCGGCCGTCGACCGCGGCGTGGACGCTCGTGCCCGTGGCGTGGGCCCTCGGCTGGCAGGCCCAGACCGGTCACGCCGCCGGCGCGACCGACCACCACCTGGCGACGTCCGCGATGTTCCTGCACCTGGTGGGCTCGGCGCTGTGGATGGGCGTGCTCGGGTCGCTGTTCCTGATGCGCCGCCCGCTCGGCCTGGAGGCGAAGAGCGCGGTGCGGCGCGGGTCACGCATCATGATCTGGGCCGCCGTCGCGCTCATCGTGTCCGGCATCGCCAATGCGTGGATTCGCATGGGGGGCCCTGCCGACCTTGTGACGACCACCTACGGCTGGCTGCTGCTGCTCAAGGTGGCGCTAATGAGCGCGGCGATCGGCCTGGCCGCCTGGCATCGCCGTGTGGCGCTGCCGCGCCTGTCGGACGCGCACGTGCGGGACCGCTTCTGGCGCGTCATGACCGTGGATGTGGCCGCCATCGTTGCGGTGATCGCGATCGCCGCGGTGCTGTCCGGCACCGCTCCGCCGCTGCCGATTGTGGCCCTCGAGGACCCCAGCCCCGCGTACTACCTCACGGGCTATGAGCTGCCGCCCGCGCCGTCCTTCGTGAACTGGATCGGGTTGTGGAGGCTCGAGATCCTCACCGCCGCCGCGATCGTCGCCGCCGGCGTGGTCTATGTCCGCTGGGTGATTCGCCTGCGCCGGCGCGGCGACGCGTGGGCGTGGTGGCGCACCGCCTCCTTCCTCACCGGTCTTGCGATCATGGTGTGGATCACGCAGGGAGGACCCGCCGTCTACGGCATGGTGACGTTCTCCGGTCACATGGTGTCGCACATGATGCTCGCCATGCTGGCGCCGCTGCCACTGACCTTCGGCGCGCCGATCACCTTGGCGCTGCGCGCGTTGCCTCCGCGGCGGGATGGTTCGCGCGGCCCACGCGAGTGGGTGCGCGTCGTCGTCGAGTCGCGGTTCATGGCCGTCATCTCGAACCCGATCTTCGCGGCGGTGAACTTCGCGGGTTCGCTGTTCATCTTCTATTACACGCCGCTGTTCGAGTTCGCCCTACGCAACCACGTGGGCCACCTGTGGATGATCGCGCACTTCACACTCGCGGGCTACCTCTTCGCAAACGCCTTGGTGGGGATTGACCCCGGACCCAAGCGTCCCGCGTACCCCATGCGCGTGGTGCTGCTGTTCGCGACCATGGCGTTCCACGCCTTCTTCGGGGTGGCACTCACCAGCTCGGAGGTGCTGCTCGCACCCACATTCCTCGGGCTCATGGGTCGCACGTGGGGGCCCGACGCCATCACGGACCAGCAGTATGGCGGCCAGATCGCGTGGGGCATCGGGGAGCTGCCGGTCCTCGCGCTCGCCATCGGCGTGATCATCGCGTGGCGGCTGGCCGATGAGAAGGAGAGCCGCCGTAAGGATCGCCAGGCGGAGCGCGACGACGACGCCGAACTCAGGGCGTACAACGCGATGCTCGCGCAGGCCGCGGAAAACGACCAACGCCGCGGCTGAGTTTCCACAGATTTTGTCCACAGCCTTGTGAAGGAACGGTAAACCCGCACCAACAGTTGTGGAAAAACCTGGGGGGAAACGGTGGAGAAAAATCTCACGGCGCCCGGGCTTGCATCGGTGTGCCAGGGAGAGTACGACTAGTCGCATCGGATCTTCGAAACGTTCGCACCGCGCGCGTCTCCCTGTGGGACCTTGAACGTGGTTTGCGAGGGGGAATGTCACCGTCGCTGGTGACAAACTTCCTGGTAAAAGCCATTTCACGGTGAGAATGAGACGAAGTGACGGGCGATCAGGACAACGGGAGACCACGGACGCCACCGCCTCAGGGCGAGGGCGATCCGCCACTGCGGGTGACGGCGCAGGGTCTCGCGGCCCCGGTCGTCGGTCGAGAGGGCGCCTGTCCACAGGGCAGGCGCAGCCGGAGCGTCAATGACGGCCATCGGCCTGAGGAGTTTTCCCCAGGAACGTAAACTCTCGGTCCACGGCAAGGCCCCCCGGACCCGAATTCCGGGGGGCCTTCGCCTTGCCTGGACCGCACGTCCTTCGCGGCTGAAGCCACGGTAGGCGGTGGCCGCACCCGCGGCGGGGACCGACACGCGCCCCAAACGGGCGCACCGTGTCTGAGAGCGGCCCGGGCGTACGGTGGAGTCGTCAGCCACCGACCCGAGGGAGCCGCGCATGCCCGACTCGCGAGACGATGTGACCGCCGCCGACCAGCCCACCGAGGTCATCCCACCCGTCAATGTGGGGGAGACCGCCGTGATGGAACCGGTGGCGTCCGACCCCGCTGGTGACGCGGCGAGCGACGATGACCCCCCCGCACCCTTCGCGCCTAGCGCGGAAGACGACGGCTCTCAGTCATGGCTGGGGGTCGCGGCGTTCATCACCGGCGCCCTGGCACTGTCCGTGGTCGCGATTGTGCTGGGTCACCTGGGGCTGGTGGCTGCGCGGCGAGGGAGGGCAACGACGCGAGGGTTCGCGCTGGCGGGCACCATCCTGGGATACGTGGGCCTGGTCGCGACGGTGGTCCTCGTGTGGCTCGCGGTGCGCGGGCCCGATCCCGCGACCGTCGACGCGTACGCCCACCACGACGTCGTCGAGGTCGGCAACACGGTGGCCGATGCGGTGGCCGGCGGGGACGGCGTGCCGCCTGTCGCGGTGGTGGGGGACGGCTACGAGGTCGCACGCTCCGCCGTGGAGGGCCTCCTGCACACCCAGCGCAGCGTGAGCATCGAGGCCGTCGGCGACCTCGGCTGGTGCCTTGAACTCGACTACGTGGGCGGCGACGTCGGGTCGTGGTCGTTCGAGTCGGCGGAGGGCGTCACCGAGGGCGGCACCTGCGCGGCCGACTGAGGCTCAGCCAGCGAGCGTCGACCCATCACCAAGGGTGCGAGTCTCGCCCTCGTCGGTCAGCGATGCGTCGCCGGTCACCGTGACGTTCGCGCCGAAGGTCCAGTCGCCCTTCACGGTGAGGGAAGAGGCGTCCTTCAGCGACGGTGCGCCGTGAGGGAAGTGGGCGTCAAAGTCCGCGACCGTCTTGTAGTGCTTCGAGTCCAGGTCCACCAGCGGAGCCGTGGGTACGGCGAGGCGTAGGCCCGCGTCGTCGCCCAGGTCGTAGGCGTCCGAACGCAGCAGGAGCAGGTCGTTGGTGGTCTTGACGGGAAGGAAGCGCTCGCGGCCGACGACGATCGCCGTGGCGCCCTCGAACACCTCGATCGCCGCACCCATGGCCGACTCGAGCTGGTAGACCTTCGGTGACGTGCTGTCGGTCGGGTCGACCGTCTTCTCGTTGCGGATGAGGGGAAGGCCGAGGACCGCACCGCGCTCGGTGAGGGCGTTCTTGATGGCGACCAGGTCGAACCACAGGTTGTTGGTGTGGAAGAACGGGTGGCGGAACTCGTCGGTGAAGTAGTCCATCTCCTCGGGCGCGGTCTGCGCGGTGTCGCGCAGGATCAGCTGACCGTCGGCCTTGCGGATCGCGAGGTGGCCGCCCTTGCGGTCGGCGGGGGTGCGCGGGCACAACTCGGCGGCATACGGCGCGCCCGACTGGGCAAACCAGCCCGCGATCTGCGCGTTCGGCACGGCGCCCAGGTTGTCCGAGTTGGACACGCTCGCGTACAGGAAGCCGGCGTCGAGGAGGGCGTCGAGGACACCCGAGGACAGCAGGGCGGTGTAGATGTCGCCGTGTCCCGGCGGGCACCATTCGAGGCTCGGGTCGGCGGGCCAATCTACGGGCGTGAGGTCGTCGACGCGGATCTTGGGCTCGCGGTTTTGCAGGAAGTCAAGCGGCAGTCCGTCGACCTCGATGCCGGGGTGGGTGGAGAGCGCCTCGAGCGAGTCGTCCTGCGTGCGGAACGAGTTCATCAGCACCAGCGGCAGGCGCGCGCCGTACGCCTCGCGGGCGTGCAGCACCTGCTGCGCGATGATGTCGAGGAACGTCTTGCCGTCGCGCACCGGCAGCAGCGACTTGGCCTTATCCATGCCCATCGAGGTGCCCAGGCCGCCGTTGAGCTTGATGATGGCGGTCTTCTGGATCGCCGCGGCGGCGGCTTCTGCGGAGATCTCGACGTCCGCGAGCTTGTCGGGGTTCAGCAGCGGCTCGATGGTCTCCTCGAGGACCAGGCCGGTCGCGCCCGCCTCCAGTTCCCCGTAGTAGTGCGTGAAGACGTCGATGGCCGCTGGTGCGACCCCGGCTTCACGCATCTTGTTCTGGGCCTGGGCGAGTCCGTCTGCGCTCATGGGAATCAGCCTAGTCGGCGGATCGCCTCGACGACCGCGGGGACATAGAACCTGTCCATGGCCTCGATATTGGGGTGTGTGCCTGTGGGGCGGGGCCCTGCGTCGCTGAACCAGGCTCCCGTGGTGGTTGCGGCGCCGGGACGGCCGGTCTCGTCAAGCGAGTCGAAGGAGTATGCGACGCGCATCTCGTCATCGCGGGTGTCGAGCGCTGTCAAGGAGACGTCCGCCACCGGAATGCGGTGGCGCGAGCAGACCTCGAGGGCGGTCGCGCGCACCGCTCGTTGTGCAGCGAGGGGCCGAGCGGCGAGGGTATGTGCGCTGACGTACACGATCGGAACCTCGGCATAGCGCTCAGTGATAGCCGCGATGAGGTGTTCGAAGGCCCCTGCGAAGGTGGTCCGTGGTCCCGGCGGAGCGAAGGGGGCCCCGGGGATACCCACGTGCGTGAGCACGCGCGCATAGGCGTCGTTCGTGCCTCCGTCGAAGACGACTATGTCGGGTGAGGTCGAGGGGGCACTGTGCACCTGGTCCTCGACGACATTCTCGCTTGGCATGACAGTGGCGCCGTTGACTGCAAACTTCGACACGGTCATGTCCATGCGTGCGGCGGCCCGATCGATAAAACTATCCCGCGGATAGAGGTGACCGGCGACGATGCTGTCGCCAAACGCGAATAGCGTTCGCTCTCCGGCCACCCATGACCCTCCCTTGCCTCCGATGGAGCGCGGCCAATGACGCTGTGCTCGACCTTTGTCGATATTGGCCACCAGGCTATACGCCATGTGGCGTGACCGCAGGTAGGGTCCCTGCAAGAAGAGATGAGGCAATGTGTCCGTACCCCACCGCGCCCCGACGCTTGGCGATGTCGCCCGGGTCGCGGGCGTGTCGAAGTCGACGGCGTCACGCGTCCTCAACGGCGGAGCGCCCGTCTCTGACGATCTGCGGACACGCGTCGAGGCCGTTTCTCAGTCGCTGGGATATGTCAGTCATCAGGCGGCACAAGCGTTGAGGGGGCGGCGCATCGCTGTCACCATGCTCGTCTCCGATCCTCGTCGCGCACCCATTGCGCTCCAGGCCTCCGGAATGGAGGCGGCGGCGCGTCGTGCCGGAGTCCTCGCCAATGTCGTGGTCGTCGGGCCCGACTTGAGTCGTCATGCCAGCACGATCCGTGCGCTGCGTCAGTTGCGTCCCCGTGCGCTCATCCTGAACTATGTTGAGCGCGCTCCTCTCGAGGTGCGTCCCGAGCTGGAAGCCTTCGAACGCGAGGGAGGGCGGGTGGTGTCGCTGGGAGGACTCGAGGACGACTACGTATCCGTCCGCTTTGATGATGATGCCTCCGGCGCGTTAATGGGGCGCCACCTGCTCGAACTGGGACGTTCGCGCTTCGCGGTCGTCACCGCCGCGCACCCGTCTCACACGGCTCGAGTCGAGGCCCTGCTCGAGGTGCTCGCCGATGCGGGGATCGACAGAGCGTCCGTACCGGTCAGGGTGTGTGGCGTGTCCGCGGAAGAAGGGCGTATGGCAGCCCGGGCGCTCTCCCGCCTCGACCCACCGCCGGACGTCATCTACGTAGCGGCCGACGCGATCGCCGTCGGCGTGATCGCGGGCTTGCGAGAAGTGGGGCTTCGCGTGCCCGAGGATGTGGCGGTCGGAAGCAACGACGGACTTCCCGTCGCCGCCGCGGTCGACCCGCCCCTGACGACCGTCGCGCTCGACTTCGCGGGCGCGGGTCGTGTGGCGTTGGGCATGGCTCTGGATGACGACGCGCCCCGCGAGCATCGACACCTGCCCGGGCGCTTGCTGGTGCGCGCGAGCACGCAGATCGCCGGGTAAGCATGGGAGGAAGCGGACCGTGGCGATGCTCCCCTGGTCGCGGTACTGGGGGTACGCGCGCTCAGGTGCCAAGATGGGCGCGTGACCGACAGCAGTAGCCGAGACCCGAAGGGGGCGACTCCCCCCGACGGTCCCGTGACGCTTGGCGATGTCGCGCGGCTCGCGAAGGTGTCGGTGGCCACCGCGTCGCGCGCACTGAGCGCAGGCTCCCCGCGTGTGTCGGAGGCGACTCGGGGGAGGATCGCAGCCGCCGCACAGTCCTTGGGCTACGCGCCGAACCTGTCGGCGCGCGCGACCATCCTTGGTTCGTCAGCCCTCGTCGCGGTAGTCGTCAGCGATTTTCTCGAGCCCGCCGGCGCGAGCGTGGTCGAGGGCCTCGTCGCGAGGGCCGAGGCGGCAGGCATGATCGTAACGGTGGCGAGCGCCGATGATGTGCGGGGCGACGCCGCCACGGCCGTGCGACGCCTGCGAGGACTACAGCCCAGCGCGGTCGTGATGGCGGGCATGACGACCGCACCATCCGCTCCGCTCGTCACGGAACTTGCCCACTTCCGTGGCCTCGGCGGCCGCGTGGTCTACGTGGGTCAGGGTGACGCCGACAGCGATCGGGTCGCCGTGTCCCACCGCGACGGCGCGGTCCAACTCATGGCAGCGCTGCGCGCTCAGGGCTACGAGCGATGTGGTGTCATCGCCGACGAGTCGCAGGGCCAGGCCGGGCGCGACTGGCTTGACGGCATTCTTGCTGGAGCCGCGTCCGCAGGGATTCCATCGGCGATGATGACGACATTGTGGAGCCAGGGTGAGCGCGAAGCCGCACGGGCGAGCGCCGCGCGCCTGCTCGACGAGCGTGCGGGGGTCGACTGCATCGTGGCTGCTACCGACACGATGGCGCTAGGCGCTCTGTCCGCGGTGCGTGACGCCGGTCTGACGCCCGGGCGGGATGTGGGAGTCGCCGGCTTTGGAGACACCGTCGACGCCGACGGCGTAGTCGTGGGGCTCACAAGCGTCAACCTTGGCTGGGAGATTGCCGGTGATTGTGCGTTCGGTCTCACGCGCTCCTCACTCACCACTCCCCAGTTCGAAACCGTCGCCCCCTTTGTCGTCCTGAGGGCGTCGGCGCTGCGCACCACCGGCTCCTGAGGCGGCCCGGGCTACCGATCCTCCCAACGCCCGCGTTCCCAGGCCTTGCCACAGTGGTGTGCCCACGACGCCCGCCGCAACACGCCAAGGTGCGTTGCAAACGTTATCTCTGGACGTTGCGGGCGGTGGCTGAAGCACCGGCCGCGGGCCGATGAGACTGTGTCGCTTCATCGGCATCTGAGCACACAACTGAGGATCGACGCGCCTCTTGACCTGGTGTGCAAACGATGTCAGACTCGACCGCGCAGCCGGTCGCAACGATGCCATGCCGGTGCAGCGTGGACCTCCCCCATGGAGCGGTCGGCGCGAAAGGAGACCAAGGGAGGTTTCATGATTCGCATGTTCTCGCGCACCGGAGCCGGTGCGGCAGCCCTCGCGGGCATCGGCGTCTTGATCACCGCGGGGTGTTCGACTGACGCGTCGTCGACCGAGTCCTCCTCGGACGAAGGCCCTGTGACGTTGAACTTTGCGTGGTGGGGCGGCGACGACCGCGCCGCCTTGCAGCAAGAGGTCATCGACGCGTTTGAGGCCGAGAATCCCGGCATCTCGATCTCTGCCGAGTATTCGAACTACGACGACTTCTGGACCAAGCTCAATACACAGGCGGCAGCGAATGATCTGCCCGACATCTTTACGGTGATCGATCCGTTCATGTACGACTACATCGACAATGGGCGCCTGCTCGACCTCACCACCGTGAGCGATGCCGTCGATCTCGAGACCATTCCTGAGAACCTCTTTTCGATGGTGACCAAGGACGGTGCCGTTTACGGCACGCCGTCTGGTGTCGCGTCGTTTGGCGTCGTGGCCGACCCGCAGATCTTCAACGAAGCCGGGGTGGACCTGCCCGACGGAGACACGTGGACGTGGGACGACGTGGTCACGACGGCGGGTGCCGTCACGGCGGCCACTCCTGAGGTCGCGGGATTCGTCCTGCCCACGGACTCCCAGGTCGCGTCGATCTGGGTGCGCCAGCAAGGAGAGGACTGGGGGCCCGTGGACGGGTCAGCACAGGGCTTGGGCTTCACGGTCGAGTCGATGGCCGACTATTGGTCCTGGGTCGAGGACCTGGTTGCCTCCGGCGGCACCCAGGCGCCAGATGCTGCGATTGAGGCGGCATCGGCTGGCGGTGGCATCGAGCAGTCGCCCCTGGCCCTCCACACCGCCGCGATGGGTGTGATCTCTGCTAACCAGCTCGGTGCCCTCGAGGAGGCGGCCGGTCGCGAGTTTGTCTTCCTCAATTGGCCCGGAGAATCGCAGGCTCCCGAACTTGGCGCGTGGGCCAAGCCCGGAACCTTTTATGCCGTCGATGCCACGACGGAACACCCTGAGGAAGCGGCGCTCTTCGTCGACTTCATCACGAACTCTGTCGACGCGGCAGAGGTCATGGGCTTCGAGCGAGGAGTGCAGCCCAACCCGGAGGTTGTTGAGGCGCTGCAGGACTCGCTGACTCCGGCCGACCAGCGGTTCGCGGATTACATCACATCGCTCACGGCGATGGACCTCCAGCCGTTCCACCTCCAGGACACCGGCGCGGGCAGCGTCCAGGTGTCGACGTTTGACGAGGTCAACCAAGAGGTGCTGTTCGGTAACCAGACTCCGGCGGAAGCCGCGCAGTCCCTGTATGACCAGATGGAGGCGGCCCTGTCCGGTTCGTGACTCGTCGGGGCGCGGGGCCCGTCACCAGAGGTGACGGTGCGCCGCGCCCCGCCTGTCCCATCTGAAACGTTCGAATACATGACCTCTCGAGAAGGGCGAACCATGGCGCGCACACGTCAACCTGTGAGTCCCCGCCAGAAGCGACAGGAGCGGGCCGCAATAGCGTTCATGCTGCCGTGGTTCATCGGGGCGGTGGGTATCACGCTTGGCCCGATGGTGGCCTCGCTGTACCTATCGTTCACCGAGTACAACCTGCTCACTGCGCCACAGTGGGTGGGATTCGACAATTACGTCGCCATGGCGAACGACCCGAATGTGGCGAAGTCGCTCGCGGTGACCTTTTCCTACGTGCTCATCGGCACGCCGATCAACCTCGTCATTGCGCTCGCGGTGGCCATGGCCCTCAATCGAGGCTTGCGCGGGCTGAACTTCTACCGCTCCGTCTACTACCTACCGTCCCTGCTCGGCGGATCGGTCGCAGTGGGCGTTCTCTGGCGCCGTATCTTCGGCAGCGACGGACTTGTCAACCAGTTCTTGGGGCTGCTGGGCATCGAGAGCGACACATCCTGGGTCGCCAACCCCGACAGCGCCCTGTGGACCCTGATCCTTCTCCACGCGTGGACGTTTGGCTCCGCGATGGTGATCTTCCTCGCGGGACTGCGTCAGGTACCCGAGGAGCTTCACGAGGCGGCGTCCCTGGACGGGGCTGGCGCGACCAGGAAGTTCTGGCACGTCACGCTTCCGTTGCTGACTCCGATTCTGTTCTTCAACTTGGTCCTCGGGATCATCAACTCGTTTACGACCTTCACCCAGGCTTACATCGTTTCCGGTGGGACGGGTGCGCCAGCAAAATCGACACTCTTCTACGCCCTCTACCTGTACCAGCAGGCCTTCGGTACGCGCCATGCCATGGGCTACGCGTCTGCCCTGGCTTGGCTGCTGTTCCTCATCGTTGGATTGCTGACTGCCGTGAATTTCTGGGCCAGCAGAAAGTGGGTTCACTATGCTTCGTAGGAGCGCAGAAATGGAACGTGACCAGCGGCGCGTCGAATCTGCTCGAGGGTCACAAGGATCGGCTCGCAAGGGCGGCGGCATGTCCGTCTCGGCCCTCAAGCACTTCTCGCTAATCGCGGTGGGCGTGGTGATGATCTATCCGCTGCTGTGGATGGTATCCGCCTCCTTGAAGCCGGAGACCATGATCTTCAGTTCCCCGTCGCTCCTGCCTCTCGACGAAGACGGCAACTTTGCCCTGAATCTCGACAGTTACGTCGAAGGCTGGACGATGCAGGGAGGAGACTTTGGAAAGTACCTGCTGAACTCCTTCATCATTGTCGCGTTGTGCATCATCGGAAACCTGATGAGCTGCACCATGGCCGCATACGGGTTCTCCCGGCTCATGTGGAGGGGGCGAAATATCAGTTTCGCCATCATGATGATGACGCTCATGCTTCCCGGCTTTGTGCTCATCGTGCCGCAATACATCATGTGGTCGCAGTTGGGATTGGTGGGCACGATTTTGCCTATTGTCGTACCCAAGTTTGTGGCCGTGGATGCCTTCTTCGTCTTCATGATGGTTCAGTTTTTCCGCGGAATCCCGCGCGAACTCGACGAAGCCGCTGCTATCGACGGGGCGGGGTACTGGCGAACCTTCACTCGGATCTTGCTCCCTATTGCGACGCCGGCTATCGCGACGACCGCGATCTTCACGTTCATCTGGTCGTGGAACGACTTCTTCAGCCAGCTGCTCTATCTCAACCGCGACTCCATGACAGCCACCGTCGCCTTAAGCAACTTCGTCGACGCCACGGGATCATCGCAGTGGGGTCAACTGTTCGCGATGTCTGTCGTCACGATCGTGCCGGTCTTCCTTGTCTTCTTGGTGGGACAGCGCTTCCTTATTCAAGGCATCGCCACAACGGGGCTCAAGTGAGCGCGACGGGCATGGCCACACCGGACCCTCATCACGCCCCTCCCGAGCATGCGACACGGGCAATCGTCAATCTGGACCTTCCGAGGCATCGAATCTCACGCCACCTTTACGGCCACTTCGCTGAGCATCTGGGGCGCGGCATCTATGGCGGCATCTGGGTGGGCGACGGGTCCCCCCACGAGAACGTCGACGGATTACGCACAAGCGTCATCGAGGCGTTGCGCGAGATCGCCGCACCCAACTTGCGGTGGCCTGGGGGGTGCTTCGCCGATGACTATCACTGGCGCGACGGCGTCGGGGATCGAGCCGCCCGCCCCCACATGCTCAACAGCAATTGGGGCGACGTCGTGGAGGATAACGCGTTCGGTACGCACGAGTTCCTTCGCCTCTGCGAGCTCGTGGGTGCGGAGCCATACATCGCGGGAAACGTCGGTTCCGGGACGGTGGCAGAAATGTCAGAGTGGGTCGAGTATCTGACTCGCGCCGACGACTCACCTATGGCGGCGATGCGGCGTTCGCACGGGCGCGACAGGCCGTGGAGTGTGCCGTTCTGGGGCCTAGGAAACGAGGCTTGGGGGTGTGGTGGTGGGATGCGTGCCGACCACTACGCGGCGTTGGCGCGCCAGTTTGCTACGTACGCACGTAGCCACGGCGGCAACGAGCTCTATCGCATCGCCGCGGGCGCGAATATCGATGACTACGCCTGGACAGAGGCCCTCATGCGCGCGATCGACGGACTCGAGCCCGTCGACGGCGCTCCTCGCCCCTTCCAAGCCGTCTCCGTGCACGCCTATACGCACGCACGCTCGTGGAAAGACAAGGGCCGCGCGACGGGGTTCACCGTCGAGGAGTGGTACACGACACTCAGCAACGCCTCTCGTATGGACGAGCTGCTTACACGGCACTCAGCCGTCATGCAACACTACGACCCCCATGGGAAGGTCGGCCTCGTCGTTGACGAGTGGGGTACCTGGTTTGAACCGGAATCCGGCACCAATCCCCACTTCTTGTTCCAACAGAACACCTTGCGCGACGCTCTCGTCGCGTCTATCCATTTCGATATCTTCCACCGGCACGCGCAGCGCGTGGTGATGGCCAATCTCGCGCAGACCGTGAACGTTCTCCAGGCGGTGCTCCTGACCGATGCCCAGACGGGTGCGGTCGTCAAGACACCGACCTTCCACGTCTTCGAGATGAACCGCGGCCATCACGATGCGTGGGCGCTCGACGTTGACCTCGTCGGGGTCCCGTCGACACGGGTGCGCGAGCGAGAGCTCGCCCTCCTGTCGGCGTCCGCGTCGACGGTGGGTGACAGCGCCTTGGTGTCGTTGACGAATCTCGATCCGGCCCAGGACCGGCGAGTGATGCTCGACCTGCGGGGTCGCGAGATCGCGGGATTCTCGGCACGCGTGCTCACCGCTAGCCGTCTTGATGCGCACAACTCACCGGACAGGACCGAGGTTGAGCCCGAGCCGTGGTCGGACATCGCGAGAACCGACAGCGGACTTGACGTGGTGGTGCCTGCCCATGGGTACGTGACCGTGAAGGTTGACCTCGCATGAACGACGCGTTGGTCGTCAACGGTGTGCCGTGGTTCGATGATCGAGGCCTCCCGGTCAACGCGCACGGTGGCTGCGTGGTGCGCGAGGGAGACGTGTACTACCTGTTCGGCGAGTACAAGACGGACGACGAGAACAAGTTCATCGGTTTTGGGTGCTACTCCTCGCGCGATCTCGCCGCGTGGACATGGGAGGGGCTCGCGTTGGCGCCGCAGGGTGTCGGGCTTCTCGGGCCGGAGCGCATTGGTGAACGCCCCAAGGTGCTGCGCTCGCCGACGACAGGGTCCTACGTGATGTTGATGCACACCGACGACCTGGGCTACACGGACCCGACCATCGGCGTGGCAGTCAGCGAGGCGATCACGGGTCCATACGAGTTTCAAGGGCCGCTGCTCGTTGATGGTGAGCCATTGCGCGCGTGGGACATGGGGACGTTCCATGACGACGACGGGGTGGCGTACCTGCTGTTGCACGAGGGGGATATCTACCGGCTCGACGACACGATGACGGCGGCGAGAGAAAAAGTGGCTCGCGAGGTGTCGCCAGGCGGTGAGTCGCCGGCGATGGCCAAGGTCGACGGCACCTACGTGCTCATGTTCTCGAGAAAAACCAGCTGGGAACGCAACGATAACTACTACTTCACGGCGCCCTCGCCCCGCGGACCGTGGGCTTTCGGTGGTCTCGTTGCGCCTCCTGGCACGCTCACTCATAACTCCCAGTGCACGTATCTGGCACGAGTGGAGATAGCCGGCGCGGACACGTTGTTGTATATGGGCGACCGGTGGTCATTTCCTCGCCAAGCCTCGGCGGCGACCTATGTATGGATGCCGCTCACGACCGGCACAGCGGGACTGGGACTCGGGCTCTTTGTGCCGTCCTGGGATCCCGCGACGGGCCTTGCGCGCAATATCGAGGGCACTCGGCGGTCCGTGAGCTTTCGGTCAGCTGTTCCGGGCGAGTCGTTTGAAACTCTGGTCGAGGGCTCACGGGTGACGCTCGAGGGTGTGAGTGACCGTCACTCAGGCTACGCTCGCGTGGAGCTCTTCACGGCAGACGGCGCGACGCTGCTCGCCTCGCACCTCGTTGACTTCTACAGCCTCGTCGAGGACGCCGGGTATCGATATCGAAGTCCCGTTCTGCCGGACCATCGCACCCTCGTCCGGGTTACTGTCACCGGGGAGTACCCGGTGTGGTTCAAGAAAAATGGCGAGCGCTTTGGCTCGGACAACTGCTTCGTGACGGTGTCCGCGGTGGTGTCGGAGCCGCGATAGTCGATCACAAACTGTGATCGGGATGACGCTGCCCGAGTAGCCTCAAAGAGGAGCACGCCAGACTGCGCCCCTGGTGTGGCCCATCACGAGAGGACACCGATGAGTGAACGCCGCTGGCCGCGCAGCGTCTACGGCCTGGGAGACGAGCCCGATGCGCGCTTCTCCATGGCAAACGAGCGCACCTTCCTCGCCTGGATCCGCACCGCGATGGCTTTCATCGCGGGCGCCGTGGCGCTCGAAGCTCTCGCCGCGCCCCTTGACCCTACGTTGCGCTTCATCGCGTCGTTGATCTTGGTGGCGACGGGCATCGTGCTGATCGCGGAGGCGTGGTGGGGCTGGATGCGCACGGAGCGCGCGCTGCGCCAAAATGCGCCCATGCCGGCTCCGCTGTCGGCACTTCCTGCGGCGGTGGGGCTGCTTGCCGTCGCCATCGTTGTGGGAGCGGGACTGGTGGTGGGGGCACTGTCGTGACGGTGGCGGTGGGGGAGGGGCTGCAACCCGAGCGCACCGCGCTCGCGTGGCGCCGCACCATCCTCGCCATCGCCGCGGGAACGGCGATTGCGGGTCGCTACTTGGGCGCGGGGAGCACGTGGCTGGGCATGGTGCTGCCGCTCGGGGCGCTTGTCGGGGGCGGCATTCTTCTGGCCCTGACCACGCGCCGGCTGCACGCGTTCTCTGACGCGCTCGACGCTCCAGCACAGGCGGGTCGTCATGTGCCGATGCCGACGGCCGTGGTGTTAGCTGTGCTCGCTGGCGCTTGCTTGGCTATCGGCGTGGGGGCGGCGGTGTTCATCGTGGCCACGTGAGCAACCCCGCGTCCTGAGGCTCGGGGATTTGCCCGCTCTCGTAAAGAAATGCGCGCCCGATGGTTCACAGGGGGGTCTCAGACACACGGAGCGGGTGACGGGAATCGAACCCGCGCTATCAGCTTGGGAAGCTGAAGTTCTACCATTGAACTACACCCGCGCACGGCACGGTGAGGCGCCGTGGACACCCATACTAGCGGCCCGCGAGCGCCGCTAGGCCAGGGCGGTCGCCCTCATGGTGAAGCTTGCGGTGCGCGTCTCACCCGGCTGGAGAAGGAACACCCCTGACTCCGCGATGCCCTCGGAGTCCAGCGTGAACCCGTCGTTCGCGTTGGAGACGGGCTCGAGTGCCCAGTAGTCACGATGCGAGGGGATGTAGAGCACCGCGTGCTGGAGCGCGGCGTCGGCCAGCACCTCCATACGCACGGCCTCCGGCCACTCGATGACGGCCAGGCGTTCGCCGTCGCGGCCCGTGAGGCAATCGTCCACGCCGTCGCGTCCCAGCGGCCGCGGCGTGCGGAAATCCGCCTCGGGACGAATCGGCCCCGGCGCCCCGGTAGGTAGCGAGTCCTCGAGCGTGAAGGCGCGGCTCGCCGCCACCTGAAGGACGGCATCGGCCGATCCTGCGACCGTCCGCAGCAGATACGGATGGTGGCCAAAGCCGGCAGGGAAGGTCTCATGGGACGTGTTCTGCACGCCATAGGTCCACACGAAGTCGTCGCCCTCGAGCGCGTACGTGAAGCGGGCGGTAAACGACCACGGCCAGTTCACGCCGTAGACGTCGTGCGACACGAACTCGAGGACCAGCCGGTCATCGGCCCGCTCCGCCACGGTCCACGGATAATCCCAGCCCGCACCGTGAATGGCGGAGCCGTCGGGCCAGTTGGCGCGGAGACGATACTCGCGGCCGGCGAAGCGCAAGAGCGCATGGCCGATGCGGTTGGACCACGGCACCAAGGGGTACGACGCGGTCTGCTTGGGGATCTCGGGACGCGCGGGCGTGGGGCGCATGACGTCCTCCCACTCGCCACGCACGAGCACCTGACCGAACGCGACGGAACCGCCGAGCTCGGGCAAGAAACCCACGCGCCAGCGGTCGTTCTGGATCACGGGGGAGTCGCTCATGTCATGCATTGTGGCGCCGACGCGGCCACGCCGGTAGACGCCGGGCCGCGAGAGCCGCACACTGGCGATATGCGCGACGCGGCTGTGGTGGCTGGACTCCTCGCGGGCGCGCTCGCGGCCCTCACGGCGTGTACGGGTGACGCGCCGTCGGTGCCGGCGCTGTCCACCCCGGCGCCCACAGCATCGGCCCTGGCCCCGCCCACGATCGCGAGCGTCGGCACCATTTATCGCCAGCGCACCCTCGAGGCCGAACGCAAGGTGGAGGTGCGGGTGACTGCACGCAGCGAACCGCGCGGCATCGTCACGTCGGTGTCGATGACGTCGCCCTACTTCTCTTCGTCCGGCACCGTGCCGACGAACGTGCTGCTGATCAACGGCGACGAATCTCGGCTGCGCGTGCCGCTCGGCGCGCCGGTGTGTCCCGCCGGGCAGGGCGACACGGTCGCGACGGTGGAGGTGCGTGCCAAGGAGGGAGTGACGCTGGCGGCCACACGCGTCACCCTCGAGGACGCGGCGCTTCAGGAGATCAACGCCGAGGAGTGCGCGGCCAAGGTCGCCACCGATGCGGCGCAGCCCTCCTTCGCGACGGGAGACGACGCCTGGGTTGCGGACGGCGACACGCTCGCGACCTCCGTGACGCTCACCCGCGGCTCGTCTCAGGCGCCCGCGACCCTTACCCGGTTGCAGGGCAATGTCATCTTCGCGCTCGAGCCTGTTGAAGGCGCGCTGCCCCTCACGCTTTCCGCCGACCAAGAGCAGGCGACGGTGCCCGTGACCGTGCGCGCCGACCGCTGCGACGCGCACGCCTTCGCCGAGTCGAAGAAGACGTACGTGTTCCCTGCGTGGTTCGAGGTCGACGGCGAGGAGATCGCCGTCGAGTACAGGGCCACGGGAGGGGCTCAGGAACGGCTGTATGAACTGTTTGAGGCGTGTGGCGAGGGCAACGACAGCGCCTCTATTGGGGGCCAGTGACGCACGGCGGGCCACGCTCCGGGGAATAGTTCCTGGTTCGCGCGCCGTTGAGTGAAGGCAGACGCCGCCAGGGGACCCGCCCCAGCGCATCCGCGTAACAGAGCAGCGTCGCTCTCATGGGAGGAGCACTCATCATGGCCATCGGTTCTGGAATCTTCCTCATCGCCGTCGGCGCGATCCTCGCGTTCGCCCTCAACGAGTCAGTAGATGCGATCGACCTGGGGCTCGTCGGATGGATCCTGATGGCGGCCGGAGCGCTCGGCATCATCATTTCGCTCGCGATGAGCGGCCGTAAGCGCACCACCGTCACCGAGTCCCACAGTGAGGCCGCCCCGGCCGCCGGTGCCGCGCCCGCCGCGGGTGCCGCCCCGGCCGCCGGCCAGGAGCGCCACGTGACCGAGCGCCGCGAAGAGACCGGCGGCACCACGCCGCCCGCCTAACCGGGAGAGGCGCCTCAGGGCTGAGCGGACGAGTCCTCGATCTGCTGAGCCCTGAGGCGCAGCACCGCATCGTCGCGCGCGTTCACCCGATTCGGGTAGGTGAACTCGAGCAGCGGCCGGTGCCGGTGGTACGTCACCTCGAGGTTCCAGTAGCGCACCGCCCAGGCGGTGGCAGCGATCGCTACCGCAACCGAGGCGATGGATCCGACGCCCACCGACCATCGGGGGCCCACGTGCTCACCCACCCAGCCGATGACGGGCGCACCGATGGGTGTCGATCCCATCAGCAGCATCGAGTACAGGGCCATCACGCGGCCGCGCATGAAGGGTACCGTCGTGGTCTGGACGTACGCATTCGCGCTCGTGAGCATCGTGAGCTGCGAGAAGCCCACGGCGACGGAGGCCGCCATATAGAGCGCATACGTGGGCATCGACGCCATGAGGGCGCTCGAGACGCCGAAGAGCATGGCCGCGCCCAGGACGAGTCGCAGGCGGGGACGTTCGCGGCGCGCCGCCAGCAGGGCCCCACCCAAGGAGCCGATGGCGAGTACCGATCCCATGATCCCGTAGTCCTCGGGACCGCGCCCGAACTCGATGCGGGCCATGAGGGCGCTGGTCATCTGGAAGTTCAGGCCCAACGCCGCCACAACCGAGACGACGATCATCACCATGATGATGTCGGGCCGTCGGCGCACATAGCGCAGGCCCTGGCGCACCTGGCCCTTCTCTCGCGGCGCACGTTCGACGTCGACCAACTCCGCGCGCCGCATCGCGAGGAGGGCGAGCACGGTCGCGCCGAACGTGAGGCCGTTGACGATGAACACCCAGCCGATGCCGATCCACGCCACGGTAAGTCCCGCGACCGCGGGGCCGATGAGTCGCGCGGCGTTGAACGAGGCGCTGTTGAGCCCCACGGCGTTCGGCAGGCCCTCGGCCGGCACGAGCGCGGCGACGAAGGTCTGGCGTGCGGGCACGTCAACGGCGGAGACCACGCCCAGCCCGAAGGCGAAGAGGTAGACGTGCCACAGTTCGGCGTGTCCGGCGAGCACGATGGCTCCCAGAGCGACGCCCAGGCTGCCGGCCACGACCTGGGTCGCGATCAAGAGCTTGCGCTGGTCCACGCGATCCACGAGCACACCTGCGAAGGGGCCCAAGAGGAGGAACGGCAGGAACTGCAAGGCGGTGACGGTGCCGACGGCGACGCCGGAGTCCTCCGACAACACCGTGAGCACCAGCCAGTCCTGGGCGACGCGCTGCATCCACGTGCCCACATTGGACACGAGCGCGCCTGCGAACCACAGCCGGTAGTTGAGGTAGCCCAGCGACGCGAACGTGCGGCTCATGCGAGCCCGAGTGGGTGGCGGGGCATATGTCCAACTTACGCCCCGTGCGACGCTTCCCCCGCCGCGGCGGGAGGTGGTCGGTCGGTCGCGCCGCCTTTGAGAGAATCGAGGCTATGTCTTCCCGTCCCGTGATGCCCGCGATCCTCCGAGTGTTGTTGGGGATCGCCGTCGTCGCCGCGGCCGTCGTCGCCATCGTGGCGGCCTGGGGTGAGGCCGGGGGTGCGCCCCTGAGCACCATTCTCGGAGTCGTGCTGTTCGTCGTGGTGTTTGCCGCGGGCGGGTTGGCGATTCGCGGTAGCTCGCGCGGCATCTGGTGGGGCGCTCTTGCCGTGCTGTGGGTCGTGCTGCTGCGCTCGACCGAATCGGCGGAGTATCTCGCTTTGCCCCTCATCGCCCTCGCGGCCGCGACCGAGCCGCTGATGCCGGTGCTGTTCGCTGCGGTCGCCGTGGTCGCCCTCGCCTCCGCCATCGCCGCGACGCCGGCAGGCATTGCCGCCGCGGGAATCTTCGCCGCCGGCGTGGTCGTGGCCGTCCTTGCCGGTCTCGGGTATCGCCGCCTAGCGGCACCCTCGTCGGCGACCCAGTAGGCATCGAGGCCGCGCGGGCGCTGAGCGCGCGGGGGGTGCGAAACATCCGCGTCACTCGACGGCCCTACCCTTGACCTCATGACCGGGGTCGACGACGAGGCCCTCGCCCGGTGGGTGGGGGCGGTGCTGCCGGACGCGGCCTCGTCCGCGTCCACGCTGGACAGCATCGTGACCGAACTGCGTGCCGTCATCGCGCACGACCACCCCGAGTGGCGCCCTCGCATCGCCGACTTGATGGCGCGGCTGTCGCCGGACGACGCCGGCGACCACCTTGCCGATCCCGAGTTGCGGTGGTTCGCCGCCCTCGTGGGCCAGGTGGGTGTGGCGCAACCCGACGTCTGGCCGGCGATCGGGTGGTCACCTTCGCTCGCGCCGATGCCGCCTGGCTCCGACCTTCCCGACGAGGTCACCGCATGCGTGATCGACAGGCGTGCGCTGCTGGGCCATTACGACGCGATCGTGATCGGCTCCGGAGCCGGCGGCGGTGTGGCGGCGCAGGAGTTGACCCAAGCGGGCCGCACGATTCTCGTGATCGAGCGCGGCGGCATGCCGCCGACGGGTGAACTCACGCGCGACATCCTGCGCTCGGCGCGGCCCGATGGCGGTCTTGGGGCGCTCGCGGGCCTGCCCATCCTCGGCAGTCCCCGCGGCGCCGAGGGGCAGCAGGACTTCGGACGCGGAGACGTCCGCACGCATCGCGGCGACCCCACGCGCGCACGCTGGAGCATCGGCGCGTTCGGCCTTGGTGGCGGTACGCGCGTCTATGGCGCGCAGGCATGGCGGTTCGCGCCGCAGGACTTCGCGCTCGCGTCGACCTACGGCGTGCCCGACGGGTCCTCCTTGGTCGATTGGCCGGTGGCGTATGAGGAGATGGAGCCGTACTACGCCCACGCCGAGTTCGAGTGGGGGGTCTCGGGTGCGCCGGGTGTGGGCGTTCACGAGGGCGAGCGGTCCGGGCCGTATCCGCTGCCGCCACTGCCGCGCACGCGCCCGTCGGGGCCGCTGCGGGAGGGGGCGACCATGCTGGGATGGAACACCCAGTGCGTCCCGATGCTCGTCAACTCGGAGCCCTACCGCGGCCGCCCCGCGTGTGTGCGGTGCGCGCAATGCATCGGCTTCGCATGCCCCGTCGGTGCAAAGGCGGGGAGCCAAAACACGTCGCTGTGGCGTGCCGCCCGCACGGGACGCATGTCGATCATCCTCGACGCACGCGTGATCGAGCTGAGCACCGACGCCCAGGGGCGCGTCACCGGTGCCCTCGTGCGCGGCATGGACGGCGACGGACGGTGGGAGCGGCGCATCGATGCCGACGAGTTCGTGCTGGGCGCCGGTGCGGTGGAGACGGCGCGACTGCTGCTGTCGTCGCGCTCGAGTGCTGCGCCCGATGGCCTGGGCAACACCCACGACCAGGTGGGACGTCATCTGCAGGGGCGCCTGGGAATCGAGGCGATCGGACTCTTCGAGGAGCCCATTAACGACAACCTGGGTCCGGGGCCGGCCATCGCGACACTCGACTTCCGCCACGACAACGACGGGCTGACTGGCGGTGCGGTGCTGGCGAATGAGCATGTGCCCACCGCGGCATCGGCCCTCGCGGCTCTTCAGCAGGCACAGCTGGTGCCGTTCGCCGGGTCTGCGGTGCTGTCGACGCTCGCGCGGCTCCTGCCGCGCTTGCAACGCGTCGCTGGCTACGGCCATCCCATGCCGGTGGCCGATGCCCGGGTCACCCTCGAGGCCGGCTCGACAGACGCCTGGGGCGCCCCGGTCGTGCGAGTCGTGCGCCGCTCGCACGCTCACGACTCTCGGCTACGGGCCGCGCTCGGCGAGCGCGCCGCAGATTGGCTCTCGGCCGCGGGCGCACAGCACGTGGTGACGACGCGCGCGCCACTCGTCGAGCCCCGGACCGCGGGAACGGCACGCATGGGCGACAACCCGGGGACCTCCGTGGTGGATCCGCGCGGGCGCGTCTGGGGGCACCCCAATGTGATCGTCGTCGACGTGTCGGTCTTCCCCACCACCGGCGGCGTGGATCCGGATCTCACCACGGTGGCGAACGCCTACCGCGTGCTCGACGGCCTGGACGAGGGGCTCGACGGCTTCTAACGGCCCGTGCCGATTCCTGGAATAGTTGAATCGTCATGTATGTTCCGGTGCTATGGCTTCTGACACCCCTGTGACCATCGACGTGTGGGCGGACATCGTGTGCCCGTTTTGCTACATCGGCGAGGCGCGCCTGCGTAAGGCGGCCGACGCGAACGTGACGATCGTGCCCCGCGCTTTCCAGCTCAACCCGGAGGGCGGCGAGCGTCGCCCCGCGATGGAGTATCTCGCCGAGAAGTTCGGCGGCACCGTCGAGCAGGTCGAGGCCAGCCAGCAGCGCATCGTCGACCTCGCTCACGCCGAGGGCCTGCCGTTCAGCAACGACCGCATCATCGGCGACACGATGCCCGCGCATCGCCTGGTCGCCGAGGCCGCCGAGACGTCGCCGGTCCTCGCGCTCGACGTGCGCGAGGCCATTCAGCGGGGTCACTTCGGCGGCACCCTCGACATCACCGACCATGCCGCGCTCGTCGAGGTGGCGGTCGAGGCCGGGCTGGAGCGCGACCGTGCGGAGGCCGTGATCGCGTCCCAGGAGCACACCGACCTGGTGCGCGGCGAGCACGCGCAGGCGTCCGCGATGGGTGCGACCGGTGTGCCCTTCACCGTGGTCGGCGAGCGCTTCGGCATCCCCGGCATGGTGGAGACCGACCAGTACGCCCAGGTCATCGCGCGCGTGCGCGAGGGCTGAGCCTAACCCTCGACGAGGGGCGTCGGCGCCGTGCGCGTGGCGCGCTCGGCTGCACGCTCCCGCTTGGAGTGATCCGGCGCGAAATACAGGATGGTCGCGCCGGGCTCCGGCGTGAAGTCCTGGTCGTACGAGTAGAGCCGGAAGCTGCCCGCGGGGTCGACCTCGCCCACCAGCATCCAGGCCACGCCTCGCGCACCCTGGCGCTCCTGCCAGGCCTTCCAGCCAAAGCCCTCGGTGAGCTTGGTGGTGTGGATCGACCATCCGGCGGCGACGCGCTCGTCGAGCGCGAACCAGTCGAACTTCCCATCGAAGGCGATCGAGCCGCGCCGCTCGAACGTGAGGCGGCGTTGCTCGTTGGTGCTTTCGGAGTGCGTCGCGATCTGGAAGGTGCGGTGGTAGCCGAACTCGGGCCCCTCCGTGCGGGCGACGAGGGCGTTGTAGTAGTCGTTGTCTGTCGCACACAGCAGGTACGACAGCGGCGCCTTTTCGAGCGTGCGCTCGGCGTGTTCGGAGAGGATCTCGCCAAAGTAGGTGGGCACTCCCGCCATGCGCACGGCCTGAAGGCGCTGGTAGGTGCCGTCGGCGACGACCACGGCGACCTTGAGCCGGGTCAGCGTCGTCGCCAGTGACTGCGCCCACGGCGAGGCGCCCACGATGAGCAGGCCATTCTTGGCGCCGGCCGAGAGTCCCAGGCGGCGCGAGAGCCACCCCAGCGAGAAGCCGTGGGCGAGCACCGTCACGATGATGACGAGGAACACGGTGGGCAAGAACACGGCGCCGTCCTCGTAGCCGGCCTCGATGAGCTCGGGCCCGAACACGCCGGCGGTCGCGGCGGCGACGATGCCTCGGGGAGCAATCCACCCCATGAGGACCCGGTCTTGCCATCGCAGTGGAGATCGGATGGTGACGAGCGCGACCGTCAGCGGTCGCACCACGAACATCAGCACGGCGACGAAGCCGACGATGCGCCAGTCGATCTCTCGCAACTGGTCGATGTCGAGCTGCGCGGGGATGATGATGAAGAGCGCCGACAGTATGACGACGGACAGGCCCTCCTTGAAGTCCAGCAGCTGTTCGCGCTCGGCCAGGTTCATGTTGCCCAGCACGATGCCCATGAGGGTCACGGCGAGCAGACCCGACTCGTCCACGACGATGTCGGCCAGGGTTGAGATGACGAGCACCGCGACCAGCAGCAGGGGGGACTTGAGGTGTGCGGGCACCCATCCGCGGCGGAACACAACACCCAGGACCACGCCGGCGCCCGCGCCGAGGACGACGGCGGTGACGATGGCGCCCGCCAAGGTAACCACGACCGACGCGATGCCCAGCCCGCGCGAGATGAACTCGAGATCCCCGCCCACGCCGGCATCGGCAATCAGGAAGTACTGCAGCGTCAGCATCGCCAGCAGCACGCCGATGGGGTCGTTGATGATGCCTTCCCATTTGAGCAGGGACGACGTCTCCTTGTTGAGGTTTGCCTGGCGCAGCAACGGGATGATGACGGTGGGCCCGGTCACGACTAGCAGGGCGCCGAGGACCCACGCGACGGGCCATTCGAGACCACCCACGTAGTGCGCGGCGAGCGCGCCGATGATCATGGCGATCGGGGGTCCCAGCAGGGTCAGGCGGCGAATGCCCTTACCCACCCGCTCGATCTCGCCAAAGCGCAGATCCATGGCGCCCTCGAACAGCACCACCGCCACGCCGAGCCCGATGAAGGCCGACACCTGCGCCGAGTCCGCCGGCACGGTCACGACCTCAGAGAAGGGTCCCAGGATCAGACCCGTCGCGATCAGCACGACGATGGCGGGGATGCGGAAGCGCGCGGCGACGAGTTGGGCGGCGAGGCCCGCGGCGAGCACGACGACAAGGGTCGCGGCAATGGTCATAGGGCAGAGCCTAGGGCCGATGCCGTCGAGCGCCAGGCTGCGTCGACGCCGTGCGAGGGCGCGGCTGGCGGGGCACACTGGCGTCATGGACGTTGCCGCAGCGCTCAACCCCGCCGATGTGGGCCGGGTGATCCACCACGAGGGCGTCGACGTGCTGCGCTTCGAGCGCGTCTATCGCGCCGGTCGTCGCTCCGTGTGGGAGGCGGTCACGACGCTCGAGGGGACCGGTGCCTGGGCCTTCCCTCTGGACTTCGAGCCGCATGCCGGCGGGGCCGTCACCTCCGACCTCGGCGAGTACGGCACCATGCGAGGCGACGTGATCGCGTGGGATGAGCTGCAGCTGCTCGAGTATGCGTGGGACGCCCCCGACGGGCACTGGCATGTGGTGATCATGCTCGACGACGTCGAGGGTGGCATCGAGGGTGACGCCGAGGGCGCGACGGCGCTCACCTTCGATCACCTCGCGCCGGACCCTCACGCCCCCGACTACGCCGCAGGGTGGCACTGGCACCTCGACAGGCTCGCGCAATACCTCGCGGGGCAATACCCGGCGGCAGTGGACAGTGACGCCCATTTCGAGGAACTGCAGAGGCTTTACTCGGGTGGTGAAGGGTGACGCTGGGGATCGTCAAGGAGGGGACCTCCGAAGGAGTGCACGGGCCTGATCTCGATGGCTCCGTACGACGCGGCCGGGTTGCGCAACGCGATTTCGACGGCATCGTTCATGTCGTCCGCGTCGATCAGGGCGACGCCCGCCACCCACTCGGCTGCGTCATTCACCGTCCCCTCGCTCACCTGCATGTGTCCGGCGCGAACCCTCACCGTGCGGGCGTCATCGCGCGCGTCGCACCGGATGCCCAGGTCGTAGGCGCGTCTCGCGTGGGCGTATTCGAACCAGGACTCGTGGCTAGGTGCGTCGGCAATGTCCGCCTCGCTCACCGTGGGGTCGTCGTGAATGATCAGCATGAGGAATCTCATCGCGCCTCCTTCCACCCATAGTGGGGCAGCCCGGTCGGGATCGCTACAGGACCGGCGACCGCATCTCTTGACGACTCTCTCCAGGGCGCGTAACGTACAACCACATGGTTGTAAATAGCTCGTCAGAGCTGACCGACGACGAGGTGGATCGGATCTTCCGGGCCCTCGCCGACGCGACGCGCCGTGACATCGTGCGCCGCACCCTCGCCGGCGAGGCGTCCGTCTCGGAGCTTGCCGGCGCCTATGCAATGTCCTTCGCCGCCGTGCAAAAGCACGTCGCCGTCCTGGAGGGAGCGGGCCTGGTGACTAAGAAGCCCCGCGGCCGTGAGCGTGTGGTGCGCGGCAATCCTGACGCCATCCGTCGCGCCCAGCGCCTGCTGGACGCCTACGAGCAGATCTGGCGGTCGCGCATCGACCGCCTCGACGCCCTGCTCGACTCCACCCCATCTCAGCAGCAGTAGCCATCCCGAAAGAGGCACAGCCATGCCCATCACCGAAGTCCTGAAGGACCCCGAGGCCCTCACGATGACCGTGATCGCCGACTTCTCCGCGACGCGCGAGCGCCTGTGGGAGGCCTACACCGACCCTCGCCAGATCGAGAAGTTCTGGGGGCCTGTCGAGTGGCCTGCCACGTTTATCAGGCATGACGTGTACCCCGGCGGGCGTTCGCACTACACCATGACCGGACCCGACGGCGAGCAATCGTCGGGGTTCTGGGAGTTCCTGCACGTCGACGAGGGTCACTCCTTCGAGGTGCGTGACGGCTTCGCTGACGCCGAGGGCCACGAGAACACCGACATGCCGAGCATGCGCATGACCTTCCAGTTCGAGGAGACGGAGGCCGGTTCTCGGCTCGTGACGACCACCCACTTCGGCTCGGCAGACCAGCTTGAGCAGCTGCTCGGCATGGGCATGGAGGAGGGCATGACCTCCGCCATGAGCCAGATCGACGAGGTGCTCGCCGACCTTTCCTCGTTCGCCGCCGGGCGCGGCACCGAGGCGCAGATTCTGTCCGACACCCAGGTGCGCATCTCCCGCGTCATCCGCGGCAGCGTGGAAGACGTGTGGCGCGCCCACCACGAGCCCGAACTACTCAAGCGGTGGCTGCTGGGCCCCGACGGCTGGTCCATGACCGTCGCCGTCGCCGGCACGACGGTGGGGGCCAAGCATCGCAGCGAGTGGGTACCGAACGAGGGCACCGAGGGCGAGGCGTTTGGCTTCGAGGGCGAGGTGCTCGAGATTCACCCGCCTCTGCGCGCCGTGACGACCGAGAGCATGATCGGCATGCCCGGCGAGCCGAACATCAATGAGTTGACGCTCACGCCCGTCGAGGGTGCGACCCTGCTGACTCTTGTCATCACCTACCCGAACGCCGAGGTGCGCGACATGATTCTCGCCACCGGCATGACCGACGGCATGGAGACCTCATACGCGAGGCTTGAGTCCGAGGTGCTGGTGTGAGCGAGCACCCGGTGCCGGCGCCAGACCTGGCGCCGGGCCAGAAACTCGCCGGCCCGGTCTCCTACTTCCCGTCCATCGAGAAGACGTATGGGCGGCCGATGCAGGACTGGCTCGACATCGCCGCCGCCGGCCTGCTCGACGGCCGCGCTCACATGGAGGTCGTCACGGTCCTCAAGGAGCAGCACAGTATGGGCCATGGGCACGCCAACGCGGTGGTCGCCTACGTGAAGAAGAAGCTGACGTAGCAGCGGCCGGGCACCCCCGCCCGGCGACTCGCGCAGACTCCCTTGAGGCTGTGACGGTGACTTTCGGGCGGAAGTGACCAGCGCAGCCTCAAGGGGCCCAACCCCTTCACGGGCGTGCGTGCCAGACTCGGGCCATGAGCGATTATCAGCGCATCGAGATCGGCGGCATCGACCAGTGGCGCGACTTCCATGGTGGATTCGCGCCGGGGCGCATGCGCGACGGCCGCCGTGTACTCGATCACGAGCTGCCCATGCAGTTCGTCGGCGTCACCGCGAACGCCCTCGTCCCCGGCGAAGAGGCCGGCTATTGGCACGCCCATTCGTCGGATGAGGAGCTCTACCTCTTCCTCGCCGGCCAGGGCCAGATGGGCCTCGACGACGACGTGGTCGACGTGGGGCCCGGCACCGCCATCCGCGTCGGCCAGGGGGTGATGCGCACGTGGCGGTGCGTTCCCGAATCCACCGAGCCGCTGCGCTGGCTGTGCATCCGCGGCGACGGCGGCCCGCTTCCCCACCACCCCGACGACGCCCACCGCATCACCGACATCCCGATGCCGTGGTGACCGGCTCGCCCTCGTGACGACCACGCCGGCACCGGCGTATGCTGGTGCCCGTCGCATCCCCGACCGAAGGACAATCCGTTGAAGATCTAGGTTCGCCAGACGCTCAGTCTGGCTACGCGCATCCCTGCCACCAGACGCATTGCGAGAACCTATGTCTTCCCTGTCCTTTTCCCACCTTTCTTTCTCCTGGCCCGATGGCTCGGTCGCGTTGGATGACGTCACCGGCGCGGTCGACTCCGGCCTGTCCGCGCTCGTCGGCGCGAACGGAGTCGGCAAGTCCACCCTGCTCCGCATCCTGGCCGGAGCGCTCACGGCCGATGCCGGCGCCATTTCCCGTCCTCCGCACCTCGCGTACGTCCCCCAGGACGTGGCGCTCGATCCCGCACAGCGGGCGGATGCGGTGATGGGCCTGGCACCCGTCCGCGCCGCCATCCGTGCGGTCGAGTCGGGCGACGTGGACCCCGCGCACTTCGACGTCATCGGCGACGACTGGGACGCCGAGGAGCGCGCCGCCGCGACACTCGCGTCCCTGGGTCTACCAGCGGACACGCTCGACCGTGTGGTCGGCGAACTCTCGGGCGGCGAGATCACGCGGCTAGCCCTCGCGGCCGCGCTGCATGAGCGGCCCGCCGTGCTGCTGCTCGACGAGCCCACCAACAACCTCGACGCTGACGCGGCCAGCTCTGTCATCGAGGCGCTGGTCGCGCGGCGGCGAGCGACCCTGGTGGTGTCGCACGACCGGAGAGTGCTGTCGCGCGTGGGCGCGATTGGCGAGCTCCGGCGCGGGTCGCTCCGGTGGTTTGGCGGCGACATCACCGTTTACGAGGAGGCGCTCGCCGTGGAACGCGCCGCGGCCGAGCAGGAGGTGCGGTCCGCGAAGGCCGATGCCGCCCGCCAGCATCGAGAGTTGCGTACCTATGTCGAGGGCGCGGCCAGGCGATCCAAGGTGGGTGCCGCGAAGGCGGAGAACATGCCCAAGATCCTCGCGAGCGCCAAGAAGCGGCAGGCGCAGGCGACGCTCGCGCGGGTAACCGGCATCCACGAGGACCGGCTCGCCGACGCGCGCGAGCGGCTCCAGCGCGCCGAGGACGCCGCCGACCGTGACCGCGAGATCCGGGTGGAACTGCCCGGCACCGCCGTCCCGCCGAGGCGCGACGTGCTGGCACTCGACGCGTGCGTGCTGGCGACCGGTGCCGAGGTGACGGCGCGCGTGCAGGGCCCGGAGCGGATCGAGCTTGCGGGGCCCAACGGCGCGGGCAAGACCACGCTGATGAGGACTGTGCTGGGAGAGATGGCGCCACTGGGCGGTGAGGCCGGTGTCCAGGTCCCGGTGGGCTACCTGCCGCAGCGGCTCGACGTACTCGACCCCGCGCTGTCGGTGGTGGAGAACGTGCGCCGCCGCGCGCTGGGTGCGAGCCCGCACGAGGTGCGCGAGGCGCTCGCTCGCTTCCTCTTCCGCGGTGCGGCAGGGGACGCCGCAGCCGCGCAACTGTCGGGAGGAGAGCGGCTGCGGGCTGCGCTCGCGGCCGTCCTGCTTGCGCGCCCGGCGCCGCAGTTGCTGCTGCTCGACGAGCCCACCAACAACCTGGACTTCGCGTCGCGCGCGCATCTCCTCGAGGCACTCGCGGGCTACCGGGGTGCGCTCATCGTGGTCAGTCACGACGCGGAGTTCGTTGAGGAGCTTGGCGTGACTCGGCGCTGGGTGATCTCGCCGGAGGGGATGGTCGACGTCCCGCTCTGAACCCCGCCCCTGGCGCAAATGTCCGCATTTTCGGCGCGGATGGCAGTGTGGTGCCGGATTCTCGGTCGCCAGGAGCGAACGAGCGCCAAGATAGTCCTCGAGGGCTTGACTCTCCTCCTAGGGGAGGTTCCACGATGGCGGCTATGAGCGGTTCATGGCATGGCATCGGCGAGTTCGCCGAGCTGACGCGCCTGTCGATCAAGGCGCTGCGGTATTACGACGAACACGGCTTGCTGGCTCCCGCTCAGGTCGACCCGGTGACGAGCTACCGGCGCTACGCGTCGGAGCAGATCGCCCGGGCGACACTCATCGGCGACCTGCGGCGCATCGACGTGCCGCTTGCGGTGGTGGCGCAGATCCTCGACGCCGCTCCCGACGACGCCCTCGCGATCTACCAGGCCTGGTGGGTGGGCGAGGAGCGTCGGCACGGGGACCGCCGCGGTATCGGCCGCTACGTGACCGCGCGACTGCGCAGAGAGGGGCAGCCCCCCATGGAGATTCACAGCCGCACCGTGCCGCGCCGCAAGCTCGCGGTGATCGGCAAGGAACTGTTCCAGCCAGAGCTCGAGCAGTTCATCATGTCCTCGTTCCACGACCTGTTCTCGTGGGCCGAACGTCACCCCGGCCTTCGTGACCTGACGACGACGCCCGAGTGGCCCACGTATGTCGTCTTCCACGGTCCGGTGACGCCGGACCACAGCGCGTATGTCGAGGTGGTCATCGTCATCGACGGCCCCGCGGAGCCTGAGGATGCGATCGTGTTGAAGGTCGAGGAGGCCCACGAGGAGGCGTACACCGACGTCACCCGCACGGGCCTTGAGTTTCCGGACATCCTCGCGGCATATGACGCCGTTGCCATGTGGGTGACCCAGCATGGCGCGCCCCGCGACGATATGCCGTCGCGTGAGGTCTACGTGGCCGACGTGATCCAGGCCGGCATGGACGACGTGGTCGCGTCGGTGGCGTTCCCATACGTCCCGCACCACTGAGTGGCGGGGACCTTCTGTGGCTACCCGCCCTCGACGAGGCCGACCGCGATGGAAGCGCCGGCAGCGATGATCAGGACGGTCCACAGCGCCACGGTCACGATGGCCGAGATGGGGTGCCAGTGGCGAAGGCGGAGTGGTTCGGGCGTGAGAAGTCGGTGGATCCCCCAGCCTCCGAACCATATGAGGACCGCTCCGGGAAGCCACACTACGGCTGCAGCGATGACCAGCGCGAGCGCCGCCACTATCCATAGGAAGGGCTCTGAGCCGTCCGGGAGTGAAGTGGCGACTCTCATCATGGGGCCACGGTAGCGGCGGAAGAGGTTGCCGTTGGGAGGTGCGGTCACTCCCGATGTCCCGGGGTCCGCCTCCTATCGAGGTGAGGTCGCGCTGGAGTCGTCAGAGCCGCTGCGGGGAGCCGTGCTACCGGGAGCCGCGACCGGCAGCGAGATCGTGATGGTCGTGCCCTCGCCCGGGGCCGAGACGACGTCGAGTGAGCCCCCGTGAGCGTGGACGATGGCGGCGGTAATGGCCAGTCCCAGGCCCGCGCCGCCGGTGGCGCGCTGGCGCGAGGAGTCGCCGCGCACAAACCTCTCGGTGGCGCGTGCGGCGACCTCGGGAGCCATGCCAGGGCCGTCGTCGTGGACGGTGACACGGGCGCCGTCGGGTCCGGAGGGGATCGCAACTGTCACGTGCGGCCCGCCATGCACTGCGGCGTTCGCCACGACGTTGAGCAGCGCCTGGCGCAGACGGTCGCCGTCGGCCGCGACCGTCGCGTGACCGCCGGTGAACGTGAACTCGGTGGCGGGGTAGGCGACCGTGGCATCGGCGACGATTTCCGTCGCGAGCGTCTGGAGCGCGACGTCGCGCATCTCGATATCAGGCTCGGCGTCGTACTTGGCGAGCGTGAGCATGTCTTCGACGAGTCGGCGCATGCGCGCCGCCTCGGCCTCGGTGCGGCCCCAGGCGTCGTCCTGCGCGTCACCGCCGGCGAGGGCGCCCCGGCGGTGAAGTTCGGCGTACCCCAGCACCGTGGTGAGGGGCGTGCGCAGCTCGTGGGAGGCATCGGCGACGAACTCGCGAAGCCGAGCCTCCGACCTCTCGCGCTCCTCGAGCGACGCCGTGAGCGTCCCGATCATGGTGTTCAGTGAGTGTGCTAACTCATCGGTTTCGACGGACCCGGCTCCGGTCTCCAGCCGCACCTCCAGGTCGCCCTGAGCGACCTGAGATGACGCCGCGACCATCCGGCGCATTGGCCCGATGCCGAGGCGATTGACCCACCATGCGACCGCACCCAAGCCGCCGAGCATCAGGGCGATACCAACGCCTTCGATCAGCACCAGCCGCGCGGTTGCCGCCTCAACGTCGTCCATGGGAAGGGCCGTGATGTCCCAGCCGCCGCCAAAGGGCCGCACCAGCACGCGGAAGTCTCCCGAATCGTCGGAGGACTCGGCGGTGAGGTGGCTGTTCGTCGTCGTCAGGTCGCCGTAGGTGAGGACGGGGCTCGCATCGGACGCGCCCTCGACGGTCGGGGATGAGACCGGATGGAGCACGCCATCCGTATCGACCCATCCACGCCACGCCTCCGTGCGGCGTGTGCCGTCCTCGTCCTCGATCTCGAACAGCGGCCTGAGCTGTTGCTCCTCGAGGTAGGCGGGTCCCGCATATGAATCGAGGCGGTCGTCGAGTTGCGAGATGAGGTACGACCGCGTCGTGAAGGTCACGATCACCGCGACGCCGGTGGCCACGAGACCCACGGCGGCGAGCCCCAAGAAGAGGCGATCGCGCAGGGACAGCGCGCGTCGCGTCCTGCGAAGGCCACGCGTCACGGCGCCCTCAAGGTGTAGCCCGCGCCGCGAATGGTGTGGATGAGCTTGGGCTCGTGGGTGTCGACCTTGCGGCGCACATAGCCGATGTAGGTCTCGACCACCGAGGGGTCGTCGTCGGGCGAGTAGCCCCACACCGCCTCGAGCAGCTGGCCGCGCGACAGCACGCGACCCACGTTGCGCATCAGGTGCTGGAGCAGCCGGTACTCGGTGGGCGACAGCTGAATCTCCTCGCCGCCGCGGGTGACGCGGTGCGAGATGTCGTCGAGGACTAGGTCGGCCACCGTGTACGTCGATGACGCGCTGGGCGCGTGCTCCACGCGGCGGGACACCGCCTCGACCCGGGCGACCAGCTCGTCCAGGTTGAACGGCTTGTCGAGGTAGTCGTCACCGCCAATGGTGAGCCCCTCGACCTTGTCCGTCGAGGAGTCGCGCGCGGTGAGGAAGATCACCGGTGTGCGGTCGCCCGATTCGCGCATGCGCCGGCACATCTGGAAACCGTCAACGTGCGGCATCATCACGTCGAGCACCACGAGGTCGGGCCGGTGCTCGCGCACGGCCTTCAAACCCTCGGCGCCGTCGGCGGCCTGGATGACGTCGTAGCCCTCGTAGCGCAGGGCGGCGACAAGCATGGTGCGGAGGTTCTCTTCGTCGTCCACCACGAGGATGCGTCGGTTTGCCATGCCGCCAGTGTGGCACTCGTGCCTGGGAGAACGCTGGGAGGCGCCGCAAGGCAGTCCCAGTGAAGATCCCAGCGTGCTCTCCCACCATTCCCAGCCTGCTCTGAGGAAGCACCGGTGAGATGGAACACATCAACCGCTCACCCCGAGCCCTAGAAATAGTGCCCTAGAGACCCGAGGCCCCCATGTCCATCTTCCTCCTCATCGCCGCCGACCTCCTCGCCATCAGCGTGCTGGTGTTCGGCCTGTACTTCCCCCGTCACCGCCGGCGCGACATGATCGTCGCGTTCCTCGCGATCAACGTGGGCGTGATGGGGGTCACGTACGCGATGGCCACGGCGGATGTATCGCTCGGCTTTGGACTGGGCATCTTCGCCGTCCTGTCGATCATCCGGCTGCGCTCGACCGAGATGGGTCACGAGGAAATCGCGTACTACTTCACCGCGATCGCGCTCGGCCTGCTGGGCGGCTTCCCCGGCATCAATCAGGCCGTCGGGCTGAGCCTCATGGCGGTCATGCTGGTCATGATGGCGATCGGCGACTCCCCGCGCCTGCTCAGCCGCTACCGCACCCAGCACGTGATGCTCGACACCGCCGTGTCCACCGAAGACGAGGCTCGTCGCGAACTCGAGGACCTCCTGGGCGCCACCGTCCACCGCGTGCGGATCGTCAAGACCGACCTGGTGCAGCAGACCACCCTGTGCGAGGTCAGGTATGAGGCAGGGACGCGCCGCCCGGGCAACCCGACCGCGGAGCCCACCGCAGCATCGGCCGTCCACCGCGACGACATGCTGACGGCCGGGGCTGCACGATGACCACCTGGGACGCCCTGCGCGCCGCATACGCGCCGGTGGGCCTCATGGAGCTCGACGAGACCGCCTCGCTGCAGCGCCGCGTGGACCGCAAGTACCTGGTGACCCCGGCCACGTGGGCGGAGGTCCTCGGTGACCTCGCGCAGGCGCCGCGCGTCCTCGAGATCGATGAGCTGCGCGCCTTCCGCTACGAATCGGTCTATTACGACACCCCCGACCGCGAGAGCTTTCGCGCCGCCGCTCACCGCCGTCCACGTCGGTACAAGGTGCGCACCAGGCGCTACGTCGACACCGGCGGCGCGTCGATCGAGGTCAAGCTCCGCTCCCGCACTGGCGACACCGTCAAGCACCGCGCGTGGCTGACCGAGCAGGACGTGACCACGCCCCATCCCGGCGGCAGCCTGCCGCCCGCCGCGTGGGACTTCGTCGCGAGTTTTCCCCATACGGCCGATGCCGTGGGCGCCTTGGTCACCACGCTCACCACCACGTACGAGCGGACCACGTTGCTGACCGATGACGCCCGCGTCACGGTCGATGAGCGGGTGGTGGGCACGTCCCCCACGGGAGCGGCCGCCGCCTTCACTCACGTCCTCATCGTCGAGACCAAGTCAGCGTCTCGCGCGGGGGAGGTGGACCGCGCCCTGTGGCGCCACGGCGCCCGCCCCCAGAAGGTCTCGAAGTACTGCACGTCTCTGGCGGCGATCGAGACGTCGCTGCCCGCCAACCGCTGGTCGCGCACGCTACGCACCCATGTTCAGTCCGCCGCACCCGTATACCCCGCCGCGCCGGCCCGCGCCGGCGCCTGAGAAAGGCCACCTGATGCGTTACCCCATCGCGAGCTCCCTCGCCGGCATCGGCCTGGGCGCGCTCCTGCTCACCGGTTGCTCCGTCACGGATGACTCCTCGTCGGACGCGACCCTCACCGAGCAGTCCACGACCGACGGCGCCACGGATGGCTCGAAGGCGACGGGCGCCGCGGACGCCGCCGCCGACGAGGAGGCGTCGATCGACCTCACCACGCTGACGGAGGCAACCTCCGTTGACGACCTCGACCTCGAGGACGTCGACCTCGACGCGGATACCGCGACGGTGACGGCGATCACGTTGGCGGACGGCGCCTCCAGCGTGGACGGCGCCGGCGCGAGCGTCGACGGGGACACGGTCACCATCACGGCATCCGGCACCTACGTGCTGAGCGGCTCCCTGAGCGCCGGGCAGGTCGTGGTGGACGCCGACAATGCTCAGGTCACGCTCGTGCTCGACGGCGCGGACATCACGGCGGCCGATGTCGCCGGTATCCAGGTCGTGAACGCCGACTGGGTGGTAGTCGACCTCGCCGACGGCTCGACCAACACCGTGTCGGACGCCGCCGGCGCCGCCGAATCCGACGAGGAGGATGCACCCAACGCCGCGATCTACGCGACCTCCGACCTGTGGATCACCGGGTCGGGCGCGCTTGACGTCAACGGCGTCGCAGCCGACGGCATCACGTCCAAGGACTCGCTCGTCATCGACTCCGGCACCGTGACGGTCGCCGCGACCGACGACGGCATCCGCGGGAAGGACCACCTCGTGATTGGTGGCGGCTCGGTGACCGTCGACTCGGGAGGCGACTCTCTCAAGTCCGACAACGAGGCCGACGCCGATGACGCGAGCGCCCTCGTCGGTCGCATCTGGATCTCGAACGGCGCACTTGATCTGACGTCTGGGTCTGACGCCATGGACGCCTGCAACCAGGTGACCATCGAGGGAGGGGACATCACGATCGCCGCGGAGGACGACGCGGTGCATGCCGACGGCATCCTGCGCGTCACGTCCGGCACCATCGACATCATCGCCTCCTACGAGGGTCTGGAAGGCGCACTCATGTATCTCGACGGCGGCAGCGCGACGGTCGTGTCGAGCGACGACGGGCTCAATGCCTCCGATGGCTCGGGATCGTCGGAGCCCGCGATGGGCGGTGGGACCGACGGCGCCAGGGGCGGCGGCATGGCCCCCGGCGGCGGGGGCGCGGGCGAGCAGGCCTCGGACGCCGCCATCGAGATCACCGGCGGCGAGTGGTTCATCAACGCCACCGGCGACGGCGTGGACTCCAACGGCAACGTCTCCATGACCGGCGGCACTGTCATCGTGGCGGGCCCGACCAGCAATGGCAACGGCGCGGTCGACTACAACGGCACGTTCCAGATCGACGGCGGAACGCTCGTCGCGACGGGCTCCTCAGGCATGGCACAGGCGCCCGACGCAGGTGACCAGGCCGTCATCGGCGTCTCGCTGGGCCAGACGGTGGCGGCGGGAACCGCCATCACAGTGACCGATGCCGACGGGGACCTGATCGCGTCGATCTCGCCGGCCAAGGACACCCAGACGCTCGTCCTCTCCAGCCCCCGTCTGGTGACAGGGGACGCCTATGGCGTCACCTTTGGAGGCGACGTGAGTGGAGACGACACCTTCGGCCTGGTCACCGACGGAACCCTGTCCGGCGGCGAGTCCGCCGGCACCATCGAGGCGGGCTGACCCGGCCCTCCCCGTGCGAAGAGGCAGAGCCCGTCTCTTCGTCCCCGGCGCCGCCATCGGATCCCCCGGTGGCGGCGCCGTCATGTCCGAAAACCGCCAGCCCGCGCGCTCGACGGCAGGCATGCTGGTGCCATGATCACGACCGCCGACTTCGCGACGCGCTATGCAGCGGTTCACAGTCGCGACGCGCGCTTCGACGGCCAGTTCGTGACCGCGGTGCGCTCCACGGGGATCTATTGCCGGCCCTCGTGCCCCGCGCGCACGCCCAAGCCCGAAAACTGCACCTTCTACCTCACCTCCGCCGCCGCGCATCAGGCGGGATACCGCGCCTGCCGCCGGTGCCTGCCGGAGGCGACCCCTGGCAGCCCCGCATGGAATCTGCGCCAGGACGTGGCCGCGCGGGCCATGCGCCTCATCGGTGAGGGAGTCATCGATCGCGAAGGAGTGCCGGGGCTCGCGGCGCGATTGGGATACTCGTCGCGACAGTTGGGCCGCATCCTCGGCGACGAACTCGGTGCCGGTCCGCTCGCCCTCGCTCGCGCTCAGCGTGCCCAGACCGCGCGTCATCTGCTGGTCTCGTCCGGCATGACGGTGGCGGACGTGGCGCACGCGGCCGGCTTCTCGTCGATTCGCCAGTTCAACGACACCGTGCGTGAGGTGTTCGGGATGACGCCCGGCGCCCTGCGTGCGCGCGCCCGACGAACCGAGCGATCGGCGGACGTGGGTGCCGGTGGCCTCACGCTGCGCCTGCCTGTGCGCGCGCCCTTCGACGGCGCTGGCGTGATCGCGTGGCTCGCAGGGCGCGCGATCCCGGGCGTCGAGCATGCGGGCGACGACGGCTACGTACGAAGTATGCGGCTCGCCAACGGACCCTCGGTCGTGACGCTCCGGCCGCGTGACCATGAGGTCGAGATGTCGGTGCGACTGACCGATCTCGCCGACCTCGCCGAGGCGATCGCGCGGGTGCGGCGCCTCCTCGATCTCGATGCCGACCCCGAGGCGGTCGACGCCGCACTGGCAGCGCTCCCGGCCGTCGCCCCGAGCGTCGCGGCTGTGCCGGGAATCCGCATCCCCGGCGCCGTCGATGCGGCCGAGATCCTGGTGCGTGCCATCGCCGGCCAGCAGGTCACGGTCGCCGCGGCGCGCAACGCGGTATCGAAGGTGGCCGCCTTCTGGGGGGAGGCCTTGCCGGCCAGCCTCGCGACGGACACGGTGACGCAGGTGTTTCCCGACGCCGCCGTGCTCGCGGCCCATGCGAGCGAGACCCTGACCGGACCGCGCCGGCGCCGAGCCGCGGTCGCGACCGCCGCCGCGGCTGTGGCCGGCGGCGATCTCATTCTCGACGCCTCCCGCCCGGTCGCCCAGGCGACGGCCGATCTCGAGGCTCTGCCCGGCATCGGCCCCTGGACGTCGCACTATGTGGCGCTGAGATTGCTGGGCGCCACTGATGTGCTCCTCACCGGTGATGTCGCGGTTCGGGCCGGGGCTCGGCAGCTGGGCCTGCCGGCCGACCCACGCGGCCTGACCGCCGCCACCTCCACCGCTGCGCCGTGGCGCAGTTACCTCATGATGCACCTGTGGCGCGCCGCGTCACCTCACCGAACGGATGACGCCCATGCGCCTGCATGACACCCTCGCCACACCCGATGGCCCCTTTGTCGTGATCGAGGAGGACGGCCTGGTCGTCGCCGCCGGGTGGACCGATGACCCCGCCGCGTTGGCGGCGCGCTCGCGCCTGAGCGGCGGGCAGGGCTCGCGCGGAGTCGTACGCGCGGCCGATGCCGTAGCTGGCTATTACGACGGCGATACCCAGGCGGTGAGCAGGGTCGTGGTGGCAACACCGGGCACCGCGTTTCGCGCACGGGTCTGGGAGGCGTTGCGGGCCATTCCCGCGGGCGAGACGCGGACGTACGGACAGGTCGCGGCGGCGCTCGGGTCCCCCGGCGCCAGCCGGGCCGTCGGTGCTGCGTGTGGCGCGAACCCGGTGGCGCTGTTCGTGCCATGCCACCGCGTCACGGGCGCCTCGGGCGCCCTCACCGGGTTTGCCTGGGGCGTGGCGGTCAAGCGGTCGCTGCTGGCACGCGAGGCGTCCCGCGGATGACGTCCTGAAGTACCCGTTTGTCCGCGCGGTGTGGGGCAGTCGTGTGACCATAGTGCTCATGGCGCCCTCGTTCTTGCAGCACCCGTTCCGTGGCTCGCTGACACGGGTGGTGGCCCCGTTCGTGGCCGCGGCCACGATGCTCGGACTCGTGGCCTGCGACGGTGGAGACGACCTGCCCGCGCCGTCGGCGTCGGCCGATGCGCCCACGTCGTCTCCCGTCGACGACGGCGCGACGAGTGCGCCCGGTGTGGTCGAGGGTGACCACCTGGACAACCCGTTTGAGGGCGCGCGGATGTATGTCAATGACGCGTGGGCCGAGAACGTGATCGAGACCGCCGACCGGGTCGAGGACACGTCCATCGCGTCAAAGATGCGCGATGTCGCGCGCCAACCGACCGCGGTGTGGCTCGACTCGATCGGTGCGATTGCGGGCGAGGGCGACGCTCCGGGACTGCGCCACCACCTCGATGCGGCCGTTGCTCAGGCCGAGAGCTCCGGTGACCCGACGGCGCTGACGCTCGTGGTGTATGACCTGCCCGGACGTGACTGCAGCGCCGCCGCCTCCACGGGAGAGCTCGCCGCGACGCAGGAGGGGTTGGCGAGCTACCGACACGACTACATCGACCCCATCGCGTCGATGGTGGCAGAAGAAAAGTACCGTGACCTCCGGATCGTCGCCCTGATCGAGCCCGACTCGCTCGCCAATATCGTGACGAATGGCGATATCGCCGCGTGCGCCGAGGCGGATCCCCTGTACCGCGACGGCGTCGCGTACGCGCTGGACACCTTCGCGCGACTCGCGCACGTCTACTCCTATCTCGACGCCGCCCATGCCGGCTGGTTGGGATGGGACGACAACGCAAGCGCCGCCGCGGCACTGTTTGCCGAGGTCGCCGAGTCCACCGAGGCTGGCCTCGACGCCGTCGACGGCTTCGTGACGAACGTGTCCAACTACACGCCACTCGAGGAGCCGTACCTCACGGACCCCGACCTGCTCGTGGGTGAGGAGCCTGTGAGCGCCGCGACGTTCTATGGCGGCAACGCGGCGTTCGACGAGGCGGACTGGACCGCGAGCCTCTACGACCTCCTCGTGGACGAGGGCTTCCCCGAGTCCACCGGCATGCTCATCGACACCTCGCGCAACGGATGGGGAGGGTCCTCGCGTCCCGTCGCCGCGGCGTCGAGCGACTCCGTGGATGCGTTGGTCGAGGCCTCGAAGGTCGACCGCAGGTGGCACCGGTCCGCCTGGTGCAATCAGAAGGGCGCGGGGCTCGGACGCCTGCCACAGGCCCTTCCGGCGGGCTTCCCTGGCTCGCATCTGGATGCATTGATTTGGGCCAAGCCACCGGGTGAGTCCGACGGCGCGAGTTCGGCCGCGAGCGGTGACGGTGACGTCGCCCTTGACCCGATGTGCGACCCCCAGCACACGTCGGAGCAGTTGGGCGGCAGGCCCACCAATGCGATGGGGGATGCCCCGGCCGCGGGTGAATGGTTCGCGCAGCAGTTGTCGGACCTGGTGGCCAACGCCTACCCGGCCATCGGATCGCCGCAGCCATCGCCGCGCGACCCCGACGAGGACGAAGAGGCCGAGGCTCCTGACGCCACCGCGGACCCGGAGGCAGGGGTCGGCAGTTGCAGCGCCACGCTTGACCTGCGAGACGTGTGGTCGACCGGCTTCGTCGCGGATGTCACCGTGACGGCGAATACCCCGGTGTCGGGCTGGACCGTCGCCGTGTCGCTTCCCGACGGCACCCGCATCGTCGACCAGTGGACCGGAGAATTCTCGGCCACGTCCGGATCGTTGTCGGTGAGTGACGCCGGCTGGAACGGCCCGCTCGAGGCCGGTAGTTCCGCCACCTTCGGGTTCACCGGACGCGGCGACGCCCCGGCGCCCGGCGCGCTGGCGTGTACGGCCCGCTAGGAGTTCCGCAGCCCCCGTGCTGCGCGGCCAACTAGACTATGGGCGACCAATCACGAGACCTATCGGAGCGAATGTGATCTCCTTACTTCTGCTGAACGGCGGTGTGGGTGCCCGGGCGAAGACGGCCGGACCCAAGCAGTTCGTCAAGATCAATGGCGTGCCGATCCTGGTGTACGCCCTCAAGGAGGCCGACGAGGTCGAGGCGATCAGCCAGATCGTCGTCAACTACCCCGAGGGTCACCTCGAGACCGTTCAGCAGATCGTGAAGGACTACGCCATTCACACGCCCGTCGTGTACGCCGAGGCTGGCGCGACCCGCCAGGCCTCCGTGGCTCGCCTGCTCGATGCCGCGACCAACGACGTCGTGATCATCCACGAGTCCGCGCGTCCGCTCGTCAAGGCCGCCGACTTCCGCGAACTCGCCGAGTCGAGCCACGCGAACGTCGGCTTCATGCGTGAGATCTCCTTCACCGTTGCGCCCGTGGACCCCGAGACGCAGCGGGTCACCGGTTCGCTCGAACGCGCCCGCCTGCGCAACGTGCAGCTCCCGCAGAAGTTCGCCAAGGCGGACCTGCGCGCGGGCCACGACTTCGCGATCCGCGAAGACCGCTTCTACACCGAGGACGCCACCATGTGCGCGGACGCCGGCATCGATGTGTTCTTCATCGAGGGTGACGAGCGCAACCTCAAGGTGACCACCCCCGGCGACGTCAACCTCGCCACCCACCTCCTTCGTCACGAGGGGGAAGAGGATGTCTAAGACCGCCCTTGTCACCGGTGCCTCGAAGGGCATCGGCCTCGAGACCGTGCGCAGGCTTGCCGCCTCGGACCTCGACATCACGACCATTGTCCTCATGGCACGCGCCTCACAGGCGTACGACGAGAACTTCGCGGCCCTCGAGGACGAGGTCCCCGCTCACGTCACCCTCGTGCGCGAAACCGTTGACGTCGGTGATCGCCCGGCGCTGATTGACGCCGTCGCGCGCGTCTACGGCGAGGTCGGCAACATCGACTTCCTCATCAACAATGCGGGCTACACCAACCCGGTGCCGATTCACCAGGTTGATTTCGCCGACTTTGAGCGCACCATCGCGGTCAACGTGTACGGGCCGTTCACGCTCGTGCAGGAACTGTTGCACCTCGGTAATCGCTTCGAGGTCATCGTCAACATCGCCTCCACCGCAGGCATCGGCGGTCGCTCGGGTTGGCTGACCTACTCGGCGTCGAAGGCTGCGGTCATCAACATGTCTGAGGTCATGCGTGATGAGCTGAAGATCTTCGGCACCCGCGTGGTGTGCCTGTCGCCGGGGCGTACCGCGACGGACCTGCGCAAGGTGCTCGCGCCGGACGAGGACCCGACGACGATCATGCAGCCGCAGCACGTGGCGCAGGTGATCGAGACGATGCTCGGACCCACGGGACAGTACGTGGACCAGCAGAACGTCATCGTCCGCCAGTAGCCAGCCGATGGTTTCTCCCCTGAAGGGTCTTCTCAAGCCGCGTCGTCTGCTCGCCCTGGCCCTCGCGGCCGTGGTGGCGACGGCCACCGCGCTGGAGGCGTCATGGCTTGTGCCTGCCGTCTTCGTGCTCGTGGTGGCGATGATCGCGCTGCCCCTCACGCAGCCGGTCGGCCCGTCGATGCAGGCGCGCCTGCCCTCGACGGGCCTGCTGGCGCGCTTCGCCGCGGGGGCGGGGCGCTCGTCCGCGGCGATGTGGCTGTCCCTGGGAACCCTGGGTACCGCCGCGGCGCTGCGCGAGGACGGGCTCGACTGGGTCATCGGACTCGTGGTCCTGATCGGCGGCGCGGCGACGGCGCTGTCCTCTTTCGCGGCGCGGCCGGCCACCAGGGGTGACCTGCGCCTGAGCACCACGGCCGACTCCGTGTCGTCGTCGTTGCCCTGGGCACTGTCCTTGCTGTCCGCGGGGGCGATTCTGACGCTGCCCGCCCTTGCCCTGTGGCCCGGCGACGCCGCCGCCGTCGTGGCGTCGGCATCGGCCGCCTGTGCCGCGGTGGGGGCCGTCCTCGTGTTGCGCCGCCTCGCGCGCCGGGGACGCTCGCGCGAGCGAGTGCTGGAGCACATCGCCACCCTCGAACCCGCCTTCTGCGTGTATCAGTCGGGGCCGCACGGCTCGGCGTATCAACTACAGATGTGGCTGCCGTACCTCGAGGCGACGGGGCTTCCCTACGTCATCGTGGCGCGCCAGGAGGCGCTGTTCACCGAGCTGCGTGCGCTCACCGACCGCCCGGTCATCTACGCCGGCTCGCTGCGCGCCGTCGACGAGGTGTTGGCGCACTGCGGTGGCACCGTCGTCTACGTCAATAACGCGGCGACGAACACCCACGCGGTGCGTCGTTACCAGCTTCACCACGTGCAGATCCTCCACGGCGACTCGGACAAGGCATCCAGCCGCAATCCCATGAGCGCGATGTACGACGAGCTCTGGGTCGCGGGCCAGGCCGCCATCGACCGTTACTGGGATCTGGGCATCGACATCCCCGCCCAGCGCTTCAGGATCGTGGGACGCCCCCAGGTCACGGGCATCGAGGGGCCGCGCGTGCGCGGCGCGAACGAGCCTCGCGTCGCGCTGTACGCCCCCACGTGGAACGGGTTCTTCGGCGACGCGAACTACTCGTCCCTGCCGCATGGCCGCGCCATCGTGCAGGCCCTGCTGGACGAGGGGATGACGGTCATCTTCCGTGAGCACCCGTACTCGTCGGGGTCGGCTCAGTTGCGCGCCGCGATCGCTCAGATCCACGCGCTTCTCGAGGCCGATGCACGCCGCACCGGCCGCGCCCACCGCTACGGCCCCGAGCTGTTTGCTGAACTCGATCTCGTCGGGTGCTTCAACGCCTCTGACCTGGCCGTCACCGACATCTCGGCCGTCCCCAACGATTACCTGTTCAGTGGCAAGCCCTTCGCCATCATGGAGATGCAGCCTGACACGCTGGTGAGGGTCGAGGGGCGACCCACTCTTGCCGCGGCCGCGTACACGGCGACGCCTGCCGACGACATCTCCGCCTGGATCGGTGCGCTCGTGCGCGATGAGACGAAGGCCCCTGCCCGACGGGCGGCCCGCGAGCACTACCTCGGGCCCTTTGAGCGCGACGGGTATGCCGACGTGTTCGTGACCGCGCTGCGCGACACGGTCGCGGCGCACGAGTTCCACGGCGAACTGTCGACCGAATAAAGGCGCGGGCCGAGGCCGCGAGGACTCAGCCCAACTCTTCGGCGAGCTGACGCGAGCGCTTGGCGGCGGCATCGGCCCCCGCGGCGACCACACCGTCGAGTCCGGCGTCGGACAGCGCCTTCAGCGCGGCGATCGTGGTGCCGCCGGGGGACGAGACGCGCTTGCGCAGGACATCGGGCGTGTCCCCCGTGTCGACGAGCAGCCGCGCGGCGCCCAGGAACGTCTGAGCGGCGAGCTGCGTCGCGAGTTCCCGGTCGAGGCCCTGACCCACGCCCGCCTCGGTGAGCGCCTCGACGAACGCGTAGAAGTATGCCGGCCCCGACCCGGCGATGGCGGTCACGGTATCCATCTGACTCTCGTCCACCGTGACGACAAGACCCGTCGCCTTGAGCATGTCCGTCGCGAGCGCCATATGACCCTCATCGGCGTGGGCACCCGCCGTGATGGCCGTGGCGCCGTGGCCGATGATCGACGGCGTGTTGGGCATGGAGCGCACCACCGGCGCCCCGCCCGGCAGTCGTTCCTCGTAGAACGAGGTGGTCAGGCCCGCGACGACCGTGTGGATGAGCGCTCCGGGGCGATACACCGGTGCGATGTGCGTGAGGGCCTCTTCCGTGTCGTAGACCTTGACGGCGATCACGATCACATCCGCGTCGACGACCGCTGCGGCGATGTCGGAGCCGACGGCAATGCCATGGCCCTCGGCGAGTGCTGCCGCCCTCGCCGAATCGCGTTCGACGACGGTGATGTGGTCGACGGGCCAGCCGGCGACACGCAGGGCAGTCACCATGGTGCCGCCCATGACCCCGCCGCCAATGATGGTGACGCGAGGTGTGGTCGGGGACGTCGGTGTCGACTCGCTCATGTCGCCAGGGTAGTACCGCAGCCGCCGAACGCGTCGGGACCTGCCGCTAGAGCGGGAACTGAATCCAGAACTCTTCCAGGGCATCTGCCGGGCCGCTGAGGACAAAGACCGCCGTGCCATTGCGCCACACGTAGGACGCCGGCTCGCCCGTGAGGGTGACGCGCTGGCCCACCTGGGCGCCGCCCGCCGTGACGGGCTGGCTGTCCGTGCCGCCCTGTGACAGGGCGTCGAACTGCTCGGTCGCGTCTGCCTCGTCGTAGTGCTGGAGGGCTCGCAGCTCGAGCGTGGTCTCGCCGTCGGAGTAGGTGAGGTCGTCGACCTCCGCCACGCGGGTCTCGAGCCCTGCCGCATCCTCCTCGACCATGGTGGCCTCCGTCATGGAGTACACGCCGACGGTGGCGGGCATCGCGGCCAGGAAGTCGGTGGGGTTCTCCAGCGTCACCGGCTCGACGGTGGGCTCCGCGGCAACCTCCACGACTCGTGGCGCCGCAATCTCGACGTCCTCCGCGGGAGGGGACACGAGCGTGTAGGCGACGTAGATGATGCCGCCCAGCACGATGAGGCCGACGAGGGTGAGGAAGATGGCTCCGCGATACCACGGGGTGGAGTGCTCGTCCGTGGGGGGCGGGGGGACTGCGCTGTCGTCGCCGCCGCTGGCGTCGGGGGCTGGCGCCGGAGCCGCATCCCGGTGCGGATCAGGGTCGGCGTCGGCGTCGGCGGCGGCGGCGTCCGACCACTCCGACGTGGTGGCGTCCTCGGCGGTCACGGGATCCGGCGTGGCCTCGGCGAGGGCAGACGCCGCGGTACCGGGAAACAGGTCCGGGGTGTGCGCGGCGCTCGCCGCGGCCCACGACGCCGCGGACTCCGGCGCGTTGCTCCGAGGATCGCCGGCGAACCACGCGGGCTGGGGTGCCACGCCCTCTTCGGGCTGGAACGTGAGCGGCGGGCTTGCGTGGGAGACCTGCGGAATCGCTCCCGAGGCCGACAACGAGGCTCGTCGCACCGCATCGTCCCCGAGCGCACGGACCGGGTCGGTGGGCGAGGCGTCGGTGCTGGGGGCGCTCGCGTCGGTGGCGGTCCAGGCGGTCGTGCCAGCTGTCGGCAGAATCTCTTCGCTGTCGGGCTGGTCCACGGGCGCGAGGATGTCGGCGTCGCCACCAGGGACGTCTTGCGGCACCACGGGAATCGAGCCCGTCGTGGGCACGGCGGGCTTCGAGGGAGCCACGTGACCGCGTGCCTGCTCGGGTGCGTGACCGGACACGTCCTGGGCGTTCGCCTTGTCATCAGCCATGGTGCCCAGACTACGGCGCGGACCCGGAATGGGTGCAGAGTCCCACGTCCGTGCGTGTCAGACCCACGCAGTACCGTGAGCGGCATGGCCTCACCGTCCCGTACCGCGCGCCCCGCCTACCGCTGCACCGAGTGCGGCTGGACCGCCGCCAAGTGGGTCGGGCGGTGCGGCGAATGCCAAGCGTGGGGGACGGTCAGTGAGGCGGGGTCCGCGCCTGCGGGCCCGGCGACAAAGGCGACCTCCGTGCGCACGCCCGCCACTCCGATCGCCGAGGTTTCCGCGAGCGCCTCGGCCCGCCGCTCGACCGGCGTAGGGGAGTTCGACCGGGTTCTGGGGGGAGGGCTCGTCCCCGGCGCGGCGATCCTTCTCGCCGGTGAGCCGGGAGTGGGCAAGTCCACCCTGTTGCTCGATGTCGCCGCGCGCGCCGCGCGTGAGGGACAGCGGGTGCTGTACGTCACAGGTGAGGAGTCGGCGGGACAGGTGCGCCTGCGCGCCGAGCGCATCGGTGCACTCGAGCAAGGGCTGCTGCTGGCGGCGGAGACGGACCTCGGCAGCGTGCTGGGGCACATCGAGGCGAGCGAGCCCGCGCTCCTGATGGTCGACTCGATCCAGACGATTGCGTCCGCAGAGGTCGACGGCACGCCGGGCGGAGTGGGCCAGGTCAGGGAGGTGGCGTCGGCCCTTATTCAGGCCGCGAAGACCCGCGGCCTCGCCATGGTGTTGGTGGGCCACGTCACGAAGGATGGCAGTGTCGCGGGACCCCGGCTGGTCGAACACCTCGTGGACGTGGTGTGCCAGTTTGAAGGGGAGCAGCACTCCCAGCTGCGGCTGCTACGCGCGATCAAGAACCGCTTCGGTTCGGTCGACGAGGTGGGGTGCTTTCAACTCCATGACGGAGGCATCGAGGGGGTGGCCGACCCGTCTGGGCTGTTCCTGTCGCGCGAGGACGTGCAGGTTCCCGGCACCTGCGCGACCATCACGATCGACGGCAAACGCCCTCTTCCCGCAGAGATCCAGGCTCTCGTCGCGCCCAGCGCCCTGTCGAACCCGCGCCGCGCGACCAGCGGCATCGACTCCGCCCGGGTCGCGATGATCCTCGCCGTCCTTCACCGGCGCGTGGGCCTGGCCGTCGCCGCGGATGACGTCTATGTGTCCACCATCGGTGGTGCGCGGGTGACGGAACCGGGAGCGGACGTCGCACTCGCGCTTGCGTTGGCATCGGCCCGTGCCGACGTCCCCGTGCGTCGGGGCTTCGCCGCGATCGGGGAGGTCGCGCTGTCGGGTGCGGTGCGTCCCGTGAACGCGATGGCGCAGCGCATTGCCGAGGCGGCACGCCTGGGGTTCACCGATGTCATCGTGCCCGAATCGACGGGTGCGTCCAAGGATCCCGCCGGCGTGCGGGTGCACCGGGTGCAGACGCTGCGCGAGGCGGTGGCCGCCGCCTTGCCGCGCGAGTGATGCGCGCGTGCGTTACGCGGTGAGTTCGAACTGGACCTCGTCGGCGGGAATGCCCCCGATGGACGCGGCGACCCAGTAACTGCCGGCGTCCCACGGCGCGATCACCGTGCACGTGTCGTCGTACCGCTCGCCTGACCACATGAGTTGGAGCGTCTTGCGGTCGTCCGGCTGGAGGATCCAGGTCGCGTCACCAAAGCCCGGGTCCTCTTCGCACCACGTCGAGGAGTAGTACTGCTGGTCGCCGGAGCGGATGGCAAGCTCGGTGCCCTCGGCGGTGGTCGCCAGGGTGCAGGGGGAGCTTCCGGTGTGTTCGACGACGACCTCGAAGGCGGGGGTGGTGCCCTCCGCCACGGGGTTGGGCGTGGCGGCCACGGTGAGGGTGGCATCGGCCTCAACGCATGGCCGGCTCGGATCAGGTGCGGCGTCGGCGGTGGCCTGCGGTGACGTCGAGATGTCGGTGACGGGCGCCTCCGCCTCGTCTCCCGAACCGAGCAACGATGTCACGATGAACCACCCGGCGATGACCAGCACCGCGACGACCACCAGCACCAAGAGTCGGCGCACCCAATAGACGCCGGCAGGTTGGTCACCCACCGGCTTACGCAGCCCGTCCATGAGGTCCTCCTCACATCGTCCCTGTCACGGTAGCGCCGCCTGGCGCTGGAATGATGGAGGGCATGCCGCCCGCCCCCGTCCTCGACGTACGCGTCGCGAGTGTCCTCGATTGGTTCGCGACTGAGGCGCGCGATCTGCCGTGGCGTCACGACGACTGTTCGCCATGGGGCGTGCTGGTGTCGGAGGTCATGCTGCAGCAGACCCCGGTGGTCCGTGTGGAGCCCGTGTGGCGCGAGTGGATGCGCCGTTGGCCCACGCCCGGAGACCTCGCGGCAGCCACGCAGGCCGATGCCGTTCGTGCCTGGGGACGGCTCGGCTACCCCCGGCGAGCCAAACGGTTGTGGGAGTGCGCGGTGACGCTGGCGGCGCACCACGACGGCGCGGTGCCGCGGGACGAGGAGGAGCTGCTCGCCCTGCCCGGCATCGGGGCCTACACGGCCGCCGCCATCCGGGCGTTCGCGTTCGGTGAGCGTGACGTGGTGCTCGATACCAACGTGCGGCGGGTCATCGGCCGTGCGTGGAGAGCGCAACCGCTGCCTCCGGCGCACCTCACCCGCGGCGAGCGCGAACACGCCGCCTCGCTGGTGCCCGACGATGCCGCCGCATCCGTCGCGTGGAACGCGGGTGCGATGGAGTTGGGCGCACTGGTGTGCACCGCACGCGCCCCGCGGTGTGCCGAGTGCGTGATTGCGTCCGACTGTGCGTGGCTCGCCGCCGGCTCGCCCGGGCTCGATGCGGCGCCGCGGCGCACGCAGCCGTGGCATGGAACGGACCGGCAGGTGCGCGGTCGCATCATGGCGCTGTTGCGCGCGGCCGATGCACCACTGAACATTTCCGGTCAGGCGTCACTCGAGGACATCGAGCCCGGGCAGCTCGACGCCTGTCTCGCTTCGCTCGTGTCCGATGGCCTCGTGACGGTGGCCGATGAGGGGCGCGGCCTGTACTCGCTGTAGCGGCACCGCGGCTGAACTACCAGCCCAGCCACGGCATCGGCCGTCCTCAGCCTTGTCGGTGCGTCCCGTCGATCGCGAGCGGCTCGATGGCCGCGATCTCGTCGTCCGTGAGCGCAGGGAAGCCGAGGGAAGCGACGGTGGTGCGCAGCTGCTGAGCGCTCGAGGCACCGACCAATGCCGACGTGACGTGGTCGCCGCGCAGAACCCACTGCACGGCGAGCTGAGCCAGGCTCTGGCCGCGCTCCTGTGCGATCTCGTTCAGCGCGCGGGTCCGCTCGAGGTAGGTGTCGGTGATCTGATTCTCGCTGAGGAACTGCGAATGCGTGGCACGCGAGCCCTCGGGCACGCCATGGAGATAGCGGTCCGTCAGCATGCCCTGCGCGAGGGGGGAGAAGACGATGGAACCCACGCCCTCGTCCTCGAGCGTCTCGATGAGACCCTCCTCGGGGCCGCGCTGGTACATCGAGTACGGGAACTGATGAATGAGGAGAGGCGTGCCCAGCTCACGCAGGATGCGAGCGGCCTCACGGGTGTCCGCGGGGTTGTAGTTCGAGATGCCGGCATAAAGCGCCTTGCCGGAGCGCACCGCCTGGTCGAGCGCCATCATCGACTCCTCGATGGGCGTGTCCGGGTCGGGGCGGTGGTGATAGAAGATGTCGACGTAGTCGAGTCCCATGCGGGTCAACGACTGGTCGAGCGAACTGAGGAGCGACTTGCGCGATCCCCACTCGCCGTAGGGCCCCGGCCACATGTAGTAGCCCGCCTTGGTCGACACGAGGATCTCGTCGCGGTACGGCTTGAGGTCCTGCGCGAAGATGCGTCCGAAGTTTTCTTCGGCGGAACCCGGGGGCGGTCCGTAGTTGTTCGCGAGGTCGTAGTGGGTGACGCCCAGGTCAAACGCGGTGCGGACGATGTCGCGCATCGTGTCGTCGTTGTTGGCGCCGCCAAAGTTGTGCCATAGGCCTAGGCTGACGCCAGGAAGGCGCAGCCCCGAGCGGCCCGAGCGGCGGTACGGCATGGTCTCGTAGCGGGCGGCGTTGGCCACGTACGGGTCGTGTGTCATGTGGCCAGCCTACGGCGTGTGAGGACGAGCCCTGTTGAGGGGCAATGGGCCTGCTCTATGGTGGAGCCATCGGCCTGAGCGGGCCGCCGTTGTGACGCTGGAGGTATGCCGTGGATGCAGCACTGTGGGTGGCCGTCATCGCCCTTGCGGCGGTCTTTATGCCCTCCGGATTCGTCCACGCCGTGCGCGGCAAGAAGCGAACGGTCGAGCTGGGTCAGGAATGGGCGAACGACTTCACCGACCAGCAGATCCGGCTGATCGGAGCCGCCGAGATCGTCGGCTCGCTCGCGGTGGTCGTCTTCCCCATCATCGACTTCATCCCCTGGGTGGTGCCCATCGCCGCGGCCGGCCTCATGGTGATCGGCGCCGGAGCGGCATTCGTTCACATCCGGCGCGGCGACCCGCTCGCGAACACGACCGTTCCGGCCCTCCTCGCGGTCATTGCGCTGATCGTGTTCGTGGGGCGCATCGGGGAGTTCTCGCTCGGCAGTTGACTCACGGAGATTCCTTGAGGCGCCCGCCACCAACGCCGGGTACGCCGAAGGCCCGGCCCCCGCGAACGGGAACCGGGCCTTCGGTGAGAAGCGAGTGGCTAGTTGGCGGCCTGGGCGTCGCCGCCCTGACTCTCCGTGCCGGTCGAGCGCGGCACGTCCGCACCTTCCGCGGCGTCGGAGTCGGATCCACCGCCCACGCGCACGGCGTCGACACCGGAGTCCGAGGGGCGCTCGGCCGGAGCGACCTCCTCGCCGAGTAGCTCGTCGCGGTCCACGCCCTCGAAGGTGAATTCGCCGAGGATGCCCTCGCCCTGAGCGTCGACCTTCACGATCTGGCCCGAGGTGACCTCGCCGAACAGGATCTTCTCGCTCAGCGGGTCCTCGATCTCGCGCTGCAGAGCGCGGCGCAGGGGACGCGCACCGAGCACGGGGTCGTACCCCTTCTCGGCGAGCAACTTCTTGGCCGCGTCGGAGAGCTCGATGGACATGTCCTTGTCGCGCATGCGCTCGTCCAGGCGGGCGACCATGAGGTCCACGATCTGGATGATCTCGTCCTGCGTGAGCTGCGGGAAGACCACCACGTTGTCGACGCGGTTGAGGAACTCCGGCTTGAAGTGCTCCTTCAGCTTGCCGTTCACCAGCTTGACCATCTCGTCGTAGGTGTGGCCGGTCTCGGACTGCACCGAGAAGCCGGTCGCCTGACGACGCGAGATCGTGTCGGCACCCAGGTTGGTGGTCATGATGATGATGGTGTTCTTGAAGTTCACCTCACGGCCCTGAGCATCGGTCAGCTTGCCGTCCTCCAGAATCTGGAGCAGCGAGTTGAAGATGTCGGGGTGGGCCTTCTCGACCTCGTCGAACAGCACCACGGAGAACGGCTTGCGACGCACCTTCTCGGTGAGCTGGCCGCCCTCCTCGAAGCCGACGTAGCCGGGAGGGGCACCGAACAGTCGAGCCACGGTGTGCTTCTCGCCGTACTCGGACATGTCGAGCGAAATGAGCGCGTCCTCGTCGCCGAAGAGGAACTCGGCGAGCGCCTTGGCCAGCTCGGTCTTACCGACACCGGTGGGGCCGGCAAAGATGAACGAGCCACCGGGACGCTTGGGGTCCTTGAGGCCCGCACGGGTGCGGCGGATCGACTGGGACAGGACCTTGATGGCCTGCTCCTGGCCGATGACGCGCTTGTGCAGCTCGGACTCCATCGACAGCAGTCGCGACGACTCGTCGGAGGACACACGGGTCACCGGCACACCGGTCGACATCGCCAGCACCTCGGCGATCAGGTCCTCGTCCACGACCGCGGCCACGTCGAGGTCGCCCGACTTCCAGGCCTGCTCCTTCTCGGAGCGCTCCTCGGACAGGCGACGCTCGACGTCGCGCAGGTTCGCGGCCTTCTCGAAGTCCTGCTCGTCGATCGCCGACTCCTTGTCGCGGCGCACGTCCGCGATGCGGTCGTCGAGCTCCTTGAGCTCGGGCGGCGAGGTCATGCGGCGGATGCGCAGGCGCGCGCCCGCCTCGTCGATGAGGTCGATCGCCTTGTCCGGCAGGAAGCGGTCGGAGATGTAGCGGTCGGCCATCTGCGCGGCGGCCACGATCGCGTCGTCCGTGATGGTGACGCGGTGGAACGCCTCGTAGCGGTCGCGCAGACCCTTGAGGATCTCGATCGCGTGGGCGAGCTCCGGCTCCGGCACCTGGATGGGCTGGAAGCGGCGCTCGAGCGCGGGGTCCTTCTCGACGTGCTTGCGGTACTCGTCGAGCGTGGTGGCGCCAATGGTCTGCAACTCGCCTCGCGCCAGCATGGGCTTGAGGATCGAGGCCGCGTCGATCGCGCCCTCGGCGGCACCCGCACCCACCAGGGTGTGGATCTCGTCGATGAACAGGATGATGTCGCCGCGGGTGCGGATCTCCTTGAGGACCTTCTTCAGGCGCTCCTCGAAGTCACCGCGGTAACGCGAACCGGCCACGAGCGAGCCCAGGTCAAGCGTGTAGAGGTGCTTGTCCTTGAGCGTCTCGGGCACGTCGCCGCGCACGATCGCCTGGGCGAGGCCCTCGACGACGGCCGTCTTGCCGACGCCGGGCTCGCCGATCAGCACCGGGTTGTTCTTGGTGCGGCGGCTCAGCACCTGCATCACGCGCTCCTGGATCATCTCGCGTCCCACGACGGGGTCGAGCTTTCCTTCGCGCGCGGCCTGCGTGTAGTTGCGGCCAAACTGGTCGAGCACGGTCGAGCCGGACGGCGTGCCCTCCTGGGGGCCGCCGGCACCGGCGGTCGCGGGCTCCTTGCCCTCGTAGCCGCTCAGCAACTGGATGACCTGCTGGCGCACCCCACCGAGGTCGGCGCCCAGCTTGCCGAGCACCTGCGCCGCCACGCCCTCACCCTCGCGGATGAGGCCCAGCAGGATGTGCTCGGTGCCGATGTAGTTGTGGCCCAACTGCAGCGCCTCGCGCAGCGACAACTCGAGAACCTTCTTGGCGCGCGGGGTGAAGGGGATGTGACCGGAGGGGGCGTGCGAGCCCTCGCCGATGATCTCCTGGACCTGCTCGCGCACGCCGTTGAGCGAGATGTCCATGGCCTCCAGGGCCTTGGCGGCGACGCCCTCGCCCTCGCGGACAAGTCCGAGGAGGATGTGCTCCGTCCCGATGTAGTTGTGGTTGAGCATGCGCGCCTCTTCCTGCGCGAGCACGACCACTCGACGGGCCCGATCGGTGAACCGTTCGAACATGATTTCCTCCTCTACTTCGTCCGGCGTGGTGCCGGGGTCGCCGCAGTCACCTGTGGCATTGCACCCAGGCTAACGAGCGGGAGGCGGTCCGTATTGCCGTGTTCGCTAGGGGCATGAACGGGCGGCCGATGCCGTGGCCCCCACCGCGTCCGCGTCACCACGAGTTGTGGATTGCGGCGGCATGTCATATCGTTTTTCGATAACAACGAAAAACGATATGGAGGTGCGTGGTGGACAGTACGCGTCAGTTGGACCGGTCCGACCGGATCGGTATGTACATGTCGGTGGTGATGGTGGCGATCGGGGCGGTGATCGCGATCGTCGCTGCGGTGACCCGGCTGCTCGAGGTAGGCGACGGACGCGACGTCCCCGTCCTGGTGCCGCTCGCGGGGGACGAGGCTGCGCTGCCCTTGGGTCCAGACGGCGCCCCGGTGTCCGCAGCCGTTGACGTCGCGACCGTGACGGTCGCCGATCCCGCACCCGCGACGCTGTTTGCCCTCTACGCCCAGCCGGTGTGGATTGCCGTCGTGGTCGTCGCAGGCCTTGTCGTCGCCGCGCTGTTCTTCCTGCGCCTCGCCCGCGGTCGAGCCTTCACAGGCGGGGCCGCACGGCTCGCCTTCATCGCGGCTGGAATCGTGACGGTCGGCTGGCTGGGTGACTCGATTCTGACCAACATGACGACGAACGGGGCGCTCTCGGCCCTGAGCGACTACACGTACGAGTCAGTCACCTTCGAGGTGAGCCTCGCTCCTGCGCTCGCGGTCCTCGTCATTGCCGCGATCGGAGCGGCACTCCAGGTGGGAGAAGGGCTGCAGCGCGACACCGAGGGGCTGGTGTGAGCCCCGCGGAGCCCCTCGAGGGCGACTCGGGCATTCACTGTCGCCTCGACGAGTTGCTCGAGGCGCGCGGGATGACCCTCACCGCGCTCAGCGATGCGGTGGGGGTGTCCGTCGTGAACCTCAGTGTGCTGAAGAACGACCGTGCGAAGGCCATTCGCTTCTCGACGCTCACGGCAATCTGCGATGTGCTGCGCTGCGACGTCGGCGACCTGCTGGAGAGGAGCCGCTAAGGCTCACGCCTCCACGAGGATCGTCATGGGACCATCGTTCACGAGCGACACATCCATCATGGCGCCAAACACACCCGTGCCCACCGTGAGTCCCCGGGTTCGCAACGCCGCGACGACGGCATCGACCAGCGGCTCCGCGACGTGCCCCGGCGCGGCCCCGTTCCACGAGGGGCGGCGCCCCTTGCGGACGTCCGCGTACAGCGTGAACTGGGACACCACGATGACGGGCGCGTCGACGTCGGCGACGGACTTCTCATCGTCCAAGATCCGCAGCTCCGCGATCTTGCGCGCGATCGTCTCGACCTCGGCATCACCGTCGCCGTGGGTGACACCCACGAGCGCCACGATGCCCTGGCGATCGAATGACGACACGACGGCGCCGTCGACGGTCACCGACGCGCGCGTGGCGCGCTGCAGCACGGCCTTCACGATCGGCGACTCACCAGCCGCCGGACTGCTGGCGGGGCCGGCGCGGTCCGCGGCCGCCGTACTGCTGCAGTTTGGGCTTCACGTCGACGAAGTACAGCAGCACGATCACGATGGCCGCGATGCCGAGCAGGCCCAGCACCCCGCCGCCGCCGAGCGACAGAAATGACACCACAGTCGCGGCACCGAGCAGGATGCCCCAGAGCATCCGCGACTGCTTGCCGGCCGCCTGGTACGACGAGTCGGGGTAGCGCAGCGCGTCGATGAGTCCCCATACGGAGCCGACGAAGACGGCGACCGAGAGCACCATCAGGATGAGGTTCTGCAGGGAGCCGAGCACGGGTCCTCCGGGAAGTCGCGGGAACGGGGCTCAGGCCAGTGTAGGGGGAAGGACCGTGAGGCCCTCGGCGCGGGCGGCGGCGACCAAGCGCCGGTCCCATGCGGCCATCACCGGGTCGGCGGTCGCGAGCGTGAGGGCACTCGCGAGGTGGGTCGCGTCACCTGCGCGCAGCGGGCGCCGGTCGGCCAGCGTCGCGGCATGATCCATCAGCGCCGGGCTCACCTCGATCTTCGCCAGCGACGGCCACAACTCGTCCCAGCGCTCGCGGGCCTGCGCGGCGGGGGCCGCGTCGATACGGCCGATGCGCTCGGCGGCCGCCAGCACCGACCTCACCTCGGCGTCGGCGATACGAGAGGTGACGACGGCATCGGCCTCCCGCCACAGCGCGACCGCGAGGGGCGTGCCGGTCTCCAGCACGCACAGCTTCACCAGCGCGGACGTGTCGAAATAGACGACGGACACGCGCTACCTCCTCAGACGGCCGAGCAGGCTCGACAGGGCGTCCTTCGCCGCTTCGGCCTGGGGTAGGCGCGGCACGGCGCGGGACTCGGCGGCCGGGGTGAGGACGCCGTCGGCCTCAAGCTTGGCCAGCAGGGAGGAGGACTCGACTCCACCCAGGCGTGCGACGGGCACCCCGCGCTCGGTAATGACCACATCCTCGCCGTCCTTCGCTGCCTCGAGCGCCTTCGTGAGGGACTTGCGCAGCTCCGTCACCGTCAGTTCCATGCGTTCACGGTAGCGCCGTGCGCGCCTGTGGCCCCGGCGAAGCGCCGACACGGCACGTCGGTCAGGCGGGCATGTCACCGCCGTCGGCGGCGCAACCCTTGCCCATCAGCAGGCCCTTCATGGTGGGGCCGGGCTTCTCCGGGCGGTCCGCGGAGAACCCGTCGGCGTTGACAATGAGTTCCTGGCTGGCCGCGAGCACCCCGCCGTCGGACGCCACCGTCAGCGTGGCCGACGGCGCAACGGAGCGCTTCAGCACCGCCAGCGCCACCGGGCCGTACTCGTGGTGGCGTGCCACCGAGGTGACCCGGCCCACCTCCTTGGCGGCGTCGCCGTCGCCCAGCATGACGGCCGCGCCCCGGTCGGGAAGGGTGTGCGCCGAGCCGTCGAGGTGAAGCATGGTGAGGCGGCGCGGCGGGCGGCCCACATTGTGGACCTTCGCGACCGTCTCCTGGCCGCGGTAGCAGCCCTTATGCAGGTGCACGGCGGTGCGCAGCCAGTCCAGTTCGTGCGGCAGGGTCGTCGCGTCGACCTCGTAGGCCGCGCGGGGGCGGTAGGCCGCGATGCGCTCGGCCTCGCTCGCCCACGTGCCCGCAAGCGTCCACCCTGACTCGAGCCTGGCATCGACCTCGGCCTCGAGGGTGCCGCGCGGCACCAGGACCAGGCGCCAGGCGCGCTCGGTACCAGGGTGCGAGGAGGGGTCGGCCGCGTAGGTGGTGCCGCCGTCGGCGATGCCGGGCCACGGGTCGACCCACGTGACGGGCTCGCCCTCGGTGGCGGGGGCGCGGACGGCTTCGCCGAGCGCCGCCCACTCGGCCGTGGCATCGGCCACCTCGACGCGCAGCATGAAGCGCATGCGGTCAAGGAAGGTCGCCAGTTCGGGGGCCGTCTCGGTGATGAGCCAGGTGGTCTCGCCGTCGTCCACGGCACCGGCCACGTGCTCGATGCGCCCCTGGGGGGACAGGATCATCAACTCGCTCGACTCGCCCGGCGCCAGCCGCCCGACGGCCTGCGTGCACAGTGAGTCGAGCCACGTGAGGCGGTCGGGACCGGTGACGGTGACGATGCCCAGGTGCGACTGATCCACGACGGCGCGGCCCGCAGCGAGGGCCCGCTGCTCGGCGGTGGGATCGCCGTAGTGCCAGGCGACGGCCGAGTCGGCCGCCGTGTCAGGCACGGCTCCGTGACGGTTGAGGAGGGGAGAGGTCATGGTGGCGGAACGCACGGCGTCCATCAAGGATTCCTACTGAGCGCGCGTGAGACGGGCGCTCATGTACGACTGCAGGTCCTGGCCGAACGCGGCAAGGTCCCACGCCCACATGAGCTCGCCCTCGACGAGTCCATACATGCGCGTGGCGCCGCGGACCTCGGGGCCCGTCTCGGTAGCCGCCGCGAAGCGGGTGGCCATGTCGATGCGGCCGTTGCCGACGGCGCCCATGTAGCAGGTGAGCAGGCCGGAGGCATCCGACATGACGATCTCGAGCGGGTGCTGAAAGTCCTGGAGGGTGACGCCCTCGGGCGCGGACGGCGCCACACGCCAGAAGCCGGACTCGACGGCCCAGACCACGCCGGGCTCATCGTCGGTGCCGCGCAGGCGCGTGGTGCACGTATACGTGAGGTAGGGCCCGCCGTCGTGGTCGAAGACGATGTCCTGGACGATTTCGGCCTTCGGGATACCGGGATACTCGATCTCGCCATGGCCCGTCCAGCGACCCACGAGCCAGGCAAGGGGGTACGCCTCGGGCGCGAGGTCGTCGGGGATGACGAAACTCAACGCTGCGGGCTCTTCAGCAGGCGCCAGCCCACGATGCCGCACGTCCACGCGGCTCCGCCGAAGGCCAGCACGGCGAGGACCGTGAAGACGGCTTCCAGTGCAGTCATGGCGTCGATGCTACTACGGCCGATGCCGTGGCGAGGTTGGCCAGCGGGGCGCCTTGAGGCGATGCTCAGGCCGCGCGGGTGGTCGCCTTCTTGACCGCGAGGTAGATCTCGCAGCCCAGGCAGAAGCCGAAGACCGCGTTGAGGAACGACGCGATGAGGACCAGCACGCCGAAGACGTAGAAGCCCGCGGCGACGTTGACGAGACCGAAGAGCAGCGCCAGCGCGGACATCGCGAGGCCCATCTGCTGAGCGAAGCGCGGCGGGCGGAACGACTCGGTCTCGGTGGGCGGAGCGAGGCGAGGGCGGATGAGCCGCTTGAACAGCCACGACTGGACGGTGGCCTGCGGTCCCACGATCGCGCCGGGCAGGAACATCAGGACGAGGAGCGCCATGGGAATGAGCCCGGCGTCGGAGCCCAGCAGCACTGCAAGGAGCGCAAACGCGAGGGTGACCGCGGCGCCAAAGCGGTAGCCGCGCGGGTCGATCTGAACGTCCTCGGTGGGGGCGGTAGCAGTCATGGTGTTCCTCCTGGCAGGAGTCTAGATCGTGTACTCGGTGCCCTCGGAGCGCACCGTGGCGAGGGCGGCGCGGGCCTGCTCCGCGGTCGGCGCGCCGTCCATGCGCGCGACGATGGTGCCGTCGCCGTCGAGGACCAGCGTGGTGGGGGTGCGCATGATGCTGAGGTCGCGCGCGAGGTCGAGCCGCACGGAGGCGTCCACCTCGACGTGGGCGACGTGGTCCTGCTCACCGGCGACCTGCTGCAGGAGCCGCGCGGTGCCGGGGCACTTGGAGCACATGGGCGTCGAGAACTGGACGAAGGTCGCGTAGTAACCACGCTGCGCGCCGATCTGCTCGCTGGTGAGGGCGCCGGCCCGCTCCACCTCACGCACCGCGCCCTGGCGGCTCTGCCACCACCAATAGACCAGCGAGGTGAGCGCCAGTAGCGCGACGATGAGGAGGATCTTGACGAGCACGGGGGTCCTTGAGTCTGCCGAGTCGGTCCTAGCCGACGAGTAGCTTGCCGCCCAGGTACACCAGGGCGCCGACGGCAAGAACAGGCGTGATACCGGACGCTATTCCCGCCCACAGCGATGTCGCGGGAGGCTCACGCCTCGCGAGCTCGTTCATCAGGACCACGGACGCAGCCGCCACACCTCCCACGACCGTCCCCGCGTACCAGGGCATCGAGTCGAACAAATACCCCAGCCCCGTTCCGGCGCCGATGCCGAGCACGAACGCGAGAGTGGCGTTCACGGTGCTGTGGTGGGTGAGCACGGAGCCGACTGCCGCGAGGGCGACGGCAGCGGCCGAGGCGACGACAAGTTCTTCGGCGCCGACGGTGCGCCCGGCCGCGAGCCAGGCCGCACCGGTCGCGGCAATCGTGCCGCCCGCCGCGGTGGAGGCGACGGCTCCCGCGGCGCGTCCGGCGGGGCTGGGCACAAAAATCTCGGTGGCGAGCGAGGCGACGACGATGATCGCGATCGCGATCACCATGTAGCGCAGATACGGCTCGTTCTCCCCCAGGACCACCGTGGCGAGGGCGAGGATCCCACCAATGCCGATCACGCCGGCACTCACCCGCCGGTGCGGCACGCGCGTGAGTTCCGGCCAGCCCGACGCGAACAACACGATGCAGGCGGCGACGCCCAGTCCCAGCCAGCGTGGTCCCAGAAATCCCGTTGCGGCGACGATGGCGGCGCTCACGGCCGTGATCGACACACGTGTCGTGGGATTCATGGGGGTTAGTGTCTCAGAGAATGCGCCGCTAGAGTGATGGCCGAACGGAGGTGGCGTGTGGCAGACCTGCTCGTCTTGACCCCGTCTCCTGAGGGGGCGACGGAAGTCCTGCCTGCGTTGGGCCTGCTCGCGCACCGGACGCGCGCCCTTCCCCCGGACCCGCAGGCGATGCTCGACGCCTTCGATGCCGACGTCATCATCATCGATGGCCGCCACGATCTTGCCGAGGCGCGCAACAACTGCAAGTTGGTGCAGGTCACCGGCGTCGCCGTGCCGCTGCTGCTGGTGTTGCGCGAGGGCGGCCTGTCGATCGTCAACGCCGACTGGGGCGCCGACGATGTGGTGTTGGCCGATGCGGTACCCGCCGAGGTCGAGGCGCGCATCCGCCTGCTCGTGGGTCGCGCCAACCAGCAGGACCCGCTCGAGAAGGCCGCCGAGTTCTCGTCCGGCGACCTCACTGTGGACGTGGGCGGCTACACCGCCCGCCTCAAGGGCGTGCCGCTCGACCTGACGTACAAGGAGTTCGAGCTCCTCAAGTACTTGATGCAGCACCCGGGGCGCGTCTACACCCGTGATCAGCTTCTCCAAGAGGTGTGGGGCTTCGACTACTACGGCGGCACCCGCACGGTCGATGTTCACGTGCGACGCCTGCGCGCCAAGCTGGGCGCCGAGCATGAGCACCTCATCGGCACCGTGCGCAACGTCGGCTACCGCTTCGACCCGCCGTCGCCCAAGCAGGCCGCGGCCGAGGCGGCCGGGGCGTAACCCCGCCACGGCATCGGCCGCCAAGAGTGATCGATGTCGTTCTTGTGGCCGACCCCCGGCGCCCGCACGCGTCGGTAGGCTGGCCCCATCCCCGTGACCCAGACCTGAACGGACTCACTCGATGGCCAAAGACCCCGCGGCCCGGCTTTTTTCTCGCCTGACGCCGTCCACGGAGCGCAACCTTGCGGACATCCTGCGCACGGAGCGCGCCGGCGGGCTGCTGCTACTGATCGGCACCGTCGTCGCCCTGGTGTGGGCGAATTCCGGTTGGTCCGGCGCCTACGAGACGCTCAGGGACTTCGAGTTCGGGCCCGAGTCGCTGCACCTGCACCTGTCCGTGGGGGACTGGGCCAAGGATGGGCTGCTTGCCATCTTCTTCTTTGTGGTCGGTCTCGAACTCAAGCGCGAAATCGTCGCCGGCGAGCTGCGCCGGCCTGCGACCGCGATCGTGCCGATCGTCGCGGCGGTGGGCGGCATGGCGGTCCCCGCGGGCCTTTACGTGCTGACCAACGTCATCCAGGACGGCGGCTCGTCCGCGGGTTGGGCCGTGCCGACGGCCACGGACATCGCCTTCGCCATCGCCGTGCTCGCCGTGGTGGGCAAGTGGCTGCCCAACGCGCTGCGGGCGTTCCTGCTCACGCTCGCGGTCGTCGATGACCTGCTCGCGATCATCATCATCGCCGTGTTCTTCACCGAAGAAGTCCATTTCCAGTGGCTCCTCGCGTCCGCGCTGTGCATCGCGGTCTTCGGCTTCCTCGCGCGCAAGCGCATCACGCACTGGTGGCTGCTGATTCCGCTCGGCGTGGCGGCGTGGGCATTCATGCACGCCTCGGGTGTGCACGCCACCATCGCTGGCGTCGCGCTCGGCATGGTGGTCCCCGCGCTCGCGGCCAAGGGGGAGAAGCACTCGTTGGCCGAGCACTGGGAGCACCTGTGGCGGCCGATCTCCGCAAGCATCGCGGTGCCGATCTTCGCGCTCTTTGCCGCGGGCATCACCATCTCCGCCGAGTCGCTCGCGACGGCCGCGGGCGACCCCGTCGCGCAGGGTGTCTTCGTCGGTCTTGTGCTGGGCAAGCCGCTCGGTATCGTGATCGCGACGTTTATCGTCGCCTCGATCTCGAAGTCCGGACTCGATCGAGGACTGTCGTGGTGGGACGTCATCGGCGTCGGATTCCTCGCCGGTATCGGGTTCACCGTGTCGCTGCTCATCGGCGAGTTGTCATTCAGCGGCGAGCGCGTGGAGGAGGTCAAGATGGCCGTCCTGCTCGCGTCCATCACCGCCGCGATCGTCGGCACGTTGCTGCTGCAGTGGCGCGATCGCCATTACGCGCGCATCTACGAGCAGCGCTCCACCTCCACCGAGATCAACCGTGAGGTGGCGAAGGCCCACGGTGCACGTGCCGAGCACGTCCACCCCGACGAACTGCCGCACCCCTCGGAGATCGAGGGCGACGCCAAGGACTAGGCGCTCGCGGGCCGGGTCTTCGCCCCGGGGGCGCTCGCGCACAGCGCGGCGATTTCGCACGCGCCGCACTCGGGCTTGCGCGCCTTGCAGCGGCGCCTGCCGTGGAAGATCACCCGGTGCGAGAACAGGGTCCACTCCTTGCGCTCGATGAGCGCCATGAGTTCCTTCTCGACCGCCACCGGGTCATCGTTGACGGTCAGGCCCAAGCGGCGCGCGAGGCGACCCATGTGGGTGTCGACCGTGATGCCGGGCACCCCGAACGCGTTGCCCAGCACGACGTTCGCGGTCTTGCGGCCCACGCCGCGCAAAGTCACGAGGTCCCTGAGCCGGCCCGGCACCTCGCCGTCGTAGCGTTCGACGATGTCGTGGCTCAGCCCCACGAGCGACTCCGCCTTCGCGCGGTAGAAACCTGTGGGCTTGATGAGCGCCTCGAGGGTGTCACGGTCTGCGGCGGCCATGGCGGCGGGATCGGGGAAGGCCGCGAACAGAGCCGGCGTGACCTGGTTCACGCGCACGTCCGTGCACTGTGCGCTGAGCACGGTGGCGACGAGCAATTGGAACGGCGACTGGTAGTCGAGTTCGCAGTGCGCGTCCGGATAAACGTCGGCGAGGACCCGGTTCACGGCACGCGCGCGCCGTGTCAAGGCCACCGGAGGCGTGTGCATGGCGGCGTCCGCGACGGTGAGGGGAGTGCGCGAGGCCATGACGCCACCCTAGGCGATGCTCAAGGGGCGCCACGGCTGGGCCGATAAAGCAGGTGACCGGTGTGCGGCCCGCCCCGGCGTCCGATGAGCGAGGGGGGAGCGATGCCCACGACCGACGCGGCGGCCGTGATCGCGGACCTGCGCCACCGGCGTCGCGAGATGCGTCGCGAGCTGGCCCGCGTGCGGTGGTGGCGGCGACTGGTCCGCGCGCGTCAAGACCTCGCCATTGCTCAGTTGGCTGATGCGGACGAGTTGGAACGCCTGGGCGTCTCGGACGAATGGGAGGCGCTCGCCGCCGACGCTCCCACCGTCTCAGAATTGGCCGATGCGGTGTGGCCGGAGCCGGCAAAACCCGCCCCTTCCAGCGTGGAGGCACTTGCGGCGCTCGATGCCCGACTAGAGTCTTACGAGACGCGTGTGGCCGACAACCTTGAGTCGGTGACACAACAGATGGTGAGGGCGTTGGGACAGGCGCACCGCGGACTGCGATAAGGAGGTGGCGATGCCAGAGTCGCCCCGAGAGGTGCAGCTACTGCGGTCGTCGCCTCTGTTTGGTGGGATGGACGCGGACAGCGCCCGGTCCCTCATCGACCAGATGACCCGCATCGAACTGAGGCGCGGCGAGGTCGTCTTCAACGAAGGCGACGAGGGTCAGGCGATGTTCATCATCGTCAAGGGCAAGATCAAGCTGGCCCGCACCGCCCGTGATGGCCGGGAGAACCTGCTCGGCCTGCTCGGCGTGGGCGACATGATGGGTGAGTTGTCGGTCTTCGACCCAGGCCCGCGGGTCTCACGCGCGCACGCGGTCGAGGACTCGGTCGTCTATGAACTGCCCAAGGACGTCCTGGACGGGTGGCTCGACGGGCACCTCGAGATGTCCCGCCACCTGCTGCGTGCCCTCGCTCAGCGCATCCGCCGCCTCTCGAACTCGATGGCGGATCTCGTGTTCTCCGACGTCCCCGGACGTGTGGCGAAGGCGATCTTGGACCTCGGTCACCGATTCGGTCGGATGGAGCGCGGTCACGTCACCGTGCGTCACGGCCTCACTCAGGAGGAGTTGGCGCAGCTCGTCGGAGCCTCGCGAGAGACCGTCAACAAGGCTCTCGCGGAGTTTGCCTCTCGCGGCTGGATCGACGTGCACATCGGTGCCGTCGACGTCTACGAGCCGGAACGCTTGCGCGCCCGCTCGCGCTAATACTCCGACAGCGCAGGCCGCCCGCGAGCTGCGCTGTCGGCCTACGCCGGTGTCGCTATGCGACCGAGACGATGAGTTCGATCTCGACGGGAGCGCCCAGCGGCAACGCCGCCACGCCGACGGCCGACCGTGCATGACGGCCCGCCTCGCCGAACACGTCGGCCAGGATCCCCGACGCGCCGTTGATGACGGCCGGTTGTGCCGTGAATCCGGGGGCCGATGCGACAAAACCGGTGAGCTTGACGATGCGGGTGATCGCGTCGATTCCGCCGGCGGCCGCGGCGGCCGCGGCGATCGCGTTGAGGACGGCGATGCGGCCGCATTCATTGGCGCGTTCGGGGGTGACGTCGCCGTCGCGCTGGCCCACCACGCCCTCGGCGAGCAGGGCGCCGTCGACAAAGGGGAGCTGGCCCGAGGTGTAGATGAGGTCGCCGTGGCGCAAGGCGGGGACGTACGTGCCGACGGGTGCCGCGACCTCGGGCAGGCTGAGGCCCAGCTCGGCGAGACGGTGGGAGGCGCTCACGACGTGGGGCGCTTCATGTAGGCGACGAGGCCGCCGGTGGGACCGGTCACGACCTGCACGAGTTCCCAGCCGTCCTCGCCCCACTGGTCGAGGATCTGCTTGGTGACGTGGTCGATGAGCGGCACGGTTGAGTATTCCCACTTGGTCATGACACGAGCGTAACGGGCTTCACCGGAAACTCTCAGGGTTCGTGGCGCGTTGAGTGAGCAACGTAAGGTTGGTGTATGGCTTCAAGGTCCCTTGGTTCTGCGCGCCCTGGTGGGCGCGTGACCGCGCTTCAGCTCGTCGGCGCCCTCGTGGCGTTCGTCGCATTCTCCGTCATCGGCGGCTTCCTCCTGGCGGGCATCGCGCTACCCGCCGCGAGCGTGGCAGCGTCGGCCGCCTCCGGCACCTCGGAACTCTTCGAGGACCTGCCGGCGGAACTCGAGGACGTCCAGCTGTCGCAGCAGTCGAACATCTACGCGCGTGATGGCAAGACCCTGCTCGCCACGTTCTACGACCAGAACCGCGTCGTCGTGCCGCTCGAAGAGATCAGCCCGTGGATGCAGAAGGCGATCGTTGCCGTCGAGGACCGTCGCTTCTGGGAACACAATGGCGTCGATGGCGAGGGCCTGATGTCCGCCGCCTACACGAACCTCACCTCGGACGCCAATCCGGGTGCGTCGACGCTCACGCAGCAGTTGGTCAAGAACACGCTGCTGCAGGCAGCCGAGAACGCCGGCGACGACGAGGCGATCGAGGACTCGACGGAGGTCTCGATGGCGCGCAAGATTCGGGAGTGGCGCCTGGCGCTCGCCCTCGAGGACAATCTCAACGCGACGCTCGGCGACACCTGTTCCGCCGATGACCCCGCGGTGGACTGCGGCAAGGAAGAGGTGCTGCAGCAGTACCTCAACATCGCCCAGTTCGGACCGAGCATCTACGGCGTCGAAACCGCTGCGGAGTACTACTTCTCGAAGTCTGCGGCGGAGCTCACCGCCATCGAGGCCGCGACCATTGCGGGTATTACGCAGAACCCGTCGCGCTGGGACCCGACCCGCACGTTCGAGGACGGCGAGACCAACTACGAAGCCGCGGAGCGCCGTCGCGACACGGTGCTCGGCACCATGTACCGCCAGGGCATGATCACCAAGGCGGAATTTGACGAGTACGAGGCGACCCCGGTGGAGGACACGCTGAACGTGTCGCGGCCGCTGCGTTCGTGCGCCGCGTCCGACATCGCCCCCTTCTTCTGCGACTACGTCACCAAGGTGATCGCGAAGGATGAGGCCTTCAACTCCGACGGGCGCAACGGCCGTGACCTGCTGCTGCGCGGTGGCCTCGACATCGTCACGACGCTCGACGTCGACAAGCAGGAGATCGCCACCGAGGAGCTGTACGACACGCTCCCCGCCGGCGATCCGCAGGGTTACGCGATGGCGATGGTCGCCCTCGACCCTTCCACCGGCGAGATCCTGTCGATGGCGCAGAACCGCACCTTCGACCCGTCGGCGGAGGCCGAGAACTCGACGTCCGTGAACTACACCGTCGACCGCGAATGGGGTGGCTCTCAGGGCTTCTCCGTGGGCTCCACCTTCAAGACCATCGTGCTGGCCGATTGGCTCCAGGAGGGCCACTCCCTGCGCGAGTACGTCTCGGGCCGTCAGCAGAAGTGGACCAGCGACACCTGGACCTCCACGTGTGAGGGCCCCGTGCTGACCGCAGCGGGAGACTTCTGGGAGCCTGGCAACGTCGGCGAAGACAGCCAGGGCTACATGACCGTCCTCGAGGCGACCGCCCGCTCCATCAACACCGCGTACGCGGATATGGCCAGCCAGCTCGACCTGTGCGGCATCCGCGACATCGGCGCGGCCATGGGCTACCAGAACGCCGATGGCTCGGACTTCAAGCTCTTCCCGTCATCGATCCTTGGCACCCAGAACGGCTCGCCGCTCACGATGGCCGAGGTCTACCAGACCTTCGCCAACGGCGGCGTGCACTGCGAGCCGCGAGCGATCCTGTCGATCACCGACGCGGACGGCAACGACATCGCGGTGCCCCAGTCCGACTGTCGCCAGGCCATCTCCAAGGAGGTCGCCGACGGCGTCACCTACGCCATGGAGGGCGTCCTCGAGACAAGCTCGGGGCAGCGCTCGGCGCTTGACGATGGCCGCCCCGCCGCGGGCAAGACCGGAACGTCGAACTCGAACAACCACACCTGGTTCGCGGGCTTCACGCCCCAACTAGTGTCGGTGTTCTGGCTTGGCAACCCCGATGAGGACACCCCGCAGCAGAACGTGACGATCAACGGCGAGTGGTACGACGTCGTGTACGGCTCCACGCTTGCTGGACCCACCTGGTCGCGATTCATGAGCCGTGCGCTCGAGGGCGAGGAGCAGCTCGACTTCGACGAGCCCGACGACGACGTGCTGTACGGCGTCCCGGTCCGGGTACCCAACGTGATCGGCATGAACCAGTGGGTCGCGCGCGACACCCTGGCCGACCTCGGCTTCCGTGTGAGCTTCGAGGATGCGCCCACGTACTCGTCGACCATCGCACCGGGTGACGTCGCCGCACAGAACTGGGGTTCGGGAGCGATGATCACTCCCGGCACCACCATCCGACTCACCCTCGCCACCGACCAGCTGCCCGACTGGTGGTACAACTGGCCGTCCGGTTGGGACCAGGAGCAGGCTCCGGACGAGTACTGGGGCTCGACGTGGCCGCCGGCCGAGTTCGAGACCAACCCCCCGAACGGGTGGGTCACGGACGAGCCCAAGCAGTGCGAGGACCCCGCCGACTGGTGGAACGAAGACAAGAACAAGCCGTGCCCCGGCTTCGGTGAAGACGGGACCCCCACTGGCGGCGACACCGGCAACAACCAGGGCAACGGCAACGGCAACGGGCGGGGAGACGAGAATGGCTGAGCCACGCGCTGATCGCTACGGTGCTCGTGGGCTGACGTCATGAAGCGAGTTCTTGGTACGGCTGTTGCCGCTGGCGTGGGCGTGCTCGCGTGGAGCCTGGTCGAGGCGCAGTCGTTCACGGTGCGCCAGATCTCGGCGCCCGTCCTCGCGCCGGGTTCCAAGCCCATCCGGATCCTCCACCTGTCGGACCTGCACCTCACACCGTCCCAGCGTCGCAAGGTCGCGTGGGTGCGCCACCTCGCATCGTTCCGGCCCGATCTGGTAGTCGACACCGGTGACAACCTCGCCCACGTCGACGCGGTGCCGACGGCGCTCGAGGCGCTGGAGCCTCTGCTGGCGTTTCCCGGCGTCTTCGTCCACGGCTCGAACGACTACTTCGCGCCCACGCCACGCAACCCGCTGAAGTACCTCCGCGAGCCCACACAGGCCTCCGCGGGCGCCACGGCTCTCGACACCGCCGCCTTGACCGCCGGACTGACCGAGGGCGGCTGGACCGACCTCAACAACGTGCGCGCTTCGCTGGAGATCGCGGGAACCACCGTCGACTTCGTGGGTCTCGACGACCCTCACATCGGCCGCGACCGCCTGCCGGAGCCGGCCGCCGGCGCCGAGGCGGCCCTCCGTATCGGTGTGGTGCATGCACCCTACTTGCGGGCGCTTGGTCAACTGCGGGAGGACGGCGCCGAGGTGATCCTCGCCGGCCACACCCACGGCGGCCAGGTCAACGTTCCGTTCCGGGGCGCTCTCGTGACGAACTGCGATCTCGACACCGCGCGTGCGTCCGGCCTGCACGGCTGGCCTGGGCCGCGGCCCGACGAACAGGGCGGCTCTGAGAGCGCGTGGTTGCACGTCTCGGCGGGGCTGGGAACCAACCCCTATACGCCCGTGAGGCTCGCGTGCCGACCCGAGGCGACCATGCTCACGCTGCTGCCTCGCTAGCGCGGGGAGCCGGTTAGGTTTCCAGGCCCTTCATCGGGTATCCTGACACGGCTGTTTTCACGGGGTGTGGCGCAGCTTGGTAGCGCGCGTCGTTCGGGACGACGAGGTCGCAGGTTCAAATCCTGTCACCCCGACCAGCATGAAGGGACCGGTCCGCAAGGGCCGGTCCCTTTGCCTTTTCCCCGGGAGGTTGCGCGCCCCAGTGGACACCCGTTGTGCGTTCTGGCACCGTGGTGAATCGCAGTGGACGATCACTGCGGCAACCAGGGGGGAATGACCATGCAGCCGGCAGCGAAGAAGTGCCTGTGGTGGGCCGGGGCGAGCGTGGTGGGTGCCGTGGCACTCCAATTCTTCGCGACGTACGTTCCGTGGCTCTGGAACGGGGGGTTCGATACCTATTACCTGCCCGGCTGGTACTCGGTTGTCGGCTCGCTCGCCTCGATCCTTGGCAACGTACTGTTCCCCCTTGCCGCGGTCCTGATCGGCGCCGCAATCCTCATCAACGTCCTGGTGCCGCGGATCGACGCACGACGCGACGCCAGCGACGTGACAACCGTGCCGGATGAGACCGTGCATCTCACCGCGACCGACCGCCGCGACGCCGTCGGTATCGCCGACACGAGCGTCTACGAGCCTCCTCGGCCCTGACGCCTCAGCGAGGGGCCTCGCCCCTCACCACGTCATCGCGGCGCCGAGCGTGGCAGCAGATAGCTCGCGGTCGGCGAAGACCAGACGGGTGACGCCCGGCGTCGGATTGCCCTCGTCGGGTCCGCGGTGGACCTCAACCAACCCTGCACGGCGCGCGACGGCGCTCGAGCCGACGTTGTGCGCGAGCATGGTCGACACGATGGGAAGCGCCGGATCCACCCGCCGCGCCGCGGCGATGCCCGCCCGCGCCAGTTCCGTCGCGAGGCCGCGCCCCTGGGAGGCCGGCGCGAGGCGATACGACACGTTCCAGAACGTCCCGTGGCGCACGGCGCAGCCGCCGATGCCATGGAGCGTCCCGTCCTCATCGCGCGCGATCCAGGTGCCCAGTCCGTACGCGTCCCAACTGTCGTCCGACGCGGCAACCAGGGCCTCCGACTGTGCGCGCTCGGTGTGCACCAGGCTCGGGTAGTGACCCCACATGCGGGGGTCGGACAACAACGCATAGACGTCGTCGACATCCGCCTGTGACGGACGGTGGAGCACGAGCCGATCAGTACGAGAAACGGTGTCGATCACCGGATCAATCTAGGCCCCACCACCGACATCGTCGTTACGCGCGATATGACGCTGCCGCCTCGCGGTATGCCTGACGAATCTCGGGCCGCGTGTCCACCGCTGGAGAGGCGACCACGGAGACCTCCCACGAGGGACGCGAGCCGGTCAGCGCCCAGGCCGCCTGGACCGCAGCGCCCAGCGCGACGTACTCCGCGGGCTCGGGGATCTCCACGGGGGCGTCGAACACCTGCGCCGCGATCGCCTGGACGGCGACATTCTGCGCCGCCCCGCCCACGAGCAAGAGCCGGCGTGGCGTGAGCCCCTGCGCGCGCACCGCATCGAGCCCGTCGGCCAGAGCACACAGCATGCCCTCGATGGCGGCCCTCGCCAGGTTCTCGCGAGTGGTGGAGGCGAGCGTCAACCCGGACAGCGACGCCGTCGCCTCGGGAAGGTTCGGGGTGCGTTCGCCCTCGAAGTACGGCACCAACACGGCGCCGCCCGCACCGGCCGCGGCGTTAAGAGCCAATGCCCCCAGTTCGTCATGTGTCACGCCCAGCACGCGGACAAAGGAGTCCAGCACGCGCGCGGCGTTCAGCGTGGCCACCAGCGGCAGGTATTCGCCCGAGGCATCGGCAAACCCCGCCACTGCCCCGCTGACGTCGGCCGCCGCCACCGGCGAGACGCCAAAAACGGTCCCCGACGTCCCGATGGAGATCACCACGTCGCCCTCAGCCGCGCCCAGCCCCAGCGCCGCGCCGGCGTTGTCGCCAGCACCGGGCCCCACCACCACGTCCGTCAGGGTCGCGTCGATGCCCACGGCCCCACGACCCGCGGCCTCCCCCGGCCCCAGTACCCGCGGCACGACGGCGTCGTGCCCCAGCGCCGCGACCAGCAGCTCGCGGTCGTACTCGCCCGTGGCTGCCGAGAAGTAGCCGGTACCGGACGCGTCAGAGCGATCGGTCGCAAGCTCGGACAGCACCGGCCCCAGCGGCGACGCGCCGGCCGGACCGAATCCCCGCAGGCGCCACGTCAGCCAGTCGTGCGGCAGCGCCACGGCCGCGACCCGCGCGGCGTTATCGGGCTCGGCGTCGCGAAGCCAGCGAAGCTTGGTGGAGGTGAAGGATGCGACCGGCACCAGACCGGTGCGCGACACCAACTCCTCGGCCCCAAACTCTGAGATCAGGTCAGCCGCCGCGCCGGCCGAGCGTGTGTCGTTCCACAGCAGGGCGTCGCGAATCACCTCGCCGGCGTCGTCGAGCGCCACCATGCCGTGCTGCTGCCCGCCGATCGACACCGCAGCAACGTCGTCCAGCCCCCCGGCCTCAGCCACAGCAGTCAGCAGTGCGTCCCACCACGCGGCGGGATCGACGGACGTGCCGTCGGGGTGGGAGGCCTTGCCTGAGCGCACCACGGCGCCCGTGTCGAGGTCGCGCACGACCACCTTGCAGCTTTGGGTGGAGGAGTCGACTCCGGCGACGAGCGTCATCGCGCGTCCTTTCATACGTAGGGGTGGCCGATGCCGTGGTGGGCCCCGTACGGAGGCCCGCCACGGCATCGGCCGGGTGAAAATTAGCCGCGGGCACCCATGAGGTGCTCGGAGGCGAGCTGCTGGAGGCGCACGAAGCCGAAGCCCTTGCCGCCGAAGTATGCGGAGGCGTCGAAGTCCTCGAACGCCGAGCGGTCGGCGAGCAGGTCGTCGTAGGACTCGCCCTCGTTCAGCGTCGGCTGGCCGAGCTCGAACACCTTGGCGGCCTCGAGGGCTTCCTGCACCTCGGGATCGGCGCGGAACGCCTGCGCGCGCTCCTTGAGCAGCAGGTACATCGCCATGTTGGCGCGCACCGACTCCCACACGCCGTTGATGTCCTCGGTACGCGAGGGCTTGTAGTCGAAGTGACGCGGGCCGTCGTACGTGGGGCCGCCGTTGGGGCCGCCGTGCTCGAGGAGGTCCACGAGCGAGAAGGCGTTGTGCAGGTCGCCGTGGCCGAAGACGAGGTCCTGGTCGTACTTGATGCCACGCTGACCGTTGAGGTCGATGTGGAAGAGCTTGCCGTGGAACAGTGCCTGCGCGATGCCGGCGGTGAAGTTGAGGCCCGCCATCTGCTCGTGGCCGGTCTCGGGGTTGAGGCCCACCAGTTCGGGGCGCTCGAGGGAGTCGATGAAGGCGAGAGCGTGGCCCACGGTGGGCAGGAGGATGTCGCCGCGGGGCTCGTTGGGCTTGGGCTCGATAGCGAACTTGATGTCGTAGCCCTTGTCGGTGACGTAGTCGCCCAGGAGGTTCACGGCCTCGCGGTAGCGCTCGAGGGCGGCGCCGACGTCCTTCGCGGAGTCATACTCGGCGCCCTCGCGGCCGCCCCACATGACGAAGGTGGTCGCGCCCAGCTCGGCGGCCAGGTCAATGTTGCGCAGCACCTTGCGCAGCGCGAAGCGGCGCACCGACCGGTCGTTCGAGGTGAAGCCGCCGTCCTTGAACACGGGGTGGCTAAACAGGTTCGTCGTGACCATCTCGACGACGAGGCCGGTGTCGTCGCAGGCACCCTTGAGTGCGTCGATGGCCTTGCCACGCTCGGCGTCGGTGGCGTCAAAGTCGAAGACGTCGTTGTCGTGGAACGTGATGCCCCACGCGCCTGCCTCGGCGAGGCCGTGGATGGCCTCGACGGTGTCCAAGCGCGGACGGGTCGCGGAGCCGAACGGGTCCTGCGCCTCCCATCCGAGGGTCCAGAGTCCGAACGAGAACTTGTCCTCGCGGGTGGGGGTGGGTGCCATGGCGGTCTCCTTGTCGGCGTTGACTCTCTGCATTGACAGATTAGGTTGTCAGACACAACATAAGTCCAGCGGGCGGTAGTGTCAAAGCGAGGAGGCTTCCATGGCATCACGGGTCAACCGGCCGCGCGCCGCCGAGGCGTTGGGCACGCGGAACGAGGCGACGCGCCGACACAATCTGTCGAGCCTGCTCACCCTCGTCCACCGTGCCGACGGGCTCTCGCGTGCGGACCTCACGCGCGCCACGGGACTCAACCGCTCCACCATCGGCGCGCTCGTGGGCGACCTGGTAGACGCGGGTTTAGTGACCGAGGAGCATCCCGAGACCACCGGTGTGGGACGCCCCTCTCCCGTGGTCCAGCCCCGGCGCGACGTGGTCGCGCTCGCGGTCTACCCGGACGTCGACGCCGTCTCGCTGGCGCTCGTGGCGCTGGGACACCGGATCGTGGCTCGCGAGCGGATCGAGCTGCCCGAGTCACCCTCTCCCGCGATGGTGGCCGACTTGGCGGCCGATGCCGTGGCCGGCTGGGTCGAGGAGGGTTCGCCCCGCGTGGTGGGCGCCGGGGTCGCGGTGCCAGGCCTGGTGCGGGCCGAGGACGGGCTGGTGGTGCGCGCACCGCACCTCGAGTGGAATGACGAGCCGCTGGGCGAGGAGCTCGCGGAGGCGCTCGACGTGCCCGTCGACGTCGACAACGACGCCAATGCGGGCCTCATCGCCGAGTCGCTCTATGGCGCCGGCCAGGGCGTGAGCCACCTGATCTATCTCAACGGCTCGACCTCGGGCATCGGCGGTGCGGTGGGCGTCACCGGCTCCGTCCTGCGCGGCGCCGACGGATTCGCCGGCGAGCTGGGCCACATCCTCGCCGACCCCGATGGCCTCGCGTGCCACTGCGGTCGCCAAGGGTGCCTCGAAACCGAGGTGAACCTGCAACGTCTCGAGGCCGCCGCGGGCGGAGCTCTCGATCACTCGCGGCTCGAGGAATCGTTGGGGTCGTCGGAGGCGGTCGAGGATGAACTCACGCGTCAGGCGCGCGTGCTCGCGCGCGGCATAGCCAATGTTACGTCGGCCTTCAACCCCCGCACCGTCATCCTGGGTGGCTTCCTGGGGTTGATCGTGGACCGCCGTGGCGATCTCATCCGTGAGCTCGTGGTGCGCCATACGTTCGCGCCGCTCGCCGACTCTCTGACCCTGACGCGGGCCGCCCTCGTGGAGGACCAGGTGCTCATCGGCGCCGGTGAGTTGGCGTTCCGCTCGCTGCTCGCCGATCCGTTGGGGTCGTAGGCGCACCGCGCGAGCGCACGGGCGTGGGCCCGTGCGCTCGCGTGTGTCAGCCGGCGATCTTCGCAGCGACGAGCTCCGCGACCTGAATCGCGTTCAGCGCGGCACCCTTGCGGAGGTTGTCGCCCACGATGAACAGCGCAAGGCCGCGACCGTCGTCCACACCGGTGTCCTGGCGAATACGCCCCACGTACGTGGGGTCCTGGCCGGCACCCTTGAGGGGCGTCGGGATCTCGTCGACGACCACGCCGGGGGCAGACGCGAGGATCTCGTACGCGCGCGCCGGCGACAGGGGGCGCTCGAACTCCGCATTGACCGACAGCGAGTGACCCGAGAACACGGGCACGCGCACACAGGTGCCGGAGACACGCAGCTCGGGAAGGCCGAGGATCTTGCGCGACTCGTCGATCAGCTTGCGCTCCTCGACCGTCTCGTTGGAGTCGTCGCCCACCAGGTCGCCCGCGAAGGGCAGGACGTTGAAGGCGATGGGCTCGACGTAGACGCCGGGCTCCGGGAACTCAGCGGCCGTCCCGTTGAGAGCGAGCTTCTCCGCGTCGTCGATCACGGCGCGCGCCTGGCTGGCGAGCTCCGCGACTCCAGCCACACCGGAGCCAGACACTGCCTGGTACGTCGACACGACGAGTCGCGTCAGCCCGGCCTCCTCGTGCAGCACCTTGAGGGTCGGCATGGCGGCCATGGTGGTGCAGTTGGGGTTCGCGACGATGCCCTTGGGGATGTCGTTCAGCGCCTCGGGGTTGACCTCGGAGACAACGAGGGGCACCTCGGGGTCTTGGCGCCAAGCGCTGGAGTTGTCCACGACGATGGCGCCCGCAGCGGCGAACTTGGGGGCGAACTCCTTCGACGGGCCGCCGCCTGCGGAGAAGATGGCGATGTCGATGCCGGCGTAGTCGCCGGAGGCGATGTCCTCGACGGTGATCTCACCGTCCAGGTGAGGCAACATCTTGCCCGCCGAACGCGCGGACGCGAAGAAGCGCACGGTCGCCTGGGGGAAGCGGTCCGCGACCAGCTCGCGCATGACGGTGCCAACCTGGCCGGTCGCGCCGACGACAGCAATGGTGAGGCTCATCGTCCGGTTCCTCCGTACACGACGGCTTCGCCGCCCTCGATGTCCAGGTCAAAGGCCGTGTGCACCGCGCGGACCGCGTCGTCCAGCTTCTCGGCGCGCGTCACGACCGAGATGCGGATGTCGGACGTCGAGATCATCTCGATGTTGACGCCCGCGTCGCGCAGCGCGGAGAAGAAGCGCGCGGAGACGCCGGAGTTGGCCCGCATGCCTGCGCCCACGAGCGAGATCTTGCCGATCGTGTCGTCGGTGCGGAGCTCCTTGTAGCCGATCGCGTCGTGGTCGGACTCGATCGACTCGATCGCGCGCGGCACGGAATCGGCCGGCAGCGTGAAGGAGATGTCCGTGTAGCCGGTCACGACGGCCGAGACGTTCTGGACGATCATGTCGATGTTGACGTCGGACTTCGCGACGGCCTCGAAGAGGCGGGCAGCGGAGCCGGGCACGTCGGGAACGCCGATGACCGTGATCTTGGCCTCGGAGCGGTCGTGCGCGACGCCGGCGATGATCGGGTCTTCCATGTCTTCTCCTTCTTGAGTGTCGCCCGTAACCCAGGTTCCTTCAAGACCTGAGAACGAGGAGCGCACGTGGATCGGCACGTCGAAGCGGCGCGCGTACTCGACGCATCGCGGCATCAGGACCTTGGCGCCGGAGGCGGCGAGGTCGAGCATCTCCTCGTAGGAGACGCGGTCCAACTTGCGGGCAGACGGCACGATGCGCGGGTCGGCGGTGAACACGCCGTCGACATCCGTGTAGATCTCGCACACGTCGGCCTGCAGCGCCGCGGCGAGCGCCACGGCGGTCGTGTCCGAGCCGCCGCGGCCGAGCGTCGTGACGTCCTGAGTCTCGGGGTGCAGTCCCTGGAAGCCCGCGACGATCGCCACGTCACCGTCCGCGACCGCCTTTTGCAAGCGGCCGGGGGCGACGTCAATGATGCGGGCGCGACCGTGGTGCTCGGTGGTGATGACGCCGGCCTGGGGGCCGGTGAAGGCCTGCGCGCCCACGCCGAGTTCGCGGATCGCCATCGCGAGCAGCGCCATTGAGATGCGCTCGCCTGCCGTGAGGAGGATGTCCATCTCGCGCGGTGCGGGATCGGACGTGACCGCGTTCGCGAGGTCGATGAGCTCGTCCGTCGTGTCACCCATGGCACTGACGGCAACGACGACGTCGTTGCCGGCGCGCCTCGTCTCGACGATTCGGCGCGCGACGCGCTGAATCGCCTCGGCATCGGAGACTGACGAGCCTCCGTACTTTTGCACCACGAGTGGCATGCGGGTACTCCCGGAAAAGCGACGGTTGGAGCGCCCGGCACCGGGCACGGCTCCTCATTCTAGTGAACGGACGCCCGTACGCCTACTCGAGGGGTGGACGCATGTGTCCACTATGTGGACACGTGTCGCGGCGACTCTCGCGACGGCCGATGCGTCAGCCGCCCGCGTTCGCCACCCACCTTTCCAGGTGGGCTACCTCCCTCTCGAGGGGCTCGGCGTCGCCGAGGGCGTGGGCGAGCGCGCCGCCGCCCTCGACGCCCGCCAGCAGGTGCAGTGCGCGTGCCCGCGCGGCACCGTCCGTGAAGCCCAGGCCGGCAAAGCGAGAGGTGAGCCATCCAAGGGTCTCGCGGTGGGCGTCGGCCCCGCCGACGGTCGCTGCCGTGGAAAGTAGGGTGCCGTACGCGACCGTCCCGGCGGCATCCTCGAGGTATGAGCGAAGGAAGCCGGTGAGGGCCGCGCGGTCGTCGGGGGCGTCGAGGCTCTCGCGTGCGTCGGCGAGGAGCGTGGCGATCCCTTCTGCCACGGCGGCCGCCACATCGTCCTTGGTCTTGAAGTAGTAGTAGACGCTGCCGGCGGGGACGTCTGCCGCGCCCGCGATCGCGGCGATAGTGGCGGACTCGAGCCCGCTCTCGCGCGCCATGAGGATCGCGGCGGCGGTGAGGCGTTCGCGCTTGTTGGTGGCAGGACGGGGCATGGGCGGTCTCCTCGCCAATCGTTAACGCGTTAAGCAGTCGGTTGACTCACTATCCTGCCCCGCCCTCACCCCACCCTGAGCCGACACGCCCAAAGATCGGGGGATTACCTCATGTCGTTCATATCAGACCGATGCCAGAGTGAAGGTGGCTCGCCGCGCACACGGCGCCGCGACCACACGAGGGAGTGACATGACGACCACGATCGAGGCCTCCGTCGGCGTGCGCGAGGCCATCGTCGCCAGGGGGGTGGCACGCAGCTTCGGCTCGGTACGTGCCGTCGAGGATGCGACGCTCACCGTGCCCGCGGGGTCGGTGACAGCGTTGATCGGACCCAATGGCTGCGGGAAGACGACCCTGATGCTGATGCTGTCGGGGCTCCTCAGGCCCCACGGCGGAGACATCGCCATCGCGGGGCACGACCCCAAGACCGACGCCGCGGCGGTGCGTGCCGCGATCGGCTGGATGCCCGATCAGTTGGGGTCGTGGGACAACATGACGTGCCTGCAAACGCTCACCCTGATGGGTCGCGCGTATCGCATCCCCAAGGATGCTGCACGGGAGCGGGGTGCGGAGCTGTTGGCTCGCGTCCACCTCGAGGAATTCGCCGACCGTCCCTCGCGGGTCCTGTCGCGCGGACAGAAACAACGCCTCTCCCTGGCGAGGGCACTGGTCCACGACCCGCAAGTGTTGCTCCTGGACGAGCCTGCCAACGGGCTCGACCCGCGCTCGCGCGTCGAGTTGCGGGACCTGGTGCGTGAACTCGCGGGTGAGGGACGTGCGGTGCTGATCTCGAGCCACGTGCTCGCCGAGCTCGACGAAATGGTCGACGACGCGGTGTTCATGTCGAAGGGGCGCACCCTGGGTGATGAGGCCGCCACGATGGTCGCCCACGCCCGCACTCGCTACCGCGTGGACGCGCTCGACCGCGACCACCTCCTCGAGGTACTGGCACGGTTCGGGATCGCGGCCGAGCCCTCGGACACCGGCGCGATTCTCACCATCGACAGTGAGGACAGGGCCGCCGAGGCTCTCGCCTGGATGGTGAACCAGGGAGTACGCGTGCACCGATTCGGCCCGGTCGGCAGCGCGCTGGAGCAGACGTACATGGCGATGAACGAGGAGCGACGATGACCGACACGCCCGTGGTGGCGCCGCCGAAGGAGACCACCGTTCACCCGCCCGCACGCCGGGGCAATCCCTGGCGCCCCACCCCCCGCGGCGTGGCGCTCATGACATCCATCGAGTTACGTCGGCGCCGGCCCAGCACCAAGGGCTACGTCCTCTACGGCATCCTCTTCGCCGCGGTGATCGCGATCTGCATCCTCGCGGCCGTGCTGTCGACGTCCGACCTGTCGTCGACCAACCTCGAGTTGGTCCTCATCATGGTGCTCGGCGTCGGCATGCTGATCGCGCCGTCGCTGTCTGCCACATCGATCAATGGGGACTCCGGCGAGGGTGTCCTTGCCCCGTTGCAGATGTCGCACCTCACCGCGGGTGACATCGCGTTCGGCAAGCTCATCGCGTCGTGGCTTGTGTCGGTGATCGCGCTACTCGCTCTCTCGCCGTTCCTCATCTACGCCTTCACTAAGTCGGGCTGGCACCTGGACGAGTTGGCGATCACCCTGGCCGCGATCCTGTTCATGGTGCTGGCGTTTACGGCCGTCGGCCTGGCATGGTCGGCGATCGCCGCGCGGGCCGTGGCATCGGTGTCGCTCGCGCACCTCACGACCGGCTTCTTTGCCGTGGGCACCCTGGTGCTGTTCGCGGTGGCGGGCACGCTCGTGACGGATACCAAGACGGTGACCGAGTACTACCTGGACTGGGAGACCCTCACCGCCGACGAGCAGAAGGCGCTCGACGATGCCTACGCGACGGGCGACTTCTCCGCACTGGATCCCGCCGACTACCAATGCACTCCGCAGGAGTGGACCACGGGTCTCACTCACACGGACCAGATCGCGTGGCTGCTGCTCGCCAACCCCATCGTGACGATCGGTGAAACGGCCCCCATCGTGGACCCTGAAACCTGGCGCGAGGATGGCCGGGCCGCCCCCGGCGCGTTCGCGCAGATGCACAGCTTGGTCGCCGGTGCACGACTGGGGCCGCAGGACGACGAGATCGACTACGAGCCGTACAACGAGTGCGATCAGATCTTCGGAACGGCCGCCGCGGAGGAGCTCAGCCCCGAGGAGCAGGAGGCACAGTGGGAGGCCGATCAGGCCGAGTACGACGCGTATCAGCAAGAACTGGCAAACCTCCCGCGCGCCCCATGGCTGGGGCTGGCGGTGCAGGCGGTGTTGCTTGTGGGGTCGATGCTGATCGTCGTGAGGCGCCTGCGCGTGCCGTACAAGAAACTGCGTGCGGGAACGCGCGTCGCATAACCAGCCACGGCATCGGCCGTCTGTACGTCCGGGCGGCCGATGCTACGGCGGGGTCAGGAGACCGTGCGGCGGCCCTCGAAGGCGCGGCCCAGCGTGACCTCGTCGGCGTACTCGAGGTCGCCGCCGACGGGCAGGCCGGAGGCGAGGCGTGACACGGTCACGCCCATGGGCGACAGCATGCGGGTGAGGTAGGTCGCGGTGGCCTCGCCCTCGATGTTGGGGTCGGTCGCGATGATGACCTCGTCGATGGCGCCGTCACCCAGGCGGGTGAGGAGCTCGCGGATGCGCAGGTCATCGGGGCCTACACCGTTCATGGGATCGATCGCGCCGCCGAGCACGTGATACCGGCCGCGATACTCCCGTGTGCGCTCGATGACGACCACATCCTTGGGCTCCTCCACCACGCACAGCACGTCGTCGGCGCGGCGCGGGTCGGCGCAGATGCGGCACTGCTCGGATTCGGCCACGTTGCCGCAGGTATCGCAGAAGCGCACCTTTTCCTTGACCGTCGTGATGGCATCAGCCAGGCGGCGCACATCCGTGGGATCGGCGGCGAGCAGGTGGAACGCGATGCGCTGGGCGCTCTTGGGCCCCACGCCGGGAAGGTGTCCCAACTCGTCAATCAGATCCTGCACCGCGCCGTCATACATGGGGTCAAGCGTAGGCGCGGGCGGTGACATCACCCGACCAAGCGCGCGAACTAGCGCGGCTCAAGCAGGCGCGTGTAGAGGTCCATGAGGTTGTCGGGCATCTGGCCGTACATCTCGTACGAGACGCCGTAGCCGGTGGTGATCGCAAGGAGGTCCGTCGCGAGCGCCAGGGCCGAGCGATCGGTTCGGCACCAGCCGTGCTCCTGCGCGAAGGCGAGGAGCCAGGCAAGTTCCTCGGCCCATGCGGCGTGTAGCGCGCGCAGCGGTGCCATGAGGGACTCGTCGTCGCGGTGGGCGTTGGTGAACTCGGCGATCAGCATGGTCCAGCGTTCGCCGTAAGGGTCGGTGCGGGCAAACTCGGCCTGCGCCACCATCAAGGCCGACGGCAGGTCCGTAGGGCCCGACGACTCGACCACGCCGCGCCAGTCGCCGCGGGCGTCGCGCCGCGCGCGTAGCACCTCGAGGAAGAAGTCTTCCTTGGAGTCGAAGTGGAAGTAGAACGCACCTCGCGTGTAGCCCGAGTCGCGCACCACGTCCTCGATCGACGTGTGCGAGAAGCCCTTGATGGGAAAGCGTTGCATGCCCAGCAGGAGCAGGTCTGCGCGCGTCTTCTCGCGCCGGACCTGGAACTTGGAAGGAGGCTTCTGGACCGCTCCATCCGTGTGTGCCGACATGGCGCGAATCTACCAGTCGAGTGGGCTCACTTAGGGCTCGATGATGGTGCCGCCGAGCATCTGGGCGACGACGTCGGCACCGCTGAGTTGCGAGTCCGGCGCCTGGGCGTCGTGTTCGGAGATGACCTCCTCGTCCTCGAGCTCGGGAGGCACGTCGTCATAGGCGGGAGCGGCGACGGCCACGGCCCCTGCGACCGCGCCGGCGGCTCCGGAGGCGCCAGCGGCGGGCACGGCTGCACGGGTGCCGGGAGAGACCGGCCCGGTGGTCGCCTCGACGCGGACCTGCAGGCCCAGCGTCTCGCGCACGGCGAGCGCGACATTCTCCGCATGCGACGAGCCCGTGAACCGGCCGGCGAGCGCCGAGTTGTCGAACGCGAGCGTGAGGACGCCACCCTCGACGGACGCGACCTGCGCGCTTTGGCTCACCATCGACCAGGTGACGCGGCGGCGTTCCAGGGTGCCGAGGACCTCGCTCCAGCGCCGGCGCAGCAACTCGGCGTCGCCCGCACCGCCCGCAGGAGTAGCACCTTGCGCGGCACTGACAGGCGTGGGTTCCGTTGCCGCAGGTACGGCAGGTGCTTGGGGTGTCGACGCCTGGGCGGGAGGCCCCCAGTCGGGTTCAGGAGCGGGCTCGGCCGGCCGTGCGGGCGGTGTCGATGCCGGCGCATGGGCGGTGCGAGCGGTCGCTGCGTTGGCGGCCGCCGCGCTCGCGGTCAGGGGTGGCTCGATCTCTTCGGGCTCCTCCCACGGCGCCGGGCCGGAGGGCTGCTCGGGCTCGGGTGCGCGCTGTGGTTCTGGAGCGGGCCGAGACGGGCCGGAGGCGCCGGGCGACGAGGATGACGGCGTGCCAGCCTTGGCCGCGGCCATGGCGTCCTTCGCGGCCTGGATCGCCGAGCGGGCATCGGCCCCACCAGCCACCGGGCCACCTGTCCGGGACGACGCGCCGGAGGGAGCGTCAGACGCTGCCGTGACACCTGCGCCGGCGTGAGGCGTGGCGGCCGGGGAGGGCGCCGCACCGCCGGGCGTCCCGACGGCTGCACCGGCGGCCGCGGGGACATCCGCGGCGAGCAGACGCGCGCACAGCAGTTCGAGGTGCAGGCGCGGCGAGGTGGCCCCCACCATGTGGGTGAGCGCATCGTTAATGAGGTCTCCCGAGCGCGACGCGCGTGCCAGCCCCAAGCGCCTCGCCTGGTCCGTCATGCGTTCGAGCTGATCGGCGGGAACCTCGCCGAGCGCCTGGGCGCCCGCGGCACCGGAGGCCGCGATGACGAGGAGGTCCCGCACGCGCTCGAGGAGGTCCTCGACAAAGCGGCGAGGCTCGTGGCCGGTCTGGATGACGCGGCCGACGACATCGAAGAGCGAGGCGCCGTCGGCCGCGGCGATGGCATCGACGGCATCGTCCAACAGCGTCGCGTCCGTAAAGCCGAGCAAGGCGATCGCGCGGTCATACGTCACGCCACCCTCGTCGGAGCCGGCGATGAGTTGATCAAGCACCGACAGGGTGTCGCGCACCGAACCGCCGCCGGCACGCACCACGAGGTCGAGCACGCCGCTCGCCACGCTGACCGATTCCGCCTCACACAGCTGGCCGAGGTAGTCGGTCAGCACCGACGGCGGCACGAGGCGGAAGGGGTAGTGGTGGGTGCGCGAGCGGATGGTGCCGATGACCTTGTCCGGCTCCGTCGTCGCGAAGATGAAACGGATGTGGGGCGGGGGCTCCTCGACGAGCTTGAGCAGCGCGTTGAAGCCCTGCGGCGTCACCATGTGCGCCTCGTCGAGGATGAAGATCTTGTAGCGGTCGCGGGCGGGGGCGAAGGCCGCGCGCTCGCGCAGCTCGCGGGCGTCGTCGACGCCGTTGTGGGAGGCGGCGTCGATCTCGACCACGTCGACCGAGCCGGAGCCGCCGCGGGCGAGCTCGACGCACGATTCGCACGTGCCGCAGGGGGTGTCGGTGGGCCCTTCGGCGCAGTTGAGGCAGCGGGCGAGGATGCGGGCGGAGGTGGTCTTGCCGCACCCGCGCGGGCCGGAGAACAGGTAGGCGTGGTTGACCTTGTCGGCGCGCAGCGCCTGCATCAGCGGCGTGGTGACATGCTCCTGACCCACGACGTCGGCGAACGAGTCGGGGCGGTAGCGGCGATACAGGGCTTGGCTCACGGGACCGAGCCTAACCGTCCCCGGTGACACGCGCATCGGCCCTCCACAGGGTCACTGCGGAGGGCCGATGCGGTGTTGCTGGGGTGAGGGTTAGTGCCCCATGTCCATGACGATGCGGCCGTCGATCTTGCCGGCGTGCATCCGCGAGAAGATGTCGTTGATGTTGTCGAGCGGCTCGACGGTGTAAGTCGGGGTGATCTTGCCGCGGGCGAAGAAGTCGATGGCCTCTTCCATGTCGCGACGGGTACCGACGATGGAACCGCGGACGGTCCAGCCGTTGAGCACCACCGAGAAGATGTCGAGCGGGAACTGCTCGGGCGGCAGGCCCACGAGCGAGACCGTGCCGCCGCGGCGCAGCGAGCTCACCGCCTGCGGGAACGCCTTGCCGTTGACCGCGGTGACGAGCGCGCCGTGCACGCCGCCGCCGGTCGCGGCCTGGATCGCGGCGAGCGCGTCGGTCTCGGTGGCGGCGTTGATCGCGACCTCGGCGCCGTGCTTCTTCGCGAGCTCGAGCTTGGCGTCGTCCACGTCGACCGCGACCACGCGTCGACCCATCGCGACGGCGTACTGCACGGCAATGTGGCCCAGGCCACCGATGCCCGAGATGAGGACCCAGTCACCCGGCTTCGTGTCGGTCTGCTTGAGGCCCTTGTAGACCGTGACGCCTGCACACAGGATGGGCGCGGCGGCGGCGAGGTCCACACCGTCCGGCAGGACCGGGCAGTAGCGCGAGTCGACCAGCATGTACTGACCGAACGAGCCGGCCACGGCGTAGCCGCCGTTCTTCTGGCTCAGGCACAGGGTCTCCCAGCCCGACTCGCAGAATTCGCACTCGCCACACGCGCTCCATAGCCAGGCGTTGCCGACGGTGTCGCCCACGGCGACGCGGGTCACGTCCTCGCCCACCGCGACGACGGTGCCGACGCCCTCGTGGCCGGGGATGAGGGGTAGGGCGGGCTTCACGGGCCAGTCACCTTCGGCGGCGTGGAGGTCCGTGTGGCACACGCCGGAGTAGAGCACCTTCACCAGCGCCTCGAGGGGGCCGGGGGTGGGCAGGTCGACGTCGGTGACGTCGAGCGGAGCATCGAAGCTGCGGACTACCGCAGCGCGGAACGTGTCAGCCATGATGGTTTCCTTCCAGTGGATCGCAGCCGGTGTTGACTGCCTGATTCCACGGTAGGACGGTGATAATCGCGGCGTGAGGGCGGAAGGTCCCCAATCGCCCGCGCCGCGGGCGTGACCTCGATCACAGTCCGGTTGCGAGGCCTCCGGGCGGCCGATGCGGCACTCGCCCGGGCATGACAGGACCCCCCACGCACCCGACAGAGCCCGCTTACCCTTGCTGCATTCCTGCCCTGGGGGAGTTGGGCGAGATATCGCCACGTGAGGGGTCGCCGTCCAGTGTAACGGCACGGGGCCGATGCCGGGGTCACGCCCGCGGTTAGGTGATCGGCGTTCACTCGGGTAACATCTACGCGCCTGGAGGATTCGCCTAGTGGCCTATGGCGCACGCTTGGAAAGCGTGTTGGGTGCAAGCCCTCAGGGGTTCGAATCCCCTATCCTCCGCCAAGAAGTTCTAGCCCTGTGCGAGGTGGGACCTACGTGTCAGTAGCGCGACGCAGGCGCCGCGAGCGCCAGATCATCGTCTTCGGCGTGCTGGCCATCGTCCTCGCCGCCATGGCCGTCGCCGCCGCCGCTGTGGTGCGTGGCGACGCCGAGGGTCCCTTCGCCTCGTCGTTCACGACGCCCGCGAGCGACTTCCAGTCGGACATCTCGTTGGTATGCCCTCCCAACGGCGCGATGCCCGTGGCGTACGACCAGGTCGTGTTGCGGGTGGACAACGGCACCGAACTGTCGGGCCTGGCCGGCAACACCGCGACGCTGCTCGAGGCGCGTGGCTTCCTGGTGACGGGGGCGACGAACTGGGCTCGTCCGTATGGCGACTACGTGCAAATCCAGTTTGGCGCGAACGGTATCGCCCAGGCCTATACGCTCGCCACTCAGTTTGAGGCTCCTGCGGGCTCGACCGTGAACATGGTGCTGGACGATCGCGACGACGTCACGGTGGATCTTGTGCTCGGTACTGGGTATTCCGAGAACGAGGGCTTGCGCGACGCCCTGTCACCCGAGCTCGACATGGACCTGCCGCTGACCGCGGGCGCCGAGTGCCTGCCCGCCAACCTGCTGGCTGACTCTGCACGCCCGGCTCCCAATGTGTTGCCGGACAACCCGCTGGCGACGGCGGAGCCGACGGCGGAGCCGTCCGCCGAGCCCGAGGGCGACGGGGAGTAGCCAGCCTGGCTACGGCATCGGCCGTGTCCACGGCTGACGCGCGAACGCGGGGACCTGCCCGTCGGCAGATCCCCGCGTCCCTTGTGTCGTCCGCGGCGGCGATGGAGTCCCTGGAGGAGAGGTTCAGGACTCCATCGTCCCGTGGAACGCTGTCCACGACTCCGGTGCGAGGCGGAGCGTGATGGTGCCGTCGCCGTGCTCGACGGGAAGGGCGTCAACCGGGGCGTAGGCCTCGGCGTGCTCCTGGGTCTCGCGGGCGCCCTCGTAGTCCGCCAACACGGCCGTGCCACCGTCGATGCGGGCCGTCGCGCCGGGGTGGCGCAGCGTCACCGTCTGCTCGGTGGCGGAGCGGTTCGTGACGAACAGCGCCAGTGCGCCGGTGTCGGGGTCGACGGTCGCGGCTGCCGTGACCGTCGGCACATCGCCGTGCTTGTCGGTCGCCATCGTCGCGGAGTCGACCTGGACCTGGAGTGCTTCGCCGGAGGCCAGACGTGCGGCCTCGGCGAAGGGGTGGAACGTGGTTTGACGCCAGGCGGCACCGGCGGGGTCGGTCATGATCGGAGCGATCACGTTCACGAGCTGAGCGAGGCAGCCGATCGCGATGCGGTCGGTGTGACGCAGCAAGGTGGTGATGAGGTCACCCACGACGACGGCGTCGAGTCCCGAGTAGCGGTCCTCGATGATGCGCGGGGCATTGCGCTGGATGGGCAGGTTGGCCTCGCCGGGGAAGCGCGTGGTGAGGTACCACACGTTCCACTCGTCGAACGAGATGGTGATGCGCTTGTCCGAGCGCTTCTCGGCACCGACGGCATCGGCCGAGGCGACCACGCGCTCCACGAAGCGCTCCATCGCGGTGCCCGAGCCCAGGAACGAGGCGCGGTCACCGTCGACCTCCTCGTAGTAGGCGTGCATGGAGATGTGATCGACGATGTCGTACGTGTACGACAGCACGGTGCGCTCCCACGCGCCGAACGTGTCCATCTGCATCGACGATGACCCGCACGCCACGAGCTCGATGCTCGGGTCGGTGAGCCTCATGGCCTTGCCGGCCTCGGCGGCGAGCTTGCCGTACTCGTGGGCGTCCTTGTGGCCAATCTGCCACGGCCCGTCCATCTCGTTTCCCAGGCACCACAACTTCACGCCGTAGGGCTTCTCGCGGCCGTTGGCGATGCGCATGTCGGCCCACTTGGTGCCGGCCTCGCCATTGCAGTACTCGAGCAGGGCGACGGCCTCCGCGACCCCGCGGGTGCCGAGGTTGACGGCCATCATGGGCTCGAGGCCCTGACGCTCGCAGTACTGCAGGAACTCGTCGGTGCCCACGAGGTTCGGCTCGACGGTGCGCCAGGCGAGGTCGAGGAAGGGCTTGCGGTCCTCGACCGGGCCCACCGCGTCCTCCCACACATAGTTGGACACGAAGTTGCCGCCGGGATAGCGCACGAGCGTGACGCCCAGCTCCTTGGTCAGCTCCGCAACGTCGCCGCGAAAGCCGAACTCGTCGGCACTCTCGTGACCGGGCTCGTACACGCCGGTATAGACGCAGCGGCCCAGGTGCTCGACGAAGGAACCGAACACGCGTCGGTCCACGGGGCCGATACGGAAGTCGGGATGCAAAGTGATGGTCGCCATTGAAACTCCTTGCGTGGGGTGCCGCGGCGATGCGGCGGGGTTGAGCGGGGTAGGGCGGCGTCGTGGCCGCGGTCAGCGGCGTCAGCCGGCCAGTTCGTCCTCCGTCCACGCCACCGGCCAACCGTCATCGGTCCAGCCGAGCTCGCGAATGTCCAGACGGAACTGCCCGCCGTTGGAGGCATCGTAGTAGTGAAGTCCCAGGTAGCCGTTCGACAAGGACTGACCGCCAGGGCCCACCATGTCGCCCCGGGTGCTCAGCAGTTCATCGCCGCCGTCGAACCGCATGTCGTTGCCCCACGAGTCCAGGTATGGGCCCGAAACGTTCTCGGAGCGGCCCACCGCAATCGAGTAGGTCGAGTCCACCCCCGAGCAGCACTTGTCGCGCGAGACGAACAAATAGAACCAGCCGTCGTGCTCGACGACGTACGGTGCCTCGATCGCGTTGAGCGCGTTGCCGCGCGTCGCGATGGTGACGGGCTCGGCGTCCGCGACGGCGAGCCCGGAGGGCCACTCGAGCTTGATCATCTGGATGCCGCCCCAGAAGGAGCCGAACGCCATCCACGGGGTCCCGTGGGCGTCCTCGACGATGCCGGGGTCGATCGCGTTGTAGTTGGTGGTCGCGGGGTCCGAGCCCCACACCCGTCCCTGATCGGTCCAGCCGTAGGCAGGGTCGTCCACGTCGAGGGTGGGGGAGGTCATCAGGCCGATGGCCGAACGGTTCGAGCCGAAGGTGGACGCCGAGTAGTACAAGTACCAGGTGCCATCGTGCTCGTAGAGCTCGGGGGCCCAGAAGTTCTCGACGCCCGGCACCTCTTCATACGCCCACGCGGGACGGGTCTGGGCGTCCCAGGCGGTACCCACGTACTTCCACGTGGCACCCTCGTCGCTCGAGCGACGAATCTGCGGAGCACCGAGCCCCTTGCGCACGTCCCCGGTGGAATAGACGTACCAGTCCTCGCCTTCTTCGCCCACGACGAGGGCGGGATCGTGCGTCGCAATGTCGCCCGCGATGTCCAGCCGAGTAGCGGCGGGCTCGCCGGAGCCCCACGGCGACCAGATCGCCAGGCCCACGCCTGCGGCGGCGACGACCGCTGTCGCGACCCCGCCCACTATCCAGGCGCGCCTGCGTCCGGGCGGTGCCGGAGCATCGGCCGTTGGCACGTCGCTCATGCCTGCGCCTCCGTTGTGTCGAGTGCCACCCAGGCGACGCCGTGCGCGGGCACGGTCGCGATGAGACGGTGGGACTCGATCGATGTGGTCTGACCCGGCCACAGGTCCGTCGCGGTGATGCGAGCATGGCCGATGCCGAGAAGGGAGCTGAGTTCGACGCCTGCCTGGTGAGCCGACTGGCCCGTCCAGAAGACCGCCGCGTAGGCGCGATCGGAGGTGGCGGAGCGCGCGGTCCAGACGATGAGCTCTCCGTCACCGTCCTCGAGGGGCTCGCGGACAATCTCCCTGCCGTCGACGGACGTTTGCAGCACCTCGGTGATGGCGGGATTCGTCAGCAACGCGATGGTGTCGTCGCGCGACGTGGGGAGGTCTCCGCCCACCATGAGGGGCGAGCGAGACATGGTCCACAGCGTGAGGAGCGTTTGCTGTTCGTCGAGCGTGAGCCGGCTGTCACGCGGCTCGCCGCGCTCGGCGCGGATGCCAATGCGGCCCAGGGGCAGCATGTCGGCGTCGGCCCAGCCGCCCGGCTGCTGGAACGGTGCCCACCGCGCCATGCGCGCGAACTGGGCGTGCACGTCCTCCCAGCGGTCCCAGAGGTCGTCCGAGACTCGCCACATCTGGGCGTGCTCGCGCAGGTGGGGCAGGTGCGCCGTCGAGAGGTGGGTGCCAGGGGAGAGCGACAGCGAGATGTCCCGGCCGGAGCGCTCGATGGCCTGCGCGTAGGCGGCAATCTCGCGCTCGTAATAGGGCGCCTGCATGTCGTCGGCCTTGATGAAGTCCACGCCCCAGGCGGCGAACTGAGACACCTGCGCGTCGTAATACGCCTGCGCGCCGGGGTGGTCGTGGTTGAGCCCGTAGTTGTCGGGGTTCCAGGCGCACACGTGGTCGCGATCGACGACCTGCGAGGCGGTCCACTCGGTGCCGTGAATCGGGAGGTCCTGGTCGACCGCGAGTCGAGGGATGCCGCGCATGATGTGCAGACCGAACTTCAGGCCTAGCGCGTGAACGGCGGCGGCGAGCGGGGCGAAGCCGGCGCCATCGGCGGCCGACGGGAAGCGGTTGACCGCCGGCATCTGGCGACCGAAGGCGTCGAGCGTGAGCGGCGCATCGTCGTTGTAGCCGTGAGAACGGGCGGTCGGGTCGTACCACGCGATGTCGACCACGACGGTGTCCCAGCCGAGCGGCAGAAGGCGCTCGGCAAGCTGGCGCGCGTTGGCGAGTACCTCGTCCTCCGTCACCGTGGTGCCGTAACTGTCCCAGCTGTTCCACCCCATGGGCGGTGTGTTCGCGCGCATCCTCGAGCCGACCTTCTATCTACATCGTTGTAAGGAAAATGGTGCCTTGAGGGCGCCACATTCGTCAACCGTACCCCGTGTGCGCGGCGACGGCGGACGGTGCGTCCAGCTGGACGGGGCGCGTGGAAGGCGTGTCCAGCGCCGGGGGCATCGGGGTGAAGTTCCTGCTAAACGGATTGTCGCGGCGTCCTTGTCCGAATCGTGACCATCCCCGGCTTGACCGGGCGCCTCGCGCTGTGTCAAAGTTCCATCGTTGTAAAGGAGCCGGCGCGGTGCCGGATCCGAGCCAGGGGTCAAGGAGGACCGGGGGACCGGCGAGCAGGCATCCTTATGGGGTGTGAGTTCGGCGGACCGGCGGGCGGGACCTCACTCATCAACGATGATCAGAGAGAGGCATACATCATGCGAAGGAAGGGTCTTTCGGCGGTAGCCGTGACCGTGGCGGGCGCTCTGCTGCTCGCCGCCTGCTCCTCGGACGGTTCCGAGGGCAATGCCAGCGAGGAGCCCGACACGTCGGGCGGTGACGCTCCCAACGAGCTCACCTTCATGTTCCGCGGCGGTGAGTACGACAAGCTTGCCTACGAGACCGCGATCGCGGCCTTCGAGGAGGAGACCGGCGCCGAGGTCAACATGATCATCACGGACGCCGACCAGTACGCGACCAAGCTGCAGGCGGCCATCGCGGGCAACCAGGTCCCCGACGTGTTCTACATCGAGTCCGGCCGCATGCAGGGCTATGTGTACGCGAACGTGCTCGCGGACCTCACCGAGTACGTCGACCAGGCGACCATCGACAACGTCTGGGACTTCGGCACCACGGCCTACCGCTTCGACAAGGAGACCGGCGAGATGGGCACCGGTGCCCTCTACGGTCTTCCCAAGGACGTGGGCCCCTTCGGCTTCGGCTACAACACCGTGATGTTTGAAGAGGCCGGCATCGAGCCGCCGTCGCCCACCGAGCCCCTCACGTTCGACGAATTCGTCGACATCGCCAAGCAGCTCACCCAGGACACCGACGGTGACGGCGAGCTGGACCAGTGGGGCACCGGCCTCAACGTGACCTGGAACTCGCAGGCGTTCATCTGGGGCGCCGGCGCTGACTGGATCTCCGAGGACAACAAGACGGTCACGGTCGACACCCCCGAGTTCGCCGAGGCGCTCCAGTGGTTCGCCGACCTTGGCCTCGTTGAGGGCGTGACCCCCTCGGCCGAGCAGGCACAGACGCTCGACACCTACCAGCGCTGGATGGCCGGCGAGATCGGCTTCTTCCCCGTCGCCCCGTGGGACATCGCAACTTACAACGACGTCGCGGCGAACAACCCCGAGGTCTTCGGCTACGACGTCATCCCCTACCCCGTGGCCAACGAGGGTGACGACTGGTCGACCTGGCTGGGATCGCTCGGCATCGCCGTGTCCGAGAACTCCAAGAACAAGGAGCTCGCGGCTCAGCTCGCGACCTACCTGTCCACCAACCTCGAGGCACAGAAGATCCTCGCCGAGAACAAGGTGCAGATCCCGAACCTGATCGACTACGCCACCGGCGAGTGGATCGAGACCGACGCCGAGGCGACCGGCTGGCCCGCCAACTCGCAGGCCTTCCTCGACATCGCCATGGAGAAGGGTCGCCCGCTGCCGGGTACCTGGACCTACACCCCGGAGTGGTACGACAACTTCTGGATCGGCATCGAGAACGTCGTCGACAACGGCTCGCAGACGGCCGCGGACTTCCTCGCCGCTAAGCAGCCCGAGATGCAGATGCTGCTCGACCAGTCGTGGGTCTCGGCCGAACAGGCCAAGGCCGCCGGCTGATAGACGGAAGGACTGGGGGGTCGGCGCTCGCGCGCCGGCCCCCCACCCCCCTCCCGACAAGGTAAGGATCGAGGATGAGCGTCACGTCACCATCGGCTCCGCAGTCCACGTGGACGAAAGCGGACATCAAGGCCTCCCGTAAGGCCAATCGCAAGCTCCATCGCAAGGAGTACATCTGGGCCGGCGCCTTCATGGCCGCGCCCGTCATCGGCTGGCTCGCGTTCCTGCTGTTCCCGCTCGGCTTCTCGGTGTACGCGTCGCTGACGAACTGGAACGGCCTGGGGAACATGACGTTCATCGGGTTCGACAACTACGTCCTACTCGTCCAGGACCCGTACTTCTGGAAGGCCCTGTGGAACACGGTGTTCTACATGATCGGTATCCCGATCGGGCTGGCGTTGTCGCTGGGCCTCGCGCTCGCCCTCGCCCGCAAGATCCCTGGCCGCACCTTCTTCCGCACGGTCTACTACATCCCGGTGATCTCGTCCCTCGCGGCGATCGCGATCCTGTGGCAGTGGGCCTACAACGGTGACTTCGGCCTGGTGAATCAGTTCCTGTCGATCTTCGGCATCGACGGCCCCAACTGGCTGATGGACTCCACGTGGTCCAAGCCCGCGCTGATCATCATGGCGATCTGGAAGGGCCTGGGCTACTCGACGATCCTGTACCTCGCGGCCGTGCAGTCTGTGCCGCGCTCCCTGTACGAGGCCGCCGCCCTTGATGGTGCAGGCGCCTGGCGCCGCTTCCGCACCATCACGATGCCCATGGTGCGCCCCGTCACCTTCTTCCTGGTGGTGACCAACATCATCGCCGGATCCATGATCTTCACCGAGATCAACATCATGACGCCCACCGGTGGTCCCGAATGGAGCACCGCCTCGCTCGTCTGGTACATCTGGAACAAGGCTTTCAGGAACCTCCAGATGGGTTACGCCACCTCGATGGCGCTTGTGCTCGGAATCCTGGTCCTCATCGTCACGGTGATCCAGTTCCGCATGAACAAGCGCAACGAGTTCTCGATCGAATAGGCGTGAGGAGAGACCCATGAGCCTGACCACCAATACCGCCGCTGCGGCGTCCACTGCCGCACAGCTGACCGAGACCGAGAACCGCGCCCCGCGCCTCGGCCGTCGTAACCCCTTCGCAGGCATGTCCGGATCGAAGGAAAACAAAGCCCTCAACTGGACGCTCTTCGGCATCCTGTCGATCGGCGCCGTGTTCATGGCGGCCCCGCTGGTGTGGATGCTGTCCACGTCGCTGAAGACCAAGGAAGCCGTCTATTCATTGCCCCCGCAGTGGATCCCTGATCCGTTCGTGTGGGAGAACTACATCCGCGTCTTCGACGACACGTTTGTCCTGTCCGGCATCAAGAACTCGCTGATCGTGGCGGGCACGGTGACCATCATCGGCACCGTCTTCTCGTCGCTGGCAGCGTTCGCGCTCGCCAAGCTGCGCCTGCCGGGAAAGAACGCGATCTTCATCGCGCTGCTGAGCGGCATGATGGTGCCGTTCCCCACGCTGATGATTCCGCAGTTCGTGATGTTCTCGAACATCGGCTGGGTCGACACCCTGCTGCCGCTGATCGTGCCCGTCATCTTGGGCAATGTCATCATGATCTTCTTCCTGCGCCAGTACCTGCACAACGTGCCGGATGGCCTGGTGGAGGCCGCGAAGATCGATGGCGCGTCCTATCTGCGCATCTTCTGGACGATCATCGTCCCGCTGATTCGACCCGCCATCGCCGCGCAGTTCATCCTGTGGTTCATGGCGGTGTGGAACGACTACCTCGCGCCGATCATCTACCTGAACACGCCGGAGAAGCAGACCCTCCAGGTCGTCATTGCGAACATGAACGTGCAGTACGCCACCCAGCGCGACTACCCGCTCATCATGACCGCGTCGGTGATCTCGGTGCTGCCCATCCTGATCGTGTTCCTGATCTTCCAGCGTCAGATCATCGAGTCCGTCGCCCTGACCGGATCGAAGATCTGAGATGACCGCCCTGGACGAGGCCCCGCGGGAATCCCGCGGGGCCGGGGCAGACGCGTCCCCGCTTGCCCCGCTACCGCCCGACGTGGCCGGTTGGGGAGCGCGCAACTCCCACGATCCCACCGCGGTGAAGGACGACGACGGCGTCTACTGGCTATTCTCGACCGACGCCAACGCCGACGGTCCGCTGCCCGGCGCCGGTGCGCAGATCCGCCGCTCCACGGACCTCGTGACCTGGGAGTTCGTGGGCTGGGCGCTCGACGGCGTCCCCGGCCCGGCCCGCGCCTGGGCCTCGGCCGAGGGGCTCTGGGCGCCCGACGTGGTGCGTGTCGCCCCCGACGAGTGGCGCATGTACTACTCGGCGTCGAGCTTCGGCTCCCGTACGTCCGCCATTGGGCTGGCCATCGCCCCGCACCCGCGGGGCCCGTGGACCGATCGCGGCATCGTGGTTGCCACCGAGCATGACCGTGACGGCCACAACGCGATCGACGCGCAGCTGGTCATCGACGGCGACCGCCACCACCTGGTCTACGGCTCGTTCTTCGGCGGCCTGCACGTGCTGGGCATCAACCCCGCGACCGGCTTCGCGCTCGATGCTTCCGGCCCCGGCGAGCCCGCACAGTCCCCCGGGACCCTCATCGCACGCCGACCGCGCTCCGTCGACACGGCCATCGAGGGCCCGTACGTCATCCCGCGTCCCGGAGGCGGATGGGCGCTGATCGTGTCCTACGACTCGCTCGCCAGCACGTATCACGTGCGCGTGGGGGTCTCGGAGAGCATCGAGGGTCCCTATCGTGATCCGGCCGGTCGCGACCTGGCCGACCTCGAGGCCGACCCCGAGCTCACGGGCCTCACTGTCCTCGCGAGTCACCAGCTCGAGGGCACGCGCGGCCTTCTCGCTCCCGGTCACGCCGCGGTGCTGACCGAGCCAGAGCATCAGGTACTGATCCACCACACCCGTTTCCCCGATGACCCCCGCCAGCATGAGGTGCAAGCGCGCCGCCTGGTCTGGACGGCACTCGGCTGGCCCCTGGTGGCACCCCAGCCCTGGGGTGGCGACCGGGAGAACGACGACGAGTCGACGTGGCCCGCGGACGTCTCAGCGCTGGTGGGCGAGTGGGAGATCGTCGACTATGCGCAGCCTACGGGGCAGGTCACTGCCTCGCGCCGTATCCACGTGACGGCCGATGCCGTGGCCGGGTTGGTCGCCCACGGCAAGGGGCGCTTCACTCGCGACGGTGACGAGCCCGTCGACGCCGTGGTGTTCCCTGCCTGGGATGCGGCTCGCGCCTGCGTGACCCTGTCGTTCGCCGCACGCGCCCCCCATGGCTGTGTCGTGGTGGGAACGAAGATCGCGGATCCTGCAAAGGTCACGGAAGTGGCCGAAGGCACGGTGCGATGATGGCTGTCATGGCCAAGCCCGAATCCGACGAGCACCGCGAGGCGCGTCGGCGCCTCGCCCCGCTTGAGGGCTCGCCGACCGATATGCAAGATGTGCCGGGCTGGTCCGGGCGCATCATGATCTGGCTGCGCTGGATCACGCAGATCATCGGCATCCAGCTGCTGATGGTGGCCGGTATCGCGGTGGGCCTGGTGGCGGCGGGCGTGGGCCCTGCGCTGACGGCAGGAGGCGAACTTCTCGCCCGGCTCGTCGGCGGCGACCCGAGCGACCGGCTGTGGAAGGACTTTTGGGGCACCTACCGCTCCCAGTGGCGCCGCTCCGTGCTCGTGACGGCGCCCGCGCTGGTGGTCGTCGCGTTGGCCTGGTACGAGGTTCTCGTGTTGCAGGCCAACGGTGGCGGCGCCGTCACCGCGGTCCTGACCGGCACCACCGTGGCCGTAGCGCTGTACGCGGTCGCCTACCTCACGTACGCGCCCGCGGTCCTCCGCCGCTACACGGACGGGCCGCTGCGCACGGCGCGCTTCCTGCTGGTCGCGCCGCTCGTGTCGCCGCTGACCGCGTTGGGGTGCATGGTGACGGCGGTCGCTTTCGGGGTCATCGGCCTGCGCTGGCCGTTCTTGCTGGTGCTCGCGGGACTGTCCGTTCCGGTGGCTCTCACGGGGCTGCTTGTCGACCGTTTTCTCGACAAGGTCGACTCCCGCGACGACGAGGGGTAGAGCCCCCGGCTCCGATCGTGGAGGCGGCTACGACGCAGTCGACTCGCGTTCCTTAAGGGAGAAGTCGGCGATCACTCGGCGGAAGGGATCCGTGCCGCCCGCGATACGTGCCATCAGCACGTCGATGGCCGTTGCGGCGATCTGCTCGCGCCCGGGCGAGATGCTGGTCAGCGTGGGGGACGCGTAGGCGGCGTCCTCGATGTCGTCGAAGCCCACCACAGCGACGGATCCCGGCACGTCGATCCGGTGTGCATGGAGCGTGTGCATCGCGCCGAGCGCCAAGGCGTCGTTGAGGCCGAAGATCGCGTCGAACTCCACGCCCCCGGCGATCATGCGCTCCACGCAATCGGCGCCCGTGGCGCGGTGCCACAGCCCGCCCTCGATGACGAGGTCCGGATCAAACGGAATGCCGTTGGCGGCAAGGGCCGTCTGGTAGCCGAGCACACGCAGGGCCGCCGAACCCATCGCCTCGCCCGCGTGGGCACCGATCACGGCGATGCGGCGCCGGCCGCGGTCGATGAGGTGCTGGGTCGCAGCTCGGGCGCCATCCACGTTGTTCATCGTCACGTGGTCCCAGTCGCCGCCGAAGATGCGCTCGCCAAGCACCACGATGGGGTACGGGACCTTGAGCGCATCCGCGTCATCCGGGCCCAACTCCAGGGGCGAGAAGATCAGCCCGTCGGTGAGCTGGCGGCGCTCCGAGGTGAGGACGTCGAGCTCGTGCTGGCGGTCCGCGCTGGTCTGCTCGATGAGGACGACGAGGCCGCGGTCCTCGGCCGCACGAATGACGGAGTCCGCGAGCTCGGCGAAGTACGGCAGCGACAGCTCCGGCAGCGCAAGGCCGATGATGCCCGTGCGTCCCTGGCGGAGGTTCCGCGCCGACAGGTTCATTCGGTAGCCCAGCTCGTCGATGGCGCGCTGGACCTTCTCACGCGTCGCGGGCCGGATGTGCGGGTAGTCGTTGACGACGTTCGACACGGTCTTGACGGACACGCCTGCCGCGGCGGCGACGTCATGCATCGTCACCGCGCCGCGTGCACCGGAACCGTTCACCGTGTCACTCCTCTACGTGCGTGGGGATCCATACCCTCATCGCGCCCGGGGTGCGATTGGCCCAGCGGGCGTAGGGGATCGCACGCAGCGGGATCCTGCCAGGAAGCATGCCAGATCGCCATGCCGTGCGCGAGGACCTCACCATGAACGTGCCCGTGGCGTGGGCGTCATTGGGGTGCACGACCGCCTCGGCCAGGATGGTCGCTCCCGCGCGTAGCGAGGTGACCGACGGGCCCACCCGCGGGGGGACGCTCGTGTCGAGTCGCACGTCCTCGAGAGTGACGCCCGGGGGCAGGTCTGCCTGCTCGATGCAGTGGACCACCGGCCCACGTCGCAGCGTCACACACCCGCGGACCGCGTCGACGCGCGGGTGCGGGTCGAGGAGATCGACGGGCATGGGTAGGTCGAGCACCACGGTCGCTCCATCGTGGACGCTCACCCTGGCATAGCCGTCGGCATCGGGGGTGGCCGATGCTGCGGCGCCGTCGACGTCGATCGAGGCGCCCGCGCTCCACGCGGGGATGCGCAGAGCCAGGTCGGTGAGGGGCCCGCTCACCGCGATCTGGACTCGTCCGTCCCACGGGTACTCCGTGGACACCGTCAGCGTGGTCGGGCCGAGGGTGATGACGCCGCTGCCGTAGAGGTGCACGCGGGCTGCGGTCTCGGTTCCGGTGGCCACGTAGGCGCCGAGCGAGGCGACGAGCCGGGCGAGGTTGGGCGGGCAGCATGCGCACGCGAACCAGTCGAGGCGCTCGGAGGGCTGGTACTCGCTGGTGCCGTCGTGACCGGTGCGCAGTTGCAGCGGGTTGGAGTAGAAGAATCGCACGCCGTCCACGCCGGTGGACGACGCGATGCCGTTGTACAGCGCTCGTTCCATCGCGTCCGCGTGGCGGGCGTGGCCGCTGTCGAGCAGCATGCGCCAGTTCCACTGGAACGACGCGATCCCCGCGCAGGTCTCGGCGTAAGAGCGGTCCGGCGGCAACTCGAACGGGTCGCCGAAGGCCTCGTCCTTGTGCCGCGACCCCATGCCGCCAGTGACGTACTCCTTGGTGCCGTGGGCCGAGCGCCACTGGGCGTCGAGCGCCGAGGTCAGGGTGGCATCGGCCGTCTCTGCTGCGAGGTCGGCGAGTCCCGCGTTGAGGTAGAGCTGGCGCACGGCGTGGCCGGTCGCCTCGGTCGCCTCACGCACCGGGGTGTGATCCTGGTGATACGCGGATTCGAAGGGGCCGGTGCCCAGCGCGCCCGTGCCGCGGCGGTCCACCATCGCGGTGGCGGTGTCGAGATACGCGTGCTCGCCCGTGTGGCGGTACAACTCGACGAGTGCCGTCTCGATCTCGGGGTGGCCGCAGTATCCGTCCGCGCGAGTGGCAGACGGGCCGAACTCCTTGACTGCGAGATCGGCGAAGCGCCGTGCCACCGCGAGGAGGTCATCGTTGCCGGTCGCGCGCGAGCGGGCCACGGCTGCCTGCACCAGGTGGCCCAGGACGTACAGCTCATGACCCCAGCGCATGTCGCGCCATGGGTGCTGGTCGCCGTGACCCTGGACGTGGGAGTACAGGTAGCCATCGGCGCGCTGGGCGCGAGCCAGCAGCGCGGTCGCGTCTCGGGTGAACTGCTCCCACGGCTGGTCATCGGGGATGCGAGCGGCCTCCCACGCGAGGGCCTCGAGGGTCTTGTGGAGGTCGGAATCGGCGAAGTTGAAGCCGCGGTACTCCGCCTCGGACTCGCCCGTGATGCGGCGCAGGTTGTCCATCACGCCGCTCGTCTCCAGGCGTCCGACGACATGCGGGATGGTGCGCTCGCGGTTGACCGCTTGCCAGGCACCTAGTTCGCCCGCCGGGTCGAGCGTGACCGCGGTGAGGGGCAGGGGGGTGAGATCGGGTGTGGCCGCCGTGCGCGCCGCCGGTGCGCACAGGGTCCTGCGGGGGGCTGTCATGGGTCCTCGTCGTCGAGTGCTCGTGCCGGTCGGGGACGGCGTTTCTATCGTTGTAAATCATAGCCGAGTCCCGGCGATCAGCGGTCATCGACGGGTACAGTCGAGCGCTATGAGCACCGACCCGTATGACGACCTGCAGCACCGCGGTCCCGAGCGCGGCTCCTCCGAGTTTGTTGCCCCCACGATGAACGCCCTCGCGGTCGTGGCGATCGTGGGTGCGGTGCTGGGGATCATCGGGTTGTTGCCGGTCATCGGATCGGTACTCGGCATCGTGTGCGGCCGTATTGCCCAGCGGCAGATTGCGGAGCGCGGCCAGGACGGTGGATCCATGGCGCGCATCGCCGTGATCATGGGCTGGGTGGGGCTGGCGCTCGCACTGCTCGTGATCCTTTTCGTGGTGGTGCTGATCGCCACGGCCAGCGCGCCGCAGTAGCTCGGGCCTGCCCCCCGTCCTCGCCGCGGCCGCGTGAGCACCGCAGACGCGAAGGGGGCCCGCCTCACGGCGAGCCCCCTCCGGTCGTGCGGAACCGCTAGTTGACCTTGACAGTGATCGCCTTCGAGGACGTCTCGCCGCCCTTGCCCGCAAGCACCGCCACGTAGGTGTGGCTGCCGGACTCGGCGCCGGTGATGGCGGTGGTGGCCGCCTGCGCCTCGCGGCCGTTGACCGTGAGCTCCTGGGTGTCGATGAGTGCGCCGTCCTCGTAGAGGCGGTACTCCGACCCGTTGGTGCCCCACCACATGTTCATGGTGATGACGTACTCGCCGTCCTTGTCGTGATTGTCGTGGCTGAGCACCGGGGTACCGGGAGCCGCATTGCCGACCCTCACCGTCAGTTCGCGCGTCTCGGTCGAGCCGTGCTGGTTGGTGAGCACTGCCTGGTAGGTGTAGATGCCGTTGGTGCGGCCCTCCACGGTCCAGGCCGCCGTCTGCTGTGACGGCGTAGCGTCGGGCAGAGACACGGAGCCGAGTGACTCGCCGTCTTCAAACAACTCGACGGTTTGCGCGTTGTCGCCCCACCACATGTTCATGGTGATGACGTAGTCGCCGTCGCCGTCCCAGTTGTCCGAGCTCAGGAAGCCCTTGCCCGGAACTTCGGTCGCGGGACCGTCGACTCGCTCGCCCTGTTCGCCGGACGTCGTGTACGCGATGGACGGTGCCGCCGGCAGCTCCATGCCCTCACCCAGGAAATACGAGGGGTGCGGGGGCTGGTTGTAGCCGGTGTTCTGCCACGCGACAGCCATGCGGTACTGGGAGTCCGACTGTAGGGTGCGCAGGCGGTAGTCCGTGAGGTCAACCGTGGTCGCGATCCTGAGCGCCGAGGAGTCCTCGGTGCGAGTCACGATCTCCTCACGCCAGTCACCGAACAGGTCGGCCTGGAGCGAGACGTTGCCCTTGGTGCTGTTGTCGCTAAGCGTGCCCTCGGCGCGGTAGATCTCTACCGACTCCTCGGCCTCCCAGTCCCACTTCGCGATGGTCGGCACTCCCGCACCGGTGTCCGCGTCATAGTCGTGGTCCTGGATCTCGCGTAGGAGATCACCGTCCCACCACGTGACGCCGTTGGCGGCCGGGATCGAGTTGCTGATGAGGTCGCCCGTGGACGAGTGCAGGAAGCCCTCGATGTCATTCCAGGCTCCGCCGTCGGCAATGTTCCAGGCTTCGGCCGCCTCGTAACGGGGGTCGATGTCACCAGCCGCGCCGCGGCCGGTGTCCTTGGTGCCCGGTACCGACCACAGCACCTCGCCGGTGGCTGCATCGCGGAACGATGCGATGACGCCTCCGTTGGTCGAGATGTCCTCGTGGACGCCGAAGACTTCGAGCCCCTCGTGCGAAGGGTCGAGGTCGGTCACGTGCAGGGCGTCGCCGTGGAACAGCCCGGTCGTGTACAGGGGCGAACCGTCGTTGTCGATGGTCATCGCCCCGAACACGATCTCGTCGAGCTGGTCGCCGTCGACATCCGCCACCGAGAACTGGTGGTTGCCCTGTCCGCGGTACTGGTCGCCCGCCTCGTCCGAGTCGAAGGTCCACCGCTCGCTGAGCGATGTGCCGTCGAAGTCGAACGCGGCAATCACGGTGCGCGTGTAGTAGCCGCGAGAGAACACCACCGACGGGTGCTCGCCGTCGAGGTACGCCACGCCCGCGAGGAAGCGGTCCACGCGGTTGCCGTAGGTGTCGCCCCAACCGCCGACGTCACCGCGCTGCGGGATGTAGTCGATGGTGTCGATCGCGATACCGGTGAGGCCGTCAAACACCGTGAGGTATTCGGGACCGGTCAGGACATAGCCGCCCGAGTTGCGGTAGTCCGCACGGGCGTCACCGATGACGGTGCCCGCCCCGTCGACCGTGCCATCGGCCGTCTTCATCGTGACCTCCGCTCGCCCATCGCCGTCCAGGTCGAAGACCTGGAACTGCGTGTAGTGAGCGCCGGCCCTGATGTTCTTGCCCAGGTCGATGCGCCACAGGCGCGTGCCGTCCATCTCGTAGGCGTCGACGTACACGTTGCCCGTGTAGCCGCCCTGAGAGTTGTCCTTCGCGTTGGTCGGGTCCCACTTGAGGACAATCTCGTACTGGCCGTCACCGTCGACGTCGCCGATGGACGCGTCGTTGGCACGGTACGAATACGGCTGGCCGTCCTTCGTATAGGCGTCCGCGGGCTTGTCCAGCGGGATGTCGAGCGTCTGGGTGTCCCACACGCCAATCTCGCCGGTGGCCCACCGCTCGATGCCGTTCGTGACGCTCGAGATGCGGTAGGTCGAGGAGGAGGTTCCGTCGGCGTCGAGCACGTTGGTGCTGTCCGTCACGGGCTCCTCGGTGATGCGCTCGCCGTCGCGGTAGATGTGGAACGCGATGGACTCGGGGTCGAGGCCCAGCATGCGCCAGCCCACGTAGACACCGTCCTCGACCGCGACCGCGACGGGGGAGCGGTCCAGCCGCTCGGCCTGACGCACCAACGTCGTGACCGCCTCGGAGACCACGGCATCGGACTGCGCCGAGACGCCGCCCGCGTTCACCGCGGCCACCGTGTATGTGTACTCGATGGTGGTGAGGACATCCTCGTCGGTGAAGGTGGCGTCGGACGCGCGACCGATGAGGCGGAGGTCTCCGCCCTGCTCCGAGCGGTACACGTGGTAGAACAGCGCGTCCTCGCTGGGCTCCCAGCTGAGGGTGACGGAGTTCTTGAGGATCTCGTCCACGGTGAGCCCGGTGGGGGCAGCGGCTGTCGGGATCGAGTCGTCGACGGTAGTCAGTTCCAGGACATTCGATGCCACGGACTCCTTGCCCGTCGCGTCGAGAGCCACCACGTGGTAGCGGTAGGCGAGGCCCACATCGGCCGTCGTGTCGGTGAACGACGGCTCGGTGACGTCGCCGACCGCGGTCGGCTCGGTGGCGCCCTCGGCCTGACGATAGACGCGGTAGCCCACCGAGTCCTCGGTGCCGGTCCACGTCAGCGGCACGGAAACTTCGGTGCCATCGATCGAGACGTCGCCCGCTTCGAGGGCCGTCGGCGCGTACAGCAGTGGCGTCACCTCGAGGCCGTTGAGCCAGCCGTTGGCGGCGATGGTCAGCTGACCATCGGTGACGACGACGGGCTGGATGATCTTCGACGACGTGCTGCCACGGCCGGCGTTCGAGTTGCCGTAGTCGACGCCCTCGATCGCGACGCTGAGGCGTGCGGTACCGATGAGGTCACCCCAGATCACCTTGACCGCGTAGGTGCCGTTCGGCACGTCGACCAGGAACGGATTGGTCGAGCTGGGAAGGGTGAAGTCGCGCTGCAGGTCGTCGAGCGCGCCGTCACCCGTGCCGCGGTCGCGACCGCCAGTACCGGTGGTGGTGAACCCGTAGCCGAGTTCCTCCGAGTACACGGTGGTGCCGTCGACAGCGGTGTAGCCTTCGAGCGTCGCGTTGCCCGGCAACTGCATGTCGAACTTGTGCAGCGGAGCCCGGGTGGTGAGCGTGACGATCGCGGACGGTGCGGAGTCGCCCGCCCCGTTGGTCGCGATCACCCGCAGGTCGTAGCTGCCGCCCTCGGTGAGGCCGGTGACGTTGGCCAGCGGGATGGTCGAGGTGGTGGTGAGGTGCCACGCGTCGTCGCCCTCGTCCGTTCCCTTGATCTCCACCTTGTAGATGTCCGCGCCCTCGACCTCGGTCCAGGTCAGTTGCGCGCCGGAGTTCGACACGGAGCCGGCCACCACGCCCGCAGGTGCGAGCGGGACATCGGCCGGCGGCTCGACCTCGACCACGTCATCGGCGAGCGGGATGTTCAACTCCGCCACGTCGGTGGCGACCAGGCGGGCCATCTGGATGGCGCCGTACTCCTGGAAGTGAGTGTCGTCCTCGGTGCCGTTGGGGCGGTTGGGGTAGACCCCCGCGGGGACGTGAAGGAAGACCGACTTGGCGGCCTCGGGACCGATCTCCGTCAGGTAGGCACGCGACGAAGCGGACAGGTCCACCAGCGGCGTGCCCGTCTCCTCGGCAAGGCGCGTCGCGGCATCCACGTACTCAGGGAATGACACGTTGGCCGTGCCGTCCTCGGCGTAGGAGCGTCGTGACACCGGCGTCACGAGGACGGGCTGCGCGCCGCGCTGGACGGCACCATCCACGAAGGTGCGGAGGTACTCGTAGTAGTCGTCGGGCGCCGCGTAGCGGTCATCCACGCCGTACGAGTTGTCGTTGTGCCCAAACTGGACGAACAGGTAGTCGCCCGGGTGGATCTGCAGCAGCACCTCGTCGAGGCGACCCTGGGAGATGAAGTTCTTCGAACTGCGCCCACCGATCGCCTTGTTGGTGACCTCGACGTCGTCGCTGAGGTAGCGCTCGATCATCTGTCCCCAGCCGGCCTGCGGCTGGTAGTCAGCGGTGTACGACTGGACGGTCGAGTCGCCGGTGACCCACACCGTCGGCTCCGCTCCCACCTCGCGCGGCGACTGCTGCGTGAGGATGAGCGAGGCGAGGTTGGGGGCGGTGCCGCCAAACTCGATGTTGATCTGTCCGTCGACGACGGCCAGATCGAACGACATCTCGAGGGTGTCGCCCGCGTCGATCCCGGTCTGCTGGACCTTCGCCATCTGCTCGACGGTCATCGAGATGTCCGATGCCGCGGTGGGGTCTCCGGCGATGAGATCGACGGTGTAGTCGCCATTGGGCACGTCGATCACGAGTTCCGTGTCGCCGACCGTGACGAAGTCGCCACGGGCGGCGTCGCCGGTCGCGCGGTCGGTCCCGCCCACCTCGGAGGTGTCCACGAAGCCGATGCGCTGACTGGCCGAGTAGGCGGTCGTCTCGTCGACCTTCACGGCACCCGCGGCGGCCTCGCCGGGGCCGAGGTCGATGCTGAGCACGCCGTCGGCCGGGTAGTCCGGGGTGATGTCAGGAATCGAGGTGACCGCCGCGGCCGAGCGCGGTGACAGGCCTGCGGCCGTCTTGGTCTGCACGCGGTAGTACCGCAGTTGCGTGGCGTCCACGCTGTCGGTCGTGAAGACCTCGCGGGCGCCCGTCTCGGCGACCACGCTGTAGGGGCCGTCCACGGCATCGGCCCGGCTCACCACGTAGCCCGTGGCGCCCGTGACCTCGTCCCAGCGCAGCATGACGCTGTCGGACGTCACGTGGCCCATGCGAACCGAGTCCGGCGCGGCAATGGAGGCGTCCCCGCCGTCGCCCGGGTCGGTGCCACCATCGCCGCCATCACCGGGGTCAGTGCCACCATCGCCATCGTCGCCGGCCGCGGTCTGCGTCACCTCGAGTCCGCCAAGGTACGTCGACCCCTTGCCGTCCATGTCGAGGGTGAGCTGGCCGTCGGCGACCTCGACCGTCATCGTCTGAATCGTGGTCTGTTCCGCGTCCGTGTAGATGTGGGTGGCCTCTGCGCCCTCGGCCGAAATCGACGTACGCGTGCCGCTCGTGCCGGTGAGGGTGTCGCCCACCGTGGCCGTCAGGTCGTAGGTGCCGTTGGGGACATCGACGAGAAACTGCCACCCGAGCCCGAGCATAAAGTCGCGGGCCACGAGGTCATCGCCGCTTCGGTCGCGCGCGGCCATGGTGCCGTCAAACACGATGCCGTAGCCCGCCTCTGCGTCGTAGCGGTTCGAGGTGCCGATACCCGTCCAGCCGTCCGCGACGGGGCTGGTGTCGGTACCGAAGTCGAACTTCGCGGAGAACAACTCCGCGTCGTCCGCGGCGCTCGCGGCCGGAGCCACGAACGCCATGGAGGTGAGTGCCATCGCGGCGCCGGTGGCCCCTGCGATCGCTGACCGCGCCCGGTGGGCGCGGCGTGCTGCGTCTGTCATGCGTTCTGCCTTCGTCTCGTCGTTGAGGTCAGGAGGGCGGCGGCGTCCTTGCCGCTCATCACAGGCGGTCGAAGTGTGAAACGTTTCACCGCTGCGGTGTCCAATTCGCCCCGTCTGTGAGGTGGTGCGGCACCTTCCTACCGGCGGTTGTTCAACGATGTCAAGGCTCTGGAAGGCGCTTTCCATCCCGTGCGGGAAAAGCCTTTCCGTGCTACGCGTGCGCGGCCTTGCGTGGGACGCGTGAGGTGTCTCGGGTGCCCCGCACGAGGCGTGTCGGCTTCGTCACATTGAAAGAGCGAGAATCCACCCCGGCGGGGTGCGCGGGACGATGATCCGCGGACAGTGTGGGGACGCGTCCTAGTCGCGCTCGACCCAGCGGTCAAGCGCCCACACGAGGGCAAAGGCGAGCGGTGGCGGCGTGCCGTCGGCAACGTCGATCGTGTAGCGGTCGCGCACCGTGAGCCACTTCTGGGTGATCTGGATGCGCAGCGTGCCCTGTGCGTCGTGAACCGCGTAGTCCTTCTCGATGATGTTGCCTTTGAGGAGCCATTCCTCGCCTGAGGCGAGCGTGATCTCCACCTTGTCCTTGATGAAGTTGAAGGCCGGCGAGTGCAGGTGCGCCACCTGCTCGCCGTCGGCGTCGACCACGTCCATGCGTTTGGGGATGCCGAGCATCTTGCCCCGCACACTTGCGACGACCACGCCGTCGCTCCCGAGGACGTCGCACTTGGGGCGCGGACCCACCTTGCCGTCCACAAAGAACAGCTGCTCTTCGCTCGTCGGGTCGAGGATCTGGAAGTCACGGCCGGCGCCAAACTTGCTCTTCATGAGAAAGCGCTGGTAGCCGTCGGGCACTGGGGGCAGGGACATGTGTGCGATCCTCTCGTCGGATAGAGGAATCCCACCACAGATGGCGCGCGGATGTGCGGTGTCATGGCGCCCGGTTCCTTCGCGCGGGGCCATGGAAAAACACAAGAGCCCGGACCACACAGGGATCCGGGCTCTTGTTCGAGAGCGGTGACGGTGGGATTTGAACCCACGGTACGGGGTTACCGTACACAGCATTTCGAGTGCTGCACCTTCGGCCGCTCGGACACGTCACCGCGGAAAAGATTACAAGAGGGTGGCCGTGAAACCTAATCGAGCCTGCCCGGCGGCGCATGGCGTCCGGCGGGGTCGGGTGGGGCCGCCGGATGCAGCAGAGCTGTGGCGACGGCGATGGCGCATCCCACGATGGTGTCGAGGATGCGCTCGCCCACCACGGCGGCGTCACCAAAGCTCCCAGAGGCTGCCGTGACGATGATGAGCGCCATGGGCGTCACCGCGCTCACGGCGATCGCGTAGTGGCGAGTGATCGCCACCTCGGTGATGAACTGCAGCAGTCCCAGCGTCAGGGCGAGGACGACGGGCGCGGGGTCGAGGAACGCGATGCCCAGATAGACGCCCACGCCGGCGATGGTGCCGACCGCGCGGTGGAGACCGCGGGTGACGGCGGGTCCGCGCCCGGGGACGACGCCCACGACCACCACCCCAGCGGCGACGGTCCAGTACGCACGATCGGCGTCGAAGAACAGGAGGCTGACCGCCGTGCCGACGGCGGCGACGATCACGGTACGCCACACGAGCTCCCGTGCCCCGCGATCCCACGTCGGTCGGGCCAGCAGTACCGACAGCGGGCGCGGGGTGATGCGCCAGTGTGCCCGCCTCACCAAAGGCGCGATCGAGGCGACGACCGCCCAAGCGCAACCGGCTGCGACGGTCGCAATCAAGGTGCTCGCGGGCATCCCGCCATTGACAGCGTGCCCGGACAGCCCGTAGATCAGGATGGGAAACAACGGTCCGGGCGGTCCCAGCCGGTAGCCGTGCACGGCGACACCCACGAGGGACGTCACGACCACGAGACCCACGGCCGACAGCCACGGGTAGGGCGCGAGGAGGGCGCCGACGACGCTGGTGGCGACGAGCACGAGTCCTGCCAGTGGCCGCAGGCGAAGCCGCTCGAGCCGGGGTAGCGCGGCGAAGTACGGCACAGTGAACGCACCCGTCGCGGCAATGAGGCCCAGGTCCATGCGCCCAGACGCGATCCCCACCACAATCGGCGCGACCATCACGACCGCCGCCTGGAGCCCGATGGGCCAGCGCGGCTGACCTGGCGGCGCCACGGTGCCCAGGCTGATGACGGCCCGCTTGACGCCCCCGCGCCATGTGCCGGGGTGGCGTCCGTCGCGAGGCCGCGAGTCGCGCGCCATCTAGCGCCTCGCCTCGAAGAATTCGCGCAGCACTGCGGCACTCTCGTCGCCGCGTACGCCGGCGATCACCTCGACCTTGGAGCCGATGCGCGCGTCGCGCACCACGTCCCACTGCGATCCCGTCGCGCCGGCCTTGTCGTCCCACGCTCCGATGACGAGTCGCGGGATCCGGGCCGCGAGCAGAGCGCCGGCGCACATGAGACACGGCTCGAGGGTGACCACGAGGGTGCAGTCGTCGAGACGCCACGTGCCGACCGCCTCCGCAGCGGCCCGCAAGGCGAGGACCTCCGCGTGGGAGGTGGGATCGCCATCGGCCTCGCGCCTGTTGCGTCCGCGCCCCACGACGGTGCCGTCGGGGCCGATGACGACGGCGCCGACGGGCACATCGCCGGTGGCCGATGCCTCGGCCGCCAGGGTGAGCGCCTCACCCATTGCTTCGTCCCACGTGCGCACACGGCCAGGCTACCGGCGGCATCGGCCCCGCGGTCCCGGCCCAGTGGGGCGTGCTGCCCGTAGAGTTGGGGCATGGAGCTTCACGTCGCCGATCACCCGCTCATCCGTCACAAGGTCACCGTCCTGCGCAACAAGCAGACGCCGTCGCCGACGTTCCGTCAGCTGGTTGACGAGCTCGTGACCCTGCTGGCCTACGAGGCCACACGCGATGTCAAGGTCGAGCCCCACACCGTCGAGACGCCGCTCACCACGGCCACCGGTACCCGCATCGCCGACCCCGCCCCGATCATCGTCCCGATCCTGCGCGCCGGTCTGGGCATGCTCGATGGCATGACCCGCCTCATCCCGAGCGCCGAGGTCGGCTTCCTCGGACTCAAGCGCGACGAGGAGACCCTTGAAGCGATCACGTACGCCAACCGCCTGCCCGACGACCTCACGGGCCGCCAGGTGTTCCTCATCGACCCCATGCTCGCGACCGGCGGCTCGCTCATCATGGCGATCGACTACGTGCTCGAGCGCGGCGCGACCGACGTGACGTGTGTATGCCTGCTCGCGGCGCCCGAAGGCATCGAAAACGTTCAGGCCGCCGTCGGCGAGCGTGCCGACGTCAAGGTGGTCGTCGCGCAGGTCGACGAGAAGCTCAACGAGCAGGGCTACATCGTGCCCGGCCTCGGCGACGCCGGCGACCGCCTGTATGGCGTGATCGGGGACTAACGCTTCCATCGGCCACTGCAAGGCTTGCAGAATTCTGCAAGTTCTTGCATAGTCTGTCGCATGTCGAAGCGTCTGGCCGAGGTGGCCCGCAAGGTGGGTGTGTCCGAGGCGACCGTGTCGCGCGTCCTCAACGACAAGCCTGGTGTTTCGGAGTCCACCCGCGAGGCGGTGCTGACCGCGCTCGACGTCCTCGGCTACGAACGCCCCACGAAGTTGCGCGGGGAACGCGCGCGGCTCGTGGGCCTGGTGTTGCCCGAGTTGCAGAACCCTATCTTCCCTGCGCTCGCCGAGATCATCGGTGGCACGCTCGCGCAGAATGGCTACACGCCGCTGCTGTGCACTCAGAACGCCGGCGGCATCACGGAGTCCGACTATGTGGACCTGCTGCTCGCTCAGCAGGTTAGCGGCGTCATCTTCCTGGGCGGTCATTACACGGAGGCCGATGCCCCGCACGGCCACTATGAGCGCCTGCGACGGGTGAAGCTGCCCACAGTTCTGGTGAGCGCGCCGGTGGATTCCGTGGGCTTTGCGACCGTCTCCACAGACGACGGCTCGGCTGCTGAGCAGGCCATTCAGCACCTCCATCAGCTAGGGCACCGCAAGATCGGCCTGCTCCTGGGGCCCGCTGGACACCAGCCCTCCGTGCGCAAACTGGCCTCGGCGCAGCGCGTCTTCGCGCGGCTCGGCCTCGACCTCGATCCCGCGTTGGTCGTTAACGGCCTGTACTCCATCGAGTCGGGCCAGGCGGGAGCGACCCGGCTGCTGCAGGCGGGAGCGACAGGCATCGTGTGCGCGTCCGATCCCCTGGCGCTGGGCGCCATTCGTGCGGCCAAGAGAGCGGGGCTCGTGGTCCCCGCCGACGTCTCGGTGGTGGGCTTCGATGACTCGGCGCTCATGAGCTTCACGGAGCCCCCGCTGACCACCGTGCGTCAGCCCATCGATGCGATGGGGCGTGCGGTGATCGACATGCTGCTAGGCCAGATCGCCGGCACCATGGGCGCGGGCGACGAGTTGCTGTTCGAACCCGAACTGGTGCTGAGGGCCTCCACGGGCCCCGTCGCCACGCGCTGAGCGCGACCCTCTCCCACCGTTCGCCCTGAGGCGCCCCTTGCGGTGCCTCAGGGCTGCGTCGCGCCCGCGGGAGTCCGTGATGAAATCGTAATCTTCCTATGTAGTGTCAAGTTCTTGCGTAAGACGATTGAGAAAGTTACTGTCTCTCGTATTCAATCGTGACAACGAAGGAGCGATGTGGACAGCGACGTCCTGATCTCAACGACGCAGGGGAACACCCCGGCCGTCGTGGCGATCGACCCCGTGCTCGACGGTGACTGGTGGCGTACCGCCGTGATCTACCAGGTGTACGTGCGGTCGTTCGCGGACGGTTCCGGCGACGGCACCGGCGACCTGGCCGGAGTACGGTCCCGCCTCCCGTACCTCGCACAGCTGGGGGTCGATGCACTCTGGTTCAACCCGTGGTACCCCAGCCCACTCGCCGATGGCGGCTACGACGTGGAGGACTACCGCGCCATCCACCCCATGTTCGGGTCCCTTGCCGAGGCGGAGGCGCTCATCGGTGAGGCCCGCGCCCTGGGGATTCGGACGATTATCGACGTGGTCCCCAACCACATCAGCCACCAGCACCCGTGGTTCCGGGAGGCGCTTGCGGCCGGCCCCGGCAGCCCCGAGCGCGAACGCTTCTGGTTCCACGACGGCCGGGGCGCCCACGGTGAAACGATGCCCACCGACTGGGTCTCGAGCTTCCAGGGTCCCACCTGGACCCGGGTCACCGAACCCGACGGCACCCCCGGCCAGTGGTACCTCCACCTGTTCACTCCCGAACAGCCCGACCTCAACTGGAACCACCCCGACGTTCGCACCGAGCACGAGGGCGTTCTGCGCTTTTGGTTCGACCGCGGTGTCGCGGGCGTCCGCATCGACTCGGCCGCGCTCCCCATCAAGGACCCCGCCCTCCCGCAACTCCCGCTCGATCCAGGTCCGGGCGAACACCCGCACGTGGACCGCGATGAGATCCACGGCATTTACCGGTCGTGGCGTGCCGTCGCGGACTCGTACGAGGAGCCGCGCGTCCTGGTCGGTGAGGTCTGGCTCGAGGACTCCGCGCGCTTCGCGCGCTACCTCCGGTCCGATGAGATGCACACTGCTTTCAACTTTGCGCTCATGACCCAGCCATGGGACGCCGTGGCCATGAAGGCCTCCATCACCCGCACGCTCGCCGAACACGCGCCGGTCGGTGCACCTGCCACCTGGGTGCTGTCCAACCACGATGTCACGCGCCCGGTGACCAGGTACGGCCGCGAGGACACCGGCTTCGCCTTCGAGCGAAAGCGCTTCGGCACGCCCTCCGACCTCGACCTCGGCACGCGCCGTGCCCGCGCAGCTGCGCTGCTCACCGCAGCGCTACCCGGCTCGCTCTACGTCTACCAGGGAGACGAGCTCGGTCTGCCGGAGGTCGAGCTCCCCCTCGACGCGATCGAGGACCCGATGCATTTCCGCTCGGGTGGAGTCGACCCCGGACGTGATGGCTGTCGCGTGCCGTTGCCGTGGACCAAGGACGGCGTGTCCCACGGGTTCGGCGACGGGGACGCCCGGCCATGGCTACCCCAACCCCGTGGCTGGGGCAACCTCGCGGTGAGCGAGCAGGCCGACCGGCCGGACTCCATGCTCACGCTGTACCGCGCTGCCCTGGCGCGGCGCCGCACCGACCCCGACCTGCGCATCGGCCGCCTGCAGTGGGTCGATGCAGGCGACGACGTCATCGCCTTCAGGCGAGGCGACCGGCTCGTGTCCCTGACCAACCTCGGCAGCGAGCCCGTGGCGCTGCCCGACCATCACGGCATCGTCCTCGCCAGCAACCCGCTGGAGCACGGGGAGTTGCCATCCGATTGCACCGTCTGGCTCGACGTTGAGCCCGGAGCCCACAGCGCCTGAGGGCGCACACCAACCCCAAGGAGAATGACAATGATGTCGATCGGCCGCAGGACCGCCGCGGTGGGTGCCACACTCGCCGCGAGCGCCATGCTCGTTACCGCCTGCTCATCGGACGGTGACCCAGACACGACGCCCACCTCGGGAGGCTCCGCTGAGGCCGCCTCGGGCACCATCGAACTGCGCGTGGCGACCTTCCCGCCCGGCGCGGACGAGGCAGCCTACGAGGCCTTCGCCACGCAGGAGGCGCAGTTCGAGGAGGCGAACCCGGACATCGACGTCATCGGCGTCGAGTACGAATGGACCGGACCCACCTTCGCCGTGCAGCTCGCGGGAGGGAGCCTCCCGGACGTCTTCACGGTCCCCTTCACTGACTCCAAGACCCTGCTGGAGAACGGCCAGCTCATGGATGTGACCGCAGAGGTCGACGCGCTGGGCTACTCCGACAGGTTCAACCCGATCATCCTCGACGGCGTGACCGACGCGGACGGCAACATCTTCGGCTTCCCGCGTCAGGCCTACGCCATGGGGCTTCACTACAACCGGGACCTGTTCGAAGCGGCCGGGTTGGACCCCGACAACCCACCCGCCACCTGGGACGAGGTCCGTGAGGCCGCCAAGGCGATTGCGGACACGACCGGCAAGGCCGGCTACTCCCAAATGGCGATCAACAACACCGGTGGCTGGCAGCTCACCGCACAGACCGTGTCGCGTGGCGGCCGCACCCAGGTCGACAACGGCGACGGAACCTACACGTCGAGCATCAGCAATGCCGGCACCAAGGCCACCCTCGAGTTCCTCCACGACGTCAAGTGGGAGGACAACGCTTTCGGCGCCAAGGTGGACCTCGACTGGGGGACCATCAACCAGGAGTTCGCCGCGGGCAACCTCGGCATGTTCACCTCCGGCTCCGACGTCTACACGGCCCTCGTCCGTGACTTCGGCATGGACCCCGACCAGTACGGACTGACCGTCATGCCCCTGGAGGGCGACGATCCCGGCACACTCGGCGGCGGCGACATTGCCGTGGTCAGCCCTACCGTCGACGAGAGCACCAAGGCTGCCGCCGTGAAGTGGATCGACTGGTACTACATGCAGAAGCTCATGAACGAGGACGCCGCCAAGGCGGATGCGCAGGCGCTCGCCGATTCCGGGCAGGCCGTGGGCACTCCCGTGCTTCCGGTCCTGTCCCGCGAGCTCTACGACGAGTCGCAGCAGTGGATCGCCGAGTTCGTCAACGTGCCCCAGGAGCAGATGACCCCGTTCACCGAGAACATCTGGGACCAGACCCCCGTGGGTGAGCCCAAGGGCAAGACTCAGGAGATCTACGCGCTGCTCGACCCCGTGGTGCAGGCGGTCCTGACCGATGAGTCAGCCGACATCGACGCGCTCCTGACCCAGGCCGACCAGGACGCCCAGGCACTGCTCGACCAGTAACGCCGCACGGACGGCCGGGGCGCACCCACGCCCCGGCCGTCCGAGCCTCACCTCAAGGAGTGGCATGACCACCACGCAGGCACCCGCCGCGACGGCGCGACGGCGCCGCACCCCGCGCACCTGGGTCAAGAACGGAGGGCTGACGGCCCTCGCCTTCGCGCTGCCGATGATCCTCATCTTCACCGTGTTCAGCTGGGGGCCCATCGTGCGGTCCGTCGTCATGAGCTTCCAGAAGACGAACCTCCTCCAGCCCGCGGAATTCGTGGGCTTCGACAACTTCATCGCCGTCCTGAACGACCCCCTGCTCGGCACCGCGGTGCTCAATACGCTCTACTTTGCGGCCCTCGCGCTCGTCATGGGTTTCCCCATCCCCATCCTCATGGCCGTCCTCATGAGCGAGGTGCGACGCGGCAAGGGGATCTACTCCGCGCTCGCGTACCTGCCCGTGGTGGTGCCGCCCGTGGTCGCGGTGCTGCTGTGGAAGGTGTTCTACGACGCCTCGCCCAACGGCGTGTTAAATACCGTGCTGGGGTGGGTGGGCATCGGCCCTCAACCGTGGCTCCAGAGCCAGGCCCAGGCCATGCCGTCACTCGTCATCGAGGCCACCTGGGCCGCCGCGGGCGGCTCGATCATCATCTACCTCGCGGCGCTGCTAGCCGTCCCCCCGGAGCTCTACGACGCGGCGGAGGTCGACGGCGCCAGCATCTGGCGCAAGGCCTGGCACGTGACGCTGCCGCAGCTGCGCGGGGTGATCTTCGTGATGCTGATCCTGCAGATCCTCGCGACCGCGCAGATTTTCCTTGAACCTTTCCTCTTCACCGGCGGTGGACCCGTCAACTCCACCACCACGGTGCTGCTGCTCATCTACCGCTATGCCTTCCAGAACTCGCTCGGCGGCAACTACGGCATGGCCACGGCGCTATCCGTGATGCTCGCCATCTTCCTAGCGCTGCTGTCCTGGATCTACTTCCGCCTCACCGCCCGTTGGAGCACCTCATGACCACCGAAACGACCACCCCTGCGGCGCAGCGCGCCGGCTCGGCGGCACTCGCAGGAGGCGTCGACACGCGGCGCTCACGGCCGCTGCGGTGGCGCAAGCGTCGAGGCCCGATGATCGAGGACTCGCGCGGCATCGTGTCCGAAACGGACCTCCGCCAGCCGCGCGTGCGTCGCGGGATGCGAGTGGTGCACGTGTTCCTGTCGGTAACACTGGTGCTCGCGGGGCTCGGACCCCTGCTCTGGCTCGCCAAGGCGGCTGTGACCCCCACCCAGGACACGCTGCGAGAGCCGTTCGCGCTGTGGCCGAATGGCATCGACTGGGCAAACCTCTCGACCGCGTGGAACGACATCCACATCGACCAGTACTTCTTCAACACGGTCGTCATCGCGCTGGGCGCGTGGGTGTTCCAGATGCTGATCGCCACCACCGGTGCCTACACGCTGTCCGTTCTCAAGCCTCGCTACCACCGGGTGCTGGGTTCGCTGGTGCTCGCGACGCTGTTCATCCCTTCGGTCGTGCTCTTGGTGCCGCTCTACCTCACCGTGGTGAGCCCACCGTTCCTCGGGCGCGACTACTCGCTCCTGAACAATTACCTTGCGGTTTGGCTGCCGATGGCCGCGAATGCCTTCAACATCCTGCTCGTCAAGCGGTTCTTCGACAATCTCCCACGCGAGGTTATCGAGGCGGCACAGACTGACGGCGCGGGACCTTTCCGGCTGTTCTGGTCCATCATCCTGCCGATGTCGAAGCCCATCCTCGGCGTGGTGTCGGTCTTCGCCGTGATTGCAGCCTGGAAGGACTTCCTGTGGCCGCTCCTCGTGCTCCCCGACCCGGCGGTGCAACCGCTCTCGGTGCGGCTCCCCGCAGTCCAGTCGCAGACCGAGCTGGATGTCTTCCTTGCGGCGCTCGCGATAGCGACCATCATCCCGGTAGTGATGTTCCTGCTGTTCCAGAGGGTATTTCTGCGCTCGGCGGGCCTGGGAGGCGCGGTCAAGGGCTGACCGTCGCCGCCGCGCGACCTCGTGCCGCTCAACACACACGTGGGACGGGCGTGCGCCGTGGGGTCGGTGTGAACTCACACGGGCCTCAGCCGTCGCATGGGCCCCAGCCGTGTGTTGAGCGGTACGGGAAAGCCCGCGCCGCAGCATGGAGACGCCCACAACACCCCACCCCAACACGAGGCAAAGCCCACGTAGGGTGTTTTTTTACCGGCTGGTAGGAATAGACTGGCTGCGTCGGAGTTGTACTCGAGTGGCGCCCACCCCCGGAGCTGCCTTCGCAGACTGCCTTCGACGCCCGCCACCGCTGACCCCCTCTTGGAAAGTTGTCTTTGTCGTGTCTTCCGACGTCCACGCCCGCAACTACGTTGCCCCCACCGTTCCTGTCGACCCGTCGGTCGCGCAGACGCTTGGACAGACCCTGACGCGCCGCGACAAGCTCAAGTACATCCTCATCCTGGGCGCACTCGTCGCCCTCGGACCGTTCACCGTCGACCTGTACCTGCCTGCGTTCCCCGAGGTGGCCGCGGATCTTCAGGCGAATGACGCCGCGATCCAGCTCACGCTGACGGCGACCATGATCGGCTTCGCGCTCGGCCAGCTCATCGTCGGCCCGCTGTCGGACGCCCTGGGCCGCCGCCGCCCGCTGCTGATTGCGACCGCTGTCCACATTGGTGCCTCGATTGCCGTGGCCTTCGCGCCCACCGTCGAGCTCGTGATGGCCGGTCGCGTGCTCCAGGGCATCGGCGCCGCGGGTGCTGGCGTCGTCGCCATGGCGATGGTGCGTGACCTGTTCGCGGGCCAGCGCCTCATCCGCATGCTTGCCAATATGGCGCTCGTGAGCGGTCTCGCACCGGTGGTGGCCCCGGTGATCGGCTCCCAGCTGCTCGCGATCATGCCGTGGCGCGGGATCTTCCTCGTCCTCGCCCTGTACGGCATCGCGATGATCGTCGTCGCGGCGTTCCTCATGGTGGAGACTCGGCCCGCGCAGCAGCGCGGCACGTTCGAGGCCGCCGTCGTCGCCCGTCGCTACGGCCACCTGTTCCGCGACCGCGCCTTCGTGGGTATCGCGCTCGTGGGCGCGATGTCGTTCACCGCGCTGTTCGCGTACCTGTCCGCGTCGTCGTTCGTGCTCCAGGAGCAGTTCGGCCTGTCGGCCCAGCAGTACGGCCTCGTGTTCGGCATGAACTCGATCGGCCTGGTGCTGTGCAACCAGGCGTCCGCCCGCCTCATGCGTGTCCTTGCGCCGCGGACCGTCACCACTGGTGGTCTCGCCGTCCAGTCGGCCGGCGCGCTCGCGCTGCTGACCGCGGGGCTGACCGACGCGGGAGTCGTCTGGGTGCTCGTGTCCCTGTTCTTCGTGGTCGCCCCGCTCGGCCTCATCATGCCGACGGTCCAGGTGACGGCTCTCGCGGGGCACGCTGAAGAGGCCGGGACCGCGGCGTCTCTCATCGGCGCACTCAACATGGGCGTGGCGGGCCTCGCGACCCCGCTCATCGGGCTTGGCGGTATCTCCGTCGCGTCCATGGGTATCGTCGCCGTCGGCGCCATGCTGCTCGCCCAGGCGGCCTTCTGGGTCATCGTGTTCCCGAAGGCCTCGACGGAGGTCGTGCGCTAATCGCGTGCCCTAGGGTGGCGCCATGACGCGCATCGGCATCTTGGTTTTCGACGGCTTCGACCTCATCGACGCCGGTGGTCCCTACGAGGTTTTCCTCACCGCCTCCCGCCTGCAAGAGCGCGCTGGGGGGACAGCCGGCTTCGAGGTCGTCCTGGTGAGCCCTGACGGGGCCGACGCCACCGCCTTCGGCGGTATGCGGCTGACGGGATTGACGTCGGCCGATGCCGTGGGCCCCTGTGACGTCGTCGTCGTCCCCGGGACGATCGACGTCGGTAAGGCGACGGCCGATGCGTCCCTGGCGCGCGCCGTCGGCCTCCTCGCCGATGGGGCAGGGCTCACCACATCGGTGTGCACGGGGTCCTTCCTGCTTGCACGCGCGGGTCTTCTCTCCGGGCTCCCGGCGACCACGCACTGGGAGGACGTCGCCGATCTCGCACGCGAGGCGGTGGCCGATGCCGTGGCCGGCGTCCGTTGGGTCGACGCTGGCGATGTGATCACCAGCGGCGGCCTCACCTCGGGCATGCACATGGCCCTCCACGTGGTGGCCCGCGTGGCGGGCGAGGGCCTCGCGCACGCGACCGCGCGCCAGCTCGACATGGACTGGAGCGCCACGCCGGAGCGCTAATCGCTCGTTCAGGCGGTGCGCGCTCAGCGCTTGGTCGAGGTCTGCACCACCACGGTGCCGATGAGGAAGTCGTCGCCGGTGGAGCGCTGCCCGGCGTCGAGGGAGTCGTCGGCGTGCTCGTCAGCGGCGGTCGTCGTCACCTTGAGCGTGTGGGCGCCCTGCTGTGCCCACACGGTCTCGAACGGCTTCGCATCGATGCCCAGGGTGTTCGCGTAGAGGCCGCCGAACGCGGTCGAGTCGCCGGCGTTGCCCGAGTCTCCCGTGCCGCGCTCGCGCTCGGGCCTGAGTGGCGACCAGTCGAGCGCCATGCGGTCGTTGATGAAGCCGCGGTCGGTCTCGTAGGCGGTCCACGAGGCCGTCACATAGCGAGCCTCGTCCAGGCGGAATGGGAGCGTGACGGGAGTGGACTCGGACGCCCAGTGCGGTCCCTCGAACACGGTGACGGACGAGCTCTCCGGCGCTGTTGGGTCGTCGTAGATGACGGTGAGGGTGAAGCCGCCGTAGAGGTTGAAGCCCAGGGGTGAACTGCTGAGCGCGATGTCGGCGACGTTATACGAACCCCCGCCCGTGACGAGGTCCGTGACGTCCGCGCGTGACAGGTAGTAGTGCCACAAGGAACGGGTAAACGACCGGGTCGTGTCTGCCATGACGTCGACGTAGTCGCCTCCGGGCACGCGCAGCCGGGCCGTTTCCGTGTCACCTGACCAGTTGGTAAGGACCCGGCGGTTCGCGGACCACTCAAGCGTGGCGCTCATGACCGTCGCACCCGCAGGCAGGTCCAGGGTGGTGGTGCCGGAGGCGTACTCGCCACCCGCATCATTCAGCGGCACCATCGCGTAGGCGTTGTTGTTGTACTTTGCCTGGTCGCCGTTGGCGGTCTGGCTCATGACGTTCTTGCAGTATCGGTGCGGGTCAAAGACTTCGGAGCAGCCCATGAGGGTCGCGCCCACCTGGGTGGCTCCCACCCCGCCGGTGGAACCGTATCCGGCCGGCAGGTCCGTGATGCCGGTGGCGACCGAGTATGAGACGTGCTGTGCGCCAGCGTCGACCGTAAACGTCGTCGTCGCGTCGTCCGCGAGGCTGTCCGTCAGCAGGGTCACATCCATGTCGAGGCTGGCGCCGGTGCCAGCGCCGACGGAGTCGATGGCGCACGTAAGGACGCGGCTATCCCCGCTGAGGGTGCACTCCCACTCGTCGAGAGTGAATGGCTCCTGCGTCACGCGAGCCATCTGCTGGCTCCATACGTGCTGCTGTGGAGCGGAGAAGCCTGAGGCGCCTCCGGGGGCGGCGAAGGTGAGTCCCGCTGGAAGGGCGATGGAAGCCGTGACGTCCGCTGCGTCGCCGTCGCCGTCGTTGCTCAGGTCGAGCGTCATTTCGGGATTCGAACGCGTCAGCGCAAGGTATGACGTCGGCGACTCCGCGATGGTGAGGCGGCTGGTGCCGGTGGTCCCGCCGCCCGGATCGGTGGTGCCACCAGGGTCGGTGTCACCTCCCGTGTCGGTACCGCTTCCGGTGTCCGTGTCGCCCCCGGGGTCGGTACTACCGTCTGGCGTCGCGGAGCCGTCGCCATCAGTCGAGCCGCTCGTACCTGTGTCCGTACCGCTTCCCACATCGGTGCCCGCGCCCGGGTCAGTGTCGTCGTCTGTGCCAGTCGCCGGCGTCTCACTGCCCGTGTCGGTGCCATGGGCCCCGCCCGTGGCGCTTCCATCCGGCTCAGTGGTGCCTGGCTCAGTCGTGTCCGGCTCGCCATCGTCGCCGCTGGTACGCGCGTCCGTCGGATTGGAGCCAGCGCCGGTCGATCCTCCGGGTGCCGAAGTACCCCCTGCGGCTGCGGCTGCGGTCCCCGTCGCAGCCGCGGTCGACGAGGCGGTGACGGGCGCGACGCGTGCGCGCGGACCGACCTCACTCGCGCCGCCCGCGGCCTCGAGGTCAGCCGTAGCGCCGTCGGCGCCCGCCGCGTCGCTGGTGTCCACCACATCGTCGGACCCCGCGGTGCCGCCACTGCCGGACTCGTTCGACGGCGCGCCGTCGCCGAGGTTCGCGCGACCTTCCGTCGTAGCGGCGTCGTCGTTGCCGTCGAGCAGGTCGCCGAAGAAGTTCACTCCCGCGACGGTGAGGGCCACGGCTCCGAACGCCGCTGCCGTCGGCACCGCAATCTTGGCGAAGATGCCCACGGCCCCGAGCGTGCCAAGCCCGCCCAGCATGCCGGTTCCTGCGGCCGCCGCACCCGATGCCGCTCCGCCCGCACCGGTAGCGGCCGCCCCTGAGCCCGAGGCCGCCGCGCCCGACGCTCCCGAGCCGAATGCCCCACCCACCGGAAGGCCGCCCTCGAGAGCGCCGACACCGATGAAGCCCATGAACAGGGGCGCGATGATGCCACGCAGTCCGCGGTTGACGTCCTCGAGTTCGAGGACGAGGGCGGTGCAGCGCTCGCAGTCCTTCACGTGGGCGTCGATACGTGTGTGCTCACGCTTCGACAGGCCTCCCCGGACGTAGGCGCCTAGTTGTGCGTTCGCCTCCATGCAGCTGACCTCGACGGATGAGGACAAGTGCTGCTGGAGGTAGGCCTGGCGGAGGGCCTCGCGCGCGCGATAGGCGAGCGCGGCGACACCGTTGGCGCTGAGGCCCAGCAGGGGCGCGATCTCCTTCGGAGACTTCTTCTCGATCTCCGTGTACCACAGCACCGCCTGCCACCGCTCGGGCAGCGAGTGGTAGGCGTCGGACACCATCGTCTCTTCGAAGCCCTGGAGTGCGGGTTCGTCGGACGAGGCCTCGTAGCCGAGCGCTGCCTCGTACGGTTCCATGCTGTCGCGCGGTCGGGTGCGGTTGGCCTTGTTGATGATGTCGAGTCCGGTGCGCCGCACGATCGTGAACAGGTAGGCGCGGAAGGCAAGATCTGGTCCGTCGCCGCGTTGCAGGGCGCGCAGGACTCGAGAGAAGGACTCGGAAACGACGTCGTCGATATCGGAGGTCGAGTTCGTGTACTGATAGGCGACCTTGCGTGCCGCGTCCACGTGGCGTTCGTAGAGCACACCGAAGGCGGCCGGGTCGCCGGCGCGTACGCCGGCGATCAGCTCAGGATCGCTGGACGTCTCCGTCCACAGAGCGATCGCCTCAGTTGTCATGGCCCTCAGTCCCGTTCATGGCGATAGTGGCCCCTATCGTCCCTGTGACCAGTGGTCAAAAGCAAGCGCAACGTGGCACCCGCCACACCGTCCATCGGCCGGTGCTTGAGGTGTGGCCAGAAAAATTCTTCGCAAGTCGCGTCATGATCGTCTGAGTCACCCCTCTCACGTGGCATGACCGACATCAGCACCCCAGGCGCCCCCGCCGCGGCGCTGCTGCGCTCGTGGCAATCCACGAGCGTGCAGACCGTGTGGCGCCGCCCGGGTGACTGGTACACGCCTGCGGCGGAGGCGCTCGTCGAGGCCCTCGACGCCCGCCTCGACACCGCACCGGCCGCCTTCCGCCTGGGCCAGGCACGCTCGGCCGTGGGCGTGGGGATCACCGAGGCGATCGATGACATGGCGGTGCTGTTCAAGGCTGCGGGTTTTGCCTCCGCACCGATTCGCACGCTGCGCGCGTTGTGCGAGGGATGGACCGAGGGGGACTCGGCCGCGAGCGTCGCACCCGCGATGACGGACGCGGAATCGGGTCTGGGGACTCCCGAGTACCTCGTGCAGCGTCTGGCCGAGGTGTATGGCGACGCGATGCGGTGGGGAACCTCGGTGCCGACCACCCACGCGCTCGTGATGGTGGATGTCAGCCTCGACAGCGATGACCCGTGGCAGCGCATGGCGCGCAACGCGACCATCGGCGAGGCCCTGCGCTCCGCCTACGGTCCCGGCCACCCGATCGCGCGGTTGGGGGACGGCCTGTACGCGGTGCTCATCCTTCGTGACGCGCAACTGGGAGAGTCGCTCGCGATGCTGCGCGACCACATCATTCAGCGCTCCGTGGCAACACAGGTCGGCAATCTCACGCGCCAGCCGGCGCGGTTATGGGTGGAGTCGCTTCCGACCACCCACTCCTACGCCCAAGAGTTGGTGGATTCACTCCAACGCTGAGGGGAGGCAGGGGGCCGGGGCCCGGTACCGAGCTGAGGGCGGTACCGGGCCCCGCGTTTTCCTCGGACTGCCGGCGCACCCAGGCATGGCATCGGCCTTCTACTCGCCGAAGCCGCCTCGCCACACCACGAGCGAGCGTCCCTCGTCGCGCGAGGCGCGGCGACCGCGCTCGACGATCACGACGGAGCCGGTGGGGCCGGTGGTGAAGATGCGCGAGCCCACGTCGGCACGCGGGCGCAGCTTCTCCACCTCGGCCTCGAGACGGTCCACGCGGTGCTGGAGCAACAGGATGCGCTTGATGCCGGCGAGGTTGATGCCCTCGTCCTGACTCATGCGTTGAATCTCACGCAGGGTCGCCACGTCCCGTAGCGAATAGCGGCGTCCGCCGCCGGGACGCCGGCGCGGTACGACGAGGCCCAGGCGGTCGTACTGGCGAAGCGTCTGGGCGTGCATTCCGGCGAGCTCCGCGGCGGCGGAGATGAGGAAGACGGGCTCGTCCACGTCGGGGCGTTCCATGCGTCCTCCTTTCAGGCTCTCGTGAAAGAGTCTCTCGCTACTTGGCCGCGTCGTCGTAGAGGCTCGAGCGCGGGTCGTGCGACGCATCGGCCAGTGCGAAGGCCTGCAGGGCCTCCTTGGCCTTGCGGCTGAGCTTGCTGGGCACCGCGACCTGGACGGTGACGAGGAGGTCACCGGTGCCCTGCTTGGTGGTGATACCGCGGCCCTTGACGCGCAGCGTGGTGCCCGAGTTGGTGCCCGCGGCGACCTTCACCTTGACCCGGTCGCCGTCGAGCGTGGGTACCTCGACGGTCGCGCCCAGCGCCGCCTCGTCGAAGGTCACGGGGAGGTTCATGCGCAGGTTCTTGCCGTCAGCGGTGAAGACCGGGTGCTTGCCTACGCGCACGGTGAGGATGAGGTCGCCGGCGGGCCCACCGTGGGTGCCGGGGCGGCCCTTGCCCGCGATGCGGATCTTCTGCCCGTCGGTGACGCCCGCGGGCAGGCGGGTCTTCACGGTGCCCGTGGAGGTGCGCAGCGTGATGGTGTCGCCGAATGCCGCCTGGCGGAACGACACCTCCGTCGCCGCGGCCACGTCGGAGCCCTTCTGAGGCCCGCGCTGGAAGCCGCCGCCACCGAACATGTTGGACAGCACGTCCTCGAACCCCTGCGCGCGGTACTGCTGACCGCCCGCACGGCTGGCGCCACCGCCACCGAACATCGACGAGAAGACGTCCTCGAAGCCGCCGTTGCCCGCGCCGCCGGCTCCCGCCTGGAAGCGCGGACCGCCGCCACCCATCGCGCGGATGGCGTCGTACTGCTGGCGCTGCTCCTTGTCGGACAGCACGCCGTAGGCCTCGCCCACGTCCTTGAACCGCTGCTCGGCGCTGGCGTCGCCGGGGTTGCGGTCGGGGTGCAGGTCGCGGGCGAGCCGACGGTAGGCCTTCTTGACGTCCTCGGGGGAGGCGTCCTTGGAGACGCCGAGCGTCGCGTAGAAGTCTTTGGTGAACCAGTCCTGACTGGACACGGGCGTCTCCTTCCTGGAGTGGGTTACTCGGGCTGGGCGACGATGACGCGCGCGGGGCGCACCACCCGATCGCCGATGCGGTGGCCGGGCTGGGCCACCAACTGGACCGTCGGGACGGTCACGTCGGCCGAGGGCTGCGAGGTGAGGGCCTCGTGAACCTGGGGGTCGAACTCGTCGCCGACGGCGCCGAAGCTCGACCAGCCGAGGCGTCCCAGGGACTCCTCGAGCTTCACGGCGATCGACGCGAACGGGCCCTCCGAGAGGTCACCGTGTTCACGCGCCGCGGCGATGTCGTCGAGGACGGGGATCAGCTGCTCGACCACCTTGGCGGTGTGTTGCGTCGCTGCGGCCTCGCGGTCGCGCTCCACGCGCTTGCGGTAGTTGACGAACTCGGCCTGGAGGCGCTGAAGGTCGGCGAAGTTCTCCTCCGCTCGGGCCTCGGCGCGGGCGAGGTCGGTGTCGAACTCGTCGCCCTCGGCGTCGGTCTCGGCCGTCTCCGACTCGGCACGCGCGGCCTCGTCGTTGATGATCGACTCGGCCTCGGCCAGGGGGTCCTGGTCGTCGCGCTCGGGCTGGGGGTTGGTGTCAGTCATGTCACGCCTTCCGTGAGCGACCGCGGCGGGCGACCGAACGCATCGGCCGCCCGCCCACGGGGTTCGCTACTTTTTGTCGTTTTCGTCGTCGACGATCTCGGCGTCCACGACGTCGTCGTCCTGCGACTCGGTGGCGTTGTCGGCGGAGCCATCGGCGGGAGCCTCGCCCGCCTCGGCCTCGGCGGCCTGGGCCGCGTAGACGGCCTCGCCGATCTTCTGCGCCTTCTCGACCAGCACGTCGTGCTTGGCCTTGATGTCGTCGACATCGTCGCCCTCGAGTGCCGTCTTCACGTCGGCGATCGCGGTCTTGACGTCGTCGGCCACCTCGGCGGGAACCTTGTCCTCGTTCTCGGACAGGATCTTCTCGGTCGAGTAGGCGAAGGTCTCCGCGTTGTTGCGGGTGTCCTGGTCCTCGCGACGCTTCTTGTCCTCGGCCTCGTGCTCCTCGGCGTCCTTGATCATCTGCTCGATGTCGTCCTTGGACAGGGCCGAGCCGCCGGTGACGGTGATCGACTGCTCCTTGCCGGTGCCACGGTCCTTGGCGCCCACGTGCACAATGCCGTTGGCGTCGATGTCGAACGTGACCTCGATCTGCGGCACGCCGCGGGGGGCCGGCGCGATGCCGCCCAGCTCGAAGGTGCCCAGCAGCTTGTTGTCGCGGGCGAACTGGCGCTCACCCTGGTAGACCTGCACCAGCACGGAGGGCTGGTTGTCCTCGGCGGTCGAGAAGACCTCCGACGACTTCGTGGGGATCGCGGTGTTGCGCTCGATCAGCGTGGTCATCACGCCGCCCTTGGTCTCGATGCCGAGGCTCAGCGGGGTGACGTCGATAAGCAGGACGTCCTTGCGCTCACCCGAGATGACACCGGCCTGGAGGGCGGCGCCGACGGCGACGACCTCGTCCGGGTTCACGCCCTTGTTGGGCTCCCGGCCGCCCGTGAGCTCCTTGACGACGTCGGTGACCGCGGGCATGCGGGTCGAACCGCCGACGAGGACCACGTGGTCGATCTGCGACAGCTGGATGCCGGCGTCCTTGATGACCTGGTGGAACGGCGCCTTGGTGCGCTCGATGAGGTCCGAGGTCATCTGCTGGAACTGCGCACGGGTGAGGCGGGTGTCCAGGTGGACCGGGCCGTTCTCGCCGATGCTCAGGTACTGCAGCGAGATGTTGGTGCTGGTCGCGCTCGACAGCTCCTTCTTGGCCTGCTCCGAGGCCTCGCGCAGACGCTGGACGGCGGCCTTGTCCTTGGACAGGTCCACGCCCTCGGTGTTCTTGACCTCCTTGATGAGGTGGTCGACGATGCGCTGGTCCCAGTCGTCGCCGCCCAGGCGGTTGTCACCGGCCGTGGCGCGCACCTGGATGGTCGAGAAGTCGTCCTCGTCCTTACCGACCTCGAGGAGCGAGACGTCGAACGTGCCGCCACCCAGGTCGAAGACCAGGATGAGCTCGTCTTCCTTGCCCTTGTCCAGGCCGTAGGCGAGGGCCGCGGCGGTGGGCTCGTTGACGATGCGCTGGACCTTGAGGCCCGCAATCTCGCCGGCGTCCTTGGTGGCCTGGCGCTCGGCGTCGTTGAAGTACGCGGGGACCGTGATGACCGCCTCGGTCACCTTCTCGCCCAGGTACTCCTCGGCGTCGCGCTTGAGCTTGCCCAGGATGCGGGCCGAGATCTCCTGCGCGGTGTACTTCTTGTCGTCGATCTCCGTCGACCAGTCGGTGCCCATGTGGCGCTTGACCGAGGTGATCGTGCGGTCGACGTTGGTGACGGCCTGGCGCTTGGCGATCTCGCCCACCAGGACCTCGCCGGTCTTCGAGAACGCGACCACCGACGGGGTGGTGCGGGCGCCCTCGGCGTTCGCGATGACGGTGGGCTCGCCGCCCTCCAGGACGGTCACCACCGAGTTGGTGGTGCCGAGGTCGATACCGACTGCTCGTGCCATGAGATGTCCTCCTTGTGATGCGGCCGGGGCCGGGGCCCTGGCCTGAGTTGTCGCCGGCTCCATCGGAGTTGAGCCGCCTACGCTCAAGTATGCTCGCGGCGTCGCGGATGTCAAGCCGGCGCGGCAAAAGTTGAGTGAACTCTGCTCAACTCTTGCGTTTTGTGTTGCTGCGGCCGATGCCGGCGCCGGTTTTTCGCTGACAGGCACCAGGGTGCGGGGATAGGTTGGCGCCATGGCCGATGCTCCCGACACCTCCGCTGCCGCCGCACACTTTCGTGCGAAGCTCGCGTTCGAGACGGACCCGTCGGACGTGGCGCCCGCGGTCGGCTCCGGCGACTTTGTGCTGATTGACAGCCGCGACGAGCGCGCCTGGCGACAGGGCCACGCCCGCGGGGCCGTCCACATCGCCAAACCCGACATGCCGGAGCGTATTCCCTCGTATCCGCCGGGAACGCGGTTCGTCGTCTACTGCTGGGGGCCCGGCTGCAATGGCGCCACCCGCGCAGGGCTCATCATTTCCGAGCTCGGTTACGAGGTGAAGGAGATGATCGGCGGCTTCGAATATTGGGCTCGCGAGGGACTTCCCGTCGATGCGGTGACTCTCGACTCCGAGGGGCGCGAGGTCACGGTCGACGCGACGCGGACGCCCGATCCGCTCACGGCGCCGCTGTCGTCGACGGGCGCGCCGATCGCCTGCGCCTGCTGAGCCGCCGCAGCGTCCTGGGAGCCACTCGGCGCACGGTTTCGCGCGACAGCGGGCACTGCGTGGCTCGTACGACGGCAGCCGTGCTACTGGATCCGTCCCGCGCTCATGCGTAGCACGCGGGAGGCCATGGCCTCGGCCTCGGCGGGGTCGTGAGTGACGACGAGCGCGGCGGTGCCGGCCGCGTGCAGGATGTCGCGGACCTCGACGGCGAGTCGCGCGCGCAGGTCCGCGTCGAGTGAGGACAGCGGCTCGTCGAGGGCCAGGAGCTTGGGCCGCGGCGCGAGCGAACGGGCCAACGCCACGCGCTGACGCTGGCCCCCGGACAGCGCGGTGACGGCGCGCTGCCCATACCCGGCAAGCCCTACCATCTCGAGCAGCTCCTCGACTCGCGCGCGACGCTCTTCGCGCGCCACCCCGGCCATCTCGAGCCCAAACGCCACGTTGCGCGCCACCGAGCGGTGGGGGAAGAGCTGGCCGTCCTGGAAGACGAGACCGAATCCGCGACGGTGCACGGGCACTTCCGTCACGTCCTCGCCATCCCACCGCACGCGGCCCGCGGCGGGCTCCACGATTCCCACGATCGCGCCCAAGAGCGACGATTTGCCGCATCCCGAGGGACCCAGCAGCGCCACGGTCTCGCCGGGCGCGACGGTGAGAGACGCGCCGTCGACGGCCAGGACCGGGGGCGTGCCCGGGTACTCGACCCGGAGGTCCTCGACGGTCAGCCCGCTCATAGATCAGCTCCTACCTGCGTGCGCATGCGCTCGGACACCATCATGATGGCCGCGGTCATGACCGCCAGCACCACCGCGGCGGCGAAGGCCATGCCGATGTTTGCGATGCCCGGGCGTCCCAGCAGCCGATAGATGGCGGTGGGCAGTGTGGGCCGGTCGGGTCGCGCGACGAAGGTCGTCGCGCCAAACTCGCCCAGCGCGATCGCGAAGGCGAACCCGACCGCGAGCCCGAAGGCCCGGCGCAGCAGCACCCAGTCCACCCAGAGCCACACCCGCCATGGCGAGGCCCCCAGCGTCGCGGCCGCGGCCCGCAGGCGCGGGTCGATGGCCCGCGCGGCGGGCACGAGCGTGCGTACCACCAGCGGCAGCGCGACCACCGCTTGCGCCATCGGCACCAGCCACCACGACCCGCGCAGGTCGATGCCGAGGACGGGGCGGTTGAGCGTGAGCAGCATGCCCAGTCCGACCACCACGGCGGACACCCCCAGCGGCAGCATCACCACGGCGTCGAGCGCGCCGGAGCGGCGTGACCGCCGCGTCAACAGCGTCGCCACCAGCTGTCCCACGACGCATGCGACGGCGGCGGCGATCGCGGCGGTCACGAGCGAGTTGACCGCCGCCTGCGCCACGGTCACCGGTAGTACCGTGCGCCCCGGCTCCGAGAACAGCGCCACATAGTGGTCAATCCCATAGCCGTCGATGGTCCTGAGCGAGCGCTCGACCAGCGAGTACAGCGGGAGGGCCAGCAACAGGCCCAGGGTGAGGAGGGTCGGAAGGGCGACCCACGCATCGGCCCCCCGGAAGGGGCGCGTGCCGTCGAGGGCGCGCCCTCCTGCCACGCGCTCCCGGCGCCGCCTCGCCGCGGCCGAGAGCCACAGCGCGAGCGCCACGAACGCCATCTGAAGGATCGACAACACCGCCGCAGAGCGCAGGTCGAGGAACTGGTTGACCTGCAGGTAGATCTCGGTCTCGAGGGTGCGGACCCGCGTGCCGCCGAGTACCAGCACCACCCCGAACGCGGTGGCGCAGAACAAGAAGACTACGGAGGCGGCCGATGCGATGGCAGGCATGAGCGCCGGCACCGTGACGTGGGCGAACACCCGCCGGCGGTCGGCGCCCAGCGTCGCGGCTGCTGCCCCGAGCGACGGGTCCAGCCCGGCCCACGCGCCGCCCACCACGCGCACCACGACGGAGACGTTGTAGAACACCAGCGCCGCGACGATCGCGACGACGGACTGGTCGAGGTCAAGAAAGCCCAGCGGCCCCGAGCGGCCCAGCAGGGCAGAGAAGGCGGCCGCCACGACCACGGTCGGCAGCACGAACGGCACCGCCACGAGCGAACGCACGGTGAGCTGACCTCTCCATCTCAGCCGGTACAGGACATACGCGCAGGGCACCCCGAGCGCGACCGAGCCGGCCGTGCCCGCGAGGGCCAACCCGAGCGTGGTGACCACGGCATCGGCCGTCCGGCTCGAGGCGAGCACCGCCCAGGTGCCGGCGGCGTCAAAGCCGCCGTCGAAGAGGCCGTGGACCAGGACGGAGCCGAGCGGCCACAGGAAGAACAGGCCGAGGAACGCGAGCGGCACGGCCGCCAGCAGCCACCAGCTGAGGCTGCGGCGGGCGGCCAGGCTCATGTCGCGTTCCTCGTCCTGGGGTCAGTCGAGGACGATGGACGTCCACTCGGAGATGTACGCGTCGCGGTGCGCGGAGATCTCGGCGGGGTCTATGGTGTGGGGGGAGTCGGCCAGCGGGGCGTACTCGGCCCACGCCTCGGGTACGTCCACCGACGACGAGACGGGGTAGACGTACATGTTGTCCGGCACGCTTGCCTGGAACTCGTCCGAGAGCAGCCAGTCGATCACGGCCTCGCCGGCCGCGGGGTTCTCGGCTCCCTCGAGGACGCCCGCGTACTCCACCTGGCGGAAGCACGTGTCGAGCAGCGCGGCCGAGGTGGGCTCGCCGTCGGTCACCTCGGAGGGCGGGGACGAGGCGTAGGACAGCACCAGCGGGTAGTCGCCGCCGTAGTTGGGCACGGAGAAGTCGACGAAGTAGGTGTCGGACCAGGACGGGGTCACGCGCACGTCGTTCTCGCGTAGTGCCCGCCAGTAGTCCTGCCACCCGTCGCCGAACTCGTCGACCGTCGCCAGCAGCAGCGCGAGGCCGGGGGAGGACGTCGCGGGGTTGGTGACCGACAGGAGGCCCGCGTACTGCGGCTCGGAAAGGTCGCCCAGCCCGGTCGGGGTGTCCACGCCGTTGTCCTCGAACCACGCGATGTCATAGTTGAGGCACACGTCGGAATAGTCGATCGCGGTCAGGGCGTCCGAGCCGCTGATGGCGTACTCGGCGGCGTCGGCCGCCGCGGGCGCGCTCGAGGCGTAGTCCGCGAACACGCCCTCGTCGATTGCGCGGGAGGCGAACGTGTTGTCCACGCCGTAGACCACGTCGCCCAGCGGCGCGTCCTTGGTGAGGACCAGCTGATTGACCAGGGCGCCGGCGTCACCGGGCGCGGTGAACTCGACGGTGAGGCCGGTCTCCTCTTCGAAGGCGGCGAGCACCTCGTCGGGCACCGCGAACGAGTCGTGGGTGACGACCGTGACGCTCTGGCCGGCGAGGTCGGTGGCGGTGTCGCTGGCCGATGCCGTGGGCGACGCGGCCGTCTCGGCGGCGCTCGCGGTCGGGCTCGCCTCGGGGTCGGCGTCGTCGGCCGAGCAGGCGGCGAGGGTGAGGGTGGTCAGGGCGATGGCCCCATAGGTGGTGGCGCGCGTGATGCGCATCAATGCCTCCCATTGCTAGGAGGGGAACGAGTCTCGACTCCCTACGCCGGTATCACCCGGATCAGGTTCGAGGGTCTGCGGCGGTTCCGCACTCTCAGCGCTCTCATCCCGTGAGGGAAGCGCTCCCCTGTCGTGTCCGGCCAGCATAGCGCCGGCCAGTAGCGGCAGGAAACGGCCTGCTAGACGTCGATGCGGTGGAAGTTCTGGAAGCTCTTGGATGCCGTGGGCCCGCGCTGGCCGCGGTAGCGCGAGCCGTACGTTGAGGAGCCGTAGGGGTGCTCGGCGGGGGAGGACAGGCGGAAGAAGCACAACTGGCCGATCTTCATGCCCGGCCACAGGTTGATGGGCAGCGTCGCGGTGTTGGACAGCTCGAGCGTGACGTTGCCCTCGAAGCCGGGGTCGATGAAGCCCGCGGTCGAGTGGGTCAGCAGGCCCAGGCGCCCCAGCGAGGACTTGCCCTCGAGCCTGGCTGCGACGTCGTCGGGCAGCGTGACCGATTCGTACGTCGAGCCCAGCACGAACTCGCCCGGGTGGAGCACGAAAGGCCCCTCGGTGATGTCGACCAGGCGAGTCAGTTCAGGCTGATCGACGGACGGGTCGATGGCCGCGTACTTGTGGTTGTCGAACACCCGGAAGTAGCGGTCCAGCCGGACGTCCACCGACGACGGCTGAATCATGTCGGGGTCCCACGGGTCGAGGGCCACGCGGCCGGTCTCGATCTCGGCGCGGATGTCGCGGTCGCTGAGCAGCATGGGGCCAATCTAGCCCGCGTTTGCTCCGTACGGACGCGGCCGCGGCATCGGCCGCCTCAGGTCACAAAATCGAAACGTTTCGGCCAGCGACTCGCAACGTTTCGATGGGCGCATTACGATGGGCGCGGATACCCCTGACACCGGAAGGCCTGCCCCATGCAGTTTGGACACTTCGACGACCAGGCGCGCGAGTACGTCATCACCACGCCGCACACGCCGTACCCCTGGATCAACTACCTGGGCACGCAGGACTTCTTCGGCCTCATCTCCCACACCGGTGGCGGCTACTCGTTCTACCGCGACGCCAAGCTGCGTCGCCTCACGCGCTACCGCTACAACAATGTGCCCGTGGACGACGGCGGCCGCTACTTTTCGATCAACGACGGCGGCGACGTGTGGAGCCCCGGCTTCCGCCCCTACAAGACCGAGCTCGACCGCTTCGAGACCCGCCACGGCATGGGCTACACGCGCATCACGGGCGAGCGGAACGGCCTCGAGGCCTCCGTGTTGTTCTTCGTGCCCGTCGACACGAACGCCGAGATCCACCAGGTGACGCTGACCAACACCTCGGACCAGGACAAGTCGGTCTCGCTGTTCAGCTTCCTCGAGTTCTGCCTGTGGAATGCCGAGGACGACCAGACCAACTACCAGCGCAACCTCTCGATCGGCGAGGTCGAGGTCGAGGACGGCGCGATCTATCACAAGACCGAGTACCGCGAGCGTCGCGACCACTACGCGGTCTACGGCGTGAACGCCCCGATCGCGGGCTTCGACACGGACCGCGACACGTTCCTCGGGTTCGGCAACGGCTTCGACGAGGCCGCCGTGCCGCACGCCGCGACGTCCGGCGACTCGATCGCCTCGGGCTGGTACCCCATCGCCTCGCACCACCTGAAGGCCGACCTGGAGCCCGGCGAAACCGCGACCTACACGTTCGTGCTGGGCTACCTCGAGAACGACCGCGACGACAAGTGGGAGGCCCCCGGCGCCATCAACAAGGCCGGCGCCCGTGCGCTGCTCGATCGCTTCGCGACCAATGAGGCCGCCGACGCCGCGTTCGCCGAACTCAACGAGTACTGGGACGGCCTGCTCGGCTCGTACACGGTCACATCGGGCGACGAGAAGCTGGACCGCTCGGTCAACATCTGGAACCAGTACCAGTGCATGGTGACCTACAACATGTCCCGCTCCGCCTCGTACTTCGAGACCGGCATGGGCCGTGGCATGGGCTTCCGCGACTCCTCGCAGGATCTCCTCGGTTTTGTGCACCTGGTGCCCGAGCGTGCACGCGAGCGCATCATCGACATCGCCTCGACCCAGTTCGAGGACGGCAGCGCGTACCACCAGTACCAGCCGCTGACCAAGCGCGGCAATCACACGCTCGGCTCTGGCTTCAACGATGACCCGCTGTGGCTCATCCTCGGCGTCGCGGCCTACGTGAAGGAGACAGGCGACTTCGGCATCCTCGACGAGATGGTGCCGTTCGACAACGACGAGTCGAAGGCCGCGACCCTCATGGAGCACCTGCGTCGCTCCTTCAACCACCCGCTCGTCAAGGCCGGCCCTCACGGCCTGCCGCTCATCGGCCGCGCGGACTGGAACGACTGCCTGAACCTCAACTGCTTCTCCACCGAGCCGGGCGAGTCCTTCCAGACCACCGGCAACAAGACCGGCGGCGTCGCGGAGTCGATCTTCATCGCGGGCATGTTCTGCGCCATCGGCCCCGAGTACGCGGCCCTCGCCCGTCGCCGCGGCGACGACGCCGAGGCGGATCGTGCCGAGAAGGCCGTCGCGGACATGCGCGCCGCCGTCACCGAGCACGGCTGGGACGGCGAGTGGTTCCTGCGCGCCTACGACTACTACGGCAACAAGGTCGGCACGCACGAGACCCAGGACGGCCAGATCTGGATCGAGCCCCAGGGCTACTGCGTCATGGGTGGCGTGGGCGTCGAGGACGGCAAGGCCGTCCAGGCGCTGGACTCGGTGCGCGAGCGCCTCAACACCCCGCACGGCATCGTGCTGCTGAACCCCGCCTACACCGAGTACCACGTGGAGCTGGGCGAGGTCACGAGCTACCCGCCGGGCTACAAGGAGAACGCGGGCATCTTCTGCCACAACAACCCCTGGGTGATCATCGCGGAGACGGTCGTGGGCCGCTCCGAGTACGCCTGGGAGTACTGGAAGCAGATCGCCCCCGCCTACCGCGAGGAGATCTCCGAGGTCCACCGCACCGAGCCGTACGTCTACGCCCAGATGATCGCGGGCAAGGACGCGGCCCGTCACGGAGAGGCCAAGAACTCGTGGCTCACCGGCACCGCGTCGTGGAACTTCGTCGCCGTGTCCCAGCACCTGCTGGGCGTCCGACCGGGCTACGACGGCCTCATCGTCGACCCGTGCATCGGCGCCGAGATCTCCGAGTACACGGTGCGACGCCAGATCCGCGGCGCGACCTACGTCATCACGGTCAGCAACTCGGGTGGCAAGGGCGCGAGCCTCACCGTCGACGGCCAGCCCATCGACGGCAACGAGGTGCCCTACGCCGCGCCCGGCGCGACGGTCGAGATCACCGCGACGGTCTAAGCGCGGCGCCGCGCTCGCACTCCGCGCGCAGGCTCCTAGGGTTGTTCGGCCGATGCCGCGGTGGGCTCGGCGGCATCGGCCGCCTCCCGCCGCGGTCGCCGGCGTCGCACCGCCAGCACGATCAACCAGGCCAGGATCCCGACCACGCCAGCGAGCGCCGCCCACGGCAGTAGGACGCCAGTGATGACGAGCAGGCCGGATAGGAATCCGAGCAGGGCCTCCCACCCGGACACGAGCCCATCCCAGAAGGACGCGGGAGAGTCGTCGACGTCCACGACGGGTTCCGTCGTCAGCGACAACTCGATTGTGGACAGGGCGACCTGATCGCTGAGGCCGCGCTCGCGGGCCTGCAGGCTCTCGAGCTCGGCCTGACGGTTGTCGAGCTCGTTCTCGAGCACGATGATGTCCTCGATGTCCCCCGCCTCGAGCAGCAGTGCCTGGATGCGTGCGGTCGAGGCCTCGAGAGTCGAGATCTGCGCCTCGAGGTCGGTCACCGCGCGGGTCACGTCCGAGGACTGTGTCGAGAACTCGTCGACCGTGCCCAGGTCGCGAAGGTCGTCCACGACCGCCTCGAGGTCATCCGACGGGATGCGCAGTGTCAGCCAGGCCTGTCCGCCGTCGTACTCGCTCGGCGCCGTCTCGCTCCTCGCGTCGACGCGGCCACCGGCGTGGCGCACCACGCTCGCCGCCTCGTTGGCCGCCGCGCGCGGGTCGTCGACCGTCATGTACATCGAGCCCGTGACGATGACAGCACGGTTGTCGTCGGGGGTCTCGCCTGCGTTGTAGGCCTCGGCGCCGTCGCCGCCCTCCGCCATCGCCTCCTCGGCCATGGCATCGGACTCGGCGTATTCGCCCCCGGTGTCGTAGGAGGCGTCAGCGCCCGACAACCCGCTGTCGCTGGACGAGCACCCCGCGAGCAGCCACACGGCTGCGGCCACGGCGATTCCAGCAATCAGGCGGCGCTTCCCCGCCTCTGCGCGAGTCCTCATGATGCTCATGTTAGGGAGACGGCCCACGCGCCGGAAGCGTTGGGTCGTTGCGGTTCGGTCACGGTTGCGTCGCAGCGTCACCCCAGGTAAAGGCGTCATCTGGCCGAGGACCAAAAAACTTCCATGCGCCTGCATCCAAACCGCACGGTCAGTCGGAAGTAGGGGGTGAGGGAGGTCGCACCCGGCGGCCTCTTCAACCGCAAGGGAGAAGCATCATGCGCACGTCACTGACCGCCGGCGCCGCCGCCGGCACCCTGCTCGCCGCGGGCTTGGCCGCCCCCGCCCTCGCTGTCGAGGACGATGTGGCGGAAGTCTCCGTCCTGCACGGCATCCCGGACACGCCCGTCGACGTCTATGTCGACGGCGCCAACACCATCGACGACTTCCAGCCCGGCGACCTCGCCGGGCCTCTCGAGCTCGCGCCCGGCACCTACGAGGTGGCCCTGACCGCCACCGATGCTGCCGACGACTCCGACCCGGTGCTCGGCCCCGTCGAGCTGACGGTCGAGGGCGGCATGAGCTACACCGCCGTGGCGCACCTCGACGCCGACGGCAACGCCACCGTCACGCCATTCGGCAACGACCTCAGCGAGACCGCCGCAGGCGAGGGACGCCTGACCATCCGCCACACGGCGGCCGCCCCGGCCGTCGACGTGTGGGCCGACGGCAACGTGCTGTTCGAGAACCTCGCCAACCCCGATGAGGCGACGGGTGACGTCCCGGCCGCGACCTACGAGGCCGCCGTGTCGCTCACCGGAGAGACCGACCCGGTGCTCGGGCCCACCGACGTGGAGATTCAGGCGGGCGTGAACACGATCGTGTATGCGTGGGGCTCGGCCGAGGACGGCAACCTCGACCTCGCCGTGCAGACCGTCGATGTCCACGCCGCCGCCCCGAGCGAGGTCCAGGCCGGCACCTACGGGTATGCCGACCAGGGCGGGATCCCCGCGATCGCCGTGATCGGTGGCGCGCTCGCGCTTGCGGGCGCGGCTGGCCTCGGCCTGCGGTACGCCCGCCGGTAATACCGACCCCCTATCAACCCAGGAGGGGCGGGCTGCGGCCCGCCCCTCCGCTAGCCGTGGAGGTGGCCGATGCGGTGGTGGCGTCCCGTACCGCGCGTCGCCGTGGTGACGCTCGCGGTAGCGCTCGGGGGCTGTGTGAGCGCACCGGTGGGCGAGGCGTCGCCGACGGGCTCTGGGCGAGCGACCGACGAGCCGGTGCCCGCCGCGAGCCTTTCGTCAGGCATCGACGAGGTGACGGCACCTCGTGTGCTCGGCGAGGTCGAGGTTCGCTCGGCCTCCCCGGCCGATGCGGAGGTGGTCGCGGTCGACGAGCCGACCCGGCTCGAGGTCGACGCGCTGTCCATCGACATGCCGATTGAGTCCGTCGGTGTGGATGAGCGCGGCGGCATGGTGATCCCCGAGGGTGCGTTGACGGCGGGCTGGTATCGGTTCGGTCCGGCGCCGGGTGATCCCGCGGGGCGCGCCGTCCTTGCGGCGCACGTTGACAACGCGCAGGGGACGGGACCGTTCGCGCGTCTTCGCGACATCGAGAGGGGTGCCGCCGTCGTGGTCACGACCGCATCGGGGGAGCGCGTCCGCTACGAGGTCGTGGAGATCGAGCAGACCGACAAGGACGAGGTCGACGTCGAGGCCGTCTTCGACGCCGACGCAGCCCCCGCACTGGTGATGGTGACCTGTGGCGGCGACTGGCAGGCAGAGGTCGGCCACTACGCCGACAATGTCATCGTCACGGCCGCGCCGGTCGATGTACCGTGAGCATCACGACGTTGCCGACGACCGAAGGGCCGCAGATGACCATCGGTACCAGCGCCCATGGGCGGGCGCTGGCGCGTGCGTTCGTCGCGGGCGAGGAGGGGGCGCTCGAGGAGCTCTACCGCGATGTGTCGTCCCTGGTCTATAACCTCGCGCTGCGTGCGCTCGAGTCGACGGCCGATGCCGAAGACGTCACCCAACAGACCTTCGTTTCCGCGTGGCGTGGGCGCGAGAACTACGACGCCGCCCGTGGTGATCTGCGCGGTTGGGTGGTCGGTATTGCCAAGCGCCGCATCGCCGATGCGCTCGCGACCCGCGCGCGCGAGGCGAGACGGGAGGAGGCGGTCCAGCACATCCACGCCACGACCGTCGACGAACATGCAGATAGGGTGCTGCTCGCCTACGAGGTCGAGGCTCTCGGCGATCCGCGCAAGACCATCGTCGCCCTCGCGTACTACGAGGGCGCGACGCACGAGCAGATCGCCCAGCGGCTCGGAATGCCGCTGGGCACAGTGAAGAGTCACCTCAGGCGCAGCCTGATCGAGCTGAGGAACCGGTGGGAGGTGTCCAATGTCGCATCTTGACGATGACGTGCTCGCCGCGATCGCGATGGGCGACGGCACCGCTGCCGACGTGGAGCACGCGACCTCGTGCGAGCGGTGTGCCGCGGAGCTCGCCACCTTCACCGCCCTGACCGAACGCCTCGGCGCGATGGGTTCCGGCGCGCTCACGCCACCCCCCGCCGGGGTGTGGGACGCGATCGCCGCCGACGTTTCCGGCCGGCCGTCCGCGACGCAACCGGAGCCCGAGCTTGGGTCCGCGCCTCGGCCGCGAGAAGACCTTGCCGCGCGGCGGGAGGATCGTGCGCGGGCGACGACCGGGCGCTCGGGCCCGCGCTGGTGGGCTCTCGGGGCCGCGGCGGCTGCGGGCGTCGTGATCGGCGGCGTGGGTGTCGCGGCCCTGGGTGGTGGCGACGACGAGGCCGTGCGATCCGTCCTCGCGAGTTCCGAACTGACGGACCTCGCGACCGAGCAGCCGGCGGGGGAGGCCACCGTTGAGGTCCTTGACGACGGTGAGCGAGTGCTGGTCGTGGACACGAGCGATTTTGAGGATGTCGAGGATGCCTACCTCGAGGTGTGGCTTATCGATGAGCAGATCGAGGGCATGGTGAGCCTCGGCCATCTCACGGGTGAGCGCACCGTGTTCACGCTTCCCGCGGGAGTCGACATCGCGCAATTCCCCATCGTCGACATCTCCGTCGAACCTGTGGACGGCATCCCCACCCATTCGGGCCAGTCCGTGACGCGGGGTGTGCTGGACGCCTGACCCGGCCACGCCATCGGCGACCCTGTATCGGTTTGGCCCACGGATGTGACAGGTGTCTATGGGTGTGGCGCATGGGAGCGTCGCTCGAGTCACACCCTCCCCACGGGTCACATCCGTGGGCCAAACCGATAGGGGGTTCAGGGACGCTGTGCGAACCGCTCGACGAGGTCGCCGTCGCCACCCACCACGAGCAGGTCGTCGGCGTGGATGACGGTCGCCTTGGAGCCGTACTCGAACTCGCCGCCGGGCGACATGACGCCGATGACCTGGATGCCGTACTTGCCGCGCAGGTTGAGGTCGGCAAGCGAAAAGTTGTGGGTCTCCTGCGGAGGCGTCATCTTGACGATGGTGAAGCCCTCGTCGATCTCGATGTAGTCGAGCATCTTGCCGCCCACCGAGTGGGCGACGCGCACGCCCGCGTCGGACTCGGGCAGCACGATGTGGTGGGCGCCGATGCGCCTGAGGATGCGCGCATGTTCCTCGGAGATGGCCTTGGCCCAGATCTCCTGGATGCCGATGTCGACCAGGTTGCCGGTAATGAGCACGGACGCCTCAAGCGACGTGCCCACGCCCACGACGGCGGCGGAGAAGTCCTTCGCCCCGATCTGCTCGAGCGCGCGGGGGTCGGCGGCGTCGGCCTCGACGACGGGAAGGCGCTTGGAGAGGCGTTCGACCTGAGCGGCGTCACGCTCGACGGCGAGGACCTCGACGTCCATCGAGTCGAGGGTGTCGGCCAGCGACGTGCCGAAGCGCCCCATACCGATGACCAGGACGCCCGATGCGGTGGACAGCGTGTTAGCCAATGAGGGGCCTTTCTGACGGGTAGCGGATGACGCGCCGCTGCTTGTTCAACGCTAGCGCCGCCGCGATGGTCATGGAGCCCACGCGGCCCACGTACATCATCACGATCAGCGTGGTCTTGGCCTCCGGCGGTAGGCTCCCGGTGATGCCGGTCGACAACCCGCAGGTCGCGTAGGCCGACACGACCTCGTACAGCGCGCGGTCCAGCGGGATGTTGGTTTGCGCCATGAACACCGTGGTGCCGACCACGATGATGGCGATGCCGATGACGGTCACGGCCACCGCACCGCGCAGCACCTCGGTGCCCACGCGCTTGCCGAAGGCCTCCATGTCGCGGCGTCCGCGCGCCTCGGCCATGATCGCGAGCAACAGGACCGCGACGGTGGTCACGCGAATACCGCCGGCCGTCGAACCCGAGCCGCCGCCGATGAACATCAGCACGTCCTCAAGGAGCCACGTCTGCTCGCGGGCTTGGCCGATGTCGAAGGACGCGAAGCCGCCCGAGCGTTGGTTGATCGATTGGAAGAAGATATTGCCGATGGTGTCGCCCGAGCCGTGTGCTCCCAACGTGTCGGGGTTTGACCACTCGAAGATGGCGAGCAGGCCAGCCGAGATGATGGTCAGCGAGGTGACCATCACGAGCGTGAGCTTGGTGTGCAGCGACCAGGTGCGGGGCCGGCGCCAATTGCGCACCAGATTGAGGTAGACCGGATAGCCGAGCGCACCGATCCAGACGCCTAGGCCGATGGGGATCAGCATCCAGAAGTCGTGCGTGTACGGGTACAGGCCCACCGGGTCGGGTGTGAAGCCCGCGTTGTTGAAGGCGGAGATGCCGTAGAAGAACGAGTAGCCGATGGAGCGGCCGATGCCGTAGTCGAGGGTGAGGAAGCGCGGGATGAGGATCAGCGCGATCGCGATCTCGACGGAGAACGACACGACGATGACGGTGCGCAGCAGCGAGCGCAGGTCGCCCAGGCCGGTCGCGCGGGCCTCCTCGGCGGCCAAGAGGCGCTGGGTGAGCCCCAGGCGACGTGAGATCGCAAGGCCGATGAGCGAGGCGAGCGTCATGATGCCCAGGCCGCCCACCTTGATGGCGGTCGCGATGATCGCGAGACCCCATGCGGACCAGTAGGTGCCGGTGTCGACGGTGGTCAGGCCCGTGACGCACACGGCGGACGTGGCAGTGAACAGGGCGTCGATGAAGGGGGCGCGGTGGCCGTCGGCGGTCGCGGCCGGCAGGGACAACAGACCCGTGAAGAGCAGGATCACCAGGGCGAACGATCCCAGTGCCAAGCGTGCGGGGGATCTGAGCGCGGAGCGAGAGAACTTCTCGCTCAGCACGGACCTCATGCCGCGCAGCCTCTCCATGAATCCCCTTCGCCGTCCGGCCTACGCCGTGCGTGGCGCGCGGGACCCGCACGCCTCTACTGCCATCATCGACAGTTTTCACTTACTTCACAACAGTCACTTCAGCCCCTACAGTAGGGGGAAGGTCCTGCCGATACAGCAGCCGGACTTCGCTTGAGGGGAGAAAGACTGCATGGCTGACAATGGCGCCGCCCGCACCACCTTTTTGACGGTGGCCGAGGTGGCCGAGCTGCTGCGAGTCTCGCGCATGACGGTCTACCGCTGGGTTCACGCCGGCGAGATCCCCGCCGTCCAGTTCGGGCGCTCCTACCGCGTGCCCCGCACGGCGGTTGAGCAGTTCATGGAACAGGCAGGCTACGAGGGCTTTTCCGGCGAGAGTGACGACCGCCGCTCCGGCACGGTAGGCTAGGTCCTCGTCTGTCGCGTCCAGCGCGCACTGGACGCCGTAGCACTGTCAATGATTCGAGGTAGGTTCCGTGGGTTCCGTCATCAAGAAGCGTCGCAAGCGCATGTCGAAGAAGAAGCACCGCAAGCTGCTTCGTAAGACGCGCCACCAGCGCCGTAACAAGAAGTAACGTCCCGCCGGCGCAAGCCGGCCGCACGTCACGCGCCCGTGTCACCGTCAGGTGGCGCGGGCGTTCGTGCGTGCGCTGCGACTACAGCCCGTGCGCGCGCTCGTCGGCCACGGGATCGGGGTCCCGGCGGGAGAGCCCCACGGCCGCCCGCGCCGTCGCGCGAGCACCCCGCGCCACCGCCATCGCAGTCCACACGGCACCCGCGCCCGTCGAGCGCACAATGCCGCGCCGGCCGTCCCCTCGCCGCCCGCGGAAGTCCTCGATCTCCCAGCCGCGCGAGACGGCCAGACGCCTGAGTGGCCCGTCGGGGTTGATCGCACACGGGTTGCCGACGGCGGACAGCATCGGGCCGTCGTGGATCGAGTCGCCGTACGCGAAACTCGCGGACAAATCCAAGCCTCGCTCGGCCGCCAAGGCCTCCACGGCATCGGCCTTCGCCGCGTCATGGAGCATGGGGCCCACGAGTCGTCCCGTGTACAGGCCGTCGACGTTCTCGGCGACCGTGCCGAGCGCGCCGGTGACGCCCAGGCGCGAGGCGATGATGGTGCCCACCTCGGCGGGGGTCGCCGTGACGAACCACACCTCGTGGCCCTGCGACAGGTGCGAATCGATCAGCGCGCGCGTGCCGGGGAAGATGCGCAGCGCGAGGATCTCGTCGTAGACCTCCTCGCCGATCGCGATCATCTCCGCGACCGACCAGCCCTTGATGATCGACAGCGCCTCGTCGCGCACGTCGTCGATCTGCTCCTTGGATTCCCCGAGCATCGAGTACTTGGCGGTCTCCCATGCGAAGTGGAAGACGTCGCGCTTGCGGAAGAACCCGTGCCGCTGCAGGCCGCGCGCAATGTGGTAGGCCGAGGCGCCGCGGATGACGGTGTTGTCGACGTCGAAGAACGCCGCAACCGTCGTCCCGGTCGGTGTCGTTGCCTGAGGGGCCATCACCGTCTCACTCTAGTCAGGAACGCAAGCACGCCCGCCGTATCCTGGCCGGCATGACAGCGCGTGTTCACCTCTACTCCCGCCCCGGCTGTCATCTGTGTGACGACGCGCGCGCCCTGGTCGCCGCGACGTGTGGCGACAAGATCGCGTGGGAGGAGGTCGATATTTCGGCCGATGCGGCCCTCACCGAGCGCTATGGCGAACAGATCCCGGTGGTGACGGTGGACGACGCCGTGGTGGGGTTTTGGCGCATCGATCCCGACCGTCTGAAGGCCGCAGTGAAGGCCAGGCGCCGGCGCTAGCGCCGCCGCCTGGTCGGGGGTGAGCCGCGCGCGTGCCGCGCACGCGTGAGGGTGGGTGACAATAGTGGCCATGCCCGTCGTCCATTTGTTGCGCCACGGCCATGTCCACAACCCGGACAAGGTGCTCTACGGGCGCCTGCCCGAGTTCCGGCTGTCCGACGCGGGCCAGGCCATGGCAGCCGCGGTCGCCGAGGACCTCAGCGCGCGCGAGGTGCCGGTCACCCGCGTCATCGCCTCACCGCTGCTGCGTGCGCAGCAGACAGCGCAGCCCATTGCCGCGGCGTATGGCCTGGACATCGACACCGACGAGCGTCTCATCGAGGCCCTCAACGCGTACGAGGGCACGGTGCTGCAGTCCGGTGCGAAGGACTTCCTCCACCCGCGCAACTGGTGGCTCTTGCGCAACCCGTGGCGCCCGTCGTGGGGCGAGCCCTACACGGAGCAGCGCGACCGCATGTGGGCCGCGATCCGCGACGCCGCCGCGGCTAACCCCGACGGCGACACCGTCATGGTCAGTCACCAGCTGCCCATCTGGGTGGCGCGCATGGAGTTCGAGAAGCGCCGCTTCCTGCACGACCCCCGCTCGCGCCAGTGCGGCCTCGCGTCGCTGACAAGCTTCGAATTCCGCGACGGCGAACCCGTCGCGATGAGCTACGCGGAGCCCGCCGCGCACATCGAGGTGCCCAGGTGAGGCGGTCCGCCCGGTACGTGGTCATCGCGGCCATCGTCCTCGCCGTGGTGCTGTGGCTCGCGGGCTGCGCTCCCGGCGACGCCGTCGAATCCCCGGGGTACGTCTCCGGTGACGGCACCGTCACCGAGTGGGGGCCGGGAGAGCGCGGCGAGGTCGTCGACCTCGCCGGTACCTCGTTCGAGGGTGACGCGATCGACGTCGCCGACTATCGCGGCCAGGTGGTCCTCGTGAACACCTGGTACGCCGCCTGCCCGCCGTGCCGCGCGGAGGCGCCCGAGCTCGTCGCGCTCGACGCGCGCGACGACGTCCAGCTCATCGGCCTTAACTCGCGCGACGACGCCGCCACCGCGGAGGCCTTCCAGCGCACCTTTGACGTCCAGTACCCGAGCATCGACGACAACAACGGCAAGGCCACCGCGCAGTTGCAGGGCCTCGTCGCCATCAACGCCGTCCCCACCACCCTGGTGCTCGACCCCGACGGCCGCGTCGCCGCGCGCGCCGTGGGCCGCGTCGAGGCCTCGACGCTCGAGGCGCTCATCGACGCCGCGAGCGATGCTGACACCACCGACCCAGATGAGACCGCCCCGTGATCGTCGCCGCCTCGTCCCTCACCTCGCAGGTGCTCTCGGGCTCGCTCCTCGCCGCGATCCCGATCGCGCTGCTCGCCGGACTCGTGAGCTTCGCCTCGCCCTGTGTGGTCCCGCTCGTGCCTGGCTACCTGGGGTACGTGTCCGGCATGGCAGGCACGGGCGGCACCGGCAAGGCCAGCCGCCCCAAGCTCATCGTGGGCGTGTTGCTGTTCATTGCGGGCTTCACCGCCGTGTTCGTCACGCTCGGCATCCTCGTCTCCGCGGCTGGCGCGCAATACCGCGAGCAGCTCGACATCATCACCCGCGTCCTCGGCGTGCTCGTCATCCTGCTCGGCCTCGCCTTCATGGGCGCCGTGCCCTTCTTGCAAAATGAGCGCCGCCTGCACGTCAGCCCCAAGGCCGGCCTCGCCGGGGCGCCCCTGCTGGGCGTCGCCTTCGGGCTCGGCTGGGCCCCCTGCATCGGCCCCACCCTGTCCGCCGTCCTCGCGCTCGGCCTCAACGAGGGCACTGTGGGACGCGGCGCGCTGCTCGCCGTCGTGTACTGCCTGGGACTCGGGCTGCCGTTCCTCGCGCTCGCCATCTGGTTCGAGCGTTCCGGCAAGGTCCTCGCGTGGCTGCGTCGCCACCGCCGTGCCCTCCAGCTCTTCGGCGGCTCCATGCTGGTGATCCTGGGCGTCATGCTGGTCACCGGATTGTGGGGCACCCTCACCGGCCACCTGCAGGGCTGGATCGACGGCTTTTGGGTGGCGATCTAGTGGCCAGGGTCAAGCTCGACAACTACGCCTACGCGGACGTCCCGCGCCTGGGCCCGCGTGGGTGGCTGCGGTGGATGTGGCGGCAGGTCACGTCGATGCGCGTGGCGCTCATCCTACTGATTCTGCTGGCGCTCGCGGCCATCCCCGGCTCCGTGCTGCCGCAGTGGCCGCAGGACGCCTCGGACACCGCCGCCTTCCTTGCCGAGAACCCGACGTGGGGGCCCATCCTCGACCGCCTGGGCTTCCTCGACGTCTTCGGCTCCGCGTGGTTCACGGCGATCTACCTGCTGCTCTTCGCCTCCCTGATCGGCTGCATCATCCCTCGCATCGGCGTGTACTGGCGTGAGCTGCGAGCCGAGGTGCCCGCCGCGCCCAGCCGCCTGGACCGCTACGCGCCCGTCACCGAGGACAGCCCCCTCAGCCCGGCCGATGCCGTCGCGGCCATCCGTACCGAACTCGCCGGCCGCGGGCCCGCGCCGTGGCAGTGGCTGACGGGATTCCGTGTACGCGTCGACGAGCGCACTGGGCGGGACGGGGTGGCCGAGATTGCCGTGTCCGCCCACCGCGGTCACGTGCGCGAGGCAGGCAACCTGGTCTTTCACGTGTCGCTCGTGGGCATCCTGCTCGCCGTCGCCGCCGGCTCGCTGCTGACGTACCGCGGCCAGGCGCTCATCGTCGAGGGTGACTCCTTCACCAATGCCGTGGTCGCCTACGACACCTACGAGGCCGGCTCGCTGTTCAGCGAGGACGACCTCGAGCCGTGGATCCTCACGCTCGAGGAGCTCGACGCCCAGTTCGATGACACGGGCCGGCCCACGATGTTCACCGCGCACGCGACGCTCACCGAACCCGGCCAGGAGCCGCGCGCCGTCGATGCCCAGGTCAACCGCCCCATCCAGGTCGAGGGCGCCAAGATCTACCTGCAGGGCAATGGCTACGCGCCGTCGTTCACCGTGACGGACTCGGCCGGCAACGTCGCCTTCCAGGGTGCCGTGCCGTTCATCCCGCAGGACGACGTCTACACCTCGACCGGCGTCATCAAGGTGCCCGACGTGACCGAGGGTGAGCAGCTGGGCTTCTCCGGCACCCTGCTGCCGAGCGCCCTGGGTGAGGGTCCGGACGCGATCTCGGTCTTCCCGTCGCCAGAGAACCCCGTCATCTACCTGCAGATGTATACCGGTGATTTGGGTCTCGACGACGGCATCCCGCAGAACGTCTACACCCTCGACGAGAGCCAGCTCAGCCCCGTGCGTGACGACGCCGGCGACGTCGCCGTGATTGAGCTGGTGCCCGGCCAGACGGTGGAACTGCCCGAGGGTCTGGGCTCCATCACGTGGGACTCGCTCGACCGCTTCGCCGGCTTCGACCTGCGTCGCGACCCCTCGCTGCCGTGGCTGCTGGCCTTCGCGATCACCTCGCTGCTGGGACTTGGCATGAGCCTGTTCGCGCCCCGCAGGCGCGTCTGGGTCACCGTCCCGACGGCCGATGCCGCGGGCGGCGAGGTTACAGTGGTCACCGCGGCCGTGTGGTCGCCCCCGCACGACGCGGGCGCCGCGCTCACGCGCGAACGCGCCCTCGCCGCCGCGACCGGGCGGCCCCGACCTTCCTCGACATCCCCGGAGGACGACGAATGAACGCCCAGGAGCTCAGCTGGCTCGCCCTGTGGGGCGCGACGGCGCTGTATGCGATCGCGATGGTCGCCTCGTCGATGCATCTGGCCCGCGTGGCCGACGCCAAGGTCGCGCGCAAGCGCGAGCGTGAACTCGTTGCCGCGGGTGCGATGCCCGCCGACCCCGCCGCCGGGGTGAGCATGAACGGGGCGCCGGCCGCGGCATCGGCCCCCCTCAAGGTCACCTCGAAGGCGCGCGGCATTGCTCAGGCGACCACGCTCATGGGAGCCGTGCTGCAGGGCATTGGCGTGATCTCGCGTGGCATCGAGGCGGGGCACGTCCCCTGGTCGACCATGTACGAGTACACGATCACCGGGACCTGGGTCGCCGTCGTCGTGCTGCTCATCGTGCAGCGCCGCCGGGACGTCGCGTACCTCGCGCCCGGCGTGACGGGTTTCGCGACCATCGGCCTCGGGCTAGCGATGACGGTGCTGTACGCGCAGTCGACGGGCCTGCAGCCCGCGCTGCAGTCCTTCTGGCTGGTCATTCACGTGTCGATCGCGATCATCTCGACGGGCATCTTCACCGTCGGTGCTACCGCAACGGTGCTGCAGCTGATGCGCGACTACCGCGACGCGGGCACGGGATGGTTGCAGCGCTTCCACTGGCTGGAGGCCACGCCCTCGCCCGCGCGCCTCGAGGCGCTCGCCTTCCGCCTGCACGCCGTGGGCTTCGTCCTGTGGACCTTCACGGTCATGGCCGGCGCCGTGTGGGCCGAGCACGCGTGGGGCCGCTACTGGGGTTGGGACCCCAAGGAGGTGTGGTCGTTCGTCATCTGGGTGATCTACGCCGCCTACCTGCACGCCCGCACCACGCAGGGCTGGGCCGGGCGCCGCAGCGCCGTGATCGCGCTGATCGGCTTCGTCGCCTTGATTATGAACTTCACCGTGGTGAACCTGGTCTTCCAGGGCCTGCACACCTACTCGGGAACGTGAGCGCGTGAAGGTTGCGCTCGTTCTGGACGATTCGATCGACCGGCCCGACGGCGTCCAGCAGTATGTGCTGACGCTCGGCGCGTTCCTCGAACGCGAGGGTCACGAGGTGCACTACGTGTGCTCGGAGGCGTCCCGCACCGACGTCACGGTGCACTCGCTCGCGCGCAACGTGGGCGTGACGTTCAACGGCAACGGCCTGCGCATCCCGCTGCCCACCTCGCGGCCCATGCTGCGTGAGTTCCTCGAGCGCGAGCGCTACGACGTGATCCACGTCCAGATCCCGCACTCGCCGCTGTTCGCGGCGCGCGTGGTGGACGAGGCGCGCCGCGTGCAGGCCCGCTCGGTGCGGATCGTCGGCACGTTCCACATCCTCCCCGACGGCGCGGTGTCGGAGTACGGGACGCGGCTGCTCGGTCGCTGGCTGCGGCGCAACCTCGCGAAGTTCGACGCATTCTGCGCCGTGTCCCCGCCCGCGCGGGAGTTTGCCTCACGCGCCTTCGGCATCGCCCCCACGGTGATTCCCTGCCCGGTCGACGTGACGCGGTTCGCGCGCGAGTCCTCCTCGGCTGAGCGTCACCCCGGCGCCGACGGTCGCCTGGTCGTAGCGTTCCTGGGCAGGCTCGTGGAGCGCAAGGGAGCTGTCGAGTTGGTCAGTGCCTTAGGGGCGCTGGACCAGGCGGTACTGTCGCGCATCGAGGTGCGGATCGGCGGCAAGGGCCCGCTGCTGGGAAGGCTGGAGGAGGCGGTGGCGCGCCACGGGCTCGAGTCCGTGGTGACCTTCGCCGGGTTCGTGGCGGAGGAGGACAAGGCCGGCTTCTATGCGGATGCGGACATCGCCGTGTTCCCCGCGACCGGGGGAGAGAGCTTCGGCATCGTGCTGGTCGAGGCGATGGCGTCGGGCGCCGGCGTGGTGCTGGCGGGGGCGAATCCCGGCTACCTCTCGGTGATCGGACCGCGGCCCGAGGTCAGCGTCGATGCCACGGACGTGAAGGCCTTTGCGGAGGCGCTCACCCTGCTCATCCAGGCACCCGACCTGCGTCGCGACGTTCACGCCGAGCAGGCCGAGCGCGTGCGGCAGTTCGACGTCGAGACCGTCGGCACCCGGGTGCTGGAGCTGTACGGGGTCTAGTCCCGGTTGCCCTTGCGGCGTTCTTGTTGGCGCAGCCACCGCAGGTAGTCCGGGTCATCATCGGGGGCGCGCTGAGGCGGGGGAGCGCCGCGCCCACCGCCGCGCCACTGCAGGCCGATCCAGATCAGGGCGCCGATGTACGGGGCCAGGATGATGATCGCGATCCACGCGCTGCGGTGCAGCCCCGCGTACGACTCCCGGCCCTTGTTCAGGACGTCGGTCACCGCGTACGCGGTGAGGGCGACGTAGAGCGCGGCCAGGAGCAGGAACTTCATCCTCCTACTGTAGGCAGGTCCGGGTGGGGTCGCGCCATCGGCCGCGAGCATGATCCTTCTCGGCGTCCGCGTACCCTAGAGGCATGAAGATCCTTGCCTACTGGGGCGCCCGCACCGGCATCTTTCTCGCCGTCGTGGGCGTGCTGTACCTGGTGGGGTGGTTCGACATCATCGCCTTCATCGCGGCGTTCATCATCGCCTGGCTGATCTCGTATCTGCTGCTGCCTGGCCTTCGTCGCGAGGCGGGGCTGCAGATGGAGGGTGTCATCGACCGCTCGCATAAGGGCTTGCGTGACCTCGACGCGGAGGAGGACGCGGAGGCTGGCGAGGGCGATGATCGACCGCGCCCCGACAGCACCGTGCGTCAGGACTGAGGCCGTGCCTGCTCCCGCGCCACCCGGCGCGCAAAGTGAGCGTCCGTGAACTGGTGCCACGCGCACGCGGCCAGCGCCACGGTGAAGGCCAGGTACAACCACGGCTGGCCCTGCTGCAGGTCCCACGCGGCGGCGGTGTACAGCCCCTCGAGGGTCGCGAGCACGACGAAGATGACGCCGAAGACCACGTGGCGAACGGGCTTGCCGTCGCGGCCCCACACCAGGCGCAACCACCGGATGCCCGGGTAGCGGGCGGGGAGCGTGCTCACAGCACCAGCCCCAGCGCGAACAGCAGGCCATACGCGAGCCCAATGCCCGACAGCGCCTTGAAGATCAGCGGCATGCTGATCCTCTCCGCACCCACGCGCATGCCGAACGCGACCAGCAGGCTCGGCAGCGCCACCACGGTGGAGATCAGTACCCACGGATGCACGAACGCCACGATGATCGAGCACAGCACGGGCAGCATGACGACCCCCATGAACAGGCGGCGGGCGCGGGCTTCGCCGATGCGTACCGGTAGCGTGCGCTTGCCCGCGATCGTGTCGGTGGCGATATCGCGGATGTTGTTGACCAGCATGAGCGCCACCGAGTAGAGCCCCACGCCGACCGAGGCGACGACGGCCCACCAGGTGATCTCGAGGGCCTGCGTGTACAGCGTCCCCAGCGTCGCAACGGGGCCAAAGAACAGGAAGGCCATCGCCTCGCCCCAGCCCGAATACCCATAGGGGCGGGAGGTGCCGGTGTATCCCCACGCGGCGACGATCGCCACCGCTCCCACGGCGAGCAGCCACCACGTCTCGGTGAGCACCACAAGCGCGAGGCCGGCGACGGCGGCCACGCCGAAGCTGACGAACGCGGCGTTGCGCACCGCGGTGGGGGTCGCGCGGCCGGTGGCGACCAGGCGGTCGGGTCCCACCCGGTCGATGTCCGTGCCACGTACGCCATCCGAGTAGTCGTTCGCGTAGTTCACCGCGATCTGCATCGCGAGGCCGACCGCAAGGGCCAGCAGGGCGGGAAGGAGCCGGAACTCATCAAGGAGAACCGCCGCGCCGGTGCCGACCGCGACGGGCGCGATGGCCGTCCACAGCGTGCGGGGGCGAGCGCCGGCCACCCAGTCCTGGGTCGTCGTCATGAGGTCTCCTCGAGGTCCGATGCCGCGGCGAGTGCGCGTGCGGCGCTGCGGTCGATTTTGCCAGCCTCCGTGCGCGGGATCTGCGTCACGCGCACGAGGGCCCGCGGGAGGGCATGGCGAGGCAGGTCGAGCGTGGCACGCACAGCGGCGATCGAGGGGGCGTCGTCGTGCACCACGGCAATGATGCGCTCGCCCCACTCGGGGTCGGGGAGGCCGACGACGATCGCGTGGGCGACCCCGGCATCGGCCATCGCCCTTTCGACGGCGGCGGGGTGGACGTTGTGCCCGCCGGTGATGATGACGTGGTCGGCACGGCCATGGACCACCAGGCGCTCTCCGTCCCACGCACCCAGGTCGGAGGTGCGGAACCAGCGTGCGGCATCGTCGGTGAGGAAGGCCGAGTTGTCGCCATCGCGGTAGCCGTCGGCGAGCGTGGGGCCCGCGATCTCGATGCGGCCGTCCGCCGCAATCCGGACGGCGACGTCGTCGAGCGGCCGGCCGTCGTACACGCAGCCGCCGCTGGTCTCGGTCATGCCGTAGGTCTCGACGGCGTTGGCGGGCAGGGCCATGCCCGGTGGGGCGCCCCCGATCAGCACCGCGTCGAAGGACGCCAAAGCGTCGGCGCCCGCGGGGTCCGCGATCACCCGCCGCAGTTGGGTCGGGACCAGGGAGACGTAGCGTCGGCCGTGCGGCATGGCCGCGGTGGCCGCCGCGAACGCGGCCGCGGTGAAGGGGCCGGTCGCGAGCGTGGTGACTGACGCATCGGCCATCCGCGCCCTCGCCAGCACCATGGCGCCGGCGATACGGTCGGTCGGCATGGCAAGGAGCCAGTGGCCTGGACCGCCCAGGCGGTCCAGCGTCGCCGCACTCGACGCCCGCATCGCAGCGCCGCTGACCCACACCTCCCGCGGTTCGCCCGTGGAGCCCGACGTGCGAGCGGCGATGCCGTCGGTATGGCGGTCGAGCGCCGCGGCGACGGCAGCCTCGGGACCCTCGACAAGGGGCGCGTAGTTCATGCCGCCAGCCTAGGTGCGCCCCCTACACTGGTTCGCATGAGGACCCGCCGCGCCCTGCCGCTCACCGCCCTCGCCGCCGTCACCGCTTTGGTCACCGCTGCGTGTTCGTCATCGCCGGAGGTCGTGGAGACCCCCGCGGTGACCACCACCGCCTCGCCCACCGCCGTGGAGCGCACCACGCCGCCGTCGCCGTCGCCCGCACCCGTGGGCCCGGAGGTGGTCTGGCCCCTGACCGGCGTGGACGCCGAGGGTGCCGACAAGGCCGCGCTCGCCAACCCGGCGCTGTCCATCAAGATCGAGAACTCGGCGCAGGCGCGACCCCAACAGAATGTGCAGAACGCGGACATCGTGTTTGAGGAGTACGTCGAGTCCGGCATCTCCCGCCTTCTCGCGGTGTACCAGTCGGACATTCCCGACACGCTCGGCCCGGTGCGTTCCATGCGCCCCATGGACAAGAACATCATGGGGTCGATGGAGGGTCCGCTGATCTTCTCGGGCGCCCAGCGCCGCTTCATCAACGCCACGGTGGACTCTGGCCAGGAGGTCATCGCGCAGGACACCGGTGGGTACGGCTTCTACCGCACGTCCAACCGTTCCGCGCCACACAACCTCTATGGCACCCCGGCCGACTTCCTCGAGCAGACGGACGCCGCTGCGCCCCCGCAGCAGTTCGCCTATGCGTACGAGCCCGAGACCTCGAACGTGGTCGAGGAGGGCTCTACCGTGTCCTCGATCGACATCTCGATGTCGCGCTACTCGCAGCCCTCGTGGGACTGGGACGGCTCCGTGTGGCAGCGCTTTGAGGGCGGCTCACCGCACACCCAGGACGACGGTACGCAGCTCAGTGCCACGAACGTCATCGCGCTGTGGGTGACGGTGAAGTACACGTCCTCGAGCGGCGGCTCCTCGGTGCCGGAGACGCTGGTCGCGGGCGAGTCGGGTGAAGGCTACGCCGTGGTCGGCGACTCGATGGTCGAGGTCACGTGGTCCAAGGCCGGCCAGTACGACCCGTTCGTGATCGAGACGCCGGCGGGCGAGCCCATCGAGCTGCTTCCGGGCAACACCTGGGTCGAGCTCATTCCGAATGCCGGTATCTCTAACTCGACATCGATCGACATCTCGTAGCGGCGACGCGGCGCCTCGCCGCCACTCACTGCCCCCAATGGGACAACCACCGTCGCTTTGGGAAGATCTGTGCGTCCTCTGGGACGCATACCGTCGCGCGGCCGGTCAGAACGCGTACGGAAACTTTGTCCAGTCGGGCTCGCGGTGCTCCAAAAACGCGTCGCGACCCTCCTGGGCCTCGTCGGTCATGTAGGCCATTCGGGTGGCCTCGCCCGCGAACACCTGCTGGCCGGCGAGCCCGTCGTCGGCCAGGTTGAACGCGTACTTGAGCATGCGGATGGCCTGCGGCGACTTGGTGGCGATGATCTTCGCGTACGCGAGCGCCGTCGCCTCGAGCTCGGCGTGAGGAACCGCCTCGTTGACCGCGCCCCAGCGTTCGGCATCGGCCGCCGAATACTCCCGCGCCAGGAAGAAGATCTCCCGCGCACGCTTGTCGCCCACCTGCCGGGCGAGCAGCGCGGAACCGTAGCCGGCGTCGAAGGACCCAACATTCGCATCGGTCTGCTTGAAGCGCGCGTGCTCGAGCGACGCGATCGACAGGTCGGCCACCACATGCAGGCTGTGCCCGCCACCGGCCGCCCAGCCGTTGACGGCCGCGATGGTCACCTTCGGCATGGTCCGCATGAGCCGCTGGACCTCGAGGATGTGCAGGCGGCCGCCGTGCGCCGGGGCATCGGCCGCCGTGCCCTCGTAGAGGTAGCCGTCACGCCCGCGGATGCGCTGGTCGCCGCCCGAGCAGAACGCCCACACGCCGTCCTTGGGCGCCGGCCCGTTACCGGTGATGATCACCGCGGCGACGTCGGCGGTCATGCGTGCGTGGTCGAGCGCGCGGCAGAGCTCGTCGACGGTCTGCGGCCTAAACGCGTTGCGCACCTCGGGTCGGTTGAACGCGATGCGCACGGCGGGCAGGTCCCGTTCCGTGTCCCCGGACCGATCGACCCACCGGTGGTACGTGATGTCGCCGTCGGGGAAGCCGTCGATCGCGCGCCACTCGTGGGCGTCGAAGGTGTCGGACACGGAGGCGGGTACGTCGCTCATGCGGCCAGCGTATCCGCGCCCCTCATATCGCTTTGGACCACACGTGTGACTCGTGAGGCGCGAGAGGCGGCTGTGCTCCTCACTTCCGCCCCAGAGGTCACAAGCGTCACATCTGTGGGCCAAACCGATAGGGGCGCGCGCCGTAGGCTGAGCCCATGGAGTTCCGGCCCTTTACCGTCGCGCTCTCGACGCGTTTCCGGGCCACGACTCGTCGCACCGGCGTCCTGATCCGCACCCGCGATGACGAGGGGCGTGACCACTGGGGCGAGTACAGCCCGTTTCCCGACTACGACGCTGAGCGGGCCTCGCGCTGGTGGCGCGGTGCCATGGAAGCCGCCCGCGGCGACTGGCCGAGCCCCCGTCGCGAGAGCGTCGCCGTCAACGCCATCGTCCCGCTCGTCGACCCCGACCGGGCTCGCGAATATGCGACCCGCAATGGCTGCACGACCGCCAAGGTCAAGGTGGGCGGAGGCTCTGAGCTCGCGGAGGACCTTGCCCGCGTCGAGGCGGTCGCCGACGCGCTCGGGCCCCAAGGTGCCATTCGGGTCGACGTCAACGGCGGCTGGGATCTCGACGAGGCCGCTCGCTGCCTCCCTCTCCTCGACCGCGCCGCCCGCGCCGGGGGCGCACACGGCCTCCAATACGCCGAGCAGCCCGTCGCGACCGTCGAGGACCTCGCCGCCCTGCGCCGCCGCGTCGATGTACCCCTGGCCGCCGACGAGTCCGTGCGCATCCCCGGTTCCGCCGACGCCGTCCTCAAGGCCCATGCCGCCGACGTCATCATCCTGAAGGCTCACCCCCTGGGAGGGGTGCGCCGCGCCCTCGACATCGCTGACAGCGTGGGCGACCTTCCCATCACCGTGTCCTCCGCGATGGAATCCTCCGTGGGCCTCGCTGCGGGAGTGGCCCTCGCCCTCGCGCTCGATCGTGAGCCGCTGGCCTGCGGCCTCGGCACCGGTGCGCTCCTCGCGACAGACACCGTGGCCCACACCTGGCTGCCCTCCCACGGCCGCATGGGCCTGCAACCCCTCGAGGTGACTGCGTGAGTTATCCGTCCGCTGCGTTTGCCCGCGAACTCGTCGCGACCCTCGCCCAACGAGGCGTGCGCGAATTCGTGCTGTGCCCCGGCTCCCGCTCGGGCCCGCTTGCGCACGCACTTGCTGAGGCCGGCGCCGACAATCCGCCGCTCGGAGCGCCCGGCGTGGACCTCCACGTGCGCATCGACGAGCGCTCCGCGGCGTTCCTGGCGCTGGGGCTTGCAAGGGGTGCTGCCGCGACAGGACAGGCCCGGGCCGTCGCCATCGTCACGACGTCCGGCACCGCCGTGGGCAACCTCATGCCCGCCGTCATGGAGGCGCACCACAGTGGCCTCCCGCTGCTGCTCCTCACCGCGGACCGTCCCGGTGAGCTCCGAGGCGTGGGAGCCAACCAGACCACCGACCAGGTGGGCATCTTCGGCACCTTCGTGCGCTGGAGCGCGGACGTCGCGGCCCCGGCGGACGGTGACGCCCCGGGCCACGCCGCCCGCCTCGCGACGCAGGCCGTCGGCGTCGCGCTCGGCGATCCCAACCGCGACGACATGACGGGCACGCCCGGCCCCGTGCATCTCAATCTCGAGTTCCGCGACCCCCTGAGCACCGACAACGGCGTGTGGGACGACCCGCCGCACGTCGACGCGCACCCGTCCACGGGCTCACACGGCATCCCCATGGTCGACGAGCCCGCGCCGCTGCCCGAGGTCGAGCGCGGTCTGGTCATCGCGGGTGACGGCGCGGGCCCCGCCGCCCGGCTGATCGCCGAGGCCCACGGGTGGCCGCTCCTCGCCGAGCCCACCTCGGGCGCCCGCGAGGGCGACGCCTGCATCCCGCGCTACCTGGACCTCTTGGCGGCCGATGCCGGACGCACCCTGGCGAACCAGGTCCACCAGGTGGTGGTGGTGGGCAGGCCCACGCTCACCCGCCAGGTGCAGCGGTTGATCGCCGATGCCCCCGCACTCATGGTCGCGGGCCACGGTGCACGCTGGCGCGAGGCCCCCCGGCACGCCGAGCGTGTCCTCAGGGGCGTCCCGGCCTCGTGGACGCAACGCTCGGACGGGACGCTGGCGCTAGGCGACTCCGCATGGCTCGCGCGCTGGCGCGAAGCGGCCTCCGTCCTCGAGCCCCAGGCGACTTCGTGGGACCGCCGGGCCGTGGCATCGGCCTTCCTGGAGTCCCTGACCCCCGGCGAGCCCGCGCTCCTCGGCTCCTCCGGTTCCATCCGCGCCGTGGACCAGGTGGCCCCTGCGTGGGAGGTGGGCGACGCCCCGGTGCTGGTAGCGAATCGCGGGCTCGCGGGCATCGATGGCACCGTGGCGACGGCCGTGGGCATGGCGCTCGCGGCACGACGGCCCGTGAGTGCGCTCATGGGCGACGTGACGTTCCTGCACGACGTGGGTGGGCTGCTCATCGGCCCGCGCGAGACACGGCCGCGCGTGCGCATCGTCGTCATCAATGACGGCGGCGGCACCATCTTCGGCGGGCTCGAGCACGCCAGCGCGCCGCCGCCCAACGTGGAGCGCGTCTTCACGACGCCCCACGGCGTGGACCTCGCGCCGCTCGCGGCCGCCTACGGGGTCCGCCACACCCGAGTCACGAACGCCGACGCGCTCGCCCGCGCCCTCGCCTCGCCGGTGACGGGCATGGAGCTCGTCGAGGCCGTGGTGCGCGCTTAGGCGACCTCCAGGACCACCTTGCGCTGGCCCGGCCGAGGGGCGCAGGCGGCGGCGAATGCTCGCTCCACCTCTGCGATCGGGACGACGTCGGTGACCATCCGCTCGGCGAACCACGGCTCGGCAATGAGGAAGTCCTGCGCGCGCTCGAGCATCGCGCGGTGGTGGCGCGTCACGCCCGTCACGAGTGTGCCGTGGCGACGGAAGAAGGACCGCATCGGCAGCGCGTACCACTCGTCGTCCGGCACCCCGAAGGCGACGACGGTGCCGCCGGGAGCGACGGCGTTCATCGCATCGGCCACCGTCGACGGTTGATGGCCCACCATCTCGATCACGATGTCGGGACGATCCGCCTCTGCGAGACCCCCAGCCCAGACCCGTGAGTTCTGCCTGACCAGCGCGTCAAACCCGAGCCCCTCGGCATCCGCGGCCCGGTCGAGTGGATCGATCCCCGTGATGCGCCCCGCGCCGAGCTTTCTGGCCAGCACCGACGTCATCAGTCCAAACGGCCCCACGCCCACGATCGCCACGGAGCGGCCCGCCAACGGTCCCAGCCGGTCGAACACGGTGAAGAGGCAGGCGACCGACTGCGCGACGGTCGCGAGCGCATCGGTCGTCTCCATCCGCACCTTCGCGACCTGGTCGCCGCGCGTCACGAACACCCCGCGCAGCGCGTCCCAGTTGGAGGCCCAGCCGACCACGCGGTCGCCGGGGGAGAAGTCCACGTGGGCGCTCGCGAGCACCTCGCCCACGACTTCGTGCATGGGGCGGCCCGGCTGGCGCGGCCCACCCTCGGGCACCAGCGCGCCGCGCGCGAACGGCAGGTCCGAGCCGCACACGGCCCCGGCGGTGAGGCGCACCAGCAGCTCGCCCGGCCCGGGCGCCGACGGCACCGGCACCTCGACGCGCTCGAACCGATAGGGGGCGATGAGGCGGTAGGCCCACGTGGTGTCGTCGCTCATGGCGCGACGCTAATGGCCTATGCCGCGGCTGGCCTGGGACCGAAGGCCGGGGTGGGCGTCAGGGCGAGGCCTGCGGGGTCTAGTGGCGCCGTGCCACGAGTACCGCGTCTCGCCACAGCCGCTCGTGACCGGCCTCGACCATGGTGACGCGCTCGCGGATCGAGGCTGACACCTCCCACTCCGAACGGTCCAGCACGTCCGCGACGTCCTCCGCCGCGAACGCGGATCGCGCCAGGTCGGGGTGTTCGGCGGCGTGGGGATCGGTGGGGTGGTGGCCCACGACGAGCAGGCGACCGCCCGGCGCGACAGCGGCAGCGAGCGTCTCCACGAGCCACCGGCCACCCTCGCCGGGGTGCGTGTACATCGACGTCACCAGCTCCCACGGCCCATGGTCCGCGATGACGGCGCTCAACTCGCGGTCGGTGAAGGTCACGTGCGAGGACACGCCCGAGGCCTCGGCGTGCACCTGGGCACGCGCCAGCGCCGTCGCAGAAAGATCAACGCCCGTCACCTGCCACCCCTGGGTGGCGAGCCACACGGCATCGGCTCCCTCGCCGCATCCCACTTCGAGGGCCGATGCCGGGGCGAGGTTCTCGACCTCGTCCACCAGCGGGGCGTTGGGCTGGCCGGACCACAGCGCCTCGCGCTCGCGGTACTTCGCCTCCCACGATGCACGCGAGAAGTCCGTCATCGGCTCCGCGTCGTGCGAGTGGGAATGTGCAGTGTGCGTCATCATGCCTCCCTGCGCTGCGTGCTAGCTCTCATTGTGCCTATGCCCACCGACACGCGCGCGGCGCGCGTCCCGAGTCAGGCAGGTGACAGCGTCCAGGAGACCCGGGGCGCATCACAATGTCGGACGCCAGATGGCCTCATCTCGACGCTTCGGGCGATTGCAGGTATCGGATGAGGTTCGGAGTCAGGACGAAGGAACCGCTGCCGTTGTCGACCACAACGCCGACTTCCGCGTTCAACGTCTCCACCAACTGCGCTCCAGTCATCTCTAAGGCGAATGGAGCGACTTCCTGCGCACGCTCCAGCGCGACATTGGAAACGAGAGAAACAATGCAGGTCGTGCCCTCGTGATCGATCGTGAGGGGCGAGAAGCCGCCGACTACCGCGGGGTCACCCCTCGACGGGACCACCACTGGCACCTGTAGGAAGAGGCGCGCCATTGCAAGACGAGCCGCGTCCTCCTCACTTCCCGCATTCATGAGTGCCTTGAGAACGTCGAGAGGCGTTGGTTCGCTCACAGTCCTGCCTCAATGTCGCGTAGCGACGCTCGTGCATGTCGCTCGTCGCGCTGGCAGATGCGTCCGCTGAGGTCGATGTCGTACCACTGGCCGCACGTGTCGCATTGGTAGACCTGGAGAAAGGTGGTCTTCGCCTCTGCAACGAGTCGAATGTGACGGTACTCCACAGCTCGCAGTTCTGCGAGGCACATATCGCATCCGTAGTCAGGGTGTCGCATGGTGGAATATCCCCACATTGAAGCGCCCCGGGACACACCAACCTGAAGTCATGAGAACGGTCTCGTCCGAGGCTCGTTCTGCTTTCGACAGTATCCACCGAGCCCCGTCGTGTCGGACGTCATAGCGAAGGTCACTACCGTCGTCTGCGATCACGATCGCGTCCTCGTCAATGATCCGGTGATAGCCGGCCGTGGAAGCCCACACGGAAAACGCTGCCAACTGATCGAGCATCATGGGTCCATGCCGCCCTTCACTTCCACAAGGACGCCAAGCCTGAGGGACTGCTGAGGGTTGAGGTGTGACTCCTTAGTTGCGGTGGCGGAGGCGCGCTTGCACGTCAAAGGGCGGCTTGGAGTGCGACGTCGGTGCGCGTCTCGGCGGCGTTCGACAACGACGACAACGGCACGATCGCCTCGTAGACGCCGGCAGCGGTCTTGGCCAGGTTCATCGACTCGGCGTCATGCGCGTTGTGGCCGGTGTAGACAATGTGGGCGTTCGGGCCGCCGTCACCTGCCTCCATGCCAACAATCTGCACTGGCCTGCCGTCAAGCGTGGCGGTGACCCGCACGACGTCCATCGAGTCGAGCGTGGGGGACGCGACGCTCTTCCACCAGATCCCGCGTGGAGATAAGAGCATGCCTTCTTGCTCGACGGGTGAGCACACGATGATGCTTCCGTCGGGCAGGGTGTCGGCGAGGAAACGGTTGCCCGCGATCGTCGCCCAGGTCCCGATCATCTCGGGAAAACGTACGGGGGTGGGGCGCAACTGCTGCTGCGGGGAGGGCCCCACCCATCCCAGTGCGATGTGCGCGTAGGTTGCCAAGGCTTCCTCGCGGCCGTCAGCATAGACGCGCCACAAGGTTGTCCCCGCCGGGATAGGGGACGGTGCCATCCACCAGTAGGGCACGAACCCCGACGCCGATTCCACAAATCCCGTACCGGACAACGGGGAATGGTCGACGAATGCCGGTGCGTCACTGCCCGGCGAAGCGAGCTGCACTGTCCCGGTGACTGGCAGACGCAAGATATCTAGCGACGGCGCCGCGGGATCGAAAGGCGAGCCCGGGAAAGACAGGCCAAGCTCCTCGTGAAGCGCCGCGACCGTCAGCCCCGACGCGAGGTCTTGTCCGCGCACCACGTAACCGCCCAGCCACGGCAATCCCGCCTCGATCAAGGACCGCGCACGCGCACCAGTGACCGCTGAAACAAGGAACGTCATCTGGCCGTATCTCCGTTCGTCATCCACGGTGGATCGATCGGGGTACGGATCAGCTTGAACTCCAAGTCGGGATCGTCGAGTTCGACGATCTTGTCCCACTGGTCGGGCCCCATGGCGCCATAGTCAAACTCCGCAGCGCGAGCCTGCTCGCGCGTGACTGGCGACCCTACATGCCCTGTGTCGAGGTACAGGGTGAACCTGCCCGCCTGGTTGGGGTACCCGTTAACGAGCAAACCCTTGTATGTCACGTCGTAGGTGTAGTTCACACACTCAAGCCACTCATCCGGGGCCGGATAGTGGGCGAAGCCGTCCGGTTCTCCGGTGACGATCCCGACGCGAACAGACTCGAAGCCCTCGCGAGCATGCTCGGACCATGCGTAGTACCTGTGGTCCGCACTCGTGAATAACGGGAACTCCTCGCCATCGATGACAGCGTAGGGGCCCGAGGGTGACGTCCGGCGCCTCATGGTTGAACTCCCCGCGCTACTGACCAACTGCCTCGCTCCAAAACCCCGACAAGTCTCGGCCCATCTGGCCCGACCTGCCACAACTTAGCGCCGTCGCTCAGCGACACCGCGCCGCCGTTGATTTCATACTCGGGTCTCCATGTGCCGTCGGTATTGCCGACGAAGCCGTTGCCAGTGAACGGCTGATCGTGATCCGAGCTGCCTCCGAACTTCTGCGAGTACGGGGTGTCAATGCGCGCGGCGTCAGGGGTCGTGAACTCGATGTACGCGTAACCCTTCGCGTCCGCAGCAGTGTAGGGACTGCCGTCATAATCCAATCGAAGGTCCTCGACGACGCGGGAGAGACCGCCCTGGGGTTCGATGTCCGTGGCGCGTGCGACGAACCCGCGCACGGCGGCGTCGTATTCACCCGACAGGTATTTCTGGGCAGTGTCCAGCGGCACGACCTTCACCATTGCGGTGTCGGGGGTGGGAGCAGGAATGAGCTCGCGCAATTCCTTGAGCGTGGCAACCTGATCGGCAGTGAGATCGTCAACGGGCGTGCGTCGAAGGTCGTGCAACTGCTCGTTCGACAAGCTATGAGACTGCGCGAAATCGAGGATCGCGGAGTCAGAGGACTCGATGGGACCGCTGCTGCTCGTTCCCCCCGTGGGAGGTCGAGGCTGATCACCGCTGTCCGGTCTGTGCCCACCGGGAGTTGGCGCTTCGGGTGTGTCCGTGTCGGGCTTGACGGAGGGGCCGTCCGTGTCGGGCCTTAAGGCGGGCGCCTCGGTGTCAGGCCTCACGACTGGCGCGTCCGGGTCGGGCCTCACCTCGGGAGTCTCCGCGTCGATCCGTGGCGCGGGGGTGTCGATGCGGGGGGTGTCGACGTCGGGTTTGACGCTGGGGGTGTCGACGTCGAGGTGGACGCGTGGTGTGTCGAGGCGGTTGAGGTCGGGGAGGAGGTGGCTGGTGATGCGCGTGGTGACGCCCTCGATGCGGGTGATGGCGGAGGTGACGCGGGTCAGGCCTGCGGCTTTGGACAGTCCCTTGATGGTGCCGGCGGCCCAGCCGCCGACGGGGATGAACATGGTCGCAATGTTCAACACGGTTTCGGTGCCCGCCTGTGCGGGTGCGTCTTCCCACGTGTCCCACGCGACCAGGGACTTGCCCAGTTCCGTCATGGTCGTGAGGGACTCGCCGTACGCTTCTGGTCCGTTGACGGCCATGTTGACGAGGCCGATGGGGCTGGCCGTCACGGTCGATAGCGCGACGACGGTGTCACCGATCCCCGCCCAGGAGTCCAGCGCGAAGTCCCAGTCACCCCATTCACCGGTGATCGGGTTGTAGGAGATCAGGGAGCCCAAGCCCTCGACGGTGCCCTTGCCGAACTGAACGAAGCCGTTGCCGACTTGTTCGCCGCAGTTGCGTTCTTCCTCGACCTTCGCACCCCAGGGAAGCTCGGTGCCCTCTTGTTTGAGCTGCCACGCCTCCACCGCCTGAACCTCGGCGAGGCAGGCGTCTTCACGAAGCGCGTTGATCGCGTTGGCGCATTCGGCCTCTGCCTGGGATAACAGCGCGAAAGCGTCAGCGACCTCGTCCATGAGGTCGTTATTGATGCCCACATGCTCGCCCGACTCGAGCCAGGACACGAGAATCTCGACCCGGCCACCCACGATTCTCGTGGTCTCGCCCCTGCCTTGCAGATAGGCGGCAGCGTCGTACACCGAATGCCACGTATCGGCCTGGGTGTCGACACCTGCGGTCGCGTAGCCGTAGCCGTAGCCGGTCAGGGAGTGGGCCGAAGCGTTCGCATCCCACTGGTAGGTGGTGGTGGAGCGCGCCGACATCCACACCGTGTTGCCCGGCTCCAGGGAGTTGACGAACGTGTGTGCACGCGTCTTGATGTCAGACAGGGTGGTCTTGATGGGGGTCACGGTGGAGGCGTAGTCCTCCAAGATTCCCGCCATCGACACCATCCTGCCCGCCACGACCTCAAGCGACGCGCTCGGCGCATCCATCGCGCCATACATGGGTTCGCCGTCGGGAATAGTGAACACGCTCGGAAGGGCACGCCACGCGGTGGACACCTCGTCGGCCTTACCCGTCAGGTTCGACGCCAACGTGCGCGCACTCGTGGCCGCTGAGACAATCTTGTCGGCATTGAGCTGATGGCCGGGAATCGCTTCGGGCTGTATGAGCCCATCAAACGCGACACACTGGCCTACCGTGACAGTCACAGGCCCACGTCCGTCGAGTCCGCAGCCGCCTGACGAATGATCCCGGCCTGCTCCTCATCACCAGCCATGACGAGATTCGCGGCTTGAACCGTCGAGGAAAGAGCCGTCTGGTAAGCACCGATCGCGGGCGAGACCCGGTTCGTCAACTGGTCCGTGAGCAGCCCCGACACGGCCTCCATCACCACCCCGTCGAAACCGGTTGACTCAGCCAACACGTCAACACAGTCCTCACCCAAAGCGGTCGACAAGCCCCCATCGGAGGCCACAAACAAGCCCGCTAGGTCACCCACCAGCGTCGATGTCGACTCAACCGTCGATTGCAACGCCTGCGGCTGCACATGCCAACCCGTCACTACCTACCCCCTTAAGACGGCACCGAAACCACGACGCCACCTGCCGCCTGGCCCCTCGGAACGCCACACGCTCGCGCGTTAGCCGATGTTGCCCACAGCCGTCTTGGCCTTCGACAACGCCGCCTGCGCCGTCTCGTCGGACTGCTCCAGGGAAGCACGCAGCGTCGCGATGATCTGCTTCACGCCGGCAGCCGCGTTCTTCCACCGCAGTTCCTTCGCCGCATAGTCGTCCGACACGCCATCGGCCTGATAGTCGGCCATCGCGGTGCGCACGTCAGCATCACGAGCCTCGATCAACGCCTCCAAGCGAGCCGCGACCGCGTTGAAGTTGTCCTGCGCATTCTGCGACGCCGCAACGTCATAGTCGCGACGATCCGTCACATTCCCAGCCATGGCTCCCCCTCACGCACCCGTCGAAAATCGAGCGGCATCGAAACTGACCGAACCCTGGCTCGAGCGCGTCTGATCCGCCATCTCGGACTCGGACTCCACGAACGACCGGTCCATTCCGGCTACACCGGCGAGAACAGCCTGCAACGCGCCCGACAACTCCACAGCAATCTGATCCGTGTTTACCTTGAACTGATCAAACGCCGCACGCGCCGTGCCATTGAACCTGCCCTCTAACGGCTCCGCAGCATCACCCAACTGCCGTACCAACGAAGCCAAATCCTCGCCCGACGTCTGCGTCTGCTTGGTCAACTGACCAAGCGTCTGAGAACCCATAGCAAACTTCACGCCTGCTCCTCCCCTAAAGATGAGTACTGACTGGGCCACCATACATAAGAGCATCGTTTCCCGGCAGGTCGATATGTCCAAATCCTCACACGTCCTACCGACAACGCCTCTGCACCTCTACGATGCGGAACGTGCCAGCCCCCATCACGTCCGCCTCCCGTAGTGCCAGCGTGGACGCCTCGAGGGCCATCGCCGCCGCCACCCCCGCGACAACCACGGCGGCGTGGCTTCTTGTCGTCATCGAGTTCCTCGTCCTCGTCGGGGTCGTGGTGGCCGCGCGCCACACCGGGCCGTTGGTCGCCGGGGTCGCATTGCTCGTCGTGGTCCTCGTTCTAGCGGCCGATGCCGGGGCCACGGTGGGGCGTGGGCAGGGCCTAGCATTCAGGCTCGTGGGCGTCGTGATGGTCGCGAGGGAGGACGATGCGCCACTGGGCTGGGCACGGATACTTCCCCCGCGTCCGGCGCGGCTCGCGACCCTGCGGGGCGGAGCTCACCCCGTCGACCCGCGTCGCGGCCCCGTGGTCCTTGTCGCGCTCGACGCGCGGCGCGACGAGTCCTCGTCCCGAGTTGCGCGGTCCCGACCGGGCGCGGACATCGCCGTCCCCGACCACCACGCGTCGACCCGAGACGCACAACCGCGCATCCCGGTCCTGCCGCCGGGAATGGAGCCGGCCCCGCCGCCCCCGCGTTCGCTGCGGGGCCCTGTGACGCTGACGGTCGACGGGTCTGCGCGCCACGCGGTCACCGGCACCGTCATTATCGGCCGGCGGCCGGCGGCGCAGGACGGCTCCGGGACGATCGTCGTGAATGACCTCAGCCGTACGCTGTCGAAGAGCCACCTGCGCCTTGAGGTGCAGCCCGAGGGGCAGATCTCCGTGACGGACCTCGGGTCGACCAATGGCAGCGCCATCGTCGCGCCGGAAGGATCGCGCGTGCGTCTGGCCGCCCACGTGCCTCGAGAGGTGCCGCTCGGCGCCTCGGTAGAGATCGGCGACCACATGGTGACGTTCAGCCATGGAGGCCACTCATGACAGAGCGGGACCTGGCGATCGTCGAAACGGCGCGCGAGCGTCGCGACAGGCTCGCGGCCGCCGCCGTTCACGGAGGGCTCGACGTGCGCCGGCGCGTGCGGCCCGTGCACATAAGGATCGTTGTCGGCATCGTCGTGGGTGCCATCGCGGTGGCCGTATGCGCCGGCGTGTCGTTTGTCGGTCAATACCTGCACGACCGCGCGGATGCGGCAGCCACTGGCGCCGCGACTGTCGCGTGGACCGCACCGGGGGGGAATGAAGAAGCATGACGCAGTACACACGGTTGGTCGTTGTCGGATCCACGCGACGCGCCACGATGGTGGTGCCCAGTGACGAGCCGCTTGCGGCGCACCTGGCGACCATCGCGGACACCGTCGAGGAGCCGCACGCGATCGCCCGCCTCGCGGTGGTCGACGACGCCGGCCAGGAACTCGACACGAGCCATGGTCCCGCCGAGTTGCAGATCGCCGACGGCGCCGTGCTACGCCTGGTGCGCGCCGCCGCCCTTCCCGCGCCCCCCGAGGTGCTGGATGTGACCGATGCCGTCGCCGAGGCACGTGACGGCCACCCCGGCGCCTGGGGTTCCCCGCACCGCCGCCGCGCCGCTGGCGTGGTGGCCGGCGTTGCCACGGCGGTGGGACTGCTGCCGGCAGCGGATGCCCTTCCATGGCTCGCAGGTACTGTCGCGATCCTGATTGCGGCGGCGTGCGCCGCAGCGGCGCTCACCGGCAAGCGTGACCTCGCCGCGCCGCTCCTGGGCGCGGCGGTCGGCGCCGCCGTCGCTGCTGCCCTCCCGGTGGCATCGGCCATTGACGCCGATTCTCCTCCCGTGTTGGTCGCCGCGACGGCGGGCACCGCGGTGTGGCTGGTGCTCATCGTCGGGGCGGGGGTGCGCCACCGCGCGGCCGCGCTCGGCAGCGCCATCGGCACCGCGCTCATGGGAGGCCTGCTCCTGGCCCTCGCATGTGGCGCGGGAAGTGCTCAGGCGTCAGTGGTGCTCGGCGCTGTCGCGATCGCCGCGCTCGGCGTGGTGCCGGGGCTCGCGTTGGCCTGGTCGGGACTCGCGCGCCTCGACGACCACGCGAACGACGGAACGCCGCCACCACGTGCGACCGTGACGGTCGGCATCGCGCAGGCTTACAGGACGAAGACGTGGAGCGTGTACGCGCTCGTCAGTGTGCTCGCGGTGGTGATCGCGTCGCTCTTGGCCACAGGGGAACTGTGGGCTCAGCTCACGGGCGGAGCCATTGCCGTCGTCATGCTCCTACGCTCGCGCGTCATGGCACTTGCCGTGCACATCTGGCCGGTGATGCTCGCTCCCGTTCTCAGTGTCGCGCTCGGGCTCGTGGTCGCCGGCGATCAGACGACCATGGTCGCGGTGGCGAGCGTGGCGGCGCTGGGTGCGGTCGTGGCCGGTGCCCTCCTGCCTGCCCAGCACACGCGCATCCGCCTGCGGCGGTGGGGGGACACCATTGAGGCGATCGCGGCGATCGCGATAGTGCCGTGCGCCATCGGCGTGTACGGCGTCTACGGCACCATGCTCGGGTTGTTCTCGTGACGCTGGTCGTAGGAGCGGCGTCCATGGGAGCGCTCGCGGATGCTTTGCCGCGCGTCGCTTCCCCGACGGCGACGGTGAGGCGCATTGTCGTGACATCGCTCGTTGCGGGGGCGGGCACCACCACTGTCGCGTCGCTCCTCACCCGCACGCTGGCGCGCCACCGCAGCGGGCCCGTCCTGCTCACCTCTCCCGCTATCGCGGGGCGCACGGACCACACGGTCCCGTGGCATGGAGCAAGCCTTGGCGCAGCGTTGGGCGACGACAGGAGCTTCGACGTCTCGGTGGTCGACCGCGCGAGGATTGGCGACCCCGCCTTCGCGCTTCCTGCCGTCGCCGATGCCACGATCGTCGTCATCGTCAGCACCTGGGACCGCGCGGTGGGTGAGGACTCGCTCGCCCTCGCCGACGCCCTCGCCGCTCACCCCGACGGGTGCGCGAGTATGGTCGTCTTCACGAACGGTGGCCGGTCGCGTTCGCCGTGGTCGACGTTCGTCGCGGAACGCCATCCGCGCGCGAGCGCGAGCCTGCCGTACGACGAGGCCCTCACCATGGGCCAACTAGAGCGAGCATCGATCCGGACCCGAATCGCCGCCGTGACCGCTGCGGGTGACGCCATGACCGCCACGCGCGAGGGGCTGCACGCATGACCAGCCAACTCGTCCATCGTCCTGGCCGCGAGACGCGTCCCCTCGAACAGCCCGAGGCGCGCACTCTTGCCGCGCCTCCGCCGCTCGGCGACGCGCCGCCCGGCGGCCTCCCTTTGCAGTCATTACTGCCCGTCATCGGCTCACTGTCCTCCATCACGATGATGGTGGTCCTGCGCGGCAACCCCGTGATGGTGATCGTCGGCGCCATGATCCTGGTGGTCGCGCTGGTGGGTGGTGTGGGCATGGCGGTGTCGTCTCGCGGGCGTCAGGTGCGTCAGCGTCGCCTGGCCCGCGAGCGCTACCTCGACTACCTGGAACGTGTCCGTTCCGAGGTCAGGAGCGAGCGGACGGAGGTCCGTGACGAGGCCCGGCTGCTTGATCCCGCTCCGGTGGACCTTGCGGACGTCATCCGCAACCCTGCACGCCTGTGGGAACGCCGCCGCGGCGACGAGGACTTCCTGCGCCTGCGCGTGGGAGAGGGCGTGGTCCCCTGGTTTGGCCTCGCCATGCCGGAGGAGCACGACCCCGTCCAGCCCCACGATCCGATGATGGTCAGGGCGGGGCAGCAGGTGTGTGAGCTCTACAGCGCTATTGGGGGCATGCCGATGGTCGCGTCGCTCGCCGGCGCCGCCGCGGTCACCATCGTGGCGCCCCGGGAGCAGGGAAGAGCGCTGGCGAGGGCGATCCTCGCGCAGACCGCCGCGCTCCATGCACCGACCGACGTCTCCCTCGCCCTTGCCTCCCCGCCCGAGGCGCGCACCGAGTGGGATGGCTTCGACCTCCTTCCTCACGCCGCGCTTGATGGTCAGTGGGATGGACCGATTCTCGCGCGCCGGGTGGGTGCGGGTGCGGCCGAGGTGCTGGCCACCATGGCGGACGACGTGACGGCGCGCACGGCGTTCGCCTCGGGCAGGCGAGCGGGCGAGCGCGCGCCCTTCGGGGCGCTCCTGGTCGTCGAGGACTATCACGAGGGGGCGACGGCGCCCCTGGCGTTGCCGGGCGGCGTGGCCGCGCGTACTGCGGGGTTGATCCACCTCAGCCTCGTCGAGAGCCGCCTCGACGAGCCCTCGGACACCGACGTGAGGTTGACTGTCACCGTCGAGGCCGATGGCCCGCGCCTCACCGTCGAGTGGCCCGACGATCCCGACCAGCCAACCGTCTCCGCACGGCCGGACTCGCTGTCGCCTGCGGTATTTGCCGCGCTGTGCTCGGCGCTTGCTCCGCGACGCCTCAGCGTCGTGTCGCGAGCCGAGGGAGGGACGGGAGGAACGGTCGGCCCCCTCGATCTCCTCGGCGTCGCCGCGGTTGAGGAGCTGTCGCCCGCGCGGTGGGCGACCCACGCCGGGCCCCGTTTCCTGCGCGTCGGTGTCGGGTCGGACGACCTCGGCAACGCCGTGGAGATTGACCTCAAAGAAGGCGCCCAGGGGGGCATGGGCCCCCACGGCATCTGCATCGGCGCCACCGGATCCGGCAAATCCGAATTCCTGCGCACCCTCGTCCTGGGCCTTGCCGGGCAGCACAGCCCCGAGGACCTCGCGATGATCCTCGTCGACTACAAGGGTGGGGCGGCCTTCGCGCCGCTGGCCCCGTTGCCACACGTCTCGGGACTGATCGACAACCTCGAGGGCGAGTCGGGTCTCGTCGAGAGGGCTCGCGCGTCGATCGCGGGCGAAGTGGTACGTCGCCAACGCCAGCTGAAGGAGGCCGGTTCCCTCGCGTCGATCACCGAGTATCGCCGCGCCCGTGCCGTCAACCCGCACCTGGCTCCGATGCCGCATCTGTTTGTGGTCATCGACGAGTTCGGTGAGCTCCTCACCGCGGAACCCGAGTTCGTGGACCTGCTCCTCACCATCGGCCGCATCGGGCGTTCCATCGGAGTGCACATGCTGCTGTCGAGTCAGCGCATCGAGTCGGGGAAACTCCGGGGGCTCGATACCTATCTGTCGTACCGCATCGGCTTGCGCACCTTCTCGGAATCCGAGTCGCAGGTGGTGCTCAACACGGTTGACGCCTTTCACCTGCCCCCCGAACCTGGCTGGGGCTTCCTGAAAGTCGATACGACCGTCTACACACGATTCCGCTCAGGGTACGTGTCGGGGCCCACCCCAGGACCCATCGAGCTCGACACGGATGAGCCCGCCTTCGCCGTGCCGCTGCCGGCATCGAACAGCCTGGCGGCGGTGCTGCAGGGCCGCGAGGAGAGCAGTGCCACTCGGGCCACCCCCGACGCGCCGCGGCCCCCGCTCGTGGAAGAGGCCGTGGCACGACTGCGGAAGGATGTACCCCCGGTAGCGAGCGTCTGGCTTCCGCCACTTCCCGAGCGACTCGCCCTGTTCGACGTCCTCGACAGCCACCATCGCGAGCCGCTTCAGGTTCCCCTCGGACTCATCGATGACCCGGCACGCCAGTTCCAAGGGTCATGGCGCATCGACCTCGACGCCAACGGTGGTCACCACGCCGTCATTGGTGCTCCGCAGTCGGGCCGCACCACCTTCTTGCGCGCCTTCGCGGCGGGCATCGCCACAACCCACACCCCGGCACAGGTCACGATGTACGGCCTTGACCTTGCAGGCGCCGGGCTCGCGCGGCTGGAAGGCTTTCCGCATGTGGGAGGCATTGTCACGCGCCATCGCGCGGAGCAACACCTGCGCCTGCTGGAAGAGCTGCACGCCATGCTCGCCGAGCGCGAGCGGCTCTTCAGGGAAATGGCGATCGAGTCGATGGCCCACTGGCGTGCCGTCCACGCCGCCGGCCGTCTTCCGACAGTGATCTCGCCCGACGTGGTGCTCCTCGTCGACGGCTATGGGTTGGTGCGCACGGACTTCGACCACCTCGAGGCCCCCATGGCCGACCTGCTGACGCGCGGCGGGTCCTTCGGTATCCACGTGGTGATGTCGCTCACCCGGTGGGCGGAGGTGCCCATGCGGCACCAGCCTCTCATCGGCAACAAGGTCGAGCTCAGGCTCAACGACCCCACAGAGTCCACCATTGCGCGCAAACTCGCGGAGACCGTCAAGCGCCCGGGACGCGCCCTGACGGCGGCCAAGCTGTTCGCGCAGGTCGCCATCCCGCGCATCGATGACGGGCCTGAGGAGAACGCTGGCGAGGCGTTGACCGCGCTGGCGCAGCGCACGGCGGCCGATTGGCGTGGCCCGGCGGCGGCGCCCATCCGGCTCTTGCCCGACATCCTCGCCCCAAGCACGCTGCCCGGGGTGTTCGACGAGCCCGACCGTATTCCGCTGGGCCTGCGCCAGGACACGATGTCCCCCGAGATGCTCGACCTGGCCGGAGCAGACCCCCATCTGCTGGTGCTCGGCGATCCCGGCTCGGGCAAGACCGCGGTACTGCGACGCATCATCGTGGGCCTCACCGAGCGTCACGGGCCCGACGAGATGGTCATCGCCCTCATGGAGCCGCGTGGCACGCTCGCAGCGGAACTTGACGACGACTACCTCGGCGGCCACGCCACGAGCGGCCCGCGGGCGCGCGAGCTCGCGGCCGCCGTCGCGCAGGAGCTCGCCAAGCGTCGCGACGGGCAGTCCTCCGCGGCCATGCGCGTCGTTGTCATCGCCGACGACTTCGACATCCTCTCGGCCGGCAACTCCGCTCCGCTCGAGCCGCTGCTGCCGTTCCTGCCGCAGGCGCGCGACCTCGGCCTATCGGTGATCCTGACGCGCCCGGTGGCGGGGGCGTCGCGCGCGTTGTACGACTCGACCATGCAGACCGTCAGGGATGTGGGGGCGACCGGTCTGCTGCTGTCGGGCGAACGCTCGGAAGGTGCCCTATGGCCGGGCGTATACGCGGGTGCCGCCATTCCCGGGCGCGCGCGCATCATCCGCCGGGCCCAGCCGCCGCGCCTCATGCAGGTCGCGTTTGACGAGCCGGGCAGCGACTCGAAAGGGGCCGACGCATGATCGGTGAAGTTGACCTGGGTCACCATCCGCTTGTCGCAGCCGTGACCGAGTCCATGGTGGTGGTTGACGCCCCGGCTCGCGTGGTCTATCTGAGCGATGCCCTGGTCGACGTTCTTGCTCGTGCGGCGGAGATCGGCCTCAGACCGGTCCTTCGCACCCGCCCCGGCGCAGAGATGACCTTCGCCGCGCGCTATCTGGTCGAGGTGCTCGGTGGAGCCTGGGTGGCGGCCGCGCCGGACGGCACAGTGGAGTCGCCGACCACCGGCCACGTGTGGAGTGCAGTCGCCGACCCCGTCACACCCGGCCCCCGTGAGTCGCCGGTGGCGCTACGCACGCTAGACGCGCCTCCCACCCTCGTCGCGGCGTTCTCCGTGTCCGTCCACCATGCCGCGGACGAGGCCACAGAGCTGGGGCGGACGCTGGAGGTCCTCGCCGCCGCGCTCGCGGACGATGCCCCCGCGGGATGGAACACCCACGAGCCCGCGCTGCTGCCGTGGGACGAGGACGTGCTCACTCGCCATGCGCGAGGACGCATGCCCACGTCCACCCGTTCGGTGGTGGTAGGCCGCGAGGGGCGAATTGAGGCCACGATCGTGGCGCGACGCACCACCACGGGAGTCGACGAGACGGTCGTGGGACTGGCCTCGGTGCCGGGGGTGACCGTGATGGCCGGCGCGCTCGAGGCCATCACGGAGCGTGCAGACCATGCGCTCCGTCGGGTCGCAGACGCCGCTCGCATGCCACTCATGGGAGCGGTATCGGCCGTGACCGGCTGGCCGGACCTCGTGCAGCGTCCCGGGCGGGCATCGCCCCCCACTCCGGTGGCGCTCCTCGTCGGGCCCCGTGCCGCGCGCGGGTTGGCCAAGGACATCGATCAATGGTCTGACCGTCATCGTCTCTCGCGGGCGGGACGCCAGCGTCTTCCGAGCCTGGTCGCGACCTTCGAGCCCAGTGCGAACGGCAGCTGGGGTCAGCTCGCGGAACTCTTGCGGGAGGTGGGCGTGGAACGCCTCTCAGCGGCGGCGGGCGTCATGTCGCCCGAGGGTGCCAAGGAGGGCAACTCATGAGCAGCGGCGCCCTCGTCCCCGTGGTGTTGCTCACGGAAGACAGCCCGTCGGCTGCCCTGATCGAGCACCTCGCTTTGAGCGTCGACGAGTCGTTTACGGTGCTTCCCTCGGCCGACGGCGCCACGGCGAGCGTGTGCGACGCGTATGGCCGGCGGATGCTGGAGGTGTCCGTTCCCAAAGCGATCGCGTACTCCGCCGATATCCCACGCGTGCTGCGCCTTCACGACCCGGGCGTATGGGCGGGGGCGCGATACTGGACCGAGGTATGTGCCTGGGTGGTCGACCCCGCCGTGGGGATGGACGTCGCCCCCAACCTCGGGATTGCCCTGGCAGCAGCCCTGGGCGAGGAATGTGGGGGAGTCGCGATCCTGACCGCGACGGGCGACATCGTCTGACGCGGTCAGGCTCCTACAGCGTTCCCAGCGCGCGGCGCATCGGCTCGAGTTTCGCTTCCGATTCTGCCCATTCGGAGTCGGGTTCGCTCGCCGCGACGATCCCGCAGCCGGCGAACAGGCGCAGTCGAGTGGGGTCGGACGGCGACACCTCGGCCGAGCGCAGGCCGATGCACCACTCGCCGTCACCCGCAGCGTTGATCCAGCCCACGGGTCCGGCGTAGCGGGCGCGGTCGAGCCCCTCGAGTTCGTCGATCACGCGCGCGGCCGTGAGTGTGGGCGTCCCGCACACGGCGGCCGACGGGTGCAGCTCGCGGATCAGTTCGAGCGCCGACGCGTTGTGGCTGAGCACGCCCGTGACGTCGGTGGCGAGGTGCATGACGTTCGGAAGGTGCAGCACCGAGGGCTCCTCGGGCACATTGACAGATCCACAGTGGGCCTCGAGCACGTCGCGCACCGAGCGCACCGCGTACTCGTGCTCCTCGCGGTCCTTCGATGAGCGCGCGAGCGCGGCGGCGTGGGCGAGGTCGGCCGTCTCGTCTCCCGTGGGCCGGATGGTGCCGGCGAGGACGCGCGACGTCACCAGGCCGTGGTCCACGCGCGCGAGCAGCTCGGGCGTCGCGCCCATGAGCCCGTCGACGGCGAACGTCCAGCAGCTGGGGTAGTCTTCGGCCAGGCGTGCGAGCACGGCTCGGGTATCGAGGGGAGCCGATGCCGTGGCCGCCACCGCGCGCGCCAGCACCACCTTGTCCAGCTCGCCGGCGCCGATGCGGTCCACGGCGGCCGTCACGGCGCTTGCCCACGCGTCGCGGTCGCCGTCCGCGATGGCAACCGAGGGCATCGGAGCGACGGGAGTGGCGTTCGCGGTGGCCTCGTCGAGCCCGGGGAGATCGATGGCGCCGTCCTCCGAGATGACGGTGAGCCACGCGGTATCGCCGCGCACGCCCAGCACGTAGCGCGGCACGATGAGCGCCCCGCCCGCGGGCGACGAGTCGGCGAAGGCGAAGGAACCGAACGCGATCAGCCCGGTGCCGGGAACGTGGACGTCGTCGCGCACCACGGCGTGCCGGGTGACGCGGCGCCACCAGGCGTCGGCCTCGTCGATGCGATGGGTCCCAGCGGTGTCGAGCCGGGCGACCTCGCCCCACGCGACCATGCCCTCGCCGCGCCTCACCCACGAGATCCCGGGGACCGGCAACCGCGAGATGAGGTCACCGGGATGGTCGATCTCCACGGTGCGGACGGTCAGCGGGCCGGGGGTGGCTGGTTGGACGCTCACCTGACGAGCCTACGCCGGGCCGATGCCCCGGCAGGACCGCGCGCGGTCTCGCCTACGCGCGGATCCCCAGCCGCCTGAGGTGCGCGTTCGCGAACCGACCCGTCGGGTCGAGGGCCTCGAACAACAGCCTCGCCTGGGCGAGCTGAGGATGGACGGCGGCCACGGCATCGGCCGTCATCGTGTGGACCTTGCCCCAGTGCGGGCGAGCGCCGAACGGCGCGAGCGCCTCCTCGATGCGCGGCGTGAGCGCGGCGACCTCGGCGGGCCGGTTGCGCCACGTGAAGTGGATCGCGAGAGTGTCGCGCCGGTAGGCGCCCGAGAGCCACAGGCCGTCGGCGGCCAACGTCCGGAGCTCCGTCACCAGGAGGTGCGGCGCGATGTCGGCGGCCAGGGCGCGGACCGCTACCAACGCATCGGCCCCGTCCTCGAGCGCCACGAAGTACTCGGTCTGGATCTCGTCGCCATTCGAGGGAGTGTGGTCCAGGCGGAAGTGCGGGAGCCGCTCGAGCCACGGACCCTCGACACCGCCGCGCACCGTGAGTGCCGCCGGGTCGGCGTCGACCAGCCCCGACTCGTCGGGGGTCTCGAGGCGCGAGCCCAGCCACGTCGGCCCGGGCTCGTCGCTCACGCCGAGGCGGGTCTTGCGCCACACCTGCTGCACCGTCTCCTCGTCCCAGGTGGTGAACGCGCTCACGGAGTAGCCGGCGCCCATGACTCCCGGAAGGTCGTCGAGCAGCGCCGACCACGGCAGGCCGCGGTACACGTCCTGACGGACCACGTAGGAGGGCTGGATGTCCAAGGTGAGGCGCACCACCACGCCGTAGGCCCCCAGGCCGATGACGAGCCCCTCGAAGCCATCCTGGCCACGGGCCACGGTGCGCAGCACTCCCTGGGCGCCCACAAATTGCAAGCCGGCCACGGCATCGGCCAAACATCCGTTGGTGAGCCCCGAACCGTGGGTGCCCGTCGCTACGGCCCCGCCCACCGAGATGTGGGGCAGCGAGCCCATGTTGTGCAGCGCCCAGCCGCGTTCGTGGAGCCAGGCGGCCAGCACGCCGTAGCGCACGCCCGCGCCGACGGTGACGGTGCGCGCCTCCTCGTCGAGGACCGGGTCGGCGGGGATGTCCGTGACGGTGACGAGCGTGCCCGCGGTGTCGGCGAGGTCGTTGAAGCTGTGGCGGGTGCCGAGCGCTCGCACGGGACCGTCGGTGTCCGCGAGCAGCTCCTGGACCTGCTCGATGCTGGTCGCCTCGACCAGGTCACTCGCGCGGAAGTGGTGAGTGCCTGCCCAGGTGGCGCCGATGCTCATGCCCGCCAGCCTAGGGGGAGCGGGGAACGTCGCGGGGAACCATGACGAGGGCCGATGCGTTGGCCGGGTGACGCAGCACGCCGCCAATGGGCGCCTGGGGCCGCCGGGACCGACGTCCCACGGATCTAGGTCCCGATTTATGCAACAGATGGGTTGCCATTTTCGTGCGGGGAGCGGCGCATTTAGGTGCGCACGCACTCCCTCACACCCCGTAGGCTATGTGCGTGAAATCCACAGCCGATGTCATCGTGGTGGGCGCAGGGCCCGGAGGCTCCGCCGCCGCGTACTACCTGGCATCCGAGGGTTTCGACGTCATCGCCCTGGAGAAGTCGCGCTTCCCGCGCGAGAAGGTCTGCGGCGACGGCCTCACCCCCCGCGCCGTGCGCGAGATCGACCTGATCGGCCTGCCCACCCCCCGCGAGGAGGGGTGGATTCCCAACTGGGGCCTGAGGATGGTCGGCGGCGGCCACCGCCTGGAGTTCCCCTGGCACGAGCAGGAGTCGTTCCCGAACTACGGCCTGTCGCTGCCGCGCGCGAACTTTGACCACAAGCTGGCCGAGCACGCCCGCTCCGCAGGCGCCGATGTCCGCGAGGGCTGGTTCGTCACCGGCGCCGTGCGCGACGAGCGCACCGGGCGGGTCATCGGCGTGACCGCGCGCGAGACCGATGACAAGGGCCGCAAGGTCGGTGACGAAGTCACCTACACGGCCCCGGTCGTTATCGCTGCCGACGGCGTCTCCGCGCGCATCGCCCTCGGCCTTGGCATGGAGCGCAAGGACGACCGGCCCATGGGCGTGGCGGTGCGCACGTACTTCGAGACCCCCCGCCACGACGAGGAGTGGATGGAGGGCCACCTCACCATCTGGGACGGCGAGCCCGGGAACTCGAACCTGCTGCCCGGCTACGGCTGGATCTTCCCGCTCGGTGACGGCACCGCCAACGTGGGCCTGGGCACTCTCAGCCCCAACGGTCAGCCCTCGGGCCTCGACCACCGCGCGCTGTTCGACGGCTGGGTTCGCAACGGCATCGAGGGCTGGGAGATCGACCCCGACGTCCCCGTGTCCAAGGTGCAGGGCGCGGCCATTCCTATGGCCTTCAACCGCCAGCCCCACTACGTGCCCGGCATGATGCTGGTCGGCGACTCGGGCGGCATGGTGAACCCGTTTAACGGCGAAGGCATCGCGTACGCGATGCAGGCCGCCCGCCGCGCCACCGAGCAGATGGTGGCCTGGCGCGAGGCGACAACCGACGCCGCCAAGGAGGCCGCGCTCGCGGGCTACGCGACACGAATGAAGGACGACCTGGGCGGGTACTACTCGCTGGGCCGGGTCTTCGCCCAACTGATCTCGCATCCCGAGGTCATGAAGGTGTGCACCCGCTACGGGCTTCCTCGTCCGGTCATCATGAGGTTTACGCATAAACTGCTCGCGGATGTCTATGAGCCGCGTGGCGGGGACTGGGCCGACAGGCTGTTGTCCACACTGACAAAGATTGCGCCGGCCGCATGAGCCGCGCACGGCGAGCCGAGGACGAGACAAGCAAGGGAGTCGACCAGTGAATCCGTATGTGCCGATCGTGGTGATGATCGTCATCGCGGGACTCATGGCAGCGGCGGGCCTCATGGCCAGCAACCTGATTGGTCCCAAGCGTTACAACTCGGCCAAGCTCGACCAGTACGAGTCGGGCCTGCAGCCCACCCCCGGCGCCGCGGGCGGCGGGCGCATCCCGATTAAGTACTACCTCGTCGCGATGAGCTTCATCGTGTTCGACATCGAGGTGGTGTTCCTCTACCCGTGGGCCATCGCCCACCAGGCGCTGGGCTGGTTTGGCCTCATCGCCACCATGACGTTCCTCGTCCTCATCACGATCCCGTTCGTGTACGAGTGGCGACGCGGCGGATTCGACTGGGAGTGATCTGACATGGCACATGACGACAGCGCACCTCCGTTCCTGCTGGGCACCGTCGAGAAGTTCGTGGGCGCCATGCGCGCCGGCTCGCTGTGGCCCGCGACCTTTGGTCTCGCCTGTTGCGCGATCGAGATGATGGGCACCGGTACGTCCCGCTTTGACATCGCGCGCTTTGGCGCCGAGGTGTTCCGCGCCTCGCCGCGTCAGGCCGACATGATGATCGTCGCCGGCCGTGTGTCGCAGAAGATGGCGCCCATCGTGCGCCAGGTGTACGACCAGATGCCCGAGCCCAAGTGGGTCATCTCGATGGGCGTGTGCGCCTCGTCGGGCGGCATGTTCAACAACTACGCGATCGTGCCCGGCGTGGACCACGTCGTCCCCGTGGACGTGTATCTGCCGGGCTGCCCGCCGCGCCCCGAGATGCTGCTGAACGCGCTCATCACCCTCCAGGAGCAGGTCAAGCAGTACCCGATGCTGTCGCACCGCAAGGAGATCGCGCGCAAGGCCGAGGCGGCCGCGCTCGCCGCGACCCCCACCTCCGAGATGAAGGGCCTGCTGCGGTGAGCGACGACAAGAACCTCGACGCCGTCACCGGCCCCGCGTCCCCCGAGGGTCGCGCGCCGCTGACGCTGATCAACGTCCGCGAGGGCATGTTTGGCGCCAAGGGCGATACGTCCGGCTACGACGGGCTCGTCCAGCAGGTGCAGATGCCGGGCGCCTCGGAGCGCCCCTACGGCGAATGGTTTGACGGCGTCGTCGACGTCCTCAGCGAGCTGCTGGGCGACGACGCCGATGAGGCGATCGAGTACGTCGTGGTCGATCGCGGCGAGCTCACGCTGTACATCGCTCGTGAGCACCTGCTCGCCGTCGCGCAGCACCTGCGCGACGACCAGGACCTCCGCTTCGAGATGTGCCTGGGAGTCTCCGGCGTCCACTACCCCGCGGACACCGGCCGTGAGCTCCACGCCGTCTACCCGATGCAGTCGGTCACGCACAACCGACGCCTGCGCCTCGAGGTCGCCGTCCCCGACGGCGACTCGCACATCCCGTCGATCACGTCGATCTACCCGATGAACAACTGGCACGAGCGCGAGACCTGGGACTTCTTCGGCATCATCTTCGACGGCCACCCCTCGCTCGCCCGCATCGAGATGCCCGACGACTGGGTAGGCCACCCGCAGCGCAAGGACTATCCGCTCGGCGGCATCCCCGTCGAGTACAAGGGCGCCGAGATTCCCTCGCCCGATGAGCGGAGGCAGTACCGATGAGCACCGACACGAAGGCCACCGGCCCCTTCGTCGAGGACCCCGACGTCCCCGAGTACACCGTCTACGGCTCGGACTGGTCCGAGGTGGCCGCCGAGGCCGCCCGCCTGGGCCAGCAGCGCATCGTCATGAACATGGGCCCCCAGCACCCGTCGACCCACGGTGTGCTGCGCGTCATGCTCGAGCTCGAGGGCGAGATCGTCACGGAGGCCCGCGCCGGCATCGGCTACCTCCACACGGGCATCGAGAAGAACATGGAGTTCCGCACCTGGACCCAGGGCGTGACCTTCTGCACGCGCATGGACTACGTGGCCTCCATGACTCAGGAGCTCGCGTACTGCCTGGGTATCGAGAAGCTGCTCGGCATCACCGACGACATCCCCGAGCGCGCCTCCGTGCTGCGTGTGCTCATGGCCGAGCTCACCCGCATCGGCTCGCACCTCGTCGCCGTCGGCACCGGCGGTAACGAGCTGGGTGCGACGACCATCATGACCACGGCATTCGTGGCGCGCGAGGAGACCTTCCGCGTCATCGAGGCGATCTCCGGCCTGCGCACCAACAACGCGTACGTCCGTCCCGGCGGCGTGGCCCAGGGCCTGCCCGAGGGCGGCGTCGAGATGATCCGCGCGATGATCCCCAAGGTCAAGGAGGGGCTCGACGAGCTCGCCCTCCTGCAGATGGAGAACCCCATCCTCAAGGGGCGCCTCAAGAACGTCGCGACCATGAACCTGTCGGCCTGCATGGCCCTGGGCATTACCGGTCCCATCCTGCGCTCGACGGGCCTGCCCTATGACCTGCGTAAGGCCGAGCCGTACTGCGGCTACGAGACCTATGACTTCCAGGTCCCCACCTCGACGGACAACGACGCGTGGTCGCGCATGGTCATCCGTATGGAGGAGTGCTACGAGTCGCTCAAGATCGTCGCGCAGTGTGCCGACCGTCTCGAGAAGATGGGCGACGGCCCCGTCATGGTCGAGGACAAGAAGATCGCCTGGCCCGCACAGCTGTCCATTGGCGGCGACGGCCAGGGCAACTCGCCCAAGCACATCAAGCACATCATGGGCGAGTCCATGGAGGCGCTGATCCACCACTTCAAGCTGGTGACCGAGGGCTTCGACGTCCCCGCCGGCCAGGTGTACCAGGCGATCGAGGGCCCCAAGGGACTGCTCGGCGTGCACCTGGTGTCCGACGGCGGCACCAAGCCGTGGCGCGCCCACTTCCGTGACCCGGGATTCAACAACTTGCAGGCACTGTCGATCATGGCGCAGGGCGGCCAGATGGCCGATGTCGTGGTCGCCATCGCGTCGATCGACATGGTGCTGGGAGGCGTGGACCGATGACCTACACCCCTGAGACCCTCGCGCAGCTCGAAGCGGACGCCGCGGACATCGTCTCGCGCTACCCCGTCAAGCGCTCCGCGCTGCTGCCGCTGCTGCACCTCGTGCAGTCCGTGGACGGCTACGTGAGCCCCGACGGCATCGCGTTCTGCGCGAAGACCGTGGAACTCACCAGCGCCGAGGTCAGCGCCGTCGCGACCTTCTACACCCAGTACAAGCGCCGCCCCAACGGCGAGTACCAGGTGGGCGTGTGCACCACCGCGCTGTGCGCGATCATGGGCGGCGACGAGATCTGGCGCCAGGTGTCCGAGAAGGCCGGCGTCGGTCACGACGAGACCACCGCGGATGGCAAGATCACGCTCGAGCGCATCGAGTGCAATGCGGCGTGCGACTACGCCCCCGTGATGATGGTCAACTGGGAGTTCTTCGACAACATGACGCCCGACCGCGCACTGCGCGTCGTGGACGACATTCTCGAGGGACGCGACGTCAAGCCCACGCGTGGCTCGCACAAGGTCGGTACCTTCAAGGAGACCGAGCGCGTGCTCGCGGGCTTCGAGGACGGCCGTGCGAATGAGGACCAGGGCGTGGGTGACCCCACGCTTGCGGGCCTCAAGGTCGCGCGCGAGCAGGGCTGGGAGGAGAAGCGATGACCGACCTCACACCGGTGCTGTCGGCGACCTGGGACGCCAAGGAGTCCTGGACGCTCGACACCTACACGGACCACGGCGGCTACGGTGCGCTGAAGAAGGCGCTTGGCATGGCGCCCGGCGACCTCATCCAGGCCGTCAAGGACTCCGGCCTGCGCGGCCGCGGCGGCGCAGGCTTCCCCACCGGCATGAAGTGGGGCTTCCTGCCTCCGGACGACGGCGGCCCCCGCTACCTCGTGGTGAACGCCGACGAGTCGGAGCCGGGCACGTGCAAGGACATCCCGTTCATGTTGTCCGCACCGCACAACCTCATCGAGGGCGTCGCGATCACGTCCTTCGCCATCGGCTGCAACCACGCCTTCATCTACCTGCGCGGCGAGGTCACTCACGTGTACCGCCGCCTGCTGCAGGCCGTGCGCGAGGCCTACGAGGCCGGCCACCTGGGCAAGGACATCCACGGCAGCGGCTTCGACCTCGACGTCACCGTGCATGCGGGTGCCGGCGCCTACATCTGTGGCGAGGAGACCGCGCTGCTCGACTCGCTCGAGGGCCGCCGCGGCCAGCCGCGCCTGAAGCCCCCGTTCCCGGCGGTCGCGGGCCTCTATGCCCGCCCCACGGTCGTGAACAACGTCGAGTCCGTCTCCTCCGTGCCGGCGATCGTCGAGCGCGGCGTGGAGTGGTTTACGTCGATGGGTACCGAGCGCTCGAAGGGCATGGGCCTGTTCTCGCTGTCCGGCCACGTGGAGCGTCCGGGCCAATACGAGGCGCCGCTGGGCATCACCCTGCGCGAGCTGCTCGAGATGGCCGGCGGCATGCGCGGCGGCAAGAAGCTGAAGTTCTGGACCCCCGGCGGATCGTCGACGCCCATCTTCACCGATGAGCACCTCGACACCCCGCTGGACTACGAGTCCGTCGGCGCCGCCGGCTCGATGCTCGGCACGCGCGCCCTGCAGATCTTTGACGAGACCACCTGCGTGGTGCGCGCCGTGACCCGCTGGACGGAGTTCTACAAGCACGAGTCGTGCGGCAAGTGCACGCCGTGCCGCGAGGGCACCTACTGGCTCACACAGATCCTGAAGCGCCTCGAGGCCGGTCGCGGCACCGAGGCCGACATCCAGCAGCTGCTCGACACGTGCGACTCGATCCTGGGTCGCTCGTTCTGCGCGCTGGGCGACGGCGCGACGAGCTCGATCTCGTCGGCCATCAAGTACTTCCGCGAGGAGTTCGACGCACACGTCGAGGGCGGCTGCCCGTTCGACCACGCCGCGTCCGCGCTGTTCGCGTACGAGCCGAAGGCCATCGAGGAGGCCCACGCATGACCGCCACCCCCGAGAAGGCCGCGGCCGTCGAGACCGTCTCGCTGACGATCGACGGCACGGAGGTGACCGTTCCCAAGGGCACGCTCATCATCCGTGCGGCCGAAGAGGTCGGCATCGACATCCCGCGCTTCTGCGACCACCCGGCGCTCAAGCCCGCCGGCGCGTGCCGCCAGTGTCTCGTGGACGTCGCCGCCCCCGACCGCGAGGGCAACGTCCGCCCGTTCCCCAAGCCCCAGGCCTCGTGCACCATGACGGTCATGGAGGGCATGGTGGTCAACACCCAGCACACTTCCGAGGCCGCCGACAAGGCCCAGAAGGGTGTGATGGAGCTGCTGCTCATCAACCACCCGCTGGACTGCCCCATCTGCGACAAGGGCGGCGAGTGCCCCCTGCAGAACCAGGCGATGAGCAACGGCCGCACCGAGTCGCGCTTCATCGACGTCAAGCGCGTCTTCGAGAAGCCGTTGGCGCTCAGCTCCGAGATCCTCCTCGACCGCGAACGCTGCGTGCTGTGCCAGCGCTGCACCCGCTTCTCCAAGGAGATCGCCGGCGACGCGTTCATCGACCTGCAGAACCGCGGCGCGATGCAGCAGATCGGTACGTTCAACGAGGACGTCCTGAACTTCGATGGCTACGAGCCCATCGGCGTCGCCGCAGAGGACGAGTCCGGCAAGGCCTTCTCGTCGTACTACTCGGGCAACACCGTCCAGATCTGCCCCGTGGGCGCGCTGACGTCCGCCGCCTACCGCTTCCGCTCGCGTCCGTTCGACCTCGTGTCGTCACCGAGCATCTCCGAGCACGACTCGTCGGGCTCGGCCATCCGTGTGGACCACCGCCGCGGCAAGATCCTGCGCCGCCTGGCCGACCAGGACATGGTCGTCAACGAGGACTGGATCACCGACAAGGACCGCTTCGCGTTCGCGTGGCAGAACCTTGCCGACCGCATCACCCGCCCGCTGGTGCGCGGCGAGGACGGCGAGCTGCACGAGGCGTCGTGGCCCGATGCTCTCGCGGCCGCAGCCGCAGGGCTCAAGGCCGCCACCACCGGCGATGAGGCCCTGGGCGCCGCGGTGCTGCCCGGAGCGCGCGTGACCCTCGAGGACGCCTACGCGTACTCGAAGTTCGCCCGCCTCGCGCTCGGCACCAACGACATCGACGCGCGCACCCGCATCGCGTCCGACGAGGAGCAGGCGTTCCTCGGTGCGACCGTCGCCGGCACCGGCCTCGGCGTGACCTTCGCCGAGCTCGAGAAGGCCCCCGCCGTGCTTCTGGCCGGATTCGAGCCCGAGGACGAGGGCGGCGTGGTGTTCCTGCGCCTGCGCAAGTCGCTCGGTCGCCAGCAGGTCTTCACCATCGCTCCGTTCCTCACGCGCGGCGCCGAGAAGCTCTCCGCGACCCTGATCCCCACCGCCCCCGGTGGCGAGGGCAAGGCGCTGGCCGCCGTGAAGGGTTCGACCGACGCATCCGAGGCACTCAAGGCCGAGGGCGCCGTCATCGTCGTGGGCGAGCGCCTCGCCGGCTCGCCCGGCGCGCTCACCCAGGCGCTGGCTTTGGCCAAGCGCACCGGCGCCAAGCTCGCGTGGATCCCCCGCCGTGCGGGCGAGCGCGCAGCGCTCGAGGCCGGGGCTCTGCCCGGCCTGCTGCCCGGCGGACGTAGCGTCACGAGCGCATCGGCCGTCCAGACGGTGGCCGATGCGTGGGGTGGCTCCGTCCCCAGCTCACCTGGGCGCGACGCGGCCGCGATCGTGGCCGATGCCGCGGCAGGCAAGGTTGGCGCGCTCGTCGTGGGCGGCGTGACGCCGTCCGACGTGACCGGTCCGTTCGCCGAGGCCCTCGAGCGGACGCCTTTCGTGCTGTCGCTCGAGGTGCGCCGCGGCGAGGTCGCCGAGTACGCCGACGTGGTCCTGCCCGTGGCTCCTCCGTCCGAGAAGGCCGGCACCTTTGTGAACTGGGAGGGTCGTCTGCGTGGCTTCGCCACCGCGATCCCGACCGACGCGATGGGCGACCACCGCGTGCTCGACCTGCTCGCCCGCGAGCTCGGCACCGACCTGCGCACCGGCTCCGTCGCGGACGTCTACGCGCAGATCGCCGCGCTCGGCACCGCCGCCAAGGGTGAGCGTCCCGACGCCCCCAAGGTGGACGCGGCCAAGGTCGACGCGAAGGCAGGCGCCTCGCTCGTCCTCGCGTCGTGGCACCAGCTGGTGGACTCGGGATCGCTCCAGGAGGGCGAGCCCTACCTCGCCGGCACCGGCCGCACGGCCGTCGCCCGCATCGCCCCTGCCACCGCTGCCGCCGCCGGCATCACCGACGGCGTCGTCACCGTGGCCTCGGCCTACGGCGCCATTGAAGTGCCGGTCGTCGTGACCGACGGCATGGCCGATGGCGTGGTGTGGGTCCCGACCAAGTCGCCCGGTTCGTGGGTGGCACAGGAGCTCGGCGTGGAGCCGGGCGCACTCGTCACCGTGAAGGGGGGAGTGGCGTGATCCCGTTCGAGACTGTCGACCCGGCGGACCTGACGAACGCCGAGGCCCTGGCGAATGACCCCATCTGGTTGGTCATCGTCAAGGCCGTCATCATCCTGGTGTTCTTGCTCACCAGCGTGCTGTTCGCGGTGTGGTTCGAGCGCCGCGTGATCGGCCGCCTGCAGCGCCGCCCCGGCCCCAACCGCCTGGGCCCGCTGGGATTGCTCCAGTCGGTGGCTGATGCCACCAAGCTGCTGACCAAGGAAGACATCACCGTCCGCGCGGCGGACAAGGTGCTCTACATCGTCGCCCCGGCGATCTCGGTGTTCTGCGCGTTCCTCATCTTCGCGGTCATCCCGTTCGGTCCCACCACGCACATCCCCGGCACCGACATCTACACGCCGCTGCAGCTGACCGACTTCCCCGTCGCGATTCTGTTCATTCTCGCGTGCGCGGCCCTCGGTGTGTACGGCATCGTCCTCGGTGGCTGGGCCTCCGGCTCGGTCTACCCCCTCATGGGTGCGGTCCGCTCGACCGCTCAGGTGATCTCCTACGAGCTCGCCATGGGTCTGTCGCTCGTGACCGTGTTCCTGCTGTCCGGCACCATGTCGACGTCCGGCATCGTGGAATCCCAGGCCGACCGCTGGTGGGCCTGGCCGCTGTTCCCCGCCTTCGTGCTCTACGTCATCTCGATGGTCGGCGAGACCAACCGCCTCCCCTTCGACCTGCCCGAGGCCGAGGGCGAGCTGGTCGCCGGCTTCATGACCGAGTACTCGTCGATGAAGTTCGCCTGGTACTTCCTCGCGGAGTACATGAACATGGTCAACGTCTCCGCCGTGGCCGCCACCCTGTTCCTGGGTGGCTGGCACGCGCCGTGGCCCGCCTCGTGGGCCGGCGCCGAGTTCCTCAACTCCGGCATCTTCCCGCCCATCTGGCTGATCGTGAAGATCTGGCTGCTGATGTTCGTGTTCGTGTGGATCCGTGGTTCGCTGCTGCGCTTCCGCTACGACCAGTTCATGCGCTTCGGCTGGAAGGTCCTCATCCCCGTGGGCCTCGCGTGGGTCGTGTTCTTCTCGGTCGGCCGCCAGGCGTTCGATTCGTGGGGCCGTGACCTCAACGTCTACGACGCCGTCGCCGGACTGGTCGGCATCCTGCTGACGATCTCCGTCATCAGCTTCATCTCCGATTCCAAGGAGACCAAGGCAGCCAAGGAGGCCGCCGCTGTAGAGCCCGAGCCCGAGGTGCTCGACGCGTTCGCCGGCGGCTACCCGGTGCCGCCGCTGCCGCACCAGACCCTGCCCCCCTCGCCGCGCTCGGGTCGCACCGTCGAGGCGAGCGCCACCCGTACCCCGGAAGGAGGCGCCGATGACTGAGTCAGACGACGTCTGGAAGGTCAATCGCGAACGCGACGGCCAAGCCAAGCCGTTCGAGTCGAACCTGCCCCAGGCCGGCCCCGTCGGCAAGATCTTCGCGCCCGTCGCCGGGTTCGGCGTCACCATGCGCAACTTCTTCAAGCCGACCGTCACCGAGCAGTACCCGGAGAAGAAGGTCGCGCCCATGCCGCGCTACCACGGCCGGCACCAGCTCAACCGCTATGCCGACGGTCTCGAGAAGTGCATCGGCTGCGAGCTGTGCGCGTGGGCGTGCCCCGCGGACGCGATCTACGTCGAGGCCGACTCGAACACCCCGGACGAGCAGTACTCGCCCGGTGAACGCTACGGCCGCGTCTACCAGATCAACTACCTGCGCTGCATCTTCTGCGGCTTGTGCATCGAGGCGTGCCCCACGCGTGCGCTCACGATGACCAACGAGTACGAGCTCGCGGGCCCCACCCGCGAGGGTCTCATCTACGAGAAGCAGGACCTGCTGGCCCCCATGGGTGAAGCGATGCTCGCCGCGCCGCACCCGATGGTGCCGGGCACTGTCGACGACGACTACTACCGCGGCGACGTGCTGAAGGTCGTCGAGGAGCAGACCGAGTGGGTGCGCGAGAACCGTCCCGAGGACCCCACGCTGCCCGAGAACCGCGGCATGCGTGAGGAGAACCCCGAGCACCGTCGCGGTGAGCACTCGGATGCGAGCGCGAACGTGGCGCGTCACCAGACCGCAATGCAGGGCGTCAAGGGCGGCCTCGGGAGTGGGATGTAGTCATGGTGAATGAAGCCCTCTTCTGGATCGTCGCCATCATCACGGTGACCGGATCGCTGTCGTTGCTGTTCGCCCGCAAGGGCGCACACATCGCGATGAGCATCGTCACGGTGATGTGCGGCCTGGCCGCCGCGTACGTCGGCCTGGGCGCGCCGTTCCTCGGCGTCGTCCAGATCGTCGTCTACACCGGCGCCGTCATGATGCTGTTCCTGTTCGTTCTCATGCTCGTCGGTGTCGATCAGCGCGAGTCGCTCAAGGAGACCATCAAGGGCCAGCGCTGGATCGCCCTCGCCGGCGCCGGCGGCATCGCGCTGCTGCTGATCTCGGTCATCGGCCGCGTCACCCTGTACTCGCCCGACGAGTTCACGGACGGCAACCCCGAGGAGATCGCCCTGGTGCTGTTCTCCGACTACGTGCTCGTGATCGAGGTCCTCGCCGCGCTGCTGATCACGGCCGCCGTCGGTGCGCTGATCCTCACGCACGTACCGCGCTTGGTACCTAAGCACTCGCAGGTCGAGCTCGCCGAGGCCCGCATACTGGCCGGCGCCGACCCCGTCAACAAGCCGATGCCCGGTGTGTACGCGCGCCACAACGCGCTCGACGTGCCCGCGCTGGACCCCGAGGGCAAGCCCATCGAGGACTCCGTCTCGCGTGTGCTCGAGATCCGTCACCAGACGCAGGAGGGTGCCGAGTTCCGCCACCAGCTCGCGGATGCCGACAACCCCGACCACGACGCACAGCCCTCCGACGCGCCGCCGCGCGACTCGCACGACCGCAACCCGCGCCAGGGCAAGGGGGAGTCCCGATGAACCCCATGAACTACGTCATCCTGGCGGCCATCCTGTTCTCGATCGGCTCGGCCGCCGTACTCCTCCGTCGCAACGCGATCGTGGCGTTCATGGGCGTCGAGCTCATGCTCAACGCCGCGAACCTCGCGCTCGTGGCGTTCTCCCGGATCCACGGCGAGCTGAACGGTCAGATCATGGCCTTCTTCGTCATGGTCGTCGCCGCCGCTGAGGTGGTGGTGGGTCTCGCGATCATCATCGCGGTCTTCCGTGCCCGCCAGTCCATCTCGCTCGACGAGCCGGCAGAGCTGAAGGGATAAGCAACCAATGCAGTCACTGATCTGGCTCGCGATTGCGCTGCCACTGGCGAGCGCGGCCGTGCTGCTCCTCGCGGGGCGTAGGGCCGATGCGTGGGGCCACTGGGTAGGCGTCGCCGCCTCAGGCGCCGCGTTCCTCGTCGGCTTCTTCGCGCTCATCGAGATGCTCGGCAAGCCCGCCGAGGAGCGCGCCCTCGACACCACGCTCTACACGTTCATCCCCGGCTCCGACCTGCAGGTCGACGTGGGTCTGCTCGCGGATCCGCTGTCGATCACGTTCGTGCTCCTCATCACGTTCGTGGGAACGCTGATCCACGTGTACTCCGTGGCCTACATGGAGCACGACAAGGACCGCCGCCGTTTCTTCGCCTACCTCAACCTGTTCGTCGCGGCCATGCTGCTGCTGGTCCTCGCGGACTCGTACCTGCTGCTGTTCGTCGGCTGGGAGGGCGTGGGCCTCGCCTCGTATCTGCTGATTGGCTTCTGGAACCACAAGCCCGAGTACGCGACCGCCGCGAACAAGGCGTTCGTGGTCAACCGCATCGGCGACATCGGCCTCATCATCGCGATGGGCATCATGTTCACCACGTTCGGTGCGCTGGACTTCGCCACCGTGGGTCAACTGGCCGGCAACGCGTCGACCACCACGCTCACGGCAATCGGCCTCGCGCTGCTGCTCGCGGCCTGCGGTAAGTCCGCACAGTTCCCGCTGCAGTCCTGGCTGGGCGACGCCATGGCGGGCCCCACGCCCGTCTCGGCCCTCATCCACGCGGCCACGATGGTCACCGCTGGCGTCTACCTGATCGTGCGCTCGGCGCCCATCTTCAACGGCGCCCCCGACGCGCAGGTGGTCGTGGCGATCGTCGGCGCGATCACGCTGACGCTCGGTGCGCTCATCGGTATGGCGAAGGACGACATCAAGAAGGCGCTGGCCGCCTCGACCATGTCGCAGATCGGCTACATGATGCTCGCCGCGGGTCTCGGCCCCATCGGCTACGCCTTCGCGATCTTCCACCTGGTCACGCACGGCTTCTTCAAGGCCGGCATGTTCCTCGGCGCCGGCTCCGTGATGCACGCCATGAACGACCAAGTCGACATGCGCCGCTTCGGTGCCCTCAAGGGCGCCATGGTCGTCACCTGGGTCACGTTCGGCCTGGGTTGGCTCGCGATTCTCGGTGTCCCGCCCTTCTCGGGCTTCTGGTCCAAGGACAAGATCATCGAGTCCGCGTTCGTGGGCGAGGGGTGGCAGCCGTGGGTCTTCGGCCTCACCGCGCTGATCGGCGCCGGCCTCACGGCCTTCTACATGTCGCGTCTGTTCTTCATGACCTTCCACGGCAAGGCCCGCTGGACCGATGAGGTGCACCCGCACGAAAGCCCCGCGCTCATGACCGTGCCGATGATCATCCTCGCGGTCGGCTCGGCCTTCCTGGGCCTGTTCCTCGCGGTCGGCGATCGGTTCTCGCACTTCCTCGAGCCCGTCACCGGGCACGTCGAACATCACGAGCCCGTCCTGCCGGTGCCGGTCATCATGGCCGCGACGCTCATCCTGGTCGCCGCGGGTGCCGTGTTCGCGTGGCTCAAGTACGGCCGTGCCGAGGTCGCCGAGGAGGCCCCCGCGGGCTCGCTCGCGACCATTACGGCTCGCAACGACTTCTTCCAGGACTCGGTCAACCGCGCGGTCTTCCAGCGCCCCGGCCAGCACGTCACTCGCACCCTCGTCTACGCCGATGCGGCGATCGTCGACGGTGCCGTCAACAAGCAGGCCCGCGGCTGGGCCTCGATCGGCGAGGCTTCCCGCAAGGTCCAGAACGGACAGGTGCGCTCCTACGCAGCCACCATGCTCGTCGGACTGGTCATCGTCGTCGCCGTCATCGTGGTGGGGGGTCTGTAAACCGTGTTCCCATTCCTGACCGTTCTCGTCGCGCTTCCCGCGATCGGTGCCGCCCTGCTGTGGGCGCTGCCGTCGTCGGCGCTGACGCGTGTGCGCGAGATCGCGCTCGGTATCACCGTCGTCGAGGCTGTGCTGTTCGTCATCATGGCGCTGCAGTTCGACAAGGGTGACGCCGGCGCCTTCCAGTTCTCCGAGACCTATGCCTGGATCCCCCAGATCGGCGCGAGCTGGGCGCTCGGGGTCAACGGCATCGGCCTCCTGATGGTGGCCCTGTCCGTGATCCTGGTGCCGCTCGCGATCCTCGCGGCATGGCGTGAGGACAAGATCCCCGCGCGTCGCCGCCACTACCTCGCACTGATCTTGCTGAGCCAGGCGTTCATGGTCGGCATCTTCGCCGCCCGCGACGTCTTCCTCTTCTACGTGCTGTTCGAGGCAATGCTGATCCCGATGTACTTCCTCATCGGGTCGTTCGGCGGCGCCCAGCGTCGCTACGCCGCGGTGAAGTTCCTGCTGTACTCGCTGGTCGGCGGATTGATCATGCTCGTCGCCGTGGTCGCGCTGTACTTCGCCGGTCCCGGCGGGGAGCAGGCGTTCCTGACGGACAACCTGACCGGCACGCTCGACCTCACCACGGCCCAGGAGCGCCTGATGTTCGTGGCGTTCTTCCTGGCGTTCGCGATCAAGGCGCCGATGGTGCCCGTGCACACGTGGCTTCCGACGGTCGCGGAGGAGGCCCGCGCGGGCACCACCGCGCTGCTGGTCGCCGTGCTCGACAAGATCGGCACGTTCGGCATGATCACGCTGTGCCTAGCGCTGTTCCCCGAGGCCGCCCAGTGGGCCGCCCCGGCGATCATCGTGCTCGCCGTGATCTCGGTGATCTACGGCGCCCTCCTGGCGATCGGCCAGAAGGACATGCTCCGCCTGGTCGCATTCACGTCGGTAAGCCACTTCGGCATCATGGTCCTCGGCATCTTCGCGTTCCAGGCCACCTCGGTCGAGGGCGCGGCGCTGTACATGTTCAACCACGGACTGTCGACCGGCGCGTTGTTCCTGCTGGTGGGCTTCCTGATCTCCCGCACGGGCACCGCAGACGTCGACGCGTACGGCGGTCTCCAGCGCATCGTCCCGGTGTTCGCCGGCACGTTCCTCGTGGTGGGCCTGTCGGCCCTGTCGCTGCCCGGCCTGTCGCCGTTCGTCTCGGAGATTATGGTCCTCGTGGGCGCCTACCCGGTCGCCTCCGTCGCCGTCATCATCTCCGCGGTCTCGGTGGTGCTGGCCGCGCTGTACATCCTGCTGACCTACAAGAAGGTCTTCACCGGCGGCGTTCCTGCCGAGACCCCGGCGACGACCCGCGACCTCAGCCTGCGCGAGAAGCTCGTGGCATGGCCCCTGGTGGGCCTCATGCTGCTGCTGGGCTTCGTGCCGGGCATCGCGATCGACTATCTGCGCGAGCCGTCTGCTGACGTCGTCGCGCACGTCACCCTCGAGGAGGCCGACGCGTGAACTTCGTGACCCCCACGATCGACTGGGCGGCGCTGACGCCCATCATCATCGTGCTCGGCGCCGCCGCGGTGGGCATCCTCATCGAGGCGTTCGTGAAGTCGCCCGCCACCCGCCGCACGGTCCAGCTGGGCCTCGCGGTCGTGGCCCTTGCGGCCGCGCTCGGCGTGGTCATCGCCCAGTGGGCGACCCTCGAGGGCGCCGGCACCGTCGCGATGGCGGGCATGCTGACCGTGGACCGCCAGGCGCTCGCCTGGATGTCCATCCTCCTGGTCTTTGGCATCCTCGCCATGCTGCTGTTCGCCTCGCGTGACGGCGGCGGAGCGTTTACAGAGTTGGGTGCGAGCACGCCCGGTTCGCTCGAGGAGAAGCTCGCGCGCCGCGCGGGCCTCGCGGTCACCGAGGTCTACCCGCTCGCGTTGTTTGCGGTGGGCGGCATGATGCTGTTCACGTGCGTGACGGACCTGGTGTTCCTGTTCGTTGCCCTTGAGGTGTTCTCGCTGCCGCTGTACATCATGGTGGCGCTGTCGCGCCGACGTCGGTTCCTGTCGCACGAGGCCGCGCTGAAGTACTTCCTGCTCGGCGCGTTCTCCTCGGCGATCTTCATCTTCGGTGTGGCGCTGGTCTACGGCGCCACCACGGTCACGAACCTCGACATGATCGGTCGCGGCGCGACGATGATCGCGGACGCCGACCCCATCCTGCTCGCGGGCGCCGTCATGGTCGTCGTGGGCCTCATGTTCAAGATCGGCGCCGTGCCGTTCCACTCCTGGGTGCCCGACGCCTACCAGGGTGCGCCCACCCCGCTCACCGCGTTCATGGGTGCGGCGACGAAGGCCGCCGCGACCGCCGCGCTGGTGCGTGTCATGTTCGTGGCGTTCGCCCCGCTCGAGTGGGAACTGTCGTGGCTGATCTGGGCCGTCGCGATCGCGTCGATGGTGCTCGGCACCGTGGTCGCGCTCGTCCAGACCGACATCAAGCGCATGCTCGCCTACTCGGCCGTCGCACACGCCGGCTTCATCCTGGTGGCCTTCGCGGGTCTCGAGGGCGAGGCGCTCACCGCGCTGCCGTTCTACCTGCTCGCCTACGGCCTGGGCACCATCGGTGCCTTCGCCGTGGTCTCGCAGGTGCGTGAGCGCGCCGAGGACGGCGGCGTGGGTGCCGAGGCCGTGCGCCTGGGCCAGTGGGCTGGCCTGGGCAAGCGTTCGCCCCTGCTCGCCGGCTCGATGGCGCTGTTCCTCCTGTCTTTCGCCGGTATCCCGCTCACCGCGGGCTTCATCGGAAAGTTTGAGGCGTTCTCTGCGGCCGTCGCTGGCGGCGCCTGGGTCCTCGTGCTGATTGCCGTCCTGGCCTCGGCCGTGGCTGCGTTCTTCTATGTGCGCCTCATCGTGCTGATGTTCTTCACCGACGCCCCCGAGGGTGCCGAGGAGGTCATCGCTATCGAGGACTCGGCCCTCACGCGCACGGTCATCTACGTGACCGCCGTCGCCATCCTGATCCTCGGCATCCTGCCCGCCGGTGTGCTCGACCTGTTCGCCGACGCGTCGGTGCTGCTGGTCAACGCTGGCTGATCCGATGACCTCGCTGCCGATCGGTGACGCCGAGCTCGAGGAGAGGCTGCTGCCTCGCCTCGAGCTCGTCGAGGAGCGCCTGCGCGACGCCGTCGCGCAGTCAGACTCGCTCGCCGATGCCACGTCGAAGCACCTGGTGAATGCCGGCGGCAAGCGCCTGCGTCCCATGCTCACGCTGCTCGCCGCGCAGCTCGGTGACGGCGCCCGGCCCGAGGTCGTCGAGGCCGCGGTCGTGGTCGAGCTCACGCACCTTGCGACGCTGTACCACGACGACGTCATGGACTCCGCTCCCACCCGTCGCGGCGCCCCGTCGGCGCACGAGGTGTGGGGCAACTCGGTCGCGATCCTCACCGGCGACCTGCTGTTCGCCCGGGCGTCGCGTGTGGTAGCAGGGCTGGGACCGGAGGCCGTCCGGCTCCAGGCGGCGACGTTCGAGCGCCTGTGCCTGGGCCAGCTGCACGAGACCGTCGGCCCCGACGAGGGCCAGGATGCCGTCGCGCACTACATCCAGGTGCTCGCCGACAAGACGGGGTCGCTGATCGCGACCTCGGCCCGGTTCGGCGCCCTCATGGCGGGCTGCACGCCGCAGGTCGTGGATCAGGTCACGCGCTACGGCGAGCTCGCCGGCGTGGCGTTCCAGTTGGCCGATGACGTGATCGACCTACGTTCGGACGCCGCCACCACCGGCAAGACGCCAGGCACCGACCTGCGTGAGGGCGTGCCCACCATGCCCGTGCTGCTGCTGCGTGCCCGCGTGGCCGCCGGCGGCACCGACGAGGAGCGCCAGCTGCTCGCCGACATCGACGGCGACCTGTCGGACGACGCGGTGCTGGCCGACGTGGTTGCCCGCTTGGCGAACCACCCCGTGGTCGACGAGACGAGCGCCAAGGCCCGCGAGTGGGCCGTGCGCGCCGAGGAATCGGTCGCGTCGCTTCCCGATGGCCAGGTCAAGGCCGCGTTCAACGCCTTCGCCGACGCCCTCGTGGCCCGCGCCTCCTAGCACCCGCCCCGGCGACAGTGTGAGCCGACACACCCGGGACACGTGTCGGTTGAGCCCACACCTGTGACGGATGTTATCTCGTGTGACAGCGCACGGTGTCTCATCAGCGACATTGGTCACTTCTGTCACAGGTGTGGGCCAAACCGATTCAGACGGGCTCCGCCGCCTCCACCTGGGCCACACCGCGGCGAGGACGAGCCCGCCACGCGTCGACGCTGATCACCACAAGCGCGACCCACACCAGCACAAATCCCGCCCAGCGCGACGGCGGCATCGGCTCCCCGAAGTGCCACACGGCAAGGATGAACATCATGGTGGGCGCGATGTATTGCAGCAGCCCCATGACGAACAGCGGCAGTCGCCGCGAGCCCGCGGCGAACAGCAGCAGCGCTCCGGCGGTGAAGATGCCGGTCGACATCAGCAGCAGGTCGTGGCCGATGCCTAGACCGGGCTCACCGCGGTCCCCAAAGGTGCCGGTCGAGCCCATGACGAGAATCGCGATGAGGCCCACGGGCGCGAGGACCAGCGTCTCGACCGTGAGGCCCGTCACCGCGTCGACGGAGGTGCCGACGCGCTTCTTGATCAGCCCGTACAGGCCGAACGAGCCCGCCAGGACGAGCGAGATCCACGGGAACTCGCCCAGGCCGAACCCAATGACGAGCACCGCGACGGCCGCGATGGCGAGCGCGACAATCTGCATGCGCCTCAGTCGCTCGCCCAGGAACACGACTCCCAGCAGCACGGTGAAGAGCGGGTTGATGTAGTACCCCAGCGATGCGGAATTCACGTGGTCGGTCACGACGGCGTACACGTAGATCAGCCAGTTGACGGCGACCACAATGGCGGCAGCCGCGAGGGTCAGGAACGCCCGCCGGTTGGCGAGCACCTCGCGTAGAGGACGCCAGCCTCGCACCACGGCAACGATGGCGAGACACACCACCAGTGACCACACGGCGCGATGAGCGGTGATCTCGATGGCACCGGCGGGCTCGAGCGCCGCCATGAGCAGCGGGAACAGGCCCCACATGAGGTAGGCGCCCGCGCCATACGCGAGGCCGGAGCGTGAAGAGGTCACGGGGATCAGTCAACCACCGGCCGATGCGCCTGCGGACCAGTCACGAAGCGTCGCCGCAGGGTGGTGCCAGCGGCGTTGCCGCTGGCACCACCGCGTTCGGTGGTCAGTCCGCGGTCATGGCATCTGCGCCGCGATGAACGCGAGCATGGCAGCTCGCGAGTTGCCGCCGTCGATCGCCTCGTCAGGCAACGCGACGGCCTCCTCCCACGCGGCGCCGGCATCGTCCTGGCCGGCCAGAGCGAGGTACATGAGGAGGTAGTCGCCGAAGCCGGCCTCGCCGGCATCGGCCCGAGCGCCTTCGACGGTGTCGCGGATCACCTGGGCGTCGTCCTCGTCGATCGCGGCGAGGTGCTGCTGCACCGGCGCCATCGGGATCAGCTCGATGCCCAGCTTTGCGGCCTCGGCGGGGGAGAACCACGTGGCATGCTCGCGTTTGCCACCCCACTCGAGGGAGACGAAGTCGTGCTCGTATTCGGGAAACTCCGACAGGTCGGGCCGGACCCACCGGGTGAGTGCGGCATCGGCCTCCGCGGACAGGAGCCAGGTGGCGGTCTCGGTCATCGCGTCGTCCCCACGGGCCTCGGCCCAGGCGGCGAGCCCGTTCCACGCGAGCACCGCCTCGGAACTGGACTCCTGGTTGTTGCCGTCGCCGAACGGCGACATGCCGGACGCCCACGCGTGCCCCGCGACCGGGTCGAAGGACCGCAGCTGGGGGAAGCGCTCGGAGGCCGTGGGGCTCGCGATATCCGCGGCGAGCTGATCGATGACGGGACCGATCGTGTCGGCCAGCGCGGGATCGTGCCCCACCGCCACGGCCGCAGCGTTCAGGAAGTAGCCGTAGTGGAAGTGGTGGTCGTTGAATTCCTCCGATCCGAACGACGGCTCCATCCCGGTCACGCCACGGAAACCCGGGTCGTAGACAAAGCACTGGGTGTCCCGTGACTCGCACCCACCGGCCTCGGTCCACACGGCGAGGGCGTCATTGAGGGGGCCGGCGAGGGAGTCCGCGAGCTCGTCCTCTCCCAGCTGGTCCGCGATCGACACGAGCATGGCCTGACGGTGCAGGGCCTTGCCGCCAAAGTAGGTGTCCACCGGGAACTCCGGGGTGCTTGCCGCGGCCTCCTGAAGCGCCGCGACGATGGCCGAGCGCTGCTCGGAGCCGATGCCGCCGAGGTCGAGCGCCATCGTGGGTGCGGTCAGCGGCACGTCCCATGACACGGAGCCCGCCGCACACGCGAGCAGCGGGCCGTGAATGGTCTCGTAGCTGCCCAGGGAACAGTCGAGCCCCTCGGCGCGGTCGTGCGGGACGGCGACCACGGTTCCCGATTCCGCATAGGTCACCGCGGTCGTGGCGCCATCCTCGCCCACTCCCATGGCAAGCTCCGTGGCGCCGACCGGCTCTCCCAGCGCCGCGGCGAAGGCGGCGGGGTCGCCGTCGTCGGGCACCACGGCAAGCTGGGCCGTGGAGCCCTGCGGCAGCGTCAGTGCGCTGCCGTCAACCGTCCCGCCGTCCGTCACGAGGACGTAGGTGGTGTCGCCGATCTCCAGCACGGCGAACTCGTCGTCCTGACGCGCGGGCGCGGAGAGCGTGAGGGACACGTCGGAGGCGGCCGTCACGGCGATGGCGGGCCATCCCTTGGCGAAGCTCACCTGCGCGAGCGTGGAGCCGGCGCCGTCACGGTAGTCGAGTGTGGCGCCCACGGGGTCGGCGGCGGAGGCCACCGGCAACCCCTCGGCGCCGTCGACCTGCATCGTCACGTCCCGTGCGGCGGGGCCGGCGATGAGGTCGGCCGAGGCCTGCACGCGGGGAAGGCCCACGGCCATGCCCCCCTCGACGGTCGTGAGCGACAGGGGATCCCCAAACGCGGAGTACGACTGATCCCCGAACACCAGGCCCGAGTACCACCGGTTCGTGGGTGCGGGCAGGTCCTCGACGACGCGGGCGGACCCGGTGGGCGCGAGCTCTCGCTCGGGAAGGCCCGCGCCTTCCGGTGCAGCGGTCATCGCCACGGCATCGCTGCCCGGAGCCGTCGTCTCCTCGGCGTCCTCGCACGCTGCGAGTGCGAGGACGCCCGCACAGGCGATGGCGGTCATGGTCATCCACCTCATGTGAGCCCCATCCGTGCAAGGAAGTTCATCGCCGCGTCACGCAGACCGGCCAGCGGACCATCGTCGCGAAGGTCGACGGTCGTGACGAGCGGGGTGCCTGGCGCGGTGAGTCCGGTGGGCTCGCTATCGTCCAAGGCGGCCGATGCCACGGTCACCACCGCACGGGCCTTGCCGTCCTCGGTGGTCGCCTCGACGGTGTGGACCTCTCCCGTGAACTCGGAGCGGTCCGGCAGTTGGATGGTGGCGGCCGCGCCGTCCTCGAGGCGGTCGTAGTCGCGCGGGCTGAGGGTGAGCTCCGCCTCCACGCCGAGAGATCCCTCCTCGTAGACGGTCGCCACGGCGCCGCCTGCGGGGATGTAGCCGCCCTGACCCACGGGAAGCTGAGCGACGGTGCCACTCGCGGAGGCGGTCACCGTCCACGAGTCGTCGACCAGCTCGGCGGCCTCGGCGGCCTCATCGGCCAGCTCGTCGGCTTCGTTCTTGTCGGCGACGGTGGCGCCGTGACCGGAGGCGACCTCCGCCGCACGGTCGGCGGCCGTCTCCGCGGCATCGGCCGCCTGCTGAAGCTCGTCCTCGCGGTCTTGGCTCTCCAGAGTGAGAAGGGGGTCGCCCTCCACGACGGTGTCGCCAACCTCGACCATGGTTGCGGTGACTCGCCCCCCATAGTCGGTGCCCATGGGCAGGTCGGTCGCCGTGAACGTGGCCGTCTCGGACATGGCGCTTGACTCGCGCTCGGTGTACACGAAGGTAAGGGCCGCGACGATCGCCACGACGACGATCAGTCCCAGCGTGAAGCGGATGCGATTGGCCCAGGTCATGACAGCTCCCTCCAGGTAATTCGTCCGGTATGGGTGGTCGTTGCGGGTGCGGGGGTCCACGGTGACGCCGCCCGTGCGAGGGCGGGTTCACCGGTGTGGTGGGGCTCAGCGGGCCGGGCGACGACCGTCCGGACGGGCTCGGTGCCGTGCGTCATCGCAGCGGCAGGGGCATCGGCACCCACGCCGCGGGCCTCGCGCCGCGCGGCGCGCAGGAACGTCGCGAGGATCAGGGTGTTCGTGACGCACCAGGCCGTCGCGAGGGACACGCCGCCGTCCTCGATGTCGCGCAGGACACCCACCGCCGACGTCAGCAGCAGAAACACGAAGAACAGCATCTGCGGCACGACGTAGTTGTAGGGCGAGCTGGAGCGCGCGGTACCCGTTGCCTGCCAGCCCACATCCTTGCGACGCAGGGCGTTCATGAAGGCCTTGACGTAGATCGGGAAGGAGACAGCGGCAAGCGTCAGGGTTTCCCATCGGAAGGAGCCCATCGTGTACCAGGCGAACAGGATCTGCATCACGTAGAAGCCCGCGTAGTACAGGAACCAGGTGAGCACGGTGGTGGTGATGGTCACCGGCCGCAGGTCGAGGTAGATCTCGAGGGGTGGCAACAGCAACAGGATCAGGGGCGCGATGCCGGTGAGGTAGAACGTCGCCGTCACGAGGTACTGCAGGCGTTGCTCCCCGGTGAGGCGCACGCGGCGGCTCAGCGGGTTGCGGGTGAGGAGGATTTCGAAGCCACCGGTGGCCCAACGCAACTGCTGCTTCGAGTAGGCCTCGATGGTCTCGGGCGCCTCGCCCACGGCGAGGACGTCGGGGATGAACAGCGATCGCCAGCCGGCTTCGTGCAAACGCAGGGACGTCCACACGTCCTCCGACTTCGAGTCCGTGGACATCCCGTCGATGTCATCGATCGCCGCGCGCCGGAAGATGACGTTGGTGCCCACGCAGAAGGCGGCGTTGTAGCGATTGCGTCCCGGCTGGATGAAACGGTAGAAAACCGCCTGCATGTAGCCCGCGCCACGCGCGATGGGGGTGCGGAGGTTGTCGTAGCTCTGCGGCGACTGGACAAAGGCGAGCCGAGGGTCGTGAAAGAACGGCACGGACTGCTCGAGGAGGTGGGGGCGGGGGACGAAGTCGGCGTCGAGGATCACAAAGAAGTCGCCTTTGGCAAGGGTGAGGGCGTGATTGACGTTGCCCGCCTTGGCGCCTCCGGATGTGAGGCGGCGCACGTACCGGGCGCCCTCCTCGGCGGCGAGCGCCTGGACGGCGTCGGACCGGCCATCGTCGAGTACCCAGGTGCGGTGCAGGCCGTGAATGTTCACCGCCGCGCGCACGGTACGCCTGATCACCTCGGGGTCCTCGCCGCACGTGGTGATGAGAACGTCGATGTCGACGGGGCGGCCGTCCACATGGAGCCGGCGCTCGCGGGGGTCGCCGTCGACAGCGCCGTCGGGACCATAGAGGTGGTCCTTCGCGTGGTAATACGCGAAGTCGCGGGGGTTGTGGCCGCCGGACAGGATGGTCCACATCGCGACAAAGGCCTGGGCGACGAGAACGAACTCGGCCACGAGGACCATGCCGTAGGGAAGCCAATCACCCCGGTGGGCGGGGTTGAGAAGGAACGCCGCGTAGGCGAGGGTGCCGATCGCGGCGGCGCCCACGGTGAGGAACATGAGGGGGCTGGGGGTCGTGCCCGGTTCGATATCGGGCAGGGAGCGCCGTGCAGGCGCGGGGGCAAAGGGGGACGTGGGTGCGGACATCAGTGCTCTCCTTGGTCACGTGCGGCATGCGGGGACGCGGCCGCCACGGGGCGGGAGGGGGAAGCGCGACAGGCCGGACGGTCCGTGCCTGGGGCACTGTCGACAACGTCGGCGGTGGCGCGTGGAGGCGCCCTGCGCGGGTCGGGAAGGACGGTCCTTCCGGTCTGGCCAACGTAGGCACCGCCCGTTCACAGAGTCGAGCGGCACTCTCTCAGATTCGCCCGCCACGGACGCGGATTCCTACAGCAGGCCGATGCGGTCGGCGAAGTCCCGTACGGCGTCCTCGACACCCGCCAGCGGGCCGTCGTCACGGAGATGCAGCGTCGCTTCGAGGGGGGTGCCCGCCTGGATCAGTCCCCCGGGTTCGGCGTCCAGCGCGTCGGAGTCCACGCGCATGCTGACGTGTGCCGCACCGTCGATGGTTTCCACGGTCATGTCGGTGACGGTGCCGGCCAGGACCCGTTCGTCGGGCAGGCGCAGTTCCACCACGGCGCCAGGCTCGACGAGCCCGAAGTCGCGCGGGGTGAGCACGAACTCAAGGTCGGCGAACAGGGTGCCCGCCTCATCGATGGTCGCGAGGACGGAGCCGGGCCCCGCGTACGAGCCCTCGGTGATGTCGATGGCGGAGACCACGCCGTGGGTGCCGGCGCGCAGGAGCACGCTGCCGTCCTCCTGGATGTCCGCGCTCGCGGCGGAGACCACGCCTGTGGAGACGTCCTGCTCGAGCCTCAGGCTCGTGACGAGGAACAGCTCGTCGCCGGCGTCGACGCGGTCGCCGCGGTCCACGTAGGACTCGGTGACGATGCCTCCGTAGTCGGTGCCGACGGCGAGTTCTGCGGCGTTGATCGCGCCCGACGTGCTGGCGACCTCGGTGCGCCGTTGGTTGAACAGGAGGGTGGCCGCGGCCACGACGATCAGCACCGCGAGGATGCCTACCAGCAACTTGAAGCGATTGGCCCAGGTCATGGCACGAGCTCCTTTCGACGGGTGCGTCGCGGCGGCGCGGGTTCCCGCTGCGGCTCGACGCGGGCCGCGATGGCAGCGGGCGGACGGGCGACGACGATGCGCGGCTCGGCCGCGTGCCGGGTGGCTGGCGCGGGCACGGGCGCGGGGACGGCGGTCGGACCTCGTCGCAGGGCGCGCGCCTCCCGGTGGGCGGTCCACACGAAGGCGCCGAGAATCACGGTGTTGGTGACGTTCCAGGCGGTCGCGAGGGTAAACACGCCGTTGTCGACGTCACGCCAGACGGCGACCGCCGACGTGAGGGCCAGGAACAGGAAGAACAGGATCTGCGGGATGACGAAGTTGTAGGGCGAGTGGCCCTTGGCCGTGCCGGTCGACTGCCATCCCACGTCGCGTCCCGTGAAGGCGTTCACGAACGCCTTGGTGTAGATCGGGAAGGAGACGGTCGCGAGGGTGAGGGTCTCCCAGCGGAACGACCCCAGGGTGTACCAGGCCAGCAACACCTGCATGAGGTAGAACCCCGCGTAGTACAGGAACCAGGTCACCACGGTGATGGAGAGGTTCATGGGCCTGAGGTCGAAGTAGATCTCGAGCGGCGGCACGAGGATGAGGAGGAGGGGGCAGATCCCGGTGAGGTAGAACGTCGCCGTGACGAAGTACTGCACCCGCTGATCGACGGTGAGCTTGCGGCTGGCGAGCGGCAAGTGGGTGAGGAGGATCTCGAACCCGCCGGTGGCCCACCGCAGTTGCTGCTTCGAGTAGGCCTCGATGGTCTCCGGCGCCTCGCCAACCGCGAGCACCTCGGGGATGAATACCGAACGCCAGCCCCGTTCGTGGAGGTGGAGGCTGGTCCACACGTCCTCGGACTTGGAGTCCGTGCAGATGCCGCCCACATCGTCGATGGCCTCGCGCCTGAAGAGCACGTTGGTGCCCACGCAGAAGGCCGCGTTGAAGCGATTGCGGCCGGGCTGGATGAAGCGGTAGAAGACGGCCTGCATGTAGGCCGCGCCGCGGGCGACGGTCGTGTGCAGATTGCCGTACGCCTGGGGCGTCTGCACGAACGCGACCTGCTCGTCCACCATGAACGGCACGGTCTCCTCGAGAAAGGCGGGATCGGGCACAAAGTCGGCGTCGAAGATCGCGAAACAGTCGCCCTTGGCGATCGTGAGCGCATGGTTGACGTTGCCGGCCTTGGCGCCCCCCGAACTCAGCCTGCGCACGTAACGTGCGCCGATCTGGGCGGCCATGTCTCGCACCTCATCCGAGCGGCCGTCGTCCAGAATCCAGGTGCGGTGGCGGCCGCGGATAGCGATCGCGGCCTCAGCCGTGCGTCGGATCACGTCCACGTCCTCGCCGTAGACCGTGATGAACACGTCGACGGTCAGCCGCCGACCGGCCACGATGAGGGGCCACTGGCGCGGATCGCCCTCGGGTGAGGGGCCGTAAAGGGTGTCCCGCGTGTGGTGGTAGGCGAAGGACCTGGGGTCCTGACCGCCGGACAGGATGGTCCACATCGCGAGGAGCGCGTGGAACACCAAGACCGACTCTGCAGCGATGACCATGAGCCACGGGATCATGTCGCCACGATGGGCGGGATCGAGCAAAAACAGGGAGTAGACGAGGATCCCGATGGTGCTGACGAGCACGATGAGGATCATGACGGGGGACTGGCCCGCGAGGCGTTGCCGGGTAGCGGCGTCGCGGCTGGTCGACATCGAGGACATCACGGCCTCCGGTGTACGGCGTGAAGTGCTGTTCAGATGCACGAATGCGGTTCGACGCCGTCGGCGATGGGACGGCATGGCCGCCTGCCCTGAGTGCCACGAGACGCGGAGGTCTCGTCGTCAGCGTACGACGCGTCAATGTGACGAACCAGACATTCCGCGTAAACAACGTGTGACACGAGTCTCACGACAAGGCGCCCTTACGCACGGAAGCCTCGGTAGCGCTACCGCTACCGAGGCTCCCTCGACGTCTATGGCATCGGCCACACATCGACATCCCGACGGCCGATGTCGTGGTCGGCTACACGTGAATGCCGCACTCCGTCTTGCCCTGGCCCGCCCAGCGGCCCGAACGCGGGTCCGCTCCGGGGGCGACCTTTTGGGTGCAGGGCGCGCAGCCGATGCTGGGGTAGCCCTGGGAGGTGAGCGGGTTGCGGGGGAGATCGTGCGTGGCCTGGTAGTCCTCGACGGACTGGTCGTCCCACAGGGCAAGGGGGTTGATCTTGACCAGGCCGTGCTTGGCGTCCCAGGAGACCACCGGCATCTCGGAGCGGGTGATCGCGTCAACGCGGCGGGCGCCCGTGACCCACGCGCGGTAGTTGCCGAGAGCCCGCTTGAGCGGCTCGACCTTGCGCATCTGGCAGCACAGGTTGGGGTCGCGAGCGAAGAGGTCCTTGCCGTACTGGGCGTCCTGCTCGGCAACCGAGAGCTCCGGCTCGGCGTTCACGATGGTGATCGGGAACGCTGCCGCGGCGGCGTCGCGCGTCGCGAGCGTCTCGGCAAAGTGGTAGCCCGTCTCGAGGAACAGGACGTCCACGCCCTCGAGCCGGGTCCCGAACAGGTGCGGGAGGATCGTGTCCTGCATGGAGCCGGCGACCACCAGATCCTGGCCGAACGTCGCCACCGCCCAGTCGGCGATGTGGCCCGCGGAGGCGTGCTCGAGCCGGGCATTGACCTCCGCACACGTCTCGGCGTTCCACTCCTTGGGGTTGAGGAGGGTCAGCATGGCGGCCCCAGGCAGGATCGTGGTCATTTGATCAGTTCCTCCTCGGCACGGAAGGCCCAGTCCGCGAACGTCTCGTCGGCGCTCACGCGGTCGGCGAGGTAGTTCGTGGTGACCCGCTCCACATATTCGGGCATGCCCTTCTCGGTGACCTTGTGGGCGCGGATCTTGCGTCCAAAGTCGTTGTCGTCGCCGCGGCCCAGGCGGCCTCCCAGGTGGACCTGGAAGCCGGGGACCTGCTCGCCCGACTCCTCGTCCAGCACGAGCTGGCCCTTGAAGCCGATGTCCGCGATCTGCACCCGCGCGCACGAGTTGGGGCAGCCGTTGACGTGCACGGTGATGGGGTTGTCGAGGTCGGGGAACTTTTCGTCCAAGACCTTCACCACCTCGCGCGCCGTCGCCTTGGTCTCGACGATCGCGAGCTTGCAGTACTCGATTCCCGTGCAGGCGATGACGTTGCGGTGGAACTCGCCGGGGTCGGACTCGAGCTCGAGCGCGCGCAGGCCGTTGACGACGTCGTTGACCTTGTCCTCGGGCACGTCGAGCACCAGGATCTTCTGCAACGGCGTGAGGCGGATGCGGTTCGAGCCGGCCGCCTCGGCGATGTCCGCGATGGCGTTGAGCTTCGCGCCGGAGACGCGACCGGCCACCGGGGCGACGCCCACGTAGTAGTTGCCGTCCTTCTGACGGTGGATGCCCACGTGGTCGCCGCGGTCGCCGCGCTGAGCGAGCTTGGGGGCGGGGCCCTTCGGCAGCTCGTAGCCGAGGTAGTCGTCCTGCAGCACCTGCAGGAACTTCTCGGGACCCCAGGCCTTCAGGACGAACTTGAGGCGGGCGCGCGTGCGCAGGCGGCGGTAGCCGTGATCACGGAAGATCGAGGCGACGCCCTTCCACACCTCGTGGGCGATCTCGGGCTTGACGAAGACGCCCAGACGGTGGCCCAGCATGGGGTTGACGGATAGGCCGCCGCCCACCCACAGGTCATAGCCCACGCCTAGCTCGGGGTGCTCGACCGCGCAGAAGGCGATGTCCTGCACCTCGTGCAGGATGTCGGGGATCGGCTGCCCGGTGAACGCCGTCTTGAACTTACGCGGCAGGTTCGAGAACTCGGGGGAGCCAATGTAGCGATCCATGATGTCGCGGATCTGCGGCGTGGGGTCGATGAGCTCGTCCTCGGCGACGCCCGCCACGGGGGAGCCCAGGATGACGCGCGGGACGTCGCCACACGCCTCGGCGCACATCAGCCCGACCTCTTCGACGCGGCGGAAGATCTCGGGAACGTCCTCGATGCGGATCCAGTGGAGCTGGATGTTCTGGCGGTCCGACACGTCCGCGGTGTCGCGCGCCATCGTCTCGGAGATGGTGCCGATCGTGCGGGCCTGCGCGACGGACAGCTGGCCGCCGTCCGAGCGCACGCGCAGCATGAAGAACTCGTCGTCGAGCTCGTGCGGCTCGAGGATGGCGGTCTTGCCGCCGTCGATGCCCTGGCGACGCTGCGTGTACAGGCCCCACCAGCGGAAGCGGCCGCGCAGGTCGCCCGGCGGGATGGACCAGAAGCCCCACTTGGAGTACATCGACTCGATGCGCCCGCGCACCTCGAGCGGGTCGCCCGCAGCCTTCATCTCCTCGTTGGGGTTCAGCGGTGTGCGGTCGCCCGCGGCCCACTGGCCGTCCTTCGAGGCGGTGTTCTTGCGCGCGGCGGCCTCGCGGGTGCGGATGAGGCGCGCCTCTTCGCGGTGGCGCCGGCGCTCCTCCGCCTCGGCGGCGGCAGCATCGGATGCAGGCTTGGTGGTGTCGGTGTCGGTCACCGAGACTCCTCGACTCGTCAGGTTCTGGGAGCGAGGCCTTGTCGAGCGCGACTGGTTAGCGCTCGGAAGGCCGAGCGCCCAGGGCTACAGGGGATCTGTGTCCGTGGGCGGTCAGGCCGGCAGACACATGGCACAGCAGCAGCGGCACATCATGGATGCGCGGACAATCTGCTGCTGGGACATAGGTCCCAGTGTGCCACAGGGGTTCGTGCGCGGGAACCCCCTAGTTGGCCGCCTGTGGGGCCACCTCGCGGCGGTGGAAATCGATCAGTTGGCTGATGAGTCCGTCACGGTGCGTCAGCAGCGCGATCTCGCGGGTGCCGAGCCTCACGCCGCCGGCGACGAAGTTGTGGGAGCCCGTCAGCGCCACGCGCCGCCCACCGGGAAGCGTGAACACCATGAACTTGGCGTGGAGGTAGGTGTCCCGCCCGTAGCGTGTGCGGTGGCCCGTCACCGCCATCGACGAGGAGATCAGCACGCGGTTCGCGGCGGAGGCCAGGCGGGGCGGGTTGAAATACAGCTCGTGGTCGCGCGACTCGATCAGGCGTCCCAGTTCGCCCGTGGGGCAGTACTGGCTGACCAGCAGGATGTGCTCGGCACGCTTGGCGTACTTCACCGCGCGGCGGTAGATGATCGAGTCGCCCGGCACTCCGCCGTCCACGAGCACCTCGTCCCGGTTGCCCGTGCGCAGCGACAACGAGCGATGGCCCTGCTCCAGCAGGCTTGCCTCGCGGATGCGTGCAAACACCGCGTCGAGCATGTCAGCGAGCGTCGCGTCCTCGCACCTGAGCATGAAGTCCACGTTGCTGACGCCCCGGTCGTCGAGGTTCACCCCGCCAAACGCGTACGCCACGTCGTCGACCACGCAGAACTTGGTGTGGGTGCGCCCGCGCCAGATGAGGCCGCGCTCGGACCCGAGCCACATGAACGTCGCGCCCGCGTTCGCGAGTCGCGAGGCCATCGCGGAGCTCGCGCGCTTGCGGCGCGTCAGGTGCCCGCGCGGCAGGAACGTTCCGGCGGCGTCGACATAGGTGAAGACGTCGGCGGCGACGCGCACGTCGACGCCTCGCCGCGCGGCCGCCTCGAGCGCCGTGATGAGCGGCCCCGTCTTGTCGTCGTCGGCGAGCGTCAGCGTGGTGATGAGGACGCGGCGGGTCGCGGTCGCGATGCGGCTGACCGCATCGGCCAGGTAGTCCGTCGCCGTCAGCAGGCGAGGAGTCACGACGGCCGATGCCGTGGCTGGCTGGGCGGCGGCGGGAGCCGTGGGGGCGGACGGGGCCATGGCTCCAGCGTGGCGGGGTGCGCTCGGCCGTGCTCGCAAGGACGCCGATTGGCTAGCAAATGTTCATGTCTATACTCGGTCCCTAGTGCCGTTCGAGAGCGCCCTCGAGGCCTGCTTCCCTGCCGCCAAAGAAAAAGTGAGTCCCGTGACCACCGAACGACCCTTGCGCGTCGCCGTGATCGGCGCCGGCCCCGCCGGAACGTACGCCTCCGACATCCTGTCCAAGTCCGGCCTCGACGTGTCCATCGACATCATCGAGCGCCTGCCCGCGCCCTTCGGGCTGGTCCGCTACGGCGTGGCCCCCGACCACCCGCGCATCAAGCAGATCATCGTCGCCCTTGCCAACGTGCTGGGCCGCGGCGACATCCGCCTACTCGCCAACGTCAACATCGGCACCGACCTCACCCTCGAGGACCTGCGCGCCCACTACGACGCGGTGATCTTCGCGACCGGAGCCTTCAAGGACTCCGACCTCAACATCCCTGGTATCGACCTGGAGGGATCCTTCGGAGCCGCCGACTTCGTGTCGTGGTTCGACGGCCACCCCGACGTCCCGCGCACCTGGCCGCTCGAGGCCAAGGAGGTCGCCGTCCTCGGCGTCGGCAACGTCGCGCTCGACGTCGCCCGCGTGCTCGCGAAGCACCCAAAGGACATCGCCGTCACCGAGATCCCTCAGAACGTCTACGAGGGGCTTGCCGCCTCGCCCGTGACCGACGTCCACGTGTTCGGTCGCCGCGGCCCCGCGCAGGTGAAGTTCTCGCCGCTCGAGCTGCGTGAGCTGGGCCACGTGCCCGACGTCGACATCGTCGTGTACCCGGAGACGGACTACGAGTTCGACGAGGCCTCGATGGAGGTCGCCGAGAACAACAAGCAGCAGAAGCAGGTCGTGAAGACCCTCACCGACTACGCGATGAAGGACCCGGGCACCGCCTCGCGCCGCATCCACCTGCACTTCCTGCAGTCCCCTCACGAGGTGCTCGGTGAGGACGGCAAGGTCGTCGGCATCCGTATGGAGCGCACCGAGCTCCAGGGCGACGGCAACGTCAAGGGCACGGGCGAGTTCATCGACTACCCGGTCCAGGCCGTGTACCGCGCCGTCGGCTACTACGGCACCGAGATCGACGGAGTGCCGTTCGACCACTCGCGCGGCACCATCGCCAACGAGGGTGGCCGCGTGGTCGACGGCGGCGACGTCGTGCCTGGTTTCTACACCACCGGCTGGATCAAGCGCGGACCCGTGGGCCTCATCGGCCACACCAAGTCCGACGCCCAGGAGACCATTGCGAACCTGGTCGAGGACGCCCCGCGCCTCTACGCCGAGTCGCAGGCCGGTGCCCAGCAGCTGAGCCCGGACAACGTGCTCCACCTTCTCAAGGAGCGCGGCGTGGACGTGGTCCAGTGGCACGACTGGGAGATCCTCGACGCCCACGAGCTCGCGCTCGGCGAGGCCGACGGGCGCGAGCGCGTCAAGGTCGTTCCCCGCGAGGAGATGACGGACATCGCGCTCAAGCGCAAGTAGTCATGGCAGGGCACGAGGCCGGCGCCGGGGGTGACCCCGCGCCGGCCTTCGTGCGTTCCGTGCGGGCTGCGCGTGCGGTGCCGACGGTGCGCCCCGCTCGGCCCGACGACCCGCGCGACCGGAGGGCCGTCTCCGACCTCCTCGCCGCCTACCTGATCGCCACGGAGCGCGAGAAGGGCGCAGAGGTTGCCGGGACATCGGCCCTCCCCGAGAGCTATCGCCGGGAGGTCGCGGACCCGGCCGCCGCGCTCGCGGGCGCGACGGTGCTCCTGGCCGAAGACGCGGGCGAGCCGCTCGGGATGGTCGTGTTGACCGCGCCCGATGAGGGTCGGTGCGAGGTCAAGCGGCTGTGGACGGTGCCGGCAGCCCGGGGCCGCGGGGTCGCGGCGGCGCTGGTCGAGGCCGCGTGCGAGCGCGCACAGGCTCGCGGCGACGCGGAGGTCGCGCTGACCGTGTGGAGATGGCGCGACGGTGCGAGACGGCTCTATGCGCGGCTCGGGTTCGTCGAGGTCGATTCGTGGGAGGAGCGCGCCGACCTCGTATGCATGACACGCGCGCTCGCGCCCGTCATCTCACCGATCGACGGGCCCGAGCGCTCGTAGAATCACTCCAGCCCGTCGATACGGACGCTGACGGGCTCGAGTGCGTATCCGGGCGTCGTGGCCCGGGAACCCGGCCGCGGCATCGGCCGTTGCCACGCTGAAGGACCACGAGGGAAGAGGAACCGTGTCAGGCAAGTACTTCAACGGCGTGAAGACCATGGGGCTGTTCGTCCTGATGTGGGTCGTGTTGTTGGGCATCGGCTCTTTCGTGAACGGCGGCCAGTGGCTGTGGGCCTTCGCGCTGTTCGGCGTCTTCGGCACCTTCTACGGGTACTGGAACTCCGACAAGCTCGCGATCCGTGCCATGCACGCCCGCCCCGTGACCGAGGTCGAGCAGCCCGCGATGTACCGGATCGTCCGCGAATTGTCCGCCGAGGCCAACCAGCCCATGCCCGCCCTGTACGTGTCGCCCACCCAGGCGCCCAACGCCTTCGCCACGGGCCGCAACCCCAAGAACGCCGCCGTGTGCTGCACCGAGGGGATCCTGCAGATCCTCGACGAGCGCGAGCTGCGCGGCGTACTCGGCCACGAGTTGCAGCACGTGTACAACCGCGACATCCTCATCGGCTCTGTCGCCGCGGCCTTCGCGGGCATCATCACGGCGCTCGCGCAGATGATGTTCTTCTTCGGTGGCGGCGGCAACAACCGCGACAACCCCCTGGGTCCGCTCGGCATGATCGCGATGTTGATCCTTGCACCCATCGCCGCGACCCTCATCCGCATGGCCATCTCCCGCACCCGCGAGTACGACGCGGACGAGGACGGGGCGACGCTCACGGGCGACCCGCTCGCCCTCGCGAGCGCGCTGCGCAAGCTCGAACGCGGCACCGCCGCCCGTCCTCTGCCGGCCGACCCCAAGCTCGAGAACGTGTCGCACATGATGATCGCCAACCCGTTCAAGGCCGAGGGTCTCGCGAACCTGTTCGCGACGCACCCGCCCATGGACCAGCGCATCGGCCGCCTCGAGGAGATGGCCCGCCGCAACGGGCAGCACTTCTAGGAACCCCGTCTCGTCGGACGCGGGGCCAAGGGAATGGTCGGCCCCGGCCGGGACGTTGCCCTCGTGCAAGGTTCGTCGCCGACCGAGCGGCGCCTCGCAGCGCGGAGGCACCATGCCCGGCAAGCGGGTAGGAACGTCACTGACCGGAGCCATGGTGGCGCTGGGCGCCACGGCAGCGGTCGCTGCGTACGACCTGCTCCAGCGCAAGCATTCGGTACTGCACAACTATCCGGTGGTGGGGCACCTGCGCTACGGGCTGGAGAAGATCCGGCCGGAGATCCAGCAGTACTTCATCGAGCGCGACTGGGACGGTAAGCCGTTCGACCGGGACACCCGCTCGATCATCTACGAACGGGCCAAGGGCACTCACTCGGAGAAGGCCTATGGCACCGAACTCGACGTCTACGAGACCGGTCACGAGTTCCTCGTGCACTCCACGGCGCCGCTCGAGGCGCCCGACGAGCCCCCGCGCGTGAGCGTGGGAGGCCCCGACTGTGCCAAGCCCTACTCGATGTCGCTGCTCAACGTGTCGTCCCTGAGCTTCGGTGCGCTGTCCTCCAACGCCATCCGCGCCCTCAACCGCGGCGCCGAAAAGGGCGGGTTCGCCCACGACACGGGCGAGGGAGGCATCTCCCCGTATCACACGGAAAGCAACGGCGACCTGGTGTGGGAGATCGGCACTGGGTACTTCGGGTGCCGCACCGACGACGGTGACTTCGACGCCGCGCAGTTCGCGCAGAAGGCTCAGTGGGACCAGGTGAAGACCGTGTCCCTCAAGCTGTCGCAGGGCGCGAAGCCGGGCATCGGCGGCGTGCTGCCGGGCAAAAAGGTCACGGAGGAGATCGCCAAGACCCGCGGCGCCAAGGTGGGCGAAAAGCTGGTCAGCCCTCCTCGCCATCGGGTGTTCTCGACGCCCACCGAACTGATCGAGTTCATCGCGCGCATGCGTGAGCTGTCCGGCGGCAAGCCGGCCGGCTTCAAGTTGTGTGTGTCGTCACGAGTCGAGGTGCTCGCGATGGTGAAGGCGATGCTCGAGGTGGGTACCGCGCCCGACTTCATCATCGTCGACGGCTCCGAGGGCGGCACCGGTGCCGCCCCCCTCGAGTACGAGGATCACATGGGGATGCCGCTCACCGATGGACTCATGCTTGTGCACAACGCGCTGGTGGGCGCGGGCCTGCGCGACCGGGTGCGCCTCGGCGCGAGCGGCAAGGTGGCTGCGGGTAACGACATCGTGAAGCGCCTCATCCAGGGCGCCGACTACACCAACGCCGCACGGCCCATGATGATGGCCACGGGCTGCATTCAGTCCCAGCGCTGCCACCTCGACACGTGTCCGGTGGGGGTCGCCACCCAAGACCCGCGCCGCGTTCGCGCACTCGACGTGGAGGACAAGTACATGCGGGTCTACCGCTATCACAAGTCCACCGTCGACGAGGCCGCCCGCATGATGGCGTCCATGGGTGTGCGCCGCCCCGAGGAACTCAGTCCCGAGCAGTTGCGGCTTGTGATCGGCCCCGGCGAGACGGTCTCGTACGCCGACCGCTACGACTGGCTGCACACCGGTGAGCTGCTGAGCGAGGCCCCCGCCAACTGGGCGCGTGACTGGGACCTCGCCTCCGCCGATTCCTTCCATACCCCGCACGTCACCACGAGAGGAGACACCCGATGAGCACGACCGTCGCGACACACATTGTCGACGCGCTCGCCGACCACGGCGTGACGCAGATCTGGGGGGTGGTGGGCGACGCGCTCAACCCCCTCACGGATGCCATCCGCACCGAGGACCGCCTGGAATGGGTGGGGGTGCGCCACGAGGAGGCCGGCGCCTTTGCCGCGGCCGCGCAGGCCCAACTCACCGGACGTATCGGCGTCGTGATGGGCACCGTGGGCCCCGGCTCGCTGCATCTCATCAACGGCCTGTACGACGCGAAGAAGTCGCACACCCCGATGCTCGCGATTTGCGGCCAGGTGCCGAGCGCAGAGATCGGCACCAACTACTTCCAGGAGGTCAACAACGACCGCGTCTTCGAGGACGTGTCGGTGTGGAATCAGACGCTGACCTCGCCCGAGCAGCTGCCCCAGATGCTCGTCTCCGCGGTCAATGCGGCCTACGCCCAGGGCGGCGTGGCCGTGCTGACGATCCCCGGCGACATCGGCGGGCTCGAGCTCCCGTCCGGGACTCCTGCTCCCTCCTTCGCGGTCCCCTCGGCCGCCGCCGTCCCGAGCGAGGACGCGCTCGCGGCCGCTGCTGCCGCCCTCGACAAAGGCAAGAAGGTCGCGATGCTCGTGGGCCGCGGCGCCGAGCATGCCCGCGAGCAGACCCTCGCCGTCGCCGGGCGGCTCAACGCACCCATGGTGGTCACCCTCAAGGGAAAGACCGGTTTCGACGGCCACAACCCGTACAACGTGGGCCAGGCGGGGCTGCTGGGCAACAAGGCGGCCGCCGACGCACTCCAGGACTGCGACGTCCTCCTCATGGTGGGCACCGACTTCCCGTACCGAGACTTCTATCCGGCCGATGCCGTGGTCATCCAGATCGACCGGGCCGCCACCCATATCGGTCGCCGGGTTCCCGTCGATGTCGCCGTGACCGGCGACGCGGGCGAGGCGCTCGCGGCCCTGCTGCCGCGCCTGACCGCCCACGAGGACACGGGCTTCCTCGACTCGATCCGCGATACCTACGAGTCGTGGCGCGAGCGCCAGGACCACATCGCGGACCCCGACTACGAGGAGTCCGGCGTGGTCGCGAAGGTGCGCTCGGTCTTCGACAACCCCGACGACCGCATTCGGCCAGAGGCGCTCGCGGCAGCCGTGGACCGTCACGCCCCCGACGACGCGATCTTCACGATGGACACGGGCATGTCCACCACGTGGTCCTCGCGCTACGTGGAGATGCGGGGCGACCGCGAACTACTCGGCTCGTTCAACCTGGGCTCGATGGCCAATGCGTTGCCGCAGGCGCTCGGCGCCCAGGCGCTTGACCGCACCCGTCGCGTGGTGTCGCTGTCCGGTGACGGCGGCCTCATGATGCTACTGGGCGACCTGCGCACCGCGGTCTCGTACCGACTCCCCGTAGTGGTGGTCGTCTTCGACAACGCCTCGCTCGGCATGGTGCAACTCGAGCAACAGGAGGGCGGCATCGCGTCCTTCGGCACGCAGCTCGACAACCCGGATCTTGCGGCCGTGGCGACGGCGATGGGGCTCGCTGGACGTCGGGTCACGGAACCTGACGATCTCGACGGCGCGCTGCAGTGGGCCTTCTCGCAGGACGGTCCAGTTCTGCTCGACGTCGTCACGAATCCCGACGAGGTGGCGGTCCCGCCGCACCCGAAGGTCTCGCAAGCGTGGGGCTACGCGGTGGCGAAGGTGACCGAGGCCGTCGAGAGCCGCTGACTCCGCGCAGTAGCGCCACTCACGCCGATGCCCGGGTCGCCTCCGTAGGGAGGCGACCCGGGCATCGGCCGTATGTCAGCGGTAGTTGACGAACTGGAGCGCGGTGTCGACGTCCGCGTTCTTGAGGAGCGCCATGGTGGTCTGGAGGTCGTCGCGCGACTTCGACGAGACACGCAGCTCGTCACCTTGGATGAGGGCCTTGACGGACTTGGGCCCCTCGTCGCGGACGATCTTGGTGAGCTTCTTCGCCACGTCCTGAGCGATGCCCTCCTTGATCGTGGCGCCCAGACGAAACTCCTTGCCTGACTGCTGGGGCTCGCCCGAGTCGATGGCCTTCAGCGAGATGCCGCGCTTGATGACCTTCGACTGGAACACGTCGAGGATGGCGAGCACGCGCTCCTCGGAGTTCGCCTTCATGACGATGGTCTCGCCGGACCACTCGATCGAGGCGCCCACGCCCTTGAAGTCGTAGCGCTGCTGGATCTCCTTGGACGCCTGGTTGAGCGCGTTGTCGACCTCCTGGCGGTCCACCTTGCTCACCACGTCGAAGCTGCTGTCGGAAGCCATGTCATCCTCCTTTGGGGACCGCCGGAGGGGCGGCCCATGCGTCTGGGTTGTCTGCGTCCGGCACGGATTCGCGTCGGAGCCGCTTTGGTTGCTATCCTTCCATGCGCGCCAGGTTCCTCGCGGACCGGGAGCACGGCAGGTTGCCCGAGCGGCCAAAGGGAGCTGACTGTAAATCAGCCGTCACTGACTTCGGGGGTTCGAATCCCTCACCTGCCACTACAGAAGGCCCCGCTTCGGCGGGGCCTTCGTCATTCTCGTCACTGAGATAAGGGTCACACTGGCTCGTGCCGGGGTGCGGGCGAGGCTACAGTGCCGGGCAGTCAGACGCTGAGGGAGCACCATGACGCCGCTGTTGATGCACCTACCCGCGCGCGTGCGCACGGCCGCGCTGGCCGTCGCCGTCGCGATCCTTGCCGCCGGGTGCGCGGTCCCTGCCGACAGTGTGAGCACGAGCGGCGAGACATCCGTGAACGCGTCTCCCACGCCCGTCTCGAGTATCCCGTCGGCGTCGGCTACTGCGGAGCCGTCGCCCAGCCCGAGCGCCTCGCGCGCGGAGGCAAGCCCCTCGCCGTCGGCCTCGTCCGATGCCGCGGGCTCGGCGATGGCAGCAGTGTTTGCGCTCGCGGTCCGTGAGGCCGCGTCGAGCGACGGTTACTCCCGTGAGCAGTTCGGTGATGGCTGGGTCGACGTGGACCGCAACGGCTGCTCCACCCGCGACGACATGTTGGGGGAGCGCCTCAAGAACATCGAGATCTCGGGATCGTGCACGGTGACCGCGGGCGACCTCCCAGATCCGTTCACGGGGGAGTGGATTCACTTCGAGCGTGGAGGGGCGAGTGAGGTCGACATCGATCACCTCGTGGCGCTGTCAGCAGCGTGGACCACGGGCGCTCAGGACCTCACCTACTCCGAGCGAGTGTCGTTCGCGAACGATCCGTTGAACCTCGAACCGGTGGATGCTGGTGAGAATCGCTCCAAGGGCGACGACGACGCCTCCGAGTGGCTGCCGCCCGAGGCGGATTTCCGCTGCGAGTACGTGGCGCGTCAGGTCGCCGTGAAGGCCAAGTACTCCCTGTGGGTGACCCCGGCCGAGCTCGATGCGATGGTCGACGTTCTCGAGACGTGCCCGGATCAGGAGCTTCCAGCGCCCGGCGATCAGCCCGTGGTTTCGACGGGTCTGGGCGAGGCTCCGGCGCCGGCGAAGACCGCCGAGCCCCAGGACACCCCGGCGCCCAAGAAATCGTCGAACGCGCAGGCCGCGCCCACGGAGACATCAGAACCCGAACTGGACGAGCGCTACCCGTACTGCAAGGACCTGCCCTCCGGCTACGGCCCGTACGTCAAGGGCACCGACCCCGAGTACGAGTGGTACTCGGATCGTGACGGCGACGGGGTGGTCTGCGAGTAGGCGCCCGTCAGCGCTCGATGGCGTTGCCCGCCGCGACGGACGCACGGGCGTCCAGCACCCGCTGGTTGCGTGAGCCCCGGAACGCGAGCGATAGGTCTCGCTGCGACTCTTCGTAGGTGCCATCGATCAGCACGTCGATCTCGGCGAGCAGCGCACGCTTGTCGTCGGAGTCCTCCAGCAGCGCCTCGAACCGGTAGCCCGTCCAGCACCACACGTCGCGAGTGCTCCCGAACTCGGCGCGCAGCCGGCGCACCGCGGCGAGCGCCACCTGGGTATTGAGGAACGGCTCGCCGCCCAGCAACGACAGACCCTGAATCGAGGGGTGAGCCAGATCGGCCACCATGCGGTCCTCGAGCTCGGCTGAGTAGGGCTGTCCGTACCGGAACGACCACGCCGCCTCGTTGTAGCAGCCGTCGCACTTAAAAAGGCAGCCCGCGACATAGAGGGAGCACCGCACACCCTCGCCGTCGACGAAGGAGAAGGGTTTGTAGTCCGCGACGTAGGAGTGCGACACCTTGGTCGCCTGCCACGTGCGGACGTCCGGCTCGCGCGTCATCCCCGGCCCCCGGGACCGCCCTCACTGCCGCGCGAACCGGACGCCGCTTGAATCGACCCGGCCGCGCCGGCAGCAGCCACGCTCACCGCTGTGGCACCCCCAGCGCGCTCGACGGCGCTGTCGCCGCCAAGGCGCACGGTCCCGGGCAGGTGCTTGACCCGCGCCGCGATCTCCTCGTGCCTGCCGTGAACCATGGGTCGCGCCTGGGGGTTGCCCAGGTACCCGCACGTGCGCTTCACGACGTCGCAGGTGCGTGGGTCGTCGTTGCCGCATTCGGGGCACGCGAAGCCGCGCGCGGTGGGGTCGAAGTCTCCGGTGAAGCCGCACGCGTAGCAGCGGTCGATGGGCGTGTTGGTACCCAGATAGCCCACGCGGTCGTAGGCGTAGTCCCACACCGCCTCGAGGGCCCGGGGGTTGCTGCGCAGCACGGGGTACTCGACGTAGTGAATGAAGCCGCCGGACGCGTACTGCGGGTAGGGCGCCTCGAAGTCGAGCTTCTCGAACGGCGTCGGCGCCTTGCGCACGTCGTAGTGGAACGAGTTGGTGTAGTAGTCCTTGTCGGTGATGTCCGCGACGGAGCCAAAGCGCTCGCGGTCCAACCGGCAGAAGCGGTCCGTGAGCGACTCGGACGGCGTCGAGTACACCGAGAAGTGGTACCCGGACTCGGCCTTCCACGCGGCGGTCGCTGCCGCGAGCCGGCGCAGTACCGCGAGCGTCAGTTCCTTGGCCTCCGGCAGCGACTCCCACTGCCCGCCGTGGAACGCCGTGGCGACCTCGTACAGGCCGATGTATCCCAGCGACACCGTGGCGCGGCCGTCGCGGAACAGGTCGTCCACGTCGTCCTCGACCGCCAGGCGCTGCCCGAACGCACCATGCACGTACAGGATGGGCGCGTTCGCGGGCACGGCCTCCTTGCAGCGGGCCACGCGGAACGTGAGGGCGTCGTGCGCCACCGCGAGACGCTCGTCCAGGAGTCGCCAGAAGGAGTCCAGATCCCCCGCTGCCTCGAGCGCGATGCGAGGCAGGTTGAGCGTCACGACGCCCAGATTCATGCGGCCATTCACGACGTCGTTGCCGTCCGCATCGGTCCAGCCCTGCAGGAACGAGCGGCACCCCATGGGCGCCTTGAAGGAGCCGGTGAGCTCCACGATCTTGTCGTACGACAGCACGTCGGGGTACATGCGCTCCGTCGCGCACAGCACCGCCAGTTCCTTGATGTCGTAGTTGGGGTCGTCCGGCTCGAGGTTGACGCCGCGGCGCAGCGTGAACAGCAACTTAGGGAAGATCGCCGTGCGGCCCTCCTTGCCCAAGCCGCGCCGGCGGATCTCGAGGATGGCCTTCTGGATCTCCCGCTCGTACCAGCCGGTACCGAGCCCGAAGCCGACGGACGTGAAGGGCGTCTGCCCGTTGGACGTGAACAGCGTGTTGATCTCGTACTCGAGGGACTGCATCGCGTCCTCGATGTCCTTGCGCGTGCGCGCCTCGGCGTACGGCCGATGCTGGCTGGGGTCGGCGATCCACGTCGCCGCCTCGCCGAGGTGCTTGTCGTAGTTGAGGGCCGCGTAGGGGGCGAGGACCTCGTCGATGCGGTCCACGGTGCAGCCGCCGTACTGGCTCGAGGACACGTTGGCGATGATCTGCGAGATCTGTGCGGTCGCGGTCTGGATGGAGCGCGGCGGCTCGATCTCCGCGTTGCCCATCCGGAAGCCGTGCGCGAGCATCTCGGGCACGTCGATGAGGCAGCAGTTCGTCATGGGGGCATACGGCTGATAGTCGAGGTCGTGGAAGTGCAGGTCGCCCTTGGTATGAGCGTTCGCGACGTGAGGGGGCAGCATCCTCAGGCCGATGGCCTTGCCCACGAGGCCTGCGGTGAGATCGCGCTGCGTGTTGAACACGTCGGCGTCCTTGTTCGCGTTCTCGTTGACGACCGAGGATTCCTTCTCGAGCAGGGTGGTCACGGTGTGGTTGAGGTCGGTCGCCTTCGCGCGACGGAAGTCGCGTGCAACCCGGTAGTCGATGTACGCGCGCGCCACGTCGTATTCGCCGGCCTCGAGCAGCTCGTGCTCGACGGCGCCCTGGATCTCGTAGATCTTGACGTCGCCTACGTGGCCCGCCCGGAGCTCGTCGACGATGCTGGCGGTCAGCGCGGCCACCCGCGCCTCGTGCGCGGCGGTGTCTGCTCCGTGTACCTCGCGGAAGGCCTTGGCGAGCGCCGCCTGGATGCGCCGAGCGTCAAAGTCCAGGGTGCGGCCGTCGCGCTTGACGACGCGCAGGCTCACGACCGTCGAGTCCGTGGTGATGCGATCACTATCCGCGATGGTCATGACCCTGATTCCCTCCCCGACGATGGTCTGGCCCGGCGACCCGTACCACTACATGTGGGGGTGCCGTGTGAGAGATGACACTAGATCTGGTTGTGAGGAGTGCCTGGGCCCTAAGTCCCACGGGTCCGTAGGACGCCTCCTAAACGGGCCAGGACGCGTCCGCGACACGCCGCCCGAGTTCCGGGTCCACCATCGCGCCGGTCGCGCTCATCACCGCGTCGGCACCCGCGGCGACGTGGGCCGCCACGTCCGTGAGGCTCATGACCCCGCCCACGCCAATGATCGAGACGTCCGCTCCGGCATCTGACCTCCAGCGCGCGATGCGGCGCACCATGGCGATGGCCGCGGGAAGGATCGCCTCGCCGCACACCCCAGCGATCTCGCGTCCGGCCCCGGGCAGCGCGGCGGCCCCGGTGGAATCGACGAGGCGCGCGGGCACCGTGTTGATGGCCCCGTAGCCGTCGACGATGGGCGCCGTTGCGGCGAGGAACTCCTCCAGTGCGGGCTGCGACGCGAAGTGGGCGAGCTTCAGCACCACAGGCACGTCGCCCACCGCCTCCTTAACCGCGGCGGCGATGCGGGCCACGAGAGCCGTGTCGAAGCACAGCAGGTTCCCGGTGCCCTCGTTCGGGCAGGACAGGTTCATCTCGAGGATCGGTGCGCCCGCCTCGACGCAGAGTTCGGCCGCGCGCACGTGGTCTGCGACGTAGGCGTCCTCGCCGCTGCCGCGCCCCGTGCCTTGAAAGGAGCCCACCAGCACCTGACCCGGCCCCGCTGCCGCCACAGCGCGTGCCATGTCGGGCTGCCACTCATCGGGATCACGCGACGGGACCCCGAAGGAGTTGGAAATGGACCGCGCGCGGTTCAGATCGGAGCCGGCGACGAGCGTGTCGAGTCGGTCGGGATTGAGCGGGCCCTCCGTGGTGACCGCGAGGCAGTTGGGGAAGGGGTGCGAGGCGTGCGCTCGGGTGCGCACCGTCTTGTAAACCGCGATGTCGACCCCATGCGCGAAGGCCGCGGCACAGAACGCGGCATTGACGAGCGGGCCGGCGGGGATCCCGAAGGGCCGGTGCACGGGCCGGCCCAGGAAGGTGTGGTCGGTGTCGCGCGAGGAGGCCTGGACGGGTGACCCGGCCACGGCATCGGCCGCCCACGCCCCGAAGGGGCCGTGCGCGTAGTTGTCCTCGTACGAGCGCAGCGGATCGTAGAACCAGGTCACACGAGCCACAGTAGGCCCGCAGACGCGCGTCAGCCCGGGACCGACGGTCCCGGGCTGACGCGAGAGGCGAGGGGTCAGTCGATGACGCGCTTGTGGCCGTCTTCGGTCTTGACGAACTTGCCGCGGTGGATCTCCACGCCGTCCATGTCCTCAAGCTCCATGCCCTTGGTCTCCGGCACCTTGAAGATGACGAAGAAGAGGCTCAGCAACGCCATGGCCGCGTAGAAGCCGTACGCGAACGTGAGGCCGATGTGCGCGAAGATCGGGAACGTCATGGTGATCGTCCAGTTGGCCAGCCACTGGGCGGCGGCGGCCACGGCGAGCGCGACCGCACGGATCCTGTTGGGGAAGATCTCGCCCAGCAGCACCCACACGACCGGTCCCCACGTGGCGGCGAAGAACGCGGTGAAGAGGTTGGCTCCGGCCAGGGCGACGCCGCCCCATACGCCGTCGAGCGAGGCGTTGCCGTCGGCGTCCACGGTGGCGGTCGAGAAGGCGATCGCCATCGCTAGCAGCGACAGGAACATGCCCGACGATCCGATCAGCAGCAGGAGGCGGCGTCCAATGCGGTCGACGAAGATGATCGCGACGATGGTGAACACGATGTTGGTGATCGACGTGATGGTCGAGGTGAGGAACGCCTGACTCTCCTCGAATCCTACCGACTGCCACAGCGACGTGGAGTAGTAGAAGATCACGTTGATGCCGACGAATTGCTGGAAGACGCTCAGCAGGATGCCGATCCACACGATCGGCATGAGGCCCAGGCGGTTGCCGCGCAGGTCGCGCACGGACTGGTTCTCGTCGTGGCCGATGGAGCGCTCGATCTCGTCGATGCGGTGGTCGACGTCCTGCTCGCCGGAGAAGTCGCGCAGCACCGCGGCGGCCTCCTCCTTGCGGTGGCGGAACACCAGATAGCGGGGGGACTCGGGAAGCCGCAGGGCCGCAAGGCCGTAGACGAGAGCGGGGATCACGCACACCATGAACATCCAGCGCCAGGCCTCGAGGCCGAACCACAGCACCTCGTCGGCGCCACCGGCGACCTCGGCGAGCACCTGGTCGCTCAGCAGCGCGGCGAAGATACCGAGGACGATCGCCATCTGTTGCAAGGATCCCAGGCGGCCGCGGAACTTGGCGGGCGCCACCTCGGCGATGTAGGCGGGCGCGATCACGGAGGCGGCGCCGATCGCGAGTCCGCCGACGATGCGCCACAGCATGAGGTCCCACACCGCGAAGGCGAGCCCCGAGCCCACGGCGGAGGCGAGGAACAGGATCGCGGAGATCACCATCACGCGGATGCGCCCGTACCGGTTGGCGATACCGCCGGCGAACCACGCGCCGACAGCGCATCCCAAGAGGGCGGAGGCGACGACGAAACCGGTGAGCGAATCGCCCAGGTCGAAGTCGGAGGAGATGGAGTCGACGGCGCCGTTGATGACGGACGAGTCGAAGCCGAACAGGAAGCCGCCGAGTGCGGCTCCGATGGTGATGCCGAGGACGCGGCGATTGAGCTTCGCGTCAGCGATCGGAGCGGGGGAAGTGCTCACGGAAGGGGGCTCGCTTTCTCATCAGCCGTGGCGGCCATCGCCACGGGAGTCGCTCTGCTCACCCTAACGCCGCATCTGTGCCGGCGCCCGCGGGAACCAGGGCAGATGCGAGAGTCGGGGCGAGGTCGCCACGAGGGGCGACGCTGACCGACTCGAGGTCCAACCACCGGGCCATGGTGAGTAATTCCCGCGCCGCTGCCGCGGCGACGCGATCGTCGGGCAACCGGCGCGACCCGGGGGCGGCCGCTGGCTCGCGCCATGAGGCCTGGACCAGCAGCATGCCCGCCTTGCGGTCCGCCTTGAGGTCGAAGCGCGCGGGAATCTGGTCGCCGACCAGCAGCGGCAGGCAGTAGTACCCGTATTGACGCTTCTCCTCGGGCGTATAGATCTCGATGCGGTAGTCGACGCCGAACATGCGCTTCAACCTGGGTCGGAACCAGCACACGGGGTCGAAGGGGCTGAGCAGTGCCGTGGCGCCCGCGCGACCGGGGTCCACCGCGTCGGTGGCGAGGAGCGCGCGGTCCTTCCAGCCCTCGACCGTGACCCACTGGGCGAGCCCGCGCTCGACGGCCGATGCCGCCCACACCGCCGCCCCCTCGCCGTCGCTGCCGCGGGCGCCGGCCGCGAAGGGGAGCCGGAAGTGGTCGGCCAGGTCTCGCAGGGTGCCGATGCCGCACGCACCCAGCGCGCGATCGAATAGCGCCTGGCGTGCGGCGCTCGGGGATTGACCCCAGGACGCGGGCGTCGCGCCCGGGTCATCCGCCCCCAGGGTGGCAGGTGCCTCGCCCCACGCCCGCTCGGTCGAGTCGTACGTGCGCGCAAAGTGCCGTCCCCGCGAGGCGGCAACGCCGCCCGTCATGAAGAGGTACTCGAGGGCGCGCTTCACGTGGCCCTGGTCCCACCATGGCCCCCGTGGCCCCTCGGCGGGAGCAAGGTGTTCGAGATCGCGCGCCACGACGGGCCCATGCTGCTCGACGGCCGCCTGCACGGCGGCGATGAGGCCAGGGCGCTCTGTCTCTAGCGCCGCCCGCGTGCGCGCCTTCCACGACTCGCCGCCCACCATGCGGTGGTACATCAGCGGCAGCAGGTCGTGCGGCATCACCGAGGCCTCGTGTCCCCAGTGCTCGAACGCCTCGGCGGCGTGACCGTGTTCGTGCCCCCACAGGACGTCGTCGGCCATCGCCGTGTCGTACGGCCCCAGACGCGAGTACAGCGGCATGTAGTGCGCGCGGCTAAGCACGTTGACGGTGTCGAGCTGCAGCACGCCCTGGCGCTCGAGATAGGCCGTGACGTCCGCGGGTCGCACCCGCCGGCGCGGACGCGACGTCGTCAACGACTGGGCGGCCAGAAAGATGCGGCGAGCCTCGCGCGCGCTCAACTCCGTGCTCATCCCGCCACCCTAGCCAGGGGGGCTGACAACGCCACCGGACCACGGCATCGGCCGCCCGAAAGAGGGCCCTGGGGGCCGATTTCACTTATCGGTCTCGGGGCGTGTACCCTAGTCCGGCTGGCCCCGATAGCTCAGTCGGCAGAGCGTTTCCATGGTAAGGAAAAGGTCCAGGGTTCGATTCCCTGTCGGGGCTCCAAGGATGGCTCGCCGCCGCACCTCTCGCGAGGACGGCGGCGGTCCCATTCTCGCGGCGGGGTAGCTCAGTTGGTTAGAGCACACGACTCATAATCGTGGGGTCGCGGGTTCAAGTCCCGCCCTCGCTACGACGCGGACGATCCGTCCGCGACCGCGCCTTAAGCAAGCGCGTCACGACAAGGCTGGGAGAGAACCATGGCCAAGAACGACGTTCGTCCGAAGATCACGCTCGCCTGCACCGAGTGCAAGGACCGCAACTACATCACGCGCAAGAACCGCCGCAACAACCCTGACCGTGTGGAGCTCTCCAAGTTCTGCCGGAAGTGCGGCAAGCACACCGCGCACCGCGAGACGCGCTGATCGAGAGATCTGACAGGCCCGTTCCTCCTCATGGAGGGGCGGGCCTTTCGCTATTTCTGGGCGTGTGTGCCGGGCAGCGCTCCCACGTGTGAGAACAGGCTCGCGGCGCACGGTACGCTATCGCCGCATCCTCTGACCGCTTCCGCGAACCCCGACGCGAGCGGCAGAATCACCATTGGGAACTCAGCACCCATCAAGTTACTGAGGAGACACTCATGTCTGCGCCAGCGCGCACCGGCCTGATCGGCCGCGTCGACACCTTCTTCGAGATCACCCAGCGTGGCTCCACCTTCGGGCAGGAGATCCGCGGTGGGCTCACCACCTTCTTCACGATGGCGTACATCGTCGTCCTGAACCCGCTCATCATCGGCACGGTCGCGGACGGCGAGGGCAACTTCCTCGGCGGAGGCGCCGAGCCGAACATTCCGCTGGTCGCCGCCGCGACCGCGCTCGTGGCGGGCCTCATGTCAATTCTCATGGGCGTATGGGCGCGCTTCCCGCTGGCGATGGCCGCGGGCCTGGGCATCAACGCCTTCCTCGCGTACTCGATCGCCTCGCGTGCCGGCATGAGCTGGCCCGAGGCGATGGGCTTCGTGGTCATCGAGGGCGCCATCATCCTGGTCCTGGTGCTCACGAACTTCCGTAAGGCGGTCTTCGCGGCCGTGCCGATGTTCCTCAAGCAGGCCATCGCGGTCGGCATCGGCCTGTTCCTCGCGTTCATCGGCCTCGTGGACGCCGGCATCGTCTCCACCGGCGCGGGCACCATCACGCAGTTCGGTGACGGCGGCTACATCGACACGTGGCCGATGATCGTCTTCTTCGTGGGTCTGCTCACCGCGATCATCCTCATGGTGAAGAAGGTGCGCGGAGCGCTGCTCATCTCGATCATCGTCGCCACCGTTCTCGCCGTCATCGTCGAGGCCGTCGCTGGCCTGGGCGCCACGAACGCCGACAACCCCGGCGGCTGGGCGCTCGTCGTCCCCGCCATCCCGGACTCGGCGGTCTCCGCCCCCGACTTCTCCCTCATCGGCCAGGTGGATCTCTTCGGCGGCTTCGCGTCGGTGGGCTTCCTCACCGCACTGCTGCTGATCTTCTCGCTGCTCATCACCGACTTCTTCGACACGATGGGCACGATGACGGCCGTGGGCGCCGAGGCAAAGTTGAACGACGAGAACGGCAACCCGCCGCGCACCCAGCAGATCCTCATCGTGGACTCGATCGGCGCCGCCGCCGGTGGTCTGGGCTCGGTGTCCTCGAACACCTCGTACATCGAGTCCGCGGCCGGTGTGGGTGACGGTGCGCGCACCGGCCTCGCGTCCGTCGTGACCGGCATCGCGTTCCTGCTGTCGACGTTCCTCACCCCGCTGTACGCGCTGGTGCCCTTCGAAGCCGCCACGCCTGTGCTGGTGCTCGTCGGATTCCTGATGGTCTCGCAGGTCGCCGACATCGACTGGAAGGACTACCGGATCGCGATCCCCGCGTTCCTCACGTTCATCCTGATGCCGTTCGGCTACTCGATCTCCGTCGGCATCGGCGTGGGCTTCATCTCCTACGTGCTGCTCCAGGTGATCACCGGTGCCGGCCGCAAGGTGCACCCCCTGCTGTGGGGCGCCGCCGCGGCGTTCGTGTTGTACTTCGCGCTCGGCCCCATCATGGAGGCCCTCGGCTAACAGCCACCCGTACGACCCGGAGGCCCGCGTCAGTGATGGCGCGGGCCTCCTGGCGTCTCCCCGCGGTGTCGCACATGGCCTCAACTGCGGCACGAACCTGGATGTGGGGACGCTCATGGCCGCATGTGCGCCACGAGGCGGGCGCGGAGCAGGGGTTCGCTAGGCTGGCCGATGTGCCAGTGAATCCCGATGCCGTGGGCCGCGAGTACGGCCCCTTCGAGCCGTACGAGGTGACGCGGGTGAAGATCCGCGAGTTCGCCGACGCCGTCGATGCCATGTCCGGAGCCCACTACGACGTGGCGGTCGCGCGAGCCGAAGGCTACGCCGACCTCGTCGCTCCCTCGACGTTCGCCGTGATCATCGCCCAGAAGGCCGAGTTCCACGTGGTCGTCGACCCCGAAGTGGGAGTCGACTTTTCCAAGGTGGTGCACGCCGAGGAGCGCTTCACGCACGTGCGGCCCCTGGTTGCCGGCGACGTGATCTCGGCCACCATCCACATCGATGCGATCAAACAGCGCGCGGGCATCTCCATGGTGACGACGCGCGCGGAGTTGGCCGACGCGGACGGAGCGCCGGTGTCCACCGTCGTCTCCACGCTCGCGGTGAGGGAGGACGCATGACCGAGTCGACGAGCCCCAGCTTCGCCGGCCTCGAGGTGGGCCAGCTGGTCGCCGAACGCGAGGTCGCCGTCACGCGCGACACCCTGGTGCGCTACGCGGGCGCCTCGGGTGACTTCAACCCCATCCACTACAACGACGTCGTCGCCGAGTCGGTGGGTCTGCCGGGCGTCATCGCACACGGCATGCTGACCATGGGTGTCGGCGCCTCCGTGGTCGAGGAGTGGGCGGGCGCGGGCAATGTGTCCGACTATCAGGTGCGCTTCACGCGCCCCATTCCGGTACCGAACCCCGGTGAGGCCGTCGTGTCTGTCCGAGCCGTCATCGGCGCCCTCGACGAGGAGCGCCGCACGGCGCGCGTGGACCTCACGGTCGAACACGATGGTGTCAAGGTGCTGGGGCGCGCCCAGGCAGTCGTCGACTGCGCGTAGCCCCACACCGCGCGGCGGTGACGGACGGCCGATGCCGTGGCGTCCTTACCGGCCCGCGCCCACCGCTGCGGTCGTCGTGCCAATGCGCAGTTCCAGCGGCGTGAGCACGGGGGCGGGATCGTTGCCGTCGAGCAAATCCTTGACGGCGCGCGCAAGGGCGTGGCCCTTCTCGACGCCGTCCTGATGCACGGTGGTGAGCTCATGCGGAGCGAGCCACGGGAGATCGAGTCCGTCGAAGCCGGTGATCGAGACGTCGCCGGGCACTGACAGGTCGAGCTCGCGTGCGGCCAAGATCGCGCCCGCGGCGAGCAGGTCCGACTGCACCACGAGCGCCGTGGGCTGCGACTCGTGGGTGAGTGCCAGGTGGCCAGCGGCGATGCCCTCGGCGACCATCGACTCGCGCGCCTCGACCACGACGCAGGGTTTCACGCCGGCCAGCCTGAACGCTTCGAGCCGGTGATGCATGGGTGCCCAGGAGGTCTCGGGCCAGTAGTCCAGGGGACGCAGTTGGGTCTCGAGGCCGGGTGCGTGGGGGAGCGTGATGGTGCCGATGCGTTCGTGGCCCAGCTCGCGTAGGTGCTCGATGAGTTCGACGGTGGCCGCGCCGTCGTCGATGGTGACCTGGCCGCCGCCTGCGGGAGGCTCGGCGTCCATCACGACCACGGGTAGGCCGCGCTTGCGCAGAATCGCGAGCGCGGGGTCGTCGTGATCGCGCACACGCAGGATGACGGCGGCGTCCATGGGAGCCGACTCAAGCAGGGAGGTCTCGCCCTCCTCGCCACGCGGCGCGGGGATGAGCAGCGCTCCTAGGCCCATGTCGCCCAGGTCCGAGATGAGGCCGTCCATGACATTGAGGATGAGGGGCGCGCGGAAGGCGAGGGTGAAGGAGTCATGAATGACGACGCCCACCACGCCCGAACGGCCCGAGCGCAGCGCACGCGCCTGCGCCGAGGGACCGGTGTAGCCCAGCTCGGCGGCCGCGCGCTCCACCTTCGCCTTCATCTCGGGGGAGATGGGGCCGGCGCCCGAATAGGCGAGCGAGACTGTCGACAGCGACACCTTCGCGGTTGCGGCCACGTCGGCCATCGTGGGACGTCGTGTCCTCGCCACCGAATCCTCCTCCTGCTGGGTGCTCCTACAGTAGTACCGCCCGTTGGCGCCGAGTGAAGGAGACCGCCACCCATGCCGATCCCGCGATTCGCGCCGACGCACATGCCGCCGCCCGCCCGGGTGGCCCAGGCGCGCCTCGGCGTCCTCGCGTTGTTTGTGCTGATGGGGGCGTGCCTCGCGACGTTCCTGTCGCGGGTGCCGACCATCAGGGACATGTTGGGCGTGAGTTCGGGAACCCTCGCGGTCCTCATCGCGGCTGGCGCCGTAGGGTCCCTCATCGCGCTGCTCGTCACCGGATGGGCCGCCGCCCGGTTTGGCACGCGGGCGTTGTTGGTGTGGTCGAGCGTGACCTGGGCGGTCGCGGTCGGCCTCGTCGGCCTGTCCACCGAGGTCGCCCAGCTGTGGCTGTTCTCGGTCGGGTATTTCCTGGTGACGTTCTCGATGGCGTTTATCAATGTCGCCATCAACGCCGAGGCCGCGACCGTCGAGCGCCACCTGAGCAAGGCCGTGATGAGCCAGTTTCACGGCGCCTTCTCCATCGGCATGGCGCTGTCGCTCGCCGTGGGTGCCCTCGCCTCGCACGCGGGTGTCGCGCCGCTGTGGCACTTCGTTGCCGCAGCCCTCGTCATCACCGTGGTGCGCATCGCGATCGTGCCCGTCGCCTGCCTGGACGGCTCCGCCCAGCCGGCCACGGCATCGGCCACCCTGGGTGGGCCCTTCGCGACCGCGAAGGCGGAGTACCGCGAGCGGCGGGTCATCCTCATCGGCATCATCGTGTTCGCCGCGTCCATGACGGAGATGACCGCGGCACAGTGGATGGCACTCACCGTCGTCGACGACTTCGGCCGTCCCGAGGCCATGGGCGACGTCATCTATTGGGTGTTCGTCGTGGCGATGGTGTCCGTGCGCTGGACGGGCGCGCCGATCATCGCGCGTGTGGGCCGTGTGGTGTCCCTGAGGATCTCCGCGGTCCTCGTCGTCGCGGGCCTGATGGTGTTCGCGTTCGCCCCGTCGTTCGCATGGATTCCCGTCGGCGCCGTGCTGTGGGGACTCGGCGCGGCGCTCGGGGTGCCCATCGCATTCTCCGCCGCGGCGGACGACCCCGTGCGCGCCGCGGCCCGTGTCTCGGCCGTCGCGTCCTTCTCGACCGTCGCCGGCCTGCTGGTGCCGCAGCTCATCGGCTTCCTCGCCGAGGTGGTGCCGCTGCGTGACGCGTTGCTGGTGGTGGCGGTGGCATCGGCAACATCGTTCACCCTCGCGCGGGCCGTGCGTACCGACGCACCGTTATTTCGTTCGCAGCGGTTGGCCCGTCGGCGGGAGGAACGTGCCGCGCTCGAGGCCGATGAGGCTGGCGCCGGTTACGCGGGCTACATCGCGGACGAGCCGGACTCGCCCGCTCGTGGTGCGAGCGGCCGCAACCGCTAGCCGCCCGCCCGTACGCTGGAGACCATGACGACCCTCGCCGAACTCACCACCCTGCGCGTGGGCGGCCCCATCCGCTCCTTGGTGGAGGCGCGCACGGAGCGCGATCTCATCGACGCCGTGCGTGAGGCCGATGCCGCAGGCACCCCGCTGCTCATGCTCGGCGGGGGATCGAACCTGTTGGTCGGTGACGAGGGTTTCGACGGTGTGGTGGTGCGCGACGCACGCGCCGACATATCGCTGCAAAACGATGGCGCCTGTGGCGGACTGTCGATCACCGCGACCGCCGGCACGCCCTGGGACCGGCTCGTCGAGCAGGCCGTGGCCGAGGATTGGATGGGCTTCGAGGCTCTCTCGGGCATCCCTGGCTCGACCGGAGCGACGCCGGTGCAGAACGTCGGCGCGTACGGCCAAGAGGTCGCGGACACCGTCGCGCTGGTGCGCGTCTGGGACCGGCTTGAGGAGCGCGTGCGGTCGTTGCCGCTCGTGGCCCTCCAGTTCGGCTACCGCGACTCGCTCCTCAAGCGATCCATGCGCGGGCTCGCCCCCGACGGCGACGCCTGGCGTCCCACCCCGCGCTACATCGTGCTCGACGTCACCTTTCACACGCGCATGGCGAGCCTGTCGGCGCCCATCAAGTACGCGCAGCTGGCGGCCGCGCTCGACGTTGCCGAGGGCGCGCGCGTGCCGCTGACCGAGGTGCGCGAGGCCGTCCTCGCGCTACGTCGCTCCAAGGGCATGGTGCTCGACCCCGCGGACCGCGACACCTGGTCGGCAGGGTCCTTCTTCACCAATCCCCTTCTGACGGCCGATGCCGCGGCCGGCCTTCCCGAGGACGCCCCGCGCTTCGCGGCGGCGGGGGGCATGGTCAAGACGTCGGCGGCCTGGCTCATCGAGCGCGCCGGCTTTGCGCGCGGTTTCGCCGTAGCGGCCGATGCCCCCGCCTCGTTGTCGACCAAACACACCCTGGCGCTCACGAACCGCGGGCAGGCGAGCGCAGCCGACATCGTGGCGCTCGCCCGGGCGATTCAGGCAGGCGTCGCAGCGCGCTTCGGCGTGGACCTCGTGCCCGAGCCCGTGACGGTGGGCGTCGACCTGTAACCGGCCCCGGCATCGGCCGCCGTCGAGCCCATCCGCATTCCTGGTGGCCGGATTTCCGGCACGGCCTTCCCTGTGGCGCCGCACATGAGGCCATGTGCGGCACCACAGGAGCGGCTTATCCGTCCGCAGCGATCGCCTGCAGGATGTCCAGGCGCGACGCGCGGTACGCGGGCCAGATGGCCGCCACCACACCCGCGATCGCGGCGAGCACCGTGTAGACGATCAGCCACACCCACGGGATGGTGACGCCGTTGAAGCCGAAGTCGGCCAGTGACAGCACCAACGCGGAGCCGAGCGCGACGCCCAGCACCATGCCCAGCAGGGTGCCGAAAACGGCCATGATCATCGACTCGATGGTGATCATGCGCCACACCGAGCGCCGCTTCATGCCGACGGCACGCAGCAGACCGATCTCGCGGGTGCGTTCGGTGACCGACAGCAGCAGGGTGTTCGCGACGCCCAGCAGCGCGATGACGAGCGCCGATCCGAGCAGTGCCGAGATGATGCCCAGCAGCAGGTCGATGAATTGGTTCGCGAGCTGCTCGAGCTGGCCGGGCTGCGCGAGGATGACGAGCGGGAAGTCCTCGCTGAGAGCGTCCTGGATGGCCTCTTGCTGCTCGGAGAACGTCACGCCCCCGTCGGTGGTGTCCGCGTCATCCGCCACGACGGAGTCGTCGAAGACAATCAGTGTCTGGACCACCTGAACGTCCCCGAACAGGTCCTCGCCCGTCGGGAAGGTGACGAAGAACGCACCCTCGTTCTCGTTGAGGTACAGGCCCGTCACGTCGAGCGTGGCCTCTCCCTCGGGGCCCTTGAGCGTGACCTCGTCGCCCACCTCCACGCCGAGGGCTTCGATGGTGGGGTTGATGTAGACCTCACCGTCCGAGAGCTCGCCAATGGCAGGGTCCGTCGCGTACTCGTATGTCTCTGCGGCGGTGGCAGGGTCGAGGACGGCGACCGCGTAATCCATGTCGTCGTACGTCGCGGTGCCGAAGCCCACCGAACTGGTGAAGGCCACACCATCGACTCCCTCGATGACGTCGATTGCGCCATCCGGTACGGGGCCCTGGGCGCCAGTGGCGAAGAGGTCGGCCTTGGTCGAGGCGAACTCCTCCGTGACGACGGACTTCAGCGATTCAGTGAACGTGGCGACCAAGGCGAGCAGCATGACGCCGATCATGAGCGCCGCCGCGGTGTTCGCGCTGCGGCGCGGTTCGCGCTGGATGTTGTTGGCGGCGAGTTTGCCGTCGACGCGGAACCAGGCGGACAGAGGGCGACGCATGCCGCCGGCCAGGGGTGACAGCAACTGAGCCGCCAGCAGGGTGACACCGATGACGAGCATCGCGGCACCCGCGCCCACCCAGATGTACGGCTTGTCGAATCCCGCGTACAGCCCCACGGTGACGAGCACCGCGCCCACCAGGGCGAGGGCGCCGCCCACGATGTTGCGCACCTTGAGGGGCTTCTTGCCGCCGGTGGCCGACTCGCGCAGGGCCTCCATAGGGGCCACCCGCGAGGCGTGGATCGCGGGCAATAGCGCAGACACCAGCGTGACGGCGCCGCCCATCGCATACGCCCATCCGACGGCCTCGAGAGGCAGGGTCATGGTGCCGAAGATGTCGCCGGCGAACAGGGACACCAGCCACGAGAACGCGAGCGCCAGCAGGTAGCCCAGCACCACGCCCAGCGTCGACGCGATGACGGCGACGACGAGCGCCTCGAGCAGAATCATCGAACGAATCTGCCGTCCCGTGACGCCGATCGCCCGCATCAGCCCGAACTCGCGTGTGCGCTGGGTAACGATGATGCGGAAGGTGTTGACGATGATGTACGCGCCCACGAACAACGAGATGAACGCGAAGGCAATCGCGAAGATGTCGACGTACTGCAGGACGTCGTCGAGAGCCTCGGTCTGCTCGGCGGCCTTCTGCTCGCCGGTGAGGGCGCGGGTGCCCTCGGGTAGCACGTCCCCGACGCGCGCGGCCAGCGCCTCGAGGTCCTCGCCTTCCTGGGCGATGACACTCACGGAGGCATAGTTGGGGTCGTCCGCGAGGCGGTGGGCGTCCGCGTCGGAGATGTACGCAAGCGTCGCGCCCTGGAGCGAGTTGTCCTCACCAAAGCGCACCGAACCCACCAGCTCGAATTCGTCGACGCCCGCCTCGGTCGCGATACGCACGGAGTCCCCGAACGTGTATCCGAGGTTCTCGACGGAGTCGAGGTCGAGCACGATCTCGCCGTCGGCCTCCACGCCGCGTCCGTCCACGACGGTCGACTGGTCGACCCGCGGGTCGCCGTAGAAGTTAAAGATCTGGCTGGGGGCGCCACCGGCCGAGGCGAACGGGTCAGCGTCGCCCTCGCCGGCATCGGCCGCCAGCACGGAACCGTTGACCTGGATGCCTCCCGACGCGATATCGACGCCGCCGATGGCCGCGATGGCGTCGACGTCCTCAGGCGTGAAGATGCCGTCGCCGGCGGCGAACGGGTCGCCGCCCTCGTCGGCGTCGGTGGCGTCGGGGTCGACCTCCACGACGATGTCGGTGCCCGCGTAGATGTCGTCGAACAGGTCGGAGAAGCCGCTCGAGAGCGCGTTGGTGAAGGTTTGCGTCGCGGCGACGAGTGAGACGCCCAGAGCCACCGCGATGGCGGTGAGGATCAGCCGCTTGGGGTTGTGCCGTACAGACTTGAGTGCGAGGCGGAACATCAGTGCCCCATCTGCTTCATGCGGTCCAGCACGCGCTCGGCGGTCGGCTCACGCATCTCGTCGACGATCTGGCCGTCCTCAAGGAACAGGATCCGGTCGGCATAGGACGCCGCGGTCGGGTCGTGGGTCACCATCACGATGGTCTGGCCAAACTCCTTGACGGCGCGCTGCATGAATGACAGCAGCTCGGCACCCGAACGCGAGTCGAGGTTGCCCGACGGCTCGTCCGCGAAGATGATCTCGGGGCGCGACACGAGCGCACGCGCAACGGCGACGCGCTGCTGCTGCCCGCCGGACAGCTCGGCGGGTAGGTGGGTGAGCCGCTGGCCCAGGCCCAGGATGCCGATGATCTCGTCGAACCACGCCTTGTCGACCTTGGTACCCGAGATGTCGAGGGGCAGCGTGATGTTCTCGCGCGCCGTGAGCGAGGGGATGAGGTTGAAGGACTGGAAGACGAACCCGATGTACTTGCGGCGCACCTCGGTGACCTGCGCCTCGGATAGCTGCGTGATGGTGGTGTCGGCGATGGTCGAGGACCCCGCCGAGAGCTTGTCGAGACCCGCCAGGGTGTGCAGCAGCGTCGACTTGCCCGAGCCCGAGGGGCCCATGATCGCGGTGAATTCGCTGCGCGCGATCTCGACGCTGACGCCGTCGAGCGCGCGCACCGCCGCCTCGCCGTGGCCGTAGTCCTTGTAGCCGTCTCGCATCGAGGCCGCGAGCGCGGGTGCGGCGGTGGAGGTCATGGTGGTGCCTTTCGTCGGGCAGGAAGGAGGGGCAGACGTCATCGTCGACGCGCCCAGTCTGCCAACTCGCACGCGCGCGTGTGCATCGGCCGCGCGAATGGTTTCGACGGCCGCTGCTCAGGGATGACCCCCGGCTCAGCCTCGGGGGACGACGATGCCCGACTCGTAGGCCTCGACCACGGCCTGCACGCGGTCGCGCACGCCCAGCTTGGTGAGGATGTGGCTCACGTGAGTCTTGACCGTGGTCGATGACACCCACAGCTCCTGGGCGATCTCTTGGTTCGACATGCCGCGAGCGATCAGCCGGAGTACCTCGACCTCGCGCTCCGACAGGTCCCCGATGGCCTCGGGGCTGGGCTCGTGGTCCGCGGGGTCGGCAGGCGCCGTCGCGGCGAAGCGCTCGATGACGCGGCGTGTGACCTCCGGGGCGAGGAGCGCCTCACCGCTCGCCACCACGCGCACAGCGTTGACGAGTGTGTCGCCGTCGGCGCTCTTGAGGAGGAAGCCCGAGGCCCCGACGCGCAGCGCCTCATAGACGTATTCGTCGTCGTCGAAGGTCGTGAGGATGACCACGCGCGTCTCGGGGCTGCCGGCAAGCACCTCGGCTGTCGCGGCCAGGCCGTCCATGCCGGGCATGCGGATGTCCATCAGCACCACATCCGGCGTCCAGGACCGCACCATCGTTGCCGCGTCGGCGCCGTCGGCGGCCTCCGCGACGACCTCCATGTCGTCCTCGGTCTCAAGGATCATGCGCAGCCCCACCCGCACCATCGCCTGGTCGTCCACCAGTGCCACCCGAATCATCGGCCCTCACCCTCCGCCGCCTGTGCGGCCTCCGTCACCTGATCGTCCCCCGAAGGCAGCACGGCGTGCACCTCGAAACCTCCGCCGCGGCGCGGCCCGTGCGACAGTGCGCCGCCGAGCGCCTGCACCCGTTCCACCATGCCGGCCAGGCCGTGGCCGCCGGACACCCGCGCGCCCTCCGAGCCCACTCCCTTGCCGTCGTCCTCCACCGAGATGCGCACGGCATCGGCCGTCCTGTTGACGATGACCTGCGCGCTCGCGCCCGGGCCCGCGTGCTTCATCGCGTTCGTGAGGGCCTCCTGCACAATGCGGTATGCGCTGACCTCGACGCCCGCGGGCACGTGGGACGAGCCGGAGATCTCGAGCGTCACGGGCAGGCCGGCCTCTCGCACCTGGCGCACCAGCGCCGGCAAGGCGGCCAGCGAGGGCATGGGGGACAGCTCGTCGCGCAGGGGCGCGCGCTCGGCGCCGCGGCCGCCGGCAAGCGCGCGGTCCACATCGGCGCGTTCCGCGGCCTCTTGCTCGGAGGCCCTCAGCACCCGAATCATGCGCTGCATCTCCTCGAGGCCGGTGCGCCCCGAGGCCGCGATGGTGGCGAGGGCGTCGCGTAGCTCGGGGGACGAGTCGCCCAGGCGCCGGCGCGCTCCCTCGGCCTGCAACGTCATGACGGTCATCTCGTGGGCGACCACGTCATGGAGTTCGCGTGCGATGCGCGCGCGTTCGGCACGCACCGCATCGGCCGCCGCCTCGTAGCCCGCCTGTTCGCGCCTGGCGTGGGCGACCTCGAGCTCCGTCACACGCTGTCGACGGCGCCGATCGTTCATGCCCAGCAAGACGGGAATGGCGATGGCGACGGGCTCCATCACGAGCGCGTAGACGCCCACGCCGTCCACCGTGGCAATCCCCAGCACGGTCCACGCGAGCGCAATCGCCAGCAACACGGCGGCGTGCGTGAGCGCGACGTTGCGAGGCGTGGAGGAGGCGACGCCGTAGAGAGCGAGGAACATCCCGAGCATCGCCGGCGTGGGCTCATACCCCAGCCCGGCGACCAGCATCCATACCGCGAAGGTGCACCACAAGACGGCGCGCGGGTAGCGCTGGCGCCACACCAGCGGCACCACCATCAGCGCCATGAGGGTCCAGCCCGCCGCGTCCATGGGGCGGTAGTCCTCGAGCGACACCTCGGTCAGGGACAGCGCCCACGCCACCGAGACCAGCAGCAGGGCCGCCGCGATCGCGGCATCGACCCAGCGCGGGGTTTTGATGTCCATTCGCCCAGCGTAGGGCGGCATCGCCCGCCACGACATCCTTCATATGGCCGATGCCGTGGCCGACCCTCGGACGCCACGCACCACCCGTACGGGCGGTGCGTGCGGCATCGGTCCTAGCCGACGAAGCGGTAGCCCACGCCGCGGATGGTCTCGATTGCGTGGGGCCCCAAGTGCGAACGCAGATAACGGATGTAAACGTCGAGGACATTGTCGCGGGCCGCGGAGCCCCACACGTGTTCGAGCGCCTCGGCACGCGGCACCACCTCTCCGCCGCGGGTCATGAGGAGGTGGGCTAGCTGGAACTCGCGCGGGCTGAGCGGGATGGGGGCGCCGTCGCACGTGAGCACGCGAGCGACGGGGTCGAGTTCGCACGCGCCGACCACGAGCACGCCCTCCGGCACCGGAGTCTCCTCGGGCGGCTTGCGTGCACGCAGGCGGATGCGGGCCACCAACTCGTCGAACACGAAGGGCTTGGCCATGTAGTCGTCGGCGCCGCGCTCAAGTCCGCGCACCGTGTCCTCGGCGGAGCTGCGCGCGGTGAGGATGATGACGGGCAGGTCGGAGCCGGTGGCACGCAGGCGCCTCAGCAGGGTGAAACCCTCCTGATCGGGCAGCCCGATGTCGAGGACCATGATGTCGTGGTCGCCTTCGACCGCGCGTTCGAGCCCCTCGCGACCGGTGCGGACGGCCTCGACGTCGATGTCGGCGGTGCGTAGACCCTTGATGAGGGACGCGACGAGCTTGTCCTCGTCCTCGACCAACAGCATGCGGATCATGTGGACACTCCGTTTCTGGGCAGGATCATGGTGAACGTCGAGCCGCGGCCGGGCTCGGAAAACAGCTCGAGGCGGCCCCCGTGGGCCACGACGATCGCGACGACGATGGTGAGCCCCAGCCCCGAGCCCTCGACGTCGGGGTCGAGCCGGTGGAAGCGTTCGAGGATTTCCTCGTGCTTGGTGGCCGGGATGCCGACGCCCTCGTCCGACACCCACAGCCTCAGTTGGGTGGGGGTGAGGGACGAGCCCATCAGGATGCGCGACTGGTCGGGGGAGAACTTCACAGCGTTCGCCGCGAGCTGGAGCCACGCCTGGGTGATGCGCTGGGGGTCGACGAGCACCATGCCGTGCGCGACGCCGTCGAGCTGCCATGCGCGCTCACCTAGGGCGCTCGCGCGGGCAAACGCCGACTCGGTGAGTTCGACGAGGTCGGTCTCGACAGGGTCGATGAACTCGGGGCGGTCGGACTTCGCAAGGGTCACGAGGTCGTCGACCAGGCGGGACATCATCGAGACCTCTTCAAGCAGGTCCTTTTGCGAGCGCTCGACCTCGTCGGGGTCGCGCGGTTCGAGCACCTCGAGGTTGGTGCGCATGATCGCGAGCGGAGTGCGCAGCTCGTGGGAGGCATCATCGAGCAGGCGCCGCTGATCCTCGAAGGCACGCTCGATGCGGTCCAGCATCGCGTTGACCGTCGTGGTGAGGCGCGCGAGGTCGTCGTGTCCCTCGACGGGGATGCGGGCCGAGAGGTCATGTTCCGAGATGCGACGTGTGCGCGCCTCAAGGGTCGCGATCGGTTGCAGGGTGCGTCCCACGGTCGTCCACGCGACCACACCGATGATCGCGAGGGCGAGGGCGGCGACCAGCGCGTACAGCTGGAACGTCTCGGCGAGGTTGGCCTGGAGCGCGCCGCGATCGGTCGCAATCGTGAAGACGCCCACCTGCTCCCCGTCGGGCTCGACGATGGGCACGGCGGCGTAGCGATAGTCCGCGGTGTCGGTGGTGACCTGGCGCACGATGACGGTATCGGCGGCGTTGTCGGAGGCCTCCGCGAGGAACTGCTCGTCGTCCTCGAGTCGGAGCCTGCTCGGGGCCGAGGGCACGTAGCGAGCCACCACTCCCACGTGCGCGACCGCGGATTCGGTGGGGCTCGCGACGACGCGCAACATCGCCTCGCGCATGAGGTCCGTCGAGGACGCGTACGGCTCGCCGGTGGTGGGGTCGACATCGTTGGCGAGGTCGATGAACGCCTGCGTGCGCAGCGCGATGCCCTCATTGATCTGGTTGTCGATCCGGGCGCGTTCGATGGCCCAGGCCGTGAGGCCCGCGATCAGCAGTGCGGCGGCAGTCAGCGCGATCAAATAGGTGAGCAGGCGCGCGCGCACAGACGTGCGCTGTGCCACGCCCGTCGCCTTGTCCATGAAGCGGGGGATGTGCGACCTCCCATCGTCAAGGCTCACGCTAGCGCGCCGCGGGGAGCGCGAAGGGAGGTCCCGGCCGTAGCCGGGACCTCCCTGAGGCGTCTGTGTGCGCGCGCCGTACTCGGTCAGCGGCGCCCCTGGGCTCCGGCACGCTCGCCAGACGCACGCTCGCCCGGTGCGCGTGCGCCCGATGCGCGCTCGCCGCCCTCGGTGCGCGACCACCCGTCCTGCGGGCCGCGGGCGGCGCTGCGCGCGTCATCACCGTGGCTGTCATCACCCTGGCGGGCATCGCGGCCCGAAGCGCGCTCGCGGTCCGCGTCGCTGTCGTCGCTGTTGCGCGTGTCACGCCGGGCTTCGGCGAAGGCGTCGATGGCCGCGTGGAGGTGCTCCCGCTCGGCACTTCCCGCGCGTCGGTCGAACTCGACCCCGCAGTCCTTGGCGGCAGCCACGAACGCGTCTTTCCAGGTGTGCATGGCCTCGCGATGCTCGGCGCGCGTGGCTTCGCGATCGACGTCGGGCCGCTCGGGCAGGTCGCATGCGGCAAGGACGGACCCGAGCGTCGCCGTCTGCCCAGCGGTGCCGACGGGGGAAGGAGCGGTGTCGGCCTGGGTCGTGGCGGACACGACTTGTGCCGACACCTCCTGCGCGCCGACCGCGTCGGATGTCTCCGAGGCGGCGGGCGTGCCGCTGGTGTCGGGGCCGCAGGTGCCGTCCACGTCGCATTCGATGACGGGGTCTGCCCCGATCTCGATGGGCGTGCCGGGAAGGAGTTCCCGCCGGTCATCGGCGTCAACCTGTGACGGCGTCGGGGAAGGAGTCGCGCCCTCCTCCTGGGTCAGCGTGATGCCCGAGCCGACCGCGCCGCCGTCGTGGGCGCCCGCCATCGCCGTCGCGGTGCCCGCGACGATCATGGTGAGCCCGAGGAAACCTGCCGAGACCGCGACGGTGCGAACAGTGGGGTACCTCATGTCCACGAGTGTGCCGACCTGACCCTGAGTGAATCCTCAGGTGAACCGCTCACCGATCGTCGAGTCGCAGCCACCGGAAGGTGCGTGCCGAGATCACCAGACCCGCCACCAGCCACACCGTCAACATCACGGCAATGAGCGGCAACTGCCACGAGCCCGCGGCCTCGGCGGCCTCGAACTGCTCGGGCAGGAACACGGCGCGCATGCCCTGCGCGAGCCACTTCAACGGGAAGATCTCGGCGAAGCGCTGCAGCCACGTGGGCAGCTCCGTGAAGACGAAGAACACGCCGGAGGTGAACTGCAACACCAGCACCACCGGCGTGAGGATGGCCGATGCCGCCTTGCCGTTGCGCAGCAGCGACGAGGTCGCGATGCCCCAGGCGGTCGAGCACGCGAGGCCCAGGATGAACACCCACGCAAACGTGAACCAGTGCCACGCGTCTGGCGGCAGGGTGACGTCGAACAGGAGCACGCCCATCACGATGAGCAGGGCGATCTGCACCACGGAGACCGCGAGCACCTGCAGGATCTTGCCGAAGAAGTACGCCGTCGGCGGCAGGGGAGTGGCGTGAATGCGCTTGAGCACGTCCTCGGAGCGATCGATCGAGATCGAGATCGCGAGCGACTGGAAGCCCGTGTTGAGCATGCCGGACGCGATCATGCCCGCGAGGAAGTACTGGCCGAAGGACACTCCGGTGCCATACAGATCGTCGGTGTTGAAAATGGCGCCGAACAGCGCGAGGAAGATCATCGGGAAGAAGAAGATGAAGATCATCTGCTCGCGCGAGCGCATGAACTCCTTGACCTCAACCACAAAACGGTCGGCGGTCATCGACCACCACGACGGTGCGGTGAGGGCGCTCACGACTCGGCCCCGGCATCGGCCGTCTGGCCGATGAGGTCCAGGTAGACGTCCTCGAGACTCGGGTGCACCACCTCAAGCCCGGGCACCTCACCGTCGTGCCGCGCCAGGAGGTCGCGCAGCAACGCGCTGGGGCCGGTCGTGGTCTCCGTGCGCGTGACGCCGTCCTCGCTCCACGACACCCGGGCGCCGGTCGCGAGCGAGCGCAGCCCCGCGGGGGTGTCCAGCGCGACCAGGCGGCCGCGGGCCAAGATGCCGATGCGGTCGGCAAGGTGGTCCGCCTCGTCCAGGTAGTGCGTGGTGAGCACGACGGTGGTGCCGTCGTCCGTCAGGGATTCGATGAGACGCCAGAATTGGCGGCGTGCCTCGGGGTCGAACCCCGTCGTGGGCTCGTCGAGGAAGATCAGTTCGGGGCGGCCGATGACCGCGAGCGCGACGTCGAGCCGGCGACGCTGGCCCCCTGACAGTTCCTGCGGCTTCTCGTCGGCCTTGTCGGTCAGCCCGACCGCCGCGAGCGTCTCGTCCACATCCCGGGGGTGCGAGTACAGGGCCGTCGCGTGGGTGAGGGCCTCGCGGGCCGTCAGAAACGAGCGCGGGGACGTGGACTGCAGCATGAGGCCCACCCGCTCGCGCCAGGACCGGGTCGCCATGATGGGGTCGATCCCCAACACGCTGACCTCGCCGCCGTCGCGGGTGCGAAAGCCCTCGAGAATCTCGACGGTCGTGGACTTGCCCGCACCGTTGGGTCCCAGCAGCGCGAACACCTCGCCCCGCTCGATCGTGAGGTCGAGGTCGTCGACCGCCCTCGCCCCGCCATAGGACTTCACCAGGCCACGGACCTGGACCACTGCATCGGTCATGAGTACGAGGCTAGTGGGCGGCCGATGCCGTGGTCGCCCTGCCTACAAACCGTACGTTTCGCACAGGCGCAGCCACACCTCGCTTACGGTGGGGAACGCCGGCACGGCATGCCAGAGGCGATCCATGGTGACCTCTCCCACGATCGCGATGGTGGCGGCATGAAGCATCTCGCCGGCGTCGGGGCCGACGAAGGTGGCGCCCACGATCACGCGGCGCTCGCGGTCGACCAGGAGCTGAGCGCGCCCGGCGTAGTCGGGGTGCGTGACGCCGGCGCCCGCGGCGGAGGACATGTCCACTGCGACCTCGTCGACCACGCGGCCGGCGGCATCGGCCTCGGCGCGCGTGAGCCCTACCCAAGCCACCTGCGGGCGCGTGAACACCACCTGGGTCTGGGCGCCGTGGTCCGCGGTAGCTCGGAGGGGGCTCCACGGCGCGGTATCCGTGACCCGCGCCGTCGCGTCACCGTCACCGAAGGTGGCGGCGAGCACGTCGCCGCAGACGCGTGCCTGGTATTTGCCCTGGTGAGTGGTGGCGGCCCGGCCCGTGACGTCGCCGCACGCATAGAGCCAGGGGGCGTCCTCGCTGTCGCCGCGTACCGCGAGCACCGCGGTCGTGTCGTCGATCGCGAGGGCGGACCGCGGGTCGAGCCCGATGCTCTCGAGCCCCACGTCCCCGGTGCGCGGGGTGCGGCCCGTCGCGACCAAGATCTTGCTGGCCGTGACCTGTTCTTCTCCCTCGCCGGTGACTACGGTCGCGGAGACGGAGTCGCCGTGACGCTCCACGCGGGTCACCTGGGTGCCCGTGCGGACGTCGACGCCTGCCGTGCGGAGGGAGTCGGCTACAGCCGCCCCGGCGAACGGCTCGGCGGAGCCGAGGAGGCCGCCGCGGGCGATGAGAGTCACGCGCGCGCCGAGGTCCGCGTACGCCGTCGCCATCTCGCAGCCCACCACGCCCCCGCCGAGGATGATGAGGGACTGAGGCACGGCATCGGCCGCCGTCGCGTCCCTCGATGACCAGGGCGTGGCCTGGGCGAGCCCTGGTACATCCGGGAGCATGGGGACCGAGCCGGTGGCGACCACGACGGCGCGGCGTGCCTCGAGGAGGCGGGTCCCCGTCTCGCCCTCCGGCAGTTCGCCCGCGGTGACCTCGACGCGGCGTGTGCCCGCCAGCCGGCCGTGGCCGCGGATAAGGGTGATGCCCACGGACTCGAGCCAGTCCTCCTGGCCCTGGTCGTCGCCCTCGCCCGTGACGCGGTCGCGCCACGCGAAGATCGCCTCGGGATCGAGGGGGCCGGGCTCGGGCAGGCCGGGGATCCCCGTCGCCGCGGCGCGGGCGGCGCCTGGACGTAGCAGCGTCTTGGACGGCATGCAGGCCCAGTACGAGCATTCCCCGCCCACCAGTTCGGCCTCGATCAGCGCCACGCTGAGGCCTCCTCGACGCGCCCGATCCGCGGCGTTCTCGCCCACGGGGCCGGCTCCGATGACGATGACGTCGTAGGTTTCCATGACCGCATCGTCACCCGGGTGCGATCAGAGCGCAAGGCCAAACGGTGCATCGGCCCTGGAAAGACCGAGGGCGGCCCCGGCGCCTGCCGGGACCGCCCTGTCGGGACGTTGTCGCCTACTGGGCGAGCAGCTCCTGGATGCGGCCCACACCCTCGGCGAGGTCGGCATCGGCCAGCGCGTAGGACAGTCGCACGTAGCCCGAGGGCCCAAAGGCCTCGCCGGGTACGACGGCCACTTCGGCCTCGTCGAGGATGATCGCCGCGAGCTCGGCGGAGGTGTTCGCGACCTTGCCCCGGATCTCGCGGCCAAGGACGCCCTCGACCGACGGGTAGGCGTAGAACGCGCCCTGCGGCACGGGCACCTGGAAGCCGTCGATGGCCGACAGCATCTCGACCATGGTCTTGCGGCGGCGGTCGAAGGCCACGCGCATGGCCTCGACCTCGTCCATGGGCCCGGTCAGGGCGGCGATCGCGGCGCGCTGGCTCACGTTGGCCACGTTGGACGTGAGGTGGCTCTGGAAGTTGGTGGCGGCCTTGATGACGTCCGCGGGGCCCTGCATCCAGCCCACGCGCCAGCCGGTCATCGCGAAGGTCTTGGCAACGCCGTTGAGCACGATGGTCGTGTCGGCGAGCGCGGGAACCTCGCGCAGGATGGGCGTGAACTGGGCGCCGTCATAGAGCAGGTGCTCGTAGATCTCGTCGGTGATCACCCAGATGCCGTGCTCGAGCACCCACTCGCCGATGGCCTTGGTCTGCTCCTGCGAGTACACGGCGCCCGTGGGGTTCGAGGGGCTGCAGAACAGCAGCGCCTTGGTGTTCTCGGTGCGGGCGGCCTCGAGCTGGTCCACCGTCACGAGGTAGCCCTGGTCGGCTCCGGCGAACACCTCGACGGGGGTCGCTCCCGCGAGCGTGATGGCCTCGGGGTAGGTGGTCCAGTAGGGCGCGGGCAGGATGACCTCGTCGCCCGGGTCGAGGATCGCGGCGAACGCCTGGAACACAGCCTGCTTGCCGCCGTTGGTGACGAGCACGCTGGCGGGGTCAATCTCGTAGCCCGAGTCGCGCCGGGTCTTGTCCGCGATGGCCTGCTTCAGCTCGGGAAGACCGGCGGCAGGCGTGTAGCGGTGGTTCTTCGGGTCGCGCGCGGCCTCGACGGCGGCATCCACGATGTGCTGCGGCGTGGGGAAGTCGGGCTCACCCGCTCCGAAACCGATCACCGGACGGCCTGCGGCCTTGAGGGCCTTGGCCTTGGCGTCGACGGCGAGGGTGGCAGACGGCGCAATGGCGCCGAGGCGGGCAGACACGCGGCTGGAGGAGGTCATGGGTGCATTGTTCCACGCGTGCGCGCTGCTTCCACCCGTGAAACCTGTGCCCGTCAGCACCTGCAGCCCAGCCCGTCATCTCGCAGATTGTCGGGCTGGGCTGCAGATATCGGCACTCGCGCCCATCAGATGCCCCGACGACGGGCTCGAGTGCGGGGTGTTGTCCACAGATGGCGTCCCGAGCGCCCGTCCGACGTGAGGACGCGGCAACGTAGACCGCATGGACGTCGCCCGGGCACTGCGCAGATGCGGCGGTGTGGCACGGGTCCGCGACCTGGTGGCGCTCGGGTGCACACGCCACCACATCTCGGTGGCTCGCACGGACGGCGAGATCATCGATGTCTCGCGCGGGCTGGTGGCGCTACCAGACACGGGCGGCGAACGTCTCGCCGCGGCGCGGCTTCACGGCACCGTGACGTGCTCCACCGCGCTCGGGCAGCGAGGCGTGGCCGTGCTCTCATCCCCGTCGTCGGTGTGCGTGGAAGTGGACCGCGCGAGCGGGGCGGCACGTCGCCGGCCGGCGGGAGTGCGCCTTCACTTCCATACAGGCGCGCCGACGCCGCTGCGCGCGATGAGGGTGGCACCCGTGTCCGAGGCGCTCGATGCAGCCGGGTGCTGTCTCGACGAGCGTGAGCACCTCGTGGCCGTGGATTCGGCACTCCACCAGGGCCTGGTGCGGCCGGACCAGATCGCTGCGTTTGCCCGCTCCACGCATCATCGCCGCGACTGGTTGCTCGCTCACATGGATGGGCGGGCGGAGTCGCCTCCGGAGACAATCGCGCGCCTCGACCTCGCGCGGGCCGGGATCTCCGTCCATCCGCAGCGCTTCATTGATGGTGTGGGGCGGGTGGACCTCGTCGCTGCCGAGAAGGTAGTGGTGGAAGTGGATGGTCGTCAGCACCACGACAACCCGGCGGCGTTTCAGCGGGACCGCAGTCGTGACCGCGAACTGACGCGGCGTGGCTACATGGTCTTGAGATTCACTTATCGCGACCTGTGCGGCGCCGCACCGATCAGCGTGGCGGACGCGGTAGCTGCAGCACTGGCCGGGGCGCCGCTCCCGTCAATCCGCTGAATGTCGGGTCCGAGTGCAGGTTTCGGCTGTGCAGCCCGTCAATGCGAGAATGGACGGGCTCGAGAGCCGGAGCGCCGAGGGCGAGCATGCCCCAGGCAGACCGGGTTCGCTTTTCTGAGCCAGAACCCGTACCATTGCAGTTCGGCGATTGACGATCCCGATGATGACCCGCGCCCTGGCACGGTGACGCATCGGCGAACGGCAAGAGCCAACGGAGGTCCCAACGCCTCCGGAGGGTAGTGGCGCAATTGGTAGCGCATCGGTCTCCAAAACCGACGGTTGGGGGTTCGAGTCCCTCCTACCCTGCTGGGCACGGCCTTGGTCGTGCACCCACAACACCCCCGATTCCGAGCAAAGGATTTCCTGGTGAGCGAATCTGCCGTGACGGATTCCGGAGAGCGGGACCCGCGGCACGAAAGCCGCGAGGGCCTGAGCATCTTCGGACGCATCGCGCTGTTCGTGCGCCAGGTGGTCTCCGAGCTCAAGCGGGTGGTGACCCCCACCCGCGAGGAACTGATCCGTTACATCTGGATCGTCCTGGGCTTCGTGGCCGTGATGATGGTGCTGGTGTTCGTGCTCGACCTCGGGTTCGGATCGCTGTCCGCGTGGGTGTTCGGCGGCTAACTGCCGCACAACGAATCTAGGAAGTGGTGACTCGTGAGTGACGACAAGCTCGACGCGGCCGGCGACAAGCTGGACGCCCTCGTAGCCGACATCGCCGAGGCGACCGACCGCGCACAGGCGGCCGCGGACGCCCCGGCCGACGACGTGACCCCTGCGGTCGACGAGGCTCAGCTGTCGGACGCTCCCGAGGACACGCTGATCGAGGACGACGACGACACCATTCCGTCCGACGACGAGATCGAAGCCGCCGAAGAGGCCGCCGTCGAGCTCGAAGACGAGGCCGCGGAGGTTCCCGCCCCGGTCGACCCCATCGAGGAGTTCAAGGCCCAGCTGCGTATGCAGGAGGGCGACTGGTACGTCATTCACAGCTACTCGGGTCACGAGAAGCGCGTGAAGCAGTCCATTGAGCACCGCCGCGAGAGCCTTCACCAGGAAGACTTCATCTTCCAGGTCGAGGTGCCGATGGAAGACGTCGCCGAAATCAAGAACGGCCAGCGCAAGCTGGTGACCCGCGTGCGGATGCCCGGATACGTCCTGGTGCGCATGTACCTCACGGACGAGTCGTGGGGCACCGTGCGCAACACCCCCGGCGTTACGGGATTCGTGGGTCACGCCCACCAGCCCGTGCCGCTGACGCCCGACGAGGTGTACGCGATGCTCGCCCCCAAGGAGGGCGCCGACGCCACGTCCGAGGAGCCGTCGCAGAGCAAGGCCGCGCCCGTCGAGGTCGACTTCGTGGTGGGCGAGTCCATCACCGTCATCGATGGCCCGTTTGCCACGCTGCCCGGCACCATCTCCGAGATCTCCGTGGAGTCCCAGAAGCTCCAGGTTCTCGTCTCCATCTTCGGCCGGGAGACCCCGGTCGAGCTGGCGTTCACTCAGGTCCAGAAGATCTGAGCCTGACGCCAGCACCCACGGCGGCAGCCAGCCGCCCCCAGCAACAGAAGGACCCGAAACATGGCAGCCCCTAAGAAGAAGGTCGCTGGTCTGATCAAGCTTCAGATCCAGGCCGGCGCCGCGAACCCCGCTCCGCCCGTTGGACCCGCCCTGGGTCAGCACGGCGTGAACATCATGGAGTTCTGCAAGGCCTACAACGCGGCCACCGAGTCGCAGCGTGGCAACGTGATTCCCGTGGAGATCACGGTCTACGAAGACCGTTCCTTCACGTTCATCACGAAGACCCCGCCGGCCGCAGAACTCATCAAGAAGGCCGCAGGCGTCCCCAAGGGCTCCGGCACTCCGCACACCACCAAGGTCGGCTCGCTGACCGAGGAGCAGGTGCGCGAGATCGCCGAGCAGAAGATGGCCGACCTCAACGCCAACGACATCGACGCCGCTGCGAAGATCATCGCCGGCACCGCCCGCTCCATGGGCATCACGGTCTCCTAAGGACCGCACCAGAAAGACCAGTGGGAGGGGTCGCGCTGACCCGCCACCACGACTGCAAAGGAAGAAGCAGATGACCAAGCGCTCCAAGGCTTACCGCGACGCAGCTCAGCTCGTCGACCGTAGCCAGCTCTACACCCCGCTCGAGGCCGTGCGTCTCGCGCAGAAGACTGCCTCGAAGAACACCGACTCGACCATCGACGTCGTGTTCAAGCTGGGCGTCGACCCCCGTCACGCGGACCAGGCCGTCCGTTCGACCACCATCCTGCCTCACGGCACCGGCAAGACCGCTCGGGTCCTGGTCTTCGCCAACGGTGACAAGGCAGACGCCGCACGTGAGGCCGGCGCCGACATCGTCGGCGGCGACGAGCTCATCGACGAGGTTCAGGGCGGACGCCAGGACTTCGACGCTGTGGTCGCCACGCCCGACCTCATGGGTAAGGTCGGTCGCCTCGGCCGCGTGCTCGGCCCCCGTGGCCTCATGCCGAACCCCAAGACCGGCACCGTGACGATGGACGTGGCCAAGGCCGTGTCCGACATCAAGGGCGGAAAGATCGAGTTCCGTGTCGACAAGCACGCCAACCTTCACTCGGTGATCGGCAAGGCGTCGTTCGGCGACGAGAAGCTGCTCGAGAACTTCCAGGCCGTCCTCGACGAGGTCCAGCGTGTGAAGCCGTCCGCCTCGAAGGGTCGCTACATCATCAAGGCCTCCATCTCGGCGACCCAGGGCCCCGGTATCCCCGTGGACGCCCTCGCCAAGATCGAGAAGTAGAGCAGGCACACCAGACGCACTCGCGCGAGGCCCGGTGACCCCGGACTGAGTGTCAGAGAGCACGCGACCGCCCTCGCCCCCCACCGGGGACGCGGCGCGTCGCCCGGCCCGGCTGCCCGTCCCACTGGACGGACAGCCGGGTCATCTCCTTTTCCGGCGGCCTATGCCGTGGCATGGCCCCGTATGGAGGCCCGCCATCGCATCGGCCGCCTCAAGGAGACACCACTCGAAAAGTGGTGTAAGATTTTCAACGCCCAAGACCGCCGGTTGTCAGGAGCGCGCAAGCGAGCCCGACCGAAGTCCCGCAGCAGCGGAGGCCAGCGCAGGTGAACTGAGAAGCGTCGTACGACGCGGCCCAGCCCCGCCTGCGCGGGGCTTTTCTGTTGTCCGGGGGAGGCCGTCTCCGCAAGGAGGCGCCGACGGTCACCCGAAGGAAGGACACCCCATGGCGACGCCAGACAAGGTGGCAGCAGTCAAGGAGCTCGCGGACCAGTTCCGTGACGCCTCGGCTGTCGTTGTCACCGAGTACCGCGGCCTTTCGGTGCCGCAGCTCGCTGAGCTGCGCACGAAGCTCCGCGGCGCCGCGACCTACGTGGTCGCGAAGAACACTCTGACGGCGCTCGCGGCCAAGGATGCCGGCGTGGAAGGTCTCGACGACCTCTTCGTTGGTCCCACGGCCATTGCATTCATCACCGGTGACCCGGTGGAGGCTGCAAAGGGTCTGAAGGGTTTTGCCAAGGAGAACGACAAGCTCGTCATCAAGGGCGGCGTTCTCGAAGGCAATGTGCTCTCCGCCGAGGAGATCAACAAGCTCGCAGACCTCGAGTCCCGTGAAGTGCTGCTCGCGAAGGCGGCGGGTGCCATGCAGGCCTCGCTCGTCAACGCCGCATACATGTTCCAGGCACCGCTGTCCAAGGCAGCGCGCGCCGTCGACGCCCTGCGTGCCAAGCAGGGAGACGCGGCCTAAGGGCCGCTACCCCCATCTCCACCCTCTGCTCACACGCAGCAAAAAGTTAGGAAACCATCATGGCTAAGCTCACCACCGAAGAGCTCATCGAGCAGTTCAAGGAGCTCTCGCTCATCGAGCTGTCGGAGTTCGTGAAGGCGTTCGAGGAGACCTTCGACGTCACCGCCGCCGCCCCCGCGGCCGTTGCCGTGGCCGCCGCCCCCGCGGGCGAGGCCGAGGCTGCTGAGGAGAAGGACGAGTTCGACGTCATCCTCACCGCCGTTGGCGACAAGAAGATCCAGGTCATCAAGGAGGTGCGCGCGCTCACGTCGCTCGGCCTCGGCGAGGCCAAGGCGCTCGTGGACGAGGCCCCCAAGGCCGTCCTCGAGGGCGCCAAGAAGGAGGACGCGGAGAAGGCCAAGGAGCAGCTCGAGGCTGCCGGCGCCACCGTCGAGCTCAAGTAAGCTCACCCCTTTTCGCACGCGGGCCGGGTCTCCCTTCGGGGAGGCCCGGCCTTCGTCGTTTCTCCCGATGGCCGATGCCGTGGCGGGCTCGCCCTTGCCGCTCGCCGGGCCGCGGTGGCGCACTCCGTGGCCGGTCATTGGTACGCTCGTGGCCAGCGAAAGCGTTCCGGTGCCGCCCAGATGTGGCAACGCCCGGCGAGTCGGCTTGCGCCGTTGGACATTTTGTCCGGCGGCGAGTACGCTCTTGCTTTGCGCTGTCTATTGCCCTGCCCTCAGATGCCTACCCGGCGCGCCTCCGCTCCATAGCGGCTTGGCCCCGGGATCCGGTGGAGCTGCGGCTTGTGACTCGCGACACGCACGCTACAAAAAGGGAAGGACCCGCCCTTGGCTGCTTCGCGCACCCCCTCGGCTACCGCCATCGCCAACCGCTCCGCATCCCCCCGTATCTCCTTCGCCTCGATTGCCGAGCCGATCGAGGTCCCGAACCTGCTGGGGATTCAGACCGAGAGCTTTGACTGGCTCATCGGCAACGAGACGTGGAAGGGCCGCGTGGCTGCGGCTCAGAAGGACGGCCGCGATGACGTCCCGGAGATCGCCGGTCTGCAGGAGGTCTTCGAAGAGATCTCCCCGATCGAGGACTTCGGTCAGACCATGTCCCTCAGCTTCTCGGACCCGTACTTCGAGGAGCCCCGCAACACTCCCGAGGAGTGCAAGGAGAAGGACTTCACGTACGCCGCTCAGCTGTTCGTCACCGCTGAGTTCATGAACAACACCACGGGCGAGATCAAGTCCCAGACGGTGTTCATGGGCGACTTCCCGCTCATGACCCCCAAGGGCACGTTCATCGTCAACGGCACCGAGCGCGTCGTCGTGTCGCAGCTGGTCCGTTCGCCCGGTGTGTACTTCGAGCGCACGCCCGACAAGACGTCGGACAAGGACATCTTCACCGCGAAGGTCATCCCCTCGCGCGGCGCCTGGCTCGAGTTCGAGATCGACAAGCGCGACGCCGTCGGCGTGCGCGTCGACCGCAAGCGCAAGCAGCCCGTGACGCTGTTCCTCAAGGCCCTCGGCATGTCCGACGAGGCCATCGCGTCGGAGTTCAAGGACTTCCCCGCGCTGCTCGACACCCTCGAGAAGGACACCGTCCACTCGCAGGAAGAGGCGCTCGTCGACCTCTACCGCAAGCTGCGCCCGGGCGAGCCGCCCACGGTCGAGGCCGGTCAGAACCTGCTCGACAACTTCTACTTCAACCCCAAGCGCTACGACCTCGCGAAGGTCGGCCGCTTCAAGCTGAACAAGAAGCTCAAGGTCGGCAAGGCCCTCGGTGACTCGGTGCTGTCGCTCGACGACATCGTCGCCACCGTCAAGTACACGCTCGCCGCACACGCCGGCCACGCGACCTTCGAGTCCCTCGCGGGCGAGGTTGAGGTCGAGACCGACGACATCGACCACTTCGGCAACCGCCGTATTCGCGCCGTCGGCGAGCTGGTGCAGAACCAGATTCGCACCGGTCTGTCGCGCATGGAGCGCGTCGTGCGCGAGCGCATGACGACGCAGGACGTCGAGGCGATCACGCCCCAGACCCTGATCAACACGCGCCCCGTCGTGGCCGCGATCCGTGAGTTCTTCGGCACCTCGCAGCTGTCGCAGTTCATGGACCAGAACAACCCGCTGGCCGGCCTGACGAACAAGCGTCGTCTGTCCGCGCTGGGCCCGGGTGGTCTGTCCCGTGACCGCGCCGGCATGGAGGTCCGTGACGTTCACCCCTCGCACTACGGCCGCATGTGCCCCATTGAGACCCCTGAAGGCCCGAACATCGGCCTGATCGGCGCCCTCGCGACCTACGGCCGCGTGAACCCGCTCGGCTTCGTCGAGACGCCGTACCGCAAGGTCATCAAGGGCCAGGTCTCGGACAAGATCGACTACCTGACCGCAGACGACGAGGACCACTACGTCATCGCCCAGGCGAACGCCGCGCTGGACGACGACAACTCGTTCGCCGAGGAGCGCGTCCTGGTCCGCTCGAAGGGCGGCGAGGTCGAGTTCGTGCCGCGCGACGCCGTGGACTACATGGACGTTTCGCCGCGCCAGATGGTGTCGGTCGCGACCGCCCTCATCCCGTTCCTCGAGCACGACGACGCCAACCGCGCCCTCATGGGTGCGAACATGCAGCGTCAGGCCGTGCCGCTGGTGCGCGCCGACGCCCCGCTCGTCGGTACCGGCATGGAGCGCCGCGCAGCCGTGGACGCCGGTGACGTGGTCGTCGCGACCAAGGCCGGTGTGGTGACCGAGGTCAGCGCCGAGCTGATCACCGTCGCCAACGACGACGGCACCACGGGCTCGTACCGTGCCGCCAAGTTCCAGCGCTCCAACCAGGGCACCAACTACAACCAGCGCGTGCTGGTCGACGAGGGCGACCAGGTCGTCCCCGGCTCCGTCCTCGCGGACGGTCCGTCGACCGACGAGGGCGAGCTGTCGCTCGGCCGCAACCTGCTGGTCGCCTTCATGTGCTGGGAGGGTCACAACTACGAGGACGCGATCATCCTGTCGCAGCGCATCGTGCAGGACGACGACCTCACCTCGATTCACATCGAGGAGCACGAGGTCGACGCCCGCGACACGAAGCTGGGCCCCGAGGAGATCACCCGCGACATCCCCAACGCCTCCGAGGAGGTGCTGGCCGACCTCGACGAGCGCGGCATCATCCGCATCGGCGCCGAGGTGCGTGCGGGCGACATCCTGGTCGGCAAGGTCACCCCGAAGGGTGAGACCGAGCTGACCCCGGAGGAGCGCCTGCTGCGCGCCATCTTCGGTGAGAAGGCGCGCGAGGTGCGCGACACGTCCCTCAAGGTCCCCCACGGCGAGTCCGGCACCGTCATCGGTGTGCGCGTGTTCACCGAGGAGGACGGCGACGACCTGCCCGCAGGCGTGAACCAGCTGGTGCGCGTCTACATCGCGCAGCGTCGCAAGATCTCCGAGGGTGACAAGCTCGCCGGTCGTCACGGCAACAAGGGCGTCATCTCGACGATCCTGCCTGTCGAGGACATGCCGTTCCTCGAGGACGGTACGCCCGTCGACGTGATCCTGAACCCGCTGGGCGTGCCCGGCCGCATGAACGTCGGTCAGGTCCTCGAGACCCACACCGGCTGGGTGGCCAAGCACGGCTGGGATGCGACCGAGTCGACCGAGGAGTGGGCCAAGAAGCTGCCCGAGGCCGCCAAGAAGTCGGCCCCCGGCACGCCGGTGGCAACCCCCGTGTTCGACGGTCTCGAAGAGAACACGCTCATCAACCTCCGCACGGTCATCAACCCCAACCGCGACGGCGACCGCCTGGTCGACGAGAACGGTAAGGCGCGACTGTTCGATGGTCGTACCGGTGAGCCGTTCCCCGAGCCCGTGGCCGTGGGTTACAAGTACATCCTGAAGCTCCACCACCTGGTCGACGACAAGATCCACGCGCGTTCGACCGGCCCGTACTCGATGATCACCCAGCAGCCGCTCGGCGGTAAGGCCCAGTTCGGTGGCCAGCGCTTCGGTGAGATGGAGGTGTGGGCCCTCGAGGCATACGGCGCCGCCTACGCGCTGCAGGAGCTCCTCACCATCAAGTCGGACGACGTCGTCGGCCGCGTGAAGGTGTACGAGGCCATCGTGAAGGGCCAGAACATCCCCGACCCGGGCCTGCCCGAGTCGTTCCGGGTGCTCATGAAGGAGATGCAGTCCCTGTGCCTGAACGTCGAGGTCCTGAACCAGGAGGGTCAGGTCATCGAGATGCGCGACAACGAGGATGACGCGTATCAGGCTGCCGAGTCCCTCGGTATCTCCCTGTCCAGCCGCCCGGACGCCTCCAGCGTCGACGAGATCTGAGAGAAGGAACCTGAATGTTCGACGTGAACGAATTCGGCGACCTGCGCATCGGCCTGGCGACCGCGGAAGAGATCCGCAACTGGTCGCACGGCGAGGTGAAGAAGCCCGAGACGATCAACTACCGCACGCTCAAGCCCGAGAAGGACGGCCTGTTCTGCGAGAAGATCTTCGGCCCCACCCGTGACTGGGAGTGTGGCTGCGGCAAGTACAAGCGCGTCCGCTACCGCGGCATCGTCTGCGAGCGTTGCGGCGTCGAGGTGACCCGCTCGCGCGTGCGTCGTGAGCGCATGGGCCACATCGAGCTGGCCGCCCCCGTGACCCACATCTGGTACTTCAAGGGTGTGCCGTCGCGACTGGGCTACCTGCTGGACCTCGCGCCCAAGGACCTGGAGAAGGTCATCTACTTCGCGGCCTACATGGTCACCGAGGTGGACGAGGAGGCGCGTCACCGCGACCTTCCCGAGCTGCGCAACGAGATCGAGAACGAGAAGAAGTACCTCGCCAACCAGCGCGACGTGGACATCAACAACCGCGCCGAGAAGTTGGAGAAGGACCTCGCCGAGCTCGAGGCCGAGGGTGCCAAGGCCGATGTGAAGCGCAAGGTCAAGGACGGCGCCGAGCGTGAGATGGCGACCCTGCGCAAGCGCGCGGACGCCGAGATCGATCGTCTCGACGCGGTGTTCGACCGCTTCACGAGCCTCAAGGTCCAGGACCTCGAGGGCGACGAGCTGCTCTACCGCGAGCTGCAGCGCCGCTACGGCCCCTACTTCAAGGGCTCGATGGGTGCCGAGGCGATCCAGAAGCGTCTCGAGGACTTCGACCTCGAGGCGGAGGCCGAGAACCTGCGCGACATCATTGCCAACGGCAAGGGCCAGCGCAAGACGCGTGCGCTCAAGCGCCTGAAGGTGGTCAACGCGTTCCTCACGACCACCAACAGCCCCACGGGCATGGTCCTGGGCGCCGTCCCGGTCATCCCGCCGGACCTGCGTCCCATGGTGCAGCTGGACGGTGGCCGCTTCGCGACCTCCGACCTCAACGACCTGTACCGCCGCGTGATCAACCGCAACAACCGCCTCAAGCGACTGATGGACCTGGGTGCGCCCGACATCATCGTGAACAACGAGAAGCGCATGCTGCAGGAGGCCGTGGACGCGCTGTTCGACAACGGCCGTCGTGGTCGCCCGGTGACGGGTCCCGGCAACCGCCCCCTCAAGTCCATCTCGGACATGCTCAAGGGCAAGCAGGGTCGTTTCCGTCAGAACCTGCTGGGCAAGCGTGTCGACTACTCGGGCCGTTCGGTCATCGTGGTCGGCCCCCAGCTGAAGCTGCACCAGTGCGGTCTGCCCAAGCAGATGGCGCTCGAGCTGTTCAAGCCGTTCGTGATGAAGCGTCTCGTGGAGCTCAACCACGCGCAGAACATCAAGTCGGCCAAGCGTATGGTCGAGCGCTCGCGCCCCGAGGTCTGGGACGTGCTTGAAGAGGTCATCACCGAGCACCCCGTGCTGCTCAACCGTGCGCCCACCCTGCACCGTCTGGGCATCCAGGCGTTCGAGCCTCAGCTCGTTGAGGGCAAGGCCATCCACCTGCACCCGCTCGTCTGCGGCGCGTTCAACGCCGACTTCGACGGTGACCAGATGGCCGTGCACCTGCCCCTGTCGGCGGAGGCACAGGCCGAGGCCCGCGTGCTGATGCTCTCGAGCAACAACATCCTCAAGCCGTCGGACGGCCGTCCGGTGACCATGCCCTCGCAGGACATGATCATCGGCCTGTACCACCTGTCGCTGCTCAAGGACGACGTCAAGGGCGAGGGCCTGGCCTTCACCTCGACCTCCGAGGCACGCATGGCGTTCGACGCGGGCGAGATCGACCTCAACGCGCAGATCAAGCTGCGCGTTGACGGCGACACCATCCCGCCGGTGGGCTTCGAGCTGCCCGAGGGCTACGAGGCCGGACAGCCGTTCGTCCTCGAGACCACGCTGGGCCGCGCGCTGTTCAACGAGACGCTCCCCGTGTCGTACCCCTACGTCAACCGCAACGTCGACAAGAAGGTGCTGGGCGACATCGTCAACACCCTCGCCGAGCGTTACCCCAAGGTTGAGGTCGCGGAGTCGCTGGACGCCCTCAAGGCGGCCGGCTTCCACTGGGCCACTCGCTCGGGCGTCACGATCGGTATCGGCGACGTGGCGATGCCCGCCTCGAAGCAGGAGATCCTCGAGCGTTACGAGGCTCAGGCGGAGAAGGTGCAGGTCCAGTACGAGACCGGTCTGATCACCGACGACGAGCGCCGTCAGGAGCTCATCGAGATCTGGACCCAGGCCACCAACGAGGTCGACCGCGCCATGCGTGAGTCGTTCCCCAAGCACAACACCGTCCACACCATGGTCGGTTCGGGTGCGCGTGGTAACTGGATGCAGGTCCGTCAGATCGCGGGTATGCGTGGCCTCGTGGCCAACCCGAAGGGTGAGATCATCCCGCGTCCGATCAAGTCGAACTACCGCGAGGGCCTGTCGGTCCTCGAGTACTTCATCGCGACGCACGGTGCCCGTAAGGGTCTGGCCGACACCGCGCTGCGTACCGCCGACTCGGGTTACCTGACCCGTCGTCTGGTGGACGTGTCGCAGGACGTCATCGTGCGCGAGGAGGACTGCGGCACGGAGCGTGGACTGGCGATGCCCATCGTCGAGACCACCGCGACGGGCGAGGTCGTCAAGCACGAGCGTGTGGAGACCTCGGTCTTCGCCCGCACGCTCGCGACCGACGTCACCGACGCCGACGGCAACGTGGTCGGTAAGGCCGGCGCGGACATCGGCGATGTGCTGATCGACAACCTAATCGGCCACGGCATCACCGAGGTCAAGGTCCGTTCGGTGCTCACCTGTGAGTCCGCCGTCGGTACCTGCGCCAAGTGCTACGGCCGCTCGCTCGCGACCCGTGAGCTTGTCGACATCGGCGAGGCCGTCGGTATCGTTGCGGCCCAGTCGATCGGTGAGCCCGGTACCCAGCTGACGATGCGTACGTTCCACACCGGTGGCGTGGCGTCCGCAGACGACATCACGCAGGGTCTGCCGCGTGTCCAGGAGCTCTTCGAGGCCCGTACCCCCAAGGGTGAGGCCCCGATCTCCGAGGTCGCCGGAACCCTGAAGGTCGACGACTCGGAGGCCACGCGCCGCCTGGTCGTCACGCCCGACAACGGCGACGAGCCGTTCGAGTACCCCGTCACGAAGCGTTCGCGTCTCCTGGTTCAGGATGGCGAGCACGTCGAGGTGGGCCAGCAGCTGGTCGCCGGTGCGGTGGACCCGAAGAGCGTCCTGCGCATCCTCGGCCCCCGTGCCACGCAGAAGCACCTGGTCGACGAGGTGCAGAACGTGTACCGCTCACAGGGTGTGGAGATCCACGACAAGCACATCGAGGTCATCGTGCGCCAGATGCTGCGTCGCGTGACCGTGCTGGACTCGGGTGACTCCCCGCTGCTGCCGGGCGAGCTCGCGGAGCGTGCGCGCTTCGAGAAGGCCAACCGTGAGACCGTGACGAAGGGCGGCAAGCCGGCATCGGCCCGTCCCGAGCTCATGGGTATCACCAAGGCGTCGCTCGCGACCGAGTCGTGGCTGTCGGCGGCCTCCTTCCAGGAGACCACGCGCGTCCTCACCGAGGCCGCGATGTCCGGCAAGTCCGACCCGCTCGTGGGCCTCAAGGAGAACGTCATCCTCGGTAAGCTCATCCCCGCCGGTACCGGTCTGCACCAGTACCGCACGGCGACCGTCGAGCCCACCGAAGAGGCCAAGGCCAACCTGTTCCCGACCTTCGGGTACGAGGAGTGGGACGGCCAGTTCTTCTCGGAGGGCACCGGCGAGGCCGTGCCGCTCGAGGAGTTCGACCTGCCGCGCGACTAAGCGCCGCGTCACGCTTGGCCCGGCTGCCCTTCGGGGTGGCCGGGCCTTCGCGTGTCTCGGCGGGCGCGTGGGCCGGGTCCCGCTCGCCGCCGGGCTGCTCATGTCCTCACGCGCGCCACGACGGGCGCGTGCATGGCGGAGATGAGGACATGTGCGCCACGACCCGAGGGGGCGGGCGCGAATGCACGCCTCCGCGTGGCCGATGCCATACGTACGCTTCGCTGTGGCGCACCTCATACGGCCGTTGCCACGGCATCGGCCCTGCTAAAAAGCCCTCAGCGAGGCGTGCCATAGCAGTCGGGTTGGCGCTGTTCGCGCATGCGCTCCGGCGTGTCTACAATAGATGCGGTCGATCCGACCGCACGGGTGTCGCCACCCGCAGGAGGCCCCGACGGTCCCAGGCTTTGACGCCTACGCGTACGGCGAGTATTGTTGATACTCGTGCCCGCGACGTCGGGCCCCTATGCGTGCCCTTCCGGGTACGCCATCAAGAAGGTGCGACACGCCCGGGCGCGGGGGTCGGACCACCACGAGTTTCGTCCACCGATCAAACGGAGAAGTAGTGCCTACGATTCAGCAGCTGGTTCGAAAGGGCCGGCACCCTAAGGCCAGCAAGACCAAGACGCCGGCCCTGAAGTCCAGCCCCCAGCGTCGTGGCGTGTGCACCCGTGTGTACACCACCACGCCGAAGAAGCCGAACTCGGCACTGCGCAAGGTCGCCCGTGTGCGCCTGTCCAGCGGCATCGAGGTCACCGCGTACATCCCCGGTGAGGGCCACAACCTGCAGGAGCACTCGATCGTGCTCGTCCGCGGTGGTCGTGTGAAGGACCTCCCCGGTGTGCGCTACAAGATCGTCCGCGGCTCGCTCGACACCCAGGGTGTCAAGGGCCGCCAGCAGGCTCGCAGCCGCTACGGCGCGAAGAGGGAGAAGAAGTAATGCCTCGCAAGGGACCGGCCCCTAAGCGGCCCATCATCAACGACCCCGTTCACGGTGCCCCCATCGTCACTCAGCTGATCAACAAGGTCCTGCTTGACGGCAAGAAGTCGACCGCTGAGGCGATCGTCTACGGTGCCCTCGAGGGTGTCGCCGAGAAGTCCGGCCAGGACGCCGTGACCGTGCTGAAGCGTGCGCTCGACAACATCCGTCCCGCCCTTGAGGTCCGCAGCCGCCGCGTTGGTGGCGCGACCTACCAGGTGCCGGTCGACGTGCGTCCGACCCGCTCGACCACGCTCGCGCTGCGCTGGCTCGTCGACTTCTCGCGCGCTCGTCGCGAGAAGACCATGACCGAGCGTCTGATGAACGAGATCCTCGACGCCTCGAACGGCCTCGGCGCCGCTGTCAAGCGTCGCGAGGACATGCACAAGATGGCCGAGTCGAACAAGGCGTTCGCGCACTACCGCTGGTAGTCGCTGCCCTGTTCTGACGGACAACCCAAGGAGAACCACTCGTGGCACAGGACGTGCTCACGGACCTCACCAAGGTCCGCAACATCGGCATCATGGCGCACATCGACGCCGGCAAGACCACCACCACCGAGCGCATCCTGTTCTACACGGGTGTGAACCACAAGATCGGTGAGACCCACGAAGGTGCGTCGACGACTGACTGGATGGAGCAGGAGCAGGAGCGCGGCATCACCATCACCTCCGCCGCGGTGACCTGCTTCTGGGACAAGCACCAGATCAACATCATCGACACCCCCGGTCACGTGGACTTCACGGTCGAGGTCGAGCGCTCGCTGCGCGTCCTCGACGGCGCGGTCGCGGTCTTCGACGCGAAGGAGGGCGTGGAGCCCCAGTCGGAGAACGTCTGGCGTCAGGCCGACAAGTACGACGTCCCCCGCATCTGCTTCGTCAACAAGATGGACAAGCTGGGCGCGGACTTCTACTTCACGGTCGACACCATCGTGAAGCGCCTCGGCGCCAAGCCGCTCGTCATCCAGCTGCCCATCGGCGCTGAGAACGACTTCGTCGGCATCGTCGACCTCGTCGAGATGAACGCCAAGGTGTGGCCCGGCGACGCCAAGGGCGACGTGACCATGGGTGCGACCTACGAGACCACCGAGATCCCCGCGGACCTCAAGGACAAGGCCGACCAGTACCGTGCCGAACTCCTCGAGACGGTGGCCGAGTCGGACGAGGCGCTGCTCGAGAAGTACCTCGGCGGCGAGGAGCTGACCACGGCCGAGATCAAGGCCGCGATCCGCAAGATGACGGTTGCCTCGGAGCTGTACCCGGTCCTGTGTGGCTCGGCGTACAAGAACCGTGGCGTCCAGCCCATGCTCGACGCGGTCATCGACTACCTGCCCGGCCCGGCCGACGTGCCCGCCATCAAGGGTGTCGACGCCAAGGACGAGTCCATCGAGATCGAGCGTCACGCCGACGCGAACGAGCCCTTCGCGGCCCTTGCGTTCAAGGTTGTGTCGCACCCGTTCTTCGGCCGCCTCACCTACGTGCGCGTCTACTCCGGTCACCTCGAGACCGGTGCCCAGGTCATTAACTCGACCAAGGGCAAGAAGGAGCGCATCGGCAAGCTCTTCCAGATGCACGCCAACAAGGAAAACCCGGTCGACACGATCCAGGCGGGTCACATCTACGCCGTGATCGGTCTGAAGGACACCACGACCGGTGACACCCTGTGCAACCCGGACCACCAGGTCGTCCTCGAGTCGATGACGTTCCCGGAGCCCGTGATCGACGTGGCCATCGAGCCCAAGACCAAGGGTGACCAGGAGAAGCTGTCGACCGCCATCCAGAAGCTCGCCGAGGAGGACCCCACCTTCCGCGTGCGCCTGGACGAGGAGACCGGCCAGACCGTCATCGGCGGTATGGGCGAGCTGCACCTCGACATCCTCGTGGACCGCATGCGCCGCGAGTTCAAGGTCGACGCCAACGTGGGTAAGCCCCAGGTGGCGTACCGCGAGACGATCCGCAAGACCGTCGACAAGTACGACTACACGCACAAGAAGCAGACCGGTGGTTCCGGCCAGTTCGCGAAGGTCCAGATCCGTCTGGAGCCCCTCGAGGCCGATGCCGAGGTGCTGTACGAGTTCGACAACGCCGTGACCGGTGGTCGCGTGCCGCGCGAGTACATCCCGTCGGTCGACGCCGGTATCCAGTCCGCGATGGAGCTGGGCATCCAGGCCGGTTACCCGGTCGTGGGCGTCAAGGCCACGCTGCTTGACGGTGCCTACCACGACGTCGACTCCTCGGAGATGGCGTTCAAGATCGCGGGCTCGATGGCCTTCAAGGAGGCCGCGCGCCTCGCGAAGCCCGTCCTGCTCGAGCCGATGTTCGCCGTTGAGGTCCGTACTCCCGAGGAGTACATGGGTGACGTCATTGGTGACATCAACTCCCGCCGCGGCCAGATCCGCCAGATGTCGGATGCGTCCGGCGTCAAGGTGGTCGACGCGCTCGTGCCGCTGTCGGAGATGTTCGGTTACGTCGGCGACCTGCGGTCGAAGACGTCCGGTCGCGCCGTCTACTCGATGGTGTTCGACAGCTACGCGGAGGTCCCGAAGGCTGTGGCCGACGAGATCATCGCGAAGACCCGCGGCGAGTAACCCCAGCCGGCGTAATAATCAGGAACAATAACGACCAGTAGGGATCTACCCCGGATGGCTTCGAGCCACACCAGGGACTAGCATCTTTACCTCAGTCTCACTAATCAGGAGGAATACCTCATGGCTAAGGCCAAGTTCGAGCGGACCAAGGACCACGTCAACATCGGCACCATTGGTCACGTTGACCACGGTAAGACGACGCTGACCGCTGCGATCTCGAAGGTGCTGCACGACAAGTACCCGGACCTCAACCCCTTCACGCCTTTCGAGGACATCGACAAGGCTCCTGAGGAGCGCGAGCGCGGTATCACGATCAACATCGCGCACATCGAGTACGAGACCGAGAAGCGCCACTACGCGCACGTCGACGCTCCGGGTCACGCCGACTACATCAAGAACATGATCACCGGTGCCGCCCAGATGGACGGCGCGATCCTCGTGGTCGCCGCGACCGACGGTCCCATGGCCCAGACGCGTGAGCACGTGCTGCTCGCCAAGCAGGTTGGCGTTCCCTACCTGCTGGTCGCGCTGAACAAGTCCGACATGGTCGACGACGAGGAGATCCTCGAGCTCGTCGAGGTCGAGGTCCGTGACCTCCTGTCCTCGCAGGGCTTCGACGGTGACAACGCTCCCGTCATCCAGGTCTCGGCGCTGAAGGCGCTCGAGGGCGACGCTGAGTGGGTTGCCAAGGTTGAGGCGCTCATGGACGCGGTGGACGAGAACGTTCCGACCCCGCAGCGTGACATGGACAAGCCCTTCCTCATGCCGATCGAGGACGTCTTCACGATCACCGGTCGTGGCACCGTCGTCACCGGTAAGGTCGAGCGCGGCAAGCTGGCGATCAACTCGGAGGTCGAGATCCTCGGCATCCGCGAGCCCCAGAAGACCACCGTCACCGGTATCGAGATGTTCCACAAGCAGATGGACGAGGCGTGGGCCGGCGAGAACTGCGGTCTGCTGCTGCGTGGCACCAAGCGCGAGGACGTCGAGCGCGGCCAGGTTGTGGTCCAGCCCGGCACCACCACGCCGCACACCCAGTTCGAGGGTCGCTGCTACATCCTGAACAAGGACGAGGGTGGCCGCCACAACCCGTTCTACACGAACTACCGTCCGCAGTTCTACATCCGCACCACCGACGTGACCGGCGTCATCACGCTGCCCGAGGGCACCGAGATGGTCATGCCCGGTGACACCACCGACATGTCGGTTGAGCTCATCCAGCCCATCGCCCTCGAAGAGGGTCAGGGCTTCGCGATTCGTGAGGGTGGCCGCACCGTGGGTTCCGGCACCGTCACCAAGATCGTCAAGTAAGTAGTTTCCTACTTCGCGCGAGCGGGGGTTCGGCTTCGGCCGGGCCCCCGCTTGTGCGTGCGGGGGGCCGATGCCGGAGCCGGGTTTCGTCCTCGTAGGCGAGTGGGCGGGATTCGGTCGCGGTGCCCCGCGACGCGAGCGTGATACCACGGTAGAGTGGACGGTCGCAGGCAAGCGGGGCCCGTGTTGCGAGGAACCCCCAAATCTGGCACAATATTCAGGTTGCCTATTGCGGGCAGCCGCACACCACACCCACGTGACCATCGAGAAATCGAAGGCGCACAGGTATGTCGAAGATAAGCGACACGCCCGAGCGCGGGGGTCGGTGGAAGTGGAGACCACAGTCGTCCAAGAGAAAAGGCAGAACCACGCCATGGCGGGACAGAAGATCCGCATTCGGCTGAAGAGCTATGACCACGAGGTCATCGACTCCTCCGCCCGCAAGATCGTTGAGACGGTCACGCGCGCCGGCGCCTCGGTGGTCGGCCCCGTGCCGCTTCCGACGGAGAAGAACGTGTTCTGTGTGATCCGTTCTCCCCACAAGTACAAGGACTCCCGCGAGCACTTCGAGATGCGCACCCACAAGCGCCTCATCGACATCGTGGACCCGACGCCCAAGGCTGTCGACTCGCTCATGCGCCTCGACCTGCCCGCGGACGTCAACATCGAGATCAAGCTCTAATCCAGAGAAATAAGGACACAAGCACCATGACTACGACTTCCAATGCCCAGCGCACCACCCGTGCGCTGCTGGGTACGAAGCTGGGCATGACGCAGGTGTGGGACGACGAGGGCCGGGTCATTCCCGTCACCGTCGTTCAGGTTGACACCAACGTCGTGACCCAGGTGCGCAACGTCGAGCGCGATGGCTACGAGGCCGTCCAGCTCGCGTTCGGCACTGTTGACCCCCGTCGCGTCACGAACCCGCTGAAGGGCCACTTCGAGGCAGCCGGCGTCACGCCGCGCCGCCACGTGGCCGAGGTTCGGACCGCTGACGCCGCCGACTACTCGCTGGGCCAGGAGCTCACCGCCGAGGTGTTCGAGGCAGGCCAGAAGGTCGACGTGACCGGCACCACCAAGGGAAAGGGCACCGCCGGTGTCATGAAGCGCCACGGCTTTGCCGGTGTGGGCGCCTCCCACGGTGCGCACCGCAACCACCGCAAGCCCGGCTCGATCGGTGGCGCTTCGACGCCGTCGCGCGTGTTCCGTGGCCTCAAGATGGCCGGTCGCATGGGTAATGACCGCAAGACCATTCAGAACCTCACCGTCCACTCGGTTGACGCCGAGAAGGGTCTGCTGCTCGTCAAGGGCGCCGTCCCCGGTAACAAGGGCGGGGTCGTCCTCATCCGCTCCGCCGTGAAGGGTGCGTGACACCATGGCTGAAACGCTGACTGTCGACGTGCTCGACGCCTCGGGCAAGAAGGCCGGCACCGCCGACCTGCCCGGCGAGGTGTTCGACGTCGTCACGAACGTCCCCCTGATTCACCAGGTCGTCGTCGCCCAGCGCGCCGCCGCCCGCCAGGGCACCCACGCCACCAAGACCCGCGGCGACGTCGCGGGTGGTGGTAAGAAGCCCTACAAGCAGAAGGGCACCGGTCGTGCCCGCCAGGGTTCGATCCGCGCTCCCCAGTTCGCTGGTGGTGGCACGGTGCACGGTCCCCAGCCGCGCGACTACTCGCAGCGCACCCCCAAGAAGATGAAGGCCGCCGCCCTGCGTGGCGCCCTCTCCGACCGGGCCCGCGCCAACCGCGTCCACGTCCTTCAGGGCGTCATCGCGGGCGAGACCCCCTCGACCAAGCAGGCCCTTGAGGCCGTCGCGAACCTCACCAACGGCCGTAGCGCCCTGGTCGTTCTCGAGCGCTCGGACGAGATCGCATTCAAGTCGCTGCGCAACGCGGCCTGGATCCACGTCATTCCGGTTGACCAGCTGAACACCTACGACGTCCTGGTGCACGACGACACCGTCTTCACCTCCGGCGCTCTCGAGGCGTTCCTGGCCGGCCCGGCCACGGGCAAGTCGGCGACCGCGGTTGCCACCGAGTCCGAGGCGGAGGAGACCAAGTGAGCACCCTGAACAAGAACCCCCGCGACATCCTCATCCGTCCGATCGTGTCGGAGAAGAGCTACTCGCTCATGGACGAGGGCAAGTACACCTTCGAGGTCGACCCCCGGGCGAACAAGACCGAGATCAAGATCGCCGTTGAGCAGATCTTCAACGTCAAGGTTCTCTCGGTGAACACCATCAACCGCAAGGGCAAGACGCGCCGCACCCGCTTCGGGATGGGCAAGCGTAAGGACGTCAAGCGCGCGATCGTCACCGTCGGTGGCGGCGAGGCGCTCGACATCTTCTCGGGCCACGTGGGCTAGGTAAAGGACTCAAGCAACCATGGCTATTCGCAAGTACAAGCCGACGACGCCGGGCCGCCGTGGCTCGTCGGTCGCCGACTTCGTCGAGGTGACCCGTTCCACCCCCGAGAAGTCGCTGACCCGTCCGCTTCACAAGAAGGGCGGCCGTAACAACACCGGTCGCATCACCACCCGTCACCAGGGTGGCGGTCACAAGCGCGCCTACCGCGTGATCGACTTCCGTCGTCACGACAAGGATGGCGTTCCCGCGACCGTCGCTCACATCGAGTACGACCCCAACCGCACCGCGCGCATCGCGCTGCTGCACTACGCGGACGGCGAGAAGCGTTACATCATCGCCCCCGAGAAGCTGTCGCAGGGCACCGTGGTCGAGGCTGGCCCCGGCGCTGACATCAAGCCCGGCAACAACCTGCCGCTGCGCAACATCCCGGTCGGTACGGTCATCCACGCCATCGAGCTCAAGCCCGGTGGCGGCGCCAAGATCGCCCGCTCGGCGGGCGCCTCGGTGCAGCTCGTCGCCAAGGAGGGCCGCTTCGCGCAGCTGCGCATGCCCTCCGGCGAGATCCGCAACGTCGACGCGCGCTGCCGCGCGACCGTCGGCGAGGTCGGCAACGCCGAGCAGTCGAACATCAACTGGGGTAAGGCCGGCCGTATGCGCTGGAAGGGCAAGCGCCCGACCGTCCGCGGTGTCGTCATGAACCCGGTTGACCACCCGCACGGTGGTGGTGAGGGCAAGACTTCCGGTGGTCGCCACCCGGTCTCGCCGTGGGGTAAGCCCGAGGGCCGCACCCGCAAGCCGGGCAAGGAGTCCGACAAGCTCATCGTCCGCCGCCGTCGTACTGGCAAGAAGCGCTAAGGAGCCTGAAGAATGCCACGCAGTCTCAAGAAGGGCCCCTTCGTCGACGACCACCTGCAGAAGAAGGTGGACGCCCAGAACGATGCGGGTACCAAGAACGTCATCAAGACCTGGTCGCGCCGTAGCGTCATCACGCCGGACTTCCTGGGTCACACCTTTGCCGTGCACGACGGCCGCAAGCACGTCCCGGTGTTCGTCACCGAGTCGATGGTCGGTCACAAGCTGGGCGAGTTCGCCCCGACCCGCACGTTCAAGGGCCACGTGAAGGACGACCGCAAGGGCCGCCGCTAAGGCGCCCGAGCGTAGGTAAGAGGAGTTACTGATGGAAGCCAAGGCGCAGACGCGATACGTTCGCGTGACCGCCCAGAAGGCTCGCCGCGTCGTGAACCTGGTCCGCGGGATGAACGCAGTCGAGGCCATCGCCTCGCTGAAGTTCCAGCCCCAGGCCGTCGCTGAGGATGTGCGCAAGCTCATCGCCTCGGCGGTTGCCAATGCGCGGGTCAAGGCCGAAGCCGCTGGTGAGCGTTTCGACGAGCGCGAGCTCGTTATCCAGTCGATCACGGTGGACGAGGGTCCGACCATGAAGCGCATTCAGCCGCGCGCTCAGGGTCGTGCCAACCGGATCCTGAAGCGCACGAGCCACATCACTGTGGTCGTCGCTCAGCCCGCCGCCGTCAAGGAAGGGGCCAAGTAATGGGTCAGAAGATCAACCCGCACGGCTACCGCCTGGGGATCACCACCGACCACCGCTCGCGCTGGTTCGCGGACTCGACCAAGAAGGGCGAGCGCTACCGCGACTACGTGGACGAGGACGTCAAGATCCGCAAGCTCATGTCGCAGGGCCTCGAGCGCGCTGGCGTGTCCAAGGTCGAGATCGAGCGCACCCGTGAGCGCGTGCGTGTCGACCTGCACACCGCGCGTCCCGGCATCGTCATCGGCCGCCGCGGTGCGGAGGCAGACAAGCTGCGCGCCAACCTCGAGAAGCTGACCGGTAAGCAGGTCCAGCTGAACATTCTCGAGGTAAAGAACGCCGAGGTCGACGCTCAGCTCGTCGCCCAGGGCATCGCGGAGCAACTCGCTTCGCGTGTCGCGTTCCGTCGCGCCATGCGCAAGGGCATCCAGTCCGCGCTGCGTGCCGGTGCCAAGGGCATCCGCGTGCAGTGCTCGGGCCGCCTCGGTGGCGCTGAGATGTCGCGTTCGGAGTTCTACCGCGAGGGCCGTGTGCCCCTGCACACGCTCCGCGCGAACATCGACTACGGCTTCTTCGAGGCCAAGACCACCTTCGGCATCATCGGCGTCAAGGTGTGGATCTACAAGGGCGACATGACGGAGAAGGAGTGGGCCGCCGAGCAGGCGAAGGCCCCTCGCCCCCAGCGTGGCCGCCGTGACGGCCGCGGCCCCCGTCGTGACGGTGGCCCGCGTCAGCAGTCCGCCTCCGGTTCGGCCGAGGCTCCCGCAGCCGAGGCTCCGGCCGAGGCGAAGAAGGAGGCTTAAGCAGCATGCTTATTCCCCGTCGTGTGAAGTACCGCAAGCAGCACCACCCGAAGCGTTCGGGTATGGCGACCGGCGGTACCCAGGTGACGTTCGGCGACTTCGGCATCCAGGCTCTCGAGCCCGCGTATGTCACGAACCGCCAGATCGAGGCGGCTCGTATCGCCATGACCCGTCACATCAAGCGTGGTGGAAAGGTGTGGATCAACATCTACCCCGACCGTCCGCTGACCAAGAAGCCTGCCGAGGTCCGCATGGGCTCCGGTAAGGGTTCGCCCGAGTGGTGGGTGGCCAACGTGAAGCCCGGACGTGTGATGTTCGAGCTCGCCGGTGTGCCGGAGGAGCTGGCCCGTGAGGCCCTCCGCCGCGCGCAGCACAAGCTGCCCATGAAGACCCGTTTCGTGACCCGTGAGGGTGGTGACATCTGATGGCTATCGGCACCAAGAGCCTGATGCCCGGTGAGCTCGACGCCATGGAGGACGAGCGCCTCGTGGAGGAGCTGCGCAAGGCCAAGGAAGAGCTGTTCAACCTGCGCTTCCAGTCGGCCACTGGCCAGCTCGAGAACCACGGCCGCCTCAAGGCCGTCAAGCGCGACATCGCCCGCATCTACACGATCCTGCGTGAGCGCGAGCTCGGTATCCGCACCGCCCCGTCGGCGTCGGCCGAGTAAGGAAGTTCGAGGACACATGGCTACCAAGAAGCACAGCACGGCCACCGCCGAGCACCGCGCGTACCGCAAGACGCGTCGCGGTTACGTGGTGAGCGACAAGATGGACAAGACCATCACCGTCGAGGTTGAGGACCGCGTCAAGCACCCCCTCTACGGCAAGGTCATCCGTCGCAACAGCAAGATCAAGGCCCACGACGAGCTCAACACCGCCGGTATCGGCGACCTCGTTGTCGTGATGGAGACCCGCCCGCTGTCCGCGTCCAAGCGGTGGCGTCTGGTCGAGATCGTCGAGAAGGCCAAGTAACTAACGTTCGACCAGGCTCGCCGGGTAAGACCGGTCGAGAACCAGACGACAGGAGACACACATGATTCAGCAGGAGTCGCGGCTGCGCGTCGCCGACAACACCGGTGCCAAGGAGATCCTTGTCATCCGCGTGCTCGGTGGCTCCAAGCGCCGCTACGCCGGCATCGGCGACACCATCGTCGCCACCGTCAAGGACGCCATCCCCGGCGGCAACGTCAAGAAGGGCGATGTCGTCAAGGCGGTGGTCGTGCGTACCGCTAAGGAGCGCCGCCGTCCCGACGGTTCGTACATCAAGTTCGACGAGAACGCTGCGGTGATCCTCAAGAACGCGGACTCGGGCGAGCCCCGTGGCACGCGCATCTTCGGCCCGGTGGGCCGTGAGCTGCGCGACCGTAAGTTCATGAAGATCATTTCGCTGGCACCGGAGGTCATCTGATGGCGAAGATCAAGAAGGGCGACCTCGTGGTCGTCATCACCGGTCGTGACCGTGGCCAGCAGGGCCGCGTGCTCACCGTCGACGTCGAGAACGACCGCGTGGTCGTCGAGGGCGTCAACCGTGTGACCAAGCACATCAAGCCGGGCACCCGCCGCGACCAGCAGCAGGGCGGCATCGTTCAGACCGAGGCGTCGCTGCACGTCTCGAACGTGATGCTCGTCGACCCGGAGACCAAGAAGGGCACCCGTGTGGGCTTCCGCACGGAGCAGGTCGAGCAGGACGGCCGCACCCGCACCAAGCGCGTGCGTGTCGCCAAGCGCTCGGGTAAGGACGTCGAATGACCACCGCAACGGCCCAGCCGCGCCTCAAGGAGAAGTACCGCTCCGAGATCATCGCGAAGCTCCGCGAGGAGTTCGGTCACGAGAACATCAACCAGGTCGCCGGCCTGACCAAGGTCGTCGTCAACATGGGTGTCGGTGACGCCGCGAAGGACTCGAAGCTCATCGAGGGTGCCATCGCGGACCTCACCGCTATCACCGGGCAGAAGCCCACCGTGACCGCGGCCCGCAAGTCGATCGCCCAGTTCAAGCTGCGTGAGGGTCAGCCCATCGGCGCCCACGTCACGCTGCGTGGCGACCGCATGTGGGAGTTCCTCGACCGCCTGATCTCGATCGCCCTGCCGCGTATCCGCGACTTCCGGGGCCTCAGCTCCAAGCAGTTCGACGGCAACGGCAACTACACGTTCGGCCTCACGGAGCAGTCCATGTTCCACGAGATCGATCAGGACAAGATCGACCGCGTCCGCGGCATGGACATCACTGTGGTGACCTCCGCGACGACCGACGCCGAGGGCCGCTCGCTGCTGACGCAGCTGGGCTTCCCGTTCAAGGAGAAGTAACCATGGCGAAGACTGCCCTGAAGAACAAGGCCGCCGGCAAGCAGAAGTTCGCCGTCCGCGCCTACACCCGGTGCCAGAAGTGCGGTCGTCCGCACTCGGTGTACCGCAAGTTCGGCCTCTGCCGCGTGTGCTTCCGCGAGATGGCTCACGCAGGTGAGCTTCCCGGCATCACCAAGAGCAGCTGGTAAAACCACTACGCCACAGGTCCGCGAGCTCTCGCGGAAACCATGGCGAGGAAGAGTTCAACACTCATGACGATGACTGACCCCATCGCAGACATGCTGACGCGTCTGCGCAACGCGAATGCGGCGTACCACGAGACCGTGTCGATGCCGCACTCCAAGCTCAAGGCGAACATCGCCTCGATCCTGGAGCAGGAGGGCTACATCACCGGCTCGGAGACTGCCGATGCCGAGGTGGGCAAGACCCTCACCCTGACCCTGAAGTACGGCCCCAACCGTGAGCGTTCGCTCGCGGGCGTGCGCCGCGTGTCCAAGCCGGGCCTGCGTGTGTACGCGAAGTCGACGAACCTGCCCAAGGTTCTCGGCGGACTGGGTGTCGCGATCCTGTCCACCTCCTCCGGTCTGCTGACTGACCGCGAGGCCGAAAAGAAGGGCGTCGGCGGCGAAGTCGTCGCGTTCGTCTGGTAACCGGAAAGGAGCACTCATATGTCACGCATTGGCAAGTACCCCGTTCCGGTTCCCGCCGGAGTGGACGTCACGATCGACGGCGCGCTCGTGAGCGTCAAGGGCCCCAAGGGCACCCTGACCCACACCGTGGCCGCCCCGATCTCCGTCTCGCAGGGCGAGACCGGCATCGAGGTCAAGCGCCCCGATGACGAGCGCCTCTCGAAGTCGCTGCACGGCCTGACCCGCACGCTGATTGCCAACATGGTCGAGGGCGTCACCAAGGGTTACGAGAAGAAGCTCGAGATTGTCGGCACCGGTTACCGTGTCGCGCTCAAGGGCTCGGACCTCGAGTTCGCGCTCGGCTTCTCGCACCCCGTCGTGATCGCACCGCCGCAGGGCATCACGTTCGCCGTCGACGGCCCGACCAAGTTCTCGGTCGCGGGCATCGACAAGCAGCAGGTCGGCGAGGTCGCCGCCAACATCCGCAAGGTGCGTCCCCCGGAGCCCTACAAGGGCAAGGGCGTGCGCTACGCCGGCGAGCAGGTTCGCCGCAAGGCCGGAAAGACGGGTAAGTAACCATGGCTATCACCATTAAGGGCAAGGGGAAGCAGGTACAGCGCAAGCGCCGCCACTTCCGCCTGCGCAAGAAGATCTCGGGCACGACCGCTCGTCCCCGTCTGGTCGTCACCCGTTCGTCGCGCCACATGGTCGCGCAGATCGTGGACGACACGATCGGCAAGACCCTGGTGTCCGCGTCGACCCTTGAGGCCGACGTGCGTGCGCTCGAGGGCGACAAGACCGCCAAGGCCTCGAAGGTCGGCGCACTCGTCGCCGAGCGCGCCAAGGCTGCCGGCATCGACACCGTGGTCTTCGACCGCGGTGGCAACAAGTACCACGGTCGCGTGGCCGCGGTCGCGGACGGCGCACGAGAGGGCGGCCTGGCCCTGTAGGGCCCGGCCGAGGAGGTATTCGTATGGCTGACAACAGCAACCGTCGCGACAACCGTCGCGGCAACGAGCCCGACAACAAGTTCATCGAGCGCGTCGTCACGATCAACCGCGTCTCCAAGGTCGTGAAGGGTGGTCGTCGCTTCAGCTTCACCGCCCTCGTGATCGTCGGCGACGGCGAAGGCAACGTGGGCGTGGGTTACGGCAAGGCCAAGGAGGTGCCCGCGGCGATTTCCAAGGGCGTCGAGGAGGCCAAGCGCAACTTCTTCCGCGTTCCCCGCATCCAGGGCACCATCCCGCACGCTGTGCAGGGTGAGGCCGCTGCGGGCGTCGTGTTCCTGCGTCCCGCGTCGCCGGGTACCGGTGTGATCGCGGGTGGTCCCGTGCGCGCCGTGCTCGAGTGCGCTGGCGTTCACGACATCCTGTCCAAGTCGCTCGGCTCGTCGAACGCGATCAACATCGTGCACGCGACCGTGGCGGCCCTGAAGTCGCTCGAGCAGCCCGAGGCGGTGGCCGCACGTCGCGGCAAGGCCGTCGAGGACGTGGCCCCGGCCGCGATGCTCCGTGCACAGGCAGCGGGAGTGAAGTAATGGCACGCCTCAAGGTTCAGCAGAAGAAGTCGACGATCGGCGTCAAGCCTGCGCAGCGGGAGACCCTTCGGTCGCTCGGTCTGAAGCGCATCGGCGACATCGTCGTCAAGGAGGACCGTCCCGAGATCCGCGGGATGGTCAAGGCGGTGGATCACCTGATCACCGTCGAGGAGGTTGAGTGATGGCTGAGGAGAAGAACGCTCCTGCCGAGGCCGCTGAGGCGACCGAGGCCAAGAAGCCGGCCGCCAAGAAGCCGGCTGCGAAGAAGCCCGCCGCCACCAAGGCTGCCGCCGAGAAGAAGCCTGCCGCCAAGAAGGCGACTGCTTCGAAGGCTGCCGCGGAGGACAAGCCGGCCGTGAAGGCGACTGCCAAGAAGGCAGCCGCGAAGAAGGCCGACGCCGAGCCCGAGGCCAAGGTGACGACCCTGAAGATGCACCACCTGCGCCCCGCGCAGGGTGCACACACCAAGAAGACCCGCGTGGGTCGTGGTGAGGCATCGAAGGGTAAGACCGCCGGTCGCGGTACCAAGGGCACCGGAGCTCGCTACCAGGTTCCGGAGCGCTTCGAGGGTGGACAGACGCCCATCCACATGCGCATCCCGAAGCTGCCCGGCTTCAAGAACCCGAACAAGGTGACCTTCCAGGTCATCAACGTCGGTCAGCTCGGTGAGCTCTTCCCGAAGGGTGGAGAGGTCACGAAGGCCGAGCTCGTCGCCAAGGGAGCCGTCCGTAAGAACCAGCCCGTCAAGGTGCTGGGCGAGGGCGAGATCTCCGTCAAGGTGACGGTCGTGGATGCGGACAAGGTTTCGCAGTCCGCGAAGACCAAGATCGAGGCCGCAGGCGGCTCGGTCAACGAGGGCTAGAGTCTAGGGGCGGGCCGCACCACGGTGCGGCCCGCCCTACGCTCACCCGGGCACAGTCCCGGACCCCACTAGTGGAGGATCAATGCTGCGAGGCTTCCTCAACGCGTTCCGCACGCCGGATCTGCGCAAGAAGCTCCTGATCACGCTCGGAATCATCGCGATCTATCGCATGGGCGTGGCCATCCCGACGCCGGGAATCAACTACGAGAACGTGCAGCTGTGCGCGAACCAGACGACGACGAACAGCGCGTTCCAGATCCTCGATCTTTTCTCGGGTGGAGCCCTACTCCAGCTGTCGATCTTCGCGCTCGGCATCATGCCGTACATCACCGCGTCGATCATGGTGCAGTTGCTGCGCGTGCTCATTCCGCGCTTCGAGACCCTCTATAAGGAGGGACCGGAGGGTCAGGCCAAGCTCACCCAGTACACGCGCTACATCACCGTCGGCTTCGCAGCGTTGCAGTCGGCGTCGTACATCACGCTCGCGCGCAACGACGTGTTCTTCCCCGGCTGTGCCGTCCCGATCATCCCGAACGACTCGTGGTACACGATCGCCATCATGATCCTCACGATGACGACCGGTACGGTCCTCGTCATGTGGCTCGGCGAGCGGATCACGGAGCGCGGTGTAGGGAACGGCATGTCGCTGCTGATCTTCACCTCGATCGCCGCATCGTTCCCCGGCGCCGTGTCGACCATCTGGAACTCGTCGGACGGTGTACGCAACACCGTGCTCGTGGCGATCCTCGTGCTGGCGATCATCGCCGCGGTCGTGTTCGTCGAGCAGTCGCAGCGCCGCATCCCTGTGCAGTACGCCAAGCGCGTCGTGGGCCGCCGTACGCTCGGTGGTTCCTCCACCTACATTCCGATGAAGATCAACATGGCGGGCATCATCCCCGTGATCTTCGCGTCGTCGCTCCTCACGCTGCCGACCGTCATCGTGCAGTTCTCGGGCAACAACCCGGCCGACTGGGTGATCTGGCTTCAGAACCACGTTGCCAACCCGGGTTCGCCGCTGAACATCGCTCTGTATGTGACGCTGATCATCTTCTTCGCGTACTTCTACACGGCCATCACGTTCAACCCGGACGATGTGGCCGACAACATGAAGAAGTACGGCGGCTTCATCCCGGGTATCCGTCCCGGCCAGCCGACCGCCGACTTCCTGTCCTATGTGCTGTCGCGCATCACCGCCGCGGGCTCGATCTACCTCGCGCTGGTGGCGCTGCTTCCGACCGTCGTCTTCGTCGCCCTCGGGCTCGGCACCTCGATCCCGTTCGGCGGGGCGTCGGTACTGATCCTCGTGGGTGTCGGCCTCGACACCGTCAAGCGCATCCAGTCTCAGCTGGAGCAGCACAGTTACGAAGGGTTCCTCCGATAATGCGTACCGTTCTCCTTGGCCCGCCCGGAGCGGGTAAGGGCACCCAGGCAGCCCGTCTCGCGGAGCGCTATGGCGTCCCCGCCATCTCGACCGGAGATATCTTTCGCGCGAACGTGAAGGGTGAGACCGCCCTGGGCCGCAAGGCGCAGGAGTACATGTCTGCCGGTGCTCTCGTTCCCGACGAGATCACGAACGCGATGGTGCGGGATCGACTGGCGCAGGACGACGTCGCCGACGGTTTCCTGCTCGACGGCTACCCGCGCAATCCGGAGCAGGCTGTCGAGCTCGACACCATGCTGAGCGATCTTGGTGTGACGCTCGACGTCGCGATCGAGATCACCGCCGACTCCGACGCGGTGACCGAGCGACTGCTCAAGCGCGCCGAGATCGAGGGCCGTGCGGATGACACCGAGCCCGTGATTCGCAAGCGTCTCGAGGTCTACGCGACCCAGACGGCACCGTTGACGGCCTTCTATGAGGGACGTGGCGTGCTGGTGCAGGTCGACGGGCTCGGAGAGGTCGGCGACGTGACCGACCGCATCGTCGCCGCCGTCGAGTCCCACTAACGTGGCTGCCCGCATCGAGTACAAGTCTCGCGAAGACATGCGCGTCATGGCTCGCGCGGGACTCGTGGTCGAGCGGGCGTTGGCGGCCGCCGAGGCCGCCGCAGTGGTGGGTGCGACGACGAAGGACGTGAACGACGCCGCCGCCGAGGTCATCGACGCGGCCGGAGCGACGTCGAATTTCCTGGGCTACCACGGCTTTCCCGCGGTGGCGTGCGTCTCGATTAACGAGGAGATCGTCCACGGCATCCCGGGTGAGCGAGTCATTGCCGACGGCGATGTCGTCTCCGTGGATTGCGGTGCGATCGTCGACGGATGGCACGGCGACTCTGCGCGCTCCTTCGTGGTGGGGCAGGCGTCCGAGGTCGACCGCAAGCTGGTGGAGGCGACCCGCCGCTCCATGTGGGCTGGCATCGCGGCGCTCGCCACGGCGACCCGTCTCGATGACGTGTCCGCGGCTATTGAGGACGTCGCCGATGCCGCGGGACTGTTTCCGCTCGAAGGGTACGTGGGTCACGGCATCGGTACCGCCATGCACCAGGCACCTGACGTCATGAACTACCGGACCCGAGGGCGCCACCCGCGCGTGAAGCCGGGGATGTGTGTTGCCATCGAGCCGATGCTCGTGCGCGGGACCGGTGACTCGCACGTGCTCGATGATCATTGGACCGTGGTCTCGGCCGACGGCAGCAGGGGTGCCCACTGGGAGCACTCGATTGCCATCCACGAAGACGGCATTTGGGTGCTGACGGCCACCGATGGCGGTGCCGCCGGGCTCGCGGCACACGGCGTCGTCCCCGTCGCGCCGTAGCCCCGCCACCAGCACGGCGCTCCGGTGTGACGTATTGCACACCGCGAAACGCGACTGTGACGCCGGTGCCATTCAGGCGCAAACGTCTCTCTCTACGGTGGCAGGTACCGGGTCGGTACGCATCCGTCGTTCGCCCGGGCTGAGGGAGAGACCATGGCACGCGGATTCAACTACGCGCCTGGCGCGAGCGAAGAGGTCAGCCAGGCACAGGAGCCCGGCCTGCATCGGACTCAGGTGACGGTGTTGGCGTCGAGCAAGAATGCCTTGGTGCGGGAGGCGATTGCCGCGCGCGACGACCTGCCGCTGGGCATCATGGTGACGATGGCACACGATCGTGCGACCGAGGTACGGGCAGCGATCGCGCGGAACCCGACCGCCACACCACCGATCATGGAACACCTGGTGAACGACCGCCACGTGCCGGTGCTCGAGGCGTTGCTGAGCAACCCCTCGCTGTCCGCGGCGCTCGTCGAGAAGCTGGCGTTCCACCGCAAGAGCGAGGTTCGCTCGGCGGCCGCCGCACGCTTGAACGGCGCTGTCACGACTGCGGCGGACCCTGCGCCCGCCCACTCCGCCGCTGCACCGGAGATCCACGAACACGTCGCCGTCGTGGGCGACTCGGTGGTACTGGAATTCCCGTCGGGCGAGCCGGTGCCGGCGGTAGCGGCCGCCGAATCAGACGCCGTCACATCTCGACCGACGCGCACCGCGCCCATCCGCGGGTTCCGTCTGCCGCCGCGATAACTCCGGGCGCTGTGACGAGGGCTCGGCGAGCGTCGCGGACCTCCTCGTCACACAATGTTCATGAACGCCCCTGGTATCCGCCACCTCCACGTCACCTTGACGACGTAACGTCTCATCCTCAAGGCTGAGGAGGTGCTCCGATGGGGGCAAGGGACGACGAGGGCTCATGGTCGCGGGCGTACATGGCGAGCTCGGGGCTCGCGCTCACCACACGCGGACGTGGGGAGTCGGCCGACCTGAGCCTTGCGAGTTCCGCGAGCCTGTCGCGTCAGCGGGTGTCCGCGCTGTCGCAGCATCGGGACGCCGCGGTGCGCGAGGCCATCGCACGCCGCGACGACTGCCCCTTTGGCGTTCTGGCCGCGCTCGCACACGACTCCCGCCCCCTGGTGCGCATCGCCGTGGCGGCCCACGCCCGTGCCGGCCGCACGGTGCTGGCACATCTCGCGTCCGATCGCGATCCCCACGTCGTGAAGGCGGTAGCCCGCAACCTTGAGGCGCCGCGAGAGATCGTCGAGCGCCTCACTCGGCACCGCCGCGAGGAGGTGCGCCACCTCGCCGAGCGCATGTTGGCCGAGCGTGACGCCGCGCTCCTCAGCGGTGCTGCGCCAGCGGATGCTGGCCGGGGCCACGTTGACGGGCCCCACACCGTGGCGTTACACCACGTGCAGGCGAACGTGGAGGCAGACGCGGCCCATCCGATGCGCCGTGTCGCGCCGGCGACACTTGCACCGCGTCCTGCCGTGGGGCGCACCCAGGCCCGACCCTCCACGACGCCAGCCGGGCAGTGGGCGCCGGCGTCGCAGGCCCCTGCCGTCGGCACGTCGTAGCGTGACACTGCGCGCACGGATCGCGTGCGGCGCGCCGCGTGGCGTTCTTCACAGCTCGCTGGGCGGCTGACCTCGTGCACGGGTAAAATCCTCCCCACAGCCAGGTGAGAAGGGATCCTTCCGTGAGCATGTCCCCGATGCGCGATACCGCCGATGCAGCGGTCCTCGCCCAGGACCCCTCCCTTGAGTCTGCAGAACTCCTGACGCTCGCCGCGCACCGCGACCCCCAGGTACGTGCCGCCGTCGCCGCACGGACGGACGCCCCCATGGCAGCGCTGATGTCGCTCGGGTACGATCCTTCGCTGGATGTCTTGCACGCGTTGCTGCGCAACCCGCGCACGCCGTCGTCGGTAGTACGCAAGTTGTCGGATCATCGCAATGCGGCCCTGGCCGATGCGGCCGTGCAACGCCTGCGCAACGGCTACCGCTGAGTTCCGCCCGCGCGCTTGAGTCAAGCGCGACACTCGCGTATAGTAGATCCTCGGGCGTTTTAGCGCGCCCTCACACCAGTCAACCAACGTGAGTGGAGTCCATGGCCAAGAAAGACGGAGTCATCGAGGTCGAAGGCACCGTGGTCGAGGCGCTGCCCAATGCGTCGTTCCGAGTGGAACTGACCAACGGGCACCTCGTCCTCGCGCACATCTCGGGCAAAATGCGACAGCACTACATCAGGATCCTCCCTGAGGACCGTGTGGTCGTCGAGTTGAGCCCGTATGACCTGTCCCGCGGCCGCATCGTCTACCGCTACAAGTGATCGTCGTCCCGGTGCGTCCGCGTCTGGGCGCCCCGAGGCGAAGAAGGAATCATGAAGGTTAAGCCCAGCGTCAAGCCCATCTGCGATAAGTGCAAGGTCATCCGTCGTAACGGCCGAGTCATGGTCATCTGCGACAACCTGCGCCACAAGCAGCGTCAGGGCTAGACAACTCAAGACAGACCGCGCTCACACAGCCCTCAGGCAATCCCCCGGCTCGGAGGCCGGGGCCCGCACCCAGACACCCCGCGGGACGTGTGAGCGTCAGACCTCCGACTACTGAGGAGTAGAAGCAAGACAATGGCACGCATCGTCGGCGTCGACATCCCGCGCGAAAAGCGCATGGAGATCGCGCTCACCTACATCTACGGCATCGGCCGTACCCGCGCCCACGAGATTCTCGCCGCCACCGGCATCTCCGCGGACCTTCGCGTCAAGGACGCGACCGACGACCAGCTCGTCGCGATCCGTGACTTCATCGAGGCCAACTTCACCGTCGAGGGCGACCTGCGCCGCGAGGTGCAGGCCGACATCCGCCGCAAGGTCGAGATCGGCAACTACCAGGGCCTGCGCCACCGCCGTGGCATGCCGGTCCGTGGTCAGCGCACCAAGACCAACGCCCGCACCCGCAAGGGCCCCAAGAAGACCGTCGCCGGAAAGAAGAAGTAAGCCATGGCAGCTCCCACGCGCAAGCCGCGCAAGAAGATCAAGAAGACAGTCGCGCACGGTCAGGCTCACATCAAGTCGACCTTCAACAACACGATCATCTCGATCACGGACCCCTCGGGCGCCGTGGTGTCGTGGTCGTCCTCCGGCCAGGTGGGCTTCAAGGGTTCGCGCAAGTCGACGCCCTACGCCGCCCAGATGGCCGCCGAGGCCGCCGCTCGCCGCGCGCAGGACGCCGGCATGAGCAAGGTCGACGTCTTCGTCAAGGGCCCGGGCTCCGGTCGCGACACCGCGATCCGCTCGCTCACGGCCGCCGGCCTCGAGGTGACCTCCATCAAGGACGTCACCCCGCAGGCGCACAACGGCTGCCGTCCTCCCAAGCGTCGCCGTAACTAGCGAACGGGGGCCGCGACGCGGGCTACGAAGCCCACACCGCGACCCCGCCTCCTTGACCGCGGCCGATGCCCACGGCATCGGCCGCAGTCAAGATCCTTTCAACTGAAGAACCTCCACCCTGACGGACCGATCCGGCAGGACTTGCGAGCATCAAATAGCGGGTGCTCGGAAAGGAAATGAACAGTGCTCATCGCACAGCGTCCCACGCTGACCGAGAAGGTCATTTCGGACAACCGTTCGCAGTTCTCCCTCAAGCCGCTCGAGCCTGGCTTCGGCTACACGCTCGGCAACTCGCTGCGCCGCACGCTGCTGTCGTCCATCCCGGGCGCGGCCGTGACGTCGGTGCGTTTCGAGGGCGTCCTTCACGAGTTCTCGACGATCGAGGGCGTGAAGGAGGATGTCACCGAGATCCTGCTGAACCTCAAGAACCTGGTCGTCTCCTCGGAGCACGACGAGCCCGTCGTGATGTACCTGCGCAAGTCGGGTGCCGGCGCCGTCACGGCCGCCGACATCGCGCCGCCCGCCGGTGTCGAGATCCACAACCCCGACCTGCACGTCGCGACCCTCAACTCGAAGGCCCGCTTCGAGGTCGAGCTGACCGTCGAGCGTGGCCGCGGCTACGTGCCCGCCTCGATGAACAAGAGCTACGACGCCGAGATCGGCCAGATCCCCGTCGACTCGATCTACTCGCCCGTGCTCAAGGTCACCTACAAGGTGCAGGCGACCCGTGTCGCGCAGCGCACCGACTTCGACGAGCTCATCATCGACGTCGAGACCAAGAACTCGATCTCCGCTCGCGACGCGCTGGCCTCGGCCGGTTCGACGCTGGTTGAACTGTTCTCGCTCGCCCGTGGCCTCAACGAGGCCGCCGAGGGCATCGAGATCGGCCCGTCGGACACCGACGAGTCGCTCGAAGAGGACTACAACCAGCCCATCGAGGAGCTGAACCTCACCCAGCGCTCGTACAACTGCCTCAAGCGCGAGGGCATTCACACCGTGGGCGAGCTGACCGCCCGCTCGGAGGCGGACCTGATGGACATCCGCAACTTCGGGCAGAAGTCGATCACCGAGGTCAAGGAGAAGCTCGCTGAGCTGGGCTTCTCGCTCAAGGACGGTGGCGTCGAGTTCGGCGCCAACGGCCAGGGCGTGTACTTCTCGGGCAGCGAAGAGTAACAAGGAGAACGAAGCAACATGCCTACCCCCACTAAGGGAGCCCGTCTCGGCGGCGGTCCTGCGCACGAGCGTCAGATGCTCGCCAACCTCGCGCAGAGCCTGTTCGAGCACGGCCGCATCACCACCACCGTCACCAAGGCCAAGCGCCTGCGTCCCTACGCCGAGCGTCTGGTGACGTTCGCCAAGCGTGGCGACCTTGCCTCGCGCCGTCGCGTGCTCGGGATCCTCTCGGACAAGGGCGTCGTGCACACCCTGTTCACCGAGATCGGCCCCGGCTTTGCCGAGCGTGAGGGCGGCTACACCCGCATCACCAAGATCGGTAACCGCAAGGGCGACAACGCCCCCATGGCCGTGATCGAGCTCGTCGAGTTCGGCGCCCCCGCCAAGAAGGCCGTCACCAAGGAGGCCGAGAAGGCCACCAAGAAGGCTGCCCCCAAGAAGGCCAAGGCCGAGAAGGTTGAGGCGCCCGCCGTCGAGGCCGAGGCCACCGAGACCGAGGCCGTCGAGACCGAGGCTTCCGCCGAGGGCGACGACAAGTAAGACCGACGGCCGATGCGCGGGGTCACCTGCGCGTCGACGCCACTCACGAGACGGGCCCGCATGACCGAGCTATCCAGCCAGGTCGTGCGGGCCCGTCTCGCGTTCTCCTACGACGGCACGGATTTCGCAGGCTGGGCCGCCCAGCCGGGGCTGCGGACCGTGCAAGGCGAGATGGAGGTCGCGCTCGCGCGCATCGCCCGCGCCCCCGGGACGGGCGAGCCGCTCGGCCTGCGCCTCACCGTGGCGGGACGCACCGATGCCGGGGTTCACGCGCGCGGCCAGGTCGCCCACGTCGACATCCCCGCCGAGGTGTGGGCACGCATGCCGGGACGGGCCGAGCGAAGTCCAGCCGAGGGGCTACGCGACCGGCTCGACGGCACCACGCCCGCTGACATCGTGGTGCACGAGGCCCATGTCGCCGCCGCGGGGTTCGACGCACGGTTTTCTGCCACCCAGCGCCGCTACGCCTATCGCATCTGCGATCAGCGGCCGCTGCGGGACCCCCTCACGCGTCGACACGTCCTGTGGCACGACGGTGCACTCGACGTCGACGCGTTGAACGAGGCAGCGGCGACGCTGACCGGGCTGCGGGACTTCGCTGCCTTCTGCAAGGCGCGCGAGGGGGCGACCACGATCCGCGATCTCGTCGAATTTTCGTGGGCGAGGGTGGACAGTGGACCGGACGCGGGCCTGGTGGTCGCCACGGTGCGCGCCGACGCGTTCTGTCACTCGATGGTGCGCTCGCTCGTGGGCGCGGTGCTGCCCATCGGCACGGGGCGCCGCGACCTCGACTGGCTCGCGGCCGTCGCCGCCACGCAGGCCCGTGCGCAAGGCGTGGCCGTCGCCCCGGCACACGGGCTCACCCTTGAAGAGGTCTCCTATCCGGCCGATGCCGAGCTCGCCGTGCGTGCGGAGCTCACGCGGGCACGGCGTGAGGCTCTCGATTAGGCGGTGACGGCGGTCGTCACTCGGGCCAGGAGCGGCGGGATTTCTGCCGCCGCGACCGCGGGATGCTCAGGGTGCCATTGGATGCCCAGGACGGGCGCGAGGTCATGCCGGATCGCCTCGACGACGCCGTCTGTGGCGCGCGCCACGACCGTCAGGTTCGCCCCGACCTCGTCCACCGCCTGGTGATGGGTGCACCACACGCCCGCGCCGGGTGTGAGGGTCGAGTCATTGCTCAGGGTCGTGCGCACCCACACGTCCTCGCCGGTAAGGCGGTGACCCTCCATGTGCTGCACCAGCGTGCCGCCGCACGCGACGTTGAGCAGCTGGTGGCCGCGGCAGATTCCGAGAAGGGGAGCGCGGCGCGCAATCGCGTCCCGGATGACCGCCAGCAACACCGCGTCGGAGTGAGGGACGTGGTGGCCACCGTCGGTGTAGCTCTCGGCCCCGTCGTACAGCGCAGGGGTGACGTCTTCACCGCCCATGATGACCACTGCATCGGCCGCCCGCGCCATCTCGACGACCTCGTCCAGATCGGCATTCGCCGTCGCGACGAGTGCCGGCAGCCAGCCGGCCGCCGCCACCGCCGCAAGCGTCGCGGCGTTGAGCTCATCGAGCAAGCGCTGGTAGCCCGGGGCGTGCGGCCGGGCGTCGCTCACGTGCAGCACGAGCAGGGGACGAGTGGACGTCACGGCAGCCTCCGAGGGACGATAGTGAGGCGACACTACTGCCCGCATATGACGGGCTCGGTACGAATTGACCGTCAAGCCACCACGCCGGTACAATCGTCTGTCGTTGTGCGTTCCGGCTGGAAGTGTCTCCCACTCGCCTCCGCAGGACCCGCCGACCGAACCTCGCGATGCACCCGCATCGCCCATCGTTAACAAGTAAGAAGGCTTCACAGTGCGTACGTATTCTCCCAAGCCGGGTGACGTCACCAAGAACTGGTACGTCATCGACGCTACTGACGTGGTTCTCGGTCGTCTGGCCTCCCAGGCCGCTTCGCTGCTCCGCGGCAAGCACAAGGCGACCTTCGCCCCCCACGTCGACGGCGGTGACTTCGTCATCGTCATCAACGCCGACAAGATTTCGCTGTCTGGCAACAAGTCCACCGACAAGATGGTCTACCGTCACTCGGGGCACCCGGGCGGGCTCAAGGCCGTGCCGATCGGCGAGCTCCTCGAGAAGAACCCCCAGCGCGTCATCGAGAACGCCGTCAAGGGCATGCTTCCCCGCACCAAGCTTGGCCGTGCCCAGCTGACCAAGCTCAAGGTCTACGCCGGCTCTGAGCACCCCCACGCCGCGCAGCAGCCGCAGGCGTTCGAGATCACCCAGGTCGCGCAGTAAGCGCGGACGGACACAAGGACTGATTGAAGTGGCAGACGTGACTGACACCGTCGAGAACGACACCCCCACCGAGTACACCTCCGAGTCCGCGCCCGAGCGCGGCAAGGGCACCTCGGCCATTGCTCCCGGCGCCGGCCTCGGCCGTCGCAAGGAGGCCATCGCGCGTGTGCGCCTGGTCCCCGGCTCGGGTCAGTGGAAGATCAACGGCCGCACCCTGGAGGACTACTTCCCCAACAAGGTGCACCAGCAGCTCGTGAACGACCCGTTCTCGCTCCTCGACATCGAGGGCAAGTTCGACGTGCACGCCCGCATCACCGGCGGTGGCCCCTCGGGTCAGGCCGGCGCACTGCGCCTGGGCGTCTCTCGTGCGCTGAACGAGATCGACGAGGAGACCAACCGCCCGGCCCTCAAGAAGGCCGGCTTCCTCACCCGCGACGCTCGCGTGGTCGAGCGCAAGAAGGCCGGTCTCAAGAAGGCCCGCCGCGCTCCGCAGTACTCGAAGCGCTAAGCAGAAACCGCGCATGGCGCGACTTTTCGGCACGGACGGGGTCCGCGGCCTGGCTAACCGTGATGTCACGGCAGAGCTGGCCGTGGACCTCGCCGTGTCTGCGGCCAGGGTCCTGGCGGAGCGCGGAGAGTTCTCCGGGCACCGCCCCAAGGCCGTGCTGGGCCGCGACACCCGCGTGTCCGGCCAGTTTCTTTCCCACGCCGTGGCGGCGGGCCTCGCGTCCGCCGGCGTGGACGTCCTCGATGTGGGTGTGTTGCCCACGCCGGGCGTCGCCTACCTCACGGATGCCGTCGAGGCCGACCTGGGCGTCGTGATCTCCGCGTCCCACAACCCCATGCCGGACAACGGCATCAAGTTCTTTGCGCGCGGCGGTCACAAGCTCGACGACGCGGTCGAGGACCAGATCGAGGAGCGGCTGCGCGAGCCGTGGCAGCGCCCCACCGGGGCGGCCGTGGGCACCATCCAGGATGCCTCGCACCTCGCGAGCGACTTCGTCGATCACTCGGTGGCGGCGGTGCGATCCTTCGCGGGCGCGGAGGAGCCGCTCACTGGGCTCACCATCGTGGTGGATACCGCGCACGGTGCCGCCTCCACCGTGGGTCCCCAGGCACTCGCAGCTGCCGGCGCGACGGTGATCGCGATTCATGACCAGCCCGACGGCCTCAACATCAACGACAACGCCGGCTCCACCCACATGGGTGCGTTGCAGGATCGGGTCGTCGAGGAGGGCGCCGACTTCGGCATCGCCTACGACGGTGACGCGGACCGTTGCCTCGCGGTCGACCACACCGGCGCTCTCGTGAACGGCGACCAGATCATGGGGCTGCTTGCGATCGCGATGAAGGACGCCGGCAGCCTGTACCACGACACGCTCGTCGCCACCGTGATGAGCAACCTGGGCCTGCACCGCGCCATGGACGCCGCGGGCATCACGATCATCGAGTCCGCGGTCGGTGACCGCTACGTGCTCGAGGCCATGCGCGAGGGCGGCTACAGCCTGGGCGGCGAGCAGTCGGGCCACGTGATCGTGTCCGACTACGCCACGACGGGCGACGGCGTGCTCACGAGCCTGCTCATCGGCGCGCGGGTGCGCGAGTCGGGCCCGCTGCGCGACCAGTGCGCCACCATTGAGACGCTGCCGCAGATCCTCGTGAACGTCTCGGGCGTGGACCGCAGCCGCGTGCACACCGACGCTGGTGTGCAGAGCGCCGTGAGCGCCGCCCGCCGCGAACTGGGCAAGTCCGGCCGCGTGCTGCTGCGTCCCTCGGGCACCGAGCCCCTGGTGCGCGTCATGGTCGAGGCCTCGACTCCGGCCGATGCGCAGCGTCACGCCCAGGCGCTGGCTTCCGTCGTGACCGAGCGTCTGGCGATTTCCTGAGCCACCGCGCACCGCGCGCGATTCATCCTTGCGCGGACACGGATCAGGGTGATTCCCCATCGCGGGCGACCCGCGAGGCTGAAACACTGATGCCGTGACCGACCGTAGTTTCACCGACTGGATTCTGCACTTCTCCTCCACCGTCGAGGAATGGGTGCTGGAGCTGTCCGAGTCCCTGTGGATCTACCCCGGCATCGCGGGCGTGTCTATGGTGGACGGCTTCTTCCCCGTGGTGCCAAGCGAGTCGGTGGTCATCGCGACCTCGACCACCTCGTACCAGACCGGTTCGCCCATCCTGCCGCTCATCCTGGTGTGCGCCGCGCTGGGCGCATGGCTGGGAGACCAGATCGCGTACCTCATTGGCGCGAAGGCGAACATCGCCCAGTGGCGCCTGTTCAAGCGCGACCGCTGGCGCCGTTCGCTCGACTGGGCTGAGACGCAGCTCGAGCGGCGGGGCACGACATTCATCATCGCCGCGCGGTTCGTTCCAGGTGGCCGGGTCGTGGTCAACCTAGCCGCGGGCGCGCTTCGGTTCCCTCACCGCAGGTTCATGGGCGTCGACGCGATCGGTGCCAGCATGTGGGCGATATGGAGTGTCGCGCTCGGCACCATCGCGGGGGCGATCTTTCCCGAGGACAACCTGGTGCTGTCGATCGTGATCGGGGTCATCGCCGGCGTGGTATTTGGCTTTTTCGTGGACCGCATCCTGGGTTGGTTTGGCTTGACGTCGCCTGACCTTCCCGACCTTGTCAGCGACATCGAGGCGAACCTCACCCCCGAGGAACGCGAACGGGCGGCCGAAGCCGAGCGGCTGCGCCTGGAGCGACGTGAGCACCGTGCCGAACACCGCGCGGAACGGCGCGAGAGTTTCACCGGTCAGATCCCGCTGGCGCACCGGCGCCGCACGGCCGATCCGGAGGGCGACGACCCCACCGCATCGGCAGACGACTCGCAGCGCTAAATTCGGTCCATGAGCGAACAAGGCGCCGATGCCGCCGTCACCTGGGAGGAGGCGAGGTCCGTCAACCTCGCGAACTGGGAGGCTCGCGTACCGCTTCACGTTGACGCGTATCCCGAGGTGGCCGCGCTGCGCGCGGACCCGTCCGCCATGAGCACCGTCGTGCACGACGACCTCGAGGCGCTCGGCCGCCATCTCCCTGCGGGCATCGCGGGGCTCGAGGTCTGCCACCTGCAGTGCCACATCGGCACCGACACCCTCTCGCTCGCTCGGGCAGGCGCGCACGTGACAGGGGTGGACTTCTCTCCTGCGGCGCTCGCGGCCGGCAAGGCACTTGCCGCCGAGCTCGGACTTGCCGCGACCTGGGTCGAGACCGATGTCCTCGACGCGCGCGCGGCCGTCTCAGGCGCCTTCGACCTCGTGTACACGTCCATCGGCGCCATCACCTGGCTGAGCGACCTCGATCGCTGGGCCGCACAGGTGGCAGCGCTCCTGCGTCCGGGAGGCATCTTCTATATCCGCGACGGCCACCCGGCGCTGTACTCGCTCGACGAGACCGCTGACCGCCTGGTGACCCGCTACCGCTACTTCGCCAACGGCGACGCGATCGAGTGGAACGACCAGTCGACATACGCGGGCGACGGCACCGTGACGAGCCCGCGCACGCTGGAGTACCCGCACGCGCTATCGGAGACCGTGACAGCGCTGCTCAGCGCGGGTCTCGACCTGGTGGCCTTCGACGAGGGAACGACGCTGCCGTGGAAGTTTTCGGACCTCATGGAGGAGCTGCCTGGCGGCGACTACGCGTACCCGGAGCCTCTACGGTCGCGCATCCCGACCACCTTCACGCTGGTGGCTCGCAAACCCGCGTAGCGCGCCGCAGGCCGCCTAGAGCTTGCGCATGTGCACGGACTGGACCTGGTGGTCCGCTCCCTTGGACAGGATGATGGTCGCGCGCGAGCGCGTGGGAGCGATGTTGCGCGCGAGGTTGGGTGCGTTGATCGAGTCCCAGATGTGGCCGGCCTTCTCGACGGCCTCCTCGTCGGTGAGGTCCGCGTAGTTGAGGAAGTACGAGTCTGGCCGCGAGAACGCCGTCGAGCGCAGTGACAGGAAGCGGTCGATGTACCAGCGGCGCACGTCGGTGGGCTCGGCATCCACGTAGATCGACACGTCGAAGTAGTCCGACACCGCCAGTGCCGTCTCATCAAGGTCACGGGGGCTGGCCGGCTGGAGCACGTTGAGACCCTCGACGATGAGGATGTCGGGGCGGCGCACCACGGCACGCTCGCCGGGAACGATGTCGTACGTGATGTGCGAATAGACCGGCGCGCTGACCTCGTCGACGCCGGACTTCACGTCCGCGATGAACTGGCGCAGGGCGCGCCTGTCATACGACTCAGGGAAACCCTTGCGCTGGAGCAGGCCACGCTCGGCGAGGACGGCGTTGGGGTGCAGGAAGCCGTCGGTAGTGATGAGCTCGACGCGAGGCGAGTGGGGCCACCGCGCCATGAGTTCTCGCAGCACGCGCGCGGTCGTGGACTTACCCACCGCGACCGAACCGGCGATGCCGATGACGTAGGGCGTGCGCCCCGTGGACTCGCCCAGGAACGCGCTCGTCGCGGAGTGCAAGCCCCCGATGGCGCCCGAGTACAGGTCGAGCAGACGCGACAGGGGGCGGTAGATCTTGTCGACCTCGGCGAGGTCGATGGGGTCGCCCAGCCCACGTACGCGGCGGATGTCCTCCTGCGTGAGAGGCAAGGGCGTGGTCGTGGCGAGCGCGGCCCACTGGTCACGAGAAAAGGTCGTGAAGGGGCCGTCCGAGGCGGGCGAGGTACGGGGACTCACGGCCACCATTGTTCCGCATCGTGCGTGCTGTGCCGTGCCGCGGGCTTGCCGCCGTAGACTCGTCCGCATGTGTGGAATCGTCGGTTACGTCGGGGCGGGGGCGGCGTCTGACCGTGCTCAGGGTGTCGTCATGGGGGGTCTGGCGAGGCTCGAGTACCGCGGCTACGACTCGGCGGGCATTGCCCTCGTGGCCGACGACCGGGACCGCGTCGCCACCGCCAAGAAGGCCGGCAAGCTCGAGAAGCTCGCCAAGGCGATCGCGGAGACCCCGCTGCCCGCGGCATCGGCCGCCATCGGTCACACCCGCTGGGCCACGCATGGTGCCCCCACCGATGCCAACGCGCACCCCCACCTCGCGTTGGGCGGGCGCATCGCGATCATCCACAACGGGATCATCGAGAACCACGGCGAACTGCGCGCCGAGCTCGCGGCGCAGGGCATCGACTTCCTGTCCGACACGGACACGGAGGTCGCGGGCCACCTGTTGGGTTCGCTCGTCGAGTCGGGGTTGAGCCTGGCCGATGCCATGCGCGCCGCCGCGCGCCGGCTTGAGGGCGCCTTCACGCTCCTCGCCGTCGACTCGCATGAGCCCGACGTCGTCGTGGGCGCGCGCCGCAACTCGCCGCTCGTGGTGGGCCTGGGCGAGGGCGAGAACTTCCTGGGCTCCGACGTCGTGGCGTTCATCGAGCACACCCGTACCGCGCTCGAGCTCGGTCAGGACGAGGTCGTCGAGATCACGCCCGAGGGGGTCGTGGTCACCGATGCGAATGGCGCCGTCGTCGAGCGCGAGCCGTACCACGTGGACTGGGACGCCTCCGCGGCCGAAAAGGGCGGCTTCGCGACCTTCATGGAGAAGGAGATCTACGACCAGCCCGCGGCCGTCGCCGACACGCTGCGCGGCCGCCTCGACGAGAAGGGCCGGCTCAAGCTCGACGAGGGCATGGTCGACGAGTACATCCTCAAGTCCATCGACAAGATCATCGTCATCGCGTGCGGGACCGCCTCCTATGCGGGCCAGGTGGCGCGCTACGCGATCGAGCACTGGACGCGCATCCCGGTCGAGGTTGAGCTGTCGCACGAGTTCCGCTACCGCGACCCCATCGTGTCGGTGAAGACCCTCGTGGTGGCTGTCAGCCAGTCCGGCGAGACGATGGACACCATCATGGCCGTGCGCCACGCGCAGCAGCAGGGCGCCACCGTGATCGGCATCGTCAACGCGCAGGGCTCGACCATCGCGCGCGAGGCCGATGCCGTGCTGTACACCCGCGCCGGACCCGAGATCGCGGTCGCCTCGACGAAGGCCTTCCTCGCGCAGATCACCGCCGGCTACCTGCTGGGCATTTACCTCGCGGAGTTGCGCGGCAATAAGTTCCCCGACGAGATCGATGCGCTGCTGGCCGACCTGGACGCCATGCCCGCGAAGATCCAGCGTGTGCTCGACACGTCCGAGCCCATCCGCGAGGTGGCACGCTCCATGGCGAACGAGCGCACGGTGCTCTTCCTGGGCCGCCACGTGGGCTTCCCCGTAGCGCTCGAGGGGGCGCTTAAGCTCAAGGAGCTGGCGTACATCCACGCCGAGGGCTTCGCCGCGGGCGAGCTGAAGCACGGCCCGATCGCTCTCGTCGAGCAGGACCAGCCGGTGTTCGTGGTGGTGCCGAGCCCGCGCGGGCGCGAGTCGCTACACGCCAAGGTGCTGTCCAACGTGCAGGAGGTCCGCGCCCGCGGCGCCCGCACGCTGGTCATCGCCGAGGAGGGCGACACGGTCGCGGCTTCACACGCGGCCCACACGTTCTACGTGCCCAGCGCGCCCGTGCTCATGACGCCGCTGCTGTCGGTCATCCCGCTGCAGATCTTCGCCCACGAGCTCGCTGCCGCGAAGGGCTACGACGTGGACCAGCCGCGCAACCTCGCCAAGTCCGTCACGGTCGAATAATGCCGGTGCTGGGCGTCGGCATCGACGTGGTCGAGATCGCGCGGTTCGAGGAGACGCTCGCGAAGTCGCCGTCCTTCGTCGAGCGCGTCTTCACCCCGGATGAGCGCGAATTCGGTCCGCACTCGCTTGCCGCGCGGTGGGCTGCGAAGGAGGCCCTGGCCAAGGCGCTGGGCGCTCCGGCAGGCCTGCACTGGCATGATGCCGAGGTGCTGCGCGAGGAGTCGGGCCGGCCCGTCATGACCATGCGCGGCACCGTCGCGGCGCGCGCGGCCGAGTTGGGCATCACCCACCTGCACCTGTCGTTGTCGCACGACGCGGGCATCGCCTCCGCCGTCGTGGTGGCGGAAGGAGACTGATGAGCGCTCTCGAGATCACCATCGACCACGCCGCAATCACCCACAACGTGGGCATCTTGCGCGAGATGGCCGGTGACGCCGACGTGATGGCCGTGGTGAAGGCCGATGCGTATGGACATGGGCTCGTCGGCGCCGCCGCCGCCGCTCGGGCCGGGGGAGCGGCGTGGCTGGGAGTCGCTCAGCCGGGCGAGGCCCTCGCCCTGCGCGCGGCCGGCGATACCGGTCGCATCTTCACCTGGCTGTACGGCACCGAGGTGCCGGCGCGGGCCCTCATCGCCGCCGACGTCGACCTGTCAGTCTCCTCGCTCGCGGTGCTCGAGGTGGTGGTCGCCGCTGCACGCGACCTGACGCGACCGGCCCGGATCCATGTCTGCGTGGACACCGGCCTGGGCCGCGAGGGCGTCACCCTCCACGACCTGCCGGCATTGGTGGACGCCGCGGCGGAGGCCCAGGCCGCCGGTCACGTGCGCATGGTCGGCATGTGGTCGCACCTCGCCTGGGCCGATCAGCCGGGTCACGAGACCATCGACCTGCAGGCCGAGAACTTTCGCGCGGCCCTGGTGGCCGTCGCGGAGCGGGACATCGAGCTGGAGGTGCGCCACCTCGCGAACTCGGCGTGCACCCTCACGCGCCCCGACCTGCATTTCGACCTGGTCCGCCCCGGCATCGCACTGTACGGGCTGCCGCCTATCGCGGACCCGGCGGGGGAGGACTTCGGTTTGCGTGCGGCGATGGCGGTGCGCTCGCGGGTGGTGCTCGTCAAGGACGTGTCGGCCGGCCAGGGCGTGAGCTACGGCCACGAGTACGTCACTCCCTACGCGACCACCCTGGGGCTCATCAGCGCGGGCTACGCCGACGGCGTGTTCCGGGCTGCCGGCGGCCGTGCCGAGGTCGAGATCCGCGGCCGTCGGTACACGATCGCCGGGCGCGTCTGCATGGACCAGTTCGTTGTGGACCTCGGCCCCGCCACGGAGGTGAGCGAGGGGGATGTCGCCACCCTGATCGGCCCCGGCGGTCCCAGCGCCACGGACTGGGCCGATGCCATCGGCACCATCGACTACGAGGTCGTCTGTCGCTTCGGGGGACTTCGACCCAAGGAGGACGCATGATCGACGAGACCGTCACGATTCCCGATGCCGACGCGATGCGCGCCTTTGCCGCTCGGGTGGTCGCACCCCTGCTGCGTCCCGGTGATCTGCTCATCTTGAGCGGCGACCTCGGCGCGGGCAAGACCACCTTCACCCAAGGTTTGGGCGACGCGATCGGCGTCCGCGGACCCGTCGCGAGCCCCACCTTCATCATTGCTCGCACCCATCCGTCCGAGGTGGGCGGTCCGGGCCTGATCCACGTCGACGCCTACCGGCTCGGATCGCTCGCCGAGCTCGACGATCTCGACCTTGACTCGACGCTCGAGGACTCCATCACGGTGGTCGAGTGGGGCGAGGACAAGGCCGAGCAGCTCGCCGACGACCGCCTGCACCTCACGCTGACGCGCGAGCGCGGAGGCGACGTGGACCTCGCGAACCCGGACGTGGGCGTGCGCGAGGTGCGCATCGTCGCCCACGGCGGCCGCTGGTCGGACGTCGAACTGCCCGCGAACTAGGCTTGACCTCATGATTCTGGCCATCGACACCTCCGCGTCCGTCTCCGTGGCGCTGCTCGACGACGGTGCTGAGAACGTCCTTTCCGAGCGCGCCGAGTTCGCTCCTCGCGGGCACGCCGAGTTGCTCTCGGGCTTTGTCGAGCACGTGCTGGCCGATGCCGGTGCGACCGGTGCCGACGTCTCTCGCATCGTGGTGGGTACCGGCCCCGCGCCGTTCACCGGTCTGCGCGTGGGCCTCGTCTCGGCGCGCACCCTGGGCTTCGCCTGGGGCGTTCCCGTGCTGGGGGTGTGCTCGCTGGATGCGCTCGCGGCCGCCCACGGCGGCGAGGTCACGGTGGTGGCCGATGCCCGGCGCAAGGAGGTCTACTGGGCCACCTACCGCGACGGCGAGAGGATCGACGGGCCGTCCGTTGCCGCCCCCGGCGACGTGGTCCCTGCAGGCTCGGCCATCGGCCGCGGCGCGCTGCTCTATCCCGACGCCTTCCCTGCCGCCGAGGGCGGTGACGTGGACCCCGCTTGGCTCGCGCGCGTGGCGGTGCGCTCCCTTGCGAGGGGCGAGAAGGACTTCCCGATCGAGCCGATGTACCTGCGCCGCCCCGACGTGCATGGCGTCCCAGGGGCCTGACTCGGGCGCGATGCTGCGCGATCTGACCGAGGCCGATCTCGAGTGGGTCGCCGCGCGCGAGCGCGAGATCTTTGGCCGCTCCGCCTGGTCGCCCTCGCTCATTCGCGAGGACTTCCTGCACGGCTTCTCGCGCTGGCGTGGCGTGGAACGCGATGGCGTGCTTGCCGGCTACGCGGTGTATGGCTATGAGGGCGACGCCTTCCATCTGATGAACCTCGCCATCGCCCCCGCGGCCCGCCGCCACGGACTGGCGCGCCTCATCATGGACGATTTCCTCGCGGAGGCGCGGCGGCTTGGTGCTCCCGATGCGTGGCTCGAGGTGGCGACCACCAACGTTGGCGCGCTGGCGCTGTACCGCTCCTATGGCTTCGAGGATGTCCGCGTGCGTCCTCGCTACTACCAGCCCGAGGGTCTCGATGCGTTGGTCATGCGGCGTCGACTCGCCTAGGACCTACCGGGCGGTGACGTCGCGCCGGCGGCGCTGGAGGATGCTGATGAACTCGTCGGCCATGGCCAGCCGCTCGCTGAGCTTTTCGCGGCGCGCCTCAGCGTCCTCGAGGAGCGATTCCAGCTGTCCGATCGCGGCGGCATCGGCGCCGTCCGCCATGGTCTCGGAGAGGGTCAACAGGTCGCCCATTTCCTCGAGCGTGTAGCCCAGTGGCTTCATGCGGCGCACCAGCAGGATGCGGTCGATGTCGTCCTCGGTGTAGAGCCGAAAACCCCCCTCCGTGCGCGCGGAGGGCGTGATGAGCCCCACCTCTTCCCAGTGGCGCAGCGATCGCAACGACAGGCCGGTGCGCTCGGCCACGGCGCCGATGTGGTGGGTGGTGGGTGTGGCGTCAGTCATGGCGTCATTATCCCGGGCGGCAGGGGCCCCGTCGCTAACTCTGACGTTGCGGTAGAGTTCTGCGCGGCCCGGCCCCGCCGAAAGTGGGAGCGGGCCCGTCAGCCGACCACAGCATCGGCCACCCATCATTGTCGACGTGAGGACACTCCTGTGCCTGCCCTGCCCTCCGACCGCCTTCCCGAGCCCGCGCCCGTGACGGGCGCCCCCGAGGCGGACGCCTCCTACTCGGTGCGCGCCGCGCTGCGCTCGCCGCGGCGCCTCAGGACGGAGGTGCTGGCGGGACTCGTGGTCGCGCTCGCGCTGATCCCCGAGGCCATCGCGTTCTCGATCATCGCCGGCGTGGACCCGCGCGTGGGACTCTTCGCGTCCTTCACCATGGCCGTCTCGATCGCCTTCCTCGGCGGACGTCCCGCGATGATCTCGGCGGCCACGGGAGCCGTGGCACTCGTGATCGCGCCGCTGGTCGAGTCGCATGGACTCGACTACCTGGTGGCTGCGGTGATCCTCGCCGGGGTGATCCAGGTGGCGCTGGGCCTGCTGGGTGTGGCGAAACTCATGCGGTTCATCCCGCGCTCCGTCATGGTCGGCTTCGTCAACGCGCTCGCCATCCTGATCTTCACGGCGCAGTTGCCCCACCTCATCGACGTGCCGTGGACCGTGTACCCGATGGTCGCGATCGGAATCGCGATCATGGTGTTCCTGCCGCGCTGGACGTCGGTGGTGCCCGCGCCACTCGTGGCGATCGTGCTGCTGACCGCCGCGGCGGTCCTCGGCGGAATCTCCGTGCCGACCGTGGGCGATGAGGGTGCCCTGCCCGAGTCCCTGCCGTCGCTGCTGTTCCCGAATGTGCCCCTGACGCTCGAGACGCTCCAGATCATCGCCCCCTACGCCCTCGCCATGGCGCTCGTCGGGCTGCTCGAGTCGCTGATGACCGCCAAGCTCGTCGACGACGTCACCGACACGCACTCCAACAAGACGCGGGAGGCGTGGGGTCAGGGCGCCGCGAACGTCATTACCGGCTTCTTTGGCGGCATGGGTGGCTGCGCGATGATCGGGCAGACGATGATCAACGTGAAGGCCTCGGGTGCCCGCACGCGGATTTCGACGTTCCTGGCAGGCGTGTTCCTACTCATCCTCGTGGTCGGGCTGGGCGACGTGGTGGCGCTCATGCCCATGGGCGCGCTCGTGGCCGTGATGATCATGGTGTCCGTCGGCACGTTCGACTGGCACTCGATTCGACCGGCCACGCTGCGCCGGATGCCCAAGTCCGAAACGCTCGTGATGCTCGCCACCGTCGTCGTAACCGTGTGGACCCACAACCTCGCCTACGGCGTGCTCGTGGGGGTCATCATCGCCATGGTGCTGTTCGCGCGTCGCGTCGCCCACCTCACGACGGTCACCCGGCTCGACGCCTCCGACGAGGACGACGAGCGTGTCTACGCCGTGAGCGGCGAACTGTTCTTCGCGTCCTCGAACGACCTGGTGTACCAGTTCGACTACTCAGGAGACCCTTCGCGGATCGTCATCGACATGTCCGGCGCGCACGTGTGGGACGCCTCGACCGTGGCGACCCTCGATGCCGTGCGCACCAAGTACGAGTCGCGCGGCAAGACCGTCGAGATCGTGGGGCTCAACGAGGACTCGGCGGCCCGTCACGGCCGGCTGTCCGGAAACCTGGGCGCGGGGCACTAGCCCAGCCGCGGTTACAGCTCCCGGATGGCCTGCTCCGCGCTCATGCGGCCCTTGCGCTCGCCCGCGCCGTGTGACTCGGCCGGGTAGCCCACGAGGAGCACGAGCTCGGAGCGCCACGACGAATCCGCCAGGAGGGCGCTGTCGAGTGCGGCACGGTCGAAGCCGCCCACGGGGCGCACCGCGAGACCCGCCGCGCGCAGCCCGAGGATCAGGTATCCCGTCTGCAACATGGTGTTGGTGTGGGAGAAGCGGGTACGGGCCTCCGGGTCGGCCTCGAAGCGTGCGGCGGCGCTCTGAGAGCCTCCGGTGACGGCGAAGGTGTCGTGGAAGCGCTCGTCGCGCGCGGCCACCAGTACCAGCGGGGCGGCGGCGACCTTGTCACGATTGCCCGCTGCGGCGGCGGCAAGCACCTCCGCCCGGGCATCCTCGGAGGTGGCGGCGAGCACGCGCAGCGGAACGGTGTTGTTCGCGGTCGGGCCCCACTTGATGAGGTCCCAGACCTCGTGGACCACGTCCATCGAGACGGGGCGCTCGTCCCACTGCAGAGCCGAGCGGGCGTCGGTGAAAAGGGTGGCGCGGGCTGCGGCATCGATCGCGAAGTTAGTAGACATGTCAACTATTGTCTCGCGGCCCTCGGGCCGCGCCGACCAGGTGAGGGGCCAGCGAAAGGTGGCCTCCGCATCGGCCGCCCGTGCGAAGCGAACTAGACTCGGGCCCGTGGATCCGTTGGTATTGGGCATCGAGAGCACCTGCGACGAGACGGGCGTGGCGCTCGTGCAAGGCGGCGAGCTCCTCGTCGACGTCACCGCGTCGTCGATGGACGAGCACGCGCGCTTCGGCGGCATCGTCCCCGAGGTGGCCAGCCGCGCCCACCTCGAGGCCTTCGTGCCCACGCTCGAGGAGGCCCTGAGCCGCGCGGGCAAGACACTGAACGACGTCGACGCGATTGCTGTCGCGGCCGGCCCCGGACTCGTGGGCTCGCTGACCGTGGGCAACGCGGCCGCGAAGTCGCTTGCGGTGGCGCTCGGCAAGCCGCTACACGGGGTCAATCACGTGATTGGCCACGCTGCCGTCGACGAGCTGGTGCACGGCGAGTTTCCCGAGAAGGTCATGGCGCTCGTGGTGTCGGGCGGCCACACGTCGTTGCTGAAGATCGAGGACGTCGCCACCCAGGTCACCGAGTTGGGTCACACGCTGGACGATGCCGCGGGCGAGGCCTTCGACAAGGTGGGCCGGCTGCTCGAGCTGCCCTATCCGGGCGGCCCGCACATCGATCGGCTGGCCCGCGAGGGTGACCCGACGGCCATCCCCTTCCCGCGTGCCCTCACCGCCCCGAAGTTCCAGGAGAAGCACGCCTACGACTTCTCCTTCTCCGGCCTCAAGACCGCCGTCGCCCGCTGGGTGGAGCGCGAGCGCGACGCTGGCCGTGAGATCCCCATCAACGACGTCGCCGCGTCCTTCGCGGATGCGGTCGCCGACGTGCTCGTCATGAAGACGCTCAACGCGTGCCGCGAGCACGGTATCGAGACCCTCGTCATCGGCGGTGGGTTCTCGGCGAACTCGCAGCTGCGCGAGATGGCGACGCGCCGTGGCGAGGAGGCGGGCATCGACGTGCGCATCCCGCCGATCCGCTACTGCACCGACAACGGCGCGATGATCGCCGCGCTCGGTGCCGCCGTGGTGCGACGCGGCCTCGCGCCGTCCGACCTGGGCTACGGCGTGGACTCCTCGATGCCTCTCACGCGCGTCCTGGCGTAGCAACGGGGGAGAGCGCCTCGCTGGCCGCGGCCCTCACGGCATCGGCCATCGCGACCAGCGCCGGCGCATGCGTGCGCCACTGCTGCCAGAACAACGTGACGTGGACCTCGGGTCCGCCGAGCTCCACGAGCTCGAGGCCGTCGCGTTGAACGTCGGGCAGTAGAGCCCAGCCGAGCCCCAAGGCAATCGCGCGGGCGAACTCCGTCGACGACGGCACGTAGTGGCGTGGCGGCGCGAACGGGTCGATGCCGCGTGACTCGAGGTAGCGGCTCTGGATGGTGTCGCGGGCGTCGAAATCGAGGACGGGGGCGGCGGTCAGCGTCGCGTCCGTCGGCCCGTCAGGGAACCATCGGCGGGCGAATGCCGGCGCGGCGACGGCCCGGTAGGTCAGTACGCCGAGCGGCGTCACCGTGCACCCGGGAACAGGTGTGGCGACCGTCGTCACGGCGGCTGCGACCGTGCCGTTGGCCAGCAGCGCCGTGGTGTGACCCTCGTCCTCTCGATGCAGGTGCAACAGGACGCCGTGTTCAGTGGCGGCGGTCGCGAGGGGAGCGAGGATCCAGGTGGCGAGGGAATCCGCGTTCACCGCCAGGGCGAGGGCGTTGGCGCCGCCTCCGGCGCCGAGCTCTGCGGCGAGCGCCTCGTCGAGATGCGCCACCTGCCGGGCGTAGCGGATCACGTTTTCTCCTGCGGGGGTCGCGCGCACGGGGCGCGAGCGCACCAACAGCACGTGACCCGTGAGGCGTTCAAGGGTCGCCAGGCGCTGCGACACCGCGGATTGCGTCACATGGAGCCGTCGGGTTGCGGCATCGAGCGAGCCGGCGTCGACGGCGGCGGCGAGAGTGAGGGCGAGGTCGGCGGGAACCTTCATGAAGTCACACTAATGCAGATCCAGATTTCCTTGGTGGTGCTGATGGTGGAGTCGCATTAGCGTCGGCGCATGATCTTTCTCGCTGGTCTCGGCCTTGGCCTCTCCCTCATCGCCGCCATCGGAGCCCAAAACGTGTTCGTAATCCGCCAGGGAATCCGTCGCGAGCATGTGCTTGCGGTGATCGTGGTGTGCGCGGGATCCGACGCCGTCCTCATCTCCGTGGGGACGGCGGGGTTGGGTGCCCTCATCGGTGCGCACGCGTGGGTGGAGACTGCCGCGCGTGTCGGCGGCGCGCTCTTCCTGGCCACCTACGCGGTGTTCTCGGCCCGGCGTGCGTGGCGCGGCGCCGAGGAGGGCTTGCGCGCGGCCGATGCCCGGGTCACCGGCCGTGGGATGTGGGCCGCGGTGGGCACCACCCTCGCGATCACATGGCTCAACCCGCATGTGTATCTGGACACCGTGGTGCTGCTGGGCTCGGTCGCGGGCACCTATGGCGAGGCGAAGTGGGCCTTCGCGGCTGGCGCGATGGTCGGCTCCCTCGCGTGGTTCACCGCCCTGGGCTACGGCGCGCGGCTGCTGTCCGGCGTGCTCGCGCGGCCGGGCGCATGGCGGGTGCTCGATGGCGTGGTCGCGGTGGTGATGGCCACGCTTGCCGTGTCGCTCATCCTCGGCGCCTAGGGTGGGGTCATGGCCAGGCTGAGCGATGCGGACGTGGTGCGGCTGCGCGAGCGGTACTCGGCCGGCGCGCGCCAGGTCGAGCTCGCCGAGGAGTTTGGCGTCGCGCAGACGTCGGTGTCGGCCATCGTGGCGGGCAAGACGCGGGCCGATGCCGGTGGTCCCATCGCTGTGCCCTCGCCTCGCGCGCGAGTCGGTGCCGGCGGTGCGCCCGCGCAGCCCCGGGCTCGCCTCACCGACGCTGTCGTCGCCGAGGTGCGCGAGCGGGTCGCGGCTGGCGAGGCCCGAGCCGAGGCGGCAGCGGCGCTCGGCATCTCGAAGGCGAGCGTCGACTCGATCATGTCCGGTCGTCGGGGTGGCGCCACCGCACAGCGCGTGGGCTCGCTCGACGACGCTGCCCGGGCGCGCATCCGCGCCGCGCACGCCGCCGGCCAGTCCCAGAGCGCGATTGCCCGCGCTGAGGGGACCAGTCAGCAGATGGTGAGCAAGGTGCTGCGCTCGGGCATCTGAGTTCCGTCAGGGCGCCAGCGACTCGGCGAGGATCGCGAGCCGTCGGTTGCCCATGCGGGTCAGGATGACCGTGAGCCGCTCGTCGCCTTTGAGCTTCAGCTGAGGCCGCAGCTGCTCGGGGGTGATGTCGACGCCGCGCTTCTTGATGTCGACCGCACCAACGTTTCGTGTGCGCAAAGCCTGCGCGATCGCCTTGGGCTTGAGGGGGACTGTCTCGAGGACGCGGTAGCCGCGCGCGAACGGGGTCGCGACCGGCGCGGGTGCGGCGATGTACGCGATCATCGGGTCGACGAGGTGGCCGCCGAGACGCGCGGCAACTTCACCCACCAGTCCGGCGCGGATCACGGCACCGTCCGGCTCGTAAAGATAGTCAGTCAACTCACCGGCGTCGGCCCGATCGGTGGAGCCCGTGAGGCGATGCGCCTGGTCGCCGTGCACGACGAGCGCCGCGTGCCCGGCCGCAGTGGCGAGCGGCCCGTGCCACAGAGCCGCCTCGATGACGGAGCCGTCGACGGAGACCCACTCGGCCTCCGCGTCGGCCGGGATGGCCTCGTGGGGGATGGCCGGGCCTACCTTCACACCCAACGCGGGGTGAGAGGCACGCAGCGCGAGCACGTCGTCGAGCGCGGGCGCGTAGTCCTGGGGGTCGTGCCGGCGTCCACGTGCGGTGCGCCGGGCAGGGTCGGCGAAGAGCGCGTCGACGTCCAGCGACTCTGTGAGCGACATCGAGTCCGCATGCACCACGCGAGCCGTGTCCCAATGGCGCAGGTTGTGATCGGCCAGTAGGGCAGTCGCCTCGTCGCGCTCGATCGCCGTCACGTCGAGCCCAAGCGCGGCGAAGGCCATGGCATCGGCCCCGATCCCGGCCGTGAGGTCGGCGACGGACTCCACGCCGGCGTCGCGATAGCGCGCCGCGTGCCGCGCGGCCACCGTGAGGCGGGTCGCCTGCTCGAGCCCGTCCTGGGTGAGGAGCATGCCGCTGGTGAAATCCCCGAGCTTGCCCACGGCATCGGCCCGCAGTCGTGACTGGGTCAGCGCCGCCGCCACGAGCGCCGGGTCGACCCCCTGGGTGCGTATCGACTCGCCCATCGCGAGCGAGCGCTTCGCGTCATACGGGGGCAACGCATCGACCAACGCGAGCCCGTCGGGCGTGAGCAGCAGGCGGGCGGTCGCGGCGTCCATGGGACGATCCTTGCACGCGCTGCTTCGCGCGCGGTGAACATGCGGTTTCCGGTTAGCACTCTCGATAGGTGAGTGCTAAATTGAGGTTCGTCCCCGCAACGGGACACGTGGCCGCATCAACCGCCCTGACCCCCGCGACGGCAGGCTGGACGATGAGCCGCGATACACACATCTGTCTGGATCACGGAAGGTGAGGTCCGCTGTGTCGGTCTCTATCAAGCCTCTTGAGGACAAGGTCGTGGTGAAGCCCTCTGCCGCCGAGCAGACCACCGCGTCCGGCCTCGTCATCCCCGACACCGCCAAGGAGAAGCCCCAGGAGGGCGAGGTCCTGGCGGTGGGCCCCGGTCGCGTTGACGACAACGGTAACCGCGTCCCGCTGGACGTTCAGGTCGGTGACAAGGTCATCTACTCGAAGTACGGCGGCACCGAGGTGAAGTACGGCGGCGAGGAGCTGCTCATCCTCTCGGCGCGCGACCTGCTTGGCGTGCTGCAGTAACGCTGCTGCGCAACAGAACCCCGGAAGGCGATGGCCTTCCGGGGTTCTGTGATCTCTGGGGCCGATACCGTGGCGGGCTCGGCCTCCGGGGCTAGCTCGCCTGCTTGAGGCGCCCCGCGAGCATCGCGTGACGCTCGTCCTCGCTCATCCCGCCCCACACGCCGAACGGCTCACGCGCGTCGAGCGAGCGCTCGCGGCACATGTCCAAGACGGGACACCGAGCGCAGTACTGCTTCGCAGCCTCGGCGCGGCGTCGTCGGGCGGCGCCACGCTCTCCCTCGGGATGGAAGAACAGATCGGGATCGGCGTCGCGGCACGCGCCCTCGTACTGCCACTCCCACTGGTCCTGCGTTGGTGCGGGAAGCCTGGCGATGCTTTCCATGGCCCACTCCTCATCTCTTGTCGAGAATCGTCGCGCCACGTCCTTGAGGCACGACACTGTCGGTGTTCACACAGCCCGATCGGGAGACCTCCATGGGGGTGGAGACTTCCTCTCGGCAACGCCATCTACTGACATTCATACCTGGAAGATCCGGGTTTGGGAAGCCCCATTTGTCCAGTTCACGCAACGTTCGCGTGGAGGCCGGACGTGCTCCCTGACGGGAGCCGACGCCGCGTGCCCGTGTGCATCGATGCAACCGCACTGGCGAGCCGAGGGCGTCGGTCGCCGGCCCGTTGTGGCCCACGTAGAATCTGGCCATGGCGCCTGAACTCAACAACCCCTTCGGATTCACCGGCCTGACCTACGACGACGTCCTGCTTCTGCCCGGCCAGAGCGATGTCATTCCGTCCGAGGTGGACACGTCCACTCGCCTCACCCGCGACATCCGCATCGCGACGCCGCTGCTCAGCGCCGCGATGGACACCGTCACCGAGGCGCGCATGGCGATTGCGATGGCCCGTCAGGGTGGAATCGGCGTCCTGCACCGCAACCTCTCCATCGAGGACCAGGCGCACCAGGTGCAGATCGTGAAGCGGTCCGAGTCGGGAATGATCACCGACCCCGTCACGGTGGGTCCCGAGGCGACGCTGACCGAGCTCGACGCCCTGTGCGGCAAGTACCGCGTGTCCGGCCTGCCCGTCGTGGACGAGGACCGTCGCCTGCTGGGCATCATCACCAACCGCGACCTGAGGTTCGTTGACCCCGGCGAGTACGACTCGCTCAAGGTGCGCGAGGCGATGACGCCCATGCCGCTCATCACCGCGACTGAGGGCATCTCGAACGCCGAGGCCGCCGAGCTGCTGGGCCGCCACAAGGTCGAAAAGCTTCCTCTCGTTGACGCCGATGGTCGCCTCACGGGCCTCATCACCGTCAAGGACTTCGTCAAGACCGAGCGCTACCCGAAGGCGACCAAGGACGACCAGGGGCGCCTGCGTGTGGCCGCCGCCGTGGGTTTCTTCGGCGATGCGTGGGAGCGTGCGACCGCGCTGGTCGAGGCCGGCGTGGATGCGTTGGTCGTCGACACCGCCCACGGCCACGCCCAGGCGATGATCGACATGATCAAGCGACTCAAGTCCGACCCGGCCACCAGCCACGTTCAGGTCATCGGCGGCAACGTCGCGACCCGTGAGGGTGCCCAGGCGCTCGTCGACGCCGGCGTGGATGCCGTCAAGGTGGGCGTGGGCCCGGGCTCGATCTGCACCACCCGCGTTGTGGCGGGCGTAGGCGTGCCGCAGGTGACCGCGGTGTGGGAGGCCTACCAGGCGGCCGGACCCGCGGGCGTGCCCGTCATCGCCGACGGCGGCCTGCAGTACTCGGGCGACATTGCGAAGGCGATGGTGGCCGGCGCCGAGTCCGTGATGATCGGCTCGCTGTTCGCCGGCTGCGCCGAGGCCCCCGGCGACCTCGTCCTGGTGGGCGGCAAGCAGTACAAGCTCTACCGCGGCATGGGCTCCATGGGCGCGATGGCCTCCCGCGGCCGCGTCTCGTATTCGAAGGACCGCTACTTCCAGTCGGACGCCCCGAGCGACGACGACATCATCCCCGAGGGCATTGAGGGTCGCGTCCCCTTCAAGGGCTCGCTGCACGACGTCGCCCGTCAGCTCGTGGGTGGCCTGGGCCAGTCCATGTTCTACGTGGGTGCCCGTACCATCGATGAGCTGCGCTCGCGCGGCAAGTTTGTCCGCATCACCGCAGCGGGCCTGAAGGAAAGCCACCCGCACGACATCCAGATGACCGTCGAGGCGCCCAACTACACCGGTCGCTAACCCCAGGTGGAGATCACCTGGCAGCTGCTGCTCGTCCTCGGTGTTGTCGCGCTCCTGGCGGGGTGCCTCGATACCTTGGCCGGCGGCGGAGGCCTCATCACCGTGCCCGCGCTGTTGCTAGCCGGCGTGCCTCCGCTGCAGGCGCTCGGCACCAACAAGCTCCAAGGCACCGCGGGCACGTTCATGGCGACCACCCAGGTGATCCGCCGCCATGGCGTGCGCTGGGGTGACGTCAGACGGCCGATGCTGTGGGCCTTCCTCGGCTCGGCCGCGGGGTCGGTGGCGATCCTGTTCGTGCCGCCCGACGCTCTCGACATCGTGATTCCCGTGGTGCTCGGGCTGATCGCGGCATACTTCCTCTTCGTCCCCAAGTCGCATGAGCCCCCCGCGGCGCCGCGAGTGTCCGAGCGCGCCTATGAGGGCGCCGTGGTCCCGGTCATCGGCGCCTATGACGGAGCCTTTGGGCCGGGCACGGGATCGCTGTTTGCGCTCTCCGGCGTCGCGCTGAAGGCGCTGCCACTGCGTCGCTCGACCGCGTTGGCGAAGACGCTGAACTTCGCGACCAATATCGCGTCACTCCTGGTGTTCGCGTTCGCCGGAAAGATGGTGTGGGCCATCGGCGCCGTCATGATCGTGGGTCAGCTCATCGGCGCCTACATCGGCTCCCACATCCTGCTCCGGGTGAACCCCATGGTGCTGCGCGTGCTCATTGTGGTGGTGTCGCTCGGCATGCTGGTGCGCGTTCTCGTCGCTTGACGCGGATCGGTTTGGCCCACACGTGTGACAGTTGTGGTCGCATGGGAGGTGAAGCGATAGAGCACACGCCACCTGAGTCACATCCGTCACAAGTGTGGTCCAAACCGACCTTAGGGGTAGAGGCCGCGCAGTTCGTGGGCCTCGATGACGCGGCTCACCGCCAGTGCCGTGGCCGCCTCGCGGTAGGTGATGCCGCGGGCGCCCGCCTGCTCGACCACCGCGTGCCAGGCATTCGTCATGCGCTCGGCCAGGCGGTCATTCACCTCGGACTCGCGCCACTGGTACGCCTGGTTGGACTGCACCCACTCGAAGTAGGAGACGATCACGCCGCCGGCGTTCGCGAGGATGTCAGGCACCACGAGGATGCCGCGGTCGGCGAGGATCGCGTCGGCCGCCTGGGTGGTGGGGCCGTTGGCGCCCTCGACCACGATGCTGGCCTGCACCTGGGGCGCATTGTGTTCGGTCAGCACTCCCTCGACGGCGGCTGGCACCAGCACGTCGACCGGCAGGGTGAGGAGTGACCCGGGCTCGATCGGCTCGCACGAGTCGAAGCCGGCGACGGAGCCGGTCGCGTCGGAGTGCTCACCCAGGCGCGCGATGTCGATGCCCTCCTCGAGCCAGATCGCGCCGTCGACATCGCTGACGGCCTGCACGCGCACGCCCGCCTCGGCGAGGAAGCGGGCCGCGCCCCGGCCCACCTTGCCGAAGCCCTGGACGGCCGCGGTCGCGGTGGTGGGGTCGATGCCGCGAGACTTCATGGCCATGAGCGCCACATGCGCCACGCCGCGGGAGGTCGCGCTTGCGCGGCCCAGCGAACCGCCCAGCGAGATGGGCTTGCCGGTGACCACGCCGGGCACGGTGTGGCCGCGGCTCACCGAGTAGGTGTCCATGATCCACGCCATCGTCTGCTCGTCGGTACCCATGTCGGGCGCGGGGATGTCCACCTCGGGGCCGATGATCGGCAGGATCTCCGCGGTATAGCGTCGGGTCACGCGCTCCAGTTCCGCGGTCGAATGCTCGCGTGGCTCGAGGGCCACGCCGCCCTTCGCGCCGCCGTACGGCACATCGACGAGCGCGCATTTCCACGTCATCCACATCGCGAGCGCCCGCACCTCGTCGAGATCCACCGCAGTGGAGAACCTCAGCCCGCCCTTAGCCGGGCCGCGCGAGAAGTTGTGTTGGACGCGGAAGCCCTCGTACACGGCGATGGAGCCGTCGTCGCGCCTGAGTGGCACCGCCACCGCCATCTCGCGCCGGGGCGTGGCGAGCATGGCGTGGACACCGTCACTCACCCCCAGCAGATCGACCGCCTGGGCAAGCTGAGCCTTCGCGTCGTCGAGCGGGCCCCGGGTCAGGGTGCTCTGGACGCCGGTGGATGGGTTCATCCGGGCCTCCTCATCGAGTTACCTCGACTCTAACGCCCGAGTTCGCCCGCCAGACGCGCGCGGCGCGCCGATCAGAACAGTGCGCCGGCGCCCTCGTCGGTCGCGTCGACGCGCGCGGCCGCGACCGGCCACTCGGGACGCGGAAGATCGTCGACGGTGCCCTTCGACTTGAGGAAGGCCGCAAAGTGCGTGGCCCAGGTACGGTGCGCCTCGATCTGCTGACTGTGCAGGTCGGCGAGCTCGGACGTCCCCATCGCGGGGAAGGCCGCGGCAAGAGCGTGGACGAGGTCCAGGGTGGCGAGCACGTCGGCGTCGGCCGCGTGCAGGTCGTCCGCGACCACCGGCACCGCGTACAGGGTGCACAGGTCGATGAGCTTGCGCTTGCCGCGGCGGTAGCGGTCCAGGTGGCGGTCGAGCACGAGCGGGTCGACCACGGGCGAGACCTGCCCGCCGGGCACGCGCGAGGCGAGCGACGCCAAGCCGTGGCGTGCGAGCTCCGACTCGAGCAGCGAGAGGTCGAACTGGGCGTTGAAGGCCACCACAGGGAAGCCGGCTGACAGTGCGGAGCCGAGGATCTCGGCGATCTCCTCGAGCGCCTGCGAAGGCGCCATGCCATGCTCACGAGCGTGCGCGGTGGTGATGCCGTGCACCTCGGTCGCGCGCGCGGGGATCTCGACGCCGGGGTCGATGAGCCACGTCCGGGTGGTCACCTCGGAGCCCGTGCGCGTGATGACCGCAGCGGTCACGATGCGATCATGATCCGTCGACACACCCGTCGTTTCGGTATCGAAGCCCACCATGGTCTCGTCTAGCCACGTCATGGTGACACTCTCCCACGGGGGACCGACATCGCCGGCCCAGCCACGGCATCGGCCGTCCGCCTGGCCCGCAAGCCGCGCCCGACCGATAGGCTGGACCGGTGAGTTACGAGACCGAGATCGGCCGCGGCAAGCGCGGACGCCGTGCCTACTCCTTCGACGACATCGCCGTGGTGCCCTCGCGCCGCACGCGCGACCCGCAGCAGGTGTCGCTGAACTGGCAGATCGATGCCTTCCAGTTCGACATCCCGGTGATCGCCGCGCCCATGGACTCCGTCATGAGTCCCGCGACCGCGATCGCGCTGGGACGCCTGGGCGGGCTCGGTGTGCTGGACCTCGAGGGCCTGTGGACGCGCTACGAGGACCCCACGTCGCTACTCGAGGAGATCGCCTCGCTCGACGGCGTCGCCGCGACCGCGCGCATGCAGGAGATCTACCGCGAGCCGGTCAAGGGTGAACTGATCGCCGAGCGCCTGCGCGAGATCCGCGCCGCCGACGTCACCGTCGCCGGTGCCCTCAGCCCGCAGCGCACCCAGGAGCACTACGAGACGGTGCTGAAGGCCGGCGTCGACCTGTTCGTCATCCGCGGCACCACCGTGTCCGCCGAGCACGTCTCGCCCGAGGTCGAGCCACTCAACCTCAAGAAGTTTATCTACGACCTGGACGTGCCCGTCATCGTCGGCGGCGCCTCGACCTACCAGGCCGGACTGCACCTCATGCGCACCGGCGCCGCCGGTGTGCTCGTCGGCTTCGGTGGCGGCTCCGCGCAGCGCACGCGCGCCACGCTCGGCATTCACGCGCCCATGGCGACCGCCGTGTCTGACGTCGCGGCGGCCCGCCGCGACTACCTCGACGAGTCCGGTGGCCGCTACGTGCACGTCATCGCCGACGGTGGCCTGGGCCGCTCGGGCGACCTCGTGAAGGCGTTCGCGTGTGGCGCTGACGCGGTCATGCTCGGCTCGGCCCTCGCGCGCTCCGAGGAGGCCCCCGGCCGCGGCTATCACTGGGGCCAGGAGGCGTACCACGCCGAGCTGCCGCGCGGCGAGCGCGTCGAGGTCGGCACCGTCGCCCCACTCGAGGAGATCCTCCACGGACCCGGCCACCTCGCCGACGGCACCACCAACATCATGGGGGCGCTGCGCCGCTCGATGGCTACCACCGGCTACTCGGACCTCAAGGAGTTCCAGCGCATCGACGTGGTGGTCTCGCCGTACCACCCCAGCTAAGCCGTACGACAGACAGGGGCCGATGCCGTGGGTGACCACGGCATCGGCCCCCGTTTTTGTGGGGTGACGGCCCCACGGGCGCAGGTGGTGCCGCGCCCGCGACAGGTCATGCGATGAGTCGGTGTCGCGACGTAGCGCGGTCCTACGCTGGCGCGCGTGACCCACCCGCTCCTGCGACCCTGGCAGCGCTTCGCCGACCGCCGGCCCGAGACCGCGCAGTTCCTCGTCTTCATGGGCGTCAACACGGCGATGACCGTCCTTCAACTCGCGCTCATGCCGGTGCTGAAGGCGTGGTTCAACGGCACGGAACTGGTGGATGTCCCGTTCCAGGTGATGGCCATCGGCGACTCGTTCGTGTTCGACTACCCGGCCGGCGCGCTGCCGGAGGGCGGCGGCGGGCTGGCGTACTTCCTCGCGGTGCAGCTCACCATTGCCGTCGCGCAAATTATCAACTTCTTCCTGCAGCGCAACGTCACGTTCAAGTCGAACACCAACCCGTGGCGCGCAGCCGCCTGGTACGCGGTGGCGTACGTGGTGATCACGTTCGTGGCCGCCGTCGCGCAGGGCTTCTACAAGACTCCCATCTACGACCTCTTCATCGAGGCCTGGGGGCTCGGAGCCACCGGCGAAACCTTGGGCGACGTCACCACCATGCTGATCAATGCAGGCATCTCGGTGCTCGTCTTCTACCCGATCTTCAAGGTCATCTTCCGGCGAGAGCCCGAGGCCGATGGCGCGCAGGCCGCGGTGGACGCCGGGCCCGTAGAGGCTGGCGTCCGGTAGGGCATCGTTCGCGCGGATGATGACTCCGCGCGTCCGTCCTGGTTAGGCTCGGTGGGTCCCCCTCACCGACCAGGAGACGCGTGTGCCTGACCTGCGGATCGATCATCTGACCAAGACTTACGGCGACCTCAAGGCGTTGGACGACGTGTCCTTCACCGTGCGCGGCGGGGAACTGTTCGGCTTCGTCGGGTCGAACGGCGCCGGCAAGACCACCACGATGCGCATCATCCTGGGCGTCCTGCGGGCCGACTCGGGGTCGGTGACCTGGAACGACGCGCCTCTCGACCTCGAGGCGCGCAGGCGCATCGGCTACATGCCAGAGGAGCGCGGGCTCTACCCTCGCATGAAGGTCGGCGAGCAGCTGGTCTACCTCGCGCGACTCCACGGACTGAGCGCCGCCGACGCCGCGCACGCGATGGAGCACTGGACTGAGGTCTTGGGTGTCGCGGAGCGACGCGACACCGAGGTCGAGAAGCTGTCGCTGGGCAATCAGCAGCGCGTCCAGCTTGCCTCCGCGCTGGTCCACGGACCCGAGGTGCTGGTTCTTGACGAGCCGTTCTCCGGCCTCGACCCCGTCGCCGTCGAGGTCATGAGCGGTGTTCTTCGCGAGCAGGCCGCGCGCGGCGTGCCCGTCATCTTCTCCTCGCACCAGCTCGAGCTGGTGGAGCGGCTGTGCGACCGCGTGGGCATCGTGCGCGCCGGGCGTATGGTCGCTCAGGGCACCATCGACGAGCTCCGCGCGACCGAGCGGCCCGTGTGGGAGATCGCAGGCAGCCTTCGGGTGGGATGGGCCGATGCCGTGGCCGGCTCGGTCACCGAAGTCACCCCAGGCGTGTGGCGAGTCGAGGCGGCGGACGCCGACGCCGCCCACACGGCCCTCGCATCGGCCGTCCAGGCTGGCACGGTCACGTCGTTTGCCCCGGTGCGGCCGAGCCTCACCGAACTGTTCCAGGGCGTCGTGTCCGAGGAGGTGGCCGCGTGAACACCGTGTGGCTGATCGCGCGCCGCGAGTTCCGCGTCCGCACCCTGTCCAAGGCGAGCCTCATCTCGTCGGGCATCATGATCGCGATCATCGTGATCGGCTCGCTGATTGCGAAGCCGTTCCTCGCCGGCGACGACGAGCCGGGGGTCGTCCAGGTCGACACCGCCACCGCGGGCGAACTGGTGCCGTACCTCGACGCCGCCGCCGAGGCGCAAGATGCGCCGTACGTCTTCGAGGAGGTCGAGGCGCCTGCCGAGCCCGCCATCGCCGAGGACACCGTGGGGTTGGTGGTAGGCCCGGCCGATGCCCCCACGCTCTACCTGGACGGCGGCGATGAGACCCTCACCGGTGTGGTCCAGGCCGCCACGCAGCAGTTCGCGCTGACCGCGACGGTCGAGGACCTGGGCGGCGACCCGGGGAAGGTCGCGACGGCGCTCGCGGGTGCGGTGGCGAGCGTTGAGATGCTCGGCGACGACGCCGGCGAGTTCGATTCCGGCGCCTTCTTCGCGGGCTTCGCCGTGATCTTCATCCTGTTCTTCGTACTCATCCAGAGCTCGTCGGTGATCATGATGGGCGTGGTCGAGGAGAAGTCCTCCCGCGTCGTCGAGATCCTGCTCGCGACGGTCAGGCCCGCCACGCTGCTGGGCGGCAAGGTGCTGGGCGTGGGGCTCTACGCCCTGGTGCAGGCGGCCGCGATGGTGGTGCCCGCCGTGTTCGCCACCTGGTACCTGGGGCTGCTCGAGCAATTCGAGATCCCGCTCGGGCCGCTGCTGAGCAATCTTGCCGTGTGGTTCGTGCTGGGCTTCGCGATCTTCACCGTGTTTTTTGGTGGACTCGCGGCCCTCGTGTCGCGGCAGGAGGACATCGGCGCGGTCTCGACGCCCATGATGCTGCTCATGATGGTGCCGCTGTATCTGTCGATCTACCTGGTGCCCAACAACCCCGACGGCGCCGCGACGGCAGTCCTGACCCAGGTGCCCTTCTTCGCTCCGTTCATGGTGCCGATGCGCGCGGCTTTCGGGACCATCGCGGGCTGGGAGATCGCCCTCGCGATTGGCATCTGCCTCGCGACCATCCCGCTACTCACCTGGATCGCGGGCCGCGTCTACGCGGGCGCGGTGCTCAACACCGGTGGACGCATGAAGTTCAGGGACGCACTCGCGCGCGGCTGAACCCGACCGGCGGTCATCATCTGGCCGGCCCCACCAGGGGTACGGTGAAAGGACCACGATGCCCGCGAGGGGCACTGGGCCGCTGGCGGCATCCATCGTGGGGATGGAGATGCACCATGAAGGCCGTCCGTTTCGAGGCGTGGCACACCGCTCCCGCGCTACGAGACATCGACAAGCCCACCCCTGCCCCGGGAGAGGTGCTGCTCAAGGTGGCCGGCGCGGGAGCCTGCCACTCCGACGTGTCCGTCTTTCAGGATTACGACGAGTCGCTACCGATCTCGCGACTGCTGCAGCCGCCGTTCACGCTGGGTCACGAATCCTCGGGTTGGGTCGAGGAACTCGGCGAAGGGGTCGAGGGCATCGCCGTGGGCGACGCCTACCTGGCCTATGGGCCCATCGGCTGTGGCCACTGCCGCGCGTGCTCGCGCGGCCAGGACACGTACTGCGAGAACCAGGCCACCAACCCCTACGCCGCGATCGGGCTGGGCCGTGACGGCGGGATGGCCGAGTACATGACGGTGCCCGTGCGCAATCTGGTGCCGCTTGGCGACGCCGACCCGGTCGCCGCCGCTCCGCTCGCCGACGCCGGACTCACGCCGTATCACGCCATCAAGAACTCTGCGCATGTCCTGGTGGGCGGCGGCAAGTACGCGCTGGTCATCGGGCTAGGAGGCCTGGGCCAAGTGGCCGTGCAGATCCTGCAGGCCATCACCGGCGCCACGGTCATCGCGACGGACAACAAGGCCGATGCCATGGAGCTGGCGGCCAAGCGCGGCGCCGTCACCGTGGAGGGTGGCGAGGGACAGGCCGAGCGGATCCGCGAGATCACCGGCGGCAGGGGAGTCGACGCCGTGTTCGACTTTGTCGGGGTGAAGCCCACCATCGAGCTCTCGCGTGCGGTGGTTGCTGTCCAAGGCGCGATCACCATCGCCGGCATCGCCAACGGCACCGTCGAGTGGAATTTCATGTCGACGCCGTACGAGTCGACGCTTACCAACACCTACTGGGGCACCATCGAGGACCTCTACGAGGTTGCCGCGCTGTACCGCGCTGGCAAGATCGAGATGGACGTGACCCGCTTCACGATGGGCCAGGCGCTCGAGGCCTACGACAAGCTCATCGAGGGCTCGGTGCTGGGCCGCGCGGTTGTGGTGCCACACGCGTAACGCGCGATAGAGCGAGGGCCGATGCGGTGGCTGGCCAGCCACCGCATCGGCCCTCACCCTTGGTAGGCGTTAGTCGTTATCGGCCCCCGTGTCCGAGACGCCTGCCATCGCCTTGCGCGTCTCCTCGCCGGCGTCGGGCCACACCCAGTCGGCCACCTCGGGCAGGTCGGCGCCGTGCTCGCGGGCGTAGCGACGGGCCTCGAGGCGCTTGTCGTGGAGGTCCTGGCGCAGTTGCGCGGCGCGCGTGCCCAGGTGCGGCACGCGGTCGATGACATCCATGGCCAGGTGGTAGCGGTCGATGTCGTTGAGCATCGCCATGTCGAAGGGCGTGGTCGTGGTGCCCTCCTCCTTGAAGCCGCGCACGTGCAGGTTCTGGTGCCCATTGCGGCGGTACGTGAGGCGGTGGATGAGCCACGGGTAGCCGTGGTAGTTGAAGATGATCGGCTTGTCCGTGGTGAACAGCTGGTCGAAGTCGCGGTCGGAGATGCCGTGCGGGTGCTCCTTCTCGGGCTGCAGACGCATCAAGTCGACCACGTTGACCATGCGGATCTTGAGGTCGGGAAGCTCGCGGCGAAGGATGTCGATCGCCGCGAGGATCTCCAGCGTCGGCACGTCACCCGCTGCCGCCATGACCACGTCGGGCTCCTCGCCCAGCGGCACATTGGAGGCGAACTCCCAGATGCCGAGTCCCCGGGTGCAGTGGTCGATCGCCTGGTCCATGGTGAGCCACTGCGGCGCGGGCTGCTTGCCGGCGACCACCACGTTCACGTAGTCGCGCGAGCGCAGGCAGTGGTCGTACGTCGACAGCAGCGTGTTGGCGTCGGCGGGGAGGTAGACGCGCACCACCTCCGCCTTCTTGTTCACGACGTGGTCAATGAAACCGGGGTCCTGGTGTGAGAAGCCGTTGTGGTCCTGGCGCCACACGTGGCTGGACAGCAGATAGTTCAGCGACGCGATGGGCTGACGCCACGGCAGCTCGCGCGACACCTTGAGCCACTTGGCGTGCTGGTTGAACATCGAGTCGACGATGTGGATGAATGCCTCGTAGCTGGTAAACAGGCCGTGGCGACCGGTGAGGAGGTAGCCCTCAAGCCAACCCTGGCACTGGTGCTCCGAGAGCATCTCGACGACCCGGCCCGAGGGGCCCGTGTGCGCGCCGTCGTCCTCGCGCGTTCCTTGCCACACCTTGTCGGTGACATCGAGCACCGCCTGAATGCGGTTCGAGGCGAGCTCGTCGGGAGCGAAGATGCGGAAGTTGTCGTCGTTGTTCTGCATGACGGCCTTGAGGAAGTCGCCCAGGGCGCGGGTGGCCTCGGCGGGGCCCGCGCCGGGGTTCGGCACGTCCACCGCGAAGTCGCGGAAGTCGGGCATCTTGAGGTCGCGCAGGATGATGCCGCCGTTGGCCTCGGGCCGGGCGGACATGCGCAACTGGCCCTCGGGTGCGAGGGCCCGTGTCGCCGGCTTGGGCGCGCCGGCCTCGTCGAAGAGGTCCTCGGGGCCGTAGGACTGCATCCAGGACTCGAGGGTCTTCAGGTGCTCCTCGGTGTCGCGGGCGCTGGACAGCGGCACCTGGTGCGAGCGCCACGAGCCCTCGGTCACGTTGCCGTCGATCTGGTCGGGGCAGGTCCAGCCCTTCGGGGTGCGGAACACGATCATGGGCCACATGGGGCGGTCCATGTCGGGGTTCTCCGCCGCCTCGGCCTTGATGGCGGCGATCTCGTCCATTACGTCGTCAAGAATCGCGGCGAAGCGGGCGTGGATCGAGTCGTGGCTCTCGTCGTCGAAGCCGGCGACGAAGACGTGCGGCTTGTGGCCGTAACCCTTCATCAGGTCGGTGAGTTCCTCGTCGCTGATGCGTGCGAGCACCGTCGGGTTGGCGATCTTGTAGCCGTTGAGGTGCAGGATCGGCAGCACCACGCCGTCGGTGGCGGGGTTCACGAACTTGTTGGAGTGCCAGCTGGTGGCGAGGGGGCCGGTCTCGGCCTCGCCGTCTCCCACGATCGCGGCGACGAGCAGGTCGGGGTTGTCGAAGGCCGCGCCGTACGCGTGGCTCAGGGCGTAGCCCAGCTCGCCTCCCTCGTGGATCGAACCGGGAGTTTCGGGCGCGACGTGCGAGGGGATGCCGCCGGGGAACGAGAACTGCTTGAACAGGCGCTTGAGGCCCGCCTCGTCCTCCGAGATGTCGGGGTAGGTCTCGGTGTAGGTGCCGTCGAGGAAGCTCGAGGCGACGAGGCCCGGCCCGCCGTGGCCTGGGCCGATGATGTACATCGTGGGCTGCTGGCGCGCCTTGATCATGCGGTTGAGATGTGCATACAGGAAGTTCAGGCCGGGGGTGGTTCCCCAGTGGCCCACGAGGCGCGGCTTGACGTCGTCACGCTTCAGGCCGCCGCGCAGCAACGGGTTGTCGAGCAGGTAGATCTGTCCCACCGAGAGGTAGTTGGTGGCGCGCCACCAACGGTCGATGCCGTCGATCTCTTCGGTGCTCGCCGACTCGGCGGTGCGGGGGGACCAAGGGGTGGTGCTCATCAAAACCTCCGTCGCTGGTAGGGACCGGTATCAGCCTGTCACCGTCTGGCGTGCGATGCGAGGGCAAAGGTCCCAAGGGGAGGTGTGTGGTCGCGAGGAAGCCCACGATGGAATATAGTTGCGCCGTCAATAGTTGTGGCTTCAAGTCCGCGAGGGGATCGCCCCGTCGCTTCTCACCTACGTTCGAAGGATCATCATGGACATCGTCTTCCTCATCGCGCGCATCCTGTTCGCGCTTATCTTCCTCCTCAGCGCCGTGGGTCACGTCACCCAGGCCAAGGGCATGGCGCAGTACGCGACGGCCAAGGGCGCTCCCGGCGGCGAGTTCGGCGTCATCGCCTCCGGCGTCCTCATGGGACTGGGCGGCCTCATGGTGCTGCTGGGTGTCTGGGGCGGCCTGGGTGCCCTCCTCATTGCCGCCGCGCTCATCCCCGTCACCTTCTTCATGCACGCGTTCTGGAAGGAGTCGGACGCTCAGGCCAAGCAGGCCGAGCAGATCAGCTTCAACAAGAACCTGGGCCTCATCGGTGGCGCGCTCGCGCTGTTCCTGCTGTTCGCTGTCACCGGCGCGGACATGGGCCTCACCATCACCGAGCCGCTCATCGCGCTCGGCTAAGTCACACACCAACGCGAGGGCGGGCCGGGTTTTCCCGGCCCGCCCTCGCGGTTTGTCGTGGGGCCGATGCGGTGGCCGGCCGTGGGGTCGCCGCTAGATTTTCGAGTGCTCGCCCAGGCGGTGCCAGGCGCGGTCGTGATACACCAGCGCTCCCTCGTGGTCGTCGGCGTCCGTGTCGCGCGCGATGTGAGACTCGAGCGCCTGTGCGGCGAAGATCGTGGACGATCCCGCGTTGAGGCGATCGATGACGGCGCAGCGCACCCACGCGCGGACGTCGCTGTACACGGGCTCTCCTGTCGTCAGCCGCGTCCACGGGTGCGTCGAGGCGAAGCGGTCGATCCCGCGGGCGGCGCCGAGCTTCGCGAGCCCGAGATCGCGGGCATCCAGGAGGTGCACCACGACCGTCTGGGCGCGCGACAGCACGGCGGAGGCCGACGACTCGGCGGAGATCGAGAACACCAGCAGGGGCGGATCGGCGCTGACCGACGAGACGGACGAGGCGGTCAGCGCGACCGGGCCGTCGCCGGCATCGGCCGTGATGACGGCGACGCCGTTGGGGTGGCCACGAAACAGCGTCTTGAAGTCGTCCGCGGGGAGCGCGGGTTCGCCGTCGTGGGGCGCGGAGAGGCGTGTGACATCGGGGGACAGGCAGGTCATCGCTTGGCTCCTAGCTGAGCTCGTCGCGCAGGATGGCCGCGCCGGCTCCGAGGGCGGACAGCTTGGCCAGGGCGACGTCGCGCGGGAAGGGCGCCAGCCCGCAGTTGGTGCTGGGGATGAGGTTCTCCGCGTCGACGAACTGCAGCGCCTTGCGCAGGGTGCCTGCGACCTCGTCGGGGGTCTCGATCGCGTGGTTCGCCACGTCGATGGCGCCCAGCATCACCTTCTTGCCTCGCAGGATCTCGATGAGGTCCATGGGCACGTGCGAGTTCTGGGACTCGAGCGAGACGATGTCGATCGCGGAGCGCTGGAGCAGCGGGAACGACTCCTCGTACTGGCGCCACTGCGAGCCGAGGGTCGCCTTCCAGTCCGTGTTGGCCTTGATGCCGTAGCCGTAGCAAATGTGCACGGCCGTCTGAGCCTTGAGGCCCTCTGCCGCGCGCTCGAGCGCCGCCACGCCCCAGTCCTTGACCTCGTCGAAGAAGACGTTGAACGCCGGCTCGTCGAACTGGATGATGTCGACGCCCGCCGCCTCGAGCTCGCGGGCCTCCTGGTTGAGGATTCCGGCGAACTCCCACGCGAGCTGCTCGCGGCTGCGGTAGTGGTCATCGAAGAGCGTGTCGACCATCGTCATGGGACCGGGCAGGGCCCACTTGATAGGGGTGTCCGTGGTGGAGCGCAGGAACGCGGCGTCGTCGACGAATACGGGGCGCTCGCGGCCCACCGCGCCCATGACGGTGGGCACGCTCGCGTCGTAGCGGTCGCGGATGCGCACGGTCTCGCGGCGCGCGAAGTCCACGCCGCTGAGGTGCTCGATGAAGGTGGTCACGAAGTGCTGGCGGGTCTGCTCTCCGTCGCTGACGATGTCGATGCCGCGCCGGGTCTGCTCGTGAACGGCGATGCGCAGGGCGTCGTGCTTGCCCTCGGTGAGCGCCTCGCCCTCGAGTGACCACGGAGCCCACAGGGTCTCGGGCGCCGCGAGCCACGACGGCTTGGGCAGGCTGCCGACGATCGAGGTCGGAAGAAGCGTGTGAGTCATGGGGGACCTCCGGGGCTTACGAGACGGGGGCGAGGTAGTCCGCGGCCCACCGGTCGAGCACCTCGCGGTGCGGCTCGATGAAGTGCTCCTCGGTGTACTTGCCCTGCGAGGCGCCCAGCTGGCTGCGCTCGACGCGGTCGTAGTCGATCTGGGTGCGCGAGAAGTCCGGCGACTCCAGGCTGGGGCGGTACTGCACGCCTGCGGCCGAGTTCGCGTTGTAGATCTCGGGGCGGTAGATCTTCTGGAAGGTCTCCATGGTCGCGATGGTGCCGGCGAGTTGCAGGTTGGTGTAGTCGTTCAACAGGTCGCCGCGGAAGTAGAACGCGAGCGGGGCGACGCTTCCACGCGGCATGAAGTAGCGCACCGTGAGGCCCATCTTCGCGAAGTACGCGTCGGTGAGGGACAGGCCCTCCTGCTCGAGCGTGTACTCGACACCCAAGATCGGGTGCTGGTTCGCGGTGCGCACGTAGGTCTTGGACGTCGAGACGCTGATGCAGATGACGGGGGCCTGGGAGAAGCGCTCGCGGTAGGCCGCGGAGTCGACGAAGTGCTGGAAGAGCTTGCCGTGCAGGTCGCCGAAGTCCGCGGGGATGGCGGGCTTACCTGTGTCGTCGACCGACGCGGGCAGGCGCACGCTGAAGTCGTAGTCGCGCACGTAGGAGGAGAAGTTGTTGCCGACGATGCCGTGGTGGCGCACGCCCGTGTGCCGGTCGACGATGTGAATGTCGAGGACCTCGAGCAGCGGGAAGCCGTCGGCCGCGTCGTCGACCTGCACCGAGGCCGACACGATGTCCAACTCGAGCGTGTACCGGTCGCCGGCGGCGTTATCCCACGACGCGAGGTCGTTGAACCGGCGGTCGATCATGGCCACGGTGGTGCGCAGGTTCTGCTCGCGCTGCTCGCCGCGAGCGAGGTTCGCGAAGTTGGTGGTCGCGCGCGTGCTCTCTGACGGCGTGTAGTCCTCGTCGAAACGCGTGGTGCTGGTGGTGAAGGTGAACTCGTGCGACATGATCGCCCATTCGGTCAGGGGTGGCCGGGGTCGGCCCTGAAAAGGGAATGGCTCCATGGTGCAGGCGGAACCCGGATATCGGGTAACTAGATCGATCTATGCATTTGTATAGGATTCGTCTATGGCACACGGAGCGAGCGGCCTCACGCTGCAGCAACTGCGGTACTTCATCGAGGTCGCGGCGGAGGGATCGATCTCCGCGGCGGCCGACGTGCTCTACGTCGCGCAGCCCACGATGTCCGCTGCGATGAAGGACCTCGAGGCGCGGGTGGGCCGCGCGCTCCTGGCGCGTTCCTCTCGCGGCGTCAGCCTCACCGACGACGGCGCGGAGTTCCTGGGCTATGCGCGCCAGGTGGTCGAGCAGGTGGAGCTGCTCGAGCAGCGATATCTCGGCAGGGCACCCTCACGGCGCCTGCTCGGCGTCTCCACGCAGCACTACTCGTTCGCGGTCGACGCGTTCGTGAGAATGGTGAGAGACACCGACGCCGCGGAGTATGAGTTCGCCCTGCGGGAGACCCGCACGTGGGACATCATCGAGGACGTACGCACGCTGCGCAGCGAGGTCGGCATCCTGTATCGCAACGACTTCAATCGCAAGGTCATCGACAAGCTGCTGCGTGATGCTGGCCTCGCCTTCCACACCATCTTCTTGGCCCAGCCACACATTTTTGTGGCGCGCAGCAACCCGCTCGCCGGTCGTGAGCGCGCGTCGCTCGCCGACCTCGAGGGACTGCCGCGCCTGACCTTCGATCAGGGCGCCAACAATTCGTTCTACTTTGCCGAGGAGATCCTCTCGACCCTGTCGGCATCCCACGAGATCCGGGTGTCCGACCGTGCGACGATCTTCAACCTCATGATCGGCTTGGGCGGGTACACCATCTCCACCGGCATTGTGAGCGGCGAGCTCGACCCCCAGATCGCGGCAATCCCCCTCGACGTCGACGAGCGCATCGAGATCGGCTGGATCGGCCACGCCGCGATCCCGCTGACCCTGCAGGCCGAGCGCTATCTCGATGAGGTGCGGGCCGTCGTCGCCGGCTTCGGTGTGGAGGTGCTCGGCTAGGCGCCCAACTCCTCCGACAGCTCGAGCCACCGCTCCTCGAGCTGGGCGTTTTCCTCCTCGAGGTCGCCGATCTGCTTCGTCAGCGCCGCGAGGCCCGCGAAGTCCGCCTGATCGTGCATCACCATCTCGTGGTGGATGCCCTCCGTCAGTTCGCCGACCTTGGCCATGCGCCGCTCGACGGACTGCAGCTCCTTCTCGACCGCCCGCCGCTCGGCGCCACTCAGCCGGACAGTCTGAACCGGATTCGCGCTCGACCCGCCGGTGGGGACGGCCGATGCCGTGGCCGGCTCGGCGTGTCGGCTCTCGTTTCGGTTCACACTGTTCGGCGCGGAGGGCGAACCCGAGCCGAAGGTGCCCACGCCGTCAGCCGCCGCGCGACGGTGGCGCGTGAGTTCCACGTACTCGTCGACGCCGCCGGGCAGGTGGCGCAGGCCCCCGTCGAGAACCGCGTACTGCTGGTCGGTGACGCGCTCGAGCAGGTAGCGATCGTGGCTGACCACGATGAGCGTGCCCGGCCACGAGTCCAGCAGGTCCTCCATCGCGGCCAAGACGTCGGTGTCGAGGTCGTTGGTGGGCTCGTCGAGCACCAGCACGTTGGGCTCGCTCAGGAGCACCAGCAGCAGCTGGAGACGGCGGCGCTGGCCGCCCGAGAGGCGCTTGACCTGGGTCTTCAGCTGAGCCGAGGTGAAGCCGAGTCGCTCGAGCAGCTGCGTGGGGGTCATCTCGGAGCCGTCCGCGAGCTCGATGGAGCTGAACTGCTTGACGACCCCGGAGACGCGCTCCTCGGCATGCTGGTCCAGCTCCGCGAGCTGCTGGCTGAGCTGCGCGACGCGCACGGTCATGCCCGTCTTCACGCGCCCGCTGGTGGGCTCCTGATCGCCCGTGATGAGGCGCAGCAGCGTGGACTTTCCTGCACCGTTTTCACCCAGGAGCCCCACGCGCTCGCCGGGGCCGATGTTCCAGTCGACCTCGTGCAGCACGTCCTTGGTGGCGCCGTCGGCGGTCGTATACGACACCGAGCAACGGATCAGCTCGACCACGTCCTTGCCCAGGCGCGCGGTCGCCATCCGGGTCAGTTGCACCTGGTCGCGCACGGGAGGCACGTCGGCGATCAGCGCGTTCGCGGCGTCGATGCGGAACTTGGGCTTCGAGGTGCGCGCGGGGGCGCCGCGCTGGAGCCACGCGAGCTCCTTGCGCATGAGGTTCTGCCGCTTGGCCTCGGTGGCCGCGGCGATGCGGTCGCGCTCCACGCGCTGCAGCACGTAGGCGGCATAACCGCCCTCGTACATGTCGACCGTGCCGTCGTGCACCTCCCAGGTGCGGTCGGTGACGGCGTCGAGGAACCAGCGGTCGTGGGTGACGACGGCGAGCGCGCCGCGCCCGCGGGCCCACCTGCGGTTCAGGTGCTCGGCGAGCCACGCCACCCCCTCGACGTCCAGGTGGTTGGTGGGCTCATCGAGGAAGACCACGTCGTGTTCGCCCGTGAGGACTGCTGCCAGGGCGACCCGTCGCTGCTGGCCGCCCGAGAGCGACCCGACCACGGCATCGGCCGGAAGGTCGGGCACCAGGCCGGACATGATGTCGCGCACGCGCGCGTCGCCGGCCCACTCGTGGGTATCGGCGTCACCCACGATCGCCTCAAGCACCGTGAGGGACTCGTCCACATGGTCGGACTGGTCCAGGACGCCCACGCGGGTGCCGCGCGTCGCCGTGACCTGGCCGTCGTGGGGTGCGAGGCGGCCCGCGAGGATCGCCATCAGCGAGGACTTGCCCGCGCCGTTCGAGCCGACGATGCCGATGCGGTCGCCGTCCTCGAGGCCGACGGTCACGTCCGTGAGGACCGTGCCGGTGCCGAAGTCGAGGCCGATGGACTGCGCGCCGAGGAGATGTGCCACCCGACAAGGGTACGGGCGTGCGTGGGGCACACTGACGGCATGAAGATTCGCGAGGCGGCCGTGGGGGCCGCGGCCCTCGATGCCGGTGTGATCGTGCTGTTTTCTGTCATCGGCAGGCGCAGCCACGACGAGGGGGTGCTCGGGGAGAACGGCCTCGGCCTCGCGACGACGGCGTGGCCCTTCCTTGCCGGAGCCGCCGTGGGATGGGTGATCGCTCGCGGCTGGACCGGCCCGTGCGACGCGAAGCGCACCGGCACGATCGTGTGGGCCTCGACACTCGTGGGTGGCATGGTGCTGCGCGCGGCGACCGGTCAGGGCGTGCAGGTCTCCTTCGTCATCGTCGCCGGGGCGTTCCTGGGCGCGGGGCTGGTGGGCTGGCGCCTGGTCTCGGGTGCCCTCGCCAAGCGGCGGGGCCTCAAGCCGTGAGGTGCGTCGCGGTCCGCCACGTCGCTTTCGAGGACCTGGGCGTGTGGGAGGCGGAGATCCGCGCCCACGGTTTTAAGGTGACCTACCTCGACGCGGGAGTCGACGACCTCGCCGATGCTGCCGACGCCGACCTCGCCGTCGTGTTGGGCGGGCCGATCGGTGTGGGGGACCGGGATGCCTATCCCGTCCTCGACGAGGAGATCGCCCTGATCGCGGCCCGTCTTGAGACGGGGCGGGCGACCGTCGGCGTGTGCCTGGGAGCGCAACTCATGGCGGCCGCGCTCGGGGCCGAGGTGCGCCCCGGCGTGGCCGAGATCGGCTGGGCGCCCGTGACGCTGACGGCCGATGCCGTGGCGGGGTCGATGCGTCACCTCGCCGGGGCACCGGTGCTGCACTGGCACGGGGATACGTGTGACCTGCCGGAGGGCGCCACGCTGCTGGCCTCGACCGACGCGACTGCGCATCAGGCGTTCGAATCCGGTGCCGGCTTGGCGCTCCAGTTTCACCCCGAGGTCGACGGCGAGGCGATCGAGCGTTGGCTCATCGGGCACAGCCTCGAACTTACGGCGCGGGGCATCGACGTGGCCGAACTGCGCGAGCAGACCGCGACGCACGCGGATGCGGCGGCCGTCGCCGGCGTGCTGATGATCCGCGACTACCTGCGCGCCCGCTGGTAGTCGCGCGGCGGCAGGCCGCGTTACGGGAGTTCGCGAGGCGCCGAGGCGTCGGTCAGTGCGGCCGCGCTCGCGCTGAGGTGACGGTCGGGGTCCCACGTGTCCGGGGCGCGGACGGTGACGAGCGGCCACAGGGGAGCGCTGAGGAGGACCCTCGCGGCGGCATCGGCCTTATTCGACGAGATCTCGTCGCACAGGTCCTCGAGGAGGACGGCGACGTTGCGGTGGACGTCGGCCGGCTCATGCTCGGTGAAGTCGACGTCGATGGTGTAGGTGCCGAAGCCCGAGGCCCGCAGCAGGTCTTCGCGCTCCTCGGTCTCCTCGAAGGGCTCCGCGAGCGGGGCATACATGAACGGCAGCACGACGCCGTGGTACTCGGGGCGCAGGAGCGAAGCCGAGTGAGCGTCAAAGACGTCGATGTCGGCGAACTGACGCTCGGTGAGCACCGGCACCGCGAGCACGTGGGGGTCGGACTTGGCGAGCTCCATCGCGGTGGCGAGTGTTGAGGTGGTGCCGCAGTGGACCACGTCGAGGGACTGCGGGCCGAAGATGTCTCCGGTGATGAGGTCCGACATCGGGGTGAATCCGTGGCCGTGGGTGCCCGCGTCGCCGGGAAGCACCACAACCAGGTGCCAGCGACGCTTGTGCGCGGCGCGGTCGACGTGGGCGATGACGAACGAGTGGAGCGGGTCGGCGAGCGGCGGGCAGGGGCCCTCGGCCGCGACCGCAATGCCGTCACGCCAGCGTCGGTCGAGCGCGCGCAAAAATTCTTCGCTGGGCTCCCGCGTGGCGTGTGCCACCCACGCCGAGACGTCGATCATCGCTGGTGCTCCTCAGGTGCCGCAGCCATGTGCCGCAGCGTTCATGCCACCCTACGGGCGCAGGGACACCCCAAGGCGCACCAGGGGGCGTGCCCCGCAGTGGGATACATCACACTGGGGACGGTGGTGTTAGGACACCGCCGCGATCGACTGGAGGGCGATCTCGCGCTCCTCGTTGGTGGGCACGACCCACACCTGGACGCGCGAGTCGTCGGTGCTGATGAGGGTGGCGGCCTTCTTGCGGCCCTCATTGCGCTCGGGGTCGATCTGGATGCCGAGGCCCTCGAGCCCCGCGAGCGACTGCTCGCGCACGATGTGGTCGTTCTCGCCCACACCGGCGGTGAAGACAATCGCGTCCGTCGTCCCCAGCAGCGCCATGTATTGGCCCACGTACCCCTTGATGCGACGCGTGTAGACGTCCAAGGCGAGGGCGGCATCGGCCGATCCCTCGGCGATCGCCGTATGCACGTCGCGCATATCCGAGTAGCCGCACAGGCCCAGCACGCCCGACTGCTTGTTCAGCAGCGTGTCGATCTCGTCGATGGTCATGCCCGCCGCACGGTGCAGGTGGAACACGACCGCGGGGTCGATGGTGCCGGTGCGCGAGCCCATGACGAGGCCGTCCAGAGGGGTGAGGCCCATGGAGGTGTCGATCGCGTGGCCGCCCTGGACGGCGTCGGCGGAGGCGCCGTTCCCCAAGTGCAGGGTGATGATGTTCACGTCGCGGGGATCGCGGTCCATGAGCCGCGCGCATTCGCGCGAGACGTAGGCGTGCGAGGTGCCGTGGAAGCCGTACTTGCGGATGCCGTGCTCGCGGGCCACGTTCCTCTCGAGCGCGTACGTGTACGCGGCCTCGGGCAGGGTCGTGTGGAACGCGGTGTCGAACACCGCGACGTGCGGGATGTGAGGGAACGCGGTGCGCGCCGCCGCAATGCCCTGGACGTGGCCGGGGTTGTGCAACGGGGCGAGCACCGACAGCTGGGCGATGGAGCGCTCGACGGAGTCGTCGATGATCGTAGGAGCGGAGAACTCCGCGCCACCCTGGACCACGCGGTGGCCCACGACCGTCAGCTTGGACAGGTCCACGCCGGACTCGGGGGCGGACAGTGTTGCGATGATTTCCTGGATCGCCTCAGTGTGGTTGGCGACGCGCTCGACGAGGGCGACGGCGAGCGGCTCATCCTGGGTGGTGTCGACCACCTGGTACTTGACCGAGCTGGAACCGCAGTTGAGGACGAGCGCGAGCCCGACGTAGTTGACGCTCACGCGTCTCCCTCCTTGGCCTTGAGGCCCTGTGCCTGAATCGCGGTGATCGCGACGGTGTTGACGATGTCCTGGACGAGCGCGCCGCGCGACAGGTCGTTGACCGGCTTGCGCAGGCCCTGCAGGACCGGGCCCACGGCGACGGCGCCGGCGGAGCGCTGGACAGCCTTGTACGTATTGTTACCCGTGTTGAGGTCGGGGAAGACCAGCACCGTGGCCCGGCCCGCGACGGGGGAGTTCGGTGCCTTCGAGGCGGCGACCGACGGCTCGACGGCTGCGTCGTACTGCATCGGCCCATCCACCAGCAGGTCGGGGCGGCGCTCGCGCACCAGGCGCGTGGCCTCGCGGACCTTGTCGACGTCGTGGCCCGAGCCGGACTCGCCGGTCGAGTACGACAGCATCGCGATGCGCGGTTCGATGTGGAACTGCGCGGCCGTCTCGGCCGACGAGATCGCGATGTCGGCGAGCTGCTCCGCGGTCGGGTCGGGGTTGACGGCACAGTCGCCGTACACCAGCACCTTGTCCGGCAGACACATGAAGAACACCGAGGAGACAATCGAGACGCCCGGCGGGGTCTTGATCACCTGGAACGCGGGCGTGATGGTGTGCGCGGTGGTGTGCGCGGCGCCGGAAACCATGCCGTCGGCAAGCCCCTGGCGCACCATCATGGTGCCGAACATCGACACGTCCTGGACCACGTCGCGGGCCTGGTCAATGGTGACGCCCTTGGCCTTGCGCAGCTCGGCGTATTCGGTCGCGAAACGCTCGACGAGGTCGGGGTCCGAGGGGGAGACGATGCGGGCGGCCTCGAGGTCAAGGCCCAGTTCCCCCGCACGCGAGCGGATCGCGGCGTCCTGACCCAGGATTGTGAGGTCCACGACGTCGCGGGTGAGCAGCGTGGACGCGGCACGCAGGATGCGGTCGTCGCCGCCCTCGGGAAGCACGATGTGCTGACGCGAGGTGCGCGCGCGGTCCAGGAGGTCGTACTCAAACATGAGTGGGGTGACCACGTCGGTGCGCGCGACATCGAGCAGCGCGAGCAAAGCATCGGCGTCGACGTAACGCTCGAACATGCTGAGGGCGGTGTCGACCTTTAGCGTCGACTCACGCGAGACACGACCACGGGTGTTCCAGCAGCGCCGCGCGGTGCCATAGGTGCCGATCTCGGTGGTGATCACCGGCAGCGACGAGCCCAGGCCCTCGATGAGCCGGGCGATGGAGGGCTCCGGCGCGAACCCCCCGTTGAGGATGATGCCGGTCAGCGCGGGGAAGCCCTCGGCGGCGTGTGCCGACAGGAGTGCGAGCAGAGTGTCGGACCGGTCGCCCGGCGTGATGACCACGGCGCCGTCATCGATGCGCTCGAGGAGGTGCGCTGCGGTCATGGCGCCGATGTTCACCGAGCGCACCTCGCGCGATAGCAGCGCCTCGTCGCCGGAGATCATGGTGCCGTCGACGGCCTCGACGAGTGCGCTCAGCAGCGGCGCGGTGAGGATGGGGTCTTCGGGGAGGGCACCCATGCCGATATCGGCGGGGAGGCTCGCGCGCACCGCGGCGAGCTGCGAGGGCTCGCAGCGGTTGGCGAAGACGGCCGCCACGCGGGCGTGGCCCTCCTCGAGGTCCAGGCGCGTCTGCTCGACGACGCGCGCGACGTCCTCGGGCGAGCGGTCTCGCCCATGCACGACGAGCGCGACGGGCGATCCGAGGTTGGCGGCGATGCGCGCGTTGAAGGCAAACTCGGCGGCGCCAGAGACGTCCGTGTAGTCGGTGCCGACGATCACGACCACATCGCAGTCGCGGGCGACCTCGTGATAGCGCGACACGATGGTCGCGAGGGCCGCGTCGGGGTCGGCGTGGACGTCGGCGTAGGTGACGCCGATCGCGTCGTCATAGGCGGTGTCGACGCCCTCTTGGCCGATCAACAGGTCGAGGACGTAGTCGGAACCGTCCGCGACTCTGGCGACGGGGCGGAAAATGCCCACGCGGCCGACGGTGCGGGTTAGCAGGTTGGTGATGCCCAGGGCCACGGTGGACTTGCCCGTGTCTCCCTCGGCCGATGCGATGTAAATGGAGCGTGCCACGCACACCATCCTGTCACGCGCGCGGGCCCCGCGCGCATGACGATAGGCCCGGTTCGCGCTCGCGGTCGCCCGCTATCGGGTGAGGTGCGGCCAGCTTGGCATGGCGCGTCGACGGGGTGCTGACTAGGCTGGAATGCGCTGAGGCCGCGGGGCCCCGTCTGAGATGCGCGAGGCGCGCATGGGGCGCCGCAAGGAATGGGCGACACCATGGACACGACTGATGCGCGCTCGCGCGGCACGTTCGCCGACATGGTCGTGCGCGTGCTCGATCGCCGGGTGGGGGCGCTGTCGGGTGACGCGGGCCGGGCCATAGCGACGACCCACACGTTCTTGCTGTTCGCCCTCATCGTGTCGCTGTCGTACACCGCTTTCTATATGACGTACGACATCATCGGCCTGGGCGCGCTCATCATCCTTCACCTGGTCTGGGTCGCGTTGTATGTGGGTGGGCTCGTGCTGGCCAGGCTGGGGCGCGTCCTCGCGGCCGCTCTCATCGCGTTCGGGATTCCCACCCTCCAGCTGGTGACATCGACGGCCTTCCTTGGCTGGGAGGCGGGCACGCACCTGTTCCTTCTCACCGGCGGCCAGCTGGTCTACATCATGCTGACCGAACGGCAGCGGGTGTGGCGGTGGGTGTGGGTCGTGATCACCCTGGCGGCGTTCCTGGTCTGCCAGTTCCTGCTGCCGGCGACCGGCCTGTTCTATGCGATGCCGACGGTGCTGCTGCACACCTTGTTCTCCATCAACGCGGTGCTGACCGCCTTCATTCTGTTCATGGGAGCCGCGCTCGCCCATTATCGAGTGGAACAGGCGCGAGCCATGGCCGCCGACGCCGCCGAGCGTGCCGAGTTGCTGGCCAACACGGACGAGCTCACGGGACTCGCCACACGGCGCCCCGTGCTGGACAGCCTTGAGCGCCTGTCGCGGGCGAACGGTGCCGACTTTTGCCTGGCGCTCGCGGACCTCGACCACTTCAAGGTTCTCAACGACGAGTTCGGCCACGGGTGTGGCGACCGGGTCCTCGAGGAGATCGGCGCCCGCCTGCGCACGGGGCTGCGCCTGACCGATTCCGTGGGACGATGGGGAGGCGAAGAGTTCATTTTCGTGCTCGCCGAGGCCTCCCTCGAGGCGGCGACGGGCACGATGGAGCGCATCCGCCAGGGCATCGCCGACACGCCGGTGCCCTGCGATGGACACACGCACCGGGTGACAGTGTCGATCGGTCTCACCCCCGGCGACCACTCCGGCAGCGCACGCTACGCGGTGCGCCGCGCGGATGACGCGCTGTATGACGCCAAGCGGAAGGGACGTGACCAAGTGGCGGTACGCGAGCCCTCCGCGGGGGCCGAAGCGTGAGCGCACGTCAAGGGGACGTCCGCTGGGGACCCGTGTCGACTGTCGTCGCGGCTCTCGTGGTGGTCCTCGGCGTGTGTGGTGCGCTGGGCGCGTGGCAGTGGAGCGTGGGTACCCACGGCGGTGATCCCGTCGAGGCTGCCGACGCCGTGCCGCTCGCCGACGCTCTGGCGCCTGCCAGCCCCGCCGAGGGCGGTGTGGGCAAGGCGGTCACCGTCTCTGGAGCGTTTACCCAGGCCGATGCGGCCCTCGTGGGCGGGGGTCGCGTCATCGCCGGCGTTGAGGCCGTTCTCGTCGTGCGGCCCTTTACGGTGGCGGCCGATGCGACGGGCACCGGGGAGGCAGCGACGCTCCCCGTGGTGGTGGGCTGGGTTCCCGCGGATGACCTCGCGCGAGTGGGCGGCCCTTCCGGCGCTACCGAGCTCAGCGGCTACCTGCGCGGCTCCGAGGGTGCATCGGTATCGACCAGCGAGGGCGCTCCCGACGGCACGTTCCTGGCTGACACGCTCTCGCCGGCGGTGTTCGCCCAGCACTGGGACAGCCCGATGTACTCGGCGCTGCTGGTGACTGACACGCCCGAGGAGGGACTGCAAGCCATTCCCGCGCCCGAGCCCGAGACCGAGCTGAACTTCCGCTCGATCGTGTACGCGTTCGAGTGGTGGCTGTTCGCGGCGTTCTTCCTGTTCGTCGGCGTGCGGTGGATACGGGACAATGGGCGCGTTGCCCCGGACGCCGCGGACGGTGACGAGCCGGCACCTGACGTGCCGACGGACGCCGCCACGGCATCTGCCGCCGTCAAGGAAGGAAGCCCGTGACCCCCAGCCCCCGCCCCGCCGTCACCCCCGGCGCCCTCACGCGCTACAAGGTGATGGCGATCGTGACCGGCTCGCTGCTGATCCTCGTCTTCCTCGGGATGCTGCGCTATCTGCCGGGCCTCGACAGCCTCGAGGAGTCGCTCGACCCCGCGATGTTCCTCCTCGCGCAGATTCACGGCTTCGTCTACATGGTCTACCTCGTCACCGTGCTGCAGCTGTGGCTCCAGGCCAAGTGGGGCTATGGCCGCCTGTTCACGATGTTCCTGGGCGGCATCATCCCGTTCCTGTCCTTCGTCATCGAGCGCCGCATCGCCGACGAGCTCGACCCCGCCAAGGAGGCCACCTCATGACCACCGCCCAGCCCGTCGCCGAGGTCGCGGCCGAGACCCAGCATCGCCCGGTGCTGGTGGTCGACTTCGGCGCCCAATACGCGCAGCTCATCGCCCGCCGCGTGCGCGAAGCGAATGTCTACTCCGAGGTCGTCCCGCACACCATGAGCGCCGAGCGCATGCTCGCCAAGAACCCCGCGGGCATCATCCTGTCGGGCGGACCCTCGTCGGTGTATGAGGAGGGCGCGCCCTCGATCGACCCCGCGATCTTCACCGCCGGCGTGCCGATGATGGGTATCTGCTACGGCTTCCAGGCGATGGCGCAGGCTATGGGCGGCACCGTGGCACAGACCGGCCGGCGCGAGTACGGCCGCACGGTCGCGTCGGTGGCCGACGCCGGAGTGGCGCTCGCGGGCTCCGGCGCCGAGCAGACGGTGTGGATGAGCCACGGCGACTCCGTCCAGGAGGCCCCCGCGGGCTTCACCGTGCTGGCGACGACCGAGGGCGCGCCCGTCGCGGCCTTCGAGAACCTCGATGTCAAGATGTGCGGCGTGCAGTGGCACCCCGAGGTCAAGCACTCGCCCGAGGGTCAGGCGTCGATCGAGAACTTCCTGTACAACGTCGCGGGCATCGCCCCCGACTGGACCAACGCCAACATCATCGACGAGCAGGTCGAGCTGATCCGCGCGCAGGTGGGCTCTAAGCGCGTGATCTGCGCCCTGTCCGGCGGCGTGGACTCCGCGGTCGCCGCGGCGCTCGTGCAAAAGGCGGTGGGCGACCAGCTCACCTGCATCCACGTGGACCACGGGCTCATGCGCGCCGGCGAGGTCGAGCAGATCGAGAAGGACTTCGTCGACTCGACCGGTGTGCGGTTGATCATTCGCGACGAGAAGGAGCGGTTCCTGTCCGCTCTCGCGGGCGTGAGTGACCCCGAGACCAAGCGCAAGATCATCGGCCGCGAGTTCATCCGCGTCTTCGAGGACGCCGCGCGTCAGGTGGTCGAGGAGGCCGGCGCGCACGGTGAGGACGTCGAGTTCCTCGTCCAGGGCACGCTCTACCCCGACGTCGTCGAGTCCGGAGGCGGCGAGGGTGCGGCCAACATCAAGAGCCATCACAACGTGGGTGGCCTTCCCGACGACCTGCAGTTCTCGCTCGTCGAGCCGTTGCGCGCGCTGTTCAAGGACGAGGTCCGCGCCGTGGGCCGCGAGCTGGGCATCCCCGAGGAGATCGTGGGACGCCAGCCCTTCCCCGGGCCAGGCCTCGGTATTCGCATCATCGGTGAGGTCACCGAAGAGCGCCTGGACATCCTGCGCGCCGCGGACCTCGTCGCGCGCGAGGAGCTGACCGCAGCGGGCCTGGACCAGGAGATCTGGCAGTGCCCCGTGGTCCTGCTCGCCGACGTGCGCTCCGTGGGTGTGCAGGGCGACGGCCGCACGTACGGCCACCCCATCGTGCTGCGTCCCGTGTCGTCCGAGGACGCCATGACCGCCGACTGGTCCCGTCTGCCGTACGACGTCATCGCGCACATCTCGAACCGCATCACGAACGAGGTGCGCGAGGTCAATCGCGTGGTCATCGACGTCACCTCGAAGCCGCCGGGCACCATCGAGTGGGAGTGATCCCTCCCGTCCGCCGTCGGTGTCGGTTTGGCCCACGGATGTGACGGGTGAAACGCCTGAGGCCCGTGTGACAGTGCAGAACTGTCACACGGGCCTCAGGCGTTTCAGGTGTGGGCCACACGGACCCAGGGTGCGTGACTACTTGATCTGCGCGTCCTCGAGGACCGCCTCGAGGATGGTGACCTCGCCGCCGTCGACGTAGTCGGTGACGTCGACGTTCGACGGCCGGGCCATGATCCACAGGTCGCCGTGAAGCGCGTAGAGATCCTCGATCTGGTCGCCGTCCTTCTCGTAAGCGGCAAAGACGACGGGCACGTCGCGCCCGTCGATCACGTCGACCTCGCCGCCGTACGCGTCGACGAGCTGGTCGGCGAGGGCGTCGGCGTCGCCTGCCACGGCCTCGGCGAATGACGCCTGGCCTTCCACGCGGTATGTCTCGACCTGGACCCAGACGGAGTCGCGATAGGCATCCGAGCCTGGCTCGGAGAGGTCGAAAGGCTCGCTCGCGTCGACGAGCACCGCGTAGGGGGCGGTGCCGTCGCCGTACGTGCCCTCGTACTGCCATTCGCCGGGGAGGGCGACCGCGATGGTGGCCGCCGCGGTGCCAAGCGAGGCGGTGCCCTCGGCGTCCTGTGCGCCGTCCGTGGGATCTCCGCTCGAGTCCACATCGATGTCGGCATCGGTCTGTGAGCTCGGCGCCTCCGAGGGCTCGCTACCGGCCGGCACGGTGGTGTCCGTGGTGGCGCTCGCGGTGGGGCGCGCCTGGTCGTCACCGCCGGTGCAACCGGCCACCATGAGTGCCGCGGCGAGGGGGAGCGCAAGGGTTGAGACGCGCATGGGTACTCCTTCGGTTGGCTTCCCCGGGGCCAACGCCGACGGCGGGCCCTCGCTTCCCGCGAGAGTCCGCCGTCGTAGTGGAGCGGCCTAGGAGCGTGGCCGCTCGTCGTCCTCGTCGGTGCGGTCGTCCTCGCCGTCATCGTGATCCGGGTCCGTCGCCGCCCCAGCCTCGGTGAAGATCACCTCGGTCGGGGTGGGCTGGGACGGGGAGCCCGGCATCACCGAGGTGGGCGCCGCGTCGGCGTCCGGGGTCTCGGTAGCGGCGGCAGCGTCATGCAGCGGCTCCTCGACGACCGGCGCCGTCGCGGCGCGAACCTCGCGCGAACGGCCGATGCTGCTGAGGGCTGCGGACAGGATGAGCCAACCGCCCACCGCGCCGAGCGCGATGATGGCGGCGAGTTCGAGGTCGATCGTTGTGCCAGAGAACGCGACGGCCATCATCACGCCGGCGCCGATGACGAGCAGGGCCCAGAGGGCTGAGGCGATGCGTTGGCCCGCGCGGCGGCGGGGAGTGGCGGTGGTGATCACGGGGTGACCTCCTCGGTGATGTAAAGCGTGGACACGTCGGGTGCCTCCAGGGTCAGCACGGGGCCGTCGCCCGTGGCGAAGTCAAGGACCGTAGCGTCGGCGGTGCCGTCGTTCCACAGGTCGCACCACACCTGGCGTTCGGTGAAGTCGACGGTGACTGACCCCGGCGACGTGAGGACGAGCGAGGTGCCAGCGGGGATGACGGCCTCGGTGGTCGACCCGCGGACGGGAATGGACATGTCCTCGTCAACGGTGGAGAGCTGAATGTAGGAGTCGGCAGGGCCGAACATCTCCTCGCTGGCACTGTCGGAGTAGTCCCAGCAGCTGCCCGCCGCGTAGATGGTCGTGTAGTCGTCGCCGAAGGCCTCGCGGATGCTGACCTGCTCGGGGCCCATGGCCGTAGCCGTCGCCTCGGACTCGGAGCCTCCGTCGTCGAAGCCGAAAGCCTCCTCGTAGTCGATGGCGCCTCCGTCCATCCAGTAGCCCCAGTCGCCGTAGTTGGCGCGGATGGTGTCCGCGTTGGCGACCATGGGGATCGACACGATGACGGCGCACACCGACAAGAAGCCAAGGAATCCGAAACGACGCCCCGAGAGTGCGACCACCAGCAGGACCGCTCCGAGGCCCATCGTGATGATGGCTCCCCAGGCGAGGACGGGGCTCACCGCGAGCTGACCCGAACGAGCGATGGCGAACACCACGGCGACCGCGATGACCAGCACCCCGAGGAAGGCGAGCCAGGCGGCCTTGCCGGGCCCCGGCACGCGCGGGGGCTTCGGACGCGGCGGCGCAGAGGTGACGGGCGGGACGTACGTCTGCTCCCCGGTCGTCGAGTTCCATGCGTACGACGACGAACCGTTCGGGACGGGGCCTCCCACTGCAGGGCTATAGCGCCACGTGTGATCGCGTGGCGTGTTCACGCGCGGGTCGCCCGGCAGGAGCGCGGGCTCCCACGGTTGCGGCGATGCTGCGACCGTGGGGGTGGCCGATGCGTCGGCGGCCGTGGCTCGCGAGTCACCTGGTGTGGCGGCGGGCTGGGGTTCGCTGGGCGAAGCGGGCTCGTCGGGAGAGTCCGAGTCGGTGACGGCGGTACGAGCGCCGGCCGCGGCATCGGCCGCCGATGCCGCCGACGGCGCGACGGGAGCGGCGCTCGACCACGTGGTGCCGGTCGGGGTGCCGGGCGGGACGGAGTCACGATTGTTGCGACGCACCAGGTAGATGACGAGGAAGATCAAGCCGCCCAGGAGCGCGAGTGGGATCACGACGGCGAAGAACGCCGCGACGATATGAAACGGGCCGAACTGGCTCTGGTTGTCCCACGGGAACGGGTCGCCGTCGAAGATGCCTCCGAACAGTCCGCCGTTGTCGAGGGTGACGAAGCCGAGGACGCCCATGACCGCGATGCCGATAAGTGCGCCCACATTGGTGACGCCGCGGCCGAAGTCCTGGATGACGATCGCTCCGCGCCGGTCGGGCAGAAGCCCCCACGCTGCGGCGTAGGCGAGCAGCACCAGGCCATTGAGCAGGATGCCGGCGAGCACCATCAGCAGTCGGGCGGGCACGGGTGCGAGGCCGATGCGGGCGCCGAGCCCGGAGGCGACGCCACCCAGAATGCGATCGCCGCGCTGGATGTTCCAGCCGCGGATCGCGGTAAAGAACGCGGCCTCCTTGGGGGGCGGTGGTGTCTCGCTCATGTCACTCCTTGTGCCGAGGATTGCTGTCGGCGCTCAGGTGGCGCCCGATCATGCCCCCACTGTCGCAAGGCCGCATGGCCGACCGCTATGAGGGAACGCCCTGATCCTCACCCTGAACTTGCCGCCGACGACACCCTGAGATCCGGGAAAACCCCTGCTTGAGCGCGCGCGGCTGTGTGACGATGGTGCCGTGACCACAGCACCGGCCCCTCGGGTCGCCCGCCCCCTGCAGCGGCGCCGCAACGCGCCCGCGATCTGGCGTGGCCTCGGTGGGCTCGCACTGCTCGTGATCGCAGGCGTGCTTGCGTTCGACCGCTGGGGAGGGGAGGACCTGCCCGGCTGGCTGATCCCCCTGGTGCTGTTCCTCCTTTCTCTTGGCCTCACGTGGAGCCCCCTCGACGGCGCTTTCGGGCAGGACGCGTGGCGGCTGGACGTCTCGGGGCTGTTCAGGCGCGACGACCTGTGGCGGCTCGTGGTGGGCGTGACGCTCGGCATCACGGCGCTGTGGTGGTTCGCGCTGTGGGATTACACCGACCGGATGTGGGTGAGGTCGATCGTCACGACGGTCGTGGTCATCCTCGGCCTGGGTCTCATGCTTGCACCGTGGTGGTTGCGTGCCATTCGCCAGGTCTCGATTGAGCGCCAGGCGCGCATCCGCGAGCACGAGCGTGCGGAGATCGCCGCGCACCTGCACGATTCGGTCCTGCAGACCCTCACCCTGATCCGCTCGCGGGCCACGGACCCCGATGCCGTCGCACGGCTTGCCCGCGCCCAGGAGCGCGACCTGCGCGCGTACTTGTACGGCGAGCGGCGTGACCCCGATGCGTCGGTGGCCACCGCGATCGCGGAGGCCATTGGCGAGGTCGAGGACGCGCATTCGGTCGTCATCGACACCGTGAGTGTCGGCGACGCGCCGCTCACCCCCGACCTGCGCGCGGCCGTCGCCGCCACGCGTGAGGCGGCCAAGAACGCCGCCCGCCACGCCACGGGCCCCATTTCTGTCTATGCCGAACTCACCGCGAAGGCGTTCGAGGTGTTCGTGCGCGACGCCGGGCCCGGATTCGACCCGGGGGCGATCCCCGACGACCGGCTGGGAATCCGGCAATCCATCATGGGTCGCGTGGAGCGCCACGGCGGGCACGCCGAGATCCACTCGTCACCCGGCGCCCGTACCGAGGTCGCCATCGTTGTCCCCCGAAGGGAGTCCTGATGTCCGTCTCCGTGGTGATTGTCGACGACCACGACGTGATTCGTGTGGGAGTGCGCGAGTCTCTCGACGACCAGATCGAGGTGGTGGGCGAGGCGCGTGACGTCGAGTCCGCGGTCGCCGAGATCCTCGCACGCCGGCCCGATGTGGTGATCCTCGACGTCCACCTTCCCGGCGGCACCGGTGCAGGTGCCCTCGATGTGTTGGCCGAGATTAAGGGGCGCGTCGACGGCACGCGGGTGCTCGCGCTGAGCGTGTCTGACTCGGCGGAGGACGTCGTATCCGTGATCCGCGCCGGCGCGCGCGGCTACGTGACGAAGTCGATCTCGGGTCCGGACCTGTCCGATGCTGTGCGCCGGGTCGCGGGGGGCGACGCCGTCTTCTCACCGCGGCTCGCGGGCTTCGTGCTGGACGCGTTTGGCGCTGCTGGGGGAGAGGTGGCCATCGCGGACGACGAGCTCGACCAGCTCACCGCGCGCGAGCAGGAGGTCATGCGGCTCATCGCCCGCGGCTACACCTATCGCGAGGTGGGCGAGAAGCTGTTCATCTCCATCAAGACCGTCGAAACCCACGTGGGCAAGGTGCTGCACAAGCTGCAGCTGTCGAATCGCCACGAGTTGGCGCACTGGGCGGCTCAGCGAAGGATCGTCTGAGACCCCTCGCGGGCCCGGACTAGTGTCGCGGAGGCACCGTTCGTGACACGTTGGTGTCCGAAGTGGCGCATATGTCCTCAATTGCTCCCTTCGGAGGGCTGCCACGCTCACATAGCATGTGGGCACGATGACACTTCATGAGCGCATACGGCACCCTCGCCGCTATCCCGCGGGACGTGACCGGCAAGGGACGCCAAGTCCTGGCGTGGTGGTGTCGCTCGCGGCGTTCTGCGTGCTGTCGTCGATCTTCTACGCCGGGTTCTTCCTGTGGTGGCGCCCGGAGAAGTGGGAGTTCTTCGTCGCGCTGGGTGCACTGTCGATTCCGGTCTTCATTGGCGCTCTCGTCGCGGCCGTGCGTGGCAGCGTCGTGGGCGCGGCGGTCACGTTCTTGGCGACCACGCTGGTGTGCCTCGTGCCGTTCGCCGTGGTGTTCTCGGTGAGTTCGGGAGTGCAGTTCTTGTTCTTGGCCGTGGGGTTTCTTACCTTGGCGGCTCTTCCCGATCGGCTTGTCGTCGTGCGGTTGGTGTTCTGCGGGGTCGTGATCGTGGCGATAGCGGCCACGGAGATCGTCGCGCCACCGGGCAGCTCGGCAATCGCCGACACTGATCCGGCGTTCGCTGCGATGGCGATCGGCATGCGGTTGGGCGGTATCGCGCTCGTGCTGACTGCCATCACCATGATCCTGCTGCGGACGGCCCGGCTCGAGCAGCAACTCGTGCAGCTCGCCGCTCAGGGCGAGCGGCGGGCGAACACCGACGAACTCACGGGGATCGGCAATCGCCGCCCGGCCATGCGCGAACTTGAAATGGTGGCGAGCGATCCGTCGCGTCATGCCGCGCTGGCGCTTATCGATATCGACCTGTTCAAGACCACGAACGACACCTGGGGACACGAGATCGGTGACGCGGTGATCAGTGCCGTCGCCACGCGAATCGAGGCGTCGATGGGGCGCCAGTGTGTGGTGTCCCGGTGGGGCGGCGACGAGTTCCTCGCGATTTCTCGCCCCGGCCACGTCACCATCGAGTCGTCGGTGCAGAAACTTATGCAGTCGCTGCGCGAGGAGCCGATCGAAGTGGGAGACGCGACGATCGAGGTGACGCTGTCAGTCGGCATTGCCGTTCGTCATCCGGGGACACCGGTGAGCGAGACTCTTGCTGCTGCGGACGAGGCGCTTTACCGTGCGAAGAGTGAGGGGCGTGATCGGGTGCGCGTCGCGCCGCCACGCCCGGAACACGGCGCCACTGTCCACAGGACACCTCGATCGACTTCCGGTACCGCGGGGAGCGCCTAGACTTTTCGGGTCATGGATGCGCTCTTCGAACTCGACGGCCCGGACCCCATCAAACCCGCCCAGGCGCGTGTGAACGACCCGGCGCCCGCGCCCGTCGAGCCGCTCGTTGAGCCGGCCGCTGCCGACGTCGAATCCGGCTGGGAGCCCGGCCCCGAGCCGGAGCCCGAGCCTGAAGACGAGCCCATGCCGGAGGAGGCCTGGACCCCTCCCACGGAGGTGCCGGCGCAGCCGAGCTCCGTCGCGGCAGCGGGCTCCAGGCCCCGCCAGTCGTACGGCGACTGGGGCGCCCCCGCCCCGGCGATGGACGCATCGGCCCTCGTGGAAGGCCTCAACCCCTCGCAGGCCGAGGCCGTCGAGCACGCCGGGGAGGCACTGCTCATCATGGCGGGCGCCGGCTCGGGCAAGACCCGCGTGCTGACGCACCGCATCGCCTACCTCTTGGCCACGGGCCGCGCGCGCCCCCACCAGATCCTCGCCATCACCTTCACCAACAAGGCCGCGGGGGAGATGCGCGAGCGCGTCGAGAACCTCGTGGGGCCCGACGCCCGTCGCATGTGGGTGTCGACCTTCCACTCGGCGTGCGTGCGGATCCTGCGCGCCGACCACAAGGCCGCCGGGCTGAAGTCGAGCTTTTCGATCTACGACCAGACCGACTCCGCGAACCTCATGAAGCTCGTGGCCAAGGAACTGGACATCGACCCCAAGAAGTTCACGCCCAAGGCGCTCCTGAACCGCATCGGCAAGTTCAAGGACGAGCTCGTGAGCCCCATGGAGGCGCTCGCGGCCACCGAGAACGCGTCGAAGTTCTCGATCGACCACGCCGCGGGCCGCGCCTACGCCGAATATCAGCGTCGCCTCGACGCCGCCAACGCCGTCGACTTCGACGACATCATCGTGCGCACCGTGCGCCTGCTCCAGGAGAATCCGCAGGTGGCCCGCGCGTATCGCGAGCGCTTCCGCCACGTGCTGGTCGACGAGTATCAGGACACCAACCACGCGCAGTACATCCTGGTGCGCGAGCTGATCGGCAAGCCCGGCGACCCCGAGCTTCCCCCCGGCGAGCTCACCGTCGTGGGTGACGCCGACCAGTCGATCTACGCCTTCCGCGGCGCGACCATCCGCAACATCCTGGAGTTCGAGGCCGACTACCCGGCCGCGCACATCGTCCGCCTGGAGCAGAACTACCGCTCCACGCAGAACATCCTGAGCGCCGCCAACGCGGTCATCAAGAACAACGAGGGGCGCCGACCCAAGAACCTGTGGACCGACTCGGGCGCGGGCGCCAAGATCGAGGGCTACGCGGGGGAGTCGGAGCAGGACGAGGCGCAGTACATTGCCGGCGAGATCCGACGCCTCATCGACGCGGGCGACTACTCCGCGGGTGACATCGCGATCATGTACCGCGCCAACGCGCAGTCGCGCGCGCTGGAGGAGCGCTTCATGCGTGCCGAGATCCCCTACAAGGTCATCGGAGGCACCCGCTTCTACGACCGCAAGGAGATCAAGGACATGATGGCCTACCTCTCCGCGGTGGTGAACGAGGACGACGACATCGCGATGCGGCGCATTATCAACACCCCGCGCCGCGCCATCGGCGACACCGCCGTCGAGGGCATCGACGCCTTGCGGCGATCGTTGACGACGGCCGATGCCTCAGTCAGTTTCGGAGATGCGCTTCGTCGTGCGGACGAGGCAGGGCTTCAGACGCGCGCGGTGCGCGCGATCGGCGACTTCGTGTCGCTCATGGACGACCTACGCGCGATCGCGGCGGACAACGGCCCGGCGGGTGTGCTCGACGCGATCGCGGACCGCTCCGGCATGCTCACGGCGTACCGCAACTCCGAGGACCCTCAGGACGCGAGCCGCGTGGAGAACATCATGGAGCTCGTCGCCGTAGGCCGCGAGTTCTCCGAGGAGAACCCCGAGGGCACGCTCGAGGACTTCCTCGAGAAGGTGGCCCTCGTGGCCGATGCCGACCAGCTGCCCGACGAGGATGGCTCGGGCGGCGTGGTCACCATGATGACGCTGCACACCGCGAAGGGACTCGAGTTTCCCGTCGTCTTCCTCACCGGCATGGAGGACGGCACGTTCCCGCACATGCGGTCGATCGAGTCCGGCGAGACGAAGGACATGGAGGAGGAGCGGCGCCTGGCCTACGTGGGCCTCACCCGTGCGCGCCAGAAGCTCTACCTCACCCGCGCGCAGATGCGTTCCAGCTGGGGAGCACCGCAGTACTTCGGCGCCTCACGCTTCACCGAGGAGATCCCCGCCGAGCTCATCGAGTGGAAGATCGCCCAGCAGTCGATGGCGTCGCTCAGGGCAAACTCGGATCGCGGCACGTCGCGCTCCGGCTCGTGGGGCGGCTTCGGTGGAGGCTCGGGCGGCTACGGCGGCAACCAGGACCGCGCGGACGGCAACACGTATGCGCGCGCCGGGGCCGTCACCTCGCGGTATGTGCCCCCGAGCCCCCCTGGCGGCGCCGGCGGCGATGTCGGCTTCGAGGTGGGTGACCGCGTCATGAGCGACAAGTTCGGCATGGGCAAGGTCGTGGGCACCGAGGGCTCGGGTCGCAACGCCGTGGCCAAGGTCGACTTCGGCTCGGAGGGTGTGAAGCGCCTGGTGCTCAGGTTTAACTCTCTCGAGAAGCTGTAGCGGATCCCGCGTCGCCAGTGGCGTGCGACGGCGGTCATGCGGATGAAACAGGCGGCTGGCTAGCATCCGAGTGAGACGCGCCCGCACGAAAGGACCGCTCATGACCTTCGAGGTGCCTGCCATCGACATCACTCCCTATGTGAGGGGAGGTTCCGCTGAGGAGCGGGCCGCGGTCGCCGCGGCGGTGGACCACGCGTGCCGCACCGTGGGGTTTATGCAGATCCACGGCCACGGCATCCCGAGCCCGGTCACGGAGGGCCTCGCCGCAGCCATGGATGCATTCTTTGGCCTCGATCTCGACGCGAAGAAGGGCTATCGAACGCCGCCGGAGATCAACCGCGGCTACTCGCCGCCGAAGTCGGAGTCGCTGAGCCTGTCCCTCGGTGTCGAATCCGCGACGCGCATGAACGACTTCTTCGAGGCATTCAACGTGGGCGCGACCGCCTCGGACTATCCGCACGCCTGTGACCTGTCACCGATCGACTATGCGGACAACCTGTGGCCCGACGTTCCCGGCTTCGAATCCCAGGTCTGGGCCTACTTCGGCGAGGCGGCGCGCGTCGCCCGCACCATGACGCGCATCTTTGCCGACGCACTCGGACTCGCACCCACGTTCTTCGACGAGCGCTGCGACCACTCGCTCGACGTGCTCAGGATGAATAACTACGCCTTGCCTCCCGGCACGAACGTCGAACTCGACGGCGACCTCACGGGCATGGGAGAGCACACGGACTTCGGCATCGTGACGGTCCTGTGGGCCGACCGCGTGAAGGGCCTGCAGGTGCTCGACAGCGAGGGCCGCTGGAACGACGTCCAGCCCGACGAGGGCGCGATGCTCATCAACCTGGGTGACGTCACCGCGCGACTCACCAACGAGCGGTGGATGTCCACGCTGCACCGCGTGAAGCCTCCCGTCGTGAACGGCACCATCGAGCGCCGTCGCAGCGCCGCGTTCTTCCACGACGGCAACGTCGACACGGTCATCAGCACGCTGCCGTCCTGCGTGGATGCCGACCACCCAGACCTTTACGAGCCCGTCACCGTGGGCGAGCACATTGCGGCGAAGCTCGCGGGGTCACGGGCCGGCGTGCGCAACCTCGGCGCCGGGCGTGAGTCGGCACGGGTGCTCGCGAGCGAGCGGTAGTTTCCGTCCAGGCGCACCCCGCGCCACAGAGGAGGTATTGATGGCCTGGTGGGTGAAAGCCGGCATCGGTGCGGCAATCGTCGTGGTGGTGGCCGCGCTCACCGTGGTGCCTGTCCGCGCGGTCGGCGACGCCGTGACGCCGGTCTCGCAGACCGCAGCGGCGGCTCAGGACGGGTGCGGTGCCATCACCCTCGAGGCCGACCTGGAGTCCTCGGGACGTGCGCCCGTGCTCGACGTGTGGGGCCTCACCCGCGTGGACGTCACCATGGTGGAGCCCACCATCACGACAGCCGCGACAGACGCGTGCGAGGACGACGTGGTGCTCACCGGAGGGGTGCTGGTGTTTGACCCCAATTGCGACCTACCGGTCGAGGCCCCTGAGGAGCTGGACGCGGGTCTTGATCCCGGCGCCCCAGAGGAGCGGTGCGGCGGGAATGGTTGGTCGCTCGTTCCGTGGGCGGACTCGTTCGCCCTGGAGGACCTCGTTCCCGGCGGGCAGTCCTTCGCGTATGCGGGCGAGCGCCTCTCGCTGGGCTCGTCCTTTGTGCTGGGCGACCGCTGGTGCGCGGGTGCGCAGTACTTCATCGAGCAGCGCTGGGGCGGGACGCTGAACGTGCCCGCGGAGGAGATTGCCACGGGTGACCTGTGCATCGCGACCCGCCCGGCCGGGGCATCGGCCCGATAGGCTGACCGCGGAAGCGAGACTCGGGAGGAAGCCGTGGAATCCAAGACCTCAAAGGTGTCCATCGTCGGCGCCGGCGCCGTGGGCGCAACCCTGGCCTACGCAGGCCTGATGCGGGGATTCGCCCGCACCGTCGCGCTGTATGACATCAATAAGGCGAAGGTCGAGGCCGAGGCCCTTGATCTCGCTCAGGGCATCCAGTTCATGCCCGAGGCCACGGTGATCGGCTCGGACGACGTGGACGTGGTCTCCGGCTCGGACGTGGTGGTCATCACCGCAGGTGCTAAGCAGCAGCCGGGTCAGTCCCGCATGGACCTCGCGGGCGCCACCATCTCGCTCATGGACAAGGTGCTGCCGCCGCTGCTGAAGGCCGCGCCCGATGCGATCTACATCCTCGTCACCAATCCCGTCGACGTGGTGACGTACGCCGCGATCAAGAAGTCCGGCATGGACCCCGCGCAGATGTTCGGCTCCGGCACGGCGCTCGACACGTCGCGCCTGCGCCACCAGATCGCCGCCGTGTGCGACGTGGCGGTCGGTAACGTTCACGCCTACATCGCGGGCGAACACGGCGACTCCGAGGTGGCGCTGTGGTCCTCCGCCTCCATCGGTGGCCAACTGCTGACCGAGTGGCGCGACCGCGAGGGCAACATTGTGATGACGCCCGAACGCCGCGAGCAGATCCACCACGACGTGATGCGCTCCGCCTACACGATCATCGAGGGCAAGGGAGCCACCAACTACGCGGTCGGTGCCGCCGGCGCCCGCATCGTGGAGGCCGTTCTGGGTGATCAGCGCCGCATCATGCCCGTGTCGACCCTCATCGACTACCCCGGCGTGGGCGAGGTGTGCATGTCGCTGCCGTCGGTGGTGGGCCGTCACGGCATCGAGCACCACGCCACCGTCCCGATGGACGAGGCCGAGACCGCCGGCTTGCTGGCCTCGGCCCAGTCCATCAAGGACGTCGCCAACCGGTTCGGGGTGGCGTAGCCGCCCCGAACCGGGGGACGCTAGACGAGAGCGGGTTCGCGCTCGTCCCGGGGTCGCACGGCCGATGCCGCCGCGGGCTCGGCCTCGATCGTCACCTGGGGTAGCCACTCGAGCCAGCCGGGCAGGTACCAGTTGCGCCTGCCCAGCAGGGTCATGAGTGCGGGCACCAGGATGGAACGGACGACGGTCGCGTCGAGGATGACGGCCGCGGCGAGGCCGAAGCCCATCTGCGAGAACTCCGCGAGGTCGCCCAGGGCGAAGCCCGCGAAAACGGCGACCATGATGAGTGCCGCGCCGGTGATGAGGGAGCCGGTGCGTGACAGGCCATAGGCGACGGCTTCGCGCGTGGGTGCCCCCGCGTCGTGACGCTCCTTGATGCGGCTGAGCAGGAACACGTGATAGTCCATCGACAGCCCGAACAGGACCGCGAAGAGGAACAGCGGGATCCATGGCGCGATGCCGTCGACCTGGGGGAAGCCGAGGAGGGTGCCACCCCAGCCCCACTGGAAGACCGCGACGAGCATGCCGAAAGCGGCGGCCGTCGACAGCAGGTTGAGGGCGATCGCCATGGTGGGCACCACGACCGAGCGGAACGCGACCAGCAGCAGCACAAAGCTCGCTCCCAGCACCGTGAGGAGCACCCAGGGAGTGGCGTCGCGGATGATGCCGGTGAAATCGACGGCCTCGGCCTGATCGCCGCCCACGTACGCCGTGGCCTCGGTGCCCTCGAGGGCCGCGGGCACCACGTCGTCGCGTAGGCGCGCGATGGCCGCATCGGCCTCGGGATCCGCCGCGTCGAGCAGCTCGGTCGACGTGACGATGGCGTCGTCGCCCACGTAGGTCACCGCGGCATCGGCGAAGGCGGGGTCGGCGCTCACACGTGAGGCGATCTCCTCGACCGCCACCCGCGCGCTCGCCCCGCCCTCGACGGCGATGACGGTCGCGCCCTGTCCCAGCCCGTAGTCCTCGGCGAGGGTCTCCGCGGCCACCCGCAGGGAGTTGTCCTCGGGCAGCGCATCGAGGCCGGGGAACGCCATCCGCATCTGCGTGGCCGGGGCGGCGAGCAGTCCCAGGATCACCAGGCCGCCCATGGCCCACGCGCCTGGGCGGGCGCTGACGGTGCGTGCGATGGCGCGCCACGCACGCGGCTCGGCGTCCGGGTGGCGGGCGGGCAGGCGCCCCGCATTGACGCGCTGTCCCAGTAGTCGCAGGATCGCCGGCAGCAGGGTCAGGGAGGCGGCGACGGCCATCACGGCCACCAGGATGGCGCCCGCGCCGAGCGAGCGCATGATGGTCGACGGCACCAGCAGCAGGCCCAGGAGCGAGATGACGACCGTGATGCCGGAGAACAGCACGGCACGGTTGGCGGTGCCGCCCGCGACTGTGACGGCATCGAGCACGCTTCGCCCGCTCGCAAGCTCCTCGCGGAAGCGCTGGACCATCACCAGGGAGTAGTCGATGCCGAGGGCGAGGCCCATCATCGTGATCATGTTGACCACGAAGAAGGACAGCTCGAAGGCCTGACCGACGACCGCGGTCGCGCCCACGGCCATGACGATCGCCGCGATCGCGACGACCAGCGGGATGCCGGCCGCGAGAAGCGCCCCGAAGACGCCCACCAGGATCACGAGCGCGACCGCGATGCCGATGGCCTCGCCGCGCACCAGCCCCTCCTCGGCAAGCGAGTCGAACATGGCCGAGCCGGTCGCCTCACCGGCGACGGACACCTCGAAGCCCGCGGGCGTCGCGTCCTCCAACGCGGCGAGCATCGAGTCGACCACCTCGCCGTCCTCGTCGGCGGTGACCGATGCCGTGATGAGTGCGGACGAGCCATCGGCGGCCGCGGGGCCGGCGGCATCGGCGGTGGGCGCCGTCACAGTCGCGACGCCGTCGACGGCGTCGAGGGCGCGCACCAGCGTGGCGAGCGCCTCGGCAAAGGCCGGCGAGCCAAACCGCTCGTTGTCGGATGCCACGACGACGGTCTCGACGGTCGCGTCCGAGGCGCCCACGGCATCGGCCGTCGCCTCATTATGAGCGGCGACCAGTGCGGTCGCGGAGTCGGACTCGGTGGCGACCTGGATGCGATCGTCCTGCGTGAGCGCGTCGCCGAGGCCCGACGCGGCGTAACCCGCGGCGACAAGCGCCACAAACCAGACGGAAACGGTGAGCCACGGCCGGCTGGCCGCGGTGCGGGCGAGGCGCCCGGTGATGCCCTGGGGACTCATGTCTGCTCCTGTCGATAGGGACACCTCGACGCTAGAAATGCGACCCGTGCCCGGTCAGCACGCCTGCGAGCCATTCGTGCCGGGAGGGTGGGGGAATCGTGGCCGCCGCGCGAGGGGGCGATAGAGCGGGCGCGTCCCCCGGACGAGGGAGACTCAAAACGTCCGCGCGAGCGTGGGCGGAACGGGGATGCACCGGGCACGATGGTCCCTATGCGCGCACTCGGCCACTATTTCGCGAACACCTGGTCTGCCCGGACCTGGCGCGAGGTGTCGTACCTGCTGATCGGCCTGCCGCTGGGCATCCTGTGGTTCACCTACGCGGTGACGATGTACGCCGTGGGCCTCGCGCTCGTCATCGTGTGGATCGGCGTCGTGGTGCTGGCCTTCATGCAGTGGACTCTCAGGCCCCTTGGCGCGCTCGAACGTCGCCTCGCCAACGGCGCCCTGGACGCCGAGGTCGAGGAGCCCGGGCCGCGCGGGTATCGCCTTCACGAGCCCGGCGAGCCCATGACGCTCGCAGGCGCCGGCCGCTGGGGGCACGCGCTGCTGCACGACACCAACGGGTGGCGCATCCTCGCGTGGATCATGATGCGCATCGTGCTCGGACCGCTCGGCTTCGCGCTCGCGCTTGCGGCGATCGTGGTGCCGGTGAGCCTCATCGCCGCGTGGCTCATCGCCGTCGGGTACGCCGCAGGCGTCGTCCCGGGGCCGGGCGCCGACGATCCCACTGCGGCCGCGATCGTCGACACCGTGGTGTTCTGGACCCTGGTCGGGACGCCCGTGGTGGCCTTCGCGGTGCCCATGTTCTCGTGGATCTCCCACCACTTCTCGTGCCTGCACCAGCCGCTCGCGCGGTGGGCGCTCGGCCCGTGCGCACAGGAGAAGGTGGCTCGCGTAACCGCACGCGCCGAGCTCGCCGAGACCCAGGTGCGCATCGACCAGGAACTTCATGACTCCATCGGCCACATGATCACCATGAACATCGTGCAGGCCGGCGCCGGCGCCCACGTGTTCGACAGCGACCCCGAGTTCGCGCGCCAAGCGCTGCGTAACATCGAGGAGCGCGGGCGTGCCGCCATGGGCGAGCTGGACCGCATTATTGCGGCGCTCAGGGGCGACGACTCGGAGCCGCGCGCGCCCCTGCCTGGCGTCGCGCAGCTGCCCGAACTGGTCGCGGCCGCCCGCGCGGCCGGTCTTTCCATCGAGGCTCATCTGGGCGTGGCCGATGCACCCAAGCCCGTCTCGCGCACCGTCTACGCCGTCACCCGAGAAGCGATCACCAATGCCGCGAAGCACGCGCCGGGCGCCGCGATCTGCGTGCGGGTCGACCTGGTGGCCGATGCCGTGGGCCTGCGGGTCGTGAATGGTCCCGGCACGTCGGTGCCGGGCCGCGGCGGCATGGGCCGAGGCCTCGCGGGCATCCGCGACCGGGCGGCCCTCCTCGGAGGCGTGAGCCGCACCGGACGGACCCACGACGGCGGCTTCGAGGTGCTGGCGCTGCTCCCGCTCGAGGTATCGCTCGGCGCCGACGAGTACGCATCTCCGTGGGACACGATGCGCGAGAAGGTGGGCGCGTGAGAATCCTCATCGTCGACGACGATCCGTTGGTGCGCATGGGGCTGCGCGCCATCCTCACCTCCGTCGAGGGGTGGGAAGTCGTGGCCGAGGCGGGCGACGGCGAGGAGGCCATCGCCCGCGCGTTCGAGCACGATCCCGATGTGGTGCTGATGGATGTCCGCATGCCCGGTCTGGACGGGCTCGCCGCCACCCGCAGAGTCCTCGACGAGGGCTGCGCCACGCGCGTGCTGGTGCTCACCACCTTCGAGGTCGACGAGTACGTGTTCGAGGCGATGCGGGCGGGCGCCTCGGGGTTCGTGCTCAAGCGCGTGCCGCCCACGGAACTAATCGAGGCCGTCCGCATCGTCGCCTCGGGGGAGTCGCTGCTGTTCCCCGCGTCCACGCGCGCCGTCATCGAACGCTTCGCCGCCCCCGCCGAGCGCGCGATGCCAGAGCTGACGGACCGCGAGCAGGACGTGTTGCGGCTCTTGGCTCGAGGCTTGTCGAACCAAGAGATCGCGTCCGCGCTGTTTGTGTCGCTCGAGACCGTCAAGTCGCACGTCGCCTCGATCCTCACCAAGCTGGGAGTGCGCGACCGGACGCAGGCGGTGATCGTCGCGTACGAGGCCGGATTTGTCCGCCCGGGTGACGCGGCCGACCTCTAGGCCACGGCATCGGCCCTCCACAGGCCGTCAAGAATCACGACACTTCCCTCGCCCGCGTGCCGACGACGTTACGCCCCGGTCACACGGGGCCGGTATCGTGACCCCCACGTACTGGCGCGCGAGACCCGCGCGGCCTTTCACGACAGCAAGGACGCACATGGACCTGTACGAGTACCAGGCTCGCGACATGTTCGAGAAGCACGGAGTCCCCGTGTTGCCCGGCATCGTCGCCGAGACCCCCGCGGAGGCCAAGGCCGCCGCCGAGAAGCTGGGTGGCGGCGTCGTTGTCGTCAAGGCCCAGGTGAAGACCGGAGGACGCGGCAAGGCCGGCGGCGTGAAGCTCGCCCGCTCGCCCCAGGAGGCCGAAGAGGCAGCCCAGCAGATCCTCGGCATGGACATCAAGGGCCACACCGTGCACCGCGTGATGATCGCGGCCGGCGCGGCCATTGCGGAGGAGTTCTACTTCTCCGTCCTGCTGGACCGCGCGCAGCGTCGCTATCTCGCGATGTGCTCGGTCGAGGGCGGCATGGAGATCGAGCAGCTCGCCGTCGAGCGCCCCGAGGCCCTGGCCCGCGTGGCCGTTGACCCCCTGGTCGGCATCGACGCCGCCAAGGCCGCAGAGATCGTCGACACCGCGAACTTCCCCGAGGACTTGAAGGCCCCCGTCGCGGAGGTCATCGTCAAGCTGTGGGACGTCTACAAGAACGAGGACGCCACGCTTGTCGAGGTAAACCCCCTGGTCCGTACCGAGGACGGGTCGATCATCGCCCTCGACGGCAAGGTCACGCTCGACGAGAACGCCGGCTTCCGCCACGAGGACCACGAGGCCCTCGAGGACAAGGCCGCCGCCGATCCGCTCGAGGCGAAGGCGAAGGCTCTGAACCTCAACTACGTGAAGCTCGACGGCTCGGTGGGCATCATCGGCAACGGTGCCGGCCTGGTCATGTCGACCCTCGACGTGGTCGCCTATGCGGGCGAGTCGCACGGCGGCGTGAAGCCCGCCAACTTCCTCGACATCGGCGGCGGCGCGTCTGCCGCGGTCATGGCGAACGGGCTCGACGTCATCCTCAACGACCCACAGGTCAAGAGCGTGTTCGTCAACGTCTTCGGCGGCATCACCAGCTGCATCGAGGTCGCCAACGGCATTGTGGGCGCGCTCGAGACGCTCGGCGACGCGGCCACCAAGCCGCTCGTGGTGCGCCTGGACGGCAACTCGGTGGACGAGGGCCGCGAGATCCTCGCGGCCGCGAACCACCCGCTCGTGACCATCGTCGACACCATGGACGGCGCCGCGGCCAAGGCCGCCGAGCTGGCCAACGCGTAAGGGAGCCTCACATGTCGATCTTCATCAACAAGGACTCCAAGGTCATCGTCCAGGGCATGACCGGCGCGGAAGGGTCTAAGCACACCGCGCGCATGCTCGCCTCCGGCACGAACATCGTCGGCGGAGTGAACCCCCGCAAGGCCGGCACCTCCGTCGACTTCGACGGCACCGAGATCCCCGTCTTCGGATCGGTGGCCGATGCGATGGCAGAGACCGGCGCCGATGTGACCGTTCTGTTTGTGCCCCCGGCCTTCACCAAGGCGGCCGTCACCGAAGCGGTCGACGCGGGCATCGGCCTGGCCGTCATCATCACCGAGGGCGTGCCCGTCGCGGACACCGCCGAGTTCTTCGCCTACGCCCAGTCCAAGGGCGTGCGGCTCATCGGCCCCAACTGCCCCGGTCTCATCACGCCGGGCGAGTCCAACGTGGGCATCACGCCCGCGAACATCACCGGTCCCGGCCGCATCGGCCTGGTGTCGAAGTCGGGCACGCTGACCTACCAGATGATGTTCGAGCTGCGCGACCTGGGCTTCTCGACCGCTGTCGGCATCGGCGGTGACCCCATCATCGGCACGACGCACATCGATTGCCTCGAGGCGTTCGAGAACGACCCCGACACCGACGCGATCGTCATGATCGGTGAGATCGGCGGCGACGCCGAGGAGCGTGCCGCGGCCTACATCAAGGAGCACGTGACGAAGCCGGTCGTCGGCTACGTCGCGGGCTTCGAGGCCCCCGAGGGCAAGACCATGGGCCACGCCGGCGCCATCGTGTCGGGCTCCGCGGGCACCGCGCAGGCCAAGAAGGAGGCCCTCGAGGCCGCCGGCGTCAAGGTGGGCAAGACCCCCACCGAGACCGCCGAACTGATGCGGGCCATCCTCACGAAGTAGTTCTCGCAGCGCCCCAGGAGCCACGGGGTGCCCGGATTCTCGCGATTCCGGTCGCTGGCTGGCTCCTGGGGCGCTGTCGTGCGTGCCGGTCCACCGAATCGGCCCGGCAGCGGCGACCATAGAGACATGTCGCGCCTGCCCTCCCACCCCGTGCGCACCGCCGCTCAGGCCGTCAAGGGGTGGTTCGCGGGCTACCCGGGCTGGGTGGGGGGAGTGCTGACGGGCCTGCAGGGTGCTCTCGGCCCCTACCTCGCCGTGACGATCCTCGCGCTCGCGGTCATCGCCGCCGACCCCGGCCCCACGACCATCGACGGGATCCCGTGGGGCTCGGCGTTCACGGTCGCGACCACCGTGTTCCTCATGGCTCACGGCGTGCCGGCCATCACGAGCATCGGCACCATCACGCTGTTGCCGCTAGGCCTCACGCTGCTGTCGGGGATCACGACCGCGGCACTCGCCCGTCGCTTCGCCACCCGATCGTGGATGAGCTGGGGCCTCGCGGTCGCGAGCTACGTCACACTCGTGGGCGTGATCGCCACCGTTGCACTGTCGACCAGGCCTGACGGCGGCAGTCTCATCGTGCGCGCCTGCACGGTCGCGGCCCTCATCGCCGCACCCTCCGCCGCGCTCGGGATCTGGCGTGCCCACGGCGCCACGTTCGGCTGGGCCACTCAGCTTCCCGCCTGGGCGTGGACCGGTGCCCGCCGCGCGAGCGCCACCGTGGCGTGGAGCGTCGCGCTCGCCTCGGCCACCACCCTCGTCTTCGCGATCCTGGGGCGCGACGCGATCGCCGCCAGCGCCACGGCATTGGGCGTCGACGGCGTCGGAGGCGTCGTCCTCGCGCTCGCCCAACTCGCGTATGCGCCCACCGTCATCCTGTGGATGCTGAGCTGGCTGACGGGCTTCGGCTTCTCCGTGGGTGTCGGGTCCTCCTACACGCCCGGCGAGGTCGCGACCGGCGCCCTCCCGCAGGTGCCGCTCCTGGGGGCGCTGCCCGCCGAGTCCGGCGGCTATCTGGTGTGGGCGCCGCTCGCGCTTGTCGCCATCGCGGCGCTGGTGCGGGCGCTCGGTCGCCGCCGCGGCCCGCTCGACTGGGATGAGGCCAAGGCCGATGCCGTCGCGCTCGCCCTCGTCGCCGTCGGCGCATTCGCGCTGATGGCCTTCGCCTCGGGCGCCATTGGCCCCGGGCGGCTCGAGACGTCCGTGGGGCCCGCGATGGTGCCCGTCGTGACGGCGTGGTGCGGGCTCGTGCTCGCGGGCTACCTGGCGGTGACCGGGGTCATCGCAGCGCGCGACGCCGCCGTGCGCTGGCGCGCACGGCGGGCCGATGCCGCGGCTGGCTCGGGAGCGAAGCCCACCACCGCCGAGGCCAGTGACGCGCAGGCGAGCGGCCGCGAGAAGCCGGCCGATGCATCGGCCTCCGTCACGACCCCGTCGTAACCCCGAACCGCTCGTAGAGGTCCTCGACCACGCCGTTCAGGGCATCCTGATAGTCGGCCTCGCACTGATCGGCGGCCGATCGCGTGACCGCGCGGCTCATGCAGTCCGACAGGTCCGTGACGATGTCGTGGAACACCACGAGGCTGAGGCCGGTGACCGTCATGAAGCCGGCGACGATGATCCCGAACGTGAGTGACAGCCGGTAGTACCCGAACTCCTTGTTCTTGCGCGTCACCCACAGGGCGCGCAGCCCCACGATCGCGGCGGCGGGGCCGGTAAGGAGCATGCCGTAGGCGAGCGGGATCGAGAACAGATACAGCAGGAGCGTGATCCCCAGCAGCACCATGAACGGCACGGTGTAGCGGCGTGCCTGCTCAGGCATCGTCGGCTGGGGGGTGTCGGTGTCGGGCACGGTGCTCCTGGGATCGAAGGTGACCCCAGCATGCCGATAGGCTCGCCCCGTGACAAACCGGCACGCTGGGAAGCGACTTGTGGTGCTCGCCTCGGGCGCGGGATCGACCATGCGCGCGTTGCTGGCCGCCGCCGCGGATGACGCCTACGGCGCCCAGGTGGTCGGGGTCATCACCGATAAGCCCGCCGTGGGCGCGCTTGCCATCGCCGCCGAGGCCGGCATCCCGACCGCCATCGTCACGCCGGTTGATTACGCCGACCGCGCCGCTTGGGACGAGGGTTTGGCCGATGCCGTGGCGGGCTTTGAGCCCGATCTGGTCGTGTGTCTGGGGTTCATGCGCATCATCGGCGCGCCGACGCTGACACGCTTCGACGGCCGCATCGTCAACACCCACCCCGCGCTGCTGCCGTCCTTTCCCGGCGCGCATGGGGTGAGGGACGCGCTCGCGCACGGCGTGCGCATCACGGGCTGCACGGTCATGCTGGTGGACGCGGGCGTCGATACCGGTCCGATACTCGCGCAGCACGCCGTCGAGGTCTGGGATGATGACACCGAGGAGACCCTCCACGAGCGCATCAAGATCGCGGAGCGCGCCTTGGTGGCCGAGACGGTCGGCCGGATGGCGCGCGATGGCTGGACGGTCGACGGACGGCGCGCGCGCATCGGCGCGTGAGCACACTTCACGAAAGGGACGGCATGGGCGAGCGGCAGGCAGTGGCACGGGCACTGATCTCGGTATACGACAAGACGGGGATCGAGGAGTTGGCCCGCGGGCTCGCCGAGGCCGGCGTCGAGATCGTCTCGACGGGCTCGACCGCGTCGCGCATCGCCGATGCCGGGGTGACGGTCACGCGCGTCGAGGAGCTGACGGGTTTCCCCGAGTGCCTCGACGGCCGCGTGAAGACCCTGCACCCGCGCGTGCACGCCGGCATCCTCGCCGACCGCCGCCTCGAGTCGCACCGTGCGCAGCTGGAGGAGCTGGGGGTGGAGCCCTTCGACCTGGTCGTGGTGAACCTCTACCCGTTCACCCAGACGGTCGCGTCGGGCGCCGCGCAGGATGACGTGATCGAGCAGATCGACATCGGCGGTCCCTCGATGGTGCGTGCCGCCGCGAAGAACCACCCGTCGGTGGCCGTGGTCGTCGACCCCGCGCGCTACGACTCGGTCCTGGAGGCCGTCGCCGGCGGTGGCTTCACCCTCGCCGAGCGCCAGGCGCTCGCGGCCGCCGCGTTCCGTCACACCGCGGACTACGACATCGCCGTCGCCTCCTGGATGACCTCGGTCGTCGCGCCCGAGGAGGGTGCGGAGCTCCCCCAGTGGGTGGCCGCGTCCTTCGACCGCTCCGCGTCGCTGCGCTACGGCGAGAACCCCCACCAGGCCGCGGCCGTCTATACGGACCCGTCGGTCAGCGGTGGGCTCGCGCAGGCGCGCCAGCTGCACGGCAAGGAGATGAGCTTCAACAACTACGTGGACGCCGACGCCGCCCTGCGCGCCGCCTACGACTTCGACGGCGCCGCCGTGGCCGTGATCAAGCACGCCAACCCGTGTGGCATCGCCGTCGGTGAGACCATCGCCGAGGCTCACGCGAAGGCCCACGCCACCGATCCTGTCTCCGCCTTCGGCGGCGTGATCGCCGCGAACCGGCCCATTTCGGTCGAGGCGGCCGAGCAGATCAAGGACATCTTCACCGAGGTCGTGGTCGCCCCCGGCTTCGAGGACGGCGCTGCGGAGGTGCTGCAGGCGAAGAAGAACATCCGCCTCCTCGAGGTCGAGCCGCGCGCCCAGGTGGCCGAGTGGCGCCGCATCACCGGCGGACTGCTGGTGCAGCGTGCCGACGCGATCGACGCGGCAGGCGACCCCGCGGACACGTGGGAGCTCGTGGCCGGCGAGGCCGCGGATGACGCGACGCTCGCCGATCTGGACTTCGCCTGGCGCGCGTGCCGCGCGGTGAAGTCCAACGCGATCCTGTTGGCCAAGGATGGTGCCGCCGTCGGCATCGGTATGGGCCAGGTCAACCGCGTGGACTCGTGCGGGCTAGCGGTGTCGCGAGCGGGCGAGGAGCGTGCGCGCGGCTCGGTGGCCGCCTCGGACGCGTTCTTCCCCTTCGCCGATGGGCTGCAGGTGCTCATCGACGCGGGCGTCAAGGCGGTCGTGTCGCCCGGTGGCTCGGTGCGTGACGCCGAGGTGATTGCCGCGGCCGAGGCCGCCGGCATCACGCTGTACCACACCGGTACCAGGCACTTCTTCCACTAGGCCGCTGCAATGACGGTCGAGGAGGGCGCCACCGGCGACGAGCGCGCGGCGGACGATCAGCCACCCACCGGCGAACAGCAGGTGGTGCGCGACAACACCACGCAGACGCGGCGGCGCACCGCGGCTCTCGCTCTGGTCATTGTCGCCGCCTGCGTCGCCGTCGGCGCCCTCGTGAATGCCGAGGCGGGCACCCTGCTCCTCGGGGGAGTCGCCTTCGGGGGAGCGGCGGCACGCATGGCGTGGCCGGCCGGCACGGCCTTCTCGGTGCGCCGCCGGGCGATCGACGTGACGCTCATGATCGCCTTCGGTGTGGCGCTGGCGTATTTCGGGCTCACCACGCCACTCGCCTAAGCCCGGCTGCGGCTGAGGTGCAGCCGCGTGCGGACGCCGGCCACGGCATCGGCGCCCCTGTCATGACGAAAGCCCCCGGCCACGCGGCCGGGGGCTTTCGTACGTGTGAGGTTCAGTCCTCGATGACGACGACGGTCTCCTCGACGCGCTCGACGATGATGAGGTCCTCCTCGGGACCGAAGGCGCGGAACAGCAGACCCGAGATCGCAGCACCGATGAGCGGTGCTACCCAGAACAGCCACAGCTGCTCAAGGGCCCAGCCCTCCGAGAACACCGCGGTGCCGGTCGCACGGGCGGGGTTGAGGGCGCCGTTGGTGAACGGGATGGCGATCATGACCAGGAAGCCGACGGTCAGGCCGATGCCGAACGGAGCCGCCGCCGCGCCAGCCTTGTTGAGGACCGAGGTGACGGAGAGCACGACGGCGACGAGCAGCGCCGCGATGATGATCTCGATGATGCCGGCGGGCAGCCAGTCGAACTGGGTGGGGGAGTGCTCGCCGTAACCGTTCGACGCGGTGCCGATGAACTGGCGGGTGGTGCCCAGCTGGTCGTACAGCTCGTTGGTTGAGACGAGGAACGCGAACAGGCCGGTGGCGGCGATCGCGCCGATGACCTGCGAGATGATGTAAGGCGCGACGTCGCGGCCGGGGAAGCGTCCGCCGAGCCACACGCCCACCGTGACGGCGGGGTTGAGGTGGGCGCCGGAGATACGGCCAAAGATCAGTGCGGCAATCATGACGCCCAGCGCGAAGCCGAAGGCCACCGCGAGCAGGCCCCAGCCCATGACGGACGAGAACAGCGCGGCACCCACACCCATGAGGACGAGGACGAACGTGCCACCGGCCTCGGCGAACATGCGGGCGATGAGGCTCGGACCGGAAGTGTCCTCGACCCACTCATCGGCTTCGAACTGCTCCTCGACGACCTCCTCCGTCGTCTCAAACTCGGGGGTTACATCCTCTGGACGGCTCTCCGACATCACCTGCACCTTTCGTTAAGGGACTGCGCGGGACGCGCGTCGAGCGCGTAGCGCGCACGGAAGCATCGTGGCACGTCTGGGGCGTTCGCGGGGTGCGGCTCCGCGGGGTTCTCAGCGAATTATGAGGTGGAGCGCTGTGGATCGCTGGTGTCGGCGCCCCGGGTGAGGCGCGCCTCGACGCGCGTCCTGACGGCCTCCGTAACGACATGCATCGCCCGAAACACCGTGGGCTGGAGCGCGAAGATGATGACCGAACAGGCGACGTAGACGGCCACGGTAGCGATGACCGCGTGGAGGGGGAGCCACCACTGGCCCGCCGCAGAGGTGGTGTCGACGATGTCGCTCCACAGCACGCGCCGCACGAGGGGGTTGTCATGGATGAGGTACACGCCGAATGCCGCCGCGGCCCAGTAATTGACCACGCGTGAGTTCCACGGCCGGGCTTTGATGGCCCACACGAGTACGGCGACCGCCGCCGCGAGAGAGAAGGGCGACTCGTCGGACGCGTAGGTGTCCATCAGCCAGCCGAGGTCGCCGGGAGTGGCCCCTCGCGCGACGCCGACGCCCACCAGCAGGGTCGGCACGGCGGCGAGCAACACCAGGGCGGCCGATGCCGTGATCGCCCAGGCGCGCGCGTCGCCTTGGATGGGGTGACGGCGTATATACGCGCCAAGGAGGTAGAGGTACGCGAACCAGGCGAGGTCCGACAGGTCGTTGTTGACGCGGTCGAGGAGCGTGAGGACGCTCCACAGGATGAACCCGGCGAGCAGGAGGCGCTGTTGCTGACGGACGGTGAGGTGGTCGAGCAGCAGCGACAGGTACGGCGCGATGAGGACCAGGATGACGAACGTGGTGACGAACCAGTATTCGTCGAACAGCACGGGGAAGAGGGCCTCGCGGATATCGGCGCCACTGACGGTCATCCCCGCCGCGGCCGCGGCGATCAGGATGAGCCATGACGCGGGGAGGACCTGGGAGTACACGGAGGACAGCGACTTGCCGCGGGCGGGGCGGCGGTCAAAGAAATACGCGCTGACGAGCACGAAGAGGTCCACGCCCCACTTGCCATAACTACCGAGGGCGGCGAGGAAGACGGCGGAGGATCCCGACTGCGTGTGGTCCTGGACGCCACCGTGCACCACGTAGTGGTGGCCGACGATGCCGAGCATGGCCACGATGCGCAGCGCCTCGATCCTGGCATTGCGTGCGGAGGGCATGCGCGAATGCTACGTGCGACTGGGCAAGGTTTCTGTATGGACTAGCCTGGGTGCGGAATCTGCTCCCCGATACCTACCTGTGTGAGGCACGTCAATGGCGAAGATCAAGGTCGAAGGCAAGGTCGTCGAGCTCGACGGCGACGAGATGACGCGAATCATCTGGCAGTTCATCAAGGACCGCCTGATTCACCCCTATCTGGACGTGGACCTCGAGTACTACGACCTGGGTATCGAGTCCCGCGACGCGACCGACGACCAGATCACCATTGACGCGGCCAACGCCATCAAGAAGCACAACGTGGGCGTGAAGTGCGCCACCATCACGCCGGACGAGGCGCGCGTGGAGGAGTTTGGCCTCAAGAAGATGTGGGTGTCGCCCAACGGCACCATCCGTAACATCCTCGGCGGCGTGGTCTTCCGTGAGCCCATCATCATCTCGAACATCCCGCGCCTGGTGCCCGGCTGGACCAAGCCGATCATCATCGGCCGTCACGCCCACGGCGACCAGTACAAGGCCACCAACTTCAAGGTGCCCGGTGCCGGCCAGCTGACCGTCACCTTCACGCCTGAGGACGGCTCCGCTCCCATCGAGCACGTGGTCGCGAACTACGGCCCCGACGGCGGCGTCGCGATGGGCATGTACAACTTCAACAAGTCCATCGAGGACTTCGCACGCGCGTCCTTCTCGTACGGCCTGCTGCGCGACTACCCCGTGTACATGTCGACAAAGAACACCATCCTGAAGGCCTACGACGGCGCGTTCAAGGACATCTTCCAGCACATCTTCGACACCGAGTTCAAGGCGCTCTTTGAGGCCAAGGGCCTCACGTACGAGCACCGCCTGATCGACGACATGGTGGCCTCCGCGATGAAGTGGGAGGGCGGCTACGTCTGGGCGTGCAAGAACTACGACGGCGACGTCCAGTCCGACACCGTCGCGCAGGGCTTCGGGTCGCTGGGTCTGATGACCTCCGTGCTGATGACGCCCGACGGCAAGACCGTCGAGGCCGAGGCCGCTCACGGCACTGTCACCCGCCACTACCGTCAGCACCAGCAGGGCAAGCCGACGTCCACCAACCCAATCGCCTCGATCTTCGCGTGGACCGGTGGCCTGAAGCACCGCGGCAAGTTGGACGGTACCCCCGAGGTGACGGGCTTCGCCGAGACTCTCGAGGACGTCGTCATCAAGTCGGTCGAGTCCGGCAAGATGACCAAGGACCTCGCCCTCCTCGTCGGCCCCGACCAGGAGTGGCAGACCACCGAGGCCTTCCTCGCCACGCTCGACGAGAACCTCTCGGCGCGCTTGGCCTAAGCGACTGGGCCCGCAGGCCGACCGCCTGCGGGCCCTCTTTGCAGTTCCCCCCTCTCGTCCCCACCCCAGACAAGGAGCCACACCGACGTGAGCACCACCCCTGCTTCGACCCCCGTTACCGTCACCGTCACCGGCGCGGCGGGCCAGATTGGCTATGCGCTGCTGTTCCGCATCGCCTCGGGCCAGATGCTCGGCCCCAATACACCCGTCAAGTTGAACCTGCTGGAGATCCCGCAGGGTGTCAAGGCTGCCGAGGGCACCGCCATGGAGCTCGACGACTGCGCCTTCCCGCTGCTGGCAGGCGTCGACATCTACGACGACGCCGTGAAGGCATTCGACGGTGTCAACGTGGGTCTGCTCGTGGGAGCCCGCCCCCGCGGCGCGGGCATGGAGCGCGGTGACCTGCTGGCCGCCAACGGCGGCATCTTTGGCCCCCAGGGCGAGGCCATTAATGCCGGAGCCGCCGACGACGTGCGCATCCTCGTGGTGGGCAACCCCGCCAACACCAACGCGCTCATCGCTTCCGCGCACGCGCCCGACGTTCCGGCCGAGCGCTTCAACGCGATGATGCGCCTCGACCACAACCGAGCGCTCGCCCAGCTCGCGGCGAAGACGGGTACCACGGTCGCCGACGTGAAGAAGGTCGCCATCTGGGGTAACCACTCCGCCAAGCAGTACCCGGACATTGCGCACGCCGAGATCGACGGTCGCTCGGCGACTGAACTGATCGGTGACGACGCTTGGGTGAGCGACGTGTTCGTGCCGACGGTGGCGAAGCGTGGTGCGGCAATCATCGAGGCGCGCGGCGCCTCCTCGGCGGCCTCGGCTGCCAACGCTGCGATTGACCACGTGCGCGACTGGGTTCACGGCACGTCCGAGGGCGACTGGACGTCGGTCGCGATGCCGTCCGACGGCTCTTACGGTGTGCCTGAGGGCCTCGTGTCGTCGTTCCCTGCCGTGTCGCGTGAGGGCAAGTGGGAGATCGTTCAGGGTCTGTCAATCGACCCCGCGGGCCGCGAGAAGATCGATGCCTCGGTCGCCGAGCTTGTCGAGGAGCGCGATGCTGTGAAGGAGCTGGGGCTGCTGTAGCCCTCGGTGGGCTCGTGACGTCGCTCGATTGCGGGCATATGAGGTTATCGTGTTGTCGCCACGCTCACCCGCGCGGTCGACTGCACGCTCGTACTGCTGATAGAGCGCGCTGGTGAGCTCCCGCTCCATTGCATTGACGAAGCGCCCGGTCGATTGGCCGGGCGCTTCGTCCGTTTCTCGGGGTGGAAACCGCAGCTCTACGCGGGCGAGACCTCGCCGCCGAGGCTCACCACCTGCGCTTCGAGTTCCGCGACCCGGTCACGCAGCGTGTTGCCCCGCTTCCGGTGGAAAAGTGCCATCTTGTGGAGGTCCGCGATGCGGCGACCTAGCTCGGACTCGTGCTCACCCGCCGCGAGTTGGGCTGATGTCCACGGCTCACGCATCTTGAGCTTGGCGAAGTCCCATAGGTGCCCGAAGCGCTCGAAATCGGCCGCATAGATACGCTCGATGGCTTCTCTTACCCCGTTGCCAAACACGTCTGCCGTGACGGGCAAGGGGGTGGGATTAGCGCGCGGCATATAGAGCTCTTGGTTTTGCCCACGGGCCTCGAGATGGGCATGGAGGTCCTGCTTGAGGTCGGTGATCTCCGACAGTTCGTAGATGCGCGAGTAGGGCACCACATCCTCGGCAAGCATCTCGACCTGGTCTCGAAAGTGGGGATCCTTGGCCCGCAGCCACATATCCGGGTCGTTCTCCATGGTGAAGACGAAGCTCGCGAAGTCCTCGATGACGGTCTCGCGGGTCATCGGGTGCCGGGGGAACCAGGGCTCGTCGCGCCAGCGCTGGCTGTTCGGGATCTCGAGGAGAATGCGGTTCTGCCACGCTGAGAACAGCCGCAGTCGCGGGTCGCGGATGACGGCGAAGATGAACCAGCCATTTTCGGGGGAGATCGCGGCGCGCTCCTCGGCGGGAAGGCGGTCGAGTTTGGGTGACTGCACCCATAGGTCCCGGTGGTGGACGGCCTCCGTGTCGTCGATGAACGGCTGGGCTCCGGCACGGAAAGTGGAGAGGTCCTCGCCAGCGAGGTCGGCCATCATCCACTTCAGGCTGGTGCAGGCGTTCTTGTTGATGGCCTCGTAGATCACCTTGACGTCAGGTGCGATGTAGGTGCGCCACACGCCGCCGGGAACCTTGCGGAGCCCCTCGAGTAGGGCATCGTCGGTCGCGTCTGTCATGCGCCGATTCTACGGAGTCCCTGGCGTGGCTCGTACGCGTGTCGACGGTCGACGCCCCGTCTGCTTGACTAAGTCACCAATACCGCCCGCCACTGAACTTTGAGGTCCTGACGTGCCCCGTACCCCCGCCGCGCTTCCCGCCGACGCCGTGCTTGTTCATATCGGTCCACACAAGACCGGCACGACGGCTATCCAGATGATCCTCGGACAATCACGTAAGCTGCTCGAGGAGCATGGTGTGCTGTATCCCGGTGGCCGTGGCAAGTGGCATCACCACGATGAAGCCAAGGCGCTACGGGGTTTTACCGACGGATGGTCAGGCGACGCCGACGCGAGGGCGGACGAGTCGCACTGGCTCGCGGTCGTGGAGGCCGTGCGCGCCCACCCGGGCCGTGTGGTGATTTCGAGCGAGTACTTCGCTCAGGCGGATCAGACTTCGCGACTGCGACTGCTGAACGACCTGGGCGAGGACCGTGTGCACGTGATCTTCGGGACGCGCAACCCTGTCGCGATTGGGCTGTCGACGTGGCAGCAAGGAATGCGGATGGGCTACGCCGGTGCCCTCGACGAGTGGCTTGAGCGCACCTACCGGCGCGATGTCGGCGGATCGGTGAACAAGTTCTGGTCGCAGGCTGATCCCGCGGAACTCGCCGCGACCTGGTCCCAGGAGGTGGCGCCCGAGCGCGTCGTCGCGCTGGTCATCGACGAGAAGGATCGCTTGTTGTTGCCCGCGACCTTCGAACAGTTGCTCGATCTGCCGGCGGGCTCGCTAGCGTCGCAGAAGCCACGCCAATCGAACCGTAGTCTCACCGCTGTCGAGGCCGAACTCCTGCGCCGCGTCATCGCCACCGTGAGGCCCCACGTGTCGTGGGCCGAGTTCTCACGCATCATCCGAGGCGGAACGACCTTGCGACTGTTGCAGAGCAGGACTCCGCTGCCCGGTGAGGCGAAGACGGTGTTGCCCCCGTGGGCGCTGGAGCAGGCCGCTCTGGTTGCCGGGCACTCTATTGCGCGACTCGAGGCTTCGGACCACGTGATCGCGGGCAGACTTGAATCTCTCGCCGATATCCCCGCGCCCGCGGAGTCGCCGGGGTCCTTTAGCGAAGTACCGATTGATCTCGCCGTTGAGATGGTGGCGGGCGCGATCGGTGTCGCCACTCGCGGGCACTGGTCATTCGACGAGAAGCGCCGACCCAAGCGCGAGAGGGGCGCGCCCGTCGTGTCGGCGCCGGCGCCAGCGAAGCCTGCGGAGAAGAGGGCACTGCCGGCCGCTCGCGTGAAGCCACTCGACGAGTACCGCACGGGTGAGTTGCTGCGCTATTCGGCGCGGCGCGTGCGCGTGTCGGCAGCAACGCGGGCGGGGCGCATCGTCGGGCGTCTCTCCAAGCGGTGAGTGCGGCCCTCCGTGGGGGGTCTTAGCGCCCGGTAAAGAGGTGCTTCACCCGAGACGCGAGGTTTGCGCGCCGGGAGACCTTCTCGGTGGTTTCGGTTGGATCCCAGTACGGCGACAGTTCGCCTAATGACGCGGCGTCCGGCTTGTAGTAGGGGGTCCGCAGCGTGAGGTGCGTGCGCTCCCACGCGATGTCGTGACGAACGACTCGCGCGGGTGCGCCCACGGCGATGCAATTGTTGGGGATGTGGCCGGTGACGACCGAGCCCAAGCCGATGACCGAGCCACGCTCGATGCGCGCTCCGCCCAGCACGACCGAGCGCATCCCGAGCCACACGTGCTCGCCGATCTCGATGTCCTTGACCGGGTTGACCCGCTTGCCGGTGTGGACGCTGAATATTAGGTGCGCGTCATCGGCGCGGATCTGGCACTCCGCAGCGACCATGACGCCCGCAGCGATCCGGATGCTTCCACCCTCGGCGACGGACATCGCGAGCTTTCCGGTGGTGCTCAGATCGTCCCCAAGGTCAATGGTGGAGTCTTCGCCGATGCGGGCAGTGACCGTGACCTTCCGGCCGCGGGGGTTGTCGCCGATGCGCATGGTGCCGCCATTGCAGTCGAACGAGACGTCCAGCCCTTCGAGCTTCGCTCCGCAGTCCACGATGAGCCGATTGCCTTTGCCCGAGAACGCGACCCTAATTCGTCCGTGCCGTCTGGTGCCCTCGTATTCAACGACGTTGCCGTCGTCGTCCTGGATAGGGAATGAGAGCGGTGACGACGCTCACCTGTTCTCCGAGGCGGGCTCCACAGGCGCAAATTCCGCAAGAGGTGACGGCACCGCACGGCGCATCTCGAGGATGGCTTGGGTGACACGTTCAGACGCGTGCGCGTCTCGGAACGCGAAGGTGGCATCGGCGCGAGCTGCGTATTCCGCAGTGGCCGTGCCGTCGCCCTCCAGTGCCTCGCGGATGGAGGCGACCACGTCATCCACGTCCTGGACCACGGGACCGAACCCGTCTCTCTCGTACGAGAAGTAGCCCGGCCGCGACGTGTGGCCTCCGTTGACGAAGCGCTCCGCGTCGAACTGGAAATAGACCACGGGACGGTGCAGGAACGCCGCGTTGAAGGCCATGGACGAGTAGTCCGTGATCAGGGCAGCAGAGTCGACGAAGTTCGCTTGGGCCTTGCCGTCCTCGAAGTCAAGAAGCGTGACGTGAGAGGGGACCCCGAGTGCTGTGAGGGCTTGGCGGAGATTGGGGTGAGGCAGTAGAGCCACGCGGAGCCCGGCGCTTTCTGCTGCGAGGCGCAGCTCGTCCGAGCGCAGCAGCCCGAGCCATTGCTGCGCGTAATCGGACCCTTCAAAAGCCGCGAGCGACGCGCTTGTGAGGCCATTCTTGACCGTGCCCTCAAGCCAGTGCCGCCAGGTGGGTGCGAGGGTGATGTACTTTCCGCGCGAGCCTTGCCCCGCATTGTCGAGTTGGTAGAGCGCGTCGAAGCGCGGCAGGCCGGCGAGCACGACCTCTCGTGTCGAGTACACGTAGTTGTTGCGGTCGCCGACAATGGATTCGTGTTCGGGCACGGTGCTCGTGACGAAGAGGTCGATGCCCTTGGGGTTGACGTACCGGGAGAGGTCATCCTTGATGACGCCGTGCTGCAGGAACACAAAACGCCACGGTTGGCGACCGACGACGTTGCGGTAGCGGCGGGGCTTCATGACCGAGTCGTCGGCGTGCGAAGAAATGACGAACTCCGCGTTCATGAGGAGGAGCAACCACAGGCGGCTTCCATACCGGACGACCTTGCGATCGCCACTTCGCAGTCTGCGCCATGCGGGCGACGACCCACCTACCACGAACCAGGCGTTGATGTCCTGGTGGTTTGCTCTCACATGGCGGTACATCACCTCGGCGCTATCTTCCGCGTCCGTCGGACGGTCTATGAAGACCCACGAACGGCGCAGGAAGTGCTTCGCCACCCGGCTACGGCCGATGGCGAGCGTCGCCTGGTCGAGGAGCGGCTTGCGGCGGCGCTTTGCGGTCGTGCCAACCGGTGCCTTGGGAAAGCCGAATTTGCGCGCAACCTCCCTCGGCGTGAACTCAGTGCGGACGGAGCTCGGCCAGTCTGTGGCTAGTGGGTAACGCTCGCCATCGCGCCAAACTGACACGTTGTGTCGAGACGAGAGCCACACCAGCCGTTCGTAGACGAGGGGCGCACCGAACATGTCATGTGAGCGCACTTTGGTGTGGACGGGCTCGACGCTCTCACCGGCCGACTGGAACGTGAAGGACGGTTCCGTACCAACGAAGCGGTAGGCCAGTCGCACCAACTTCCGTTTGTCGTCATAGCGGTCGACAACGATCTCGGGCGACGCCCATTGAGTGCCCGCGAGGCCGTGAGTGAGCGCCACGCGCCAGGGCCCATCGAAGCGCCTGAGCCTGAAGGATTGGACAACATGGGGTTGGAGGTGTGCGGCGATCTCTTTGAGGTGCGCGCGGAAAATTTCGAGTGTCTGCGGCGGCACGGCCGTGCCAGAGTTGAACGATACGTCCTGCTGGAAATACCAGGAAAGTTCGTAGAGTATGACGTTCTGGAGCCAGACTGGAGGGGCGCTGAGCCCGAGGCTCGCCGAGAGGCGCAGCACGCCGAGGAAGCCGTGCTCGGCAGTGGTGGTAAAGCGGTGTTCGCTTGAGTTCGTGGATTGGAGCGTAGAAGAGTTGTCGGCGCGTTTGCGGTAAAAGTACTCGGCCGACTTGAGGAAACCAATCGATGGCTCCTCGCAATGGAGGAGGTAGCTTGCGTTGAACAGGCCGTCCTCGAAGTTCGCGCGTATTCGCGTGTCGAACTCGAGCCCGTGCTCGCGTAGGCGATCGAGTGGCATGAAACTGGAGTTTGACCCGCCGTGGAAATAGTCCGGGCGTCGAGCCAAGTTGACGACGTGATCCCTGTAGAAGAAAGCCGCAAGCGGGTGGTCGTACGCGATCGAATTCTTTGCCTCGTGAAACATGACGCGGTTCGTCGCAATCATCGAAACAGACGGCGTTGCCTTCAGTTGCGCTGCGACGCGCTCGAGGTATGATTCGCCTACCCAGTCATCCGGATCCGGAAAGCTAATCCATTCTGCGGTTGCGGCGCGCATTCCCGTATTTCTCGCGGCGCCCTGTCCCGCGTTCGGCTGAGTCAGAACAGTCGCGGCGAGAGCGGTCTTATTCGCCCAATTTTCCAACCATTCCAGCGTGTCGTCGGTCGAACCGTCGTCAACGAAGATGACTTCAAATTCTTCTGGGTCGATCGTCTGCCGTTCGAGCGATTGGGTGAAGTCCTTCAAATACCGACGCACATTGTAGGCAGCGACGACGAGTGCAAACTGCTTGCGCCGGTGTCCCTGGGGGCTCTGGTCGGCTGGATTCTCCACGGGTGACGCCTCCGGTAGGGTCCTAGTTCTCGGAGGATCTTAGCGGAGCGTGAGCGAGGCCGCCGCATTGGCCTGCGTGACCGCGCCGTGTGCACCTTGTGGTCGGCTATCCTAGGCAGAATCCATCGGCAGGTCTCCATGGTGGGGCATGGACTTCATTCCTGAGCCAGGCCGGAGCATATGATAGGGAGGCCGCCGGTGCACAGGGAAGCTCTCGTCACGCTGGTTATTCCTTGCTACAACGTGGCGCGCTATCTTTCGAAATTCCTGGATTCCCTGGAGCACCAGGCCGAGAATCTCGATTTAGTGACATTGATATTCGTCGACGACGGGTCGACCGACGAAACTGTTTCTGTCATCGCTCAATGGCTCGAGAGTAACCCGGACAAGGGACGGCTGCTGACTCAAGCCAATGGTGGTGCCGCCGCGGCACGCAACGCCGGGCTACGCCTCGTTGAGACGCCGTGGGTGAGTTTTCCAGATCCTGATGATGTCCTTGCCGAGGGCTATCTCGCGACGGTACTTGAGTTTCTCACGTCTCCCCGCGCCGACGGTGTTGTGGCGGCGACGACAAATATCCTTTTCCTGAGTGACTCGACGGGGAAGATCAGCGACACGCATCCGCTCCGCGGCAAATTCGCAGCAGGCGAGAGGGTCGCTACTCTGGACGATGACCTGCGACTTATCCAGTTGTCGACAGCGACTGCCTTCCTCCGCATGGACGCCGTCCGAAGCGCGAGCGTGACCTTCAACCCGGAGATCCGGCCGAACTTCGAGGACGCGGAGTTCCTCGCGCGCCTTTTCCTGGCGCAGGACCAGCCGGGCGTTGCCGTACTTCCCGGCGCGCGCTACTTGTACCGGCGGCGTGCCGATCAGTCATCACTGGTGCAAACGAGTTGGGCCAATCCGGTCAAGTACGACGCGGTGCTGCGTCGCGGCGTCCTCGGCCTTCTCGACAGCGCACTGGCCGAGCGCGGCGAGGTGCCCCGTTGGCTTCAGTATCTGGCGATCTACGAGATTCAGTTCTATCTGCGTAACGACGAGCACACTCAGTCGGGGACTGCTTCGCTGACAGCTGAAGTTAAGGCACGATGCGTTGCGAACATCGCGGCGATTCTCGAGCACATCGACCTCGAGGTACTGGAGTCGTTCGATGCCTCGGCAATGCAACGCTGGATTCGAGTCGCGTTGATTGCGCGCAAGACGGGCAGCGTTCCCGATGAGCCTGTGCTTGTCGGACCTCGTGATCAAGCGCGAAGCCTGGTACGACTGCGCTACGAGTTCTGCGGGACGCGGCCGGTCGAGCGATTCACGGTGGATGGCGCCACCGTGAGCCCGGTGCACGCAAAGGACCGGGCGTTGGTGCACTTCGACAGCGTGTCTTACTACGAGCGAATTGTTTGGCTACCTGATCCCGGTGAGATCGGAGTCCAACTCGACGGCACCACGAAGTCGTTGCTTCGTGCGCAGTGGTATCGATGGCGCAAGCCGAAGCGAAGCCCCGAGGTCACCGCGCCCAGGGCTCCGCAGTCGTCCACGCGCCCGTCACGGATGACCTCCTTGCGCCGTCTGCGTGCGCGCGTCATGCGCCGCGCGCGCCGATACCAGCCTCAACTTCAAGACTGGCTCGAAAAAGTTGTCGTAGGGGTGGTCCGCAGATCAGGTCCTCTGCAGAAGTACGAGGACGCGTGGATCCTGTGTGATCGCGACACTCAGGCGCAGGACAACGCAGAGCATCTCTATCGGTATCTCGCGTCACAGCGACCCGACGTCAACGCATGGTTTGCCGTCTCCAAGACGTCCCCCGACTGGGATCGGCTCAAGCGCGAAGGATTCAGGCTGCTTGACTACGGATCTCGGCGCCATCACATTGCGCTCCTGAACGCATCGGAACTCGTGTCATCGCAGATCGACCACTACATCGTTTCGCCGTTGCCGAGTCGGTGGAAGCAACATAAACGTTGGCGCTTCACCTTTCTGCAACACGGGGTCACGAAGGACGACCTATCACGATGGCTTAACAGCAAAGACATCGCACTATGCATTACGACCACCCCTGAGGAGCACGCATCGATGGTGGCCGACGGCACCTCGTACAAGCTGACGACCCGTGAAGTCGCCATGACTGGGCAGCCTCGACATGACCGCCTCGTGGCGCTCGCGCGTGAGGTCAGCGGAACGCTGCGGCGGACCATTGTGTTCATGCCGACATGGCGACGGGAGCTTATGGGGTCTCATGTCTCAGGCGGGAACCTCCGCACCCTGGACGAGTCGTTCTGGTCCAGCGAGTACTTTCTGCGGTGGAATGAGCTGATGGGTTCTGATTCGCTTGCGAGGATGGTTAACGCTGCGGGAGTTCGTTTGGTCCTCATGCCGCATCCGAACTTGGAAAGGTACCTCTCCGACGTGCCGCTACCACCGCACATCGAGTTAGCGTCCTATGCAGCAGACGACTTCCAGCAGGTCGTCGCGAATGCGGGCTTGGTCGTGACGGACTATTCTTCAAACGCTTTCGAGGCCGCCATTGCCGGTCGGCCGGTTCTGTACTATCAGTTTGATCGGGACACCTTCTATGCGGGCGGCCATGTCTATCGCAAGGGCTACTTCGACTACGAGCGAGACGGATTCGGCCCGGTCGAGACTGACCTCGAAGGTGTACTTCACAGGATCACGGACGCGATCACCCGCGGCTTCCGACGCGAAGACATTTACGAACAGCGTGCCCTCGCGGCGTTTGTTGCTTGTGACGGGCACTCGAGTGAGAAGGTCGTTGCGGCGATAGAAGCCGGGCGTGTGCCGTGCGCGGAGAAGCAGTGAGGGGATAGTGCGTCGATGAGTGTTCTCGTGAGTGTCGTGATTCCGGCGTACAACGTCTCGGCGTATTTGCGCCAGGCGGTTGATTCGGTCGCAGCGTCGGGCGACACTGAGGTGATCGTTGTCGACGACAGGTCAACGGACGCAACCTCGCGGATTGCGGACGAGCTCGCCGAGGCGCACGAGTCGGTCGCCGTGGTGCGTCCCGATGCGAATGGGGGCCTTGGCAAAGCGCGGAACTTAGGGCTTGAACACGCCGCCGGGGAGTACGTCGTTTTCCTTGACGGAGACGACTACTTCGTGCCTGGGGCCATGGAGGCGATTCAGGACGCCATCGACACGCATCAACCGGACATCGTGCAGTTCGGCTACGCGCGTCTGTACCCCAACGGCAACGCGGAGGAAGGCATCAAGCGCGCTCCGCTACAGATAGAGGGGCCGTTCACCGCCGCTGAGGTGCCTGAGATCTATGAGGTCCTCAACGTGGCCTGGAACCGTGCCTACCGGCGCGAGTTCCTGCTCGACACGGGGTTGAGGTTTCCCGTGGGGTACTACGAAGACATCCCATGGACCTATCCCGTACTGTCGCAGGCCGCCTCCATCGTCGGCATCGACCGTCCGCTTTACATGTATCGCCAGCGGGGCGCGGGTTCCATCTTGCGCTCGACTGACCGCCGTCACCTCGAGATCCTCGACCAGTTCGAACGACTGTTCGTTGAGCTCGATCGGCTTGGAGTGAAAGGTGAAGAGCGGTCTCAGATCTTCACCTGTGCGTTCCGGAACCTCGCCACAGTCCTGAGCAACCAGCGTCACCGCGTGCCCGCAGAAGAGCGGGCGGCCTTCTACGGGCGGGTCCGGGCGGCGACTAAACGCTTCGCGCCAGACGGATGGACCCCGCCGGCAACCGGAGACAAGGCGCAGGCCATGCGTTGGATCTGGTCGCATTCCTACCCCTACTTCCTTGCGAACGTGTCCGCCCGCGAGACTTATCAGGTGGCTCGACGTCAACCCACCCGCGCCGCGAGAGCTGCCAAGCACTTGGCTCGGAAGGGTTACCACCACCAGCGCGCATACGACGTCCTCCGCCGCACCGCGCCTCTGGACGACAACCTCGTGGTGTTGGAGGCGTTGTGGGGCCTTTCTCCGCGCCTCAACTGCCTGGCGATCGCCCGAGAGATTCGGCGCACGCACCCGGGCATGCGCATCATGTGGCTCGTCAAGCCCACCGAAGTTCCCGGGGTCCCTGAGGGCGTGGATTACGCGGTGAAGGGATCGCACAAGTACCACCGCGCGCTAGCGACAGCCAAGTACCTGTTTGTCGACGCGAACCCGCCGTCCTGGTGGCGCAAGCGCGCGGGCCAAGTTGTGACGCAGCTCTTCCACGGCACGCCCCTGAAGTACATGGGTGTCGAAGAACGCGGCAAGAGTCCGGCATGGCGAGACGGATTGCTACGCCGATGCGCCCAGTGGGACTTCGCAGTGGCATCTAACTCGTACTCGTCGGAAGTGTGGAAGCACAGTTACCCGGTGCCCTTCGAAATGCTCGAGGTGGGCTACCCCCGCAACGACGTCCTCGTCAACGCGCAGGACACCGCGAAGGAGGCGGCGCGCGAGGCCCTCGGCCTCGCAGCCGCTTCGCGGGTCTTCCTCTACGCGCCGACGTTCCGCGACGGCGGCATGGGTGCCGCAGCGGGCCTCGATCTCCGGGCGCTACAGGAGTCGCTCGCGCCGGACGACGTCTTCTTGGTGCGCGGGCATTACTTCCACGGGCGGCAGGCATCTATCCCCGGACAGGGCCAAGTCCTTGACATGTCAGCGTACCCGGCCGTGGAGGATCTCTACCTGGCGGCGGACGTCCTCGTCACGGACTATTCGTCGGTGATGTTCGACTTCGCCAACCTGCGTCGCCCTATCATCGTGTTCCCGTATGACTGGGAACTGTATTCGCAGGTGCGTGGCACCTACTTCGACATTACGGTCGATGCTCCCGGCGAAGTGGTGTGGACCACGGGTGAACTGTCACGAGCGATCGCCTCGCGCAGCTACGAGACCCCTGAGAATCAGGCGCGGCTGGAGCGGTTCGCTGACATCTTCACGGACCTCGAGACAGGGCACGCAGCGCGGGATATCGTCGCGCGGGTCGTCGACGGCACTCCCATTCCCGCTCGGACCCACCAGCAGGTCCCCGTGTTGACGTCGTGGAAGATGGATCGGCTGTCCTGAGCCTGCAGCCTAGCGACCTAAGCGGTCGAGGAACCGGATGACCTTGCGGTTGCGATAGCGTGCGAGCGTCTCGCTCGACTTGCGTTCGCGTGCCTCGGCCTTGGAGCGGGCAGCGCGCGCTGCCTCAAGCTGTGCGGTGAGGAGCTCGACGCGTTCCGATATGTGAGTGAGGTCTTCCTGAGCCTGGACATATCGGTCGGTCAGCGGCTTGCGATCCTCGTTGGTCGCCGACCATGCGCCTGTCGGTGCGAAGGGGGCAATATCAAAGGTTGCACCGAACTCCACAGGGGTATGGGACGACACCGATTCCATAAGCGCATCCCACCACGCCGCCTGAAATGAGGTCGCGGCCGTGCCAGCTTTGGCCAGCGCCGAGATGAGGTCGTCGCCACGCTGGGTTGCTTCACGCAGAGCGGGTAGCACTAGGTCGATGGATGCCGCGGGCACCACAAAGCACCCCTGACCCACGTTGCCTAGCGATCCGCCCATGCGGATGGATGAGTAGTACGAGGGTGAGATCGCGACGGCTGGCGTCTGCGATGCCGGCGCGAACACGGTGGGGTGGTACCGCGTGGACAGCGACGCCGCGGATCCAGCGATCAGTGCGACGTCTTCGCGCGCCGTGACCATCCGGGTGACCCGGACACGCTCGGTAGCGGCGAGCACGGCGATGGCGTCGTTGCTCTCTTGGTCCCTGTTAGCCGTGGCGGGATCAAATGAACCGGCGTGGGGAACGAGGAGAACGTCGAGGTCGAGCTCGTCGACCACCCTGCGACAGACGTCGGCGACAGCAGCGTGATAATCCTCGATCGTGGGCCACGCGGCGCCAGCGTGCCACGTGAATGACGCCGCAACATAAGGCCGGTCTCCGGCGAGCTCGCGCGCGGCGGCGCGGGCCGCATCGTCCGCCTCGAGCAGGATCGCATCATCCAGGGTGCGGAATACCTTCGACGGATCGGGAGCGAGCGACTTCAGCACCTCATAGGTCGTGCCCTCACGCGCCCCAAACGCGGTGGCGTAGTCCAGCAGCTCGACGATGAGGTCGCGGTCAGGCTCATCGAGCATCGGCCCGACGGTCTGCGACGTGATGTACAGCGGGGTGCCGAAATGCTCGGCGATGCGCTTCGCGGCTACGCGCTCGAACAGGAGGTGGTAGTCGCGAGAGTTCATGTTGCCGCCGCCGGCGATAATCACCGCATCGGCGTCCCGGATAGCGGGATAGATCGGGTGGTCGCCCCAATCCTCTTCGGCGAGGACTCGCGCGACGTCGGCGAGGCGCCATTCGTTCCTCCCGCGGCTCCAGTCGCCGCGGAACCTGACCCGCCGCACTGCAGGAAGGCCGTAGAAGTCCTCGGCCACGCCGGGGTTGCCTGCCACGAGCGTGATGTCATCCACGCCGCGTGCGCGGAGCATGTCGATGGCGGCCTCGGTCATGGCCTCGTCGCCGAGGTGGTAGAGATCTGGCCAGGCGATGTCGCCGATGACTACGGCCTTCATGAACTCCCCGTTCCAGTGTCGAATGGACGGACCAAGATTACCCGTGAGACTCGCAGGCGAACGTACTGAGCGTCTCGACGCGACGCCTGGACGCGAGTGCTTCTCCCGTAGTCTTGCCGCGACGTAGCGGGTGGTGACGTTCGGGGTGTCGTCAGATGAGCTTGCTCGCGCGAACAAGGGGCCGCTACCCGGTGCGCCGCCAGGAGCGCCGCATGGGCATCGTGTGCGCGCTCGCGTGTGTGGGCGATGTCTTCGTTAAGGATTCCTCTGGTCGCAAGCGAGAGTATCTGTCGTCCCATTCTGCCGACGTGATTGTCGTGGGCGATGACTGGGCGGGCCGACTCGACGACCTGCGCGATCACTGTGACGTCGTGTATCTTCCGCGGACGCCCGATGTGTCGACGGCGGGGATTATTCGTAGCATCCGCGACGACCTCGACTAGCGATCAGCGTCCGGGCGCTCGTAACCAAAGCGCCGGTAGTCCTCGGTGTAGAAGTCCGAGACCCGCTTGGCCGCCTTGACGGTGACCTCGATGTCGGAGGGGCTGACGGTCGAGACATTGGAGCCGGCGTGCCGCCGCGGAGCGGAGCGCGGCACGTCCAGCCCCGTCAAGTCCGCCAGGTGGGACAGGCCAGCGTCGATGCCGTCCTCCATGCGCAGGGTCCGCGCGCCGCGCACCATGAAGTCAACCTGCGGGCGGAAGTGGTTGTCGTAGCGCCAGGGGTTGGTGAGGGTCTGGCGCAAGTTGGACTTGAGCCACTTCTCGAAGGCGCGTCCCGAGGTGTCGACTCCTTCATCGGAGCGATGGCGCCACACGTACTCCGACTTGATGCGCGCCAGGGGGTCGCGCACAAAGGCAAACACCGCGGCAAACCGCTCGAGCCGGAAGGTTGCCTCGATCTGCGCTGCATCGGCATGCTGCGGTGAGTTGAGCCGCAGGTAGTTCATCGAATCGGGGCCACTGGTGCCGTCGAAGTGGTCGACCTTCCACCCCTGCTTGCGGAAGGCCGTCTCGACGGAGCCGCCTCCGGTCTTCGGGATGTGGACGAAGAGCAACGCGGCGCCGTCCTTACGTAGGACCGGCATGCGGCCTCCTTGTCGTCAGGGTGAGGTCGATTTTACCGGCGACCCGGCGAGACGCTCACGGAACCTCCCCACGGCATCGGCCATGCGTACGGACTTGCGGCGACGGTATCGGCGCGCGGCGCGCGCCTCAGAAAGCAGCTCGGGCACCTGAGCATGCGCGGGCGCGAACCTACGTGCCTCGGATTCCCACATCGCCGCCCGCTCAATCTGCTCCGTGTACCCGTCGTAGAGGGGAAACGAGGCCTCGTTTGCTGCAGACCACGCTCCATCGGGGATGTACACCGCGGCTCGCGGGAGCTGCCCCGGCGAGACCCACGGCTTGCCGCGCATCGAGTCGACGATCGCGTCCCACCAGCGGCCCTGATAGTCGAGGGCGACGTGGCGGACTCCGGCGAGGTGGGCCCGCACGGCGCCCGCGTTTTCGATGAGTTCACCGAACGCCTCGGCAGCGAGGTCGAGGGATTCGGTGGACAGGACGTAGCGCTCGAGGCCGACGTTGCGCATCGCACCACGCATGCGCACGGACGAGTAATACGACGGCGCGATGCACCCCGCTGGCGTCCCCACGGCAGGCGCGAACACGGCCGGGTGGTAGCGGGTCGACAGTGAAAGCGTGGCGCGCTCGACAAGGGCGACGTCCTGTCGCGCGGTCAGCAGGGGTAGCGCCGCTACCCGTCCGCTGGTCGAGTAGTCGACGATGGCGCGGTTGCTGTCCTGGTCGCGCGTGGTGCGCTCGGGAGAGAACGATCCCGCGTGGGGCGCAAGAACGACGTCGATGTCATGACGACGGACCAGCTCGTCGCACAGCCGCGCCATCGCGCGGTAGTACGTCGCGGCGTCGGGGAACGTGGTGCCCGGTCCGTTTGAGAACGATGCGGCGACGTACCTGTCCGGCAAGCCAAAAGACTCGACGGCCTCGCGGGCGGGAGCGTCGGCGCGCAGCACCGCCGCGTCGTCGAGCGTGTGCACCACGCGCGACGGGTCCTCGGCCAGTCCCGACACCAGGGCGTGCGTCATAGCCTCGCGTGCGCCAAAAGAGGTCGCGTAGGCGGCGATCTCCGCCACCATCGCACGGTCGTCGTCGGTCAGTGTGGGGCCGACGGTCTGGCTCGTGACGTACAACGGGGTGCCAAAGTGCGCCGCGACGCGGGTGAGCGCAACGCGCTCGTACAGGTGATGACTGTGCGCGGCGTTCATGTTGCCGCCGCCGGCGATCACCACCGCGTCGGCATCACGCACCGCGGTGTACACGGTGCCGCGAGTGAACTCGCCTGCGGCAAGGGTGGCGTCGACCGTGCGCAGGTGACCGGCGTTGCCATCACGCGACCAACGACCATTGAAGCCTAGGCGGGGGACCGCGGGAAGCCCGTAGAACGCTGAGGCAACGTCCGCGTCGCCGGCGATGAGGGTGATGCCGTCGACACCGCGTTCGCGGAGCATGTCGATGGCGGCCTCGGTCATGGCCTCATCGCCCAGGTGATAGAGGTATTTCCAGCCAATATCGCCGATGACGACGACGTTCATAGCGGCCGGTTTCGCGGGTCGTATGCGTGCATCAGCCCACGGTAGGCGCGATGCCCGCGCGGCATCCGCGCGTTCATCGGAACGTCAGGAGATGGTCACCGCTTGGAAAGTCACGACTCGGTAACAGTGAAAATCGAAACGTTCCGACCCCTTGCGGAGAGTTGGTTAGTAACCTTTACTAACTAACTATGACGACGCAGGAGACGCAGCACAAGCCCGGGACGGCGGCACCCCGCCCCGTCCGCGCGGGCACCGCGAGGCCCACCTCGCGCCTGCGCCCCGAGCACGCCCGCCGTCACAACCGCGCGCTCGTCCTCCAGGCCTTGTACCGTGCCGAGGGCCTGTCCCGCGCGGACCTCGCCCGCGAGGTGGGGCTCACCCGCGTCACCATCTCGGACCTGGTTGCCGACCTCATCGCCGAAGACCTCGTCATCGAGCTGGGCCTGCGCCCCGACTCTCGCCCAGGCAAGCCCGCGACGCTGCTCGACATCAACCGCAAGGGCTTCTCCATCGTCGGGCTCGACCTGTCGAACAACTCGGCCTTCCGCGGGGTCCTCACGGACCTCGACGGCACCGTGGTGGAACGCTCCGAGGTCCCCGTCCGGGGCGTGACTGGCGACGCCGCGGTCCAAGCCGTCTACGACCTGCTCGACGACCTCCTAGCCCGTGCGTCGGCGCCCGTCATCGGCATCGGCGTCGGCAGCCCCGGTCTGGTGGATCTCGACGGCGCCGTCGTCTCGGCCCCCAACCTCGACTGGCACGACCTGCCGCTCCAGCAGCTCATCGCCGAGCGTTACGACCTGCCGACCCAGGTGGCGAACGACGCCAATATTGCGGCCCAGGGCGAGCGTGCGTTTGGTGGCGCGAGCGCGGACATGATGCTCATCCGCATTGGCCGTGGTCTCGGTGCCGGTCTCGTCGTCGGCGGGAACCTCGTGCACGGCTCCGGTTTCGCCGCGGGCGAGATCGGCCACGTCGTCGTCGGCACGGATGGTGGTGCCGACTGCGCGTGCGGCAAGGCGGGTTGCCTCGAGACGTGGCTGGCTTCGCCGCGTCTTGAGGCAAACATCTCGCAGGCGGCCGATGCGTCGGCCAAGGCGGCCGTCCTGCGTGAAGCGGGGGAGCGGCTTGGCATTGCGCTCGGCCCCGTCGTCGGCGCTCTCAACCTCGGCGAGGTCGTCCTCGCCGGTCCACATGATCTTCTCGCCGGGGACCTCCTCGAGGCCACGGCCGAGACGCTCCGCAGTCGCACCATGGGCGAGGTCCATGGCTCGCTCACGCTGCGGATGACCGCCCTGGGGCGCGACATCGTCGTGCTCGGAGCAGTCGTCACCGTCCTCACCGGACAACTGGGGATCTCATGAACCCAGGCACCACCCACGACGTGACTTCCCATGAGTCACGGACGGCACACACAACAGAAGGAAGAAGCACTATGAAGAAGATGACGCTTGGGGTGACGGCATTCGCCGCTGCCTCTGCCATCGTTCTCGCCGGATGCTCCTCGTCCGGTTCCGAGGGCGAAGAGAGCGCGGAGCCTACGAGCTCGGCCACGACCGGCACCGAGACCTCCGACGCCACCGCGCAGGACATCACCCTGTGGCTCATGGGCACCGACACCCCCGACCCGCTGATCGAGTTCCTCAAGACCGAGTACACCGAGGTCAACGGAGGCGCCCTCACCGTTGAGCAGATCGGCTGGGGCGACGCGATCGCGTCGCTCACCACCGCGCTGCCCGACTCGGAGAACACCCCCGACGTCACCGAGGTCGGCAACACCCAGTCCGCGACGTTCACCACGGTGGGTGCCTTCATGGACATCACGGACATGTACGAAGAGCTGGGTGGCGACTCGCTGCTGCAGGGCTTCGTCGAGGCCGGTGCGGTGGGCGACAAGAACTACGCGCTGCCGTACTACTTCGGTTCGCGCATGGCGTGGTACCGCAAGGATCTATACGAGGCGGGCGGCGTGTCCGTGCCCACCACCCTTGCCGAGGTGACCGAGGTCAACGCGTCGCTCAAGGAGCAGGGCGTGGGCGGCTTCTACGTGCCCGGCCAGGACTGGCGCGACGGCATCTCCTGGATCTTCGCCAACGGCGGCGAGATCGCGACGTATGACGGCTCCGAGTGGGCCGGCGCGCTCGCCACGCCCGAGTCGATCGAAGGCATGGAGCAGTGGCAGGAACTGTTCGAGACCGCCTCGGTGGCGCAGGTCACCGATGACGACTCGACGGCATACGAGGCCATCAACGATGGCTTCCTGTCGGGCACCCCCGCCGCCACGACGATGGCTCCCAACTGGGCCTACTGGTCGCTCGGTGACATCGCCGAGAACGACGAGGGCGAGCAGGTCGCCACATGGAACGACGAGAAGTTCGGCGCCTTCGTGCTTCCCGGCGTCGACGGTGGCGTGGCCCCGGTGTTCGCCGGTGGTTCGAACATTGGTATCTCTGCCGCCACGCAGAACCCCGAGGGCTCCAAGGACCTGATGCGCATCATCTTCGGCGACGAGTACCAGACCATGCTCGCCGAGAACGGTCTTGGCCCGGCCAACCTCGACTACGCCGACACCTACACCGAGGTCGCCGCGATGGGCGACATCGCCCTCGAGGCTGCCGAGTCGGCCAAGCTCACCCCGGCCGCGCCGGGCTGGGCCGCCATCGAGGAGGCGAAGATCATGGAGCAGTACTTCGCCGCTGTCGCCGAGGGCGGCGACGTGACCGCGCTGGCCACGGAGTACGACGCCAAGCTCAACGAGCTCATTAACGGCTGACACATCCCCAACTGACGGCTTGCCGTCATCCGCGTGGGCCCGGGCGCCGATCCCTGGCGTCCGGGCCCACGCGCGCTCCGTGCCCCCGGACATCCCCCTCAGCTCAACCTCAGAGGCACCCTCATGACTTCTCCCGCGACCGCGCCCGCCGTCGTCGACGCGCCCACGCCGCGCAGCGACGCACCCCGCGCCGCCAAGCCGCGCAGCGTGCGCGCGCTCCCGTACCTGCTCGTGACCCCCGCGGTCCTGGCTCTTTTGGTGGGCCTTGGCTATCCGCTGTACTGGCAGGTCACCAACTCCTTCAAGGAGTACGGACTCGCCCAGCAGTTCGGCCAGGCCCCCGAATGGGTTGGCCTCGCCAACTACGTCGAGCTGCTCACCGGCTCCCAGTTCTGGGCCGTCTTGTTGAAGTCCGTCGCCTTCATGGCGGTCACCGCCCTCGTCACCATGGCGCTCGGCATCGGCCTCGCGCTCGCGATGAAGGCCGTCAACCGCTGGGCGCGACTGAGCCTCCAGGTCGCGATGCTGCTCGCATGGGCCATGCCGATCGTCGCCCAGATGACCGTCTGGAACTGGCTCATCGACTCACGCAACGGCGTCCTGAACTACGTCCTCAGCCTCCTGCCCGGCGTGGACATGATCGGCCATAACTGGCTGGTCAACCCGTGGAGCTTCTTCGCCGTCGCATCGGTCATCATCACGTGGGCGGCCGTGCCCTTCGTCGCCCTGTCGGTGTACGCGGGCCTCACGCAGGTGTCCGGCGAGGTCACCGAGGCGGCGCAGCTCGACGGTGCCAGCGGCTTCCAGATGCTTCGACGCATCACCCTGCCCATCATTCGACCTATCCTCGTGATCCTGCTGCTCCTGCAGATGATCTGGGACCTGCGCGTGTACGCCCAGATCGAGCTGCTGCAGGGCTTCGGCGCCGCGGGCGATAAGTACGACCTGCTGGGCACCTATATCTACGGCCTCGGCATTGGCCAGGGACACTTCGGCGTGGCTGCGGCCGCCGCCATGATCGTGATGGTCTTCACCATCGGGCTGTCCTGGTTCTACGTGCGCGAACTGCTCAAGGAGGACAACTGAGATGACCCGCCGTCACTCCCTCGGCCGTCGCATCGGCTCCGTCGCCATCTTCGCCGTCGCCCTCCTGTGGGCGTTCCCGGTCTATTGGATGATCAACTCGTCGTTCCAGTCGGCCCCCACCATCTCCGCCCTCGAGCCCACCTGGCTGCCGTTTGGTGGCACGTGGCGTAACTACTCCGCGGTGCTCGACGGCTCGTCGGGCTTTGGTCAGGCGATGCGGATGTCGCTCATGATCACGGCGCTGTCTCTCGTGGTGTGTATCGTCTTCGCCTTTCTGGGCGCCCTCGCGATCTCGCGCTTCAAGTTCCGCGGCCGCAAGTCCTTCGTGCTCGCCATCATCATCGTGCAGATGCTGCCGGCCGAGGCCATGTTCATCGCGCAGTACAAGATGATCGCGGGGCTCAACCTGCTCAACACGGTCATCGGCGTCTCGGTGATCTACATCGCGAGCGTCATCCCGTTCACGGTGTGGATGCTGCGCGGCTTCGTCGCTGGCGTTCCCGCCGACCTCGAGGAGGCCGCGATGGTGGACGGCTGCACCAGGTTCGGCGCGTTCATGCGGGTGACGTTCCCGCTGCTGGCGCCCGGCCTGGTCGCGTCCGGCGTCTACGCCTTCATCCAGGTGTGGAACGAATTCGCGCTCGCCTCCGTGCTGCTCACCTCGGACTCCTCCGAGACCTTGCCGCTATGGCTGCGAGGCTTCGCGGAGCCGTCGACGCTCGGCATGATCGAGTGGGGCCAGGTCATGGCCGGCTCGGTGCTGGTTGCGGTGCCCGTCATCATCTTCTTCCTCATCGTGCAGAACCGGATGACCTCCGGCCTCGTCGGAGGGGCGGTGAAGGGATGACCGCCGTCAACCCGCTGGCCGTGCTCATGCCCGGCTTCGAGGGACCGACGCTTCCCGAGTGGGTCGCGCGCCGCCTCAGCGAAGGCATGGGTGGTGTGTGCCTGTTCGCGACCAACGTCGAGTCGCCGTCGCAGCTGAGAGAACTCACCGCCGCGATCCGTGAGGCCAACCCGCGTGCGGTCATCTCGATCGACGAGGAGGGCGGCGACGTCTCGCGCCTCTACCAGGCTCAGGGTTCGCCGTTCCCCGGCAACGCCCTGCTGGGTCGGCTCGACGACCCGGCCATCACCCGCGCTGTGGGCGCCCAGGTGGGCTGGGAATTGCGCGAGGTCGGTGTGAACCTCACCCTCGCGCCCGACGTCGACATCAACACGAACGTCGCCAACCCCGTCATTGGAGTGCGCTCGTTCGGCGCGACGCCCGAGCTGGTCGCAGCCCACGGCGTGGCATGGACCGAGGGCGTGCAATCCACCGGTGTGGCCGCGAACGCGAAGCACTTCCCGGGCCACGGCGACACCGCCCAGGACTCGCACGTGTCGCTGCCCACCGTGGATGCGGACCTTGCGACCCTGCGTGAACGCGAGTTCCTGCCGTTCCAGGCGGCGATCGACGCCGGTGTGGCGAGCCTCATGAGCTCGCACATCATGGTGCCCGCGATCGACGCGGAGAACCCCGCGACCTTCTCTCACGCGATACTCACCGATCTGTTGCGCGGCGAGATGGGCTTCGACGGCGCGATCGTCTCGGACGCCCTCGACATGGTCGGTGCCTCGGGCGAGATCGGCATCCCCGCCGCGGCCGCCCGCGCGCTCGCGGCCGGCTGCGACCTGCTGTGCATCGGCACTAAGAACACCGATGCCCAGATGAGCGAGATCGTCGCGGCCATCGAGGCCGCGCTCGAGGCGGGCACGCTGTCGGGCGAGCGACTTCAGGATGCCAGCCGTCGCATCGGCCGTCTGGTGGATACGACCCTCGACGCGCCCGAGGTTCCCGCACATCTCACTCGCGGAGCGATCCCCGGGCTCGACACCACGGCCCTCAGGGCCGGCTTCCAGATGGCCGATGCCGTGGCCGCCCGGCTCTCCCAGGTGACACCGGGTGACGTGGCGTGGGTGAGGCTCGAGCCGGCCGCCAATATCGCGGTAGGACCCTCGCCGTGGGGTCCGTTTGCGAGCGGCGTGACGGCCGATGCCGTGGTCTCGCCTGACAGTGGGCTCGGCTCGTGGAGCCCGGCGCCGAAACAGACCGTGATCGTGGTGGGCAAGGACAACCACCGCCACGCGTGGGCACGCGAGGCCATCGACGCGCTTCGTCGATTCGACCCCATCGTTGTCGACATGGGGTGGCCCGACCTCACAGCGCCCTATGCCGACATTGCGACCTTCGGAGCCTCGCGCTTTGCCGGCCAGGCCCTCATTGAGGTGCTCGCATGAGCGGCGTGCGCATCGGCGTCGACATCGGCGGCACCAAGGTCGACGCGATCGCCGTGGACGAGCGCCTGCAGGTGCTGCATCGCCACCGCGTGCCGGTCGAGAAGGGTCCGGCCGGTGTGGTGCGCTCCGCGCAGGCCGCCGTCGAGGTGGTCGCCCGCAAGTGCGCGGTCGACGTCGCCGACACGCTGAGCGTGGGTGTGGGCATCCCCGGCGCGGTGAGCGGGGGAGTGGTCCGTCACGCGCTGAACCTCGACCTCGACGAGATCGACCTCGCCGCCGCCCTGGCTGACGTGTGGGGTCGGCCCGTGCAGGTCGAGAACGACGTCAATGCCGCGGCCGTGGGCGCGTGGCGCCTGGTCGGGACCGACGCACGCTCGGTCGCCTACCTCAACCTCGGAACCGGGCTCGCTGCGGGGATCATCCTCGACGGTCAGCTGTGGCGGGGTGCCCGTGGAACCTCGGGCGAGGTAGGCCACATTTCGATCGATCCGGCTGGACCGCTGGATGGCGAGGGCAATCCCGGTGGGCTCGAGACGTACGCGTCCGGCTCGGGGATTGTGCGCCAGTGGGGCGACCCGACCGTGGAGGCTCGGGAGGTGATGGCGCTCGCGGCGAAGGGCGACCCGCGCGCGCAGGAGATCCGAGCGGGGCTGTTCTTCGGCGTGGCCCACGCGATTCGTGTGCTGGTGCTGGCGTACGACGTCGAGGAGGTCATCGTGGGTGGCGGCCTCACCGGCATGGGCGACGCCCTGCTCGATGGCACCGCCGGTGTGCTGCGCGAGTGGGCCGAGGGCTCGCGCTTCCTCGCCTCGCTCGAGCTCGCGCAGCGCACGCGCATTCTTGAAGGACATCGACCCGTCGCAGCCATCGGCGCGGCGCTGCTGGGAGTGACCCATGGCTGAAGTGCTCATTGTCGAATCGCCTGAGGCGGCCGGTGCACTGGTCGCCGACCACATCGCGGGGCGGGTCGCGGCCGAACCCACCTTCACGTTGGGCGTCGCGACCGGGTCCACCCCGCTGCCCGTGTACCGCGCACTCGCTGGCCACGCCGCCGACGGCCTGGATTTCTCCCGGGTGAGCGCCTTTGCGCTGGACGAGTATGTCGGCATCGACGTGGCCCACCCCGAGAGCTATCACTCGGTGATCGCGCGCGAGGTCACGGAGCCGCTCGGGCTCGACCCCGCGTTGGTGCACGTGCCGGACGGCACGGGGTCTGACGTGGCGACCGCCGGCGCGCGTTACGAGGAGGCGCTGACGTCGCATGGCGGTGTGGACCTGCAGCTCTTGGGCATCGGCACCGACGGGCATATCGCGTTCAACGAGCCCGGATCGTCGTTCGGTTCGCTGACCCGCGTCAAGACGCTCACGGAGCAGACCCGGCTCGACAACGCGCGCTTCTTCGACTCGCTCGACGAGGTGCCGATCCACTGCGTGACGCAGGGCCTCGGGACCATTCTGCGCGCGCGCCACCTGGTGTTGCTCGCGTTCGGGGCGGGCAAGGCGGAGGCGCTCGCGGCCTCGGTCGAGGGGCCCGTGAGTGCGGGGATGCCGGGCTCGGCGATCCAGCTGCACCCCCACGTGACGGTGGTCGTCGACGAGGCGGCCGCTTCCGCGCTGGCCCACGCCGACTACTACCGGTACGCGCAGGCCCACAAGCCCGCCTGGCAGCACCTCTAGGGTCGTCTCATGGTGATGCTGACGGATCTGCACGGCCACGGCGGTGGAGGGCACTCGTTTGGCGAGACGGTCGAGGGCACCCTCGTCGCCGCGGCGGCTCACCGCGCGGCGGGGACCTCGGCGATGGTGGCCTCGCTCGTGTCGCTGCCGCTCGATGTGACCGCGCATGCGATGGACGTGGTGCGTCAGGCCATGGACGCCGATTCCTCCCTCCTGGGCGTCCACCTCGAGGGGCCGTTCCTGTCGCCGGCGCGCAAGGGCGCGCACGCGCCGGAGAACCTCATCGATCCATCTGAGGTCGCCGTCTCGCGGCTCCTCGAGGACGGTGACGGCATCATCCGCCAGATCACCATCGCGCCCGAGCTCCCCGGCGCGCTCGACGCCATCGAGCGCTTCGCCGAGGCCGGCGTCATTGTCGCGGTGGGACACACGGAGGCCGATGCCGCGCTTTCCCGGGCAGCGTTCGACAGGGGTGCGACGCTCCTCACCCATGGGTTCAACGCGATGCGGGGGATCGTGGGCCGCGAGATCGGTCCCGTGGGGGCGGCGCTGGACGACGAGCGCGTGTTCATCGAGCTCATCGCGGACGGTATCCACGTCGACCCGGCTTTGATCGCGGCGGTGTTCCGTGCCGCGCCCGGCCGCGTCGTGTTGGTGACCGATGCGATGGCGGCCGCCTGCGCGGCCGACGGCTCGTACGTGCTGGGCTCGCTCGACGTCGAGGTGCGCGACGGCAAGGCGGTGCTCGCCGGGACGGACACGATTGCGGGTTCGACGCTCACCCTCGCGCGCGCCGTGGAGGTGTGCGTCACGGCGGGGGTGCCCCGTAGGGAGGCGGAGGCTGCGGCATCGGCCATCCCCCGAGCCCTGCTCGGGCTGGACTGACGGCCGGGCGAAAAGCCAGCCACGGCATCGGCCCCCCGTACACTTCTCCTTATGCCTTCTCCCGCCGCGCCCGACTTTGGCGTCGTGATTCTCACGATGGGCAAGCGGCGCAAGCGGCTGGTTCGAGCCATCGAGTCCGTGCTCAAGCAGCGCGACGTGACCACGGACATTCTGGTGGTCGGCAACGGATGGGACCCCGCATCCTTCGAGAAGCTGCCCTCGGTGGTGCGCACGCTGGCCCTGCCCGAGAACCTCGGTATCCCCGCGGGTCGCAACGCGGGCGTGTCCCACGTGGACGGCGAACTGATCTTCTTCCTCGACGACGACGCCGAGGTGGTCGACGACGACTTCCTGTCCGAGGTGCTCTCGCGTTTCGAGGACGACCGCGGGCTGGGCGCGTTGCAGGGGCGGGTGTTTGACCCGAAGGGCAAGGGCTCACCGTCGCGCTGGGTGCCGCGGCTGGGATCGCGCCCCGTCGACGCGCCGTTTGCGGCGTTCTCCCTGTGGGAAGGCGCGGTGGCGATCCGGCGCGACGTGCTGGTAGCGGCGGGGATGTGGCCCGGAGACTTCTTCTACGCGCACGAGGGCATTGAACTCGCCTGGCGCGTATGGGAGCAGCGCAAGAAGGTCATCTACGACCCCGAGCTGCGCATCTACCACCCCGTCAAGAAGCCCACCCGTCACGCGGACTACTACCGACTGTCCGCGCGCAATCGCGTGTGGGTGGCGCGGCGCAACCTGCCGGCTCCTTTGTCGGTGGTGTACGCGTCCGTGTGGGCCCTGGCGCAGGTGGCGCGGTCGGTGCCGCGATTCCATGGGCTGCGGCCGTGGTTTGGCGGGTTCCGTGAAGGGTGGCGCTCGTGCCCGCGGGACCAGAAGAGGATGTCCTGGAGGACGGTGTTCTATATCGCTCGCAAGGGGCGATTGTTGGTGGTTTAGCTTCGGGGGATCGCTCCGACGTCCTGAGACCATGTCCACGTTCCGCATCCTCGGGACCAGATGCCGTCGGTCACGATGACCTTCGGAGAGCGGCCCGCACCGTCGTGAAGCTCGGAATCCGGAGCATCGCGGAAATTGGCGTAGGTTACCCACACGCAGTTGCTGCCACCGGGCGCGGTATAGACGCCGGGTCCGATGTCGTATCCCACGAGGTGATCGCCGCGGCCAAAGCTCTCCCCGTGGGGGTTGGTGACGCGCAGTTCTCTCCATGGTGTGCAGCCGTCCGTTGAGAAGGACGTGTCGGCGGAGGTGATTTCAACGATGGATGGACCGAAGTCGCTCGCAGCCCAACTAGAGGTTCCCGCGGGGCGGTGGTCGCTTGCAGGTACATCGCGGTGCTCCCACACGCACTCGCCTCCGCTGCGGGGCGATGTGGTGTAGATGCCGGGGGCGACCTCGCCGCGGCCCGTCCCCACGGCGTAGAAGCCGTCGTGCGGCATGACGGCGTATCCCCGGTACATGAACGCCGCCACCGCCTCTCGCGTGACAGCGGCAGTGGGGCGGAATGTGCCGTCCGCGAACCCGGTCGTCATGCCTGTGCTCGCGAGCCACGTGATCTCTTTATAGAACTTCGCGCTTGGCTTCACGTCGGAGAAAGGCGAACGTGCGGGCGCAGTGAACCGCGGGCTGCCCTCGAAGCGGTACAGGAATGCGGCGACGGCTTCGCGCGAGATGTCTTCGTCGGGGTGGAAGAACCCGTCAGCGAACCCGCGCGTGATTCCCGCCTCACTCACCCACCAGATCTCGCGGAAGAACTGATGGCCAGTAGGCACATCCCGCCACCAGGGAAGGGCGGTGCGGTCCGGGTACGGCTCTCCCGCAAGCCGGTACACAAACGCGGCGAACGCTTCGCGAGTGATGTGATCGCGCGGGCGAAAGTCGCCGTCAGAGTAGCCCGTCGTGATGTGTTGCTGAGCGAGCCAATCGATCTCCGTCGCGAACTGGTGCGAGGGAGGCACGTCAGGGAACTGAAGTGCCGCGTGTGCTGCGGGCGCGGCAGTCGTCATCGTCACCGCCGCGACCAATGCCGCGACGAGCGCGGACACGCCGAAGCGCCTCGCGCGGGCGCCGTGGCGTCCCGGTGTTTCTCGATCCTGACGCGCGGCCATAGTCATCCCCCTCGTAAGCCGGTGCCAACGTTATCAGTCGCGGTATCGGATCGCGGGTCACCACCTCGACGATGTCGACGCACCTGGTCAAGAGTCCACCTGCGG
>NZ_BBRL01000003.1 GCF_002090135.1 Demequina sp. NBRC 110055 | reverse complement strand
CGACGATGTCGGGGGTGTGTCGGGTGTTGTGGTTGATGATGCTGGCGCGGTGGTGTCGGGTGCGTCGGTGTCGGTGGTCAGCGAGGAGCATGAATATTCGGTGTTGACTCAGTCGGATGGCTCGTTCGCGTTTGAGGACATTCCGGCCGGGTCCTACGCGATGACGGTGCAGAAGGATCTGTTCCGCACGGCCACGGTTGACGGTGTGGTCGTGGTCAAGGGTGAGTCGGCGACGGTCGATGTGACGCTTGAGCTTGATACCGTTGGCGACTTCTTCGATGACTTTTCCGCCGGTGCGGGCGCGTGGTCGCCTGGCCGCGGTTCGTGGTCGGTCGTTGATGGTGCGTACGTGCAGTCCACGCTCGGTGGCAGCAGTGCGTGGAGGTATCAGTCGGCGATCACGGGCAGTGTGTGGCGTGATGCGACCTACGAGGCTGATCTGTCGTATCAGGGTGGTCAGAACTGGGCGGCGGTGTTGTTCCGCAAGCAAGCCCCGTCCGACACCATCAACGATTCTGGGTACTTCGTCGCGTGGAACCACTCGGGCCTCATCGAGCTCGATCGTGCAGGGTCGTCGATCACGCGTTTGGCTTCGGTGCAGCGTGACACTGATTGGTCGGTGGACCATCACCTGAAGGTGGTGACGACGGGGTCGAATATCAAGGTCTTCGTCGATGGTGAGGACGAGCCGATTATCGATGTCGATGACGACACGTACGTGTACGGCTATGCCGGTGTGGGCGCGAACGGAGCCCAATGGA
>NZ_BBRL01000002.1 GCF_002090135.1 Demequina sp. NBRC 110055 | reverse complement strand
TGAACCGTCCCCGGTTTGATGCCGCTTCCTTTCGAGTCTGGAAGGAAGATAGAGCCCATGCCGAAGAGGATTCCCGAGGAGACCAAGCAGCGTGCCGTGCGGCTGGTCCTGGACCATCTCGACGAGTACCCGAACCTCACCGTCGCATGCCAAACGGTCGCTGGACGACTCGGTTTCGGAGCCGAGTCGCTGCGCCGGTGGGTGCGCCAAGCTCAGGTCGACGCAGGTGAGCGTCAGGGCGTGACGACATCCGAGTCCGAGAAGATTCGCAAGCTCGAGCGGGAGAACCGCGAGCTGCGGGAGGCCAACGCGATCCTCAAGGACGCAGCGGTTTTCTTCGCCGGGGAACTCGACCCCCGTCGTCGCTGATCGTCGCGTTCATCGACGAGCAGCGCACCAAGGGTCGTGCGGTCGAGTCGATCTGCGCCGTCCTGCGAGGGCAGGGCGTCCAGATCGCCGCACGAACCTACCGAGACATGCGCATTCGTGACGCGTCGGTGCGGGATCGGGTGGACGCGGTCGTGGCCGACGCGCTACTGGCCACGACGGGCACTCCCGAGGGCATGTACGGGCGGCGCAAGATGGTCTCCCACCTGCGCCGCCAGGGCCTGCCGGCCTCGGCCCGTCAGGTCGATCGCCTCATGCGAGACCTGGGACTCAACGGTCGTGTGCGTGGCCGCGGTGTGCGCACCACGATCGCTGATCGCAATGCAGAGCGTGCTCCGGATCTGCTGGATCGGGACTTCACCGCGCCCGCGCCGAACATCCGCTGGGTCGCGGACTTCACCTACGTGCGCACCTGGGCGGGCTTCGCTTACGTCTCGTTCGTCATCGACTGCTACTCGCGGGCGATCGTCGGTTGGCACGCGTCGATGTCGAAGACCACGCCGCTGGTGACGACCGCGCTGCGCATGGGGCTGTGGCGGCGTGACCGCGCCGGCCATCCTGCAGGCGACGGTTTGGTGCATCATTCTGACGCCGGAAGCCAGTTCACGTCTGTGTCCTTCGCCGAGACCCTCGCCCTCGAAGGCATCGCCGCTTCGATCGGTTCCATCGGCGATGCCTACGATAACGCCCTGGCAGAGTCCACAATCGGGTTGTTCAAGAACGAAGCGATCCGCGACGACTCACCATTCCGTGACGGCCCGCTGAGACGGCTGGAAGACGTCGAGTGGGTCACGCTTGCGTGGGTCGACTGGTACAACCAGCACCGCCTGCACTCCCGCCTGGGCGACGTCCCACCCGACGAGTTCGAGGCCGCCTACTACGCTGACATCACCACGCCAGCACCGCCGGTGCTGGCACCCGCATAGAAGCGGCAAGAAACCGCGGACGGTTCA
>NZ_BBRL01000001.1 GCF_002090135.1 Demequina sp. NBRC 110055 | reverse complement strand
TCTGACGTTGATGATGGAGAGTGCCGGATCTGGTGGTGTGACCCGGGGTCTGACTGGCGCTCACAGGCTGCCTTCGACGTGATCTGTCCGCGGCCGGGTCTGGCGCGTTCCCACGCCGCCCGGGGCCGGACATGACTTCATAAGAGCTTGACCAGAAGCGTCTCATCAACGTCTTGTCTGGCCGACCCCGGACGGTGTGCCCCACGTCGAGAAAGGCACTCCTCTATCATGACTACCTTCAAGGATCCTGGCCAGGTTGTCGCCGGGATCGACACCCATTCCCTCACGCACCATGTCGCCGTCCTCGCGGCTACTGGTGCCCGACTCGGGGATCGCGAGTTCCCCGCTACCCCAGCCGGCCACGGCGCGATCGCGGCATTCATCGCCTCTTTCGGCACCGTCTCACGAGTCGGGATCGAAGGCACCGGCTCCTACGGCGCCGCACTGTCGCGATCCTTGCGCGCTGAGGGCTTGAGCGTTGCAGAGGTGATCCGACCGAAACGAGCACAACGACGTCGTGGCAAGTCCGATCCCATCGACGCCTACGCCGCCGCCGAGCAAGCACTCGCCAACACCCACCTGCCAATTCCGAAAGACGGCGACGGCGTCGTCGAACAAATCCGTGCCCTGCTGAGCGTGCGACGCTCCGCCGTGAAGGCTCGCGCCAGTGCGATGCAGCAGATCAAGTCGCTCCTGGTGACGGCACCGGATCAAACCCGAGCGCGCTGGCGCAGCGCCAGTGACAAGCAACTGATCTCCGGCCTGGCTGCTACCAGGCCTGAAGCTGCGACCTTGTCCGTGGTGGCTGCCACCACGACTGCCCTCAGGATTTTGGCGCGCCGCTATCAGCACCTCAGTGACGAGATCACCGCAATAGAGGCCGACCTGCACGTTCTCGTCCATCAAGCCAACCCCGAACTCGCCGCAGCGTTCGGTATCGGCATCACCACCGCCGCGCAAATCCTCGTCACCGCCGGCGACAATCCCGTCCGACTGCGCTCCGAGGCGGCGTTCGCAGCCCTGTGTGGCGTCGCACCCATCCCGGCCTCGTCGGGCAAAACCACCCGCCATCGCCTGAACCGTGGCGGCGACCGCGACGCGAACCGAGCCCTCCACACCGTCGCGCTCGTGCGGATGTCACACGAGCCACGCACCCGCGACTACGTCGCCCGCCGCACCACCGATGGCAAGACCACCAAAGACATCATCCGCTGCCTCAAACGCGCCATCGCCCGCGAAGTCTGGCACCTGCTCACCCACCCCACACCAGTGCCCGACATCACCGACCTGCGCCCCCTACGAGTGTCCAAAGCCATCACGATCGACACCGCCGCCCGCCACTTCGGCCACTGGTCCATCACGATCTCCCGACTCGAGCGCGGCGAACTCCGAGACGACAACCTCGCCACCGCCTACCGGACCTGGCTCGCCACCTTGCCAAACGCCACCCCCACCAAGCGAATGCTCACCCTCAACACACGTTGACAGACATAGGAGCATCATCG